>NZ_JAFEVO010000002.1:0-33501 GCF_018304845.1 Leucobacter manosquensis | reverse complement strand
GTCGGCTGCTCTGCGTCACCGTTCACCACCAGCTCACCGGGTTGAGTAACGAGGGCGTCTGCTTGCGCTGCTGGAGAGACAAGGCCCAGGACTAACGCGCTGGCGATGACGGCCACCGCGGTGGCCGCGGCAATGGCACCGCGCCGAGCGCGACTAATCCCAACTGACAATGTTGTCTCCTCGAAATCCGTAACTCTCATACGCCTGCGTTGAGAGGTGTTAGTCCTAAGCCGCATGAAGGTTTAGTGAGTACACAACAAATGCACTCAAAATACTGATAATAGTCGCTACACAGCATTTTTCACTTCCACTGCACCGATATTGCAGCGCTCTTCGATGAGTAGGACGTCAAAATGGCAGCAGTCCCGGCACCAATCAAATGAATAGGTGCCGGGACTGCTGCTTACTAAGAGAGGGGAACTCTTAGCTAGCTGAAGATTATCAGCTCATTTCTGCTTGCCTACGGCGAGCAACCATCAGGGCCGCTCCGCCACCCAGAAGGAGCAAGGCAAGGCCGACAAGCGTTCCGAGTGTCGCACCTGTTACCGGGAGACCGGGAACGGAGGGCGCGGCGGGAGGCGCGCTCACGAAGTGGCTTGTGCACAGCGGGCTATTATCGGCGCAGATTGGTTCTGCACCGGTCATCGCGACCACGTTTCCGAGGTTGTTGTTTCCGCTGTTGTACTTGCCAACAGTCACGGTGTACGTCACCGTTGCCGTTGAGCCACTTGCCAATGCGCCAGTGATCAGGATGCTGTTTCCGTCGGCCTTCGCGGCTACGGTGCCTTTGACTGTAGGCCCATTCGTGAGTGATGCGTCGTCGAGAACATCGGCCATGTGGTCGGTGTAATCAACGCTGACATCGGCGGCGGAGCTACTGCTGGAGAGATTCTTGAAGGTCAGCGTGTACGTGACCTCATCCCCCGGCAGAACCTTCGTTCCTGAATCAGGGTTAGAACTCTTAAGAACGCTGATGTCTGACACGTAGTTCATCGTGCAGTCATCGTTGCCGACCTCGCAGGATGCCGGGGGCTCACCCCCGGTGTTCACGAGGAAGTTACCGAGCTGGTCGTCTCCTCGCTCACCGTCTCCGCGAACAGTTACTTCGTAGCTGACCGTTACGGTTTCTCCAGCTGCGAGCGTTCCCGTGATTGTCACTCGACCGTCAACGAGGTCGCTGACCGTCAGTGCTGGATCTGACGCCACTGGAGGTGAGGTCAGATCAGCGTCATCGAGCACACCGGTCAGTACATCCTGACGGTTCACATCCACATCAGCCTTGCCAGTATTGGTGAAGGTCAAGGTGTAAGTGGCGGTGGCACCAGGACGCAATGTCGTTCCGGAAGCGGGATTGACAGCCTTGGAATCATCCAACTCACCGATCGGGTGCTCCGTCGACGGAGGTGGCGGCGTGACGCATTCACCATCGACACAGTCGATCAGCTCAGCAGGCGTGTCCTGGAGCAGGAGGTTCGTCGAGACATTATTGCCGCGTTCCCCATCAGGTCGGATCGTGACCTGGTAAGTGACCGTTGCAGTTTGCCCGGGCTCGAGCTCACCTACAATTCTCAGTGCTGCTTCAGTGTTAGTCACAGTAACCGACGGGTTGTCGGAAACAGGTGCACTAGTCAGCTCAGCGTCATCGAGAACATCGGAGAGATCATCCGTGCTGTCTACCGGACCAGCAGCCAGACCATCATTCGTGAACGTCAGAGCGTAGGTCACGACATCACCAGCACCCAAACCAGTCCCGGACTCAGGATCAGACGTCTTACCAGACACAATGTGCGGTAGAGGCGTCTCAACCGTTACCGTGCAGTCCTCAGCTTCGACGCACACAGGCGTTGAAGCGACGTTCACAAGATTGTGATCGCCTGCATTCGTTACCAATAGTGAGTAGGTGAACGAAGCAGAATCGCCTGCCTCAAGAGGACCAGACCACGTGAGAACCGGTTCTGCATACTCTACGCCGCCAACGGTCGAGGTGGCGTTGCCATCGAATTCGGCGTCGTCGAGCACGCCACTGAGGTCGTCAGTCGCGATCGCTGGGTTGTCGGCAGTGAAATCCGTTCCACCATCGTTGACTACTGTCACGGTGTATTCCACCGTGTCGCCGGTGTTCACACCCGCAACTGCATCAGAAGTCTTCTGAATAGTCAGATGCTCAACAGGGTGCTCAGTCTCACACGCGTCGGCGCAAACGCCGCCAGTGTCAGACAGTACGTTTCCGATCAAATGGTCGCCCTGCTGATCAAACGAGAGCACGGTTGCCGTGTAGGTCACGACCGCTGTTTCTCCCACAGGAAGTGTTCCTGCGATCAGAAGATCCGTGCCGTCAACGGTGGGTGTGACCGCTGCATTTGACGACACCGGTGCACTTGTCAGTTCGGCGTCGTCCAGTACCTCGGCAAGATCGTCCGTCGCATCAACGGTGGCAGGCGTGTTACCCGTGTTAGTGAAGATCAACGAGTAGGTGATTTCCTCGCCCGCGCGAACAATCGTACCCGTGGCTGGGTCTGATGTCTTCGTGTATGACAAACCGGAACCCGGAATCTCTACAGTTACACAGGGTGTTGCACCTGGAGCGAGAAGATTTGTGGGAACGCACGCCTGGTTCGTGAGTTTCTGATCGCCCTCGCCGTTATAGGTGAACGTCGCGGTGATCGTTGCCGACTCTCCTGAGAGGAGTACTCCATCCCATGCGAAACCGTCTTCGTCAGTTACGAGTGTGCCGGTGGAAGCTACTGGTGATCCGTCCGCGATGTCCGCGTCATCGATCACTTCACCCCATGAATCGGTTGCAGTGGCGGGGTTCTCTTCCGTGAAGTCACCCGGGCCCGCATTGGTCACGGTGACAGTGTAAGTTACCGGGGATCCAATAGCGGGCAGATCCGTAACGTCGGCAGTCTTCATGATTTGCAACCGCGGCAACAATGTTTCGGTAGTTGCACACTGAAGACCAGTCGTCGGATCAGCTCCATCGACACAATCGGGAGTATTTACCGGGTCGTTCGGGAATGCGACATTTCGCACGTAACCATCTCCGGCAGCGGTCAAGGTGACCGAGTAGGTGATTTCGACGGTTTCCCCGGCAGCCAGAGCGCCGGTCCACTTGAGGCGCGGCGAGGTGAACGTCAAGTCGCCTGTCTGATCCGCGACTGCATCGTCGTTATAGGTCGCGTCATCAAGGACGCCTCCAAGGTCGTCTGAGATAACAGCAGGCTCATCCGCTGTGAAGTCTGCAACACCGGTATTTGTGGCTGTCACAGTGTAGGTCACTGTGTCACCGACCCTTGTTTCGGCCGTAGCATCTGAGGACTTTGTGATATCGAGGCCACGCGGGCAGGAAGTAACCTCGGACGAGTTGTTGTCCGGGTTAGGATCCTGCTCATTACCGAGTACATACGCTGTGTTCGTTACGCATTCAGCAATATCGGCAGGGACATCTGCCGTGATTGTGATCGTGGAGGATGCACCAGCCAGCATGCGTCCACCGACGCACGTGACATCGTTGCCAGCGACCGTGCAATTGGCGGTGCTTGTTGCCTGAACATTAGTCAGACCTGCCGGTACAGCGTCAGTGACGGTGTAGCCCGATGAGTTGCCTTGGCCATTGTTGGTCACAGTCAGGGTGTACGTCACCTGACCGCCCGCAGTAATTGACTCTGGCCCCTCTTTCACAATTCCGAAATCGGTGGGAAGACCAGGAGAAGCTGCGCCATCATTGTTCGTTGACCCAGGCCCGCTCACGACAGAAAGGATTCGGATTGTCGGCTCAGCAGATGCGGGATTATCAACAGCAACCTGGAAGACGTTACCGGAGGCGTTGGCAGAGAATCCGAGGTTGCCGTTGCCGTAGGTCCAGGCTGCACCGGATGTCTCGACTCCTGCTACGGGGAACCCAACAACAACGCCTGTCGCCGGATCCATCCTCGTTATAGTGCTACCAGTCATGGTCCAGAAAAAGCCATCCTTGTAGGCCATGTCTGCCGACTGGCTGGCTCCAGTGATCGGCACGGAGCCCAAGTGATTGCCCGTCACAACGTTAAACCGGTTCAGACCCTCGTCGGTTATGTAATAGAACGCCCCTTGGGGGCCAAAAGCTGCCGAGATTGTGGCGCCCAGGCCTGATGCGATGGGAGTAATGGATCCGTTCTGTCCGATCCGTAGCAGTGTGCCCTGCGGGTAGCCGGGTGTGCCACCATTCACAACGCCATAAATGTAGTTGTCTGCTGTCCGGTAAGAAATAGCGTTATAAGTCGCGGGGGAAGGGGGGCCTTCAGGCGCGAAGTTCACGGTTCCCGATGCGTCGCTGACCGCCCGAAACAGCTGCGTAGGGGAGTTCTGCGCTACGAAGACCTGAGGATCTGCCGGATTAAAAGGATCGCCCGGAGCAGCGGATGCCGCTGTAGAAACACCAACAAATGCAGAAGTGATGAGTGACATCAATGCGATACCAGCGCTGAATCTCATCCCCCTTTTACGTAGCCCCCGACTCCGTGGGGAAGCGCTTCTTTGCGCTTCGCTCCATTTCAAATCTCGCGGCATATGCAATCTCCCTTTCGATATACACCCTGAACGCTGGCTGAAAGTAGCCAACCTGATAGTGCCCCATTACGATCTTAGGGGTAAAATTGGGATAAAGATAGGTGTTTCCTACGAACCAGTTAAGTGCTAGTGAAGGATATATAAGCCGCTAATTCCTGAATTCAGGAGCAGCATTGAACCCCACCGACCCCGAGCGGATCGGTGTCGCACTCCCATTTACTCGGACCGTGCGCGCAGCATTCCATTTGAGTTGGTTGTTGCACTGGCCTCGCCTCGGCTACGCATGTGACGTAGTCGATCGACCCATCGAAGTTGACGCGGATGGCAGATGAGTGCACTGCCTGGCACCCGGTGAGCACGAAGATGCCCATTGCGCAGATCCCTGCGAACTTGCGTCGAACGTTTCGCATGGCGCGACGATAACCGCCACTTATCGCAGTCGGTGAACGATGTCGCCGGATCGTAATGCACCGCGCCACTCAGCTGATCGACCTCCCACCGAAAACGGTCGTTTACGAGACATTCGTGAGGCGGTCTGGGTTCAAGACGGTTTCATGTCTCAAAAACCGTGTCGCTAATCTATGTTTCACAACGTACATTTGCAATACGGTAAGTGCATGGCACTCATTGGATACGCCCGAGTTTCTACCCGTGACCAGAATCCTGAAAGCCAGACAGATGTGCTGAGCTCGGCCGGGTGCGAGAAACTGTTCGTTGATCGTGCGTCTGGAACACTTGCAAAGCGTCCCGCGCTCACCGAGGCTCTCGGGTATCTCCGAGCTGGTGACACCCTCGTCGTCACGAAACTTGATCGACTTGGTCGCTCAGTGAAGAACCTGAAGAAGATCTCCGACCAACTGCAGGAACGGGGGATCGGTTTGAAGGCTCTTTCGCAGGGGATCGATACGACCACCCCAGGAGGGCGGTTGTTCTTCCACATGCTCGCTGCCATCGCTGAGTTCGAGCATGACCTCATTGTCGAGCGCACGCAGGACGGCCTTGCCGCTGCGCGAGCTCGTGGACGCAAAGGTGGGCGGCGCCCGAAGATGACGGAGAACCGGATCAAGCAGGCCCGGGCCATGTATGAGACGGGCGACCACACGGTGCAGGAGATCGCAGATACCTTCGGCGTTGGGCGGGCCACGATCTACCGCCACCTCGAAGACAAGGGATTGAAGACCACGCAAATCTGATCAGATTGCGGGAGCACCGGTCCGTGTTCGAACTTGGTGGGCGAATCCGAGGGTGAAATCTGGGGCGAAGCGGTCAGTCACTGGACTTGCTATGTAAGTCTTATCCAGTTTGGTGTAGAAGTACCCGCGCATGAGAACAGGAAATAGATGTCGAACACGCCTGCAGGTTGGCACGATGATGGCTCTGGGCGTCAACGTTGGTGGGACGGGACGGCGTGGACCGATGCGTACCAGGATGAGCAGGCGCAGGTTGAACCGGTAGTCCCGTCAGCGCCTCAGCGCCCAGTTGTCACCGCTAACGGTCTCGGCATCGCTTCGCTCGTGACTGGCGGTGTAGCTTTTCTTATCGGCTGGTTGCCTTTCATCGGGGCTTTGGTGGCACTTGCAGCGATCATTCTTGGCGTACTCGCTCTTCGAAAAAACCAACGCAAGTGGATGTCGGTTGTTGGAGTGTCCCTCGGGGGAATCGCTCTCGTAACTTCGATCGCCGTGACAATCGGTGTTGGCTTGATTCCGGCAGACGAGCTCGCGACAGCGCAGCAATCTCGACAGGCTGAGCAGTGGGCCGAGAAGCTTGGCGCAGAGGAGGCTGAAGCGAAGAAAGAAGCCGAAAAGCGGCAGGCCGAAGAGGCGAAAGCTGCCGAGAAGAAAGCCGAGGAAGCGAAAGCCGAGAAGGAAGCTGCCGAGAAGGCGGAAAAGGAAGAAGCTGCAGCCGCTGCCGAGAAGAAAGCCGAAGATGAACGCGCGGCGAAAGAAAAAGCCGAGAAGGAAGCATCAATGGTCCTTGTGCCTGATGTTTCAAAGCTGGATGGTGCACAAGCTGAAGAGCTGATCGAGAGCGTCGGTTTGAAGGCGGAGTTCGACGGTGGTAGTAAATCTGTGTTTGCACCTGGGAACTGGCAGGTCATGAGCACCTCGCCGGCTATTGGGAAGAAGGTCGACCTCGGGTCGAAGGTTATCGTCAAGGTTGAGAAGAAGAAGTACACACCGCCTCCAGTCGAGACCACATCAGGTGGAGTTGACGCAATTGATGCGTGGCTAGCATGCACTTACTACGCAGAGACGCAGTTCCCCTATGGCGTGAAGGTGCATTCCCTCGCCGGACGACTTGCAGAACGTCTCGAGAATGACGAGTGGTTCTTGAAGGCTGAGATCACTCCAAAGAACGAGTACGGCACGAAAGTTAGTGGAATGGTGATGGAATGCACCGTGGCCGGAACCCAGGCATCGCCGCAAGTTACTTCATTCCTCGCATATTGAGGGTAGGAAAAGTCGAATCTCAGCGGCTCTCTCCTGGGCGCAAGAAAGTTGCACGTTTCCACAGCTCCACCAGAAGTAATAAGGAAAACCGACAATTCTCTTAGGGTAAAGCTATGGAAGACCTATCCCCCTCAGTGCTCATGCGGCCTCTCACTGCGGCTATCAATGCTTTTGGGCAATCAGTGGTCGAAGAGAGTACTCGCCTTGACGAATATCAAGTCAAGGTTGCTTTGACTCTCGCGAACTCCGCATACGACTTCGCAGATGCTCTCCGCAAACTAACTAATGAGGTGCACGCTAGGCAAGTCACAGAGCAGTCATGTTCTGAGCTCACAAATTACGTCGAGTCAATCTCTCGGCTTAGCAGTGGGCTCGCGTCACCACGTTGGCAGCAAAAAATGATCTTTTGGCGAGACTTTGACATAGCTGCTCCCGCCATGGAATATGCACGTCATCTCAACGAACTCGTCGCACCTGTGCGGGAGGTCGAATTTCGTCAAAGTGTCTATAAAAGAATCGCTAAGCCGGCTCCCAACACACGAGGCGACGAATACTGGGATGCGGTCGACAAGCTGAACTCATCGGTGGAGAAAGCGCTGCGCCTTCTTGAAGTTGCTGAGCGATCTCGAGTAGCCACCGCTGACTTTTTTAGAGAGTGGAAGCGTGGCAGAGGCCATGTGCGAAAGAGCTACTCTAAGAGCGTACTAGGGCCGAATAGCGCTGGAGGCGACTAATAGGGGGTCGGCTCGAAGGCTCATTCGCAAGGAAGCGTTGCAACTGCCCCAGATGGAAGGCAGTTCCTTCTCTATATGCTCGCCTAAATCGCTGAATTCGAGTATGACCTCATCGTAGAACGCAGACAGGACAGTCTTGCCGCTGTCGAGCTCGAGGTCGTAAAGGTGGCCGACGTCCGAAAATGACGGAGAACCAGATCAAGCAGGCGAGAGCCATGTACGACACCGGCGACCATACAGTGCAGGAGATCACCGATACCTTAGGAGTCGGCCGCGCTACGATCTATCGACATCTTGAGCGCGAGAAGTTCTAGATGGCCCGCTTATGGCGATGGTAGCCAGTCGATCAAACGTGTCGTTCCTGAGACGTAGAGCGGATGCTTCGGATGCCCCGTAGCGTTGACCTTCAGCGCCTTCATGTTGGGGAGCAGCGATTTGACGAATTCGGCTCGGGAGCGATCTGCGTGGTTGCCCCATCCTCCGACGACGGTGCCCGTCGCTGCTGCAAGGAATAGATCGTTCTCGGGCCCGATCGGGTCAGTTGCGGCCTTCATGTCCTTTGGTTTAGTTGCCCGATACGCGTAGAGGTTGAGAATTAGCATGCTGCCGAATCCGTTGAACTTCGCGATCTTGACGCATTGCTTCAAGGTGGGATCGAGCTTGGTCGCGTCGGCAGTGCTGGGGTTCAGCAAGATATACGTCAGCTGGGGGAGAGCAGTGTCCCAGACGCGCGTGAGCGAGTACCGGTAGGGGCCACGTATATCTGCTGCTGCTGTGATGAATTCCGGCACAACGTCTACTTGGGCCATAGGGCCACCTCTACGCACTGACTGACTGACCGGCCGAAAGCGCCCCGTGCGCGGGCGCAATGCGGTTGCGATGCACGCGGCACCCAGGACCATGCTGGCCGCGACCAGCACACTCAGAAACTTCTTCACGCCCGCCCTCATCAGCAAGAGCGCAAGTTGTGCGCCTGGAGGATTCACCTAGCACGTTGGATCGTTCGTGAACGGATCAAAACCGCACGAGTCTTCGTAGTCATACTCGTCGTTGTAAACAGTGTCATTCGCGTCAGAATTGAAGGCGCCCATAATTGAGGGGATCGCGAACAAACCTGCGATGAGAAGTGTCACTCCCCACCAAGGCCATCGGGGCTTTCCCGATTCGGTTTTGGTGTTTCTCACTTCAGGTATAAAGCAGCCGGAGAATATAAATACGACGGCGACGATGACGTCAATCACCATCCATGTGGTTTGGGGTAGTGATGCAGTAGCACCGACAAAGAAAGTGACACTCACAATCACACCAACGATTGACCATCCTGGTTTCTGTGCTCTTACCGCATGAACGATGATCAACACACATGCCGCGTGTACCCAAACTCGAAAGAACTGGTAGTAACCGTAGGGGAGGTCGAGTACCGCGATCAAAGCGAACACGGCGACCACGATGAGCGGCAGAAGTGCAGGTCGCCGTTCCAGAAATGACTTGGGCTCGTTCGGCTTCGCGTTCCGAAGGAGATCTAGTAGGTCGTCGTTATTTCGCACGAGCTGATACTTGCATCATGGGCCGCCAAGAGCAAAAGAGTGAGAACAACACCGATGCCCGTCCGTGCTTTTTGTGAAGCCGGGAAGAATTTGGCAGCGCTAGTCGTAATTTATGTTTGCGTTTCAGTCGTCTTTTATGCAGTATCTATTCGGCTCAGGACCCGTGTTCTATGCGTGGGTTTCACCGCTTGAAGCTGTCTTCTAGAAACTGACTGCTAACGACGAGATCCCGACTTGTTCACATTCCGCACGGATTGCGCGGAGTTCTGAGGCACAGTATTAGCGGCTTCATTAGTGATGGGAACCGTTCAGTTGGACACAGCGCCGAGTCGTCTAAGCGCTTCTCGTAGATTCTGTCGGTTTCTCGCTATCGCTGCTTGTTTACGTCGGGTTTCATCATCGATCCACGCGGTTGGTTGCCTATATGGCTTGTTGAGACGGTAGATGTTCCGCCGCAGAGTTCTTGCGGTGGCACCGTCCTGCGACTCTTCTGACCGTACAGACAGAACGCCCATGTCGATAAGTTCTGCGAGCCCTCGCTTTCTACTTGAGCGTGAGATTCCGTACCTTTCCTCGAAGTGGGCGCCAGCAATAAAAAATTCGAATTTGTCGGTTCGCGTCATGGCTAGTGCGCAGAGATACATCGCTACGCCCGCTCCTGAAAGTTGACCAGCGATTCCGTTCACCCAAAAAGCTCGTGGTACAGACAGATAAGACTGGGATCCATATGGTGGTGCATAAGGCACGATGGACCCATCGTCGTCGACAGGGGTCGCTTCGTTGTGTAGTTCAATATGTGTCTTCGGCCCAAAATGGTTCAGCGTAACGAACCCGCGTTGTTCGAGTTCGGAAAGCGCATCGCGGATAGCGCGAGCGCCCTCTTCTTTCGGGCTATCTCGGTCCAACAGCTCGGCCCAGTACGCTGCAACACGGCTCGTTGTGTATGGAGGACGCGCATTTACCCAGATCAAAGTCATCAATAGCGTGATTCGGAGTGCTCCTCCTTTGCCTCCAGCTGACCCTCTCGTGCGGAGAAGCGCCATGAGGGGCGTGGGGCTTTCATCATCCGGTGCACGCTCAACGAAGGTACGTCGGATTGGGCAAGAATCTCGAGTCACCGTTTCCGCGAGACGGTCGCTCATCGTGTGCTCCTTTTGCCAAATTCGCTTTTCCGGTAGACTGCCGGCAAGTACTGACGCGGGATGACGGACAGTACCTCTCTAGGGGTTCCGTTAGGGCAAGTATAGGGGTCCAGTTAGACCTAAGTAAAGGGTCCAGTTACAACAGTTGCGCAGTTTTGCAAACGTATGCTATAATGACCATGGTGGTTAATCCACGCTATTTCCGGGCTCGAACTTTCCGGGGTCCACACCTGATCAGGGTTGGAGCCGGGGCGAACAGGCCCATGGTCTCGCGGCTCTTGGGCTCGTCCAGGCGGGAAGTAGCGGCCGATCTCGCTGGGAGTCCACTCCTCAGTGAGATCGGCCCTTTTACTTTTCAAAGGCTCCCTATAACCGTCCGGCTAAGGCAATGTCGGTGGCTTATCCCATAGTGTGATGCTGTGTTCCATGACTCTGATGTGCCCGCCCTGACCGATACGTTAGCAGCGCGAAAAGCACGAGGTGCATTCTTCACCCCGGACGGCATCACTCAGCACATCGCCCAGTGGGCGATCCGAACCTCCGCGGACAACGTGCTTGAACCCAGCACCGGTGAGGCCGCGTTCCTGACTGCCGCTGTGGAGCGTCTGATCACGCTTGGTGCGACCGAACCGATGGTGCATGGTGTCGAGATCCATGAACCAAGCGCACACGCCGCACAAGCGATGGTCGCGGCGATCGGTGGTCAGGCAGAGATCACGGTTAGCGATTTCTTCCTCGTCGACCCCACCCCGACGTTCGATGCAATCATCGGAAACCCGCCATTCATCCGGTACCAGGAGTGGACGGGCGAGCAGCGCGACCGCGCCCGGTTCGCCGCCCTGCATCAAGGCGTCGCCCTCACTGGATTGTCGTCGAGCTGGGCGGCGTTCGTTGCTCACTCCGCAGGGTTCCTGAAGCCAGGTGGCCGGCTCGGCCTAGTCCTTCCAGCAGAGCTGTTGAGCGTGAACTACGCGGCCCCGATCAGACGCTTCTTGCTGGAGAGCTTCGCCAGCGTCGAACTTGTCGTATTCGACGAGCAAGTGTTCCCTGACGCAGAAGCGGACACCGTGCTGGTCAAGGCCGATGGGTGGAAGCAGGCTCCGAACGGTCGCGCCTCGCTGCGACAAACCCGTAACGCTACGACCCTTGAGGTGCTGGAATCTGGCACCAGCTGGGCGCCGATCGATGCCGGCGACCGGTGGACACCGATGGCTCTGTCTGACTCCACTGCTACCGTCATGTCCCGCCTCGCAGGAGATGACGCCTTCGGGCCGCTTGAGATTTACGGCGACACCACGCTCGGCGCGGTCACCGGTGGGAACCGGTTCTTCGCTCTCTCGCCGGCGCGTGTCCGGGAACTGGGCATTCCTCGACGTGACTTGCTCCGCATCAGCCCTCCGGGTAGTTCTCACCTCCGAGGGCTCACGCTCACGGATTCCGGCCTGACCCGCCTCGGGCAACGAGACCAGCCCACCTGGCTTCTCTGGCCAAGCAATACCCCTGCAGAGGCCACGCTGCGCTACATCGAGTTCGGACACGCTACCGGTGTCGATCAGGCGTACAAATGCCGCGTCAGGAAGACCTGGTGGCGCGTCCCGATCCTTGATGCGCCAGATCTCTTCCTCACCTGCATGAACGCGGACACTGCGCGGTTGACCACCAACAAAGCTGGGGCCCGCCATTTGAACAGCATTCACGGTGTTTACTTGCGTTCGGAGTTGCGCGATATCGGCCGCGATGTGCTCCCCGTAGCATCGCTGAACTCGATGACGTTGCTCTCTGCAGAACTCGTTGGACGCTCTTATGGCGGCGGGATCTTGAAGATTGAACCGAGAGAGGCAGACCGGTGGTGGATGCCTTCACCTGCCCTGCTTACTGAGCATCGCGATGCGCTTGCAGCGGTGAAACCGCGCGTACAGAGACTTCTGCAAAGAAAGGACCTTCTCGGTGCAGTCGCGCTGGTCGACAAGATCCTGTTCCAGGGCGTGCTTTCGACGCTCGAGTTGGACGCGCTTCGTGCAGATCACCGCGCTCTGACGTCGCGTAGGACGGTCCGCGGACGCAGCGGCGGAAAGGCGCAGGCCGATGGTAATTAAGCCGGATTCGTTTACCCCGTTTGATGCCACGCTTGCTGCGGCGCTCCTCAGCGACCCGTGGACTCACGGACCTGGACAGCGACCCGTGTACGCGCCGGACTACCGACTTGCCGAAAGTCTTCTTACTATCCCGGTTGCTGCGAACAAGGGATGGGCCAGCGGTGCCCTCGCCAACGGTGTCGATTCATGGTTGGCTCACGAACTCCGCCGATCCGGTTTCGGTCCTGACGAAGTCTGGCCACGCGCAACACGACCACGCGTCGTGCCCCGCGACATTGCCGTACTCCTTGAAAAACTGCCACGCGCGCTCTCTGAGGAGGTGCGAGCAAAGCTCATGGCTATGCCTGTCGTCGCCCCGACGGACGCGAAAGTACTGGGCCGAGCCTACGACAAGCAAGTCGATGTCGCGATCGCCCGCTGGGATCGGGGCCCCGAGCTCCTCCTCAGCACTAAAACCATGGTGTCGTCGTTCGGTAAGAACCTCAGCAACCGGTTCGAAGAGGCTTACGGAGACGCCGGCAACCTCCGGAGCCGGTACCCACTCGCTGCTGTCGGGTTCTTCTTCGTCCAGCGCGACACCATCCTCACTCAAGAGCCCGAGGCATTCGAGAAGACCGTCGACATGATGCGCAAACTCCGCGACATCGGCGGCGGCAACGGCTACACCGCCACAGGCCTCGCCCTCGTCAGCTGGTCAGACGATGACCCAACAGTGAGCGTCAATCTCGATCATGTTCCCGAGGACGTCCGCCCCGAACAGTTCATGACAAAGATGATCGAACAGATCCTCGCCGCAACATCAGTCACCCACCACGTCGAGGTTCGCAGTAAGTATGAACGACGCGATATTCCCGTCGTAGAAGACGATAGCGAAACTGACCTGTTGTGATCAATTTCGCCAGCGTCCTTCAGTCCTGAAACGGAGCCTTGTAATGGCATGGAGTCGAGAACGAGCGTACCGGTATGTCGCTGGGCCCGCGTATCAGATAGGTCGGATGTGGGCTCAGGCTCCGCTCATGGGTCCTCAAAAATGGCCTGAGTTGATTTCGCTGGGTGATGAGTCGCTGCAGCTCGCGATATCGAAGATTAGAATGCATGACCCGGACTGGCAGTCGGAGGTCTTTTTCAATGACCTCCACCTGGCCCTAAGAAATCATCAACTTGCCTGCTCGATGGTTTCGCGGGATGACACTGTGGCGGCTTTCTTGAGGAAGAACCGGATGCCGCACGTCCGCAGTGAGGAACTACGGGAACATCTTTGGCAGACGCTACTCTCCCAGGGGCTTCCCACCTCAGATGGCAAGGTGTCGCATGAGGTTCGCGCCGCGATAACGAGCTATGTGGCGGAGCACATCGGTAACGCTTGGCTATGGTTCGGTGGGCCACATCTTCCCCTCGGACTTGCCGCTTCTGTGCTCACATACTCCCGCCTAATGGCCGACCTCGCAGTAGTCGAGAACGAAACGTTCTACGACGATCAAGGCCTTCCGGCTCGCTCTCATTATGGGTCTATCCGTATCACGACAGAATCGATCATTCTGTCATCCGTACACGACCAAATCGCAGGAAAACTCCCGTTTCATCCCAGAAACTGGGCGGAACTCAACATTCGCGACCTGTATGGGGCCGCAATCGCTGAGGCGGCCCGAATGATACGCGCTGTGGAGAACGCACGGGAAAGGCGCCGTCAGCGAAGAGAGCGGCTCGAGCAACACGCGGGAAGTCTCGCACTCTGGCAGCAGACTCATCACGCACCTCAACCAGTCCGCTACGGGCTGTCGCCGATTGGAGCAGAGTTGTGGGTGCAAGATTGGCTTCTGCACATGGGAGCAAGCGACTCTACCGTCACGCAAGCCAGTGGCGATGGCGGCATCGACATAACGTCGACTTACTTCATTTCGCAGGTAAAGCTCTACGTTGGCTCGGTGGGTATTGCTGACATCCGTGAGTTTATTGGTGTCGCAAGTTATGACGGTGACCGTAGGGCGCCGCTCTTCTTCACCAGCGGCCAATATCCGTCGTCAGCAATTCAGATCGCTGACCAAACCGGGATGGCGCTCTTTCATTTCGCTGCCGAAACTGGAGTTGTCACCGGGATCAATTCTCTGGCCCAGGAATACGCCATGTATGGCTTCTTTGAGCGCCTGGAGTGAGTCGACTGCTTCTTGCAGCCATCGTCCTAACGCGTTTCATCTGTTTGCTCATGTGCCCATCTCCTCAGCGCAGAGTGGTTTCCTCCACCTATCCGAAGTGCGCCCACTTGTTGCTTCTCGGATAGGCGGAGGAAACCCTTAGCGGGCTACACGCGGATAGTCTTACCGCAGTTTCCGCAACGCATGAGACCGTGCTGCGTCACTTTCACACCTACAAACTTGTGGCGGCAATAGGGGCAAGTAAGAGTGGGGATTGAAACCATGATCGTGACTCCTTTGTCTGTGCTGATGCCGGTGTTGAGCTCCGTAGTGGCAGCTACTGGTCAGCATAAACACCACCACCGACATTGGAGGCGCGAAGGGCGTCGGCCCCCGAGCCGCTCTTGCTGGATGACTTCGAAAGATCCTGTCACCGTTGCTGAGCCTCGCCACCTGAGGTGATATCTGTTGCTCGCACGAGGCAGGGTTTCGGTGGTGCATTTGGGGTGGCATACCCAGCGGGTGCACCGTCCCGAATAGGGCTGGTGAGATCGGAGTTGTTACGTCGTCGTTTCTAAAGTAACCCGTCGAGGATCCGATTGGCCTCTCGCATTTCGCGTGCGCGGCCCCAATCAGCGAGGTCAGCAGCGATTGCGGCCCTCCCCGGTGTGAGTACCTCAGCTATGCGCAGGCGGACGTTTCCATCAACTTGCTCATGCAGCAGGTAGTCACTTTTCAGGTCCTTGATCGCGGACGGCGCGACATATCCCTCCACCACATCGCCGGCCATCATGCCCGATCCCGGTGCGCCGACTCCAGAAAGAAGGATTCGATCGTCGCTTCGCATCTCTCTGGCGTCTTCTGGGTGCGCGAAAAACACCTGCAACCCGGCACGAGCCGACACCTTCGTTGCGAGTACACGAGCTGGGCTCTCCGCATCACGGAGTTCTTGAATGTGGCGTTTAAGTCGAGCTCGTTCAGCGTCCCGAATCCCAGCAAGGTTCTCGCCGTTGAGGATTCCGAGCAGTAACCATGCCATGCGGTATGACAGCGGCCGCGCATTGCGCGGTCGCCACTCCACCGCTGCGTCTTCGAGAATGATGCTGCCATCACTGAGTCTGAACGCGGGCAGCGCCCCCGAGTTCGCCAGCCGGTACGCGCGACCGCGACTGATCCCCTTGGCCTTCGCAAACTCGCTCACCCTCTGCATAACACTAGAGTATGCAGATGTAACCCTAAGTGTTATGAGAATGTACCACGACGTCAGGGAACCGCATCTAGTGGCTCGGTAGGCGCGGACGGTCACCAGATCGGCCGGTGCAACTTTAAGTGCCTAAAATTGCATTCGGCGGCTTCTGATGCAACTTTAAGTCCAGAGGGTCTTATTCGCGTCTACGACTGAGTGTCGACGACGCTCTAGATCCAACGTGGTCGAGAGTGGTTCTTTCGCATATGTCCTCTGGCTATGACGCGATACGGGACAGTGCAATCGCCAGGCAAATGTCGCGTCGCGACATTGTTGACCACGTCCACCGGAGACACTTCGCTAGGGAGGACGATCGTCAGCGGTGTCGTCCTACCGCCATGATTGCTTGTCGCGAGGAGCAGAGCTTGATGTCGTGCAGCTCGAATCCGCGGATCCTCTTGGTTGCTGTCAGTGTCGTTTCAGAGGCGCTTCCGAGACAGCGACTGCAACTCGACATTCAGCGACACGACATTCGCCTACAGTGTCGTGGACGAATGTCGAGTGAGTCGAGCAGCGACAGTGACGGCTCGATCGAGGTTGCGTTCTGACTACTCGACAGGGACACCAGTGAGAGTCAGCTCATGACATTGCCGTTGCGCGAGTGGGGCTACGTGCCGGATGGAAACCTCAAGTGAGTCTCTGTGCCGACTTACGACCAAGACCGAAAACGGTACGAGCCCGACCGCACTCCCGCGGCACGGAGAGGAATTTGGGATCACATACTGTTCTCACCCCAGCATGCTCTTTATCTCACCCATACTTCTCTCTCACCTTCAATCACACATTTACTCTCACCTTCTCCTACCCGCTTCCCTTCCTTCGCTTGCTCGCCCACCACATTTCACCTTCTGCAGCACCTACTCGATATCTTTGCGCTCTTCCAGAAGCACATAATCTACCAATGGTAGAATCCATCACAGCATCGCTTTCGGAGCGGCTTGACGGGTGGGAGTGGCATTGAGTAAGGGTGGGTTTGGGGCTTTTCGGGGCTCCGCTCAGACTGCCGAGAGTTACCTGCTGGAACGTGATTCTGACCGTCTCGATGATTACTACCGCGAGGGCCAGGAGCGCACCGTCGAGCACGGTTCTGTCGGGGTACTCGGGGTCGAAATTGGTGAGTTGACGCCGGAGCAGTTTCGGGCGTGGATGGAGCACCGTGACCCGATCACTGATGAGGTGCGGGGCACGTTCCGGCAGCGCACGTTCATTAACAGTGAGGGCCTCGAGGAGGTCGGTGGGACACCGCTCTACCAAGAGACGATCATCAGCGTCGATAAGACATTGAGTATCGCGGCCGCTGCCGATCCCGAGATCGCGGCCGTGCTTGAACGTGCCATGAGTCGTGGATGCGAGCAAGCTGCCGCAGCCATTTTTGGGCACGCCGTCACCCGGATCGGTCCCAAAGGGTCGCAGCGACAGGTGAAGCTTGATCGGGTCGAGTACACGAGCGTGCAGCATGCGACGAGCCGTGCCGGTGATCCGCACTTTCACCGGCACATGCAGATCCTCCCCGTCGGCAAGATCGGGGACAGTTGGCGTGCGCTCGATGGGCGCACCCTGTACCGTCTCGCGGCGCGCGTAAACCAAGCCGCTGACCTCACGATTGCGACCGATGTGGAATTGCGTCAGGTGCTCGCTGCGAAGGGACTGACGTGGGAGCCGGCCCCCGGCGGTGGACGGATCGTGGAGTACGCGGACCTCGTCGATGCGCACTCGCAGCGTCGCGACCAGGTCGCGACCAACCGTGAAGCGCTTGAAGTGTCATGGCGGATGGCACACCCAGGCCAAGAGCCAGGCCCTCGACAGCGACAGGCATGGGATACCCACGGGTGGGCACAAGAACGGCCCAGCAAAGAACCCACACGCGACATGACCCCAGAAGGCATCGCCGCACGTATCGCTACGGTAGAACCCTCGAACTCGTCACACCGGGTCGCGGGTCAGACCGCAGACCAGATCGATCCGCGCGTAATCGCTGAAGGTGCGTTGGAGGACCTGAGCCGAGCGCATTCAGCATGGTCAGCCGCTGACATGCAAGCCGCCATCGATGGACGTCTGCAACAGACGTACCTGATCGGTGCCGAGGGCCTTTCAGGGCTGCGCTCGGCAGCGCTGGATGCCGTCATGGAGCGCAGCGTGAACTTCCTCGACCACGGAGTCACCGTGGAAGGTGTGCGCCACTTCACGAGCGACTACGTGCTCGCCGTGGATGAACGACTCACCGACGCACTGACTAACCGTGCCCTGATCCCCGGCGAGAACGGCACCGTAAATGCTGACCGTGGCGAGTTCACGCTCAGCGAAGCGCAACAGTTCGCCGCAGAAGCGATCGCCGGAACGCACGAGCTCGTCGTGGTGCAAGGCGCGGCAGGTGCCGGGAAAACGACGATGCTCGAAGCCGCCCAGGAAGCCCTCGCACGACAAGGCCGCCGCATGGTCGCGGTGTCCCCCACCAAGCGTGGCGCGCTAGAGGCGGGTGATGTGCTGGGTGTCGATGGGGAGAGCGTTCACGCGCTCCTGTACCGTGCTGGGGCACATGTCGATATGAGTACTGGGCGGTGGGTGCTGCCGAAGGTGTGGCGGGAGCAGCCGGAGCATTTGCGCATGGACGAGCGCACCGTGCTCGTGGTCGACGAAGCCGGGATGCTCGACCAAGACACCGCCGCCGCCCTACACGCCTACATTGATTCGCAACATGTCGGCTCACTCGTGCTCACCGGTGACGCCGCACAGCTTTCCGCGGTAGGACGGGGTGGCTATTTGAATCGTGCCGCGCAGCTGGCCGGGGTCTCACTCGACCTCGATGATGTGCGCCGCTTCCGCACCCCCGAAGGTGACGTCGACGAACAGTACGCGCAGTTGTCGTTGCAGATGCGTGAACGGGAGGACGCGGGCGACGCATTTGATCAACTCGTTGCACGCGGGCTCGTGAAGATCGGCACCCCCGAGGAGCAACTCGAACGGGTGGCCGATACCGTCGCGCTTGAAACACGGATGGGACGCAGCTCGATCGTGGTCACATCCACAAACGCTGCCGCACAGCAGGTCAACCACGCAGTATTCAACCGGCTCGTAAATGAAGGGCTCATCGACACGGCCGGGTACCGGGTGATCGGTCGTGATGGTGATCCAATTGCTGCCGGTGTGAAGATTGCGACACGTGAGAACGATCGTGAACTCGGGGTCGCGAACCGGATGACATGGACGGTGCGCAGCGTGAACGAAGACGGACGAGTGACCGTGTTCGATGAGAGCGGCCGCCACCGCACCCTCGACGCGGAGTACGTCGCCCAGAACGTGCAGCTCGCCTACGCCGTAACCACTCAAGGCGCCCAAGGCATGACCGTGGACACCGCGCACATGCTCCTCAGCGACGAAACCGCCGCAGCGGGTGCGTATGTCGGGATGACGCGCGGCCGTGACGCAAACGTACTGCACGCTGTCGCCTACGACCTCGCAGACGCCCGACAACAGTTCATTGACGCGTTCGAGCGCGACTCCGCAGACCTCGGCCTTGACGCGGCACGCGCTCAGGTCGCCCGTGACCTGACCGGACTCGTGACAGATGACTCGGCGCGCATCACTGAGTACCGTCAACAGCTCGAGGCGGAGGCCGTAAAGCATGAGCAGAAGGCGCAAGTCGCCGAGCAACATGCCGCAGATCTCGACGCCCGCGTCACCGCCTACGAGAAACAGGCGAAAGCACTGCTCGATGGGCACCGCGCCGCCGACCGCGGAGCTGCCGAGCGCGTCGCCGAAGCTGAACAGGCCCATGCCGCGTGGGAGAAATACGCGGAGCAGACCGAAGCCGAGACCGCTCAGGTTGCGCTCACGGATGGCCGTGAAGTGCTTGAAGCGCGCGCCCGCGTCGATGATGCCGCAGCGCAGGTACAAGCCGGAAACGTATTCACTCGTCGCGGGCTGGAGCGCCAGCAGGAGACCATCACGGAGCAATGGCAGCAGGTTCGTGAGCGCGCCCAGGCCCTTTGGGGTGGCGCTCCGGGCAGCAAGCACGAGCTACAGCAGTGGGTTACGCGAGCCAGTAAGCAGCACCCGCGCACCATTGAAGCCCGCCAGAACGTGGAACGTGCGCGCGGGGGTGTGGGGCAGGCGACCACCGACCGGATGCGGCAGCTCGCCGAACACCGTCAGGAAACCGACACTCTTCGGAGTGAGGTCATAGGCACTTACCCGAAACGCAACGCGCTCGGGAACGAGAAAACGGTGCCGCTCGATGAGCAGACCGCGGCCCAATGGGCGAAGCAGCACCGACAAAACGCTGCCGAGCACCGCGACCAGGCGCACGAGGCGCGTGGCGAAGCGTCGAAATTGGGCGAGCTGACTCCCCAGGACGCTGCGCAGCGCATTGCAGATCGTGAAGCTGTCGCCCCTGCGGAGCAGTCACGCACCGAGCAAGTATTTGCAGAGATGCAGGCGCGGCGAGAGGCCCAGCAGCATGACCGCGACCGGGACCGCGTCCGCGGAATCGGCTGGTAATGCACTCATGGCAGACGGGTCGGTGATGGGCCATCCGAGCGTAAGAAGAGACAACCCATGAGCAAAGTGACGTCGTAGACGTTTCAGTGGCCTGAAATCCTGGCTAGCTTTTGTAGCAAAAGGGTTAGTCTCCGGTGCCCCGTGGATTTAGCGGTGGTACTAAACAGCCTGCGGGCCCCGTCAGCCATTCGTCGCCTGCGGCGATGTCGCAGACGAGCTGGAATTCGACGGCTACCGATTCGGGGACGGCCTGCTGATCGGAGGGGCTTTGCTAAACGGATTACAAGAACGTCGGCCAGGGCTCCCTTGGCAGCATCGGCATGTATAACTCGCCCTGGGCGAAGTAGTTGCTGGGGTCGTCGCCTGCGCTAAGTTGCTGGGAATGGCGGCCCCGCGCCACCACATTGCAGGACCAAGTTCTAATCGAGAAGAGGAAATCATGTTCGTGGGCGACAACCGATTCCTCGAAACGCGTCAGCTGGCGTACCAATTCATTGCTGACTGGGGCGACAACCCATCGTGGAATGTGGTCCTACAGCCTCAGAGCCAATATTCGATCGATTGGAATCGGGCTGCAGCTAAGAAGGCTGAGGCACAGAAGGCTGTTGATCTGAAACGGTCAGGCCAGTTCCTAGAGTCAGCGTCGATATATGTCCGGATGATGCATGCTGAACATCGCATTTTCGAGGACCACCTGATCGGCATGTACAAGGCGGTGGCTGCGGCCGGGGACCTGTTTTATGGGAAGCACCTGCTGCTGCGCCTACGCAGCATCTACTTCATGGAGGTGAACCGCGGGGTGCTGGCTGGCTGGGGGCCCGAGCGGGCGGATGATCATCTTCGTCAGATGGAGAGTGCCATTCAGCACCCTGTCGCCCTGGAGAAGTACCTCCGGAGCATCGCCGGTAACCCGGATTACCAGCTCCAGCGCCCGTATGACGAGTCGGCATGGGAAATCAAAGGTTACGATTGGGCCCAGGCAACCTC
Organism: Leucobacter manosquensis; assembly: GCF_018304845.1. Lineage (NCBI taxonomy): Bacteria > Bacillati > Actinomycetota > Actinomycetes > Micrococcales > Microbacteriaceae > Leucobacter > Leucobacter manosquensis. The sequence goes on along the minus strand of NZ_JAFEVO010000002.1, from coordinate 12,119 downwards.
GTAGCTGCCGAGGACAACGCGGCAACGGAATCGTTCTTCAGCTTGTTGCAAAAGAAGGTTCTCGATTACAAGGGGTGAGTCAGAGCATCGGCTTGCAATCGAGCCGATGCTCTGACTCACCCCTTCAACTACGTGGAATGCCTATAACCAGTTTTCTCGTTCGCTGGCTTATTTCTTCGATGACGCCGGGTCCTCCTTAGCGAGTTCCGTACGGAACAGTGCAGCTGTGAAGAAGCTTGGGCCAGAGGGTACTTTCGCGGCGTGTCTACCTGAATCTGAATCATCATGCGGAATGATCAGTCACATGCCCCAACCCAGCAAAGGCGAGCGTGACCAGTTCACAGTGCGTGTGCCGGTTGACTTCGCAAAAATTCTTACCCAGAAGGCCGAAGAAGAAGGATTTCGCTACACAAGCGAGTTCTTCATCGAGCTCGCCGCTCGTGCTCTCGACCTTCCACAGTTCTCCCCCGTCCACAAGGAGAACCAACTAGACATGCTCAAGGAGGTCCACTCCAGAGCCGCATAAACGAGGAAACCCCCCACCTTGCAGGGCGGGGGGTTTCAGAAGCTAAGGCTTGATCTTCGATGTTTGCCGACGGAGAGATCAAGCGAGGTAAGGAACCGGCTTGCAGGCCGGGGCCTTGGTGTATCTATTTGCGAAAGCGAGTTCATCATAACACGCTCACTTCGTGCTGTCCCATATGTGGAACACGTGTCTTCGTCGATCGCTCAGCTCGAGCTCACGACGCAGGAAGCGTGGTCCCTTGCGTCAGTGATGAGTCCGCGGCCCACGGTTCGTGTGGCTGGCGTCGACGTCGACGGCACCGTGCTCAATGAATATCCGGAAGCCCGCGTTACTCCCCTCAGCGCCGAAGCGCCCGAATTGCCCTGGGCTGTCTATCTCACCGACACGCGCCGCAACTACTGGCTCCTCTGTTTCGACCTTGACGGGAAAACGCCCGAGACTGCGACGGCCGCGGTGCAGGACACCACCGAGATTGCTTCGCTCCTGGCCGACGCCGGCCTCGATCCCGTCGTGTGCGCCTCAAACCCTCGCGGCGGCCGCCACATCTGGGTCGCTCTCGCAGAGCCCGTGACGCACGACCTCGTTACGCGCATGACCGCGCTTATGCGCCCGCTCTACAGGACCCTCGATCTCTCCCCCATCAACAACGCTGTAGCCGGCTGTGTGCGATCGCCCGGTGCCCCGCACCGTCATGGCGGCCGCTCAACGATCCTCTCGGGTTCCCTGAACGCGCTCACACACCCCACTGGCACCGTCGCCGGCATCACCGCTCTCATCGAACGACTCTCAGATCTCGTCACAGAACGCGCAGACGAGACCTCCGACCAGTTCGCCGGTGATATTTCGACGGACGACCACCGGCACCCATTCATCCCTGGCACCAAGCGACGCCTCCCGGCGCAAGCCACAGAAGCTCTCAATACCGATGCCGCCAAAGCGGATGCGAGCGCGGTCCTGTGGCGAGTGCTCACCGGAGCTGCGTCAGCGCACTGGCAGTACGCGGACGTCGCCAGGCTCGTGCGCTCAGCCCCCGGCCTCGAACACGTCCGCACTGTCGCATCTGGCGGTCGCCGCGTACGGCGTGCACCAGAGAAGGCGACTGAGATCCTCCGCCGGCAGTGGTCCCGCGCCGTCGCGTTCATCGCGAGTGGGCGCCGACCCGCTGGGAGCGACCCCACGTTCGACTCCCGCGCCGATCTCGTCGCTCAGCAAGTGATGACTCTGCAGACGCGAGCGGATGCAACAGTGGGACGGTGGAACCGCGGAGGTGGCCCCGCCGATCGCCGCATCCTCGATGCCCTCTGCGTACTCGCCCTCAGCGCCGTCAAGAGCGACGTAGAGGCCGACATCAGGCGCCTCGCCCTCATGGTCGGACTGGGCCGTGAAACGGCCCGTACGGCGCTCCGGCGTCTCTCAGAAGACGGTTGGATCGAGCGCACATCCAGGGCTCTGGAGGGACGTGCAGCGCACTGGACGATCAGCCCAGGAGCAGTTATTCACACGTTCCCCGGATGTGGCCGGTCACAAGCGGCCCTCCGCCCCCCTGGGTCTGGTGCTGGCTTGCGAAGCGCTCTCTTGCTGGAACTGAAATCTCGTATCAACTCACTGGCCCATGACCTCTTTACTTCTCGAGGGTTGGGAATCTACGCCGGGAATGTCTACTCGAGATGCGCTGCCGAGCCTCTCCCCCTTGGTGAAATCTCTCGACTCACGGGATCCGACGCTTCACAGTCAGTACAAAGGCTCACGGAACTGACGGAACACGGTGTACTCACGCTGACCCGTTTCGGCTGGCATAAAAACAGCCAGACGGCGCTCGACGCGGCCGCGCAACGCGTCGGTGTGACCGGCACGCTTTCTTCACGCGCCGAGCTGTACCAGGTTGAACGATCTACCTGGAGTTGGTGGCTGAGCGAACTTGAGTGGATGCACACACCGAAGAAGGACCGTGGACATCGAGCCAGCATGGGTCAACTCGTTCTGGACTCTGAACTGGCTACTCCCCCAGCGCGGGTGTACCCGCGCACTGATGCAGGGAAGGCAGACCATCGTGTCGCTCGCGCGTACGTCGAAGGAGAGGTCCAACTTCCCGAACGGCCTCGCCCAGTTCCCGTCACTGACGCGGAACGACTCATTGTCGAGATTTTGGGCGGGGTTGCCGTCGACACGATCCCGTTGCCCGAGCCGACTCACTCAGGGCCGTTTGGTGGAGCGCATTATGGAGCTCACGGCTTCCCACGAGCAGCCACACCAGAATCCGGGAGAGTTCGGTTCGCTCCTATTCCACACCGCAGCGCGTGAAATCAGACGGCGCTCGCGGAGGCGACCCCGCCGACCGCCGCGTGCTCGGTGCGCTGAGCATCCTTGCCCGGCAAGCCCTCAGCTCCGATCTGGAGGCCGATACCCGACGCCTGGCACTCATGGCGGGGATCGGCCGTGAAACGGCGCGCACAGCGCTGCTGCGCCTCGCAGGAGACGACTGGATCATTCGCACCAACGAGGCCGAAGGTCGCAGCGCCGCACACTGGAAAATCGGCCCTCACGTCGTTATCCACAGCAACCCCGTAGCCCGGTCACAAGTCACACCCTCCCCGGCAGCGGGGCAGCCGCACGAAACGCGCTGCTGCTCGAACTCACAAACCGGCTGGACGACGCAGCCCACGACCTCTTCACCCTCGGAGCACTAGGGCTCCACGTTGGGAACGTCTATGCACGCTGCACTCACGATCCTCTCTCACTCGGAGAACTCGCCCAGCTCACCGGATCAGATGCAGCTCAGACGGTGCAGACACTCACGCAGCTCATCGAAGCCGACGTGCTGCTGCTCGGCGGTCGACGGCCGCGGCGCTACCGGACGCCTGGCAGTTCGCGCCGAGCGCTACGCCGTCGAGCGCGAACTGTGGGCCTGGTGGCGCGCAGAGCTGGACTGGATGAACACGCCCCGAACTGAACGCCCGAAGCGCCCCGCACCAGGTCAACTCGTGCTCATGCCTGACCTTGGTCCAACCCCTCACCCGATTCATCCCCGCGCCGCCCGCTGCATCATCACCGGCACCACTCCCCCAGCTCGATCACGACCCGTGCCCGTATCCGACGCCGAACGCATCATCATGGATGTACTCAGCGCAAAACCGATCGCGACAATGCCGCTCCCCCGTTCCCACGACGAGACGCAACCAGACCCTATCGAAGGCAAAGCGCAGCGCGGCAGCCCTATCGTGAACGAACCGACCGCACAACGACGGTTCGATTTGTCGGATGACGCACAGGCCGCCCACCTGACGGAGTAGGCAGCTAGGTTGCGTCAGAGCACGAGCCTTCGGTATTCAGCTCGGGCCTTCATCGCGTGGATGATTTCAACTTCGCCGTCGTCCCAGAGCAGCACGACGATTTCGAGCAGCCGCCCTGCGGTATCCAGGCCGATGCGCAGCTCGCGTTGCGGGTTCTCATCGTCCAGCGGGCCGCCCGCGAGTACCGAGCGTGCGGCAGCTCTCGCGTCTTCGTCGCTAATTCCGTGCTTGCGTGCCGACGGAGAGACGATCACGCGTGCGCCCACTGGCGCACGGCGGCACGGATCGCGGCCGAGCGATCGAGCCCTTCGCGCTCGGCACGTTCCATCAGCTCGGCAAGTTCTGCGTCAGAGAACCGTGTTGGCACGACCTGTGACGCGCGCTCAGCACGGGGTGGTCTCCCCCACCGCTTCTGGAGCTCGTCCACGTTGTAACCGGCCTCGGCCTCGTCAGCCCATGCCTGCACTTGCGCGTCAGTGACCTCGCGCCCCTGAATCATTCGCTTGCTCATACTCTCATTGTATTACGAAATACGAAATGCAGCAATCGGATTACCGTGCGTCAGTGACACCGATGCAGCGCCTCACCTACCCACAATGTGCACAGCCCAGTTATCGCGGGGCTGGCCTGCACCCAGTGTGGATAGCTGAGCGATCACATGCGGGGGCCGCAACGCGACCCCGAGAAGAGCCGTGCACTCGAAGAGCTGCACCTGTTGACGGCCGCACGCGGCCGCAGCGCCTGAACGCTACACGTTCTTTTGCCGTGAAGCCTGCGGCATTCTACGTTCGCTCCCCTCCACGCAAGCCGCTGCGCGGCCACCTCCGCCGAGATTTTCCGGCCGCATCGCTGCGCTCCTTATTCCGGCCAGAAATTCTCTCCCCCGGCGCCTATAACCCCATAAGACCTAATGAAAGGTAAGACCATAAAAGCCGCCCAAGTTTTCCGTTCGGTACCGCACACATCGCCGGAGCTGACGAGTTCCACTGCTCGACCGCTGAACAGTTCCGCCAGGCAATCGGCTCCGGCGTGTTCATGTCGCTTGGTGCAAGCCAGCTCGCAGCAGTATCCGGCCGCTACGACCGCGGCGGCCTACTGTTCACCGCCCGCATCCTTCCATTCACGCGAACCGGCGACCGCTACGCGGCCGCTCGAAACATGGCCGCGCTCGTGAGCACCACCCCGCTCGATGAAATTGAAATCGCGCGAGTACGCCCGCGGCATCGAGCACGCGAAGATCGAAGGCGTCTACACCGACCAGCTCGCCCGCGTCCTGCTCGCCCTGGACTACGACGGCACCGAGGCGCTGAATCCCCGCTACTGGCAGCAATAGACCTATAAGGGATATTAGAGCCAGTCGCAGCCCGCCGCTAGCTCGACGGAGCGCGAGGGGCAACCGCCCCTCGCGCTCCCCCACCTACATCGACGGCCGCAAGCGGCCGACCATATCGGAACGCTGCGCGTTCTTTTGCCGTGAAGCCTGAGGCAGTCTACGGTCGCTCCACCTTCGCACCACCCCTTTCGCGGCATATCCTCGCTCGCTGCGCTCGCTCCGGTATTCCACGGCGGGTTGCACTCCGGCTGCGCTCACTACGAAGGCGTAAACGCCGTCACGGCAAAAAACGAGAGGGAGAGAGGCACCATGCAGAGCATCAGCACCATCACGACCGTCGTTCCCGTCGTTGACGACACCGAGATTCCGCGGCAGCTTCGCAAGCTCGCAGAGCGCGACGAAAACCTTATGAGCTACGCGCACAGCGGCAGCAGTCTCGCAAGTATCGTGGCGATCGCTGGCCCCGAGTTCGTGACGTTCGTGACCTTCGTGGACACGCTGACCCGCGACCCGGAAACCATCAAGTAGTAGACCTAATCGACCCAATAAGACTATAAGGCCTAAAAGAGATAAGGCCATGAGCATCAAAGTTCCTGAGATTGGCACTCGCGTTATGGGCCTGCTCAACCTGGGCGGCCGGGGTACCTGCCTTTGCTTCGCTACCGTCACCGGCCGCCGCCGCGAGGAAGGATCGCGAACTGTCACCGCTATCGAGGTCGAGCACGACGGCGGCGAGCTGGGCAACTACCGCATGAACACCTACCCGGACTTCTGGGAGCTGGCCGCAGATCACCATGTGAGCGGAGCTGACGTGCAGTCGGTACGCGGGGAAGGGTGGCAAGCGCGCTTCGGCCGCTCCCCCGTTCGAGCTACGCACGCTGAGGCGGTTGAAGACGCCCGCCAATGGTGGGCAGTGAAAGCCGAACCGAAAAGGCCTAAATTCCATTAGACCTATTAGTTGGAATAGACCTATAAACCCCATAACCCTCAAACTTGGAAGGTTGATCCATGACCATCACCGCCGAGCACCTGACCATCACCCTCGAAAACGGCCGTGAGCTGACCGACCGAACCCCCGTCGAGCTGGCGCACAAGTGGGCCGGGGCCGAGCACAGCGAAGATTGGCAGCAGCTCAGCGCCGCAAAGCAGAGCATCGAAATCACGGCCGCGCTCGAGGCCCTCAACCGTGCAGCCCAGGAGCACAGCGAATGAGTGCCCGGCGCCCCGGCGCTGCACCGGCCGCATTCGCGACCGGGGCCGCTGACAGAGCGCGGCCATGCGTCGGCCGCTGCGCGACCGCCCATCTTTCAAATCGTATTTTGCCGTGAAGCCTGCGGCGATCTACGTTCGCTCCATCTACACGCAAGTGTTTTCGCGGCATATCCTCGCGTCTCTCGCTGGCGCTCGGCCGCTCCGGTCTTCCACGGTCACTTGCCCTCCGGCTGTGCTCGCTACGAAGGCACATGGTGCCTTCACGGCAAAAAACGTGAGGGGAGTGTCAGAGGAACCGAGGCACTGAGCAGGAAAGGAACCGATCATGAGCTTCACCGTCACCGTCTATAGCAAGCCGAGCTGCGTGCAGTGCAACGCGACCTATCGGGCGCTCGATAACAAGGGCATCAACTACCAGGTGATCGACGTGGGCGCCGACGCCGAAGCCGCCGAGTATGTCGAGGGGCTGGGCTACATGCAGGCACCCGTCGTCGTCACCGATGACGAGCACTGGTTAGGCTTTCGTCCCGACAAGATCGAAGCGCTCTCGCAGCGACTCACTGACACCGCGGAATAGACCCATAAGACCCATAAACGGGGAACTATCATGCTGACCAAAGAAGAGCGCGCCGCGTGGATCGCGAAGCGCGAGGCCGAGCACCAGAAGATCAAAGACCGCATCCGTGCAGCCGGGATCAAGTACCCGCTGGGCTGGGATGAAAGGGGATCGAGTGCGAAAGATATGTGGGAAGACCGCTTGATCCGCTCTATCGACCGGCTCGAAGGGAAGAGCGGGTGAGGGCGGGCGCGCGGCGCACGATCCTTGCAGGCGTGCTCGCAATCGCAAGCGCTACCGGCCTACAGAGCTGCACCGAGACGAGCGCGGCCGACGCCGAGCTACTGCCCGCTGAGAGCGCACAAGTGATCGCCGTAGTAGACGGCGTCACCATCGACGTGCAGATGGCCGGGGGAGAGGCGCGCGTGCGCCTCATCGGCCTCGATACACCCGAAATCAACCGCGACGGCGGGCAGGATGACTGCTACGCGCAAGAAGCCCGCGACGAGCTGAACACAATGGTCTACGGGAAGGCGGTCGAGCTGCGCGCCGATCCTACTCAGGATGACACCGACCGCTACGGGCGACTGCTGCGCCACGTCTACATCGACGGACAGAGCGCAGCCGTCGTGCTGCTCGAAGCAGGAGCCGCGCACGAGTACACCTACGATGCGCCCTACATCGGCCAGACCGAGCGCCGCGACGCAGAGCGCGCCGCGCAGGCCGACGAGCTGGGAATGTGGGGGAGCTGCACCGGATAACCTGCCGAAACTATAGACACAACTAGACCTATTGGATACTATAGACCTATAAACCCCATAATCCCAAAACCGAACCGAGAGGAAAGATTAGGACCACCTTCATCAGCTTCACCGGGAACCTGGCCAAGGCACCCGAGCTGCGCACCGACAAGAACGGCCGCCCCTACACCTTCGCTCGTGTCATCCGCACGGATCGTGTGAACAAGGGCGGCGAGTTTGAGGACGGTGGCACCGAAGGCTACGAGGTTGCAGTCTAGGGAGCCGACGCCGAGGCGCTGTGCGGCCTTGCTGAGCGTTGCGGGAACGTGCGCGTGGACGTCGCAGACGAAGAGCTGCTGGACACCTACACGAACGACGAGGGCAACGCCCGCACCGTTCGCAAGGTGCTCGATGCAGAGGTGACCGTGAGCCTTCGCGGCCAGACCGTCACCGTCGATCGCCGGAACTAGACCGTCGAGATAGTGGGCTGCCAAGCTGCAGCGCACTATCTCCCCAATAGGGGTATTAGTACCATTAGAATTGAAAGAAGGGCACCATGATTCTTGCGTATTGCAACCAGAAGGGCGGAGTGGGGAAGTCCACCACCGTCTACCACCACGCCCGCGCCGCGATCCTCGACGGACAGCGCGTGCTTGTGATCGACGCCGACCCGCAGGGCAACATCACCAGCGTTCTCACCGAAGACATGCGAGAGGGCGACGTCGGAGTGGCAGACGCGCTCAGTAGCCGCAGCGAAGACACGCTGGCCGACGTGCTCGTGCCCGGTATCTGGGAAGGCCTCACGGTCGCGCCGACCGTGGGCGACAACCTGGCCGACGTGCGAAACGAACTCGTTATCTCATCGGAGCCAGGTCGCGAATCGCGGCTGCGCGCGCAGCTCGGCGCGATCCAGGCCGAATATGACCTGGTGCTCATCGACTGTGGCCCCGCTATCGACCCGCTGACGATCAGCGCACTCACGGCAGCCGAGGCAGTCGTGATCGTCTCACAGTCGAAGCTGTGGAGCGTCAACGGCCTCGCGAAGCTCATGACCACCGTGGGCCAGGTGCGCGAGCACTATAACCCGCAGCTCACGGTCGCCGGTCTGGTGCTCAACGCGCACGAGGCGCACACACTCGCGGGAGGCCACTGGGCCGACGAGCTGACGGCGGCCGCCGAGGCCGCACAGCTCCCGATTCTTACCCCACCCGTGCCGAAGCGGCAGGCAATCGCAGATGCCACCGAGACGGCCCGCGGCTTGGACGAAGGCGACGCGCAGGCGCGCGACCTCACCGCGATCTACGCCGCACATATCGACCAGCTCATGAAGGGAACTGCTCATGTCTAAGAGACCCGAACGCCGACGCTCACAACTCGGCGGCCTGTCGCCCGTAGCTCCGACGAGCGGCCGCATCGAAATGGCACAACCGGCCCCTGAGAGAACAGCACCCACAGCGGCCGCGCCCGCTGCGCCAAAGCGCACCGTGACGGCCGCCAGCTCGAAGCCTGGCACCCGCACGAAGATGGGCTATTACGCCGCCCCGGAGGATAGCGAACGCATCCGGGCAGCGTTCATCGCAGCGAGGAACGCAGGGCGGCCGTATCGGTCACTCTCCGACTTCCAGCTTGAAGCAATTCTCGACAAGGTAGTGCAGCTCGAAGCCGAACTGCACGGCGGCCTACCGTTCGAGGGAGCACCCGCGCACAGCCTTTCACCCGGCCGCCCGATCGAGTAGGGGAGCAATCACAATGGCAATCAACGAGGAACAGCGCTAGCTCGCCGCCGAGGTCGACGAGCTGGCGCGTACGCTCGCGCACTCAACCCGCGACGTACCGCACCCCCGCGACTCATACCGGCTGTTCGGTGAGCTAGGCGCGACCATTGACCACCTAGCGCAGATAATCGACCAGCTCGGCAAGTGGCACAGCCGCACCGAGGACGGAACGCACTACGACGGCGAAGACGACGACGGCACCGGCAGCGCCCGTGCGGCCGCTGACGAGCTGGCCACCGCAGCAAACATGCTCAGGCTGGCATCGAGTAATGTTCACCGCGCACACGGCCACAAAGGCGTCGTGCGTTGGTATAAGGAACCCCAGGGAAACTGATTAGCGCGCTACAGATCATCTACTATGTCGGGATCGCGTAGGGATCGTCGGGTTTGGAGCCTCATGGCTGATCCGCCGCAAGTGGGTCACCGAAGGCCCGCTGGCGGTGGATGAGAAGTTGTTGCTGCTCGGGGGAGCAAGGTTCACACCATGAACGCCTGTTTTTGACGTCCTCGCTTTCGTGCGACGGCAAAAAGCACTCCACCGGCAGCCAATATGAGGAACCCGGCCGTTATCGCAGTATAAGAAGCGTCACCACCGGTCTGTGCTAGGTGTTGATTGTCTGTGTCCGGACCCTGGTTATTTCCCGCCTCGGGGTCGGGATAGGTGCCGCCGTCAGTCGGATCGTCCCCACCGCCAGGCAGCGGTTCTTCCGTTTCGGGAACATCGACAGGAATATCAACAGTCGAGATGTTAGAGATGAGAATTTCTCCACGCGCAGCGACTTCCGCCGTTGCGCTATTTGACAGTACTTTTTCTCGGAGATCAGCTGCGACGACAATGTAGGTGGCCGAGCAATTGAGAGTTCCACCCGGGGCAACACTTGTTGAAGGGCAGTTGATCGCGCTTAACTCGCCCGCACCGCTAAAATCTGTGTCGTTGATCGTAACGTTGGTCAGGGTGATGTTTCCGGTGTTCAAGATTGTGAACGTATAGTCGATCTCTTGGCCTTGAGTAGTGACGGCTGTCGCTGTGGCGGTTTTCGTGAAATCGAATGCCGGACGTGGGTCGATTGTCGTGCTCGCTGAGGAAGCCTCTGAGATGACCGGATCGTTACCGTACAGTGCGTTCGCAATCGCTGTGTTGTGAATAGTCCCGGCATCGACGTCAGCCTGCGTGAGGGTGTAGCTCGCCGCACAGGCAGTGAAGGCTCCCGGTAGCAGGTTAGTCACAGGACAGGTCACTGCTGACAGTTCTCCCGTCCCGCTAAACGAGTCTTCGGTAATGGACACCGTATCGACCGTCACGTTGCCGGTATTCGTCACTAAAAACGAGTAATCCACTGCGTCCCCCGCTGCCGTAGCTGCCAGAGCATCGGCGCTTTTCAGGAGGCTGATCGCGGGGCTCGCGGTAACAGGAATGTCGAATGTTGAAGGATCGGACTCAATGGGAATATCGAAGCCTTCGGCCGTGCCGGAAGCGTTCGCTGTGTTGCTCACTCCTTCGTTGTCGACGTCAGTCTGAGTGAGGGTGTAGCTCGCCGCGCAGGTCATCTGCGCTCCTGGCTCTAGGGAGGGTGACGGGCAGGCTGGAGACGACAACGATCCCGAACCTGTGAATGCACCTTCTGAAATCGTGATCCCGTTGATGGGGACATTACCGGTGTTCGTCACTACGAACGAGTAGGTGATGATGGTGCCGAATACGTAGTCGGCCGGATCGGCTGGCGTTGCAGATTTCACCATGGTCAGGCTCGGTAGTGCAGTGAATACGACTTCTACGGTGATTGTTGAGTCTGCACGCTGACCGCTGCTGTCAGTGATGCGGTAGGGGAGCGGCGGAGTAGTTCCGAAGTATCCGGGGGCCGGGGTGAACTCGACATCTCCGGTTTCAGTGTCGACAACATAGAGTCCTTCTGGTGTCGTGAGGCGTGTGACTTCAATGTCACCGTCCAGTAGCCGGAGTGAACCGGGGACAATCTCGGCTCCGGTCCCTGGTTCATCGTTCCCGGGAGCGTTTATTATCACGGGCACACCTTCAGGGGTGCTGGCAGTATCTGCAATCGCGGTAGGGCTCGGTGCGTCCAGCATGAGGGATACGTTGTCGACATAGCCATCGTTGGCAGGGGCCGTATACCGCACGGCGTCGATTGTGATGACGGCTTCGCGTGCCCCTGCTGGAAGACGCACGGTCTCTGAGAAGTGAATAAAACCAGAGATATTGCCTCGATCAGTGGACGTGGCCGGTCCGAATTCAACGGCAGCCAATTCGGTTCCGTCTGCATCGTAGAAGGTGTAGGTCACTTGGGCATGATCCCGCTGGTTGGCGTACCCACCGATATAGACCGAAAGGAGTGCGTCTACCTGGCCGTTATCGATCGCGGCGGCCGAGGTGCTGAGACTGATTGTTTGAGTAGCGGTTGATACCGCACCGACTCCGGCGAAGAGTCCGCTGCCGCCTGGATAGGTTTCACCAGTAAGGCCGGATGAGTTGACAATCACGGAACCCGGGTAGCCGCCGGTTCCGTGGGTGGCTCGATGGAGCGATCCGGTCCATCCTGCCGTTGTCGGCTGCTCTGCGTCACCGTTCACCACCAGCTCACCGGGTTGAGTAACGAGGGCGTCTGCTTGCGCTGCTGGAGAGACAAGGCCCAGGACTAACGCGCTGGCGATGACGGCCACCGCGGTGGCCG
>NZ_JAFEVO010000001.1:2536070-3151101 GCF_018304845.1 Leucobacter manosquensis | reverse complement strand
CCCCAAGCACTCCTCCCCGAAGCACTCCAAGACACCAACCCGCTCGGCATCCCCCAACACATCAGCCCAGCAGGCCAATCACACCACTGGGGCGCACGCTGGCACTAACCCCCACCCAGACACCCACCCGGAAACCGCACGGGCGCCGAATCCACTGCGCGACGGGCGCAAACGGACCCGCCGGCACACAGCAAGACCCCCGAGAGGCTCAGCCTCCCGGGGGTCTTCGTCGATCGAGGATCAGTGCCAGAGCACGGCGAGCACCACGTTCACCACCGACAATCCGGCGATGGCGCCCAGGAATCCACCCGGAACGGGCTGCTTCTTCCGGCCGATGAGCACGACTGCGATCAGCACGAGCAGCACGACGAGCTTCACGCCGATCTTCGCGTTGTTCGGCTGGCCTCCGGTCGCGTAGACCATGCCGACGAGCAGCAGGCCGGTCGCCAGCAGCAACCACGCGCCGTGCAAGATGCCAGGAGTGATACGAGCGCGTGCTTCCTTCACCGCCGACAACTGTGCGAGCGTGCTGCCGAACACCGCGCCGAATCCGACGATGTGCAGGACGATGAGTATTCCCTTGACGATTTCCACGTCTCGATTCTCCCGGGGCGAGCACCCTGCCGCAACGAAGGCGAGGCTTGCTCACACCAGATGAATGAAGGAAAAAACCGCAGATCAGAGGATCAGTGGAAGAAGTGCCGCTCGCCCGTGAAGTACATGGTCACGCCTGCTGCCTGAGCCGCATCGACGACCTCGGGGTCTCGGACCGACCCGCCCGGCTGCACGACCGCGCGCACGCCGGCGTCGAGCAGTACCTGCAGGCCGTCGGCGAACGGGAAGAACGCGTCGGAGGCGGCGACCGATCCGCGCGCGCGGTCTCCCGCGCGCTCCACCGCGAGGCGGCAGGAATCGACGCGGTTGACCTGGCCCATGCCGACACCGACCGAAGCACCCCCCTGCGCGAGCAGGATGGCGTTCGACTTCACGGCGCGGCTCGCACGCCACGCGAACTCGAGATCGGCGAGCGTCGCGGCATCAGCGGGCTCGCCCGTCGCGAGCGTCCACTCGGATGCCGGTGCGAAGGAGCGATCGGAATCCTGCAGCAGGAACCCGCCGGAGACCTGACGCAGCTCCACGGGGTTCGGCTGGTAGTCGGCCGGCAGCACCAGCAGTCGCACGTTCTTCTTCTGCGTGAGCACGGCGAGGGCGTCGGGCTCGAAGCCGGGAGCGACGATGACTTCGGTGAAGATCCCGGCGACGGTCTCCGCCATCGCCTTCGTGACGATGCGGTTCGCCGCGATCACGCCGCCGAACGCGGAGACGGGGTCGCACGCGTGCGCGAGTTCGTGAGCGGCGGCGATCGGGTCGGCCGCACCTTCTGGCGCGACGGCGATGCCGCAGGGGTTCGCGTGCTTGATGATGGCGACGGCAGGGCGCTCATGATCGAACGCGGCGCGGAGCGCGGCGTCGGCATCGACGTAGTTGTTGTACGACATCTCCTTGCCGTGGAGCTGCGCGGCCTGTGCGATGCCCGATCCTTCGTTCTCCGTGAAGAGTGCGGCCCGCTGATGGCTGTTCTCGCCGTACCGCAGCACCGATTCGCGGAGCCCGAAGACCTCGTAGCCGACGTACCCCTCGGTGGTTTCGAAGATGCTGTCGATCGACGCCTCGCTCGAATCGGCTTCGGCGGCAGGCGCCTCGCCCCACTCGGCGTCCTCCTGCTCGAGGAACCAGTTCGCCACGGCGGCATCGTACTGGGCCGTGTGCACGAACGCCTCAGTGGCGAGCGAGCGGCGCTGGGCGAGCGTCGTTCCGCCGGCCCGCACGGCGGCGATGATCTCGTCGTAGCGTCCGGGCGAAACGACGATCGCCGCGTTCGCGTGGTTCTTCGCGCTCGCCCGCACCATCGCGGGGCCGCCGATGTCGACGTTCTCGATGACGTCGGCTGCCGGCTTGCCCGATGCGACCGTCTCTTCGAAGGGGTACAGGTTGACGACCACGAGCTCGAACGCCGCGTAGCCGAGCGCGTCGAGCTGCGCGCGATGGTCGGCGAGGCGCAGGTCGGCGAGCAGTCCGGAGTGCACGGCGGGGTGCAGTGTCTTCACGCGGCCGTCGAGGGCCTCCGCGAATCCGGTGACCTCGGAGACATCGGTGACGGCGTGGCCCGCCTCGCGGATCGTCGCAGCGGTCGAACCCGTCGAGACGATCTCGACCCCGTTCTCGGCGAGCGCGCCGGCAAGGTCGAGCAAGCGCGTCTTGTCGCTGACCGAGATCAGCGCGCGTCGCACGGGCACGACATCGCGGTGCTCGTAGAGGCTGGGGTCGTGGCTCTGAACTGCCATGCGGCGGGACTCCTTAGGTCGGTGTTCGCAGTCTGGATACGATTCGGGTGCTGAGGCGCTGATCGAGCGCAGGATCACCGCGCGCCGGGCAGCGCGAGCTCTCCGAGTGCGATCTCTCGCACGGTCTGCACGAGCAGGGGGCGTTCGAGCTGCTTGATCCGCTCGTGGAGCTCGGCTTCGGTCTCGCCGGGGCGGACATCGACGGCGGCTTGTCGCAGCACCGGGCCGGTGTCGACGCCCTCATCGATGACGTGCACGGTGACCCCGGTGCGCTCGGCGCCGGCGGCGAGCGCGTAGCGCACCGCGTGGGCCCCGGGGAATGCGGGAAGCAGTGCCGGGTGCGTGTTGATGAGGCGGGGACTGAAAGCGCGCACGAAGCCCGGGGGAAGAATACGCATGAGTCCGGCACTCACCACGAGACCGGGGTGCGGGCCGGTGCCGACGTGGTGCTCTTGGATCGCCGCGGTGAGCACCTCGCCCCACGCCTCCCGAGAGTCCGAGTCGCGGGGTCGCACGACGAATGCGGGGATCCCTGCGGCGCGCGCGTGCTCCAGGCCGGGCGCGTCGGTGTCTGATCCGACGCAGGCGATCTCTGCCGGGAAATCGGGGTCGGCGGTCGCGTCGATCAGCGCCTTGAGGTTGCTGCCGCCACCGGAGATGAGAACCGCGATTTTCAGCACCGCATCAGTTTACGCGACGGCCGTCACCCGTACTGCCGAGCGACCGCTGAGCATGCGGGACACCGGGCAGCGCTCGTGCGCGGCTGCGGCGAGCGCGTGCGCCTCGTCGAGCGGTACGCCGTCGAAGCGCAGTTCGGCTGCTCCGGAGAATTCGAACCCCTGGTCGGCCAGCGGGTGCAGCGAGATCTCCACGGTTGCTTCGACGTCGGTGCCCGGCCCCGCGACGACGCGAGCTGCCGCGTTCAGGCATGTCGCCCACGACAGGGCGAGCAGTTCCTCCGGGTTCGTGGCTCCCGCCCGATTCTCCGCGGTCGGCGACGCGACGCGCACGCGCAGGCCGCCGTCGACGAAGCTCTCCCCGCTGATGCCGTCGGAGTTGCGGGCCACTGCGGTGTAGATCGGTGGCTCGGGTGTTCGGTGCGTCGTTTCGCTGCTCGGCATGGTGCTCCTGACGTGACTTGCGGTTGCGGGCTGCGCACTCTATGTTAGACCCAGTCTAACTAATATATTTCATGAAAGCACTGTGGTGAAGAGCTGATGAGCGACGCAACGACCACTTCGACGGCGGTCGTCTTCGACGGCGTGAGTCGTCGCTTCGTTCACGGTGAGGCGGAGGTCGACGCGCTCTCCGATGTCAGCCTCGACATTCCTCGCGGTTCGATCTTCGGAGTGCTCGGCGAGAGCGGCGCGGGGAAATCCACACTGCTGAGACTCATGAACGGTCTCGACCTGCCGACCAGCGGACGCGTGATCGTCAGCGGTACGGATCTCGCCGCGCTCGGCTCTCGCGAGTTGCGCGCCATGCGGCACCGGATCGGCGTCGTCTTCCAGCACTTCAACCTGCTCGGCAATCTCACGGTGCGCGCGAACATCGCCCTCCCGCTGCGCCTGCAGCATCGCCGCGACCCCGCGCGCGTGACCGCAATGATGGAGTTCGTCGGGCTCGCAGGGCTCTCCGACCGCTATCCGGCTCAGCTCTCCGGGGGGCAGCAGCAGCGAGTGGCGATCGCCCGCGCACTCGTCACCGACCCTGAACTGCTGCTGTGCGATGAACCCACGTCCGCGCTCGACACGCACACGACGGCGGAGATTCTCGAACTGCTGCAGGCGACCCGGGCGGAGTTCGGAACGACGATCGCACTGGTCACCCACGAACTCGACGCGGTGAAGGCCGTGTGCGACGCCGCAGCGGTCTTCGAGCGAGGACGCCTGCTCGACATCGTCGAGGTTCCCCGAGTCGCACAGCACCGGGAGCCCCGATACCTCGATCACGTGAAATCGAGGCTCGCATCTTGAACTTCTGGAACGAGCTCGACCGCGTCTTCGGGGAGCACGGCGGAGAGATCGCCCGAGCACTGGGCGAGACGGGCTACATGGTGCTCGCGTCGATTATCGTCGCGGTCGTCCTCGGCACTCCGCTCGGCATCGTGATCACCCTCACACGACCGGGCGGCGTCATGCCGAGACGTGCGATCTGGAGCGCCGCCAACGCGTACGTCACCATCGTGCGCTCCTTCCCGTTCCTGCTCTTCGTCGTCTTCATGATTCCCCTCACGCGCCTCGTCTTCGACACGAGTTTCGGCACCGTGGCCGCGACCTTCCCACTCGGCTTCGTCGCGGTCGCCATCTACGCCCGCCTCACCGAGCAGATTCTGCTCGAACTGCCGAGCGGATTGCTGCTCGCGGCGGAGTCGATGGGCGCGAGCATTCCGCAGACCGTGTTCCGCTTCCTCCTCGTCGAGGGGCGATCCGGTCTGGTCTACGCACTCACATCGGCGACCATCAGCTTCGTCTCCTACTCGACCGTGCTCGGCGTCGTCGGCGGAGGCGGCATCGGCGACTTCGCGATGCGGTACGGCTACCACCAGTACGACTTCACTCTCATGTACGTCACGATCGCGCTCATCGTCGCCTGCGTCATGCTGCTGCAGAGCGTCGGCACACGCGTCTCCCGCGCGATCGATCACCGCTGAGCGGTGCGGACGACCCTCCCCCTCGATCCCCCATCCTCGACAGAAAGCACCCCATGCGCCATCGCCTGATCATCACCGCCACTGCCGCCACCGCCGCTCTCCTGACCCTCGCCGGCTGCGCCACTGGCCCAGACGCTGCCGATGGCTCGGGCGCGGGAGGAGGCCAGGAGACGCGGACGCTGAAGGTCGCGGCGACCACCACTCCGATGACTGACGTCGTGGAGGCCGCAGCCGAGGCGATTGCGGCACCGTACGAGATCGAACTCGTCGAGGTCGCCGATTACGTGCAGCCCAATTCGATGCTGCAGCACGGGGAGCTCGACGCCAACTTCGTGCAGCATCCGCCGTTCATGGAAGAGTTCAACGCGGGCAACGACGCGTCGCTCGTGGTCATCGAGCCCGTGTATCTGACCGTGGTCGGGATGTACTCGAGCACGCACGCGAGCATGGACGAAGTGCCGGAAGGAGGCCGCATCGTCATTCCGCAGGACACCTCGAACGCCGCCCGGGCACTGCAGATGGTCGCGAAGGCCGGACTGATCGAGCTCGACGCAGACGCAGACACCTGGTCGGTGACGGTCGACGACATCACGAAGAACCCCAAGAACCTCGATTTCGTAGAGGTCGACATCATGCAGCTCTCGGCGGCGTACCCTGAGGCCGACGCCGTCTTCCTGCACGGCACGTTCGCCCGCCAGCTGGGCCTCACACCGGATGAGGATGCGATCGCCGTGGAGCAGGACCCTCAGTTCGCCGTTTCGCTCGTATCCCGCGAGGACAACGCCGATTCGCCGGAGGTCGCCGCACTCGCAGAGGCGTTCCACAGCGACGAGGTGCGTCAGGCGCTCGAGGACGCAGAAGTCCCGGTGGCCTTCTAATCACCCGATCGGGTCGTCGCAGGCGGAGATGGTGATCGTACGATCGGCGAGCTCCCACGGACGGTGCCACGCGTACAGCTCCTCCTCCTGGGCGGCCCAGCGGTCCCAGTGCGGGGCGTAGACCTCACCATCGCGTGCGAGCGCGCGGCGCTTTCGCGTCACCGCCTCGACCTCGAGCCAGACGCTGCGCACCCGAGGCAGTGCCGCTCCTGCGGCGGCGGCCCAGTTCTCGGCCGCTGCGAGGTTCTCAGCGGTAATCGCACCGCATCCCTCGATCACGAGCGGAACCCGCGGTTCGATGCGCTCGCGGACACCGAATGCAGCCGCGATCCAGTCGTACGCACGGTAGCTGCTCGTTCGCAGCGCGGCCGCGAGCGCGAGCGACCCGGCGGCGAGCCCATCCCACCCCGGGTACAGCGCCTCCACGTGCAGCACCTGCGCAGGCCGGCGCAGGGCCGCGAACGTCTGCACCATACGCTCCGCGAGATGCGTCTTCCCCGAGCCGGAGCGGCCGTCGATGAGCAGCACGTCGCAGTCGGCGAGCTCCTCGAGATCCAGATCCACCATCAGAACTCCCGGTTCCCGTCCGTGCGCCAGCGTTCGGCCGCCAGCATGATGCCGGCCGTCAGCACGCCGAGCACGACCGCCCCCGCGAGCCCCGCCCCGTAGCTCTCGGGTGCCTGATGGCCGATCAGCGCGGCGACCACGACCGGGAGCGTCTGCTCCCCGGGTCGCACGAGGAAGGACGTGGCTCCGAATTCCCCCAACGAGGTCGCACAGGCGAAGCCGAGCGCGAGCCCCGCCGAACGTCCGAGCAGGGGCAGATCGATGGCGCGCAGCATCGCGAGCGGGCCGGCGCCGAGCGACGACGCCGCGTCGCGCAGCTCGGTCGGGATTCCCCGGAGCACGGGCAGCAGCGTGCGCACGACGAGCGGCAGCGCGACGAGGGCCTGAGCGATCGGGATCAAGACGGTCGAAGTTCGCAGATCGAACCCGATGCCGAGTGGCCGATTCATGGTCAGGAGCAGACCGAAGCCCAGCGTCACTGCTGATACGCCGAGCGGCAACATCACGAGCGCGTCGAAGGCCTCGATGCCCCGTCGGAGCGATCGGGTGCGAGGGCGACGGGAGAGGACGAGGGCCAGCAGCATGCCGAGCACGATAGCGATGAGGGCAGCCACCGCGGCGATGCGGAGCGAGGCTCCGATGGCCTCGAGCACCGTGCCATCGATCGGCAGCGCTTCCGGCGGATCTGCGAGCGCGGCGTAATTCGCCAGCGTCCACCTCCCTTCCCGGTCCCTCAGCGAGCGCGTCACCAGAGCGGTGAGCGGGAGCACGTGCAGCAGCAGCAGCGTCGCCCCCACCAGCGTCAGCACCGGAGCATCGACTCGCCGTGGAGGCGTTCCGCGCCCCCGCTCCTCGCGCAGCACGACCGCGCGCTCTCCGGCGCGGCGCAACTGCGCCGACACGGCGAGCGCGGCGGCCACAATCGCGAACTGGGCGATCGACAGCACCGCCGCACCGCGGAGGTCCAGGAACTGAACGGTGAGCCGGTAGATCTCCGTCTCCACGTTCGCGAAGGCGGTGCCGCCGAGAATGAGCACGATGCCGAACGAGGTGGAGCAGAAGAGGAACACGAGCGCCGCGGCCGACGCGATGGCGGGGCCGAGCGCGGGGAGTGTCACGATGCACCAGGCGCGCACCCGTGATGCGCCGAGCACTCGCGCGGCCTGCTCGGAGGTGTCGTCGAGGCGGGCCCAGAACCCGCCGACCATGCGGGCGACGACGCCGACGTTCGGAAATGCGAGTGCGAGTACGACCGCGGCGAAGCTCTGGTCCAGCCCCCACGATCCCAGCGGCCCTCCCGGTCCGAGCAACGCCGAGAATGCGACGCCGACGACCACCGAGGGCAGCACGAACGGCACCGTGAGCACCCCTTGCAGCACCCGCTTGCCGCGAAAATCGAGACGGTAGAGCGCGTAGGCGGCTGGTACCCCGAGCGCGAGGGAGAGCGCAGTCGCGAGCCCCGCCTGGGCGAACGTCTGACCGATGACCCGCCAGGTGCGTTCGGCGCCGAACACCTCTGGCAGACCGCTCAGATCGAGTCGTCCCCCGTCGACGAACCCCGTCGCGACGAGCGAGAACACCGGCCAAACGAAGAACAGGGCGAGGAACGCGAGCGGCAGGGCCGCCGCCAGCGTCCACGCTGCAACGCCCCACGGGCCGAGAGCGGCACGTGGGGCGCCTCGGCCAGTCGGGCGGATGATCAGAGGCCGATCTGCTCGCTCAGGGCTTTGAGCCAGTCCTCGCGACCCGACTCGATCTCGCGGGAGCTGAGGTCGTGCGTCTGCCCCGGCGCGGGCGACGGCGCGAATTCCGTCCATGCCGAGGGCAGTTCCACAGCCGCATCGACGGGGTTCATGTACATCGCGTCCGGAATGGTCTGCTGGAACTCCTGCGACACGAGATAGTCGACCACGGCCTCGGCGCCGGCCTCGTTCTGAGCACCCCTCAGCACCCCTGCGTACTCGACCTGCCGCGTGCACGTGTCGAGCAGCGCGGCAGTGCTCGACGCCGTGCCAGCCTCGTCGACCGTAAAGGCCGGAGACGAAGCGTAGGAGACCACGATCGGCCGCGTACCCGCTTCGCCGCCCTGGGTGAACTGACCGTAATACGCGTCGCTCCAGCCCTGCTCGATGCGCGCTCCATTGTCGACGAGCCGCTGCCAGTAGTCCGCGAAGCCGTCCTCCCCGAATTCGGCGACGGTGCCGACGAGGAACGAGGCCCCCGTCGACGAAGCGGTCGGGTCGAGCAGCACGGTGAGATCGCGATACTCCGGCTTCGCCAGGTCGTCGTAGGATCGCGGCTCCGGGATCCCCTGATCCGCGAACCAGGCGGTGTCGATATTGATGCAGGTCGCGCCATGGTCCACGGCGACGAGGCCGGAACCCGGATCGCCGTCGACGGCGAACTGCTCAGCGCCCTCGGGCAGCTGCGCTGGAGCGTAGTCGGCGACCACGTCGTTGTCGATGAGACGCGAGGCGAAGATGTTGTCGACGCCGAAGAACGCATCGGCGATGGGCGCACCCTGGGTGAGTACGAGCTTGTTCGTGAGCTCTCCCCCGTCGCCGGCTGAGACGACCTGTATGTCGTACCCGGTCGCTGCCCTGGCGGCCGCAGCGAAATCATCGTTCGGGAACGAGTCGTGGACGGCGAGCGTCACCGTCTTCGTATCCGGCGCTTGCTCCGCACCGCTCGCGCATCCGCTCGCTCCGAGGCAGAGCAGTGCGCCGAGCGCGAGCGCGGGCAGTGCGCGGTGCCGCACACGATGAGAATTGGGCGTAGGCGTCATTGAGGCGTCCTTCCTCCGCTGGCATGAACCAGATCAGGTGAACGGTCGGAGCTCGCGTGCTCCCTCTCAGCCCCGCGCGCCGGGACTCCCGTGGATTGCCCTCTTACCCTAGTGCCCTCGCCCCGGCCACCGCCAACCCGATCGACGTTCGGGCTTCGGCTCCTCCGCCGCGTCGTCGCTGGGCGTCGCCTCCGCGTCCCACGAATAGGCCTGCACGAGTGTCGCCTCGTCGATCAGCTCGTCGGAATCGCGACGGGCGTCGGGTCGTGACTCCGCCTCGCCCTCGTCCGAGGCATCTTCAGCCGTCGGCTCGTCGGAGCCGGGACGCAGCGGTTCGGCCTGCACGATCGCCTCGGTATCGAACGCCTCCGTGTCGAAGGCCTCCGTGTCGAACGTCTCGGTGTCGAACGTCTCGGTGCCGAACCCTTGACCGTCGCTCGCCTCGGCACGGGTCGGCTCAGTGCCGAATGCTTCGGCGTCGAAGGCCGCAGTGTCGAACGCGTCGGTTTCGTCACCTGCGGTACGCATCGCGTCGATCTCGTGCATGTCGGCGGTCGCGTCTTCGACAGCGCGCCGTCCTCTGGCGGCATCTCGATCCGCGGCCAGGACGAGTGCCTCGTCGACCGCCGTCTCGAAGTCGACGTCGTCGCTGTCGCCACCGGCGTCGGCACCGGCACCGACGCCGGCACCGGGAGCAGGGTCTGCGGCTGCTGCTCGGCCAGGCAGCAGACCGCCCGACGCAACCGCTGCGGGAACGACGGATGGCAGCGCGGCGCGGAACTTCGCCGCGTCGAAGCGTCCCGCGATGACGCCGATGAGCAAGCCCCCGCCCACCTCGAGCGCGATGAGCCCCCCTGTGAGCCAGGGGTCGGGGCCGTTCGACGCGAGGCGATCCGGCCCCATCGACCCGCGCGCAAGGGCGCTCAGGCCGGCGACGGAGAGTCCTGACAGCACCGCGGCCAGCACCGTGATCGACACGGCGGCCGGCCACGAGGCCCGGCGCATCCCGGGTCGGCGCGCGAAGAGCACGCCGAGAGCGAGCGCGGCGATGACCAGTACTCCCGGGGCCAGCGCCCCGCGCTCACCCCAACCGTCGGGAAGCACGCCGAGCATGGGCAAGGCTGGGAGCGGGCCGAGCAGCGTTTCGAATGGGGTGACCGAGCTTCCGGCGCCGATCTCGAAGCCGGCTCCCGACATCCACGCGAGGCTCCACACGATCGCCAGCGGCACGAGCGCCAGTTGCGCGAGGAACAATGTGAGCGACCCGATGGGATCGAGCTGCAGACTCTGCGCCAGCGCCGTGACATCGGCATAGCCGACCGCCACAGCGACGGCGAAGCCCAGCGCGGCGATACCGAGCATCAGCGCGAACGCTGCCGCCGCGAGACGAAACATCTCGGCCGCACGGCTCGGCAATGCTGCTCCGAACCGGACCCCCAGGTATTCGAGCCCGCGCAACGCGATCCTCACGCCCGACTCCCACCACGGGTGCCCGTCGCGCCCGGCACGCACCAGGAACGCCGCGCACGATGCGGCACCGTACACGGCGGCGGCGCTGAGCGCTGCCTGGACCGCTGAGCCTTCGATCAGGGGCGCGGCGAGTGCCGCTGCGGCGAGGGCGACGGCCCCGAATCCGACTGCGCCGCCGAGCACGCCCATGGCGCCGACCCCGCCACGGCCGGCGAACCGCCATCCCGCGCGCAGCGCCAGCAGCACCGAGATGAGCGTGATGCCGAGAGGAACGAGCGACAGGGTGAAGCTGAGCGCTTCCGGCGCGAGCCCCAGGCCGAGCGCCGTCTCCGCTGACAGCGAGAAGTGCAGCGGCACGAAGTGCGCCAGCAGCCAGATGCCCGTCACGTCGGCCGCGACCGACGCGGGTTCGGCCGCGAGGCCGAAGGTGATGACCCAGACCAGCACTGCGGGAACCGCGACGACGGCGATTCCGGCGAGCGCCACGGCGACCGCCTCGATTGCGGCGATCACCGCGGTCACCAAAGATCTCATTGCCAGAATCTTACTCCGAGCGGCGCCCCGGATTCCCTGGTCCCACTGCCGTAGGGTGAGGGGTCAGCTCTCGAATCGCGCACGGGAAGGCCGGGCACTCATGCCGCACGCTCCGCTCCAACGCTCGGCCGACGCACCGCAGGGGCGGGTCGTGATCACCGGAGCGGGCGGCTTCATGGGCCGATATCTCGCGGACCGGTACCGAGATGCCGGGCGCGACGTCATCACGGTGGGTCGGTCCGGTTCGAACATCAGCTGGAACGACGCCGCTGCACTCCGCGACGCCGTGGACGGCGCGTCGCTCCTCGTCGGCCTGGCGGGCAAGAGCGTGAACTGCCGCTACACGGCTGCGAACCGCGCCGAGATCATGCGATCCCGCGTCGTCACCACGCAACGGCTCTCGCGGGCCGTCGCTTCGGCCGCCGACCCTCCGCCGGTCTGGTTGAACGCTTCCACGGCGACCATCTACCGGCACGCCGATGACCGCCCCATGACCGAGGCCGGCGGCGAGATCGGTTCGGGCTTCTCGGTCGGCGTCGCGCAGGCGTGGGAAGCGGCGCTGATGCGCGATGCACTGCCCCGCACGCGTCGCGTCGCACTGCGCACCGCGATCGTGCTCGGCTCCGGTGGGGTGCTTCCGACGATTCGCGCTTTGGCTCGCCTCGGTATGGGCGGATCGCAACTCGACGGCCGCTGGCCGGTGACCCGGGCTCGTCGGCTCGCGGGCACTGCGCACCGGTTCGCTGCACGCGGCGGTTCTCAGATGTTCAGCTGGATCCATATCGAGGACGCCGCGCGGGCCCTCGATTTCCTGGAGCAGCATCCAGAGCTCGACGGCGCCGTGAACCTGAGCGCACCGAACCCGGTCGACAACCGCACCTTCATGCGCACGGCGCGCAGCGTACTCGGGGTCGCGATCGGCCCGCCGCTGCCCCGCTGGGTGCAGGAGGTCGGTGCGATCGTGATCCGCACCGAGACGGAACTCGTGCTCAAGAGCCGGTGGGTGCTGCCCGAACGATTGAGCCGGTCGGGGTTCGCGTTCCAGTACCCCGAGCTCGAGCCCGCGCTGCGTGCGGCGTATCGCAGGTGACCGCTGCTATTCGGCGCCGTGGATCAGCCCGAGGATGCGGTCTTGCAGATCCTGGAACTCGACGGTGCGCTCGGACGCCAGGGTGCGCGGCCGCGCGATCGGCACGTCGACGATCTGCTGCACACGGCCCGGACGCGGACTCATCACGATGACGCGATCGCTCGTCACTACGGCTTCACCGATGTCGTGGGTCACGAGGAGCACGGTGATGCGGTGCCGTTCCCACACCTCGAGCAGCAGTTCTTGCATGGTGCGGCGCGTGAGAGCGTCGAGCGCCCCGAACGGCTCGTCCATGAGCAGGATCTCCGGTCCGTAGCTCAGCGAGCGCGCAAGTGCGACGCGCTGCTGCATGCCGCCCGAGAGCTCGACCGGCCGTGCGCGTTCGAAGCCGTCGAGGCCAACGAGGCCCAGGAATTCCCGAGCCCGATCCGCCCGATCGGCCCGGGAGAGGCCCCGCTCGCCGCGCAACGCGAATTCGACGTTCTGCTGCACCGTCAGCCACGGCATGAGCGTCGCGTGCTGGAAGACCACACCGCGGTCTCTGCCCGGCCCCGTGATCGGAGCACCGTCCACCTCGAGCGTGCCGGAGGTCGGTTCCTCCAGACCGGCGATGAGCGACAGCAGCGTCGACTTGCCGCAGCCGGAAGCGCCGACGATCGAGACGAATTCGTTCGTTCCGACCTCGAGGTCAACGCCCTCCAGGGCCGTGACGCTCCCGAACCGCTTCACGATGCCGGCCGCCCGCAGTTTCGGCGACGCGGGGTGCTGAGCGCTCATGGGCGACCCTCCTGATACGCGAACATGCGCCGACCGGCCGCGCGCATGGCCTGATCGAGAATCAGCCCGAGCACACCGAGGACGAACACGTACCCGATGATCAGGTCGGTCTCGAAGAATCGCTGCGCCACCGTGATGCGGTAGCCCATGCCACTTGAAGCGGCGACGAGCTCTGCGACGACGAGCCAGGTCCAGGCCCACCCGAGCGTGATTCTCAGCGCGTCCCAGATGCGCGGCATCGCCGAGGGCACGACGATCCGCACCAGCAGTTGCCCCCAGCTCAGCCCGAGGGTCTCCCCCAGACTCACCAGCGTCCGCGGGGTGCGCCGCACCGCGTCGGCCACCATGAGCACCTGCTGGAAGAAGGTGCCCATCCAGATGATCAAGAACTTCTGATTCTCGTCGATGCCGACCCAGACGATCGTGAGTGGAACGAATGCGACGACCGGCATGTACCGGATGAAATCCATGAGCGGCTCGAGCGCGGCTTCCACCCGGGCGTTCACACCCATGAGCGTGCCGATCGGGATCGCCATGACGGTCGCGATCACGAAGCCCATGAGAATGCGGAAGGAGCTGACCCCGACGTCGCTCCACAGCTCGCCGTTCGCAACCTGCCGGCCCAGAGCCTCGAGCACCGCGCCAGGGCCAGGAAGGAACATCGGGTCCGCGAGACCCGTCGCGCCGGCCGCCCACCACACGGCGATGAGCAGCACGAACGTCGTACTCGCGATCGCGAGGTACGCCGGGCGCCCGATCGGTCGTCCGATGCGCGCACGCCGACGCCGCAGCGCCGGAACGGTGTTCACGGGTCCCGCCATGATTGCCGGCTACTCCCCGAGGAACTCGGCGCGGATCGCGCTCGTCGCCTCGACATCGCCCGAGATCAACCCGATGCGCTGCGCCACCTCGGCGAGAGCCGGCAGCGTCTCGTCGGCGTAGTCGCCCGAGAGCTGATCGCGGTTCTCGGCGAGCGAGTAGTAGTGCACGCCGGCGAAGGCGGTTTCAAGATCGGCAGGGTCGGAGCCCACCCCTGCGGCGATGATGCCCTGCGCGGCCTCGGTGTCGCTCTCGTAGTACGCGACGGAATCGTCCCACGCGGCGAGCACCTCGCGCACCTCGTCCGGACGCTCGTCGAGCACGTCGTTGCGCACGACCAGCACGTCCGTGATGAGTCCGGGGAACTCTCCGGCGGTCACCACTGCTTCGGCTCCGGCGTCCGAGCCGAGCGCCTCGCTGATGTACGGCTCGTACGTCACCCCGGCGTCCACGCGGCCGGCGAGCAGCATGGGCGTCACCTTGTCAGCAGACGACTCGACGACCTCGATGTCGTCGAAGTCGAGGCCGGCCTCCTCGAGCGCTTCGGCGATCAGGATCTCGCTCGTGGCGCCCTTCTCGAACGCCACCGTCTTGCCCTTGAGTCCCGCCACATCATCGATGCCCGAAGTGCTCAGGATCGCGTCGGCTTCGGTGGCCGAGTCGAGCATGAGCACGATCGAGACGTCCACGCCCTCCTCGATGAACTGCAGTGCGGCCTGAGCGCCCACGTTCGCCATGTCGAGCCGATCGGCGGCGAGCGCGGCGTTCACGTCGGAGTCGGCGTTGAAGCTCGACAGCTGCACGTCGACTCCGCGGTCCTCGAAGAAGCCCTGGTCCTCGGCGACGTACCACTGCCCGTATCCGAGCCAGGGCTGCGTGCCCATGCGCAGCGCCTCGCCGGACGCTTCGTCGGACGAGCCGCCCGACTGCGTCGAGCAGCCCGTGAGCGCGAGTGCGATCGCTGCCGTTGCGGCGGCGGTGAGGGAGAGCGTGCGGGTGAGGCGGGTCACGGCGGTCCTTTCGAAGTGGCGCGGCCGAAGGGGGGCGCGCGGAGGCGCGACTTCGCGCACAACCTCTCCAGTTTACGGGAGACTGCGCGGATTCGTCCCGTTCCGAACGCGAGCGGGGCGGCCTCCCGAAGGAGACCGCCCCGCTCTGGCAGAGATGCGCCGGTGCTTACAGTGCGTTGAACGCCTCTCGCAGCAGGTTCGCTGTTTCAGTCGGCGTCTTGCCCACCTTCACGCCTGCAGCCTCGAGGGCCTCCTTCTTCGCCTGCGCCGTTCCGGCCGAACCGGAGACGATCGCACCTGCGTGACCCATCGTCTTCCCCTCGGGAGCCGTGAACCCGGCGACATAGCCGACGACGGGCTTCGTCACGTTCGCCTTGATGTAGTCGGCGGCGCGCTCCTCGGCGTCGCCGCCGATCTCGCCGATCATCACGATGGCGCGGGTTTCGGGGTCGGCCTCGAACGCGGCGAGCGCGTCGATGTGCGTCGTACCGATCACCGGGTCCCCGCCGATGCCGATAGCCGTCGAGAAGCCCAGGTCGCGCAGCTCGTACATCATCTGGTACGTCAGTGTTCCCGACTTCGAGACGAGCCCGATCGGGCCCTTGCCGGTGATCGTGGCCGGCGTGATGCCTGCGAGCGCCTCGCCCGGGGTGATGATGCCGGGGCAGTTCGGGCCGATGATGCGCGTCTCGTTGCCGGTCGCCTGGGCGTGCGCCCACAGCTCGGCCGAGTCCTTCACCGGCACGCCCTCAGTGATGATGACGAGCAGGCCGATTCGGGCGTCGATGGCCTCGATGGCGGCGTCCTTGGTGAACGCCGGCGGCACGAACGCCACCGATACGTTCGCCCCGGTGGCCTCCATCGCCTCGGCGACCGAGGCGAAGACGGGAAGCTCGACGGTTGCGCCGTCGGCGTCGACGTGCGAGACAGTGGTGCCGGCCTTGCGGGCATTCACTCCCCCGACGACGTTCGTCCCGGCGGCGAGCATGCGCGCGGTGTGCTTGGTGCCCTCGCCGCCGGTGATGCCCTGGACGATGACCTTGGAATCCTTGTTCAGGAAGATCGACATGGTGGTTCTCCTACAGTCTTTCGTCTCGGCTCAGCGGGCGTTCGCGAGTTCGGCGGCCTTGTCGGCGCCCTCGTCCATCGTGGCGGCCTGCGTCACGAGCGGGTGGGCAGCCTCGTTGAGAATCGCGCGGCCCTCTTCGACGTTGTTGCCGTCGAGACGCACGACGAGCGGCTTGTTGGCGGCGTCGCCGAGCTTCTTCAGCGCGCCGACGATGCCGTTGGCGACCGCATCGCAGGCGGTGATTCCGCCGAATACGTTGACGAACACCGACTTCACCTGCGGATCGCCGAGGATCACGTCGAGTCCCGCCGCCATGACCTCTGCAGACGCGCCGCCGCCGATGTCGAGGAAGTTGGCGGGCTTCACGCCGCCGTGGTTCTCGCCCGCGTAGGCGACGACGTCGAGCGTCGACATGACGAGCCCGGCGCCGTTGCCGATGACCCCGACCTCGCCGTCGAGCTTCACGTAGTTCAGGTCCTGCGCCTTGGCCTTCGCCTCGAGCGGATCCTCGGTCGACTTGTCGGCGAGCTCAGCGTGCTGCGGCTGACGGAAGTCGGCGTTCTCGTCGAGGGATACCTTGCCGTCGAGGGCGATGACGTCGCCGGCGCCGGTGAGCACGAGCGGGTTCACCTCGACGAGCGTGGCGTCTTCGCCGACGTACACCTCGTAGAGCTTCTGGAAGACGGGAACCACCTTCGGGATGAGCTCCTCGGGGAACTTCGCCGCCCGGGCGATCTCCTCCGCCTTCGCAGCGTCGATGCCCACGATCGGGTCGACGGCGATGCGCGCGAGCGCTTCGGGCTTCTCCACCGCGAGCAGTTCGATCTCGACGCCGCCCTCGACCGAGGCGAGCGACAGGTACGAGCGGTTGGCACGATCGAGCAGCACGGAGAAGTAGAACTCCTGCGCGATGTCAGCGCCCGCGGCCACCATGACGCGCTCGACGACGTGTCCCTTGATGTCGAGTCCGAGAATCGACTGCGCCGCCTCGAACGCCTCATCGGGGGTCTTCGCGACCTTCACGCCGCCGGCCTTGCCGCGGCCTCCGGTCTTCACCTGCGCCTTCACGACGACGACGCCGCCGAGCTTCTCGGCAGCCGCGCGCACCTCTTCCGGGGTGTCGGCGACGATGCCGGCCAGTACCGGCACCTCGTATCGTTCGAATAGATCTCGTGCCTGGTACTCGTACAGATCCACGTACTGTCCTTTGCTTGGGAGTCGGGGTGATCCGAGGCAGAAAAATGTCTCGATGTCGAGGTAACTCGACCGGTGCTCAGCCTATCATCGCGTGATGGGCGTCCCTCGACCGCCTCCCGGCTTCGCGCGATACAGCTCGGCGTCCGCCCGCGCGAGCACCGCGTCGAGCGGTTCGCCCGCGCGGGCCGTCGCGATCCCCCACGACCATGAGAAATCGGAGTCCGTCCGAAGCCTCCCGAGCTGCTCCTCCACTGCGGCTGCGTCACCGCGGAAGACCAGCGCGAACTCGTCCCCGCCCAGCCGCGCGACGAGCCCGCCTCGACGCGCGGTGGTGCCGCGGCGGCCCACCAGCTCGTTCCACGCGTCCACGCTCGCCGAGAGCGCGGTATCGCCGGCCAGATGGCCACCGGCATCGTTCACACCCTTGAAATCGTCGAAGTCGAGCATGGCGACGGTGACGGGTTCGCCGCTGCGGGCCGCTCGGCGCCGCACGACCCCGGCGAGTTGCTGCAGCCCGCGACGATTCAGCGCCCCGGTGAGGGAATCGAGTCGCGCCTCCTTGCGCAATTGACGCTGCACGGTTCTCGCCCCTTCGAAGCAGAACAGCGCGACGAGGATCGCGTAGCCGACCATCATCCTGGGGTCGGATACGCCGTTTCCGAGGTCGGGGTTGAGGTGCAGGATGAACAGGAGGCGCACGACACCGAGCCCGATGAGGGCGCGACCGAGCAGCGCAGGGGAGAACCACCCGATGTACAGCGCGATGAGCGGAAGCTCGAGGAGAGCGTTGATCTCGGCGTGCACATGGATCGAGGCGAGGAGGAAGTAGGTCGACAACGACTCGATGCCGGCGAACATGACGAGCCCGGCCCAGAGCGGGTACCGGCGCCCGAGCACCAGCGGCAGCACGGTGGCCACGATGTAGAAGGTGAGCCACAGCGAGACTGCAGATCGGTTGAGGTGCGGGTGGGGCAGGAGGAGATCGAAGACGAAGACGGTTGCGAGCAGCAGCGGGACGGCTGCGCTCATGTACGAGAACGGCGTCTGCCTGCGGTCGAAGCGCTCCCACGCGTCGCGCACGACAGCTCTCGCGCTTACGCGGGGCCGGCGGCTATCCATGCGGCACCTGCCGCTTCAGCCGCTTCTGCGCGTACAGTGCCGCGTCGGCGCGCTGCAGGAGTGCGGCGAGGTCGTCGCCGGCGGCGTACTCGCTCGCACCCCACGACCACGGGTGCGTGGACGCGGCCTGCAAACGCTCGACGATGGCACTCGTTTCCGCGCGATCCGTATCGGGGAGGAGGATCGCGAACTCGTCGCCGCCGAGCCGACCGATGACGTCGCTGCTGCGCAGTTCGCTCCTCCATGCGCTCACGGTCGTTTCGAGGGCCCGGTCGCCGGCGGCGTGACCGTGCGCGTCGTTGACCTGCTTGAAGCCGTCGAAGTCGATGGCCAGCAGCGACATCGGAGTGGTGCGGCGTCGCAGCCTGACCGCTGCCCGCTCGAAGAACGGGGCCCGGTGGAGAGCTCCGGTGAGCGCATCGGTGGCGTCGACGCGTTTCGCTCGACGCCAGAGATAGTTGCCTGCGATGTAGCAGAAGAGCAGACTCAGCAGACCGTGCACCGCCACGGGGGCGCCGATGCGTCCCTCGGGGTTGAAGAGCGGGTTGGAGACCATGACCATCCCGAACACTGCCATGCACAGCGCGATCAGCGGCAGGGCGAGACGCGGCCGCACGAACCAGCCGAGGTAGAAGGCGACGATGGGCAGCTGCTGCAGCGCGGAGATCACCGTTTGCGGGTCGTCGGCGAGGCTCAGGAAGTAGGCCTGGGCCACCAGGAAGATGAAGACGGCGACGATGCCCACCCACCGCGGGAGGCGCCGTCCCAGGAAGAGCGCCGTCACGGCACTGGTCAGGGTGATGACGAGCAGCGCCCAGTTCAGCGCGCGATGCTCGATGTAGTCGGGGAAGAGCAGGTCGACCGCGAGCGTGAGCGACATGAGCACCGCGGCGAAGGTGATGTACCACGAATGCGCGTCGTGTCTGCGGAGGAATGCCGTCGCCGAGGGCATACTCCGCCCTCCCTTCGATGCGGTGCGCATCCCCCGTCTTCCCCAGCCGTCCGGGTATAGGGTACACACTTCCGCGATCCGGGCATATGGCGAGATTCTCGGTTCGACGCAACATTCGCCGTACATCTTCCGTTCTCTCAGCGATGAAGAATACACTCGATCGCGCTGCGGCCGCCGGCCTCCCCGCTCCGGGGCGGGTATTCGAGTCGGCGCGGCGGGAGAGAAGTCACGTGAGCACTACGGAGGAGGCCCGCCCCGAGGGCCTGCGAGCACGCAAGCGCCGGCGCACCGAGAACGCCATCGAGTCATCGGCGGTGCAGCTCGCCCTAGAGCTCGGCGTCGAGCACGTCACGGTCGATGCCATTTGCGAACGCGCCGATATCTCTCGGAGCACCTTCTTCAACTACTTCCCGTCCCGAGACGATGCGATCGTCGGGCGAGCGATCGACATCCCGGACGGCGAAGCCGCGTTCGCCGTGCTCGACAGCACGCCGGATGATCTTCCGCTGGGTCTCTTCCGTCTGCTCTTCGCGGCCATCGGCCACCGCAGCGTCAATGCCGACATTGCGCGGGATCGAGGCCGTCTCGTCGCCGAGCAGTACGAGGCCGGGCGTTTGATGATGATCTCGATTCTGGAATCGGGCTACCAGCTCGACGCGGTCGCGGTGGCGTGGCTTCGGGCGCACCCGGAGCACGCGAAGCTGGACTCACCGCAGCGGGAGTCGGCGCTGGCCCTCGCGCTCGTGCATGGCGCGATGACGGCGCAGATGGCCGAGTGGACGGCGGGAAGCGGCGACGTGAGCGCCGACGAGTCGGACTTCTTGCGCATCGCGGCCGACTTCCGCCGACTGCTCGGCGCGAACGCGGCGTAGGCGTAGGCGCCGCGTTCCCTCGCGCCGCAGCGTTCCAACGTGCGTCGCCCAGGTATTCGACGAGCGGCGCCTACTTATTCGACGACTTTCTCGATCGGTGCGAGCTTCACGAGCAGCTTGCGCTCTCCGACGGTGTCGAATACCACGTGGGCGATGCGCTTCGTTCCGGAGCCCGAGATTCCCGTGACCCTGCCGTCGCCGTACTCGTCGTGCCGAATGCGGTCTCCTGTTGCGAGCTCGAGGTCGCCGTTGTCTCTCACCGAACCGCCGACGAGGTTCGGGAAGCCACCCCCGCTCGCTTGAGCCTCCTTCGCAAGTCGCTTCCGTTCGCGCCACTTGTCGAGCGCGGATTGCATGTTCCCGCTCGCGGGCTCGCTGACTGCGGCCGATCCAGAGCCTCCTCCGCCTCCGGAGAACGACACTGCGGAGTCCGTACGGGTGCGCGACCAGGATCCATTCGAACCCGGTGAGCGGGGCGCGTTCAGCGCGCGCGAAGCGGTCCCACCCCGTCCGGTCACCTCGCCCGGCGACTGCCGCCAGTCGATGAGCCCTTCGGGGATCTCCTGCAGGAACCGCGACGGCATCGCGACGGAGACGTCGCCGAACGTCGCACGGGTCGAGGCGAGTGTGAGGTACAGACGCTCGCGCGCTCGCGTGATGCCGACGTACATCAATCGGCGTTCCTCGTTGATGCCGCCGATCTCATCGACAGACATCTGGTGCGGGAGGAGTCCTTCTTCGACTCCCGTGATGAAGACGGCTGCGAACTCGAGGCCCTTTGCCGTGTGCATCGTCATCAGCGACACGGTGCCGCTCGAGTCGTCGAGGTCGTCGGCGGCGGCGACGAGACTCACCTCGGTCAGGAATGCGAGCAGACCCGCGCCTGGTTGCTTCACGTCGAACTCGCGCGCCACGGCGAGGAGTTCCTCGAGGTTCTCAGCGCGGGCATCGTCTTGCGGGTCGCGCTTCGCCCGCAGCTTCTCGATCATGTCGGTCTCGTCGAGCACCAGCTTCATCACGTCGCCGACGGGGGCTGGGGCGGCGTCTTCACCCGCGACGTCGGTCGCACCGCCACCGGCGGCCATCCGTGATGCCCGCACGAGCATCTCGCCCAATCCGCGGACGGTCGCGCGGATCTTCGGGCCGATCGCCGTGACCTCCTCCGCTCGCAGCATTGCTTCGTGGAACGACAGGCCGTTGGCTTCCTGGAAGTTCGCGAGATGGGCCTCCGCCATCGCGCCGACCCCGCGCTTCGGAGCGCCGAGGAGGCGCGACCACGCGATGGGGTCGTACGGGTTCGCAATGCTCGTGAGGTACGCCATCGCGTCTTTCACCTCGGCGCGCTCGTAGAACTTCGTGCCGCCGAGCACGCGGTAGGGAATGGCGGATCGGATCAGCAGCTCTTCGAGGGCGCGCGTCTGGGAGTTCGTGCGGTAGAAGACGGCGATGTCGCTGTAGGCGACGCCCGCGCGGTGCAGGTCCTCGATCTCCTCCGCGACGAAGCGTGCTTCATCGTGCTGCGAGTACCCGGTGAAGCCGACGATTCGCTCGCCGTCGCCCTCCGACGTCCACAGCCGCTTCTCCTGGCGGTCGAAGTTGTTGCCGATCACGGCATTCGCCGCTGACAGGATGTTCTGCGTCGAGCGGTAGTTCTGCTCGAGTTTCACGACCTCGGCGCCGGAGAAATCGCGCTCGAACTCGACGATGTTGCGAATGTCGGCGCCGCGGAACGCGTAGATCGACTGATCGGAGTCGCCGACGACTGTCAGGCTCGCGGCGGGGATGCGGCCGGAGGCGTCGAGCTCGCGCTCGCGCGCCGGCGGCACGAGGCGCTCGACCTCTTCCGGTTCGATGGGCCGCGTGAGCTCGCGGATCAGCGAATACTGCGCGTGATTCGTGTCCTGATACTCGTCGACGAGAATGTGACGGAAGCGGCGCTGATAGATCGCCGCGACATCGGGGTGCGAACGGAACAGGTGCACGGTCTGCCCGATGAGGTCGTCGAAGTCGAACGCGTTCGCACGCTTCAGCTCCTGCTCGTACATTCTGAAGATCTCGACGAACAGCCGCTCGCGAGGGTCGTTCTCGTTCATCGTCGCCGCGTGCGTCGCGGCGTCGACCAGCTCATTCTTGAGTTTCGAGATCTTCGAACCCGAGTTCGCCGGAGTGAAGCCGTACGTGTCGGCGTCGAGCTCCTTGATGATGCGCTTCAGCAGCGCACGGGAATCGGCGGAATCGTAGATCGTGAAGCCGGACACATAGCCGAAGCGCTCAGCCTCGCGACGCAGGATGCGCACGCACGCCGAGTGGAAGGTCGAGACCCACATGCCCTGCGATGCGTCTCCGAGCAGCCCCTCGATGCGCTCCCGCATCTCGGCCGCGGCCTTGTTCGTGAACGTGATGGCGAGGATCTGGCTCGGCCATGCCTCGCGCTCGCGAATGAGATGCGCGATGCGATGCGTCAGCACCCGGGTCTTGCCCGAGCCTGCTCCCGCGACGATGAGCAACGCGGGTCCGCGAGTCGTCACCGCTCGCGCCTGCGCGGGGTTGAGACCGTCGACCAGGGGGTCGTCGGCCGTGCCGTTCGCGCCGGTTCCGCCGCCGACCGGGAGACCTGAAGGGTCGAGAAGTTCGAAGTCGCTCATCGTGCCCCCAGTCTACGAGGCGCCTCCGACATTCGGCCTCGCTGGCTCGGCGCACGGCCAACGCCCTCCGATCCCGCAGAATAGGAGTTATGTCATCCTCCGCCACTCGGCGCCCGTCCGTGCTCGTCTTCGCCACCGGTGGAACGATCGGCATGCGTCGCACCGACAGCGGCCTCGCGCCCGATCCCGAGTTCCCCGAGATCCTCGAAGACCTCGTCGCGCGCATCTGCCTCCCGCTCGGCGTCGAAGCCCGCGTCAACCATCTCTCCCCCGCGATCGACAGCGCGAACGCCGACGCCGATACCGCTCCGAAGATCGCGCGCGCGGTGCGCGCCCGCGTACGCACTCAGCGCCCCCGCGGCGTGGTCATCACCCACGGCACCGACACCCTCGCGTACACAGCGGCCCGGCTCGCGTTCGAGCTCGGCGATCTCGGCGTGCCGGTGGTCGTCACCGGCAGCCAGCTGGCCCACGGCGAGGAGGGCAGCGATGCGATCGGCAATCTCACGCTCGCCATCCGCGCTGCGGTGAAGGCCGCGCCCGGTTCACCGGCCGCCATTGCGTTCGGCGGCGACCTGCTCCCGGCTGTGCGGGCTACCAAGCACGACAGCGTCGCGCTCGCAGCGTTCCGCGCAGAGCTTCCCCTCGCCGCGGGCGCCGCCGGCGTGCCAGCACCACCGCCCGTCGACGCCGGATCCGCAGTGCCGAGCGCGCCATCGCGCGTACTCGCGTTTCGATTCGTTCCCGCCGTGACCTCCGATGATCTGCGCGCTTCGGTGGGCGGACGCCCGCAGGGCCTCGTGCTGGAGTGCTATGGCAGCGGCAACGGCCCGATGGCTCGCCCCGGCATGCTCGGCACCCTCCGAGAGCTCTGCGCGGCAATGCCCATCGTCGCGGTGACGCAGTGCACGACGGGCGGCGTCGACCTCAACCGCTACGCCGTCGGCCGTGAGCTCGCCGCGGCCGGCGTCATCGACGGCGGCGACATGACGCTCGAAGCGGCTGCGGGAAAGCTCGGCTTCCTCCTCGACCGCCGCCACAGTGATGCCGAGCTGCGCGCCCTCATGCTGCAGAATCTCGTGGGCGAGCGGACGAGCACGCCCGCCTGAACTGTCACGCGCGGCTCAGGCCAGCACGCTGCGCACGTCTCAGGCCACCGCGCCGTCGCGCATGGCGACGCCGAGATCGGGGTGGTCGACGAACACGCCGTCGACACCCGAGCTCGCAATCATCGAGAACTCGGCGAGCCAGTCGCCCCACTGCGCCGTGGCCTCCGGTTCCTCCCCCGTGCGCTGAGCATGACTGCGGAAGGCCCGGTTCAAGAAGCGGTTCTCCGGACGCAGCGTCCAGGTGAACACCCGGAGCCCCCTCGCGTGCGCTCGCTCGACCAGATTGGTCGGCCCGAGAGCCTGGCCGAGCACGCCGACGCGCAGCAGATTCGCCTTCGCTACGCTGATGCCGTCGACCCGACCCGCGAGGAGGTCGAGCCCCGCGTCGCTCCGATACCACGCATAACTGCGCGGCGGCGCCTCTCCGACCGGTTCGTCGGCCGGAGACCCGAAACGCTCCGCGAGGAACACGAAGGCGGCCTGCACCTCCGCAGCACGCAAACGATCGAGCACGCCCAGTTCGAACGACTCGATCACCAGCACGTCTGCGCGATCCGCCCAGCCGCACGCAGCGAGCTCCGCGCACAGCATCTCTGCGAGATCGATCCCGCGATCCTCATAGAAGCGCGCGTGCTTCACCTCGACCACCACGCCGATGTCACGGCCGGACTCAGCACTGTGCGCATCGACGATCGCGAGCACGTCGCGCAGGCGCAGGATCCCCTCGGCGCCGTCGAACACCGTGTTGTCCGGGCGCACCTGCGGAAGGCGCTCGCGACTTCCGAGCACGGCGAGCTCGTCCCAGGTGAAGTCCTCGGTGAACCACCCGGTCAGCCGTTCACCGTCGACCGTCTTGGTCGTGCGGCGGTCGGCGAACTCGAGGCGATCAGCGACATCGGTGGTGCCAGAGATCTCGTTCTCGTGCCGCACGACGAGCACGCCATCACGCGTCGCGACGATGTCGGGCTCCACGAGATCCGCGCCCATCTCGCACGCGAGACGATAGGCCGACGCCGTGTGCTCGGGGCGGTACCCCGACGCTCCGCGGTGGCCGATGATGAGCGGGCGGCGTTCCAGGCTGACCATGGCTTCAGCCTAGGGCAGGCGACCGTTGCGCCCTCGGTGAACGGCGTCCAAGAGTCACAGCCGATCCGAAGCGCCGACTCGATACACTGAATCAGACCCATACGCCTGGAAAGGATCCTGACGCATGAGCAACCCGGCTCTCAGCAACAACCCGGCACTCAACGGTAAGACACTTACCGCCGATGAGTTGCGCCGCATCTACGAACAGCCCGCTGCGCAGACCCAGCGTCCGGGTGTCGACACTCCCGCGGCGGAGGCGTCGTACGGGGGCATCCAGCATCCCCCGGTCGCACCATCCGACAAGCCGATGACGTACGAGAACACGATCTCGAAGACCGTCATGCTCTTCGTCATCGTGCTCGCCTTCGGTGCCGTCGGATGGTTCATGCCGGCTCTCGCACTCCCGGCCGCGATCATCGGCCTCGTTCTCGGTCTCGTGAACTCGTTCAAGAAGCAGCCGAGCGTGCCGCTCATCGTCTTGTACGCGGTCTTCCAGGGCGTCTTCCTCGGGGGCATCTCGGGCATCTTCGAATCGCAGTGGTCGGGTATCGTCTCGCAGGCGATCATCGGCACCCTGGCCGTCTTCGCGACGGTCCTGATCCTGTTCCGCAACGGCAAGGTGCGCACCAGCCCGAAGATGAACAAGATCTTCATGGTCGCGATCTTCGGGTACCTCGCGTTCTCCCTCGTCAACGTCGTGCTCATGCTCACCGGCGTGAACCAGGACCCCTGGGGCATGCGCAGCGGCCCGCTGGGCGTCGCGATCGGCGCGCTCGCCGTACTGCTCGCCTCTTACTCGCTGGTCATGGACTTCGAGCTCATTCAGAACGGCGTCAAGAATCGCGTCCCCGAGAAGTGGGCATGGTCGGCCGCATTCGGTCTGATGGTCACGCTGATCTGGCTGTACGTGGAGATCCTGCGCATCCTCGCGATCCTGCGCGGCGACTGACCGGGTTCTTCGATACGCACGTCACACGAACGGGCTCGGCGCTTCGGCGCCGGGCCCGTTCGTCTATCTTGGCGTTGGGGGCGCCGGGGCCGGGAGGGGCTGCGCTCGGCCTTCCTGGCCTCCGGCATTCCCATCTTCGCGCCTCTCCGGCATTCGACCTTCAGAGTCTGGGCCCTTCCGGCATTTCCGGCCGTCCTCACTCGCGCGAGAGCGCAGTTCGTGCGCACGCCGGACAGAGCGCGGTGCCGAACTGCGCTCTCGCGCCCCTGTCGCGACCCTGCTCACCCCACGCAGCCCCCCGAGCATCGGTCGCCGCCACTCGATCGCCGGCGATCGAGTGCCACCCTGCGCACTTCCACTCGCGCGAGCACTTCCACTCGCGCGAGCACTTCCACTCGCGCGAGCAACAGAAAAGCCCGGCCGAAGCCGGGCTGTTCTGCTACTCCCACTCGATCGCCGGCGATCGAGTGCCACCCTGCGCACTTCCACTCGCGCGAGCAACAGAAAAGCCCGGCCGAAGCCGGGCTGTTCTGCTACTCCCACTCGATGGTTCCCGGCGGCTTCGACGTGACATCGAGCACCACCCGGTTGACCTCTGGGACCTGATTGGTGATGCGGTTCGAGATGCGCGCCAGCACGTCGTACGGCACGCGCGTCCAGTCCGCGGTCATTGCGTCCTCTGACGAGACCGGGCGCAGCACGATGGGATGTCCGTAGGTGCGGCCGTCCCCCTGCACCCCCACGGAGCGCACGTCGGCGAGCAGTACCACGGGGCACTGCCAGATCGTGTTGTCGAGGCCGGCGATCGTGAGCTCTTCTCGCGCGATCGCGTCAGCCTCGCGAAGCACCTCGAGGCGCTCCCGCGTCACCTCGCCGACAATCCGGATGCCGAGGCCGGGCCCCGGGAACGGCTGGCGCCCGACGATGGCTTCGGGGATGCCGAGTTCGCGGCCGATCGCGCGCACCTCGTCCTTGAACAGCGCACGGAGGGGTTCGATCAGCTCGAAGTCCAGGTCCTCGGGCAGGCCGCCGACGTTGTGGTGCGACTTGATGTTCGCGGTGCCCGATCCTCCGCCCGACTCGACCACGTCGGGGTAGAGCGTTCCCTGCACGAGGAACTTGATGGGCTCGCCCTCCGCTTTGGCCTCAGCGACGAGGTCGAGCTGCACCTGCTCGAACGCGCGAATGAACTCGCGGCCGATGATCTTTCGCTTCTGCTCCGGATCCGTCACGCCCGCGAGGTGGCCGAGGAAGGTGTCAGCGGCTTCGACGGTGACGAGACGCACGCCCGTGGATTCGACGTAGTCCTTCTCGACCTGCTCGCGCTCACCCTTGCGGAGCAGCCCGTGATCGACGAACACGGCTGTGAGCTGGTCGCCGATCGCCTCGTGGACCAACGCCGTCGACACAGCCGAGTCGACGCCGCCCGACAGCGCGGAGATCACGCGGGCGCTGCCGACCTGTTCGCGTATGCGCGCGACCTGCTCGGCGATCACATTGCCGGCGTTCCAGTCTGGCGCGATCCCGGCGACGTGGTGCAGGAAGTTCTCGAGGATCTGCTGCCCGTGGTCCGAGTGCTTCACCTCGGGGTGCCACTGCACGCCGTACAGCTTGCGCTCGGCGGAACCGAACGCGGCGACGGGCGTCACCGCGGTCTTCGCGAGCACCTCGAATCCTTCGGGCGCCGCCTGAACCGCGTCTCCGTGACTCATCCAGACGTTCTGAGCATTCGGCTGCCCGCCGAGAAGCGTCCCGCCGTCACCGACGACGTGCGCATCAGTCGCGCCGTACTCGCGGTCGCCGGTGTTGCCGACGGTGCCGCCGAGAGCGCGGGCCATCACCTGGAAGCCGTAGCAGATCCCGAGCACCGGAATGCCGAGATCGAAGACGCTCGCGTCGAATGCGGGGGCGCCTTCCTCGTACACCGACGAAGGACCGCCCGAGAGCACGATGCCGAGCGGGTTGCGCGCCTGCACGTCCGCAGCGGTGATGGTGTGGGGCACGAGCTCGGAGTAGACGCCGGCTTCGCGCACGCGTCGCGCGATGAGCTGCGCGTACTGCGCGCCGAAATCGACTACGAGAACCGGACGGTGATCCGTCTCCGGCTGTTCTGACAGTGTCGCCATTATCGCTCCAGTGAGCCTTTCGAGGTGGTGGCGGACGATGCCGCAGCGGTCGGGTGTGAAGTGTCGGGCGCGTGCGCGCTCTCGCGAGAATCGAGGAAGCCGTTGACCTCGCGAACGATGCGGGCTTCGAGGAAGAACGACATGAACGGGATGACTCCGCCGAGCGCGATGAGGAGGAACCGCATGAAGCCCCAGCGCATCGGGCTCCACAGCAGGAAGTCGGAGATGAGGTAGACCACGTAGAACCAGCCGTGCGCGATGAGGATCGCCTTGAACAGGTCGAATCCGCTCGCCTGGAAGTCGGATTCGAGGCCTTCGGGCGCGAGCTCGTAGAAGTGCGCGAAGCCGTCTTCGGTGAAGAGGTACAGCTGCACGTTGAACGCGTACTTCATCACCATGACGGCGCAGAGCATCAGCAGCATGACGCCCGTGACCACCGAGGTCACCTTGTAGAAACTCAGGGCTTTGCGAATACGGGGGTAGTCGGCGGGCTTGGGCTGCAGCTGCATGGCTTCCATTCTACGGCGGGCGAACGACACCGATGACCGAGGTGCCGTGGGAGGATCAGGGGGTGGTTTCCGCTTCGAGCAGGAGCATCTCGTGCTCCTTCTCCCACGCGTCTCTCGCGAGGCGATACCAGAAGAATACGGCGAAGCCGCCGAACACGAGCCATTCGATGGCGTAGAACACGTTCAGCCAGTTCACGGCGTCGGCCGGCAGCGGAGCGACGGAATCGATCGCCTCGAGCGCCGCGTCGTCGAGGACGGCGGCTGATCCTGCATCGTCGTGCAGAACAAGGTAGCCGGAGTAGACAGGCCCGTCCACGGAGCCCCAGAGGTTCGCGAGCGCGGCGGGCACCATGGCGTGCATCGTCATCGGGTCTTCGTCCGCGTCGGGCACTCGGGGCGCTTCGGGTGGCATGTACCTGCCCGTGAGTTCGAGGGTCTCTGCCGTCTGGTCGCCGTCGGCGAGCGCATCGGCGGCCCGCTCGGCCTCTGCAATGGAAGGAGCCCACCCCACGGCGACGGCGAGGTGCGCGCCCGGCTCCGCGTCGGGCCCGTCCGTCACCAGGTTGCCGACGACCCACGCCCCTCTCGCACCACCGTTCTCGCGCGGTGACACGACGGAGAAGTCGTCAGCGACGAACGTCCCGTCGAGATGCACGACGACGCCTGCTGCGGCGTCGGTGACCCCCTGCTCGAAGGAGGTCACGCTCGCGAGCGGCCGTTCCGACTCGGTGTCCACCTGGTCCTGCTGCTGCGACTGGACGGCGATGCCCGCCTGCCACTGCGCGAGCGCTGCGAACGCGACGGCGACGCCGAGCGCCAGCAGGAGGGCGAGGATCCAGCTCGGCCGACGCATCACCTGGGCGAGCGTCGGCTCACCCAGGTATTCCAGCTTGCGCGATGACACGGTGCGGGGCTTAGCGCTCGGCGTAGACGACGCCGACGCGCTGGAACTCCTTGAGCTCCGAATACCCGGTCGTCGCCATCGCGCGGCGCAGTGCGCCGATCAGGTTCGCACTGCCGTCGGCCACGTTCGCCGGGCCGTTCACGATCTGGGCGAGCGGCGCGACCGAACCGACCTGCACCCGCTTGCCGCGCGGGAGGTCCTCGTGGTGCGCCTCCTGGCCCCAGTGCCATCCGCGACCGGGTGCGTCAGACGCCTTCGCGAGCGTGCTCCCCAGCATCACCGCATCGGCGCCGCAGGCGATCGCCTTGATCAGATCTCCGGAGGTGCCGAGGCCGCCGTCGGCGATGACGTGCACGTAGCGGCCGCCCGACTCGTCGAGGTAGTCGGAGCGCGCACCGGCGACATCGGCGATCGCGCTCGCCATCGGTGCGCGAATGCCCAGTGTGGCGCGCGTCGTCGACGACGCTCCCCCGCCGAAGCCGACGAGCACGCCGGCCGCACCGGTGCGCATGAGGTGCAGCGCCGACTGGTACGTCGCGGCCCCTCCCACGATGACGGGAACGTCGAGCTCGTAGATGAACTGCTTCAGGTTGAGGGGTTCGCGGCCCTCCTGCGAGACGTGCTCCGCCGAGACGGTGTTCCCGCGGATCACGAAGAGGTCGACGCCAGCGTTCACGACGGTCTCCGTGAATTGAGCCGTGCGGTGCGGTGACAGCGCACCGGCGACCGTGACTCCGGCGTCGCGGATCTCGCCGAGCCGCGCGGTGATGAGCTCTGCTTGGATCGGAGCCGCGTACAGCTCGCGCATCCGCGCCACCGCCGCGAGTTCGTCGTCGATGGTCGCGAGTTCCGCGAGGAGCGGCTCGGGATCATCGTGACGCGTCCACAGACCCTCGAGGTTGAGGACGCCGAGACCGCCGAGCTCGCCGAGCGCGATGGCCGCGGCGGGAGACATGACGGAGTCCATCGGAGCGCCGAGCACCGGGATGTCGAATTGGAAGGCATCGATCGACCACGCGGTCGAGACGAGCTCCGGGTCGCGGGTGCGCCGCGTCGGCACGATGCCGATCTCGTCGAAGGTGTACACGCGCCGTGCACGCTTACCGCGGCCGATCTCGATCTCGTTACTCACCCGCCCAGTCTATCTGGCGGCGGCTGAGCATGCCGAGCGCGCGGGCCGCGTCTGCCTGCTGCCGGAGCCGGGCGAGGTGCATTCTGCGACCGAGACGCGCCCTGCACACGCAGAAGGGCCCGGATCGAAACCGACCCGGGCCCTTCGACGTGCACGTCTCAGCGCTTGTAATTCGGCGCTTCAACGACCATCTGCACGTCGTGCGGGTGCGACTCCTTCAGCCCCGCCGACGTGATGCGCACGAAGTTGCCGCGCTCCTTGAGGTCGGTGATCGAACGGGCGCCGACATAGAACATCGACTGACGCAGGCCGCCGATCATCTGGTGGCTGACGGCTCCGACCGGTCCGCGGTAGGGCACCTGCCCTTCGATGCCTTCAGGAATGAGCTTCTCATCGCTCGGCACGTCCGCCTGGAAGTAGCGGTCCTTCGAGTACGACGTGCGCTCGCCGCGCGTCTGGAGAGCGCCGAGCGATCCCATGCCGCGGTAGTTCTTGAACT
The DNA here is from genome assembly GCF_018304845.1 of Leucobacter manosquensis. Lineage (NCBI taxonomy): Bacteria > Bacillati > Actinomycetota > Actinomycetes > Micrococcales > Microbacteriaceae > Leucobacter > Leucobacter manosquensis. The sequence continues at coordinate 3,120,005 of NZ_JAFEVO010000001.1, read as the reverse complement.
GCTTGCCGCCGACGAAGACCAGATCCCCGGGGCTCTCATCGGTACCGGCGAGCAGGGAGCCCATCATGACCGAGGACGCACCGGCGACGAGCGCCTTGGCGATGTCGCCCGAGTGCTGCAGACCGCCATCGGCGATCACGGGCACACCCGCAGGGGTCGCGGCTTTCGCCGCTTCGTACACTGCCGTGACCTGGGGCACACCGACACCCGCGATGACGCGCGTCGTGCAGATCGACCCGGGGCCGACGCCGACCTTCACCGCGTCTGCGCCGGCATCGACGATGGCTTTGGCTCCCGCGTACGTCGCGACGTTGCCGCCGATGACGTCGACGGCAGCGAATGCCGGGTCGGCCTTGATCTTCGCGATGATGTCGAGCACGCCCTTGCTGTCACCGTTCGCGGTGTCGACGACGAGCACATCGACGCCGGCCTCGACGAGGGCGCTCGCGCGCTTCCATGCGTCTCCGAAGAACCCGACGGCGGCTCCGACGCGCAGCCGACCTGCTTCGTCTTTGGTGGCGAGCGGGTACTGCTCTTCCTTGTCGAAGTCCTTCACCGTGATGAGGCCAGTGAGACGACCCTCTTCGTCGACGAGCGGGAGCTTCTCGATCTTGTGCTTGCGGAAGATCGCCGCCGCGTCTTCTCGGGAGATCCCGCGAGGTCCGGTGATGAGTGGCATGCGCGTCATCGCGTCCTCGACCCGCACCTGGGAGCGGTCCTTCGGATCGATGAATCGCATGTCGCGGTTCGTGATGATGCCGAGCAGCACATCGTTGGAGTCGACGACGGGGAGACCCGACACGCGATACTCACCGCAGATCGCATCGACTTCTGCCACGGAAGCGTCGACGGAGGTCGTCACGGGGTTCGTGATCATGCCGGCTTCGCTGCGCTTCACCCGGTCGACCATCTCGGCCTGATCCTGGATCGACAGATTGCGGTGCAGGATGCCGAGACCTCCGTTGCGTGCCATGGCGACCGCCATGCGGGTCTCCGTCACCGTGTCCATCGCCGCCGAGATCAACGGGATCTGGAGCCGGATGCGCCGGGTGAGCTGGGTCGAGGTGTCCGCCTCGCTGGGGATGACGTCGGTGTGCGCGGGCAGCAGCAGCACATCGTCGTAGGTCAGACCGGTGAACGCGAAGGGGTCACGCTGTTCCATGGAACCTCTATCTGTGTAGTGGGTGGGGCTCTCAGAGATTCGCGGGCGACCGGGATGCGGCGCCCGTACCGTCTCTCAGTCTAGGGGAATCGGGGCCGTGTTGACCTGCGCCGTCGGCGAACGCCGGAGTTGCAGCACCATGTCGACGATCAGGATCACGAGCGCGATCCAGACGCCGATGAAGCCGATCCAGCGTCCTGTCGTGATCTCCTCCTGCGTGACGAATGCACCGTAGAAGAATCCGAGGATCGGCGTCAGGAACTGCAGGAATCCGATGTGCGCGAGCGGCAGTCGTCGGGTGGCTTCGCCGAACAGGATCAGCGGGATGGCGGTCACGATGCCGCTGAACAGCACCAGCGTGGTGATGCCGGTGCCGAACGTGAAGGCCGTCAACCCGGAGGTCGCCGCGATCAGGCCGAGCTGCACCGCGGCGACCGGAAGGGTGGCGAAGGTCTCGATCGTGAGCCCGGTGATGCCGTCCACCGTTTCGCCCGCGTGCTTGTGCACGGCCCCGTAGAGACCGAAGGAGAGCGCGATGCCGAGGGCGATCCATGGGAAGGAGCCGTACGCGATTGCGGCGATCAGCACGCTGACGCCCGCGATGATCACCGCGATCCACTGCAGGCGGCTGAGGCGCTCCTTGCGGAACACGACTCCGATGAGAATGGTGAACAGCGGATTGATGAAGTAGCCGAGCGACGTCTCGAGCACATGGCCGGTCATGACGCCGATGATGAAGATCTGCCAGTTCGCATACAGGAAGAGCGCGGAGAGCGCGAACCATCCGAGCAGTCTGGGAGTGCGCAGGATCACCGCGACTCGCTGCCACCGCCGTGTGACGGTGACGAGCAGTACGCAGAAGACCAGCGTGGTCGCGACCCGCCAGGGCACGACCTCGAGGGGGCCGACCATCGCGATGAGTCCGAAGTAGAAGGGGAACGCGCCCCACCAGAGATATGCGCCGAGACCGAATCCGAGTCCCGCACGTGTCCGCTGCATCGAAGCAGTCTACTCCCGACGCACCCCCGGGTACGACAGCGGCCCCGCCGATCCCGGAGGATCGGCGGGGCCGCTGCGGAAGCGCCGCTGTTAGCGGGTGACGACGGCGAGGATGTCGCGAGCGGAGAGGACGAGGTAGTCCTCACCGCCGACCTTGACCTCGGTGCCGCCGAACTTCGAGTAGATCACGATGTCGCCGGTGGCGACGTCGAGCGGGATACGGGTGCCCGAGTCGGAGACCCGACCGGGACCCACCGCGACAACTTCGCCCTCCTGGGGCTTTTCCTTGGCGCTATCGGGGATCACGAGACCGGAAGCGGTGGTCTGCTCTGCCTCGACCTGCTTGATAACGATACGATCCTCGAGCGGCTTGATGGCGACCGACACGGTTGACCTCTTTCCAATGTCTGAAGTGTTTCCGCGCCCGCCCCATGCGAGCGCGTCTACCCAGAGTCTATGGCTCCCGTTGGCACTCGTGCAAGGGGAGTGCCAGCGTCGCGGCACGGAATCGCCGACAGCGAACAGTGCGCCGTGCCTAGAATGGAATCACGCCCTGGACTGGCATCGCCAGCGGGTCCGCGGCTCGCACCCGCTTGATTCGACGCCAACCGATGGAGGAGCAATGTCCACGCCTCAGTACCCCGAGCAGCCCACCACTCCCCTGCCGCACCTGGACCAAGATGCGACCCCGGGCCAGCAGGGCCAGACCCCGCCCCAGACGAGCGCTCCGCAGCCCCCCTCGTACCAGCCGCCGCAGAGCTACAGCTCGCAGGCGTACGGCTCGCAGGGGTACGGATCGCGGTCGACGGCGCCCATCCCGACGGGGACCACCCTCGACAAGACGAACACGTTCGCGTTCCTCTCGATCATCTTCGCATTCCTGAGCCCCGTCGCCGGAATCGTCTTCGGGCACATGGGGCTCAGCCAGATCAAGCGCACGGGTGATTCAGGCCGCGGCATCGCGCTGACCGGGCTCATCATCAGCTACGCCTACTTCGTGCTGCTCGCACTCTTCATCGTCGTGTACATCGGCTTCCTCTTCACCATCTTCGCGGCTCTGGGAAGCTCGCTGTCAGGTTTCGATTCCTACTCCTCGTACTGACATGACTGATGCGCCGAGCGCATCGGGGCGGCCTCGGAGCGTGGCTCCGGGGCCGCCCCCATTCGTCGAGCCCCCGCCCGGTTGGGAGTTCCTCCTCACCGATCAGGGTCTCGCCGCTCTCGCCGAGGCGACCCTCGAACTCGAGAGCGGCGCCGCACCGGATGCGGTCAATCGCCGCCTGAGGACGCTCGGGCGAGCGCCCGAGGAAGCAGCTGCCCTCCTCACGCAGGCGCAGTTGCGCGAACGGGCGCGTGCGAAGTTCGGTCCCCTCGCGAGCGAACTGCTGTTCACTCCGGCTGGGCTGGAGCAGGCGAGCAGGATCTCGGTGTCGCGCGGACATGCGGCCCGGTTCAGCGACGCCGGGTGCGAACGGGTGGCCGACCTCGGCTGCGGCATCGGCACGGAATCGATCGCGATGCTCGAGCAGGGCATCGCTCCCGAGGCTGTGGAACTGGATGGGTTCACCGCTCGACTCGCCGAGCACAACCTCGCGACCGTCGCCGCCCGGCGCGGGAGCCGCGCCCCTCGCGTGCGCACGGCTGACGCCGTCGATGTCGACCTCTCGGGAATCGACGGAGCGTTCCTCGATCCCGCGCGGCGCACCGCTGGACACCGCGAGACCCGCCGCCTCTCCTCCCCCGACGACTATTCGCCGTCGCTCGATTTCGCCTTCGGCATCGGATCTCGGATGCCGACGGGCGTCAAGCTGGGTCCGGGGCTCGATCGAGACCTCATTCCAGGAGAGGCAGAGGCCCAGTGGGTCTCCGTCGACGGGCATGTCGTCGAGACCGCGCTCTGGTTCGGCGCGCTCGCGAGACCAGGAATCGCTCGCGCGGCACTGGTGCACCGGGGCGGCGCGATTCACGAGATGACGGCGTCTGGCGATGCTCCCGATGTCGACGTCCGTTCGATGGGCGAGTATCTCTACGAGCCCGATGGGGCCGTGATTCGCGCGCGTCTCATCGGTGCGCTTGCAGAGCATCTGGGTGCTGGCATGATGAGCGCCGGCATCGCGTACCTCACCGGAGACGAACTGATCGCAACGCCGTTCGCGCAGACCTTCCGCCTGCTCGAACGGCTGCCCGTCAAGGAGAAGGCTCTGCGAAGGGCGCTCGCCGCGCGGGGCATCGGCACGCTCGAGATCAAGAAGCGCGGCGCCGACGTCGATCCCGCGGCCTTGCGCGCGCGACTGCGCCTGCGCGGAGCGGAGCACGCCACCCTGCTGCTCACGCGCGATGAGACCGGAAAGCACTGCGCGCTCCTCGCGGAGCGCTGCTGATCGCATCCTGTGCAACGCACGGAAGGCCCGAGGCGGATGCGCCCCGGGCCTTCGCACATGCAGCGGACTCGTTACTGGTCCAGCTGCTCCAACTGCTGCTGCAGGTTCGGGTCGTTCAGCGCGGCGCCGATGACGAGCGCAACGACGATCATCGCGATGATCGAGATGACGATGGCGAGGGCGCCGGTGATGATGCCGGTGAGGGCCATCCCCTTCGGCTGCCCCTTCTTCCGCGCCACGATGCCGAGCACCAGCGCGACCACGCCGCCGATGATGCCGACGATGCTCACCGGCCACGAGATCAGGAGGCTCACGATGCCCACGATCATCGTCGAGAGCGCGAGCCCCTTCGGCTGAGCAGGACCGCCCGAGTATGCCGGAGCGCCGGGGTTCGTCGCTGCGGGGTCGTACGCCGGAGCGCTCGGCGCGGTGTGCGCGTTCGGAGTGTGCGCGTTCGGGGTGCCGGACGGCGCGGGCGGGGGCGGAACCGGGTTCGAATTGCGGTCGTTGCCTGGCAGATTGTCGGACATGATTCTCCTTCGATCAAACGTCGATGAGGCGCATTCCCCCATTCTTCCTTCAAAGATAACGTTCAGCTTCAGCGAATGGCGAGTTTTCTCCCGGACCTGAAGCGGCCTTGACAGGCGGCTTCTCCGTCAGAGCACCTGCACCTGCTGCACCGGGAGCGTCGAGTCGGCTCCGAAGGAGAGCCCGGACGGCTCGTGCCCGCCGGCTACGAGCTGAGCGCCGAGGGAGGCGATCATCGCGCCGTTGTCGGTGCAGAGCGACAACGGCGGAACGCGCAGTTCGATCCCGGCCGTCGCCGCTCGCTCCGTCGCCAGCTCGCGGACGCGCGCGTTGGCGACGACACCCCCGCCGAGCAAGAGGCGCGGCACCCCGAGGTCGCGGCAGGCCGCGACCGCCTTCGTCAGCAGCACGTCGGCGACGGCCTCCCGGAAACTCGCCGCCACGTCCGCCACCGGCACCGATTCCCCGGCCGCCACGCGCTTCTCGACCCATCGCGCGACCGATGTCTTCAGTCCCGAGAACGAGAAATCGTAGCGGTGGCGCTCCAGATCCTTCGGCAGCGTGAGGCCGCGCGGGAAGCGAATCGCGTGGGGATCACCCGTCGCAGCGACCCGGTCGATCTCGGGGCCTCCCGGGTACGGCAGACCGAGCAGGCGTGCGACCTTGTCGAACGCCTCACCTGCGGCATCGTCGATCGTCTCGCCGAGCATCTCGACGTCGGACACGAGATCGCGCACGAGCAGCAGCGAGGTGTGGCCCCCGGAGACGAGCAGGGCGATCGTCGGAAGCTCGAGCTCGCCGACGGCGCCCACGGCTCCGCGCAGTCCGTCGCCGTGCAGCAGGTCGGCGCCGACGTGGCCGACGAGGTGGTTCACCGCGTACAGCGGCTTGTCGAGCGCCACCGCCAGAGCTTTCGCAGCTGAGACTCCCACCATCAGGGCGCCCGCGAGCCCCGGGCCCGAGGTGACCGCGATGGCGTCGAGCTCTTCGAGCGCAACGCCGGCATCCGTCAGGGCGCGCTCGATCGTCGGGGTCATCGCTTCGAGGTGCGCTCGCGCAGCGACCTCCGGAACGACGCCGCCGTATCTCGCGTGCTCGTCCATGGACGAGGCGATCGCGTTGGCGAGCAGCGTGCGCCCGCGCACGATGCCCACACCGGTCTCATCGCAACTCGTCTCGATGCCGAGAACGAGCGGGTCCGTGCTCGTCATGCCTGATCCTCCATCGCCCGTCCGCTCCGAGTGCGCCCGCCCATCGCGAGCCGCATCACAATGGCATCGACGCCTTCGGGTTGGTAGTACCGCGGTCGCGTGCCGATCCCTTCGAATCCGAGGCTCTCGTAGAGCTTCTGCGCCACCGGGTTGTCGGCGCGCACCTCCAGAAACACCTCGTTCACCCCGCGCGCTTCGGCCCCGTCGAGCAGCGCATCGATGAGACGACGGCCCTGCCCGGTCCCGCGCGCGTCCGGATGCACGGCGATGGTCTGAATATCCGCTTCCGCTCCGAGCGCCAGCATGCCGGCGTACCCCAGCACCCGACCGCGCGCGTCGACGAGCACACGGTAGTCGCGGTGGTCCCCGACGAGCTCTTCGCGCATCATCGAGCGGCTCCAGGCTTCGGCGCCGAACACGGATGTCTCGAGCGACCAGACGGCGTCGAGGTCGTCCAGAGTCGCGCTGCGCAGCACTGGGCCGGCGTCCGCCGGGCTCGTATCGAGGGCGCTCAAGTCGAGACCCGCTTCGGCGCAGACGGTTGCGCGACATCGGGGGCCCGGAGATAGAGCGCACGGTCGTCGTCGAACGGACGGTTCGACGCGAGGCGGCGGGCCGCCACCCGGACGAGCGAGGCTGCTGGAATGCGCTCGGGCCAGATGTCGCCCGGACGCTCGACGTATTCGGCACGGGTCAGCAGAGACGGACCTGCGGTGGCGACGGGCAGTCCGGCCTCGTCGAGCGCGGAGAACTCCGTCACGAAGAGCTCTCGCCTGCGCGCGTCCTGCACCACGCGCAGGTGCTCGGCAGCGCCCTGTTCGAACGCGTCGAGCGCGACTGCGGCGTGGCCCTGCACGGGGAGCAGCGGGACGCCTCGCCCCAGCGCGAATGCGTGAGCGGCGGCGATGCCCACCCTGAGTCCCGTGAACGGGCCCGGCCCGATTCCCGCGACGACTCCCGTCACCCGGGCAGGATGCGTGCCGGTCGCGCGGAACACCTCATCGAGCAGTCGGCCGATGGCCTCGGCGTGCCCCCTGGGGTCATCGCTCACCGCCACGCGGATGCGACCGCTCGCTCCGAGTGCGACGGTCGTACCGATGGCGGTATCGATCGCGAGCAGCACGTGCTCCCCGAGCTCCGGCGCGTTCACGTTCATCCCAGCACTCCTCCGGCCCAGCGCGGACCGTACCCGTTGACGGTGATCCGACGCGGTTCGATCAGCGTCTGCGACCAGTCTTCCATCTCAGCATCGGCACCCTTCCCCGCCTGCGGGGCATTGCCGTCGAACACGGGATCCGGATCGTCGGCCCCGACCGGGCGCTCGATCACGATCTCGATCCAGTCCGTTCTGGTCTCGACGATGCCGACGCCCCACTCCGCGACCACAACGGATCCTTCGAAGTCGAGGTCGAGGTCGTCGAGCTCATCGGGACCGTCGAGCCGATACGCATCGACGTGCACGAGCGGCGCACCCCCGACGAGCGAGGGGTGCGTTCTCGCGAGCACGAAGGTCGGGCTCTGCACGGGACCGCGTACTCCGAGCCCTTCGCCGATTCCACGGGTCAATGTCGTCTTGCCCGCGCCGAGCGGGCCGGTGAGGATCACCAGATCGCCTGCGCGCAGCACCCGTCCGAGTCGCGCGCCGAGCGCTCCCATGGCGTCGGGATCGGAGACGTGATGCAGTTCCTCGACGCTCTTCTCGACCGTCACCGCGTCGCTCCCGTCGTCCGCTCTTCGACGACGACGAACGCCGTCGCGAATCCCCCGTCGTGCGTCATCGACACGTGCGGCAGTGCGGCGCGCCTGCGTTCGAGCACGGCGAGCAGCGGGCCCGTTCGCACGAATGCAGGCGCGCGGTCGTCCGTGCGCTCGATCTCCATGTCATGCCACCCCAGACCATCGGAGCCGCCCAGCGCCTTGATGAGCGCCTCCTTCGCGGCGAACCGTGCCGCGAGCGAGCGCACGGGTCGGCCGCGCTCAGCCCCGGTGAAGAGGCGCGCAAGCAGCCGCGGCGTACGTTCGATGGTGCGCTCGAACCGAGCGATCTCGACGGTGTCGACGCCGATTCCGAGTATCATCACGCTCCTCACACGTCGAAGCTCTCCGGCCCCGGCGCCCCCTGCTTCGCCCTGCTCGTCCGATCGTCTACTCGACCGTGACCGACTTGGCGAGGTTGCGCGGCTGGTCTACGTCGAGCCCCTTCGCGGTCGAGAGCTCGAGAGCGAACCACTGCAGCGGAATGACCTGCAGGAGCGGCTCGAAGAGGGTGTCGGCCAGCGGCAACCGCACGACGTCGTCAGCGTAGGGCAGCACTGCGGTATCGCCCTTCTCGACCACGGCGATGACCCGTGCGCCACGGGCGCGGATCTCCTGAATGTTCGAGACGACCTTCGAGTGCATGATCGGCGACGTCCGCGGGCTGGGAACCAGCACGAACACCGGCTGACCATGATCGATCAACGCGATCGGGCCGTGCTTGAGCTCCCCGGCGGCGAAGCCCTCCGCGTGGATGTAGGCGATCTCCTTGAGCTTCAAGGCGCCTTCGAGTGCGATCGGGTACCCGACGTGACGGCCGAGGAAGAGCACGGACCGCGTGTCCGCCATCCAGTGCGCGAGCTGTGCGATCTGGTCGCGTGTCTCGATCGCCTCCGCCACCTTCGCGGGCAGCGCCTCGAACTGCTCGACGGCTCGCGTCTGCTCCTCAGCGGAGAACGTTCCGCGAACACGCGCGAGATGCAATCCGATGAGGTAGATCGCAGTGATCTGGGCGACGAACGCCTTGGTCGAAGCGACCGCGACCTCGGGGCCGGCGTGGGTGTACACCGCAGCGTCCGACTCGCGCGGAATGGTCGCGCTCTGCGTGTTGCAGACCGAGATCGTCGTGACTCCGCGCTCGATGGCGTACTTGACCGCCATCAGGGTGTCCATGGTCTCGCCCGACTGACTGACCGAGATGACCAGCGTGCGGTCAGAGAGCACCGGGTCGCGGTACCGGAACTCGTGGCTAAGCTGCACCTCGACGGGAACGCGCGCCCACTGCTCGATGGCGTAGGAACCGACGTGCCCCGCATACGACGCGGTGCCGCAGGCGATGATGATGATGCGGTCGATCTCGCGCAGGCGGTCGTCGCCGAGCGCTGTCAGCTCGGGAATCTCGACCCCCGCGCTCGAGATGCGGCCCCGGAGCGTGTTGCCGACGGCGTCCGCCTGCTCGTTGATCTCCTTCGCCATGAACGACGACCAGCCGCCCTTGTCGGACGCGTCAGCATCCCACTCGACCTCGAACTCCTCGAACTCGACCGTGTTGCCGGAGAAGTCGGTCACGCGCACCTCGGCGGGCGTGATGATCGCGATGCTGTCTTCTTCGACTGCGACGGCGCGCTTGGTGAACGACACGAAGGCGGCGACGTCCGATCCGAGGAAGTTCTCGCCATCGCCGAGGCCGATCACGAGCGGTGAGTGATGGCGAGCCGCGAGAACCTTGCCCGGCTCGTCGCGGTGCATCGCGAGCAGCGTGAACGTGCCGTGCAGGCGTGCGACCACGGCGCGGAAAGCCGTTTCCAGATCGCCCTGACGTGCGACCTCGAGGCCGAGCAGCGCCGCGACGACCTCGGTGTCCGTCTCGCTCAGCAGCTCAACGCCCGCCGACTCCACTTCGCTGCGCAGCTGCGCGAAGTTCTCGACGATGCCGTTGTGGATCACCGCGAGCTTGCCCTCGTCGCCCAGATGCGGGTGAGCATTCACATCGGTGGGTCCGCCGTGGGTCGCCCAGCGAGTGTGGCCGATGCCGGTGCCCGAGGCGTCGAGGGGACTCGCCTCGAGGAGGTCCTCGAGGCGCGCGAGCTTGCCCGAGCGCTTCCGCACGGAGAGCGATCCGTTCGTATCGACGACGGCCACGCCGGCGGAGTCATAGCCCCGGTATTCCAGACGTCGAAGCCCGTTCAGCAGTACCTCGACCGTGTCGTTCGGGCCGACATATCCAACGATTCCACACATGCGGCCTAGTTTAGTGGCACCATTGATGCACGATGACCCAGAACATCTCCCCTCCCGGTGCAACCGTCACGACCGACACGCACCCGCTCATCCGCCCCGAGTTCACTTCTCCGTTCACGGAGATCGGCCGCGACGAGTGGGCCCGGTTGGCCGGAGAGACTCCGATGCCGCTCAGCGAGGGCGAGATCGCAGCGTTCCGCGGCCTCGGAGAACCGCTCGACATGGCGGAGGTGTCTCAGGTGTACCGCCCGCTGAGCCGGTTGATCAACCAGTACGCGATCGCCGCGCGCGAGATGCATCAGCGCACCCGGGGGTTCTTGCAGCGCGGCGGGGAGCGCCAGAGCCCGTTCGTCATCGGCATCGCGGGGTCGGTCGCCGTCGGCAAGTCCACTGTGGCGAGGATCCTTCGGGATCTGCTGGCGCGCTGGCCTGAGACGCCGCAGGTGGAGCTCATCACCACCGACGGCTTTCTCTACCCCGCGGCAGAACTCGAACGACGCGGCATCGCCCACCGCAAGGGTTTTCCGGAGTCCTACGACCGGCGCAGTCTGCTCCGCTTCGTGTCGCAGGTGAAAGCCGGCGTCGATGAGGTCAGGGCGCCCCACTACAGCCACATCGTCTACGACATCGTTCCCGGCGAGTACACCGTCGTCCGCCGGCCCGACATCCTGATCGTCGAGGGACTGAACGTGCTGCAGCCCGCATCGATGGCTCATCCGCTCGCCGTCAGCGATCTCTTCGACTTCTCCGTGTACGTGGACGCCAGATCCTCCGATATTCAGCGCTGGTACCGGCAGCGGTTCCTGAAACTGCGGGAGAGCGCCTTCGCCGACCCCAGCTCGCACTTCCGGCGCTTCGCCACCATCGATGACGATGCGGCGCTCGCGATCGCCGACGAGTTCTGGAACAACATCAATGAGCCCAACCTCGTCGAGAACATCAGGCCGACGCGGGCGCGGGCGAGTCTCGTGCTCCGCAAGGAGTCCGATCATCGCGTGCAGAAGGTGCTGCTGCGCAAATTGTAGGTGGAGCCCCTCGCGGCTCGGCAGGCTCCGGCGCCCGGGCATCGTTTACGCTGGAGGCTATGCGTCATCATCGTTCCATTCGTGGCACCCTGATCGCGGGGCTCGCCGCTTCGCTCGTGCTCGCGGGAACGATACCGGCGATCGCCGTCGACGGCAGCGCGAGCGACTACCCCACGTGGTCGGAGGTGCGGGCGGCGCAGGACTCCGAAGCCGCCGCCGAAGCCGAGTACGCGCGTCTGCAGCGTGCACTGCAGCAGTCCAGCGATGAAGCGACAGCCGCGACGTCGGCTGCAGCGAGTGCCCATGGCCGCGCGAGAGAGGCGCGCGAGGCGGTCGACGCAGCGGTCGCCCGTGAAGCGGCATTGCAATCGCGCATCGAGCAGGCCGAGCAGTCGTTCGGCGACAATGATGAGGCGGTCGGCCGAATGGTCTCCTGGATGTACACCAACGGCACGGGGCTCGCGAGTGCGAGCGCGCTCGCGACCGCGTCCGATCCCGAGGAGTTCATGGCGAAGTTCAGCATGTCGTCTCAGGTATCAGGCACCTGGAACGGCATCGCGGAACGTGCGAAGACGGAGGTCAATTCGGCGGCATCCCTCCACGACCAGGCTGCGGACGCGAAACGCGAGCGGGAGCGTCTGGCCGACGAGGCCGAGGCTGCCGCTGCATCGGCGGACCGGGCGCAGCAGGATTCGGACGCCGCAGTCGCACGCGCGGGTGAGCGGAGCGAGACGATGTACGCCCAGTTGGCCGCCCTGCGCGGTACGACGGCTGCGGCGGAGCGTCAGTATCAGATCGGCCTGCAGGTGGCCGAGCAGGCCGCGGAGCAGGAGCGGCAGCGCGAGGAGGCGGCGCGCCAGCAGGAAGAGCGCGACCGCACTGCGAACCCCCCGGCGGAGCCTCCTGCGGGCGGGTCGGAGTCACCCGGGGGCACCGATCCCGGCACGGGCGGCGGCGATCCGGCCGGCGGTGTCGGCGTCGACCCGGCCGGCGCCCAGGCCCACGCTCGTTCGTCGCTCGGCGCCTACGGTTGGGGTGACGACCAGTTCTCCTGCCTCGTCCCGCTCTGGAACGGGGAATCTGGCTGGCGCGCCGATGCGCTCAACCCCTACAGCGGCGCATACGGCATCCCCCAGTCTCTGCCTGCCGAGAAGATGGCCACTGCTGGCCCCGACTGGCGGACGAACGGCAACACGCAGGTGGACTGGGGTCTCGCCTACATCCAGGCGGCATACGGGAGCCCGTGCGCGGCCTGGGGCGCTTGGCAGGCGCGAGATCCGCACTGGTACTGACGCGGCTCCGACCGGCGCTGCGAGGGAGCGCTGGGGCCCGCTCAGCAGAAACGCCGGCGCCCCGACCCCCGGAGGGGTCGAGCGCCGGCGTTGTGCGAAGCTTCAGACGGCGAGACGTTCGAGCACGATGCCCGCGAGATCATTGGCGAGTCGCTGTGCATCCTCCGCATGCTCGGCTTCCACCATCACGCGGACGACCGGCTCGGTGCCGGAGGGGCGAAGGAGCACTCGTCCGTTGCCCGCGAGCGCGATCTCGGCCTGACGCACCGCCTGCTGCAGCACCTCATCGCCGTGCACACCGGTGCGATCGACTCCGCGAACGTTCACGAGCACCTGCGGGTACACCGTCATGCAGGTGGCGAGCTCCGCAAGCGACTTCCCGGTGCGCACGACCTCTGCGGCGATGTGCAGACCGGTCAGGATCCCGTCGCCCGTCGTCGCGTGATCGCTCATGATCACGTGACCCGACTGCTCCCCGCCGAGGGAATACCCCTCGGCGTTGATCGCCTCGAGCACGTACCGGTCGCCGACGCCCGTCTCGACCACGTCGATGCCGTTGTCTGCCATCGCGAGCTTCAGGCCGAGGTTCGACATCACTGTGGCGACGAGCGTGTTGCGGACGAGCTTTCCGCGGCGCGCCATCGACAGTGCGAGGATCGCCATGATCATGTCGCCGTCGACGACCTCACCGGCAGCGTCCACGGCCAGGCAGCGATCGGCATCGCCGTCGTGCGCGATCCCCAGATCGGCGCCGTGCTCGATGACCGCGGCGGCCAGCGGCTGGAGATGCGTGGATCCCACGCCGTCGTTGATGTTGAAACCATCGGGGTCGTTGCCGATGACGGTGACGCGCGCCCCAGCATCGGTGAACACGTCGGGCGAGATGCCGGCGGCTGCGCCGTGCGCGCAGTCGAGCACGACGTGAACGCCGTCGAGGCGCGTACCCTCGAGCGTCCCGAGCAGATGCACGAGGTACCGATCCTCCGCATCCGCGAAACGGCGGATGCGTCCGACCTCCCGGCCGGTGACGGCCACGACCGGACCGTCCATCGCGGATTCGATCTCGTCCTCGACGTCATCCGCGAGCTTGCGACCGCCCTCGGCGAAGAACTTGATCCCGTTGTCCGCTGCCGGATTGTGCGAGGCCGAGACCATGACGCCGAAATCGGCGCCGGTGTCTGCCACGAGATAGGCCGCCGCCGGAGTCGGGATCACGCCGGCGTCGAGCACGTCGACACCCGCAGAAGCGAGACCGGCAGAGACTGCCGCGGAGATGAACTCGCCGGAGACGCGCGGATCGCGCGCAACGACGGCCACAGCACGACGGCTCTCGCCCCGGGCAGAACGCCCGAGAACGAGAGCCGCAGCGCGAGCGAGGCTGAGGGCCAGCTCGGCAGTCACATCGACGCCAGCCAGCCCTCGAACCCCATCGGTGCCAAATAGGCGTCCCATGTGTTGGAAGCCTCGATTTAGCGCTTCGAGTACTGCGGCGCCTTGCGGGCCTTCTTGAGACCGGCCTTCTTGCGCTCCTTGATGCGCGCATCGCGGCTCAGGAAGCCGGCCTTCTTCAGAGTCGCGCGGTTGTGCTCTTCGTCGATCTCGTTCAGCGCACGAGCGATGGCGAGACGCAGCGCGCCAGCCTGGCCCGAGGGGCCGCCGCCGCCGATGCGAGCGATGATGTCGTACGAGCCGTTCAGCTCGAGAGCGGTGAACGGATCGGTGATGAGCTGCTGGTGCAGCTTGTTCGGGAAGTACTCCGCGAACTCGCGTCCGTTCACCGTGAAGGTGCCCGAACCGGGGATGAGGCGCACGCGGGCGATGGCCTGCTTGCGGCGGCCCACTGCTGCACCGGGAACGGTGAGCGCGGGACGGGGCGACGCGACGGCGGCCTGGCCGGCCGGCGTCTCGGTGGTGTAGCTCTCGGTGGCCACGGTCTGCTCTTCAGTCACTGTGAATTCTCTCTCTGAGGTCTCGGGGCGCGATTACTGCGCGACCTGGCCGAAGGTGTAGGGGGTGGGCTGCTGAGCAGCGTGCGGGTGCTCAGCACCTGCGTACACCTTCAGCTTGCGGAACAGATCGGCGCCGAGCGAGTTCTTCGGAAGCATGCCGCGGATGGCCTTCTCGACCGCGCGCTCCGGGTTCTTCTCGAGCAGCTCGGTGTAGCTGACCGAACGGAGACCGCCCGGGTAGCCCGAGTGACGGTAGGCGCGCTTGTTCTTCGCCTTGTTCCCGGTCAGCACGACCTTGTCGGCGTTGATGATGACCACGTAGTCGCCCATGTCCATGTGGGGCGCGAAGGTGGTCTTGTGCTTGCCGCGGAGCAGAGCCGCTGCGTGCGATGCGAGGCGACCGAGCACCACGTCGGCTGCGTCGATGACGACCCAATCGTGCTTCTGCTCGGCGGCCTTCGGTGAATACGTGCGAGTCACTTGTGTGCTGCTTTCTGTCGAATTGGAGGAGTTCGTGAATCCCACTCCGGTGCGTGGTCCCCGAGGGGTGCGCGCGCGGCTGGAGGGCTCAACAAATCGGGTGCTTTCGCACCAAAGATCAACACTAGCACAGAACGGACGCCGAGGCCCGCTCAGTCGATCGCGCTGCGGCGCGCTCGTGTCGCCGCGGCGCGCGCCTCGAGGGCATCGTTCGGCGGATACGCGATCTCCTCGAGCGAGAGCCCGTGTGCCGGCATCACCGTGAAGCGGCTCGTCCGCGCGCGCGCATCGCGGAGCGCGACGAGCTCCTCGTGATCGATGCGTCCGCTTCCGACCGCGACGACCGCGCCGATGAGCGCACGCACCATCGAGTGGCAGAATGCGTCGGCCTCGATCCGAGCGGCGTACGCTCCGTCTTCCGCGCGCCTCCACTCGAAGCGCAGGAGGTCGCGCACGGCCGTCGCCCCCTCGCGGGCTTTGCAGAACGTGGTGAAGTCGTTGAGACCGAGCAGCTCGTCTGATGCGCGTTGCACGGCGTCGAAGTCGAGGGGGCGTGGAACCTCGGCCGTGTACCGCGCGACCAGAGGATCCTTCCGCATTCCAGCCCCGATGAGTCGATACTCGTACCTGCGCCTGAGCGCGGAGAAGCGGGCATCGAAGGCCGCGGGGACGACGTGCGCCGCGTGCACGACGACGTCCGGGGCTGCACGGCTGACGATCCCGGTCAGCTTCCGCGCGCGAAGGCGGGCGAGCTCGGGGGCTTCCCAGGCCGGTTCCTCAGGTCGGCGCCGCGCGGTCCATTTCTCGAGTTGCGCAGGGGTGACGTCCAGATGCGCCACTTGGCCGCGCGCGTGCACTCCTGCATCGGTGCGCCCGCCGACGGTGAGGCGCACGGAGGCGGGGTCGTCGACCCGCAGCAGCATTGCGAGGGCGCCCTCCAGGCTCCCCTGCACGGTGCGCAGGCCCGGCTGTGCGGCCCAACCCGAGAAATCGGTGCCGTCGTACGAGAGATCGAGCCGCAGGCGTACCGAAGCAGAGTGGTGCATGCATCGATCCTGCCAGATGCCTCAGAGTGCCGGTCACGGCGCAACGTACACTGGATGCCCGAGGCGCCCCGGCCGGGACCGCGCCGCACTCGACACTATGACTCAGACTCCTCCGACACGTGCACTCCCCCGCGCCGACCGGCTCGGGGGGCTCGACGGACTCCGCGCCATCGCGGTCGGCCTCGTGCTCTGCTACCACCTCTTCCCCGGTCCACTGCCCGGCGGGTTTCTGGGCGTCAACATCTTCTTCGTCATCAGCGGCTTTCTGATCACCACGCTGCTGCTGCGAGAGCATGCGAGCACGGGGCGAATCCGGCTCGGTCACTTCTGGCGACGTCGCGCTCGACGTCTGCTCCCAGCGCTCGGGCTGGTGCTCGCGGTCTCGACAGCCGTCGCGGTGCTCGTCGACCGCGACCTCCTCGTCGGAATCGGACGTCAGATCGCGGGCGCCGCATTCTTCGTCGGCAACTGGACCTCGATCGCGGCCGGCGCCGACTACTTCGCGCGAGACGCTCCCGAGCTCTTCCGCAACACCTGGTCCTTGGCGATCGAGGAGCAGTACTACATCGTTCTCCCGCTCCTGCTGCTCGTCATCGTCAGGATCCGGGGCCGCGTGCTGCGCGCGCTCCCCCTCGTCGCGCTCGGCACGGCCTCCGCGTTCCTCATGATCGCGCTCTCCGCTGGCGGCGCTGAGCCGACCCGGGTGTACTTCGGTTCCGATACGCACTCGTTCGGGCTCGCATTCGGCGCGGCCCTCGCACTCCTCACGACAGGAAGGTCATCCGAGCTGCCGCACCGGGGACCGGGCCGGTACGCCCAGCTCGCGTTGACCGGTATCGCCCTGGCCGGGCTCGGCGTACTGGGCTGGCTCGCGGTGACCCTGCAGGAGGGCGGCGAGCAGAGCTTCGCCTGGGGCTTCCAGTTGGCCTCCCTCGCCGCACTCCTGACCGTGTGGGCGGTGACGAGGCCGGGCGCATGGATCGGTGCGGCGCTCGACGCACGGCCTTTGCGGTGGGTCGGAGAGCGCTCGTACGGCATCTACCTCTGGCACTGGCCGTTGCTGCTGCTCGTCGCAGCGGGCCTCGGAACGGGATCGCCGTGGATCGTGGGCGCCGTGACGTTGGCGCTGACGCTCATCACGGCGGCGCTCTCGTTCCGATACATCGAGGAGCCCGTGAGACGGTTCGGCCTCAGGCGGTCACTCATGCTCCTGGCGCGGCCCGACCGAGCGTTCCGAGGCCGAAGGATTGTTCCGGCCGTGGTGGCTTCCGTGCTGGTCCTCACCGTGCCGGCCACCGTGTTCGCCGTCGCCACGGCGCCCGCGCAGACCTCAGCAGCAGATGCTGTAGAACGAGGCGCAGCCGCGCGCGATGCGTCGCAGTCGGAGGCGTCTGAGGCAGCGGGCGCCGAGGACGGACCGGACGCGAGCTCAGGTGCTGCCGCCGCAGGCGAGAGCTCGACGAAGCCCGACGAGCCGATCGCCGCCGCCGGTACCGACATGAGCGCCATCGGAGACTCGGTGATGCTGGCGAGCCTCCCCGAGCTCGAGGAGCGTTTTCCGGGCATAGCGATCGACGCATCCGTATCGCGCAGCATGGGAGCCGGCGTCGCACTCGCATCGGAGCAGGCGGGTACCGACGTCCTGCGCCCCGTGCTCCTCGTCGGCCTCGGGACCAACGGGCCCGTGCGACTCGAAGAACTCGACAGCCTGCGACAGTCGGCTGGCGACCGGCTCATCGTGCTCGTCAACGCGCACGCGGATCGCGAGTGGGTTCCCGGCGTCAATGACGCTCTCACGGCCTACGCCGACACCCATCGCGGCGTCGTCGTCGCCGATTGGGAGGGGACGATCTCCGCCGCCCCGCCGTCCGCGCTCGCGGGTGACGGGATCCACCCGAACCCGAGCGGCGGCGAGCTCTACGCCGACTGCGTGGAGAACGCTCTCGAAGAGCTGCAGCGCCCCGGCGAGGGCATCGGCTACGCGTTGCCGCGCCGCTGACCGAACCGCCGTCGCGGGAGATACGGCAACCCGCGCCCCTGCAACCCGAAAGCCCCCGGTGCGCAGAACGCAACGGGGGCTTTCGAACAGTCGAACGAGGAGGCTACTCGGCCTTCTCCTCGGCGGGTGCCTCGGTGGTCTCCTCAGCGGGCGCCTCGGTGGTGGTCTCCTCAGCGGGCTCTTCTGCAACCGGAGCGGCGGGCTTCTCAGCCTTCGGCTTCGGCGTGACCGGCTCGAGCACGAGCTCGATCACGGCGAGCGGGGCACGATCGCCCTTGCGGAATCCGGTCTTGACGATGCGGGTGTACCCGCCCTCGCGGTTCTCGACGAGCGGTGCGATCTCCGTGAAGAGCTCGTGGACAACCGACTTGTCGAGGATCTGACGCATGACGCGACGACGCGAGTGCAGGTCTCCCCGCTTCGCGAAGGTGACGAGGCGCTCGGCGACGGGCTGCAGGCGCTTGGCCTTCGTCTCCGTCGTCTGAATGCGCTTGTGCTCGAAGAGCTGCGAAGCCAGCTGGTTCAGCATCAGACGCTCGTGTGCGGGGCCGCCTCCGAGGCGGGGGCCCTTGTTGGGCTTGGGCATTATTTACTCCAGTAAGTGTGCGGTCGGGCGGACAGTGCCGAACCGTTAGTTGTTGTCGTCTTCGTAGCTGTAGAACTGCGCACCGTCGAACCCGGGCACCGCGTCCTTGAGCGAGAGGCCCATCTCGGTGAGCTTGTCGCGCACCTCGAAGACCGACTTCTGGCCGAAGTTGCGAATGTTCATCAGCTGCGCCTCGGAGAGCGCTACCAGCTCGCTCACCGTGTTAATGCCCTCGCGCTTGAGGCAGTTGTAGCTGCGCACCGAGAGATCCAGATCCTCGATCGGGATCGAGAGCTCACCCTCCGCGACGACCTCGACCGGCGCGGGGCCGATCTCGACGCCCTCGGCCGCGGTGTTCAGCTCGCGCGCGAGCCCGAAGAGCTCGACGAGCGTCGAACCTGCAGACGCGATCGCGTCGCGCGGCGAGATGGCGGGCTTCGACTCGACATCGACGACCAGGCGGTCGAAGTCGGTGCGCTCGCCGGCTCGGGTCGCTTCGACGCGGTACGTGACCTTCAGCACCGGCGAGTAGATGGAGTCGACCGGGATACGGCCGACCTCAGCGTCCTCGTTGCGGTTCTGAGCGGCCGAGACGTATCCGCGGCCGCGCTCGATCGTCAGTTCGAGTTCGAACTGAGCCGAGTCGCTGAGCGTTGCGATGACGAGCTCGGGGTTGTGCACCTCGACACCCGCCGGAGCCGAGATGTCGGCGGCGGTGACCTCGCCGGCGCCGGTCTTCCGGAGGTACGCGGTGATCGGCTCGTCATGCTCGCTCGAGACGACGAGATCCTTGATGTTGAGGATGATCTCGGTGACGTCCTCGGTCACGCCCGGGATGGTCGTGAACTCGTGGGCGACGCCCTCGAAACGCACGCTCGTGACCGCGGCGCCGGGGATGGACGACAGCAGGGTACGACGCAGCGAGTTACCGAGCGTGTAGCCGAAGCCGGGCTCAAGCGGCTCGATGGCGAAACGCGAACGGAACTCGGAGATCGATTCTTCAGTCAGAGTGGGTCGCTGTGCAATCAGCACGGTGTGTGATCCTTTCGCTGGAGTCCGCTATATGACTCATGCGGTATCGGGATTGAAGTGGGCTGAAGCACCGGGGAGAGCCGGTGCTGAATACGACGGATCGCCGCCACTGGGGCGGCAGTCGCGCCGGCTCGCGCCGGCGCGACCTTCCGATCAGACGCGGCGACGCTTCGGCGGACGGCAGCCGTTGTGCGTCTGCGGCGTCACATCGTTGATCGAACCCACCTCGAGGCCAGCGGCCTGCAGCGAGCGGATCGCGGTCTCGCGGCCCGAGCCCGGGCCCTTGACGAAGATGTCGACCTTCTTCATGCCGTGCTCCTGCGCCTTGCGCGCAGCGGACTCAGCGGCGAGCTGAGCGGCGAACGGGGTCGACTTGCGCGAACCCTTGAAGCCGACGCCGCCTGAGGAGGCCCAGCTGATCACGGCACCGGTGGTGTCGGTGATCGAGACGATCGTGTTGTTGAAGGTCGACTTGATGTGGGCCTGGCCCACGGCGACGTTCTTCTTGTCCTTGCGACGCGGCTTGCGAGCCGCGGTCTTTGGTGCAGCCATTGAGTGTTCTCCTGAAAAGCTCTGTGTGTAGGTCTAACGGACCGGCGTTACTTCTTCTTGCCGGCGACGGTGCGCTTCGGGCCCTTGCGGGTACGAGCGTTCGTCTTGGTGCGCTGACCGTGCACAGGCAGGCCCTTCCGGTGGCGGAGCCCCTGGTAGCTGCCGGTCTCCACCTTGCGGCGGATATCGGCTGCGACCTCGCGGCGAAGATCGCCCTCAACCTTGAAGTTGCCTTCGATGTAATCGCGAAGCGCGACCAGCTGCTCATCCGACAGGTCCTTGACGCGGATGTTGCCATCGATGCTGGTGTCGGCGAGCGTCTTGAGCGCGCTCGTGCGCCCGACGCCGTAGATGTAAGTGAGTGCGATCTCAACGCGCTTATCGCGTGGGATGTCGACTCCTGCGAGACGTGCCATGTTGGCTCTCCTTGCGGATCGTGGAGGTGTGGTGCGCATCGGGGGTTCGGGCCTCCGGCCCGAGGTGTCCCCTGCACGAAATGAGGTGGGCTGGTGAGCTCACCGCGGATCTCTCACGGACGCTGCGCGTTCCGATTCCATGAGATCCGCGCAGGTTCTTCGATGCGCTGGATCAGATATTCAGTTGTGTGTTCTGCAGAGCCGCCGGCGACGGCAGGGACTCAGCCCTGGCGCTGCTTGTGGCGCGGGTTGCTCTTGCAGATCACCATGACGCGTCCGTGGCGGCGAATGACCTTGCAGTGATCGCAGATCGGCTTGACGCTGGGATTGACCTTCATGATGGTTCCTTCGTGTGTATCGCTGTCCTCGTACTCGCGGAGTGCCGCGAGTCGTTACTTCCCAGCGACCTACTTGTAGCGGTAGACGATACGGCCGCGGGTCAGATCGTAGGGCGTCAGCTCAACGATCACGCGATCCTCGGGAAGGATGCGGATGTAGTGCTGACGCATTTTGCCTGAGATATGAGCGAGCACTTTGTGTCCATTGGTCAACTCGACGCGGAACATCGCGTTGGGCAGAGCCTCGACGATGTGTCCCTCGATCTCGATGACGCCGTCTTTCTTCGCCATAGCCTCACTATCGCTTGCGTAGGTGTACTGGTCATGCGAATGCTCAGCTTCTGCGTCTCCGACCGCGATCCGACTACGGTCGGCGCGAACGCAAAAGCAGGCGCAAAGCACCAAAGATCAAGAGTACTCGGCGTGTCGCCTTTTGTAAAGCTCGCCGAGTGTCGCGTCGTGGCGGACGTGATTCCTGCGTCCCTAGACGAACGGCACGGGCCGGACTCCGAGCGGCTCGAGGCCGCTCGCTCCCCCGTCGGGTGCGGTGAGCACCCAGATGCCGCGCTCGTGCACGGCGACGCTGTGCTCCCACTGCGCGCTCATGGATCCGTCGGCGATCGTCACCGTCCAGTCGTCGTCCTCGACCACGGTGTCAATCCCGCCTGCCGAGATGATGGGTTCGATCGCGACGACGAGCCCCGGCTTCACCTCCGGTCCGCGTCGGCGCGTCGGCACGTTGAACACCGGAGGATCCTCGTGCATGCTGCGACCGATGCCGTGACCGATGTAGTCCTCGAGCACCCCGAAACTGCTGTGGGCTCTGACGTAGGCGGCGACGGCTTCTCCGACCTCTCCGAGGTGGGATGCCGAAGCGAGACGCGCGATTCCCCGCCACATCGCCTGCTCGGTGACATCGCTGAGATGCTGGTTGGCCGACGTCCGCTCCGGGTCGGCGTGGTCGGGCAGCACCGCTGTGAATGCAGCGTCTCCGTGCCACCCGTCTACCACCGCCCCCGCGTCGAGAGCGACGATGTCGCCCGCTTCGAGCGGACGGTCGGTCGGGATCGCATGAACGACGTGCTCATTCACGTTCGCGCAGATCGTGTGGCGGTACCCGGGCTCCAGCATGAAGTTCGGAGATCCGCCGTGCTGCCGGACGGCGCGCTCAGCGATCGCGTCGAGCTCGAGCGGGGTGATTCCGGGAGCCACCTCTGCCCGCATCGCGGAGAGCGCGGCCGCCGTGGCGCGACCGGGAGCGACCATCTGGCGGAGCTGCGCCGGCGTCTTGTAGATCGAACGTCGCAGCAGGCCTCGACGCGCCAAGGGCTACTGCCCGACTCGCGCGTTCAGCTGCGCAGCGAGGCCCTCAGCGATCCGCTCCGACACCTCGTCGACGGAGCCGAGCCCGTCGACGGAGACGAGGATGCCCCGCTTGGAGAACAGCTCGATGAGCGGTGCGGTCTGCTCGGCGTACACGTCCTGGCGATGACGAATGACCTCTTCGGTGTCATCGGAGCGCCCCTCGACCGCCGCTCGCTTGAGCAGACGTGCCACGACCTCCTCTGGGTCCGCTTCGAGCAGCACGACGGCGTCGAGCGACGAGCCGTTGAGCATCCCGTCGAGCGCGCGCACCTGGTCGACTGTTCGCGGGTACCCGTCGAGCAGGAATCCCGAAGCCGCGTCGTCCTGCGAGAGGCGATCGGCGACAATGCGGTTCGTGAGCTCGTCTGGCACCAGCTCGCCCTGTTCGATGACGGCCTGCACCTGCTGCCCCAGTTCCGTACCGCCCTGGATGTTGGCGCGGAAGATATCACCGGTGGAAATCGCCGGAACCTGGTAGCGCGCTGCGATGCGACCGGCCTGCGTCCCCTTGCCGGCTCCGGGCGGGCCGATGATGAGCAGTCGCGCGGTCGTCTCTGCGGTCACTTGAGGAGCCCTTCGTAGTGGCGCTGCTGCAGCTGCGCGTCGATCTGCTTCACGGTCTCGAGCCCGACACCCACGATGATGAGGATCGATGCACCGCCGAACGGGAAGTTCTGGTTCGCCCCGAAGAACGAGAGCGCGACGAGCGGAAGCAGTGCGATGACACCGAGGTAGAGCGATCCTGCGCTGGTGATGCGGGTGAGCACGTAGTTGAGGTACTCCGCGGTCGGCCGACCGGCGCGGATGCCCGGGATGAACCCTCCGTACTGCTTCATGTTGTCGGAGACTTCTTCCGGGTTGAACGTGATCTGCACGTAGAAGAAGGTGAAGCCGATGACGAGGAGGAAGAAGACGAGCATGTAGAAGGGCTGGTCGCCGTAGACCAGGTTGTTCTGGATCCAGACCACCCACGGCTTCGGGTCCTCGCCGATCTGCGGTTGGTTGAACTGCGTGATGAGCATCGGCAGATACAGGATCGCCGAGGCGAAGATCACGGGGATCACGCCCGCCATGTTGACCTTGATCGGGATGTACGTGCTGCTTCCGCCGTATGTACGGCGCCCGACGACGCGCTTGGCGTACTGCACCGGGATGCGACGCTGCGACTGCTCGACGAAGACGACAGCCGCTACCACCAGCAGGCCCACCCCGAGAACTATGAAGAACACTTCCCAGCCGCGCGACTCCTTGATGACCCACATGGCGCCGGGGAAGGTTGCCGCGATCGAGGTGAAGATGAGGAGCGACATGCCGTTGCCGACGCCTCGCTCGGTGATCAGTTCGCCGAACCACATGATGAGGCCGGTACCGGCCGTCATCGTGATGATCATGATCAGCACCGCCCACCATTCCTGGGAGACGAGATTCTGGCACGCCTGGTTGGCGGCGGCGCCGAAGAGCTGTCCCGAACGCGCGACGGTGATGAGCGTCGTCGACTGCAGGATTGCGAGCGCGATGGTCAGGTAGCGCGTGTACTGCGTCAGCTTCGCCTGGCCGGCCTGGCCTTCCTTGTGGAGCGCCTCGAAGTGCGGGATCACGACGCGGAGCAGCTGCGTGATGATCGATGCCGTGATGTACGGCATGATGCCGAGCGCGAAGATCGACAGCTGCAGCAGTGCTCCACCGCTGAAGAGGTTGATCATGTCGTAGAGGCCCGAGCTGCCCTGGTTCTGGTTCGCCACCAGGCACGCTTGAACGTTGTTGAAGTCTACGAACGGTGCTGGGATGAATGACCCGAGCCGGAACAACGACACGATGGCGAGCGTGAAGACGATCTTCCGCCGCAAATCGGGTGTCCGGAAGATCCGTCCGATGGCGCTGAACAAAATCTGCCTCCTGGAACGTCGTAAGGGGCTTCGCCTACCGACGAGAACCAATTGCTCCAGCCTACACGGCGTGTGCCGCGTGACCGAGCCATCGCCGTGATTGGCGGATGAAACAAGACAGCGGGGGTGGGCGGGAACGGCATGAATGCCGTCCCCGCCGAGCCCCCGCTACTCGGGAGATCCCCGAGGGTGTTGCTGGTCCGAACGGACCGTTACTTCACTGCTCCGCCTGCGGCGACGATCTTCTGCTCAGCGGAGCTCGAGACCTTGTCGACCTGCACGTTGAGCTTGACCTGGAGGTCGCCGTTGCCCAGCACCTTGACGGGCTGGTTCTTGCGAACGGCGCCCTTGGCCACGAGATCCTCGACGGTGACGTCGCCACCCTGGGGGTAGAGCTCAGCGAGCTTCGCGACGTTCACCACCTGGTACTCGGTGCGGAACGGGTTCTTGAACCCGCGGAGCTTCGGGGTGCGCATATGCAGCGGCATCTGCCCACCCTCGAAGCCGACCTTGACCTGGTACCGAGCCTTGGTGCCCTTGGTACCGCGGCCTGCGGTCTTGCCCTTCGATGCCTCGCCACGACCCACGCGGGTCTTGGCCTTCTTGGAACCGGGAGCCGGACGGAGGTGGTGCGCCTTCAGCACCGACTCACGCTCCTCGTTGTTCTCGCTCATACGTCGATCTCCTCAACCACTACCAGGTGAGCGACCGCGCGAATGTAGCCGCGGTTGGCCTGAGTGTCTTCACGAACGACCGACTGGCCGATCTTCTTGAGACCCAAGCTCCGCAGCGTGTCGCGCTGGTTCTGCTTTTCACTGATGACGGACTTCGTCTGCGTAACCTTCAGGCTCTTCGCCATTACGCACCTGCCTTTGCCTTCGCGGCAGCGTCGGCCGCGGCCTTCGCCTCAGCGCGCACGATGCGGGCCGGAGCGACGCGGTCGAAGTCGAGGCCGCGGCGAGCTGCGACGGAGCGGGGCTCCTCGAGCTGCTGCAGTGCCTCAACGGTCGCATGCACGATGTTCAGGGTGTTCGACGAACCGAGCGACTTGCTCAGCACATCGTGGATGCCGGCGCACTCGAGTACGGCGCGCACCGGGCCACCGGCGATAACACCGGTACCTGCTGCTGCCGGACGCAGAAGTACGACACCGGCTGCGGCCTCGCCCTGCACGGGGTGCGGGATGGTGCTGCCGACGCGGGGCACGCGGAAGAAGTTCTTCTTGGCCTCTTCGACACCCTTTGCGATGGCGAGAGGCACCTCCTTCGCCTTGCCGTAGCCGACGCCGACGGTTCCGTTGCCATCGCCCACCACGACGAGCGCGGTGAAGCTGAAGCGACGGCCGCCCTTGACGACCTTCGAGACGCGGTTGATGGTGACGACGCGCTCGAGGAACTGGCTCTCGTTGCGGTCGCGGCCGCCGCGCTCGTTGCGGGTTCCGCGATCGCGGCTCCCGCGACGCTGCTCGCGCGGCTCGTTGCGGTGATCCTGAGCCGGAGCGGCCTGCCCGGCCGTCGTCTCAGACTGGGCCTCTGCAGACACTTGCTGCTCCTTCGTTTCGTTGCTCACAGGGTCAGCCCCCCTTCGCGAGCGCCATCGGCGATCGCTGCGACGCGACCGGCGTACTTGCTGCCGCCGCGGTCGAATACCACAGCGTCGATGCCGGCGCCCTTGGCGCGCTCAGCGACGAGTTCGCCGACCTTGCGGGCCTTGGCGGTCTTGTCGCCGTCGAACGAACGCAGATCGGCTTCCATGGTCGAAGCCGAAGCGAGGGTGAGACCCTTCGAGTCATCGACGACCTGTACGAAGACGTGGCGGGATGAGCGGTTGACGACGAGACGGGGGCGAACCTCCGTGCCGACGATCTTCTTGCGCAGGCGGGTGTGGCGGCGAACGCGCGCAGCCGACCGACCCTTAGCCCGGGA
The DNA here is from genome assembly GCF_018304845.1 of Leucobacter manosquensis. NCBI lineage: Bacteria > Bacillati > Actinomycetota > Actinomycetes > Micrococcales > Microbacteriaceae > Leucobacter > Leucobacter manosquensis. The sequence goes on along the minus strand of NZ_JAFEVO010000001.1, from coordinate 3,093,837 downwards.
TACTGAAGCGGCCATGGGTTACTTACCAGCCTTTCCTGCCTTGCGACGGACAACCTCGCCCGCGTAGCGAATGCCCTTGCCCTTGTAGGGCTCCGGCTTCTTCAGCTTGCGGATGTTGGCTGCGGCCTCGCCGACAGCCTGCTTCGAGATCCCGCTGACGGTGATCTTGGTGTTGCCCTCGACCGCGAGCGTGATGCCCTCGGGGGCGTCCACGTTGACCGGGTGCGAGAAGCCGAGCGCGAGCTCGAGGCCGGTGCCCTTCTGCTGCACGCGGTATCCCGTGCCGACGACCTCGAGCTGCTTGGTGTAGCCCTCGGTGACGCCGATGATGTTGTTGTTGATGAGCGTGCGGCTGAGGCCGTGCAGCGCTCGGGAATCGCGCTCGTCGTTCGGGCGGGTGACGAGCACCTGACCGTCCTCGAGTGCGACGCGGATGGGATCTGCGACGACGAGCGAGAGCTCGCCCTTCGCGCCCTTGACCGTGACCTTCTGGCCGTCGATCTTGACATCTACACCGCCGGGAACGGCGATGGGAAGCTTACCAATACGTGACATGACGCCTTACCACACGTAAGCGAGGACTTCCCCGCCAACGCCCTTCTGCTCAGCCTCGCGGTCAGTCAACAGACCCGAGGAGGTGGACAGGATCGCGATGCCGAGTCCGCCGAGCACGCTCGGGATCTCGGTCGAGCCCGCGTACACGCGAAGGCCGGGCTTGGAGACCCGCTTGATGCCCTCGATCGAACGCTCGCGGTTCGGGCCGTACTTCAGCGACATGGTGATGGTCGTGCCCACGCGTGCGGCCTCGACCTTCCAGTCCTGGATGTAGCCTTCGCGCTTGAGGATCTCAGCGATCCGCTCCTTCAGCTTCGAGCCGGGGAGCGAAACGTCGTCATGATGCGCAGAGTTTGCGTTGCGCAGCCGGGTCAGCATATCTGCTACCGGATCAGTCATCGTCATGAGTGACTCTTTCTTTCTCGCCTGGTTTCATACGCCGGTACACCGACGCATGACCTGGGTGACACACGGATTGGGTGCCCGGGGATTCCCGAGCACCCTCGCCGTTTGGACTATTCAGTTATTCCGACTTGAAGGGGAAGCCGAGCGCGCGAAGCAGCGCACGGCCCTCATCGTCGGTCTTCGCGGTGGTCACGACAGTGATGTCGAACCCACGCACGCGATCAATCTTATCCTGATCGATCTCGTGGAACACACTCTGCTCGGTCAAACCGAAGGTGTAGTTGCCGTTTCCATCGAACTGGCGCGGCGAAAGGCCACGGAAATCGCGGATACGGGGCAGAGCCAGGTTCACCAGGCGGTCGAGGAACTCCCACGACCGATCGCCACGGAGCGTGACGTGAGCACCGATCGCCTGGCCCTCGCGCAGCTTGAACTGCGCGATGGACTTGCGAGCCTTGGTGACCATGGGCTTCTGACCGGTGATCTTCACGAGATCGGCGATCGCGCCCTCGATCACCTTGCTGTCGCGAGCGGCTTCACCGACACCGGTGTTCACGACGACCTTGACGACGCCGGGAACCTGCATGATGTTGGCGTAGCCGAACTCTTCGCGCAGCTGCGGAACGATCTCGGAGCGGTACTTCTGCTTCAGGCGGGGCTGAGCGGTGGTCGCTGCAGTCTCGGTCATGCGAGATCCTTCCCGGACTTCTTCGCGAAACGAACGCGAACAGTCTTCTTCTTGCCGTCTTTCTCGACTTCCTCGACGCGGAACCCGACGCGAGTCGGCTTCTTCGTCTCGGGGTCGACGACTGCGACGTTGGACACGTGGATCGGAGCCTCGACGGTCTCGATGCCACCCTCGCGGGTGCCACGGTCCGACTGGCCGACGCGCACATGCTTGGTGACGAAGTTGACGCCCTCCACCACGATGCGATCGGTTTCGGACAGGACCTCGATTACTCGACCCTGCTTGCCCTTGTAGCCGCCGCGTTCCTGCGACGGGCCAGAGATGACCTCGACGAGGTCACCCTTCTTGATCTTTGCGCCCATAGGACTAGATCACCTCCGGTGCGAGCGAGACGATCTTCATGAACCGCTTGTCGCGGAGTTCACGTCCGACCGGCCCGAAGATGCGGGTGCCGCGGGGCTCCCCGTCGGCCTTGAGGATAACGGCGGCGTTCTCGTCGAACGCGATGTACGATCCGTCACCACGACGGGTCGACTTGCGCGTCCGGACGATGACGGCCTTGACCACATCGCCCTTCTTGACGTTGCCACCGGGGATCGCGTCCTTGACGGTCGCGACGATCGTGTCGCCGAGACCGGCGTAACGACGCTTCGAGCCACCGAGGACACGGATCGTGAGCAACTCCTTGGCGCCGCTGTTGTCGGCCACCTTGAGTCGGGATTCCTGCTGAATCACTTGCTACTCCTTCACTGAGTAAGCCCGAGGGCTTACTTCGCCTTCTCGAGGACCTCGACCAGACGCCAGCGCTTGGAAGCGCTCAGCGGCCGGGTCTCGTGGATGAGCACGAGATCGCCGATACCGGCCGTGTTCTGCTCGTCGTGGGCCTTGACCTTCGACGAGCGGCGGAGCACCTTGCCGTACAGCGGGTGCTTCACACGGTCCTCGACCTCGACAACGATGGTCTTCTCCATCTTGTCGCTGACGACATAGCCGCGGCGGGCCTTACGGTAGCCGCGCTGTTCCTTCTCGACCTCAGCCATGTCTAGGCCTCCTTCGTCTCAGCGGCGGCATCCGCCTGCTCGGTCTTCTTGCTGCTCTTCTTCGCCTTTGCGGGCGCAGCAGCAGGGGTGGCACGAATGCCGAGCTCACGCTCGCGCAGCACGGTGTAGATGCGAGCGATGTCGCGCTTCACCTGACGAACGCGGCCGTGGCTTTCCAGCTGGCCGGTAGCCGACTGGAAGCGAAGGTTGAAGAGTTCGCCCTTCGCCTTCTTGAGCTCTTCGGCCAACCGCTCGTTCTCGAAACTATCGAGCTCGGTGATGGCCAGTTCTTTGGTACCGATCGCCATTACGCGTCGCCCTCCTCGCGCTTGATAATGCGGGCCTTGAGGGGCAGCTTGTGGATGGCGCGGGTGAGCGCCTCGCGTGCGAGCTCCTCATCGACACCGGCGACCTCGAAGAGGACGCGGCCCGGCTTGACATTGGCAACCCACCACTCGGGCGAGCCCTTACCCGAACCCATGCGGGTTTCCGCAGGCTTCTTGGTCAGGGGACGATCGGGGTAGATGTTGATCCACACCTTGCCGCCACGCTTGATGTGACGCGTCATGGCGATACGAGCGGACTCGATCTGACGGTTGGTCACGTAGGCGGGGGTCAGTGCCTGGATACCGAACTCGCCGAAGGCGATCTCGTTACCGCCCTTGGACTGACCGGTGCGGCTCGGGTGGTGCTGCTTGCGGTACTTGACTCGACGGGGAATCAGCATGCTTACTTCTCCGCTCCTGCTGCAGCGGGTGCAGCCTCGGCCTGTGCACTACGGGGTGCACGGCGGCGGTCGCCGCGGTCGCGCGACGGCTTCTGGGCCGCCTGCTCACGAGCGAGTTCCTTGTTGGTCAGGTCGCCCTTGTAGATCCAGACCTTCACGCCGATACGACCGAAGGTGGTCTTCGCCTCGTAGAAGCCGTAGTCGATGTTCGCGCGGAGCGTGTGCAGCGGCACACGGCCTTCGCGGTAGAACTCCGAACGGCTCATCTCGGCGCCGCCGAGGCGGCCGGAGACCTGGATGCGGATGCCCTTGGCGCCGGCGCGCTGAGCGCCCTGCAGACCCTTGCGCATCGCACGGCGGAACGCCACGCGAGCAGCGAGCTGCTCGGCGATGCCCTGTGCGACGAGCTGAGCGTCAGCCTCGGGGTTCTTGACCTCGAGGATGTTGAGCTGGATCTGCTTGCCGGTGAGCTTCTCGAGGTCAGCGCGGATGCGCTCGGCCTCGGCGCCGCGACGACCGATGACGATACCGGGACGTGCCGAGTGGATGTCCACGCGAACACGGTCACGGGTGCGCTCGATCTCCACGCGGGACACGCCCGCACGGTCGAGCTGCTTCGTCAGGTGCTGACGGATCTTGATGTCCTCGGCGAGGTAGTCAGCGTAGCGCTGCCCGGCCTTCGTCGAGTCCGAGAACCAACGCGACACGTGATCGGTGGTGATCCCGAGGCGGAAGCCATAGGGATGAATCTTCTGGCCCATACCTAGGCTCCCTTCTTCACGGCGGCGAGCTCATCAGCCGTCTGCAGCACGACAGTGATGTGGCTGGTGCGCTTGTTGATACGGAATGCGCGGCCCTGAGCACGGGGGCGGAAACGCTTGAGCGTTGCGCCCTCGTCCACGAATGCACGAGCTACGACGAGCTCGTCCTCGTTGAGACGCAGGTTCTCCTTGTCGGCCTTGACGCGCGCATTCGCGATCGCCGAAGCGACGAGCTTGAAAATCGGCTCCGCTGCGGCCTGCGGGGCGAACTTCAGGATGGCGAGTGCCTCCTGAGCGTTCTTCCCACGGACCAGGTCAATGACACGACGGGCCTTCTGGGGGGTGATGCGGATGTGACGCAGACGTGCGGTCGACTCCACCATTTCTCTTCCTCCTTCACGTCACCGCTTAGCGGCGACGGCCCTTCTTGTCGTCTTTCACGTGACCGCGGAAGGTACGCGTGGGCGCGAATTCGCCCAGCTTGTGACCGACCATGGTCTCCGTTACGAACACGGGGATGTGCTTCCGACCGTCGTGCACCGCGATGGTGTGTCCCAGCATCGCCGGGATGATCATCGAGCGGCGCGACCAGGTCTTGATCACGTTCTTGGAGCCAGCTTCGTTCTGGACAATCACCTTGTTCAACAGGTGGTTATCGACGAAGGGGCCCTTCTTGAGACTACGAGGCATCTTCTACTCTCTCCTACCTGTCGACTAACGCTTCTTGCCAGCGTTGCGGCGACGCACGATGAGCTTGTCGCTTTCCTTGTTCGGATGGCGCGTACGGCCTTCCTTCTGGCCCCAGGGGCTGACCGGGTGACGACCACCGGAGGTGCGGCCTTCGCCACCACCGTGGGGGTGATCCACCGGGTTCATGACGACACCACGCACGGTCGGGCGGACGCCCTTCCAGCGCATGCGGCCGGCCTTGCCCCAGTTGATGTTCGACTGCTCGGCGTTGCCCACCTCGCCGACGGTCGCGCGGCAGCGCGCGTCGACGTTGCGGATCTCGCCCGACGGCAGACGCAGCTGGGCGTAGGGGCCGTCCTTCGCCACGAGGCGAACCGACGCACCTGCGGAACGAGCGAGCTTCGCTCCCCCGCCCGGCTTCAGCTCGATCGCGTGGATGACCGTACCGGTGGGGATGTTGCGCAGCGGCAGGTTGTTGCCGGGCTTGATGTCAGCACCGGAACCCGACTCGACGACGTCGCCCTGCTTGAGCTTGTTCGGCGCGATGATGTAGCGCTTCGTGCCGTCCACGAAATGCAGCAGCGCGATGCGCGCCGTGCGGTTCGGGTCGTACTCGATGTGCGCGACCTTGGCATCCACGCCGTCCTTGTCATGACGACGGAAGTCGATGACGCGGTACTGGCGCTTGTGGCCACCACCGATGTGACGGGTGGTGATCCGGCCCTGGTTGTTGCGGCCGCCGGTCTTGGAGAGCGGACGGAGCAGCGACTTCTCAGGCGTCGAGCGGGTGATTTCAGCGAAATCAGCAACGCTCGACCCACGACGACCCGGGGTCGTCGGCTTGTACTTGCGAATTGCCATGATGTGTTCCTCTTCGCCCCTTCTACAGCGCAGCCGTGAAGATGTCGATGGAGCCCGACTTCAGGGTGACGATGGCGCGCTTCGTGTCCTTGCGCTTGCCCAGACCGAACTTCGTTCGACGGGACTTGCCCTTGCGGGTCAGCGTGCGGACCTTGGCGACCTTCACATTGAAGACCTCCTCGACGGCGAGCTTGATCTCGGTCTTGTTCGACTCGGGCTGCACCTCGAAGGTGTACTGGCCGTTGGCGTCGATGAGACCGTAGCTCTTCTCCGAGACGATCGGGCGGATGATGACGTCGTGTGCGGACTTGTTCAAGCTCACTTCGTGTCCTCCTGAGCGGCACGGCCATCGACGAATGCGTCGAAGGCGGCCTTGGTGAAGACGAGATCGTCGCTGACGACCACGTCGTAGGCGTTGAGCTGATCCTGGAACAGCACGTGAACGTGCGCCAGGTTGCGAACGCTAAGCGCCGTCAACTCATCTTCACGGGTGATGACCACGAGCACGCGCTTGCCCGGCGCGACCGACGCGAGGAACTCGCGAGCAGCCTTCGTGCTGGGCTTGTCGGCGATGCCGAACGTCTCGACGACGTGCAGACGGTTCGCGCGGGCGCGATCCGACAGCAGGCCGCGAAGCGCAGCGGCGATCATCTTCTTCGGGGTGCGCTGAGCGTAGTCGCGCGGCACGGGGCCGTGCACGACGCCGCCGCCGCGGTGCTCAGGAGCGCGAACCGAGCCCTGACGAGCGCGGCCGGTGCCCTTCTGCTTGAACGGCTTGACACCCGAACCGGAGACCTCGCCGCGGTTCTTGGTCTTGTGCGTACCCTGACGCGCAGCTGCGAGCTGAGCGGTGACCACCTGGTGGATCAGCGGGATGTTGGGGTCGACACCGAAGATGGTCTCGGGAAGGTCAACCGACCCGGCCTTCTTGCCCTGAGCGTCGAACACCTCGAGCTTGGTAGCGGTAGCCATGAACTACGCCCCCTTCACTGCGTTGCGAACGAATACGAGACGACCGCGCGCTCCGGGAACCGCACCCTTGACCAGGATGAGACCCTTCTCGGCGTCGACCGCCTGAACGGTGAGGTTCTGCACGGTGACGCGCTCGCCACCCATGCGACCGGGCATGCGCTGGCCCTTGAAGACACGACCGGGAGTGGCTGCGCCACCGATCGAGCCGGGCTTGCGGTGGTTGCGGTGCGCGCCGTGCGACGCGCCAACGCCCTTGAAGTTGTGACGCTTCATGGCGCCGGCGAAGCCCTTGCCCTTCGAGGTGCCGACGACGTCGATCAGCTGACCGGCTTCGAAGGTGCCGTCGACGGTGAGCTCCTGACCGAGCGCGTACTCCGACGCATCGGAGGTGCGGACCTCGGTGAGGTGACGGCGCGGCGTGACGCCGGCCTTCTCGAAGTGACCTGCGGTCGGCTTGTTCACCTTGCGGGGGTCGATCTGACCGGCGGCGATCTGCACGGCGCTGTAGCCGTCGACCTCTGCGGTGCGGATCTGGGTGACGACGTTCGGTGCCACCTCGATGACGGTCACGGGAACGACGTTCCCGTTCTCGTCCCATACCTGCGTCATACCGAGCTTGGTGCCCAGAAGACCCTTCACGTTACGTACTACTGACATGTCCGGATCCCCCCTTAGAGCTTGATCTCGATGTTGACGTCGGCAGGCAGGTCGAGACGCATGAGCGAATCGACAGCCTTCGGGGTGGGATCGACGATGTCGATGAGACGCTTGTGCGTGCGCTTCTCGAAGTGCTCGCGGCTGTCCTTGTACTTGTGGGGCGAACGGATCACTGCGATCACGTTCTTCTCCGTCGGGAGCGGCACGGGGCCGATCACGGTCGCACCCGCGCGGGTCACCGTGTCGACGATCTTGCGCGCGGAGCTGTCGATGACCTCGTGGTCATACGACTTCAGTCGGATGCGGATCTTCTGTCCCGCCATGTGACTCTCTACTTTCTACTTGCGTCGTACCACCACCCGGAGGTCGTGGCATTGGACGTCTTACGTACCAGCGCCCTGGCTGCAGCGCTTTCGCGCTTCGTGCTGGGTCTCTGTTCACCTGTCAAAACCGGCCGGCCCGTATGGACGGGCGAGGCGGCCCCGCGCGCACGAAAGCGGCCGGACTCACGTCTGGCCGCCGAACGGCGTGCAGGTCTCGTTCGCTACCCGCGGCCTAACCGGAACCCCGAGCGAGCGGGGCGGTTATGCACTGCCTGGCAGTGATCCGCACCGAGGCGCGGAGTACTGAACCTGTCTATTCTCGCACGGGGGACGCCGCCGTGCAACCCGGGCGTGTCGCGCTCGTCAGCCGCGACGCGGCAGGAGTCTCGGGAGCAGCAGGTAGAGCACCAGGACGGCGAGACCAGCACCGAACAGCGCGATCGCACCCGCCGTACTGGTGAACACGGACCCGAGTCCGAGCAGCGAGGTGGCGAGTGTTGCGCCGGCCGTCATCGCAGAGGCCTGCACGTGCGAATATCCCAGCTGCTGAATCCGCTGGTACGTGTGCTCCTTGTGCGGTTCATCCCAGCGGCGCCCGGCCCGCACGCGCTTCACGAGCGTCACCGCGACGTCGCCGAAGTAGATCACCATGGGCCCGATCGTCGCCAGCAGCGGAACCCCGGCCACCAGCGCAGCGAAACTCGTGATCGCCGTCGCACCGCCGAGCAGATAGCTCCCGACATCGCCCAGGAACGCTCCGGGTTTCGTCAGGTTCCACGGGAGGAAGCCGCCGAATCCGGCGGCGAGCACGAGGCCGGCCGCGAGTAGCCAGGGAAGCCCGAGGAACCAACCTGCTGCCGCGAACGTCAGACCTGCGATGACGCCGTGGAACCCGCTGATGCCGTTCAATCCGTCCATGAAGTTCGCGACGTTGATGTAGCTCGAGATGAAGAGCACCGCGTAGATCGCCAGGAGCAGCGCTCCCCAGAGCGGGAGGCCGGGACCGGCGAGAACGAGGATCGCGACCGCTGAAGTGAGTGCGATCACCAGCAGCAGGACGCTGCGGACCCCCACGCTCAGCCCCCAGAGATCTTCGGCGAATCCGAGCAGCCCTGCAGCGAACGAACCGACGACGACCGTCAGCAGGAGCCGCGTGTCCCCCGCTCCGGTGTGCTGCGCGACCACCGCGAACCCGCCGGCCGCGCCCATCGCGATGAGCACGGCCAACCCGAGGCCGCGCAGCACCGGGCGCTCGTGAGAGGAGCGCTCGTTGGGGACGTCCATGATGCCGAGCCGCACGAGCAGGGGCCGCACGAGGTACGGCAGCAGGATGCTCAGGACGAGTGCGAGAACGCCCGCCACCAGGGCGATCGCGAACGGTGTCACTGCACCCGCTCCTCAGCCGCCGCGGTCAGGTCCATTCGCGCGACCCATCCCTCGTGATCGAGCACCGCAGGCGAAATGGAATCGACCCTCGCGTGGGAGATCTTCGGGTGATAGGGGCGCTCATCGCCCTCTCCCTCCCCGACCAGCTCCTCGTGCAGCTTCTCGCCGTGCCGGAGTCCGGTGAAGACGATGTCGACGTCGCGGCCGGACTGCGCGATCATTCGCTTCGCCACGTCGAGAATGCTCACCGGCTCCCCCATGTCGAGGATCAGCACTTCTCCGGGGCGACCGATGCCGCCCGCCTGCACGACCAACTGGCACGCCTCAGGGATCGTCATGAAGAACCTGGTCACGTTCGGATGCGTCACGGTCACGGGGCCACCGGCCTCGATCAGCTTCCGGAATGTCGGAAGCATCGATCCGCGGCTGCCGATCACGTTCCCGAAGCGCACCGAGAGGTACCGCTGACCCGTGTGCTCCGCCATCCAGGCGGTGAGCTTCTCCGCCACGCGCTTCGAGTGTCCGAGCACGCTCGTCGGATTCGCAGCCTTGTCCGTCGAGATGTTGACGAACGTCCCGACCTCTGCCGCCTGCGCCGCGCGCAACACGTTCAACGTTCCGAGCACGTTCGTCTTCCAGGCCTCATCCGGGTACTGTTCGAGCATCGGCAGATGCTTGAGGGCCGCGGCGTGGAAGACCACCTCCGGTCGCCGTTCGCGAAACAGGCGCTCGAGGGCTCCGGCGTCTCGGATGTCGGCGAGCACCACGTCCTGGGTATCGAGCAGACCGTGACCGCTGATCGACAGCTGCGTCTCCTGCAGCGCCGTCTCGTCTCGGTCGAGCATGATGAGTTCCCGCGGCGCGAATCGAGCGAGCTGCCGGCAGAGCTCGGACCCGATCGACCCGCCGGCCCCGGTGACCAGCACCCGCCGATCCTGGAGGTACGAGGCGATCGACTCGGTCTCGAGCCGCACCGGGTGCCGGCCGATGAGATCCTCGATGGAGAGCTGCCGCACGTCGGAGATCACCGAGTTGTTTCGGAGGATCTGGTCGAGCGGCGGCAGCACCATCGCCGTCATCCCAGCGCGGTTCGCGGCCTCATCGACGCGGCGCATCAGTCCCGCGTCGGCGTCGCCGATGCAGATGATGAGCTTCGTGGCACGCGTGAGCCGTGCGACCTCCGCCAGGTCGTCGAAGCCGCCGAGTACCCGCACGCCGCGCACTTCCTGCCGACGCTTCTTCGGGTCGTCGTCGATGAAGCCCACCGGGAGCGCCGAGCCCTTCGCGTCCGTGAGCAGGCGCTTCGCGGTCTGCACGCCGAGATATCCCGCGCCGTACAGCAGTGTGCGCTCCGCCTCCGAGCCGGGCAGCATCTGGCGCTCCTGGTACAGGCGCATCACGTATCGCGCGACCCCCATCAGGCTGAAGGTGATCGGCGCTGCGATGAAGAGCGTGCTGCGCGGGATGCCGTTTCCGTACCCGACCAGGTACGCGAACAGCCAGGCGACGACCATCACCGCGGTGATGTCGAGCACGAGCACCCGCACCTCGTCGAAGCTGCCGATCTGGTATCGGTTGCGGTACAACCAGGAGAGCCAGCCGACGACGAGCTGGAGCAGCACCGTGACGCCGATGACGACGAGCGTCCACCCCCAGTGGATCCTCATCAGGTTGAAATCGAACCGCAGCACGAGCGCTGCAAGGATTCCGACACCCCACGCTCCGGCGTCGGCGAGGAACAGGACGCCGTACTGCCGGGCGAAGTGGCCGATTCGGCCCGCGGCGGACTGCGGCACGTGGGCTCCCTTCGTTCCGCCCGAATCCGGTGACATCGGGCGTGGATCAGCTTCGAGAATACCGCGCGGCACCTGCGCAGAAGCGGAGGCCGCGCGGGCGGGCGGGAACGGCAGAACCCCCGGGGACGGATCCCCGGGGGTTCTGGTACTCCACGGTCAGACCATGGGTACGGGTAGTTCTACGAGACTTACTCGACGACCTTGGTCACCGTGCCGGCGCCGACGGTGCGGCCACCCTCACGGATCGCGAAGCCGAGGCCCTCTTCCATAGCGATCGGCTGGATCAGCTCGACCGACATGTCGGTGGTGTCACCGGGCATGACCATCGGCTTGTCCTCGGGAAGGGTGATGACACCCGTCACGTCCGTGGTACGGAAGTAGAACTGCGGACGGTAGTTCGTCTCGAACGGGTTGTGGCGGCCACCCTCATCCTTCTTGAGGATGTAGGCGGTGCCCTCGAACTTGGTGTGCGGGGTAATCGAGCCCGGGGCCACGACGACCTGGCCGCGCTCGACATCTTCGCGCTTCGTGCCGCGGAGCAGCAGGCCACAGTTCTCGCCGGCCCATGCCTCGTCGAGCTGCTTGTGGAACATCTCGATGCCGGTGACCGTGGTCTTCTGCGTCGGGCGCAGACCCACGATCTCGACCTCGGAGTTGATCTTCAGCGTGCCGCGCTCGGCGCGACCCGTGACGACGGTGCCACGACCGGTGATCGTGAAGACGTCCTCGACGGGCATCAGGAACGGCTTGTCCTTGTCGCGCACGGGATCCGGGATGCTCTCATCGACGGCTTCCATGAGCTCGACGATCGAGTTGACCCACTTCTCGGTGCCCTGAAGCGCCTCGTAGCCCGACACGCGGACGACGGGGACGTCGTCTCCCGGGTAGCCCTGCTTGGAGAGCTCCTCGCGGACCTCCATCTCGACGAGCTCGAGGATCTCCTCGTCGTCGACCATGTCGCTCTTGTTGAGGGCGACGAGCAGGTAGGGAACGCCGACCTGCTTGGCGAGCAGGATGTGCTCCTTGGTCTGAGCCATCATGCCGTCGGTCGCTGCAACCACCAGGATCGCGCCGTCCATCTGGGCGGCACCGGTGATCATGTTCTTGATGTAGTCAGCGTGACCGGGTGCATCGACGTGAGCGTAGTGACGCTTGTCGGTCTCGTACTCAACGTGCGAGATGTTGATGGTGATGCCGCGCTGGCGCTCCTCGGGAGCCGAGTCGATCGTGTCGAAGTCGCGCTGCACGTTCACGTCTGACGGGAACTTGTCGGCGAGGGTCTTCGAGATCGCCGCAGTAAGAGTCGTCTTACCGTGGTCGACGTGACCGATCGTTCCGATGTTTACGTGCGGCTTGGTCCGCTCGAACTTGGCCTTCGCCACTATGGTCCTCCTCAGGACGTCGAGTACCGTTTTCCTCCGACGGTTTCGGAGGACACGAATACGGGGTTGGTGTCACTATGTTACAAGCTCAGCGCTGTGATCGCGACCTGAGCGGGCCGGCCGGCGGTGATGCGAGGCACCTCCGCCGACCGGCGGGCGAAATTACTCGCCCTTAGCCTTCTGGATGATCTCTTCGGAGACGGCCTTCGGAACCTCGGCGTACGAGTCGAAGGTCATCGAGAACACCGCACGACCACTGGTCTTCGACCGGAGGTCGCCGATGTACCCGAACATCTCGGAAAGCGGGACGAGGGCGCGCACGACCTTGACGCCGCTCGCATCCTCCATCGACTGGATCTGACCGCGACGCGAATTCAGATCGCCGATGACGTCGCCCATGTACTCCTCGGGAGTACGCACCTCGACCGCCATGAGCGGTTCCAGCAGGACGGGCTGCGCGAGACGCGCGGCCTCCTTGAACGCCATCGAACCGGCGATCTTGAACGCCATCTCCGAGGAGTCGACGTCGTGGTACTGGCCGTCGAGCAGCTGCGCGCGCACGTTCACGACCGGGAAGCCGGCCAGGATGCCGTACTGCATCGCGTCCTGGATGCCCGCGTCGACCGACGGGATGTACTCGCGAGGAACGCGACCACCGGTCACCTTGTCCTCGAAGAGGTACACCTTGTCGTCTTCGTTCTCGAGCGGAGCGAGCGAGATCTGCACCTTGGCGAACTGACCCGAACCACCGGTCTGCTTCTTGTGGGTGTAGTCGTACTTCGGCACCTCGCGACGGATCGTCTCGCGGTACGCGACCTGCGGCTTGCCGACGTTCGCCTCGACGTTGAACTCGCGCTTCATGCGATCGACGAGGATGTCGAGGTGGAGTTCGCCCATGCCCGCGATGACGGTCTGGCCGGTCTCGGCGTTGAGGCTCACGCGGAACGTGGGATCCTCTTCGGCGAGCTTCTGGATGGCGACGCCGAGCTTCTCCTGGTCGCTCTTCGTCTTCGGCTCGATCGCGACCTCGATGACGGGCTCGGGGAACGTCATCGACTCGAGGACGACCTGGTTCGCGGAGTCCGACAGCGTATCGCCCGTCGTGGTGTCCTTGAGACCGATCACCGCGTAGATGTTTCCGGCGGTGAGCTCGTCGACCGGGATCTCCTTGTTGGCGTGCATCTGGAAGATCTTGCCGATGCGCTCCTTCTTGCCCTTGGTCGAGTTGACGACCTGGGTGCCAGAGGGAACGTTGCCGGAGTACACGCGGACGTAGGTCAGACGACCGAAGAACGGGTGCACGGCGATCTTGAAGGCGAGCGCCGAGAAGGGCTCGCTGGCCGACGGCTTGCGCTCGATGACGATCGACTCGTCACGCGGGTCGTGCGCCTCGATCGAGCCCACGTCGAGCGGGTTCGGCAGGAAGTCGACGACCGCGTCGAGCATCGGCTGGATGCCGCGGTTCTTGAACGCCGAGCCGCAGTACACGGGGTAGATCTCGTTGTTCACGACGAGCTTGCGGATTCCCGCCTTGATCTCGTCGATGCTGAGCTCTTCACCCGCGAAGTACTTCTCGAGGAGAGCATCGTCAGCTTCGGCGACTGCCTCGACGAGCTGAGCGCGGTACTCCTCGGCCTTCGCCTGCAGATCGGCGGGGATCTCCTGCGTCTCGTAGGCAGCGCCCAGCGAGACGTCGCCCTTGGCGTCGCCTTCCCAGACGAATGCCTTCATCGAGAGGAGATCGACGACGCCGATGAAGTCGGACTCGGCGCCGATGGGCAGCTGCATGACGAGCGGCTTCGCGCCGAGTCGGCTGACGATGGTGTCGACCGTGAAGTAGAAGTCGGCGCCCATCTTGTCCATCTTGTTGACGAAGCAGATGCGGGGCACGCCGTACTTGTCTGCCTGACGCCAGACGGTCTCCGACTGGGGCTCGACGCCCTCCTTGCCGTCGAACACGGCAACGGCGCCGTCGAGCACGCGGAGCGAGCGCTCCACCTCGACGGTGAAGTCGACGTGGCCCGGCGTATCGATGATGTTGATCTGGTTCTTGTTCCAGAAGCACGTGACGGCAGCGCTGGTGATGGTGATACCGCGCTCCTTCTCCTGCTCCATCCAGTCAGTCGTCGAGGCGCCGTCGTGCGTCTCACCCAGCTTGTGGTTCACACCCGTGTAGAACAGGATGCGCTCGGTGGTGGTGGTCTTGCCGGCATCGATGTGCGCCATGATGCCGATGTTGCGGACCTTACTCAGGTCGGTGAGCACGTCTTGTGCCACAGGGTTCTCCTCCGGGGTGGGGGTGAAGTATCGGGAGATGTCGACTCGGCTGCCGAACTGCGCCGTCCAAGTCGCGGGGCGAGGCCCCGGGTGCGGCGGAGGGATGCGCACGCGCATCCCTCCGCCGCGAGGGTTCTACCAGCGGTAGTGAGCGAACGCGCGGTTCGACTCGGCCATCTTGTGCGTGTCCTCACGGCGCTTCACAGCGGCGCCGAGGCCGTTGGAAGCGTCGAGGATCTCGTTGGTGAGGCGGTCGGTCATCGAGTTCTCACGACGAGCCTTCGCGTAGCTGGTGAGCCAGCGGAGAGCGAGCGTGTTCGCACGGTGAGGCTTGACCTCGACGGGCACCTGGTAGGTGCTGCCGCCGACGCGGCGCGAGCGGACCTCGAGGGTCGGGCGCACGTTGTCGAGCGCCTTCTTGAGGACCGTCACGGCATCCTGACCGGACTTCTCGGCAACGGTCTCGAGTGCACCGTAGACGATGCGCTCGGCGAGACCCTTCTTGCCGTCGAGGAGGATCTTGTTGACGAGCTGGCTGACTACGGGCGAGCCGTAGACGGGATCAGCGACGACGGGGCGCTTGGGAGCGGGACCTTTACGGGGCATTACTTCACCTTCTTTGCACCGTAGCGGCTACGAGCCTGCTGGCGATCCTTGACCGCCTGCGTGTCGAGCGCGCCGCGCACGATCTTGTAACGAACACCGGGGAGGTCCTTCACACGACCACCGCGCACGAGCACCAGCGAGTGCTCCTGCAGGTTGTGGCCCTCGCCCGGGATGTAGGCGGTGACCTCGGTGCCGTTGCGGAGCTTCACACGGGCAACCTTGCGCATTGCCGAGTTGGGCTTCTTCGGAGTGGTGGTGTACACACGCGTGCATACGCCAGCCTGCTGCGGGTTCGCCTTCAGAGCGGGCGCTTTGGTCTTAGTGACCTTCGGCGACCGGCCCTTGCGAACCAACTGCTGAATGGTAGGCAATAGTTCTCCTCATTTGTCCTGCACGGTGACAGGAATGCTTCAATGGATGAGCATGTGCGACCGCTTGCGCGCCCGCTGACCTGCTGTTCCGCAGAGCGGAACCGAGTGCAGGTATGCCGTGGGGGCCCACTTCTCGCGAAGCGTCCGACCCTGTGGCGCAGTCCCCCGAAACCTCCGTGCAGGCACGACTGAGTCGGTGGAACACACCAGCACACAACTATACGCCGAGGATCCTGCTTTGGCAATGAGTGAGAGCCGGGACCTCAACTCGGCGGTTCGAGGTTGCGACTCAGATCGTCGAGCATGCTCTGGACCTGCGGCTCGACGAAGCGATGCACCGCCGTCTCGATCCGTGCGCGATGCGCGACGAGCGCGAAGCAGACCTCCTGGCCGACCGCATCAGCCTGCGCATCGGCGAGTTCGATCTCCCGGCGCAGCCGAAGCTTCTCATCCGGGTTCAACGGCGGCCTCGGCAACGGGGGCGCCGGGCGCGATTCCTCTGCGAGGCCGGCGAGGGTGAAGAGGAACGGCTGCGCATCGTCGCCTGGCTCCGGATCGGGATCGAGCCCGTCGTACTCCGGTTCGAGCCCGTCGGCCGGATCGTACCCGCCCGCTTCCCAAATTTCAGCGCCCTCCAGCTCCGCGTGCAGAGCGGGGAGCCGCGCCGCTGTGAACTCCTCGACGCGCTTGTCGATGATGCGCTGGAGGCGCGATACCAGCGCGTGCGCGACCTGGTGCGGGACGTCGTCGGTGAGCCCCGCAGCGGCGAGCATGGGCGACCCGGTGCAGCGCCGGCAGACCCGTGAACGGCCGCGGTGCGTGCCGGGGCTCCACCGCGGCACCCAGCGCAGCCAGGAGTCGACGGCGGCGTCGACTCGGTTCTCGATGCTCGTCGCCACGATCAGTCGGTCTCCTCGTCGCGTTCCCAGGGCCACCGAGGCGGAGGCCGGTCCGTGTAGACCCGCCTCGCGAGCACTGCCCAGAACAGCAGCGCAGCAGCGGCCCAGATGACCGGAAGCGCGGCGGCGAACGGGCTGAGCCAGGTCTCCGCCACCGTCATCCCGGCGAGCATGCCGAGCAGCCCCCACCAGAGATAGATGCCGGCGGCGACGGCGATGATCGACGACCAGGCGGGCTCTCGCCTGCCACGCAGCAGCGTGATCGCGTGACGCCACAGCCCGACGGCGAGCAGCGCGAGACCGCCGACCAGCATGAGCGGCGCGATGGAGGACGGGACGCCGGGCGAGGTCACGGGGTCTCGGTCGAGCATCAGCGCGAGACCACCCCATACGGCGACGAGCAGCGCGGTCGCGACGATGACCGCTGCGCCGATCAGCGCCGCGACGTAGCCGCGGGTCACTCCGCGACGCGGCTCGTGGGTCATGCCTGAGCGGAAGCCTTCGACTCTGCGAGGGAGGCCTCGTAGTCGGCGAGCTCACGAGCATTGCGCTGCTTCATCCGGCGTCCACGACCGCCGATCCAGGCCCCGAACCACACCGTGACCTCGCGGGCGACGAGTGCCGCACCGAGGGCGGGAACGGTCAATCCGAATCGCGTGACGAGGGTGTGCAGGTCGCCCGACCACCCGCGCGTCCCGCCGAGCATCTCTCTCGGGCTCTCGAACGGCGTTCCGAAGTATGCGAGACCGAGGGTGACCGCCGCCCAGACGAGCGCAGCGACGAAGAATCCGCCCAGCACGTACGCCCACCAGCCGGCACGGCCCGCGATGAGCACGAGCAGCACGAGACCCACGAAGAACGCGACGGCCCCGGCGATGACCGGCCACGAGGTCAACCACGGGACGAGGCCGTCAGTGAGGAACGACGAGGGCGGGAACATCGGCGCCAGCCAGAGCGCGAGCACACCGGCCAGCACGGCGGCGAAGCCGACCGTCGCGAGGATCGCGATGAGTACGCCGGCGCCGCGATTCCCCTTGATGTCCGGAGGCATCGGCGTCTGCACGTAGAGCCCGGCCATGGGATGGTCGGAGCTGATCCGAATCTCGCCGTCGCGCTCGCGCGTCGTCGACTCGTCGGCCGCGGTGGGGAGGTCGTCGAGTGCCGGCAGCGCCGCGGTCTCCTCCCGCGTGAGCGTCGCCGATGAGGCTGCCCGCTCCGTTGGCGGCTCCATGTCGAGTTGCGTGTCTACCAGCGATGCCTGCTCGCGGCGAGCTCGCTCGGCGTCCTCCTCGACCCCAGGAGTCGACTCAGGCTCCCCGGCTTCGCGCGCGACGACGTCTGTCTGCGTGGACACGTGCTGCTCCCCCGCACCCTCGTCAGTGCTCGAGGTGCGCGAGCGCTGCACGGCGCGGAGCACCTCCGTGCGGCTCGCCTCCGTCTCTTCAACCGGCGCCCCCGGATTGCCGGCGGTCTCTGGGGTTTCCGCCGCCCTCGACGCGGATCCCTCGCGCTCGTCGCTCATCGCTTCACCTCTCGTAGCGGATCGGGATGTCCGGCGCAGATTTCGCGCCTGACACGATCATGTGCGGCAACAGTACAAGGTGGAGGGGCCCATGCGGGTTTCCCGCGCCGCGATGCGGGAAGACGCGGAATGCGAAACGGGCGCCCGCACCCGGAGGTGCGGACGCCCGTGACGCTGGCCGAGCCGACTAGCTGTAGTTGCCCGGGTTGAACTCGTCAGCCGTGAAGCTGTCGAAGTCCACGAACGAGAGGTCGTTCTCGTCGAAGGTGCCCTCGGTCGCGAAGAGGCGATTCGGGTAGCGCTCCGCCTTCGCTTCCTCGGTCGCAGCCACGTCGACGTCGCGGTAGACGCCGAGGCCGGTACCGGCGGGGATCAGCTTTCCGATGATCACGTTCTCCTTCAGACCGATGAGCGGATCTCGCGATCCCTCCATCGCAGCCTGGGTGAGCACGCGCGTCGTCTCCTGGAAGGAGGCGGCGGAGAGCCACGACTCGGTCGCGAGCGACGCCTTGGTGATACCCATGACCTCAGGTCGCGCCGTTGCCGCACGCTTCGTGTCGAGCAGCGCTTCGCGGTTGATCCGCTGGTAGCGCGCACGATCGACGAGCTCGCCCGGGAGCAGCTCCGTCTCGCCGTGATCGACGACGGTGACCTTGCGCAGCATCTGGCGCACGATGACCTCGATGTGCTTATCGTGGATCGGCACGCCCTGCGAGCGGTAGACGCCCTGCACGCCCTCGACGAGGTACTTCTGCACCGCGCGCTCGCCCGGGATGTGCTTGCCGCCCTCGGTGGAGCCGACCTGGAGGATGTCCTTCGGGTCGAGCGTTCCCGCGAGGAAGGGCTGACCCAGCTCCACGTGATCGCCGTCTTCGACGAGCAGCGTCGAGCGCTTCAGCACCGGGTATGCCTTCTCCTCCGTGCCGTCATCCGGCGTGAGGAGAATGCGACGGCTCTTCTCGGAATCGTCGATGACGACGCGACCCGCAGCCTCGGCGATCGGCGACGCACCCTTCGGGGTACGAGCCTCGAAGAGCTCCTGCACACGGGGCAGACCCTGCGTGATGTCGTCCGCCGATGCGGAACCACCGGTGTGGAAGGTGCGCATCGTCAGCTGCGTGCCGGGTTCACCGATCGACTGCGCCGCGATGATGCCGACGGCCTCGCCGATATCGACGCGCTGACCGGTCGCGAGCGAGCGGCCGTAGCAGGTCGCGCAGACGCCGACAGCCGACTCGCAGGTGAGCACGGAGCGCACCTTGATCTCGGTGACTCCGCCATCGACGAGCTTCTCGATGAGCACATCGCCCACGTCCTCGCCCGCCTGGGCGACGACTGCGCCCTCGCCGTTCACCGCGTCAGCGGCGAGCGTGCGGGCGTAGACCGAGTTCTCGACGTTCTCGTCGCGCACCAGCACGCCGTTGGCGTCAGGGGCGGCGATCGGGAGATCGAGACCGCGACGGGTGCCGCAATCCTCTTCGCGGATGATGACATCCTGCGACACGTCCACCAGACGACGGGTGAGGTATCCCGAGTCGGCGGTGCGGAGCGCGGTGTCGGCCAGACCCTTTCGAGCACCGTGGGTCGCGATGAAGTACTCGGCGACCGACAGGCCCTCGCGGTACGAGTTGATGATCGGGCGAGGAATGATCTCACCCTTCGGGTTCGACACCAGGCCGCGCATACCGGCGATGTTGCGGATCTGCAGCCAGTTACCACGAGCACCGGAAGACACCATGCGGAAGATCGTGTTGTCCTCCGGGAACTGCTCGCGCATGGCGGCGGCCACCTCATCGGTCGCCTCCGTCCAGATCTCGGTCAGCGCCTTCTTGCGCTCGCTGTCCTGGATCATGCCGCGCTCGTAGTCGCGCTCGACCTTCGCCGCGCGCTTCTCGTGCTCGGCGATGATCTCACCCTTGTTGGAGGGCGTCACGACGTCCGAGAGCGAGACGGTCACACCGGAGCGCGAAGCCCAGTGGAAGCCCGCGTCCTTGATGCGGTCGAGCGTCGCCGCGACCTCCACCTTGGGGTAGCGCTCGGCGAGATCGTTGACCAGGCTCGAGAGCGTTCCCTTGTCTGCGACGCGCTCGAAGTAGGCGTAGTCGGCCGGCAGCGCCTCGTTGAAGATCGCTCGTCCGAGCGACGTCTCCACGAGCACCGGCTTCTCCGACGTCACGCCGTTCTCGTCGGTGTACCCGATCAGACGGATCTTCACGAGCGCGCCGAGGTCGAGGGTGCCCTCGTCCATCGCGAGAATCGCTTCGGCGATCGATCCGAACGCACGGCCGGTGCCGACGGAATCGCGCTTGATCGTCGTCAGGTGGTGCAGGCCGATGATCATATCCTGCGACGGCAGGGTCACCGGGCGCCCGTCGGAGGGCTTCAGGATGTTGTTCGACGCGAGCATGAGCACGCGCGCTTCGGCCTGGGCCTCCACCGAGAGCGGCAGGTGGACTGCCATCTGGTCGCCGTCGAAGTCCGCGTTGAACGCAGCGCAGACGAGGGGGTGCAGCTGGATGGCCTTGCCCTCGACGAGCTGCGGCTCGAACGCCTGGATACCCAGGCGGTGGAGCGTCGGTGCGCGGTTGAGCAGCACGGGGCGCTCGCGGATGATCTCCTCGAGCACGTCCCACACCTCGGAGCGCGCGCGCTCGACCATGCGCTTCGCGGCCTTCACGTTCTGCGCGTGCGACAGATCCATGAGGCGCTTGATGACGAACGGCTTGAACAGCTCGAGCGCCATCTGCTTGGGCAGACCGCACTGGTGCAGCTTGAGCTGCGGGCCGACGACGATGACCGAACGCCCCGAGTAGTCGACGCGCTTGCCGAGCAGGTTCTGACGGAAGCGACCCTGCTTGCCCTTGAGCATGTCGCTCAACGACTTGAGGGCGCGGTTGCCGGTGCCCGTCACGGGGCGACCGCGACGGCCGTTGTCGAACAGTGCGTCGACGGCCTCCTGCAGCATGCGCTTCTCGTTGTTCACGATGATCTCCGGCGCGCCCAGGTCGAGCAGGCGGCGCAGGCGGTTGTTGCGGTTGATCACGCGACGGTAGAGATCGTTGAGGTCGGAGGTCGCGAAGCGACCGCCGTCGAGCTGCACCATCGGGCGGAGCTCGGGCGGGATCACGGGAACCACGTCGAGCACCATCGCGGCCGGGCTCGCACCCGTCTGCAGGAAGGAACTGACCACCTTGAGGCGCTTGATCGCGCGGATCTTCTTCTGGCCCTTGCCCTCGGCGATCTGCAGGTGCAGGGTCTCCGATTCGGCGGCGAGGTCGAACGACTCGAGACGCTTCTTGATCGCCTCGGCGCCCATGTACGCCTCGAAGTAGTCGCCGTAGCGATCCTGCAGGTCCGCGAACACCGCGTCCTCGGGCTTGAGGTCGCCGACCTTCAGGTTGCGGAAGTCCTCCCACACGCGCTGCAGACGAGCGATGTCGTCGTCGAAGCCCTTGCGGATGGCGGTCATCTCCTTCTCGGCCGAAGCCTCGGCGCGACGGCGCTGATCGGCCTTCGCCCCTTCGGCTTCGAGCGCTGCGAGGTCGGATTCCGCCTGCTGCTGACGCTGCGCGATCGAGATGTCGCGCTGATCCTCGAGCGCCTTCAGCTCGAGACGCAGCTCGGCTTCCAGTTCGCCCAGGTCCTCGTGACGGCCCTCTTCATCAATGTCGATGATCATGTACGCCGCGAAGTAGATGACCTTCTCGAGGTCCTTCGGCGCCATGTCGAGCAGGTAGCCGAGACGCGACGGCACGCCCTTGAAGTACCAGATGTGCGTCACGGGCGCAGCGAGCTCGATGTGGCCCATGCGCTCACGACGGACGCTGGACTTCGTCACCTCGACGCCGCAGCGCTCGCAGACGATGCCCTTGTAGCGGACGCGCTTGTACTTGCCGCACGCGCACTCCCAGTCGCGGCTCGGCCCGAAGATCTGCTCGCCGAACAGACCGTCCTTCTCGGGCTTCAGCGTGCGGTAGTTGATGGTCTCCGGCTTCTTGACCTCGCCGAACGACCAGCTGCGGATGTCTTCAGCCGTGGCGAGACGGATCTGCAGCTCGTTGAAACTCGTACCCTCGAGCAAAATGTTCTCCTTGGGGATTTCAGTAAAAGTGAAGGTGACGCCGGCTTAGATCTCGTCGATCGACGAGGATTCGAAGCGGGTGGAGAGATTGATGCCGAGCTCTTCCGCGGTGCGGTGCGCCTCGTCGTCGTTGTCGCGCAGGTTGACGGCGTTGCCGTCAGCGTTGAGCACCTCGACGTTCAGGCAGAGCGACTGCATCTCCTTCATGAGCACTCGGAAGGACTCGGGCACACCGGGCTCGGGGATGTTCTCCCCGCGCACGATCGCCTCGTACACTTTCACGCGCCCGAGGATGTCATCGGACTTCACGGTGAGCAGTTCCTGCAGCGCGTATGCGGCGCCGTACGCCTCGAGCGCCCACACTTCCATCTCACCGAAGCGCTGTCCGCCGAACTGCGCTTTGCCGCCCAGGGGCTGCTGGGTGATCATCGAGTACGGGCCGGTCGAGCGCGCGTGGATCTTGTCGTCGACGAGGTGGTGCAGCTTCAGGATGTACATGTAGCCGACCGAGATCGGGTACGGGTACGGCTCGCCGGAGCGTCCGTCGAACAGGCGCGTCTTGCCGGAGGAGTCGATGAGGCGATCGCCGTCACGGGTGACGAGCGTCGAATCGAGCAGGCCGGCGATCTCCGCCTCGGAAGCGCCGTCGAACACCGGCGTTGCCACCTTGGTGTTCGGTGCTGCCTCGAGCGCCTGCTGGGAGAGCTTGGCGGCCCACTCAGGGGTGCCCTCGACCTTCCAGCCCTGCTTCGCGATCCAGCCGAGGTGGACCTCGAGGACCTGACCGAAGTTCATGCGGCCCGGGATGCCCAGCGGGTTCAGGATCACGTCGACGGGCGTGCCGTCTTCGAGGAACGGCATGTCTTCGACCGGGAGGATCTTCGAGATGACGCCCTTGTTGCCGTGACGACCGGCCAGCTTGTCGCCCTCGGTGATCTTGCGCTTCTGAGCGATGTAGACGACCACGCGCTGGTTCACGCCGGAGCCGAGCTCGTCGTCGTTGTCGTTCTCGGCGTCGAACACCTTGACGGAGGTGACGGTGCCCGAGACGCCGTGCGGCACCTTGAGCGACGTATCGCGCACCTCGCGGCTCTTCTCGTTGAAGATCGCGCGGAGCAGGCGCTCTTCGGCGGAGAGCTCGGTCTCGCCCTTCGGGGTGACCTTGCCGACGAGGATGTCGCCGGGGGTGACCTCGGCGCCGATCCGGATGATGCCGCGCTCGTCCAGATCCTTCAGCGCCTCCATGCTGGCGTTCGGGAGGTCACGCGTGATCTCCTCCTTGCCGAGCTTGGTGTCGCGGGCATCGACGTCGTACTCCTCGATGTGGATCGACGAGAGCGTGTCGTCCTTCACCAGGTTCTGGCTCAGGATGATCGCGTCCTCGAAGTTGTGACCCTCCCACGACATGAACGCGACGAGCAGGTTCTTGCCGAGCGCGAGCTCGCCGTTCTCCGTCGCGGGACCGTCTGCGATGACCTCGCCGGCCTCGATGCGCTCGCCTGCCTTGACGATGACCCGGTGGTTGTAGTTCGTGCCCTGGTTCGAGCGGTCGAACTTGCGCATGAAGTAGCTCTTCGAGCCGCCTTCGTCCTCCTGGATCGTGACGAAGTCCGCAGAGACCTCCTCGACGACGCCGGACTTGGCCGCGGTGATCACGTCACCGGCGTCGATGGCCGCATAGCCCTCCATACCGGTTCCGACCACGGGCGACTCGCTGCGCACGAGCGGAACGGCCTGACGCTGCATGTTGGCGCCCATGAGCGCGCGGTTCGCGTCGTCGTGCTCGAGGAAGGGGATCAGCGAGGTCGCGACCGACACCATCTGACGGGGCGAGACATCCATGTAGCCCACGCGCTCGGCGTCGACCATGATGACCTCTGAGCCGCGGGGGCGCGCGAGCACCTGCTTCTCGGCGAACGTTCCGTCCTGGGTGAGCGGTGCGCCGGCCTGCGCGATGAGGTACTCGTCCTCTTCGTGCGCGGTGAGGTAATCGACCTGGTCGGTCACCTTGCCGTCAACGACCCGGCGGTAGGGCGTCTCGATGAAGCCGAACGCGTTGATGCGCGCGAACGTCGCGAGGGCGCCGATCAGGCCGATGTTCGGGCCTTCAGGGGTCTCGATCGGGCACATGCGGCCGTAGTGCGACGGGTGCACGTCTCGCACCTCGACGCCTGCGCGGTCGCGGGAGAGACCGCCCGGGCCCAGCGCGGAGAGACGGCGCTTGTTGGTCAGGCCCGCGAGCGGGTTGTTCTGATCCATGAACTGCGAGAGCTGCGACGTTCCGAAGAACTCCTTGATCGCGGCCAGCACGGGTCGCGTGTTGATCAGGGTGTTCGGCGTGATCGCCTCGATGTCCTGCGTCGTCATGCGCTCGCGCACGACGCGCTCCATCCGGCTGAGGCCGGTGCGCACCTGGTTCTGGATCAGCTCGCCGACAGCGCGGATGCGACGGTTGCCGAAGTGATCGATGTCGTCGGTCTCGAGGCGCAGATCGACCGGCTTGCCCTCGCGGGTGCCGGGGAGGGTCTCGGTGCCGGCGTGCAGTCCGACCAGGTACTTGATCGTCGCAACGATGTCTTCGAGCGACAGCACCGAATCGGTGATCGGCGCATCGACGCCGAGCTTGCGGTTGATCTTGTACCGGCCGACCTTCGCGAGGTCGTAGCGCTTCGAGTTGAAGTAGCTGTTGTCGAGCAGTGCACGCGCGGCCTCGATGGCCACCTGCTCGCCCGGACGCTGCTTGCGGTAGATGTCCTTGAGCGCCTCTTCCTGCGTGACGATCGCGTCCTTCTCCAGGGTGAGTGCGATCGACTCGTAGCCGGCGAACTCCTCGAGGATCTCCTCGCTCGTCATGCCGAGCGCCTTCAGGAAGACCGTGACCGACTGCTTGCGCTTGCGGTCGATGCGCACGCCGACCTGGTCGCGCTTGTCGACCTCGAACTCGAGCCACGCACCGCGGCTCGGGATCACGCGGGCGGTGAAGACATCCTTATCGCTCGTCTTCTCCTGCGCGCGCTCGAAGTACACTCCGGGGCTGCGGACGAGCTGCGACACGATGACGCGCTCGGTGCCGTTGATGATGAAGGTGCCCTTGCCGGTCATGATGGGGAAATCGCCCATGTAGACCGTCTGGCTCTTCAGCACCTGCGTCTCGGTGTTGTAGAACGCCGCCTCGACGTACAGCGGCGCGGCGTAGGTCTTGCCGCGCTCCTTGCACTCCTCGATGGTGAACTTCTGCTCGTCGAGAATCGGGTTCTCGAACGAGAGCTGCATCGTTCCGGCGTTGTCTTCGATCGGCGAGATCTCATCGAAGATCTCCTCGAGGCCGCTCTTGAGCGCGATGTCATCGCGCCCCTGAGCTTGCGCCTCGACGACACGTGATTTCCACGTGTCGTTGCCGACGAGCCAGTCGAAGCTCTCGAGCTGCAGTGCCAGCAGGTTCGGCACCGACAGCGTGTCGGAAATCTTGGCGAAGGAGAGCCGCTGGTGATCGCGGCCGTTCTTCGGGTTCTGGGTGGACGATGCGTTGCGCGCAGCAGCCAAGGAAACTACCTCCGTGGGCCCCGTCGGGCCGGTTGACCTGGTCTTGCGAGAATTGCTTCAGGATCACGCAATCGAGGCTCATCTGCGCTTTCGCGCCAGCTCCCGGGGCCTACCGATATATGCAGGCACACTCGTGTCCGTAGTGCAACTGTCAACTGTAACAGCATCGTTATCGCATGTCCAGTGCCACATTCCGAATCGCGACGGCATGGGGATCACGCCTCGGATTCGCCTCGGTCGGCCGTTCGCGGAGGCGCTCACAGGCGCCTCGATTACCGTATCGGAATGGCCCCCTCCGACAGCGCTCCCGCTCCTCGACCGCAGCCGTCGGCAGCAGCCCGACGCACTCCCCCGCCCGCCGCAGTGGCGGCGTCCATCGCCACCGTGCTCCTGATCGCGGCCTTCGGCGCTTACCAGCGCTTCGCACAGACGAGCGTCTTCGCGATCGACACCTGGTGGGCCGACACGGTGTCGATCGAGCGCGGATCGGCCCTCTTCGCGGTCGCCGTGTTCCTCGCACAGGTCGGCGACGGGATCGGAGCGGCGGCGTGCGCCGCGATCCTCGGAGCGCTCTGCTTCGCGCTCCGCAGACCGAGAGACGGGGCCGCGATCCTCACCGCGGCGGTACTCGGCGTCATCGCGTCGGAGGCCGTCAAAGCGCTCACCCTGCGCACGAGACCGACCGGCCAGCTCTTCGAGAGCTTCGGCGCCTCATACCCGTCCGGGCACTCCATGGGCGCCGCCGCGCTGGCCGTCTCGGTCGTGCTGGTCGTCATCGGCTCCGAACGCATCGATGCGCGACTACGAAACTGGATCATCGCCGCGGCGGCGCTCTGGATCGTCGCCATGATGTGGAGCCGCACGGCGCTGCACGTGCACTGGCTCACCGACACCATCGCCGGCGCTCTGCTCGGTATCGCCGCCGCGGTCATCGCCCGCCGGCTCTGGTTCGACCCGGCATCCGCTCCAGCGATCCGTCGTTGACATGGCGCCGAAGCCGGTGCCTCCGACGGGGCGTAGGCTGGACCGCATGAGCGACGCGCCGGCCGACCACCCGCAATCCGCAACGGAGACCGTGATCTTCGGAGCCGACTGGTGCGGGGACTGCCGCCGCGCCAAGCTCATCTTCGATCGCTCGTCGGCGCCGTATCGCTACATCGATCTCGTGCAGGATCCGGCTGCCGCGGAGGTGGCCCGAGATATCAGCGGGCGCACCAACATTCCCGTCATCCTCTATCCCGACAGCAGCCACCAGGTCGAGCCGTCCAACGCCGACATGCTGCAGAAGATCGCCGAGCTCCGTCTCGGGCAGCCGTGACCCAGCTTCCGGCTGCGGTCACCCTGTCGTCGGGCCTGCGAGCCGAAGTCGAGGAGGATCGCTGGGTGCCGGGAGCCGTGCAGCTGCTCGTCGACGGCACGCCGCAGTCCCATGTGAACCTGGGCGATCCCTCGGAGCTGTTCTTCGAGTACATCCGGCGCATCGGCCATGTCATCGACCTGTTCCGCCCCGGCGGGAACCCCGTCTCCGCCCTCCACCTGGGCGGAGGAGCATTCACCCTGCCCCGCTACATCGAAGCCACGCGGCCCGGAAGCCGCCAGCAGGTCATCGAGCTCGAAGGCGCGCTCGTCGATCTCGTTCGCGAGGCGGCCCCGCTGCCGAAACGAGCGAGCATCCGGGTGCGCCGCGGTGATGCGCGCGAGGTGCTGGGTCGGCTGCCAGACGGGATGCGGGGAGCGATGGACCTCGTCGTCGTCGACATCTTCGCCGGCGCACGCACTCCGGCGCACGTCTCGAGCACCGAGTTCTACTCCTTGCTGCGGCCGTTTCTCGCTCCCGACGGCCTCATCGTGGTCAACGCCGCCGACGGAGCCGGTCTCCCGTTCGTGCGCGGGCAAGCGGCGACGCTCGCGGGCCTCTTCGCGTCGACGGCCGCGGTGGCCGAGCCGCAGGTGCTGAAGGGCCGCCGCTTCGGCAACGTCGTCTTCATCGCCTCCGACACCGACCTCGAATCCCTCGATTGGCTGCCGCGGCTGCTCGCGGGCGGCCCGCATCCCGCGCGCATGCTCGTCGGGCGGGAGTTCGACGACCTTGCACGCGGCACGTCCCCGGTGACGGACGAGACGGCGGTCGACTCCCCCGAGCCGGCGCGGGCGCTCTTCGAGCGGAACTGAGCGCATGGCGGATCTCGCGCGCGTGCGCGTGTGGGCGGACGCGCTCATCAGGATGCACCTCTCGTCGGCAGATCGCACCGAGCAGCGGTGGTCTTTCGCGTTCGACAACGCCAAGCGGCGCGCCGGCCTCTGCAATTACACGGAGCGGCGCATCACGGTGTCGCGGTATCTGGCGGAGAAGTTCGACGACGACGAAATCCACCAGGTGCTGCTGCACGAGGTCGCGCACGCGCTCGCGGGGCCCGCGGCTGGCCACGGCGCCGCCTGGAAGACGATCGCGCGGGAGATCGGGTACGTCGGCGGCGTCACCCATCACGGCGAGATCGCCCACGAGCGAGCCCCGTGGCTAGGGCTCTGCTCAGCGGGGCACGAGCACTTCAGATTCCGCAAGCCCACGCGCGTGCACTCCTGCGGCAAGTGCGCGAAATCGTTCTCGCCCAGCCACGTCATCACCTGGCGCAGACGCTGAAGCTGACGACGCAGGATCGGGGGCGAGCCAGAGTCAGCAGCTGATCGAAGACAGCGCCTGACGCAGCAGCGCGCCGCGGCCGTTCGAGAATTCCTCCAGCGTCGCCGGAGCCGTCGCCTCCTCGGGCGCCATCCACGTCACCTCGAGCGCATCCTGACGGGGGTTGCACGTGCCGGTGACCGGTACGACGTAGACGAGCGAGACAGCGTGCTGCCGATCATCGACGAAGGGCGAGATCCCAGGCATCGGGAAGTACTCCGCCACCTGTGCCGGCACGAGCGCGGCCGGCATCTGCGGGAAGGCCATCGGCCCGAGATCATTCTCGAGGTGGCGGAAGAGCGCTTCGCGCAGCGTCTCGCCGTATCGGACCCTGCCGGACACGAGCGATCTCCGCATCACGCCTTCGGGGGTGCTGCGGAGGAGGAGACCGACTTCGACCACCTGACCGAGCCCGTCGAGCCGCACCGGAACCGCCTCAACGTACATGATCGGCATCCGGCCGCGCACGAAGCTCAGCTCGTCCTCACTGAGCCACCCGGGGTTGCCCGGCGGCGTCGGACGATCCTCTGGGCCATCGGGATCGGGGAACTCGGCCGTGTCGATCGTCATTCCTTCACCCGTCCCGTCGTGGTCGCCGCCCGGGTCGCGGCGCGACCGAGCACGTCCCATCCTGCCACGCCGGTCTCTCCTGACGTACGTGGCGCGCCTCGCCTAGGCTGTGAGACATGCAATCGCACCCCGACTCCGCGCACTCCGGCTCCCGACGCGTCGCCATCGCTCAGATCGCGAGCCCCGACGACGAGACGCCGCAGGAACGCGTCGAACGCGTCGAAGAGCTGCTGCGGCGATTGGAGCACGTCGATCTGGTCACGCTGCCCGAGCTGTGGAGCGCCGGGTACTTCGCGTTCGACCGGTACGCCGAGCGCGCTGAGTCCCTCGATGGTCCGACGGTTCGGATGGTGCAGCGGGTGGCCCGCCATCTCAGCAGCGAGGTTCATCTGGGGAGCATCGTCGAGCGGGGCGCCGATGGGCAGCTGCACAACACGGCCGTGCTGGTCGACGCGAACGGCCGTGTCGTTCAGACCTATCGCAAGATCCACGTGTTCGGCTATCAGTCGCAGGAATCTCAGCTGCTCACGCCGGGGCACTCGCTGAGCGTGACCGCAGCAGCACTCGGCGCCACAGCGAGCACGACGTGCTACGACCTCCGATTCCCCGGGCTCTGGCAGGAGCTCAGTGCACGCGGAGCGGAAACTGCCATCGTTCCAGCGGCTTGGCCCGCCGCGCGACGCGAGCACTGGCGGCTCCTCACCCAGGCGCGAGCCGTGGAGCACCAGCTCTGGGTCATCGCCACCAACGCGTGCGGCAGTCAGGCCGGAGTGGAGCTCGGAGGATTCAGCCGGGTCGTCGACCCTTCAGGGCGCGTCGTCGCCGAGTGCGGCGACGGTGAGGAGGTGCTGATCGTCGATGTCGACCCTGCGCAGGTCGGCACGGTGCGCGCCGAGTTCCCGGTGATCGACGATCGACTCGGCATCGACGACTACCGCGCGCTCTCCGACTGACGCGGGGCGCGCGAGCGCCGCTACTCGGGAACGATGGCGACGTCGGGACCGAGGATCGCCGCCGACGCCTCCATCTGCTGCTCGGCCGTCACCCCGAAACGCGTCGTCGCGAGAAGCTCGCCCGATTGGGCGAGTGGCGTGATCGAGAGGTTCGTCCGCGCGAGCAGGTCGCCGGCGGCCTCCTGCTCCGCGCTCCAGTCGTAGTGCATGTACGTGAGGATCGCCGTGGGATTCTCGATGGCGACCGCCCCCGATGCCGGATCGCGCACCGCTTCGAAACCCGCGATCACACCGGTGCGCTGGGCGAGTTCGAGCTGGGTGTTCAGCATGTTGCCGACCGAGTACCACACGAGTGCGCGCCCGCCGTCGGACCGGTCGAGCCAGGCGACCGGCTGCAGCACGTGGGGTCCGGTGCCGATGATGACGTCGGCGCCGAGATCGGCGACCCGCTGCGCGAACGCGGTTTGCTGATCATTTACCTCGTGCGAATCCTCCGTACCCCAGTGAGCCGACACGACCACGACATCGGCGAGCTCGTTCGCCTGCGTCATCAGATCGCTCACGAGGGCGTCATCGCTCATCATGTTCAGCGACACCCCGTCGATGGGTGCGTTCGAGTACTCGGCGAAAGAGACCAGTGCGAACGTCATCCCGCCCTGTTCGAATACCGGAACGGCGCGCTGCTCCTCGGCGCTCCGGTTCGCACCGTCGACGGCGGCGGGCGTCAACCCGTCCCAGACGCCTCGGGTGCCGGCGATGCCAGCAGCGCCGAGATCGGCACTGTGGTTCGTCGCGAGATTCACGAGGTCGCAGCCCGCCACTCCGTGCAGTGCTCCGGCGAACTCCGGGGGCGCGTTGAACGTCGGGTAGCCGCTGACGCCGAAGTCTGCTCCGGCACTCGGCACCTCCTGGTTGCAGAACGCGACGTCTGCGGCTTCCAGCTGCGGGGCGATGCCAGAGAAGAACTGTCCGTAGTCGTATGCGCCATCGGGCTGGAGGGCATTCGCATTGACGGAATCGTGCGGAAGCATGTCGCCCATGGCGATCACACGCACGCGCCCGTCCTCCTCTTCCCCTGCGGCGGGATCCGGTTCGGTCGCCCCCTCCGGCTCGACGGTCGGTGACGGGTCAGGGGTCGGCGACGCATCCTCGGCGGTGCTGGGTGCACCGGGTTCGCGATCGGGGCCCCAGACGAGCGCCGCCGCGGTGCCGCCGAGCCCGAGCACGACCACCACGACGGCCGAGATGGCGATGATGCGGCGCGTGCGACGGGGGAAGCGTCGCTTTCCGGTGACCGCGATCGGGGTGTATGCCGCCGGCATGCCCGCCTGATTCTCCCTGCCGTCCTGCATGGCACCAGCGTAGCCGGGACGAGCCGGGCCTCCTCCGCGCCGCTCCGGGCGAAACGAGTCAAGGCTATGCGCCGCGGCAGTCGGCGGCACCCGCCCCGGTAGCATGAACGCATGGCCCCGAGACAGTTCAGCACGGTCCTCGCGGTGCTCTCCATCTCAGCGGCAGCGATCGCACTCGCGGGTTGCGCACCCGAGCCGGAGAGGTCGCCGCAGACGGATGCTGGTGATTCCCCGGCCCCGACGGCGTCCCGGGAGCCGAGTGCCGACGGATCGGGTGCGCCCGAATCCGCCGCATCCGAGTTCGATGCGAGCGCGCACTCGCTCGATGACCCCGCCTCGATCTGGGTCGTCACGAACAAGACGCGCCCGCTCCAGCCGATCGATTTCGCGCCCGACGATCTCGTGATGCCTGCGGGGGTGGAGAACGAGTTCGCCCAGCCCTTGCGCGAACCGGCCGCGCGCGCCGTGGAGTCTCTCGTCGCCGCGGCCGCCTCGGCCGGCATCGATGTGCGCATCATCAGCGCGTACCGGGACTACGCCACGCAGGTCGCGCTCTACGACGGATACGTGTCGCGCGACGGGGCGGATGCAGCGGATACCTATTCCGCACGCCCCGGGCATTCCGAGCATCAGACCGGTCTGGTCGTCGACTTCGACGATCACGGGGAGTGCTACCTCGCCGGGTGCTTCGGCGATACGCCGGCCGGCGTCTGGCTCGCCGAGCACGCCGCCGAGCACGGGTTCATCGTGCGCTATCCCGATGGCAAGCAAGACGTCACGGGGTTCATGCCGGAGCCCTGGCACTTCCGGTACGTCGGCACCGAACTCGCCGCAGAGATGCGCGAGAGCGGTGTCACCACGCTCGAAGAGTTCTTCGGTCTCCCGAGCGCACCGGGGTACGTCCCGTGAACGGCGCGGAGGCCCGCACGATCCGGGTGAGCGCCGTCGTCATGCGCGACGCCGACGGCCGCGTGCTCAACGTGCGCAAGCGCGGCACCGCCTCGCTCATGCTCCCGGGAGGTAAGCACGAGCCGGGCGAACTCGCGATCGACACAGCTGTGCGGGAGTTCGGTGAGGAACTCGGTGTCTCGCTCGAGCGCGATGCCCTGCGTCTGATCGGCGTGTTCCGAGCACGTGCGGCGAACGAACCGGGGCACGTCGTCGAGGCGACGGTGTTCGAGCACCCCTTCGTAGCCCCAGCAGGCTCAGCGAAACCTCACGCCGAGATCGAGGCGCTCGAGTGGGTCGATCCACGGGATCAGCGATCCGACATGGCTCCGCTCAACACCGACATCATCTTTCCGAAGCTGATCGGCGATACGGCACCCGGCTCGTCCTGAGCCCTCTGGCTCCGCAGCAACTGATCACCGCGCGCTGGAGGGCGTCGCGACGTCGAGTCCGAGGAGCGCATTCTCGGCGACCTCCATGAGCGCCGGATGAATCCAGTACTGGCCTCGCGCCGCGGTGTGCGCATCGATGCCGAAGCTCATCGCCGAGATCACCACCTGAATCAGGTTGGACGCCTGGTACCCCATCACGTGGGCTCCGAGAATGCGCCCGTCCCTGCGGTCGGCGATCACCTTGAACACGCCAGAGCTGTCCTCGAGCGCCCAACCATAGGCCGTGTCGCCGTACGCCTGCAGATACGAGGTGACGTGCTCCGCTCCGAGAGCGGTGACGGCCTCCGCCTCCGTGAGTCCGACCTGCGCAACCTCCGGGTCGGTGAAGACTGCGGACGGAACGGCGTCTCGCCGCGACTCGCGGAGATCGTCCGGGTGCTCGAGATTGTGCGCCACCACGCGCGCCTCGTGATTCGCGACATGCTTGAGCTGAGCAGCCGAGCTGATGTCGCCGAGCGCGTAGAGCCCCCGCACCGGCTTGCCGCCGGAGAGCACGCGCTGGAAGGAGTCGACGGCGATGCGGCCATCGGGGTGCAGATCGAGGCCGGCCTCGGCCGCTCCGACACGGTCGGAATTCGGCCTGCGGCCCGTGGCGACGAGCACGATGTCGGCAGCGACGCGCTCTGCACTGCCGGGCTCTGCGTGGAGTGCAGGCGAGCCGCTCGGAGCGAGGTCCGCGATCACACCGCCGTCATCGGCGTGACGGATCGCGGTGACATCTCGATCGAGCCTCAGATCCCACTGCCGCGCCGCTTCCGCGGTGAAACGCGAGGCGATATCCGCATCCGCCCGCTTGAGCAGCTGGGCACCGCGGTGCACCTGCACGACCTCGGAGCCGAACGCCGAAAACACGTTCGCGAACTCGGCGGCGATGTATCCGCCGCCGATCACGAGCACGCGTTTCGGCAGCTCCGCCAGCCGCATCACCGTGTCCGAGGTGTGCACGTGCGGCAGATCGATGCCGGGGATCTCCGGCAGGACGGCGCGGGACCCAGCCGCGATGACCAACTGCGCGGCGTCGACGCGTGCACCATCGGAGCTCTCGAAGCTGTGCGTGCCCGTGAGCCGCACCTGCTGGGAGATCAGCTCGACATGGTCGAGGTCGTCGCGACGATAGCGCTCTCCGGCCGCGGAGATCGCGTCGATGCGACCGAAGATCCGGTCCCGCATGCCGGGCCAGTCGACGGACTCCGTGCGCTGCACGACCCCCAGACGGGCAGCCTCCTCCGGCACCCGGGCGAGGGCTGCGGGCCGCACGAACATCTTCGTCGGGATGCAGCCGACGTTCAGGCAGGTCCCGCCGAAGACGCCCGCTTCTGCGATGACCACGCGGCGCGAGTCCCAGAACGGCGTGATGAGGGAGTTGCCCGACCCGGAGCCGATGATCGCCAGGTCAGCCGCAGAATTCTCCATACCGAGATCCTACGGCTGACCCGGTGAGCCCCGTGCCGCCGCCCCGCGCCGGAGCATCGACCTTAGAAGGACTGGCCGTCGAGCCATTCCTTCGCGATGTCGGCAGCCGAACGCTCATCGTTCACGCTCTGCCCGTTGAGTTCGACGAGGTCCTCCGGGCTCAGCGCCGCGTCGACCTCGTTGATCACGCTCTCGGCCTGATCATCGATCTTCTCGCTCGCGATCGGCACGACATGCGAGGCGAGGAAGATACCCTTCGTGTCTTCGAGGGTGACGAGGTCGTTCGCGGCGAGCGACGGATCCGCGGAGTAGATGTTCGCGAACTGGATCGCGCCGTCCTTGAGGGCCTTCACCGTCAGCGGCCCACCGCTGTCCTCGATCGGCGTGAACTGCACGCCTTCGATGCCGTAGGTCTCGGCGAGCCCGGCCGGACCGTAGGGCCGCGTCTCGGCCTCCGAGTTGGAGCCGAACGTCAGCGGGTCGGTGACGTTCCCCAGGTCCTCGACCGTCTCGAGATCCCACTTCTCTGCGAACTCGCGAGTCACGACGTACGTGTCCTGATCCGTGGCGGGAGACTGCTCGAGCACGCGCAGACCCTCTGGCATGGCTTCCACCAGCGCGTCGTAGACCTCGTCCGATACGCGCTCCGGCGCGTCGGCCTCGAAGTACTGGAGCAGGTTTCCGCTGTACTCGGGGAACAGGTCGATCTTGCCGCTCTCGATCTCGGGCAGGTAGACCTCGCGCTGCCCGATGCGGAACTGGCGGTCGACGTCGAACCCGTCGGCTTCGAGCGCCTGTGCGTAGATCTCAGCGATGATCTCGTTGGAGTAGTAGTCCTGCGAGCCGACGACGATCGTGCCGCCCTCGGCGGAAGCGGTGTCACCTGCACCCCCGTCCTCGGAGAGCGGGTCGCTGCTCGAGCAGCCGGTGAGGCCGCAGTGAGCGCGATGGCTCCTGCGGCGAAGGCGGCGCCCCATCGGGCGGAGCGCAGTGCGGGTCGACGTTGCATGGTCGGTTCCTCTCGGTCGGGAGTGCGTTCGGTGGGGTGGGGAGTCGTGGGCGGGTCAGCCCGTGGCTTCGGGCACGCGTGCGATCCGGCGACTCGCCATGCGTTGGAACAGCGCCAGCAGAATCTCGAGCAGGAGCGTCAGCGCGATGACGAGGAGCGCACCGGCGAGCATGAGCCCGTAGTCCCGCGACTTCAGCCCGGAGAACAGATACCGGCCGAGGCCGACGTCGGAGGTGTACGCGGCGAGCGTCGCCGTCGACACCACCTGCAGGGTCGCGGCGCGCACGCCGCCGATCATCACGGGCAGCGCGAGCGGGAGCTCGACCCGCAACAGCACCTGCACCGGGCTGAACCCCACGGCTTTCGCGGCTGACGGGATCGATGGCTCGATCGCGCTCACTCCCGCGTACGCCCCGGCCAGCAGGGACGGGATTGCGAGCACGATCAGCGCGAGCACGGGCGCGGTGATGCCGATCCCGAGCGCGAGGCCGAACAGGGTGAGCACGCCGAGCGTCGGCAGCGCGCGCGCCGCGCCCGCGAGTGCTCCGACGGCGCCGGCCCCGCGACGGGTGTGCCCGATGACGGCGCCGAGCGGGAGCGCGATGATACTCGCGAGCAGGAGCGCTCCGAGGGCGAGGGCGAGGTGCTGCAGCAGTCGCGCGGGGATGCCCCCGTTTCCGCTCCAGTTCGCGGGATCGGTCAGCCAGGCGATGGCGTCGGCGAAGAGGTTCACGCGCGCTCCCCCGCCTCTGCCGCGGCAGCCGGACGGTGCCGATCAGCCGAGCGCTGCGATACCCGGCGGGTCCACGGCGTCAAGGCCCGACCGATCGCGAGCACCACGACGTCGAGCAGCAGCGCGAGCAGCACGGTCGCGATGACGCCCGTCCAGATCTCGGCGAAGATGCCGCGCTGAAACCCATCGGTCAGCAGGGTGCCCAGGCTCTGCACCCCGATGAGCGCACCGAGCGTGACGAGACTGATCGTCGACACCGACACCACGCGGATGCCTGAGATCAGCACGGGCACCGCGAGCGGCAGATCGACCCGCCAGAACAGCCCGCGAGGCGCGAACCCGATCGCCAGCGCAGCGTCGCGGAGCTGGCCGTCGACCGAGGCGAATGCGTCGCACGCCGTGCGCACGAGCAGGGCGACGCCGTACACGCTCAGAGCGGCGACCATCGTCTGCCACGAGCGCAGCGAAGTGCCGATGACCGCCGGGATGATGATGAGCAGGGGAAGCGCGGGAATCGCGTACGCGAGGGAGGCGACCGAGAGCAACGGGCCGCCGAGCCGTGGCTTGCGGAACGCCAGGCGCCCGATCGGCACCGCGATGATCACGCTGATGAGGATCGCCGGAACACTGAGCAGGAGGTGCTTGACGGCGAGTTCGAGCACGAACTCCCAGTTCGCAATCGGCCAGTTCACGGTTCGAGCACTCCGACGGGACGACCGGTCGCGTCGACGGCGAGGCGCTGACCTCCGTCCTCGACGACGTGCAGGCGGCGCTCGCCGCGGTCAGCGCCCACGAAATCGCGCACGAAGTCGTTCGCCGGGCTGCCGAGAATCTCGGCGGGAGTGCCGCGCTGCGCGATCCGGCCGCCGGCTTCGAGCACGACGACCTCGTCTCCGAGCAAGAACGCTTCGTCCACATCGTGCGTGACGAAGAGGATGGTCTTGCCCAGCTCGGCCTGCAGTCTCAGCAGTTCTTGCTGCAGCTCGCGACGCACGATCGGGTCGACGGCCCCGAACGGCTCGTCCATGAGCAGGATATTCGGATCGGAGGCCAGTGCGCGGGCGACGCCGACGCGCTGCTGCTGGCCGCCGGAGAGCTGAGCCGGGTATCGCTCGGCGAGCGCCGGATCCAGCCCGACTCGTTCGAGGAGCGCACCCGCAGCCCGTCGCGCTTCGCGGCGCGAGGTCCCGGTGAGCACGGGGACCGTCGCGACGTTGTCGGCGACGGTGCGATGCGGCAGCAGGCCGCCCTGCTGCAGTACGTACCCGATGGAGCGCCGCAGATCGACGGCGTTGCGGTCGCGCACGTCTTCACCGTCGATGAGCACCCGGCCGGAGGTCGGATCGACCATCCGGTTGACCATGCGCATGAGCGTGGTCTTGCCCGATCCGGAGGAACCGACCAGCACCACCGCGCGATGCGACGGGATGGTGCACGAGAACTCGTGAACGGCGGTCGCACCGCCTGGGAACACCTTCGAAACCCGTTCGAACTCGATCACGTGGCCCCCTCGGTGACTCGCGCCGAAGGCGGCGCCGTGCTTAAACCCTAGTCCTCCAGGGTCGGAGGTGTACAAGCCCTTGTGATCGAATCGTGCTCTCCGTTATGCGCCCCGACGGCCTGCGGCTGGAGCGAGACCAGTGCTCGGCTCGCTTCAGGCCGCGAGGGCGGCGGCGAGCGCTTCGCGCACCCGGGCGATACCGCGGTCGAGCTCCTCCGCTGTGATGGTGAGCGCCGGCAGGAACTTGAGCACCTCGTCTCGGGCACCGGACGTCTCGATGACCACCCCCCGAGCGAACGCCTCCTGGGAGACGGCGCCGGCGAGCTGCGGTCGAGACGGCGACGCGAGCCCGTACATCAGCCCGCGGCCACGCACGGTGAACCCGGCCGCCGGGAATTCCTCGGCGATGCGTTCCAGCGCTGCGCGCAGTTGCGTTTCGCGCTCGGCGATCGCGTCGGTGAAGGCGGTGTCGGCCCAGTACGTTTCCAGAGCAACCCGTGCAGAGACGAAGGCGAGATTGTTCCCGCGGAACGTGCCGGTGTGGGCGCCCGGCTTCCACACGTCGATCTCCGGCCGCATCAGCAGGATCGCCATCGGCAGGCCCGACGCCGAGATCGACTTCGACACGGTGACGAGGTCGGGCACGATGCCCGCCTGCTCGAAGCTGAAGAACGCACCGCTGCGCCCCACGCCCGACTGGATGTCGTCGACGATGAGCAGAATGCCGCGCTCCTCGGTGATCGCGCGGAGACGCCGCAACCACTTGGCACGTGCGACATTGATGCCGCCCTCCCCCTGAATGGTCTCGACGATCACCGCAGCGGGGAGGTCGAGACCCGACCCCGGATCGTCGAGCATGCGCTCGAGCAGGTCGAGGGTGTCGACGTCGTCGCCCAGGTACCCGTCGTACGGCAGTCGTGCGACGTCGCCGAGCGAGACACCGCCCGCTGCACGGTACTTCTCGTTCCCGGTTGCGGCGAGCGCACCGAGGCTGAGGCCGTGGAAGCCATTGGTGAAGGCCACCACATTGTGTCGCCCGGTCGCCTGGCGCGCGAGTTTCAACGCTGATTCCACCGCGTTCGCCCCCGTCGGGCCGGTGAACTGGATCTTGTAGTCGAGGCCGCGCGGTGCGAGCACCAGACGCTGGAACGCTTCGATGAAGTCGCGTTTGGCGGATGTCGCCATATCGAGGCCGTGGATGATCCCACCGCTCTGCAGGTACTCGACCAGCGCACGCGTGAACGCCGGATTGTTGTGCCCGTAGTTGACGACGCCGGCGCCGCTGAAGAAGTCGAGGTACTCGCGGCCGTCTTCTGCGGTGAGCACCGAACCCTGCGCGCGTTCGAAGACGACGGGGAATGAACGAATGTACCCGCGCACCTCGGACTCGTACTGATCGAACACTGCAAGGTCGCTCATGGATCCAGCTCTCTCTTCTACCTTCGCGATGCGCGGGGGTACCGCGCCGGCCTCGATCCGGCGCGGGGTGAAGCGCCGGTCTCTTCCTACCGAGGATAGGCGGTTTCCCGAGCTCTGCGGGCCAGGCGGGCGGCGAGAGGTGCGAACCTCTGAAATGAGTGGAGGATTGGCCGCGTCTTCGCGTACGGGCGTGAACCGAGGTTCTCGAGCGGCCAATCCTCCAGCGAGGTGCAGGACACCTCGGCAGCTGCATGCTCCCAGTCGCTAGGGGGGGGTGGGTGGTCCTGCGAGCATGTGCTGCACTGCAATACTCGCTCGCCGGTGCACTCATGAGACGCCAGTGCCTCCACAACCCGGAGCGCAGGCCTGCTTTGCAGTATCCGGAGCGGTGGGCTCCGCATTCGTCGAGTCCTTCGACAGCATCCGCCTGGCGTGCCTGCGCATCGTCCGTGTCGCGGGTTATCATGCAGAATGCTCTCATTCGGCTCGGGCAACGACGATGCGGTCCCCGCTCGTGCGACGCTGTCTGAGCGAGTGCAGCGTCTGGGGACGTTCAGTTGGGCGGCCCTCGGCGCGATCCTCCTCGCCCTCGCGATCGCGTGCGGAATCAGTGCACTCAGCGGCATTCTGGCGCCGCTGCTGATCGCGGTGGTCCTCGGCGCAGTCTTCGAACCCATGATGGTCGCGTTGCGGCGTCTTCGGCTCCCGGCTTCTGCGGCGGCTGCCATCACCCTTCTGGCCGCCGTCACCGTCGCTGTGGGCCTCGGCTTCGTGATCTTCCTCGGCTTCACCCAGCAGCTGCCCGAGATCTCTCAGCAGCTGTGGGAGAGCTGGCGTCGTCTCCTTGCGACCCTGAGATCGTCCGGTCTCGACGTCTCGTGGATGAACCAGGTGCGCGAGTCGGCGAATCACTCCTTGCCGCAGCTCGGATTCGGACTGCTCGGAGCGTTCACGAGCGCGTTCTACGGATTGGTCACCTTCGTCGTGAGCACGTTCCTAGCCCTGTTCTTCCTGTTCTTCACGTTGCGCGACAGCAGCGTGTTCCCCGAGTGGCTTGCACGGCGGACGGGCGTTCGGGAACGCATCGTGATCGAACTCGACGGCATCACACGCCGTTCGCTCCGTCAGTACTTCAAGGGCGTGGCGGTCACCGCTCTCATCACCGCCCCGATCTTCATCGTGCCGTTGCTCCTGCTCAGAGTGCCGCTGCTCGTACCCATCACCATCCTGTACTTCGCACTCTCCTTCATCCCGTACATCGGAGCCTGGATCACCGGCGCGTTCGCCGTGCTGGTGGCGTTCGGATCGGGTGGCGCGTTCGCCGCGCTGATCGTCGCAGCGAGCCTCATGGTCTCCAACGGCACTGTCCAGAGCATCGTGAGTTCGTGGGCCCTCGGCGCGACGTTGCGGCTCCACCCGGCAGCGGTGCTGCTCGCCACGCTCGTCGGGGGCACCGTCGCCGGTGTCCTCGGAATGGTGCTCGGGCCTCCGCTGATCGCGATTGCGCGGCAGGCGCAGGGAATCGTGCGGGCTCCACGCGCGAACGGGCAGGGAAGGGACGGCGATCCGGGGCCCGCGCCGTCCTGATGCGCGCGCAGCACGCAGGGATCGCACCCTTCCCTGGGTTGTCAAGGGGTGCTGGAAAATGTCCGACTGCGTTTGACTGAGACGACTTGGGCATTTCTTGTCAGGGGACCTTCCTCCGCTACCTGAGGTGAATTCAGGAGCTGGTATGGGATCGATACGCTACGACGGACTCACGACCCACTTCGAGGATCGACTCCTCTCCCACTTGCAGATCGTCATCGTGCAGAAACTCATGCGCGAAGAGTCTTTCCTCATGTCGTGGAAGGACAGCGCGAACGCCGGGGACGGGCGGAGTTCGATCTGGCTCTCGCCGGACGTCTCCATCACATTCAAGTTCTTGGGAAGTCGCGTTCCCGAAATCAACACGGACTGGCTCCTGCGTCTCGGTGAATCCGCCAATGCCACCACGGGTCTCCTCGTGACCAAGGAGGATGGCTCGCTCGCGGAAGCGGAAGCGGAGGGGAACCAGTACCCGGGGAACCTGCGCGAGCATCGGTAGGCACTCACGGGGCGGCGGTGCCGCGTCGGTGGGACCCGTCAGTGCAGGAGTGCGCTGGCGCCGAGTTTCGCCTCGAGCGAGTCTCGACTCGTCACGCCCAGTTTGCGCATGATTCGATACATGTGGCTGTCCACGGTGCGGACGCTGACGACCAGTCGCGACGCGATCTCGTGGTTGCTGAGGCCGTTCACCGCGAGCGTCGCGACTTCTTTCTCCCGCTTGGAGAGGGCCATGCCCATGCCCCCGAACCGGGTGGTGTTGAAGACCCGGCCACTGAACCGAGCGCGGAGCTTCCGTTCGTCTCCCAAGGCTTCATCACGACGCTCGAGCCGCTGCTCGTCGGCGAACAGTTCAGCGGCCCGCCCGTAGGCGGCCAGCGCGATGCCGGTTCGGCGGTACCGCTCGAGAGCGCGTGCGGCTTCGAGCATGGCATCGGCGTCGCCCTGCAAGCCTGCCTCGAGATACCGCCCCTGCGCTGCGAGCACCACCGCCTCGGGGTGCTGATCGAGCAGGTGCAGCGCCTCAGCGAGGCGATCGGCGTCCATTTTCATCTCCAGCGAGGCGAGCATGCCGATCTGCGCAGCGAACACCGCCCCGCGATCGCGCAGCGCTGTCGAAGCTTTCCACAGCGCATTGGCCGCGCTCTCGGCGTCGCCGTCGAGTATCTTGACCTGCGCTTCGGCCCAGGCAGCGCTCTGCATCGGCAGCGCAAGATCGTCGGTATGCCCCGACCGCAAGAGATCAGCGTACTTCGTGCAGAGCGCCACCTGGCCGCGCGCCGCCGCGAGGATGCAGGCCGAGATGAGAACGGTGGCGCGGCTTCCCGGCGGCAGCGGAGCGAGCTCACCCGTCGAGAGCGCGACGTCCAGGAGCTCTCCATGCGCCCGCATATCTCCGCTGTGCAGATGCGAGAACGCGACAGCACCGGCGAAGGTGCGAAACGAGTGCACGTCGAGGTTTCCACGCGCCTCGTCGAGCCCGTTGTTCAGATCTCGACTTCCGGCTTCGTACGCCCCCTGCGCGAGCAGGCTGATGCCCTGCACCGAGCGAGCCGCGGCGCGTTCACCCTGTGGATCGAGGCGACGAAGTTCGTCGTACACGCGATTTCCGTCTGACAGTCGACCGGCGATGATCAGGACGCGGAGCTGCGTTTCGAGGAGCGCGGTCTGCACCGGCACCGGCAGGTCATCGGTGACTTCGAGTACGATCTCGAAGCCGTCGGGAACGGACCGGAAATCGGCGAGGATGCTGATGCGCTTCGCGTCGAGCATCCTGCCGTAGCTGGCGAGTTCGCGGGCGTGCGCGTCCAGGTACACGAGGGCTTCATCGATCTGACCACGGTTGTAGGCGAGCCAATCCGCCCGGCGGGAACAGTACTCGGCCCTGGCCGCGATATCGCCGCTTCTCTCATCGGTCTCGGCGAACACTCGCGCGATGCTCGGCTCTGAGGCGGCCATTCCGGCCTGCGTCAGGATGTCGACGTATGCGTTCGCGGTGTGAACGTCTGCGTTCTTCTCCCACTCGTACCCCGCCACGAGCTGCCGGGTCTTGAGTGATTCGCGCAGCATTCCGGCGAAAAGGGCGTCCTGTTTCTCGCCGGCGCCGTCCAGGTCGTTCCAG
This sequence comes from Leucobacter manosquensis, assembly GCF_018304845.1. Taxonomy (NCBI): domain Bacteria; kingdom Bacillati; phylum Actinomycetota; class Actinomycetes; order Micrococcales; family Microbacteriaceae; genus Leucobacter; species Leucobacter manosquensis. Next base: position 3,051,559 of record NZ_JAFEVO010000001.1, on the reverse strand, counting down.
GTGCGCTCGAGCTCGAAATTGAGCGACGCACTTCCGAGGGCTGAGAGAATCTTCTCCGTCAGCCGGATGCGTCGCGCTGACAGCGGGTCATGCCTGAAGTAGCTGGTGAACAGCGGCGGCACGACGGAGACGTAGTTGTTCCGCGTCCCCTGCGCGAAGGCGATCATCGCCCGTTCCTCGAGCACCTCGAGCGTCGACCAGTCCACGAGCGTGCGCACCGTCTCGACGTCGGCAAGACCCACCATCGCGATGGTCTCCAGAGCATCTCGAGATGCCGCGTCGAGGCTCTCCAGGTGCATCTCCATGACGGCGCGGAGCGCTGGGCTCCACAGCTCACCGGTCGCGGTCCAGAGCCGACCATCGATCTGCACCAAGCGGTTCTCGCGCACGGTCACGTCGACCAGGGAAAGCGCGAGCCCCACGTTGCCGCCGGTCTTCGTGTAGAGACGTCTCGAGGTCCCGGGTTCGATGTCGGCACCGAGGTATTCACTCATGACCGCGTCGAGATCTTCGAATCGCAGTGGGAGCATGTCGATGACGTACGTCGGCGACAGCGTCGAAGCCGGAAGCCCGCTCGGAGTGTGCCGGGCTCGGAGACCCTGCAGGCGAGAGATGACGATGGGCACCCCGGTCGTGCGCCGCACGTATTCGATCACGCCCCACGAGACCTCGTCGAGGTCGTCCCAGTCGTCCAGGAAGTACGCGCTTCGCGCGTTCGCGACCTGCTCGGTCAGCTGGCGCCCGACGTCTTCGATGACCGCATCGATGCGTCGCGTCGGCGACAACTCGGCGATGCCGGACAGCGCGATCGCCGCAAATGGGTTCTGCTTGAGCGAGGCGACCCCGCGAATGCGATGCACCGTCCATCCGGCGTCTTCGAGCCTCGTCGCGAGGGCCTCCATGAACGCCGTGCGCCCACTCCCCCTGCTGCCGACGATGTCCACGCTCAAGCCGTTCTCGACCAGGCTCTGCGCCTTCGCGAGGCTGCGATCTCGACCTTTCACCGGGAGATCCCCTCTCCTCATCGACCACACCGTCCGCGGCCAACGGTAACACGCGAGCGGTCTCCGGCGTGAGGGAGAACATCGAAGTTGAAATTCGAGTGCATGCCGAGGACGGGGGCGAGCCAGCGGAACGATCGCGATGTGATCCGTGAATGTCTCGTGCGACTGGCGTGCATGACTCCCCCTACGTTCCCTAGGCGAAATTGAAGCCTATGATTCCGAAGACGGGCGCTCGCGCAATAGCGCTGAGTTCCAGCGTCAGACGGAATGTTTCACGCGCGAAGCAACCGGTCGATAGGTAGCCGGCTCAGCCGATGCAGTACTGAAGCCTCGCGGGAAGTACTGGGAGTGCTCCCTCGTTGCGCCAGGAGGGAGGACGACGAAGGCCGGCGAGAGGAGTCCTCTCGCCGGCCCGTGAGGCGCGCTGACTACGAGCGCCAGCGCGTCACCGTCGCAGAATCAGGCGTCGACCGTCGCCGCTACCGCCTCGACTCCAGCCTCCAAGTTGCGACGCAGGGCAGCGCCGAGCTCGGCGTCGACCTGGCTCCAGTATCCGATCGCCCGCTCCCGAATCTCGGGGCTCTGCACACCGCCGACCGCGCCGGTGATGGTTTCGAGGAAGCGCGCTCGAGCTGCAGCGTCGAACACCTCGCGGTACAGCGTCCCGGCCTGGCCGAAATCGTCGTCCTCCGCGTGCAGGGTCGCCGCCGTGCGCACGAGCTCGCCGTCAGATTCCCATGAACCGACGCCAGCAGCAGCCGCATCTGCACGCGGTCCGCCCTTCGAGTTGGGGGCGTAGACCGGCGTGCTCGGCGAGTTGAAGCCGTGGCGCTGCGCGCCATCCTGCGAGTAGTTGGCCACCGGGGCGATCGGGGCGTTCACCGGGATCTGGTTGTAGTTCGTGCCGACGCGGTACCGCTGCGCGTCGGGGTACGAGAAGACACGAGCCTGCAGCATGCGATCGGGGCTGATGTCGATGCCGGGCACGGTGTTCGCCGGCGAGAAGGCGGCCTGCTCGATCTGGGCGAAGAAGTTCTCTGGGTTGCGGTTGAGCGTGTGCACACCGACCTCGATCAACGGGTAGTCCGCGTGCGGCCACACCTTGGTGAGATCGAACGGGTTGAATCGGTACGTCTTCGCTTCCTCGTACGGCATCACCTGGACCGACACCTTCCAGGACGGGAACTCGCCGCGCTCGATCGCGTCGAACAGGTCCCTGCGGTAGTAGTCGGCATCTGCGCCGGCGATCGCCTCGGCCTCCTCGCTCGACATCTCGACATTGCCCTGCAGCGCTTCGAAGTGGTACTTGACCCAGAAGCGCTCGCCGGCCGCGTTGATCCACTGGTAGGTGTGCGAGCCGAAGCCCGGCATGTGGCGCCAGGAGCGAGGCAGACCGCGGTCGCCCATGAGGTAGGTGACCTGATGAGCCGACTCCGGCGAGAGCGTCCAGAAGTCCCACTGCATATCGGCGTCGCGCAGGCCCGAGCCGGGCAGGCGCTTCTGCGAGTGGATGAAATCGGGGAACTTGATGCCGTCGCGGATGAAGAACACCGGAGTGTTGTTCCCGACGATGTCGTAATTGCCCTCCGACGTGTAGAACTTCACCGAGAAGCCGCGAACGTCGCGCCACGTATCCGGCGATCCCTGCTCACCCGCGACCGAGGAGAAGCGCTGCACGGTCTCCGTGCGGGCGCCGGGCTGGAACAGCGCGGCACGCGTGTAGGCCGAGACGTCGCCGGTGACGACGAACTCGCCGAACGCGCCGCCTCCCTTCGCATGCACGATGCGCTCCGGAATGCGCTCCCGGTTGAACTGCGCGAGCTTCTCGACGAGGTAGCGATCATGCAGAGCGATCGCGCCGTCTCGCCCTGCGGCGAGAGAGTGCTCGTCGCTCGCGACGGGCGTTCCGGTTTGGGTCGTGGTGTCGGGTGTACTCATGTTGCTCCTCGGGAGTTTCGCGCATGACGAACGGTGCCCCGAACTCGAGGCGATCCTGCGTATTCGACTATGCGGCCGAGGCGGCGCAGCCGGGGCAGATGCCCCAGAACGTCACCTCGGCGGTCTGTACGGTGAAGCCCCCCGTCTCCGACGGGGAGAGGCACGGCGTGTGACCGACGACGCAATCGACGTCGGCGATGGCTCCGCACTGGGAGCACACGACGTGATGATGGTTGTCGTTCACGCGCCGCTCATAGAGCGCCGCCGATCCTGCCGGCTCCACGCGTCGGGTCAGCCCCGCCGCAGTCAGGTCCGCCAGGATGTTGTGCACTGACTGGATCGATGTCGTCGGCAGCGCACTCGCGACCACTCGGAACACATGATCCGCGTCCGAGTGAGGCATGGAGGCGAGCGCATCGAGCACGGCCAGGCGGCCTGCGGTCGCTCGCAGACCGACGCCGCGCAGCGCTTCCTCGGTGCTCGTCTCCATACCGATCACCCTACGCGCCTGTTTTGAGTTATTCAAATAAAGGGTCGCGTGTCGCGCGGTTCGCGGTCAGGAACGGTCTCGAACGGCCTCGGCGATGGGAGTTGTTCCGGTATTGAAGCGGATCGTGCGGCGAATGGTCGTGTCATCGGCCAGCACTGCAGCGATCGTCGCGGCGACGTCGGCTCGTGCCACCGTCTCGCCATTCTCGGCGTCGACGTCAATGGCGCCCGCCGGCGGATCGAGCGTCAGACCGCTCGGTCCGAGCACGGTCCAGTCCAGTTCAGACTCCCGGAGATGCTCGTCAGCCTGGGACTTCGCCTCCGCGTAGGTGTAGAAGGCGTTCTCCGGGTCGACGCCGTGGTCGCGAGACGCGCCGAAGTAGGACACCATCACGTAACGCGGCACTCCAGCGCGAGCCGCGGCATCCATCGTGCGGATCGCCGCATCCCGGTCAACGGCCATGGTGCGCGCGGCGTCGCCGCCCCCGGCCCCGGCCGACCACACCACCGCGTCATGGCCCCGGACGACGTCGACGAGCGCGTCCACGTCGAGGTGCTCGATGTCGGCGACCCGCGGCTCGGCGCCGGCAGCGCGCACATCCTCCGCCTGATCCGGATTGCGTATCACCGCCGTCACCGCGTCGCCTCGCTCCGCGAGGAGCGGCTCCGTCAGAAGCGCGATCTTGCCGTGTCCGCCGAAAATAATGATGCTTGCCATGCTCCCCACACTACGCTCGCCGGCACACGGTTTCTCCAGGAGCGGAACCGGTGGCAACGCCCGCCGTGAGCGCTCGGTCTGCGCGCGTCTAGCGCCCTGTTCGGCCGTGTGCAACGGGGTGCCGGGCTCGACCGAGATGCGGGAGGCTCGAGACGTCGGCCCGGAAACCGGGTCTCGACGGACGACGAACTCCCGAACCCAGGAGGTTTATTCATGTCACATCTCACCGGCAAGCGCGTAGCGGTTCTGGCAACCGACGGCTTCGAAGACTCAGAGCTCACGGAACCCATCTCCGCAGTGCAGGAGCACGGCGCGGAGGTCATCGTGGTGTCCACGAAGACCGGTTCGATCACCGGCAAGAACGGCCATGAGCAGGAGGTCTCGCTCACCTCGGCCGACGCGAACGCGAATGAGTTCGATGCGCTCGTTCTGCCAGGCGGCGTCGTGAACGGCGACCAGATCCGGCTCGATGCCGATGCGGTCGCCTTCACCAAGGACTTCTTCGCGCAGCATAAGCCCGTCGGCGCGATTTGCCACGGCGGATGGATTCTCGCCGACGCCGATGTGCTCAACGGCCGCACCGTCACCTCGTACGCGAGCCTGCGCACCGACCTCCAGAACGCAGGAGCAACCTGGGTCGATGAGGAGGTCGTCGTGGATCAGGGACTCGTGACGAGTCGCACTCCCGATGACCTGCCCGCCTTCAACACCAAGCTGGTCGAGGAGATCGGCGAGGGGGAGCATCCCGGCCAGACGGCATAGGCCGTAGGCTCTGCACTGCACAGCGATGCCGCCAGCACCGGGCTCCTCCAAGAGCGCAACGGTCGCGGGCGGCATCGCTGCATGTGCCCTGCGAGGGTTGCCCGCCGCGAGGATCAGGTGCCGCAGAACGTCACGTGCGCCGGGCCACCCTCCGGCGCCGGACGCTCGAACCGCTCGAAGCCCTCTCGCGCGGTGTACGGTCGCTCCAGCACCGAGAGCAGGTGTGAGAAGGGCTCCATGCCCCCCTCGGACGCAGCCTCGAGAGCCTCCTCGACGAGGTGGTTGCGAGGGATGTAGATCGGATTGACCCGATCCATCGCAGCGGGATCGGGTGCGGCCTGGAGCCAGCGATCGACCCAGCCCCCTGCCCCCTCGGCATGCGGGAGCACGTCGTCGAGCGCGGTGGTATCGCCCGAGCCGGCTCGCGCGAGCGCCCGGAAGAAGCTCGTGTAATCGATGCGATGCCGCTGCAGATCGGTGAGCATGTCGGCGGTCAGTTCCGCGAGCGCGCCGTCGTCGACGGCCGTGCGCCCCGCGGAACCCGCCAATCCCAGCTTGGCCCGCATACCCTCCATCCAGGCGTCGTTGTACGCCGCCCCGAAGCGGTCGAGCGATGCGACGGCGACCGCTTTCGCGGCTTCGGCATCCGGCGCGAGGAGGGGAAGGAGCGTCTCGGCGAAGCGCGTCAGGTTCCACAGAGCGATCGACGGCTGATTGCCGTACGCGTACCGACGCTGGTGGTCGATCGAGCTGAATGCGGCCGCCGGGTCGAACGCGTCGATGAACGCGCACGGACCGTAATCGATCGTCTCGCCGGAGATCGTCATGTTGTCGGTGTTCATCACGCCGTGCACGAATCCGACGAGCACCCAGTGCGCGACGAGCCGCGCCTGCGCAGCGACGACCGCGTCCAGCAATCCGGCGTAGCGATCGGGCTCCCCCGAGAGCGCCGGCGCGTGCCGCTCGATCGCGTAGTCGGCGAGGCGGGCCAGCAGGGCTGCGTCGCCCTGCGCGCGCGCGAACTGGAAACTCCCGACTCTGAGGTGGCTGCTCGCCACACGCGTCAGCACCGCCCCTTCGAGCAACTCGCCGTCGCGCGGAACGCTCCTCCCCGTGGCGACCACGCCGAGCGCGCGGGTCGTCGGCACGCCGAGCGCCGCCATCGCCTCACCCATGAGGTATTCCCGAAGCATCGGCCCCAGCGCGGCGAATCCGTCCGCCCGCGCGAAGGGCGTGCGTCCCGATCCTTTGAGGTGCAGATCGCGCAGCCGCCCCGCCGGATCGCGGATCTCCCCGAGCAGCAGCGCGCGACCGTCGCCCAAGCGGGGCGAGTACCCGCCGAACTGGTGCCCGGCGTACGCCTGAGCGACGGGCTCACTTCCTTCTGGCAGCGCATTCCCGAGGAGGAAGCGGACGAGGGAATTCCCGGTGAAGCGGTGCGCATCGATGCCGAGTTCTTCTGCCAGGGCTTCGTTCCACACGACGATACGCGGCGATTCGGGGCGGAACGCGTTCCACGGCACCGATAGTTCGGGGAGCCGGGATGCGAACCCATGTTCGAGGGTGACGCCGGCTGCGCTCGGCAAGGGATCGAACGACGTTTCGGCGCCGCGAGCGCTGTCCGCGCGCGTCGGATCAGTCGAAACAGCAGGGGCCGGGATGCGAGGCGATTCTGGCATGTGGCGAGTCTACGGAGCGGGCGCTCATCAGGAACGGGCTGGACAGCGGCGCCGAGACGTGGCACGCCGAATTTCGACTTCATAAAGCCCGTCACACCCGCTAGAGTTTCACTAGCTTAGCTAGATACTTTCTTTGGGAGATTGTAGAAGAATGTCTGAACACCACGCGTCACCCGCTCACGCCGCGCAGCCGGCCGCACCTCGGCCTCGACGCCGGTGGCTTCGCATCCTCCTGCCCGCCGTTCTCATCGTGCTCTGGTTCGCCGGCGCCGGTGCCGGTGGTCCGCTATTCGGGAAAGTCGACGAGGTGTCGTCCAACGACCAGACGACGTACCTCCCCTCATCAGCCGATGCCACCGCGGTGCGCGATGTGCAGGGCGATTTCCTCGGGGACGACTCCATCCCCGCCATCGTGGTGTTCTCCTCGAAGGACGGAACCGAACTCACCGACGATCAGCTGCAGGCCATCGACACGGCGGCCAGCGACGCGACCTCCCTCAGCGGTATCGGCGATGAGAGCTCTCCCGCGATTCCGTCGGAGGACGGGCAAGCCGTTCAGCTCTTCGTGCCCATCGATGCCAACGCGGAAGTCACCGACGTCGTCGCCGAGCTCGGCGAGACGCTGCGCGACGACGCTCCGCCCGGCGTCGATGTGCACGTCACCGGGCCTGCGGGCTTCACCGCAGATCTCGCAGCCGGCTTCGCCGGCATCGACGGCATCCTCCTGCTCGTGGCGCTCCTCGCAGTGCTCGTCATTCTCGTGATCGTCTACCGGTCGCTCCTCCTCCCGCTCATCGTGCTCAGCACGAGCCTGTTCGCGCTCTGCGTCGCGCTCTTCGTCATCTGGCATCTCGCCGACGCCGGAGTGCTGCTGCTGAGCGGCCAGACTCAGGGCATTCTCTTCATTCTCGTGATCGGCGCCGCGACCGATTACTCGCTCCTCCTCGTCGCGCGCTTCCGCGAGGAGCTGCGTGTGGCGCAGGATCGCGGAGCCGCCGTGATCGCGGCCATCAAGGGCTCGTTCGAGCCGATCCTCGCATCGGGCGGAACGGTGATCGTCGGACTGCTCTGCCTGTTGCTGAGCGATCTGAAATCGAACAGCACCCTCGGGCCCGTGGCCGCGATCGGCATCGTGTTCGCCATGCTCGCAGCGCTCACACTGCTCCCCGCGCTGCTCTTCGCATTCGGTCGGGCCGCGTACTGGCCCCGGCGCCCAAAGTTCGAGCCGGAGGTCGTCGCGGCGGAGAACGGCATGCCGACGCGGGGCATGTGGCGCCGGCTCGCCGCGTGGATCCGACGCCACCCGCGCCCCATCTGGATCATCACCACGGTCGTGCTCGCACTGGGCGCAGCCGGGGTCACGCAGCTGCAGGCGACCGGCATCCCGCAGTCCGACCTCGTCGTCGGGCAGTCCGAGGCTCGCGACGGTCAAGCCGTGCTCGGCGAGCACTTCCCCGGCGGCTCCGGCAGCCCGGCTTACGTGCTCGTCGATGAGGATCGCCTGCAGGAGACCGCAGACACCCTGCTCGCGCAGACCGGCGTCGACAGCGTCGCAGTGACGGCAGCGGACTCCCCGAGCGGCACCGCGACGGTCACGGAGGACGGCATCCAGGCCTTCGGTCCGCCCGGCACACCGGCCCCCGAGGCGACGGTGAGCGACGGCAAGGTGCTGCTGCAGGCGACCCTCGCAGACGCGGCCGATTCCGAGGCCGCGGCAGAGACGATCACCGGCCTGCGCTCCGAGCTCGATGGAACATCGGCGCTCATCGGCGGGGTCACGGCGACCGCGGTCGACACCAACCAGGCATCGATCCACGACCGGAATCTCATCATCCCGCTGGTGCTCGCGGTGATCCTCGTGATCCTCATGCTGCTGCTCCGCTCGATCCTCGCCCCCGTCCTGCTGATCCTCACCACGGTGCTCTCGTTCGGCACAGCGCTCGGCGTCGCGGCACTGGTGTTCAACCACGGATTCGGATTCCCCGGAGCGGACCCCGCCGTCCCGCTCTACGGCTTCGTCTTCCTCGTCGCTCTGGGCATCGACTACAACATCTTCCTGATGACCCGGGTGCGCGAGGAATCCCGACGGCACGGCACTCGAGAGGGAGTGCTCAGAGGACTGACGATCACCGGCGGGGTCATCACGTCCGCCGGCCTGGTGCTCGCCGCGACATTCGCCGCACTCTCGGTCATCCCGATTCTGTTCCTCGTGCAGATCGCATTCATCGTCGCCTTCGGCGTGCTGCTCGACACCTTCATCGTGCGCTCGCTGCTCGTTCCCGCCCTCGCAACCGACATCGGGAAGGCCATCTGGTGGCCTTCGAAGCTGTCGCGCATGGAGAATGGGGAGCGATGACGACCTCCGACACCTCACCCCAGGCCGCACCCGCCCCACCGCGGGTGGTGATCAGCGGCGCCTCCGGCCTGATCGGAGACGAGCTCGCACGATCGCTCGGCGCCGACGGCATCGCCGTCACGCGGCTCGTGCGCCGCGCTCCGCGCAGCACAGACGAGGTCGAGTGGCGCCCCGGCGAGACCCCGCTCGATCCCGCAGTGCTCGCGGGCGCCCTGGCCGTCATCTGCCTGAACGGGGCCAGTATCGGCAAGCTCCCGTGGACGCGCCGCTATCGGGAGACGCTGCGCGAATCGCGCCTCGCGCCGACGCGCACCATCGCCAGCGCCATCCGTGAACTCGGCCCGGACGCTCCGACCCTGCTGAGCGCCTCGGCCGTCGGCTTGTACGGCGATCGCCCGCACGAGCGACTCACCGAGCGCAGTGCGCCGGGGCGCACGTTCCTCGCCGAGCTCTGCGTCGCGTGGGAGGATGCGGCGCTCGAAGCCGGGCCACAGGCCCGCGTCGTGCTGCTGCGGACGGCGCCGCTGATCGACCGGGGCGGGGTGCTGAAACCGCTGCTACTCCTGACCCGGCTCGGGATCAGCGGGCCCCTCGGAGGCGGGCGACAGCACTGGCCCTGGATCTCGCTCGCCGACGAGGTTCGCGCGATCCGCCACCTCATCGACAGCGATGTCTCGGGCCCCGTGAACCTGACGGGCCCCGCACCCGCCACGGCCAACGACACCGGGCGCGCACTCGCGAGAACACTGCGCCGCCCGTTCGTCGTGCCCGCCCCGGCGTGGGCGTTGCGCCTCGCCCTCGGAAGCGACGCCGCAGACGCACTGCTCCTCACAGACGCCGTCGTCACCCCGGACGTGCTGCTCGGCTCGGGATTCCGGTTCACGCATCGCACGGTCGAAGAGGCCATCGACGCCGCGCTCACCCGCGACCATTAGACGTCGAGGTCGATCGCCGCACCCATCGCCCGAAAGGCGCGCTCCGCGATCGCAAGTTCCTCGACCGAGAACCCGGTCATCGCCTCCCGCATCGCGACCAACTGCGGCGCGAAGCGGCGGAAGAACTCGTGGCGCGCCGCATCCGTGAGCTCGATCACCCTGGCACGGCGATCGCTCGGATGCGGAGCACGGCGCACGTGCCCCGAAGCACTGAGGCGATCCAGCAGCTTCGTCGTCGACGCGGTCGAGATGCGCAGGTGCGTCGAGAGATCGCGAGGGCTGACCGGACGCCCCTCCTCCTCGCGGATGATGAGGAGGCGCAGCGCGGCGAGGTCGCTGGCGTTCATCGCCATGCCCTGCTTCATGCCCGCCGACATCCGATCGTGGGAGTCGCCGAATCCGCGCACCGCGCGCATCAGGGAGAGCACGAGGGCGTCGCGCTCATCGTCGCCATGCATCGTTCGCCGTCACTCCTGATCATCCCGATCGCCGGGCGCGACGACATCGCCGCATCGGAATAATACCGCCTCCGGCACGCGCGGAACCGCAGGTCAGAGGATGAGTGCGAAGAGCAGTACGAGGATCGCGAGCAGCGGGAGCGCTCCCTGCTTCACTGCTGCTCCGCGCTTGTCGGGCGACGTCGCGAACAGCACGACCGCGGCCGCGAGCATCGACCCCGTACCCGCGAAGGCCAGGGCGTACCCGACAGGCCCGCCGACGAGGAGCGCGAGGCCGACTCCGACCAGTGCGATCAGCGCCAGGAAGAGGTTGTAGAACCCCTGGTTGAACGCCATCTCCTTCGTCGCTTCCGCTTGTTCCGCGGTCAATCCGAAAGTGGCTCGGGTCTTCGCGCTCGTCCAGGTGACTGATTCCATCCAGAAGATGTAGACGTGCAGCAGTGCGGCCAGAGCGGCGAGCACCAAACCGAATACGACCATGACTGCACCTTCATCCGTCAGTGACCCGTGTGTGTCGGAATTCAGACTACCGGCGATGGCCGGGGCGGGCGCGATCGCTCCTCGCCCGAGATCATCATGCCGGCAGTTCAGGGCGCTCTCGGAGCACCCCGTGCGCGTCGATCTCGATGACCGTGTCGATCCGGAGGGTGTCGAGGAACGCGATGTCGTGACTCACGATGAGGATCGCCCCGCGATACGCGTTCAGCGCGTCGGTGAGCTGACCGATGCTCGCGAGATCGAGGTTGTTCGTCGGCTCATCGAGGATCAGCACCTCGGCGGGCGGATCTGCGAGCAGGAGGCGCGCGAGCGACACCCGGAACCGTTCACCGCCTGAGAGCGAGCCGACCGGCCGATCTGCACTCGAGCCGCGCAGAAGGAGTCGCGCGAGACCGTTGCGTATCGCTCCGGGTGGGGTGGCTGGCGCGACGGCCTGCACGTTCTCGAGCGCACTCGCCGTGTCGTTGAGCCCATCCAGACGCTGCGGCAGATACCCGAAGCGATTCGTCAGGAGCCGCCCGGTCGGCCCCGCACCGCTGCTCCCACGCACCAGGCGCTCGAGCAGCGTCGACTTGCCCGTGCCATTCGCGCCGACGAGTGCGACTCGCTCTGGGCCCTGCACCACGATCGGATGATCGGCGCCGTCGAATTCGATGAGTCGACGCCCCCGGGGCACCGAGGGGGCTGGCAGATCGACGGAGATGCGTTCATCTCGGCGCACCCGGGCATCGGCGTCGTCCACGGCGGCCTGCGCGGCCCGGACGTGCGCATCGAGCGACGAGCGCATCGAACCGGCCGCGACCTGTGCGCTGTTCGCCCGGCGGCCGGCGAGGATCTTCGGGATGTCACCGCTCAGCTGCGTCTTGCGACCCGCGCGTTCACGGCGCGCCAGCTTCGTCTCCGCCTCGACGCGTTGCCGCTTCTCGACCTTCAGCGCCTGCTGCGCCGCGCGCGCCGCCTGCTCTGCCGCTGCCTGCTCCACTTCGCGGTGCTCCCGCCATGCGCTGAACGGCCCGCCGAACGTGCTGAGCGCACCGTCGTGAATCTCCGCCGTGTGCTCCATGCGTTCGAGCAGTTCGACATCGTGGCTGACGACGATCAGCGTGCCAGGCCAGTCGTCCACGAACTCTCCCAGTCGTGCGCGCTTCGACCGATCGAGATTGTTCGTCGGCTCGTCGAGCAGGGTGATCGGCGCACGACGCAGCCGCAGGCCCGTGATCGCGATGAGCATCGCCTCCCCGCCCGAGACGGTCGCCACGCTGCGGTCCAGATCAGTGGTCGAGAAGCCGATGCGATCCAGCGCCTCTGCGGCCCGGGATTCGATATCCCAGTCCTCGCCGACCGCATCGAAATGGCGCACGTCCACGTCTCCGGACTCGATGGCGCGAAGTCCGTCGAGTGTGCGCTCGATGCCGAGCAGCGCCGCGATCGTCTGGTCCCGGTGCAGCGTGAGCAACTGCGGCAAGGCGGCGACATCTCCGACGGCCGAGATGGAGCCGGAGGTGGGTGTGAGCGTCCCGGCGATCAACTTGAGCAGGGTCGACTTGCCGGCGCCGTTTCTCCCGGTCAGGCCGGTGCGACCCGATGGGAACGTTCCCGAGACGTCGACGAGCGCCGGGGAGCCGTCAGGCCAGTGGTATGAAAGTCGATGCAGCGAAATCGCTGATGATGCGGACATGCAGACTCATTTCAGGTCAACCCGGCGACCGCCGAACGGTGCGGCGCGCAAACGGGGAGGGAACAGAGGGATCTCACCTGATCCGCTCGACGCTCAACGGCGTCGTGCGGCGGCGGATGAAGTTCTGTCGACCTCGATATCCATGTGAGGAATTCTACCCGAACGCGCGTTTCCCGCTACCCCCGGCGAAGCCGCACGACGCAGGCGACACCGGCGAACACGATCACCACGGCCCCGTACCCGAAGGCCACCGGGGTGAGCCCGACGAATTGCACGAGCAAGCCGGCGAGCACGGCGGGCACCCCGAATGCGAGATATGAGACGAGGAAGATCACCGCGAAGACGTCAGCGCGCTGGGTCGCGGGAATGTGCGGCGCGAGCGAACTCACCACGCCGAAGAACGCGGTGCCGAACCCCGAACCGGTGATGGCCACCGCAACGAGGTATCCGGGAAGGGAGCCTGCGGCGAGCGCGATCAGCGAGCACGCAGTGCCGATCGCGAGCGCAGCCGCGCCGTACACCGCGATCACCCGAGCCGAGCGCCTCCGGAGCAGGAATGCGGCGACGGCGCCGGCCCCCGCGAGCACGCCGACCGAGAGCCCTTGCCAGACGTGCGCTTCTCCCCCGAGCTCGACGTGCACGATGCTCGCCCCGAGCGAGAGGAACAGGCCGCCGGTCGCCCAGCCGGCGAAGATCGCCGGTGCGCCCTGCATGAACTCGACGCGCATCTCGCTCGGCACGGTGAGCCGGAACTGGAGGGACCGCAGGGCGCCCGGTGAGCGAGGCGCGGTCTCGGGCACGAATCGGAAGAGCACTGCCAGCACGACGTAGATCGCCGAGAGCGGGCCGAAGATCGCGGTCATCGCGTTCTCGGCGGCGTCGAGTGCGATTCCTGCTGCCAGAGCGCAGATTCCGAGCCCCAGCATCGGCGCGACCGCGTTCCACACGGCCGCAGAGCCCGGACGCTTCGGGGATTCGAGGTCGGTGATCGCTGCGGAGACGGCCGAGAGCAGCAGGCCACTCGCGATCCCCTGCAGCACGCGAGCGATGACCAAGAGCGGCACGGATTCCGCGTGCCAGAACACGACGATGCTCGCCGCGAGCAAGAGCAGGCCGACGCTCGCAACCGGACGTCGACCGACGTGGTCGGAGAGGGAGCCGGCAGTAAGCAGCGTGCAGAGCAGCGCGAGCGCGTACACCGCGAAGATCGCCGTGGTGACGAGCGCTGAGAACCCGATCGTCTCGGCGAGCACAGGGTAGAAGGGAGACGGCGCACTCGCTCCGGCCATCATGGCCGTGATGCTCGTGATCGACAGCGCGAAGCCGAATCGTCTCCGGCGAAGTGGATCGCCTGCGTCAGCAACTCGAGCGGTCACGCTTCCCCCGTTCAGTTCGAACAAGCTCGAACTGAACGAGCCTAGTCGCTTTCGGATCGAACCTCGCGCCGTGCGCCGTTCGTGCTGCCTCGAGTCGTCGCACGAGCGGCGTGCTCGACCGTCGGAGCGCGCTTCTCGGTCACATCGAACTCCTCGCGGTACGCGCCGATGAGCAGCCGGTACTGCGCCACCAGGGCGCTCGCGGTGTTGTAGCAGAGGAGCGTGACGGGGAGCAGCACCCACTGGGCGAGCATGCCGAAGCCGCGCAACCGGGAGACGCCGGGCGGGCGCTCGGGAGTCAGCAGCAGCGTCAGCACGACCGTCACCGCGACTCCGACGAGAGCGAAGCGCTGCACCGCGCCGATCATTCCCGGGAGTTCAGCGGCGAGTTGCGCCACGGAGAACGGAGGCGTCGCCACGATGTGCTGCAACGGGTTCGGGCCGGCGAACGCTGATCCCCGCACGGCTTCCACGGCTGCGGAGAACGGGATCCCGAGGGCGTGCGTGGCCCACGCCGCACCGTTGGCACTCGCGCTCCCGGCCTCCCGCAGCACCATCGCGAGGGGCGTCCCCGCTCCGCCCGAGATGCTTCCGACGATGATCGGAATCCACGCCCCGAACGCGACCATCGGCGCGATGCACGCGAGTGTCACGTGCGAGTCGAGCAGCGTCGCGAATCGGACGAGGGTTGTTCGGAACGGCGCCCTGCGATCCTTCGCGAACAGCCGCGTTCCGACGAAGGCGATATCCGATGCCCCGTACGCCCACCGGCACAGTTGCGTGAACTGGGCGCGCAGGGTGCGGGCGAACGACGCGCCGAGCACCGCGTCCTGCATGATGGGCAGGTGGATGGGGGTCACCCTGTACCGACCGTCGAAGTGGAAGTAGCTGCGCCAGTACTGGTGTCCGTCCTCGACGATGGTGCGTCGGCTCCAGTAATCCATCCCGATGAGCGCGCTCAGAGGTTGCGAATGCGACGCAAAGTTGCGCAGCGTGCGCGGTCGGACGGTGGAGATGAGGTTCCAGAGCGTGTTGCCGGCCGCCACGACTCGCGTGGGCGCCGGTGCGTGCCAGAGGTTGTTGACGAAGGTCGAAATCGGCTGATACGAACGCCGGGCGCGATCGGGGTCGAGCACGAACGCGTACGTGACGTTCTCGAAGTAGTTCGGGTGCACGCGGTTGTCGCAGTCGAGCGTGGTGACGACGACCTCGGCAGCCGGGATCTCGCGCCTGTGCAACCAGATGCGGAGCTGCCTGGCGGCATACGTGATGTTCGCCCCCTTGCCCGCGATCTCGTCAGCGAGGCCGGCTGGATGCTCCACTGCGAGAAAACCCGCGAAGCGGTCGGCATACTGCTCGCGCAATCGCATGGCGCTCGCACGCACGTCTGCACCGCCCCGCTCTTCATAGGCGAAGACGACGACCAGCCGCTCAGCCCCTGAAGCGGCCGCGAGCGACCGGAAGCTCGATGCGATCACCTCGAACGGCTCGTTGTAGGCGGCCACAATGACCGCATGCACGACACTCGAAGGCAGCGGGAAATCTTCCGGATGAGCCGACACCCGTCGCAAGAACCTCCGATGCGCTGCGGCGAACGGCTCGGGCAGGCGTCGAACCGCTGGCCCGGCGATGCGCTCCAGCGACCCCGTCGGCCGCATGCGCGCAAGCCGGACCGCGGTCTCGGTCTCGATCACAACGCCAGCCCAGTCGATCTGTTCGGCGCAGCGCAGACGCCGATACCCGCGAAGCGCGTCGACACCGCCGCGCGCAGCGCGAACCAGCGTGGTCGCGATGAACGCGATGACGAAGAGCATGCCGAGACGGAGATCGATGCAGGAGAGCAGGATCGCGAGCACGGGCACGCTGAAGCTGAGGAGCGCCGGCAGCATCTCAAAGAATCGGTATCGGGCGCTTCGACGGCCCCGCGGGATCTCGTTGCGGAGGTCAGCCTCAGGGGTGACCTCCGGCTCGAAGCCAGCGTCAGGGAACTCGAACCGAGGAGTGGAAACGCACCTGCTCACCGCACCGAGTGTATGATCTGCTGACCAGGAAAAACGGCCTGCTCACGCGCTGTTCACCCGGCGTTGATCGCGCGTTCGCGGACACGTTCCTTCGCGTTCGGGACGGCTTACAGGAGATCCGGATTCTTCTTCGCGTACGCGACCGCATCGTCCTCTGAGATGACGACCAGGCCCCGAGGGGTGTGCGAGAGCGCATTCATCGTCCTGACCCAGGCGACGTTCAACTCGGGCGGACGGCTCCCGGAGAACCGGAAACCCACGGTGATGTACGGGGACAGCCAGACCGACACGCGCCCGCTGCCCTCCTCCGGGGTTTTCGTCCAGCTCAAGAAGAAGCACTCCTGCTTCTTCAGCTTCTGACCGATCACCGTCTTCAAGTGCGCCAGCAGGCGATCCTCGAACTCGTACTCGCTTTTCCCGTGAATCAAAAACCCCATGTCCCCATGCTGCCAGCCGATTCGCGCGGTCGGCCGCGCTCCCGTTCACGCCACGCTGACCCGTACAATAGACGAAATCCCCGTTCGCTCGAGCTACCCTTTTGCGTCGTTTCGCGGCCCGAATCGTCGCTTCTCGTCTGAAACCATCTGCGATCCAGACCGGCTCTGCTGGAACTCGGGTACAACTGCATAGGTCGTAAGAGCACGCGTGCGCGCGCTCCGGAATGAAAGTCAGGTTCGGTGGCACCCATGGAGATGCGGCGGTTTCGCTCGACGAATTCCGAGACGGTTGCGGAGACGTGGCACGAGTTCGCCCCGTCCTCCCGTTTGCTCAGCGTTGACCCAGAGCAGTGCAAGCTGGAGTGGTTCTCCGCGACCGTCGACGGGTTCTCCCTCATCCGATACGAACTCACGGCGGACATCGAGTCCTCGATCGCGCCCGAATCCCAGTTGTTCTCGTGCAGCGTGCAGGCTCCCCGCGGCGGCACCATTGCAGGGCGCCGCCCGCTTCCAGCCGGAAGCCCGTGGGCCACTCACGGAACACCGGTCAGCGCGCGATGGGAGGACACCGCCGTGGTGCGCGCCATGGTGTTCGATCGCGACTATGCAGAACAACTCGCGCGTCAGATGTCGGGCGACGACGGGCTCACGCTCCAGCTGCGCACGCCAGAAGCTTCGGGTGAGCGAGAGGCGGCGCAGTGGGAGCGCACATTCAACTACCTGGCCGCCTCCGTGCTCGCAGGTGATGCCACGCTCGACCCGAGCACCATCGTCGGGACGGGCCTCCTCCGCCACGCCCTGTGGACCGTGCTGACGAGTTTCTCGACGAGCTTCTCGAATACGCGCGACTTCTCACCCCAGCGTTCCGCTGCCCCCGGCACCGTGCGCCGCGCCCTCGCACACATGGACGAGCACGCGCACGAGCCGATCTCCGTCGACGACGTAGCGAAAGCGGTGCACATCTCCACCCGGGGACTGCAGTACGCGTTCCGGCGGTCGCTCGATTTCACGCCGAGCGAGTACCTGCGACGCGCCAGACTCGCAGGCGCCCACCACGATCTTGCTGCCGACCCCGATGCCAGCGTCGGCAAAATCGCACGTCGATGGGGATTCACCAACGTCTCCCGCTTCTCCGCCGCCTATCGCGCCGCATACGGAACGCACCCTGGGCAGCCACGCTCAATGTGACGGATCGGAGCGCACAGGGCCTGTGCGCGGCGGCCCCGCCCCGCTAGGGTCGAACCATGGCTGATCCCGAAGAGTTCCAGGTCGACGAAAGCGTCATCGCTCTCACCGGCGCCCGCGGTACCGTGTGCGACGTGCGGCAGATGACGAACGGCGCCACCGTCTACGGCGTCGTCGACACGACCGGAGCCGTGCGCTACTACACCGCAGACAGCATCAAGCGCGTGCTGTGAGCTGAGCTTGATGCTGGCCGCGGTGTAGGTACTGCTCTTCCGAGCCCCCTTGCTCCCGCCTCAGCGCGAACTCAGGAGCGAGACCTTAGTCCTCTTCGTCGGGGGTGGGCGTCTCTTCGCCCGTGGAGGGGCGCCGAATGAGCTCCGGGTTCTCCTGACCGTACCGAGGGTTCTTCTCCTGGCCCTCCTGGCCGTAATCCTCGGTCGAGCCGTCCAGCACCGGGCGGTCTTGGGTGTCGCCCTCACGCGGGGTACTGACGGTGCCTTCCCCATTCGAGGCCTCGTGCTCGCTCGCGTGGTGCGGTTCGTTGTGTGATGCATTCATGAGTTACTCCTTCCCGAAGTGATTCTCACGTTAGCCAGGTTCACTCGCCGCCGGCTACCCCGGTGCGGCTCGAACTCGCAACATGCTAAGCGTCGACGAGAGGCCCGCCTCTCAGAGTTCCTCCGCTTTCGCGATTCAACCGACCGGAGTAGCACTAACAACCTTCGAATCGTAGAAGTGCACTGTTTGCCGAATGACATCCGCGAACCGATAGATTTCATCGAGCGATTCAATGGGATGACGCGTCTCGTTCTTCTCCGAGTCGAATAGGCCGATGTACTTCTGGTTCGTGTTGAACCACAAACGCGCGAGGGGTCGTCGATTATTGTCGTCCAGGAGCACTCCGAAGTAGGTTTTCGCATCTCGCTGGGAGATCCGCGACGGCGCAACCTCACTGCATGCGATGGCCCGGATGATCTGAAATGCCTCGATCTCTTCGAGCGTCGTCTCAATCCCGTCGGACCGGCGCGATTGCTCGACGGAGGCTTCGGCAACACGCTCACTCGCATCCGAAGATGACACGGATGTGTTATCGCTCGCCAACGCTTGACCGCCGAGGGCAGCCTTAAGCCGGTCGTTCACTCGATCATTCAGAAACTGCTTTGTCGCTTTTTCAACCAGGCCTGCGAACTGTTCTCGCACTTTCTGCGTGAAAGCACCTTCGTACACCCGCGCAGTAAGGAACTTCACCCAGTCGGAATCAGGCGACGCGAACTGAGCAGCCAGAACCCGCTTCAGCTCGCCAACATATTTCAGTTCCTCAGCCGCATTGACAATCGAATCAATATCGAAGGCGTCCTTCGTGAGTTTCCGAAGCTCAGGAACCAGAGCGGAATCGAGGTCCGACACCTGAATGACAAGAAAAGGCTTTTCATCCATCCGGTTCGGCGCGTCGAGGTCAGTGAAGAACTGGTACTCGTCTCCGTTGGTAAGAATGGCAATCCGCGCATGCGCAACGGCGAAATACCGGAAAAGCTGCGATGTGTGTTTGACATTCAGCGGCGCCCCGATGTGCTTACATTCGATGAGAATCTGGACCTCACCATCTTTCACGATGGCGTAGTCGATCTTCTCACCCTTCTTGGTGCCGACGTCCGCCGTGAATTCTGGGACCACTTCAGCTGGGTTGAAGACGTCGTAGCCAAGAACCAGCGAAATGAAAGGCATCACGAAAGCGTTCTTCGTCGCCTCCTCAGTTTCAATCTGCGCGCGCTGCTGCTGAATCTTTGTTGCCAAGCTCGCAAGGCGTTCCGCAATTTCAACCGACATTGACACTCCTATGTGTTCGTCGAACGTTTTACGGCTCACCTTATCGAAACCCGTCTCGACGTAGAAGACTGTCTTACTTCCGGAGCTCCCGCTCCCGGCAAGAATGTCTGAGCCGTCGCGTAACATCCATGTCAGCGAAGGGGGCCCCATTGGGAATCAGAGAAGAGCACACGCTCGCCAACGGATATTCGCGTTTCGACGCTGCCACGGCCGAGGAGACGCTGCGAGAGCTCGAGGCTCAGTTCGAGGCGGGCGAGCTCAGCCGTCACGCGTACTTCGAGAAGAAGCAAGCGCTGGTCCGACTCTTCGTGAAGTCGACCACGTCTCCGAGGCGCAAACGGCGCGACACGGATTACGACGCGGAGCAGGCGGGTCGCTAGCCCTTACGCCTTGCGGTACTGCGCGGTGATCGGGCAGTCGAACGGATCGCGTGCCGCCAGGCCGACCCGGTTCAGGTAGTCGACGACGATCGCATACGAGCGCCACAGCGACGTCTCCGTGTACGGCACGTCGAGGGTGCGGCAGTGCTCGCGTACGATCGCCCGCGCTTTCGACAGGTGCGGGCGCGCCATGCTCGGGAAGAGGTGATGCTCCACCTGGTAGTTCAATCCGCCCATGAGCCAGGTCGCCCACCATCCGCCGCGAATGTTGCGCGACGTGCGCACCTGCTTCGAGAAGAAATCGAGCTTCGCATCGTGCGCGATGACCGGCATGCCCTTGTGGTTGGGCGCGAACGAGGCCCCCATGTACACGCCGAAGACGGCGAGCTGCACGCCGAGGAAGGCGAACGCCATGCCGATGGGGAGCATCAGGAAGACGGGCACGAGCACGATGGCGAAGCGCGCGAAGATGATTGCGAGCTCGGTCCAGCGCCCGTTGACCGGCTCCTTGCTGAACAGGTACTTGAAGCTGTGGAAGTGCAGGTTCAAGCCTTCGAGCGTCAGCAGTGGGAAGAAGAACCAGCCCTGACGCTTGGTGATCGCCCGGACGAACCCGCGCGCCTGCACGGCATCCTCCTCGATGAACGAGATCGTATCGACCTCGATGTCGGGATCCTTGCCGACCTTGTTCGGGTTCGCGTGATGCCTGCTGTGCTTCGAGTCCCACCAGGAGTAGCTCATGCCGATCGCACCGGCGAGCCAGCGTGCGAGCCGATCGTTCGCCGGGCCCGACGCCAGGATCTGGCGGTGCGCCGCTTCGTGCGCGAGGAAGGCGATCTGCGTGAAGATGATGCCGAGAGCGCCCGCGATGAGCAGCTGGAACCAGCTGTCGCCCAGCAGGATGAACCCGGTGACGGCCCCGCCGAGGGCCACGGTGATGGCCAGCGCCACGGAGGCGTAGAACCAGTGCGCGCGGCGCAGCAGCCCTGATTCGCGTACGACCTGCGATACCCGCGTATACGCCTTGGCGATCGGAGGGAAGTCGGTCGCGCGAGCCCGCGTCGGCTGCAGTCGACCCATTCCTTCGAGGGTACGGGTATTCGCTGTCGTCATCGTCGGCACCGGTTCCGTTCCGAGCCATTCAGATACTGGCCCTTGTTTCGCCACAGGCCGTTTGCCGATCGCTGACTTCACGCTAGCGGGTTGAGCATGCGATCCGCTGCATACGCTCGAGCTGCACAGCGCACGCCCAGGTGCCCCTCAGGAGCGACGCGCGATCCTCGTCGCCACGATGCAGGATCGCGAGGGGCTAGGAAGCGAGCGTCTCGGCGCGGCTCAACTCGAGCAGCTCGCGCAGCACCGTTCGATCCACCTTCGAGAGTCGGGTGATGTACAAGCACGCCTTGCTCGCCCGATGCGGCCCGAGCGCCTCGAGCGCTTCGGGCCACCGTCCGGCGAAGTCGCTGACGAGGTAGAGCGTGTGCTTCGTCGCGCCGGAGGCGAAGGCGAGGACCGGCATCGTTCCCGAGTGCCCGCTCTCGTACTCGTAGCGCTGCTCGCCGAAGCCGATGATGCGATTCGCCCAGACGACGGGCGTCTCACCGCTCACCTCCTGGTGCAGGGCGAGCAACTCATCGGCCTCCGCGCGACGCGCACCGGTCACGCGGTCGAGCACGGAAGCGACCGAAACCTCGGACGGCGACATCGCCGGGGTGCGCGCAGACATGTTCGCTCCTTCAGTCGGGTTCTACGTCACTGTGACGCGCTCGGTCGTAGGCGGCGAGGGCACGCGCTCGGGACGCACGGAGGTCGACGATCTCGGGGAACAGCACACTGTCATTCGCCCACAGGTTGACATAGTGTCCGTCGGGATCGAACTTCTTCTGCTGGGTCGCCGGGTTGAAGATGCGGAAATAGGGTGCGGCGTCGGCTCCGCACCCGGCCACCCACTGCCAGTTGAACGGGTTGCTCGCCGTATCGGCATCGACCAGTGTGTCCCAGAACCAGGCTTCGCCGATCCTCCAGTCCGTGAGCAGGTTCTTCGTCAAGAACGACGCGGTGACCATGCGCACCCGATTGTGCATGTAGCCGGTGTGCCAGAGCTCGCGCATTCCCGCGTCGACGAGGCCGTATCCTGTCTTCCCCTGCTCCCACGCCTGCAACTGGTCGACGTCCGGCTCCTTCCATGGGAAGCGGTCGAACTGCGGATTGAGTCCGTGCAGATGCAGCGGCGGATTGTGGAAGGTCGTGTGCCAGGCGAACTCGCGCCACCCGAGTTCCGAGAGGAACGTTCCGACGTCGGCGCCCGAAGCGAGCGACCGGTGCCACACCGTGCGCGGGCTGATCTCACCCCAGCGCAGGTACGGGGAGAGCCCCGAGCAGACGTCCTCCGCCGGGAAGTCGCGGCGACTCGCGTACGCGTTCGTCGGACCGGAGAGGAAGCGCTCGAGCTGCTGCAAGGCCTGCTGCTCCCCCGGCTGCCAGCGCTCGGCGATCCCTGTAGCCCAATCTGGGTGAGTCGGCTGCAGCTGCCAGTCGTCGAGTGAGTCGCTCGGCAGTGAGATATCGGCACCGCGCAGCTCTTCGGGGATCGGCAGAGGCGTCGACGGTTCAGGCATCGAGAGGCAGGCCCGCCAGAACGGCGAGTACACGCGATAGTGGCCGCCCGTCTGCGTCTCGATCGTCCAGGGCTCGAAGAGGAGCCCGCCAATGAACGAATGCGCATCGATACCGCTATCCCGCAGCCGCTCCTTGATGCGCGCGTCGATGTGCCGCTCGGCGCCGTAGCGCCGATTCCAATACACGTGATCGGCGCCCGCTTCAGCCGCGACGTCGAGCACCACCTGCTCCGCAGCCCCGCGCCGCAGCACGAGCGGCACTCCGCGCTCGTGCAGAGCCTCAGCGAGTCGGGAGAGCGACTCGTGCAACCACCACTTCGCGGCACCGCCGAGGGCCCGTGTCTCCACCGATTCCTCATCGAGGACGTAGAGCGCGACCGCACCGTCCGGATCAGCGGCGCCCGCCGACAACGCTGCGTGGTCGGCAAGTCGCAGATCATCGCGGAACCAGATCAATGCGGTCATGTGCCCATCGTAGGGTTCCAGACCGACCACGCGCCCGGGCTCGCACTGATGCTTCTGCTTCACCGAAAAATCAAGGGGGTGATGCTGTTTTCGAGCAGAACACACACTGGATGCTGTCGTTCCCGCTAAACCGTGTACCCCATGCACTTGCGAGTAAACGACGCATCGCCCCTTCCAATGCCTGTGCCGGGAGGGGCGATACCTTTTCTCGGGCGAGGAGATCGCAACTCGTCCGAGTTCGAGCGACCTCTGCATCGGCGCAGAACGCAAAAAAGAACCCCCGCGTGTAGAAGCCACGCGAGGGTTCAGTGGCTCCGACGGGCGTCGATCCCGTGACCTCTCGATTTTCAGTCGAACAAGTCACAATTCACTTGTATGGGTGAGCAAAGGCTTCCCCAATTGAACCCCATCTCCAACAAGATGTTGATTCTCATGCAGTGTCTTGGCACGATGTCGGCATGGGCGACACGACCACCAGCACCTCACACGCACTCCACGTCCCAAGCGGAGAGATCATAAGCGCTTCGCAGGTGGGGGAAGCCACCAAGCCCGGCCCGTGGGAGTGTCCGAGCAATAAGTGCAGACTTGCGCTTACGCCAGTTCGAGCCACGCTTGTTGCCGGACAAGGCGCCTCAACTATCGAACGTGGTCCTTTCTTTAAACGCAAGACACCAGGAACACTGCACACGAAAAGCTGCGACCTCCACGTCGGCGATCTGGAAAAGATGTCCGCCTATACTCCCCGGCCAGGAAACGCGCCGCGCAACGAGACAGTACTTCTCTCAGTCGGGTCACACCCCAATACCAAGGTCCCAGAGGCCTCTCTGTCGCCTCGAACCCAACGTAATGTTGGGCCAGACTATGCAGGCAGAGCCGGGTCGATGGCCAGCCTCCTTCGCCTGATAGAACGAATGGGTGGTGAGGAAGCAATGAAGCGGCTTTGGCATTCCCACCATGGGCAACGATATCGCTGGCAGGAGATCGCCTATGGTGCCGAGCATTCTGAATACGTTCGTCTCCGCGATGAGGTGACTGGTCTCTTCAAGTATGACGAGCATCGGCCTTGGATCATCTGGGGGACAGTACAGGAGGGGCCAAAGGAGCCGAAGTATGACCACACTAAGAGAGTGCTTAGAGTAGGAGCCACGTACGGCGCTTCGGTCCCCAAAGTTCGAGTTTACGTTCCCAATACCTCCGAGTTTGAGCAAGTCATTGAGAACGCTATCGCAGGCACGGATGTGGCATTCGTGCTTTCCGGCGTGAAAGAAACCGATGTTGCCATTGGTGTATACGGAAACCTCAAAGCACCCTCCGACATCGCCTTCCTGAACTAAGCGTTCACGCAAAGTGATTTCCAGAGCGTCCGGTAAATCGCGGCCGTTGGGTCTGAGGGTCTGATGCACGTTTAGGTGACAGTTTGGTCAGGCAGCGAGTGCGACCTGCCTGTTCATGATGGTCTCGTATTCGATCGGCGTCAAACGCCCCAATCGGGCTTGCCTGCGGCGTCGATGGTAAGTGCGCTCGATCCACGTCACGATCGCTGACCGTAGCTCGTCACGTGTGGCCCAGGTCTTGCGGTTCAGGACGTTCTTCTGGAGCAAGCTGAAGAACGATTCCATCGCCGCGTTGTCGCCCGCAGCGCCCACGCGACCCATCGAACCGGCCATGCCGTGACTAAGGAGCGCTCGCTGTAGTTTCCGGCTTTGAAATTGCGATCCACGGTCCGTGTGCAGCACGCACCCTGCGACGTCACCGCGGCGCAGCACGGCGTTGTTTAACACGGTCACCGCAAGTGCGGACGTCATCCGCGAGTCGATGGAGTAGCCCACGATCCGGTTTGACCACACGTCTTTCACCGCACAGAGGTAGAGCTTGCCTTCACCAGTCCAATGCTCGGTGATGTCCGAAAGCCATAACTCGTTCGGGACAGCTGCCACGAACTCGCGCTGCACCAGGTCGTCATGAACGGGCGGGCCAGGCTTTCTTCCTTTCCCGCGGGCTTTCTTCTTCCCAAACGCTGACCACCATTGCTGATCGCGGCAGAGCCGCCACGCAGTCCGGTCACACATCGGTTCCCCGAGGCTCTTCGCTTCGTCTGCGAGGAACCGGTACCCGAATTCGGGGTCTTCAAGGTGTGCGTTGTGGAGCGCGTTCGCGCGATACGCCTGCATGAGCTCTCGCCCGGTGACTTGACTACGCAGCCACCGATAGTAGGGCTGTCGTGAAAGCTTCAATACCCGGCACGACACCACGACGGGGATCCCGTCATTGGTGAGCTCTTTCACGAGCGGGTAGAGCCTTTTCCCGGCAGATGCGCCTGCGAGAGATACGCGGCCGCACGACGAAGCACCTCGACTTCTTGCTCGAGGAGCTTGTTCCGTTTGCGTAGTTCACGCAGCTCAGCATTCTCAGAACGCGTGGCACCGGGTTTCTGGCCCTGTTCGACGCGTTCCTCACGGAGCCATTTGTCGAGGGTTCCGACGTGGATTCCAAAGTCCCTCGCGATCTGCGCGAGTGTCACTTCTGGGCCGCGGTCCAACGCGATCCGGATGACGTCATCGCGGAACTCTTTCGGGTAACGAGGGGGCATGGGTTCATCCTTCCAGGCCAGCAGAAACTAGCCATGTTGAATGTCACCTAAACCTGCATCAGACCCCGTTTCCCAAACAACGCCACAACTGGTCAGCGCCGAGATTTCATTGCCGAAGTTGTCCGACTCTTGCACGATCTAGAGATGAGCATCGAAACCGATGTAAGGATGCTCACCGAGGAGGTACGACGCGCCCATGAGTTTGGAAGCGGGCTCAACATCCGCGACGCCGCGGAAATGTCAGGGATCTCCGCCGCAACAATTTCACGATGGAGAGACAACAGCTACGAACTCAGTTACCCTCGCAACCGCAAGAACCGACCAGACTGGCACAAGAACGAATTCCCCAACGAGTTCAATCCTTTGACAGCACGAGGCGCATAACGAGAAATGGCACTCACACACGGGAGTCTCTCGAGGGATTCGTGACGGAGCAACTCCCAGCTGCCTACTAGTCCTGGATTCAATCCGGGATGGAGCCTGGGGCGAAGGCGGATCCGGGTAGATCCTTGAGGTTAAACGCCACCCTCTCGTAAGCCTCAAACAGCCTCGTCCTCGGTGCGTTCTGGCC
This sequence comes from Leucobacter manosquensis, assembly GCF_018304845.1. NCBI lineage: Bacteria > Bacillati > Actinomycetota > Actinomycetes > Micrococcales > Microbacteriaceae > Leucobacter > Leucobacter manosquensis. The sequence continues at coordinate 3,025,574 of NZ_JAFEVO010000001.1, read as the reverse complement.
ACCGAGCCATGTAACCAAGCTCTCACAAACCACCTTCATGGCAAGTAGTAGCTGACTAGTAACCGACGTAATCACCGGAAGAGGCGCTCGTAAAGTCGGCGTAGATCCGTCGAGCGCATTCTCCACAAATGCGTTCAATCCCGCTAGCTGCCCATGTGCGATCGACGAGTACACTGAATACAACCTCCCCCGATCAGTGGACGAAGCAGTCTCCGCTATCAAACGCTGCACCAAATCTGTGAGCAGGGGCTTTTTGACGGGCTCAAGACCTAAACGCTTGATTTCACTCGCGTAATACGCACGCCGTTCATTAGCATCAACGTTGCGATCACCGAGGACCGAAACCAACGCATCCTCTTCATCTGCAGCATGCCGTAAGTCTGCATAGAGCATCGATAGCACCTTGTGCAAATAAACCCCTACAGGAACGTCTTCTATCAACCACAAGGAACGTGCGGCAGACTCAATGGCGCCCCGTGCCACCGTAATTAGAGCCGTGGATGGTCGGTTCGGGGTACGAATAAGCATCGCGAACGCCTTCACATGATCGCAGCTACTTAAGAACGATCGCTCAGCGAGACGCGCACCTTCTAGAACATGCTCTTCCGCATCGACGCCTGCAGCAGCTTGATACAGGTTTAGCACATTCGAAGGTTCTTCCAGGCCAACAGACATGCCTGCCGGAAGCGTCTTGACAGCCGCACTCACGAGATCCAAAAGCGAAGACGAGAGTCTCTTCGCGACCCTCGTGTCGTCGTCTAGAGCTTGATTCGAGTACACCAGGCCAGAATAGCGATTCTCATAGACCGGAGAGCCACCTGAACTCGGCGAAAATCCTCATCCCCTGAGCAGCGTAAATGAGACTCGCTTCGGAGCGGGAACAGGAAAATCAGATACACCAGGAAAGTTGTCCAGCACAGGAGGCAACACTCGGGATCAATCAATTAATCCAAATTGAGCTCAGAACCAAGCATGAGATCCTGAACGAAAGAACCCCCGCGTGTAGAAGCCACGCGAGGGTTCAGTGGCTCCGACGGGCGTCGATCCCGTGACCTCTCGATTTTCAGTCGAACGCTCTACCAACTGAGCTACAGAGCCAGGCACTCACCTTAGGCGACCGCCGGAGACGAAGAAGCCCTTCCGAGGAAGGGCTCTTCATCCAGCGACCCTGACGGGACTTGAACCCGCGACCTCCGCCGTGACAGGGCGGCGCGCTAACCAACTGCGCTACAGGGCCATAATGTGTTGCTATTCAATTGTGTTTCGGTAAGAGTGACCCCAACGGGATTCGAACCCGTGCTGCCGCCGTGAAAGGGCGGTGTCCTAGGCCGCTAAACGATGGGGCCGAAGCGATTTCTCGCTTGCTACCGAGATCAAATCTTACGGGGGTTCTCCACTGCGGCGCAAATCGAGCCCGCGATCGCGGTATCTCTGGCGTGTCGCGGCGGGAGCGAGAACGCGTGAGCGGTCAGTAAGGTGCACTTCAGGCGCGAATACTGCACCTCACTGACCGCTCGCCCGCACCGCCCCTACCAGTGCCGGTGCTCGTGCGATCCCGACAGATCGGTGCGGTAGTCGGGCCAGGGCAGGTCGATCGGCGGCTCGAAGTCCGCAGGCAGGAGCGGCGGCACCGGGTCGGCGGCCATGCGCTCAGCGAATTCCCGTCGCGCCTCGGCGAGCACCTCCGGCTTCGTGAGCAAGTCGAGGAAGGTGCCGGCGACGGTCTTCCCGGCGGTCACGATCGTGGGGGCGATCGTCTCCGGGATCCCCCCGAGTGCGTTCATCACCCACGAAGGGTACGGTCCGGCGCCCGGAACGGGTTGCAGCGCGGGGCGCGACACGTAGAAGCGCACGAGCGGCGCGTAGTGACTCATCTCGACGTAGTCGTCGCTCGTCCAGTTGCGCTGCCAAGCTGGCATGTGCTCGCGCAGCCCGCGTTCCGCTTCCTGGGGCGCGATGAGCTGCTCGGTCTCGGCGAGGAAGGGCCGTTCGCTCGGCTCCAGCCCGAGCGAACGCTGCACCTCCTGCGCCACAGCGACCGCTTCCGGTCCGTAGCTCGGCGCCCCCACCTCGGACAGGTTGTCGAAGAGCAACGTTGCCATCGCGTGATTCGTGCGGCCGGGTCGGCTGCGGGCGATCCAGCGCTCTTCGAGTTCGCAGTGCCCCATCGAGGCCGCTGCCGCAGCGTTGCGGTCGAGCACCTGCAGAATGTGCTCGGCCATCTCGATGTCGGGCGTGCGCCACGAGAACTGCACGCGAGCGACCCGCTGGGGCAGGTTGTCGGCGGTGGCCTGGCCATCGGTCAGGATCGCATCGGAGAAGCTCCATCCACCCGTCGCGGGCAGCATCGCGTCGAGCATGCTCCGCGATGCAGAGTACATCTGCATGAGCGACAGGTTCGCGCCGGGGGCGCGTGCGGCCGAGTGCGACGCCGGGATGGGCGAGTTCGGATCGGCGCTCGACAGCTGCCACTGCTCGGGGTGGTCGCAGATGAAGCTGTACACCTTGCTGTAGTACGCGCCGCACTGGGTGTCCCAGCGAGCCGTGTTGCACAGCGGCAGCATGTAGAAGGGGTGGAAGGAGACGATCGCGTCGGCGTCGTCGTAGTACCCGCGCAATCCGTGCACGACCTTCGACCCGTGCATCTTCTCCGCGGGCTCACCCGTGTAGTGCAGGGTGCCGGCGATATCGTGCTGACGCATCGCGTGCTGCGTCGCGAGCACTCCTGCGAGTGTCGAAATGCCGAGCACGGAGTGCGGGTCGGTGTGCCCTGGCGCGAACCGCGAGAGGCCGTCTCGCGGCGCCTCCGTCGTCGCAGCGGCCTGACTGTTGCCCGGCACGGCGTCGTACTCGGCGTAGGTGAGGAGCGTCGGGCCGTCTCCGTTCGACCAGCGGGCGCTGAATGCGGTGGGCATGCCTGCCGAGCCGTCTTCCACGGTGAAGCCCTCGGCGCGGAGCCGTTCGACGTACCACTGCTGCGAGCGGTACTCGCGCCATGCGGGCTCCGCGAGCTCCCAGATATGGGTGTGCCACTCGGTGAGCTGCTGCAGGTGCTCATCGATCCAAGCCTGGGCGGTGCGCTTGGCCGCTGCGGTGAGTTCGGTCACGATCGCGGTGTCCTTTCTGCTGCGGCGAGCGCGCGCACTGCGTGCTCAGCCGGCCGGTTGACGGGTGAGTCGGGTACCCCGTTCTCGGCGAACGACGCCCCGTTCTGCGCTTGGATGCGGACATACTCGATCTCGGTGCGCGCCGAGAAGTACGCGATGTGCGGCGTGAGCACGACGTCGCGGCGTCCGACGAGCGGGTGCCCATCGCTCGGCGGCTCTTCCGAGAGCACGTCGAGCGCCGCTGCCGAGAGCTGCCCGGCGTCGAGGGCTACGGCGAGCGCGGGTTCGTCGATGAGCGCGCCTCGCGACACGTTCACCAGTACAGCGCCCCGCGGCATCTGGCCGATGAACTCGGCGTCGACCATGCGCTCCGTCTCAGGTGTGAGCGGCAGGTGCAGCGAGAGCACGTGCGAGGATCGCCGCACCTCGTCGAGGTCGGTGCGCGTGACCCCGAGACGCTCCAGATCGGCACGCACCTCGGTGGTGTCCGGGAGCAACGGGTCGTACCCCAGCACGCGCCCGAACAGCGGGCCCGCGAGCCTCGCGAGTTCGCGACCGATCTTTCCGAGCCCCACGAGCCCCAGCGTCGTCTCACTGAGACGTGCCGGCGCGACCGCGGCGCGAGAGTTCCAGTCGCGCGGAGTGGCGGAGTCGAGGTAGAAGGGCAGTTGGCGAACGGCGTGGAGCAGGATCGCCAGTGCGTGCGTCGCCACCTCCTCGGTCGCGGCGCCGGGAACGTTCGTCACCCACACGCCTCGCTCCGTCGCGGCGTCGATGTCGACGTAGTCGAAGCCCATCGACATGAGTGCGATCACCCGCAGGTTCGGCAGCGCCTCGATGATCTCGCGCGTGACGCTCGCGTACCCGGGCAGGAGCACCTCGGCGTCGCGCGCCCCCGCGATGATCTCCGCGGCATCGCGGGTGCCGAGCACTCGGACGGTGTAGCCCGCGGCTTCGAGCAGCTTCACCCCCGGCGTGATGTCGGAGTCGTCGGCGTCGGTGTAGACGGCGACGGGGCGCGCGCTCCGTGTGTTCGTCGTCATCGCTGCACCTCTTCCGCGTCGAGTGCGAAGGTCGCCTGATCGATGTGGATCAGTTGCAGACCGCCGCCCGCGACCGCAGCGTCGACGGCCGTCGCGAGCTCCGCGCCGTTCGTCGCACGGTGCCCGGCGCCGCCGAAGGCCGCAGCCACTGCCACCCAGTCGGGCTGCACGAGATCGACGCCGACCGGGGCGATGCCAGCGTCCGCTTCGTTCTGCTTGATCTCCGCGTACCCGCCGTTGTCGACGACGATGACCGTGACATCGAGGCGCTGCTCGATCACGGTGATGAACTCCTGCATGGAGAACATGAGCGCACCATCACCGGTCACCACGAATGCCGGCCGTTCCGGCGCAGCGATGCGCGCGCCGAGCGCCGCCGGCAGGCCGTACCCGAGCGTCGCGTAGGTCGCCATGTACGGCGTCGAGTTCGGCTCGGAGACGCGCAGCGTGTTCAGCAGCCCCCAGTAGGCGATCTGCGACGAGTCGGTGGCCACGATCGCCCGCTCGGGCAGCGCCTCGGCGATGCTCTCCGCAAGCCCCGTGTTCTCAGCCGAGAGGTCGGCGGATTCGGCGCGTACGAGCTCCCGCGTTTCCGCGACCGACGCCTCGGCCCGCTCGCGGCGGGCGATCGCGGCAGCCGCATCGGCTGGATGGGCTTCGAGCGCGGTGAGGATCGCGGCGAGCGCCTGCGATGCGTCCGCGACGATGCCGACCTCGGCGCTCTGATTCTTCTCGATCTGAGAATCCAGCAGGTCGATGCGGATCACGGCGCCCTGCGCTTCGAGGCGGTCCACCCAGAGCTCGGCCTCGCCGAGCTTCGAACCGACGACGAGCAGCACGTCAGCCTGCTGCGCGCGCGAACGGGCCGCAGCGAGCCGCAGACTCGACCCGATCGCGAGCGGATGGTGCTCGTCGAGCACTCCCTTGGCGTTCAACGTCGTGACGACCGGCGCGGACAGCCGCTCGGCGAGGGCGCGCAGCTCTTCGGAAGCCCCTCGGGAGCCGCCGCCCGCGAGGATCACCGGCTCACGTGCCTCGGCGAGCAGCCGCGCGGCAGCGGCGACGCGCTCCGCATCGGGAGCGTTCACCGACGAGAAGGTGCGCGGCGCGAGGGCCGCGGCTGGGATTTCGGCGACCTCTTCGAGCAGGTCGAGCGGGATCTCGATGTACACCGGCCGAGGTCGCTTCGTGGCGAAGAGCTCGAACGCGTCGTGCACCGCCGCGACGGCTTCATCCGCGGACTGCACGCGGCGGCCCCACTCGACGATAGCGGAGGCGGCGGAGAGCTGATCCTTCGTCTCGTGGAGCGTGCCGACATCGGCGAACTCGGCGCCGCGCGCGGGCCCTGGCGACACGATGATCATCGGACGCGACTCGCAGTAGGCGGTGCCAGCGGCCGAGAGGGCGTTGAGCAGCCCGGGGCCGCTCGTCGTGATGACGACACCCGGCAATCCGGTCTGCAACGACCAGCCGTCAGCCGCGTAACCCGCGCCCTGCTCGTGGCGGGTCGTGACCGGGCGGATCCCGAGCGCGCTGAGCGGCCGGTAGAGCTCGAGGTTGTGCGTGCCGGGAATGCCGTAGACGGTGTCGACGCCGTAACCGCGGAGAGTTTCGATGACCACCCAGCCGGTGGTGCGGCGGGTCTCGGTCGTGGTGACGCCGCTCATCAGCGCGCCTCGTCTGCGGTGAAGCGGCGGCTGCCGTCGACCCAGGTCTCGTGCACCGTGATCGCCGCGATGTCGCTCCCCGCGACCTCGAGCGGATCGGCTCCGAGTACGACGAAGTCAGCGCGCTTGCCGACGGTGATCGAGCCGAGCTCGCTCTCGCGGCCGAGCGTGATCGCTCCCTCGAGGGTGTGGCCGCGGAGGGCGGCCTCCGGGCTGATCCGCAGGGAATCCGGTCCGAGCTGCGCGCCACGACGCGTGATGCGCGTCACCGCGGCTTGGATCGCCTCGAGCGGACGCGGCTCGGCGACGGGCGCATCCGAAGAGATGGTGACGGGCACACCGGCGGCGACGAACTCGCCGAGCGGGTTGAAGCGCTCACCGGGCGTGCCGATGGCCTGTTCCACGCCCTCGCCCCAGTTGTAGTAGTGCTGGGTCTGGTTGACGGGGCGGATGCCGAGCTCGGCCATGCGGGTGATCTCCTCCGGCGTCGGCAGGCCGCAGTGCTCGATGCGGTGCCTCGCGTCGGCGTCGGGGCGCTCGCCGAGCGCCTGCTCGATCGCGTCGACGACGAGCTTGATCGCGGTGGGCGACTGGGCGTGCGTCGCAGTCTGCAGACCGGCGGCGTGCGCCTTGCTCACGAGCTCCGTGTACTCGCGCGGCTCGTGGTAGAGCTGACCGGTGCGGCAGGGATCGCCGACGTATCCTTCCGGGAAGTACGCCGTCCACCCGCCCAGCGTTCCGTCGGCGTAGAGCTTGATGCCCGTCGCCGAGAGGAACGGGTTGCCGAACGGGCCGGTGAGCCCGAGGTCGAGCACCTGATCGAGCAGGTGCGAGAGGAAGTACATCGAGACGCGCATGTCGAGCGCACCGCGATCCGCGGCTTCGAGGTACGCCGCGAACTCGCGCTTCGACACCTGCGCATCGCCGATCGCCGTCACTCCCCCGCGCAAGAACTCGCGCTGCACCAGGTCGAGCTGGCGCTGGTGCTCCGCTGGCTCGTCGCCCAGGTGGAAGTTCGGCCCGTGATGCCCGATCTTCACGCCGTGCAGCCCGGTCAGCACGTTGCACGCGGCATCCGACAGCTCGCCCGTGAGCTCGCCATCGGCATCTCGGAAGAACTCGCCGCCCTCGGGGTTCGGCGTATCGCGGGTGATGCCGAACTTCTCGAAGGTGAACGTGTTCACGACACCGCCGTGACCGGAGGCATTCATGATGTACACCTCGCGATCCGTCGCGATCTCGTCGAGCTCCTGACGGGTCGGGTGGCGGCGCTCCACGAGATTGCGCTGCTCGTACCCGTAGCCGCGGATGGGCGTTCCGGCAGGCAGCTTCTCGGCGCCCTCGCGCATGCGGGCGACGATCTCAGGGATCGATCCGGCCTGAGCCGGCGAGATGTCGATCCAGGTGAGCATCTGGCCGTACATGAGCGGGTGCGCGTGCGGGTCGATGAATCCGGGAACGATCGTGGCCTCCGGATAGTCCGCCCGCTCGGGCGTCAGCCCTGCGGCGACAGCCGCCGCCTCGACGTCGGCTGCGCTCCCCACGGCGAGAATTCGCCCGCCGGCGCTGAGGAACGCCTCGGCCTCCGGGGTTTCGGCGTCGACGGTGAGGATGCGCTTCGCGGTCACGATCGTGGGGATCGAGTCGCGGGCGTCGTAGGTGGCGAGCTGTCGCACGGTGCTGCTCCTTGAGTGAGGTGGTGGTTATTTCCGGGCTGCTGAGCGGCCGGAAGTGGAAACGGCGGTGGTATCGAGGCGCGCCTTGAGCGAGCCCGTCGCCGGAGCCGTGTCGGAGTGCTGCGGCGCGAACACCGTGCCGAGAATCGCGAGCAGTGCGAGCAGTCCGAAGAACGCGATGACCGACCAGAAGTTGCCAGTCGCTACGAGCAGGCCGGTGGCGATCGCGGGCGACAGACCGCCCCAGACTGCGGCGCCGATGCCGTAGGAGAGCGACATCGACGTGTAGCGGGCCTGCGGCCGGAACATCTGAGCCATCAGTGTCGAGAGCGGAGCCCAGGCGCCGCTGAGCGTGAGTCGCAGCACCGAGACGAAGAGGTAGATCATCGCGACGTTGTGCGCGTCGATGAAGAGCACGAGCGGAATCACCGTGACGAGCGACAGTCCGGAGCCGAGGATCATGATCGTCTTCGCACCGATCTTGTCACCGAGCAGGGCGAGCGGCAGCGTGACGAGCGTCTCGACGAACGCGGCAACGGTCATCGCTCCGAGGATGATGTCGGCGTCCAGGCCGATCTCGGGGCTCGTGGCGTAGCTCTGCACGAATGTGGTCGCCAGCACGTATCCGCCCGAAGCCATCGCGATGATGCCGAAGCCGAGCAGCATGGGCCACCAGTTGTTCTTGAGTGCGAAGAGAATCGGCGTCGACTGCTCGTGTCCCTCGATCTTCGCTTCGAAGACCGGCGTCTCCTCGACGCGGTAGCGCACCCAGAAGCCGACGCCGATGAGCACGATGCTGAACAGGAACGGGATGCGCCAGCCCCAGGTGAGGAGCACGTCGTCGCCCATGAGGGCGAGGATCCAGAATGCGCCGGTCGACATGAGCGCGCCGAGCGGGTTGCCGATCTGCGTGAAGCCGCCGTAGAAGGTCTTGAACTTCGGGGGTGCGCTCTCGACCGCCATGAGGCTCGCACCGCCCCATTCGCCGCCGACCGCGAGGCCCTGCGCGATGCGGAGCACGATGAGCAGGATCGGCCCCCAGATGCCGATCGTGTCGTATGTCGGCAGTGCGCCGACGAGCGTCGTCGCGATGCCCATGAGCAGCAGCGTGATCGTCAGCGCCGGTTTGCGGCCGAGCTTGTCGCCGATGTGGCCGAAGATGATGCCGCCGAGCGGGCGGGCGAAGTACGCGACCGCGTACGTGCCGAACGAGGCGAGCGTGCCGAGACCCCGATCGAGCTCCGGGAAGAACACGACGGGGAAGACGATCGCGGCAGCCGTGGCGTAGACGTAGAAGTCGTACCATTCGATCGTGGTGCCGACGGCTGCGGCGAATCCTGATTTGAGCGCTCGACGGTGAGTGTTCACCGGGGCGGTGGCGGTAGACATACGGAAGCTCCCTTGCTTGAGGACAGCGCGATGCGCGCAACTGGAACGACTGTAGGCCAGCCGACGCGCTCGTGCACGGAAAGCGTTCGTCGATGCCGGGTGTTTCACCGCCGATTTGCAGCCGCGAAACCTCGATATTCCGATTACGCTTGCAGAAGACCAAATTTTGCCGCGTTCTTGCGGGCCGCTCGACTCAGATCCGCGTATTTCGAGAAGCCCTGAAGCGACGCCCGCTCACACCCAGAGGAGACGTTGCGGTGCAGCCCATCACCCGTCGCACGAACGCGCCGCGCACGCCGCAAGGCGCGGCCGATCTCGACGAGTTCGACGCCGCCCTCATCCGCGCCCTCCAGGCCGACGGGCGCGCCAGCATTCACGATCTTGCGATCCAGCTCGGCGCGAGCCGCGACTTCGTCGCCCAGCGCATGCACTTGCTCACGCACGGCGGGGGCCTGCGCGTCGTCGCGGCACTCGACCCCGGGTTCGTGGGGCACCACGTGCTCGTGCACGCCAAGGTCGAGGTCGACGGCCCGATCGCCCCGATCGCGGAAGAAGTCATCCAGCTCCCTGACGCGGTCTTCGTCTCCATGACGAGCGGCCCGCTGCCGCTCGTTTTCGAGTCCCGGCACGGCGACGGCCACGAGCTGCTCGACATGCTCGATCATGTCCGGCGCCTGCCCACGGTGCGGCGCGTGCTGGTCTCCACGTACGTCGAAGTGCTCAAGGGATTCTTCGTCTCGCACGGGCAGACCGACATCGTGCTCGATCGGATCGACTACGAGCTGATCGCCGTGCTGCAGCAGGACGGGCGCACCAGCTACCGAGCGCTCGCCGACACCGTGCACCTCTCCCCCTCGTCGACGCGGGCACGCGTGCAGCGGCTCATCGACGCCGGCGTCATCCGCATCGCGGCGATCAAGTCCGGGAGCTTCTCGCGCAACCGTCTCGCAATCGGCGTCGGCATCACCATCGACGGCCCTCCCGACCCCATCAGGGAGTTCGTCATGGAATCGCCGTACATCGACTTCGCGGTGCGCTGCCACGGAAGCTACGACTTCATCGCGACGCTCGTGTCAGCGTCTTCCTCGCAACTGCTTCCCGCCATGGACGCGATGCGTGGACTTCCGGGCGTCAGTGCGCTCGACTCGTGGACGCACTACGACATCGTCAAAGAGGACTACGCGCGAACGCTCGGCCGAGTGCTCGTCAGGGAGTGAGCGCGGAATCGGGCTGACGTGGCTCAGTAGCCGCCGAGCGCGCGCTGCACGCGGCTGAGCGAGATGTTCTCGTGCAGCATGACTCCGGAGCTCGTGCGCTGCTCGAAGTGGTAGCCCATCCGGCCCTGACGGAGCAGTCCGATCAGGTGCGGTTCGGCTGCGTTCCACATGATCCAGGTGGGAAGCCCCTCGGAGTTCTTGCCGAGGTAGGTGATTTCGATATTGCGAGACCCGATGCGCTGCACAACGGGCATCAGCTTATTCTTCGACAGGGCGACGCTGCCGGTATCCGCCTGCTCCATCTCACTCATAGCACGATCCTAGCGAATCAGGCGTGTCTCGGGCACCGAAACGGCCGATGAGGCGCGGATGTGTTGACCGATTCGTGCGTCGGGGGGATCAGCCGCCCGCAGAGCCGCTGGGCGGCCGATCCCGGCGCTGCATCTGCTCGGCTACGCGTGCGCGAAGAACGCGCCCGTGATCTTCGCGAGCCCGTGCAGGTCGTCGACGTGCGCGAGCTCACGTGCCGAGTGCATCGAGAGCAGGGGCACGCCGACGTCGACGGTGCGGATGCCGAGGCGGGTGGCGGTGATCGGGCCGATGGTCGAACCGCAGGGCACCGTGTTGTTCGAGACGAACTCCTGGGTCTCCACTTCAGCTGCTGTTCCGAGCCGGCTCCACAGCGCGGCGCCGTGAGCGTCGCTCGCGTACCGCTGGTTCGCATTGATCTTGAGCATGGGCCCGCGACCCGCGAGCGGTCTCACCCTGGGGTCGTGCTTCTCGGAGTAGTTCGGGTGCACCGAGTGGCCGGCGTCGGCCGACAGGCACCAGGAGGCCGCGAGCGCGCGAGCCGCGTCTTCTCCGGTCGCGTGCAGCCCGCCGCGAAGTCGCTGGAGCACGTCTGCGAGGAAGGGACCAGCGGCACCCGAGCGCGTGTTCGATCCGAGCTCCTCATGGTCGAACGCCGCAACCATCGAGATGGTGCCGGGATGCGGCTCGGTCTCGATGAGCGCCGCGAGGCCGGCGTACGTGGAGCTCAGGTTGTCGAGGCGGGGCGATGCGAACAGTTCGGCATTCGCACCGATGCGCTGAGGCCCGTGCGTGTCGTACAGGCGCACGTCGACGCCCGCGAGGTCGTCGGGCGTCAGCGCGGCACGCGCGGCGGATCGGGCTGCAGCGCGACCGCGGCCCGATCCCGTGCGCCCGCCGCCGAGCTCGCGCACGAGCAGTGCGAGTATCGACACCTCTTCACCGGCCAAGCCGATGATGGGCTGCGTATGCCGCTGCCGATCGAGGGTCAGATTCTTGTTGGCGTCGCGGTCGAGGTGGATCGCGAGCTGCGGGATGCGCGCGACGGCACCCGTGCGGACCAGGTGCTCGGCCCCGTCGCGCGTGACGACGCGACCCGCGAACCCGAGATCGCGATCCAGCCACGAGGTGAGCAGCGGGCCGCCGTAGATCTCGACGCCGACCTGCGCCCACCCGTCCGACTCGAAGTCGGGCCGCGGCTTCACCACGAACCCCGGCGAGTCGGTGTGGGCGCCGAGCACCCGCACGGGGCTGGTCGCGTCGACGTCGGCTCCGGCCCGCCACGCGATCACGGCGCCGTCGCGGCGCACGAATCCTCGACCCGAGGCCTCGAGCGGTGCCCACGCGGCCGTCTCATCGTGCTCTGCGAATCCCGCCTTCGAGAGGGTCTCGCCGAGCGCCCCGGCCGCATGGTACGAACTGGGCGACGCCGATACGAAGTCGCCGAACGCTCCGATGTAGGCGTCGCGATTCTGCAGCAGTGAACGGGACACGGGTGTCAGGCTCCTTCGCCGGCGGCTGCCGAAGGGGTGAAGTTCGTGGCGTACTCGGCAAGCAGTCGTGCTCCGAAACCCGTTGACCCGACGGAGCGCCACAGGTCGTCGCTCTCCGACTGCATCGTTCCTGCAATGTCGAGGTGGCCCCAGGGAGTGCCGTCGACGAACTCGTTCAAGAACAGCCCGGCGAGAATGACGCCGGCGTACTGCCCGCCGATGTTCGAGAGATCGGCCACATTCGATTTGAGCTGCTCGCGGTACCGGTGGTCCAGCGGGAAGCGCCAGATGTTCTCGTCGGTCGCGTCGGCGGCGGCCTGGAGCTGCGCCGCCACGGCGTCGTCGTTCGCCAGCATGGCGGCGGTGCGCGTGCCGAGCGCGGCCATGGCGGCCCCGGTCAGCGTGGCGATGTCGACGATCGCGTCGGGGCGGCGCTCGTCGATCGTGCGATCCTCGGTCGCGAGCACGAGGCCGTCGGCCATCACCAGTCGACCCTCGGCGTCGGTGTTCTTGACCTCCACCGTCTTGCCCCCACGGATCGTGAGCACGTCGCCGAGCTTCGTCGCACTGCCCGACGGCATGTTGTCGGTGCACATGAGCCAGCCCGTGACCGCCGTCTTCGCGCCGAGGTCGCGCAACGCGATCATCGACGAGAACACCGATCCGGCGCCCATCATGTCGAACTTCATGGCGGCGTGCATCGCGTTCGAGGGCTTCAGGCTGATGCCGCCCGAGTCGTACATGATGCCCTTGCCGATGAGCGCGAGGTGGCCCTCCGGATCGGCCGGCCGATAGGAGATCTTGATCATGCGGGGCTCTTCCACGCTGCCGGCGTTGACGCCGAGCAGCCCACCCGCGCCGAGCTCGATGAGCTGCGCACGGTCGAAGATCTCGGTTTCGAGCCCGAACTCGGGCGCGAGCCGCTCGATGACCTCGGCGAACTTCTCCGCGCTGAGGTGACGCGGCGGGGTGTTCGCGAGATCCCTGGCGACGCTCGCCGACCGTGCGAGGATCAGCCCGCGGTTCACGCCGTCGCGCGCCGCTTCGGCATCGGAGTCGGAGACTGCGATTTCGAGCGAGGCGAGCGCGACCGTGTTCGGTTCGCCCTTGAGCGCGTCGTAGCGGTAGCGGGCCAGCATCGCGCCCTCGGTGGCGGCGAGTGCCGCGTCTGCGACTGAGAGCCCGTCGCCCTGGGATACGACATCGCGCAGGTCGACTGCGAGGTCGGCGACCTCTCGAGCCGCACGCGTGAATGCGGCAACGGCATCGCGCAGCTGCGCGGTCGAAGCGATGCCGTCGCCGGTTCCCACGAGCACCTGCAGATGCGCTCCCGGGAGCACGAGGGTCTGGTTCTTCGCGGCGGTGAAGCCTGCTGCGGCGAGCGCTTCGCGGTCGACCGACCCGAGGCCCTCGGGCAGATCGCCCTCGCTCGATACGAAGCGGGCGACGGCAGCAGCCGCGTCTCCTTCACCCCCTGTCACGACGCGTACCGAGGCCTGGGCGGCGAGGGAGGGGACGGGATCGAATGCAGGGTCAATCACAACGCTCATGGCGTCCAGACTAGCCCTGACCGCAGACATCGCTGCGCTCAATCCGCTGCGAGCGCAGCGACGGGCGAGAGCCGGATCGCGCGTCGTGCCGGCACTGCGGCCGCGCCCACCGCGAGCACTGCGCCGAAGACGACGACGCCGAGCAGCACGGGCCACGGAACCGTGGGAGGGGCGAGCCCGACCTGCGACCCGAGGAGTGACTGAGCGGCCACCCAGCCGTATCCGATGCCGAGCACGAGGCCCAACCCGAGCGCCGCGATCGTCATCTGCGCGCTCTCCGCGATGATCATGCGCCGAACCTGCGCTCCCGTGAAGCCGAGCGTGCGCAGCAGCCCGAGCTCCCGTGTGCGCTGCAGAACGCCCAACGAGAGCGTATTCACGAGACCGACCGCCGCGATGACGGCCGAGAAGCCGACGAGACCCGTGAAGATGCCCGTCGTGATGCTGAGCGTCTGGTCCAGTGCACGGGCCATGGCTGGATCGAGCTCGAACGCGAGCAGCGTCATCGATCGGTAGCTGTCGAGCGCCACAGCGAAGAGCGTTACGAGCGTGACCCCGATCACGAGCCCGATCGTCGAGCGCGCACTCCGTTCCGGGTAGCGCACCGCGTTCGCGGCAGCCAGCGCGCCGGTCGGCCCCCGCCCCACGATGCGACCGGCCAGACGCAGCACGGGAGGCATGATCAGGTGTGCGCCGAGCGCGATCCCCGTGAACGAGGCCAGGCCGCCGAGGAAGGCCACGAAGAGTCCGAGGGGGGTGAGGAACCCGAGCACCAGGCCGAGGGCGAGCAATGCGCAGCCCGAGACGATCAGGATGACCGCCCACACCGACCGCCCGGAGCGACCGCGCGCCGCCTCGGGCCGGGGCTCCACGACCGCGCCGGTCGCGGCGATCGGAGAGACGGCTGCAACCCGACGCGATCCGACCCAGGCGGCCGCCCACGTCGTGAGCGCCACGACCGCGACGGCGATGAACGAGAGCGGATCGAAGAGCGGATACTCACGGCCTTCAGGCAGCCACCCCCATGCCGGTCCGAGCCTGGTGACTCCGAATGCGAGCGCCTCCGCGAGCCCCCAGCCGACGACGGCCCCGAGAGCTCCCATGATGAGGCCTTCGGCTGCGACGCGCGAGCGAACCGAGCGAGCCGTGGCGCCGACGAGCCGGAGGAGCGCAATGATGCGCGTGCGACCCGCGATCACCGTGGCGAAGGTGTTCGCGGTCACGATGGCGCCCACGTAGAGCGCGATGATGATGAAGATGACGCTCACCATCAGCAGCACGAGCCGGAAGGTCCCCGATTCTGCGATCAGTGCCGGGTCGAGCGCCGCGGTGAGGATGCCGGTGCCGAGGATCAGGGTGACGGCGAAGAGGGTGCTGAGCGCCGCCACCACGATTGTCGCGACGTGCTCGCGCAGCTGTCCCGTCGCAGTCCCGACCGCGCTCATGCGCGCTCACCGAGGCCGGCTGCGGCCCCCCGTTCGAGCCCCAGCATCGTCTCGGAGATCTGCTCGGGCGACATGGCGCCGCGGTCGGCGACGATGCGGCCGTCGGCGAGGAAGAGGATCCGGTCGGCGTGGCTCGCCGCGATCGGATCGTGCGTCACCATTGCGATGCTCTGCCCGGACTGCTCGACAGCCGATCGCAGCAGACTGAGCACTTCCCGCCCGGTGCGCGTGTCGAGAGCGCCCGTCGGTTCATCCGCGAAGATGATGTCGGGCTGCGTGGCGAGAGCTCGAGCGATCGCGACGCGCTGCTGCTGACCGCCCGAGAGCTCGTGCGGTCGATGGGTGACGCGATCGGCGAGACCGAGGCTGTGGAGCAGCGCGTCGATGCGGGCGAGTTCCTCCCGGCCGGGCTTCACTCCGTCGAGCTGGAACGGCAGGAGGATGTTGCCGCGAACGTCGAGGGTGGGCACGAGGTTGAAGGACTGGAACACGAAGCCGATCCTGCGCCGTCGCAGCCGGGTCAGTGCGGCATCGCCGAGCCCGGTGATCTCGTCGCTGCCGAGCCACACCCGCCCACTCGTCGGGGTGTCGAGGCCGGCCATCACGTGCATGAGCGTCGACTTCCCCGACCCCGACGGGCCCATGATCGCCGTGAACTGCCCGCGCGCGATGCCGATCGAGACGTCGTCGAGCGCGTGCACCCGCTGCTCGCCATCGCCGTAGTACTTGCCCAGGTCGGCGACGAGCGCGACCATTTCTCTTCCGCCAGTTCTTGTCTGCATACTCCGAAGGTACGAGCGGGGCGCGCTCGTGCGGATCGTGCCGAAGTACGACATCGATGGGTCTACGGTGCCGTTCACCGCCGGTACCAGCGGGCGTTCGGGCGCGAGGCGTCGCACGAACGGAAAGTGTATGCGAGGGAATATAGTTGGGAGCCCGGGGTTGTACCGGGCATGAAAGCATTCGGATTCCTCTCGTTCGGGCACTACGGCCCCGTTCCCGGTTCACGCGTCCGCACGGCGGGCGACATGCTGCGTCAGACCGTCGAACTCGCCGAGGGCGCCGATGAGATCGGCGTGAACGGCGCGTACGTTCGCGTGCACCACTTCGCCCGGCAAGCGGCCTCGCCGATCCCGCTCCTCACCGCGATGGCCGCCCGCACGAAGCGCATCGAGGTCGGCACCGGCGTCATCGACATGCGCTACGAGAACCCCCTCTACCTGGCCGAAGAACTCGCCGCGCTCGACCTGCTCGCCGATCAGCGCATCGCGATCGGCATCAGCCGCGGCTCCCCCGAGACCGCACTGCGCGGATACGAAGCCTTCGGGTACGGCGGATCCGACGACCCGCGCGGCGCCGATCTCGCTCGAGAAAAGTTCGACACGTTCCTCCGCGCGATCGATGGCGAAGCCGTCGTCGACAGCGACCCGCAGATGGCTCCCCCGGGACGGCTCGCCATCGAGCCCCGGTCGCCCGGGTTGCGCGACCGCATCTGGTGGGGCGCAGGATCGCGCGATTCCGCCGAGCAGGTCGGTCGGCAGGGCGTGAACCTCATGAGTTCCACCCTCCTCACTGAAGCGACCGGTCAGCCGTTCCACGTCTTGCAGCGGGAGCAGATCGACCGCTACCGGGAGGCGTACCGTGAAGCGGGTCACACCGGCAGCCCGCGCGTCTCCGTCAGTCGCA
Source organism: Leucobacter manosquensis (assembly GCF_018304845.1). Taxonomy (NCBI): domain Bacteria; kingdom Bacillati; phylum Actinomycetota; class Actinomycetes; order Micrococcales; family Microbacteriaceae; genus Leucobacter; species Leucobacter manosquensis. Next base: position 3,008,992 of record NZ_JAFEVO010000001.1, on the reverse strand, counting down.
GCGTCTTCCCGATCGTGTCGGCCGAGGACGAAGCGTACTTCGGGCTGCGCTCCCGCGAGAACATGGACCAGGTCGGCATCATCGACGGGTTCCGGTCGACGTTCGGCAAGACCTACGCCGACGCCCCCGACCGGCTCATCGAGCAGCTCAAGGCGGACGAGGCCGTCATGTCGGCAGACACGCTCATGCTGACGATTCCGAACCAGCTGGGGCCCGAGTACAACCTGCACGTGCTCCAGGCGTTCGCCGAGTACGTCGCGCCCGCGCTCGGGTGGAAGCCGAACACGGAGGGACCGGTGCAGGGCGACGCGATGTGAGTGCGCCCGGGTGCGGTTCCGCCCCTCAGAGCCCGAGAAACTTGTCGAGGCTCCGATCGCTCACGAACAGTGTGAGATAGTCACCGCTCATGGCGTAGTGAAGGGCGTGCGTGTCCGAGGTCAGAACGGCTTCCGGCATCCCCGCGCCCTCCATGGCGGGATTCTCCTCGACGTCCCACCCCTCTGACGCGAGCCCCTCCATCCACGTCTGCACCTCCGGCTGAATCACCGGAGAGCCCTTGAGCGTCCACGTCGTGGACGCCGGTGTGAACCCGGCGCCGTCGCGGTAGCCCGACGACTCGCGCGCGTCGCAGTCCTCGAACGTTGCGGCCTCAGGGTGCGGGAAATCGCTCCAGCTCTCAGCAGGGGTGTTCTCCACGTGCACGGGAATCCCAGGCTTCGCAGTCTCCTGGAGATGGAAGCGGTAGCCGCCTGCGTCGAGGGATTCCCACCCCACGATCTTGGTCGCATCCATTGCGCTGGGGTGATCCTGAATCTGCCCTCGGCTTTCATGCCTCCGGTGTCGCTGTCTCGGATCGAATCCTGCCCGTGCCCCTGCCTCACATCCTCGGGAACGGCGAACAGATCTTGGATGCTCTCGAGATAGTCGCGCGTGCTCTGCTCCGTTGCGTCCGGACTGCTCACGAGGACCGCGAGCAGCGTTCCGTCGCAGGCGTAGTGATTCTCGATCTGGTCGAAACTCACGCCATCGGGAGTCGGGAGCGTCATGGTCGTCGGCCAGGGAATGCCACCCTGCGCATCTGCCAGACTGCCTGTCGTCGGCGCCGTCTCGGATGCGTCCGTCCCAGCCTCGGAGCCGGAGGGTGCTTCCGAAGATTCCAGGTGCGCCTCCGATTGCGGTTCCGCGTTCCCGGCGCAAGCGGTGGCGCCGAGCAGCAGCAGCGCGGTGAGGGTGAGCGAGAAGGTGCGCGCGAACATGAAGGCCATGGGTTCGACCGTAGTTTCGTCTGGGCGCCTCTCGGGGCTGCTCGCTGTTCAGGTTTGTGCGAAAACCGAGACGCGTGCCGTCCGACCGGGCGTTTCCCGCAGCGCCCCGAGCTGTTCGATGAGCGGCATGTGCTTCGCGGAGAGCCTCATTCGACTGCGGATCACTGCGAAGATCGCGAGGGCGATGAAACCCGTCAGCAGCTTGTCGAGGATCGACGTCGAGAGATTCGAGGTGAAGGTCGCCGCGATGAAGGGCATCCCCGCCTCCTGGAGCGATTCCGAGATTCGACCGATCGCGCCGTACGCGCCTCCTCGGATCGCCACGAGTATCGGTGTCGCGACGAGGCTGCACGCGGTCGCCGCCAGCAGGCTGAGAACGAAGAAGCCCAGAATGTCGTGCCCGAACCGGAAGCGGCGCACGCCATATCCCCAGACCAGGGCTCCGGTGACGTTGACGAGCGTGAAGGCCATGATGCCCGGCTCGAACATCGGCCCCGTGAGTCCGGTGGCGATCGCGACGGCGACGCCGTACCGCGGCCCGAGGGCGATCGAAGCTACGGCGGTGCCCACCATGTCCAGATACACGGGAAGGTCGAGCGGCGCCGCGAGGAACCAGTGGCTGGCGTGGTTGCACACCACGAGCCCGAGGAGCAGCAGCAGCACGGGCAGCGCCGGGAGCCGGCGTGCTGACTGAGCATCCGATCCCGGGCGGGGAGCACTGCCCGACGGCTCGGCGACGGATGCACGCTCGATCCTCCGAGCGTGCCGGGTGCGCTGCACCCACTGCACCGCTTCCTCTTCGCTCTGCCCGAGAGCGAGGACGATGTCTCGAAGCAGGGCCGGATCCATCCGGCTCCTCCCCGATTGGAAGGCGTTGTAGACCGTCGATCGAGCGGGAATGGCCGCTGCGGCGGACACCCCTCTCCCGATGCGAAGGTCGGCGATCCGGCGCACGAGTTCCGCGAATGAAACCGGGCCGGCCGCTTCACGGAGCTCTCTGAGGTCTCGAGCGATCCTGTCGAAGCTCTCGGCCCCGCCGTTCTCAGCCTCGCCGTTCTCAGCCTCGCCGTTCTCAGCCTCGCGACGGGGGAACGAGTCGGGGTTCGTCATCTTCCCTCTCCACTGTCGCAGCGCATATGGCTGCCGCGGCATATGGCTGAATCGAACGGCCTCATCATACTCTGAACGAGAGCTGCGACAAGTCGGCTGCGGATCTCACGAAGACGCGCTGTCGCGGTAGCCTCTCACGCATGGGCAAGAAAGAGTGGGATCGAAAGCCGATGCCCCGCGACCGCTTCATCACCGTGAAGGCGCGCACGGGATTCTCGTATCACATCGCAGCGCCCGACCTCGGCCCGCTCACGCTCTGCGGGCTCAGCGTGGGCGAAGTACTCGACGACGGCATCGACTTCGCCGACTACGACCGCCGATGCAAGCCGGAGCACATCGCCCCGCGCGGCTACTGCGCACCGTGCAACCGCGCCTACCTCATCGTGCACGGCGTCCACGAGCCGCGCTGGGACCGCTGGGACGCTGCGCGGAAACGCGATCGCGAGCGACGCGGGTAGCTCGTCGCGTTCGACCTCACACGCTCAGGCGCCCCGCAAGCTCTCCGACCCCGTCCCCCGACAGGTGCGGGAGGAACGCGCGCCGCCCCGCCATCACCATGACGAGCGAGAGGATCGGCCCGTGCACGGACGGCCCCTGCCCCGAGCGGAAGTCGGCGTCGCTCGCTTCGAGCGTCAGGCCGCGCACCATCTTCTTGCTGTTCACCGCGAAATCCCGAGTCGAGAAGAAGCGGGCGATCTCGAGCACGCTGCGCGAATCGGGATCGAGCGCCAGCCCGAGCGGGAACGCGATGTCCTGGCTGTGTACGACGACCTCCCCGAGAAAGGCCGCGTAGTCGCGGGTCGGGGTGATCCGGCTCGGCACAGCCGCACGGAAGCGGGCGAGTGTTCCCACCGCATCCGAGCCGCGGTAGCGCTCGATCATGCGGTCGTTGTGCTTCGCAGCGTCGAATCCGGCGCGCACGACGCTCAGCAGCCACGCTGCGGTTCCCGTACTCGCGGCCGCGGTGAGGTGGGCGACGACCTCCTCGACCGTCCACCCGTCGCAGAGGGATGTCGCCTGCCACTCGGCATCCGTGAACCCGCAGAGCACCTGCTCCAATCTGGATCGCTCGGCTCGCACGAGGTTCTCATACGCTTCGCGTTGCATATGCGCCTTTCAGAGGTTCTTCGGCCGCGCTCAGAAGGATCGCCGCAGCATATTCTGGCACGGCGCAGCCCGCAGCACGGCGCTCCGCCTGCCCGCGCCGGCGAGCCCAGCGCCGAAAGCGCGTTTCGGCACCTTCATTCCGCATAGCCGAGCACAACGTGCGCCCTCGCGAGCACGCGCCGCCGCCGCCCCGTCGCCGTCACGGATACCGCACACTGAAGCGCTCGCAGATCACCGGCATGTCGGGCTCGAAGCCGCGCTCATTCTCGGAATAACGGCGCCAGTAGCGCTCGTGGGTGTCGCGCCAGTCGGCGAGCGTGCGATCCCCTTCCCCTTCGGAGCGGGCGTGCTCGGCGGTCACATCGCAGAACGGTACGGTCTCGATCCGCGTCGTCTCGAGCACTGCTCGCGGCGCCCCGGACCCGTCGAGGATGATGCTGAAGTCACCGACCGCCGGCACCGGATCGCCGCTCGCTTCATAGTCCCAGAGCGACGAGGCTGTGCCCGTCTTCGTTCCGGCGAGCACGAGTTCGAGCAGCTGGTCGGCGTGCTCCGGGATCGCCCCGAACGCCCAGACCTCTGGGAAATCCTCCGGCAAGGCGGGGTCCTCGGCGCGGCGTTCCTCCCAGAACCGAACGACTGCAGCATCCACACTCATGCTGTGCAATCTATCTCGAACTGCCCGGTCCCGCGCGAATCACATCGCCAGGTAGGCCTCCCGCAGTTCGGGGTAGTACTGGTCGAATCCCGGGCGCTCGGTGCCCTCGGTGGACGCGACGAGCAGGTCGAGGTAGTACTCCCACCCTGGCCCGATCTCGCCGACCTCGTCGTCGGGGGTGAGGTGGTGCACGAAGGTCAGCAAGCAGTCGTCTCCGTCGGCCTCGAGGTGCAGCTCGAGCCGCCACGCACCGACCTCCTCATCGGACAGGAGCGCGAGAAAGCGCGGAGCCTCGCACGCGAGCACCTTCATCGTGATCTCGGGCTCGTGATCTTCGAACCGCATGCGCACGCGCACCGTGCCGCCAACCCGACGATCACCCTCCCACGGACCGAACCAGGTCTCCGTCAGCTCGGATTCGGTGAGGTGGGCCCAAGCCTCGGTGTCGCTGAGCGACAGCGAACGCACCAGGATCAGGTCTCGTCCGCGTTCGGTTGCGACGACGCGTCCGCTTGCTTCGGTCATGTCGGCCTCCAGGCTCATCGTGCGCGGAATCGAGCATCCCGCACGCACAGCCTAAGCCGCGGCGGCACCAGCCGAGAAAGTTCGCCCCATCGAACTCCCGACACACCCTGTTTCGAGGTCTGATCCCGGCTTCTCCCGATCGCCAGAAAGTTGCTACGGTTGCTGCTCGTGCGCCACCGCGCACCGCAACACTGGGAGCACACATGAGCGATTACAACATCGCGAACCCGCACGATTACGACCACCGCCACGCCGACATCGGCGCGGGTTGGCTGCGAGCGAGCGTCTTCGGAGCCATGGACGGCCTCGTGTCGAACCTGGGCCTCATCGCGGGCATCGCCGCGGCGGGCGCCGCACCCGGGATCGTCGCGATCACCGGCATCTCGGGCCTGATCGCCGGCGCGGTCTCGATGGCCCTCGGCGAATACACCTCGGTGCGCACCGCCAACGAGCAGCTCGACGCCGAGGTACGGATCGAACGAGAAGCGCACCTGCGCAACCCCGAGGGGGAGATGGCCGAGCTCACGGCGCTGCTCGAGAACCTGGGCGTCGAGCCGAGGATCGCGGAGACCGCTGCGGAGCAGGTCCACGCGAACGCCGATCAGGCCGTGCGCGTGCATCTGCTCTCCGAGCTGGGCGTCAGCCCGGAGGAGCAGCCGTCGCCGTGGGTCGCGGCGTTCTCGTCACTGGTGGCGTTCGGCGTGGGGGCGCTGATCCCGATCCTCCCGTTCATCTTCGGGTTCGGCACGCTCGGGTTCGGACTCGCCTTCGGCGGCGTCGGATTGCTCATCGCAGGCGGACTCGCGGCTCGCTTCACGAAGCGCAACTGGCTGATGGGCGCTGCCCGCCAGCTGCTCTTCGGCGGCATCGCCGTCGCCGCGACTTACACGATCGGCTCGTTGCTCGGCGTCTCGGTCGCCTAGCGAGGCACGGCGAACAGCCTCGCACTCACGCTCGAGCGCGTAGGCTTGAGGCATGCCCAGCGCCGAATTCGTCGAAGCGGTGCTCGACGTCGTCGCGCGCATCCCGCCCGGTCGCGTCATGACGTACGGCGATGTCGGAATCGCGGTCGGTTCCGAAGCGCCGCGCGCCGTCGGCCGAGTCATGGCGCTCTACGGCCACGGATCGCCCTGGTGGCGCGTCGTGCCCGCGAGCGGCAACCCGCCGCAGGGTCACGCGGTGCTCGCGCTCCCGCACTATGTCGACGAGGGCACCCCGATCCGCGTGACCGGAGCGCCGCGCGCCGGTACCGCAGCGGCTGCGGCGAGCGCGGAGGTCGCGCACCGCGCCGCACGCTCCGGGGAGTACCGAATCGCGCTATCGGCGGCTCGCCTCCCCTATACGCACGAGATCTACGGAGAGGTGGCGCTGTGAGCGACACGACCGCGAACGAATCCGATTCACCGACCGGCGCCGAATCCGCGCCGAGGCCGCTCCGCCTCGGGTTCGCCCGCGGCATCGCCCCGAGCAAGTGGGCGCGACGCTGGAAGGCGGCGACGCCCGGACGCAAGCTCGAACTGGTGCCGCTGGAGGTCGCGTTCGGCTCGCCGCTCGCAGCGCGCAACCAGGAGACGGCCTCCTCGGCCGCCGCGTGCGACGTGCTCATCGAGCGCACCGCGCCCGATGGCAGACCGGCGGACTCCGAGGGCGATGAGAGCCCTCGTCGCGCCATCCGGCTCTACGCAGAGTCGCTGGCACTCGTCGTGCCCGCTGACCACGAGCTCGCGGAGCAGGAATCGGTGAGTCTTGCCGAGATCGCGTTCGTCACACTGCTCGATCACCCCGACCATTTCCCGGCATGGCCTGCGCCGCAGCCGTGGGGGGATCCTGAATGGATGCCGAGGGGCCCGCGCGCTGCGCTCTCCCTCGTCGCCACCGGCGCCGGCGCCGTGCTCCTGCCCGTGCCGCTCGCACGGCACCTGATCAACAAGCGCGAGCACACGGTGCTCCCGGTCCGCCCGGAGCCGGGTGAGCGTCCGCTCGACGGTCCCGTCATCTGGGCGGTGTGGAACGTGGACCGGGACGACGCGACGGTGCAGCACCTCGCGGGCATCCTCCGGGGCCGCACAGCCAACAGCTCGCGGGAGTCGGCCCAGGAAGAGGCGAAGAGCACCGCCAGAGCCCCCCGAGTGCACGCACAGCCGAAGAAGCAGGCACCCAAGCTCAAGCCGAACTCCCGCGGCGCGCAGTTGCAGGCAGCGAAGGAGAAGGCGGAGCGCAAGAAGGCAGAGGCTCGGCAGGCCAAGCGGCGCAAGCGCCGCTGATCCGGCGTTCGCTACAGGTCGGCCGCGCTGACGTCGAAGGTGCCGCAGGCCGTCGGCCCTTGCTCGTAACCCGTCATGAACCAGCGCTGCCGCTGCTCCGAGGTGCCGTGGCTGAATCGCTCGGGGTTCACCTCGACGCCTGCGGCCTCCATGATGTGGTCGTCCCCCACCGCAGCGGCGGCGCTCATCGCGTCGTCGATCTGCTGCTGCGTCACCGGCTTGAGGTAGGTGACGCCCTGATCATCGGTGACGGTCGACGCGGCCTGCACCCAGGCCCCCGCGAAGCAATCGGCCTGCAGTTCGAGGCGCACCGAACCAGACGTTGGGCCCGTCTCGCGGCCGGCGCCCTGCAGCGAACCGATGAGGTTCGAGACGTGGTGCCCCCACTCATGCGCCAGCACGTACATCTGCGCGAGCGACCCCTCTGACGCTCCGTATTCGTTCGAGAGGGTGTCGAAGAAGGCGACGTCGATGTAGATGGTCTCATCCGCCGGGCAGTAGAAGGGGCCCGTCGATGCTGAGGCGGCCCCGCACTCGGATTGCGTCTGCCCGTCGAACAGGATCACCGGTCCTGGCGACCGATAGTTGCCGACCTCATTCGCCCAGTAGCGATCGAGAGAGTCCGCCGTGGCATTCATGCGGCACTCGTCATCGGAATTCGCGTCGACGCCGCTCTTGCAGGCGTCGAGCACGGCTTCCGACTGCTCGGAGGTGGTGCCGGCTCCGATCGCCTGCTGCACCGCCGGGGCGAACGGCGTGAGATCGAACCCGAGCAGCTGCGAGCCGAGCGCGAGCAGGAGCGCGATGCCGATGCCGCCACCTGCCACCATGCCACCGGTGCGCGCACCGCTGCGCTTTCGCACCTTGCTGTTGTCGATGCGCACGTTGTCGTTGAACGTCAAGGCTGCTCCTGTGCATGTTCGGGATTGATAGTGAGCATTGATAATACGCGGAAGTTCCGATAGCGCTTGATAGCTGATGATAGTGAGGAATTGGAACTTTTGCGGACTCCTTGCGGACTGGGGGTCGCGATTCAAACGCTCCCCTTCTCATCCCGCGTTTCAAACGCGACATGTCTCGCATGCCGTTTTGCCAACCACCGCGCGGAGTGGCTGGGATGAGCCTCCTACCGGTGGACCCCGTGCTTCGCCTGGAACTCGCGCACCATCACCTCGAGCTCATCTACGGAAGGCCCACCCGGCTTCCACGCGACCTCAGCAGCTTCGCGCGGTTCCGAGTTCATGATGCGAACCACCGCTTTCCCCAAAGCTCGTGCTGCGGTCCGCCTGCAAGATTCATATGTTTCGGTCATAGCACCCTCCTTAAAGGGGATGCAATCACCGCGCCCCCTCACGGCCGCACCTCGATTCGCGATGCTTCGATGATCGCATCGATCTCTTCCCGCTTATAGAGCGGTGCGCGTGAACCCTCGATCCGGTAGAAAGGGAACCTGCGATATTCGGAGCGGAGGTTCGCGAGGGTCTTCTGCGATAGGCCTGTCAATTCCGCGAGCTCATCGGGAGTCATCCATTCGGTCATCAGTCCAGTATCGAAGACATGGAAGACAACATCACCGCCGCAATCCGGAAGCTCGTTCGTGAGGAAGTAGCTACCCTACTCAAGCAACCGAAGCTGCCTTCCGTCGAACCCGAATCCCCGCTTCGCCAGTACTCCGTGAAGTCAGCGGCGAGACTCCTCGATGTCTCGGAGGACTACGTGCTGGCTCGAATCAAGGACGGGTCACTTCCCCGGGTTGTGGACCTTGGCGGCTCACGCGCGAAGTACCGTATCCCGATCCGGGCGCTGCAAGAGTTCATTGACTCAAAGACAATCCACTAGATGCCGATGTCGGTACCGAGTTCGGGACGGCGCGGATACTGTCAGCGCTCCCCGAGTGGCTGCCATGGGGTAGCGACCCGCATGCGCGTTTGCTCGCTTACCACCGGTGAGACTTAACTGACAGGGCACGGGCCACGCACCGGTGCCGCACGGAACTTTCAGGCGCCACCGCACGAAAGCTCTATTTAGTCTGGTTCTCGGTAAGCCTCCACGCCGCCTTGTTTCCACGTTTATTCGGCACAAGTTCGAGGCGTCCCACATCTCGCAGATGATAGAAGACTTCCTTCATCGAGTTCTCCGACCTGATGCCAGTAAGATCACGGCCAATCCTGTTGGTGATCTCCTCATTGGATTGGAGATACTCGAGAACGATTTCCTCGGGTCTCGCGAGACGCTCGTGAGGCAGCGTGACGATGAAGTAGTTGCCCTGCACCTCAAACGTCGGTTCCTTTAACCGCGCTTCGAGCATCTTCTCGCGAGCAGTCCGTAAGCCTTCGCCGATGTCTTGATTCAGAGGGCTGGGGTACTTATTCAGCAGCCGGAGGATCTTTGAGTTACGAGAAGCGCGTTCAACAAAAAGCAGTTCGAGCGTCATCCTCCCCGGCAAGCCTCCCGGGCTTTTGATCTCGACTCGATTGTCAAAGATCATCACCTGCACATCATCCGGCATGTTGTAGTCCCGGTGAATAACGGCATTGACCAGAATCTCTTTAAGGGTCTCGGGTGGATAGGACATTGGGGCGAGTGAACCGTCTGGCTGCAGGACCATGACGCCGTTGAGGATGGTTACCGTTTGTCTAAGGGCTTCCTCGATCATCGCTCTGGCCGGCCCTTCGACCGAAACTGGCGAGCCTGACAGATTCTCTCGCCGCGGCTCACCGGTGGTCCCGTAACGCGAGATCTTGATTCCACATCTGCGCGGGATGATGGCCGAAGGGTTCTCAGCGAACAGAACTGCCCCAGCAACTCGAGCCGCTCCAGACGCACGGTCCACCAAACGTTCACGCCTCAGGAATTCAGCAGGGCCGGTTGACGGCGAAAGAGTACTGAGCAGGTGACCCAGTTCAGCTTCAGTCTCCAGCTCCTCGAGATGGTATTCGGAGAGCAGTTGGTCCTCATAACTCTTCGACCCCTTTGCCAATTGCAAGTCAGTGACTTGCTGGCCAGTGATCGGCTCGGAAGATGCAATGCCCCGCACGAAGCATTTCTTGCCAGATGTGAAATGAACGTGAATCGACTTCTCTATCCGCACGAGCATCGCGAGGCCGAGGTCTTCGAGCCCCTCGATTTCCAGAACGTCAATCTCATACGCCACCGGTGGGTCCACATCACGGATCAGCGCTTCGGCTATGAAGTTTGCATCCTCTTGGCGCTCAAACCCTTCCCACCTGTCGATCCCATTGCCAGATTCGGCGTCCTCAATGCCGACAATAAATTCGCCACCCTCTGCATTCGCCAAAGCGACAGCAATTTTCTGGATCACGGCACCATTGCTCGACTTGCTCTTGTGATCCCAGAACTGAGATTCGTCACGTTCGGTCAAAGCAACAGCGTCTTCTTCACTGATGGATATCACAGACATAGCCAACAACCTACATCCACCGGTGGGCGCACCGGTGGAGAATGTTCTACCCTTATTCGAACATACTTTCGAATGGAGGAGCGATGGGAAAGCCGGCACCGATACGTCTGGACGCCGACACGTGGGCGGTGATGCGGGAAGCCACCGAGCATCCCACCGCGATCATCCACCGCGTCACCGACATGTACGGCACCGCACGCTTCCTCGTCATGAAATGGCACATGAACCCCGCCAACCAACGCATGACCGGGATCTACCCCACACTCGAGCAAGCCGATAACTCAGTGCTCTACGACCTCGCAAAGGTTAATGCGGCCGTCGCGAAGAACTCCGGACCACCCAACGGCGGCGGACCACTCCACAACATGCCCTAGAAACAGGAAAAGCCCCCTGCGACATCCCGAAGGACACCACAGAGGGCTCTGACAGTCGTTGACGCGTAGCACCACCGAATCTACCGAAGAGTAGAAGTAGCGGCAACAAGGCACGGAAAGAGGTGAACCGCGTATTTCACCCCGGCTTTCATCTATGCGGAAAGCTCAGATGATGTCAGTCTCGTTCCATGACTATGCCTCCCGCTGGTTGGTACCCCAGCCCCGAAGATCCCGCTACCAAGAAGTACTGGGATGGCTCGCAGTGGCTCGATATTCCCGCACCCGATGTTCAGCCGGCGAAGAAGCGTAGGCGGCTCTCGAAGCGTTCCATTCTGATCTTGTCGATCGTCGGCGCAATTGTTGTCCTCGGCACTACCGGCGGTCTCGTTTGGAAGAGCATCACTGACCAGAAGGAAGAAGAACGCCTCGCGTTAATCGAGGAACGCGCACAGGAGCGCGAAGCTGAGCGCGTAGCAGCGGCGGAGAAAGCCGAGGCAGAGGAAGCCGCGGCGCAGGAGAAAGTGGATGATGCGCTACGGGCGATGCGGCAAGACAGCGTGACGGGCATCGAAGAATCCGTGAAAGTAATGGCAGAGGGGCACGTGGCCGACGGCATACTCACCGGCCCCATCCTCTCGGTAAGCTGCAGCCCTACGGGGGGCGGCTCGACCGACGATCTCGACCAAAGTACTACCGTCTTCAAGTGCTTTGCTGCCAACGTCGACAATGGCGACGGGACCCTGAACGGCTACACGTACAACTCCACGATGAATTGGGAAACTGGCGAATACACTTACGGCCTCGGCGCGCCGTAACTATAGGAGAGGACATCATGGAAGTCTCTGAAGAAGTTGCTGGCCTGGGACTTCGACTAGCGGAGTTAATGGCTCGCAACGGCGCGACATTCGTCTCTGACAAAATTCGCGGTTATAAAGCCTCGGGTCGCTCCGAAGAAACGATTTCAGGCCTTGAAGAACTGGTCACGCAGCTTATTGCAGATAAGGCAGAAGTAGCCAGGATTGCCCAAGCTTACGAAGCCGAACTGGTTGCCCAGAGGCTCTCCCCCGGGGATGTCGATTACGTAACCAAGACAGTGGTACCCAAGATCGAGCAGCTGATCGAAAGCTCCGGTGGAATGGACGAAGCTACCGAGAAGCAGTTCGAGGGGGTGAAGGGCCTTCTCTCGGCCGAGACCGTGAACGTTCTGCAGCTTCTCGGTTTCAACTTTAGACAGGCGATAGGTGCTCCTCTAACAGAACTCGTAAGCAAGAAGATTCTCTCAAGTGTTGATACAAATGTTGAGTTACAGCTTGCGATAGAGAAACGACAACAGCTCCTCATGCAGCTTGCCCTCGACCCCGAGGCCACGGAACGTTTTCGTTCATTCTTCTGAAAACACAAATAGTGCCCCTCCCCGGCCATAGCCGGGGAGGGGCACTCATCGTTAGAACCCGGCTCGTCGCCGTTCTTTTGCCATTTGGTTCGAGTACTCGTCGATCTCCCGATTCGCCACTACTTGCATCGTGCCGATCAGGGCACCCTTGGTGTCAACAAGAGTGAGCTCCGTCGGCGTCTCCGTATGGACGCGCTCGATGACTGTCGTCTGAGCGGCGATCGAAGGCGCGAAGCTGCCCCGTGTCATCCCCTCAGAGAACTGCCCCGCATTGATCTGCTTCAACAGCGCACGATGCTTCGACGCTTCGGAAGCGCGAATCACTTCCTCACCCTTCGACAGGCGCACCAGAACCGAATCAGAAGTCGTCGTCCCCTGACCAAACACAGTGCCCGACGCGATACCGCCACCGATACCCGGCACTATGCCGCCCGCAGCGAGCCCAATCGTGCCGCCAACCGCATAGCCAGACGCATACCCGACCGTGCCTCCGTTCGCGTGCTTGCACTCGCCGAACAACTCCACGACCGCGGACTCATCAGCGACATCGCAGCATTCGGAGACTACCGCGACAACAGCTTCACACGCCGCACGATGCACGCCGAGCGTGCCAAGCATCAGCAGCACCAGAACGCAACACGGACGCCTCACGCACCCACCGGGCACAACGCCTACACAACCCAAGCCCCGAGCAACACTGCCGGGGCTTCGTCATTTCCGAAATCGGTACTTTCGGAGAACTTGGATACCTCTTCCCCGGCAAGCCCGGCGAGCCGCCCACCCGCGGACAGGTCGGCTACTGGTGGGCCAAGGCACGCACCGCGGCCAGTGTCGACGGCGTGCGCCTGCACGACCTCCGGCACTTCTATGCCTCGGGTCTCATTGCGAACGGCTGCGACGTCGTGACGGTGCAGCAGGCGCTCGGGCACGCGAAGGCGACGACGACCCTGAACACGTACAGCCACCTCTGGCCGACAGCCGAAGACAAGACCCGTGCTGCCGTCGGGGCAATCGCACGGACCGCTCTCGCTGCTGCTGCGGACTCCATGCGGACCGCGGACCCCGAGATCACCACAGCGTAAAGGATCGCGGCCCATTCTCGACGTTGTCGTTGAACGTCAAGGCTGCTCCTGGAGATGCGAGGGACTGTTCCCGAGCGCGTTTCGCGCGAGAGTACCGATCGTGGTGTGTAGCCGATACTAGTGAGGATTCGGACGAGCTGTGTCCCCCTGGTGCAGGAGCGAGCGCCGCACCGCCTCCTCGCTTACTCGAACGGACGCGACGAAGCAAGCGGGAGCGTGTGCACGCGCACTCCCCCTAACCTGGGAATCATGTCCGACAACGCACACTTCCGACGCCTCCCTCAGGCGATACAGCAATCGGTGACCTCGGGGCTCGACGCTGAAATCGAGGAGAGCTTTCGGCGCATCGACCGCGCGAAGCACGACCCTTCGGTTTCGGAGGCGGATGTGCGAGCGATGGAGAACGACATCGTGACCGCCGGTGAGCTGCGCCGACGTCTTACCGGCGAGTAGTGCGATGAGGGCTTGCTCAGAATCGCGCGGAACAGGCCGGTCGATACCCGATGAGCGGGGTCATTTCGGGAGCGTGTCGCGGGGCAACGCCCGGTCGGCACGCTCCCAAAGCGACCCCGCGCTCGCGTCGCTCCAGGCCGCGACCTAGAAGATCGACCAGCCGGTGCGCGACGTGAGCTCGTCGAGCGCCGCCATCCCGATGAGCGAGTTGCCGGAGGAGTCGAGTCCGGGCCCCCACACGCAGATCGAGCACACATCGGGAACGATGGCGAGAATGCCGCCGCCGACGCCCGATTTCCCGGGAAGGCCGACGCGATAGGCGAACTCGCCTGCAGCGTCGTAGAACCCCGAGGTGAGCATGACGGCGTTCACGCGCTTCGTCTGATTCCCGCTGAGCAGGTGACGGCCATCGGCGCTCTCGCCGCGTCGAGCGAGGAACGCCCCAGCCGCAGCGAGGTCCGTGCAGCTCATCGCGATCGAGCACTGTCGCACGTACCGGTCGAGCACCGCGTCCACATCGTTGATCAGGTTGCCGAAGCTCCGCAGCAGGTGCGAGATCGAGGAGTTGCGATCGGCGTGCGCGAGTTCGGACGCGGCCGTGAGCGCGTCGATCGAGATGTCGGGGTTGCCCGATTCCGTGCGCACGAAATCGAGCACGGGATCCTCCGCGTCCGGCGTCAGTGACAGCAGGTGATCGGCGACGACGAGAGCGCCCGCGTTCATGAAGGGGTTGCGCGGAATACCGCGCTTGTACTCGAGCTGCGCCAACGAGTTGAATGCCGCGCCGGAGGGCTCGCGGTCCACCCGCTGCCAGATCTCGTCGCCGTCTCCCGCCATCACCAGCGCGAGCGAGAAGACCTTCGAGATGCTCTGGATGGAGAACTCGACGTCGGCATCGCCCGACGAGACCTGGGTGCCATCGGTCATCATCACGGAGATGCCGAAGTGATCGGGGTTCACCGCGGCGAGACGGGGGATGTAGTCGGCGACGCTGCCCGAGCCGATGAGCGGTCGGACGGCCTCGTGCACATCCTCGACGAGTTCTTGGAGATCGATCGTCATCGGCGTCACTCAGGCCGTGGCGAAGCGATCGGTGGCGCGCACGAGCGCGTCGATGATGCCCGGCTCGCTCGCGGCATGACCCGCGTCGGGAATCATCTCGAACCGCGCTTCGGGCCACGCGCGGTGGAGATCCCAGGCTGTCTCCGGCGGGGTGCACGCGTCGTAGCGGCCCTGCACGATCACACCCGGGATGCGCGCGAGCCTCGCTGCGGCGTCTCGGATCAGCTGCCCCTCATCGAGCCACCCGGCGTTCGAGAAGTAGTGGTTCTCGATCCGCGCGAAGGCGACGGCACTGGCCGCGTCCTCGCGCACCTTCGCGATGCCAGCGAGATCGGGGATGAGCCGGATGGTCGAGTTCTCCCACACGGTCCAGGCGAGGCCGGCCGGCACGTGCACCGCAGGGTCCTCGTCGAACAGGCGCCGGTGGTATGCCGCAACCAGATCACCGCGCTCCGCCTCAGGGATCACCGAGAGGTACTCCTCCCACACGTCGGGGAAGAGATGCGACGCGCCGTCCTGGTAGAACCAACGGATTTCGCTCGTCCGCAGCGTGAAGATGCCGCGCAGCACGAGTTCGGTCACCCGCTCCGCGTGGGTCTGGGCGTAGGCGAGCGCGAGCGTCGAGCCCCAGGATCCGCCGAATACCTGCCACTGCTCGATGTCGAGCGACTCCCGCAGCCGTTCGATGTCGGCGACGAGATGCCAGGTGGTGTTCGATGAGAGATCGGCGTCGGGCGCGCTCGCGTGCGGCACGCTGCGGCCGCACCCGCGCTGGTCGAACAGCACGATCCGATAGCGTTCCGGATCGAAGTACCGGCGATGATCCGGAGCGCACCCTCCGCCGGGCCCTCCGTGCAGGAAGACGACCGGCTTGCCATCCGGATTCCCGCAGGTCTCCCAGTACACGGAGTGCCCGTCCCCGACATCGAGCATGCCGTGAGCGTAGGGCTCGATGGTCGGGTACAGTTCGCGCAGCGATTCGGTCATACCCCCACCCTAACGAGCAACGGTCGCGCTCGAAGTCGCATCCGGCACCCCGACTCCAGTGGGTTCCGGCGCCTCGGTCAGCTGGCTTTCGCCTGCCGGCTCTCGCGCTCGGCGGCCTGCCGCTGCTTCCGCAGCTCCTTCTCGTGCACCGGCCACGTCCCGGCGGCGCGCTGCGCCTCGACGTAGTCGTGCGCCTCCTGCTGCCGCTCCGCTTCGATCCCCGTCGCGATCTCCGCGCGCAGCAGTTCGGGGGTGAGGCCGAACGGCTCGACGAGGTCGAGCGCATGCGGGCGCAGTCGACTGATGAGCCGATCCACGTAGGCCGTGACGGATTCTGCGCGGTGGGGAGAGATACGCCCGGCCGTGAGGTACCAGGCGGCGTTGCGCTCGATGATCCCGAGACCGAACAGATCTCGCAGCCATGTCAGCACCTGTCGAGATCCCGCGTCGGCGATCTTCTCGAGCGCGTCGGTGAAGGCCTCCCACTGCAGCAGCTCACCGTGGGCGCGCGCCGCCTCGATGAGCTTGTACTGCTGCGCGTTGAAGGCGTTCTCGCTGGCGACGGCTCGGGCTCGGCCGTCTTCCTTCGGAATGCCCTTCGTCGCGTCGCGCAGAGCGAGCGCGATGTCGCCGACCATCGTCTGCACCCGATCAGCGAGCAGCTCTCGCTGCGCTTCCGGCGACCGCATGCTCTCGATCGAGCGGGCGATCTGCCCGAAATCCGCGATGCTCTGCCCGACTCGGCGCAGCCCGAACCGGCTCACGCGATCACCGATCTGATTCACGGCAGCGCGGGTGAGCGTCGCACGGTCGGCATTCTTGAACTGGGCGGCGTAGTCGCTGAGCAATCGCTTGCCGACCAGTTGCAGCAGCACGTTGTTGTCGCCCTCGAATGTCACGTAGATGTCGAGATCGGCGCGGAGACCGACGATGCGGTTCTTCGCGATGAAGCCGGCGCCGCCGCAAGCCTCGCGCGCCTCTTGCAGTGTATCGAGTGCGGCCCAGGTCGACAGCGGCTTGAACGCAGCCGCGAGCGTCTCGAGGTCCTCGCGATTCTCATCCGTGTCTTTCGCTCCTGAGAAGACCTCGTCGAAGACGGTCAGGAGGCGCTCGTCAGCGAACTGCATCGCGTACGTCTGCGCGAGGCGAGGAATCAGGCGCCGTTGGTGCAGACCGTAGTCGAGCAGCACCGTCTCACGCCCGGAGGCGCCGGGGAACTGCCGTCGCTCGCTGCCGTAGCGGATGGCGATGCCGAGAGCCGCCTGCATCGCGCGAACGGCCGACCCGTCGAGCGAGACGCGGCCCTGCACGAGCGTGCCGATCATCGTGAAGAAGCGACGCCCCGGGCTCTCGATCTCGGACGAGTAGGTGCCGTCCGGCGCGACATCGCCGTACCGGTTGAGGAGGTTCTCGCGCGGCACGCGCACGTGGGTGAAGTGCAGGCGGCCGTTGTCGATCCCGTTCAGCCCGCCCTTGACCCCGTCGTCCTCGCTGCCGACGCCGGGCAGCATCTCCCCGTCGGGGGTGCGGATCGGCACGTAGAATGCGTGCACGCCGTGATTCACCCCGCGGGTGATGAGCTGGGCGAAGACCACCGCTGCCCGTCCGTGCAGCGCCGCGTTGCCGAGGTAGTCCTTCCACGCGCCCGCGAACGGCGTGTGGATCTCGAACTCCTCCGTCGTGGCATCGTAGGTCGCGGTCGTGCCGATCGAAGCGACATCGGATCCGTGGCCGATCTCGGTCATCGCGAACGCGCCAGGGGTCTGCAGATTGATGACGTCGGGGAGCCACTGCTCGTGATGCTTGGCGGTGCCGAGATGCAGGATCGCAGCGCCGAAGAGCCCCCATTGCACGCCGCTCTTGATCTGCAGCGAAGGATCCGCGAGCACGAGCTCCTGGAATGCAGCGATGTTGCCCCCGTGGTTATCGCTCCCGCCGACGGCGGTGGGGAACGCGCGCTGGATGGCTCCGGCCTCGACGAGAATGCTCAGCTGCTCGAGGGCTCGTTCACGATGGTCGTCCATCGACTGCCCGGGAACAGTGTGCAGCCTCGGATCGGCTGCGAGCTTGCGCGACTCCAGTCGTTCCGTCTTCCATTTGCCGAGCAGCGCGTCGCTCACGGCTGCGGTGTCGATTCGGGGGTGGGACGACGAGCTGCGTTCGGCCATCGGAACTCCTTCGAGATGACAGGCGGGACGGCCCTGCTTGGCGAGCCCCGTTGATGCTGTCAGCCTAAAGTTGACCTCTGAGACTGCCAAGCGGAGCGGGTCGCACGCACAAACTGAGACGGGCCACGGCCCCGCCACCCTTGTGCACACCCTCCAAACTCAACGGAACTCAGCTGGCAATATCGTCAATCGCCGATGAGCGCAGTCCGGCGTGATGCAGGGCAGCGCGACGCGAACGAGCGGTCAGCGCAGGAACCGCTTTCCGAACCCCGGCTCCACCTCTCCGAAGAACGACGCCCCGACATCCACCTCGTCGAGCATCTCTCTCGTGCGCGCCTGGCGCGTCGGGGGAATCACGAGCACGACGCTCCCCGTCTTGCCCGCGCGCGCGGTGCGACCCGCACGGTGCAGATAGACTTTCGCGTCCTCGGGCGGATCGGCCTGCACCACCAGATCGACGTCGTCGACGTGGAGCCCTCTCGCGGCGACATCGGTGGCGACGAGCACGGACGCCTTGCCCGACGTGAACTTCGCGAGGTTGAGCTCTCGGCGCGCTTGGCTCAGGTTGCCGTGGAGCGCGGTCACCTTGAGCCCGGCCGTGGAGAGCATGTCAGCGACCTGCTCTGCGTACGCGCGAGTGCGGCAGAAGACGATGGTGCGACCGGGCGCCGACGCGAGTTCGGTGATGACCTCGTCCTTGTGCGCCCGTCGCACCACGAACACCCGGTGCTCCACCGGCATCGCCGCCGCCTCCTCGGCTTCATGGACGGCGGGATCGTCGAGGAACTCGGCGACGAGCGCCGACACCGAGGCGTCGAGGGTGGCCGAGAACAGCAGCCGCTGACCGCCGCGAGCCGTCTGACGCAGAACGCGCTGCACGGGCTCCAGGAAGCCGAGGTCGCACATGTGGTCCGCCTCATCGATGACCGAGACGAGCACCTCCCGCAGGTCGAGACGCCGGCGGGTGACGAGATCCTCCACCCGACCCGGGGTTCCGATCACGATGTCGACGCCGCGCTGCAGCGCGTGGATCTGCGGGTCCACCGGCACGCCGCCGACGAGCTGAGCGGTGTAGAAGCCAACGGAACGCGCGAGCGGCTGCACCGTGCGATCGATCTGGAGCGCGAGCTCGCGCGTCGGGGCGAGGATCAGCGCCTTCGGCTTTCTGGTGGCGAGACGCGTGTCGCGCACGCCGCGCTGCTTCTTCGCCGCGGACGGCTTCGGGTCCGACGCGAAGGCGCCCTGAGCTTTCAGCCGCAGAAGACGCTCGACCAGAGCAGCGCCGAAGGCGATCGTCTTGCCCGACCCGGTTCGGGCACGGCCGAGCACGTCATGACCGTCGATCGCGTCGGGAATCGTCGCCGCCTGAATGGGAAACGGCCGATCCGCCCCGAGCTCGCCGAGGACCCGGACGAGATTGCCGCCGAGCCCGAGATCACCGAAGGCGAGACCGGCCACGTCGGCTGCTGTGGTGCGTCGAGCGTCAAGACGTTGCGCCGGAA
This sequence comes from Leucobacter manosquensis, assembly GCF_018304845.1. Classification (NCBI taxonomy): domain Bacteria; kingdom Bacillati; phylum Actinomycetota; class Actinomycetes; order Micrococcales; family Microbacteriaceae; genus Leucobacter; species Leucobacter manosquensis. The sequence continues at coordinate 2,989,621 of NZ_JAFEVO010000001.1, read as the reverse complement.
CCGCACGCCTGGGCTGAGCGGGCGACGACGCTGCGCGCTCCTTCGTCGGCGCGGGCGCGTCCTTCTCGGCTCGCTTGGCGCGCTCCACGGGTGCGACTCCAGGCTCGGTCCGGCGTCCACGATGCCCGCCGGCTCCCTTCGGTTTCCGGTTGGGATCGTAGTTGGCGGGCGGCTTGAAGCCGCCGCGTCGCTTCTGCGCCATGGTTAGCGGGTCTCCCCCGGGTCGGTGCGCGGGCGGGGATCCCGTCCGTCGGTCTCGGTGGCGTCAGTGGCGGGCTCCGCTTCGTCGACCTCCTGCGTCGCCTGCCACATGAGCTGCTCCCAGTCGAGCTCTCCCGTAATCGGGGGCGCCGGTTCGCTCGGCTCCACATCCGTCTCGATCTCCGCCTCCGCCTCGACCTCGTCGTCGGAGCCTGTCGATACGTCCGAAACGGGTGACGCGTCGGTGAGGCTCTCGACCGCCGGATCGCGAGCGGCGTCGGCCGCGAAGAGCCGGCTCACGGGGGGAACGTCGGGCGCGGGCGGCGAGGAGGACGCGTGATCCGCCCCGTCGACCGCTCCGAGATCGGTCAGCGGGTTGTCATCCCCGGTGAAGCCGAGTCGATCCAGATCGAGCGACATCTGCTGCGTGGACGGCCCCATCGGCTCGTTCACGGTCGCCGGCTCGATGGTGACGGGAGCGTCTTCGGAATCCGACGGGGTCTCCTCAGAGAGATCTGCGGTGCGTCCCGCTGCATGTTCGGCGGCGGGCACTGCCTCGGGCAGGAGTCCCGGCGACTCTGCGATTCCGTGGGCGGGGGTCTCGTCAGGCACGACCAGCGCCTGCTCCGGGTACGCGGTGTCGCTGTCGCGCGATACCGCGGGAACCGGCTCGGGCGGGGCGATGACGGGATCGATGCCCGGCACCGATGTCGCGTCGTCGTCGTCGGCAGGCTCGACGTCGAGGGCGTCTTCGAGGCGACCCTCACCGTGGTCGGCATGCGACGTGTGTGCGGCAACGCCTCCGGTCGCCGCGCCCGCACCGGTCACCGCAGCCGCACCGGCCACCGCAGCCGCACCGGCCGCTCCACCCGCACCAGCGAGCGCCGCAGCCGGGACGGGGCCGAGCGCCGGGCCTCGACGGCGATTCGACGGGCCGCCGCGACGGGGCCCGCGCTCGCGGCGGCGTTCCACGAGGTAGTACAGCGTCGGGAGCACGACGAGCGTCAACACGGTCGAGGAGAGCAGACCGCCGATCACCACGACCGCGAGCGGCTGGGAGATGAAGCCGCCCTTTCCGGTGATGCCGAGCGCCATCGGGGTGAGCGCGAGGATCGTGGCGAGCGCCGTCATCACGATCGGGCGGAGTCGCTGCAGGGATCCGTGCAGCACGGCATCGCGGAGGGCGTCTCCGCGCATTCGATACTGATTCACGAGGTCGATGAGCACGATCGCGTTCGTCACGACGATGCCGATGAGCATGAGCACACCGATCAGCGACGCGACGCCCAGCGGGATGCCGGTGACGATGAGCAGCAGGATAGCCCCCGTCGCAGCGAAGGGCACGGAGATCAGGAGCAGCAGCGGTTGCAGCAGGCTGCGGAAGGTCGCGACCATCACCACGTACACGATGAGGATGGCGGCTAGCAGCGCGAGTCCGAGCTGCTGGAAGGCATCGGCCTGCTGCGAGAGCACGCCTCCGACGCTCGCGCTCGCACCCGCGGGAAGTTCGAGGGTCTCGAGCGCGGCAGTGACCTCGGCGCTCGCCGTGCCGAGGTCGTCGCCCTTCGGCAACGCCGATACGGTGACGGATCGCACGCCGTCCTCCGTGCGCACGGTCACCGGCCCGTCCGCGACCTCCACGAGGGCGAGGCTGCTCAGCGACTGCGGGCCGGTCGCGGTCTGGATCGTGAGCGCGGCGACGCCTGCCGGATCCGTCGGCGCCACAGCGTTCGCGAGGTACACCGAAACGGTGTCGGCGTCCATCGTGATCGTACCGATCTGAGCGGGCTGCATCTGCTGCGCGACCTGGCCGGCGACGCCCGCCTCGGTAAGGCCGGCCTGCGCCGCGAGCGTGCGGTCGACCGCGATGCGGAGGAACTCGCGCGATGCACCCAGGTCGCTCTCGACCTGCTGCAGACTGCTCTCGTCCTGCAGTGCGGCGACGACTGCGTCACTCGCTTCGGCCAGGGTCTCCTGATCCGGGGCCGTGACGTCGACCTCGATCGCACTGGACGAGGTCACGCCTCCTCCTGACTGCCCCAGCGAGAACTCCCCGGCGCCCTCGAGCTGGTCCACGGCGGCGCGGATGTCGTCTTGCACGCGAGCCTGGTCGGCGTCCGGGTCAGTCGTGATCGCGTAGTTCACGGCGCCATCGCCGCCGCCGCCGCCGAACAGCGCTCCGGCTCCGCCTGCGCTGCCGATCGTCACCTGCACGCTCTCGATCGCGGAGACCTCGTTCAACGCCTGCTCGACGTCCTCCGCCTGTGCGAGCTGCGCCTCGAGACTGGTGCCTGGCGCGAGGTTCTGCACGAGCCCGACCGAGTTCTGCTCGTCGGATCCGAGGAAGCTCGTCTTCATGAACGGGCTCGCGGCGATCGTCCCGGCGAACACGACGACCGCGATGAGCAGCGTGATCGCCGGGCGACGCAGGGTCCACTCGATGATGGGTCGGTACCGACGCTGCAACGCCGTCGGGTGCGCATCGATCTCCGCACCGGAGCTGCGCGGCTGCTCGTCGACGACGGCACCCGCGCCGGTGTCGACGCCGCTCCCGGCGGTGACGAACCCGCGTCGACGCCGCGACGGGCCCGTGCGCAGGAACCAGTAGGCGAGCACCGGCACGATCGTGAGCGACACGAGCAACGACGCGACCAGAGCGATCGTCACCGTGAATGCGAACGGCCGGAAGAGCTCGCCCACCATTCCCGCGACGAAGGCCATCGGCAGGAAGACGGCGACGGTCGTCACGGTCGACGCCGTGATCGCTCCAGCCACCTCTCGCACGGCGCCGATGATCACCGCCGACCGCTCCCCTCCATCGGCGAGGTGGCGCTTGATGTTCTCGATCACGACGATCGAATCGTCGACGACGCGACCGATCGAGATCGTCAAGGCGCCCAGCGTGAGCAGATTGAGCGTGTAATCGGCGAAGTTCAGGCCAACGAAGGTGAGCAGCACCGAGGTCGGAATCGAGATCGCCGTCACGAGCGTCGCTCGGATCGACATCAGGAAGACGAGGATCACGAGCACCGCGAAGACGAGCCCCAGCAGGCCTTCTGTGGTGAGTGTCTCGATCGACTGCTCGACGTACGGCGCCTGATCGAAGATCACGGTCAGCTTCGCGCCGCCGAGCTGATCCTGCAGCTCATCGAGCTTCTCCTGCACGGCGTGCGAGACGTCCACCGTATTCGCCGCAGAGGTCTTCGTGACGCCGATCGTCAGCGCCGGCGCGCCGTCCACTCGCGAGATGCTCTGCTCCGGCCCGGGCTCGAGACGGACGTCGGCGACCGCGCCGATCGTCACCGGCGCGGCGGGCGCCGCTGCCTCGCCGTCGAGCTGACCGGGGGATTGCGGAGCCTGCTGCTGCGCAGCCAGCTGCTCGGCGCCCAGCGCTATGGGGAGCGCGGCGATCTCATCGGCCGATTCGAGCTCGGTGCCCGCTTGCACGGCGAGGGTTCGATCCCCCTCGGTCACCGATCCTGCAGCGATCAGCACGCCGCTCTGCTGCAGCGTGTCGGTGATGGACTGCGGGCTCAGACCCTGTGCCGCGAGGGCTTCGAGATTCGGCTGGATCGTGACCCGCTCGGGTCGTGCGCCGCTCAGCTGCGCGTCGCGAACGCCGTCGAGGTCTGAGAGGTCGGGGATCGCGGTGCGCTCGACCAGTGCCGCGGTCGACTGCAGGTCCTCCCCTTCGGCGGGAGTCACCGCGATCTGGATCACGGGGAAGTCATCGATGGTGCCGGAGAGCACTTGCGTGTCCGCGGCTTCCGGGAGCACCTGGGAGATGCGGCTGATCGCCCGCTCGACCTTCTGCTCCGTCGAGGCGAGATCGACGCCATAGGTGAACTCTGCGAGCACCGTCGACGTCCCCGTGCTCGACGTCGCCGAAGAGGTCTCGAGCTGCGGCACTCCGCGCAAGGCGGTCTCGATCGGCATCGAGACGTCGTTGTTGACGACCTCAGGAGAAGCGCCCGGGTAGCTCGTCACCACCGCGATGGTCGGGAACTGCACCGACGGCATGAGTTCTTGCTTGAGCGATCCGGCTCCGATCACCCCGAACACGGCTGCGACGATCGTGACGAGCGCGATCAGCGCGCGGTTCTTGAGGCTCAGCGCCGTAAGGAGGTGCATGGGCTTGATTATCCCATGCAGCACCCGCTCCCGATGCGGCACCGGTGTGGCCTCTCGCGCGCCGGAGGGGAGATAATACTGGAATGCCGCAGCCCCGCACCCGCCGAACGCTCGGTGCCGTATCCCCCGTCGACTTCCAGCGCCTCGCCGAATTGAGACGCATGCAGGCCATCGCCGTCGGCCTGCTCATCGCGATGGCGGTGCTCTTCGTGGTCTCATTCATCTTGCAGTCGCGCTTCCCCGGTTGGGGCTTCGTCCGCGCCGCGAGCGAAGGAGGAATGGTCGGCGCCCTTGCCGATTGGTTCGCCGTCACCGCACTGTTCCGGCATCCTCTCGGGATCAAGATCCCGCACACCAATCTCATCTCGCAGAAGAAGGACGACATCGGCGAGGGGCTCGGCTCCTTCGTCGAGGAGAACTTCCTCGCCGAGGACGTCGTGCACGACAAGCTCTCCCAGATCAGCGGAGCGCGGCGGGCCGGTGAATGGCTCGTGGAACGTCAGAACGCCGAGCGGGTGAGCGCCATGGTGGCGACTGCGAGCCTCGGCGCGCTCGCGGTGCTCGATGACGACGATGTGCAGGAGCTTCTCGAGGTGCTCGTGCGTCGCCACGTCATCGATCCCGAATGGAGCCCGCTGCTCGGGCGAGCGGCGGAATCCTTCGTCGCCGGAGGCCACCACGAGGCGCTGCTCGACATCGCCGCCGAGCGCCTCGAAGGGTGGCTCGTGGAGCATCCGGACGCGTTCGACCGCGTCGTCTCGTCGCGGCTGCCGTCGTGGATGCCGGGCATCGTCGACCGCTTCGTCGACCACCGTCTGCACACCGAGACCGTTCGCTTCGTGCAGAGCGTCGCCGCCGAGCGCGATCATCCCTTCCGCATCGCCATGAGCAAGTTCCTGTCCGACCTCGCGGGAGACCTGCAGTCGCAGGAGCGCTTGCAGGGGCAGCTCGAAGCGTTCAAGCACGGCGTCTTCGACAGCCCGCGCATCAGGGCGCTCGCGCAGAGCACGTGGCAGACCGCTCGCGCCGCCATCGTCGAGATGCTCGAAGACGCCGAGAGCGATCTGCGCACTCGCATGGTGCGCGCTGCGCAGGACTTCGGGCTCAAGCTGCAGGAGGATGCGACGCTGCAGTACAAGATCGACGTCTGGGTGATGGAAGTCGTCGAGCGTCTCGTGCGCACGTACCGGCACGACCTCGCCAACGTCATCTCAGAGACCGTGCAGCGGTGGGATGCACGGGAGGCGGCGGAGAAGATCGAGCTCCAGGTCGGCAAGGATCTGCAGTTCATCCGCATCAACGGCACCGTGGTCGGCTCGCTCGCCGGCCTCGCCATCTACGCGATGGCGACCCTCGTGATCGCGCCCCTTGCCGGTATCTCCCACTAGCCGCCGACCGGATCGCGGACGCGTCGCACGCGCCCCCCGCACGCCCCGTCTCCCCTGCAGCGGGAGGGATCGCCTCACTCGTAGGCGATCGGGAGCAGGAGGTCCTGCACGCGATCCGCGGCGGCAGTGTGGTCGGCGCGCGTCGCGATCGCGCATCGCGTCTCCCGGCAGTCGAGGCCTTCTCCCGACGCTTCGGGCATGGTGAGCATCACCGAGAAGTCGCCCGCGGTTGCATCCGCGTACCGGTGCGTCGCGAAATTGCGCCAGGCCCAGTCGTTCGTCACCCATGCGCTCGTCAGCTGGGAGTCGTCCACGTCACCGGTCTCGGCGCCCTCCGGTATCCCTCCGAGGCAGGGTCCTGGTTTCTCACCGGTCACCTCGGGAATCGCGCAGACCGCGACGTATATGCCGATACCGGCATCGAAGCCGGAGCCCTCGATCCGGATCGCTTCACCCGGCTTCACCGCGTCGAGCTTCGCCGGCCCGTTCTCGTCGAAGGCGCTCAGCGTTCTCACTCGCCCATCCGCGCCACGCGCGGACGTCTCGGGCACGATGTCCGCGGGAATCTCCTGACCGGAGCCCCCTGCACTGCGATGGAGCAGGATGGGCGCGGTCACGGCGACGACTGCGACCAGCACCAGAGCGGCCACGATCAGGAGCGCGACGAGCACGATTCTGGAGGGGCGGACGCGCGTCGAAGACATGTCCACATGCTAACGCGCTGCGTTCGTCGCGCAGGTTCATCATGCTAGAATCTGCACCATACGTCTATGAACTGGTATCTGCCTCGGGGATCACATCTCGCGGGGCCCGACTGTGTAAGGGGGTCACGCATGGGGCGCGGCCGTCAGAAGGCAAAGCACACCAAGGTCGCCAGGGAGCTGAAGTATTTCAGCCCCGACACGAACTACTCTGCGCTGCAACAGGAACTCTCAGCGGCTGAGGCTGCAGAGGCGTCTCGAGTGCGAGAGGAAGACCCTTGGGCGGAATATGCCAGTAAGTACAACGCGGACGATGACGACGAGGATTGATTCTCGGTTCGCACAGCGCGCTTCGGCTTGACGAGTAAGGGCCCCTCCGACAGGAGGGGCCCTTACTCGTAGCTTGAGTGGGTGATCAGGCGCCCTTGCCCTGCGCGGCGACGGCTGCCGCTCCGGCTGCAGCGGCTTCCGGGTCGAGGTAGCGTCCCGCGCCGTTCGGCGTCCCATCCGCGTTGATGTTGTAGATGAGCGGCATACCCGTCGGGATGTTCACCCCGGCGATGTCGGTGTCCGAGATCCCGTCGAGGTGCTTCACGAGTGCGCGGAGTGAATTGCCGTGCGCGGTGACGAGCACCGTCTTGCCGGCGTTCAGGTCGGGCAGAATGCTCTGCTCCCAGTAGGGCAGCATGCGATCGATCACGTCGGCGAGGCACTCGGTCCTCGGTCGCTCACCGTCGATGTCGGCATAGCGCGGATCGTCGGCCTGCGACCACTCGCTCGCGTCGTCGAGCGCGGGGGGCGGGGTGTCGAACGAACGCCGCCACTCCATGAACTGCTCCTCGCCGTACTTCTCCAGCGTCTCAGCCTTGTCGAGGCCCTGCAGGGCGCCGTAATGCCGCTCGTTGAGACGCCACGAACGACGAACCGGGACCCAGAGCCGATCGGCGCTGTCGAGTGCGAGGTGAGCCGTCTGAATCGCGCGGCTCAGCAGCGAGGTGTGCAGCACATCGGGGAGCAGCCCTGCCTCGGCGAGCAGCTCGCCTCCGCGCTTCGCCTCGGCGCGCCCCTGGTCGGTGAGCCGCACATCGACCCAGCCGGTGAACAGGTTCTTCTGGTTCCACTCGCTCTGCCCGTGACGGAGCAGGATCAACGTATTCGTCATGCTCACCAGTCTATGGGGAGACCACCGCTCCCCGCCGCGCGGCTCATAGACGTTTCAACCGCGGCACCGAGCGTGCAGCGCCGGCGCTCGACGGAACGATAACCTCCTGCGTTGCGGCGATCGGGTCGCCCGGCGCGGCCTGCGGGTCGGCGCCCTCCGGGCCGCCGCGGACTTCGAGTGCGACGTCTTCGGCGACGGATCGCTTGAGCAGTGCGAGAGCGATGCCGCCCCACTCGTGGTGCAGCGCGGCGCGCGTGACGCGGCCGACCGGCCGTGCCCCCGGCTCGTTGGCCGAACCCGGCCCGGCGAACACGAGCGCTCCGGCCACCGGCAGCTCACCGCCGGTGCCGTCGAGGTGGAGCAACGCGAGACGACGGGGCGGATGCCCCAGGTTGTGCACTTTCGCCACGGTCTCCTGACCGCGGTAGCAGCCCTTCGTGAGGTGGACGGCGGTGCGCAACCAATCGAGCTCGTGCGGAATCGTGCGTTCATCGACGTCCCCCGCCTGCGAGGGTCGCCACGCTCGCACCTCGAGCGCATCGAGTGCGAGCACGCCCGCTGCGCGCACGGCACCGCGGGTCACGAGGTCGACCACGGATGCGAGGCGTTCGCGTTCGAAGACGAAGTGGGTGGCCGACCAGTGCGCACCCGCGTGCTCCGCATCGTCCCGGGCGTACTGCACGCCTCCGCGTGCCACCGCGGACCAGGGGTCTCGCCACTCGACCGCAGGTCCGAGGCCGTGCAGGGCGTCGCGTGCGTCGCCCTCGAAGGCGAGCACCGTCGCGTACTTCTCGCTGCGGTCCTCCACCTCGACGCGCAATGCGAAGCGCATTCGCGTGAGGAACGCGGCAAGGGGGGCCGCTGAGCCGGCGTCGACCAGCAGCCACGTCCGCTCACCGTCATCGACGACGCGCACGGCGCGCTCGATTCGCCCGTTCGGGTCGAGCAGAAGCGTCTCGGTGCTCTCGCCCGGTCGGAGCGCGAGCAGATGCTGACTCGTCATGGAGTGCAGCCAACTCAGTCGATCCGCCCCCGATACGACGACAATGCCGTGATGCGAGAGGTCGACGATTGCGCCGCCCGCTTCCAGCGCTCGCTGCTCGAGCAGCGGCTCGCCGTAGTGCGACGCCACGCCCTCGTCCGATGCAACGCGCCCCGGCAGCTCGGAGAACGGCGTCACGTCGACTCCGCGCCCCTCGGCGTCGCTCTCGAGAACGCTCAGCGCTGTCCCTTGAAGAGCTTGTAGATGACCGTGCCCGACACCCAGGCGATCGCGAGTGAGGCCAGGCCGAGCAGGCCGAGGTAGAAGAGTTCGAGCGCGAGAAGCATGACGACAGTCTACATCGCCTGTGCGACTTCTCGGTTAGAGGACGAGTCCGACTACGTCGATGATCGCGATGATGGCCACCGAACCTGCCACGCTGAACGAGACACGCGTGATGAAGCCTTCGCGCTGCGCGGTGCCGAGTTGCAGTGCGAACGTCACGAGCGCGGAGACTCCCACCGCGAGCACGAGCCACGAGAAGCGTTCTTCTGGCGCGGTGAGCAGGGTGACGAGCGTGCCCATGACGGCCGCCGCCGCCCACGCGAGGATCAGCCGCGGTACGTGCCAGGAGTGCGCATCGGGCATCTCCGCGGTCTCGGGGGGCATCTCGGTCATTGCGCCATTCTTCCACACGCCGCGAAACAGCCCGGCGAGCTCGAAACACTCGCGAAACGGGGGCGAAACAGGCCGCACAGTACTATTTGGTGCAGGCCACGAGACGAGGAAGGACGGGTAGATGCAACTCCTCTGCCTCTCAGATCGCGATCCGGCTGATTCACTCCCCGGGCTCGACCTCCTCCCGCACGATGTGCGCACCTCGCCGCTCTCCCTCCGAGTTCCGGAGACCATGGCGGATCGATTCGATGCCGTGCTCATCGACGGCACGCTCGACGCCCGCCGTGCACGCAGCGCGTGCCTCAGCATGGTCGACGGGAGCGAGACGCCGCGCGTGGTCATCCTCCCCGAGGTGGCGCTCACGGCGCTGACCTCGGATTGGGGCGTGCAGGAGCTGCTCCTGCCGACCGCGAGCCCCGTCGAGATCGAGCTCCGGCTGCGACTGCTCGAGCGTCCCAGGGCTGCCGCGCAGCCGGCCGCCGTGCACGCCGCCGGAGTCGTCATCGACGAATCGAACTTCACCGCTCGGCTCTTCGGCCGTCCGCTCGACCTCACCTACAAGGAGTTCGAGTTGCTGCACTTCCTCGCGGGCAACCCGGGTCGAGTGTTCACGCGCGAGCAGCTGCTGAGCGAGGTGTGGGGCACCGACTACTTCGGCGGCACGCGCACCGTCGACGTGCACGTGCGACGTCTCCGTGCGAAGCTGGGCGAACACGAGGGTCTGATCAGTACGGTGCGCGGGGTCGGCTACGGCTTCGCACGGGCCCGTATCGAGGAGGAAGAGACGGAATGACGCATCTCGAGTCGTACGCCGCAACCCGCCCGTCCGACTTCGAGCTCGCCCGGCGCATCATCGCCGAGGCGCATCAGCACGATGGAGCGTCGCCCGTCTCCGATCAGGCGCTGCTCGCCGCGGCGCAGGGCGAGCGATCGCTGCTCCTGTTCCGGGGCGATGCGAACGCGGATCCCGTGGCCGTCGGCGTCGTCGGCCAGGGCGAGGTCGATCTCGTCGTGCTCCCGACGGCGCGTGGGAACGGAGTCGGCACTGCGGCCCTCGCCGAACTGCTGCATCGCGTCGACGCCGAGGCGCTCGCTTGGGCGCACGGCGAGAATCCGGCCGCCGAGGCCCTCCTGCGCCGCGCCGGCTTCACCCCGGTGCGCTCGCTCTATCGCATGGCCCTCGATCCCGCGCTGCTCCCGCAGCCCGGTTCGGACGCGGTCGCACTCGACCTGCCAGACGGGTTCGAGCTGCGCCCATTCGACCCCGAGCGACCCGACGACGCCGGCAGGTGGGTGCGGGCGAACGCCGCAGCCTTCGCGACGCACCCCGAGCAGGGGCGCGTCACCGAATCGGACTTCGCCTTGATGCGGGCCGAAGAGTGGTTCGACCCGGAAGATCTGCTGCTCCTCATCGACGGCACCGGCGAGGCCGCGGGATCGACGTGGATCAAGACGCTCCGTGATCCCGAGGTCGAGACGGAGCTCTACGCCGTCGGAGTGCGCCCGGAGTTCGCCGGGCAGGGACTCGGGGGCCTGCTCCTCGACGCGACACTCGCTCGCATGGCGCAACACCGGCCGCAGCGGGTCTCGCTGTACGTCGACGGCGACAACGATCGCGCCGTGCGCATGTACGAACGCGCGGGGTTCACCATCGATTCACGCAGTCGCCAGTGGAGAACGGCCTCACCGGCCTCCCCTGGTGCCACAATGGATCCATGAACGACGAACCGCGCGACCCCTCCGATGTCCGGGTCGAACTCCCAGCAGACCGGTACATCGACCGCGAGCTGAGCTGGCTCGACTTCAACCAGCGCGTGCTCGAGCTCGCAGAGGACCCGTCGACGCCGGTGCTCGAGCGGGCGAACTTCCTCGCGATCTTCGCCGCGAACCTGGACGAGTTCTTCATGGTGCGCGTCGCCGGCCTGCGACGGCGCATCATCACCGGCCTCGCGGTTCCGACGAACGTGGGACGCGCTCCGACCGACGTGCTCGCGAACATCAACCGACGCGCCTACGAGTTGCAGTTGCGGCACGCCGAGTGCTTCCGCGGTCACGTGCAGCCCGCGCTCGCCGAGTCCGGAATCAACATCGTCGACTGGGATGAGCTCGATGACGCGGATCGCGAGATCCTCACCGACTACTACGAGCAGCGGATCTACCCCGTGCTCATGCCGCTCGCCGTCGACCCGGCGCACCCATTCCCCTACATCTCCGGCCGCGCCCTCAACCTGTCGATCCGGGTGCGCAACCCGAACACCGACAAGATCGAGTTCGCGCGCCTCAAGGTGCCGCAGATGATCCCGCGCTACGTCCGCGTCGACGGTCGAGAGAGCGTCGACAACGTGCGCTTCATCCCGCTCGAAGAGCTCATCGCGAATCAGCTCGGCGGCCTCTTCCCCGGCATGGAGGTCATCGACCACCACGTCTTCCGCGTGACGCGCAATGAAGACGTCGAGATCGAAGAGGACGAGACCGAGAATCTGATTCAGGCGCTCGAGAAGGAGCTGCTGCGCCGCCGCTTCGGCCCACCCATCCGCCTGGAGATCTCGGATGACATGGATGAGGCGACGCTCGAACTGCTCGTGCGCGAATTCGACATCGACGAGCAGCAGGTCTACACCCTTCCGGCACCGCTCGATCTCAGCGGCCTGTTCGCCCTCACGCGGGTGGCGCGGCCCGACCTGAAGTTCAAGCCGCACATCCCGGTCACCCACCCACAGTTCCGCGTCGGAGCTCCGAGCGACAAGCTCGACACGTTCGCCGCCATCGCTCGGCGCGAGGTGCTCGTGCACCACCCCTACGAGTCGTTCGCCACGAGCGTGCAGGCGTTCGTCGAACAGGCCGCGACCGATCCCGATGTGCTCGCCATCAAGCAGACGCTGTATCGCACCTCCGGCGACAGCCCCATCGTGGCGTCGCTCATCAAGGCCGCGGAAGCCGGCAAGCAGGTGCTCGCGCTCGTCGAGGTGAAGGCGCGGTTCGACGAAGAGGCGAACATCACGTGGGCCCGCAAGCTCGAGCAGGCCGGGGTGCACGTCGTATACGGGCTCGTCGGATTGAAGACGCACTGCAAGCTCGTCCACGTGATCCGCGAAGAAGGCGGTCGCCTCGCGCACTACTGTCATATCGGGACCGGCAACTACAATCCGAAGACCAGTCGCATCTATGAGGACTTCGGGCTGTTCACATCGTCTCCCGAGGTGGGACGCGACGTCACGAAGCTCTTCAACGTATTGTCCGGCTACGCCATCGAGACGGACTACGACCGCCTCCTCGTCGCCCCGCTGCAGCTGCGCAGCGGACTCCTCGAACGCATCGAGCGGGAGGCGGAGCATGCACGCGCCGGCCGCCCGAGCGGCATTCGGCTCAAAGGCAACTCGATGGTCGACGAGACCATCATCGACGCGCTCTACCGCGCGAGTCAGGCCGGTGTGCCGATCGACGTGTGGATGCGCGGCATCTGCTCGATCCGCGCCGAAGTGCCGGGCCTCTCCGAGACGATTCGCGTCCGGTCCGTGCTGGGCCGCTACCTCGAGCACTCGCGCATCTACTCGTTCGAGAACGGCGGAGAGCGCGAAGTGTTCATCGGCAGCGCCGACCTCATGCACCGCAACCTCGACCGTCGCATCGAGGTGCTCGTGCGCCTCGATGAGCGCGAACACCTCGAGCGCATCTCCCGCTTCTTCGACTTCGCCTTCAGCGACGATGTCTCGTCGTGGCGCATGCTGCCGGATGGCAGCTGGCATCGGAGCGTGACGAACGAGGCCGGCGAAGTGCTCCCCGATCTGCAGGATCTGGTCATGGAGGATCGCACCGAGGCGCGCCGTGCGCGGAGATCGCGGTGACGGAGGAGGTCTTCGCCGCCGGAACCGTCTGCTGGACCCGCGATGCCCGCCCTGACGGGAGCGAGCAGGTGCTCGTGCTCGTCATCCACCGACCGAAACGGCGAGACATCTCGTTTCCGAAGGGCAAGCTCGAACCAGGCGAGAGCCTGCCGCAGGCCGCGGTGCGCGAGACTCGCGAGGAGACGGGGCTGAAGGTGCGGCTCGATCAGCATCTCGGCACGATCCACTACGGTCTCAGTGGCAACCGTCGGAAGACGGTGCAGTACTGGGCCGTCCAGGTCCCGAGGAAGCGTGCGCTCGAAGCCGCGTTTCAGCCGAACGGCGAGGTCGATGCGATTGAGTGGGTGCCCATCGACGAGGTGCGCGGGCGGCTCACCTATTCCGCCGATCAGGAGCTCTTCGACGTCTTCCTGAAACTGGCCGAGCACGATCACCTCGACAGCTTCTCCGTGACGCTGCTGCGCCACGGGAAAGCACTTCCGCGCGCTCAGAGCGGTGAGCCAGACCATCTCCGCCCGTTGACCGGCTTCGGGAAGGCTCAAGCCGCCGCCCTGGTGCCGATCCTCGATGCATTCGGACCTCGGCGCATCTACACGTCGACGGCTGTGCGATGCGTGGAGACCGTCAGACCGTTCGCCGAGCGTCGGCGCAAACCGGCGCGACTCACCGACGCGATCAGCCAGGACTCGTGGGATGCGGGCGAACTCGCGGGGCTGCGCGAACTGATCGCCGCGATCGTCAGCCGCGGCAAGAACGTGCTGCTCTGCACCCACCGACCCGTGCTGCCGGATCTCGCTCGCGAGCTCGCACTCGCCACCGGAGGTCGCACCGGCGCCTATCTGGAAGAAGCGACCACCCTGCCGACCGCCGGGTTCTCCGTGTTCCATCTGTCGCGGCGGCACCCAGAGGCGGGCATCCTCTCCGTTGAGACGTACCCGCTGAAGCACTGACCCCGAAGCCTCGGGATGGCCGGAAGGGCCCCGCGGAGCAGGTGCAGCCGTCCGACGGCTGCGGATGCCGGCGGCGTGAGTTCACCTGTTGTTCACCCTCTGGCAGACCCCGCGTCACGCAGGGTGCTTAGCGTGGTGCTGTGGTCGTTTGAGGCCATCACCTCACATCCGTTTCCAGATTGGATCAATCTCAAGTGAAGCTCTCCGCATTCGCCAAGATCGCCGCTATCGGCGGTATTGCTGCACTCACGCTGACCTCCTGTGCCGCCAACGAAGGCGGCAGCGCCTCCGGAAGCGATGACTCGGCTGCAACCTCGAGCCTCTCCGGCGAACTCGTCGGCGCCGGCGCCTCGTCGCAGGGCTCGGCCCAGGAAGTCTGGGTCGCCGGCTTCCAGACCGCGAACCCCGACGTCACGGTGAACTACGAGCCCTCCGGCTCGGGCGCCGGCCGCGAGACCTTCCAGCAGGGCGCGAGCGCCTTCGCGGGCTCCGACCGAGCGTTCAAGGCCGAAGAGATCTCGGCGGGCCCCTTCGACGGTTGCGCCACCGGCGACATCGTCGAGTTCCCCGCCTACATCTCCCCGATCGCAGTGATCTTCAACGTCGAGGGCGTCGATTCGCTGAAGCTCGACGCACCGACCGTTGCGAAGATCTTCTCCGGCGCCATCACCAGCTGGAACGACCCGGCCATCGCCGACCAGAACCCCGACGTCGAGCTGCCCGAGGGCAACATCACTGCCGTGCACCGCTCCGACGACTCCGGCACCACGGGCAACTTCACCGAGTACCTCGCGGCAGCAGCGGCCGATGACTGGACCGCCGGTTCCATCGAGACCTGGCCGACCGAGTTCGGCGGCGAAGGCGCGCAGGGCACCTCGGGTGTCGTCAGCGCGGTGAAGAACGGCAGCGGCACCATCGGTTACGCCGACGCTTCGCAGGCCGGCGACCTCGGCACCGTCGACATCAAGGTCGGCGAGGATTACGTGCCGTACTCCCCCGAGGCCGCCGCAGCCATCGTCGACGCTTCGTCGCTCGAGGAGGGCCGCACCGAAGGCGACCTCGCCATCACGCTCGATCGCACCTCGACCGAGGACGGCGTCTACCCGATCGTGCTCGTGAGCTACCTCATCGGGTGCGCCGAGTACGAGGATGCGGCGAACGCCGAGCTCGTGAAGTCGTACTTCAGCTACATCGTGAGCGAAGAAGGCCAGTCGGCGGCTCAGGAATCGGCCGGCAACGCGCCGATCTCCGAAGATCTCCGCGGCCAGGTGCAGACCGCGATCGACTCGATCAGCTGATCTTCGAGGTGGGAGGGGCGCGGACGTGTCGCGCCCCTCCCACCTCCGATCGCCGCCAGGTGATCCCCCCAGCAGTTCCCTCCCAGACCTCGGAGACTCAGTGACCGTCACTTCCGCCCCCGCCAAGCCGGTGCTCAGCATCGGCGACCGCGTCTTCTCGCGCTCCGCGGTCTTCGCGGGCAGCATGATCCTCGTCACCCTCGCTGCCGTCGCGATCTTCCTCATCGTGCAGAGCATCCCCGCCTTCGTCGCCACCGATGAAAGCGCGTCGCTGCTCACCAGCAACTTCTGGTCGTACGTCGGTCCGCTCGTCTTCGGTACGGTCTGGGCCGCTGCTCTCGCCCTCCTGATCGCGCTCCCGCTGGCGATCGGCATCGCCCTCTTCATCTCCCACTACGCGCCTCGCCAGCTCGCGCAGGTGCTCGGCTACATCGTGGATCTGCTCGCGGCAGTGCCGAGCGTCGTATTCGGCCTGTGGGGCATCGGCGTGCTCGCGCCCGCGGCACGCCCGATCTTCGAGTGGCTCAACACGTACCTCGGGTGGATCCCGTTCTTCAGCGGCACGGTCAGCGGCACCGGTCGCACCATCCTGACGGCCGCGCTCGTGCTCGCCGTGATGATCCTCCCGATCATGACGGCGATCTGCCGCGAGATCTTCCTGCAGGCGCCCGTGCTGCACGAGGAGGCCGCGCTGGCGCTCGGCGCGACCCGCTGGGAGATGATCCGCATGGCGGTGCTCCCCTTCGGTCGCCCCGGCATCATCTCTGCCGCCATGCTCGGCCTCGGGCGAGCGCTCGGTGAGACGATGGCCGTCGCGATGGTGCTCTCGGCCACCGGACTCGTCTCGTTCCGGCTGCTCACCTCCGAGAACCCCTCGACGATCGCGGCGAACATCGCCCTCTCGTTCCCGGAGGCCTACGGGGAGAACATCAACGTGCTCATCGCCACCGGCCTCATCCTGTTCATCGTCACCTTCCTGGTGAACGCGCTCGCTCGCTGGATCGTGAGCCGCCGCGCCGAGTTCTCGGCGGCCAACTGATGCTCCAGCAGACCGAACCGAAACAAGAGGGGACCACTTCCGTGGCCATCACCGTCCGCCCCGTCCGCGCAGGTTCTTCGCTCGCCGGCAACCGGTTGTCGCGCTCGACGCCGTGGTTCGTGCTCGTCGGCTGCCTCGCCGCGGCGTTCGCACTCTTCGGCCTTCTCGCCGCGTCTTCCGGCAGCGAGTTCTCGATCGTGGGCGCGGTGCTCATCGGTGCGATCGCCTACGTGCTCGTGATCACGATCATGTCTGCCGCCGTCGAGGGCAGTCGCCAGGCCATGGACCGCTTCATCACGGCCATCGTCTCCGGAGCGTTCCTGCTCGCCATGGTGCCGCTGGTCTCGGTCGCGATCACCGTGGTCTCGAACGGCCTCGCACGCTTCGACGCCGAGTTCTTCAACTCCTCCATGCGCAACGTCACGGGCGAGGGCGGCGGTGCGCTCCACGCCATGATCGGCACGCTGCTGATCACGCTCGCGGCCTCGGTCATCTCGGTGCCGCTCGGCCTCATGACGTCGATCTACCTCGTCGAGTACGGACGCGGGCGGGTGGCGAAGACCATCACCTTCCTCGTCGACGTCATGACGGGCATCCCCTCGATCGTCGCCGGCCTGTTCGCCTACGCGGTCTTCGCGCTCTTCCTCGGCCCCGGCGTGCGCATGGGCATCGTCGGCGCGGTAGCCCTCTCAGTGCTGATGATCCCGGTCGTCGTCCGTTCGAGCGAGGAGATGCTCCGCCTCGTGCCCAACGAGCTGCGAGAAGCCTCGTACGCCCTGGGGGTGCCGAAGTGGCGCACCATCACCAAGGTCGTCCTGCCCACCTCCATCGCGGGCATCACCACCGGCATCATGCTCTCCATCGCTCGCGTCATCGGCGAGACGGCGCCGCTGCTCATCACCGCCGGGTTCACCGCCTCGATGAACTACGACCTCTTCTCGGACCGCATGCAGTCGCTGCCCGTGTACGTGTACACGCAGTTCATGAACCAGGGCAACCCGGCCGAAGCCTTCATCGACCGCGCCTGGGCCGCAGCGCTCGCGCTGATCCTCATCGTCATGGCGCTCAACCTGCTCGGCCGTCTCATCGCCCGCTGGTTCGCCCCCAAGACCGGCCGCTGAGCCGCTCCCCTTTCCGCAGACTCCGAACGAAAGAATCACCATGTCGAAGCGCATCGAGGTCAAAGACCTCAACGTCTACTACTCGAAGTTCCTGGCGGTCGAGGATGTCTCGATCAACATCGAACCCCGCAGCGTCACCGCGTTCATCGGCCCCTCTGGTTGCGGCAAGTCGACCTTCCTGCGCACGCTCAACCGCATGCACGAGGTCATCCCAGGCGCACGCGTCGAAGGCGAAGTCCTGCTGGACGGAGAGGACCTCTACGGCACCGGCGTCGACCCCGTGCTCGTGCGTCGCCAGGTGGGCATGGTGTTCCAGCGCCCCAACCCCTTCCCCACCATGTCGATCCGCGACAACGTGCTCGCCGGTGTGCGCCTCAACGACCGCCGCATGTCGAAGAGCGACTCCGAAGCGCTCGTCGAGAAGTCGCTGGTCGGCGCGAACCTCTGGAACGAGGTGAAGGATCGCCTCGACAAGCCGGGCTCAGGGCTCTCGGGCGGGCAGCAGCAGCGACTCTGCATCGCACGCGCCATCGCCGTGGAACCCGAGGTGCTCCTCATGGACGAGCCCTGCTCGGCGCTCGACCCAATCTCGACCCTCGCCATCGAGGATCTCATCGATCAGCTCAAGCAGGAGTACACGATCGTCATCGTGACCCACAACATGCAGCAGGCCTCGCGCGTCTCCGACCGCACCGCGTTCTTCAACATCGCGGGCACGGGCAAGCCGGGCAAGCTCATCGAGTACGACGACACCTCGACAATCTTCTCCACGCCGTCCGTCCAGGCGACCGAGGACTACGTCTCGGGCCGCTTCGGGTAACTCGCCCGCCGGGCAGCAGCCCCGGTGCACGCCGGTGTTCGGCGCGCACCGGGGCTGCTGCGTTGATCGGGGTCAGTCCTCGTCGCGGTTCGGCATCTCATCGGCGTGAGGCATGCGGTCGCGATCGTAGGTGATCTCCGTGTACCCGTGCGGCACCGGCACCCCTTCTGGGCCGATGTTGACGAACACGATGCGCTCGATCGACAGGATCGTCTTGCGTGTGATCATATTTCGCACCACGGCCCGCATCGTGAGCGAGGTCCTGCCGAATTCGGTCGCGACCAGTCCCATCTCGATGAGGTCGCCCTCGCGCGCCGACGCCTCGAAGTTGATCTCCGAGATCAGCTTCGTCACGACGTGCGGGTTGCCGAGCTGAATGATGGCGTAGATCGCCGCCTCTTCGTCGATCCAACGCAGCAGGCTCCCCCCGAAGAGCGAACCGTTCGCGTTCATGTCTTCCGGCCGCACCCACTTGCGCGTGGAGAAGTTGATGCCGTCTGCGTGCGCGTACTGAGATCTCATGCATCCGAGCTTAGAACGCGCGCATTTCGAGCAGGAGAACAGCGATGTTTCGGGATCGAGAACGCGAGCGCTTCAGACCGCCCTTGCCAGGGCATGAAAAGACCGAGCCGCAGAAACGCCTCTCGGCGGAAGGCCGCTCGAAGCGGCGAAAATTGGAGCCCGGGGTTACTGCGGCCCGGCACGAACCAGTTTAGCGCAGCGTGCGCTCCGCGTGAGGGCGTGCCGTTTGCGCTGGGCGAACGCGCTGCTGCTGCTCATCGGCGCGAACACGAGGATTCCCACCGAGAGCGACCCCATCGTCGGCGAATGCTCCCTCGTGCTCGCGCGTTTCACTCGTGCCCGCGAGTACCTCTCGACACCCACACCGTTACGAGAGCGTGCCGTCGCGCCAGCGCCGCGCACCGGCGTGGAGGTCGCTCGCGAACGTCGAGTAGCGCAGGGAACGGGTCGTGAGCTCCGAGGCGTGCGCGTCGTCGTGCACATCGCGCGTATCGGCGAGATCGGCGGCGGCGAGCGACATGATGCGGCAATAGCTCGACGAGCGTTCGAGAGCGCCGCCTAGGTCTCCGGCGAAGACACCGCGGAGGATGGTGTCGCAGAGTCCGGCGATCGACTCCGGGGTCACCGGCTCGGCTGCACCAGCGACCACCGGATCGATCGTCGCCGTGGCTGCCGCGCCGCGGCGGAAGAGGTCAGCTGATCCTTCGGGATCAGCGTCGACGACGCGGCGCAGCAGGTACAGCCGCCACAGCACACCCGCCAGCGAGTGCGAGCTCTCGCCCGCCCACAGTTCGGCGATGTCATCGAGCCCGGTGCCCGAAGCGAGCCCGACGACTCGCTCGACGACAT
The DNA here is from genome assembly GCF_018304845.1 of Leucobacter manosquensis. Classification (NCBI taxonomy): domain Bacteria; kingdom Bacillati; phylum Actinomycetota; class Actinomycetes; order Micrococcales; family Microbacteriaceae; genus Leucobacter; species Leucobacter manosquensis. The sequence continues at coordinate 2,969,934 of NZ_JAFEVO010000001.1, read as the reverse complement.
CGGGGTCGGCGACGCTGCGCACACGGTCGAGCAGCGCCCACGAGGTCTCCTGGGCGAGCCGGCGCGCCGCCTCCGGTTCGTCGGACCCGATGATCCAATCGAAGGTGAAACTCGGCTGCAACACAGGGCGCTGGTGATTGCGTGACATCGGCCTCTTTCACGGTTCAGTCGGGACGGGAAGCGCGCGTGCGCATCGCGGACTTCGCGAGTCTACGCCGCTTCGCGCAGCACGATGCACAGCCCTCGCTCGACCCCGGGGCGTACCATTGAGGTCTCACGATGATCCACACTTCACGGCGGAAGTGCAACCCCCTGGGCGCCGCCCGGGCGGGATGGCAACGTAGTAGATGTTCCCGATACAGGGAATGCGCCCCATCATCTGAAGGAGGACTGCATGAGTGCATCTGACAAGATTTCCGCAGCAGGAGACAAGCTGAAGGGCAACGCCAAGGAGGCCGCTGGCCGGGCAACCGGAGACGACAGCAAGGTCGCCGAGGGCAAGCTCGATCAGGCCAAGGGCGATATGAAGCAGGCCGGCGCGAACGCGAAGGACTCTGCGAAGGACGTCTTCGACAAGTAGTCGAAGCGGACGAGAACGGCCCTGCACTTCTTCGGGAGTGCAGGGCCTTTCTGCGTGCTCCGGCCGAGCCGGCTCCGGTCACGGACGCGCGACGAGCGCTCTTGCACGTGGTGCCCCCAGTAGGGATCGAACCTACGACCTGCGGATTAAAAGTCCGTAGCTCTACCGCTGAGCTATAGGGGCCAACCCGAATAGCTTAGCGGATTCGAGGTGCCCGGCTCATCTCGGCGCCACGAGCTTCGCGCTCGCCGGGAGCGCACGCGTTCCGTCAGTGGATGAAGACGAGGAGTGCCGCGACGGCGACGAAGAGGCTGCCGAACACTGCGTTGAGCACCCGCTGGCCCCGAGCGGTCGCGGTGTAGCGGCGAAAGGGCCGGGCCGCCACCGCGAAGAAGCCCCACATCACGATCACGTCGACGCCCACGGCGGTCGCGACGAGGATCAGGTACTGCGGCATGATCGGTGCGTCCGTGTTGATGAACTGCGGGATGAAGGCCAAGAAGAATACGATCGCTTTGGGATTCAGCAGATTCACCCAGAATCCCCGGCGCAGCATCGCCATCCGCGTCGTCGCTTTCCGCGCCCCCTCCGAGTCGGCGGCTGGAGGCTGGGGCTTCGTGAAGATCAGTCGGAGACCGAGGTACACGAGGTAGGCAGCGCCCGCGTAACGAATCGCGTTGAAGAGTGTTGGGGTGCTGGCGACGAGCACCCCGACCCCGGCGGCGACGATGACGATGTGCACGAGCAGCGCGAGCTCTTGCCCGAGCACTCCCCAGATCGACCGGCGCCATCCGACCGCGAGTGAGTTCGACATCGTGTTGATCGCTCCGGCCCCGGGAGTGATGCAGATGACGACGGTGGCCGCCAGCAGGGAGAGCCAGATCGCGAGAGACACGAGCACAGTGTAACGGCGCGCGGGCGCGCGATTTTCACCAGGCCCCGCTCCCCTGCTAGAATCGATCGCTGTCAGGGTCTGTGGCGCAGTTGGTAGCGCGTCTCGTTCGCAATGAGAAGGTCAGGGGTTCGATTCCCCTCAGATCCACCGGTCAGAGTCTCGGTTTCCTCGTGGAGCCGAGACTCTTCTGCGTTCGGCGACTCGTCGCGAGATCGAGCTCAGGACTCAGCTCGGACGGAGCCCGAGCGCAGCGTCCGGCCCGTTACTCGGCCGCTTCCACGTGCACGCGGAGGACGTCGGGCGCGAGGCCGATGGCCCAGGCGGCCACATCGGTGACGAAGTGGTCGAAGGCGGGATGCGCGAAGTCGCCGAGGTCGTTCGCGTAGGCGCCGACGCCATCGATCGCGATGAAGATGCGGATGCAGGCGACGAGGGGGTCGGGGCACGTGAATTCCTCGGCGGCGACACCGGCCTGCAGGATCGCGACGAGCTCATCCCGATCGAGTCGCTCCTGCTCGGCGACGGCTCTGGCCAGCTCGGGGCGGAAGCGCGAGAGGTTGCGGGCGTTGAGCCAGAAACGGGCGAGGTCGATGGCGTCGCCGCTCTCGACGCGTCTGATCATCGTCGCGAGGCGTCGGGTCGGCGCACCCTCCGACGCGAAGAGCGTTGTGCGCTCGATCGATATCGCTCGCTCGAACGCCGCAATCACGAGTGCCTCGGACGACGAGAAGTAGTGGTGCACGAGGCTCGGCTGCACGCCCAGCGGCTCGGCGACCGCGCGGAGCGTCACCGATTCGAGGCCGTGAGCGATCGCGATCTCCGCGGCTCGGTCGAGAATCTGCTGACGTCGTTCGGTCGGCGCTTTACGGGTCCTCGTTGCGCGCGCGGGTGACACCATGCCTCGGAGTCTACGAGATGCGTGCCCCACGCGCTATTGAAGTGTGCTTCAATAGTGGCCGAACGCCTTCTATCGAAAGAGGATTTCAATGCCGAAATCGCCCCCGACACCACCGTCATCACTGCCGCAGCAGCTCGACCGCGCCTCCCGCCCTGAGACACGCGGCATCGACCTCGTGCCGCACGCCGAGCGACACGGACGGGCGCGCGACCTCTTCACGGTGTGGGCGGCCCCCAACATCAGCGTCCTCAACTTCACGATCGGCGCAACGCTCACGCTCGTACTGGGACTCGAGATCTGGCAGGCGCTGCTCGTCATCGTCGCAGCGCAACTGCTCTGGGTGCTCCCGGGAGTCGTCGCGATCAGCGGGCCCGCCGCCGGCACCTCCGGGTCCGTCGTGCAGCGGGCGATCTACGGGATCCGCGGCAACAAGGCGGTCATCGCGATCTACGGCTGGTTCATCTCGGGAGTATTCCTCGCCCTCAACTGGGTCGCCTCCTCGTTCATGGGCGCGGAGCTCCTCATGCGCTGGGGGTTCCCAGACCACCTCGCCGCCCTGATCCTCGTCTCCATCGCGGTCTCGGCCTGCACCGTGCTCATCGCGGTGTTCGGCCACGGACTGATCCTCCGCTCCTACACCTGGGTGACGATCGGCCTCCTGCTCGTGTTCGTCATCGTGACCGCCTGCATCCTGCCGCGGGTCGACTTCGGATACGCGCAGCCGGAGCCGCTGACGGGCCTGGCCCTCTGGTCGAGCATCACGATCGGCTTCGCGATCCTCGCCTCCACACCGCTCTCGTACTCGAACAGCGCCGACCTCGCGCGCTACCTGCCGGCCACCACGAGCCCCAAGCGCATCATCGCCGCGACGGCGCTCGGCGGCGCCCTGCCGAGCGCCGTCTTCGTTTCGGTGGGCGCGCTGCTCGGCACCACGGTCTCCCCGGACGGGGCTTCGGAAGGAATCGAGTACGTGCTCTTCGAGTTGCTGCCCGGTTGGCTGGGACCGGTCTTCGTACTCGGCGTCATCGTGAACACCGTCGCGCTGAATGGGATGACCACCTACACGGCCAGCATGGCGTTCCAATCCATCGGCGTGCCGATCCGGCGCATCCCCTCCGCGATCCTCATCGGAGCGCTCGGGACCGGGCTCACAATCGTGCTCGTCCTGTCGACCACCCTGCTCGGTGCCGTGAACCTCATGCTCCAGTTCCTCATCGTCATCTCCGCCCCGACCATGGCGGTGTACGTCGCCGACATCGTGCTGCGGCAGGGCCGCTACGACGGCCTGATGCTCTTCGACGAACGCCCCGGCGGGCCGTTCTGGTATCGCGGCGGATTCGGCATGCCCGGGCTCCTGGCGGTGGTCTCGGGCGGCACAGCGGCGGCACTCTGCATCTCGACTGACGTGTGGACTGGGCCGATAGCGGTGGCGCTCGGATACCTCGACCTGTCGGTACCGGCCGGCATGCTCGTGTCGGCCGCGCTCTACTGGGTGTTCGCCGGTCGCTCGATCAAGCGGGGAGCGAACGCGTGAGCGGGGACGACGCCGAGTGCCGCCGCACCGTCGACCCGTGCGAAGCACGGCCGACGCTCGACACGTGGCAGGATGCACCGCATCAGCCCTGGTCATTCGCGCACCTGTCCGAGCTCCTGCCGACCGCTCCCATATCCCGCATCGCCGAGCGCCGGCCTGAGCACGGACGGGGGCAGGGGCTCGAAGCGCTGGAAGCGCTCGTGCCGGGCCTGCGCGCACGGCTCGAGGCGACGCACACCGACGCGTTCCTCGTACTCCGAGGCGCTGAGGCGACCGTCGAATACGCCCGTTCCGGGCACTCGGTCGACGCCCCGCACCTGCTCATGAGTGTTTCGAAGTCGTTGTGCAGCACCGTCGTCGGCGCGCTCGTGGGCGAAGGGCGCATCGACACCGCGGCTCCGATCACCGCGTATGTGCCCGAGCTCTGCGGTTCGGTGTTCGACGGGCCCAGTGTGCAGCAGCTGCTCGACATGGAGATATCGATCGACTACTCCGAGAACTACCTCGACCCACGGTCAGAGGTGCAGACGCACGATCGCGCTTCAGGGTGGCGCAGCAGGCAGCCGAACGACCCGGCGCACGACCGCGCCTTCCTGAGGACACTGCGAGGGCTCGGCGCCGTCGGCGAGTTTCAGTACTGCTCAGCATCGACGGATGTACTCGCATGGATCGTCGAGCGGGCGAGCGGGCTGAGGTATCCGCAGGCCCTCTCCCAGTACCTCTGGGCGAGGATCGGGGCGGATCGCGATGCGTCGATCACCGTCGACGCGACGGGCTTCGGATACGCCAACGCCGGCGTCTCGTGCACCGCGCGCGACCTCGCCCGCGTGGGTCGCATGATCCTCGACCGCGGTCTCGCTCCAGGAGGCCGCGTTGTTCCGGGCGAGTGGACGGACGCGCTGCTCGCCGGCGGATCGGCGACGGCGATGGCACCGAGTGGATGGACGGCGGCGTTTCCCGGCGGCAGCTACACCCGGCAGTGGTGGTGCACCGGAAACTCTCGCGGCAACATCGCCGCGATCGGGATCCACGGCCAGCACCTCTGGCTCGATCCGCCGTGTGACAGCGTCATCGTGAAGCTCTCGTCGTGGCCCAGGCCCGACGACGATGCTGCGCATGCTGAGCAGACGCGCTTGCTCATGGACGTGTGCGAAGCGCTCGACGCGACCTGAACGAACGGGGAGTCGGCCAAAGTTCTGAGCTCGGTGCAGGTTGCCGACTGACCACTGAGCGAGCCGACGGGTGTCTCAACCGGCGTTGCGGCGACGGCGAAGCACGGCGTCGAGATCGGGCATGCCGGTGGCAGTATCGCCCACCACGCCCATGTTGCGGAGTCGCTGGCTCGCCTCCTGCTGCTGGGCGCGCAGTTCGCGCTGCCTGGCCTGCTCCCGCAGGCGCGCGTCCTCAGCGGCCTGCGCCTGCTGGCGCGCCTGCTCTTCAGCCGCAGCCGACGCTGCAGCGGCACGAGGATCGACCGGCGTCTCTGCGGCCTGAGCGAGCTGCTTGCGCACTTCGCGCAGCAGCATCGAATCCGTCTGGTTCTCCTGCGGCGCGGGGCGCTCCGCACGAGCGCGGGCCCGAGCACGGGCGAGTTCGATGCGCTCCGCGGCCGCGCGCTGAGCTTCCGCGTGCGCCGTCGCAGCGGCCGCCGCATGCGCGGGGTCCGGCGCCTCGACGAGTTGCGGCGCGGATTCCACCACTGCTGTCGCGATCGCCGTGGTCACCTGCTCGGCGGGAACCGCCTGCACTCGTGCTCGACCGGGAGCGAGAAGCACGAGCGCACCGCTCGAAGCGGCGAAGAGTGCGGCCGAACCGATCAACATCGAGGGCCCGCTTCCACCGATCGCGAAACCGGCGCCGACGAGCAGCCCGATGAGCCCGAGCAGGGCCCCGAGAGCGGCGGTCGCGCGCACGCGCCGCGCCACCGGTTTCCGCAGCTTCGCCGCACGTTCGGCTGCCGCCTGCTTGCGCTGCATCTGTCGGGCTCGAATCTCTGCACGCACCTGTTCTGCCTCCGCTTCTGCCAGAGCGGCTCGTCGCTCGGCATCTTGACGCTTCTGCGCGCTTCGCAGCATGCGTTCATGCGCGAGCGCCTCCCGCGCTGTGGCCTCGAGACGCACCTCTTGCGGCACCTCAGAGGTCTCCGCCAGCAGGCGAAGGGTGCGCTGGAGCCTCAGCGCATTCTTCTCGGCCGCGCGGAACTCGCGCCGTCGTGCCCAGTTGGGAACCAGCACGGCGCCCCACAGGAGCGCGGCGATCACGAAGATCACGCCTCCGCCCAGTACGCCGCCAGTCATGGGGATCACTGTACGGCGTCCGCGCGAGGCGCTGTCATCGGCGCGCCGCGATGCTGCGATGCCACCGCGAATGCGGCGCCGGAGCGCTCAGTCCCGGGATACCCTCGCGACGTAGCCAGCGCTCGCATCGCTTCGCAGAGCGACGAAGACGTCGTGATCGCGCCAGGCCCCATCGATGTGTATGTACGATTCCCTGCGCCCTTCGCGACGCAGCCCCAGCTTCTCGACGACCCGGAGCGATGGGTCGTTCTCAGGCCGGATGCACACTTCGACGCGATGCAGGCCGAGAGCGGAGAAGAGATGATCGATCACGAGCGCCACAGCCGTCGTGGTGACGCCCCGACCGGCGACGTGCTCCGAGACCCAATAGCCGAGCTGCGACGACTGCAGTGCTCCGCCGCTGATCTCGGACACGCTGAGTTGCCCGACGACGACGCCGTCGTAGAGGATCACGAAGGGCATGCCGCTTCCGGCTCGCAACTGCCTGCGCAGGGTGCGGATCATCGGCCGCATCGACACGGAACCCGGAACGAAGCTGCGACCTGATGGGTGCGTCGCCTCCCACCGCTGCAGCCAGGAGCGGTTGTCGGTGAGGAGCCTGCGCAGCGGCTCCGCATCCGCCCAGCGGATGATCCGCACGGCCACGCGACCCGACGCGAGCAGCCCCGGGTCGTCGATCTCGCGGCCGAGCGGCACCTCGGTCAGCCCTCGGAGCGCTGCTCGCGGAGGCGGTCCGCGAAGCCGATGACCCACTCGGTGATCTCGTCGCCGAGCTCTTCGTGGTCGACGCCGAGCAACACGTTCGCCTTGATCCAATCGGCGCGGTCGCCGGTGTCGTAGCGCCGCCCGCGGAAGATCACACCGTAGACGGGGCCGTCGCCCTTGCCCTCCGCCAGATAGTTCAGCGCGTCGGTGAGCTGGATCTCGCCGCCGCGCCCCGGCGGCAGCTCATCGATGACGTCGAAGATCTCGGGCCGCAGCACATACCGTCCGATGATGGCGAGGTTCGACGGCGCCTCCTCGGCGGAGGGCTTCTCGATGAGCCCCGTGATGCGCACGACGTCGGGATCGTCCGTGGTCTCGACCGCTGCGCACCCGTACAGATGCACCGACTCGCGCGGAACCTCCATGAGCGCGATGACCGTGGCGCCGCGGGAGTCGTGCTCTGCGATCATGCGGTCGAGCAGCGGGTCGCGCGGATCGATGAGGTCATCGCCGAGCAGCACAGCGAAGGACTCGTCGCCGACGTGGCAGCGCGCACGGCCGACTGCGTGACCGAGCCCGAGGGGCTGCCCCTGACGCAGGAAGTGCACCTCAGCGACCTCGCTCGACTCGCGCACCTTGTCGAGCTTGCCCTCGTCGCCCTTGCGCTCGAGCGAGTACTCGAGCTCGGGAACGCTGTCGAAGTGGTTGAGCAGGTTGTCCTTGTTCCGGCCCGTGATGATCAGCACATCGCCCAGCCCGGCCGACGCAGCTTCTTCGACCACGTACTGAATCGCCGGCTTGTCGACGATCGGCAGCATCTCCTTCGGCATGGCCTTCGTGGCCGGGAGGAAACGGGTGCCGAGCCCTGCGGCCGGCACAACGGCCTTCGTCACCGAACGGCTGTGCTTCACCTGCGTGTCAGTCATGAGGTCAGCCTATCCTCCGCACCCGAGGCGGCAAAGTCGTGCCGGTGGGCTCGCCTCAGACCTATGCTGAGTGCTATGTCTCAGCAGGGGCGCTCGGAGAAGATCGCGGTGCGAGCAGAAGTTCGCGCCCGACGCGCCTCGGCGTCTCCACGCGAACGCGAGCGGCGGCGCGACGCGCTCGCCGGGCAGCTCGTCGACCTGGTCTCCGACTTCGGCGCACGATCGGTGACCGCCTACGTGCCGCTCGGCAGCGAGCCCGACATCGGCGGGTTCTTGGAGTGGGCGTCGCACGCGGGCGTGCGCGTGCTGCTCCCGGTGGCGCTGCCAGGTCATCGCATCGAGTGGGCGATCGACACGGGCGCCCGGATCGAGGGTCGGCACGGAATCCTCGAACCCGAGGGCCCCAGACTCGGCACCGAGGCGGCGGGCGCCGTCGATCTGCTGCTCGTTCCCGCGTGCGCGGTCGACGCGAGCGGGACCCGTCTGGGGTGGGGTCTCGGGTACTACGACCGGATGCTCGCGACGCTGCATCGTCGCCCACCGGTCTACGCGGTCGTCGACGACGAGGACGTGTATCCGTCCCTTCCCCGAGATGCCCACGACGTGCCCGTCGCCGGTGCGGTCACACCGACGCGCATCCTGCGTTTCACAGACCAGCGAGAGGTGTAGGCCCGCGTCCGCGGAACCGTGCTGGCTCGGCGCTCGGGCGAGCGCGAAGAGGTATCATTGGTGCTTGTGCCTACGTACGCTTATCGCTGCTCTGAATGCGGCCACGCCTTCGATATCTATCAGGCGTTCTCCGACGCATCGCTGACCGAGTGCCCCGAGTGCGGGGGCACGCTGCGCAAGGTGTTCGGTTCGCTCGGAGTGACCTTCAACGGCTCCGGGTTCTATCGCACCGATTCCCGGTCTTCCGGCAGCTCATCGGACTCCGGCGCAGGATCGGCTTCGAAGTCTTCAGGGTCGAAGTCCGACTCCGGGTCGAAGTCGGGCTCGGGAGCGAAGTCGGGCTCCTCCTCCAGCGGATCGTCCGCCGGGTCGTCGTCCAACTGAGCCGATCGGCTACCCCCAGTGGGGCGGCCGATCTCGGCTGAGCGCCTCGTCGCGCGCCGATCGTGTTCCGGCACCGCGCGCGCCGGGCTCGCCCCAGCCCTCCGGCAGGTCCTCAGCAGCGCGCCCGTCGAGCGGGTGCTGCGACGGATGCTGATCGACGCCGGGCGCAGCGGGCCGACTGGCGCGACGAGAGCGGCGCTCACGCGGCGGCTCCCCTCCGTTCGCGCTCATGCGCGATCGGATCCGGCTGCGCCCTCCCCCGCGTCGTACCCGACGATACGCGCGATGCGCAGCGCGACCTCGTCGGGATCGGCGAAGAGATCGAAGCTCTGCACGCGGTGGTAGTGCCAGCCCAGACGACGGAGCACCGCAGGTCGCAGCCTCAGCGTGTCGCGGAGGCTGTCACCCCGGTAGTCGCCGGCGGCACCGAGGTCGAGGTCGATCGCGATCGCGCGATCCTCGAGCGACGCCGCGAGCGGAATGGCTCCGCGGTAGTCCATCGCGACGGTCAACCCGAGCGCTGCGAGCCGATCGGCGAGCTCCCCGAGCATCGGATCCCGCTCGGCGGGCAGTGACGGCGCCTCCGGCTCCGGGTGCTCGAAGGCCAGGAGCTCCGCGAGTTCGACGACCCCGTGCTTGATGCGTGCGCGATCGAGGTCCTCCGGCTTGAAGCAGCTGACGATCGTCATCGCACGACGCGCGCGGGTCATGGCGACCGCGAGCAGGCGCTCGCCGCCCGGGCGACCGAGGCCGCCGAAGTTCGACAGCACGCGCCCGTGGGGCGTGCGCCCGAAGCCGATGGAGAAGATCACGCGATCGCGACTCTGCGCCGTCGCCTGCTCGAGCGTGAGCACTGCGAACGGCTCTGCGCGCTCGCCGAGCAGGAAGTCGCGATACTGCGGGAACTTCGAGAAAGCCTGCAGCACGGCCTGATACACCCGCACCGCATGCCGCTCGCTCGCAGTGATGACCATCAGCGACTCGCCCGAGCGGTCGCTCGCGTGCTGCAGCACCAGCTGCACCACGCGTTCGACCTCGGCGTCGGTACTCTCGACCGCGCCGGTCTGCTGATCGGGGAGCCCCTGGCCGCCGCGCACGAACTCGTACGTCAGGCTCGAGTGGTTGAGGAAGCTTCCGGCCCAGGGCAGCGACTGAATCGCCCCGCCGTAGAAGCGGCTGTTCACCAGGTTCGTGAGGTCTTCGCCGCCGGCCCGATAACTGCGGGTGAGCGTCAGGGTCGGCAGCACCTCGCCGAGCTGCGCGAATGCCGAGCTGCGGTGCAGTGCGTCGGCGTCGACCGCTTCGCGCTCTTCATCCGACGCGCCCACGGCGATGTCGAAGTGCGAGGGCGTCTGCGTCATGGTGTCGCCGAAGGCGATGACCTGGTCCGCGCGTCGAATGGCGCCGAGGTTCTCGGCGAGCGTCGTCGCTCCAGCATCGACCACCACCGCGGCGTCGAAGCGCATCGAGTCGGGCAGCATGGCGACCTCGTACGGCGACATCGTCCACACGGGGGCGAGCACGCCGAGCAGGTTGGGAGCCCGCTGGGCGAGCGACTGCGGCGAGACGTATCCGCTGCGCAGCGCCTCCCGCATCGCGAGAGCCTCCTGCTTGAAGTCGAGCACCGCGATGCGCCACGAGTCGGCGAGCGAGGCTGCGAGCAGCGCACCGTTCGCTCCCGCGTGCGCGTCGTCGACGAGGCGGAAGTCGGCCTCGAGTCGTTCGATGACGCTCGTGTTCGCGCTCAGCAACGCCTCATTGCTCTGCAACATGCGTTCGAGCGCGGATTGCCACCAGGCCAGTTCGAGCTCGTCGGCGACGTCTTCAGCTGGCACGTGGCGCGCTGAGAGGTCGTCGAGGAGGGGCTCGAGGTGCGCCGAACGCATGCGCTCGACGATGGCGGTGCGCTCCTGGATGTTCTGCAGCACCTCGGACTCGCGGGCGAGATCCGAAATGCGGCTCGCGAGCCGGGCGAGGGACTGCGTCTTCAGCCGATCGGCGTCCGCCGTGGTGCCGAGCACGCGATCGAGCGCGTCGAGATCTTGGTACGCCGACTGGAAGGCGACGACGACATCCGAGATGCCGAGGGGAACCTCCGGGCGGGCTCCGACCACCGTCGTGTATCGCTGCCAGAGCACGCGCTGCTGCTGGATCTGCACGAGTCGCGAGTACATGTCGGAGATGTGCACCCCGGGTCGCACGTACTCGCGGGCGAGCTTGCGGAGCCGTCGCTTGTTCGCCGCCGACATCTCGTCATCCCCCCGCGGGGCGTGCGCGGCGATGACCTCGGTGAGCGACCGGTCGTACACCTCGGGAGTGAAGCGGTCGAGGGTCTCCCGGATGCCCATGAGCAACCGGAGATAGACGCCGAGCTCGGCGATCGTCTCGTACGGGCGCATCGACGTCTGGCCGATGAGCTCGTTCGACATCGAGATCAGACGCGGCAGCTGGGACTCGGCGAGATCCACCGCCGTGCCGTAGGCCGAGCGCGCCTCCTCGGTCGTGCTGAAGCTGACGCCGTACCAGGGCGAATCCTCCGGGCCGTACTGGAACTGCCCCAATCGGGCGACCTCGGTGAGCGCTTCGGCGACCGAGGATCGATCGAGGGTGAGCTGGCCGAGGGCCTGGTCGTCGAGCCGCACCGTCGTACTCGGCGGCCGCTCCTCGAGCGACAGGGCGGTGAGCCTGCGCAGCGCGTCGAGCGGCGAGACGCCGAAGCGCTCGTCGGGTGTGGAGAGCGCCGTCTGATAGTCGAGCAGCACGCCGCGCAGTCGCACCAGTGCTTCATCGACGTCGCGCAGTTGCTCAGTTCGGGCGTTCTCGTTCCGGCTGATCGACTCGACCAGATTGCGCCGCAGACGGCGCGGGCTGACCGAGAGACCCGCGAGACCCACACGGGCCAACCGGTGCGTGATGCCGTCGAGCGTCGCGCGCCGCGGGGAGACGACGAGCACGCGCTTGCCAGCGCGCACGAGGTTGCCGATCGCGTTCACGACGGTCTGCGTGCCGCCGGTGCCCGGGAGAGTGTGCACGACGAGCGAATGGCCGGCGTCGATCTGCGCGAGCACATCGTCCTGCTCCGCGTCAGCGTCGTAGAGGGTCCGATCAGTATCGGGCGACCGCTCATCGGGCGGCGTCGCCGAGACGGGACGATAGGTCGCGGCGAGCTGACGTTTCGCCGGTTCGTTCCCGCAGACCGCAGCGAGCACGGGTGACGTCAGGTCCTTCGCGTCGGCCACCATCGACTGGGCGACATTGTGGAACGACGAGACGACGAGGCGCGGCTGCACCACGAACCCCGGCACCCCGGCCGCCATCTGCCGCAACCGATCGATCACGGGCTGGGGCTTGAAGACGCCCTCCGACTGCGACAGCTCGATGAGGGAGCGCGCATCGACGCTGATGCCGAACTGCTCGCGCATCGCGCGGATCAACTCGGAGTTCACCACGGGGAACTGCTTCAGCTTGAGCTCGAAGTCACGACCGTAGCGGCGGATGGCGAGCGGGCGCAGCAGCACCGGCGCGCAGAACTCTTCGCCCTCGAATTCCCACTTCGCGATCCCGACACCCAGGTTGACGGTCTCGAGCCCACGGACGGTGCGCATCTCGATCGCCTTGTCGGTGACTCGGCCGGCGGCCTTGCGGGCGTGCCGCAGGGCGAGATCGTCACGGATGAGCGCGGAGAGGAGGATCTTATTGCCCGTGATGAACTGCGGGAGCCCGCCGGGGTGGGTCGTCGAGAGCTCGATGCGGTTGAACGGTCGATCATCGAAGTGCAGCAGGGCGTTCTTCCCGCCGATGCTGGCGAGCTCGCGCCGCCAGTCGGCGTGCTCGTCGGCGTACACGTCGACGAGCGATACCGGTCCGCTCAGCTCGGCTGCGAGGTCGGGCTCATCACGGGGCGCCGGGGAAGGCGCCTTGGCGAGCGCGCCCTCGTTCACCGGCTGCTCCGCGACGTTCTGCGTCTGCGCCGCCGCTTCCGAGTCCACGCCGTTCGCGCGCGTGGAAGATGACTCGGCGCTCTCCGCGCCGCGGCCCTTTTCAGGTCGCCGTAACCGATCTACACTCCACACACCGCCACCCTACGCAGAACTCCCGGGAATCCGCGCTGATTCCCCGGAGTTTCGCGGCGCGTCGCCGTCTCAGTCGCGCGTTGCGCCCGTCACGACAGGATCAGCCACCTGCACTTCACCGCCGCGCAGCTTCGCGAGCCCGCGCATGAGGTGGTAGACGGCCACAGCGGCGATCGTTCCGAGCGCGATGCCGTTGAAGAGCACCGACCCGACCTGGAGGGTGAAGTCCGCGATCCCGACGATGAGGGGCACTGCGGCCGAGAACTGATTGATCGGCTTCGAGAAGTCGACGCCGTTATCGATCCAGATCTTCACTCCGATGAGGCCGATGAGGCCGTAGAGCGCGACCGTCACACCGGCGAGCACACCGGAGGGCACCGAGAAGATGAGCTCTCCGACCTTCGGAGAGAAGCTCAGCAGCACCGCGAAGAGCCCGGCGACCCAGTAGGCGGCAGTGGAGTAGACGCGCGTGGCGGCCATGACGCCGATGTTCTCGCCGTACGTGGTCGTGCCAGATCCTCCCCCGAACCCGGCCAGCATCGTCGACACCCCGTCGGCGAGCAGCGCGCGCCCGGTGAGCGGATCGAGATCCCGTTTCACCATGAGCCCGACACTCTTGACGTGGCCGACGTTCTCCGCGATCAGCACGAGCACGACCGGCAGGAACGCTGGGAGCAGGCCCCAGAGCGTCGGATCGGCGAACGGGTTGCCGACCGCATGGAACGACGGCAGACCGAGCCACGGGGCATCGCCGACCTTCGAGAAGTCGATCTCCCCCATGAGGGCCGCAGCGACGTAGCCGACGACCATGCCGAGCACGATGGAGAGACGGCCGAGCAGCCCGCGGAACAGCACCGTGATGAGCAGCACCGCGGTGATCGTGATGAGCGCCACCCACCCGGAGAGCTCTGTGGCGTTCCAGTTGTTCTTCACGGCGGGCGCGAGGTTGAAGCCGATGAGGGCGACGATGGCTCCCATCACCACCGGCGGCATCAGCGCGTTGATCCATCGAGAACCGAAGCGGTGCACGATCAGTCCGACGATGGCCATGAGCACGCCGATGGCGAGGATGCCGAACGATGCCCGGCCGAGATCCGGATTCTCGGGATCGCCGCCGGCGGTCGCGGCGAGAATCGGCGCGATGAACGCGAACGAGGAGCCGAGGTAGCTCGGCAGGCGATTACCGGTGATCAGCAGGAAGAGCAGCGTGCCCAGCCCTGAGAAGAAGAGCGTGGCGGTGGGGCTGAAACCAGTCAGCAGCGGCACCAGGAACGTGGCGCCGAACATGGCGACGACGTGCTGCGCTCCGAACCCGATGGTACGCAGCCAGCTCAACCGCTCCTCGGGGAGGACGATCGCTTCCGGGGCGACATGCGTGCCGTCTCCGTGCTGCTTCCAGGTCAATGCCATCGGGGCTCCTCAGGGGTTCCGGATCGCGAAGAGCCGCACGGCCACCCCTTCGAGCGCACAGCCAAGCACATATCCTAGTGCTCAGCGAGCGCTCAGCTTTCCATGGACCGGGGTTCCCCTACGCGTCCGACCCGGCGGCGACGTACACCTTGCGAATGTGGTCGGCGACCGTCCAACGCGTCCGCGTTCCAGCGACGAGCCGCATGACGTCTCCTGCGGCCACCTCGACGACGCGACCGGACTCCTCCGGCGAACCGGGCACCTCGAGCAGCTCGATCGAAGCGCCGCCGCTCAGCACGACGAAGATCTCGTCGACCTCGGTGTCGGTGACGGTTCCGCCGCGGAGCTCCCAGATGCCGAGCTCCGCGTCGCCGATGAGCCCGAGCTCCGCGATGCCCTGTTTCGGGCTGCCTGCCACGGTGTCTTCGGCGTCAACCGGATCGAGTGCGATATCGACCCGGGCACCCTGCACGGAGACGTTGCGGCCGTCGGGAAGCAGCGCGTTCACGAGTCGAATCCGAATCCGACGGCGTCCATCGTCTTCAGGAAGAGATTCCGCTTGCCGCCGTTGTGGTCGGCGCGGTCGAAGGACCAGCGGAAGAGGTTGACGCCGATCGACGCCGCCGGCTCCGGCGGGAAGGGCAGCGGCATCTGCTTCACCATCTCGAGCTCGGTGCGCTCAGTGACGCGGCCCTCGAAGCGATCCACCATGACGTCCGCGGCGAAGTGCGTCGCGCCCACGCCGAGGCCGGTGAATCCGGACACGTACTGCACCCTGCCGCCGTGCGCCTGCCCGAAGAACGCGCAGAACCGGGTGCTCGAGTCGATCGCTCCGGCCCACCGATGGGAGAACTTGACGCCTGCGAGCTGGGGGAACGTCGTGAAGAAGTGACTCGCGAGCTTCCGATGGCTCTCCATGCGGTCTTCGTACTCCCGCTTGATGCGGCCGCCCGCGTGATACACCGCGTCGTAGCCTCCCCAGAGAATGCGGTTGTCCTTCGTGAGCCTCGAGTAGTGGAACTGGTTCGCGAGGTCTGAGAGCCCCTCTCGCCCCTCCCATCCGATCGACGCCAACTGCTCGTCGGTGAGCGGCTCCGTCATCAGCACGTAGTCGTAGACCGGAATCGTGTGGAAGCGGTAGCGCTTCAACAGTGACGGGAACACGTTGGTGCACAGCGCGACGCGCTCTGCGACGACGGCGCTGCCGTTCGCGATGGTCAGGCGAATCGGCTCTTCGGCAGAACCCTCGAGCTTCTCCACCGGGGAGCCCTCGTAGATCTCGACGCCGATCGAGGCGGCGTGCCGTGCGAGTTCGAGCGCGAGTTTCGCGGGATGGATGTTCGCATTCTCGCTCGGCGAGAACTCACCGCCGAGGAAGGTCGGCGAGGCGATGCGCCGCTGCACGGCTTCCTGATCGAGGGTGACGACGTGCTCGTCCTCGCTCTCGCCGAGCCAGTCGAGCTGGTAGGCCTCGTTCGCCACCGACAGGGCGCCGTTGCGCTCGAAGTCGACATCGAGATTGTGCTCGTTCACGAAGCGCTCGATCGCGTCGAGGTTCTCGTAGCCGATGCGACGGAGCGTGCCCGTCTCGTTCGGCCACCGCGATTCCGCGTTGGGCTCGCCGTGCGTGATGCTCGCCTCGCAGAACCCGCCGTTGCGACCGGAGGCCGCCCAGCCGACCCGAACCGCCTCGATGAGCACGACACGGCGATCCGGGTGCTCGGTCTTCAGCTTGATCGCCGTCCACAGCCCGGAGAATCCACCTCCGACCACGGCGTCGTCGACCTGCTGGTCTCCGCTGAGCTCGGGGTGCCTCGGAGCCTGCGCCTCCACGTCATCCGTCCAGAAGCAGGAGAACTTCGTGTCGGCGAGCGAGTCGTCGATCACTTTCGTGTCGGGCGTGCGGGTTTCAAAAATGGTGGGGTGCATGGATTCCTCGTCCTCGATGTCCGTCTCGATCCTCGCACACTCCGGCTGAGGTGTACACCATCATTCGTGAAGTAAATCTACGCGATCCGGCAAATTCTCACCGAATGCGCTCGATTCCGCAATCGAGATGGCAATATCACTGCGAAATCAGCAAACGCTTGCAGCAGCTCCCTGCTCAGGACCGGTCAGCCGGCGGCTTCATGATGGCACCCGTCGCGAGCCCCATCGCGAGACCGGCCGGAAGCCAGAGCCAGAACTGCGTCAGCGCGCCGAGCACCACGCCCATGATCAGTCCCATGACGAGCCCGACGATGATCTGTTTGCGCCGCGCGCCGGGCGACGGCGGCTCGGATGGCGATCGGTCACGATCGCCTCGATCCGGGGTGTTCCTCATTCTGCAGCTCCTTCGGTTCGGGAATCAGCGCGCGCATCAGCAGCGGCTCGATCCGCCCGGTCGAGTGCTTCGAGCGCGACGATCCGATCCGCGCCAGCACCCGAACGTCGCGCCGCGTCGACGAGGCGGCCCGTTGCGCGCGCGATCTTCGCCAGACTGAGCGACGGCGCCGCCCCTGCGGCGAGCAGCACAGGTTCGACGACGTCGAGAGCGCTGGCCGGGGCACCGGGAAGAAGTTCGGCCTCCCACTCGCGCCAGGCGCGCGCGACACCCTCGACACGGTCGAACGCCTCGACTCGATCATCCGCGAGCTCGACGAGCTCTGCACCGGCGGCGTCGCTGAGCACGACGACGGTGCGCTCCGTGCTGAGCTCAGCGATCGGCGAGACCGCGTCAGCTGCACCGCCGATCCGCTCACGCAGCTCCGAACGCACTCCCTCGGGCATGGCGTCGCTCAGCGGCCAGAAGAGCTCCCGCACACCATCCTCACCCCGTTGCTTCAGGTGCCACCCCGCATCCGACCCGCCGCGCCGCACGCGAAGCGCGAGGTCGCGCCTCGCGAGATCTGAATCGCTGGTGTCGAAATAGATCGCTGAGAGCTCGTACGTGATCGGCGCCTCGGCACGCAGCCCCGCCTCTTCGAATGCCGCATCGGGAGGCAGCAGGAGATCCGCCGCGACATCGTACTTGCGCTCGACTTCGAGCGATTGCTGACCGGCGTTCTGACTCATTCCTACAGTCTATGTCGCCGCTCTCGCACGGATCGGAGAGCCTCGTCGAACGGATCGTCCGGCTGCTGGTGCGCCCGATGGATCGCGCATCGCGCCGGCGTTACACTGTGCGGGTGTCCGAGTCACCCGAGCCGCGAGCGACAACCGAGCCACCCGAGTTCGTCGCCGCGGTCGAGCGCGCGCGGGCCGCGTGCAGCGCGACCGCGCAACGCCTCGCGGCATCGAGGGTTCCGCGGGAGTTCTTGGCGGAGTACGTGCCACCCCGCCGCGGCTTCTTGCGCATGAAACCCGGAGTGATGCGTCCGATCGGCGAGATCTGGCGCATCGGATCGTTGCTGCTCGCCGACTCGGGTTCGCTCTACGGGCTCGGACAGGCGACACGCGCCGCGGAGCGCGGGCGCCCTGGCTACCAGTCGGTCTCCCGGGAGGAGCGGCGGGAGATCGCCGCCGCCGCGCTGCGCGGCGGGTATGCCGTCGGGGAGGCCGTCAACTTCGACGCGACGCCCATCCCACTCGACGCCGATGCGCCAGCGCCTCGTTCGGCGCTGTCGGGTGACGGACTCCTCGGTTACGCCTCCGGAGAGATCCGCGTGCGATGGAAGGCCGGCGCACCCCTCTCGGGTGCACCGGCCCTCAGCTCGTTTCTCACCGAACGCGCGGACCTGCTGATCAATCCGCCCTTCAGCGGCGGATGATCGCACTTCGTTCGCGCCGCTCGTAGTTACTTCGCGAGGAAGCTCGCGAGCGCCGCGTTCACCTCGTCGGCATGCGTCCAGAGCAGGCCGTGCGGTGCACCCTCGACCTCGACGTAGTCGGCATCCGGCACGAGCTTCGAGAAGCGCCGGGCGGTCGCGTCGATCGGCAGGATGTTGTCGGCGGTGCCGTGGAGAATCAGGGTCGGCTTGCCGCTCTCTCGCACGGCCGAGACGTCGCCGCGGAAGTCCTCGATCCAGCTCGGCACCACGGCGTACGCCGCGACCGGAGCGCTCCCGGTGGCCACATTCCAGCTGCCCGTCACGGCCTCCTGGCTGATGCGGGAGCCGAGCGTGTCATCCAGGTTGTAGAAGTCTGAGAAGAACTGCGTGTACCAGGCGTACCGGTCGTCTTTCGCTGCTGCTGCGATCCCATCGAAGACGCTCTGGGGGACGCCCTCCGGGTTGTCGTCGGCCTGCACGAGGAAAGGCTCGAGCGAAGCGAGGAAGGCGAGCTTCGCGATCCGCTCATGACCATAGGTGCCGACATAACGCGCAAGCTCCCCGGTTCCCATGGAGAACCCGACCAGCACGACGTCGCGCAGATCGAGCGTTTCGAGCACGGTGTTGAGATCAGCGGCGAACGTGTCGTAGTCGTATCCCCCATGCACCTTCGAGGAACCGCCGAAGCCACGGCGATCATAGGTGATGACACGGTAACCCGAGGCGAGCAGCTCGCGAGTCTGACGCTCCCAGCTGTGCCCGTTCAGCGGGTAGCCGTGAATGAGCACGACGGGCTGACCGGATCCGTGGTCTTCGTAGTACAGATCGATGGGGGCGCTGTTCTCGGTGCCGACGGTGATGTAACCCATGATGTGCTCCTTCTTCCCGACGAGAACGATCGTTCTCGCGCTGGTTTCACTGTACGAGAACGTACGTTCTCTGTCAAGTACACTGGTGGGATGGATGATGCAGAGGCGCGTGAGCGCATTGCCGGAGCAGCGGAGGATCTCTACTACCGCAAGGGCTTCTCCGCCGTCGGCATGGATGAGATTCGATCGAGCGCCGGTGTGTCTCTTCGTCGCCTCTATGCTCTCTTCCCATCGAAAGACGCCGTGATCACCGAGGTGCTCGCGCGCAGACACGCGCAGTGGGAGCGCGGCCTCGCCGAGCAGGTATCGCAGGCCGGGGACGACACCCGGAGGCGCTTGCTCGCCGTATTCGACTACCTCGACGGCTGGTTTCGCGATCCAGCATTCCGCGGATGCGCGTTCATCAACGCGTTCGGCGAACTCGGCGGCACCCGATCGCACGTCGCTGCGATCGTGCGAGATCACAAGGCGTCGTTCCAGCAGTACATGACCGAGCTCGTACGCACCGCCGGCGGCTCGGAGCTGCTCGCCGCCCAGCTCTCCATCCTCGCAGAGGGGGCGCAGAGCACTGCGGCGATCGGAGAGGATCCATCGTCCGCAGCACAGGCTCGCCTGGCGGCGGAAGTGCTCATCGCCCACGAGACGTCGCGTGAGACAGACGGAACGCAGGCCGAGAGCACGGGGCATGAATCGGCGGAATCCGATCCAAACAAACCGCGCGCGCCCCAGTAGAACACGACCGCCTCGGATACACTGTCCCGGCGACCCTGGCACACGACGTGCCTGTCCTGGCATCAGCTTGATGCCGCGCATGACGGTCGCGGAAAGGCTCAGATCCATGAGCACCATCTGTTCCGCACACGCCGACATCATCTGGGCGGAGGTGGAGCACGGATTCTATGTGGGAAGCCGGAGCGGAGAATTCCTCGGCTACATCGACGTAGAGACCGAGACCCGACACGTTGTCTGCGACATGTACTCCCAGCCCGTGGGCGAATACGCCTCGCTCACAGAAGCCATGCTCGCCCTCGAAGCCCTGCACCTCTCACCAGAAGGGGCGATCACCGTTGCTTGAGCCTCAGTCCACCACCGGCGGCGTGCCGCTCCCCGATGGAGCACTCCGCTCACTCGTCTACTCGAGCGAGGCGGTCTCCCGCTTCTACCAGGCCGACCTCGATCAGCTCCTGCTCGAAGCGCGGGCGCACAACGCGGCGGCCGGCATCACCGGCATCCTGCTCTACCGGAACGATCAGTTCATCCAGTTCCTCGAGGGCCCCCCAGAAGCGGTCGACGCTCTCACCGAACGCATCCGGCGGGATGCGCGCCACACCAACGTGCGCGTGCTCATCGACGAGTTCACGCTCGAACGGCAGTTCGACGACTGGACGATGGGATACCAGCCGTTGAAGAACCAGTCGTCCTCGGCTCTTCCCGGATTTCGGGACTCATTCGCCGACATCGCCGCTGCACCCGACGAGTTCACCACCGGTCGCGCAGCGAAAGAGCTCGCCCTGTGGTTCCGCGTGCGGGCCGGAAAGCCCTCGCGGACTGCCACCTAACCACGCCTTCCGCGGTGCGCAGCCCCTTCGAGCTTCACTGCGCGGAGGGGCTGTACTTCTGCCACGGCACCTCCCCCGTTCCGATGCGCCCGTGCGCTGGCGCTCCGCACTGCAGCGGAGCATCTCCCCCTCCCGGGGGATGTGCGTTCGGTGCCGCAGCCGTAGATTCGTGAGCACCACGAATGGAGGGCACACATGGACGAGAACCACTCGAAACCCGCAGCGCAAGACGAGCACACCGGTCTTGCGATCGGCATGTCGCTCGGCGTGAGCCTCGGCGTCGTACTCGGAATCACGCTCGACAACCTCGCCTTGTGGTTAGGGGTCGGGATCGCACTCGGCCTTGTGGCCGGCATGTTCGTCGACGAGAACCGCAAAAAGCGCACTGCGGCGGGGCCGGTGAAAACCCTCGACGGGTCGACGTTCACGCTCATCGCGCGGAAGCACCCGGAGCCGGGACAGCGCAGCCACTACTGGTTGGGCGACAACGGCCAGGAGATCGAGCTCACCGACGCGGAAGCAGCAGAGCTGCTCTGAGCGCCTGAACCCAGCGGGCGGCTGCGCGGTGGGCGGCTGACCGACGAGCGGCGGCCCGGCGCCCTGAGCAGCCAGGAGAGGGTGCCCCGGATAGGAATCGAACCTACGACACCTTCTTTAGGAGAGAAGTGCTCTATCCACTGAGCTACCGGGGCGCTGGGCCGGAAAGCGGCCCATGCGATTCTAGCGCACGGACGCCCTCAGACTCCCCCGCGCCCCGCGCCCCACCTGGGAGCAGGGTCACTCTTCGTGCGTGTCGACCATGCAACACGCACGAAGATCGACCCCGCTCGCAGATTGGAAGGGGTGCGATCGGCTAGGCGGGCGCGAACGCGCAAAACGGGCGAGGTCGAAACCCCGCCCGTTTGCACACACGAATCGTCTTAGCCGAAGCGAACCACCGTCAGGCCCGACTCGCCGCCAGGAGCGATCGGCCCGATGCGGGTGGTGCCACCCCATCCGCCGTGCACGGCCTGGCCGTTGCCGATGTAGACGCCGACGTGCTGGCCCGGGAACACGAGGATGTCGCCGGGAGCGTAGTTGCCGCTTCCCACGATCGTTCCACCGAGCGCGGTGTACTCGTGCACCTGCGTACCGAGGTCACCAGCAGGGATACCGACAGCGCGCAGCGACTTCTCCACGAGCGCGGTGCAGTCCTGGTTCACACCGAGCTGCGCGAGCGCTGCGTCGACGATGCCCTGCGCGCCGCTTCCGGCAGGAACGTCGCCGCCCTGGGGAGCGGAGGGGTCCGGAGCCGAAGCTTCTGCGGCACCCGCGGGGGCGGGCGCGGCGCTCTGGGCAGCAGCGCGAGCCGCTGTTTCCTGCTTCGCCTTCGCCTCGTCTACGGCCTTCTTGGCTGCGGCTGCCTCGTCGGCGGTCGCTGCCTCGTCGCTGCCGGCGGGCGTCTCGCCCACGGCTACGACGGTCTCGGCATTGTTCGTCTGCAGCGTCTGCGCGGCGAGGAACCCGTCGGGGAGCCCCTCGGGTGCCGGGCTCGTCGCATATGCCGGAAGCGAGAAGGTGCCGACCATGCCCAGGCTCAGTGCTGCTGCGCCGGCCATCTGTACGATCCGCTTCGCTCGCGACGGGGTCCGTCCGACGAGCTCGCTCGGAAGCACGACGTCCGTGCTGGAGTGCTGAGTCACGTGTATATCTGCCTTACTGTTGCCAACTGGTGTCTGCGTCAGGTGCAGCCCGTGCGGGCCGCGACCGTTTAAGGGTAACCGAACATCACGAATATGTCACGCTCAGGTCACGAAACCTTCAAGTACCGCTGAAACGTGCGGCAGTCGGGGCCAATGAGCGACTCACAATAGCTCGACGCCGAGAGATCGCGGCTCAGATCACACCCTGCGCCAGCATGGCGTGCGCCACCGTTTCGAACGCGGCGGAGTTCGCACCGAGCACGTAGTCGCCTGGGCGCCCGTACCGCACCGATGCGTCGTACGCGGAGGCGTGAACGTCCCGCATGATGTCGCGCAGACGCGACTCGCTCTTGTCGCGATCCCAACGCGAACGCGCGGCGTTCTGGCTCATCTCGAGCGCCGACGTCGCCACCCCTCCCGCATTGGCCGCCTTGCCCGGCGCGAAGAGCACGCCGGCTTCGCGGAACAGGGCCACGGCCTCCGGTGTGGCCGGCATGTTCGCGCCCTCGGCGACCGCGCGCAGCCCTCCGGCGATGAGCGAACGCGCGTGCTCGGCGTCGAGTTCGTTCTGAGTCGCGCACGGGAATGCGAGCTCCCCCTTGACGTCCCAGACCGAACCGGTCGCGACGAAGTGCGCGCCGTGACGGCGTTCCGCGTAGACGGAGATGCGAGACCGCTCGACCTCTTTGACCTGCTTCAGCAGATCGACGTCGACGCCGGCCTCGTCCACGATGAACCCACTCGAATCGGACGCCGTGATCGCGGTGCCGCCGAGCTGCTGAATCTTCTCGATCGCATAGGTCGCGACATTGCCCGAGCCCGAGACGACGGCGCGGCGACCCTCGATCCCGTCACCAGCGCGCAGCAGCATCTCCTCGGCGAAGAAGACCGCTCCGTAGCCCGTGGCCTCGGTGCGCACCTCGGCCCCGCCCCACCCGAGACCCTTGCCCGTCAGCACCCCGGCTTCGTAGCGCTGCGTGATGCGGCGGTACTGCCCGAAGAGGTAGCCGATCTCGCGGCCGCCGACGCCGATGTCGCCCGCCGGAATGTCGGTGTGCTCGCCGATGTGGTGCACGAGCTCGGTCATGAAGCTCTGGCAGAAGCGCATGACCTCGGCATCGCTCTTGTCGCTCGGGTCGAAGTCCGATCCTCCCTTGCCGCCGCCGATGCGCTGCGACGTGAGGGCGTTCTTGAAGATCTGCTCGAAGCCCAGGAACTTCACGACGGAGAGATTCACGCTCGGGTGGAAGCGCAGTCCCCCTTTATAGGGGCCGAGCGCGGAGTTGAACTGCACGCGATACCCGCGGTTGACGTGCACCCGACCCGCATCATCGGTCCAGGGCACCCGGAAGATGAGCTGACGTTCGGGCTCGACGAGCCGTTCCAGGATTCCCGCCTCGATGTACTCGGGGTGCTCGGCGAGTACCGGCTCGAGCGTCTCGAGCACCTCGCGCACCGCCTGCAAGAACTCGGGCTCCGCAGAACTGCGCCTGCGGACGGTCTCGGCGACGGCTCGAAGGTGGGCTTCAGGGGTAAGCAACGTCAATGTCGACTCCTCGGTCTCAGTACCTTGTGGATCGGCCCGGTCTGGGCAGATCAGATTGCGCCCGCATTCCGGCCGAACCGCATTGCTGCGGCGATGGAATGAGGGGTCGTCAGATCGAGACGAAGATGTGCGCAGCGACCTCGGTCGGCAGGTCGATCGCTTCGCTCGAACCCTCGACCTCGACGTGCACGGTGTGCCCGCTGCGACTGAAGGACGCCCGGTTCCCGGGCAGGACGCCCGCTGCCGCCAGCTGCTCGAGCAGCTCCGGGTCGACCTGGAGGGGTTCGGCCAGTCGCTTGATGCGCGCGACGACGGCCACCTCGGGATCGATGAGCAGCTCGGTCAGCCCCGTAACTCCGGTCTGGAAGGACCCGGCGCGCACGGCGCCCAGCTCTTCGAGCCCGGGGATCGGGTTTCCGTACGGCGACTCCGTGGGATTGCCGAGGATGCCGAGCAGCTTCCGCTCGACCTGCTCGCTCATCACGTGCTCCCACCGGCACGCCTCCTCGTGGACGTACGCCCACTCGAGCCCGATGACATCGGCGAGGAGTCGCTCTGCGAGACGATGCTTGCGCATCACGTGCACGGCTTTGCTCCGACCCGGGATCGTCAGTTCGAGACGGCGATCGTCCGTGACGACGACGAGGCCGTCACGCTCCATGCGCCCGACGGTCTGCGAGACGGTCGGACCCGAATGACCGAGCCGCTCGGAGATGCGCGCGCGCAGGGGGACGATCCCTTCTTCTTCGAGCTCCAGAATCGTGCGGAGATACATCTCGGTCGTGTCGATCAGGTCCGTCATCGCCGTCCTTTCGGGTCCACCGTCCAGTTTAGGGCATCCTGACCTGGCGGAGCGGGCCGCGAAGCACGCGCTCGATAGAATTGCGCTCATGGCTGACATCACGATTCCCACTGAGCTCCTGCCCGCCGACGGACGATTCGGGTGCGGCCCGTCCAAGGTGCGCGACGAGCAGCTCGCCTTCCTCGGTTCGCTGCAGCCCGGAGTTCTCGGTACCTCGCACCGCCAGGCTCCCGTGAAAGATCTCGTGGGAAGCGTCCGCTCTGGCCTCGCCGATCTGTTCCGCGCGCCGGATGGGTACGAGATCCTGCTCGCGAACGGCGGAGCGACCACGTTCTGGGATTCGGCAGTGCACTCGCTCATCGAGCACCGCAGCCAGCACCTGACCTTCGGCGAGTTCGGGGCGAAGTTCGCGAAGGCGGCGAGCTCTGCGCCGTTCCTGGCGGAGCCCGACGTGCGAGCAGCGGATGCCGGTTCGCGATCCACCGCTGAGGCAGTCACGGGAATCGACGTGTACGCGTACCCGCACAACGAGACCTCGACGGGCGTGATGGCCCCGGTGCAGCGAGTGGCGGGCGATCCCGGCGCCCTCACGGTGGTCGATGCGACCAGCGGCGCCGGCGGCATCGATTTCGATGCGAACGAGGTGGATGTCTACTACTTCTCCCCGCAGAAGAACTTCGCCTCGGATGGAGGAATCTGGTTCGCCCTCGTCTCCCCCGCCGCGATCGAGCGGATCGAGCGCGTCACGGCGTCAGGCCGGTACATTCCGGAGACCCTCAATCTCGCGGGTGCCATCGAGAACTCGCGGAAGAATCAGACGCTCAACACCCCGGCGCTCGCGACGCTCGGCATGATGGACGAGCAAGTGCGCTGGATCAACGCCAACGGCGGTCTCGGGTGGGCTGCCGCCCGCACCGCCGAGTCGTCGGGGGTGCTGTACGAGTGGGCCGACCGCACCTCGGTCGCGACCCCCTTCGTTTCCGATCCGGATCATCGCTCGCAGGTCGTCGTCACGATCGACTTCGATGACACCGTGGATGCCGCAGCGATCTCGAGCGCGCTCCGCGCCAATGGCGTGGTGGATACCGAGCCGTACCGCAAGCTGGGGCGCAACCAGCTGCGCATCGCGACGTTCACCGCGATCGATCCGGATGACGTGCGCGCGCTCGTCGCATCGATCGATTACGTGCTCGATCGCCTGAGCTGACGCTCGCAGACCGAAGGGCCCGGATCAAGGGGGAGTCTCCGGGCCCGACGGGAAGCGGTGGCCACGATCGCCCCGGCCGAGCCGGTGCAGAATTCGCAGCCGCGAACCCGCTTCTTGTGCGGGGCGCCAGTGCGGAGGAAGGCCGCGGACGCCCCGGTCTGTGAGTTGCTCGCCGTTGTGTGTGCTGCGTCGCATAGCTTCCCCGTTCCGCCCAGCTCCCACGGGCGTCCGAGTCGGCGTTGACGCGATCTCCTCCCCCTCTGGCAGTGACTCTAGGGAGTGTGGAAGATGAGCGGAACCGGGAGAACTACGTAGTTCTGGGAAGATCTCCACCTGATCGCATACCGACGCACGCAACGCACGACGCCCTCGACCCGTATCGGGTCGAGGGCGTCGCTCACTCAGGCCGACTACTCGTCGTCGTCCTCATCATCGTCATCGTCGTCGTCTTCGTCTTCGTCTTCGTCTTCGTCTTCGTCATCGTCGGAATCATCATCGTCGTCGACGTCATCGCTGTCCTCATCGAACAGTGCCGTGTCATCGGCATCGTCGTCGATGTCCTCATCGGAATCGTCGTCGTCAGAATCGTCGTCGTCATCCGAATCGTCGTCGTCGGAATCGTCGTCGACATCCGACTCCGCGTCGTCGGCGCCGAATTCACCGTCGTCATCGATGTCGGCGCCATCGAGCTCGTCGTCGAAGTCGCCGTCCAGCTCGTCGCCGGCGTCATCGAGTTCGTCGCTCTCCGCATCTGCGGCGCCATCGTCCCCCTGCTTGGCGTGCCCCTCGCGATACTGCGCGAGACGCTCCGACCAGGGCACCCAATCAGGAGCGATCACCGAATCCGGCCCCGGCAGCAATTCGACCTCGAGCACCGTCACCGGCGCGTCCTCGCTCGTGCGCGCGAGGGTCGCCGCCCACCGCCATCCGGGGTAGCCCGCCAGTCGGCACTCGAAGAACAGCGTGAGCACGTGCGCTTCTTCGACCTCGTGACCGTTGTCGTCGCCGATCGACGCGGGGTCGGTGATCTCGGCGAGCGCAGCGCGCGCCTGGTCACGCGCGTCGAGGAGCACCGGATCGGGAGCGAGCCCGAGCTCCGATTCGGTCTCAGACATCGAAATCATCCGCCACTCGTCGCAGCATCGTCGCGACCTTCCGCGACTGTGCGCGCTCCGGGTACTGCCCGTGCTTCAGGCGTTCGCCGAGACCATCGAGCAGTTTCACGAGATCTTCGATGATCACCGCCATCTCGTCGGCCGACTTCCTGCTGCGCTTGGCGAGGCGCGGGGTGTCGAGGACATGCACCGACAGCGCCTGGGGGCCGCGTCGCCCGTCGGCGACGCTGTACTCCAGACGTGTGCCCGCCTGGATCTCGGCATCCGCCGGCACGACCGAGGCGTGCAGGTACACCTGAGCGCCATCATCCCCCTGGATGAAACCGAAGCCCTTGTCTTCGTCGTAGAACCTGACCTTGCCGTTCGGCATGCCTCGTTCCTTTCCGTCTCGTCGAGATGCCCCGCGTTCCGCTCACGCCCGTTCGCGAGCGCGGGTTCCCGAGCATTCAGCCAATTCTAGCGGGCCATCTTGCCCTCGCGCGGAGGCCGGAACCCGATAAAATGAAGCGGATGTCCACTGAACCCAGCACGCCGTCGATCCTCGAGCGGATCCTCGCCTACGCGTCCCTTTCCATCATCGGTCTGGCGCTCCTCTCTTTCTTCGCGACCCTGATCGTCGGCCTGAACAATCGCTTCGCACTTGCGGAGGGGTTGTGGCCGATCGTCTACGGCATCTCGATGATCGGCTTGCCTGTCGGCTTCGTCCTGCTGATCGTCCTGCTGATCCTCACTCAGCGCCGCCGCCGCACAGAGACCCGAAGGCTCTCCGGCCGTTAGGTCGGATGCGCTGATGAGCGGCACACTCGCGCTCGCCTCCGCTCTCGCGGAGATGGACCGCGACACTCTCGCTGCGCTCGTGCGCAGCCGGCGCCCGCACGCACCCGCGGGCATCACCGATCCCATCGGGCTCGCCTCCGATCTCCTGAAGACGGAGTCGATCGCGCGAGCTCTGGCTCCGCTCGATCGCGCGAGCCTCGCAGCGGTGCGCGATCCGACTGGCGCCGATGCCGCACTCGTCTCCGAGCTGTCCGGAATGGGCCTGCTCGGTCGCGATGGCGGATCGGCCGTCAGTCTGCCCGAAGTCGCCGCTGCACTCAGCGACGCGCTCGACGCAGCGCACGTGGTGATCGACTCGCTCGCATCCGACCCCTTTCCTGGCGATATCAGCAGCGACGTCGACACCAGCGCCTGGTTCACCTCGGCGCTCACGGCCGTCGGGCAGGCCGCGGAGTGTCTGCGCACCCTGCGCGACCGCCCCGGCAAGTTGAACCGCTCGGGGAGCATCGCCGTCGCGACGGTCAAGCAGCTGGCGGAATCGACCGGGGTCGAACCCGACGAGGTGTCGCTCGCACTCGCCGCGCTCATGCGGGCGGGGCTGGTCACCGCGCTCATCGACGACCACCTGCTGATCACCGCCGCCGCCTCGAGCGCATGGTTGCACAGCTCGCATGTCGAACGATGGCTCTCCCTCGCGCATGCCGCCGGTTGCAGCATGCCCTCGACGCTGCGCACCGAATGGAACCGAGCAGACCAGGCAGAGATCGATCTGCGTGCGCTCGCGGCAGGGGTGCCGACGCGGTACCCCCTGTTACCCGCGACCGATCTCACGGCGGTGGACGATTTCGTGCGCGGAGCCGAATACCTGGGCTTGACGGTCGAAGGGCGCTTCACGGAGGTTGCCGACGCACTCCTCGTCGGAGAAGTCGTCACCTCCGAGATTGCGCGCGCAATGCCAGAGACGGCGACGGGCGTCTACGTGCAACCCGACCTGAGCGTGGTCGTACCCGGCCCGCTGCCGCCAAAGGATGAAGCGGTGCTCGCAGCGCTCGCTCGCCCCGAGCACATCGGCGTCGCCTCGACCCGGCGGATCAGCGAGGCGTCGATCGCCGAGGCGTACGAGCGGGGCCTCTCGCCGGCCACCGCACGGGAGGCGTTCACCCGCATCTCGCTCACGGGCATCCCTCAACCCCTCGAGTACCTGCTCGACTCGTTGGGCGAGCGCGTCGGCGGCATCGTCGTCGGCGAGTACGCGGGTGACGAGGGACGCACGCGCCTCTCCTTCGCGCGGGCGGACGTCGCCGCCACGATCTCCGTGGATCGTGCGCTGCAGCACCTCCAGCTGCAGCGCTCGCGCGCGTCCGACACGGTGCTGTACTCCCGCCTGAGTGCTGACCATGTGCTCGCCGCGCTCGCCGATGCCCGGTATCACGCGTCGTCGCAGGTGGCAGCACTGCGAGATGCAGAACCCGCGGAACCCGCGGAAGTCGGCGCCCTCCAGGCTGGTGCGACCGCGTCCGAGGCGGCGGGAGCGACCGCGAGCCGGCGGGCGGGAGCTGGCGAGGGACCGACGGCCCCGTTCGACGCACTGGTCGAGCGCGTCTTCACCGCTGCGCGCTCCGAGCCGGGCACGGGTGACTTCACCAGGCGACTCGAGCTCGCGATTCGCGACCGCAGCCCCGTGCGCGTGACGGCGGAGGCGCGCGGAGAGGTGCGCACGTTCACGTTGCTCCCGGTCTCGGTCAATGCCGGGCGTCTGCGCGCCGCGGATCAAGCAGCGGGTGTCGAACGCACGCTGCCCGTGAACATGATCACGGCCGTCGAACCGGCCTGAACCGGCGCCCCGGCGGTCCAGCGATGCGCGGTAGACTTGCTGGTTATGACTCTCGGCCCCCTCATCGTGCAGAGCGACCACACCGTACTCCTCGAAGTCGCCCATCCCGATGCCGAAGACGCGCGGCACGCGCTCGCGGTCTTCGCCGAGCTGGAGCGCGCCCCGGAGCACATCCACACCTACCGGGTCACCCGGCTCGGGCTGTGGAATGCGCGGGCGGCCGGGCACACGTCCGACGAGATCCTCGAGACGCTGAACCAGTACGCCAAGTTCCCGGTGCCGAGCGGTGTCGCCAACGAGATCGCCGACACGATGCGCCGCTATGGGCGACTCACCATCGAGCGCGCGAAGGTCGCGGGCGACGCCGCGGAGGCTCCCGCGGGCGACTCTGCAGCGACTGCCGCCGAGGAGGCGGCACCCGCGCAACTCGTGCTCCGCTCGGAGGATCCGATGGTGCTCCGCGAGGTCGCGAGCGCCAAGAAGATCGCCCCGCTCCTCGGCAACCGCATCGACGAGCACACGTTCCCGGTGGAGGCGTGGGCGCGCGGAGAGCTGAAGCAGCAGCTGGTCGCCCGGGGGTGGCCGGCGGAGGATCTCGCCGGGTACCGCCCCGGTGAGCCCTACGACATCTCGCTGGCAGAGGACGGCTGGCAGCTGCGCGACTACCAGGCGAAGGCGGTCGAGGCCTTCCAGCGCGGGGGTTCGGGCGTCGTGGTGCTGCCCTGTGGGGCGGGCAAGACGATCGTCGGCGCGGCGGCGATGGCGGCGGTCGGCGCGAAGACGCTGATCCTGGTCACGAATGCGGTATCGGCGCGGCAGTGGCGGGACGAGCTGCTGCGTCGCACCACGCTCACCGAGGATGAGATCGGCGAGTACTCGGGGCAGGTGAAAGAGGTGAAGCCCGTCACCATCGCGACGTACCAGATCCTCACGAGCCGCAGAAAGGGCGAGTACGCGCATCTGTCCCTGCTCGACGCGGAGGACTGGGGCGTCATCGTCTACGACGAGGTGCATCTGCTGCCCGCGCCGGTCTTCAAGCTCACCGCGGATCTGCAAGCGCGCCGCCGTCTCGGGCTCACCGCGACGCTCGTGCGCGAGGACGGCCGCGAGGGCGATGTGTTCAGCCTGATCGGCCCCAAGCGGTACGACGCCGCCTGGAAGGACATCGAGGCGCAGGGGTTCATCGCGCCTGCGGAGTGCTTCGAGGTGCGCGTCGACTTCGGCGAGGCGGAGCGCATGGACTACGCGGTGGCCGAGGATCAGGATCGCTACCGCATCGCGTCGAGCGCGCTCATCAAGCAGCCCGTTGCGCGCCGCATCATCGACCGTCATCCCGGCGAGAGCGTGCTCGTGATCGGGCAGTACATCGATCAGCTCGAGTCGATGTCGGAGGCGCTCGGCGCACCCCTGATCACCGGGCAGACTCCCGTCGACGAGCGAGCACGCCTGTTCCAGGCCTTCCGTGACGGGGAGGAGAAGATCCTCGTCGTGTCGAAGGTCGCGAACTTCTCGGTGGATCTCCCCGATGCCTCGGTCGCGATTCAGATCTCGGGATCGTTCGGTTCCCGCCAGGAGGAGGCGCAACGCTTGGGGCGTCTGCTGCGCCCGAAGGCGAACGGGGCCACGGCGTCGTTCTACACGTTGATCACCCGTGACACCGTCGATCAGGATTTCGCGCAGAACCGCCAGCGGTTCCTGGCTGAGCAGGGGTACGCGTACACGATTCTCGACGCACATCAGCTGTGAGGGCGTGCCCGGGCGGGCCCGCGCGTACACTAATGTGAACGTACACATTCGAGTTTCACCGCGGAGGCCCTGATGTCCGGAGACGGAGAGGCGAGGGCCAAACCGGCAAGCATCCGCGACGTCGCGCGCCTCGCCGCCGTCTCCTATCAGACCGTCTCTCGGGTGCTCAACGATCACCCGAGCATCCGGGACGACACGCGTCAGCGGGTGCTCTCGGCGATCCAGACCCTCGACTACCGCCCGAACCAGGCCGCGAGGGCGCTCGCCTCGTCGCGTCCCAATGTCCTCGGCATCCTCTCCGCGACGATCGGCGAGTACGGCACCACGTCGGCGATCGTCGCGATCGAGCGCGTCGCTCGGGAGCGCGGCTTCTCGATCAGCACGCTCAACCTTCCGGACGCCTCGCCGGAGGCGATCGGCGAGGCGGTGCGTCAGTTCGATCACGAACAAGTGGCCGGCATCATCGTACTCGCCCCCCAGGTGCGCGTGTTCAACGTCATCGGCGGGCTCGGAGTGCGGGTTCCGGTCGCTTCGTTGCACACGGGAGCGGGCGGCACGGCCGAGAGCATCGCATCGGACCAGCGGCTGGGGGCGAGCATGGCGGTGCAGCATCTGGTCGCGCTCGGGCATCAGGACATCCTGCACATCGCCGGCCCGCAGGACTGGATCGAAGCAGAATCGCGCATGCACGGGTACTTGGATGCGATGTTCGAGGCCGATCTGTCGACGCTGCCGCCGATCCGGGGCGACTGGACCGCCGACTTCGGGTACTTCGCGGGCCGCGAATTGTCGGGGAGGCGCGACTTCACCGCGATCTTCGCCGCCAACGACCTGATGGCGATCGGTCTGATGCACGGATTCCGCGATGCCGGGGTGCGGGTGCCTGACGACGTCTGCGTGATCGGGTTCGACGACATCCCCGTCGCCGCGCACACCTGGCCGACGCTCTCCACGGTGCGCGTGGACTTCGCGGAACTCGGCCGCCGGGCCGTGATGCACCTGCTCGCATCCATTGAGCAGCAGCCCGATCCGGAGTTCGAACTGCTGAGCCCTGAATTGATCGTGCGGGAATCCACAACCTCCCCCGCAATGCGACGGTAACGATTCTGTAATCAGCCGACAACGGCTTGACACGCGGCGTAACATGTTCCACGATGTGAACGGTCACACGAGTGGCGAGATGGATGACAGCGAGGTCAATCAAGTGGAACCAGCGACGACGCAGGCAGAGCCGGCTCCCGTGCTGCAGATGCACGACATCACGAAGGTCTTTCCGGGTGTGAAGGCACTCTCCGACGTGTCGCTCACGGTGCGTCCGGCCACCATTCACGCGATCTGCGGCGAGAACGGCGCCGGCAAGTCGACGCTCATGAAGGTGCTCTCCGGCGTCTACCCGCATGGCACCTACACCGGCGACATCATCGTCGAGGGGCGGGAGATGCGCTTCCGCGACATCCGCGCGAGCGAAGAAGCCGGCATCGTCATCATCCATCAGGAGCTCGCCCTGATCCCCGAGCTCTCCATCACGGAGAACATCTTCCTCGGCAACGAACTTCGCCGCGGGGTCAGCATCGACTGGCGCTCCGCTCGCACGCGCACGGTCGAGCTGCTCGAACGCGTCGGACTGCGAGAGGATCCCGATACGCCCATCAAGGCCCTCGGCGTCGGCAAGCAGCAGCTCATCGAGATCGCCAAGGCGCTGAATAAGAACGTGCGACTGCTGATTCTCGACGAGCCGACCGCAGCCCTCAACGACACCGATTCCGAGCACCTGCTCGGGCTCATCCGAGGCCTCAGGGATCGCGGCATCGCGTCGATCATCATCAGCCACAAGCTCAATGAGATCGAGCAGATCGCCGATGACATCACGATCATCCGTGACGGCCGAGTCGTCGAGACGCTCGACGTGCAGCACGGCACGATCAATGAGGATCGCATCATCCACGGCATGGTCGGCCGCTCCCTCGAGCACCGCTACCCCGACCGCACACCGAACCCCGGTGACGTCTTCTTCGAGGTGCGCGACTGGGTCGTGCAGCACCCGACGGTGCCGGAGCGATACGTCGTGAAGGGGTCGAGCCTCAACGTGCGCCGCGGAGAGGTCGTCGGCATCGCCGGCCTCATGGGCGCGGGGCGCACGGAGCTCGCCATGAGCATCTTCGGCCGCTCCTACGGCAGGTTCCTCTCGGGGACGATCACGAAAGACGGCGCCCAGATCGACGTCCCCGATGTGCCGGCCGCGATCCGCCACGGCATCGCCTACGTGAGCGAGGATCGCAAGTCGCTCGGCCTCAACCTCCTCGACTCGATCAAGCGGTCGGTGGTCTCGGCCAAGCTCTCGAAGATCACGCATCGCGGCATGGTCGACGCTCGGGAGGAGCGCACCGTCGCGGAGCAGTACCGCAAGTCGCTGCGCATCAAGACGCCCGACGTCAACAACGGGGTCTCGAGCCTCTCGGGCGGCAACCAGCAGAAGGTGGTGCTGGCCAAGTGGATGTTCACCGACCCCGATCTGCTCATCCTCGACGAGCCGACGCGCGGTATCGATGTCGGCGCGAAGTACGAGATCTACTCGATCATCAACGAGCTGGCGAACGCTGGCAAGGGAGTGATCGTGATCTCGAGCGAACTCCCCGAGCTGCTCGGCATCTGCGACCGCATCTACACCGTGTTCGAAGGCCGCATCACCGACTGCATCCCGGCCGACCAGGCCACACCCGAGACGCTCATGCGCAGCATGACGTCGTTGAACGAGAAGGCGCACGCATGACCTCGACCGACACGAAGACCACGGAGAAGCACGGCTTCCGGTTCTCAGACATCCGCGGAATGTTCGGCGGTGGGCAATCGACGCTCCGCCAGTTCGGCATCCTCGGCAGCCTGATCGCCATCATCCTCATCTTCCAGATCTTCTCCGACGGGTTGACGTTGTCGCCCGGCAACGTGATCAACGTGATGCAGCAGTACTCCTACATCCTGATCCTCGCGATCGGCATGGTGATGGTGATCATCATGGGTCACATCGATCTGTCGGTCGGCTCGGTCGCGGCCTTCGTCGGCATCGTCGTCGCGAAATCGATGGCGGAATGGAATTTCCCGTGGTGGGCCGCCATCATTCTCGGCATCGGCCTCGGCGCCCTCGTCGGTGCATGGCAGGGTCTCTGGGTCGCCTACGTCGGGGTTCCCGCATTCATCGTGACGCTCGCGGGCATGCTCTTCTTCCGCGGCGCGAACCAATGGATCGGCGACTCCATCTCGGTTCCCGTTCCCAAGGAGTTCGTGACCATCGGTGCTGGGTACCTGCCCGAGATCGCGGGGATCCCGATCCCCTACAACGTGCCGACGCTCATCCTCGGCGTGCTGGCCGCCGCATGGCTCGTGTTCTTCGAGTGGCGCACGCGCCGCCAGCAGAAGAAGATGGGATCGGAGCGCGCACCGCTTTGGGTGAGCGTCGTGAAGGTCGTGCTGCTCTGCGCGGTGATTCTCGGGGCCGCACTGCTGTTCGGCAGCGGTCGGCCCGGCACGAGCTTCCCGGTCTCCGGCATCATCCTGCTGGCGCTCGTCATCCTCTACTCGTTCGTGACGAACCACACGGTGTTCGGCCGCCACATCTACGCGGTCGGCGGCAACCGCCAGGCCGCGAAGCTCTCGGGCGTGAAGGATCGTCGCGTCGATTTCTTCGTGATGATGAACATGTCGGTGCTCGCCGCGGTCGCCGGCATGATCTTCGTCGCCCGCTCGCAGGCCTCCGGCCCGCAGGACGGGAACGGTTGGGAGCTCGACGCGATCGCCGCGGTCTTCATCGGCGGGGCGGCGGTCTCCGGTGGCATCGGCACCGTGATCGGGTCGATCATCGGCGGCCTCGTGATGGCATTCCTCAACAACGGCATGCAACTGCTCAGCTTCGGCGCCGACACCGTGCAGATGGTGAAGGGTGCAGTGCTGCTCGTCGCCGTCGGCATCGACGCGTACAACAAGCAGCAGGGCCGCCCCTCGGTGCTCGGGTTCCTCACGAAGCGGCGCAATCCGCCCGGTGAGTTCGCAGGTATCGACACCACCCCCATCGGCGCCCGCGCCATGGAGGCTCCCCCAGCCGCCCCGCCCGCACCGGGCCCGCGCAGCTCCTCCTCCCAAACCCCTCCCGCCGCCGACGACAGCGCGACGAAGGAACCCGGCTCTCGCTGACGAGAGTTCGACGATCACAGAAAGTGAATGGAATCCATGAATAAGAGAATCCTCCTCTCCACGGGCGCTCTGCTGGCCGCGGCCGCCCTGGCGCTCACCGGATGCTCCTCGGAGCGCGGCGGCGACGCGGGTGGCTCGGGCGGCTCCGACGCCGGCGCCACGTCAACCGGGTTCGAAGAAGGCGCCACCATCGGCGTCGCGCTTCCCGACAAGACCAGCGAGAACTGGGTGCTCGCCGGCAAGCTCTTCACGGACGGTCTCGAAGACGCCGGGTACAAGGCCGACGTGCAGTACGCGCCCGCCTCGAACACCGTCGCCGAGCAGCAGAACCAGATCCAGGCAATGGTCACGGGCGGTGCGAAGGTCATCGTCATCGGCGCGAAGGACGGCAAGCAGCTCGCCACCCAGGTACAGGCCGCGAAGGACGCAGGCGCAACGGTCATCGCGTACGACCGCCTCATCGAGAACACCGACGCACTCGACTACTACGTCGCGTTCGACAACTTCAAGGTCGGCCAGTTGCAGGGCCAGGCGCTGCTCGACGGGCTCGAGGAGCGCACCGACCACGATGCACCGTACAACGTCGAGCTGTTCTCCGGATCGACCGACGACGCGAACTCCGCGGTCTTCTTCAACGGCGCCATGGACGTGCTGCAGCCGAAGATCGACGACGGCACCCTCGTCGTGGGATCGGGCCAGACCGACATCCAGCAGACCGCGACCGCCGGGTGGAAGGCCGAGAACGCTCAGAGCCGCATGGACACGATCCTGACCTCCGCCTACAGCGACACCGACCTCGACGGCGTCCTCTCCCCGAACGACACGCTCGCGCGCGCCGTGCTGACCTCGGTCGAGCAGGCGGGCAAGCCACTGCCCGTCGTGACCGGCCAGGACTCGGAGGTCGAGTCGGTTCGCTCGATCATGGAGGGCAAGCAGTACTCGACCATCAATAAGGACACGGCGCTGCTCGTCGAGCAGACCATCAAGATGATCGGTCAGCTGCAGCAGGGCGAAGAGGTCGATGTGAACGACACCGACCAGTACGACAACGGCTCGAAGGTCGTGCCCGCCTACCTGCTCGATCCCGTGATCGTCACGCAGGAGAATGCAGCGGATTCGTACCAGAACGTGCCGAACCTGCTCGAGATCGTCGAAGAGTACAAGTAGCACTCGCGATATCCCCGCACTGAGCTGCGCCGGGATGCGGCAGGATCTTCCTCCGCACCCCGGCGCAGTGCCGTTTCGAAAGGCAGCGCATGACCGACACTCGCTTCTCCATCGACACCGACGCCCACCGGGCGTGGCTGGACGCCCAGACCGATCGGCTGCTCGCATTCGCAGAGCCCGCGCTCGACCCGGATGGCGGCTTCTCCTGGCTCGACGATTCCGGCGCTCCCGTCGCGTCCCAGGGCGCCCAGCTCTGGATCGCCGGCCGCTACACCTACTGCGCGGTGCTCGGGCACTTGCTCGGATTCCCCGGTCAGGCCGAGCGCGTGGAGCACGGGCTCGCCTTTCTCCGCTCCGGCGCGCTGCGCGACGCCGAGCACGGCGGCTGGTTCGTCACCGTCGGCGCGGCCGATCCTGCGACGAACTCCGACGCGAAGGAGAGCTACGGGCACGCATTCGTCCTGCTGGCCGCAGCTTCGGCGAAACTCGCGGGTTTCGAGGCCGACGATCTCTACGCCGACGCGCTCGGAGCACTCGAGCGCTGGTGGGAGCCGGAGGCGCGCATGTACGCGGACACGTGGAACCGCGAGTTCACCGTGCTCGACCCCTACCGCGGCGCCAATCCCAACATGCACCTCGTCGAAGCTGGCCTGCTCGCGTACGAGGCTGACGGCGATCCCCGCCATGTCGAACGATCGACGGCCATCGCGCGACGCCTCATCGGCGACGTGACCGCGAGCAACGAGTGGCGCCTGCCGGAGCACTACCTGGAGGATTGGACGCCCGATCCCGAGTACGGCGCCGACTCCCCCGACAGCCACTTCAGGCCGTACGGCGCGACCGTGGGCCATTGGCTCGAGTGGGCTCGCCTGCTCATCGCGCTCGAGGCCGCGCAGCGCGAAGCCACCGGTTCGCCTGACACCTGGTTGATCGATGCGTCGCGCAGCCTGTTCGGCCGTGCGGTCGCCGATGCCTGGGACGAGGATCGCGGTGGGTTCGCATTCAGCACCGACTGGGCGGGCATCGTGTTGAACGACCACCGCTTCCACTGGGTGATCGCCGAGGCCATCGGCACGTCGGCGGCGCTCTTCCGCGCCACCGGCGACGCGTCCTACGCGAAGTGGTACGCCCGGTTCTGGGAGTACGCGGCGGCCCACCACATCGAGGCCGACGGCAGCTGGATCCACGAGCTCGACGCCGATGGGGCGCCAGCGGACGGCACGTGGAGCGGCAAGCCCGACCTCTACCATGCGCTCCAGGCAACGCTCTTCGCGCGACTGCCGGTGACGCACAGCCTGACGCACGGTCTGCGATCCGGCGCCCGCGACGCGAGCTGAGCCGCCAGCCCTGCAACGCGGATCGGGGTCGGCATCCGGGTGCGACCCCGCATACCGACCCCGACCCACAGGGAGGAGCGACGTACTACACCTCCACCAGCACCTTCACCTGCTCGGGATCGTTCGACGCGTCGAACGCCTGCTGCGCCTGGTCGAGCGGGAAGACGCCCGTGATGAGCTCGTCGAGGGGCAGGCGACGCTCGCGCAGCAGCGCGATGGCGGCCTCCACGTCCTCCCGCACGTACATCAGGTTCCCGAGCAGTGCGATCTCGCGATCCTGGATCAGCTCGAGGTCGATCGTGGTGGGCCCGGAGGGCACGCCGACGGTCATGATGGTGCCGCCCTTCTCGAGCATCTCGATCGCGAGGCGCACGGTGGCCTCCCGCGAGACGCAGTCGAACACGACGTCAGCCTTGCCGCCGAGCTCGCGCATCGCGGCTTCGGCGGCATCGGGGGCGCTCGAATCGAAGCTGCCGGAAGCGCCGAGACGCTCCGCGCGGGCGCGCTTCGACTCGAGCAGATCGGCGACGACGACGCGTTCAGCTCCCGCGTGCAGCGCGGCGATCGTCACGAACAAGCCGATGGGGCCGGCGCCGAGCACCACGACGCGAGCGCCCGTGAGATCCCCTGCGCGGCGCACCGCGTGCACGGGAGTCGCGAGCGGCTCGATGAGCGCAGCCTCTCGGTCGCTCAGGTCGTCGGGCAGCGCGATGACGCGATCTGCGGCGATGGTGAAGCGATCCGTCATGCCGCCGGGGGTCTGGCAGCCGAAGACGTCGAGCGTCGCGCAGATGTTGTACCGACCCCGCTGGCACGGCGTGCACTCCCCGCAGGCGAGGTTCGGCTCGATGACGACGCGGCGGTTCACGAGATCCGCCGGAGCCTCGGGTCCAGCGGCCTCGACGACGCCGATCACCTCGTGCCCCGGCCAGAACGGCAGGGACATGAA
Source organism: Leucobacter manosquensis (assembly GCF_018304845.1). Taxonomy (NCBI): domain Bacteria; kingdom Bacillati; phylum Actinomycetota; class Actinomycetes; order Micrococcales; family Microbacteriaceae; genus Leucobacter; species Leucobacter manosquensis. The sequence continues at coordinate 2,931,039 of NZ_JAFEVO010000001.1, read as the reverse complement.
CGGGTGTCGGCCGTGCGCCGCGTGCACGTCCGACCCGCAGATGCCGACGATGGTCGAGCGCACGAGCACCTCGCCGGCGCCCGCGGCGGGCGCCGGAATCTGCTCGACACGGATGTCATCGGCCGCATTGACGACGATGCGACGGACGGCGTCCTGCACGTCGCTCATCAGACTGCCGTGTATCCGCCGTCGGCCACGAGGACCGAGCCGGTGATGAACGAGGCGGCGTCGCTCGCGAGGAAGACCACGCTCGGCGCGATCTCCTCGGGCAGGGCGAAGCGCTGCTGCGGGGCATCCTCGATCCAGTAGCGCTGGAACTCGGGGTTGTCGACGGGAGCCATCTCCGTCTTGACGTAGCCGGGCGCAACCGCGTTCACTCGGATGTTCAGGGGAGCCCACTCGACGGCGAGCGACTTGGTGAGGTGGTGCACTGCAGCCTTCGACGCGTTGTACGCCGGCTGCCACTGCGGGCGGTTGACGATCAATCCCGACATCGAGCCGATGTTCACCTGCGATCCGCCACCGATCTCGCGCATGTGCTCGCCGACCGCGACGCTCGCTTTCCAGAGGGCGCGCACGTTGAGGTCCCACACCGCGTCCCACTGCTCGTCGGTGACGCTCCACGATTCGCCGTGGAAGCAGGTGCCAGCGTTGTTGACGAGGATGTCGATGCGGCCGAGACCCGACTTGGCCTCTTCTACCATACGGGTGATCTGCGCGTCGTCGGTGATGTCCGCGGTGATGGCGACGAACTCGATCCCGCGCTCCGCGGCTTCGGCGACGACCTGCGCGTTTCGCTCGGCGCTGCGGCCGACGATCGCGACGCGCGCGCCGGCCTCGGCGAGCCCGAAGGCGAATGCCTTGCCGAGACCCTGGTTACCGCCGGTGACGAGGGCCGTTTTGCCCTCGAGGCTGAACGAAGTCATGTTTCGTGTCCTTTTCATGTTGGTACGTCGTGCGAGGAAGCGACGGATCGTCGCGAGAGGTGGTGGCTGATCAGCGACCCGGGTAGACGACCGATTTCAGGCTGTCCGGGTCGGTGTCGCTCTCGAGTGCCTGCTCGACCTCGTCGAGACCGAATTGCCCGGTGACGAGCGAGTCGAGATCGACCTGGCCGTTCGAGACGAGCTGGATCGCGACCGGCCAGGTCTCGGTGTAGCGGAAGATCCCGGTGACGGTGATCTCGCGGTTCTGGATGTCTTCGACGGGCAGCGTCATCTCCGGGTTGCCGAGGCCGACGAGCACGGCGGTCCCGGCAGGACGCACGGCGCGGATGCCGGACTGCACGGCGGGTGCCGCGCCGCTCGCATCGATGAAGGCGTCGATCGGCACATCGAGATCCGCCGGGTTCTGCGTGCGCGGGTCGATGACGCGGGTCGCGCCGTACTGCAGTGCGCGGTCGCGGCGCGCCTCGACGAGATCGGAGACGATCACTTCGCCGGCGCCGAATGCGCGTGCCGCCTGAGCGGTGATGATGCCGATGGGGCCGGCTCCGGCGATGAGCACGGTCGAGCCGGGGACGATGCCGGCTTTGCGCACCGAGGTGATCGCGACCGACAGCGGCTCGAGCAGGGCGGCCGCCTCGTCGGTCACGTTGTCGGGCACGTCGTGCGCGAAGGCCGACTGGATGGTCACGAACTCCGCGAAGGCGCCGTCGATCGGGGGCGTCGCGTAGAACTCCATGTCGGGGCAGAGGTTGTAGGCGCCGATGCGGCATTCGCGGCAGCGCCCGCATGGCCGCTGCGGCTCGATCGCGACCCGGTGGCCGACGCGGGCCGGATCGACGTTCTCGCCGACGGCGACGACGACGCCGCCGACCTCGTGCCCGAGCACGAGCGGAGCCTCGACGACGAAGTCTCCGATCCGCCCCTCGCGGAAGTAGTGCACATCTGAACCGCACACGCCGACGGCGCCGACGCGAACGAGTACCTCGTCGGCGGCGGGCACCGGCACCGGGCGCTCTTCGATCGTGAGCTCTCGCGTGCCGAGGAGCACGCTGGCGCGCATCCGCTCCGGGATCTCAGGGTGAGTCATGACTGTTCTCCTCGTACTGCTTGGGTGTGTGCGCGGCCGAGCAGGGCGCGGCCGACGATGACGTGATGGGCTCCGAGCTCGATCGCGCGGAGCGCGATGGCGGCATCGACGCCTCCGTCGACACTCACCTGCACCGCCGGAGCGAGCTGCGGAATGCGTTCGAGCAGTTCGGGGCGCGCGGGCTCCCGCGTGCCGGGCTCGATGAGCATGATCAGGGCGCCGGCAGTGCCGGCGCCGAGACTCGCCGGGTCGTCCCCCGGTTCGAGCACCGTCCAGACCTCTCCGCCGGCGGCGCGGAACGCCTCGGTCAGGGAGGCGTCCGCTGCCACGCCGGCGGGCACTGCGGCGCGCTGCGCACCGACCGAGGCGGCGGCCTCGAGTACGGCGGCGATCTCGTCGCGCAGCTCGGGGTCGTACCCGTCGACGGCGCGGCCTCGCGCTCCCGCGAGCACGATCAGGTGGACCTCGAGCAGCGAATCAGGATGCCGCGCGCCGAGGTCTCGCAGTTCGGCTGCGACGATCCCTCGATGCACCAGCTCCCCGGTGTCTTCGCGATCGAGAATCACATCGAGATGAATCGGCAGGCCGATCGCCGCGAATCGGTCGGCGACGGCTTCCCGATCCGGCGCAGGCGCGGCGTACAGGCTGCCGTACACCGATCCTTCCGGCACATCGGTGATCCATGCAGCATGGGGCGGGGCGGCAGCGGACGAGCGCTCCGCGAACTGCACCGCGCTCATCCGCGGCTCCGGTCGAGCGTGTCGATCGCTGCGACCTCGGCGTACCGCGCGAAGCGCTCGGTCGAGACTCTGGCGGGCTCGGCCGCGACCCGCCGGGCCGGCTTCCAGTTCTCCGCGAGCTCCATGATGGGCGTCTCGCTCAGCACCGCGGCGGCCTGCACGGCCGCTCCGCGCGCGACCGCCTCCGGTGCGTCGACGAGATGCACCGGCTTGCCGAGCGCATCGGCGAGGATCTGCCGCGTCGCGGCGGAACGGGCGGCGCCGCCGATGGCGATCACTTCGCCGTCGGTGCGCACCCCGCAGCGCTCGAAGTGGGACAGCCCGGCGACGAGACCGAACACCACGCCTTCGTACGCCGCACGTGCCAGTTGCTCACGGCTCGTCTCGGTGGTGAGGTCGGCGAGCAGGCCGGAGGCCAGCGGCCGGTTGGGCGTGCGCTCCCCATCGAGGAACGCCGCGAGCACCGGCCCATCGCTCCCCGCCTGCAATGCGAGGGCGGAGAGTTCGTCGTGGTTCGCTCCCATGAGTCTCGCGAACGTGTCGATCACCTTCGCTCCGTTGAGCGTGCAGACGAGCGGCAGGAAGCCGCCCGTGAGGTTCGCGACGCCGTTCACGAATCCTCGTGCATCGCGCACGGGCTCTGGTGTGGTCGAGAACACCACCCCGGAGGTGCCGAACGCGAAGACGGCGTCTCCTTCCGCGATCCCGAGGCCCAGGGCCGAGGCGTGCTGGTCGCCGCCGCCGGCGGAGACGAGTGCCGGCTCTGCGATGCCGAGCTCGGTCATGGCCGCCGAGGTCGTGGTGCCGGCCACGCCGTCGGGCGGGAGCACCTCGGGCAGCATCGCCGCCCAGTCGCGCGACTCGTCGATGAGCGCGAGGTGATCGAGCAGATAGCGGTTCGCCGACGGGTCGAAGTACCCGGTGCCCGATGCTTCGGAGCGGTCGGTCGCGAACGCCCCGGTGAGCCGGTACGTGAGATAGTCGTGCGGCAGCAGGATGGTCGCGAGTCTCGAGAAGTTCTCCGGCTCGTGATCGGCGAACCACGCGACCTTGCTCAGCGTGAATGCGGCGGTCGGGAGCGATCCGGTGGACGCGATCAGGCGATCCGCACCGATGCGCTCGGTGAGCCGGCGCAGCTCGCCGTCGGTCGTCGTGTCGTTCCAGAGCTTCGCGTCGCGAATCACCTCGCCGTGCGCGTCGAGCGGCACCATGCCGTGGCACTGCCCCGCGACGGAGATCGCGCGAACGCTCACGTCGCCCGCTTGCGCGAGCGCAGCGCGGAATGCGCCGACGAACGCATTCCACCAGGCATGGGGATTCTGCTCGCTGCGCGGCGGCGCGACCGGCGGATGCGCGGCAGTGGCCCCCGCGATCCGGCGCCCGTCGTCGAGCGCGAAGAACTCCACCTTGCACGACTGCGTCGACGTATCGACGCCGCAGACGACGGCGATCATGCGGCGCCTCCCCGCGTCGGCGCCTCGATCGTATCCGGCAGGTCGCGCTGCTGGCCGACGATCCCGGCCGGGTGGATCTGCACGACCTCTTCCCAGCTGAAGCCGCGCAGGCCCATGAGCGTGACGGTGAGGGCGTCTCCCCACGCTCCGGCCACGAGTGTGCTGCCGAGTGCGATCAGACCGCCTGCGTCGGCGTCGACCGGATCTGTGGTGAGGTGGACGACGCGTGTCGCGGCCGCGGCGAAGGGCGATTCGGGTCGCTCGGTCACCGCGACGACGTCGGTTCCGCGCTCGACGAGGCGCTCGACGAGCTGGGTGAGTTCGACTGATTGCCCGCCCTTCGAGAAGGCGATCACGAGGTCGTCCGAGGTCACGGCTCCCATGCCTCCGTGGAGTGCGTCTTGCGAGGGGAGGTAGAACGCCGGCGTCCCGGAGACCGACAGCAGGTGAGCGAGGCGCTCGGCCATGATGCCCGACGTGCCGGCTCCCGTGGTCACGACTTTGCCGGTGCAGCGCTGCACGGCCGAGACCACGTCGGCGAAGCTGTCGTCGATCTGCTCGGCGAGATTCGCCAGTGCTTGAGACTCGCGAAGAATCGACTCTCGTGCGTGATGCACGAGGTCGGCGGCGGTTGCGCTCATATGATTGACCTGATCTCTCATTTGTTGCATTTATTCTATCGTTTTGCGCGATGTGAAGCGACTTCCGGCTCGACGCAGTGCGCGCTCCGGAATCATCCGGTGTGAGATGATGACCCATCGAGAGGAGACGACCATGGAACCCGGTCCCAACAGGCTGGTCGAGATGGCGCACGTCGCCCGAGAGCACTTCATCAACGACGTTCCGATGGTGGAGCTGGCCGCGCGAACCGGCATGTCCCGCTTCCGCGTTGCCCGGCTCATCGCCGAGGCCCGCGACCTCGGCGTGCTGCGCATCAGCGTCGGCGCGCCGCAAGCGCTCAGCCGCGATGACGTCGCCGAACTGCGCAGACGGTACGGACTCCGCGACGTCCGGTGCGTCACGATGCCCGACGGCGACGCCGACCCGCGCGCGCTCCGCGCCGCTCTCGGCCGCGCCGCAGCCGAGTACCTCGAGACGCAGGTCCAAGCCGGAGAGGTGCTGGGGTTCGCGAGCGGTCGAACGCTCGCCGCGATTCCCGAGCACCTCCGCGCGCTCCCGCAGTGCGATGTCGTCCAGCTGACCGGGCTCGCGGGCCCTCCAGGTGAAACGGCTGGAGATCTGGTGCGCACCGTCAGTGCGATATCGGGAGGCGAGCCCGCGTCGCTGTACGTTCCGCTCGTGGCGTCCGACGCCGAAGCCGCAGCCATGCTCTGCCGCCAGCCCGGCGTCGCCGAGACGCTGGCGCGCATGGGAGAGGTGACGCGCGCCGTGCTCGCGGTCGGCAGCTGGAGCCCCGTCGTCTCCCAGCTCGCGGATTCGATCTCCGACGACGATGCGGGCGGTCTGATCGCGAGCGGTGTGCGCGCCGATGTCGCGGCGTCGCTCTTCGACGGTTCGGGCGGCCGGGTTTCGGCCCTCGATACTCGCACCATCGCGATCCCCTTCGATCAGTTGCGCGCGATCCCCGAGATCGTCGTCGTCGCGGGTGGAGCCGAGAAGCACGCCGCGCTCCGGGCCGTGCTGCTCGCCGGGTTCGTGACGACCCTCATCACCGACCGCGCCTCGGCGCTGTCGCTGCTCTCCGGGCCGCGCACAACCTGAACGGCGGCGCCTTCCACCCCTGCCCGGGAGGAAACCGCCGCCGCTCGATCGCTGACTACTCCTGGCCGGGCAGACCCTCGTACGCGATATCGCCGGTCTTGAGGTTCTCGGCGATCAGTTCGCTCAGCCCGTCGAGGAAGGCCGGGCGATCGTTGACGACGTGATCGAGAGCGTCCTCGACGTTGTCCTGCGTGATGGGGGGCATGGTGTAGACGAGGTTGTTGTCGACATCCTCATCGCGTGCGATCGCAGCAGCCACCGCAACACCGGTCGCGAGCTGGACCGTGCCGTTCTGCAGCGAGGTGCCGATGAAGTCGCCGTTCTTCACAGCGTTGAGACCATCCTCGATGCCGTCGATGCCGACGACCGGAATGTCGTCCATGCCGGCCTCGCGCAGCGCCTGCTTGGCGCCGAGACCCATGTCGTCGTTCTGCGAGATGACGCCGTCGATCTCATCGCCGAAGGCGGAGATCCAGTTCTTCATCTTGTTGACGGCCTCGTCGCGGCTCCAGTTCGCGGTGTCCTTCGCGAGCACGCTCACATCGGGGTTCTCCTCGAGCACCTGGTCGATGCCGGCGCCGCGGTTGATCTCGCCCGAGCCGCCCAGCGGGCCCTGCAGGATGACGACGTTGCCCTTGCCTCCGAGCTCGTCCATCATCATCTGCGCTTCCTGCGCGCCAGCGGCGACGTCGTCGGGCTGCACGCTCCCGGCGACCTCGTCATTGTTCAGCGTCGCATTGACGTCGAGGAAGGGGATCCCCGCCTCGCTCGCCGCGGTCACCTGCGGCTGCAGCGTATCCGCCTGAACGGGGACGACCATGATCGCGTCCACGCCGGCCTGGATGAACTGATCGACCTGGGTCGCCTGCGTCGAGACGTCCATCTTCGCGACGTTCCACAGGATCTCGATGTTGTTGTCTTCCGCGTAGCGGTCGATGCCTTCCTTGCCTTCGGTGATGAAGGAGGACATGTCGTAGACGCTCACGCCGACGGTGACGCGTTCCTTGCCGCTGTCATCGGCGCCCTGCTGCGCTGCAGGATCGCCGGCACCGCAAGCCGCGAGCGACAGCACTGCCGCGCCGGCCACGGCAACCGCGAATCCGCGGTTCATTCGGGAGGTGAACTTCATGGGGTACTCCATTTCGATGGTGAGTGGTGAGGGGAGAGTCGTGCACTGGGGGATCTCGCCGCGCCCGTGGGAGCGGCGACGGTCAAGATCGTCGACGTTTGCTGGCCCACACGTCGACCGCGACTGCGGCGACGATCAGCACGCCCTTGATCACGTCCTGCCAGTAGGCGGGGACGGTCAGAATGTCGAGACCGTTGTTCAGGGTCTGAATGAGCAGCAGGCCGAGCGCGGTGCCCCAGACGGTGCCGCGGCCGCCCATGAGGCTCGCCCCGCCGATCACGACTGCGGCGATGGCGTCGAGTTCGTAGCCCTGGCCGAGGTTCGGCGACCCGCTGATCACGCGGGAGGAGAGCATGATGCCGGAGAGGCCGGCGAGCGCGCCGCTGATGGCGTACACGCTGTAGAGCACCCGGCCGGTCTTCACGCCGGCGATCTGCGCGGCGAGCGGGTTGCCGCCCACTGCGTAGACGCGCAGGCCGTAGCTGGTGCGGCGCATCATCAGTCCGAATCCGATGATCATGAGGATCATGAGGATCACGGGGACGGTGAGCCCGAAGACCCGCGTGTTCGCGAACTGACCGTACTCGGTGGGCAGACCGTTGATCGGCGCACCGTCGCCCAGCACGAAGGCGAGGCCGCTGGCCAGCGTGAGCATGCCGAGTGTCGCGATGAACGGCGGCACCTTCATGACCGAGACGACGAAGCCGTTCACCGAACCCGCGGCGAAACCGACGGCCACGGCGACGATCGGCGCGAGCCAGATCTGGTCGGGCATCTCCTTCGCCGCGACGGCGGCGGCCATGGCGCTCAAGGCGATGACGCTGCCGACCGACAGGTCGATCCCGCCGGTGAGGATCACCAGCGTCTGCCCGAGCGCGATCAGCGCGAAGGGCGCCGCGGCGACCAGAATCGTCGTCACATTGTCCACCGTGCCGAAGCGCGCGCTGCGGTACAGGAAGAAGGCGATGATGAGCAGCATCACGATGACCATCGCGTAGCGGATGGCCAGTTCGCGGAACCAGGGTCCCGAGAAGCGGCGGAGATCGCCGCTCTCGGACACCGTCCGCATCACTTCAGTCTGTGTCGGATTCGACATGTCATGCGTCCTTTCGAGGAGCGTCTGCGGGTTCGGCGGCAGCCGCGTCCGCTTCCGTGGCTTCGAGTCCGCTGGCGAGGCGGAAGATTCGGTCCTGCACCTCGGCGCGGGAGAGGTCGGCTGCGGTGAGCTCACCGGCCACCGCACCCTCTCGCAGCACGAGTGCACGGTGGGAGAGGCTGAGGATCTCGGGCATATCGCTCGACGCCATGAGCACGGCCATGCCGCTGGCGGCCAATTCGACGATGATGCGGTAGATCTCGCTTCGCGCTCCGACGTCGACGCCGCGCGTCGGCTCGTCGAGCAGCAGCACGTCGACATCCCCGGTGAGCCAGCGGGCCAGCACCACCTTCTGCTGATTGCCGCCGGAGAGCGTCTCGAGCGACTGGTCGAGATCGCGGCTGCGCAGTCGCACCGAATCCATGACCTCGCCGACCCGCTCGCGACGAGCGCGCTGACGCAGGAACCCTGCGATGGAGAATTGGCCGAGGCCCGGCAGAGTGCCGTTGTCGAGCACCGACATCGGGAGCACAGCGCCCGAGCCCTTGCGATCCTCCGGCACGAGCGCCATCTTCGCTGTGATGGCGGCTGCTGGCTCGCCCGGCTTCACGCGCGATCCGCGAACCCTGACCTCGCCGCTCTCCGACTTGCGGACGCCGAACACGGTCTCCATGAGCTCCGTGCGTCCGGCGCCGACCAGACCGGCCAATCCGACGATCTCGCCGCGGCGCACCTGCAGCGAGATGGGGGCGTTCGCGCCGCTGACCTGCAGCGCGTCCAGCTCGAGCACGACGTCAGCGCTCGGCACACCGCGCTCGGGGAAGAGGTCTTCGAGCTCTCGTCCGATCATCGCCGTCACGATGTCGTCGTCGGTCAGGTTCGCGAGCGCCTGGTCTTCGACGAGCTCACCGTCGCGGAGCACGATCACGCGGTCGGCGATGGCCCGAATCTCTTCCATCTTGTGCGTCGTGAACAGCAGCGCGACGCCGCGGTCGCGCAGCAGCCCCATGACCTCGAGCAGTCGGCCGACCTCCCGCTCCGAGATCGCGCTCGACGGCTCGTCGAGCAGGATCACGTTCGCGCCGGTGTTGGTGGCTTTGACGATCTCGATGATCTGACGGATGCCGACGGCGAGGTCGCCCATGCGCTTGCGCGGATCGATCGTGAGCCCGAAGACCGCGAGCTGCTCGCGGGCCTGCTCGATCATCGCGCCACGGCGAAGCCCAAGCGGTCCGCGCAGCTCGCGTCCGATGAAGAGGTTCTCGTACACGGTGAGCTCGAGGATCGACGCGAGCTCCTGCGGCACGATGGCGACGCCGAGTCGGTGCGCCGCTTGAGCGTTGCCCGCGGGAAGCGGGGTGCCCTGGACCTCGACGGTGCCGCCGTCCGGGCGGTACTGACCCGATGCGATCTTCATCAGCGTGGACTTGCCCGCGCCGTTCTCACCCGCGAGCGCGGTGATGGTTCCCGCCTCGAGGCTCAATGAGATTCCCCTGAGCACGGGGATCCCTCCGAAGCCCTTGACGATGTTCGTGCATTCGAGCAGCGTCCCGGTGGCCGGCACGTGCTGCGCGGAGTCGCGCGTGTGTGCCTGCTGGTTACTCATGTTGCATTCACCCCTCTCCACGGCGAGCGGAGGTTCCTCGTCGTCCCGGCATGTGGGCGCTTCGTTCGAGGCCCGTATAGGTTTTTACCATGACTTGTAACATCTGAGAAACATGCCCGCACATTTGAGCGATGCTACAGTCTCTGTGTCCCACTGCGCCAATCCGATGGAGGAGCCCCATGAGCGAGGTCGAACGCCGCATGGCCCTCGTCGCAACGCGGCACTATCTCGATGGCTTGTCTCGCATAGAAATCGCAGATGAGCTCGGAATTTCCCGGTTTGCCGTCGCGCGCCTGCTCGAGCAAGCGCGCGAGCGGGGAATCGTGCGATTCGAGATCGCTTCACCCGACGATCTCGACCTCGGGCTCTCCGCTCAGTTGCGCGCAGCCTTCCAACTTCGACACGCAATTGTTGTACACGCACCCGGCGGCGCGGAGGACACGTTGAAGCGGCGTCTCGGTACCGCCGCGGCGCGACTCGTCGAAGAGGTGATGACGCCCGGCGAGGTGCTCGGCCTGGCCGCAGGCCGCACCTTGCGCCAGATGGTGATGGCGTTCCAGTCGCTCCCGCCCGTCGATGTCGTCCAATTGGAGGGCGTCGCCGCAGGTTTGCAGGAGAGCGGCGTCGAACTCGTGCGGCACGCCGCGAGGGTATCCGGCGGCACCCCGCATGCGCTGCTCGCTCCGCTCCTGACACGCAGTGACGAGACCGCCGAGCTGCTCCGCGACGAGCCCGCTGCTCGCGAGACGTTCGCCCGATTCTCAGAGGTCACCACCGCGGTCGTCGGCATCGGAAGTTGGAATCCGGAGGATTCGCAGGTCTCGATGCTCGCGGGGCAGCTCGGGATCCGCGAATCGCTCCTCGACGCCGGCGTGCGCGCCGACCTCGGCGCCGTACTGCTCGACATCGACGGTGCGGTAGTCGAGAATGCTGTGGGACGGAGCGTCGGCATCGACGCCCCGGGGCTCCGCAACGTCCCCCATGTGCTCGCCGTCGCCGGCGGGCCGCTGAAGTTCGTTGCGGTGCGCGCGGCGCTCCGCAGCGGGCTCATCCACTCGCTCGCATGCGATGCGAGCACCGCCCAGGCACTGCTCGCAGATGCCTCACGTACCGACCCGCACCGAAGGAGCGATTCATGAAGTTCGAAGACCTGCAGGGCCGCACAGCTGTCGTCACCGGCGGCGGACGCGGCCTCGGCTACTCGCTCGCGGAGGCGCTCGCGGGGCAGGGTGCGAATGTCGCACTGCTCGATGTGCTCCCCGACGTCGACGCGACGGCTGTCGCTCTCGGCGAGCGATTCGGCGTGCAGGCAGTCGGCATCCACACCGACGTCACCGACCCCGAGCAGATCAGCGTGGCGTTCGACCGGATCGGCGCTGCCGTCGGCACCCCCCAGATTCTGCTCACGGCCGCCGGCATCACCTTGCTCGAAGCCGCCGTCGATATCGACCCGGCGCAGTGGCGCCGAGTGCAGTCGATCAACGTCGACGGAACCTTCTTCGTGGCCCAGGAGTTCGCGCGACGGGTGCTGGCCGAGGGACTCGCGGGCTCTGCGATCCTCGTCTCGTCGATGTCCGCGAAGATCGTCAACGTGCCGCAGCAGCAGACGGCGTACAACACGTCGAAGGCCGCCGTGGACCACCTCACGAAGTCGCTCGCCGTGGAGTGGGCCGCTGCAGGTATTCGCGTCAACGCCATCTCCCCGGGCTACTTCCTCTCCGACATGACGAAGCAGTTCACCGAGAGCAACCCGGAGCTCGCCGCCGAGTGGACGTCGCGCATTCCGATCGGCCGCATGGGCGATCCCAGTGACCTGCATGGGCTCGTCGCCTACCTCGCATCCGACGCGTCCTCCTACCTCACGGCCCAGTCGATCGTCATCGACGGCGGATACACCGCGCTGTGAAGCACGCGACGACCGGGGCGCCGCGCGCACTCGTCTTCGGCGAGGCGCTCGTCGACGTCATCGACGGCACCGCGTTTCCCGGGGGTTCGCCTCTGAACGTCGCCGTCGGCCTGAGCCGGCTCGGCGTAGCCACGACGCTGGTCACCCGGTTCGGCGACGACGCGCACGGCGCGCAGATCGCCGATCATCTGCGCGCCTCCGACGTCTCGTTCGCCGAGCCCGTACCAGGCGCGGAGACCTCTCGTGCCGAGGTGACGCTCGACGCCACCGGGCAGGCGCAGTACCGCTTCGTGCTCGACTCGGAACTCCCGACGACTCCGCTCGACGGCATCGGCCTCGTGCACACGGGCTCGCTCGGCGCGGTGCTGACACCCGGCGCTGCCACCGTCGCGGCCGCATTCGACGATCCAGGATCGCGGCTGCGCAGCTACGACCCGAACATCCGCCCCGATCTCATGAAGGATCACGGCGCGACGCTCGACCAGGTCGAGCGCCTCGCCGCGCGGAGCCACATTGTGAAGATGAGCGATGAAGATGCGGAATGGCTCTACCCCGGGCAGGACCTCGATGCAGTGCTCGCACGCATGGTCGCTCTCGGCGCGTCCCTCGCCGTCGTCACGCGTGGTGCGGCCGGTTGCATCGCACGGTTCGCCGACAGCCGGGCCGCTGCCCCCGCGGAACGGGTGGCGGTGGTCGACACGGTCGGCGCAGGCGATTCGTTCATGGCCGCGCTCCTCGCGGCCGTGCTCGACGGTCCGCTCGCCGCTTCCTTGCTCGCGGGTGATCCGCCCGCACCGCACGACGTCGAGCACGCGCTGCAGTTCGCCGCACGAGCGGCGGGCATCACCGCCTCTCGCGCTGGTGCCAATCCGCCGTGGACGCGCGAACTCGCAGGCGAGGCGCATGGAGAACCCGCCACATTTCCAGCCGCTTCATAGCAAACCATCAGAGACTGGGTGCATGAACACTCAGCCAAAAGGACCCCGGATTCTCATCGTCGATGACGAGCCCAGCATCCGCGAGCTGCTCAGCACGAGCCTCCGCTTCGCCGGGTTCGGCGTTCGCGCCGTCGGCAACGGCGCGCAGACGATCTCAGCGGTGCTCGAGGAGGAACCCGACCTCATCGTGCTCGACGTGATGCTGCCCGACATGAACGGCTTCAGCGTGACCAAGCGCCTGCGATCCGCGGGCTACACCGCGCCGATCATCTTCCTCACCGCGAAGGATGACACGGAGGACAAGGTCGAAGGCCTCACGGTCGGCGGCGACGACTACGTCACGAAGCCATTCAGCCTCGACGAGATCATCGCCCGCATCAAGGCCGTGCTGCGCCGCACGATCCAGGAAGACGAGGATTCGGTGCTCAGCGTCGGCCCCATCACGATGGATCAGGACACGCACGAAGTGACCGTGCAGGGCGCGTCGGTCGAGCTCTCCCCCACCGAGTTCAAGCTGCTCCGCTACCTCATGCAGAACGCGAACCGAGTGCTCTCGAAGGCTCAGATCCTCGACCACGTCTGGGAGTACGACTTCAACGGCGACGCCGGCATCGTCGAGTCCTACATCTCGTACCTGCGGCGCAAGCTCGATCCGCTGACCGAAGAGTCGCTGATCCAGACGAAGCGCGGCTTCGGGTACATGCTGAAGACCGAAGTCAAGTAGCGTGGCTCGGCCCAACTGGTCGGAGCGTTGGGCCGACGTCTCGCTGCGGGCGAAGATCACCGGCGTCACGGTCTTCATCCTGTTCCTCGGGCTCATCGTGGCGGGCGTCGGCACCCTCGCCGTGCTCCACCCCATGCTCACTGCGAATCAGACGCAGGCGCTCGAACGCCTCCGCGAGAATCCGACGCCGGCGCTGCGCCCCTACGCGAACTTCAACGGACTGACGCCCGAAGACATTACGCAGGCTCCCAGCGGGTACTACGTCGCATTGCTCGACGCCGACGGCAACGTGATTCGCGACAACACGCGAGATCAAGATCGAAAAACGCTGCCCCAGGTCACGGGCATCACGCTCGACGACGTCATGTCGCAGTACGAGTCCGCCCTCGTCGGACTGCGCGCTGCCGATGGCGTCAAATGGAACGCGATCGTCAAGCCGATCTATCAGGAGGGGCAGGCGGCTGGCACGCTGCTCATCGCCTCTTCTACGGCACCGGTCACCCAGACGGTTGCGCAGTACATCATCATCTTCACCGGGTTCGGCATCGCCGTCATCCTGCTGGGCGCCGCACTCACCCGGCTGCTCGTCACCGCCACCTTCCTTCCACTCGCGGAGGTCGAGCGCACGGCGCTCGAGATCGCACGCGGCGATTATTCCAAGCGCATCATGATCTCGAGTCCCCATACCGAGGTGGGGCACCTGGGCCAGTCGCTGAACATCATGCTCGATCGCCTCGACGGGTCGCTGGAAGACCAGGCGCGCACGATCGAGCGCATGCGCCGGTTCATCGGGGATGCGAGCCATGAACTCCGCACCCCGCTCGTCTCCGTGCGCGGGTACGCCGAGCTCTATCGGATGGGTGCGTTGCAGGAGGAGGAGAACGTCGCCCAGGCGATGGAGCGCATCGAGAAAGAGGCGATCCGTATGACCTCGCTCGTCGAGGATCTGCTGGCGCTCGCCCGCCTCGACGAACGGCGGCCGCTCGCGCTTGCGACGCTTCCGCTCAACAAGCTCGCCACCGACGCGGCACTCGATGCGCGGGCACAAGCCCCGGACCGCGAGGTCACCGTCATCACTGATCCCGCGGAGCCCGCGGTCATCGGTGACGAGCACAAGGTGCGGCAGCTCATGACGAACCTGCTCGGCAACGCCATGCGGCACACACCGGACGGCGGCCCGATCGAGCTCGTCGTCTCCAGCCCCGAACCTGCACCCGGTGCGAAGTCGTTCACGCGCTTCGAGATCGTCGACCACGGTGAGGGCGTTCCTGAGCAGATCAGGGACAAGATCTTCGGCCGCTTCTGGCGCGCCGACACCTCCCGCAATCGTGAGACCGGCGGTTCCGGCTTGGGCCTCGCCATCGTGAAGTCCATCGTCGACGCCCACGGCGGCACGGTCAGCGTGCATGAGACGCCCGGCGGCGGGGCGACCTTCCGGGTCGATCTGCCAAGCGCGGAGGCCTCCGACGACACGGTCCCGGTACCGCGTCTCACCTGACCCGCTTCAGCGCTCGCAGCCGCGGGCGCTTCCACGTGCCTGCTGCGGTCGCCCGCCTCTTACGGCCGCGCGCCTCGAGCAGCCGCGCGTCCAGCAGTGGATCCTGAGTGGTGCGGAGCGTATCCTCCGTACCGGCTCCGCTCTGCGCAGGACCGCCGGCGCGATGAAGTTCGGTCCGTATGCTCATAGCTCCATCGTGGTCGCTGTCTGCATCGGTCTCCCGTTCGAGGAGCGCGTCTGTGAGCAATACGGCGAAATGACCGAAAGCCAGCACCTGTGAGCGAATGACGCACTGCGCGGTGCCGACCCCGTGGCGCAGCGATCGCCGCACCACCAACAACTCTGTGGCGCTCGCGCAGTGGGTTCCTGTGGCGCAGTGCGCGATTTCAAGATGCGTCCGCTGGTGACCGAATCCCCTGCAGGACTCGCGGTACCGGGCTCGCGGGGAAAGCACGAACAGGGGCCGCACCGGACCCCCGCGAAACGCGAACAGGGGCCGCGTCCGAAGACGCGACCCCTGTTCGGGTATCTCTGTTGGAGGCTGAGGACTTAGAAGTCCATGCCACCGGTCGGATCGCCGGCGGGAGCGGCGGATGCCGGCTCCGGCTTGTCGGCGACGACGGCCTCGGTGGTGAGGAAGAGCCCTGCGATCGACGCTGCGTTCTGCAGTGCCGAGCGGGTGACCTTTGCCGGGTCCAGGATGCCCTGGGCCACCAGGTCGCCGTACTCACCGGTTGCGGCGTTCAGGCCGTGACCGATCGGCAGGTTCGCGACGCGATCCGCCACCACACCCGGCTCGAGACCTGCGTTGAGCGCGATCTGACGCAGCGGCGCCTCGATAGCGGTCTGCACGATCTTCGCGCCGACAGCCTCGTCACCCGAGAGCTCGAGGCCCTCGAAGACGTCCTTGCCGGCCTGGATGAGCGCGACGCCACCGCCGGGGAGCACGCCCTCGTCGACTGCAGCCTTCGCGTTGCGCACTGCGTCTTCGATGCGGTGCTTGCGCTCCTTGAGCTCGACCTCGGTCGCCGCGCCCGCCTTGATGACGGCGACGCCGCCCGCGAGCTTCGCGAGGCGCTCCTGCAGCTTCTCGCGATCGTAGTCGCTGTCGGTGTTCTCGATCTCGCGACGGATCTGCGTGACGCGACCCTGAATGGCTTCGTCGTCGCCGCCGCCCTGGACGATGGTGGTCTCGTCCTTGGTGATGATGACCTTGCGAGCGGTACCCAGCATGTCGAGGGTCGCGTTCTCGAGCTTGAGGCCGACCTCTTCCGAGATGACCTGGCCGCCGGTGAGGATCGCGATGTCCTGCAGCATCGCCTTACGGCGATCGCCGAAGCCCGGAGCCTTGACGGCCGCCGACTTGAAGATGCCGCGGATCTTGTTGAGCACGAGGGTTGCGAGAGCTTCGCCCTCGACGTCCTCGGCGAGGATGAGCAGCTGCTTGCCCGACTGGATCACCGGATCGACGACGGGGAGCAGGTCCTTGATGTTCGAGACCTTGCTGTTCACGATGAGGATGTAGGGATCCTCGAACACGGCTTCCTGGCGATCGGTGTCGGTGACGAAGTACGCAGACAGGTAGCCCTTGTCGAAGCGCATGCCCTCGGTGAGCTCCAGCTCGGTTCCGAAGGTGTTCGACTCCTCGACGGTGACGACGCCTTCCTTGCCCACCTTGTCGATGGCCTCGGCGATGAGCTGACCGATCTGCTCGTCAGCTGCCGAGATCGATGCGGTAGCCGCGATCTGGTCGGTGGTCTCGATCTCCTGAGCGTTCTCGAGGAGCTTGGCCGACACTGCCGCGACGGCCTTCTCGATGCCCTTCTTGATCGCGATCGGATCGCTGCCGGCCGAGACGTTGCGCAGACCCTCGCGCACGAGTGCCTGTGCGAGCACGGTAGCGGTCGTCGTGCCGTCGCCTGCGACGTCGTCGGTCTTCTTCGCGACCTCCTTGACGAGCTCGGCGCCGATGCGCTCGTAGGGATCGTCGAGTTCGATCTCCTTGGCGATGGAGACGCCGTCGTTGGTGATCGTGGGGGCGCCCCACTTCTTCTCCAGCACGACGTTGCGGCCGCGGGGGCCGAGCGTCACCTTCACAGCGTCAGCGAGCGTGTTGAGACCCCGCTCGAGTCCACGACGCGCTTCCTCGTTAAACGCAATGATCTTTGCCATGTATTTGCCCCTCCGGAGGTGTTTCGATGTGGTGAGCATCGTGCCGACGCATAGCGCCGTCGCACGAATGTTTAGCACTCAGTCGGATCGACTGCTAACACTCATTTTGGCACTCTGACCGGGCGAGTGCAAGCGTGTCTGCTCGCGCGCAGCGAACAACGGGGGAATGGCCCCCGCCCCGCAGGTCAGCCCGAGATCGAGCCGCCCACTGCGGGGTCGCTCGGCGGGATCGTCGCCGGGTCGGTGGGCAGACCGGTCGCCGGATCGATCGGGAAGCCCGTCGTCGGGTCGATGTCCCATCCGGTCGCCGGGTCGA
Organism: Leucobacter manosquensis; assembly: GCF_018304845.1. Taxonomy (NCBI): domain Bacteria; kingdom Bacillati; phylum Actinomycetota; class Actinomycetes; order Micrococcales; family Microbacteriaceae; genus Leucobacter; species Leucobacter manosquensis. The sequence continues at coordinate 2,913,704 of NZ_JAFEVO010000001.1, read as the reverse complement.
TGTCGAGACCCGTCGTCGGGTTGATCTGCAGACCCGTCTCGGGATTCGTCTCGGGTTCCGCTGCACCGTCGGCATCGGCATCGGCATCGGTCGCATTGTCGGCGGAGCCGTCGGTGATCGCAGCGGCCTCTTCGAGGCCCGGTCCCTTGTAGTCCGCGCCCAGAAGCACGACCAGTCGCACTCCGTACGATTCGTAATCGGTCGACGTGTACGTCGAGACCCCGCCCAGCTTCTCGGCGAGGCCGGCGGCGGCGGCGGCATCGTCGGGGTTCGAGTAGAACACGGCGGAGATCGCAACATCGGTCGTCGCCGCGCTCCCCGAGAACTGGATCTTGCCCCACTGCTCGGTCGTGACGATCGCGTCGAGCGCCGCGGCGAGGTTCTCCGTCGGGGTTCCATTGAGGATCGCGATCGTCGCCTCAGGATCGAGCTCTGCCTTGACGGTCGGCGCCGCTGAACCGGAGGAGTTCCCGGAGGTGGCGAGCGGCAGCTTGCCCGTGGCGCCGATGCTCTGCACGGCGAGGATGCCGACGGTCGTGAGCAGAGCGAACCCGAGCAGACCGGCGATCAGGTACTGCCAGATGTATCGTGGGCGCGCGGTGACGCGGTGCGCTCCGACCCGACCCGTGTGTTGCACGCGGTCGAATCGATCCTCGGGGTATGACTGACGGGCCGAGGGACTCTTCGTCCCTGCTTCGGTCGGTCGCGCCACGCGGTACCCCTTCAGATGTCGCCGATATGCAGCAGAACTTGCGCACTGCGAGATTCTGCCACACTACCGTGGCAGACCTGCCAGAACGGTGACAGGATCAGCGTTCTCGTCGCGGAATGACGATCGGTCGCCCGGTGTCGGGATCCTGCAGTACGCGCACGGGGGCCCCGTACACCTCGGCGATGCGGGCTTCGGTGAGCACCTCCCCCGGGGCGCCGCGGGCGACGAGCGCGCCATTCGCGAGGATGGCGACCTCGTCGGCGTACGCCCCGGCGAGCGACAGATCGTGCAGCACGACGATAACGGCCCTGCCGCGTTCGGCGAGCCCCCGCGCGATCTGCAGCACCGCCTCCTGGTGCTTCAGGTCGAGGGCTGCGGTCGGCTCGTCCAGGAGCACGATCCGTGTTTCCTGGGCGAGCACGCGCGCCAGAGAGACGCGCGCTTTCTCACCGCCGGAGAGATGCGGAAAGCCGCGCTGAGTCAGATGCCCGACGTCGGCCGCGGTCGTCGCATCGCGAATGGCTCGTTCGTCATCGTCTGCATCCGGTGTTCCGATCCAGGGTGCGCGCCCCATGTCGATCACCTGCTGAGCGGTGAACGAGAACGCGACCTGATTGGCCTGCAGCAGTACCGCGCGGGCACGTGCGAGGTCGCGGGCCGGCCAGCTTCCGAGACCCCGCCCGTCGAGAGCGACCGAACCGCTCGACGGAACGATGTCGCCAGAGAGCACGCTGAGCAGGGTCGACTTCCCGGCACCGTTCGGGCCGACGAGGGCGAGCACTTCGCCGTATCGCACCGCCATCGTGACGTCGGTCAAGATCGGGACGGAACCGACGTGATAGCTCACGCCGTCCACCTGCTGGGCGACTGCGCCGGCTTGCTGCGAGACGGCGGGCTCCTCGACATTCATGCCCAGCCTCCCGAGCGACGACGGTTGCGACGGATGAGCCAGAAGAAGAACGGCCCGCCGACGAGCGATGTCAGCATGCCGATGGGCAGATCCGCGCCGTCGACCAGTGTGCGTGCCAGGAGATCGGCGTAGATCAGCAGCACGGCTCCGCCGAGCAGTGAGCAGATGAGCAGCAGGCGGTGCGCGGGGCCGAGGATCATGCGCATGAGGTGGGGCACGACGAGGCCGACGAACGAGATGACGCCGACGAAGGCCACGCCGACGCCGGTCAGCAGCGCGACGAGCACGATCGACACGATGCGCAGTCGCTCGACGCGCACCCCGAGGTGCGCTGCAGTGCGGTCCCCGAGCGAGAGGAGATCGTATTGCTGGGCGAACAGGATCGCGATGCAGGCGGCGACCGCGGCGACGACCGCCACGATACCGACTTCGTTCCACCGGGATCCGTTGAGCGAGCCGAGCTGCCAGAAGACGATCTGCTCGCGACTGGCGGTGTCTCCGATGAAGGTGAACAGCGCGAGGCCTGCACCGGCGAACGCGTTGATGGCAACGCCGGTGAGCAGCAGCGTGACGATCTCGGTGCGACCCTGCGCGCGTGCCGTCAGGTACACGATGAACGTCGCTGCGAGGCCGCCGAGGAAGGCGAAGATCGCGATCGTCCACCCGCCGAACGCGGTGATGCCGAGCGTGATCGACGCCGATGCGCCGAGCGCCGCACCTGACGAGACGCCGACCACACCGGGCTCGGCGAGCGGGTTGCCGAAGATCGCCTGCATGACGGCGCCGGCGACCGCCAGTGCGGCGCCGACGAGCAAGGACATCATGACGCGCGGGAAGCGGATCTGCCACAGCGTGCGGTCCAGCAGCTCGTCGGTGGGAGCCCAGGAGTTGGCGATGCCGATCCGGCGCAGCACGGACCCGACGACCTCTGTCGGCCCGATCGAGAGCTGACCGAGCCCTGCCGAGAGGATGATGCCGACGATCACCAGGATGACGGCGGCGGTGATGACGATGGCACCGCGGCCTGCACTGCGGCGGCCGAGGGTACTCGGTGTGGCGTTCGTCACGTGATGCTTTCTCTGCGCTGGTGAGTACCGCTGCGACCCGGGGCCCCGGGGCCGGCACGATCACCTATTGTATCGGCGTTCGCCGCGCCGGAGCGCGGCAGCTACTGACCTTCCGGCGCGTAGATGGCGCGCGCGAGCGCGTCGAGAATCTCGGCGGATCGCGGGCCGAACGAGAGCACCGTGCCGTCCTCCATGTCGACGAAGCGGCGGTGCTCGCCGGCGGTGGTCACGGCGATCGCGGGCTTCTCCTCGAGCAGCCCGTCGACGCCGCCGACCGACTCGATGCCGTGCGACATGACAAGAATGAGGTCTGGGTTCGCTTTTACGAGCGCCTCGTCGGTCATCGGTTTCATGCCATCCCAGCCCATGTCGGTGGCCACGTCGACCCCGCCGACCGCCTCGATGAGCTGATCGGCCCCTGATTCCTTGCCGAAGAGGTAGTAGACGCCCGCCGATCCGCGAAGGTACACGAATGCGATGCGCAGCTTGTCGGCGGGGGTGCCGGGTGCGATCTCCGCGATCTCCGCGATCTTCGCCTCGACTTCGCTCGCGATGCGCTCGGCCAGCTGCTCGCCCGCTTCGGGGCTGCCGTAGATCGCGGCGACTTGACGGGCGAGCTCCTCGGCTCCCTCGAACGACGGGTCGTTCTCGACGAAGACGACCTGGATGCCGACGTCCTGCAATTGCTCGATGACGTCTCGCGGACCCACAGACCCGTCGGTCACCACGACGTCCGGATGCAGGTCGATGATCGCCTCGGCGTTCACCGTGTGTCCCCCGCTCGTGACGCGAGGGAGGTCGGCCAGGCTCTCGAGCGTGGTCGACTGGTCGACGCCGACGAGGCTGTCGGCGAATCCGAGCCCTGCGATCGTCACGGAGATGTTGCCGCCGAGATCGGCCGCCACCACCTTGTCGGCCCGCTCGACCGTGACATCCGTGCTGGAGCCGTCGGTCGCGAACGAGGGTACGGTCGCCGGCAGCGACTGCACCGGATTCTCAGCCACGGGCTCGATGGTGGAGTGCTGCAGCACCGCCGTCGACGGTCCGACGTAGGCCTTGGGATCTTCGAGGGTCGCGAGCTCGGCGAGCGGTGTCGTCGACACCGCGGCGGGCGCATCAGTGCCGGTCGAATCCGACGGAGCAGCACAGCCGGCGAGCAGCAGAGACCCTGCGAGGAGGGCCGCGAAGCCGGCGGCGACGCGGTGGCGCATCACCGAGTCTCCCCGGAAGGACGACGGTCAGCTCCCGTGTCGGATGCCGGCTCGGACGGCTGCGCGGGATCCGGGGTCGGCGCCGCCGCCTTGCCCTTGCGCCCTGCGAGCAGCATGCCTCCGGTCACTCCGATCACCAGGATCGCGATGCCTCCGATGATGATCGGGAGCCACGGGATCGCAGCGAGCGACGCCGCGGGCGCGGCAGTCTCGGCGGCGTCGGGGGCGGGGAGGATCTCCTCGGAGGCCCCATCCGAATCGGAGGGAGCCGCGCCGGCGCCGGCCGCACCGGCATCTGCGCAGCTGGCGAACTGCAGGTCGAGATCGACCGGATCGAGCTCTGCGCCCGCTTCGTAGAAGCCCGCGAACGCTTTGGCACCCGTGTTCGTGAGGGTCGTCGAGAGCGCGTCAGCGACGAGCGCATCGTCGGAGATGGGCAGCTGATCCGGCACGATCACGTCGCCGACCCACTCCTGCTGGGTGTCGATCGCGACCTCGCCCTCCATGTCGGTGCTCCGCGCGTCGAGCAGCAGAGCCGCTTTGCCGTCGCCCTCGAACTCGAGGGTCGGGTTCGCGATGGTCAGGTCGAGCACCCCGTCATGGCCGGTGAAATGCACGGTTCCCGTGAATGAGACGCTTCCCTCGCCCGTCTCCGTATCGATGCTGCCGGTCGCACCGCCCCACGTGAACTGGGGCGTCTCGTACGTCGCACCGTCGCTCGCCTCCCACGATCCGTTCGCAATGCTGCCGCTGATGTACGCGCGGAAGCTCTCTTTGACGCCCCACGACAGCTCGCCGCCCGTGATCTCGCACACGCCTGCTTCGCCTGCGGCGCGAACCGGTTGCTGCGCCTGCGCCGCAGTGGGAGCGAGCAGCAGCCCGCCGATGATCGCAGCGCCTGCGAGCAGTGCGCCGGAGCGGCGGATTCGGGCGTTCACTGATGAACCTCCTGGAGATCGTGGGGTGGGACGGGAAAGGGAGGATCGCTAGGCCGAGTTGCGGCGCTGGCGAATCGTGAGGAGCGTCATGCAGGCAGCGATCGCTGCGAGCCCGGCCGCACTCGCCCACCACTCCCAGGGTGCCATGCCGCCGGCAGGAATGATGGCCGCTGAGGTGACGCGATCCTCGGCGACTGCGCCGGAGAGCGCCTCGGTTTCGACGTCAGCCGAACGCGCCGACTTCTTCTTCTTCGGCTCGACGATGTCGATGACGGCGCCGGCATTCGTGCTGCCCTGGATGGTGATGGTGTGCGTGCCGCGCACGTCCTTCGGGAGCGTGCCCGACCAGCGCACGACGCCGTTCTTGTCAGCGGTCGCGGCATCGTCGAGCACGATCGGATCGGAGTAGAGCACGACCAGCACACCCTCGTCGTCGGGGTCGAAGCCCGACGCCTCGATCTCGATGCGCCCGCCCGGTGTGAGTTTCTCGGCGTCGGTGAGCACGGTCACACCGGTCGTCGCCGGGGGCGTATCGGCTGCGGTGTACTGCTTCTTCTCGCTGCCGGCCGCGGTCGCGCCGAAGCTGACCTGGGACTCTGCGCCCACGGTGAAGGTGAGGGGATCGAGCCCGATCGACTGGCTGCCGCTGCCCCCGGCGCCTCCGCTGCTCAGCGTGCCCAGAACCGGCACATTGCTCCAGGTGACCTCTCCGCCTGCACCGACCGACTTGCTGCCGCTCGCGAGATCGAGCTGGTAGGTGCCGGAGCCGAACGACGTCGAGTTGCCGGTGCTGAGCGTCGCGCTCGCAGGGCCCGAGACGGTGATCGAGGGGTTGGAGACGTTGTACATGGTCATGCCGTAGCCCGTGAAGGCGACCGAACCGCTGTAGCTCACCGTGCCGGTCTGGCTCGCTCGATCCCAGCTCGAGCTCGCCGCCTGCGGGAAGAGGTAGCCGGCGCCGACGCCGTTCGTCTCGATGCTCCCCTTCGCGCAGTGCGCGTATCCGTACGCCTCCTTGTTGGTGCACGTCGTGTACGCGGCGAAGGCGTTCGACACGCTCCACGAGAGGGATCCGGCCGCGGCGCCGTCGGTCGACGCCGGGGCAGCCGGAGTCTCGGGCGTGCCAGCGGGCTTCGGCTTGCTCGCGGGATCGGTGGGCTCCGCGGGCTTCGTGCCGCTATCCGCTCCGATGATGAAGGTGATGTCGTCGAGCTTGGTTCCAGCGTCGTAGAAGGTGCCGGTCGGCCCCGCACCAGTGCCGTTCACGAAGAAGCGCTCCGCGCCCGCCTTCGAGAGAGTGGTCGGAGCCTTCGTGAACTTGACGGCGTTCCCCTCGAGCTTCTGCGGCTTGATCTGTGTCAGATCGATGTGCGCGAGCGTGAGCGTCGTGCCGTCGAACGGGATGCGCACTTCTGCGCTCCTCGCGTTCTTCACCACGATGGTGGGGTTGAGGAGATCGACGTTCATCTGCCCGTGATGCCCGAAGAAATTCACCTTTCCGGCGTACTGCACCGAGCCAGACGCTCCGTTCCAGTTCTGGGTGGACGACTGCGGGAAGGTGAAGACGCCGTTGTTCTCGGCCTGTCTCGCTCCAGCGGATGCCTTGATCTTGCCGCCGGCGATGGGGCCTACGACGTAGTCGCGGAACGACTCCTTCACTCCCCACTGCAGCGTGCCGGCGGTGCCCGTCAACTCGCGCTCGAGCTTCACCGTCTTGGGCGCCGACTTCGACGCCCGGAACGCTTCGGGGTCACTCGGCGTGAAGACCGCGCCATACGAGTAAGACCCGGGCTTCGACGGCTTGGCAGACGTCTCGGCGACGCCATTCTTCACAGGCTTCGCGTCTCCGAGGTTCTCGCCGTTCTGCGTGAACTGTACGGCCCCGGAGGCATCGGTGGGGCCGACTGCTGCGGTGAGCGCGACATTCGCCCCGACATAGGGTGAACTCGACTTGGCCGTCAGGGAGGTGGTCGTGGCGGTCGGGCTCGGTTGCTCCGGCTGCTCCGTCATGTCGGCGGAGAACGTGATGGGATCGAGACCGGCGTCGTTCGCGCTGTAGAAGCCGCCGAACGCTTCGAGACCGGCAGCCGTCATCTCCGCGGTCGCGTTCTTCCAGGTGTACCTCGTGCCTTCGATCGCGGGCTTCGACAACTGGATATCGGCGAAGTGCACGTCGTCGAATTCCTGCATCTCGCCGACGGTGACCGTGTCTACGTACTTTCGGCTGGCGACGTCGACGTACAGTTCGGCCGTCTTGGACGACGTGACGGTGAGTCTCGGCTCGGTGATCTTCAGGTCGAGAATGTGCACCTCGCCGCTCTCATGGCCTTGGAAGTGCACCCCTTCGTTCTCGCCGAAGGTCACTTCGAGGTCGGTGCCGTCGGTCTGGGCGATGCCCGATCCCGATCCATTCGGCCAGACGAAGGGACCCGCACCTGTTACGGCACCAAGATTTGTGATCGTGCCGTTCGCGATCGGCCCCGTGATGTAGTTCCGGAAGGATGCGCGTACCCCCCAGGACAGCGTCGCATTCCCCGCGCCGGTCTCGACGGCGTCAGACGCAGCTTCCACGGCCTGCTCCCCAAGCTGCGGCGCGGCAGCCGCGGCTTCGCTCACCTGCGGGTCGCTCTGGACCAGCACTTCCGGATCCTCCGACACCTCGGGCGCGGGTGCCTCCGCCGGAGCCTCAGGCGAAACGACGGGTTCGACTTCCCCTTCGAAGACCCCGGGAGCAGTGCTCTCACCGGGAATATGCTGCCCCGACTCAACCCCACCGATCGAGCCGATGGTCGCGCCGTCATCCGCGCGGGCTACAGAGGCACCGCCGAAGATAGCTCCTGCAACGAGCATCCCGATCAGGCCGAGAGCGCTGGTGCGAGCGATACGCGTGCGAGCAGACACAGATATTCCTTTGCGAGTCGACATCAATCTGAACAACGTAAAACGAGTGACGGGCAAAATTCACCACACACGGGAGTCGCCGTCACTGGTTCGATCAGAGCCACCCGTACGAACAGCCTCTTCCGCGATCAAGCGAGAAGAGGCTGTCCATGCGAATAACGGGCTAGTTTGAGGCCAGCCGCCGGCGAGCGACCATCAGGGCGGCTCCGAGCAGCAGCGCCAGCGCGCCGCCGGCGAGAAGGCCGGTGAAGTCGGCGGCGCCAGTTGAAGCGAGGCCCTGTGCACCGGCTGCGGGAGCCGAAGCGATGGAACCGATCGTGCCCGTCCCGCCGCCAGTGCCGTTGCCGTTCGCGCCGCTCCCGCCGGCTCCGGTGCCATCGGCACCGCCGTCTGCAGCGCCACCACCGGCTCCGGCTCCGCCACCGGTGACGGTGATCGTGAGGGCGTCCGAGACCGAGTCGGAAACGGTGTCATCGCTCGATACGAACGTCGCCACGATCTCGTTCGCGCCAGCGGCGAGGTCAGCCGTGGCAGTCGCGGTGCCGTTGGCCACGGCAACGGTGGCGAACGGGACGCCGTTGTTGGTGAAGGTGACTTCACCGGTCGCAGTCTCAGGTGCGATGGTCGCAACGAATTCCACGCCGTTCGGGCTCCCACCGACACCGGCCGACGAGGTCAGCGTGGTCGTCGAGATCGTGTACTCCGAGACGGTGAAGTCCGCCTCGAGGTACTCCTCGACATTGGTGCCCGCGAACGAAACGACGTAGTCTCCCGCTGCGAAGTCCGCGGGAACATCCCACGTGATTTCGGCCGAGCCAGAATCGTCGACGGTCACGTCGCCGACCTTCAGCGGTTCTGCAGCTGCCGGGGCGGCGTCACCTGCTGCAAGGGACTGCATCTGCCCGGCGGGGTTGATCCAGACCGCAAATTCGCTGCCCTCGTCGAACGGGCCAGCTGCGAACTCGATGGGTTCGCCCTGGCGGACCTGGGCAGCTGACGGCTTCTCGCCGTCGATCGAGATCGCGGGCACCGCTGCGACGGTAACCGTGACGGCTGCCGACTTCGAGCCGACGACGTCACTCGTGTTCGCGGGAACGAACTCGGCGGTGATCTCGTTGGCCCCGACCGGCAGCTCGGAGGTCTGCAGCGTCGCGACGCCGTTCGCGACCTCAACGGCCTCGCCCAGAGCGGTCGAGCCGTTCGAGAACCGCACGGACCCTGCCTGGTCCGCGGGGGTCACGTTCGCGGTGAGAGTGACCTCATCGCCGGCTCGTACGCTGGCGACGTCGGACGTCAGCTCGGTCGAAGTCTCCACGACCGGTACGCCGTAGTTCACGCGCGCTTCCTGCTCCTGCGCTGCGTTCTTCACGCCGCCTGCGGCGTAGGTGAAGACACCGTAGCTGCCGTTCTCGGGTGCGGGCTTGGACGCATCGCGATCCTGCAGCGTCGTCGTCCACTCGAACGAACCGTCGGCGTTGATCGGCACCCACTGCGCGCGGATCGTGCCCTGGTACATCGCGGGAACCTGGTCGAGCGTTGCTTCAGACAGAGCCCAACCCTGAGTCGCGATCAGGCGCTGAGCCGAGGCGGCATTCTCTGAGGGCTTCCAGTTCTCACCGAACTCGCCGAAGACGACGTAGGTGCCCTGCGGCAGGGTGTTCGGGATCGGCACGCCGCGGCCACCGATGTTCGCCTCCGGATCGTAGCCCTCTCCCTTGACCACGATCTCATCGCCTGCAGACACTCGGGTGTCGCCCACCGGAGTCACGCCGTCTTCGAGGAAGACCTCGATCTTCGGCGTCCACACCTTCTGCTCCTCGACGGTGACCGTGGTGCTCGTCGAAGTGGAACCGGCGAATGCGGATGCATCCGTCGGAGTGAACATGGCCTCGACCTGGTTCGCGCCGGCCGGAAGGGCATCGGTGGTGAACTTCGCCACGCCGCTCTCAACCGGAATCGCGGGCGAGATCTCGCCGGCTCCGTTCGCGGTGCGGTTGCTGAAGACCACGGCACCCGCGGCCTCTGCAGGAGCGACCGTTGCGGTGAACTCGACGCTGTCGCCTTCGGTCGCGGTGACCGCGCTCGCGGCGATCGACGTCGTGGTCTCCACGGCGGGAACCGATGCGATCGGAGCCGAGAACGTGATCGGATCGAGGCCCGCCGTCGAAGCGTTGTAGAAGCCGCCGAAGGCGTCCAGGCCATCAGCGGTCATCGTGGCGGCGGCATTGGTCCACGTGTAGGTGGATCCGGAGACCGTCGGAGCCGGGAGCGTCACATCGGCGAAATGGACGTCGTCGAGCGAGTAGAACTCGCCGAGCGTCGTCGTGTCGACGAACTCGCGCCCATCGACGTCGAGGTACAGCTCCGCAGTCGTCGGCGAGGTGACCTTGAGCTGCGGCTGCGTGAAGGTGAGATCGAGAATGGACTCTTCGCCCTCGGCGTGCCCCTGGAAGTGCACGCCATCGTTCTCGCCGAAGGCGACGTCGACGCCGGTGCCGTCGAGATTCGCCGTTCCCGTTCCCCCGGTCCACGAGTACGGACCCGAGCCGGTGGTGGCTCCCAGGTTCGTGACGCTTCCCTTGGCGATCGGGCTGGTGATGTAGTTGCGGAAGGAGGTCTTCACGCCCCAGTCGAGCGTTGCGTTCGCAACCTCGCCGTCGCCTGGAGCCGCGTTGGCCACGGCAGGCGCAATCGCCAGACCGCTGGCGACGAGCAGCCCCGTTGTCGCAGTGGCGACCATGCGCCGCCAGTTCTTCTGTGCAGTCATTACGATTGCACTCCTTTTCTCTTCGGTTCTCGGCCACCGCGCAAACAGCAACCCGCTCATCGGATTGAACTGAGGCTCCCCTAACCTGCAGTACCACCGTATAGTCTGACGATTTTCATCAGACCTTGCAACTCATACCCTAAGGTCGGGTGCTGCACAGGGCGTACACGGCCGCTCTTGAGGCTTCGCGCCCGGCGAACGCCGCACGCTGCGGCTGCTCACGCCACCGGCGTACACTGGGCGAGCCAATCCACGACACCGGAGGTCGCCATGAGCAAGCCCATCGATTCGGCCGACTACCCGTTCCAGCTCAGCGAGAGCGAATGGCGCGAACGACTCGCACCAGAGGAGTACGCCGTGCTGCGCAACCAGGGAACGGAGCGCGCGGGTACCGGGGAGCTGCTCGACGAAGAGCGAGACGGCCTGTACCGGTGCCGTGCCTGCGGCAACGAGCTGTTCATCGCTGGCACGAAGTTCGACTCGGGCTGCGGCTGGCCGAGCTTCTACGAGAGCGTGCGGCCCGGTGCCGTCGAACTCCTCGGCGACACGAGTCTCGGCATGGTGCGCACCGAAGTGCGTTGCGCCCAGTGCGGGTCGCACCTCGGGCACGTGTTCCCCGACGGCTTCGGCACTCCGACCGGCGACCGCTACTGCATGAACTCGCTCTCGTTGAGCTTCGAACCCGGCGCACGCCCCTCTGACGCATGACCGCGCACGGCGGCCCGGCGTACCGCGCGCTCAGACGTCGTCGGTCCCATTCGAAGGTGACCGACGAGGCGCCCAGCCGTGAGGAGCTCGAGGAGTACGTGGCCGTCATGGCGAGCGTCTCGGATCATTCCCGCATGCGGCCGTGGCGCATCATCGAGCTGCGCGGCAAGGACCGCAAGAAGCTCGCGAAAGGTCTGGCGAAGGCTTCGGGTGAGGATCGCGGCAAGCACATCGCCAAGATGACGCGAGCACCGCTCGTCCTCGTCATCGTGGTCAGCCCCGGCAACACGAGCAAGGTGCCGTTGTGGGAGCAGGAGGCTGTGGCGAGCGGCGTGACGCACTTCCTGGGACTTCTCCTGCATGAGTCCGGGTGGGGATCCATCTGGAAGAGCGGCACGCACACCCGCAGCAAGGCCGTGCGCAAGGCACTCGGCGTGCAGAAGCCGGAGTATCTGCTCGGCTGGCTCCTCGTCGGCGGCATCCCCGAGCGCGACCGCGGTGAGAAGCCCCGCAAGCCTCTGGATCTATCGCGGCACCTCTCCGGCCCGGGCTAGTCCGGCAGCCCGCGTCTCCGGGAGGGGAGCGCCGCGACGACGACCGCGAGCAGCGCCACAGCCGACCCGGCGATCATGCCCTGCGTCAGGCCTCCGGCGAGCGGCGCCCCCGCCTCGAAAGCGACGGAGGCCAGCAGTTGCCCCGCGACGTTCGACATGCTGAGCAGCAGCACCCCGGCAGTGCGCACGAGCATTGCGGCCACGGCGATGAACAGCGTTCCGATGATGCCGCCCAGGTAGAAGTAGGGAGCTGAAGGCCAGTTCGTCGGCCATCCGTTCATGGCCACCGACACCGCCGCGATGATCGCGAGGATCGCCGTGCCCACGACGAAGTTCACGAATGTCGAGGCGACCGCGCTCTGAGCGGCCGCCCGCACGAGCCCGTTCACCATGGATTGCGCTGAGACGCACACCCCGATGATCACCGGGAACACGATCAGCCATGCGCCGTGCACCCCGCTGAACCCGACGGACAGAGCGACCGCGACGATCGCCAGCACGGTGCCGGTGACCCGCATGGGCGTCGGATCGATGCGGCCTCCCGGCCCCAAGCCGGCGCGATCCAGCACCAGGCCGCCGAGCACTTGGCCGGCGACGATGCCAACGGTGAACAGCGCGAGTCCCATCGTCGGGGCGATCAGCCCCTGCGCCAGCACGAAGAAGGCGCCTCCGGCCCCGCCGAAGAGGGTCCACACGGGGAGCGAGCCCGAGCGCACCTCGCCGCGCAGCCGGGCGAGGCCGGTTCGGCCGCGACGCGTTGCGAGCACCGCGAAGCACATGACGATGAGCCCGGAGCCGAACGACGCTGCAGCCGTGACGTATCCGTTGCCGAGTTCTTGGCTCAACCCGCCGTTGATGCGCGATTGCACGGCGACGAGGACGCCCGCGAGCCCCGACCCGAGGAGGGCGGCCCAGATGGGGAACTTGGAATGCGGCACTCCCCCAACCTTACTCCGGCTGACCGGCTCGCTCGCAGCACACCACGGCAACGCGTCGGCGTTGCGTGCGGCGAGCCGATGGAGCCTGCGACATCGGAGTCGGTTCGCAAGCCGACTCGCGGCGCAGTGAGCGAAGCGAATGGAGCCGCCAGTCGGACTCGCTCGCCGCACACCACGGCAACGCGTCGGCGTTGCGTGCGGCGAGCCGATGGAGCCTGCGACATCGGAGTCGGTTCGCAAACCGACTCGCGGCGCAGTGAGCGAAGCGAATGGAGCCGCCTGTCGGACTCGAACCGACCACCTGCGCTTTACAAGGGCGCTGCTCTACCAGATGAGCTAAGGCGGCATAGGGGCGGACGATTGCTCGACCGCCCCGACTATCTTACTCGGAGTCGGCCGACTCGTCGTCAGCCGATGCGTCGTCCGACGAACCGTTCTGCTCGAGCTCGCCCTTCACCTTCAGCAGGTACGACTCGAGATCGCCGTCGCGACTCTGACTCCACTGCTGACCGTTGACGATCACGGTCGGCGTGCTGACCAGTCGTTGCGGCTCGTCAGCGTTCTGGGGCGTGACGCCGTCGGCGCCGAGCAGCTGGGCTCCCTTTGCGAGGCCCTGCATGCCCACTTCGCTGACCTGCTTGTAGTTCGCGGAGATGAAGCTCGCGAAGGTGCGATCCTTCACGCACTGGCGCAGCTCCGTCGTCGCCTCGGCACCGGCGGCTTCCGCCTGCTCGATGAGCTGGGCGTCCGTCAGGCCGGTGGTGCTCTCAGCAGGCTGGACCTCGGCGCTGAGCAGCGCGTTGTTCAGCTTGAAGGCGTGGTCGGGCTGCTGGTCGACAACGCAGGCGAACAGGTTCGCCGCTCGGGTGGAGTACTTCGAGCCGAGCGATGCGTTGTCGAGGAAGTTGAGCGGGTACACCGTGAGCTCGACATCACCCGCACCGACGTAGTTCTCGAGCATCGTGCCGTACTGCTGCTCGAACTGACCGCAGAAGGGGCACATGTAGTCGGAGTAGACCGTGACCTCGACCGGGAGCTCATCGAAGTTCGCCTCGGGAGCGACGCGTTCGTCACCGGGCTGCAGAGCGGGGCCGGTGACGACCTTCAGATCCTTGCCGAAGACGGCGCCGCCCGACGCCATGTTCTCGGGGCCGGGGCCTGCCGGTTTGATCGACTGCGTCAGCACGAGCGCGATGATCGCGAGCACGGCGATCACGCCGACGGCGATGCCGCCCTGCAGGAAGAGGCGGTTCCGCTTCTCGCGCTTCTTCTCCTGCTCGCGCGCAGCGGCGGCCTCGACGCGCGCCTGGGCGCGCCGCTCATTCTTCGTGGGACGTGGATTCGTCTCGTTTGCCATGGAAGTTCTCTCAGTCGGTCCGCCGGAGCGGATCACGGGTCAAATCGGTAGGCACGGTCGCCTTACTTGTTCTTCGAGGAACGGCGGTCGGCGCGATTGGTCGCCCCGTTGCCGGACTGCTGCCCGAACGCGCCGCGTGCCTGACCCTGCTGGGCGGGCTTGCCTGCTGCGCTCTTCGGCGGCTCGGCTCCGCTGACCGCGGGAGCCCCGTCTTCGTCGGGTGCGCTGTAGCTGAGCTTCGACTGATCCGTCGCCTGCTCGGCCTCGAGCCCACCGCCTTCGAGATGGACGTGATCTTGCGGGCCCTCTGCCGGACGAACCTTGACCTCGAGGTTGTAGAGCAGCCCCATGGACTCCTCCTTGATCTGCCCCATCATGCCCTCGAAGAGGGTGAAGCCTTCACGCTGGTACTCCACGAGCGGGTCGCGCTGCGCCATCGCGCGCAGTCCGATGCCCTCCTTGAGGTATTCCATCTCGTAGAGATGATCGCGCCAGCGGCGATCGATCGTGGCGAGCACGACGCGGCGTTCGAGCTCGCGCATGGCCTCCGCACCGAGCGTCTCTTCACGCTTGGCGTACGCGACCTCGGCGTCGGAGAGAATCTCCCGGCGCAGGAACGCGCGATCGACGCGGCGGGCGCCTCCGGCCTCGGCGACGAGCTCATCGACCGTGAGGCCTACCGGATACACCTGGCGCAGATCGTTGAAGAGCGCGTCGAAGTCCCAGTCGCCGTCGTGGCCGTGCGAGTCGAGGATCGCGTCGATCGTCTGCTGGCGGAAGGTGTCGATGCGCGGCTCGATCTCTTCGCCGTCGAGGATCTGCTGACGATCGCTGTAGATCGCCTTGCGCTGGCGGTCGAGCACGTCATCGTATTTCAGCACGTTCTTGCGGATCTCCGCATTGCGCTGCTCGACCTGGCTCTGAGCGCTCTGAATGGCGCGCGAGACGACCTTCGACTCGATCGCGAGGTCGTCGGGGAAGCTGTCGCGGTTCATCAGCGCGGCAGCTGCGCCCGAGTTGAACAGCCGCATCAGATCGTCGCCCAGTGAGAGGTAGAAGCGGCTCTCGCCCGGGTCGCCCTGACGGCCGGAGCGGCCGCGCAGCTGGTTGTCGATACGGCGCGACTCGTGGCGCTCGGTGCCGAGCACGTACAGGCCTCCCACCTCGATGACCTTCTGGGCTTCGCCGTTGACGGTCTCCTTGACCGCTGCGAACACGTCGTCCCACGCAGCCTCGTAGGCATCGGGATCGTCTTCGGTGGAGAGTCCGCGAGCCGCCATCTCCTGGACTGCGAGGAACTCGGCGTTTCCGCCGAGCATGATGTCGGTACCGCGACCGGCCATGTTCGTGGCGACGGTCACCGACCCGAGGCGACCCGCCTGGGCGATGATCGCGGCCTCGCGAGCGTGGTTCTTCGCGTTCAGCACCTCGTGGCGCACGCCGGCCTTCGCGAGGAGGCGCGACAGGTACTCGCTCTTCTCGACGCTCGTCGTGCCGACGAGCACCGGCTGGCCCTTCTCGTACCGCTCGGCGATATCGACGACGACCTGCGCGAACTTCGATTCCTCGTTCTTGTAGACGAGATCCGGTTGATCCTTGCGCTGCATCGAGCGGTTGGTCGGGATCGGCACGACGCCGAGGCCGTAAGTCGACATGAACTCGCTCGCCTCGGTTTCGGCGGTACCGGTCATGCCGGAGAGCTTCTCGTACAGACGGAAGTAGTTCTGCAGCGTCACCGTGGCGAGCATCTGGTTCTCGGCCTTGACCTGAACGCCTTCTTTGGCCTCGATGGCCTGGTGCATGCCCTCGTTGTACCGGCGCCCCGCCAGGATGCGCCCGGTGTGCTCGTCGACGATGAGCACCTCGCCGTTCAGCACGACGTAATCCTTGTCGCGGGTGAACAGCGCACTCGCCTTGATCGCATTGTTCAGGAACGAGATCAGCGGTGTGTTCACCGACTCGTAGAGGTTCGTGATGCCGAGGTGATCCTCGACCTTCTCGATACCGGGTTCGAGTACACCGACCGTGCGCTTCTTCTCGTCGACCTCGAAGTCGACGCCCGGCTCGAGCTTCCGAGCGATCCGGGCGAACTCGGCGAACCAGCGGTTGGCCTCGCCCGAGGCGGGACCGGAGATGATGAGCGGCGTGCGCGCCTCGTCGATGAGGATCGAGTCGACCTCGTCGATGATGGCGAAGAAGTGCCCGCGCTGCACGCGCTCCGAGGAGGCCGATGCCATGTTGTCGCGCAGGTAGTCGAACCCGAATTCGTTGTTCGTGCCGTACGTCACGTCGGCGTTGTACTGCTCGCGGCGCGTCGCCGGGTCCTGGCCCGAGACGATGCACCCGGTCGTGAGCCCGAGCGCGCGGAACACGCGGCCCATGAGTTCGCTCTGGTACGTCGCGAGGTAGTCGTTCACGGTGACGATGTGCACGCCCTTGCCCGCGATGGCGTTGAGGTAGGCGGGCATCGTCGCCACCAGGGTCTTGCCCTCGCCGGTCTTCATCTCGGAGATGTTGCCGTGGTGGAGATTCGCTCCACCCATGATCTGCACCGGGAATGGATTCAGACCGATGGTGCGCTTCGCAGCCTCGCGCACCGCCGCGAATGCTTCGGGGAGCAGGTCGTCGAGCGTCTCGCCCTTTTCGAGCCGCTCGCGGAACTCCGTGGTCTCCTCGCGCAGCTCCTCATCGCTCAACTCCGCGAAGGTGCCTTCCAGATTCGCCACGAGCTTCGCCTGCCGCTCGAGCTTCTTCAGGATGCGCCCTTCGCCGACGCGAAGAAGCTTCTCGAGAACTGTCGCCACGTTGTCTCTCCTGTACGTTCGGCGCGGTGTGGTTTCCCATGATTCGGGATCACCGCCGTTGCCACATTGTGACAACTCCTCAGCTTAGCAATTGCATGCTCACTCCCGGCTGAGGAGATGCCAATATGGAGGAACCATACGTCTCGGCTTCCCCGCATGCGGGTGCTCGCGTCGCTCATCATCAGAGAAAGGACGCCATGGCGCCTGCAGCGGTTGAGCTGCTCGTCGTGCTCCCCACATACAACGAGCGGGACTCGCTGGCCGCAGTGGTCGCCGGCGTGCGGCGGTCGCTTCCGGAGGCCGACATCCTCATCGTCGACGACGGGAGCCCGGACGGGACCGGCGCCATCGCCGACGCGCTCGCTGCTGACGATTCCCATATCTCCGTTCGGCACCGCGCTCGAAAATCCGGCCTGGGAACCGCGTACGTGCTCGGATTCGCTGCAGCGCTCTCCGACGGGTATCGCGCTGTCATCGCGATGGACGCCGACGGATCGCATCGGGCGGAGGATCTGCCCGCGCTCGTCGCGGCCTCACGCGCCGGGGCCGGGCTCGTGATCGGCACGCGCTGGATGGAGGGCGGACGGATCGTCAACTGGCCGGCCTACCGCAGGTGGATCTCCCGCGGCGGCACGTGGTTCGCGCGCGCTCTGCTCGGTTCTCGACTGCGCGATCTCACCAGCGGATTCCGAGTCATCCAGCTCGAATGGCTCCGCCGGATCGATCTCGAGGCACTCGACTCGCAGGGGTACGGATTCCAGGTCGAGACCGCGTGGACGCTCGAGCGGATGGGCTGCCCCGTCACGGAGATACCCATCACCTTCGTGGAACGCGTCGATGGCCGTTCCAAGATGTCGCTCGGCATCGTGCTCGAGGCATTCGCCAACGTAGTGCGATGGTCGTGGAGATCGCGAAGCAGACGCACCACCGCCGACTGACCGGAACGCAGCCGCGCCGTTCGAGAACGGCTCGCTGCACCCGCCCAGCCGGCGGCTGGTGGCGCGGTGGATCTACTCGACTTCGGAGAGCGAGATCACTCCGTAGTTCCACCCCTTGCGCCGGTAGACCACGCTCGGATTGCCGCCGGTCTCCTCGATGAAGAGGAAGAAGTCGTGGCCGACGAGCTCCATACGATCGACGGCGTCTTCGACGGCCATGCGCTCGGCGGGGAACTCCTTGGTGCGGATGACCACCGGCGAATAGTCCTGCTCGCCGGAGTCGACAACCGGTACTTCACCGGTCGCGACGGCCTCGAGCACTTCGAGGGGTGCTGGGGTGACATCGATCATCTCGAAGTCGTTGGCGGCAGCATCCGCCAGTGACGTGCGGCCGCGGCCGCGGCGATCCTGTCGCTTGTCCTTCATGCGACGGATGCGTTCGAGCACTCGCCCGTACGCGATGTCGAACGCCGAGTACTTGTCGCCTCCGGCGGACTCCGCGCGAATCACGGGCCCCGGCCCGATGAGGGTGATCTCGACGTGATCGCCGTGTTGAGGGCTCCGGTCGCTCTGCCGAGAGACTCTCACTTCGAACGCCTGGGCCCGGGGCAGCAGCCCCTCCACTTTGTCCGTTTTCGCTTCGACATAGCTTTCGAAACGATCGGTAATCCCGACGTTCTTGCCGCGGATGTTCACGTCCATGGTGACCTCCCTGGAGACTCGGGCGGGTGTGCCATCTGGCGCACCGTTACGCCTTTCTCGAACTCTACTCCACTCGCGCGACGCGTTTCCACCGGATCAGGGATTCTCCCGCGACTTCGCAGGAACACCTCGCGCATCGCGTCGCCCGGCCACGCACAGCGCCACCATCGCCACGACGTTCGCGCCCGCGTGCTCGAGCGCTTCCCGTGCCGCGCGCATGCTCGCCCCGGTTGTGATGATGTCGTCGACGAGCACGACGCGGCGCCCGCGAACGAGGCGTCGCGCCGAATGCCGCACCGCGATGCGCCGCGCGTTGCGTTCTCGTGCCGAGGCCGAGAGACCGACCTGCCCGACCCTGCCCCGCGTCGTCCGGAGCGCGCGCAGGCGCAGCGACGGAATGCGCGAGCCCCGGAGCGCTGCAGTGACGAGCAGCTCGAGGTGTCGGTACCCCCGCTTGCGCACCCCGTTCGGTCGCGATGGCATCGCGACGATGAGCGGAGCCGATGGCCCACCGCCCTCGGTGCGAGCCGCGCACCGGATCGCACTGAGCAGGGGGTCGCGCAGCACCGCTCCGAGCACTCGGCGAAATCCCACCCGCCCATCGTGCTTGAACGCCACGAGCACCGAGCGCAGTGGCCCTTCGTAGCTGCCTCCCGCGAAACAGGGCACCCCATCGAGCTCCCGCTCGTGCACGGCGGGCAGCTCGCCCAGCGCTGCGAGACAGACGTCGCAGCAATCGCGATCCTCTGCACCGCACCCCACGCAGGCGGTCGGCCACACGAGCGCCGCGAGATCGAGCACCAGCTCGCGGAGGTGCTGAGCGCGGAGAGTGGGCATGCGTCGAGTATTCCGAGACGGACTCCCGCATGCCGCGAGGACGGACACTCGGTGGAGAACCGCGGTGCGCGCCGCTCTGCCAGAGATCTGTGAGCGACGGCGGCGCGGCCCTCCCCTACCCGTGCTTCGCGAGCAGCTCGATGCCCGTCACGGCCCGCTGCCATCCGCTCCCCTGCGACGCATACAGGTCGCCCTTCGAACTCAGCACGCGCAACTGCGAGCGGGCCGAGCCGCCGGCGAGCTGCACACCCCCCTGCACGGCGCCCTGCTCCGCAGAGATGAGTCCGATACCGCCGATGGTGACGCGACTCGTCGAATCGGCCTTCGAGAGCACCGCGAACCGTGTCTGCCCCACCCAGTCGAGGTCGACGGGCGCACCACTCGTCCACAGGTGAACGTCGGCCTCGTCGGTGGTGCGCACCGGCAGCCCTTCCGCGTCCCGCTCCACACCGGCGACCAGCACCTGACTCCCCTGCTCGTCACGCACGAGTGCCGCGATCCGCATGCCATCGGGCGACAGGCGCACGGCGACCGGGGCCCGTCCGGCGAGCCACGGAGCGGCGATCTCGATCACCGAACCCTCCCGGGTCGTCGCCCGGAGCGTCTGAGGCGTCGACGCCTGCACGGTCCAGATGAAGTCGAAGGCGTCGAACATCGGAGCGAGCAGCCCGTCGCGCTCATCGATCGGAACGACGCCGAGTGCGTCCACCCGCGTCACGCCCTGAGCGTTGAGAATCGCTGCCGCGTCCCCTTCCGGGTTGAGCGTGATCGCGCTCGGCTCGTAGTCGCTGAGCGAGGTCGCGAACCCGGGCGCGGCGACGAACTGACCTGCGACGATGGCCCCGAATTGCTCGTCGACGAGCACCGCAGGGTCGGTGACGTCGTTCAGCAGGCGCGGTTCGACGGCGTCATTCCTGGCCTCCGAACGGATCTGCGTGCCCTCTGCCGACAAGTCGTATCCGTTGACGCTCTGCACCGTCTGCAGGCTCAATCGCAGCTGCTGCCGAATCTCGGCCATCGCCGTCGTTCCGGCTTCGAGCAGGTTCCCGGAGAGATCGACCTGAGCTCTGCCGTTCTCGATCGGCACCGAGTTCATCACGAGCGTCGTGCCAGAGGGGAATCCGCTGTGCAGCACCCCTGACATGCGCTCGCCGGGCCCTTCGAGGAGGGCGCTGACGATCTCCGTCGGCAGTGCGGAGCGCGTCATGAACCAGCGCGTCTCCGGCACCATGATGCCTCCCGGCCCGACGAAGTACAGCTGATGCGGGGCCCAGATCGTGGTGAAGGTCGTCGTATCGAGGATGATGCCGTTCGGAGCCGACGAGATCCGCCACTCGCCGCCGACGCGTTCGAGCTCGAACCGCAGCTCGGTGTTCGCACCAGGTTCGACCGGCAGCATGAAGCCCTCGGCATCGACGGTCGCGAGAGCCGAGATCTCGAGCGTGCCGGAGCCGTCGTCGTTCTCCGTGTACGGCCGGCTCCCATCGTCGACGAGGACGTTCGACGACGGATCCCACTGCTTCGCATAGTCCGGCGAGAGGAACTCTCGCGCGGTCCCGTAATCGTCGGCGCTCGAGACCGCCGCAAGCACGAAGCCGCGCACGACATCCTCCTGGGAGGATCCCGAAGCCGGCCCCGCCGCGTTGAACTGCACCGGCTGCTCGGCCTGCTGAAGGTCTTGGGCGCCGACCTGCACCGGGCCGGAGCTCGGGATGGCGGTGCAGGAGGTGAGCGCCAGCGAGGCTGCGGCGGCTGCCGCGAGCACCAGGGCCCTCGTCCGAATGCGAAATCGTCTCACTTCCGACCCTCCTTCCGGATGCGGCGGCCCGGGCGCCTGAGCCAACCGCCCGTGGCCTGCGGATCGGTCTGCTCCGGTGTCACGTCTTCGGGGACGAGCGGCAACGGCGACATGAAACTCGTGATGCCGTCGCCACGAGGCAGCGTGAGCCTGAAGTTCGTTCCGACACCGAGCTGCGACCAGGCCTCCAGGATGCCGCCGTGCACCGCGGCATCCTCCTGTGCGATCGCGAGCCCCAGGCCCGTGCCTCCGAGCGTCCGCTTGCGGGACGGATCGGCGCGCCAGAAGCGGTCGAAGACGTGGGCGAGATCCTCCTCCCGCATACCGATGCCCCAGTCGCGCACCGACAGCGAGATCGCGGCAGCGTTCGAGTCGATGGACACCACGATGCTCCGCCCCTCGCCGTGCTCGATGGCGTTGCCGACGAGGTTCGAGACGATGCGCCGGATGCGTCGTGCGTCGACATCGATCGGCGAATAGCCTCCCAGAGCGCGCACCTCGATGATGCCCTCCGACAGCGGCTGCAGCCCCTCGACCACCTCGGTCGCCAGGGTGACGAGATTCGTCGGCTCCGTCTCGAGTGTGACGCGGCCGGCGTCGTAGCGGGAGATCTCGAGCAGATCTTCGAGGAGCGTCTCGAACCGGTCGATCTGACCGCCGAGCACCTCCACTGCGCGCTGCTGACCCGGCTCGAGCCCGTGCGTGCTGCTCTGGAGCACCTGGCTCGCCAGGCGCACGGTCGTCAGCGGCGTGCGCAGCTCGTGGGAGACGTCCGAGACGAAGCGCTGCTGCATCTCGGAGAGCTGGTCGAGCTCCTCGATGCGCATCTGGAGCGTCTCGGCCATCTCGTTGAAGCCCTCCGAGAGCACGTCGAAGTGCTCATCGTTCTGCAACGGCATCCGCGCGTCGCTCTCACCTGACGCGAGACGACGGCTCGCGGCTGCGGCGGAGCGGATCGGCCGGAAGACGATGCGGGACATGATCCAGACCAGGATGCCGATGAAGGCCATCATCGCCGCGGCCGTGATCAAGAGTGTGCGCTGCACGAACGAGAGCGTGTCCTGCGTGTCGGCGAGGTTGTATCCGATGAAGAGATCGTAGGTGCCAGCTCCGGCGGGGAAGGTGACGCTCGATCCCACCACGATGCCGGGCGACGGCGAGCCATCCTCCTCGATGAACGTGACGGCCTGCCAGTACTGGGCCGCTGTGCCCGCTTCGACGGCGTGCGCGAGCTCCGGGGTGACCGCCTCCGGCAGCAGCGAGCTCGTGAACGAGGGCGGCGGTGCGTCGGCGAACACCTCCTGACCGGCCTGCCTGCGCAGGTAGACCATCTGGCTCGAGGTCGTGTCTCGCACGGTGCGCCGCACCGAGGCGGCCAGCGTCGAAAGGGCGCCACGATCAGACGCATCCGAGGCGTCGATCTGGCGCTGCGCCGCGAGCGTCGCGCGCGCCGAGTCCTGCAGCGCCTGCTCCTGCCGGGAGGAATAGAGGTCGCTCGCGACGCTGCCGAGGATGAACAGACCGGCGGTCAGCACGATGAACCCGGTGACGAGCCCGGTCACCGTCATCGTGCGCACCATGAGCGACCGCCGCCAGCGTGCGCGGAATCCTCCGAGCACCGGCTCGGAGAATCGCAACCAGCGCACTCGGATCCGCCGGAGCGCGGTGACGAGGCGGGAACGGCGGGAGCGCGTCATGGCGCTCCTAATCGACGGGCGTGCCGGCCCGGTACCCGACGCCCCGCACAGTGGTGACGATGGTCGGGTGATCGGGATCCTGCTCGATCTTCGCGCGCAGGCGCTGCACATGGACGTTCACCAGACGGGTGTCGGCCTTGTACTGGTAGCCCCACACCTTCTCCAGGAGCACCTCGCGAGTGAACACCTGCTGCGGCTTGCGTGCCAGGATCGCGAGGAGATCGAACTCGAGCGGCGTCAGCGGGATGGACTGGGATCCTCGGCGCACCTCGTGCGCCGACACATCGATCGTCAGATCTCCGATCCGCAACGACTCGGCGCTCTCCTGCTGCGGCTCGCGCAGGCGGGCTCGGATGCGGGCGATGAGTTCGGCCGGGTTGAACGGTTTGACGACGTAGTCGTCGGCCCCGGCTTCGAGGCCGCGCACCACGTCCCGCGTATCCGTGCGAGCGGTCAGCATGATGATCGGGGTACCCGACTCGGCTCGAATCTTCTCTGCGACTTCGATGCCGTCGAGTCCGGGCAGCATGACGTCGAGCAGCACGAGGTCGGGGCGCATCTCGCGGAATCTCTCGACCGCATCGGCCCCGTCGGCAGAGTGCTCCGTGACGAACCCTTCGGCCTGCAGCACCATGCCCA
Source organism: Leucobacter manosquensis (assembly GCF_018304845.1). Taxonomy (NCBI): domain Bacteria; kingdom Bacillati; phylum Actinomycetota; class Actinomycetes; order Micrococcales; family Microbacteriaceae; genus Leucobacter; species Leucobacter manosquensis. The sequence goes on along the minus strand of NZ_JAFEVO010000001.1, from coordinate 2,890,226 downwards.
GCATCTCCGCCAGAGCCCTGTCGTCGTCTACCACCAAGATACGCGCGCTCATGGTCTCCATTATGTCTGCAAAGCATCGGGATACGCGGAGCATCGCGCGGCCGCCCTTGTGGCGAGGTTCGGCGTACCGATGGCGGCGACGTCAGTAGTGCTCGAAACGACCGGGAATCAAGTCCCACGGATCCGCGCCGAGATACTCGCAGACGGCGCGATACACGCAGTACTCGAGGAACGCGCGCCGGTGCTCGGCGTCGTCGACGTGCAGCGTCTTCGCGCGCTGGATGGGCATCCGATAGAGCACGATGCTCTTCGACGGCCGGTCGATCATGTAGAGCAGCGGGAGCTGGCTCTCGCCATCGCTCGTAGGCGCGGTCTGGAAGCCGAATCGCACCCCGTGCAACTCATCCGGGAGATACCCCTGCACGACTGCGATGGCAGCGCGGGCATCGGCCTCGAAGCGTCGGAAGCGACCCTCGGGATCGGGGAGCGCCGGGCCCGTGAGCGAGGATCGGATCGGACGCCGCCCGTGCCGCGACGCCCGCGCCCTCGACGGCATTGCGGGAGCATCCCGAGAAGGAGCACGACGACGACCGAACATGCCCTCAGTCTACGTCGGCTAGCGCGGGTAGACCGTCAGCGTGCCGTCCCGCGGATCGGGTGCGAGGATCGGGTACCCGGCGATCGCGGAATCGGACACGTACCGCACGCCTGCATGGACGGGTGCCGAACTCGTGAGGATGGCGTTCGCCGGAGCATCCAGCACGACCGCTGCGCCCGGCCGGACGGTCTCGGTCGTGTCCTTGCCCTTGCCATCCGCGCGCGCGATGGTGATCTCTGCTTCAGTGTCCGCCGGATTCACGACGACCAGACGCCCACCGGCCACGACGGGCGCGGCGACCTCGGCGTCGGCGGCGATGACGGGAGCCGGAGCGAACCACTCGAAGTCGTGCTCCCGGGTGTCAGCATCGTCGGCTGAACCGGCAGCGCCCGCGATGATGGGAACGTCGGCGTCGATGACGAGCGCGTTCGCACCGTCCGGCAGCGTCCCGACACTCAGCTCTCCGACCGCGTTCGGCGCCAGTTCGATCTCGCCGACCTCGGTGCTCTTCCCATTCTTGTCGAGCACGCGCACTGATGCGGTGCCGGCGAGCTCCCCCGGGGCGAGCGCGCGGACGATGAACGGGAACGCGTCCCCCTCACCCGAATCGTTCGGGCCGCGGTCGTCTCCGTCCGCGTTCTCGATGGCCGGGATGACGAGCGAAGTGGACGGTTCGACCTGCGGTGTCGCCCCGGAGACGCCGAACGGGGTGATGCCCGAGCTCTGCGCCACCCCGACGTGCGCGGTGACCGGAGCTCCCGTGCTCACGACGCGCACGGCGAGCCGCTCGCGATCGGGCGCGTACCCGTTGAGCGACACCGTGTGCTGGGTGCCTGGAGCGACGATGACTCCGGCCGTCTGCACCGAGTCGACTGCGCCGTTCTCGTCGTACACGGCGATCGAAACCGTCGCCGGCACCGTGCCCGGGTTCCCGAGACTCAGCGTCGTCGAGAAGCCGAGCGACGAAGCGCCGCCCATGATCCACTGCTCGTTGCTCGGTTCCGCGCAGCTGCTCGCCGCGGCGCCCCGCAGATTCTCGGTGTCGATCGCCTGGAACTGCGCCGCGGCGAGCGGCTGCGACATCGGCGCGAAGACGACACTCGGAAGGCCCGTTCCCTCACCGCGAGCGAGCGTCGCAGTGTCCGATGCTTCTCCGGATACCGCGGTCGTGGCTTCGCCGACGGGGATCGCGACTCCCGGCCGCGCAGGGTCGGCGCCGAGTTCGGAGAAGGACCCGGCACACGCAAGCGTGCGCGCCGTGTCCTGCGTCGTATCGACCGTGAGCGCGAGCGGTTCGTGCACCACCGACGGCAGCGGAACATTGCCCATGAGCACGACGCCGCCGACGGCCGCCGCCGTCACCAGCAGACCGGTGACCGCCCGGGCGCCGCCGCGCAGTAGCCGTGAACGATCGGTCATCGTCCGTCTCCGTTCGTCTCGTCGGTCGTCCGCTCGCCGGGCGCATCAGCGGTCCGGTCCACTGCCGGCTCCGCTGTCGGCTCCGCAGGGTCCGTCTGCGCGTCGGCCGCGTCAGCCCGAGACTCGGCAGGCGCCTCGGTCGCGGTCGCCTCGGTCGCCGCGGTCGAACGTGCACGAGTGGCGCGGTTCTTCCGGCGCGATGGGCGCCTGCGCTTCTCGGGCCGCCAGGTCACTTCGGCGGTGGGAAGCGCGAGCAGGATCACGCCGAACAGCACCGCGAGCTGCACCGCCCAGACGGTCGTGCCGCTCAGCGAGGTGCCTCCCAATCGAGTTGCGGAGTCGCCGACTTCGGCATCCTGGCCAGGCGCCTGCTGAACGCGCCAGAGCAGTCCTTGATCGGTGAGTCCGGCGTTCGCGAGCGCCTGATGCTGATCGAACACCCGCTGCAGCTCCGAGCGCTCCGCGTCGTCTCCGCCGACGGGCAGCAGCACGAAGCCGACACCCGCTGATTGCAGCGCTTCGGTCACGTCGCGCCCGCCGACGCTCGCGAGACCTGCGACGAGTTCGGCGACCTGGCGGTCGGCTTCCCGCTCCTCCGGCGTGGTCAGCGCGGTGCGGATCTCGTCGAGACGCAGGCCGCTCCCGGTCACGAGCTCGGCGCGGACGGCATGATCGCCCTCCGCGGTGATCACGAGGGTGCGCACTCCCGGGTCGGTCTCCCCCGCGGCCTGCACCAGCGCCGGCATCTGGGAGCTCGCCGGAGCGAAGGGCACGCGATTCAGCACGAGCTGCGCTGAGACCGGGAGCACCGCGATGATCGCAGCGGCGAGAGCGACGGCGACGACCGGAGTCGCGCCGCGCCGCAGTGCGGCCGCGCCGACCGCTGCGAGTCCGAGGAGCGCGATCCAGTACAGCGCGAGCCCGGAGCCCGTCCAGACAGCGATGCTCGAGCCTCCTGCCGCGGTGAGCTGCAGCTGCCCTGCCGCGACGGCCGTCGCGAGCCCGAGCGCACCGAGCGCCGAGTGCAGCAGCGTCACGGCGACGCGCCCGGTGAACAGGCCCAGCAGGGCGAGCAGCGCGAGCGGGAGCATCAGTACTCCGATGAGCAGCGTGGCCGGAGGCCCGCCGAGGCCGATGCCGTCGAGAATGCCGGCCCAGCCCTCGAGCCCGAACTCGGGGTAGCCGATCAGCAGATGCCAGGTCGTGCCCGGCTGGAAGGGAGAGTTGATGCCCGGATCGAGGAGCACGTCGAGGGGGCGCCCCGAGACGATGCTCGCGAAGAACTTCGGCGCGAAGAGGATGGCCGGCACGAGAGCGGTCGTCAGCACGCGGGCGACGCCGCGCAGGGTTGTGAACAGCCCCAGAATCAGCATGATCACCGCTGCGGGAATGAGGATCGGCGCGGAGGCCAGCGCGGCTGCGGCGAGCAGTGACGCCGTTCCGGCCCAGCTCCACGACTCCCGGCAGCGGGACGCCGCGAGCAGCAGCCACGGGAGCACGACGGCGAGGACGAGGGTCTGCAGCCGGCCGGCTTCGATGGATCCCAGGAGCACGGGGCTCAGCGCGAACCCGAGACTCAGAAGGGCTCGCCCCGCTTTCGACTCGGTGAGCTGAGCCGCCCAGATCCAAGCGCCGAGCGCTGTGAGCGGGATCGAGACAATCATCAGCAGGACGACCGCGTGCGACGGGTTCCAGAACGTCAGCGTCCCGATCAGCGCGAGCACCCAGGTGAACGGATCGGCTGGAATACCGTCGATCGGGCGCGTATTCGCCCAGAGCTGGTCGAGCGGGCTCAGCGGAGCGAGACCGCCCCCGAAGAGGCTCGTCTGCGGGAACGCCCACCACATCAGCACGACGGCGGCGACCGCCGCCGCGGAGAGCACTGCGAGTCCGCCCATCGAGATGAAGTGCATCTCGCGTCGCTGCCGCCCGGAAGACGCAAGGATCGCTTCACGGTCGATCATGCGCGCGGTGCGCACGCTCTTCGGGTCGATGCGCAGCTGCCGCACGGCCGACCAGCCTGCCGACGAGTGCGCCGCGATGCGACGACGGGAGGCGAGGATCGCGTGCGGCCGGAAGAAGACGGCGAAGGCCGCCACGAACTCGCCGACCATGTACCCTGGCTGCTCGCGGATCAACGCCCACAGCACCCGCAGCAGCGCGTATACCGGCAGGCAGAACCAGGTGAGAAACGCGACGACGGGCGAGGCGTAGGCGATCCGGCGGTGCAGATGCGCGGTGCGCGCCTGGCGGTGCGCGTGACGGAGCACGGAGCGCCTGCGATCGATGCGCGGGCCTGCCACACCGCTCTGGGCGAATCGTACGCGCGACGCGGGGGCCACCTCGACGCGATGACCGGCGAGGCGGGCGCGCACGCAGAAATCCAGGCCGTCGTCGTACACGGGAAGGGCGGGGTCGAAGCCGCCGAGCTCGTCCCAGACGTCGCGGCGCACGAGCATGCCGACGGGTCCGACGCCGAGCACGTCTTGCATGTGGTCGTACTGCTGCTGGTCGAGCTCCTGGCGGCGGAGGGTCCACCGCGAGCCGTATCGAGTGAGACTCTGGCCGAGTTCGATGATGCGGTCGGGATGATCCCAGTCGACCAGCTTCGGCCCGGCGACGACCACCGATGGCGAGCGCTGCACGCTGCTGACGATCCGCTCGAGCGCTGCAGGTTCGGGGCACGAATCCTCGCTGAGCAGCCAGATCCACTCATCCGGAGCCGTCCCCGGCAGCAGTTTCGGCTGCCCCTCCCCCTGCCGGGTGAGGGGGGCGTCCGCTCGTACGCCGGCATTGCCCTCATCGGAGGCCGGAGCCATTGCTTCCACGGCGCGCGCGACCGCCTCGCCGAACGGCAGCCGCGACGGGAGGCCGACCACGCGGTCCGCGCCGCTCGCAAGCAACTGCTCTCGAACGTCGTCAGAGCCGCCGTTGTTGACCGCGATGATGTTCGCGGGCGCGAGCGTTTGCCCGGCGATGCCGGCTATCGTCTGGTCGAGCCATTCGCCGCCCCGCTGGGCGACCAGGATGGCGGTTACTCGGGTGCGCATCACTCGGCAAGTCTAGGCGCGGATCATGTGCGCGCCCCGGAGCCATGCCGGGCGCTGATCAGATCGCTTCTCGGCGGAGCTTGCGGCGCTCGCGCTCCGAGAGACCGCCCCAGATGCCGAAGCGCTCGTCGTTCTCGAGCGCGTACTCGAGGCACTCCGACCGGACTTCGCAGCCCTCGCAGATTCGCTTCGCTTCGCGCGTCGATCCGCCTTTCTCGGGGAAGAACGCCTCGGGGTCGGTCTGCGCGCACAGGGCGTCCGTCTGCCAGGACAGTGCCTCTTCGTCATCGCGCCGAATCCCGGGAGTGCCGAGGAAGACCGGGTCCACGAACCAGTTGCCGGGTACCGGCGTGTGCGAAGTGTCGCTCAACATCCCGTCCCTTCCTCGACTTCAGCGGCTCGTGCTCGCAACCGCGCTCACATAATTACACCGTTGTGATTCCCTCAAGTCAAGCTGAGGATTCTAAACCCTCAATCACGCATTGAGGGTGGAGGACACGCCAGCGAGTCGCAACTGTACGCGAAACCGCCATCCGAGGTCAGCCCCAGATCACCAGCATCCGGTACGTCATCACGCCGACCGAGAGATGCACGACGGCGAGCACCAGGTTCGCCCAGCGCGTGCGGTCGACCAGGGCCCAGAATCCTGCCCCCAGCGGAAGCATCAGCGCGACGATGAGATACATCCAGAACTCGAGTGGATCACCCGCGGGCGCGTTGCCGGCGGCGGGTGCCGCGATCGCCACGACGACCTGCGCGATCAACGCCAGAGCGACGAGGAGCGTGGCGCCCATCGTGAAATCGTTCGGCGCGCGTCGGCGCAGCGCCTCCACCAGGCAGAGCACCGCGGCGGCGAGAGCGACGACGATGACCGCGACGCCGTACCAGGCGATCATGGAGCGCCTCCCGTCTCCACCGGGAAGTTCGTGACGGCGCGCACTCGACCGCGCTTCACCTGCACCAGACCCACGAGACGCTCATCGGGCCCCACGGCCGCCGCGATGGAGGCGTCGGGGACGACGGCGGGATCCACCTCGAGTTTCTTGCCGTTGCCGAGGTCGATCGTCTGCTCTGCACCGAGATCCAGGCGCGGGAACAGCGACGTGGCCACCGACGTCGGAGCGAGGAGCGGCAGTGCGCCGCCCTGCGCGAGCGCCTCCGTGCCGACAGCGTCCGCGACATCGAACGGGCCGACGCGCGTGCGACGCAGCATCGTCAGATGACCGCCGACCCCGAGTGCCTTTCCGAGATCCCTCGCGAGGGCTCGGATGTAGGTGCCGGTCGAGCACCGTACCGTCGCGTCGATGTCGATGACAGGCGCCCCGGTGTCGTCGACCCCGTGACGAGCTTCTCCCAGTTCGAAGGCGTGCACGGTGACCGGTCGCTGCTGCAATTCGACCGCCTCGCCGGCGCGCACCCGGTCATAGGCGCGCTGCCCGTTCACCTTGATGGCGCTCACTGCACTCGGCGCCTGCAGGATGTCCCCCGTCAGCTCCGCCGCCGCGGCGCTGATGCGCTCGGGCGTCACCTCGCCCATGGCTCCCGCATCCGCGGTGCTGATCCGATCGCCCTCGCGATCATCGGTCACAGTCGCGTACCCGAGTCGAATCGTCGTGAGGTAGGTCTTGTCGAGCCCGACGAGATGCGTCAGCAAGCGCGTCGACGGCCCCGCACCCAGCACGAGGAGGCCCGTCGCCATGGGATCGAGGGTGCCGGCGTGCCCCACCTTGCGTGTGCGGAGCGCACGCCGAGACTTCGCGACGACGTCATGGCTCGTCCAGCCCTCCGCCTTGTCCACGAGCAGAATGGCGCCCTGCGCGGGCAGAATGGCTGGGTCGTTCGTCACCCGTTCAGCCTACCGGCGGCGGCAGCGCCCTCCCGCCGCCCCGCATCCGAGAGGCGGCCTACACTGGAGCCGATGAAGCCGACCGAAGACGTCGCCTCCGAGATCGCGGCGGCGCTGAGCGCCTGGTTCGCGCGCGCAGCGCGAGACCTGCCCTGGCGGGGCGCCGACGTGACGCCCTGGGCGATCCTCGTCTCCGAGTTCATGCTGCAGCAGACCCAGGTGGAGCGCGTGCTCCCCCGCTGGGTCGCCTGGATCGAACGCTGGCCGACACCCTCTGCGCTCGCCGCCGACGAGCCGGGCGAAGCGGTACGGGCGTGGGATCGCCTGGGGTATCCCAGGCGCGCGCTCTGGCTGCATCGTGCCGCCGTCGAGATCAGCGAGCAGCACAGCGATGCGGTGCCGTCGAACGTCGACGACCTGCTGGCGCTCACCGGCATCGGCCCGTACACCGCGCGCGCGGTCGCCACCTTCGCGTACGGTGAACGCCACCCGGTCGTCGATACCAATACCAGGCGCGTGATCGCGCGGCTCGTGCACGGCCGCGCAGCCGCCGGCATGCCTGCACCGGGCGACCTCACCGATATGGAAGCGCTCCTGCCCGAATCTCGCGAGTCGGCCGCCGTGTTCAACGCGGCAGCGATGGAGCTCGGCGCAACGGTGTGCACCGCTCGGGCTCCGCGATGCGGCGAGTGCCCCGTGGCTGCATGGTGCGAGTGGCGAGGCGCCGGCTACCCCGACAACGCACCTGAGAAACGACCGAGGCAGGCGAAGTTCGACGGAAGCGACCGCCAGGTGCGGGGCCGGATCATGGCGCTGCTGCGTCGCTCGAGCACGTCCGTCGACCGCGAGACCGCGCTCGACGCGGCAGCCGAGGGAGGCGTCCGCGATCCGGAGCAACCGCGTCGCGCGTACGACTCGCTCCTCGCCGACGGCCTCGTCATCGAGCTCGACGGGAAGGCGCGCCTGCCCTAGGGAGTGCCCCTAGCGGTCGTCGTCCTCGCGCGGCTTCACATACGGGTCCTCTTCACCCGCGTACTGCGCCTGAGCTGCGAGCGCCGCGGCTTCATCGTCTCGCCGCTTGGCCTCCGCGAGCAGCTCGTTGAGATGCTGGGCGCTTTCGGGGAGTTCGTCGTGAATGAACTCGAGCACCGGGGTCAACCGTGTGCCGAGCTGCTTGCCGACCTCGGTGCGCAGCATTCCCGTCGCCGCCTTCAACGCGGCCGCCGTGTCCACCTGCTCCTGCTCGTCGCCGTACACCGTGTAGAACACGCTCGCCTGCTGCAGATCGCCCGTGACACGCACATCGGTGATCGTCACGAAGCCGAGGCGCGGATCACGGAGCCCCTTCTCGAGGCGCCGTGCGATGATCTGCTGGATGCGCTCGGCGACTTTTCCCGCCCGTGGATTGCTCATGCACCCAGACTACCGCCGGATTTCTCTCAGACGATGCGTACGCATGCCCCTACGATGGATGCAGTCAGACGTACGCGACGAACAGTTGAGGAGGCGTCTTCATGACGTACCCGCCCACCCCCGAGAACCCGGAACAGCCCGAGAGCCACGATACGGGCAAGTCCGTGCCGGGCTCCGCGCCGACCGACGACCAGCCGACACCCCCGAACACCGCGCCTCCGCAGTACCAGGCACCGCAGTACCAGGCCCCGGAGCAGCCCGAGCAGCAGCAGTACCAGGCACCGCAGTACCAGGCCCCGCAGCAGCCCGAGCAGCCGCAGGCGCCCTACGCCCCTCCCGCAGCCTCGCTGTACCCCAGTCAGCCCCAGCCGCACTACGCCTCGGCTCCGGCCTACGCAGCCGGCATGACGGGCGTGCCGGGCCCGGGCGAGCCGTTCAACGGCGCGACCGACCCTGAAGATCTCAGCCGCCCGCTCTACGGGGCGACCTTCGGCCAGGCGATCCGCCGCTTCCTCAAGAATTACGCCGGCTTCAGCGGGCGCGCATCCCGGAGCGAGTACTGGTGGGTCGCACTGTTCAGCTTCCTGGTCACGCTCATTCCGCTGGCGCTCTACATCATCGGCGTCGTGATGCTCGCGGTCGCGAGCGACAATTCCTCCACGTACGACGACGGCTTCGGCGACGGATACGGTTCGGCCGCCGTCGCGCCAGCGGCAGGCCTGGGGCTCACGCTCCTCTTCGTCGGCCTCGGGCTCCTCATCGTGATCGGGCTCGCCCTGCTCGTGCCGAGCATCGCCATCAGCTGGCGCCGCTTCCACGATGCGAACTTCGCCGGCCCGTTCTACTTCTTGAGCTTCATCCCCTACGTCGGCGGCCTGGTCGTGCTCGTCTTCATGGTCTTGCCGCCCAGCCCGCTGGGTCGGCGCTTCGACCGCGTGTAACTGCTCGCGGCCGTCTCGAAGGCCCGCGCCCGCTTCGGCGGCGCGGGCCTTCGTCGTACCTGCTCGCTGACGCGCGGCCCCGTACTCGGGCTCACGCAGGAGATCCGCGCTTCAGCAGGATAGCCGCGCTCGAGCAGTAGCTCATCGCTCGAGCAGGGGATCCGCGCTCCCCCGGGCCCGATCGCAGCAACCGGCCCGCACGAGCGCGGATCTCCTGCACGGCGACGCTCCACCCCCAGGAGGAGCATGACGGCCCGGGCTCCTCCCATGGGCCGAGAACATGTTGTGCGCACGCAACAGGGGCGGGGCGGATCAACCGAAGCTGATCCTCCCCGACCCTGTCAGGCGAGCACCGCGTGTTAGCCGCGCGGCTTCTCCACCATCTCGGTCGTCTCGATCTCGTCACCGATCTGGATGTCGTTGAACTTGCCGAGACCGATACCGGCCTCGTAGTCCGTCTTCACCTCGGTGACGTCATCCTTGAAGCGACGCAGCGACTCGATGGCCAGGCCATCGGCGATGACGACGCCCTCGCGGATGACGCGAGCCTTCGCGTTGCGCGTAATGGTGCCGCTGCGCACGATGACACCGGCGATGTTGCCGACCTTCGAGGAGCGGAACACCTCGCGGATCTCGGCGACACCCGAACGGACCTCTTCGTACTCCGGCTTGAGCATGCCCGTGAGCGAGTTCTCGATGTCATCGAGCGCGTTGTAGATGACGTTGTAGAACCGGATGTCGATGCCCTCGCGCGCTGCGCGCTCGCGAGCCTTGACATCGGGGCGCACGTTGAAGCCGATGACGATCGCGTTGTCGATCGTGGCGAGATCCACGTCCGACTCGGTGATCGCACCGACACCGCGGTGCAGGATGCGGAGCTGGACCGAATCGTCGACCTCGATCTTCATGAGCGATTCCTCGAGCGCCTCGACGGCACCCGACACGTCACCCTTGATGATGAGGTTGAGCGACTCGACCTTGCCATCCTCGAGCGCCTTCGTGAACTCTTCGAGGCTGATGCGCTTGCGTGCCTTGGCGAGCATCGCGTTGCGCTCTGCAGCCTCGCGCTTCTCGGCGATCTGACGGGCGGTGCGATCCTCGGAGGTGACGATGAAGTTGTCACCCGCGCGCGGAACGCTCGAGAGACCCTGCACCTGGACCGGACGCGAGGGGACGGCTTCGAGCACGGGATCGCCGTTCTCATCGCTCATCGCACGAACACGACCGTAGGCCGTACCCGCGACGATCGCGTCACCGACGCGCAGCGTACCCGACTGGATGAGCACGGTCGCGACGGATCCGCGGCCCTTGTCGAGCTTCGCCTCGATCGCGACACCGCGTGCGTCCTTGTTCGGGTTCGCACGCAGGTCCAGACCTGCGTCAGCCGTGAGCAATACCGCATCGAGCAGGTCGTTGATGCCGACGTTGTTCTTCGCCGACACGTCGACGAACATGACGTCGCCGCCCCACTCCTCGGAGAGCAGACCGAACTCGGTGAGCTGCTGACGCACCTTCTCCGGGTTCGCGCCTTCCTTGTCGATCTTGTTGACCGCGACCACGATCGGCACGTTCGCCGACTGCGCGTGGTTCAACGCCTCGATCGTCTGCGGCATGATGCCGTCGTCAGCTGCGACCACGAGGATCGCGATGTCGGTGACCTGCGCACCACGGGCACGCATGGCGGTGAACGCCTCGTGGCCCGGAGTATCGATGAAGGTCAGCGCGCGCTCGATGCCATCGTGCTCGGTGTGCACCTGGTACGCACCGATGTGCTGCGTGATGCCACCGGCCTCGCCGCCACCGACGTCTGCCTTGCGGATCGCATCGAGCAGGCGGGTCTTACCGTGATCGACGTGACCCATGACGGTGACGACCGGCGGACGAGCCTGCAGCACGTCGTCGCCCTCTTCTTCGAGCTCGGCATCGATGTCGATGTCGAACCCTTCGAGGAGTTCGCGATCCTCGTCCTCGGGAGAGACGATCTGGATCTTGTACCCCAGTTCGTCACCGAGGATCTGGAACGTGGCCTCATCGAGCGACTCCGTCGCCGTTGCCATCTCTCCCAGGTGGAAGAGGACGGTGATGAGGTTCGAGGCATTCGTGTCGATCTTGTCCGCGAAGTCGGAGAGCGATGCACCGCGACGCAGACGAACCGGCGTGTTGCCGTTACCGCGGGGAACGCTGACACCGCCGAGCGACGGGGCCTCCCGCATCTCGAACTCTTGCCGCTTCGCCCGCTTCGACTTGCGCGCCTTGCTCTTGGAGCCGCCACGGCCGAACGCACCAGCGGTGCCTGCACCGCGGCCGCCGCGGCCACGGCCGGCGAAGCCGCCTGCCGGGCGCGGCGCGCCGAAGCCGCCTGCACCGGGAGCGCCACCGCCGCCGCCTGGACGGTTGAAACCGCCACCGCCGCCACCGGGACGACCGCCGCCGGGACGACCGGGGCCGCCGGCACGACCGCCGGGGCCGCCTGCGCCGCCGCCCTGAGGGCGCGGAGCGGGGCGCGGGATGTTTCCGGGGTTCGGACGCCCGGCACCGCCGGCACCGGGACGACCCATGCCCTGATTCGGGGCGAACGGGTTGTTGCCCGGGCGCGGGGGACGGGGGATGCCCATGCCCTGGCTGGACGCGAACGGGTTGTTGCCCGGACGCGGGCCACCCGGCTTGGGGCCACCCGGCTTCGAACCGGAGGCGGGCTTTGCCGCACCCGGCTTCCCGTCAGCGGACTTCGCCGCACCGGGCTTCTGCCCGCCCGGCTTCATCTCGGCCAGCGCTTCTGCAGCCGGGGATGCGGGTTCTGCCGCCGGCTGCGCCGGGGCGGCCTCGGTCGGGGCAGGAGCCTCGGGCTCCGGCTTCGGGGCGGGCTTCGGGCCCGGCTTCGGGGCGCCAGCAGCCTTCTTGGCGGCGGGCTTCGCAGCCGCATCGCCGTCACCCTGGGCCTTGGTCACACCGTCTGCCTCGAGGGCAGCCTTGACCTTGCGCGCCACCGGGGGCGCAATGCTTGACGAGGACGCCTTGACGAACTCGCCCATATCTTTGAGCTTGGCCAGAACGACCTTGCTATCGACACCGATCTCCGCAGCGATCTCGTGTACGCGTGGGTTTGCCACTTTTCTCCTGTCTGGGTTCACGCCAGACAGGCGAGAACCATTAATTAGCCGACGGGCTTCATTGTGAGCCGCTCATTAGTTGTCCATGAGTGTTTTCAGCCTGTTCTCTAAGGGACTTACGTCGGGTTTCCCCGACACTCGCAGTGCACGGAGGAGGATTCCTCGCGTCACCGCACGATCCAGACACTGGAACACGGGGTGCACCCACGCTCCTCGCCCCGGAAGCACCGCGCGATCGTCGACCAGAAGTCGACCTTCGCGCACCACCACCCGCAGCATCTCTGTGCGCGGGGCGCGTTTGCGACACGCGACACAGGTCCGAACCGGAACCATCTTACCAGCTTCCTACTTTCTGCTCTCCCAGATGCGGCGGCGCTCTCAGGCGAAGCCGCATCTGGGAGCCTCAGACGCTCACGATCAATCGCGTGCGTCAGTCGTTCATGATGCGGGGCAGTGCCCTGCCGCGCGGCTCGCGCGGAAACGCTGACCCGTTTCCGCCCAAGCGATCCGCGCCGGCTGGATGTCTGAGATCCGGACATTCCATGTCGGGCTCCGCCACTCCACGGAATGCGCGAAGATTGACATCCCGTTTCAGTCGTTCATGATGGAATCCGGCTGGATGTCTGAGATCCGGACATTCCATGTCGGGCTTCGCCACTCCACGGAATGCGCGAAGATCGACATCCCGTTTCAGTCGTTCATGATGGAATCCGGCTGGATGTCGATCTTCGCGCCCGTCAGCTTCGCGGCGAGGCGGGCGTTCTGACCTTCCTTGCCGATCGCGAGCGAGAGCTGGAAATCGGGAACGAGCGCACGCACCTGCTTCAGCGATTCGTTCAGCATGAACACGTCGGTCACCTTCGCCGGCGACAGCGCGTTGGCGACGAATGCCGGCAGCGCGGGCGAGTAGTCGACGATGTCGATCTTCTCTTCTCCGAGCTCGCTCATCACGGCGCGCACGCGGCTGCCGAGTTCGCCGATGCACGTGCCCTTGGCGTTGATTCCTGCCTGCTTCGCGCGGACTGCCACCTTGGTGCGGTGACCGGCTTCGCGGGCCAGCGACACGATCTCGACGAGCCCCTCGGCGAGCTCGGGCACTTCCCGTTCGAAGAGCTTGCGCACGAGTCCGGGGTGGGTGCGGGAGACGATGACCTGCGGCCCCTTCGTGCCCTTCGACACGCTGGTGACGTACACGCGCAGACGTGTGCCGTGCGCGTAGCTCTCACCGGGGATCTGCTCCTCTGGAGGAAGGATCGCCTCGAGTTCGCCCAGGTCGATGTGCACCATGCGAGGGTTCGGCCCCTGCTGCACGACGCCGGAGACGATCTGGCCCTCCTTGTCTTTGAAGGTGCCGAGCACTGCGTCGTCGGTGAGGTCGCGCAGACGCTGATTGATGACCTGCTTGGCAGCGCTCGAGGCGACTCGGCCGAATTCATCGGTGGTCACGTACGACTCGCCGATGACCTGGCCCTCGTCGTCGAGTTCGGGGATGAGCACGGAGATCTCGCCGCTCTTCCGGTCGAGGGTCACGCGCACATCGCTCTCGCGGGGAACAGGGAGCTTCTGGTTCTCCGCATGGCGCAGGTATGCCGACTGAATCGCTTGCTCGATGATCTCGATCAGTTCGTCGAAGGGGATTTCCTTCTCACGCTCGATCTGACGCAGCGTGACGAGTTCGATCTTCACGAGTGGCCTCCTGTGGTATTGAGATGTCTATTCAAATATGGTCCGCGCGCAGGCGGACCACTCAGGATACCCCACTCGGCTCATCGCCTTTCGAGCACATCTCCTCGTCGGTCAGTCCTCTGGAAACGCGACGTGCACCGGTTGCACGCGCCCTGATTCGATCGCGACACCTCGGCCGACCGGAAAATCGGCGCGCTTCACGCGGCCCAGCGGTTCCCGGAACGGCGACTGCCCTTCGGTGCTGTCGGGCTGAAGCGCGAGCCCCCAGTTCGGCTGCTTGAGTGCGCTGAACAGATCCCAATTCGCACTCCCACTGCCCTGCTCGAACTCGAACAGCACGAGCACGTCCGAGCGCCGGGCGGCCTTCGCGAGCGCGATGAGTTCGGGGAGCGCTTCGGTGCCTTCCGCATCAGCCGGCCGTTCGATCACGACGATTCCGCGCTTTCCCGACGGCGGGAAGACCGGCACGGGTTCCTCGCGGGCAGGATCAGGCAGACCGCCGGGCGCCCCGAGGGGTCCGCCGACGATTCCGGCTCCGATTCCTCCAGGCGGGGATCTTCTGGCCCCGGGCTTCCCTCCGAGCGCTATCGTCAGCGCCCGGGCTCGCTCCCTGACCCCGTCTTCGCCGAGTCCGATGTGATCCCACCCGTCTTGCCGGCAGAGTCCATCCGGGGTGAAGGTGAGGAGCACCCGTTCGAGAGCCTCCCCCCGAGCACCGGCCCACCGCCGGAGCGCCTGCACGCAGACGCGAGCCGCTGTCGAAAGGCCTGAGCCCGGAGGCCCTGCGATGACGCCGAGCCCAGTGGCAGGCATCCCGATCGGTGCGAAATCATCGGTGTTGATGCCGTACACCGGTCGCCCACCGGCGTCCTCGCTGAGCGCCGAGAGAGCGATGTGCGTCGGCGCGTTGCGGATCGGCAGGGCCTCCGGCACCCCGAGCCCTCTGAGCTGTTCGGCGAGCCGTTCGAGCCCGTGCGCCTGCGCACCCAAGCCGTCTCCGTCTCCGATGCGGGCGATCTGGATCTCGTCGTCCGACCGCACCATCAGTGCGCGGCCCGCAGACGCGCCCTCAAGCGCGTCGGCGCTCACACCGAGCTGGTGGTAATCGTGCGTACCCGCGAGGCGGAGCACGAACTGCTGCTGCACGGCGGACGCCATCGCGGCCGGGATGGCTGCGGGCCGGTCGCTGGTCAGCACGACATGCACACCGACCGAGCGTCCAGCGGACATGATCTCGCCCAGCATCTGCATCGGGGAGGTGGGCCCTCCGAGAGTCTCGGTCGCCTGCCGGAAGGCGGCGACACCATCGACCAGAAGCACGATCCGCGATTCATCTTCCCCGTTCGGCGTGCGGCGGAAGGCCCGCAGGCCGGCAGCCCGCGCTGAGGCGTAGCGGGAGCCGCGCTCTCCGATCAGGCCGAGCACGTGTCGCAGTATGCGCGCGGTGAGCTCCGAGTCCGCGAGTGGGGCTACGGCACCGACGGTGGGCAGCACGTCGAGCGCCTCGAGCGCTCCCCCGCCCGCGTCGATGGCGTAGAGCTGCACCGGGAAGTCGTCGGCACGGGTGCTCAGCGAGGCCGCGAGCGTGATGAGCGCTGTAGATTTTCCGGTACCGCTCGCGCCGATGAAGGCCACGTTTCCCGTCTCTTCGAAGTCGATCGCGACCGGACGCTGAGCTTGAGAAGCTGGCTCGTCCCGCAGGCCGATGATCGGCGCATCGTCGATGTCTTGGAGCAGATCATTCGCCTCCTGCCGAACTGACTGGAGTCCGAGTGACACGGGAAGCGCGTCGAGCCACGGGCGGCGCGGCGCGGCGACCCCGGTCTTCACCGCCGCCGCCACGATGCCGTCGCGGAGCTGTTCGATATCCCGCGGAGGCTTCGCGCGACGGCGCGGTACGAGCTGGGGTTCCGGTGGGATGTTCCACGGTTCCCCCTCCGTGAAGCCCAGCGATCGAAGCTCGACACGAGATCCAGGGGCGCTGTGTGCGGCTCGCCCTCCGAGGTATCCCGTCTGGAAGTGGGCGATACGCCCTGGGCCGACCTTGAATGCGCCGCGGCCCGGAGTTTCGGCGGCGAAGAAGGCCGCATCGGAGACGCCGAGCACGTCGGTACTGTCCGATTCGTCTGCCATGCGCAGTGCGATGCGCAGATTCGTATTGGCGCGCAGATTGTCGGTGATGACCCCCGCGGGCCGCTGGGTCGCCATCACGAGGTGCAGCCCGAGCGAACGGCCGCGCTGGGCCACGTCGATGACGCCGTCCACAAATTCGGGAACGTCTGCAGCGAGCGCGGCGAACTCGTCGATCACGATGACGAGCACTGGCGGTGCCGCAGGATCCGAACGTCGCTCCATGGTGATCAGATCCTTGGCGCCATGCGCGGCGAGCAGTTCCTCTCGATGATGGAGTTCCGCCTTCAGCGACGCGAGTGCCCTGCGCACCAGGTGGGGGCTGAGGTCGGTGACGAGCCCGACCGTGTGCGGAAGATCGACGCATTCCGCGAACGCGGCGCCGCCTTTGTAGTCGACGAGCAGGAAGGTGAGCCGGTCCGGGCTGATCGTCGCGGCCAGGCTCATGATCCACGATTGCAGGAACTCCGATTTCCCGGCTCCAGTCGTGCCGCCGACGAGTGCGTGCGGGCCGTGCGTGCGCAGATCGATCACAGCGGGACCGTCTGGGCTCTGGCCGATGACGGCGGCGAGGGAGATCGGTTCGCGCTCGTCCCCGGCTTTCCAGTTCCGGGACACGCTGCCGGACTGGTGCCATGCGCGCACCACTGGCTCTGCCCCGCCCAGCAGGTCGGTGCCGTGCAAGTCCCTCAGCTGCACCGTCTTCGGGAGATCGCTTTCATCCAGAGCACGTGCGCTCACATCTTCTACCGGAGCGAGGCGCCTCGCCAGTTCGAGTGCTTGCAGCGATTCCATCGGTGCAAGGCGTTGGAGCTGGATCGAGGTGCCCGTTCGCACGAAGCTGACCCGGCCTTCGGCGGTGCTGAGCTCGACGAAGGTGCGGCATGCTGCGGGGAGTCGGTCCGTGGAGGGGGCCACCCAGATGAGGTGCATTCCGTGATCCGGGCCGTCTTCCGCGAGTGCGATGATGCGCGAGGGATCGATGAGCCCGGTGTCGAGCACGAGCACGACCACTGCTGGAACTACCGGAAGGTCGCCGACTGCAACGCCGGAGTCCTCGTCGTTGCGCGTCTCTTCCTCGAGATGCGACCGCACGGTTCGGCGGCGGTTCGTCGCCTGCCGCCTGGATTCGAGCAGCCCTTCGAGAGCAGTGATGAGTCGCGCCGAACTGGAGGAATCGTCGGCCAGCTGCCAGGAGGGGATCGGACTGGTGACGGTGTCGATATGCGGAAGCCATTTCAACCATTCCCACTCGCCCGCGTGGTGCGCCGATGCGAAGCAGGCGAGCACCAGTTCGGACGGAGAGTGGAGGCCGGCGACTTGCATGATGAGAGACCGCGCGATGCCCTCCGCCCAGATCGGTTCTCCCACCACGCCGATCGACCCGCACCGCTCGAAACGCTCGAGCAGCGGGACCGGTGCGACGTGAGCGAACTCCGCTTCGACGCGCTGAAGCGCCTCCCACTGCACGAGGTCGGTCTCGCCTCGCGCGGGCAGTGCGATCTCGGTGCGACTGGGAAGCTCACCGTCACCGAAACGAACCTCGAGGAAGGATCGGTGCTCCGGTCTGCGCGTCCAGAGCAGGCCCGAGCGGTGCTGCACCGCATCAGCGATCTCGGCGAGCGTGGGGGTCTCGGAGGCGCGAACCTCGATTTCGCGTGTTCTCAGGTCGGTGAGTTCAGCGCGATCGAGGGCGAGTGATTCCACGAACCTCGCGAGGTCGCGCTTCTGCTTGCGTTTGCTTCCCGCGCGGGTGTCGAGCCATGATCCGATCATCATGAGCGGGGAGAACGCGACCATCATGAGGCTCATGGGCGATTGGGTCACGAGGTACATGGCGCCACCCATCATCATCGGCGCCAGCATCGCGAGCATCGGGATTCGATTCCGTTCCGCGGGGCGCGGCGGGGCCGGGAGTTCGCGCTGCGATGCTGGAAACATCGGGGCCACGCGCGGAGCGCGGACGTGCATGACGCGGTGCGAGAAGCTCGGGGTGTCGGGCACGGGCGGTCCCGGCGTGATCCGCACCGTGACGTCTCCGAGGGCGAGTTCGCGGGGTCGATCGACACGGCACTCCGTGATCGCCTCTCCTTCTGGTCCGCCGAGCAGCACGCCGTTGGCGGACCCGAGATCGTGCACGACGATGCTCGTCGTACGGCCGGCGACGATTTCGATCTGGGCGTGCCGTCGCGACACGCTCGCATCGGTGAGGTGCACGCGGGAGCTGGGGTCGCGGCCCACCGCGTTCGTGCCGGCGATCAAACTGTAGGTCGCTCCGGCGTGCGCGCCGGTCAGCACTTCGAGGTATGCGGCGACGTCGATGAGCCGTCGTTCGGCGCTGCGATTGCCGAACTCGGGAACGGCTTCGATGATCCACCCCGATTGCAGCCCGGAGGCGCCGAGCGGTGACATCGGGTCGAGGAGGAGCACGGGTTCGGATGCTCCGGCTCTGCCCCGCAGGGTGACCGGTATGCGACGGGTCTGCGCGGCGCGAGCGAGTCGTCCGTCTCCGGAGACACCGGCTCTGAGGAGCGCTCGTGCCGCGTCGCCGACCGTTGCCGTCACATCGCATGAGAGCGTCACGTCGTGAAGACCGAGGTTCGGCACGGCGAGGGTGAGCTTCAGCTTCATGTGAGTTGTTTGTACAGCGTCTGCTCACTCCACGGGCGTGTTCTGGAAGCGGTACAGGGGAGCATCCGTATCCTCATCACCGCCGGGTGCTGACGTTTCGCCACGAAAGCGAGCGAGGTCGCGCACGTTCTTCTGCACGGCTACGGACGCGAACAGGCTCATGGCGAATCCGATGCCGTAGAACCCCTTCTCGCTGAGCGTCATGCTGCCCGCATTCCAGAGGCCGATCGCGAGGAGACCGAGCGCGAGCGCAACAGCGCACCAGGCGATTCCATAGTAGAGATTCGTCACCGGCAGTTTCTCAGCACGGTCGCGCACGGTCTTCTGCAGTGAGACCGCAGCGAAGAGACCGAACATGAGCACGGTGAAGTAATAGCCCTTCTCGTTGAGTTCCATCCGCGCATTGAACAGGCCGATCAAGTACGTCGACATTCCGATCAGGAGCGCGAGCCACGAGGCGCCGATGAAGGCCGGCGTGGGCTTGTGCGGCGATTCCTGGGGTTCGTGCATGGTGTGTGTCCTTCCTGCAGCAGCGTTTGATGTCGCCACTGGTGTTCGTGCATACCGTGGTGGGCTCGTGAGCGAGCGGCTCCGAGCATGCCGCTCATTCCTCCGATTCGTTCTCCATCTCGCTATGGAGCTGCCAATTGGTTACCGTGTTGTTCACCGAGCAGGCGGTCGCGACTTCCAGGGACATGCCCTCCTTCGATGCCTGGAAGGCCAGCTGCGCGCCGTCCTCACCGTCGGCGCGGAAGTACGGATCTGACTCGTATGAGCGAATATCGGATACCGCCCAACCCTCCGATTCCCAGAAGGAACGCACCGCTGCAGCCGCGGCCAAAGGATCGTCTGCGCTCAGGTTCTTCAATGACTCGTCCAGCCGCCCTCCTGAACCGCAGTCGCGAGGGAACAGGGAGTTCAAAGTCCGAGCGCGATCTTCGGGCCTGTCGCGTGCCCACAGAACGTCATTGTTGTAAATGTCGTACCAACCCTCCGCGACCCCACTCGCGGCGATCGCAGCATCGAACTGCTCTCCCACCCATTCCCGCTGCTCGTCCAGCGTCATGTTCGTCGTCTGATTCCCGGGTTCGCTCGACACGATCGGCACCTCCTGCATGCAGCTCGACAGCATCATGACTGCAGCGAGGCCTATCGCCACAATCATCGTCTGTTTCGGTCTGGTCCAACTCATCGTCATTCGGCCTCGCAGGTCACTCGAATCGGTGTCACCGTGCGGCCGATGCCCGTGGTCTCGACGCACATTCCCGCGGTGCGCGTGAACGACCGCCACAGATCCGGGTCGATGTGACCGGTGGTGATCTTCGCGACGGTGTCCAAAGATTGGGTTCGCACGTCGAGGTACCCGTGGCCTTCCGACGCGGACATTCCTATGATGTCCCGGCTATCGCCTTCGCCGATCGTGGAATGCCCGTCGGTATTCTTCAGATTCTGGTTTGGATCGCCCTCGGAGGAGAACGCGAGACCTCCCGCATACACGGGGCTCTGCAGATGCAGCTGGAAGAGGTCGCGCGCATCTGGGTTCGGTTGCCCGCGCCCAGAGAAGCCTGCCCCGAGCGGCGCCAGATGATCGCCCGAGGCGTGCGTGGTGAAGATCGCCTTCTGTCCAGTTGCGATCTCCCGTACCCGTAGCACGTCGTACGAGGGAACCGTTTCGGTATCGAGACCCGCGGAGCCGAGCATGGTGAGCGAGTCCACCGGATGGTCCTCCCCGATCAGGGTCAGCGCGAATGTGGCGAGCGTGGTGCCGTAGGAGTGGGCGAGCACGTTCACCTCCGGGAGGCCGGACTCGCCCACACTTCGCGCCGCGTGAGCACCCTCGAGCTCAGCCGCGAAACGCGGCGCGCCCGCCCTCGCCGCGTCCACGGAGAGCACCCCGAAGTCGCCCGTTTGCGGTAGATTCGGGGTGTCGTACCCGAGCCAGGCCACCGTCGCGGTCGAACCAGAGAACCCCGACACCTTGTTCTGCGCGCTGTAGACGTGCCGGCTCGCTTCATCCCAGCCTTCCAGCGCCAGATGGGCGTCGCTGTTCATTCCCGCGACCTGCCAGGTCGTGTGCGTCGCCGTGTCCAGGCCTCCGTACCCGACCGCAGCCTTCGGCACCTCACTCGTCATATCGAGTGCGACGAGTTGGATGGGCGGCCTTCCCTCTCCGAACTGCTTTGCTTGATCGGCTTCGAGCTTCAGAATGTCTCGAATATCGGCCAGCAGCTGCAGCTGCTCGGGGGTCATGATCTGCGGATACTGCTGGTAGAACTCCACCATCTTGCGGTTCGCCGCATCGCGGACCCCATACGGGAGACCGGGAAGATTGCCGACGACCCATGGCACCTCATCGATCAGGCGCTCGCGTTCGACCGGCTCCAGTGCCGCCCAATTCGCCGCGACGGTTTCAGGATCGGGCGGGTGGTCCCACGTGCGCTCGCCCGATTCGGTGCCGAGCAGTTTCGTCAGCAGCGGATGCGACTTCTTCGTCTCGGGCGCATCTTCACTCGTGCCCCACAACTCCCCGGATATGGTCACGGCGATGGTGAATCTACGCGCCTCGGCACTGTCGGAACTCACGCTGATGAGCTGCCCGATCGCGGTGTCGTCGAGGGCACCGATCAGACGCTCCTCAGCTCTCCGACGCTCCTCGATGAGGTTCGACCACGTCGTCTTCGCGTCTTGGATGCTCACGAGTGCGGCTTGCCAGATCGATGCGGCGCGCATCCATTCGTGCTCGTGCATCGAATGCAGGTGCTGCACGGCGAGTTCCTGCTGATTGGCGTCGAGGTCTCGCGCCTGGCTTCCGAGCTGGGGTCGGGGCATCACGCCTGGTGCCCCGACAGACCACTCATACGGCGTCTCGACGCGAATCACTGAAGCGATGCTCTCGATCTGGACGGTGCACTGACGAATCTCCGACAGGGCCTCGTCGACGCTCTGCCGTATCCGATCTGCACTGTCATGAATCCGATCCACCTCCGACGCGTAGGCGTCGAGGGCGCTCTTTGCATCGCTCGCCGCTCGGAATATCGTGTTGGCGCCTGGGAGCAGGAATTCGTTGATCTTCGTGCTGAGGGTCGCCAGGGCAGTGCTCTTCTCCGACCCGAGGGTGAACCGAGCATTCTGCACATCTGCCGCGTACTGCATCGAATCCGAGGCGACATCCTGCACGAATCGACCTCTTGCATTGATTTCTTCGACGGTGCCGAACACCGGTGTCCCCTCGAGCAACGTCGCACCGTCGACTGGAACGTGGATCGTCACCGCCCGGTCCCCCTCACGGCGAATCCGGTGTAGAGAGCGCTCGCCAGACGCGCGTCCAGATCAGAGCTGTCGCTCATGATGCCGGCGACCCCGGTGCTCGCGGTCTTCGCGGCGTCAGCGAGGGCGAGTCGGCCGGTCGAGAGTCCGGTGATGAATCGCGCTATCTCTTCGCCGACTCCCGTCATCGTCGCGGGAGCACCGGCCGGCAACGATTGGTTTCCGTCGATCATCACACGCGATGCAGCGACGAGATGTGAGGCTGCCGCTTCGAGCACCGCGTCGGAGATCTTCAGACCGTCAGGCATAGTCATTCCCTCGTTTCACAGAGACTCGGCGCGACCCGCAGCGTGCCATTGCGCCCCGGCCGCACCGGAGCACGACCGGAGCTGCGAGTCGCGCCGATCAGCCTCAGTTGATCTTGGCGGCGATCTGGGCATCCATCTCGCGCATCGCGTTCGCGGTCTGCGTGAGGAAGGTCTGGATCTCGGAGAGCTTCTGCACGACCGTGTTCGCGCTCGTCGTGTAGTCGTTGTAAGCCGCGTTGAACTTGCCCGACGCCTGGTCGGTGACGAAACCGGAGGTGACCAGATTGTTGATCTGCATCTGCAGTGCGCGAAGCTTCTCGGTGATTTCGTCGCGCCCGGTGCCGAGCTGCGAAGCAGCCTGCTCCATCTCGCCGTAGGTCACATTGATGTTGGCCATGGGGATCCCTTCTCTCGCGCGATCCCCCCGGCTCGCGTCAGTGCTGATGGTCATCGCCCGGAGTGTCCGGGAGATGACTCCCACCGTATGGAGTCGCGAGACGGGAGGGCACCGCACTCGGCATGAATGTGGATAACTGCGGTATAGGAGGGCGCGCACTCCGGTATGAGCGGCGATGCGATGCGGTGATTCGGCGAGAGGCTCCGCGCGGCCATATGGAAAACGGGGCGCCGCTGCACCAGCAGCGACGCCCCGTCACACCTGCGCGACCGAAGGCCGCGATCCTCACATCACACGCGCACGCCGAAGAGGCCGGGCACGTCGGAGAGCGCGACCTTCTCCTTGGTTCCGGCGGCCCGATCCCACACCTCGGCGAAACCGTCCGCCGCATCTCGGCCCACGACCACCACGCGAGGAACCCCGAGCAATTCGGCGTCGCCGAACTTCACGCCGGGCGACACCTTCGGGCGATCGTCGAAGATGACCTCGACACCGGCGGCATCGAGCGTCTCGACGAGCGACTCGGCGACCTCGTATACAGCCGCATCCCGGCCTGTGGCGACGACGTGCACGTTGAACGGCGCGACGGCTTCCGGCCAGATCAGCCCGCGATCGTCGTGGTGCAGTTCGGCGAGAATGGCCATGATGCGAGTCACTCCGATGCCGTACGAGCCCATGGTCACCGTGACGAGTTTGCCGTTCTCGTCGAGCACCTTCAGTCCGAGCGCTTCAGCGTATTTGCGGCCGAGCTGGAAGATGTGACCGATCTCCATGCCGCGCGCGGTCTCGATCGGCCCTGATCCGTCGGGAGCGGGGTCGCCGTCGCGCACGTCGGCGATCTCGACCGTGCCGTCCGCATCGAAGTCCCGCCCGAAGACGAGATGCGCGACGTGCTGGCCTTCGACGTTCGCCCCGGTCACCCAGGTCGTGCCCGCGACGACGCGCGGGTCGACGAGGTACCGCAGGCCCGTAGCGCTCTCCGCGCCGAGCACAGCGGTGATCCCGCCCTGGTCGTCGAAGCGCGCCGGCCCGATGTACCCCTTCACGAGACCGGGGTGGCGGGCGAGATCCGCGGCCGTCGCCGGCTCGACCTCAGCGCCGGGGAACGCGACTTCCGCGCGCTTCATGTCGGCGTCGCGGTCTCCGGGGATGCCAACGACGACGATCTCGCGCTCGCCGCCGATGGGCGTCACTGCGAGCACGAGGTTCTTCAGCGTGTCGGCGGCGGTCCATGAGCGCCCGTCCTCACGCGGCAGCACCGCGTTCGTGTGGGCGACAAGGGTGTCGATCGTCGGGGTGTCGGGCGAGTCGTAGACGACGGCCGACGGCGCATCGTCGAACGGAATGGCCTCGGGAACGGGGGTGGAGTACGCCTCGACGTTCGCCGCGTATCCGCCGGCAGAGCGCACGAAGGTGTCCTCGCCGATCGACGTCGGCAGGAGGAATTCTTCACTGCGCGATCCGCCCATCGCGCCAGCATCGGCGGAGACGATGGCGTATTCGAGGCCGAGCCGGGTGAAGATGCGCTCGTAGGCGGCGCGCTGGCGCTCGTAGCTCGCGTGCAATCCCTCGTCGGTCGCATCGAACGAGTAGGCGTCCTTCATCGTGAACTCGCGGCCGCGCAGCAGGCCGGCGCGAGGCCGAGCCTCATCGCGGTACTTGTCCTGAATCTGGAAGAGCGCCAGCGGCAGGTCCTTGTACGACGTCACGATGTCCTTCACCATGTTGGTGAAGACCTCTTCGTGCGTCGGTGCGAGCAGGTAGTCGGCGCCGTGGCGATCCTGCAGGCGGAAGAGGGCGTCTCCGTACTCATCCCACCGACCGGAGGCTTCGTATGGCTCGCGGGGCAGCAGTCCGGGGAAATGCACTTCGTGCGCACCCGCGGCGACCATCTCCTCGCGGATGATCTGCTCGAGCTTGCCCTTCACCCGCAAGCCGAGCGGCATCCACCCGAAGATTCCCGGGGCCTGGCGCCGGATGTAGCCCGCGCGCACGAGCAGCCGGTGGCTCGCCACCTCGGCGTCAGAGGGATCTTCTCGGAGGGTCTTGAGAAAGTAGGAGCTGAGCCGCGTAATCACCTCACCATCGTAGCCCGCGCGCCGCGCGTCGGAGGTGCGCCGTACGCTGGAGCCGTGATGCGAAACCGCTGGCTGCACTGGCTCGCACCGGCACTGGTGCTCGCGATCGCTGGTGCGCTGAGGTTCTGGGCTCTCGGCCGTCCCGGGGTGCTCGTCTTCGACGAGTTGTACTACGTGCGGGATGCCATCAGCCAGCTCGCGCACGGATACCCGACGACCTGGCCCGATGACGAACCGGACATGAGCGGGTCGCGTGCGCTCGGCTTCTCCGACGAGCCCTCGAACGCGGTGCACCCTCCGCTCGGCAAGTGGCTCATCGGCCTCGGAGTGCTCGTATTCGGGCCCGGTTCAGGCTGGGGGTGGCGAAGTGCGGTCGCGCTCGCCGGCGTGCTCACCGTGGCGGTCACGATGCGCCTCGGCTGGCGCATCACCCGGAGCGTCGTCGTCGCATGCACCGCGGGTCTCCTCCTCGCGATCGACGGAGTGCACGTCGTACTCACGCGAGTGGGTCTGCTCGACGGCTTCCTCACCCTCGCCGTCGCGATCGGCGCGCTGTGCGTCTGGCGCGACATCGAATGGACCGGGGCACGGGCGACGACTCCGGATCAGCGTGACCGCTCCGGTCCACCGC
This sequence comes from Leucobacter manosquensis, assembly GCF_018304845.1. Taxonomy (NCBI): domain Bacteria; kingdom Bacillati; phylum Actinomycetota; class Actinomycetes; order Micrococcales; family Microbacteriaceae; genus Leucobacter; species Leucobacter manosquensis. The sequence continues at coordinate 2,864,721 of NZ_JAFEVO010000001.1, read as the reverse complement.
CGCCCCGCGTTCCGGTGCTCTGGCGCCGCCCGTGGCTGCTCGCGGCCGCGGGAGCCTTCGGCGCTGCGGCATCGATCAAATGGTCCGGCCTGTACCCGCTCGCTGCCTTCCTCGTCTTCATCACCGTGCGCGATCTCGTCGTCCGGCTCCGGGCACGGGAACGCCACGCCGTGCCGCGCGCTGCGTGGCAGGCCGTCGTCGCCGGGCTGGTCGCCCTCCCCGCTGCCGCGCTCGTGTACGTCTCCAGTTGGGCGGGTTGGATCCTGAATCCCGGCGGGTGGAGCCGCACCGCAGGAGAAGCATGGTGGCCGGCGCTGCTGCAGTATCACGCCGAGATGCTCGACTGGCACCGGTCGCTCAGCGCGCCGCACCCCTACGCCTCCCATCCGCTGACGTGGCCGCTCGCGCTTCGCCCGACCGGGATGTACGAATCCCGCTGGGGTTCTGATGCTGGTTGCCCGTGGTCGGCCTGCGCAGCGGTCGTGTCGCCCCTGCCGAACCCGCTCGTGACCTGGGGCGGCGTGATCGCGCTCCTCGCACTCGTCTGCGTCATCGTCTTCCGCGCACGCCGCGGTCCCGACCCGCTGGTGACCGCGAGCGCGTTCGTCGTCGTCGGCTACCTCTCGGGGTGGCTCCCGTGGGTGCTCACCGTGTCGCGTTCCGCGGTCTTCCAGTTCTACGCCGTGGTGCTGACGCCGTTCTCGGCGATCGCTCTCGCGATGGGGCTCGCGCTGCTGTGCCGCGTGCGCATGCGACCTCGGCTGAGCGCGGGTGAACCGCATCCGGCGGCGAGCGCGGCCGGCGATGCGGCGGCGAGCGGTGTGACGGCGAGCGGTGTGACGGTGGCGAGCGAGCACGGGCGCGAGTTCGAGAATCCCGGCGGGGGCTCGCCCGAGACCCTGCTCGGAATCCGGATCGCGGTCGCCCTGTATGTGGTCGCCTGCATCGCTCTCGCCGTCCTGTTCCTCCCCGTCTGGTCCGGGGCGCCGATGGCCGAGTGGTTCTGGCGCGCGCACCAGTGGTTGCCCGGCTGGCAGTAGCAGGGCGGCGGACTCAGTTCGCCTGCTCCCTCAGAGCAAGCGCCGTGACAGCGCCCACGCCGTGAGTTCGTGCCGATTCGAGAGCTGGAGTTTGCGCAGCACGTTCGAGACGTGCGTCTCCACCGTCTTCACCGAGAGGAACAGCTCGGCTGCGACCTCCTTGTAGGCGTAGCCGCGGGCGATCATGCGCATCACCTCTTGCTCGCGCGCCGAGAGACGGTCCAGTTCATCGTCTCGCGCCGCGGTCTCCCCGCCGCCCGTGCCGAACGCATCGAGCACGAACCCCGCGAGCCGCGGCGCGAACACGGCGTCTCCGCTGTGCACCCGCCCACCGCTGCCGTCACCTCGGCGCCGGATGCGGTCTTCGTCAGGTACCCCCTGGCGCCGGCGCGGCTGACCTGCACGACATCGTCGGCCGCGTCCGAGACGCTCAGCGCCAGCACACGGATGCCGCGCGTCGCAGGGTTGCCCGCGAGACGCTGCAGCACCTCGGCCCCGCCACCGCCGGCGCCGCCGGGCAGGTGCACGTCGAGCAGCACTACGTCGGGCACGGTCGCCGTCACCACCGCGACCGCCTCGTCGACGTTCGCGGCTTCGCCGACCACCGCGAGCTCGTCCCCGAGTTCGGCCCGGAGACCGGTGCGGAAGATCTGATGGTCGTCGACGATGACGATGCGGATCTCGTGCAGTGCGCGATTCATCGGGTCTCCTCGTTATGCGCGGTCTCATGGTGCGTCGTTCCCGCGGGTTCGGTCGGCGTCTGCCGGGGAATCCCGAGCCGTACCGAGGTGCCCCCGCCCGGACCGCGCACGATCCGAGCCTGCCCACCGGCTCGTTCCATTCTGCCGAGGATCGACTCGCGCACGCCCATTCGCCCCTCGGGAAGGTCGTTCGGGTCGAGCCCGACTCCGCGGTCGGTGATGTCGATCGTCACCCGATCCTGCGTCGCTTCGAGATAAACGGTGACGTCGCCGCCCGCGTGACGCGCGGCGTTCAGCATCGCCTCGCGCGCCGCTGCGACGATGGGTGCCGGCGCGACGAGCCCCTCGCCCGCGCCGACTGAGACGACCTCGAAGCGCACGGGATGATCGGCTTCGAGCGCTGCGGCGTGCGCGCGGAGCTCGGTGTCGACGGCCTCGCGAGGCCGCGGGGCGCCTCCATCGGCCGCACGAAACAGCCACTCGCGCAATTCTCGCTCCTGGCCTCGCGCCAACCGGGCGACCTCGCTGCCCGGTTCCGACCGCTGCTGGATCAGCGCGAGGGTCTGCAGCACCGAGTCGTGCAAGTGCGCGGCGATGTCGGAGCGCTCGGCCTCACGAGCCCGGGCCGCGCGCTCGCTCATCAGCTCGCGATTGATGCGGAGCAGCCAGGGCGCCACTGCAAGGGCGACGCCTCCGAGCACCGCGAGTGCCGCACCGATGACGGTCCAGGTGTTCGGCTCGCGGGCGGTGACGAAGAACATGAGGACACCGACGGCGACGAGCGCGAGGGCCCCGAGGGCTCGGGGCAGCGCATGACGATCCGGGCGGTCGCGATCTGCGATCTGCCACCAGGTGAGGCCGACGCCCACCAGTACGGCGAGTGCGGGGAGCAACAGCTCGAGTCGCAGCTGCACCCCGAGTCGCTCGAGCACGAGACCGGCGCCCGCCAGCAACAGACACGTGCCGAGCAGCAATTCGGCGATGGGCCAGCGGGGTCGGCGTTCGTTCGCAGCGTCGGCTGCGGGCGCTCCGAGTTCGATGGGAGGCACCTGCGCCGCGGGCATGCGCGTCGCAGGTGCCGATGGCGCTGTCGCCGACGGGGCCGACGGAGTCGCTGCAGCCGCCGGAGCCGCTGCAGCTGCCGGAGCAGCAGCTGCGGCCGGAGCAGCAGACGCAGTGGACGTCGCAGCAGCAGGCGGGGTCAGCGCCCGTCGAAGCGGCACGATGCCCGCATCGTCGCCGTTCCACGGCACAGTGGCCCAGAGCCACAGGTAGAGCACGGCCCCGGCTCCGCCCAGCGCGGTCAGCACGAGCATCGCAATGCGCACCGTCTGCGACGAAACGCCGAGATGCGCCCCGAGTCCCCCGCAGACGCCCATGAGCACGCGGTCATCGCGCGAGCGGGTGAGAGGAGCATCGGCCATGCCCCCATCCAATCAGGTCACGCGACGCGTGGGGGGTCTCGGGGTCTCGGGATCAGGGAAGGATCAGGGTGATCCCCCATGGCCGAGCATTCCCGTCTCAGCCAGACTCGAACCATGGACACCACACCTCCCACACCGGGCCCCGCAGGGCCGCCTGCGGGCCAGGGCTTCTTCACCTGGTTGCGCGGTCTCGGCATCACCCGCAGCAGCGACCGGTGGTTCGCCGGCGTCGCCGCCGGAATCGCAGATCGCCTTCGGATCGATCCCATCATCGTGCGCGGCATCTTCATCGTGCTCGCGCTGCTGGGAGGCCCTGGCGTTCTGCTCTACCTCATCGGCTGGCTCCTCCTGCCCGACGCGAACGGCCGCATCCACGTGGAGGAGATCATCCGGGGGCGAGCAGAGACCGGGATGATCGTCGTCGCCGTGATCCTCACGGCAGTCGTCATCGTTCCGGGCATTCTCGGCCTCGTGAGCCCTGGAGACGCCTACCCGCTGTTCAGCGTGTGGAGCTGGGGCGTCTGGGGGTCGCTCGGCATTCCCGGATGGGTCACTGCGACAGCCGCCTGGCTGTCCTGGATCGCGATCCTCGTGCTCGGGTTCTTCTGGGTACGGAGCATCGTGCTCAAGCGCGGCCGAGAATACGGTGAACACGCACCCGGTGCCGACGACGCGGCGTCACGAGAGGCCGGGGCCGATCCGGATCACGCGGATCGCGCTGCAGACCGCGAGTACGCCCGCACCCCGCAGGACTCCGCCGATTCCGCTGCATCGTTCGCCGCGCGGGCGAGCGAGAGCGCCGACCGCGTCGCACGAGACGCCGCTGACTGGGGTCGCCGCGCGGGCGCCGCTGCCGATAAGTGGGGGCGAGAGGTCGGCGAGCAGACCGAGGCGTGGAGCGCCCGCTACGCGGAGCACCACGACGCGCATCGGCTGGGAGCCGCCCACACGGTGATCACCCTGGCACTCGCGCTGCTCGCGGGCGGACTCGCGGCACTGTGGACGACCTCAGTGCACGGTCCGCTCTCGATCGAGAGCGTCGCTCCCGACGCGCTCATCACGGGCCTCATCGCGGCGCTCGCCGTGCTGGCATTGTCGTTGATCGTCGCCGGAACACGCGGTCGGTACACCGGGTGGATCGGGTTTCTCTCGTTCTGCGGTGTGGTGGCGTTGCTCATCACCGTCGTGCTCCCCTGGGGCATTCGCTTCCAGCCGTTCGGCAATCTGCATGTGACCGGAGCGGAGACCGGTGCCGTCGTGCTCGCGGGCAACACCACGGTCGATCTCGGGGATATCGAGACGAGAGCGGGTGGCGCCGATGATCTCGAGGTGTGGGTGCTCGCGGGTCGCAGCACCATCGAGCTTCCTGCGTCGTCTCCGGTCATCGTGCACGCGCGCGTACTCGCTGGACGGATCGATGAATCCGGCCGCAACGACCTCGACTCGTCTCGAGCGACCCAGATCGTGACGAGCGGGCCCTTCATCTCGCGGGAGATCCGATCGAACGTCACGCCCGACAACGAGGACGCGGCACCAGTCGTCACGGTGACGCTGCTCGCGGGCAACGTCGACGTCACGGGCGGTGCGGCCGGGCGGGATGCCGAGAGGGCGGATGAGAACGAGCGCGCAGGGGTCGATACCCCTGCAGACACGGACGCGGATCGGCGTCTGGAGCAGGAGGCCGATCGCCTCGACGGCCAGCTCGACGTGCTCGACTGGAAGCTCGCAGAACCGGGCCTCAGCCCGTCTGAGCGCCGGAGCCTGGAAGACGAGCGCACCGATATCGCACAGGAGCTCGAAGCCCTGGAACTGGAGATGAACTCATGAGCGTCGAACCTACGAGCCCCGGGACGAATGAAGAGACGACGGCCAGGATTCCGCTGACGCCACCGCCCGCGAGCGGCGTCGCAGCGGCTCCCACCGACGCGGAGGGCGGTCCGGGAGAATCCGCCGGCCTGGGTGCACCGAGCGCACCGAGCGCAGCCGCCGCACCCGCCGCACCTCGACCGGACGCACGCGAAACGCCTCACGCATTCGGGGCGCCGACGGGCGACCGCGCGGCCGGAAACACTGCTGCGGGCGATCGCGCACCGTCGCGGCCGAGCCCGCGGACGGGGCCCATCGTCTGGGGAGCGCTGATCCTGGTCTTCTGCGGATACATCTCGCAGCAGGTGCTCGGCGGCGGCGGCCTGGACGCGGCCGGCTGGATCACCGCGACGATTATCGGGCTGGGCGTCCTGCTGCTCGGTGTCGGCTTCGCCGTGCTGATCCGCGGCCGTCGCGATACCCGGCGTCGGCGGTAGGGATCAGGCTGGCACCCGCGGGATCTCCCGCGTCTGCGTTGAGATCCAATGCAGCGGGACCTGGATCGCGACGCGGGTGCCACCGCCGGCGTCCGGGCCCCAGGTGATGCTCCCGCCGAGTTCGCCTTCGATCAGCGTGCGCACGATCTGCGTGCCCAGCCCGTCGCCGACCGTGCCGCCGGGAAGCCCGGTGCCCGTATCGACCACTTCGACCGTGAGCTGCTCATCGGTACGCCGGGCGGTGACGAAGACCTCGCCCTCGCGGCCTGCGAGTCCGTGCTCCACGGCGTTCGTCACGATCTCGGTGAGCGCGAGGGCGAGAGGGGTCGCGTACTCCGAGGGCAGCTCGCCGAACTCCCCTTCCTTGTGCGGGTGCACCGTCGTGTTGTGCAGGCTGGCCACCTCTGCGGCGAGCCCGATCACGCGGTCGAAGACCTTGTCGAAGTCGACGATCTGCGAGAGCCCGGTCGACAGCGTATCGTGCACGACGGCGATTGCCGCGACCCGACGCATGGCCTGGCCGAGCACCTGCTTCGCCTCTTCGCTCCTGGCGCGGCGGGCCTGCACGCGGAGCAGTGATGCGACGGTCTGCAGATTGTTCTTGACCCGGTGATGGATCTCGCGAATGGTCGCGTCTTTCGTGATGAGCTCCTGCGCCTGCTGGCGCAGCTCGGTCACGTCCCGCGTCAGCACGATGCCGCCGACGCGGGCTCCGTCGCGGAAGACCGGTATCGAACGCAACGTGATCGTATGTCCGTGCGTGTCGATCTCAACGCGCTTCGCGATCTTGCCCTGCGCGATCAGCGGCAGCGACTCGTTGGTGTCGAACTGCCCCTTCACGATGTCGGCGACCACTTCGCTGAAATTCTCGCCCTCGATCTCATCCCGGAATCCGAGGGACGAGAACGTGGTCTGGGTGTTCGGGCTGGCGAACGTCGCGACCCCGTCGAGATTGATGCGCACGAGCCCATCGGCTGCGCGAGGCGCGCCCTGCTCCCCTCCGCGGGAGCTCCCGGGAACGGGGAACATCCCCTTCTGGATCATGCCGAGCAGGTCAGCCGCGACCTCGCGGAACGCGGCTCCGATGCGAGAGGCCGGTTGCGTATCGGCCACGCTCGTGTGCACGGTGATGACGGCGAACGGACCCTGCACCTCTCCGTCGGCATCGGTGCGACTCACGGAGTACGCGGCAAGACGCATCGGATTCTCTTCATACCAGGCCGGTGACGTGGAGACCGTCGGATTCGTACTGGTCATCGCCTCGTCCACGAGTTCGCGCCAGTCGGCGCGCAGCAGATCGCCGATCACGTCGCGGTAGAAGAGCGTCACCGAACCTGCCGGCCTGCTGTGGGCGATCGCGAGGTAGTTCTCGTCACTCGTCGGCACCCAGAGCACCACGTCGCCGAGGGCGAGATCCGCGAGCAGGCGCAGATCGAGCGTGAGCAGCTCGAGCCATTCGATCTCCTCTTCGTCGAGGGAGGAATACTTCGTTGCAAGATTGCGCAGTGTGGCCACGACCCCAGACTAGAGCACCGCGTCCGGGAGCGAACTCCGAGATCCGCGTCTGAAAGCACGGGAGCGGCGTCTCCCGCCATCCGGGAGTTCTTGACACTCCATAGGGCGCAGTGCATAGGGTGATGACCACATCATCTCGAATCCGGCAGTGCAGTGAGGGTGAGTCGCAACGGGAGCGGCGCGCGGATCCGTTCGAAGGGACCCGTCATGCCTGCCTCCGCTCCAACGCCCCAGCACGACCGTACGCTGCGCGCGGTTCCGCAGCAGCCGCGCGCCCACGCGCGCAGTCATCTCCATGCGGTGCCGGATGTGGTGCCGAGTGCGACCGGGCTCGGTGCGGCACCTCCCGCACGCTCCCCATCGCCGTCGCGGGTGCCCGGTCGTCGCGCGGTGCTCGACGGTCCACCGGTCGATCCACCTCCCGACGCGTTCGTGCAGCGTCTCGCGGTGTATGCATTCGAGGTGCTCGAGGGGGTGCGGTCGGTCGCGCAGTTCGGTGGCTGGATCACTCCGGAAGTCGCTGCTGCGCTGAAAGCGCGACGAGCTCTCCGCGCGGAACGCGAGGCCCTCACGCGAGACCGTCGACGGCGCACGGCGACGCCGGGCCGAGCGCATCTCAGCACGCCGCTCCCCCACATCATCGAGGCGACCGTCGTGCTCCACACCGAGTCGCGCTCGACCGTCGTGGCGATCCGCCTCGAACACCGCAGGGAACGTTGGCGCGCGACCGACATCACGGTGCTCTGACACGCGGCGCGAGCTGGACCGGCTGAAACCTACCGGTCGTTCAATCGCGACAGCTTCTCGACTTCGTACATCACGTCGACGGGAACCCCCGCGTTGCGCAGCACGTCGCGCGTCGACCGCGGCGCCGTGAGCCACCCGGCCTTCCATCCGCGCCGCAGGCAGTCGCGCAGCTGCGCGCGATCGCGCGACGCCCGGAAGGTTCGGAACCAGCGCCGCGCGGTCGCGGCGGAGTACAGCAGCTTCTCCCACCCGAAGAGTGCCGGGCTCCGCCGGAACACCCAGAGCTTGTTGCGCACCTCGTAGAAGAACCGTGGACCCGGATCCTGATCGCTCGACCCACGCTTCACCGTGCGATGCGTGACCACCGAGGCCGGGACATACAGCCCGCGCGCGCCGCGCAACAGGCGCGCCGAGTACTCGAAGTCGTCGTTCCACAGGAAGTAGTCGGCGATGGGCAGACCCTGCTCGCGGACGCGGGCGGCGCGCAGGAATGCCGAGACGAACGAGATGGAACGGATCTCCATGGCGTCGACGGACGCGGCCCGCGCTCGCTCAGCTTCCGATGCGCGGATCTTCGGCTTCGGCGTATTCATCGGGTGGTCCTCCCCGTCGGTCCACACGACGCGTGAGCCCATCACGGCGAGGTCGTCCGGCCCGGACGCGCGGTACCGCTCGTACGTCTCGAGGGCTCCCGCGAGCGCATCGGGCCCTGGCACGGTGTCGTCGTCCATGACCCAGACCCAGTCGGTATCGTCCTCGACGACGGCGGCCGCGATCCCGGTCGCGAACCCTCCCGCGCCGCCCGTGTTCTCGGTGAGCTCGATGTGACGCGCACGCTCGCCCCAGGCCTCCAGCATCTCGGCGGCGACCTCGACCGATCCGTCGTCTGACGCATTGTCGACCACGACGAGACGGTCGACGGGTCGGCTCTGCGCGGCGAGAGCGGCGAGTGATTCCCGCAGCAGTTCTCGCCGGTTGTAGGCCACCAGTACGGCGGTCACACGCATGCGATCGGTCTCCTTCACGTTTCGAGCAAACCCGGCAAGTCTAGCCCGCCTCTTCCTCGGCCGGAGACGAGGCGGCGATCCCATCGGCGATGAGCTGCTGCACCGTCGCCCAGTCCGGGGCCTCTGGGTCGATCGCTGGCGGAACGAGCTCGACGTTGACCGGCTCGTACCCGCGGGCGTCGGCGGCAAGGTCGACGAATCGGCCGAGCATGGAGTCAGGGATGTCGGTGTCGACGAGCTGCGAACCCGCCGAGAGCACCTCCTGGAATCGCGCGAGGACGTTCTGCGGATTCATCTGCGCGAGGATGGCCGATTGGAGTTCGCGCTGCCGCTGCATCCGCGCGTAGTCGCCATCGGCCGACCCGTACCGCGATCGGGCGTACCAGAGCGCCGTGAACCCGTCCATCTGCTGCTCGCCCGGCTCGATCCAGCCTTCGACGCCGACCAGCTCGCCCGTCATCTCGTCGACCTGGCCTCCGATCGGCAGGCGCTCCTGCACGTTGATGGTGATGCCCCCGAGCGCGTCGATGAGGCTCTCGAACGCGTCCATGTTCACGAGGACGTAGAACTGCACTTCGAGTCCGGTCGCTCCCGAGACCGCGTCCTTGGTCGCCTCGATGCCGGGCGACGATCCCTGGGAGACGGCGTCGGCGTACATGCCGTCGTAGGACGGCGACCCCGAATCCTCGAGTTCGGTGACGAGCGAGTTGAGGTTGCCGGTGGTGAAGCAGTAGTAGCCGCCGCCGTCCACGATCTCGTAGTTGTTGACCTCGTCGCAGTATCCCTCCGGATAGACGGGGGCGAGAGGAGAGCCCTCGGGGAACGGGGTGTCCTTGAGCTCGCGCGGCAGTCCGACGATCATCGACTGCCCGGTCTCGGCGTCGATGCTGACGAGCGAGATGCTGTCGGGACGCAGGCCCTCGCGGTCCGATCCGGCGTCTGTGCCGAGGAGCAGGATGTTGTACCGGCCGTCGACCGGCGCGACCGCCGGTGCGCTGCGGAAGAGGTCGCCAATGAGCCCGCGGCCGGCTCCGACGGCGTTTCCGGCCCAGGCGGCGCCAGCGGCGGGGACGATGGTGAGCAGCACCGAGAGCATCGCGACCGGAACGCGCCACCCGCGCTGCACGCGCACGAGCTTCGTGAGCCGGAGCGTGTCGATGCCGAGCACCACCCAGATCACCGCGTAAATGAAGAGCAACCACTGCACGATGAGCAGCACGATGCTGTTCGTGAAGAACGTGAGCGTCGCCGTGCGCGCGAGCACCAGGCTCACTCCCGCGATGATGACTCCGACGACGAGGATCGCCGTGGCGATGAGCCCGAACCGACCGAGGCGGCGGTTGCCGGCGACCAGCTGAGCGGTCCCCGGCAGGATGAAGCCGAGGATCACGAGCCATCTGGCTCGCTTGCTCATGAGCGGTTCTGACGCCAGATCGGGGTGGCGCAGCGGCCGCTCGAGGTCGAGCGTCATGCGCGGTATCCCGCAGGATTCCCGGACTGCCAGTTCCACGAGTCGCGGCAGGCCTCGGCCAGGTCGCGGGTGGTGCGCCATTCGAGCTCGGCGTTCGCGAGCGACGGATCTGCCACCGTCTCCGCAACGTCACCCGATCGCGGCGCTTCGATCGCATAGGGGACCGGCCGGCCGGAGGCCGTCTCGAAGGCTCGCACGACCTCGAGCACGCTCGAGCCGATGCCCGATCCGAGATTGTACGTGGAGACGCCGGGGGTGTTGTGCTCGAGCGCCGCGACGTGCCCCTCGGCGAGATCCATCACGTGGATGTAATCACGCACGCCCGTACCGTCGACCGTCTGATACGTGTCGCCGAAGACGCTGAGCCGCTCGCGCTTGCCCACCGCGACCTGCGCGATGAACGGCATGAGATTGTTCGGGATCCCGCTCGGGTCTTCCCCGATGCGCCCCGAGGGGTGCGCCCCCACGGGGTTGAAGTAGCGGAGCAGCACGGCGCCGAGTTCGGGCCACGCGACCTGCGCATCTCGCACGATCTGCTCGTTCATGAATTTCGACCACCCGTAGGGGTTGGTGAGGCCGACGCCTGCGGGGTGCGCCTCATCGATCGGGGAGTACTGCGGGTCGCCGTACACGGTGGCCGAGGAGCTGAAGATGAAGTTCGTGATGCTGCGCTCGCGGAGGAGGTCGAGCAGCACGATCGTGGAATCGAGGTTCACCCGGTAGTACCGCGTCGGCTGCGCCACCGATTCGCCGACGGCCTTCAGCCCGGCGAGGTGGATCACCGCGTCGAAGGCGACATCGGCGAGCGCACTCCGCGCCGCATCCCGATCGGCGAGGTCGGCCTCGACGATCTGCGCCGTCGCACCGCTCAGCTCCTCGACGCGCCGCACCGCCTCGCGACTGCTGTTGGAGAAGTCGTCGAGCACGATCACCTCATGGCCGCGTTCGATCAGAACGAGTGCAGTGTGCGAGCCGATGTAGCCGGCGCCGCCTGTCAACAAAACACGCATGGGGACAGGGTACTTCGCGGATCGTGGGGGAATCCTCAAGCCGCACCGCAATGATCTGCTTTGCGTGCCGAGAATGTGCCGACCGGTGCTCGCTCTCCCCGCCTGCGTGAGCGGCTGGAGCGTCGGCGAGACACGTCGAGAGCGCGAAAACTCGGAGCGCGCCCCGAATTGTTGCAATTACGTCTCACTCCAGTGCTTTACGCCGTGGCGCACAGCCGCTCTCAGCTTCGCATTCCATACAATGTGGAGTGCGGGCTCGTACCGCACGCACGTGAGATGACGATTCGAGGGGAGTTCGATTGGCGACGCTCACCCTCATCGCCGACCCGTTCCCCGATTGGGAAGCCGCGGCGCACGCCTCAGCGGCTCGTGATCTCGCACAGGCGGTCGCTGAAACCGCTCCGCGCAGTTGCAGCGCCCGATACCTGCTCGCTCGCGGCGGCGAGATGCCGGACTTCGCGTCTCCGCGACTCGCCACGGAGATGCTTCCGCTGCGCGCCAGCGTCCTGCCGCTCGTCTGGCAGAACGGCGCCACCGCTCGTCCTCTCGACGGCGAGTTCGTGCACGCGCTGACTCCGATGATGCCGCTGCGATCCCGCGGCGACGATGACGGCTCGCAGACCTCGGTCACGATTCCGCACAGCATCGCCTGGGAGGCGCCGTCGCTGCTCGGGAATTCGCAGGCGCGCCTCTTCCGCGCGTTCGCGCGACGGGCCGTCAAGCACGCCGACATCATTCTCACTCCGACGCACGCCACCGCGCGCGTGCTGCAGCAGCAGTACGGCAGCGACCTCCCGGTGCAGGTGTTCCCGCTCGCCACACCCTCCGCCTTCGCCGCGCCCGCTGACGCTGCGGAGCGCCGGGACGCGTGGGGGCTCCCCGATCGCTTCGCGGTCACCACGGCCCGACCCGGCGAGCACGGCAGACTCGAGTGGGTGTTCGACGCGATGCGCAGCGACGAGCGCCTTCCGCCGCTCGTCGTGCTCGACGGCTTGGATCCGCAGGGCGCGAGCACCCGCGAGAAGGACCGGGAAGCCGCACTGGATATCCCGCAGGACCTGCAGGGCCGTGTGCACACGGTGCGCATCGCAGATCTCTCGGACGTGGGCGCAGTGCTCGCCGCAGCCCTGGTGCTCGTCCAGCCGCAGTCGTTCGCCGGAACGGGCTACACCGTGCTCGCCGCGCTCGACGCGGCCGTGCCAGTGGTGCACGCCGGCCACCCCGCCACGGAGGAGCTCGTTCTCGATGCTGGCGTGTCAGGAGATACCGCGGAAGCATTCGCCCGTGAGTACCACGACCTGGTCGGCCAGACCGGTGCTCTGCCCACGCTCACGGTGCTCGCATGCGACCGGAGCCGAGGGTTCAGCTGGCGCGCTTCGGCCTGGAACCTCTGGGAGACCCACGCGAACCTGTAGCTCGCGTGCGCTGCCGTTCGTGCCGGTGACCTGCGCTGGGTCGCGGCTGGTCGACGGTTACTCGGCCGCGATGCGCTCCTTGAGCGCGTCGTTCTTCTCCCCCACGGCGGCAGTGAGGCCGTCGGCGTAGTCGGCGAGGCGCTTCGCGACCGTCGTGTCGGATGAGCCGAGGATGCGCGCCGCAAGAATCCCTGCGTTTTTCGCGCCGCCGATCGACACAGTCGCCACGGGAATGCCGCCGGGCATCTGCACGATCGACAGCAAGGAATCGAGTCCGTCGAGCTTCGCCAGCGGCACGGGAACGCCGATCACCGGAAGCGTCGTCATGGACGCCACCATGCCGGGCAGATGCGCCGCTCCGCCCGCACCCGCGATGATCACGTGGAGACCGCGGGCGGCGGCCTCGCGAGCATAGGTCACCATCTTGTCGGGGGTGCGATGCGCGCTGACCACCTCGACCTCGTGGGCGATGCCGAACTCGCGCAGCACCTGCACGGCGTCGGTCATGACCGAGTAATCGGAATCGGAGCCCATGATGACGCCGACGAGGGGTGCGGAGGATTCAGCCATGCTCTCCATCGTATCGGCGCGCAGGATCACTCGAAGTGCTGGGCAGCGGCGATCGCCTCCGCGCGCACCACGTCGAGCTGCTCGCCCGTCACGGTGACATGCCCGACCTTCCGTCCAGGCCGCGGCTGCTTGTCGTAGCTGTGGAACTTGGCGCGCGGGTGCGCAGCGAGGGCCTCGGCGTATCGCACCGGCATCGGGCCTTCGGCCGGCCCGCCCAGCACGTTCACCATGACCGCTGCGGGCGCGGTCATGGAGGTATCGCCGAGCGGCAGGTCCGCGACGGCGCGGAGGTGCTGCTCGAACTGGCTCGTCACCGACCCTTCGATGGAGAAGTGCCCCGAATTGTGGGGGCGCATGGCCAGCTCGTTGACGAGCACCCGACCGTCGCGGGTCTCGAACATCTCGACGGCGAGCACACCGGTGACATCGACGCCCTCGGCCACGATCGCGCCGATGCCGGCGGCCCGCTCGAGGACCTCGGCACGGTCGGTCGGGGCGGGAGCGAGCACCTCGGCGCAGACGCCGTCGCGCTGGATCGTCTCGACGACCGGCCAGGTGCATGTCTCCCCGCTCGGCCGACGTGCGACCAACTGCGAGAGCTCTCGCACGAAATCGACGAGCTCTTCGACGAGCAAAGAACCGCCGTTCCCGTCTTCGGCGAGCGCGGTGAACCAGTCGCGGACCTCTGCGGCGTCGGAGATGACGCGCACGCCTTTCCCGTCGTACCCGCCGCGCGCGGTCTTCACCACGGCTCGTCCGCCGTGCGCGTCGAGGAAGGCCTGGAGATCGGTCTCGTCGGCGGCGGCGGTCCAGTCCGGGATGGGCACGCCCAGCTCTGCGAGCTTCTCGCGCATGACGATCTTGTCTTGCGCGTACTGCAGCGCATCCGGGCGCGGGTGCACGGCGACGCCGCGCGACACGAGCTCGTGCAGGATCGACTGCGGCACGTGCTCGTGGTCGAACGTGATGACGTCGACGGTCTCGGCGAACGCGTACACCGTCTCGGCGTCACGGTAGTCGCCGACGACATCAGCAGCACGCTCGGCGCTCGCTCCCTCGCTCTCGGCGAGCACGCTGATGCGCAGCCCCAGGTGGATCGCCGGGGGAACCATCATGCGGGCGAGCTGCCCGCCACCGATCACGCCGATCTTGATGCTGCCGTTTTGCGTCACGTCTCGCCTCTCGGGTTCGCGTCGTCGGCGCAGTGCGACGCCGACTCACGCCTCCATTCTGCCGCATTGCCGCGGGTGCGCATTCGCGCCGCGGGCCGGGCGCCTGCGCAGCGCGAGATGAACCGACGCGCGGGAACACTCCAGCGCGCCGGGCGCGGCAGCGGGCTGGGCGCGGCACACTAGTAGCTATGCACGACGCCAGCGAGCCCGCCGCGGATGCCGCGAACCACGACGGCATCTCCGAGATCATCGCTGAGTTCTCCGAGGTCTTCGCCTTCGCGCGCACTCGGTGGGCGCGGTACGCGGAAGAGGTGGACCCCGAGCTCAAAGGCATCGGCATCATGATGCTGCAGCTGATCCTGCGCAAAGGCCCGATCTCCGCGACGGGGATCAGCCAGATGCTCGACATGGATAAGGCGATGGTGAGCCGGCAGGTGACGAAGCTGCGCGAGCTCGAACTGGTCGACACGCAGCCAGCGGCCGAGGATCGCCGTGTCGTACTGCTCACGCCGAGCCCCAAGGCGGAGGAGCTGCTCGGTGCCATCCGCCAGAAATGGGCGCACGCGTACCACGAGCGCTTCGCCGATTGGAGCCCAGGAGAGCTCGAGCAGTTGCGCGTCTCGCTGCACCGGTTCAACGCATCCGCCGACGGCATGAGCAGCGAGCCCTTCGGGCCCCGCCGCGGGCGGGACCACCGAGGCGACTCCGACGGCGCCGGATCGACGCCGACGGGAGTCGACTCCGCCGATCCTCTCCCGCAGTAGGGCCGGCCCCTTCGTCTCACCCGCCGTTCGCCGATCGTTCACGCAGCCGTTACCCCACGGGCGGCCGTAACCAAGTCGTGACTTATACAGTGGCCACATGACGACCTCATCGCCGCTCCACGTGCAGTTGTACGAGGAGATGATCCACCGCATCCGAACGGGCGCGTGGCAGCCCGGCGAGAAGGTTCCGAGCGAGAAATCGCTCATCGCCGAGTTCGGCACATCCCGCGGCCCGGTGCGCCAAGCGCTCGCCGCTCTGCGCGCCGACGGCATGATCGTGGGTGGCCGGGGAACCCCGCCTCGTGTGCAGCACACCGCTCCCCCGCAATCGTTCGACACGTTCATCTCGTTCAGCGAGTGGGCCCGCGAACTGGGGCTGACGCCCGGCCAACGCGTCATTGAGGCGAGTCGCCGATCAGCGACCGAGGAGTGCGCCCGCGAGTTGCAGATCGCGCCGGATGCACCGGTGATCGAGATCATCCGCGTGCGCTACCTCGACGAGAAACCTGCGATGCTCGAGCGCTCGCTGTTCCCGTACGAGATCGGCAAGCACCTGCTCGGCACCGACTTCCAGCACGGCAGCGTGACGCAGGCACTCGCCAACGTCGGAATCGTCCCGACTCGCGCGCGCCACGTCATCGACGCGATCGCGGCGCACCCGCTCGAGGTGGAGCAGTTGCACATCGCGCCTGGCAGCCCACTGCTGCGGGTGCGCCGCCTCGCCTACAACGAGTTCGGCACCGTCATCGAGAGCGCCGACGACCGGTATCTCCCGACCATGGCGACATTCGTGGTCGAGAACAGCGCGAAGCACCGCAACCATCTGTCCCGCCACACGGCGACCCCGGGGAGCGGCCTCCTCTCCCTGTACGACGGGGCGGGCCGCTAGCCGGATCCGAGGTCCGGAACCGCGTCGCACGACACAGGCGGTGCCTTATGCGGCAGCGGTCTGCAGCGCCGGGATCTCGGACATCGAGGCGGTCACCATGATCGGAAGGTGATCCGACGTGCCGCGGTCGAGCGTACGCACGCTGTCGATGTCGAGGCCCATCGAGGTCGCGAAATCGAAGTGGCCTCGGAACATCTTGTAGCGCGTGTAGGTGCGCTTGTCGCTGAGGCTCAGCTCGTAGCCGGTGTCGCGCATCTCGGTATCGAGGCGTCCTTTGAACACCGGGTAGTTGTAGTCTCCGACCATGAGTGCCGGCAGACCGGGCCCGAGGTGGCGCAGCTCGGCGAGGGCGGCGTGGATCTGATGCCGGCGCAACGAGTTGAGCGCCGTGAGCGGGGCCGCGTGGAACGAGGCGACGACCAGGTCGCGCTGCAACTCCGAATCATGCATCCGCACCCCCAGGAGACGCTCGTGAGCGGGGGCGAGCAGACGGTCGTGCAGTGACTTCTTCAATTGGAACGTGTGGGCGGAGCGCGTGTGGAAGCGCCCGTCGCGCACGTACATCGCAAGACCGAGGCGGTTGCGCTCGGTCGCGTGCACGAGTGAGAGGTGCCCGAGTCGTGCGGGAAGCGCGACGGCTTCAGCTTCTTGCAGGCAGAGCACATCGACGCCGTGATCGTCCGTGAGCGCATCCAGCTCACTGAGGGCGCGGTTCTTCCGCAAGTTGTAGCTGATGACCTTCATATCGCGTACCTCCATGTGGTCGTGCAGGGCGGCTGAGCCCAACAGAAGACACCCTACGCCCGGCGGCCTGTGGAGTCAGCGTGTCACTCCTGACAAATCACTCAGCTTGCTGCTGGCGCCGCGCGGGGCGTTGCAGTGCCCCATCGGGCGCACCAGAGCCGAGGCGCACCGCTGCCCCTGCTACAGCTGCCGCAACCGCACCTCGAGCGTGCCGATGATCATCTGCTCCGTAGCCGGAGCGACCCGGCCCGGTTCGAGCTGCGTCGCGGTTCCGTCGACGCCGACGAGCGAGACGCCATTGGTCGACTGGAGGTCCTCGATCGACCAGTCCTCGCCTGCGCGTCGCAGGCGCGCGTGCGACTTCGACGTCGTACGCGTCGGATCGGTGATCTGCAGCACCGACGACGCCTCACGCGCCTCCGGCTTGCGACCGATGACGATGTCGTCGCCGTCGAGTTCGAGGAGTTCGCCGCCGGGCAGTTCGAGCGCCCACCGCGAGCGTCGCGACACGACGACCGTGTGATCTTCATCGAGCCCGCCCGGTGCGGCGACAGGAGGCGCGGCCGGAGGCGCGGCAGCGACGGGCGCCGCCGGCGTCGTGGCGGGAGCCGTCGATGCCGCGACCGGAGCAGTGGGTGGAGCGACGGAGGCGGCGGGAGTCGGCGCAGCGGGCTCGGCCGCCGGCTGGGCTACGGGCTCGGCCGCCGGCTGGGCTGGAGCGCCACGGTCGAAGATCGACGGCTCAGGAGCGGGCGTCGGAAGCGGCTCCGCCCCCGGGCCCACGGGAGGGTGCGCGGGCACTGGGGGTGGACCGGGCGCTGCTCGCTGGTCGCTCTCGGGAGCCTGCGACAGCACTGCGGCTGACGGCTCGGGAAGGACCATCGGGCCGGACTCGTGCTCGACGTTGGTGTCTTCGACGGCGGGCCAGGAGAAGGGGCGCGGAGGGGCTTCCACGCCGAGTGGCTGCGGCGCGCGCGGCGCGACTCCCTCAGCCGCGAGACGCTCGAAATCGCCTTCTGTCGTATTGCTGAACCCCCAGTTGTTCACGACCGGCTGCTGCGCGCTCGACCCTGCCTGCTGGTGCTGCACCGGCTGCTGGCTCTGCACCGGCTGCGGGGGCGCGGGCTGCTGCCATCCGCCATTCGCAGGTTCCGGCACGGGGGCTGCGGCCCACGGGTCCTGCGCAACCGCCGGCTGCTGCGGCACCGGAGGCAGGCCCTGCCAACTGGGATCGTGCTGACCCGCTGCGGGCTGCGGCGCGAAGCCGCCAGTCCCGTACGCCGGCGCACCGGCGTAGCCGGCTCCGTCGGCCCCGAAGCCATCAGCCGCGGGGTAGCCGGCGGCGGCGTATCCCGCTGCGTCGAACTCTCGATCCCGCAGCTGAGCTGAGAAGAGTGTCGCCCACAACGGCGGGATGAACGCTCCGAGCACCGTGAAACCGGCGCCCTTGCCGAACTCGGTGTTGATGCGGTGAATCGCGATGATCGAGACCACGAGCACGATGATGCTCAGACCCGGAACGATCATGAACAGCGCGAGCCAGCCCGGGAGACCGCCCCGCTGGATCAGCTGCCACTGGTTCCAGAGCGGGATCCAGCCCCACCCGGAGGGCAGTCCCAGGTAGGGGAAGAGTCGCGAAAGCGACCAGAGGTACCAGACGTAGACCGCGAGGCCGACGAGCGACCAGACACCGAAGACGAGGAAGAACCCAGCACCGAGCTGCGTCGAATTCTCGTAGACCATGAATCACTCTTTTCCGTTTGGCGATGTGTCAGGCTGCCGATCGGCACGGCAGCCTCGCGATCGGGGCGCGACGCGGCGGTAACTCTGACAGGGTACCGTTCTGGGGCCCATTCGAGAATCCCGGCGATCACGACTCGTCATGCGGGGCGTCTTGCGACGATGGGGCGTACGCGAGTTGCACCACCTGATACCCGCGCGACCGCGAGATGACCTGTGCGCGACCCGGGGCGCTCGGAATCGCCTTGACCTTTCCGATCAGCTGGCCCTCTTCGGGATTTCCGCTCAGCAGGATGCCGGTGACGCCGAGATCGGTCATGCCCTGCAGGATCGGATCGTACGCCGCACGTGACGCGCCGCCGGAACGACGCGTCACGACGACGTGCAGTCCGAGGTCTCCGGCCTGGGCCAGGAGCTGCGCGAGCGGTGCCGCTGGGTTGCCCTGCTGCGTGGCCACCAGATCGTAGTCGTCGATGAGAATGAATCCTTCGGCCCCGGTCCACCAGCTGCGATTGCGCAGCTGGTCTGCCGTCACGTCGGGTCCGGGGAGCCGCCCCCGGAAGAACTCGACGAGCTGGTTCACCGCACCGGCGGCCTGCTCGGCGGTCGTCAGGTAGGCCCCGAGGTAGTCCTCGGGAATCTCGCCGAGGTGCGCGCGCCGGTAGTCGATCATGAAGATGCGGGCCTGGCCCGGCTCGTAGCGACGCGTGATCTCGTGCACGATGCCGCGCAGCATCGACGACTTGCCCGAACCCGAGTCGCCGTACAAGAACAGGTGCTGTTCGCGAGCGGGGTCGATGCCGATCGGCGCGAGTGCTGCCTCGTCCAGTCCGAGCAGCAACTGCTGGGGGTTCGCGGCCGGATGCTGCCGCAGTTCGTCGAGCGGCAGCCGTTCCGGCAGCAGACGCAGTTTCGGGCCCTGCTCGCGCTGCCAGGCGCTGCTGACCTTTGCGACGAGGTCGTCGACGCCGTCGACGAGGGTCTCTGCTGCCGTGTCGGTGTCGATGCGGGGAAGGGCGGTGAGCATCTGGAGGCCGGAAGGATCGAGGCCGCGACCAGGCAACGCCGATACGTTCGCCGCCGCACGGCGGTTGACCTCGGAGTCGGCGGCGTCGCCGAGTCGCAGCTCGATGCGCCCGCCCATGAGGTCCTTGACATTGGGTCGGATGTCGAGCCAGCGACTCGCCGTCAGCACGATATGCACGCCGAAGCTGAGGCCGCGGGCCGCCAGCTGCTGCACGGGAGCCTCGAGATTCTCGTAATCGCTTCGGAGCGTCGCCCACCCGTCGACGACGAGGAAGATGTCGCCGTAGCCGTCGTCGACGATTCCCTGCTCGCGCCGTGCACGGTACGTGTCGATCGAGTCGATGCCGTGCGCGCGGAAGTATGCCTCTCGTGCGTTGAGGAGCGACGTGACCTCGGCGACCGTGCGACGGATCACCTCCGGCTCGCCTCGCGTGGCGAGGCCCGCGAGATGGGGGAGATTGCGCAGCCCGGCGAAGCTGCCGCCGAAGTCGATGACGAACACCTGCACCTCGTGCGGGGTGTGCGTGAGCGCGAGCGCCGAGACGAGCGTCCGAGCCGCGGTGCTCTTGCCGGAGAGCGGAGCACCCACGATCGCGACGTGCCCTGCGGCACCCGACAAGTCGAGGGTGAGCACGTCCCGTCGCTGATAGAGCGGCACGTCGACGATGCCGACCGGAACGGTGAGTCTGCGGTGCTCGCGCCAGCGGGGAGCGTGCAGGCCGAGCTCGTAGCTGACCGCGAGCTTTCCGAGCAGCTGGTCGAGCGTCGCCGGCTCCTCCAGCGGAGGCAGCCACACCTGGTGCGCGGCCGGCCCGATGCCTGACATCCGGGCGACCGCCAGCTCGAAGGTGCTGCGCGTCTCCTCCGGTTCTGCCGCTGCGAGCTCCTCGGCTCGACGCTCGGCTTCGGCGGCCTGGCGCGCTGCCTCGTCAGCGGGGTCGGTGAGCTGCTTCGCAGCCGCCGTGAACGGGGTGATACGCACCGCGCCCGGCGCAGCCGACGCATCGTCTGCTGCGATCGCGCGTCGTGCGGGCGGTGGTCCGGAAACATAGGCCGCGCGGAACTGGGTGAGGTTGTCATCGCTGCCGACTTTGAGCAGACCGCCGCCCGGCTCCTGCGGCAGGTGATACGCGTCGGGTACGCCGATGACGGTGCGCGACTCAGCCGCCGAGAAGGTGCGCAGTCCGATGCGATACGAGAGGTGCGTGTCGAGTCCCTTGAGGCGCGACTCCTCGAGTCGCTGCGAAGCGAGCAGCAGGTGCACGTGCAGCGAACGACCCAAGCGGCCGATCGCGACGAACGATTCGATGAACTCGGGCTTCGCGCTCAGCAGCTCGGAGAACTCGTCGGCGACGATGAGCAGCGCGGGCAACGGCGGCAGGTCGCTGCGACCGTTCTTTCTCGCCTTCTCGTACTCGCCGACGTTCACGAAGTTCCCCGCCGAGCGCAGAAGCTCCTGACGCCGCGTCATCTCGCCCTGCAGGGCGTCCTGCATGCGGTCGACGAGGCTGATCTCCTCGCCCAGGTTGGTGATGATCGCCGACACGTGCGGCATGTCGGCCATGCCTGCGAATGTCGCACCGCCTTTGAAGTCCACCAGCACGAAGTTAAGCTGCTCGGGCGAGTGCGTCAATGCGAGCGAGAGCACGAGCGTGCGCAGCACTTCGGACTTGCCCGAGCCCGTGGCGCCGATGATCAGACCATGCGGGCCCATGCCCTGCGAAGCGGACTCCTTGAGGTCGAGGATCAGCGGGGCGCCATTCGTGTCCTGCCCGATCGGCACGCGCAGCCGGTCTCGCTCGGGCAGATATCGCCACTGCTGCTCGAGGTCGAGATCACGAACGTCGGGCAGGCTCAGCAGCTCGAGCAGCTCCTGCTGTCGCTTGCTCGCTCGGGATACCGACCCTCCGCCGCCGCCTTCTCGGTGCAGCGGTGCGAGACGGCGCGCAACCGCTTCCGCCTCGACCAGGCTCATGTCGTCGGGCGCGATGGTCTGCGCCTGCGTGCGCCCCTCTGCCACCTCTGCGGTGCCGGAGCCGATGTAGACGCGTGCGGTGTACGCATCGTCGTTGTCGTCCCAAGCGCTCGGCAGATCGAGCACGGTGACTCCTTGCAGGCCACCGGCGAATACCGAGTCACTGGGCGGCACGGTGGCGCCGTCGACGACGACGAGGAGGTGCGGGCCGCTGGAGGGCGAGCCCCCGCCTGCCGAGAATCGCGGGCGTTCGCGCAGATCCGCCGGGAGCATGCGGAGCAGGGTGTCGAGATCCGAGCCGATCATCCGAGCCGGGCCGAGCGAGTCCCTGAGTCGGGTGGACTGCGCATGCGGCAACCACTTCGCCCACTCCCACTGCGGGAGCGATTCGGGGCCGGCAGCGATGACGATCTGCAGGTCGTCGGGACTGTGCAGCGCTGCGAGGTGGCAGATCATGCCCCGAGCCAGGCCCCGGATGCGATCGACGTCGTCGCCGACGAGCTGCACGCTCCGGTAATGCGAGACGCGCACATAGGTGGGCAGGTCCGGTTGGGTCTCATGCGTTGCGAGAAAGCGGTGCGCCGCCGTCGTCGCCACCGGATCGAGATCTGCGATCGGAGGCAGCTCTGGGGCGACCAGCGTGAGCGCGAGCGGCTGTTCGCAGGTTCCGACGCGCACCGTGAGGAAGTCGTCGTCTGCAGCGCCGCGCTCCCACACCCTGGTACCGTCTTCGACCAGATAGCTCAGCGTCTCAGGGGCGGGATAGCGCCAGTTGCGCTCGCGGCGCTGCGCTTTCGCCGCGGTGCGCACGGTGTCGCGCAGATCGGTGAGGTACGCGAGATACTCGCGGCGCGAGCTCAGAATCGATGCCTGCCGCGTCGCCCGCTGCCGCCAGCCGTTCACGAAGACGAACCCGAGCGCCGAGATGAGGAACATTCCACCGGTGATCCAGCCCGTCGGACCGGCGTTGCTCACGGAGACCATGATGATCGCGCCCACGCTGCCGAGCATCGGAAGCGCCGAGGTCAGCAGACTGCTGCCTCCCTCGGAGGGTTCGATCTCGGGGGGCGCCTGCAGATTGACGCTGCCGGAGGGCACGCGCGGCGGCGCGAGTCGACTGCTCATCGATGTGCTCCTTCGAGCCGGTGTTCGGCCCGGCCGTTCCCTGGTGCTGCCACCGGTTCAGACTACCAACGGCTCCCGACGCGGATGCAGCCCTTTTCCCCCGTCGCGCCACCTCGGGAACGATTAAGCTCTCGGACAGGAGCGGGTCATCGGCGCAGCGCCCCGATCCGCGGTCGACGCGAGCGTCGACGCTGATGAGAAACGTGCATGAAGGGATACTTCGGTGGAGCTCGCTGAGGGAACGGCCGCGACGCCGCCGGCCGCGTGGTACCCGGATCCGGCCGGCAGCGGCATGCTGCGCTACTGGGACGGATCGGGCTGGACCGGTCACCTCGCCCCGGCTTCGACGCAGGCGCCCCAGGCCGACCCGGCGCACCCGCATGTCCGGCCCGCATACGCGCGGGCTCGCAGACCGCCCCACGAGCGGGCTTGGACGACGGGCACGATCATCACGCTCATCGTGTGCGCTCTGCTGGTCATCGCGACGGTTCCGGCGCTCGCCTGGCTCGCGGGCGCCAAGGCGCACGCACTCGAGGGCGGCGCGGCGGCGGCCGTCGAGAAGTTCCTCGCCGCTGCGACGACGGGTGATCCGGCGTGGCGCGACGCAGCCGACCCAGCGCTGCATCCCGAGACCGACGACAGCGCCACCCCGCTCTACGGAGATATCGCCTCAGCAGAGCAGCTCGGCCTCACCCTGGACTACCGATACGACCCCGGCGATTTCGTCTATGCGAACGCCGGGTCGAGTTACCTCACCGGCGAACCGCAGACTGCGGACACTGTGTCCGTTCCCGTCGCTCTCACCTATGACTACACGGTCGATGGCGAGTCGTTCACCTCGGAACTCACGCAGGCCCTCTGGCTCACCCGCCCCTTCTACTACGACGGAGACGACGAGCCGAGCGCCTCCGATGCATCGCGCGCGCCCTCGGCCGTCGGCCCCTGGCGCGTGGCGGGGATCGCGGCCGGATCGACCATCGATTTCGACATCGCAGGCGACGAATTCGAGACCACGTTCTCCGATGCCGGCACCGGGAGCGACGAGAGCGTCTGCGCCGACCCGAAATCGATGATTCTGGAGATGTCTCAGCTCTCGCGTCAGGACGGCATGCTCAGCAGCTCGTGCCTGGTGCGACAGGGGGACGCCCGACTGCGCCCCGACGACCTCGACCCGCAGGCGGTTGCTGCGAAGTTTCCGGTGATGAACGAGTTCAGCACGATCCCCGACGACGTCATGGGAGCGGAGGTCGGCTACGACACGCTGCCACCGCTCTCCCAATACCCGATCACGATGGGCGATACGCAGTACGTCTTCACGATCGCGGCTACCCCGAGCGGTGGCGCAGGCGTGCAGGGCCAGACGCTCCGGTTCATCCAGGTCGCAGAGGTGGCGGGCGAATGAGCGCAGACACGAGCGGCGCGGGTGCCTCCCGCGAAACCGGCGACGTTGCGACGCAGCCGCGTCGAAGAAACCGCCGGGCGAGACTGGCCCAGCTGATCGTCATCGGGGCGACCGTGCTCTGCCTCGGCGTCGCAGGTTCGGTCGCGGCCCTGAACTGGCCCACCCCGTACCCGGCGGGGGAGGCAGCGGCGGTGCCGGCTGGCGACACGACCCCAGCCTGGGTCGAGGAGGACTACGACGCTGAGACGAGCAGCTACGATCAGGCGTGGTTCGACATGAACGAGGCCCTGCAGCAGCACGATCGAGAGCTGTTCCTCTCGTACGCGGAGGGTGACGCGCAGGCGCAGCTGGCGCTGTGGTGGGACAACCTGTCCGCACTCGGCTGGACCACGGGTTTCATCGCCCCGAACACCGACGCCGATGGGTCCCAACTGGTCAACATCGGCGTCGACCTCGGCTTCCCTGCGAACGAAATGCGCGGGAGCGGGGCGGCCGACGCTGGGCTGATTCTCACCCAGGGCAGCTATTACCGCATCACGACGACAGGCAGCGGCGATTCGCTGCGCATCACCTCTTTCGTGCCGCGCGACGTGATCCAGCCCTGGGACGACGGCAAGATCTACGTCGAGCGACGCGACCACGTCGTGCTGTTCGCACTGGAGGACGAGCGAGAGTTGGTGACGCGCACCATCGATGAAGCCGAAGAGGCGGCGGTGACGACGCTCGAACTCGCCACGCGCATGGGCGGTGACGTGCCGCAAACCGGTTTCACCTCGGGCATCACGGCGAGCAATGAACGTCTCGAGCGGTGGCGGTACGGAAACTTGGAGAAACCGGAGGGCGAGATCGACGCCGCCGGGTTCGCCCGGTCGAGCTATCGCCCCCAGGGCTCGGAGATCATCGACCCGAGCATCGCGACCGGCCAGGCGACCGGCGGCACGACCGTCGTACTGGGGCCCGGTGCCGACTTCGACCGGCGCGCGGTCTTCATCCACGAATTCGCCCATGCGATCCACTACACGGCGGCGCCGTCCCAGAGCTGGGCGACCTCGACGGCGGCGCTCGAGGGCTTCGCCCGGTATGCCGAGTACGCCTCCGGCGCCGCGCAGTTCATCGCCTATCCGGAGCTGAAAGCCGCCGTGGCGTCGCTGGGCGTCGACGTGTTCTCGGACGAGCGCATCTACCAGGAGGCCGGGGCGCTCGAAGCCTACGACGCCGCCGGATCGTACTATCTCTTCGTCGCTGAGAACGGCGGCGACCCGTGGGCGCTCGCGGTCGACTCGGTCACCGAGGGCCGACCCATCTCCGAGGTCGCCGCGGCATCCTCCGCTGCGCTCTCGGCCGAGAACTGGCAGCTCTGGGTCGCGGGCCAGTAGGCCGAGCTACCCGCGTTCCCCTCAGCTGCCGTCGCTCTCCGAGGTGCGGCCGCCGGCGCGCGAGGCACGTGCTGCCGGTCCGCCGTCGCCCTCGTCCTCGAGCTTGGGCGCGATGTACCCGCCCAACCCAGACCGGGCCGACTTCTTCTCAGCGCCGCCGCCGGCGCCGCCGCCCATCATCATGCCTCCAGGGCGCGCGCCGCGGCCTGAGCCGGCGGTGTTCGACGATGCGCCGGATCCGCCACCCGATCCTCCGGCACCGGCCGCCGCCGCCGCACCGCGCAGGCCGCCGCCGCCGCCGGTCAGGCCTGCCCCGGCGGGAGCCGCGCCGAGCCCTCCGTGGCCGACCGCGCCGAGGCCCATGCCGAAGCCGGAGTTGCCGCCGCCGGCGCCCGCCAGCTTCGCTCCCGCTGCGAGGCCGGCCGCGCCGAGCCCGGCTGCCCCGAGACCGCTGCGCACCGCCGACCCGTCGAGGTTGCTGTCGACGCTCGGGCGCTGCCCGGTATCGGTCCAATTCGGATCCTCCGGGCCGCCGGGGCCATCAGAACCCGGCCCGTCGGGGTCGAAGGGCGGTGGGTCCGTGATCACCGGCGGCCAGTCGGGGTCGAGCGGCTGCGGGAGCGTGGGGTCGTTCGGACCGTCCGGGCCATTCGGTCCGGTCGGATCAACCGGTCCCCCAACGTCGCCCGATCCGCCGCCGCCCGATCCGGGGCCGGTACCCGTCGGACCGCCTCCGCCCGGATTTCGTCCGACCGGCGGCGGCACACTCGGGCCAGGGCCTCCCGTGACCGGAGACGAGGTGCCGTCGCGGTCACCAGTGGGCTGATTCTTGATATTCGGATCGCTCGGATCGACACGATCGAAACCGGTGCGGATCGCGAGGTCGAGTTCCTCAGAGCGCTCGACGACGAACTTCCTCATCCGATCCACAGCTTTGCGGGCCTCCTCCTCCCGGCGCTCCTGGAAGAACGCGCTCGCAACCGCGACTCCCACGGGACCGGTTCCGAGCCCGATCAACCCGTAGGCGGTCATCGCCTCTGGCTGCCCACGGTCGATCGCGTCGCGAACGGTGGAAGGGAGGCCTCCCATCGGCAGCGCTTCAATCTCCTGTTGAGCCCGTTCCCGGATCAGCTCACTGTGCTTGGGAATGATCTTCTCGATGTCGTCCAGCCAGCTCCGGGCGTTCTGCAAGGTCAGTTCCATGGCCTGCAGATGCGCGGCAGCGACGCTGGCCGCCGTGCCCGACCATTCTCCGTTCTCGATCGATTCGCGCACCTCCTGGGTTCGCGTCTTGACGTTCCGCAGTGACTCCTGCATCCAGGAGAGTTTGTCGAGGTGCCACGACGCGCCGGATGCGAGATGGTGCAGTTCTTCCTCAGCGCTCATGTCCGCCTCCTACAGTCTGATGATGATTCTCTGCTCGCGGGCGCTTTCTCGTGGCGAGGACCACGACTGCGATCAGCACGAGTACGACGATTCCGCCTCCGACGGCGATCCAGACCCACAGCGTACTGCCGGTCGCTTCACTCGGGGCATCGTCGGCCTGCCCGTACACCGAATCGACCCGCTCGCCGCTGTCTGAGAGGACCTGGGCACCGTCGTTCACGACGGCTGCATAGGCTTCAGCCTGCGGCGGGAACGGCCCGAGTGACCACTCGCACGCCCATTTGTCGCCATTTTCCGACACGGTGCCGACCGAGCCGTCCGGTGCCGCGCATCTCGAATCGGAAACATCGGAGACGAACAGCGGATTCACGTCGGGGAGCTCTCGCGGATCCAGTTCGAGGGCGCTCTTCGGGTTCGCGTACCCGTAGCCGAACCGGGTGTCGTTCCACACGGGCTCGTGCTCACCACCGGCGCCGGTCGTGCGCACCATCGCCTGCAGTGCCTGAAATACCGTGGCATCGGGATACTTCTGCATGATGAGTGCAAGCGACCCCGCGAGGATGGGCGCCGCATACGAGGACCCGTCGATCCGCGTCGGCCCCCACGCGGACTCATCGCCCACACCGAGGAGGGACGCACCAGGTGCGGCGAAGGCGAGATTCGACGATCCGGAGCCCCGGTCTCCCGTCGCTGCACTCGTGAGCAGTTCGCCATTCGCGTCGATCGCGCTCACGGGCGCTGCACCATTCGTGAGCCACGGGCCGCCGATGAACCCCAATTCCGTATCAGGATTGGGTGTGCCCGTCACAACAGCGACCCCACGCGCCTGGGCTTCGATCAACACCTGATCCCAGTCGCCGAGTCCGCTGAGCACCGACACCGACACGATGTCGGCACCGTCGCGGATCGCCGCACGCGCGGCGAGAGCGGTCGCATCACCCTCCCCGCTCGGATTCTCGTAGATCTCGGTCCCATCGCCGAGGCTGATGTCGCGCGCGAGATCGATGTCTCCATCGGCCCGGGTCGGATCCCGAAGTTCGCACTGGTCGACTTCTTCGACGTCACCGACTCCGTAGAACCAGACGGAAGCCTTCGGTGCGATTCCCGCAGCTCCAGGGCCGCCGTCCTCCGCCGTCCCAGACCCCGCGAGCATCGACACGACGTTCGTCCCGTGCTCCGAGATCGCCGGGTCCGTCGACTCGATCTGCACGGGCTCGCCGGTTTCGGGATCGACGCATGTGGTTCCCCGCACCTCCACGTCGGCCCCCGCCAGCTCGGGTACCTCGGTGTTGATGGCCTCATCGATCACCGCCACGGTGACGCCCTCGCCCGTGACGCCCTCCTCCTGAAGCGCAGCGTAATCGAGCCATCGCTTGGCATTCCACAGCAGATCCGAGCGCTCGCCGGGACCCACCGGTGCGGCCACCGCCGGCGATGCGTAGCTCATCAGAACCACGGCCGAAGCCAGCATGAACGCGCCGCTGGAAAGTCTGATTCCGCGCCGGATCACAGCATCCACTCCGTACCGGAGTTGGGGTCCTCGGTCTCACCGGCAGGGTTCTTCGGAGTCTGCGGAGTCTTCGGCGTTTCAGGGGCAGGTTGCGATCCCGTCACATCGTGAGTGAGACCTTCGACGTCGGCAAGCAGCGCGTTCAGTGTGGCGGCCGCTTCTGCATCGACTGCCTGCTGCTCCGCGACCGCCAGCTTCATGGCTTCCTGAATCCGCTGCAGTTCGTCGTCCAACTTCTCGACCTGACCGTATATCTGCCGTCCGCCCTGCTCGAGCGCGGAGAAATACTCGCGTCCCAGCCCCGAGCTGATGCCGCTCACCGACGCCATCTCCGCCCTGTTGGGGTAGTCCCCCTGGATCGCGCGCAGCGTGCCGAGCAGATCTCCGAAGCCCTCGGCCAGGCCGATCCGTTTTCCGCTCATGACCCTGTCTCCCTGTTCTCCCCCGTGCACATCACTGCAGTCCGCTCGCCCTCGTCGACTCTCTCAACCGCTGGAGCGTCTCGACGAGACGCTGCTGAGCCTCGACCATCTCTGGCGTGAGCGGCACCGGCCCCTCGTGCTCCTCTTCCGCAGCATCCTCGAGCTCGCCCAACGTCTTGCCCATCGCCGTGCGCACCGCCCGCGCCTCGGTCGAGAGGTCGAGGCCCTGCAGTACGGCGAACTCACTCGTCTGACCGAGGTCGATGCGCTGCTGCAAGATCTGCCAATCACGACCGTGCTCACCACGACGGCGCGCCTCAGCCGTTTTCACGGCCTCGTCCCGACGTGCTGCCTCGCGCTGCTCGCGCGCCGCGGCCATCGCGCGAGTGCGCGCGTCGAGCTGCGCCGTCGCGGCTTGCAGCTGCGCGATGGCCTCTGCTGGATCTCTCGTCATCCCTGCGTCTCCTGGTCCTGCGTAGTGACGATCACGTTCACGGCTGCGAGCCGGAGCCCGAGCCGCCAGCCCCCGAGCCGCCAGCGCCGGGTGCGCCGCCGCCAGCACCCCCCGAGCCGCCGCTGATCGTTCTGATGTCTCGCACGCCGCCCACGACCGAGCTCACGGTCTCGTAGACCGCGAGACCGATCGATGCGGCCGCCGTCAGACCGGACAACGCGCTTCGCACGCCACCGAGCAGATTCGCGATGCCCGTGTGAATCGCGATGACCGCCTCGATGAATCCCAGGAATTCGTTGAAGAGGTCGATGACCTCGATGACCCAGCCGGCGACGATCGGGATGGCGATCGCGAGCACCTTCGCGGCGTTGATCTGACCGAGAACGGGCACGGCGATGATCGACAGGAGGTCGAGCCCGAACGACACGATTCCCGAGATCACCTCGTTGATGAATTCCAGGATGCCGCGGGCGAAGTTCGCCAGCTGCTGATCCATGACACCGGCTTGCTCGCACTGCTGCGGCAACCCGTCGAGCAGCTCGCCGAGGCGCTCGTGACAGCGTCCGAATTCGTAGGCGGCTTCGCCCTGCCAGTCATCGGTGACGAATTCGCCGAACGACGACACGCGCTCGTTGATGAGCTGTACCGCCTGTCCGCACCGCGGCCAGGCCTCGGCTGCGAGTTCCATCGAGCGCCAATCGCCCACGAAGGGCTTGTGCACCCATTCCTCGAGCGGGCTGAACCCGACGAGCAGGCTGACGACCGTGTCGATCATGCCGAGACCAGATGCGCTCTGGTGCTCGACGCGCCACATGGTCTGTTCGAGCACCGTCGCGGGCGTCGGCGGCGTCAGCACCGTGTCGATGCCGAGGGGTGGAGCGTACGCATTCATACCGTTACCTCCGTGCGATCGGTCACCACAGTGGGCGCATCGGAATACGCGGCCGTGATCAGCGCGTCGAGATCGAAGGCGATCCCCGTCTTCGACGACGTGCCGGGCTGCGTTTCCAGCGAGGCGTCGACGAGCCGCACGTCATCCGTACCGGGACGCACTGGAGTGACCGGCTCCCGGTTCTCCCACAGCTCCTGCAGGTCCGCGAGCTCCTGAGGGGAGGGCTCGCGATCGCCGAAGAACAGCTCGCGCACCCACTCGGGCACATGCGCGACGCCGTCTTGGCATCCGGAGCACTCCGGAGGGCAGCCCACCTGGGTCTCGTCCATGGCGCAGGCCGCGCACTGGCACCCGCCCGGATGCATATCGCACGACGCGCAGCGGCACCCGACCGGGTGCCCCTCGCACACGCCGCAGTGGCATCCGCTCGGATGGAACGCGTTGCACGCCTCGCAGCAGCAGCCCTCCGGATGCCCGTCTGGGCGCTCGCCTTGGGCGTTGTCGCCGTCTTCATCGTGGGGCGACTCATCGTCGGACTCACCATCGCCCGGCGTCGGCGGTTCTGGCAGCTCTGGTGTGTCCACCTCGGGTGTCGTCACCTCGGGCGTCGCCACGGGAGCCCCGCCGCCTCCGGGCGATCCGCCGCCACCGGGCGATCCGCCGCCTCCGGGCGATCCGCCGCCTCCGGGCGATCCGCCGCCGGGAGCAAGAGCGGGAGCAGGTGCGGGAGCAGGTGCGGGCGCCGGTTGCTCGCCGCCCGGCTCGGTCGGGCAGACCGTGTCGAGTTCGCCCTCGTGGCACTGGCAGATGTCGATCACGTGCTGCTCGCAGTTGCCCATGTCCTCGAGCGCATCGCGCACGCTCTGCGAGGTCACGGCGAGGGTGTCGCCGAGGGCTTGCAGATTGTTCATGACGGCGTCGCGCGCACCATTGTGAATGGGTTGGAGGGGCTGCAGCAGCAGCCCGAAGGCACCCTCGAGCGAACAGTATTCGCGGGCGTACTCCACAGTCCGCTGCAACGCGTTCTCGCACTCGGCGATGTTCGCGATCGCAGCTTCCATCGCGGAGGGATCGTAACTTATGCAATCACTCGACATGGTGATTCCTCGTGCTCGGCGTCCCGCCGGCCAACGACGTCCGGGGTGTGAGGCTCGCGAATCTCCGTCCGCGACTCCTCACACCCGTGTCAGGCCGGAAAGATCAACCGGCGAAGCGTCCGGCGTTGCGCGCGTCGCTGGCGTCGTAGGTCTGGGCGATCTGCTCAGTGCTGCCCGAGATGCGCTCGAGCAGCGCCTGCAGCTCGTTCAGCGACTGCGTCCACTTGCGCTGTGCGACATCGTAGGAGCCCTGCGCTTCACCGCTCCACGCCCCACGGAGCTTCGCGACTTCTGATTCGAGTCGCTCGATCTCCGAGCGGATCCCCTGTGATCCGGTACGGATTTCGGCGGCCAGCGCGCTCACCTGTGCGGTCTGCACCGACATTGACTGCATGCTCATGATTCTTCGTTCCCCTTGAAAGTGTTCGGTGTGTGCTTAGTTGCCCGACATCATTGCGCCGAGACCTGAGATCGCCTGCTGGTGCTCCTGCTCCGTGGCCGACTGATCCTGCTCGGTGCCGCGCAGCGAGTTCTCGAGCTCGACGAGCACGTTGTTGAGCTTCACCGTCTCGGCGTCCCAGCGCTGCATGAGCTGCGTGAACGCGCCCGCGGCGGAACCCTTCCAGTACCCGCGAAGCTGCTCGATATCACCGCGCACCTTCTTGGTCTGCTGATCGATGCCCGACTTCGCCTCGGCGACAGCCTGCTGCCCTCTGCGCAGGGCCCCTTCTTCAGCGGAAATGGTCTGAGCCATGTCGACTCCTCCTTCTCAACGATTCGGCCCCGTTGCGGAGCACATGACGTGATGACGCTTCGCTCTGAGCGAGGCCGCCAGTAGAGACGGTACGCGATACTCGGCGCAGACGCCAAGAAACAATTCCCCTCAGCCGCATCTCGCACTCCGCCGAAGTGCAGCCCGACCAGCGACGGAGCCGCTTCGCGCCGCCGCCGTCGGCGAACCGTCACCTACAGTTCACCCGTGATCGTCGCGACCGTGAAGCTGCGCTGACCCATGCGCACGCTCGCACCGTCTTCGAGTCGCACCCGGGCCCCGCGCACGAGGGCGCTCGTCGCCCCCGTGTCATCGACCATCTCCGATCCGTTGGTCGACCCGAGATCCGAGACCCAGACGCTGTCTCCACGGTATTCGAGACGGAGATGGGTTTTCGAGACCGACCCGTCAGGATCCTCCACGACGACGAGCTGGTCTTCGGGGTCGCTCGCCTCGGGCCGTCGCCCGAGATTCACGACGGTCGGAATGCGCAACTGCGCGCGCTGACCCGTGTCGAAGTTCAGCAGCAGCAGCGTCCCCACCTCGCGCGGAGCGGGCGCTGCGGCGACCGGTGCGTCGACGGCGACCACTCCTGGCGGTAGCGGCGGCGCTGCGGCGCTCGCGACCGTCGCCGCTGCCGGAGCACGGGGCGCCGTCACCGGAGGCGTCGGCTGCGCGATCGGCACTCCCCCGGCGTGCGCGAGCTGCGCCTGAGGGGCGACGGCCTGCTGGTGAGCGAGCATCGCCGCTTCTGGAGTATGCCCGCCCGCCCCCGTCATCGTGCCGGGGGCGGGCGGCGCATCGGCGGGACGCACCGGTGCCTGGAGCGCCCACGCCTCGGCGTTCCTCGACCAGAGTTCGCGCTCCGCAGCTGAGGGAACCTTGACCACCAGCGTCCGCCCAGCGCGATCCGCGAGGCTGCGTCCCATGTGCTCGGGATCGGCTGCGCTCGTCGCGACCATGACCCAGCCGCCGATGAAAGCGGCGAAGCTGCCCGCGCCCTGCACCAGGCCGCGGACGAGGCCCCGGGCCATGCCCGGAGAGTAGGGCGCGTCATCGCGTGCGGTTCGTTGACGGAGCGCCAGATTGCCGACCGTCGCACCGGTCCGCGCTTCGACGACGAGCAGAATGATCGCGGCTTCGGCGAGCACGAGGCCGCCGACGAGGAGGCTGCCCGTGAGCAGCCAGGCCGCGACCGCCAGGATGAAGCAGACCGCGGCATCGATCGAGTACGCGGCGAGTCTGGCCCCCAGGCCGGCAGGGCGGGCCCAGGCTCGCGAGCGGGCGAGCGCCGCGCTCACCCGGCCGATATCCGACCGTTGAGCGGAGGCCGGCCGACCGGCGGCGCGCCGCTCAGCGGCACGTCTGGCAGTAGCGCGCTGCGCTGCGGCCCGCTGCGCCGGGGCGCCCTGGACGGGCACTCCCCTGGCGGGAGCACCTTGCGCAACGCCGCCGACGGGCGCGCCCGGAACCGGCGGTCGCGGATGCTGCGCGCGCTGGGGCACGGAGTGCTGAGCGGGCGACGAGGGCGGCTGCGTCGGCTGCGGGCGCGCCACTGCGGACGGGCGGGTCGGCTGCGCGGATCCTCGACGACTGCGCCTGCGTGCACCATCGTTCATGCGGCCAGCACTCCCTGCAATAGGTTCAACGTTCCGGCAGCCAGTATTCCGGAGGGGAGCACCAGGGCGACCGCGATGCTGTCCACGATATCTCCCGTGCGCGACCAGCCGAGCGACCGCTCGCCTCGCGCGAGCGGCGGGATGACAGCGGCCGCGATCACCCCGGCCGCCAGCACGAGGCCTGCGACGAGGGTGGCGATGACGCCCGGGACGATCGGCGCCACTCCGACGGCGAGCCCGGAGAGTCCGACCGCGACGGCGACGCGCGGCGGCACACGCAGAATGTTCGCGGCCGTTCGGCGGGAGGTGAGGAGCAGACCGAGCACCATCCACATGACGAATACCGCGGCCGAGATCACTTGGACCAGATCACCGCTCCGGAACGGCACGACAGCTGCAGGAATACCCGCAGCTGCGATGACCGACAGGGCGACGACGGTCGAGGCGAGACGCGCCTCTGCGGCGTCGACGAGGTCGCGCACGCGGCTCTCGTCGACGCGCTCGATGTACTCGGGCACCCGGCCGCGCACGGTCCACCGCAGCACCATGAAGCGCCCGTAGTCGATGTGGTAGCCCGGATCCACGCCCACCAGCAGGCTCGGCGCGGCGCGAACTCCGACCGCGGCAGCGGCACCGGCGACGATGAGTAGCTGCGCGGGCGACCAGCCGAGCGCAGGGCTGACCATCGCGAGAGCTGCGAAGAGTGCGGAGATCACCACGATCGGCGTCGCCGCGGCGCGGAGCAGTGGCGCACTCGCCACGAATCCGAGCATGGCGGCGAGCACTGAGACGCTCGCCGCGCCGACCGCGATGGCAAGACCAGGCGTGCCCGCGACGCTCGGCCACACGGCGATCGCGGCGGAGATCCCGGCGAGCACGAGTGCGGAGGCGAACGCCGCGCCGCGCCCTCGGCGTTCGAACGAATTCGACGCCAGAGCCGCGACGGCGGCGAGCGCGAGCACGATCACCGTCGGCCATCGCGATTCAGGGGCCGCGGTCACCAGCGCGGCTCCGGCAAGGCCGAACCCGGTCAGAGCCCACGGCAGCGAGCTGACGTGCGCACTGCGGTCGGAAGCGCCTGAACGCGCGGCGGAGGAACCGGCCGCGCCGGCCACAGCGTAGAGCCCGCCCTCGCGGAGGTCGCGAACGCTGGTGGCGGTGTCGACGACGGAGCCGTCCGGGCCGAGTACCTGCTCCCCTGCCCCGAGGTGCACGCCGATCGCCGCGAGCGCTCCGGCGAGCGCCTCGTTCTGAGGCACCACCAGATCATGCCGGTCTCCCGCCGCATCGAGCGCGATCCGGCGCAGGTGCGGCGCAGGCTGACTCACGCCAGCAAGTGTAGCGCCGCCCTGCGGAATGCGATCGAGGGGACGGAGAGGCCCGATCCGCACTAGGATGCTTGCTGGAACCTGGGGAAAGCCCGATCATTCGGATGGGGAGGCAGTACGTGAGCGCAGAAGCGACCGACACGAGCGCCGTAGTGCGGCTATCGGTCGTGCATGCTGAGCGCCGAGTCGACCTCGCGATACCCGGTCGCCTGCCCCTCCTGGAGGTGCTGCCCGGCGTCGCACGCGGTCTCGGGGTACTCGACGCCACGCTGCTGCACGGCGGCTACCGTCTCACACGCGCCGACGGCTCGGAGCTCGATCCCACGCGCGGCGCGATCGCGCAGGGCGTCGACCAAGGCGAGATACTCACGCTCACGCGGGGCCAGCTGGTGGCGGTCCCCCGCCGGTACGACGATGTCGTCGAAGCCGTGATCGATGCGACCAGCGCCCATCACACGGCCTGGCGGCCGGAGGATGCCGCTCGCACGGCCACCGCCGTCAGCCTGACGCTCGTCGCGCTCAGCGCGATCCTCCTCGCCCTGCAACCCTCCACGTCGTACCTGCCGGCCATCATCGCCGGGGTCGGCACCCTCGTGTTGCTCGCCCTGACCGCCACGCTGTGCCGCATCCGTCAGCACGAGGCCGGACTCGGGTTCGGCCTCGCTGCGGCGACGTTCGCCGGTCTCACCGGATATCTCATCGCGCAGAACCAGCCCCTGTGGGGATTCGCACTCGCGGCAGCCGGGCTCGGGCTGATGGCGGGCGGCGGTGCTGCGCTCCTGCTCGCGACGAAACCCGCTGAGATGCTGCTCCTCCCCGTGGCGCTCGGTCTCGCGCTCGTCGTACCGGCCGGCATCGTCGGCATCACGGGCGTCGACCCGTCTGGCCCGTACGCGATCATGGTCGCCTGTGCCGGGCTCCTCGCCGGGGCGCTCCCCTGGCTCACGCTCAGCAGCACCCGCATTCGTGTTATCTCGCCGATGACCGAGAACGAGATGTTCGATCCACCGCCCCCGGTCGACCCCGAACGCGTCGCCGCCCGAGTCGACGCCGGGCACCGACTGCTCGTCGCCCTGCGCATCGCGTTCGCGATCGCCGTGCTCGTGGCCACCCCTGTCGTGGCGAGCTCCAGCTGGATCGGGACGGTGCTCACCCTCATCTGCGGCGCCGTCCTGATGTTCCAGTCCCGGCAGTCGGCGCGTCGCGCCTCCGTCATCGTGCTGCTCGCGGGCGGCACCGCGATCCTCGCGGTGACCGGTGTGGCCGCGATCCTCTCGCATCGAGAGCAGGCCCCCATGCTGCTCGCTGGCCTGCTGATCGCCACCGGGCTGGTCTCCGGCCTCACACTGCTGAGCGAACGCGCGCGCATGCGCATCACGACGCTGGGAGACACGATCGAGGTCGTCCTGCTGGCGCTGCTGCTCCCGCTCGGTGCGATCACCGCAGGGCTCGCGTAACCCGTGGCGACGAAAAAGGACCTGCTCGAGGCGCAGAACTTCAGCAAGGCTAGGCTCCTGTCCGCCTTCATCGGCGGTGCTCCCGGTGGCAAGGAGCTGGAACCGGCGAAGCCGCTGCGAGCGGTATTCGCCGGTATCGCCTTGACCGCGATGGTGATTCTGGCCGGAGTCTTCATCGGGCTCATGCAGCCCAAGCTGCCGAGCGGCTGGGAGAACAATCGTCTGATCGTCGCGAGCGACACGGGCGCCCGGTACATCAGCGTCGCGGGAGAGCTCCACCCCGTCATCAACACCGTGAGCGCCCGCATGGCGATTCCCGAGGGCGAATTCGGTGTGGTCACGGTGAAGCAGGGCGCACTCGAAGGGATACCGATCGGCGGTACGGTCGGTATTCTCGGCGCCCCCGACACGCTGCCGGAGACGAGTCATCTCGACGGCACCGGATGGGCGGCCTGCGCCACTCCCGGCGCCACATCCGTGCACGTGGGCGACGAGCAGATGCGAGCGGCGGCCGACGGCAGCGGCATCGTGGTCGAGCGCGACGGCGAGACCTACGTCGTCTCGGGCGGAACGAGCTACCTGGTGCCCGAGCAGGATCGCACGGCCGTGCTCCGAGCGATCGGTCTCGACGCCGCCGCAACCGTCGAGGTGCGCGGCGAATGGCTCGCACTCTTCACGCGCGGCTCCGATCTGCAGCCGCTGACCTTCGACGGACGCGGCACCATCGAGGGCGTCGACCTGCCAGCTGGATCGGTGATCCGCCCCACGGGCGGCGGCGACTCCGAACGCTACCTGCTCACGGCCGATGGATCGCTCTCGCGGCTGAGCGACCTCGCCTACCGCCTCTACCTGCTCGGCGGCGGCGCTGGTGCGCTCGGCGACGAGGTCGAGATCAGTCCGGCGGAGATCGGGGTCCTGCCCTCGGCCGATGCGGCTGGCGCCGATGACTGGCCGCAGCAGACGCTCACCCCGCTGACCGGTACCACGGCACCCTGCGCAACGCTCGTGGGTGATGCGAACGAGCAGCGCACAGCACTCGCGGAGGGCGGATCGGCGATCGACGACCGCGATGGCGTGGATGACAAAGCGGTGACCGAGACCGGCAACACGCGCGTCACCGTCTCGGAGGACGGCGGCGCTCTCGTGCGGGGCGGAGCGGCGGGCACGCTCACCCTCGTCGACGGCGGCGGCACCGCCTACGCGGTTCCGGGCGACCCCGCCTCGGGCGCGGCACGACTCGGCTACACGGCGAGCGACATCACCACCGTGCCGGCGCCCTGGATCCTCCTCCTGCCCGCCGGACCCGCGCTCACACCGGAAGCCGCAGGGGCGACACCGGAGGCGCAGTGATGAGCCGACGCCGCGCGGTTCCGGATCGCGGGGGGCTCCGACGCGTCGGCGCTCTCGCGCTGGCATCCGCCATCGCCTCCGGTCTGCTGATGGCCGCCCCCGACGTCGTCGCGCCGGTCCGGGCATCCGCTGCTGAGGAGTGCGGCGTCGGTGTGATGGCGCGTCTGCCCGGTCCACCGAGCGCGTTCGCCGCGATGGGCTGGGCTCCCCAGGGCACCGCGGACACCGGGGCGGCCGCGCCGACCGGGGCGGGCGTCACCGTCGCCGTCATCGACTCCGGCGTCGACGTGTCACGGCCGCAGCTCGCCGATGCATTCGCGCCGGGAAGCACGTCGCTCATCAGCGACGGGGAGCGGCCGGACGGTCTCGGCGACCCTCAGGGCCACGGCACTGCGCTCGCCGGCGTCATCGCCGCCCGCCCCGCCGACACCTCCGGCGCGGTCGGCCTCGCGCCGGATGCGAGGATCGTGTCGCTGCGCATCTTCCGCGGCACCGACGAGGAGAGCGAACGGGCGGGGTTCGGGCCCGACGCCGAGCGTCTGGCCGAGGCGATACGCAGCGCCACCGACCTCGGCGCGCAGGTCATCGTCGTCGCGCTGAGCGATGACGTCGACACCCCTGCGCTTCGCGATGCGACCGCGAACGCCGCGGCCAGCGGCTCCCTCGTCGTCGCCAGCGGAGGCAACCGGAGCACGACCGAGAACACCGAAGACTCCCCGCGCTTCCCGGCGGCGTACCCCGGGGCGCTCTCCGTCACCGCGGTCGACGCGAACGGTCTGCCGACCTCGGATTCGATTCACGGCCAGCACATCGAAGTGGCCGCTCCCGGGCAGGACGTGCTCACCACATCGACCGGCGGCGGCGACTGCCGCTACGCGCCGGACGCCCCGTCTTCGAGCTTCGCGACCGCGTACGCGGCGGGCGCGGCCGCGCTGCTCGCGGAGGAGTACCCCGATGAAGGCCCCGAGGGATGGGCGTATCGACTCATGGCGACCGCCGCGCGGTCGAACCCGGACGCCCGCGACGACCAAGTGGGGTGGGGCGTGATCCGCCCCGCTGCCGCACTCGACCTGCGCCCGGATTCCACCACGCGCGGACCCACGAGCCCGTTCGCCGACACGAGTGATGCGGCCTTCTCGTCGAGCAGTACGCGCGTCGCCCCCGAGCCGGCGGAGCCGGGGAACGCGGCGTTCATCACTGCGATCGCCGTCGTCGCCGCCGGGCTCGTGTCCCTCTTCGGCCTCGGAGCGATCCTGCGCCGCCGCCCGCGCAACGACTCCGCGTCTCGCTGAGAGACCCTCGCCGTTGCCCCGGCGGTCCGGATCGGAGGGTCAGCCGAAGGCGAGTACGGCGACCAACCAGAGCCCGCCGACCGCCACGATCAGGCTGCTCCCGAACCCCACGACCGCTCCGATGCCGAAACGCCGGTTCGCGCGGGCGGTCGATCGCACGCCCGTGCGATCCGCCGGGGGCGGCGCCGGGCGGGATTCCGGCGGCGGGCCGAAATTCGCGTCAGTGTCGGTGCCCGAAGCGGAGCGGCGGCCGGAACGCTGCGAGGTCATCACCGGCAGCGCGGGGCTGACCCCTCGGCGGGGCAGCGCATGGTCGGGTGCCGGGCTCGGCGCCTCCGGCACACGGTACCTGGCGTCGAGCGGCGATTTGAACATGCGGGCTGCGAGTTCGGGCGGGAGTTCGAGGGGAGCCGGTTCGTCGACGGGCGGCGCCGGGTTTCGCGATAGGGCGCGGGGTGCTGCGGGGGTCGCGGGCGCCGCCGATGCTGCCTGCGACGCCCGCGGCGTCACGATGGTCTCGTCGTGACGCTCGGACTGCGACGCGCCCGACACGGCAACTGTCTCGTCCGTCGCCTCCCGCCGGGCGCGACGGGGCGTCACGATGGTCTCGTCAGGCGCCTCGACGGGCTCGACCCGAGGGGTGACCACCGTCTCGTCGCTCGGCTCCCGCGACTCGTTCACTGCGCGCGCCTCGGCACGGTCGCAGTGAGCGTGCGATCGTCCTCGCTCTCGGTGTCGACCTCCGACCCCGGATCGGAGGTCACGTGCCACGCCGAACCGCCGGAGAGCACATCGACGACGAGCACCGTGATGTTGTCGCGCCCGCCTGCCTCGTTCGCGCGTTGCACGAGCTCCTCGACCACGGCCTCGGGCTGCCCGCCCATCGTGAGGGCGGCGCGCAGCTGCTGATCGTCGACCTCAGTGGTGAGCCCGTCCGAGCAGATCAGCAGCCGCGATCCGTCTTCGACCGGCAGCAACCAGCTGTCGGCAGTGGTGTCGGCTGACCCCAGGGCCCGCGTGATGACGTTCCGACCGGGCAGAGCGTCGAGTCTCGCCCCGCCGGCGATCATCTCGTCGCGCAGAGAATGATCGATCGTCACCTGGTGCAGCTCGGCGCCGCGGTGCAGGTACACCCGAGAATCGCCGACATTGAGCACGAGCCAACAGGCGCGGCCTTCGTGGCGCACGAGTACCGCCCCGGTGAGCGTGCACCCCGCACCCCGCTCCCGGTCAGCGGCGATGCTGCTGACCGCTTCGCGGGCGGCCTCGAGCGCGAGGCCGACATCGCGCACGGTCGACAGCTCGCCGGGGCGGATCACTGACGCGAACGCGTCGACGGCCGCGCGGCTCGCCTGGTCTCCGGCCTCGTGCCCGCCCATTCCGTCCGCGACGAGGTAGCTCGGGAACTCCAGGAGCGCCGAATCCTCATTCACGGCCCGCAGCATGCCGGGGTCGGTGCGCACGGCAGCGGTCACCTCTGGCGCATTTCCGATTCGCATTATCGTCCTCCTGCGTTCGCGCGTCGCAGCGGGCGCGCGACGCGTCGTGTACGTGCTGATGGCAGCAGCGAGCGCAGCGAGTATTCGGCGCGCAGGCGCTTCCACATCCCGAGTTCCGCTCGTCGTGCCGCCAGTTCTTCATCGACCAACGTCCACAGCTGGTCGGCGTCGCTTCCCTCGATTCCCTCGTGAGAATACACCGCCCGGTCGACGGTCCACGCGAGCCACGAGCCCGATGGCACGCCCAGCTGCTCCATCACGTCCCGGCGGCTGCCGGGCTCTGCGGCGACGCGGCCCGTGTCGGCGAGTCCGTCGATCAACGCGTCCCAGGCGCCGAGCGCCCGCTCTTCCGGCGAGGCGGCGGCCCGGCGACGCTTGCGGCGCAGCCGCTTCGCGACGGGCAGGAAGAGCAGTGGCAGGGCGAGCAGCACGAGCGCGAGCAGCGACAAGCCGACCGCGCGCAGCACCGGCCAGAGCGCGGCGAACGCGTTCCGGTCGGTCGAGTCCGCCGGCTCGTTCGCGTCACCGCTCGTGCCAGAGGGCGGATCAGCCTGACTCGCATCGCGCTCCTCCGGAACGGACGGGAACTCCGGCAGTTGCTCGCCGCGTTCGAGCGTGCTCGGCGGCGTCTCGACCTGCGGGCTGGCATCGACCGGCGCCCATGCTCCGCCGTCGCCCCGCACTTCGACCCACGCCGCGAGGTGCTCCCCGGTGCACACCTCCGCGCAGGCGGGCACGCCTGGCACGCCGGCGTCGTCGTCATCGCCGAGGCGGACGCCGAGCACCACCCGTGATTCGAAGCCCATCGCCCGAGCGATGAGGCCGGCGGCGGCGGCGAACTGCTCGTCGTCGCCGATGCCCGCCACGAGAGCCCGTTCGTCGGCACCCTCACCGGCGGCGCGCTGCTGCTCGTTGAGCTGCAGGAAGAGCGATTCGAGGCGCGCGATCGAATGGCCGCCCGCACTCGGAACGAACTTGGTGCCGTACTCCGTCGCGGCGGTCTCGAGCCATTCGCGTTCGCCCGCTCCATCGGTGAGCGAGTGACTCAAGTAGCCGCGGTCGCGCAGACGCTGGATCGCCTCGAGCAGTCCGTCCATCGTCGTCGGCAGCTGTTGCGCGTCGAGCCACTGCGCGAGTTGCGGGGTGCGTTCGAGATCGATCAACGGCGCGTCTTGCACGGGGGCGCCGCTCGGCTCGCGATCTGCGGCAGCGCTCATCTCGCCGGTGTAGCCGTCGCCGGCGCGCACGCCGCGACCGCCGGGAACGGCGATCGCTGCCCAACTCGCGCGGTTGACGTAGAAGGCGTCTCCCAGAGCGCCGGATCGCGGCCCGTCGAACGTGAGCGGCGCCGCCAGTGGCGGGGCGACCGGCAACCAGATGCCGTCGTATCCCTCTGCGATCTCGACCGAGACCGTCACGGGGTCGTCGACCGGTTCGCCGCTGGGGAAGCGAGTGAAGCGCCCGTCGGGGCCGGCGTCGACGAAGAAGTCGACGCCGTCGTACCCGTCGAGTACCGCCATGCGCAGCCTCGCGGGAGCTGCGCCTTCGGTTCGCACCGAGAACATGGGCGCAGCGAAGGCTTCGTCGCGTTTCGCGGCGCGATACCCTGCGAGTGGGCTGGTCTGCTCGCGCACCACGAGCTGGGGATCGACGCGGTCTCGCGGTACGTTTCGGTCGGCGTTCGCGAGCGGCGCGACGGCGGCGCCGATCCCGAGAGCGACCAGCGCGGTGAGCACTCCGCTGATCGCGCGCACCGCCGCGTTGCGGCGAACCCCGCCCGCACCCTCGGCCGGCTGCGCGGAACGACCGAGACGGAGGGCGCGCCGGCGACCCATCCCCGAAGACCACGCCACCCAGATCGCCCCGGCGACGCAGACGACCGCCCAGAGCGCGAGCTCTCGAGGAGCCGTGACGGTGAACGCGCCGAGTTCGATGGGCGCGCTCACCTGCGACGAGCCGAAGGTGACCCCGAAGGCGACGGGGAGGAGCGTCGGGATGGCAGCGAGCGGCGCAAGACGGCCCCCGCGCAGTGCCAGAGCCGCGCTCATCGCCGTCGCTCCCATGGCGACGAGCAACCACGGCACCATCACGGCCTGATAGATGCCGACGGGGAGCGTGAGGGTGAGCAGTTGCTTCCACCCGAGCGTCACGGTCGCCAGACCATCGACGAGTCCGCTGAGGAGTCCCAGCGGGCCGGTGCCGAGTGCGCTCGGAACGGCGAGCGGTACCACTCCGACGACGAAGGCGCCGATGAGGGCTGCGACGGTGCCGACTCCCCATCGCAGGCGGCGACCGAGCCAGACGATGCCGAAGGCCGATGCCCAAGCCACACCGCCGACGAGCCACACCCACGGAGTGCGATAGATCGGCATGACCGAGAGTGCGCCTGCGATGACGGCGACGGCGCTGAGCACCGCCGCACCCGCCACGAGGGCAGGGCTCGTGCGCGTGCGGCGACCCCGAGCCGGGCGGCGAGCGCGCGGCTCGCGCTTCGGCTTCGGGGAGCGGAGGCGCGCGAAGGCGGCCCCGCGAGCGGCACGACGCGGCCCTGCTTCGGATGGGATGTCGCTCACGACAGACCCCCTCGCACCATCAGCTGCGGGAGATCGCCGATCGCACCGACCGTGAACATGGTGCAGTTGTCGATCAATCGTGCAGCAGGATCGGCGAGCACCTCCGCCCGCACCACGAGCACGCGCACGTCCTCGGTGAACGCTGCGGCGGCGCGGCGCAGGCGCGCCGGATCCGGCACCGAACCCGTGACGACCGCGACGATGGAGAGCGGGCGCCGCGACTCTGCGAGGCTCCGTGTGAGCCGTTCGATCGGGAGAGCGTCGACGGCGGGTTCGAGCTCGGCCCACGCGTCGAGCAGCTGCGCCGGAGTGCTCGACGGCAGTTCTTCGAGACCGTCGATG
Organism: Leucobacter manosquensis; assembly: GCF_018304845.1. NCBI lineage: Bacteria > Bacillati > Actinomycetota > Actinomycetes > Micrococcales > Microbacteriaceae > Leucobacter > Leucobacter manosquensis. The sequence continues at coordinate 2,821,312 of NZ_JAFEVO010000001.1, read as the reverse complement.
CTCGGACGGACACGTCCCGGGGCCCACTGCGATGCGATGAAGCGCTCCCGCCCCTCGCGCACGGCCTGCAGCCCGAGGGACGCTGCGATGCTCACGCCGAGTTCGAACTCCTCATCACTGGCGTACTCCTCGCGCGACGCGTCGAAGAGAATGGCTGCGCGCGCCGTCTGCGACTCCTCGTACTGGCGCACCATGAGCGTTCCGGTCTTCGCCGTCGACTTCCAGTGGACGTGTCGCATCGCGTCGCCGCGCACGTACTCGCGCACGGCATGGAACGAGAGATCGGAATCGGTGAGACGACGACTGGCCGCACCGTCGAGATCCCGCACGAGCCCCGCCGACCCCTGCGGCAGTCGAGCCGTGCGCGGGTGCACGTGGACGAGATGGCGGTCGCGCCAAGTGATTTCACGGCGCACGAGCCCGAGCGGATCACGGCGCGCCAGGGTCAGCGGACCGACTTCGATGACGCCGCGGGAGACCGCAGGGATTCCCACCGGCACCGCTGCGGTGGCGTGCGGCCCGATGAATGGGATCGGAATCTCGCGGAGCGCTTCTCCGACGGGCAGTTCAGCCGTGGCCGGCAGCGCAGGGCGCGCACCGGCGTTCTCGACCTCCACGCGAAGCGCGACCTCGCCGCCCACGACCACTCTCAGCCGATCGACGGTGATGCGGATCAGGTAGGCCCGCGAACCGAGGAGAAACGGCAGGCCGACCAGCAGCAGCACGCCGAAACCGATCGCGACGAACCAGGCCTCGACCCAGCCGAGCGTCGCGCCGAGCACCGCCGAGAGCACCGCGACCCCGAGCACGAAATAGCCCGTCGGCGTCACCGTCTCACGCACGCGGCGCCACTGACGGCGCAGACGACGGCGATTGCGACGCCACCAGCGTCGGGCCGCGCGACGCCGACGCGTGACACCGCGGCCGGTGCCCTGCACGGTGTCGCCGAACCGCGTGGCGGTGCCGCCACGCGTTCCCGTTCCGGTGTTCGAAACCGGGGCGCGCGAGGTGTCGAGGCTCACGCGGTGCCGTTCTCCTGGGGCGCTGCGATATCGAGCATGATCTGACCGAGAATCTGGGCCGCGGTGACCCCGTCGAATTCGGCCTCCGGCTCGAGCACGAGGCGATGGGTCAGCACGGGCATCGCGAGATCGCGCACGTCATCGGGCGTGACGTAGTGCCGCCCACTCGCCGCCGCCCACGCGGAGGCGAGGCGCACGAGCGCCAGCGCTCCGCGCACGCTCGCGCCGAGACGTACCTCGCTCGCTCGCCGCGTCGCCTCGACCAGACGCACCGCGTATTCGGCGACGAGCGGGCTGACGTGCACGCGACTGATGAGTTCCTGCGCCTGGGTGACCATACCAGTGCTCACCACCGGCGCAAGCGGGTGCTGCTGCAGGCGATCACCCTGCAGGATGCGCGTCATCGCGGCCTGATCGGGGTAGCCGATCGAGGTCTTCACCATGAAGCGGTCGAGCTGCGCCTCCGGCAACCGATACGTGCCGGCCTGCTCGACCGGGTTCTGCGTGGCGATCACCAGGAAGGGACTGCCAACGTCGTGACTGGTGCCGTCGACGGTGACGCGCCCCTCCTCCATCACCTCGAGCAGCGCCGACTGCGTCTTCGGGCTCGCCCGGTTGATCTCGTCCGCGAGCACGACGTTCGCGAAGATAGGACCGGGATGGAACTCGAAGGCGCCCACGCGCTGGTCGAACACGGTGATGCCGGTGATGTCGCCGGGCAGCAGGTCGGGGGTGAACTGCACCCGTGAGGTGGTGCCCTGGATCACTTGACCGAGCGCTCGTGCGAGCGCCGTCTTTCCCGTCCCGGGCACGTCTTCGAGCAGCACATGGCCGCCGGCGAGCGCGCAGGCGATCACGAGCTCGACCACCCGGCGCTTGCCATGAATCGCCTGTTCCATCGCGTCGGCCGTGGTGGCGAACAGCTGCGCGACCCACTGCGCCTGATCGGGCGTGATGGCGTGGGTTGAGGTCTGCGGCTGGGAGGTCATGCGGCTCCTTCGGCGGGGCGGGTCGAAACGTGGTGCGTGCGGACGAGAACTACGGGGTCTGCGGCGGAGTCTCCGGGGCGGGATCGCCGCCCGGGTCCGGCGGTGTTGGCGCTGCGCATATTGGGACGTTGATGGTCGCTGCGTTGAGCTGGTACGGATTGCTCCAGCCGCCCCAGGAGATTGCGACAGGCATATTCGTGCCCGCCGCGGTGCCCGCCTGCGGCCGGGCGTACTGCGGATCTGCACCGGTGAAGGTGAACATCTCGCGCAGCTCTGATTCGTTCGGCGGATTCGACGCGTCGTAGCAGACGCCCGGGTCCGGCTTGAGCTGAACAGTGATCGGGTTCGGCGCATTCCGCCACTGAACTGCGGAGCTCGACGAGCAGCTGCCGCCGTCGTTCGGGTCACCGGCGCACTGCATCACGGTCATCCCGGGTTCGAAGACGAACCTCGCATCACCCGTGTTACTGAAGCGCAGTTCGGCTCCATCAGCTTTCGTGATCTCGAGCGCGATCTCATCTCCGTTCTTCACGAAATCGTACGTCGCCGTCGTACCGCTCACCACCGGGTCCTGAGCGATGGTGAATCGCACCGATGGGGCGTCCAGTTCGCGACCGATGATCGTTCGGCCTGTCTCCGCGACGCTCACTCCGTATTCGCTCTGCATGCACACTCTCGCGTGGTACCAGCGATACTTCTGCAATCCCGTGAAGTTCGGGGAGTTCTGGCCGCCGTCCGTGCAGCTGCCGATGCTCTGGGACGCCCGCGCGATCGCATATTTCGTGGTGACGGCTTCTCCGGTGTGCGCACCGGCCGCATCGACGCCGACGGCGGCGGACGTGTCGCCGGTGCTCGTGAGAGTGGCGCTGTTCAAGCGCGGAGCACCGATGACGAACCCGTCGCCCTGCGCCGCGGCGCCCGTGTTCGATCCGCCGCCGATCTCGGGAACGTCGAACTTGGTCGTCGGGGTGACCGTGAACGAGATCGGCCCGACCGAGAGCCCGGGGTAGTCCCGGCTCCCCTGCGAGCCGTCGATCGTGCCGCCGTCGACGCCCCGGTATGAAACGGCGAACTGCCTGGTGTCGTTCGAGCCCGAAACCGAGAGTCGCACTCCACCGGTCGACTGATCCTGGTTCCCCGGGTTCTTGATCGACTCGACCGTGACCTTCGGGGCGGCAGGGGCTGCGTACGCCCACGCGGTCACCGAGGTGGATGCTGCGGACGAGCCGACGCCGTTCACTGCGACGGCGGTGAACTCGTGCTTCTCGCCGTTGGCGAGCCCGGTGGCGACGCACTGGAACGAGGAGCCGCCGACCGCGTTGCAGCTCGTCGAGCCACCGCCCGAGAGGGTGACGCCCGACACGTCGGGGTGCGCTGCCCTGCCGCCGAGCGTCACCGTGAAGCTGGCGCTATCGGCCGTGTACCCGGTCTGCTGGATGCTGGGCCGGCTCGGGATCCCCTGCGCGTCGAACTCGATGACGCCTTCGCCGGTGCGCCCCTGGGCGTCCACCACGGTGAAGCCGACGCGGCACGTGCCGCCGATCTCGGGGCCTCCCGGCCACGACACCGAGACGCCGGAGTCGCCGACGCGCGTGAAACTGCCGTACGAGCACCCGGCACCGCTCACTGCGGCAAGTTTGAGCCCACCGCCGCTCTTGCCCGCGAAGGGGTCGTGCTCACCGGAGACGCCAACGAGCTCAGCGCGACAGTCGCTCCCGACGGTGCACTGCAGCGCGACGGTCGCGCCCTTCGGCAGATCGCGCGGCGCCTGACCGACGCGCAGCGTCAACGGGGCGCGGGATTCTCCGGCGCCGCTCACCGACACCGAGAGCGACTCCTGACTCCCGGGGACCGCGTCGGCACGGACCTCGACCGCGAGCGATGCCCCGCTCTGCGACACCGTGAACAAGGAGCTGCCGCCCGACACGTCGAATTTCAACTTCGACACGTCGCCTTCGCGGCCGCCCTGCCACGTGATCATGTCGGCCAGTTCGATCTTCGCGTCCGCGCCGGGGTCGATGGTGCGCGTCAGCGGCGCTGCCTGCACCGACGGTTCGTCGGGCACGACGACGACGGGTACGGGCAGCGTCGTCCACGCTTTCTGTCCGACGAGTCGCGCCTGCATGAGACACGTGTCATTCCACGGAGCTTCGCGACCGGCCGAGTATCGCAGGCGGTCGCTTGATACCGCCTCGCAGGTGGCCTGCGCACGCCCCACAGCGAACGGCTCGCGGCGCAGCTCGACGCGATCGCCGGATCCGATGTCGACGAGGTCGCCGACGGCGGCCTCCCGTTGCTCGTTCTCATCGACTTTGATGGGCTGCAGATCGGGCTTGAGCGTGAGCCGCAGCTCGTCGAGCGGAGGCATGATGAGGAGCCCGTACGATGCGACGTCCTGGCCGGTCGCGTCGGTACCCGACAGTTTGAAGACCACCGTGTCACCGCTCGCCCGGTACTCGCCCGAGATCTTCGAACCCGAGACCCGGTAGCCCTCACCAGAGCCAGCCCACAGCGACATCCGCAGAGTGGACACGTCGCCGGTCGCCCAGCGCACCTTGTCGGTGACGACGTCGACGCCGCCGGCCGCGAGCTCCGCGCGATCGCGCACGTTCAGCACTGTGTCGCTGATGGTCGGGGCCTGCGCTCCCACGCGTTCGGACGTGTGCACGACGATGAGACCATCGGCGGTGCTCTTCGTGGTCTCCGAGCGAATCGTGTACCGGTAGGAGACGGCGCCCAGATCGTCGCCGGGCTGCACGGATACGCGCCCCTCAGAGAGCTTCGAGAGGTCGAGTCGTTTGGCCAGCTGCTTCGCTTCGCTGCTGTTCGCACCGCCTGCGACATTGGGCACGACCGACTCGATCGTGAGCTTGCCGCCGGACGGATCGATGTCATTGTCGAGCGGTCGCACCACTGCTGGGTCGCTCTTCGGCGTCAGACGGAGGTAGTCGGTCGACGCGACGATCGCGCTGGATTCCGCGGACGGCACGATGATCACCGTGAGCGCGCCGGTGCCCGATCCTCCCTGCGCATCACGGACGGTGTACGAGAGCTGCACGGAGCCCGCGGTCGCACTCGCGAGCGCCGCGATGTCGAATCCGTTGCCCGCCGAGTTGACGGTCGCCGATACGGCGGCCTCGGCGTCGGTGTCGACCGCGACGAGACGCACTCGGTCTCCGTCCGGGTCGACCCCGGAGAGCGGCACGCGCACCTGCGTCGTCGAGCCGGGGCTGACGCGCGCCGTCACCGCGGCGGGCTCGGGATCGCGGTTCGAGCCGTCGGGCAGCACTGTCACGATCACAGAGCCCACGTCTCCTGCAGCCGGATCGCTCGCCCCGTACGCGGTGTAGCTCAGTCGATAGGTGCCCGGCTGCTTCGGTGCGAGATATCGCAGCACGTTGCCAGAAGCGAACGCGAGCTCACCCTTCGTTCCAGACCCGACGATCTCGGGGTCGAGCAGCAGGCGCTCTCCGGGGGCCGCCACGTCGTTGTCGAGCACACGGATGTCGACGACCGAACCGGCGCGGACGGTCGCGGAATCTGCCACCGCGATCGCACCGGTGGCGCCCGTATCCGGAACCTGGAACACCGTGAGCTTGCCCTCCGCCCGCGCCTCTCCCTCGGCGACGGTGACATCGACGGAACCGATCCGGCCGGCACCGCCATCCGCGGTGCTACCCGCGACGCGCACCTGCGCATGATCGATGATGTCGGCCTGCAGGTCGCCGTCGGCGACGTCGGCGCCGGCCACCGAGAGCGACCGAGAGGCGGCACCGGGGATCGCATCGAGTATCTCCACCGTCGCGTCGGTGAGCGGTCGCACGAACGCGCGCAGTGCCGGCAGCGCGAGTGGTGGTCCGGCGGGAGTGGCGGTGACGCGCAGCTGCCCGGTGACCTCGCCGCCGGTAACGGTGTCGCGCACGGTCACGGTGACGGCCGCGGTACCCGCTGCGGCCGCCTTGATCTCGACCGCACCGCTGGTCGGCTGCGGCGCGACCTGTACGGCGCCGCTCGGGTCGGTGGCGTCGAGCAGCGCGAACGAGCCCGACCCGCCGGCAACTCGATCGAGCGGTCGCACGGTCGCGGTCCGGCCCACCTGAATGGTCGTCGCCGTCGCCGTGAACTCGGGTGTCGCACTCGGGTCGACGGCGAGGGTCAGCTCCCGCTGCGCTTCTTCACCACGGCCGTCGCGCACGGTGACGCGCAGGGCGACGTCGGAGGCGCCGGCATTCGGATCCGTGTGCCGAATGCCGAGACGCCCGTCAGCGGTGACGATCGCACGCACCGGATCCTCCGACCGCACAGCCTCAGCCGCAGCCAGCGTCATGACATCGCCTTCTGGGTCGACCCAGCCCTCCAGAACGGGGTACACGAGGGTGCCGCCCGGGGCCAGCGACGGCACGCGCCATTCGCGCTGGCAGCCTTCCACCGGGCACCATGCGGGCGCCGTGTTGACGTCTTCGTCTGCGACGGTGAGGGTGACGGTCGCCGGCTCAGACACGAGCCCGCCGTCAGTCACCCGATAGGTGAAGGTCGCACTGCCGCTCGCGTCGGCGGCGGGCTGCACGGTGAGCGACTGCCCGTCCGGCATGAGCTGCAACGCACCGAACGACTCGGGAAGACCCTGCTCGCCGATCGATTCCGGCACAATCGTGAGCACATCGCGCTTGTTCGCGTCGAAGTCGTTCAGCAGCACGGGGAGCGGGGCCGGCTCCCCCGCGCGCACTCCGAATGCGTCGTCCACAGCGGTCGGGGGCACCTGCTCGGTCACGTCTTCCACGACGACCGTGCCGCGATCCTCTTTCGGCGGATCTGAGATGGTCCACTGCGAGAGCGGGATCAGCTCGCCTCCTGGCAGCGTCCACAGCATGCCAGTGCGCATCTCATTGAGCACGCCGCGTTCACCGTTCGAGCGGATCACCGGCAGCAGGTCGCCCGATTCCCGTGCCGAATCGTCGAGCACGAGCGGCTTCTCCCCCTCGTCGGTGGTCCAGAGCGCTCCCGAGTTCTGCCCGATCCACGCCGCATAGGCGGTCTCCCCGATGTACACGGGCTGCGCCGGCGTACCGGTGGTCTCGACGACGCGCTCCGCGGCCCCCTCGGTGTCCACCGCGGTGAGGCCGCTGGTGTCGGCGATCAGCACCGTGCGGCCCTCCCGGGTGCCATCGCCACCGCTGGCCTGCAACCTCGCCGAGCCATCGAGCTCGAGGGTCGTCGCCGGGGCGCCCTCGCGCCACAGTTCACCGTTCTCCGGGTCGAGCAGCACCCAGTCCCCGCTCACCAGGGCGAGTTGGGGTGCAGGGGCGTCACCGGCTGCAGCAGGCACTTCGGCTGCACCGCCGACGAACTCCCGACGCGAGACCTCGTATTCCCGCACGGCGTCCTCGTCGCTCGAGAAGAGCGCCATTCGGCCCGAGTCGGTCACGGCGATCGCGGCGGCGCGGTACGACGAGCCGCCGTCGACGCTCTCGGCGTCGGTGTCCGCCTCCGCATCGCCGCCCGCATCGTCTGCTCCCTCGTTCACGAGAGGATCAACGCGTTCGAGCGACGTCAAGCGGGACTCGAGATCGGCGAGTGCGCGGTCATCACCGGAGAGGTCGGCGGCTGAGCCGCCCGGCCCGCCGATCGCGGTCATCGACGGGTCGGCGATGAGCTCACCGGCGTAGACGGCGCCGGATTCGGTGCGCACCGCGACGAACCGCCCGGCGCTCACCACTTCCCGCGTGCCGTCGGGCAGGCGCACCGCCGCTGCCGCGCCCTCCGATGCCGCGTCGTCGGCGGCTTCGCTGTCGGAGACCCGAGAGGCAGTCGCCCCGTCATTGTCAACGCCGGCCGCTTCGGCATCATCGGTCGCGGCATCCTGGCCTGCTCCGGCGCGGTCCCCGAGGTCTACGGGGTCTCCTGCGTCGAGCGGCCACGCGCGACCATTGCCGTGCGACAGCACGGCGGCACTCGCCCCCGACTGCAGCACGCCGCTCGGGTCGGCCACTTTGCGTACGACGTCGATCTCACCCGTGTCGGTGTTGACGCGCGCATACTGCCCGGCCTCGCGAGCCACCCACACGCCGGGCTCTGCGCGAGGGGTCTCACGGGCGTCGTACCCGTTCGCGATCACCGCAACCGTGGCGATGAGCGCGCACGAGACGACGCCGGCGATCCACCACTGCAGCCGCCGAAATCTCTCGCGCCCCTCGCTCGGCGCCGCACTCACCCGGCACCGCCGCTCATCGCCCAGATGACACTCCCGGCGCCGGCGACGACGGCGAGGGCCACTCCGGCTCCGATGAGTCCGGCGCGCCAGGGTGATGCCGGTCGATCGAGGATCAGCCCGTCGTCGTCCGTGCCTCGACGCTGCGCGAGCATCTCAGCGCGCGCCTCGGCGCGCGTCACGCGGCCGACGGTGCTCACGACGGGGCCGCGAGTGCCAGCCGGCACCGCTTCGGCGCGCGGCAGCCAGGCCTCCGCGACGATCTCGAGCGGCGTCACGTCGTAGCCGAACGTGCGCTGCAGCTGCTGCAGTGCCTCACCGAACTCCGCCATCGAGGCGTATCGCTCGTGCGGGTTCTTCCGCAGCGCCTTCGCGATGAGTTCGTCGAAGCGCTCGTACCCCTGCGCACCGGGAATCGCCTGGTACAGCGCCTTCGAAATGCGCTCGGTGAGCTTCGAACGGGAGTTCTGCGAGCGATCCGCGAGCTCGAACGGCGACCGGCCCGCGGCGAACGAGTAGAGGGTCGCGCCGAGCGACCACACCTCGGTCGCGACGCTGCCGGTGCTCTGCAATCCGACCACCTCGGGGGCCGACCAGGGGATCGACATCGCCATCTCCCCGTCGAGTTCGCGCCTGCCCAGTACCTGGGCGATGCCGAAATCGGAGAGCGCCGGGCGGCCGAGCGTCGTGAGCAGCACGTTGGAGGGCTTGATGTCGCGGTGCAGCACACCGGCTCGATGCGCCGTCTCGAGCGCCCCGGCGATGCGCACACCCGCGTCCAGCACGTCGCGGAGTCGCGCCGGCTGCCCTTTGGTGAGCGCCCCCATCGAAGCGGGGCAGAACTCCATGGCGAGATACGGGTGCCCCTCGAGCGAAATGCTCGCCTGGTAGATCGAGACCACCGAAGGGTGGCTGCTCAGGCGTGCCATGACGTCGGCCTCGCTCTCGAAGACCTCCCGCAGTTCTTCGACGGCTGCCGATCCCTTCGCAGCGCCGTTCAGCACCTTCACCGCCACGAGGCGGCGCGGCATGTCCTGCTCGTACAGGAACACCTGCGCGAAGCCGCCCGACCCCAGCGGACGCACATAGCTGAACCCCGGGATCGAGGGCGCGCCGACTGGGGCGCGCTCAGGCACGAGCCGCCCCTGCGGCAATCGGCCTGCACTGCATCGGCGCGCGTCGGTGCGCTGCAGCGGCTGGGGAGCAGTGTGTCACGTGAATATCCTAATCGAGGCGAAGCGCACGGAGGACCTTATCCACAGCGGCGGAGACACGTCAGCCCCCGACCGCTGTGCGGCCGGGGGCTGACGTGAACGGTTCTGCTTACAGACCCGAGACGTCGAGCGGGATGCCCGGGCCGAAGGTCGTCGAAACGGCGCCCTTCTGCACGTACTTGCCCTTTGCCGACGACGGCTTCAGACGCGAGATCTCGTCGAGCACCGAGTTGATGTTGTCAGCGAGCTGCTCGGCCGTGAACGATGCCTTGCCGACGATGAAGTGCACGTTGGAGTGCTTGTCGACGCGGAATTCGATCTTGCCGCCCTTGATCTCGGTCACAGCCTTGGCTGCGTCCGGAGTCACGGTGCCGGTCTTCGGGTTGGGCATGAGGCCGCGGGGGCCGAGCACCTTACCCAGACGACCGACCTTGCCCATGAGCTCGGGGGTCGAGACAGCCGAATCGAAGTCGGTGTAGCCTGCGGCCACCTTCTCGATCAGCTCGTCGCCGCCGACCTCATCGGCGCCGGCAGCGATTGCTGCCTCAGCAGCAGCGCCCACCGCGAACACGATGACGCGCGCGGTCTTGCCGGTGCCGTGGGGCAGGCTCACGGTGCCGCGAACCATCTGGTCCGCCTTGCGGGGATCCACACCGAGCTTGACGGCGACCTCGACGGTCGTGTCGGTCTTGGTGGAACCGGTCTCCTTCGCCAAGGCGACTGCCTCAGCGGGAGTGTAGAACTTGTCTGCCTGAATCTTCTCGGCAGCGGCGCGGTACGCCTTCGACTTCTGTGCCATGTCCGATGCCCCTTACTCGACCGTGATGCCCATGGAGCGAGCGGTGCCCGCAATGATCTTCGCCGCAGCGTCGATGTCGTTCGCGTTGAGATCGGCCTGCTTCTGCTCGGCGATCTGGCGAACCTGCTCTGCGGTGACCTTCGCGACCTTGACGGTGTGCGGAGTGCCGGAGCCCTTCTGCACGCCTGCCGCCTTCTTCAGCAGCTCGGCTGCCGGCGGGGTCTTGAGCACGAACGTGAACGAACGGTCCTCGTACACGGTGATCTCCACCGGAACGATGTTGCCGCGCTGGGATTCCGTTGCAGCGTTGTACGCCTTGCAGAATTCCATGATGTTGACACCGTGCTGACCGAGCGCCGGACCCACGGGAGGTGCGGGGTTGGCTGCACCGGCCGGGATCTGAAGCTTGATCAGACCGGTAACCTTCTTGACCTTAGCCATGATTGTTTCCTTTCCATCGAGCTCGCACGGCAGTGCGAGCTCTCCCGCGAGTCCGGCCGTTCCGGATGCGGTACTCGTCCGCATCGACGCACGCCAGGGGCGTTCGCAGACGCAAACCAGTCGAGTCTACCCGATGAAACAGGATCGCGCACCTGGGGGCGCGGGACGGTTGGGTGAACCACCCGGGTCACACGGTGAACTCGACCGAGTCCCAACCCGTCGCACCGTTCGGTGGGGGCGGCGCCGTTGCCGCGGTCTGCGTGTAGCCCGATCTGTCGGTCGCCCGCACGCGCGCCGTATGCCGCCCCGGGCTCGACGGCCAGGCGAGCGTCCACTGCACCCACGTGTCGTCCGAGATCGCTGAGGCCAGCGTCGCCTGCTGCCACTCGCCGCCGTCGACCTGCACTTCGACCCGGTCGATACCCGTGTGCTGCGCCCATGCCACTCCCGCGATCGCGATGGTGTCGCCCGATGCGTTCGCGCCGGAGCGCGGGGTGTCGATGCGCGACGCCGTCTTGATCGGCCCCAGTTCCGACCAGCCGCGCGGGGTCCAGTACCCTTCCGCGTCGGCGAACCGCGTCACCTCTAGACGCGTGACCCATTTCGTCGCGGAGACGTATCCGTACAGGCCGGGAACGATCAGGCGCGCGGGGAACCCGTGCTCGGCCGGCAGCGGCTCGCCGTTCATCCCGACCGCGAGAAGCGCATAGCGGTCGGGGTCGGTGAGCGTCTCGAGGGGCGTGCCGGCCGTGAAGCCGTCCGGCCCGGAAGACAGCACCATATCGGCGTCGCGCGAGACCCCCGCGCGTTCGAGGAGCTCGCGAATCGGATACCCGAGCCACGTCGCCGTGTCGATGAGGTCGCCGCCGACGGTGTTCGACACGCACGCGATCGTGGTGATGTGCTCCTCGAGCGGGAGCGCGAGAAGCTCGTCGTAGGTGATGGTCATCGGGGTGTCGACGAGGCCGCTGATCTCGAGCCTCCAGGCGGAGGGGTCGATCCTCGGCACCTGCAGCGCGATATCGATGCGATAGAAATCCGCATTCGGAGTGATCAGCGGGCTGATTCCTGGTACATCGAGTTGCGCGCCCGCCTGGACCGCCGGGGCCGCCGTTGCCGGGGCCGGAAGCCTGATCGCCGATCGCGCCGCGAGATATGCGGCGCTGCCGGCGTTCTTCACCCGAGCACCGACGCCGACGATCAGGGCGGCCGCCGAGGTCGCGCCGACGAAGACCAGGAAGCTGCGCCTCTCGAACTTCGCACTGCGCTGCTTCGGGTGCACGACTCCGGCCGACCGATGCGGCCCCGGCTCGTCTCGCAGGGCAGCGGGCGCCGATTCGGCGTTCCGGGAGACGACTGCGGCGCGCCACGCGACAGCCTTCGGTCGGCCGCGATGCAGCACCCAGAGTCCTGCGATCGTCCCGAGCCCCGTCGGCAGCGCCCACAGCGGCGTGGCCTCCGCGCGCGTCAGAATCGCCAGCAGCGCGACGGCGGAGACCCCGATCAGGACCACCATCCCGAACCCGCGCCAGGCCACCTCCACCGCACCTGCCACGATGGCGAGCACCAGCAGCACGACGCCGAGGATGACGAACAGCGCCACCTTGTCGGCGGTGCCGAAGAGGGAGATCATGCTGTCTTTCACCCAGCTCGGCGCGAGGTCGATCGCGAGCGACCCGACGGCGAACACGGGTGACGAGCGGGGGTTCACGAACGCGGCGACGAGTTCTGCGATGCCGAGCACGGCGAGCGCCGCTGCGATTCCGAGCACAGCGCCGCCTGCCCGTGTTTCAGCTCCGCCCGTGTGCATGGGCTCACCGTAACGAGGCAACATGCAAAAAGCCCCGCCGAAGCGGGGCTTTCCTGCAGTTTGGGGGTTAGACCATCTTGGTGACCTGATCGAAGCTCAGCTCGACCGGGGTCTCGCGCTCGAAGAGCGAGACGAGCACCGTGAGCTTCCCAGCAGCGGGGTTGATCTCACTGATCGTGCCGGGCAGCCCCTCGAAGGAGCCCGACTTGATCGTGATGGTCTCGCCGACCTCGAAGTCGATCTCGACGTTGCCCTGAGCTGCGGCGTTCGCGGCGGCCTTGCCCTTCGCCGTGGCGGCGGGCTCGAGCTCGACGGTGCTCTTGAGCATCTCGAACGCTTCGTTGATGCGCAGCGGGACGGGGTTGTGAGCGTTGCCGACGAAGCCCGTGACCCCGGGGGTGTGGCGCACGACGGACCACGTGGTCTCGTTGAGATGCATGCGAACGAGCACGTAGCCCGGGATGCGCACGCGCGTCACCATCTTGCGCTGGCCGTTCTTGACCTCCATGACCTCTTCCATGGGGACCTGGATCTCGAAGATGTCGTCGACCGCGCCCATCGTCTCGCGACGGTTCCAGAGGTTCGACTTCACCTTGCGCTCATAGCCGGCGTAGGTGTGGATCACGAACCACTTCCCGGGACGGCGGCGCAGATCCTTCTTGAAGGCCTTGTAGGGATCGACGGCGGTCTCGCCGTCTTCATCGGTCTCTTCTTCCGACTCCTCGTCGACGATCGCGCTGGCGGCAGCCTCGGCCTCTTCAGCGCTATCGATGTCGAGCGCGTCCTCCACGGCAGCGTCCACATCGGGGTCCGTCGACTGCACCAGTGCGTCGAGTGCCGCGTCGAGGTCTGCCTCGGGGGTATTGTTCTCGCTCGTCATCTCTACTTGCTTTCCTTGTTCTACGGTCGGTTCGTTCGGCGGCTGATCAGCCGAGCGTCGTTCCGAATAGGAAGACCGTCACGAATCCGAACGCCTGGTCGAGTACCCACACCAACGCCATCATGATCAGCACGAAGGCGATCACGACGAGGGTGAAGTTGATGAGTTCTTTGCGGGTCGGGGTGACGACCTTCTTCAGCTCGGCGATGACCTGCTGAATGAACAGAATGATGCGGCTGAACCAGTTGCGCTTCGCGGCGCGATCGGCTTTGGCGCGCTCGACGAGGCCGCCGCTCTCCTCAACTTCGGTGCTGCTCACTCGCATGTCCTTTCCGTTGCCCCCGTTCGGCGCTTTCGCGCCGAACGGGTTTGGCAGGGCAGACAGGACTCGAACCTGCAACCTGCGGTTTTGGAGACCGCTGCGCTACCAATTGCGCCACTGCCCTATGGTGTGTTCAACCCAATCTCCCAGCCCTGGCGGCATAGGAAATTTTGGCAGAAGTCAACTACCGAGAAACACTCTACGCGATCCGCCTGGCGCTGTCGAACCGAGCGGGGTGCTCCCGGGCGCGTCGTGGCTCGGGGCTGCGACTCGCCGGACCGGCACCGCGTTGCGGCGCGGGCGGGCGATCCTCCGCATCCCGTGGGATCGCACCCGCACGGCGCCGCCCGGGGATAGGATCGAATCGTGAGCCACATCTCCCGTTTATCAAAGAAGATCTCCGCAATCGCCGAGTCGGCGACGCTCAAGGTCGATGCGAAGGCGAAAGCCCTGCAGGCCGAGGGTCGCCCCGTCATCAGTTACGCGGCAGGTGAACCAGACTTCTCCACGCCGCAGCACATCGTCGACGCGGCCCGCTCCGCACTCGATGATCCGAAGAACTTCCGGTACACCGCAGCTGCGGGCCTTCCCGATCTCAAGCGCGCGATCGCCGACAAGACCGCGCGCGACTCCGGCTGGGCGGTCGAGCCCTCCCAGGTCGTCGTCACCAACGGCGGGAAGCAGGCCGTCTACCAGGCCTTCCAAGTGCTGCTCGATCCGGGCGACGAGGTGCTGCTGCCCGCACCGTACTGGACCACCTATCCCGAGGCGATCCAGCTCGCCGACGGCGTTCCCGTGGAGGTCTTCGCAGGAGCGGAACAGCACTACAAGGTCACGGTCGAACAGCTCGAAGCGGCGCGCACCGAGCGCACGAAGGTGCTGCTCTTCGTATCGCCCTCCAACCCGACCGGCGCCGTCTACTCGCCGGAGGAGACGCGCGCGATCGGCGAGTGGGCGCAGGCCAACGGGCTGTGGATCATCGCCGATGAGATCTACCAGAACCTCACCTACGACGGCGTGCGCGCGGTCTCCATCGTCGAGGCCGTCCCCGCGCTGCAGGATCGCGCGATCCTCGTCAACGGCGTCGCGAAGACCTATGCCATGACGGGCTGGCGCCTCGGGTGGATGGTCGGCCCGGCCGACATCGTCAAGGGCGCGTCGAACCTGCAGTCGCATCTGACCTCGAACGTCAACAACATCGCGCAGCGCGCTGCGATCGCGGCGCTCACGGGTCCGCAGGAGCCGATCGAGGCTATGCGGCAGGCCTTCGATCGTCGGCGCAGGCTGATCGTCGCCGAGCTCAACGAGGTCCCCGGATTCCACTGCCCGACGCCCGAGGGTGCGTTCTACGCCTACGTCGACGTCACGTCGGCCCTCGGCAAGACCTATCGGCGCGTCACGCCCGAGACGTCGCTGGAGCTCGCGGACCTCATCCTCTCCGAAGCCGAGGTCGCTGCCGTTCCCGGCGAGGCGTTCGGCCCGAGCGGGTACCTGCGCTTCAGCTACGCACTCGGCGACGAGGCGCTCGTCGAGGGTGTCCGCCGAATTCAGGCGCTGCTGAGCGAGTAGAACGGCCGCCTGCGAGGCGCGGGCGGTGCTGGATCTGCGGATCCGGCACCGCCCGCGCGCATCTCAGCAGCCGCTAGCCGAACTGCGCGTAGTACTCGGCGGCGTCTGCCACGTCGTTGTTGTACGACGCGCTCGGGTTGTAGCCGTCGAGTGCCGCGATCCAGTGCTCGCCGACTGTGAGGTCGAGTCCCGGGTCGCACAGCAGCGCTGCAGCTGACAGAGCCGCGTCATCGATCTGGTCGATCTCGATGCGCCCGTCGCCGTTGCCGTCGCGGCCGAACACGTCCCACGTGCTCGGAATGAACTGCATCGGCCCCACCGCGCGGTCCCACTGCGCATCACCGTCGATGGCGCCGCCGTCGGTGTCTGGGGTCGCGAGAAAATCGGTGCCATCGAGCGGCACGCCGATGATGCGTGGCGTCGTCTCGCCGCTCGGCAGCAGCCTCGCGCCGTCGATGCTGCCGTGCTCGGACTCGATCTTGCCGATGCCTGCGAGCATGTTCCAGCCGAGCCGGCAGCCCGGCTGCTCGTCTGCGAGCGTCAACGCCGCCATCGCGTATGCGCGGAGGGCCCGCTCGGGAATGTCCGCTGCGCCGGAGACCCGCTGGAGCCACGCGGCATCGGCAGCCGGCAGCGCGCTGCCCGCCGCAGTCGGGGGCGGGGCGGGCGACGGGGCGACGAGTCGGTCACGTGCGCCGGCGACGGCCCTCCCCCGTTCCCCTGGCCCGTCCCGACGAGGACGGCCGCGCCTGCAGCGACGATGAGCGCAGCGAGAGCGACACCGCCGACGGCGTAGCGGAGGGTGCGACGGCCACGCGATTCTGCGCGGGCAGCGGCGCCGCGATCCGTGTCATCCATTGCCTCCAAGATATCGGGAATGAACCAGCATCTCGCGTGTTACATTTGTATGCAGGCGCATATAAATGGCGTAGAAGACGAGACACACAGGAGCACATCATGGAATTCGGGATCTTCTCGGTCAGCGACGTCACCCGCGACCCGGTCTCGGGCGAGACGCCGAGCGAGGCCGCACGCATCCAGGGACTCGCGGAGATCGCCGTACACGCCGAAGAGGTGGGCTTCGACGTCTTCGCCGTCGGCGAGCATCACAACGCGCCCTTCTTCTCCTCGAGCCCGACGACGTTCCTCGCCTACATCGCGGCGATGACGAAGACGCTGAAGCTCTCCACGAGCACCACGCTCATCACCACCAACGACCCGGTGCGCATCGCCGAGGAGTACGCGATGCTGCAGCACCTCGCGAAGGGCCGTATGGACCTCATGCTCGGACGCGGCAACACCGCGCCCGTGTACCCCTGGTTCGGCAAGGACATCCGCTCGGCGCTGCCCCTCGCGCTCGACAACTACAACCTCCTGCACCGTCTGTGGCGCGAGGACGTCGTCGACTACGACGGCAATTTCCGCACCCCGCTGCAGGGCTTCACGAGCACGCCGCGCCCGCTCGACGACGTGCCCCCGTTCGTGTGGCACGGCTCGATCCGCACCCCGGAGATCGCCGAGCAGGCCGCCTACTACGGTGACGGATTCTTCTCGAACCACATCTTCGCCCCCTCCGAGCACTCCCTCCGCCTCGTCCGGTTCTACCGCGAGCGCTTCGAGCACTACGGGCACGGAACGCAGAAGCAGGCAGTCGTCGGCCTCGGCGGGCAGGCCTTCATGGCGAAGAACTCGCAGGACGCGATGTCGCAGTTCCGCCCCTACTTCAACGAAGCCCCCGTGTACGGCCACGGGCCGCGGCTCGAGGACTTCGCCAGCCAGACGCCCCTGACCGTGGGCAGCCCGCAGGAGGTCATCGATAAGACGCTCGGATTCCGCGATGTCTTCGGCGACTACCAGCGTCAGATGTTCCTCATCGATCACGCAGGCCTCCCCACGAAGACCGTGCTCGAGCAGCTCGACCTCTTCGGTTCGGAGGTGCTCCCGGTGCTGCGCGCCGAGATGGCGAAGGACCGCGGCCCAGAGGTCGCAGAAGCCCCGTCTCACGCCGACCTCGTCACCGCCAAGTACGGCGACGCGGCGCCGCGTCAGCCCCGCCCGAACGCGAATCGGGGTGACAATGTCACCGGGGGTTCTCCGTACCAGGATTCACCCGCGAAGCGGGGAGCGGCGTTCGGGGTCGCCTGATCCCCCGTCCGTTCGCGGAGGGGCGCTGCTGCGGCAGCACCCCTCCTCTACCCAGTCAGACCCGCAGGATGAAGGAGAACGCGAGATGGAACAGCCCACTCGTATCGATGTGCGCCTCGCGAACGAGGCTTGGGAATCGGTGATGTCGGCGCACGCGGCGCTCATGCACACCTTCGCCGCCGAGCACATGTGGTCGGAGATCAGCATGCGCGAGTACGACGTGCTCTACACGCTCTCCAAACGCGGTGAGCCCATGCGCATGTGCGATGTGCAGGGCGGCGTACTGCTCAGCCAGCCCGCGCTCTCACGCATGGTGGAGCGCCTCGCCGCGCGGGGGCTCATCGCGCGTGAGCCCGATCCCCAAGACGGCCGCGCCGTGCTGCTCAGCCTCACCCCCGAGGGGGAGCGCCTGCAGCAGCAGGTCGGGCGGGCGCACGCGAAAAGCGTCGCACGGCAGCTCGGCTCCGCGCTCACCGCCCCAGAGCTGAACGATCTGCGCCGCCTCGCCGGCAAGCTCGTCACCGGCGACGCACCCGACTGATCGTCTCTCACCCTGTCATTCCCACCGCGTTCCTTGAGGAGCACCCCATGAACACACCATTTGAAGGATCAGCCGCTCTCTCGCCAGAGGCTTCGACCGCTCTCCCGCGCACCCTCGCCGTCGTGAGCGCCGGCACCAGCGACCCGTCGACCACGACGATGCTCGCGAACCGCGTCGCAGAAGCCGCAGCGAAGCTCGCAGCGCAGCGCGGCATCGAACTGCGCGTTCGCTTCGTCGATCTCCGTGCACTCGCCGAAGACGTTACGACGGCGCTCGTCACCCAGCACGTCTCCCCCGCGCTGCAGGCGGCCAGCGACATCATGCGCGACGCCGACGCGATCGTCGCGTCGACCCCCGTGTACAAGGCCGGCGCAAGCGGGCTCTTCACCGCCTTCTTCCAGGTGCTCGACAACGACCTCCTCATCGGCACGCCCGTCGTGCTCGGAGCGACGGCCGGCAGTGCCCGGCATGCGCTCGTCGTCGACGACCAGCTGCGCGGGCTCTTCGCGTACCTCCGCACCATCACCGTGCCGACCGGCCTCTTCGCGGCTCCCGATGACTGGACGAGCCGCGACTTCGGCAAGCGGATCGAGCGCGCTGCGACGGAGCTCGTCGCCCTCGTGGACGGCGGATTCCGTGAAGCGGTGCGCGGCGAGACGTGGGGCGCCTATCAGCACTCCTACGGCAGTGCCGGGGGAACCGAGCTCGGCATCGACTTCGACAGCGACCTCATGAAGCTTGCGACGGGCGGGCGCTGAGCTCGAACGCAGCGCGTTCGGGCACCGCGCCCGGTGGCGCCATAGCGCCAGCCCACGGAGCGCAGCGCGGGGTGGGGCGCTGAGCTCGAACGCAGCGCGTTCGGGCACCGCGCCCGGTGGCGCCACAGCGCCAGCCCACGGAGCGCAGCGCGGGGTGGGGCGCTGAGCTCGAACGCAGCGCGTTCGGGCACCGCGCCCGGTGGCGCCGGTGCGCCAGCGCTTCGGTGAGAGATCCGGCTTCGGTGAGGCCGATTCCGGCCTCTCGGTCTCACCGAAGTGGGATCTCTCACCCGAGGCGCACGGTGCGCGCGGCGACGCGCGCGGCCCACCGCAGGTCGTGCGTCGTGACGACCACGGCACCTCCCGCGGCGGAGAACTCGCGAATCACGCGCTCCAGACGGCGCATCCCGGCAAGATCTCGCCCGAGCGTGGGCTCGTCGAGGAGGAGCACCTCGGCCCGCAGCAGCAGCGCCGATGCGATGACGAGATCTTTGCGCTGCGCCGGCGCGAGGTCGTAGGGATGCTCGCCGGCGTTCTCGGCGAGCCCGGTCCGCTCGAGCACTCGGCTGACCGCCGCTGCGCGATCCGATCGAAGCTGCGCGCGATCTCGGCGCCGGTGAGGGGGCAGCGGCACGGCGCGCTCGAGTTCGGTCTGCACCGTCGCGGACGAGAGCTGCGCGCCGGGATCCTGACCCACCCAGCCCACCCACCGCGCGCGCTGGTGCGCCGGCAGGCCGTGCAACTCGGTGCGACCGACGTGCACCTCACCCGCGACGCGCACCGTCGGGTCGGCGTCGAGCATCCCGGCGATGGCACGGAGCAACGTCGATTTTCCGGTTCCGTTCGGGCCCACGATCGTCGCCACCTCGCCGCGAGCGACACTGCAGTCGAACGATTGGAACACGGTCGACCTCCCGCGCACCACGGTGAGGCGGTGCACATGCAGTCCGGGCGCGTCGAGATCGCGCCCAAGGAACGCGGCCTCAGTCGACGGGGGCTCGCGCTCCTCGGAGACGCCACCAGGGCGGGCGCCTCCGACCGTGCTCCAGACCCCGTGCTCGGCCAGCAGCGCATCCGTGAGCGATCCGGGGTGCGCACTATCGACGATGCGACCGGCCCGCAGGAACTGCACGCGATCCGCAGTCTCCGCCAGTTCGTCGAACTGGTGCCCGGCGAGCAGCACGGCGCCTCCGGATGCGCGGAAGCGTCGAAGCGCTCGCGAGAGCCGCTGCCGGGCATCGGGGTCGAGCGATAGCGCGGGTTGATCGAGCACGAGCAGTGACGGTCCGAGCGTCATGAGACTTGCGAGGGCGACGAGCTGCCGTTCGCCTCCCGAGAGGGTGTCGAGGCGCCGGCCGATCAATCGTTGCATGCCGAACATGTCGAGGGCGGCGCGGATGTCGACGGGGCGTGCACTGCCTGCGAGCCGTGCGGGCAGTCGCACCTCGTCATCGACGTAGCTCGTCATGCCCGTCAGCTGGGCCTCGGGGTCGTCGCCGAGCATCGCGACGCTGCCGCCCACGGCTCGGGAGCCCGACGTCGCCCCGCGATCGCCGAGGAGCGCGGCCGCGAGTCGGCAGAGCGTCGAGGTGCCCGCACCCTGAGGTCCGAGCACGGCGAGCATCTCGCCCGGGCCGATACTCAGATCGACGCTCGCCAGCGCGCTCGTTTCGGCGCCGTGGAACGCGAAACCCGCCCCCGTGAGCGACAGCACCGGGGTGTCAGCCACGGAGCACCCCCAGCAGCTCGGATGCCGTCGGCGCCTGCAGCACGCCGCCGAGCGCGGCGGCCACCAGCAGTATCGTCGAGATCGGCGCCCCCCACCGGAGCGCGCGCTGCAGCGCGCCGTCGGCGTGATCCTGCAACTCGGCCGGCCGCGGGGATCGCCCGAATCCCCGCTGCTCGAGGGTGTCGTGCCGCTGGTCGAGCTGGACGAGCGAAGCCGTCAGCAGGCCACCGATGATGCCGGGCATGAGGCGCACCCGCGTGCGGAGCCGGGCGGTGTTCCAGCCTCGGGCCGCTCTCGCCGAGAGCGCGTGGGACACCTGATCGCGCAGCAGGGGAATCAGGCTCAGCGCGGTCGCGCAGACGTATGCGATGCCGAGCGGCAGGCGCAGACGGATCATGCCGTCGAACGTGCGCGCAGAATCGGAGCCGAACGCGAAGAGGGCGCAGACGGCGATCATCGCCGCGACCCGCAACCAGAGCTGCAGAGCGACGGAGAGCCCTTCGACGGTGAGCGCTGCCGCACCCCAGCGCCACAGCACCTCGAGGTCGTCGCCCGGGTAGAACAACCCCTGGATGATGCCGACCATGATGAGCATCGGCACGGCCAGCACTGCGACGGTCGCGCTCCAGCGAGCGAAGCGCACACGTGGAGAGCACGCAGCGATCGTGGCGGCCACGACGAGCAGCGCCGCCGGCACGATCGGAGACGGAATACCGTAGGTGAGCACGAGCGCGCAGGCGAGCAGCACGAGCTCGGTGGCCGGGTGCAGCAGGCTCGCACGGCGGATCCCGGGTCGCCCGTTCGCCGCACCGATCGGGTCGCTGCCCGCGTTCACGACCAGGTCAGCGGCGAACGGGCGATCCTCCATGGTCAGCCGGAGACGCCGGGCGTCGTCGCGCGCCTGGCGGAGAGCGAGCGCATGGCGAGCGGATACCTGCTGACGATGCGATTCGGCAGGGTGCGCAGGACGAGGAAGGCGAGCAGGAAGATGATCGCCTTGTCCGCGGTGTCGGAGGCGAGGCTCTGCACCGTGGTCGCGTTCAGCATCTCGAGCCCTGCCGCTTGCAGCGTCGCGACGATGCCGCCGGTGCCGACGCCGAGGCCTCCGCCGAACACGAAAGCCGCGACGGGAGCGCCCAGTGCGCCCCCGGGAATCCCCGCGATCGCTCCGGCGAGCACGGCCCACCATGCGGCCCGGAATGCGCCGAGCCGGGCGGCCCAGCCGGCTGCGGCGCCGATGAAGGCGGCACCGGCGGTGAACGCGATGACTGTGGGGTTGATGGTGACGCCCCAGATGAGATTGCCGAGCACGCCTGTCAGTGCCCCGGCTGCCGGGCCGGCGAGCACGCCGACGATGACAGAACCGAGCGAGTCGAGGTAGAGCGGGATGGGAGTCAGTGTGCCGACGATCTGCCCGACGGTGATGTTCAGGGCGATGGCGATCGGCATGAGCGCGAAGATGCTGCGCGGAATGAGCGGCAGCGTGCCGGCGGCGATGAGCGCTGCACCGGCGAGATAGCCGACCATGACCCAGAGGGTGGTGTTGCCGAGGTCCTGCCCGAGCGTTGCGGGCTGCGTGACGAGCACCGCGACGTAGGTGGCGATGATCACGACCGCGCCGGCGGCGGTGAGGAGGTACGCCCACTTCGGGGCGGTGGGGCGGGCTTCTCCGGGACTCATCGTGGTGATGAGCCCCTGCCCAGAGACGCTATCGCGTGCGGTCATGCTGCGGTCCTTCCATCAGGGTGTCAGTGAGGTGGTCGAGAAAGCGTGCGGCGTCGACGCGACGAATGATCTCCGCGTTCGCGGGTCGGTTCCATCGACCCAACCAGTCGGCGATGGTCTCGCCGCGCGTCAGCGTTCCGGTCAGTTCCACATCGACCGGAGCGATCGCCGTCTCCGCCCAGGGAATTCTGCCAGCCGTCGCCGATCCGCGCGATTCGGCCTGCACCTCGGCCGGGTCGCGCGGGGCACCCGCACCGCGGATCGGCGGCACGGACGCTGCCGCGCTCCGCGCCCAGTGCACCGCCGTCGCCGCGACGTACGGGTCGTGGATGTGCGCGAGGTAGCCGTGGCCGTCCTCCTCGTGGAACTCGAAGTAGAACCGCAGCGCTTCCCCGATCTCGTGCAGCAGCGCACGCCATCGAGGCGACGCGCGGTGCGCTCCATCGACGATGCGGCTGAGGCGCTCGGGCGTCATCTCGACCATCTCAGTGGCCTCGATCGGCCCGATCACCGGCGGGAACGGGGCCTCACCAGCGACGTAGGCCTCGCCGAACGCGGCGAAGACACGGGCGGCGGCCTCCGGATCGTAGCTCACGTTCCATTCCGTCGTCGGGTGCGTGTTGCCGCGGTAGTTGAAGGCTCCGCCCATCACGAAGAGCCGCTTCAGCAGCCGGGGCAGCTCGGGCGCGATCTCGAGGGCGAGGGCGAGGTTCGTGGCGGGGCCGATCATCACGCCGATGAGTTCGCCTGGGCGCGCTCTCGCCGCATCGACCCAGGCCTGCGCAGCGCTGGCGTCTCGTGTGGCGCTGGTCGGCTGCGGAAGCGTCGCGTACCCCGATCCGGTATCGCCGTGGGTCACCTCCGCGTACTCCGGGTCCGCGGCGGCGTCAGACGAGGCGCGGGCGCCCGTCGCCGCTTCCGCCTCCTCACGCGCGGCCGTCGCCGTCTGCGCGAGGGGGTGCACCGCGCCGCGGAAGACCGGCAGGTCGGTGCGCCCGGCGAGGGCGAGCCAGCCGTGCGTATTGCGCACGACCTGCTCTGTCGAGACGTTGCCGCCGCTCGCGGCGATCCCGACGATCTCGACGTCGGGCTGGCACAGCAGATAGGCGATCGCTATGGCGTCGTCGATGCCCGGGTCGCAGTCAAGGAAGAGCGGGATCGCGGTTTCAGCCATGCCTCTATTGTGGCGGACGCCGCCGACACCGCCGAGAACCGGGGGCGCCCGGTGCACCTCGGCTACGCGTCGCCCGACGTGATGTCTTGCGCTTCCTCCACCGGGGTCTCGTGCGGGCGACCGATGTGGGCGACGTGACGACCCGCGATCCCGAGCATGACCATGGCGATGCCGGTCGCCGCGGCGCCGAACCAGTAGGGCGCACCGGCGCCCAGGGCTTCCGAGATCGGCCCTGCGACCGCGGGCGCGACAGCGCCTCCCATGAATCGCACACCCGAGTACGTCGACGATGCCACGTTCCGGGGCAGATCCGTCGCTTCCATCACGGCCTCGGTCAGCGCAGTGTTCATGACGCCGAGCAAGAGCCCGCTGACGATGACCACCACGACGAGTCCGGTCAGCGATCCGGTGAAGCAGCCGAGCAGCACGAGGCAGACGGTGAGCCCGCTGAGCATCGAGAACAGCACGGGTCGAAGGCCGAAGCGGCGAGTCAGCGCCGGGGCCACGAGCACGGAGGTGATCGCGAGCGCGAGCCCCCAGCCGAAGAAGACGAGGCCGAGCTCGTGCGCACCGAATTCGAGCCCGAGCGAATGCGCTGCGGCCTCCATCGGGTAGGGGCTGTAGGCGAGCAGCACGAAGAATCCGAAGTTGTAGAACAGCGCGACGAGCGCGAGCGATCGCAGCGCAGGATTGCGCAACGCCCGGAAACCGGCGAGGATCGACACCCGCTCGGCGGGCGGGGCCGCGTCGGCGGGCGGTGCCGGCTTGGGCTGACGCAGCAGCACGAGGATCGCGATGAGGGCGACCCCCATCAGCGCCGCCGTGCCGAAGAACGGTCCGCGCCACGACACCGAGCCGAGCACTCCGCCGACCAACGGTCCGACCGCGAGCCCGACGCCGAGGGCTGCCTCGTAGAGCACGATCGCCTGCCGAGCGCCGCCGGAGGCCGCTCCGACGATCGCGGCCAGCGCGGTCGAGATGAAGAGCGCGTTGCCGAGGCCCCAGCCTGCGCGGAACCCGATGATGGCGTCGACCGACGCCGATGCCCCGGCGAGCGCGGCGAAGATGACGACGAGCACCAGCCCGGCGAGGAGCGTGCGCTTCACGCCGAGGCGGCTCGACACCCAGCTCGTGAAGAACATCGCAGCGCCCGTGATGAAGAGGTAGCTCGTGAAGAGCAGCATGGTCTGGCTCGGGCTCGCGCCGAGTTCGTGACTGATCGCGGGGAGGATCGGGTCGACCAGCCCGATGCCCATGAACGAAACGGCGCATGCGAAGGCGATCGCCCACACCGCGGTGGGCTGGCGCAGGATCGACGTCTTCTGGGCGGGCGACGATACGGGTGTGGACTCGGTGCCCGGTCGTGATTCAGCGGTGGTGGACGTGATCTGCTCCTGGTGGTCTGGCGCGCTCGGCGCGCGGTTCATGCGGTGATCGGGACGGGAGACGGGTTAGCCCGGGCGGGCGTCGATGCCGTCGCCGATCTGCTGCATGAGCTCCGCGGCGCGCGCGAGCGTGGCCCGGTCGAAGTCGGACAGCGCGTCGAGGTGCGGGCGCACCCGTGCTGCGGCGGCCGCCCGGTACTCCTCGAGTGCTTCCACTCCCGCGGGCGTGACGGAGACGAGCGTGGCGCGCCCGTCGGCGGGGTCGGGGGCGCGGTTCACCCAGCCCTCGCCTTCCAGGCGCTGCACGAGACCCGTCATCGAGGGCTGCGCGACGTGCTGCTGATGCGCGAGGGCGCTGACGCGCATGGGGCCCGCCTGCTCGAGCTCGGCGAGCACGCGCCAAGCGATGAGCGAGAAGCCGCCGCCGGCGACGCGGCCGGCCACGCGGGCGAATCGCCCGGTGACGCGGGTGAGATCGAGAGCAAGCGCATCGGCACCTGAACCATTCTCGGAAAGTTTCTCGCTCACGAGAGAGACCTTAGCACGTATTACATCGGACTGCGATGCTTTTGCAGGTGTGCCGCCCCGGCGAGACCGTCCGGCACGAAGTTCACTCACCGAAGCCGAATCACTCACCGAAGCCGGCGGCATTCGCGCCTCGAGCCGCTACCCCCGGTCGATCACCACCACTTTCTGATTCGAGAACTCCCGGAGCCCCTGCGCGCCCAGCTCGCGCCCGAACCCGGAGCGCTTCACCCCGCCGAACGGCAGCGCGGGGCTGCCGCCCTTCAGGCGATTGATCGATACCATGCCGGCGACGATCTCGGTCGCGCACCGCTCGGCCGCCTCCGCCGTATCCGCGAACACCGTCGCACCCAGGCCGTAGGGCGAATCGTTGGCCAGCTCGATCGCCTCGTCGATCGTGTCGGCGCCGACGATCATCGCGACGGGGCCGAACAGCTCCTCATGCCAGACCGGCAGCTCGCGGAGCGGCTCGAGCAGCACGACGGGAGCGAAGCGGCGCGGGTCCTCGTCGTCGCGCTCGAACGACCCCCGCACCTCGGCACCCTGCTGCTGCGCCGCTCGCACCGCGCTGCGCAACTCATCAGCGGCCGTCTCGTTCGACAACGGACCGAGACGGGTCTCGCCGTCCAATGGATCCCCGGGGAGCGCAGAGAAGAACTCCGCGGCGAAGTCATCGACGAACTGGTCGAGCAGATCGCGTCGCACGATGATCCGCTTGGGCGAGACGCACGTCTGCCCGGCGTTCGAGAGCCGCATCGTCGCGGCGAGCCTCGCGAGTTCGCGTGCGCGCGACGCATCGAACACGATGAACGGGTCGCTGCCGCCGAGCTCGAGGACGACCTTCGTCAATGCGGCGCCCGCCGCCTCCGCGATCGCGGCACCCGCACGTTCTCCGCCGGTGAACGAGACGCCGGAGACGAGCGGATGCGCGATCGCCGCGAACACCTCCGCATGCGTGAACCCGGTGTCGCGCACCAGACCGCGCGGGGCCCCGGCATCGTTGAAGAGCGCCTCGACCAGCGCCGCGCTCCCCCCGCAGATCGATGCGTGCTTGAACGCGACGGCGTTCCCGAGCAGCAGGTTCGGCGCGATGCACCGGATCAACTGGTAGTGCGGGTAGTTCCACGGCATGACCCCGAGCACGACGCCGATCGCCTGCAGTCGCACCTCTGCCTGGTTCCCGTCTTCGTGCGCGATGAGCTCGGGTGCGAGCAGGTCGGCGGCATTGTCCGCGTAGTACGAGAGGATCGCGATGCACGATCGCACCTCCGCGAGACCCTGCGCGATCGGCTTTCCCATGTCGAGCGCCATCTGCTCGGCGAGGGCGTCGGCGCGCTGCTCGTAGAGCCTCGCAGCGCGCGCCAGCACCTGCGCTCGCGCGGCGACGCTCTGCCGGTGCCAGTCGGCGAAGGCTGCATGAGCGGCGTCGAGCACGTGCTCGACCGACGCGTGGACGGCGTTCATGCGCGCACCCCCGACGGCTGCTCGCGACCACCGGCCGGCAGCGCGGCACCGGTCGGGACGGGCGGCAGCTGCACCCAGAGCAGGGTCGATCCGTCGGCGGCGAGCGCGCGTCGGAGGGCCGGCCCGAAGTCGGCGACATCGCTGATCGCGCTCGCTTCGATGCCGTGCGCGCGTGCGAGCAACGCGTAGTCGGGATTCGTGAGCGACGTCCCTGCTGGACGACCGGGGAAGTGCCGCTCCTGGTGGGAGTGGATCGTGCCGAAGCCTGCGTTGTCGAAGACGATGATGATCGCCCGCCCGCCCGTCGCCTGGAGCGTGGCGAGTTCCTGACCGTTCATGCCGAAGCACCCGTCTCCCGCCAGCGCGACCACGGTGCGGCCGCGGTGCACGTGCGAGGCCGCGACGGCGGCCGGAACGCCCATCCCCATCGCCCCGTTCCTGGGCCCGATGAAGGTGCGCGGGTGCTGGTGGTGCAGGTATCGGAGCGCGCCGATGACGTAATTGCCCGCGCCGACCGTGATGATGGCGTCTTCGGGGAGTTGGCGCTGCATCTCCCCGAAGACGGATCCGCGCCACTCGTCCTCCCCGGTGCGCTCGGCCGCCGGAGTGCTCCATTCGAGATAGGCGGCCCGCTCGCGCTGCAGGCGATCGATCCGCGCCGGAGTCGCCGCGCGCACCGACGTCAGCGCTCGCAGCCAGTCCTGAGGGTCGGCGACGTACTGCAGTGAGACCTGGCCCTCGTGTCCGAGCAGGTCGGCGTCCGGGCTCACCACGATCGTGCAGCTCTCGTCGCCTCCGAGCGTGTACTCGTCCGAGAGCACATCCCGGCGCACCGTGCCCAGGTAGCACACGAGGTCTGCCGACCCGTAGGCTTCCGCCGCTCCTGCGTTGCGGCCGAAGCCGAGGCTGCCCACCCACGCTGGGGACTCGTGCGGAAACGCGTCGTGAGCGCGGAAGTCGGAGACGACCGGAATGCCCGCCTGCTCGGCGACGCGGCGCAGAAGCGCTGCCGCTTCGGCGTTCCAGCCGTCACCGCCGACGACGAACACGGGTCGCTCGGCGGCATCGATGGCGCCGACCGCTGCGCTGACCGACGCCGCGGTGAGCGCGAGCGGCGGCCGCTCGGTCCGCGGTACCGGGACCACGCCTGGGGCGCGCTGCACGAGCACCTCCTCCGGCAGTCCGACCACCACGGGGCCGGGGCGGCCGGATTCGGCGATCTCGAAGGCCCGCGCCACGCGTTCGGCCGCGCTCGCGGGATGATCCAGGACGAACACGGCCTTCGCGGTGCTCCCGAACCAGGCTTTGAGGTCGAACTCCTGGAACGATTCGAGGTCGCGCACATGGGTCGAGATCAGCCCGACGAAGACGACGAGCGGGGTGCAGTCCTGATAGGCGGTGTGGATCGCGATCGACGCGTTGGCTGCGCCCGGCCCGCGCGTCACCGCGACGACGCCCGCGCGGCCCGTGAGCCGGGCCTCTGCAACGGCCATGAATCCGGCCCCGCCCTCGTGGCGAGCGGTGATCAGGTCGATGGGCGAGTCCCGCAGGGCGTCGAGGAGCCCGAGAAAGCTCTCCCCCGGCACCTGATAGACGCGGGGCACCCCGCGAAGTTCGAGCTGCGTGACAATGGTGTTCGCGACGAGGTCGGACATGCGCACCTTTTCGATGTGTGGATTGCGGAAGAGGGATGCGCGCCGGTCACGCGCATCCCCGCATTACTCGGCCGTGTATTCCTTCGCTTCTTGCCGGATCGCCTCGGGATCGAAGTCGTTGATCTGATCCGTCAGGTCGTGGTTGAACAGCGTGGCGACGTCGTAGTCGGCAGCCTCGCCCTCGATCACGCCGTACTCGGTCAGGAGATCGACCATCTGCTGCAGGTCCTCGTCGGTCTGCAACCCGTACTGGCCCGAGTTGCCCTGACCGCCGGTCAGTTCGAGACGCGTCGAGAGCTGCCGCACCGCGAGCGCGAGCTGCTCCTCGTCAGTGCCCTCGGTCGGCTTCGCGGAGGGGTAGCGCTCCCAGTGCAGCTTGATCGAAGCCTCAGGGTTCTCCTCGGCGAAGACCGCGCCCTTGTAGAACGCGCGCCAGATCCCCGCGATCATCTCCGGGTCGTTCTCCACGGCCTCGGTGGAGCAGACGAACGTGGACGTGCCGTTGAGGTCGTTCATCACGGAGTCGAGATTGACGAGCTCTTCATCGAGCAGCGACTCGACGACGAGGTTCGGGCTGTCCCACGCCGAGTACGCGTCGATCTCGCCCTGCTGGAACGCGAGCGCTGTCTGCGCGCCGAACCCTACGGGCAGAAACTGGTCCTTCGACGCGCTCACGCCGGCAGCTTCCATGCCGCCGATCGCGTAGTTGATGCCCGTCGCCGTCGCCGAGTTGCTGCCGATCGTCTTGCCCTCGAGATCGGCGACCGACGTGAATCCCTTCGACTTCGGTGCGACCACTCGGAACATGTTGCCCGCCGTCGATCCGACGATGGTGATCGACGGATCGCCCGCCACCGTGGGAAGCGCCGTGGCGACGGACGCGTACGTGCATACCGAGTTGCCCGAGACGACGGACTGCACACCCGAGAGCGCGGTCTCGACGGGCTGCATCGTGACGTCGAGCCCCTCGTCTGCGAAGTAGCCGAGATCGATCGGCACGGTCGCGTAGCTCGCGGTCGCGGCCGAGAGCGTCTGGTCGGTGACGGCGAAGGTGATCGGCGTCAGGTCCGCCGCGCCCTCGGTTGATGCGCCGCCCTCCGACGATGCGCAACCGGAGAGCGCGAGGGCTGCGACCGCCGCGAACGCCGCGGCTCCGGTGATCCTGTGTTGCTTCATGCTGGTGTTCTCCTCTATGAGATGGCTACATTGCCTGTGGATCGAAGTGGTGCAGAGAGCCTGCGCTTATCGCTGGTACTTGCGCAGAAGGAAGTTGAGCGCCGCCATGGTGAGCCAGATCGCGACGCCGAAGCATCCGAGCACGAAGAGCAGCGCGAACGTCGTGCCGACCGAGCCGGTCTGCACGGCCGCCTGAATCGCGAATCCCATTCCTTCGCGCGCGGAGACGAACTCGGCGACGATCGTGCCGATGAGCGCGAGCACCGCGGCGCTGTTGAGCGCCGGGAGCAGGTAGCTGATCGCGTTCGGGATGCGCAGTTTGCGGATCACCTGCCACTTCGACGCTCCGACCGACCGGAAGAGGTTCACCTGGTCGCCGTTGATGTTCGTCATGCCGACCAGCGCATTCACGAGAATCGGGAAGAAGGCCATGAGCGCGGCGAGGATCACCTTCGGTGTCGTGCCGTATCCGAAGCCCGCGATGATCAGCGGGGCGATCGCGACCTTCGGGAACGTCTGGATGATGATGAGCATCGGGTAGACGGCTTTGCGCAACGACTCAGAGAAGACGAAGAGAAAGCTGATCAGCAGCGCGAGGACGATGGCGATCGTCAGTCCGAGGATCGTGATCTGCGCCGTCGCCGCGAGGTTCGTCCAGATCGTGCCGTCCGAGAACATGCGCCCGAGGGCCTCTCCGACCGCCTCCGGCGGAGCCAGCAGCAGGGGCGACACCCAGCCGCGTTCGGTGCTCAGATTCCAGAGCCAGAAGCCGCCCCCGAAGATCACGAGCACGATGATCACCGCGCGCACATTCGTCGAGGCGAGGGCGCTCCGCAGGGTCGCCTCGCGGCCGGTCGTCTTGCGCACCTCGTCGCCCGAGAGCACGGGCATCAGTTCCGTCTTCGTCGCACTCATGACTTGCCACCTGCTTCTGCATCGTTCGCCGGTCCGCCGGCCGCCTTCGCGGCTTCGAGGCTCACGCGGCCCCGCCTGACGAGTTCGTTGAATTCGGGAGAGGTCCTCGTTCGCGCGGAGCGCGGCCTCGGGAGGTCGACGTCGATGACGTCGACGATGCGACCGGGGCGCGCAGACATCACGACGATCCGGTCGGAGAGGAACACCGCTTCCGAGATGCTGTGCGTGACGAAGATCACGGTCTTCGGTTCGGCTCCCCAGAGCCGGAGCAGCTCTTCGTTGAGGTCTTCCCGTGTGAACTCGTCGAGCGCGCCGAACGGTTCATCCATGAGCAGCAGCTCGGGGCGGGTGATCAGCGATCGCGCGATCGCGGCGCGCTGCTCCATCCCTCCCGAGAGCTCGCGGGGGTAGTGCGACGCGAAATCCTGGAGCCCCATCATCTCGATCAGTTCCGACGCGTACGCGCGGTCGGCCTTCGTCGGCCGTCCGCCCCGGATCTCGATCGGCAGCAGAATGTTGTCGGTCACATTCCGCCAGGACAGCAGGGTCGGCTTCTGGAATGCGACGCTCGCCGTCGGGAGGGTACCCGAAACGACCTCTCCGCCGACGCGCACCTCACCGCTCGACGGGGAGTCGAGACCGGCGATGAGCTTCAGCAGCGTCGACTTGCCGCATCCGCTCGGCCCGATGAGCGAGACGAACTCGCCCTGCTTGAACTCGGCGCTGGTCTCGGAGAGCGCATGGATCTCGAGACGCTTCCGTCGGAAGATCTTCGATACGCCCTCGACGCTCACTCCCCCCAGTCGTGTCCGCTCTGCTAGTGACGCACTCATGCGACCCCTCCCATCTGCCTCTCCCGGACGTCATCGATGACCCGGGTGTAGAAATTCATCCAGTTGCCTCCGAGCACGAGTTCGCGCTCCTCCCGGCCGAGCCCGCGTGCTTCGAGGGCGGCTCCGAGACGGCCGAAATCCTGCGGGCCGCTGAACCAGTCGGGGCGCTCGGACGGCGCCACCCCCGGCGGCGGCGATGCTCCCAGTTGCGGCTGACGGCTCCAGCGGCCGCGGCGCATCCATTCCCGGTACTCGTCGGTGCCGCGCTGGTTCGCATCGGTCCCGATGCCGACGGCGGTGAGTCCGAGCAGATCGATGGAACGCGCCACCATCTCGGACCACAGCTCCGGAGTCGCGATCCGACCCCGCGTGAGGTTGTGGTACGTCGTGAGACCGATGACCCCGCCGCGCTCGACGAGCGGCCGGAGCACTTCGAGCGGCTTGTTGCGCGGGTGCTCCACGAGTTCGAAGATGTTCGCGTGCGTCACGGCGACCGGCATGCTCGAAGCGTGCACGGCGTCGAGCGAGGTGCGGTTGCCGACGTGCGAGAGGTCGATGACCATTCCGGTTCGGTTCATCTCGCCGACGACCTCCGCACCGAAGCGGCTGAGGCCCGAGTCGTGCGGGTCGTAGCAGCTCCCCCCAATGTCGTTCTGAATGTTGTAGGTCAGCTGCGCGACACGCACACCCAGGTCGGCGAACACCTCGACGAACCCGAGGCGCCCCTGCAGGAAAGAGCTGTTCTGGAATCCGAGGACGATGCCGAGACGCCCCGCGGCCCTGGCCTCGCGCATGTCCGCTGCACTCGCGACGATCTGCGCGATGTCGCTGTTCGCCTCGGCCAGCTCGCGCCAGGAGACGACCGCATCGAGGGATTCGATGGCGTCCTCCCAGAATCCGCAGGTCACGGTGACCGCGTCGACACCGCCCGCCCGGATCTCTTCGATGCCCCGGCGGTCGAGCCGGGAGCAGATCAAACTATCGACATTCATGGTTCCCCCCGGGGTTCAGACCGAATAGTGGAGGAGCGTTTCGCTCACTCCGGTGTGCGTGCGCGAAAGCTCGGACTCGACGCTCAGCGCGAAGTTGGACGGCTGGTAGATGCGCCACCACTGCTCGCCCGAGACCTCGACGCCGTCGCGCAGAAGCTGGACGACGTCGGCGTCGCGGTCGGCGTCGCAGCGCTCGATCAAGACGCGAAGGGTGCCTGCGTCATGGTCGGCCTGCGAGGTCAGCGCATACCCGTGATAGCGCGCTCGCACCTCGAGCCCGGCATGCCCGATCACCGATGCGAGGCCCGTCACGACGAAGGGCTTCGCCGGATCGTCGGCGGCCGAGGCGAGGAGCGCATTCACGATCACGTCCCCGGAGAGCAGCAGGCTCTCACCGCCGGCGTCGATGCCGTCCGGGGTGAGACGAGCGCTCAGCCAGGAGCGCCCCGGTTCACGAGCCGCGATGGCGCGTTCGAATTCGTCGACCCCTGCAGCGCCGGTGACCGCGATCGTTTCGAGCACGAAATCGCGCACGCCGGGCCACATCCCCTGCGGGCAGTCGAGCGCCATGATCAGTCGCTCGACGATCAGCGAGAGCTCGCGGCGAGACATTCGGATGCGCGCCGGAATGTGGTCCGTGTTCGGGAGGGTATCCGGATCGTCGTGAGCGAAGGCCGAGAGAACACTTCGTTGTTGTACTTCGAGAGCCACTGCTGCCATTCTCCTTATTCGCTGCTCCGCTACGCGGCGAGGTCGTTGTTGATGCGCTTCGCAGCGCGCTGCATCGTCGTGATGAGGGTGTCGTCTGGCAGGATCCCCTGCTCCGTGATCACGCTCAGCGCCCCGACGCACGCACCGCCCTTCATGATGGGAACCGCTACGGCGGTGATGAGATCGCCGAGCCACTCGGAGTGCACGATCGCGTACCCCTGTCGTCTGACGCGCTCGTACACCGAATCGTCGAGCACTTCCGCCTCGCGGGCGACCGCCCGGTAGACGTCGTCCGAGAATCCGAGCAGCACCTGGCCGGAGGCGGACGACCTCGGGGAGACCCTGGCCTCGTACCCGCGCCTGATGAACTTCGCGCGGACCGGTTCGACGCGCTCGACGATCACCGGGCTGCTCTGCTCCATCACGGCGAATGAGACGGGGGCGCCGAGCTCGGCGACCGCCTCCTGCATGACGGGCAGCAGCACCGGCCTCAGCTCCTTCGCCGGGTTCACCTTCGTCGCGAGCTCGGCCACGTGCAGGCTCAGATGGTACATGGCGCTCTCATCTTGAAACGCCCATCCCGCCGCGACGGCCGTCTGCAGATACTGATGCGCGGCGGCGCGCGCCCACCCCATCCGCTCGGCGAAGACGGAGACCGTGGTCCCGTCCTCCGATTTGGAGAGCATGTCGATCGCGGCGAGCATCTTCATCCCCGTCTGCAGCACCGGAGTGCCGGCCTTCTGGCGTCCCTGCGTCTCGCCGGCCTCCGCGTTCATGCGCTGACCGCCCAACGCCAGTCACGTGCCTCGAGACCGAGATCTCTGCTGAAGTGGGCGTTCTCGAAGATCAGACCGCGGAGATTGCGCTGGTGCACGTCGCGGGTCTTATCGAGTCCGTAGCAGAACGCGTTGAAGAGCCGGATGATGTAGGCGGGCACGAATCGGTCGTCGCGCACGTCCATGTGCGGCGTCGCATAGGGCAGGTCGGCCGTCGCCTGCACGTAGCCGACGATCTGGCCGAGCTGCGGGTACCTCGCGAGGAATCGCCCGATCCGCTCGCTCGGTGCCGCGTCGCTCAGCGCGTGCTGCAACTCGCGAACGCCGCCGATCAGGTCGATCGCAAGATCGTTCGTGCGGTCGGGCACCTCCGCGACCGGGCCGCTGCGCGGTTCCTCCGAGTTGCGGGATTTGTACCAGATGCGGGAGCGATCTTCGTGCGGAGCGACCGCGAACTCCGAGACCCACGCGTAGCCGCGCGATATCTGCGCGGAGAGGTCGGCGACGGTGGCCGTCGGGTCGGCCTGCTTGCGCTCGTCGACGATGAGCGCGCGGGTCGCCTCGATCACCTGCTCGACGGGCGCGAGCTCGAGAAGGAGGGAATGGAACATCTCCTGCGCGTCCGGGGTCACGGTGGTCGGAATCGACCGCGACACTTCGCCGAGTGTCATGGCGATTCCGGCGGCATGCGCGCCCTCCGCTTTGCGCAGCATGCGTCGGATGAGGGCGAGATCGACCGCGACCGCCTCTCCCGACGGGAAGACGCCGTAGTCCGTGCGATCCTGCTCTTTGAAGGTGATCGCCTCGCGCAGCAGCTCGTCGACTCGTGCGAAGACGTCCGGGGTGATGCGCTGCTCGAGCACGTCGGCCAGCAGGCCCTCGTAGCCGCTGATCCACGCATTCACCAGCTGCGGACGATTCATCGTGAGGAGAACGAGCCCGAGCGCCGAACCGTTGCCGACCGCGAGGCTTCCCCGCGTCGTGACGTCCGCTTCGACAGACTCCGCACTGCGAGCGCGGGCGATGAGGTTCACCAGGTCGAGGGAGATCTCGCGCATCATGTACGCGGTGAAGAGCTGCGCGGAGTACGGGATCGCCAGCGGGTGCTCGGGGCCGTAGTTCTGGAAGTCCTTCGTGCCGAAGGTGCCGTTGCCGTCGAGTCCGGTGTTGCGCAGCAGGTACCCGACCTCGGCGATGCGGTCGACGTCGGGCTGCTGCCCCGCCGCCAGTGCTTCGACGACGTGATCGAATACGCGGATGCTGCGGTTGGCGCGGAACCAGACGAGCGTCTCGGGTGTCGCCCGCCCGGCGTAGAGCCGCGGAATCGCCGTGCGGGTGTCCTCCAGCTCGGCGTCGCTCACCTCTCCGTCGATGAGCGCTCCGACGATGTCCCAGCTCGAGCCGATGATGCGCGGGCTCCGGTCCACCATCTGGGGCTCTTCCGAGAACGCCACGACGTGCATCACGTGACCATCGGCTTCGATGCGGTAGAGCACGCGGCCGGAGCCGACGCGATCGATGTCG
The DNA here is from genome assembly GCF_018304845.1 of Leucobacter manosquensis. NCBI lineage: Bacteria > Bacillati > Actinomycetota > Actinomycetes > Micrococcales > Microbacteriaceae > Leucobacter > Leucobacter manosquensis. The sequence continues at coordinate 2,786,030 of NZ_JAFEVO010000001.1, read as the reverse complement.
GCCGAGACGAGCTCGATGCGCCAGTGCTCCCGGATCATCTTCGCGTACAGACTGCGCGCCGCGCTCAAGCGGCCCGGCTGCAGCGCCCCCAGGCGGCGCGGGTTCATGACGATCTCGGCTGCGCGGCCACGGGTCTCGACCTGACGGTTCTTCATGCACTTCCTCGGGCTCGGTGGCTACTGTCTTGTATGAACAGACGCCATCTTGTTCTGCAATACGGGCGATGCTAGCATGCGATGCATCCGATGCCAAGGAGAACGGGGAGAAGCCGACGATGCACGCCACCGCAGCAGCTCATGCGGTGCTCGCGCGCCTGCTCGATGCGATCACCTCGCACGCGCCAGAGCTCGGCTCCCGTGCACGGATCGCCGCAACCATCGAGGAGCTCGGAGACGAGTCGCCGATCACGTCGGCGCCCGCCAGTCTCGTGGTCGAAGCCCGCTGCGCCGCAGAGGTCCAGACGGCGGTCGCCCTCGCCGCTCGGCACGGTCTTCCCGTGGTTCCACGGGGCGGCAGAACCGGGCTCGTCGGCGGCGCCGTCCCGGTCGTGCCACCCCTCGTGATCGACGTCTCCGGCATCCGCTCCATCCACGAGCTCGACATCGCCGGCCGCTACGCGCACCTCGGTCCGGGGCTCACCGTTGCAGAAGTCGGCGAGATGCTCGCACCGCACGGCATGTTCTACCCTCCCGACCCAGCAAGCGTCTCCCGAGCGACACTCGGGGGCACTGTGGCGACCAATGCGGGCGGCTTGCGGTGCGTGAAGTACGGGGTGACCGAGCGGTGGATCCGCTCACTCGACGTCGTGCTCGCAGACGGGCGGCTCGTCACTGTAGGGCATCGCGTCATCAAGGACGTCACCGGCCTGGACCTCACGCACCTCATGATCGGCTCGGAGGGCACGCTCGGCGTCATCGTCGGCGTCGGCATCACCTTCTGCCCGATCCCCGTCGAATCCCGCCTCGCGCTCGCAGCCCTCGGCTCGGCGAACGAAGCGATCGCCCTCGCGGGCCGCGTGCTCGACACCCTGACGCCGAGCATGTGCGAGCTGCTCGACGCGGGCGCGCTCCTGGCGCGAGACACCGGGCCCCTCTCACCGCTGCTCGGCCCGGTCTCGGAGTGGGGCGCCGACCCGACGCTGCTCATGATCGAGGTGGACGGCTCGGCCGTCGAAACGGAGCACGCAGCGCTCATGGACCTGCTCGCAGCCGCCGGCGCACGCACGCACACGGTGTCGCCGGACGATCTCGACGGCGTGCTCTCGGTGCGCCGCGGAGGATCAGCCGTGCGTTCCGCAGGCACCCCTCCGACGGCCGAGGCGCTCGTCAGCGCATCGGGCGCCCGGCCCGTTCTGCCGCAGGACGTCTCCGTGCCGCTCCCCCGCCTGGCGGAAGCCGTGGCCGGCATCCGCTCGATCGCCTCGGGGTTCGAACGCACCGGCAGCAGGATCGCAGCCCACCTCGGAGACGGGAACCTGCACGTACTGCTCGTCGACGAAGTCGGCGACGCGGATCACGACGAGGCGCGCGAGCGATTGCAGACGGCGATGGCAGCGATCGTCGACACGGTGCTGTCGCTCGGCGGCACCGTCTCCGGCGAGCACGGCATTGGCTCGCTGAAGCGCGCGTACGCAGCGCTCGACCTCGGCGAAGACGTCATGGAGATGCACCGCAGCATCAAACTGGCACTCGATCCGCACTCGCTCATGAATCCCGGAACCGCGTTCTGACATCCCACCAGCAAGGAGCATCGTGACCACAGCAGCAGCACCTCTCATCCGCATTCCCGAAGACACGGGGGCGGCGCTCTCCGCTCAAACGACGGTCATCGGGGATCTCGCCTTCACCACCGCGATTCCCGTCGACGCGAACGGGGAGGTCGCCGGGGACATCGACGCGCAGAGCCGGCGCGTACTCGCGCGCCTCGAGGCCAAGCTCGCCGCGGTCGGATCCGGGCTCGACCTCATCGCCCACCTCACCATCCACCTGTGCGACATCCCGGCGAACCGCGATGCGTTCAACGCCGTCTACCGAGAGATGATGCCGGAGGGCGCCCGCCCGGTGCGCTGCCTCGTGGGGGTCGCCGCGCTTGCACGGCCGGAGATGCTCGTCGAGGTCACCGCGATCGCGGCAGCGCGGGCTCGCTGAGCAGCGCGGCGCTACGAGAGCCCGCACGCAGCAGCGCCCGCCGCCCCGGTCGGGGCGGCGGGCGCTGCTGTTTCGAATTACTCGCCGACGTACCCGTCGGCCACGTTCAGCGCCTCGTCGATGATGTCGAGACCCTTCACGAGATCTTCCTCCGAGATGATCAGCGGAGGAGCCACCTGCAGTCGGTTGCCCGCCGCGAACGGCCAGAGACCAGCCTGCTTGCACGCCGCGACCACCGCGTTGAACGGAGCGGCCGCCTCACCCGCCGCGTTGAACGGGATGAGCGGTTCGCGGGTGTCGGGATCCTTCACCAGCTCGATCGCCCAGAACAGCCCGGTGCCGCGCACTTCACCGACCGAGGGATGCTTCTCCGCGATCTCGCGCAGGCGGGGCCCGACGACGCGCTCTCCGAGGTCGCGCACGCGCTCGAGAATGCCCTCATCCTCGAAGATGTCGAAGGTCGCGACGCCGGCAGCCGCGCCCAGCGGGTGTCCGCTGTAGGTGAGCCCGCCGGGGAACGGCTTCTGGTCGAAGGTCTGGTGCACGGCCTCCGAGATGACGACGCCGCCCAGCGGCACGTAGCCCGAGTTCACGCCCTTCGCGAAGGTCACGAGGTCGGGGTGCACGTCGAACGCCTGGAAGGCGAACCAGTGGCCCGTGCGACCGAAACCGGCCATGACCTCATCGGCGATGAGCAGGATGCCGAACTCGTCGCAGAGGGCGCGCACGCCCGCGAGGTAGCCGGGCGTCGGGATGAGGATGCCGTTCGTGCCGGTCACGCTCTCGAGGATGATCGCCGCGATGGTCGCGGGCCCCTCGAGCTCGATCGTCGCACGCAGGTGCGCGAGCGCCCGCTCCGTCTCCTGCTCCGGCGTCTCCGAGTAGAAGACCGATCGGTAGGGGTAGGGCCCGTGGAAGTGGACGACGCCGGCGTCGAGCGTGCCGTTCGCCCAGCGGCGCGGCTCGCCCGTCAGCGTGATCGCCGTCGACGTCGACCCGTGGTACGACCGGTACCGGGCGAGCACCTTCTGGCGCCCCGTGTGGTGGCGGGCCATGCGCACTGCGTACTCCACAGCATCAGCGCCGCCGTTGGTGAAGAACACCGACCGGGCGCCCTCGAAGGAGTGCTCGACGATGCGCTTGGCGAGCTCGCCGCGCACGTCGTTCGCCATGGCTGGCTGGATGGTCGCGAGGCGGCCGGCCTGATCCTGGATCGCCTTGACGAGCCCCGGGTGCTGGTGGCCGAGGTTCAGGTTGACGAGCTGCGACGAGAAGTCGAGGTATTCGGTGCCGTCGTAGTCCCAGAACCGGACGCCCTCGCCCTTCGCGATCGGCAGCGGGTTGATCGCGCCCTGCGCCGACCACGAGTGGAAGACGTACTGGCGATCGTTCTCGCGCACCTCGCGCTGCGCCTCGGTGTCGCCGAAGCTCTGCTCGGCGCCGTTGAGGTCGATGTAGTCGCTCATGAAGAACCGCTCCTTAGTGGTTGCTCGGGAAGCCGAGGTCGATCTTCGACTGGTCGGGGTTCGGCCAGCGCGTGGTGACGACCTTCGAGCGCGTGTAGAAGTTGATCGACTCGGGGCCGTAGATGTGCGAGTCGCCGAAGAGCGAGTCCTTCCAGCCGCCGAAGGAGAAGGCGCCGACGGGAACCGGAATCGGCACGTTGATGCCGACCATGCCGGCCTCGACCTCGAACTCGAACTGACGAGCGGCACCGCCGTCGCGGGTGAAGATCGCGGTGCCGTTGCCGAACTGGTGCGAGTTGATGAGCTCGAGGCCCTCCTCGTAGCTGTCGACGCGCACGATGGCGAGCACCGGCCCGAAGATCTCCTCGAGGTACACCTTGCTGTCGGTCTTGACGTGGTCGATCAGCGAGACGCCGGTGAAGAATCCGTCGCCCTCGAACTGCGCCTGACGGCCGTCGACGACGACGGTCGCCCCCTCGGCCTCTGCTCCGGCGACGTATCCCTCGACGCGCTCCTTGGCCTCGCGGGTGATGAGGGGTCCCATTTCAGATGCGGGATCCGTGCCGTTGCCGATCGTGAGGTTCGCGATGCGGCTGGTGAGCTCGGGGATGAGGCGATCCGCCACGTCGCCGACCGCGACGACGACCGAGACCGCCATGCAGCGCTCGCCGGCGGAACCGTACGCCGCGGAGATCGCGGCGTCTGCGGTGACGTTGATGTCCGCGTCGGGCATGACGAGCATGTGGTTCTTCGCACCGCCCAGCGCCTGCACGCGCTTGCCGTTGGCGGCTGCGCGCTCGTAGATGTACTTGGCGATGGGGGTGGAGCCCACGAAGGAGACGGCCTTCACGTCGCTGCTGTCGAGCAGGGTGTCGACCGCGACCTTGTCGCCGTGGACCACGTTGAGCACACCGTCCGGCAGGCCGGCCTCGCGGAAGAGATCCGCGATGAAGACCGAGGCCGAGGGGTCGCGCTCGGAGGGCTTCAGCACGACGGTGTTGCCGCAGGCGATGGCGCTCGCGATCATCCAGAGCGGCACCATGACCGGGAAGTTGAAGGGGGTGATCGCTGCGACGACGCCTACGGGCTGCTTGATGGAGTGCACGTCGACGCCGGTCGAGACCTGCTCGTCGCGCTCGCCCTTGAGCAGGTGGAGCAGCCCCGATGCGAACTCGACGTTCTCGAGGCCGCGCGCGATCTCGCCCGCAGCGTCCGAGAGCACCTTGCCGTGCTCGCTGGTGACGATCGCAGCCAGTTCCGGGGTGCGCTGCTTGAGCAGCTGACGCAGGTTGAAGAAGACGTCTGCGCGCTTCGTGAGGCTCGTCCGGCGCCACTTCGGCAGCGCTTCCTGCGCCGCTGCGATGGCCTGCTCGACGGTCTCGACCGACGCGATGCTCAGGTCGTGCTGCGCTTCACCCGTCGCCGGGTTGTACACCGGCTGGGTGCGCTCCGCGGTGTCGACCTTTTCGCCGCCGATGACGTGGGGGATGCGTGCCATGCGTTCGCCTGCTTTCTGCTGAGTGCACTCGCGTCCGCGTGTGCCGCTGTGTGAGTGATCACCGCGTTCCGGGCAATCTGTTCGGAATCCAGGACTCCGCCACGACCCAGTGTGACAGCACCGCTCATCGTGATCGACCGCATTCCATCCACGATTTCGCTCGCTCCCGTACAATCTGTTCGATATGACAGAGACACGGACGGACGCGACCCCGGTGACGGTCGCGGATGCGCTCGCGCTTCCCGAGCTGCAGGCCGGCGCCCCCGAGCTCGTCGCGGGCCGCGCAGGGCTCGATCGCTCGATTCGCTGGGCGCACGTCGTCGCCGGCGCCGGCGCCATCGCACTGCTGGAGGGCGGCGAGCTGATCCTCACGACCGGGGCCGGATGGCCGACGGATCACGACGCACTCGACGGTCTCGCCCGGTCGGTGGTCGCGGCCGACCCGGCAGCCGCCATCCTCGAACTCGGAGCCCACTTCGACGCCGCGCCGGCCGAGCTCGCGAGCGCGTGCGAGCGCCACGCCATCCCGCTGATCGTGCTGCGCCGCGAAGTGCGATTCGTGCAGATCACGCAGCGCGTGCATCAACGCGTGCTCGCGGCGCAGACGGAAGCGCTCGCGGCGCGCGCGGATGTGCACACGATGCTCACGGAGCTCGGCTTGAATCGCAGCCCGGTCGATTACGTCGTCGAGCGTCTCGCCGAGACCCTCGACGCTCCGGTCGTGCTCGAGGATTCCGCTGGCCGCGTGGTCGCCTGGGCCGGGGGCGAACTCCTCCCCCAGGCGGCGCTCGCCCCGTGGGCCGCGACGCGTCCGGACGCGCTGCCCGCGGGCGCCGATTCCGTCGCCGTCGAGGCGCAGGGAAAGCGGTGGGGCCGCCTCTCCGCACTCCCCGGACCGCCGCACGCAGCCGGTCGACGCACCGTGCTCGAACTCGGAGCGTTCGCGCTCGCGCTCGGCAAGCTCGCCGACCCCGACGGGGAGCAGTGGTTGCGATTGAGCTCCAAGCGCCTCTTCGACGCTCTCCTCAACGGTCGCTACCGCAGTGACACCGAACTCGCGACGCAGCTCGCGGCTGCCGGTCTCCCGATCGACGGGCGAGTGCTGCTCGGCGCGACTCTGCGCGGCACCGAGGATTTCGGCGGTCACTCCTCGCTCGAACGCGCCGTGCTCGAGACGGCGCTGCGACGCGCGGTCGCCCCGGAGGGCCGCGTGATCCTCGTCCCCGATCCGACCGACGACGCGGCGCCCTCTGCTGGTTCCCGCGCCTCCGCAGGCGAACACGATCGCACTCCGCTGCTCGCGCTCCTCTCGTTTCCCGCCGACGACCCCCGCATCTCAGCTGTCGCCGAGTCGGGATCCGCACCGCCGCTCGCCGTTCGGCTGGCGCGCGAACTCGACATGCTCATCCCTTCCCCGACGCCCCCGGGGTGGCGCGCGCACCTCGGTCTCGGCGCGTCCGGCCGAGGCGTCCGCTCGCTCATCACGTCGCTCGAACGCGTGCGGGCCGCCGGGCGTCTGAGACCGACGGCTGCGGCCGGCAGAGTCACCGTGCAGCAGGCCGAACGGCAGGCGCTCGCCTACCTCGTGCGCGGACTGTCGGCGACGCCGGAGGTGCAGGAGTTCGCCTCCGAAGCCCTCGGCCCCGTCATCGCGCATGATTCCGGCTCCGGGCCCGGGCACAGCGGCGATCTCCTGCTCGTGCTGCGGGCGTATCTCGCGCACCCGACGAATCGCTCGCTCGCCGCGCAGCGCGCGAGGTTATCGCGATCCGTCTTCTACCAGCGCCTCGCGCTCATCGAAGAGCTGCTCGGCGTCGATCTCGCCGACGGCACGACGATCGCGGCGCTCACCGTCGCGCTGCTCGCGCGCAGCGACTAACCGAGCGCGACCGCCTCAGTCGCGCCACAGGCCGGGGTATTCGTGCCCGAGTTCGATGACGAGCCGGCGCAGCGCCGGGAGCGAGAGCCCGATCACGCAGCTCGGAGCCCCTTCGATGCGCTCGATGAATGCTCCGGCGAGGCCGTCGATCGCGAAGCCGCCTGCGAGTTCGAGCGGTTCTCCCGTGGCGACATAGGCTTCGAGCTCGGCATCGGCGAGGTCGCTCGCGAGTGTCACCGTCGCCGTGTCGACTGCGCCGGCCGCGGCTCTCGTCGCCCCCGCGGTGCAGTCGATGAGCCAGTGCCCCGAATAGAGCACGCCGGTGCGTCCGCGATGCTGCTTCGACCGTGCGAGCGCGACTTCTGGCCGGTGCGGCTTCCCGAGGATCTCGTCGTCGAGCAAGAACATCGAATCGCCCCCGAGCACGAGGCCGTCGATCTCGCCCGTGCCGTCGGGCCCGTGACGGCGCACCACGTCCTCGGCCTTGAGCCGGCCCAGGTGCTCGGTGAGCTCGGGGGCCGTGAGCGCCCTGCCCAGTTCCGCCTCGCGGGCGGCGACCTCGGCCTCCTCATCGACGTCGGGGGCGAAGCACACCGGCTCGATGCCCGCGCCGCGGAGCACGGAGAGTCGGGCGGGTGAGGTGGACGCGAGATAGAGACGCATGCCCTGCAGTTTAGAGCTCGCGCCGGTTGCATCCGCGACGCGAGCCGTGGCCCGCCCGGTGGGCTCACCACCGCCGATGGCCGTCGCGTAGGGGATCGCCAAGGCGCCCTGCCAATTCCCGAGATACGCACTGTACACACTCAGATCCCCTGCATACACTGCGGAGAGAGGAAGGAATCGGCCGCTGGAAGCCCGAGGCGCCGCGTGGGAGCGGACCCGAGGGCTGATATACGTGCGCGCGCTACACCAGCACCTTCGGCGACGACAACCCCCTATTCGATGCGCCCGGAAACGACGTACCTTGTGCTCATGGGGATGCACCGTGCCTCCCCGTGAACGGAAGGAGTTCTCATGGGTTTCCTCGGATTTTTGCTGCTTGGGCTGATCGCAGGGGCTATCGCGAAGGCCATCCTGCCGGGTCGTCAGGGCGGCGGCTGGATTGCCACCCTTATCCTGGGCGTCATCGGCGCACTCGTCGGAGGCTGGCTCGGAAGCCTGCTCTTCGGCGCTGACCTCGGTGAGTTCTTCTCAATCGAGACCTGGCTGGTCGCAATCGGCGGCGCAATCGTCGTGCTGCTGATCTGGGGCCTGATCACCGGTCGCAAGGGCAACCGCGCGGCGTAATTCCGCCGCAGCATGGCGGCGCGCACGCGCCGCGGCACGAGGTCGGCCTCGCGCAATGGGAGAATGAAGGCATGACTGCATTGCACAGCTCAGCCCCGCTCGAACCCGGCGCAGAGGTCGACCTCGTCGTTACCGGCATCGCTCACGGCGGTGTCGGTGTCGCGCGTCATGAGGGTCGCGTCGTCTTCGTGGCTGACGCCATCCCGGGCGAACGCGTCCGGGCCCTCGTGACCGACGCGAAGAAGAAGTCGTTCGCTCGCGCGACGGCCGTGGAGGTGCTCGACGCCTCAGCCGATCGCCGTGAGCACATCTGGGCCGAAGCCTCGATCTCCCGAGCTCCAGAGGATCGCGCAGGCGGCGCGGAGTTCGGCCACATCTCGCTCGAACGCCAACGATCACTCAAAGCCGAAGTCCTCGCGGATGCGATGAGCCGCTTCGGCGGCGTCGAGTTCGCGACCGAGGGCGACGATGATCTGGCCAGCGCACTCGCCGAGATCGTCGAACCGCCCCCGTCGTTCATCGACGAAGAGACCGACGAACCAGAGGCCGATACGGGTCTCGGCTATCGCACGCGCGTGCGCTTGCACGTGGATCCCGAGACCGGGGCCGTCGGCCCGTACGCTGCACGCAGCCGTCGCGTGATCCCCGTCGAGTCCCTGCCGCTCGCCACCGACGGCGTCAACCAGATCGCGCCGCTCGCCGACCTCATGCCGGGCGTCGAGACCGTCGACCTCGTCGACCCGTCGGGCGACGATCCGCGCATGCTCCTCACGCTCAGCGGGGAGAGGCAGCGCTCCGGCGCGAGCGATCCGATCCACGAGTGGGTGGAGGATCGCGGATTCCTCGTGCGCGCCGGAGGGTTCTGGCAGGTGCACCGCGCGGCACCGGCGGTGCTCTTCACGGCCGTGCGCGATGCCGTCTCCGATCTCATCGCCGACGGTCGATTCGAGCCGGGAGCCGGCAACCTCGACCTGTACGGCGGTGCGGGGCTGCTCGCCGCTGCCGTTGCCGAGGCCGCTGGAACCGGTGTGAAGATCGCAACGGTCGAGTCGGATGCCGCCGCGACCGAGGATGCTGCAGAGAATCTGTCATCCCTCGTCGGCGCACTCGCGCACACGGCCAGGGTCGATCGGCACCTCGCGGACCTGCTGAAGGCGTCAGCACCGGTGCGAGATCGCCTGCGGCGCGGAACCGTCGTGCTCGACCCGCCCCGCTCCGGCGCGGGCAACGGCGTGACCGCACAGCTCGTCGAACTCTCACCGATGAACATCGTCTACGTGGCCTGCGACCCCGTGTCCCTCGCCCGCGACACGAGATCTTTGCGCGACGCCGGCTACGAACTGACCGGACTCCGGGCCTTCGACATCTTCCCGCACACGCATCACTTCGAGTCGCTGGCGGTCTTCCAGCGAGCCTGACCGCCGTCGCGCACCCGAGCGTCCGCTCGACCGCAACCGCGCTGAAATCGTTCGCTGCGATCATGGGAACATGACAACGGCGTTCACACTGGTGCAGCTCTCCTATTTCAGCGCGGTCGCGCGCCTCGAGAACATGACGGCGGCGGCCTCCGAGCTGAGCGTGACGCAGTCGACGCTGTCGAGCGCCATCTCGCAGCTCGAGCGCGAGCTCGCCGTCGAGCTCTTCACGCGCGACCGAGGGCGCGGGCTGCAGCTGACGCCGGCCGGGCGGGCGCTGCTCGCTCGCGGCCCCGCCCTCCTCGAGGAAGCCGAGATGCTCGCGACGTCCGTGCGTTCGGCGAGCGAAGCGCTCTCCGGCGAGCTGACGGTCGGCATCTACGCTCCGCTCGCCCCGTTTCGAGCCCCCGAGATTCTCGACCGGTTCGAGGCCGCGTACCCCGAAGTGCAGCTCACCTTCTTCGAGGGCGACCAGGGCAGCCTGCAGGAGGCGCTGCACGACGGCCGCTGCGAGGTGGCGCTGATGTACGACCTCGGCGTGGACGACCGATTCGCGCGCACCGTCATCGACCGTGTGCCGCCGCACGTCATCGTGCCCGAAGCGCGAGCGCAGGCGCTCGCGGGGCGATCCGTCGTTAGCCTGCGCGAGTTCGCCGCAGATCCCTTCATCCTCCTCAATCTGCCGCACACCGGCGACTACTACCTGCGCCTCTTCAGGCAGCTCGGCCTCGAACCGCGCATCAGGCACGTCTCGCTCGGATACGAAACCGTGCGCTCGTACGTCGCCCGCGGTCACGGGTACTCGATCCTGAACCAGTGGCTCGACCAGAGCCTGACGTACTCGGGCAAACGCGTCGTCCCGCTCCGGCTCTCCGACGAGTTTCCTCCCACCGAAGTCTCGCTGGTGCAGCGACGCGACATCTCCTCGACGCGCAAGGCCCAGGCCTTCATCGAAGTGTGCCGGGATATCTACCAGGGTCGTGCGCAGACATCGACTCCGTCGATCGGCGGCAACGAAACTTCCCATTAGACGCGGCTTGCTCGGTCTTCGAGGATTGGGGCACCCGGTCACCCACACTGCGGCGAACTGACCCGGCCGGGACATCCATGGAGGACGCAATGACGCTGAATTCCGACCCAGCACGCCCCGTCGCGACCGAGCGCGCATCAGAACACGCCACCGCCCTGCCCCCGACCGACCCGGTCAATCTGCCGACCGGCCCCCTTCCCGTCGCGGAACGCCGGCAGCTCGACAAGAAGCGCCTCCGCGTGCTGCTCGCCGGCAGCGTCGGCCAGTTCATCGAGTTCTACGATTTCAGTCTCTACGGCCTGTCCGCGCTCACGCTCGCGACCCTGTTCTTCCCGAGCGACAACCCCGCCGTCGGCCTGCTCTCGACGTTCGCGGCCTTCGGGGTCGCGTTCTTCATCCGCCCGCTCGGCGGCCTGTTCTTCGGAGCCATCGGTGATCGCTACGGACGACGCCCGGTGCTCTACATCACCCTGCTGACCATCGGCGTCGCCACCGCCGGCATCGGCCTCCTGCCCACCTACGCGCAGATCGGTGTCGCCGCGCCGATCCTGCTCGTACTCTGCCGACTGCTGCAGGGGTTCTCGGCGGGCGGCGAATCGGTCGGTGCGCCAGCGTTCGTCTTCGAGCACGCCCCGAAGCATCGCCGCGGGCTGTGGCTCAACATCACCCTCGCAGCGACCGCGCTGCCCTCCGTCATCGGCGGGGCGCTGATCTTGACCCTGTCGCAGAGCCTGCCGGCCGACGCGTTCGAAGGATGGGGCTGGCGAGTGCCGTTCCTGCTCGCGCTGCCGCTCGCGGCGTTCGGGCTCTGGATCCGGTCGCGCACGGACGAGTCGGAGGCGTTCAAAGAGGTGCAGGCCGAGCAGCAGCAGAGCGAGGAACGACTGACTCCCATCCGCGACGCGTTCCGCGAGAACTGGCTGAAGATGCTCCAGGTCATCATGGTCATGGGCCTCACCGCGATGGGGTTCTACTTCCTCTCCGGCTACTTCGTCTCGTACGTGCAGACGGCCGGCGACCTCTCTCGCGAGAGCTCGTTGCTCGCCAATGCCGCTGCGATGCTGCTCTACGCGCTGCTCCTTCCGGTGGGCGGGATCATCGGCGACCGCGTCGGCCGCAAGCCGATGCTGATCGCCGGAGCCGCCATCATCGCCGTGATCGCCGTGCCTGCGTTCATGCTCGTGACGTCAGGATCACTGCCCCTCGCGATTCTCGGCCAGTTCCTGTTCGTCGGCGCCGTCTGCGTCTACGGCGGCGGGTGCTACACCTTCTTCGTCGAGATCTTCACGACCCGCACGCGCTTCACGTCGGCGGCCGTGAGCTACAACGTCGGCTACGCCATCTTCGGCGGCACCGCGCCGTTCATCGGCACGTGGCTGGTCGAGACCACCGGATTCGGCGCGAGCCCTGGCATCTACATGGCGGCGGCCGCCGCCATCGTGTTCCTCGTGCTCGTGCTCACACGAATTCCCGAAACCCACCCGCTGAAGCGGAAGCCCGCGACAGGAGTTGCCCGATGACCGACACCGCGTTCCTCGAAGATTTTCACGCCGTTTCCCGGATCGGCGCGACGCCGGCGAACGGCGTCGACCGCCAAGCCGCGACCCCCGCCGACCGCGAGACCCGCGAGTGGTTCCGCGCCTTCGCCGAGCGCCGCGGCTGGGAGACCCGCGTCGACGGCATCGGCAACCAGTTCGCGCTCGTCGAGCTCGTCCCCGGAGCGCCCTACGTGCTCCTGGGGTCGCACCTCGACTCCCAGCCCCTCGGAGGCCGGTTCGACGGCGCGTACGGCGTCATCGCGGGCCTGCACGCAGCGGCGCGGATCGCGGACCGGGCCGCAGCCTCCCCGGCAGCCGGTTCCACCGGCCCCGCTTACAACGTCGCCGTGGTCAACTGGTTCAACGAAGAAGGCGGACGTTTCGCCCCGTCCATCATGGGGAGCTCCGTCTTCGCCGGCATCAAGCGCGAAGACGAGATGCTCGAGGTGCGGGATCTCGGGGGCACGTCGGTGCGCGAGGCGCTCGCCGGCATCGGCTACCTCGGCACCGATGCGCGACCAGAGATCGCATCGTACGCGGAGATCCACATCGAGCAGGGCCGCATTCTCGAGCGCGACGGCATTCCCATCGGAGCGGTGGATCGCAGCTGGTACACGCAGAAGCTCGACGTCGAAGTGCTCGGAGAGCAGTCGCACACCGGTGCGACCGCCATGGCGGATCGACACGATGCGCTGCTGGGGGCCGCGAAGGTGATCGCCAAAGTGCACGAGGTCACCGAGCACTTCGAGCCGGAAACCCTCGTGTCCTCGGTGGGGCAATTGACTCTGGAGCCGAACTCCCCCATCGTCGTGGCCCGCCGAGTGCACCTGGTCGCCGACCTCCGAGCCGACGACGCCGACGTGGTGCTCGCCGCACGCGACCGTCTGCTCGCCGACATCGCCGATATCGCCGACGCCTACGGTCTGAGGATCACCGCCCGCGACTTCGATGTGCGCGACAACCAGCACTACCCGGAATCCGGCCTGGCACTCGCCGAAGCCGCCGCCGCCGAACTCGGGCTCGGCGCCCGCCGCATCCGCACCATGGCCGGGCACGACTCGGTCGCGATGAACCGCATCGCACCGACGGTGATGCTCTTCATCCCATCGGTCGACGGCGTCAGCCACTGCGAGCGCGAGTACACCCGGGACGAAGACATGATCGACGGCGTCGCAATGCTGGCCGAGGTCGGCTGGCGACTGGTGCACGGAGCGCTGCAGGCGGAGCTCGTCGCGGCCCCGGCCTCCGCGCCTGCGAACGCGTGAGTGGACGGAGCACGACCATGGCACCGACCGCTCTCGGCCGAGATCTCGATCTCGCATACATCGACGCGCACACCGCGAGGCGACGCTTCATCAGCGGCGACCTCACGCCGAGCGAGCTGCTCGAGGCGACGCTCGCCCGCATCGAGGAGGTGAACGGCGACGCGACGCACGGCGGCGTCAACGCCTTCACCGAGGTGCTCGCCGACTCCGCGCGGAAGGCGGCGCGAGCGGCTGACGCGGCGTACGCGGCCGCGGCGCCGGGCGAGGCGCTCCCCCCGCTCCTCGGGGTTCCCGTCGCCACGAAGGAGAAGCACGGGATCGCGGGACGCTCCCTCGTGCAGGGCCTCGAAGCGTGCCGCGGCGCCGTCGCCGACGCGCACCACCCCGTGGTTGAGCGGATCCTCGCCGCGGGAGGCGTGATCCACGGTCGCACGACCTCGCCCGAGTTCTCATGCGCGACCACGACGCACTCGCCCATGTGGGGCGTGACGCGCAACCCGTGGAACCTCGATGCCACTCCCGGCGGTTCGTCTGGTGGCGCCGGAGCGGCGCTCGCCGCCGGCATGGCGGTGCTCGCCACTGCCTCCGACATCGCGGGGAGCACCCGCATCCCGGCAGGGTTCACGGGCACCGTCGGATACAAGGCCCCGTACGGCCGCATTCCCGCGATCCCACCGCTCTCCGCCGATTGGTACCGCGGCGACGGGCCCATGGCCCGCACGGTGGCCGACGCTGCGTTGCTCGCCGAGGTGATGAGCGGCCGCCACATCGCCGACCACGGCTCCTGGGGGCGCCAGGGCGATGGCGAGCTCATCGCAGCACTCCGGGGCGCCGAGGGCGCCCGCGGGCTGCGCGTGGGGCTCTCGCTGACGCTGGGCGACTATCCGGTCGCTCCCTCGGTCCGGGTGCAGACACTGCGCGCAGCCCGGGCCTTGGAAGCTGCGGGCGCCGACGTCGTCGAGGTCGCGCTGCCCTGGTCCACCGAACGGTTGCGCCGCACGGCGTTCGTTCACTTCGGCCACATTCTCGGGCCGGCGATGGCGCAGCTCACCGCGGGTACCGAATCACGACTCGCCGCGTACACTCGCCGGTTCATCGCCGACGCGGAGCGGGCCGCGGCCGGGGTGAGCCTGCCCGACTCGCTCGCGCTCGACGCGGCGGTGCAGGCCGAACTCGCCGCGGCCATGCACGGCCTCGACGTGCTGCTGACCCCGACGCAGGCCGTGGAGATGCTCGACGCCGACGGCGATTACCTCGACGGCATCGACGTCCCCGATGGCGATGGCTCCACCCGGCACCTCGAGCACTACTGGGAGGCGCACCTCACCAGCCCGTTCAACATTGCGAACCGGGTGCCCGTGCTCTCCGTACCCGCAGGAGTCTCGCCGTCGGGAGTGCCGATCGGCGTGCAGATCGTCGGCCACCCATTCGCCGAGGCGTCGGTGTTCCGAGCAGGGTCGGCGATCGCGGAGCTCGTCACGATGCCCCCCTACCCGCGGGCGATCGGGTGACCCCCGGCTCCCGCCCCTACGGCGCGACGACCCGGACGACGCCCTGCATCTCGGGGTGAATCGAGCAGAGGTAGGCGTACTCGCCCTCCTCAGAGAACTGGTGCGTGTAGCTGCCCTCGACGAGGAGCTCGCTCACGAAACTGCGATCCTCAGCGACGACATCGTGCTCGTTCGGCCCGACGAACTCCCACCGCACCGCCTGACCCGGGGCGATCTCGACCTCGGCCGGCTCGTACCGGTTGTCAGAGACCGTGACGGTCACCTCGGCCTGCACGTCGTCATCCGAGGCCACCGGCTCCGGCGAACCCACCGGAGCGCACGCGGCGAGCAGCACGGCGGCGGCCCCGCCGAGAACCCCCGCGGCCCCGCTCAGCAGGCGTCGCCGTGAGATATCGTGCGTCATGGCGCGCCCCGATCAGTGCTGGTGCAGCGCGCGGGCCGCATCGGTGATCGCGCCGGTCATCGACGGGTAGACGGCGAAGGCCGAGGCCACCTGATCGACGGTGAGCCGGTGCTCGACGGCGAGCGCGAGCGGGAAGATCAGCTCGCTGGCGCGGTGAGCGACGACCACCCCGCCGATGACGGTGCCAGACGCCTTCCACGCGAACAGCTTCACGAAGCCGTCGGTGAACCCGATCATCTTCGCCCGCGGGTTCACGCTCAGGGGAATGGTGTGCGAGATGGCTTTTGCGACATCGGATGCCTCGGCGAGCGAATTCTCATTCCACCCGACCGTCGCGATCTCGGGATAGGTGAAGACGTTCGCGGCGACGTTGCGCAGATCGATGGGGCGCACGAAGTCGCCCAGCGCGTGCATGATCGCCGTGCGACCCTGCATCGACGCGACCGACGCGAGCGGGAAGAAGTCGGTGCAGTCGCCCGCCGCGTAGATCGAGGGCACGTTCGTGCGCGCGACCTTGTTCACACGGATGTGACCGCTGTCGGTCAACGAGACGCCAGCCTCGGCGAGGCCGAGACCCGCAGTGTTCGGGATCGAGCCGACCGCCATGAGGCAGTGCGTCGCCTCGATGGTGCGCCCGTCTTCGAGTTCGACGAGCACGCCGTTCTCGGTGCGGGTGACGGAGGTGGCGCGCGACTTCGACATCACCTGCATGCCCAGCCGGGTGAACTCGCGCTCGATCACGCCCGCGGCGTCGCGGTCCTCGCCGGGAAGCACCTGATCGCGGCTCGAGACGAGCGTCACCTCCGAACCGAGGGTGCGGTAGGCGTTCGCGAACTCGGCGCCGGTCACACCCGAGCCGACCACGACGAGGTGCTCGGGCACGCTCGGCAGATCGTAGAGCTGCTTCCACGTCAGAATGCGCTCGCCGTCCGGCTTCGCCGAATCGAGTTCGCGCGGGCTCGAGCCGACGGAGACGACGATGGTGTCGGCCTCGATGCGATCGAAATCAGTGCCGCCCCCGCCCGCAGCCGTCGAGATCACGACGGCGTTCGGGCCGTCGAGACGCCCCTCGCCCTGCACCACGCGCACGCCGGCGTCTTCGAGCGAGCGCAGCATGTCGACTGATTGCGCCCCGGCCATGGCGAGGAGACGCTTGTTGACCGCCGCGAGATTGACGGCGATCTCCGGGCGGACCGGCTTTCCGTCGCCACCGGGGACGAACGCCTGCACGCCGAGCTTGCCGGAGTCGCGCACGCTCTGCGCCGCGCTCGCGGTGGCGATGAGGCTCTTCGACGGGACGACATCGGTGAGCACCGCAGCTCCGCCGACACCGGCTCGCTCGATCAGGATCACTTCCGCCCCGAGCTGGGCTCCGGCGAGTGCCGCTTCATAGCCCCCGGGGCCTCCGCCGACTATCGCGATCCGATGCTTACGTTCATTCGCTTTCGCCATAGTGCAAGTCTACGCAGCCGCGCGGCACGGGGCCGCCGATCAACCGGGGCTACTCGCCGCGCTGGCACTCCGAACGGCATTCGCGCTCGCAGTAGCCGGGCCAGCGCTTCTCGAGCCTACGATCCAGTCCCATCCAGTAGGTCTGCATGACGGAGCTCGTGCGGGCGCCCATCCACAGCTGGATGTTGCGCACGGCCTCTCCATCGGCCCACAGCCACTCGTCGAACCAGGCATCCACCGCGCCCGCGAGCGCCTCGCCGCGTCGTCGGCCGAGCCCGGGCCGGGTGCTCTGCTCGCGCTGCTCGCGGCACAACCAGGTCACGCCGACATTCGGCGGCGCCGGGAGATCCTCGATCTGGATCTCGGAGAAGACCTCGACGAACACGCGCCCGTACGCCGTCTCGGGAAGGCCGCGCAGCCACTCGCCGAGCTGCGGCAGGTCAGATGCATCCCCCGCTGCCAGTACGCAGTCGATGCCCTCGGGATCGACGACCGAGACCGCCTCGGGGAAATCGAATGGTTCGGAGATGTTCACGTCTTCATCTTAGGGCGTCCTAACCTTGATCGGAAGATCTCACAGCGAATTCGACGCCCCGCGACGAGCGCACCCGGCGGTGGTCATCGCGAGTCACGTGGCCGACCGCGCATGAGCGTTCGTTTAGGATCGACAGTTGCGAGCCTGCACGCGCGAAGGGATCACATCCGCCGCATGCGCACGCGCCGTCACCATACGCTGAAGTTGGAAGGACCGCCACACATGACGAGGATCGACTCCTCCCCAGCAACCGCGTTCGACGGCATCACGGGCAGGGATTCGATCGGAGGCGGCATCCCGATTCCGACGCTCCGCTCGCGCACCGCCTACGCCCCCGCCGCCCTCGAACGAGACCCGGGGATGCCGGCATCGTCGTGGCGGTTGCGGAGCGACGCGTGGGAGTACCTCCGCTTCGCAGTGAAACGGCTCGCCACAGAGTCCGACACCGCCGACGCACTCGCCGCCGACGGGGAGGTGCACCGCAACCTGCGCGCACTCGAAACGATCGAGCTCTACTGGGCGGGGTTCGGTCAACGCTACGTCGCGGCGATCGGGGAACTCCTCGAAGCCGGGGACTACCGCACGGCGCTCGACCGCATCGGACGCGTGGTGAACCGGCTGCGGCACGACACCGTGCCCGACGAGCCCCGCGACGAGTTCCTCGACGAGCAGGAGCGCGCAGAATTCACCATCGACTCCGACCCGAGGCCGCGGTTCGAGGTGCTCGTCGTCGATGAGACGACGAGCCAGGATCGAGACGGTCTGCGCACGGAGGCGCTGCGCCTGCGCGGCCCGGCCGACGACTTCGTCTACGACTACGTCGTCGTGCCCTCTGCCGACGACGCCGTCGCGGCCGTGCTCACCAACCCGAACATCCTCGCCTGCGTCGTGCGCCCCGGGTTCAGCGAGCACACCCGGCAGAAGCTGAGCCGAGATCTGCAGGAGGCGATCCGCCTCGCCCGCGCCGAGGTCGTGCCGGGCGCCGCGCCGGCGCGGAGCTCGCTCGCCTCGGTGCAGCGCGTGCTGGGTCTCGCCGATACGCTCGCCGCGATCCGCCCCGAACTCGACCTCTACCTGATCGCCGGAGCCCACATCGAAGATCTCGCCGGCGCGCTCACCCGGCGCTTCCGCCGCGTGTTTCGGCGGGAGGATCAGCTCGAGCTCCATCTGACGCTGCTGCGGCGCGTCTCCCATCTCTACGACACCCCGTTCTTCTCGGCCATCCAGGACCACGCACGGCGCCCCGTCGGCGTCTTCCACGCCCTGCCCGTCGCCCGCGGCGGCTCGGTCGTCGGGTCGAAGTGGATCCGCGACCTCGCGGACTTCTACGGCCTGAACCTGCTGCTCGCCGAGACGTCGGCCACGTCGGGCGGACTCGACTCGCTGCTCGCCCCGACCGGTGCGATCAAGAAGGCGCAGGACCTCGCCGCCCGCGCGTACGGGGCGAAGCACACCTTCTTCGTGACGAACGGCACCTCGACCGCGAACAAGATCGTGCACCAGGCCCTCATGGCCCCGAACGACGTCGTGCTCGTGGACCGCAACTGCCACAAGTCGCACCACCACGCCGTGATGCTGACCGGCGCGCGCCCCGCATATCTCGAGGCCTACCCCCTGAACGATTTCGCCTTCTACGGCGCGGTGCCCATCGACCGGATCAAGCAGCTCCTGCTCGACTACCGCGCCCAGGGCCGCCTCGACGAGGTCCGCATGATCACGCTCACCAACTGCACCTTCGACGGCATCGTGTACGACCCCGAGCGCGTAATGGCCGAATGCCTCGCGATCAAACCCGATCTCGTGTTCCTGTGGGACGAGGCCTGGTTCGCCTTCGCCGCGTTCCACCCCGTGACCCGGCGGCGCACCGCGATGGCGGCAGCGAAACGCCTCGAGCAGCAGCTCGGCACCTCGGCGCACGCCGCCGCATATCGCGCCCAGCGGGAACGGCTGTTCCCCTCGGGCGGCGAGACCCCCGGCTCCCCCGCCGCCGACGACGTCTGGCTCGCGGAGCGCCTGATCCCCGCGCCCGACGCGCGCATCCGCGTGTACGCGACGCAGTCGACGCACAAGACCCTGACCGCCCTCCGGCAGGGATCGATGATCCACGTCTACGACCAGGACTGGGTGCGCGACGCCGAGGAGGCGTTCCACGAGGCGTACATGACGCACACGTCGACGTCGCCGAACTATCAGATCCTCGCATCGCTCGACATCGGGCGTCGGCAGGTTGAGCTCGAAGGGTTCGAGCTCGTGCAGCGCCAGCTCGATCTCGCGACCAGCCTGTCTCAGGCGATCGCTCGGCACCCGCTGCTGCGCCGCACCTTCCGGGTGCTCACCGCGCACGACCTCGTGCCAGCAGCCAACCGCGATGCCGGGCGCCCGATGCCGCTGCGCGACGGGCTCGCATCGATGTGGCAGGCATGGGCGACCGACGAGTTCGTCGTCGATCCGTCGCGCATCACCATCGAGATCAGCCGCACCGGCGTCGATGGCGACACCTTCAAGCACGAGCACCTCATGGACCGATACGGCATCCAGGTCAACAAGACGAGCCGCAACACGGTGCTGTTCATGACGAACATCGGCACCTCCCGCAGCGCGATCGCCTACCTCATCGAAGTGCTCGTGAAGCTCGCCGAGCGCTTCGAAGAGGCCAGGGCGCAGGAGGATCCCGACGTTCTCGTCGCCGAAGAGACGCTGATGCCGCCGCTGCCCGATTTCAGCGCGTTCTCGCAGCGCTACGCCACCGACGGGGTGCTGCCCGACGGCGACATGCGCGCAGCGTTCTTCCGGGGGCAGCAGCGCGGTGCCGTCGAGCACGTCTCCCCCGCCGAGCTCGCCGAGCGGGTCGGGCGAGGCGAGCAGCCCGTCTCGGCCGGATTCGTCACGCCGTACCCGCCCGGCTTTCCCGTGCTCGTCCCCGGTCAGGTCATCTCTGCCGAGGTGCTCGATTTCATGGCCGTGCTCGATACGCGTGAGATCCACGGCTACGACGCCCGACGCGGGTACCGCGTCCTCCGCCCGGAAGCGTGAACGGCGTCGGCGGCCGAGTGCTCGGGCGCTCTAAGCTGGAGCGCATGAGCGCCGCACCGTCCGACACCCCCGCCGCCCTGGCCGCTGAAGCCGCCTCCGCCATCGCCCGGTTGACCGGCGTGGAACGGCACGACATCGCCCTGACTCTCGGCAGCGGGTGGGGCAAAGCCGCCGATGTGATCGGGGAGACCGTCGCGGTCGTGCCCGCGGAGGAGGTGCCCGGCTTCCACGTCTCCGGCGTGCCCGGCCACTCGGGCACGCTCAGGTCCATCCGGCTCGCGAGCGGCAAGCACGCCCTGATCATCGGTGCGCGCACCCACTACTACGAGGGGCGCGGCGTCCGCACCGTCGTGCACGGCGTCCGCACCGCGGCCGCGGCGGGGGCCGAGATCATGATCCTGACCAACGGCGCCGGCGGCGTCGATCCCGCGTTCCGCGCGGGCGAGCCCGTCCTCATCAGCGACCACCTCAACCTCACCGCCGTCTCCCCCGTCGAGGGCGCGAACTTCGTCGACCTCACCGACCTCTACGCGTCGCGCTTGCGAGACATCGCCCGGTCCGTCGAGCCGGGCCTGCAGCAGGGGGTGTACGTGCAGCTTCCCGGGCCGCACTACGAGACGCCGGCCGAGATCCGCTACCTGCGCACGATCGGCGGTCAGATCGTCGGCATGTCGACCGCGCTCGAGGCGATCGCCGCCCGCGAGGCGGGGATGCAGGTGCTCGGGTTCTCGCTCATCACGAACCCGGCCGCCGGCATGGGGGATCCGCTGAGCCACGCCGAGGTGCTCGCCGAGGGCAGGTCCGCCGAGCCCCGCCTCGCCGATCTGCTCACACGCGTCGTCGCGGAGCTGTAGGCGCGCCGCCCGCTGCGCGCAGCTCAGCGGGCCGCCACTCACTTCAGCGGGGTCACTCTTCGTGCGTGTCGGACGCGCGACACGCACGAAGAGTGACCCCGCTCGCATGAGGCCGCGGCAGCTCGAGCGCCGCTAGGATCGGGGCAACGAGCACTCGAGGAGGAGCGCATGGAGTCGGTCGACGTCGTCGTCATCGGAGCGGGGTTCGCGGGGCTGATCGCGGCAAGAGAGCTGAGCACCGCCGGGCTGAGCGTGGTGGTGCTCGAGGCACGTGACCGCGTGGGCGGGCGCACCTGGACGGATCACCGCTTCGGGCACGATCTCGAGCTCGGCGGCACCTGGGTGCACTGGGTGCAGCCGCACACGTGGGCCGAGATGACCCGCTACGGGCGCGACATCGAGCGCAGCCCCAGCGCCGAGGAGGCGTTCTGGCTCGGAGCCGACGGCGTCTCCCGAACGGGCTCCATCGCCGAGTTCATGGCACTCATCGACGATGGGCAGCAGGGCATCATCGACGATGCGCGAGAGGCGATCCCGCGCGGCGTCGATCCGACGACGGGCCGCATCGCGCAGCTCGACAGCCTCACGGTGCAGGATCGCATCGACTCCCTCGACCTCACGCCGGAGGCACGGGCGGCGAACGAATCGGTGTGGGTCGGGCACGTCAACGCCCCGCTCGATCAGGTGGGCCTGTCGAGCGCTCTGCGCTGGGTCGCAGCCACGGGCGGGCACTGGCAGCTCATGCACGAGGCGTCGGCGACCTACCGCGTCGTCGGCGGCATGAGCGCATTCACCGCCGCGATCGCCGCAGACGTGCGCGGCGAGATCCGGTTCGGCGCCACCGTTGCCGCGGTGGAGAGCGATGCCGACGGGGCGAGCGTCGAGCTGGTGGACGCCTCGCGGATCCGCGCTCGTCGCATCGTCTCCACGCTTCCGGCGAATGCCATCTCGACGATCGATTTCCGCCCACCGCTGCCCGATGCGTGGCAGCGGCTCTCGGCAGAGCGCGTCGCTTCGCAGGGCACGAAGGCGTGGATCCGGGCACGCGGCCACGTCACGCGGTTCTTCGCGTACGCGAGTCAGCACGACCCGCTCTCGGTGCTCAAAGCCGAGTACTACGGCGCAGACGCAGACGGCGACTACACGCTACTCGTGGGATTCGGCCCGGATCACACGCGACTCGACCTCGACGACGTCGCCGCCGTTCAGGCCGCCGTCGACGTCTTGCGGCCAGGCATCGAGGTGACCGGCGCGACCGGGCACGACTGGATGGCCGATCCGCTCTCGCAGAACACGTGGATGACGCATCGCCCGGGGCAGCTCACCCGGGACCTCATCGAGTTGCAGCGACCGCACGGCGCCGTGCACTTCGCGACGACCGACAACGCGAATCTGTGGGGCGGCTTCGTCGACGGCGCGATCGAGAGCGCCTTGCGTGAGTCGAGGCGCATCCGGGCGGATCTCGCCTAGCCCCGACGCCCGCAGCACCCCGAAAACCGCAGCGGGGTCACTCTTCGTGCGTGTCATGGACGCGACACGCACGAAGAGCGACCCCGCTCGCAGGGTGTGCGGAGGAGGCTACCCCTCGTGCACGATGCGGCCGTCGACGACGGTCAGTACGATCGGCACCTCGGGCAGCGCGTCGGCATCGGTCGCGACCGGATCGGCGCCCCACACCGTGAGATCGCCGACGGCGCCGATGGCGATGACGCCGCGGTCGGCATGACCTCTCGCCTGCGCCGGCCAGAGCGTGTACGCGAGGAGCGCTTCCTCGCCGGATAGCCGCTGCGACGGCTCGAACACGTTCGCCGATGCGTCGCCCGGGGTGTGCCGCCCACGCGCCCACGCCATGCCGACGCGCGGGTCGTACTGCGCCACCGGCCAGTCGGAACCCAGCACGAGTCTCGCCCCCGCGTCGAGCACATCGCGCACGCGGTACCCGGTGTGGCTCCGATCCTCGCCCAGCCGCTTCGCCCACGTGTCGCTGTGGTCGGAGGATCGCCACTGCATGTGCAGCGGCTGCATCGAGGCGGTCACCCCGCTGCCGCGCAATTGCTCGACGTCCCCGTCGGAGAGCACTTCGAGATGCTCGATGGAGTGGAACGGCAGGCCGTCACGCGCCGGCAGCGCGGCGTACACGTCGAGCACGCGGCTCACGGCGAAGTCGCCGACGGCGTGCGTCGCGATGAGCATGCCGGCGTCGTGATAGGCGCGCACGACGTCGCCGTAGCGCTCCCACGACGGCCAGAACGCGGCGCGCCCGTCACCGCACGAGTCGGGCTCGTGCAGCCACGCGGTCCCCGTATCGATGACGCCGTCGCTGAAGAGCTTGATGGCACCGGTCTGCCAGAGGCGGCCGGCGCGATCCTTCTCCGAGATGACGCGCGCCACGTCGGCGTCGGTGTCGCCGACGGCGTGCCAGTGGTGCACCGTCAGGCGGTGATCCAGCTCGCCCCGCTCCTCGAGCTCTTCGAGCAGGTCGACCGTGGCATCCTTGCCGTCCATGATCGCGCCGCCGGTGAGCCCCACGGCGGCGAGCCGACGGAACATGTCGCGCAGGCCGTCTCGCGCATCGTCGTGCGACGGCTGCGGCGCGGCATCGAATACGAGATTGTAAGCTGTCGGCTCGCGCAGCTCCCCGGTCGGGACCCCAGCCTCGTCGACGACGATCTCACTCGCGTCGTCGAAGTTTCTGGAACCCGTGATGCCCGCCGCGGCGAGCGCGGGGGCGGTCGCGAGCCCGGTGTGCAAGTCGTAGCAGATGAGCGCGACCGGTCGTCCGGGCGCGGCGTCGGCGAGCAGATCGCCGCGCAGCCCGGTGTGCTCGAAGGCCTCGTACTCGAGGTTCCAGCCCCGCAGCCAGGCGTCCTCCGGGAGACGCGCGTGCTCAGCGGCGAGCGCAGCGCGCAGCTCGTCGATCGTCTCGAGCCCGCCGAGATCGAGCCCGGCGGTCACCGATGCCGCCCAGTGCGGATGGGTGTGCGAGTCGAACAGGCCGGGCGTCACGGTGGCACCGCCGAGATCGCGGGTCGGTATCGCGAACTGCGCGGCAGCATCGGCGATCTCGGCGTCGGTGCCGACAAGTTCGATGCGGCCGGCGCGGATGAGGATCGCGGTCGCGTCGCTGGCCTCTCCGGTGTTGCTGCGCAGGGTCGCGCCGATCAGCGCGAGGTCGCCTCCTGAATGCTCCATAGTGCTCCGTGCTCCGTTCTCGGTTGCGGTCGATGGGTGGTGTGGCTGGCGATGCGCCGGCAGAGCGGTCAGTGCCTGCCGATCGGGCTGTAGTGCCGGCGCGGCGCGGTCTCCGTGCCGAACCGTGCGGGATCCCAGTGGCGGTCGAATTCCGCGTCCGTCGGTTCGCCGGCTACGAGCGCCGCGAGGTACTCCCCCATGAACGCAGCGTACTTGAACCCCTCGCCGGAATCGCCGCAGGCGAGCACGACGGACGGGCGGATGCGGCCGATGATGAAGTCTCCGTCTCCCGAGTCGGTCCAGGTGCACACCTGGGTTCCGAGCACCCGGGGCACGATGGACGTGAGATCGCGTGCGACCCGTGCTCGGATCGTCTCGGTGCGGGCGGGGTCTGGGCGCCGATCGAGATCGTCGCCCAGCGTCCCTCCCGCAAGCGGGCGCAAGGGCCGGTCGAGCCCGATCTTGTAGCCGGAGGCGCCGTTCGGCATCGCGTAGACGCCGGCCGAGTCGGGTCCGTGCTCCGCGGGGGTCTCCGGCGGGCAGTCGACGAGACCCGGAAGGTCGGGAGCGGGCGGCGCGCCAACTGGGTCGCCCACATAGACGACCTGCTCGATGTAGGGCGTGAGCGGCAGCGCGATGCCGAGCCCGGGCAGCAGTTCGGCTGTTCCCGGCCCGGCTGCGACGAGCACTTGATCAGCGGAGCGGTGTTCTCCGCGCTCGAACCGCACCGTGGCCGAGGCGTCTCCCGGCTCGATCGCCGTGACGCGGGTGTGCGGCAGGTAGGTGCCCCCGGCCTCGATGAACGCTTCGAGGCCGCGCTGGAGCAGACGATGGATGTGCACGACGCCCGCCTGCTCGACGTAGAGCGCGTCTCGTCCATCGGATCGCAGACCGGCGAACGCCTCTCCGACACGGTCGGCCGAGATGCGTTCCACGGGTTCGCCGATCGCGGTGAGCGACTCGGCCACGGCCGGCAGTGAGGCGTCATCTCGCCACAGCAGACCGGTGCGGCGGTACACGGGTTCCTTCAACCGTTCGCTCAGGCGGTCCATGGCGTCGAGCGTGCCCCGCAGCGACCGAGCGCGCCACGGCTGCGTGTCTGCGAGGCGCCACAGCCGCGTGCTGCCGCCGTTCGACGCCGACGGGCCGCCCGGTTCGAAGCGCTCGACGAGGGTGACGTCCCATCCGCGATCCTGCAGGTCGAGCGCCGCGGGGAGCCCCCAGGCCCCCGCCCCGACCACGATCGCGGATCTGCGACCCGTGCGCGTCGCCATCCGGTCAGTCCGCGATCGTCGTGAAGTGCTTGCGCAACGGCTCGTGCACGCGCCACACCCCGATCCAGCCCGACGGCATCACCATGACGTCGCCCGGCCCGAATTCCTCCGGCTCGTGGCCTGCGACGTCGATGGTCACGCGACCCGAGAGGATGGTGCAGATCTCGGTGTACCCGAGTCGCTCGGCGGTGAAATCACCGACGGTGCACTCCCACAGTCCGGTCGAGATGCGCCCGTCGTCCCAGACCTCCGTCGAGGCCTCGGTCTGGTCGGGCGTGAGCGCGGTCGGTTTCGGTCCGTGCGGGCCGAGCACGAGCGCGTCGGTGCCGTGTGCTGAGTAAGTGCGGACAGTGCTGGTGGTGCTCATGGATGATGCTCCAAACGTGTGCTGCGTCAGTGCCGGCCGGTGACGACGTCGGCGATGTGGGCGATGGGCGAGGTCTGCTTGCGGCCTGCGAGTTCCGAGCGGTCGGCGAGTCCGTACGCCGCGTACAGCCCCTTGGTCGCGAGCCAGCGCAACGGCTCCGGCTCCCACTTGCGCACGCGGTGATTGACCCACGGAAGCCCCGTGATCTCGCTGTCGTTGCCGAGAATCAGGTCGGCGATCGTGCGGCCCGCGAGGTTCGTCGAGGTGACTCCGGTGCCGACGTAGCCGCCGCCCCAGGCGATCCCCGTCGAGCGGTCGAGCCCGACCGTGGCCGCCCAGTCGCGCGGCACCCCCAGAACCCCCGACCACACGTGGTCGATCGCCGCCCCGCGCGTCAGCGGGAAGAAGCGGTGCAGGATCTCGCTGAGCGTCTCCACCGTCACCTCGGGCGTGCGGCCATCCGTGTCGGTCTTCGACCCGTACTGATAGGGCACCCCGCGCCCGCCGATCGCGATGCGGTCGTCTGCGGTGCGCTGGGCGTACATGTAGACGTGCGCGAAATCGCCGAGCACCTCGCCCTGGTTCCAGCGCAACTCGTCCCAGACCTCGGAGCTGAGCGGTTCGGTCGCGATCAGCGACGAATTCATGGGCAGCCAGAGCCGGTGCAGGCCCTTGAGGTTCGCGGTGAAGCCCTCGGTCGCGCGCACCACGTATTCCGCGGAGACCGTGCCGTGCGTCGTGTGCACCCGGTGCGGAGCGATCTCGACGACGCGGGTGCGCTCGTAGATCTCCACACCGAGGCGCTCTGCGGCGGCCGCGAGACCGGCGACGAGCTTGGCGGGCTGGATACGGGCCGCGTGGGGATGCCAGACGGCTCCCAGCGTGTGGGCGACGTTGATCTTGGCCTGCGCCTCCGGCCGTTCCAGGAGCTCGAGATCAGTGTGCTTCCAGCGCTGCTCGGACGCGGCGAACGCCCGCATCCGGGCCTCCTGCGCCGGGGTGTAGGCGACCCCGAACTCGCCGCCCCGCTTGATGTCGGCGTCGATCCCCTCGGCCTCCGTCACACGGATCACCTCGTCGACCGTCTCGTTCATCGCGCGCTGGAAGCGCTCGACGGCGTCACGGCCGTGGGTCTTCTCGTACTGCTCCCGGCCCCCGGTGATGGAGTTCGTGAGCCAACCGCCGTTGCGACCGGATGCGCCGTAGCCGGCGTGCCGCTGCTCGACGACCACGACACGGAGCTCCGGACGCTGCTGCTTCAGGTAGTACGCGGTCCACAGTCCGGTGTACCCGGCCCCGACGATCGCGACGTCGGCCGTCAGGTTGCCGGGGAGTTCCGCTCGCGGCGTCGGTGCGCCGATCTGCTGCCACCAGTGGGAAACGTTGCCGTTGATCATGAATATCGGTCTTTCTGCCTCGTCGGGCGATGGGGTGCGTGATGTGGCGGCCGCGGCCGCGGGCTTGTCAGACGGCGAAGACCGAGGCCGCTCCCGGGTTCCAGCTCAGCCAGGCCGACTCGTTCTCTCCGTGCAGCCAATCGAGCCCTCGCGTGCCGCGGACGACACCGGTCGAGCCGTCGGGCAGCACGACCTCGTACTTCCAGCCGGACCCCAGGTAGATCGCCTGGCGCACGGTGACGGGGACCGTCGGGTGACCCGCGCTCGCGCCGTCGGGCGTCGCGTGGAGCTCGCCGTGCTCGGGGCGCACCACGGTGATGTTCCGCCCATCGTCGCTCACGACCTTCGTGGATTCGCCGATGAAGCCGGCGACGAAGAGCGACGCCGGGCGCTCGTACAGATCCTCGGACGTGCCGACCTGCTCGATCCGCCCCTCGTTGAACACGGCGATGCGATCGGAGAGGGTGAGCGCCTCCTCCTGGTCGTGGGTGACGAAGACGAAGGTGCGCCCGACCTCGCGGTGCACGCGGCGCAGTTCGAGCTGGAGGCGCTCCCGCAACTGCTTGTCGAGCGCGCCGAGCGGCTCGTCGAGCAGGAGCACTTTCGGTTCGAAGACGAGTGCTCGCGCGAGTGCGACGCGCTGCTGCTGACCTCCCGAGAGCTCCTTGGGATGGCGATCCTCATATCCCTCGAGACCGGCGGTGACGAGCGCCGCTCGAGCGCGCTCGGCCGCATCGGCCCGAGCCACCTTGCGCTGCTTGAGCGGGAAGAGCACGTTGTCGAGCACGGAGAGGTGCGGGAAGAGCGCGTAGTGCTGGAACACGATGCCGAGTCCCCGCTTGTGCACCGGCACATCGTCCATGCGGCGGCCGTCGATCTCGACATAGCCCTCGGTGAGATCGGTGAACCCGGCGATGAGGTTGAGGGTCGTCGTCTTCCCGGATCCCGACGGGCCGAGGAAGGTCATGAATTCGCCGGCCTCGACTCTGAGCGAGACGTCGTCGAGGGCGATGGACTTCGGATAGTGCTTCGAGACCCCTGCGAGCAGGATCTCGGCACCGCGCTGGTTACGCTCGTCGGGCACGATTTTTCCTTCCGGTCAGCACCAGCGCGCCGATGACGAGCACGGTGGTGAACACGAGAATGACGGTCGCGGCTGCGGCGAGCGTCGGGTCGGTATCGCGAGTGACACTCGCGTACATGAGCACAGGGAGGGTGTTGAGGTACGGACTCTTGATGAACAGCGAGAGCACGACCTCGTCGAACGACGTCACGAACGCGAAGAGCGCCCCCGAGACGATGCCGGGGATGATGTTCGGCAGCGTCACCGTGAGGAAGGTCTTCAGCCGGCTCGCGCCGAGACTGAGCGCCGCCAGTTCGAGTCGATCGTCGAAGCCGGCAAAACCAGCGGTGATCGCGATGACGGTGAACGGCAGCGCGAGCACCGTGTGGGCGAGCACGAACCCGACGACCGTGCCGACGAGCCCGAGCTTCAAGAAGACGGCGTAGATGCCGATGGCGACGACGATGCCGGGCACCACCATGGGCGCGAGCAGACCGATGCGAAGCGTCGTCGACATCCGCTTGTTCGTCAGCGCCCGCAGCCCGAGAGCCGCGAGGAGACCGAGCACGGTTGCGAGCAGCGCGACCAGCAGACCGACGAGCAGCGAGTTCGAGAGCGCGGAAGTCCAGGCGCGGTTCGAGAAGAACGACTCGTACCACTGCAGCGACCACGTCTCCGGGGGGAAGGCGAAGGACGCCTTGCCCGTGAAGCTCAGTGGAATCACGACCAGGGTGGGCGCGATGAGCCAGAATGCGACGAGCACGCTGAACGCCCAGAGCACCACGCGGGTGACAGGGTGGATCTTGATCATCAGAACACCTCCACGGCAAGGCCTTTACGGCGCGCTGAGCGCACGATGAGTCCCACGATCGCGAGGAGGAGGAACGTCGCGACCAGCAGGATCACGCCGAGCGCACCGCCTCTGCCCCATTCGAGCAGGCTGCTCACCTGCGCGTAGATGGCTTGCGCGAGCATGCTGTCGGACGGCGAGCCGAGCAGGGCCGGGGTGACGTAGAACCCGAGCGACTGGATGAACACCATCAGCGAACCCGCGGCGATACCCGGGATCGAGAGCGGCAGGAAGACCCGGAGGAACGCGATCGACGGGCGGGCGCCCAGTGAGCGCGCTGCGGTGACGAGCCTGCCGTCGATCCCGCTCATGACCGCGTAGAGCGGCAGCACCATGAACGGCATCAGCACCTGGCTCAAGCCGATCAGCACCCCCGTGTTGCTCCGGAGCAGCTGGAAGGGCCCGAGACCCAGGAACTCGAAGAACGAGTTCACGACGCCCGAATCCTGCAGCAGCACGATCCACGCGAACGTGCGGATCATCAGCGACGTCCAGAACGGAATCAGCGAGATGACGACGAGTACGACGCGGGCGCGCGGCCCGACCACCGTCATCAGGAAGGCGTACGGATACGCGAGCAGCAGGCAGATGACGGTCGCGAGGAACGCGTTGCCGAACGTGCGGCCGAGGATCTCGAGGTTCTGGGGGTTCTGCAACGCCCAGGTGTAGTTGCCGAAGCCGAGCTCGGGCTCGGTGACGCTGCGCCACATGCTCTCGAACACCGGATACGCGAAGACTCCGACGAGCAGGGCGTAGGCGGGGAGCAGGAGCAGGAGCGCCCGGGCGGGTGCGCGCCGCGAGGTGTTCGCGGCGCGCACCACGGGGAGATTCGTGGTGGTCACGGGGTATCAGCTCATCCCTGCAGCCACGCCATCCAGCGCTCGAGCTCCGCGTCGTAGTTCTCCGCCCACCAGGCCGCGTCGGTCGGGACCATCTGGTCGGCGATCGCGGGGTCGGTGACGAGGAACTCCTGTCCGAGTTCGTCGAGCGCGGGCTGCGCCTCATCGTGGACGGGCGAGTAGGAGGTGAGCTCGGTGAGCTTCTCCTGCTGTTCCTTGCCCAGGTAGTAGTTGAGGAAGGCCATCGCAGCGTCGGGGTTCGCCGCGCCCTTCGGCACGCCGAGCGCCTCGACGATCTGCAGCGACTCGTTCCAGATCGGCTTGTAGTTCGCGCCGTTCTCGACGGCCGCGTACCCGCGACCAGACCAGACGAGCGCCATGTCGGCTTCACCGGACTCGATCATCTGCTGCGACTCGGCTCCGGTCTTCCAGTAGATGAGATCGTCGCGGATCGTGTCGATCCGGTCGTACGCCCGGTCCATGTCGAGCGGGTACAGCTCGTCGGCCGCGACGCCGTCGGCGAGCAGTGCGCCCTCGTAGACCCCGGGTCCGACATCCTCGAAACCGGCGATGGCGCGCTTGCCGGGGAACGCCTCGGTGTCGAAGAAGTCCTTCCACCCGGTCGGCGCCGTCGGGTATGCGTCGGCGTTGTAGAGGATGACGTAGCCGTACTGCATCGCCGGAACGTAGCAGTCGCCGACCAGGCCCTCCGGCACGTGGGAGGTGTCGACGATCGATGTGTCGATGTCCATCAGCAGGCCGTCTTCACCGCACTGCTTCTGCGCCCAGATGATGTCGGTGTCGACGACGTCCCACGTCACGGCGTTGTTGTCGACCTGCGCCTTCACCTTCGCGTACTCGGTGGGTCCGTCCTCGAGCACATTCGCGCCCGACTCCTCGGCGAACGGCGTGCCGATGGCCTCCATCTGGCCCTCCTGGAACACGCCGCCCCAGGAGACGAAGGTGAGGTTCAGCCCGTCGAGCGCGCCCTCCTTCACGACACCGGCTTCCGCCGGGCCGCTGCCCAGGTCGATCTCCGCGGCGGGTCCTGCTGCCGAGCAGCCTGCGAGCAGCGCCCCGGCCCCCAGGAGTGCCAGGCCCGACGTCAGTGTGCGGGCGGTTCGTCTCTTCATGATGCGTCCTCTCCATTGATGGTCAAACATGATGCGATGGCGGGTTCGGTCAGCCGACGTGGACGTCTTCGACCGGGGTCGGCGGGCTGTTGATCCACATCACGCTCGCGGGTGCGTCCGATTCGTTCGCCACCCGGTGCGGCACCGAGCTCAGGAACTCGATCGAGTCGTCGGTGCGCAGCGTGTAACGGTCGTCGCCGAGCTGGAGCATGATCTCGCCCATCGTCACGACGAGCATCTCCTGCGATTGCCCGTGCGTGTAGAGATCGGATCCGGTCGAGCCTCCGGGCTCGAAGTGCCCGGCGTACACCTCGAGATTGCGCAGCGGCGGCAGCGACAGCACGTACTTGTCGGCTCCCTCGAGTGGCAGCGTCGGCCGATCGGCAGCGCGGAGCACGCCCCTCGTGTGCACGAGCTTGTCGTCGAGCAGCTGCGCGGGCGAGACGCCGAGCGCGACGGCGATCTTTCGCAGCGATGCGACGCTCGCATTCGTGCGGGCGTTCTCGAGCTGGCTCAAGAAACTCGAGCTCACGCCCGCGGCTGCGGCGAGCGCGCGCAGGCTCATCCCGCGCACCTCGCGAAGCGCGGCCACCCGGCGTCCGAGTTCCAGCGCATCATCTGCCGACATGGGTTCCTCCTCGAACCGCTGTACCGCACGAGTGCGGATACTGAACAAAGTGTTCAGTGGATGTAGACCCACCGTACAGTTGCCGCTTCGATCCCGCAACGAGCGATACATGTTCGTGACCTTTCCTCTCGAAGCTCCCGCACGAGATCATGGTGGTCGGGCGCTCACACATGATCCGCGCCCGAAGTGAAATCGGCGCGGATCCTGCGTATTATTACGGGGTCTGCCACAAGCGGTCACGCCCGACGTCGCGCACTGAGCCCGATCCGGGTTTGAGTTGCTCGCACACACGCAATCCTTTTCGAAAGCCGCACTGTGTCAGCCACCACTTCCCTCCCATCGACTCAGCCTCGCAACTCGCGCTCACGCGTGATTCTCGCGAGCCTCGTCGGCACGACCATCGAGTTCTACGACTTCTACGTCTACGCGACCGCAGCCGTGCTCGTCTTCCCTCACCTCTTCTTCCCCTCTGAGAACGAGACGACCGCGCTACTCGCGTCGTTCGCGACCTTCGGCGCTGCCATGCTCGCGCGACCCGTCGGCGCGATCTTCTTCGGCCATCTCGGCGATCGCCTCGGCCGCAAGACCACGCTCGTCGCCTCGCTCCTCACGATGGGCATCGCGACCTTCGCGATCGGCCTATTACCGACGCATTCGCAGATCGGCGTGTGGGCGGCCGTGTTGCTGCTCGTCATGCGACTCGCGCAGGGCTTCGCACTCGGCGGAGAGTGGTCCGGCGCCGCGCTCGTCGCAACCGAGAACGCTCCGGCTGGCAAGCGCGCCTGGTACGGCACGTTCCCGCAGCTCGGCGCCCCCATCGGCTTCATCATCGCGAACATGCTCTTCTACGTGATCAACCACGTGCTGGCCGATCCGGCGAACCCGGGTCAGCCTTCGGCGGCCTTCCTCGAATGGGGATGGCGCATCCCGTTCCTCTTCTCAGCGCTGATGGTGATCGTCGGCCTCTGGGTGCGTCTCAAGCTCGTCGAGTCGCACGCCTTCGAGCAG
Source organism: Leucobacter manosquensis (assembly GCF_018304845.1). Classification (NCBI taxonomy): domain Bacteria; kingdom Bacillati; phylum Actinomycetota; class Actinomycetes; order Micrococcales; family Microbacteriaceae; genus Leucobacter; species Leucobacter manosquensis. The sequence goes on along the minus strand of NZ_JAFEVO010000001.1, from coordinate 2,752,966 downwards.
GCCAAGCAGTCGGGCGGAGTGAAGCGCATGCCGATCGCGGAAGCGTTCCGGTTCCACTGGAAGGGTCTGATCCTCGGCACCTTCGCGATGCTCGCGACGTACGTGCTGTTCTACCTCATGACCTCGTACACGCTCACGTACGGAACGCGTCCGACCGACGCGGAGGTGCCCGGGGCCGGCTACACGTACAACGCCTTCATCCTGATGCTGGTCTTCGGCGTCGTGTTCTTCGGCATCTTCACGCTCGTCTCCGGCCCGCTCGCCGACCGCTTCGGCCGCCGCAAGACCCTGCTCGTCGTGACCGGCGCGATCGTCCTGTTCGGTCTGCTCTTCGTGCCGATGCTCGGCGGCGGCAGCACACCGATGGTGATGTTCTTCCTCGCGCTCGGCTTCACGCTCATGGGCCTGACGTTCGGACCGATGGGCGCGTTCCTCCCCGAGATGTTCCCGACGAACGTGCGCTACACCGGCTCGGCCGTGGCGTACAACGTCTCGTCCATTCTCGGCGCCGCGCTCGCTCCGATCGTCGCCGTGTGGCTCTGGGGCCTCGCCGACGGCAGTCCGCTGCTCGTCGGCCTGTACCTCTCAGGTGCCGGCCTCGTGACGTTCGTGTCACTGCTGCTCACGAAGGAGACGAAGGACGTCGACATCGACGCCTGACGCTCGCTCGTCGACGCCCGCGCGCACCCGGTTTCCCGAGTGCGCGCGGGCGTTCGCGATTCATGTCGTCGATTCGCCGGCATCCCCCGTGTCGATGAGGAGGACGCCAGAGGCGACCTCCCACATCATCGCGACCTCGTCTCCGCGATTGTGAATACGCGCCTCCTGCCCGAGCCGCACCGCGCCCTCGCTCCCGTCGGGCAACCGAACACTGTATCTCCGCGAGGCGCCGAGGTACGTCACATCGATGATCGTCACCGGAATCGCGTTCTGCGACTCTCCGGGAACCGTGCCGACGGGCTCGAGCCGGAGATTCTCGGGTCGGATCAGGATCGCGAGATCCTCGTGTCGCGATTGCCCGTCTGCGACGACACGATGGCCGGCGACCTCGATCGCCGTCTGGCGCTCCCCCACCGCGATCCCCTTGCCGAGCAGCACGGTCGATTCTCCGAGAAAGCGACCGACGAAGAGCGTCTGAGGCGCCTCGTAGAGGTCTTCCGACGTGCCCACCTGCTCGAGCCTGCCGTTGTTGAAGACCGCGATGCGATCCGACATCGACAGCGCCTCCTCCTGATCGTGGGTGACGTAGACGAACGTCGACCCGACCTCGCGATGGATGCGCTTGATCTCGGTCTGCAGCCATTCGCGCAGTTTCTTGTCGAGCGCGCCGAGCGGCTCGTCCATCAGCAGGACGCGCGGCTCGTAGACGAGCGCTCTCGCGAGCGCGACACGCTGTTGCTGCCCGCCTGAGAGTTCCGACGGATAGCGGTCGCCGAACTCCCCCATTCTCACCATTCCGAGCGCCGCGGCGACCTTCTCCTTCTGCTGCGCTTTGCTCAGCTTGCGTCGTTGCAGCGGATAGGCGATGTTCTCCTCGACGGTCTTATGGGGGAACAGCGCGTAATTCTGGAACACCATGCCGATGTCGCGTTTATGCGGCGGCAGCTTCGCGACCGGTTTGCCGTAGATGTGCAGGTGCCCCTCGGTGACGGAGGTGAACCCCGCGATCATGTTCAGCGTCGTGGTCTTCCCCGAGCCCGACGGGCCGAGAAAGGTCATGAATTCGCCGGGTTCGATGACGAGGTCGATCTCGTTCACCACCGTGCTCTCGCCGTAGCGCTTCGTCACGCGATTCAGACTGATGCCCGCCTCGCCGATCGAGTGGATCGCCGAGGTGTTCAAACCGACGGCGCGCAGCTCCTGCTCGTGCCCGTCGGGCACCGGGATCTCACTGTGGGTCATAGCGTTCACGAGACTGGTCGCTTTCTCTTCCGTGTGGCGAATTGAGCAATGAGCATCACGATCACCGACGTGAGCATGGTGATCACGGCGACAGCGGCCACCGTCGGGTCGTTGGTCTGCGTGACGCTGTTGAAGATCTTCACCGGCAGCGTCTGCAGTGAGGGGGATTGGATGAACAGGGAGAGAATCACCTCGTCGAAGGAGGTGACGAAGGCGAACAGGGCGCCGGCTGTCACTCCGGGAGCGATCAACGGCAGGATGATGCTGAAGAACGTGCGCATCTTGCCCGCGCCCAGGCTCGCGGAGGCTTGTTCGAGCCGCGGGTCGAGCCCTTGCAGCGACGCCATCACGTTCGTGATGACGAGCGGCATCGAGACGATCGTGTGCGCCAGCACGAAGCCGGGCAGGGTGCCGAGCAGGTCCAGGCGCAGGAACAGCGAGTAGAGGCCGACCGCGAGCACGATTCCGGGCACGATCAGCGGGAGCAGGAAGTACCCCTCGACGAGACCCTTTCCGCGGAAACGCACTTTCGAGAGGCCGAGTGCGGCGAGCACTCCCACCGCCGTCGCCACGATCATCGTGATCACCGCGACCTGGAGCGAAGAGAACAGCGCCTTCAACCAGCTCGGATCGGTGAAGAAGTTCTCATACCAGCGAGTCGAGAACCCCTTGGGCGGGAAGTTGAACGAGGAGGCCTCGTTGAACGACATGGGCACGATCACGAGCGTCGGCACGATCAGCCAGATCACGATCAGCACGGCGAACACGCCGAGAACACGCTTCGAGGTCATCAGCGGTCCACCCCCGGAAACAGGCTGCCGTGCTTGTTGAACCGCGACACGATGACGAGGATCAGAATGGTGCAGAGCAGGAGGAAGACACCGAGCGCGGTGCCCTGTCCCCACATCAGGAACACGCTGATCTGCTGCTGGATGAGCGCGGAGATCATGATCTCTTTCGACGATCCCAGCAGCGCGGGGATGATGTAGAAGCCGAGGCCGAGGATGAAGACCGTGACGCTGCCGGAGAAGATGCCCGGCCGCGAGAGTGGCAGGTACACGGTGAAGAACGCCGTGACCGGATTGGCGCCCAGGTTCGCTGCGGCGGGCAGCAGGCGCTTGTCGATCTTCGCCATCGAGGAGTAGAGCGGCAGCACCATGAACGGCAGCAGAACCTGCGACATGCCGAGGGCCACGCCGAACGTGGTGCGGATCAGCGGAATCGGCCCCAATCCGAAGAGCGATTCCAGCAACCCGTTGATGGGGCCGGTATCTTGCAGCAGCACCATCCACGCGAGCGTGCGCACGAGGATGGAGGTCCAGAGCGGCATCATGATGAACAGCTGCAGCAGATTGCGCGTGCGGTCGGTCACGATGGTCATCAGGTAGGCGTAGGGGTACGCGAGGAGCAGGCACACGAAGGTCACGAGGATCGCGGTGCCGAAGGTGCGCATGACGACGTTCAGGTTCGCTTCGGTCGTGAAGAGCCACTGGTAGTTCTGGATTCCCGGCACCGGGTCCGTCACCGAGCGGATGAACACGTCGACGAGCGGCGCGAGGAAGAAGAGCGTGACGATCACGAATGCCGGGACCAGCAGCAGCAGCGGGCGCCAATTTCTCGGCCCCCGCTGCTTCGGCCCGTCGACATCCGCGCCGGGGGCGGCGGTCAGCGCTGCTGCGACGCCCCCGGCGACGGTGGTTTCAGTCATGATGATCAGTTACCGGTGGCCCAACCGGCCCAGGCGGCCGCGAGGGCGTCGTAATTCTCGACCCAGAAATCGACGTTGGGGGCGATCCCCGTATCGAGATGCTCGGTCGTCATCCACTCCGCCAGCTGATCGTCCACCTCGGGCTTGGCGTCGATGTTGACGCCGCCGTAGGAGGTGAGCTCGGTCATCTTGGCCTGCTGCTCCGCGCCGATCGAGTAGTTGACGGCGGCGAAGGCAGCCTGCTTGTCGGTGACGCCCTTCGGGATCCCGTTCGAATCGACCATGATCATCCATTCGTCCCACATCGGGGCGACCGGGGCTCCTGCGGCAGCCGCTCCGTATCCGCGGCCCGACCAGACGAGCCCCATGACGGCTTCACCCGCTTCGAGCTGCTGCTGAGCCTGGGCGCCCGTGGTCCATCCGATGCCGTCGTCGCCGAGCTCGCGATACATGTCGAACGCGCCTTCGATGTCTTCGGGGGTGATGTTCTGCACATCCTTCCCCTGTGCCGTGAGCGCGAATTCGACGGTTTGCGGATCGACGTAGGTCGACTGGCTCACGGTGCGCTTGCCCGGATACTTCTTCGTGTCGAAGAAATCGGCCGCGCTGGTCGGAGGATCATCGCCGAATTCGTCCGTGTTGTACACGACCACGAGGCCGTACAGGATTTGAGGCACCATGCACTTGTCGGTGATCGTGCCCTCGGGGATCTTCGAGATGTCGATCTGGTCGTAGTCGTACTCCTCGTAGAGCGTTCCGCACCCGCGCGCAGTATCGAACTGGGTCGTGTTCACGATGTCCCAGCTGACGTTGCCGCTGTCGACCATGGCCTTCAACTTGCCCGCGTCGAACGCATCTTGATTGACCGTGGCTCCCGACGCCGCGGCGAACGGGTCCCAGAGCGCCTCGGTCTGACCGTCCTGGAACACACCGCCCGACCCTGCGAACGTCAAAGTGGCGCCGTCGAGCGCGCCCTCCGCGATCTCCCCCGCAACCGGAGTACCGAGGTCCCGCTCCGGCGGGGGCTCCTGGTCGGCGCCGCCGCCGCTGCACCCGATCAGTGCGAGTGCGAGCGCGGCCGTACCCGCGACGACGGCGACTCCTCGCCGCGTTCGGGCATTCTTCAGAATAGTCATTTCGTTCCTCACTTCATCGTGACGGGTCCCCGCGTCCGAAGCATGTGCTTCCGAATCGTGCGAGTCGTGCACGAATCCGGGCTCGGCGGGTCTTCCCGAAGGTAGCCGCGGCGGTGCGCCGATGACGCTTGCTGTTACCCCTTCGTTACCGCGATCGCGAAGTTTCATAGCATCGTACGGATCGGCGCATCTGCATCGTACGAACCTAAGGAGTTGGCCTGATTCCGCTGCTCGACTTCGCATCTTCGAAGGCTCGATCCTACGATGGGGGAGGTACATCGCTCGCTGTTCAAGGAGGAACGCGCATGGACGTCGTCGTCATCGGAGCTGGGCTCGCCGGTCTCACCGCCGCTTGGGAGCTCGGCAAGGCCGGGCATCGGTGCACCGTTCTCGAGGCCCGAGACCGGGTCGGCGGCCGCACCTGGTCGCAACGGCTCGGCAATGGCGAGATGACCGAGCGCGGCGGCGAGTACATCTTCCCCACAGAGTTCCCCATCCGCCGACTCTCGGCGGAAGTCGGGGTGCCGATCATGTCCCACAACGTGCGCTACGGCCGACGCACGGTGAATGGCCGGGTCATCACCTTCGCCGAGCTGAACGACACCGTCGCGCGGGTGCAGGAGGTATTGCGCTCCATGCTCGCCGATGGCGAAGTCGGCGTATCGCTCGAGCGCGTGTTCGCGGAAACCCTGGGAACCGGCTACCGGCTCGATCCGGTGTATCGGCGCACCACCACGTCAGCCGCTGCGGATCCGAGCCTCGTGAGCGCGGAGGCCGTGCTGCTCCACGAATCGTCGACCGCCAACGGGTACATCGAAGACGGCGGGCGATTCGTCGGGGGCAATCAGTCACTGTCGATCGAGCTGGCGCGCAGGCTCGGCGATCGCGTGCGGCTCGAGCATCCGATCACCGGTGTCGACCAGTCCGGGATGGGCGTGCAGGTCCACTTGAACGATGGCTCTCGCCTCGACGCCGACGCGGCCGTCATCGCGGTCCCGCTCCCGCTCCTGCGGGAGCTGGACCTCGGGTTCTCGCTGCCGGAGCAGCAGCAGCGCGCGCTCGACCACCGGTTCATGGGGGTCGCCGCGAAGCTGGGGGTGCCGCTCGCTCGCGTCGATGCAGACATCGCGTTGCAGAACGCCGATCACACCTGGTGGTCCTGGCGCTCTCTCTCCGTCGACGGTGAGCATCGCATCAATGCGCTGTCGTCCTTCGCCGGCGGGCCCGCCGCACTCGGCGCGTTGAACGTCGCGGACGGGCCAGAGGGATGGACGCGCGCGCTGCGCGGCATGAGACCGGAGCTCGAGATCGACGGCGAAGTTCTCCTGACCACTTGGGCCGACGATCCGTGGGCGCGCGGTTCGTACTCGGCCGCGAACCTGGATTGGGAGACGGGCGACGCCCGGGCGTTCGAGCAGCCGGCCGGACGCGTCGCGATCGCGGGCGAGCACACGGGGACCGCGCAATCGCTGTCGGGCGCCGTCGCGTCAGGGTACCGAGCGGCAGAGGCGATTCTGACCGCCATGATCCCTCCGAGATGATGCCCCGGTCGCGAGCTGCTGAACGAGGGCCGGGCTCGCCCTCGCCGAGGTGCGAGCAGACGCCATGACATTCACGGTCGGGTCTCTCCTTGCGCTTCGGGCGATCGGAACGTCGTCGCTCACGCCGGGTGTCGGAGAAGATCGGCCGGTGTCATGGGCCCACGTCTGCGAGTTGGCCGACCCCTGGCGCTGGTTGGGCCCGGACACTCTCGTCATGACGACCGGCATCGCAGTTCCCGGCGGTGACACCGAGCAGTGCGCGTACCTCGACGGCATGTACGCCGCGGGTATCGCCGCGATCGCCGTCGATGCCACGATGATGCGGGCGCCGTTCAACGCTGCTGCCCTCGCGCACGCCACCCAGATCGGCTTCCCGGTGCTCGAGACCGCGCACGACGTGCGATTCAGCATGGTCGCCCGGGTCGTCGCGAGCGCCGCCCTCGGCCTCCCCGCAGCGGATTCCAAGCAATTCGAGCAGTTGCACGGAGCGCTCCTCCTCTCCGAGCTCTGCGACGGGACGGTGCCCTCGACGGCCGCAGCGCGCCTCCTCTCCGGCTTCGGGGTGGGAGCGCCGTTCATCTGCGCCGTTGCACAGCCGAAGGATCCGCGGGCTGCGCTCGCCGAAGCGCAGTCGCTCTTCGCCGCAGCCGAGACCGCGATGCTCGCCATCGTGCGCGATGGCCAGCTGCTCCTCCTCGTGGAGTCGGGTCCCGAACCGCGCGCGGTGCTCGAGGCCCTCGCAGAGCGCAATGGAGGGATCGGTGCGAGCGCCCGCTTCCATCTGATCGACGAGCTTCCCGTCGCCGTGCAGCAGGCTCGCCGCGCGCTGATCCGCAATCATGAAGCCGGTCGGCTGCTCGCATACGCCGAGCACGACGCGACGTCGCTGTTCTTGCCGAGCGACCCCGATCAGCTCCGACGCATCGCGCGGCAGGTACTCGGTCCGCTGCGCACCTACGACGAGCAGCGCGGCACGGCACTGACGCAGACGCTCAGAACATTCCTCGAGGAGAACCGAAGCTGGGTCCGCGCGTCAGAGCGGCTCTACGTGCATCGCCAGACGCTGATCGCGCGCATCTCGCGCATCGAGAAGATCATCGATCGCAATCTCTCCTCGATGGAGGACGCGGCGGAATGCTGGCTCGCGATCCAGGCAGCGATCGGGTGCGGTGATCTCGAGCCGTCCGACGACTCGATCAGCGAGCCCAGCGCCGACCTGACGTGAGCGAGAGCAGACGCGCGACCGTTACCGCTCGCAGGTGCAGAGCTGATCCTTCTCGAACCCGGCGAGCGCCTCTTCGATGTGCAGGCCGCACCCGGTCCACGTCACTCTGTTGCACGTGGAACAACGAACCGGTGAGCACATAGGACTTTCCCCTCGACGCAGGTGCATTCGCAGTTCGAACGCGCACACCATCATCGCACGGCGGCATGGCTCCAGCCCGAGAGTGGTAGCTTGAAACGGGCATGACCAGGGGAAGGGAGACGCCGCGATGGCATCATCCGAAACACACTCTCCGCGGAGGGCGCGCGCAGCCGATGCTGCGCGGAATGCGCGCGACGACGAGAAGCTGACCACCGCCGACCTGGAAACGATGATCGCCGAGGCGACGGCCTGGGCGGACGCCGACATCGACGCGAGCACGCGCGCCGAGGCCCGAGCGCTGATCGAGCGAGCAAGGCGCGGTGACGAAGCGGCCATCGGCGAGCTGTCGGCGTCCTTCGGTGGCCGTCTCGCGTTCGGCACGGCGGGCCTGCGCGGGCGGATCGGCGCCGGCCCGATGCGCATGAACCGCGTCGTGGTGTCGCAGACCACCGCCGGCTTCGCCGCATACCTCTGGGAAGCGGCGAAGCGACGTGCGTCCCGCGATGCACCCTCCGTGGTGATCGGATACGACGGGCGCATCGGCTCCGCGACGTTCGCGCGCGACGCGGCCGAGGTCATGAGCGGTGCGGGCATCTCGGCATACCTGCTCCCCGAAGCGGGCCCGACTCCGCTCACCGCCTTCGCCGTCCGGCACCTCGATGTGTCGGCGGGCATCATGATCACTGCGAGCCACAATCCCCCGCGCGACAACGGGTACAAGGTGTATCTCGGCGATGAGGACGCGGGCTCCCAGATCGCTCCTCCGACGGACGCCGCGATCGCCGCTCACATCGAACGCATCGCCGCCACCCCGGTGGGGCAGATTCCGCGTGCGCACGGGTACTCGGTGCTGGGCGGCGGTGTCGCCGACGCCTACGTGTCGGAGACGTCGGCCGCCGTGCTCGCCGGTCTGCCCGAGCGACTCGACGCCCCAGGCGTGTCCATCGGCACCGACACCGATATCCGCGTCGTCTACACCGCCATGCACGGGGTGGGGGCCGACCTCGCCCAGCGCGTCTTCCGCTCCTCAGGCCTCCCCCGAGTGATCCCCGTGCGGGAGCAGCTGCTGCCCGACGGCCACTTCCCCACTGTCGACTTCCCGAACCCAGAGGAGCCGGGCGCACTCGACCTCGCATACCGAACGGCGCGCGCCGTCGACGCCGACCTCATCGTGGCTCATGATCCCGACGCGGATCGCCTCGCCCTCGCAGCCCCGCACGGTGCCGAGGCGTCCGGCTATCGGCGTCTCACGGGCAATGAGCTCGGCCTGCTGCTGGGCTGGCGCGCAGCGGAGCGGGCCGTTGCACGCGCGAAGCAGCGCCAGGTGGCCGTGAGCGGTGCCCTGGCGTGCACCATCGTCTCCTCCCCTGCGCTCCGTGCCGTCGCCGAGGCGTATGGCTTCACGTATACGGAGACGCTCTCTGGCTTCAAATGGGTATCGCGCGTACCGGGCCTGGTCTTCGGATTCGAAGAGGCGCTCGGCTATCTCATCCATCCGGCGGTCGTGCGCGACAAGGATGGGATCTCGGCGAGCGCCGATGCCGTCGCCATGGTTCGGGAGCTCGCCTCGCAGGGACGCACGATCTGGGACCGTCTCGACGAGGCGAGCGAGCGCTTCGGTCACTTCGCGAGCGGCCAGGTGACGCTCCGGCTGCCGTCGATGCCGGCGGCCTCCGCGCTGTCGGCTCGCGTGCGGGAGGACCCGCCGCGGGAACTCGGCGCGTCGCCGGTCGTCGAGACCCGCGACCTGCTCGTGCCCGGCGCAGCCGAGGTTCCCGCAGATGTGCTTCGCTACGATCTCGCGAACGGTTCGAGGGTCATGATTCGGCCGAGCGGCACCGAGCCCAAGCTGAAGGTGTACCTCGATACGTTCAGCGACGTCGGCTCCGCCGCAGAGCGACGCGCGGCGGCAGAGCACTCCCTGGGCGACCTCGAACGCTCGGTTCGCGAGTATCTGGAGGGATTGCAGACGGGAGCGCAGTCGGCATGATCGCACGCTGGACCGAGCGCGACGCGGCGGAGATGCTCCGAGCGCCCGGCCCGCATGACGACAAGTATCGGCGGGGCGTGCTCGGCATGCGCACCGGTGCCGCTCACTATCCGGGTGCCGCTGTGCTCGGTGTGAGCGCCGCGTGGCGCACCGGGGTCGGAATGGTGCGCTATGTTCCGCCCGATGACGAGTCCGCGCCACCGTACGGGCTGCCGACAGCCGCGGCGGCAGTGCTCGCGGCGCGGCCCGAGACGGTGATCGGCCCGCCGGTCGGCCGTCCCTGCGATGCCTGGGTCATCGGTTCGGGCACCGATGCGACGTCGCGTTCGGTTGCAGAACTCGCCCAGTTGCGCGGCCTGCTCGCTGGCGACGCAGCCGTGGTGGTCGATGCGGGAGCACTCGACCTCGTCGTCGACGATTCGGTCCGCGCCGCGCCCCTGATCCTCACGCCCCACGGCGGCGAATTCGAGCGGCTGTGGCGATCCGCGAGGCTCGGTGACCTGCCAGAAGGATGGGATCCGCGCGGCATCGAGCCGGGGCCCCGGGCACGAGCCGCTGCGCAGCTCGCGTCGGCAGTTCGCGCGACGGTGCTGCTGAAGGGATCGGTGACCATCTGCGCCTCCCCCGACGGCTGGGTGCGGCGCTCCGGCCCGGCCACGCCGTGGCTCGCGAGCGCGGGAACGGGTGACGTGCTCGCCGGGCTTCTCGGCGCCCTCGTGGCTGGTCGGAGCGCAGATGCGCGCTCTGATCCCGGCCTCCTGGCGCGCCTCGCGGCCACCGCAGCGGTGCTGCACGATCGCGCGGCACGCCACGCTTCCGGTGATGAATCGGCCGATGGTTCAGGCCGCCCGGTCACAGCCCTCGAGATAGCCGCCGCGATCCCTCACGTGTTGGGGGAGCTCCTCGCTCGACGGGCCTGATCGCCTGCGTCCTCATTCGTCGCAGTCACCGGTCGCAATCACCCCTCCGCAGTCACCCGTCGGCGATGATACGACCCGCGACGAGCGGACGAGGATCTGGAACGGTACTCCCGAGCTCGACCGCACCGCGGAGCACTTCGAGACCGCGAGCCATCCTTCCCGCATGGTCGCATCCAGCGATGAAGAGCGCATCGCCCGCGACGACCCGGTCGCCGGGGCGCACGAGCACCTCGACCCCCGCCGCATGATCGACCGGATCGCCGGGCCGAGCTCGCCCCGCGCCGAGCCGCCATGCGGCGACGCCCACCGCGCGGGCGTCCACTCGCTGCACGATCCCGTCCGAGCCTGCCCGCACGACCTCGTGCTCGTGCGCTTCGGGGAGCGTGGCCTGCGGGTCGCCGCCCTGGGCGGCCACGAGCCGCCGCCAGGAGTCCATCGCCCGGCCGTCTCGCAGTGCGGGAGCGGGATCGACGTCGGGCATGCCGGCCAGTGCGAGCATCTCCCCGGCCAGCGCAAGGGTGAGCTCGACGACATCATCCGGGCCACCCCCGGCGAGCACATCGATCGACTCGCGCACCTCGTTCGCGTTGCCGACGGCGCGCCCCAGGGGCGCATCCATGTCGGTGAGCAGCGCAACCGTCTCGAGCCCGGAGTCGGCGCCCAGGTGCACCATCGTGGTCGCGAGTTCCCGCGCGTCCGAGAGCCCGGGGAGAAACGCGCCCGACCCGAACTTCACGTCGAGCACGAGCCCGCCGGCGCCCTCCGCGATCTTCTTGCTCATGATCGACGAGGCGATGAGCGGCACCGCGGCCACCGTGCCCGTGACGTCGCGCAGAGCGTACATCTTGCGATCCGCCGGGGCGAGTCCTGAACCGGCGGCGCAGATCACGCCTCCGATATCGGTGAGCATCGCTATCATCTCCTCAGTGCTGAGCGAAGCCCGCCAACCGGGAATGGACTCGAGTTTGTCGAGGGTCCCTCCGGTATGGCCGAGTCCCCGTCCCGAGAGCTGCGGCACTGCGACTCCGAGCGATGCCAGCAACGGGACGAGCGGCAACGTGATCTTGTCGCCGACGCCGCCGGTGGAGTGCTTGTCGATGGCCGGTCGCCCGAGGGCCGTGAAGTCCATTCGCTCGCCGCTCGCGATCATCGCCTCGGTCATGGCTCGAATCTCGTCACGCCCCATGCCCTGGATCACCACGGCCATGAGCAATGCACTCATCTGCTCTGGAGCGACGACGCCGCGCGTGAACGCGTTGATGAGCCAGGCGATCTCCTCAGGATCGAGGGCTCGCCCGAACCGCTTGGTCGTGATGAGATCGACGACGTCGTACGGCTCCACCGCGCGCTGCTGCTCCATGTCTCCAGCGTAAACCGCCGTGCGAGAGTTCAGGGCCGGCGATCCGCCGCCGCTCCCTGGCGCGGGCCGATTCAGGGTCGGTGCCGTCGCCTGCGCGCCCCGACTCTGGTGAGGAGTGCGGTGCCGAACGCGCCGATTGCGCTCATGCAGATCAGGGTCTCGGCGAATGAGGCGCCGGGGGCCGCGTCGGACGAGCGAGTGCGTTCCGGCACCCCTATCGCAGCATCGATCCACGCTCCGGCGATGGTCACCGCAGCCGCAGCTGGCACTGCCATCAGTCGCAGGTGCCGGGTGATCGGAGAGGCGGTGCGCATCAGTCTGCTCCAGAACGGGATCGAGGGGTGGGCCGGAGATGAGCGCTCGGCTCCCGCCCCGGGGGTCCCTGGGGTTGGGGAGACGGGAACCGAGCTCGGACGTATAACGGGGAGATCGGCGGATCATGACGCTCGCTTGGAGAAAACCTCGAAGAATGTTTCACGTTCGAGATTTGCGCGAGTGCGGCGCATACTAGAAGCGGGGGTTTTCCGCGAAACGGTCGCGGTGATCAGAAGGTGGCGCTCGCGCAGCTTTCATTCACAGGGGTAGCCGGATCGTGAGGAGACCCCGAATGCCAGAATCAGCGCACGCGGAGCGTTCCGACGCGGAGTTGCTCGACATCGTCAGGGCGGGCGACACGTCGGCGTTCGCGGTGCTCTGGCAGCGGCACTCTCGAGCTGGTCTCGCGGCTGCTCGCCACTTCGGAACCAGCTCTTCTGCAGAGGACATCGTCTCAGAGGCGTATCTGCGCATCCTCGAGCTCATTCTCGACGGCCGCGGCCCGCACGGGGCCTTCCGGCCGTACATGTACCGAACGGTTCGCACCATCGCCGCAGACGTCTGGCGCCGGCCGGAGGACACGAGCAATGAACTGGAGCGCATTCCCGAGTTCGCCGAGTCCGGCCCCTGGGAAGACCACGCCTTCGACCGGAACGCGGCTGCACGAGCATTCGAGAGCCTCAATGCGCGGTGGCAGGCCGTGCTCTGGTACACCGAAGTCGAGGGAATGCCTCCGCGCGATGTCGCCAGGATTCTCGGGCTCTCAGCCAACGGCGTCTCGGCGCTCGCGAAACGGGCGCGAGAAGCGCTCCAGTCGGCATGGGTGGAGGCTCACATCGATCGCGAGCTTCACGATGCAGCATGCGGCACCACGCTCGATCATCTGCAGCGATACCAGCGCGGAAAGCTCACCGCAGCGGCGAGCCGGGCCGTGTCGGCTCACCTCGACACGTGCGAGAGCTGCGCAGGTGTTGCCGCGGAGTACACCGTCCTCAATCGTCAGCTGGCTCTCGTACTCGTCGGCGTCCTGCTCGGAGGGGCCCCGACGCTCGGCTTCCTGAGCGGTGTGGGCGGGACGACACCCGCCACTGCGGCTGGGTTGGCCGCGGATTCCGCACGGGGCTCCGCGGGGAGCATCCCGCACGGCGCGACTGGCGGGGCTTCGCCAGTCACTCCTGCCGGCGGCGGCTCCGGGTCTGGCGCTGGCGCAGCGGGTACTGCGACCGGCGGCATCCTGAGCGGCCTTTCGGGCACCCTGCTGATCGCCGCGGCCACTGCGGCTGCGATCGTCATCGGCGGCGGAGCGCTCTTCCTGTCGCAGTCCGACGGGCCGAGCACGCCGGCGCTCGCCTCCGAACCGACGAGTGAAGCGGACGAAGCGGGATCGGACGGCGAAGACGAAGACGGATCGGAGCCGGGAACCGGGGACGGCGCCGACCGGTCGAGCAGCGAGTCGGCGGAGGGCGACGCCGGCGCGATGCTCGAGGACCGGGCGTACGACGAGGGCGCAGCAGACACCGAGGCGAACGGTTCGCCGGTCGTCGAAGCGACGCCGGCCGACACCGATACCCCTCCGAGCCAGGGACCCGATGCCGATGCGAAACCGGGCACCGATATGGGCCCGGGGGCCGAACCGCAGCCGTCTCCGGAGCCGAACCCGCGGCCCGATCCGGCCCCTGAGCCGCAGCCCGAGCCCGGCCCCGATCCAGTTCCAGATCCCGATCCCGTTCCGCAGGAGACCGGCGATCCGTCGCTGACTCCGTTCGAGCCCCGCTGGGCGCGGTGCGGAGATGGGCGCGTCTACATCGAGGGTCGCTCATCGCTGCACGGCGCACTCGTGTTCGCGCGCGTGATCGATCATGGGCAGACGAACGAGCACCCTGAGCAGATGCAGGTCCTTGGCGATGCGCGGTGGTACACGAGCACGCCGATCCCTCTGCGAGCATCATCGGTCGGAGACCCCACCGCGGCGATCATCGAGATCCAGCTGCGCCTCGCCGACGGGCGAGCGTCTCCGTGGACGCTGTTCCCGCTCGAAGCGAGCAATGAGCTCAGCGGTGCCCCGGCGTACTGCGCGACTCCGTGAACTGATCGTTCGGGAGACCGAGTTCCGGATTGATCCCCGTCACGATCCAGGACGATGTCAGCAGCAGCGTGCGGCAGATGAGGTTGAACCAGAGCAGGAGGCCGGCGAACACCGCGAAGGTGGCGAGGAGGGGATTGCTCGTGGCGCCGCCGATGAGCACGCCGCCCAGCGCTTTGAGTCCGAGCATCACGAGGGCGCCGAGGCCGCAGCCGACGATGAGGCGCCACCGCGGCACTCGGACCTCGGCGAGGTAGCGATGCATGGCGACCAGCAGCACGAGATCGAACACATAGACCGCGGCATATCTCAGAACGGTGCCGAGCGTGCCCACGAACCAGTTCGCATGATCCGCACCGATCCACGAGAGAAACTGATCGGCCACATTGGAGCTGAGCACGGTGAGCGCCGCTGATACGAGGATCGCGGCGAAGAAGATGATCGCGAGCACGAAGTCCCGCAGTTTCAGCAGTACGGGGTTCCGATAGAGACGCACCTCGAGTCCGAACATGATGCGGATCGACCGGCGCGTGCCCGTGAACCAGTTCAGCGCGACCCACACGAGCACCAACCCCGCGATGCCGCTCGACCAGTCGAAGGCGCGTGCGCTCATCAGCTCGTCGATCGAGACGGCTCCTCCGCTCCCGACGAGCCCGGGAATGAAGAGGTTGATCTGGGCGACCAGCGTTTCGAGCAGTTCCGGTCGGCCCCGCAGCACGATGCCGAAGATGCCGAAGCCCAACCAGAGCGCCGCGAAGACGGCGAAGAGGGCCTGGTAGCTCATGCCTCCGGAGAGCACGATTCCGCCGACGTCGGAGAAGTGCATGTACGTGCGCACGGGTCGCAGCTGCTGGGCCCATCGCCATCGCCGTCTGCCGCGTTCGACGACCTCGGAAACGCGCGTCGCCCCGGAGCCCTCCACTCGTGTGGAGGAACTCCGGGGCGACGTCATTCAGCCACTGTAACCGAGGAGCGAACCTCGGCGTGCCCTACGCGGTCTTCCCGGTGCGGATCGCGGCCTTGACCTCGGCGATGGCCTTGGTGACCTGGATGCCGCGCGGGCACGCATCGGTGCAGTTGAAGGTCGTGCGGCAGCGCCAGACGCCCTCGGTGTCGTTCAGGATGTCGAGTCGCACCTCCGCGTTCTCATCGCGCGAATCGAAGATGAACCGGTGGGCGTTGACAATGGCGGCGGGGCCGAAGTACTGCCCATCCGTCCAGAACACGGGGCAGCTCGTCGTGCACGCCGCGCAGAGGATGCACTTCGTGGTGTCGTCGAAGCGCTCGCGGTCCTCGATGGTCTGGAGACGCTCCTTGCCGCCCTCGGGAGCCGAACCCGAGACGAGGAACGGCTGCACTTCGCGGTAGGCCGCGAAGAACGGCTCCATGTCGACGATGAGGTCCTTCTCGAGCGGGAGCCCTTTGATGGCCTCGACGTAGATCGGCTTCGAGATGTCGAGGTCCTTGATCAGTGTCTTGCAGGCGAGACGGTTGCGGCCGTTGATCCGCATCGCGTCGGACCCGCAGATGCCGTGCGCGCACGACCGGCGGAACGAGAGCGTGCCGTCCTGATCCCACTTGATGCGGTGCAGAGCGTCGAGGATTCGATCCGTCGGGTACATCTCGACGTCGAAGTCCTCCCAGAACGCCTCGCGACCCGATTCGGGGTCGAATCGGCGGATCAGCAGGGTCACCGTGAAGGGCTTCGGTGCTTCCGGAGCTTCGGCGGTGGGAGCTTCAGCAGTTGCAATGCTCATGACCTAGTACTTCCTCTCCAGCGGCGGGTAGCGCAACTCGCCCTGCTCGTTCTTGGTGACGACGACCGGCTTCCAGTCCAGGCGGATGTGATCCTCTGGGTCCGCCGAGTGGGGATCTCCGGAGAGATACGCCATGGTGTGCTGCATGTAGTTCTCGTCATCGCGGTTCGGATAGTCGTCGCGCATGTGCCCGCCACGGCTCTCCTTGCGGTTGCGGGCCGTGTACGTGAGCACCTCCGCCAGGTCGAGCAGGAACCCCAGCTCGATCGCTTCGAGGAGATCCGTGTTGTACCGCTTGCCGCGATCCTGGACTCCGACGTTGATGTACCGCAGGCGCAGGTCGTTGATCACGCCGAGCACCTCGGTGAGCGACTCCTCGGTGCGGAACACCTGCGCACCGCGGTCCATGGCCTCTTGCAGCTCGCGGCGCAGATCGGCGACGCGCTCGGTGCCCGTGCCGTTGCGGAAGCCCTCGACCATCTCGCGCACCATCTTCGCCGGATCCTCGGGAAGCGGGACGAAATCGACGGTCTGCGCGTAGTCGGCCGCATTGTTGCCGGAGCGCTTGCCGAACACGTTGATGTCGAGCAGCGAGTTGGTGCCGAGGCGGTTCGAGCCGTGCACCGAGACGCAGGCGCACTCGCCCGCGGCGTAGAGGCCGGGAACGACCGTGGTGTTGTCGGAGAGCACCTCCGCGTCGTTGTTCGTCGGGATGCCGCCCATCGCGTAGTGCGCGGTCGGGAACACGGGGACGGGCTCCGTCACCGGGTCGACGCCCAGGTAGGTGCGCGCGAATTCCGTGATGTCGGGGAGCTTCGTCTCCAGCACCTCCGCACCGAGGTGCGTGCAGTCGAGATAGACGTAGTCCTTGTGCGGGCCAGCGCCGCGTCCGTCGAGCACCTCTTGGACCATCGAGCGGGCCACGATGTCTCGCGGCGCCAGGTCCTTGATGGTGGGGGCGTAGCGCTCCATGAAGCGCTCGCCCGACGCGTTGCGGAGGATCGCGCCCTCGCCGCGCGCTCCCTCCGTGAGGAGGATCCCGAGGCCTGCGAGGCCCGTCGGGTGGAACTGGTAGAACTCCATGTCCTCGAGCGGCAGACCCTGCCTCCAGACGATCCCGACGCCGTCACCGGTGAGGGTGTGAGCGTTCGAGGTCGTCTTGAAGATCTTGCCGAACCCGCCGGTCGCGAACACGATCGACTTCGCCTGGAAGACGTGCAGGTCGCCCGTCGAGAGCTCGTACGCCACAACGCCGGAAGGCTTGCGCACGCCGTCGACCTCGGTCATCACCAGATCGAGCACGTAGTACTCGTTGAAGAAGTTGACACCGAGCTTCACGCAGTTCTGGAACAGCGTCTGCAGGATCATGTGGCCCGTGCGGTCCGCGGCGTAGCACGCACGGCGCACCGCCGCCTTCCCGTGATCGCGCGTGTGGCCGCCGAAGCGACGCTGGTCGATCTTGCCCTCCGGGGTGCGGTTGAAGGGCAGACCCATGTTCTCCAGGTCGATGACCGCGTCGATGGCTTCGCGGGCCAGGATCTCGGCCGCGTCCTGATCGACGAGGTAGTCGCCGCCCTTGACCGTGTCGAAGGTGTGCCACTCCCAGTTGTCTTCCTCGACGTTCGCGAGCGCCGCGGCCATACCGCCCTGCGCCGCGCCCGTGTGGGAGCGCGTGGGGTAGAGCTTCGTGATCACGGCGGTCTTGGCCTTCGGCCCCGCCTCGATCGCGGCGCGCATGCCCGCGCCACCTGCGCCGACGATGACGACGTCGAACTGGTGATAAATGACGCCGTCCTTGACGGTGACGTCTTCGCCCTGGTGGGTGTCTGTGGTCACGTGAATCCTATTCTTCGTTTCGAAATCCGTTGCTGCGCGCGGGGGTTACGGCGTCGGGCAGAATGACGCGACGAGCGCCGGGTCCGCTCCCGCGGGGCAGGGGTCGAGGGTGTAGATCACGAAGGTGCCGAGCAGGATGAGCAGGGCGGCCGACAGGAACAGCGCGACCTTGAATCCCTGGGCGAGACGCGGACGGGTCACGTAGTCGTTCACGATGGTGCGCATGCCGTTCGCGCCGTGGATCAGCGCCAGCCAGAGGAGCAGGGTGTCCCACACCTTCCAGAACGGCTGCGAGAGCTTGCCGCCCACGAAACCGAAGTCGATGGCGTGCACGCCGTCGCCGATCATGAGGTTCGAGAAGAGGTGGCCGAACACGAGCACGATCAGCAGCACGCCCGAAACGCGCATGTAGACCCAGCCCCACTTCTCCCAGTTGGTGCGCTTCTTCGCCGGCGTCTTCGCGCGCGGAGCATCAATCGTCAATGACATGTCTGTTCTCCTCGCGCTCAGTGACCGAATACGTTCATCAGGTGGCGGGGCAGGAAGCCGGCCATGGTGACCGCCCAGAGCCCCATCACGACCCAGAACATGGTGCGCTGGTATTTTGCGCCCTTGCTCCAGTAGTCGACGAGGATGATGCGGATGCCGTTGTAGGCGTGGAAGACGATCGCCGCGACGAGCACGGCCTCGCCGAGGCCCATCACCGGAGTCTTGTACGTGCTCATGACGGCGTTGTACGCCTCTGGGCTGACCCGCACGAGGGCGGTGTCGAGCACGTGCACGAGCAGGAAGAAGAAGATGGAGACACCCGTGATGCGGTGCAGCACCCAGGACCACATTCCCTCGTTACCGCGGTAGAGGGTGCCGCCAGGGCGGACCTTCTTCCTCGCCACCGGTGCGGCTGCTGCCGTTTGGGCTGACACGGGCTTCCTCCTTCGTCGGGCTTCGCCGAGAGTCACCCGGCGGCTGACATAGCCATCTCGCCATGTGCGGGAACCCCCGTCACCAAGCATGGCTGAGAATCCACTGCGGAACCATTATGACACCTTTCGTGAGCGCTCCTGCACGCGCCCGATGGCCGGGAGACGCCTGTGCTCGTCTGATGATGCAGCCTCGTGTCGCGGTCGTCCGCTGCAGAGACGAGACGGAGCCGGGCGCGCTCCGCACGCCCGGCTCCGTGGTTCGCACCGCGAACGATGATTCACGCGGCTCAGACGAGCGCGGGAACCGCCGCTCGCTCGATGACCTGCGCCAGATCCCTGCGATCCTCAGGGGTGAGCTCCTGCAGCGGTGGGCGCACGGGCCCTCCGGTCCGACCCACGGCATCGAGACCGGCCTTGACGATCGACACCGCGTATCCGGGAACGCGGTTGCGCACGTCGAGATACGGGTGGACGAAGTCGCGCAGCGCTGCGAAGACGGATGCGTGGTCGCGACGGCGCACGGCGTTGTAGAAGTCGATGGCGAAGTCCGGGACGAAGTTGAACATCGCCGACGAATAGGTCGTGACGCCGAGCTCCAGGTACGGCAGGGCGAATGTCTCTGCTGTGGGCAGCCCGCCGACGTAGGTGAGCCGATCGCCCAGCGTCGAGTAGATCTGGGTCATCTGCTCGATCGATCCGACGCCGTCTTTGAAGCCGATGAAGTTCGGCAGCCGATCCGCGAGGCGCACGAGGGTCTCGGCGGAGTACTGGGCGTTCGCGCGGTGGTAGACGATGACGCCCAGCGTGGTGGCCCGGCACACGGCCTCCACGTATGCCGCGAGACCTTCCTGCCCGGCTTCGGTCAGGTAGGGCGGGAACAGCAGGATGCCGTCTCCGCCTGCCGCTTCGACGGCCCGCGCCTGCTCGACTGCCGCGCGCACCGAGCCACCCGCCGGGCCGAGCACCGCGGTGCGGCCTCCGACCTGCTGCACGGCGGCGGAGACGACGCGTGAGACTTCGTCGAGTGTGAGCGAGAAGTACTCGCCCGTTCCGCCTGCGGCGAAGAGCCCGGCGACCGGGTAGGCGCTCAACCATTCGATGTGCTCGCGGTAGGTCGCCTCGGCGAACTCCTGCTCCGCGTCGAAGTGGGTGACCGGGAATGAGAGCAGTCCGGATCCGATCTGACTCGCGAGTGCAGCGGGTTCCAAATTGGGCACGACGTTCAACCTCCGAGAATGTGGGAAACGCACCGTCGCAGCGGGCGATCAGGATGCTGGGGATCCGATGCCTTCACGCTAGGTTGGAGAATAGATACCTGTCCAACATCCGTTATGGATCATTTCATGCACGGAAGGTATGGTTACCAGGACGGCGATCGGGCCGCGGTGAGCGAAGGAGAGCACGTGTCGTACACGCTTGATCAGGTGCGCGCCCTGGTGGCCGTCGCCGAGGAACTGCACTTCGGCAGAGCCGCCGAACGGCTCCAGATGACCCAGCCGCCGCTCAGCAGGCAGATCCAGCGCCTGGAGGCGATCGTCGGCGTGCAACTGCTGCGCCGGAGCAACCGCCGCGTCGAGCTGACCGACGCCGGTCGCGCGTTTCTCGATGAGGCCCGCCGCATCCTGGCCATCGCCGACGGGGCCCCGCAGATCGCGCGCACGGTCGCTGCGGGGCTCTCGGGCGTCGTCCGCATCGGGTTCACCGCGTCGAGCGCGTTCACGCTGCTCGGCCCCCTGCTCGCGCGCCTCTCCCACGCGCTTCCCGACGTGACCATCGAATTGCAGGAGATGGTCACCACCCACCAGCTCGACGCGCTCACGAAGAGCGAGATCGACGTCGCGATCGGTCGACCGCCCTTCGACCCCGCCCATTTCGGTTCGAGGCGCATCCATCGCGAGCGGCTGCTCGTCGCACTGCCGGAGGGCCATCTCCTGTCGCGCCGCACGAGTCCCATCGGAGTCGAGGACCTGGCGAACGAGGACATCATCATGCACTCGCCCGTCGAGGCGCGCTACTTCTACGACATCGCGACGCGCATGATGCCGATCTCCCGGTGGAAGCACCGGTTCACGGTCAGTCAGGTGTCGACGATGGTCGCCCTGGTCGGCGCAGGCACCGGTGTGGCCCTGGTTCCGGAATCCGCGGCCACGCTCGGCATCGCCGGCGTCACCTACGCGCCGCTCGTCACGAGCGAACCGCGGCCCATCGAACTGCACGCCGTCTGGCGCGAGGACGACACCCGGCCCCTGACCCGGCGAATCGTCCACGAGCTCCGCGAGGCGGCTGAGGCCCAGTAGCCCTCGGAGTCCTACTGCTCGCGCAGCGTCAGGTTGTAGGTGCGGTCGCGCCCGATGTACCAGAGGTCCTCGGTGCCGATCGCATGGCGGTCGTAGCGCCACGGGATCTCGGCCGCGCCGTACGAGCCCTCGCGCAAGACGAACCGGTATCCCGGTCGCAGCTCGTTCGCGAATGACTCCTGCTTGCCCATGAGGTGGCCGACGTTGCGCTTGCTGTACTCGACGTCGAAGTCGACCTCGTCGCCGAGCAGACCGATCTCCTGCATCCTCGGCCGCACCGTCGCGAGGTGCTCGAGGGCTCTCGCATGGACGTCCTCGCAGATCACGCCTGGGCGCAACTGCGGAATGATGACTTCGCGCACCGCGTGCGTCAGGATCTCGTAGGCCTCCCGGCCCTCGGGAGTGCGCAGCACTGAACGCGCCATGTCGCTCGTCGCGACCACCACGCCGTCGATCACGATCTTCACGCCGGCGTCGAGCTGGATGCACGTGGTGGATGCGTCGAGCGGGAACTCCGTCGGCGGACCGGGGAAGAGCATGCGCTGCGACGAGTGCAGGTTGGTGAAGTAGGGCTCGATGCCGAATGGAATGCGCTGCTCGTTGCGGAAGCGGTCGAGATACTCCAGGTAGCGGGCGTAGAGCACGTTCTCGGTGAAGGTCTCGCCAGCATCGAGGTGCTCGTGGGCCCAGGCGACCGTCTGCTCGATCGCCGTGGTCGAGGCGCGGGCGGCGATGACCTGGAACGGCAGGTCTTCGGCGTCGCGCTCATCGCGCCACGAGCCGAGCGCCCGGGAGGCGGAGACCAGCACGGAGCCGGCATCGGTGAGGCGGATGCCGAGCGCGCACTGCTCCCACTGCTCCTCGAAGGCGATCCGGGGACCGGTCGCGACCGCCGCGATGGCCTCGGCCGTCGAATCGTAGGCGCCAGCGGGCGTTCCCGCGATCCCGCGCAGCTGCTGCTCCGCGATCACGAATACGCGCCCGTCGGCCCACAGCGCGACGGTTCCCGGCTGCCAGACCGTACCCGTGACCTCCGAGTAGTTCGGAGCCGAAGACAGCAGGATCGCGTCGACCCCCAGCTGGTCCGCGACGTCGGACAGCGCGGAGAACCTGGTGTCGGCATCGGCCGAGAGCTCGCGTTCCAGGCCGACGAGGTGCCCGACCTCCGAGATGAGCCGCTCGGCGACGGGAATTCCTGCAGCGCGCCAAACCGCGAATCGGGCGAGCACCGCCGCCTGATCGACCTCGTACACGTGCACCGGTCGCGCTCCGGGCAGGTCGACGCGCACGTCGACCTCACCGCTGAGCTTGAGGTAGTGCGTATACGGAGCACGGGGATCGAGGTCGACCGGCCGTTCTCCCACGAGCTCCTTGACGAGAGCCGGAAGACTCGCGGCAGCCGGGAAGTCGGCGACCGGCCGGGGATCGATCGTGACCCAGGGCTCGTAGAAGCGGATCCGCTCGGGGTCGACGCCGCCACCGGTCACGATGTTGCCCTGCTCCTGCTGACGGGCGAGCATCAACTCGGTGCCGGCGTCCTCGAAGATGAGCGGCGTGACGAACGGGAACGAGTCGAGGCGAATCGCAGAGAATAGGAGGCGATCGTTCGGGACGAAACCGTAGCGCTCGGTGACTGCCTGCGGGTCGCAGATGATTCTTGCCATAGTGCGTATCTTCCTAACTGCTTCGTGATTGTCGGTCAGCTGATTCCGGCTTCGACGCCGAGAAGCCCCTCGACCTGCGAGACGAGTTCCGCGAACTCGTCGGCGTATCGTGTGTCTTTGGTGCGGGGCCTCGCCAGGTCGACCTTGATGTCGGCGATGATGCGGCCGGGCCGATCCCCGACGACGAGCACGCGATCCGCGAGCCACACCGCCTCTGGGATGCTGTGAGTGACGAACAGCACACTGCGCTTCGTCTCCTGCCAGATGCGCTGCAGCTCGAAGTTCATCTGGTCGCGCGTCATGGCGTCGAGCGCGCCGAAGGGCTCGTCCATGAGCAGGATCTCGGGGTGCGAGACCAGGGCTCGGCAGATCGAGACGCGCTGCTGCATGCCGCCGCTCAGCTCGTACGAGTAGTTCTTCGCCTTGTCGCCGAGACCCACGAGCTCAAGCAGTTCGAGTGCGTGCGCCTTCGCCTCCTTGTTGGAGCGCTTGCGGAACTCCATCGGCAGCAGCACGTTGGCGAGATTGTTGCGCCATGGGAGCAGGGTGGGGCTCTGGAAGACCATCGCGATGTCGCGCAGGGCCTCCTTCACTCCGCGTCCGCGCACGAGCACCTCCCCCTCCGTGTTCTCGAGGAGCCCGGAGATGATCTTGAGCAGCGTGGTCTTGCCGCCGCCCGACTGGCCCACGATGGAGACGAACTCGCCCGGGGCGATGTCGAAATCGCAGCCGCGCAGTACGGTATTGCTCGCGCCGCCCCTGGCGGTGTAGGTCATCCCCACATCTCGGACGCTGATGACCGGTTCGGTGATCGTCATGATCGGTGTCCTTTCCGCCACCCGCTCACGCGGTCGGCGCCTCGATCTGCTCGTCGGGTCCGAGGGGCTCGAGGAATTCGTTCGTGTAGATGTCGGCGGGCGAGATGTCGTCGGGATTCTCGAGTCCGAGGTACTCCGCGGCGAGATCGATCTGCTTCTGCACCCCCGCATCGCTCATGGTGCCGAACCCGTTCTCCGTGTTCTCGTCGTCCCACATCAGATCGCACTGGCCCGAGATCGCGTCGGCGACGGCGGCCTCGTCGAAGCCCGGCACCTTCGCGTCGAACGACTTCGCGGTCTCCTCCTGGTTCTGGCATGCCCAGGCGAACCCTCGCTGCGTCGCTCGGTTGAAACGCTCGACGAGCTCCGGGTTCTCGTCGATGGTCTGGTCTGAGGTGATGACGCCGTTGCCGTAGTAGAGCAGCCCGAGATCAGCCCAGTTGAGGATCACCGGGTCGTAGCCCTCCGCGATGAGCGTCGGCCCGTCGGAGACGGAGAGCGCGAGGTTCGCATCCCACTGGCCTGCGATGAGGCCCGGGATCTTCGCCTCCCCGGCCGCCGAGACGATCTCGACGTCGCCCTCGCTCCACCCGAGCTTGTCGAGCACCGCTGGCCACATCGCGACCATGGCGCCGTTGCCCTCGGTCGCGACGGTCTTTCCTTTGAGATCGTCCCAGTCCGAGATTCCGGAATCGGGCAGTGCCAGCGCGGCGTAGGCCGACTTGCCCTGCACCAGGTTGATCTGGCGGATCGATGCGCCCTGGGCCCGATTCAGGATGGAGACGTTGTAGTCGGCCCATCCGAAGTCGACGCGGCCGGTGTCGACGGAGGCCACTGTGTTCGCCGATCCCGAGCCCGGCATGATCTCGACCTCGATGCCCTCGGCCTCGTAGAACCCGGCATCCACTGCGGCGTAGAAGGGGGCGTGCTTCGGGAGTACGGCGACGTCGAGCATGAAGTTGACCTGGTCGGTGCCGCTGTCGCCGGCTGCGCCGGAACCGGCGCAGCCGGTCACGAGGAGCGCGGTGGCGGCGATCATTGCCGCGACCGTTGATTTCTGTGCGCGCATGTGCGGGCTTCCTTTCTAGAGCGGAGATGCTGCGGAGCGGTGCGGATCGAAAGCGCTACTTGACGTGATTGCGCCACGGCAGCAGTCGAGCCGCGATCACGGTGATGAGATAGAAGAGCAGGAGCGAGATGGCGGCGAGCACCATGAACGCGGCGAACATCGTGGCGAGATCGCTCTGCGCGTTCGCTCGGAGGATCACCTGGCCGAGTCCGTCGGTGCCGGCGATGAACTCGCCGACCACGGCGCCGCCGACCGCGAGGGAGATGGAGATCTTGGCACCGGAGAAGATTGACGGGAGCGCGTACCAGAACTCGATCTTCCGCATGCGCATCCAGGCGCTCGCGTTGTTGATGCGCGCGAGCTCCTTCAGCTCGTTCGGCACGGCCGAGAGCCCGTCGAAGGTGTTGATGACGAGTGGGAAGAAGGCGATCGCCATCGCGACGAATGCTTTCGACTCGAACCCGAATCCGAACCAGACGATGAACAGCGGCGCGAGCGCCACCTTGGGGATGGTGTCCACTGCGATGAGCGCCGGATACAAGAAGTGGCGCACCGCCGGGATGTAGAAGAGCGTCGCTCCGCAGAGCACCCCCAGCCCCGTGCCGAGCGCGAAGCCGGCGAGCGCCTCGGTCACGGTCACCCAGGCGTGGTGGGCGAAGTAGTCGGGCTGAGCGAAGAGCTTCTCGAACGCGGCGATGGGCCCGACGAGCAGGTAGGTCGGTATCTGGAAGACGCGAACGATGAGTTCCCAGATGGCGAGGATCGCGAGCATGCCGATGGCCGCCTTGACGGCTTTGTCGACCCCGCTGGGCAGGACGCGCTTGCGCGCGGCCGGGGCGATGGAGATGGTCTCTGTGAGACTCGAGGGAGCGGCGATGCTCTGCTGATCCCCGACCGACGTGTGCTTCGAAGTATCGATGTTCATGGCCTTCCCAATTTCGACGTGTGGCGACCAGCTCTGGGCGAGTCGTTTCGGAAGCGCATCCACTCTCGACGAGTCCTCGACGATGAGGCGGACGAAGCATGACCATCAGTATTGAAGCCGTTCAAGATACCTGTCTAACACTCTTTCAGCATCCATTAAGTCCGTGGAGGCATCGACCAGGCAGTGATTGGGAATTTCTGCCGACAATACCAATACCGCATCGCTCCAGCTAAAAACGATACTGGACGCGACACAATGTCCAGGGTTTCACTGGCAGAGGCCGCATGTTCCGCCCCAGCCCGCGCCGACGCGTCGGCGCACCGGACTGCACCACTCCATCCGCTCCCCGAGGAACAGGAGCTCAGTGATGAGCGCATCGCCCACTCACCCCACCACTTCCGAGCAGCGCCTCACCGCCCTCGGGCATCGGCTGCCGCAGGTCGCAGCCGGCTCGTATTCGTACGACCCCGTACTCGTGCGGAACGACATCGCCTACGTGTCGGGTCAGATCCCCAAACGCGATGGCGGGGTCGCATTCACCGGGGCCGTGCGATCGGGAGAGGACGCCGCACGCGGTCGACAGGCTGCGGAACTGTGCGCGCTCAACGCGCTCGCCCAGATCGAGCAGTCCGTCGGACTCGACCGCGTCGCGCAACTGCTGAAGCTGCAGGTGTACGTCGCGAGCGGCGACGACTTCGACGACCAGCCGGCCGTCGCCGAGGGGGCGTCGCAGCTCCTCCGAGCGGTACTCGGTGAAGCCGGCCGTCACGCGCGAACCGCGCTCGGCGTGCCCCGGCTCCCCAAGAACGCCACCGTGGAGATCGATCTCACCGTGGCGCTCCACCCCACCGGTGACTGAGCGCGAGCCCGTCCGTCGGCGCCGGGCGTCCCGCTCAGGCACCGCCGAACCCAGCAGCAGCACCAGCACCACCACTCAGCAGTGAAACGGAGATCATCGTGCACACCTCACCCGAAGCACTCGAACAGATTCTGAGCCGTGCGGCGTCCGCGGCGCCCGTTCTGGCGGCCCTCCCTCCGCGGTCGCGAGCCGCACTCCTCACCGCACTGGGCGATGCGCTCGATGCCGAACGCGATCGTCTCATCACGATCGCCGAATCGGAAACCGGGCTCACCCCTGCTCGCCTCGGCGGAGAAGTCACGCGCACCGCGGTGCAGCTCCGGCTCTTCGCCGACGCCGTCGTCTCCGGTGCGCACCTGGACGCGCGCATCGACGAAGCCGATCCCGAGTTCGTGCTCGGCGCGCGCCCCGACCTGCGTCGCACGCACATTCCCGTTGGGCCGGTCCTCAACTTCTCGGCGTCCAACTTCCCGTTCGCGTTCTCCGTGCTCGGGGGCGATTCAGCGGCGATTCTCGCCGCCGGATGCCCGGTGATCGTCAAAGCTCATTCAGGGCATCCCGAGTTGTCGGAGGCGACGGCAGCGCTCGCCCAGCGCGTCATCGCAGACCGCGGGCTGCCCGCAGGCACGCTCCAGCTCATCCACGGACAGCAGACCGGAGTCGCCGCGCTGCGCGACCCCAGAGTCCGCGCCGGGTCGTTCACGGGTTCGACGCACGGAGGCCGCATCCTCGCCGGCGTCGCGGCGGCGCGCCCCGCGCCGATCCCGTTCTACGGCGAGCTCGGCAGCGTGAACCCGGTCTTCGTCACCTCCGAGGCGCTCGCCTCGCGCGGTCCGGCACTCGCCTCCGAGTATCTTGCGAGCGTGGCGGGATCGGCAGGCCAGTTGTGCACGAAGCCCGGACTCCTGTTCGCCGCAGTCGACGACGCGTTCCTCGAAGCGCTCGCGGCCGCGGGCGCCTCGGAACTCGGCACGAGCGAGCATCGGCTCCTCGGTCCGCGCATCACGGACACCTACCTCGAGGACGTGGATCGCGTGCTCGCGGTCGACGGGGTGCAGCCGGTCGTCATCGGCACGAGCCGCGTGGACGAGGCCGGGAACGGATGGGTCACCCCGACGATCGTGCGGGTCACCCTGGAGACGCTGCGCGCCAACAGCGAGGTCCTCGCAGAGGAGCACTTCGGCCCGTTCTCCGTCATCGTGGAGGTGCCGGCTGGCACGCCGCTCGCTCCGCTCGTCGGCGAGTTCATCACCGGGTCCCTCACCGGCACCGTCCACCTGGGCGAGCACGAGCGAACGGCCGCGGCCGGAGCCGACGCCGCGCTCTCAGACTTGGTCACCGAGCTCTCCAAACATGCGGGCCGGGTGCTCTTCGACGGCTGGCCGACGGGCGTCGCGGTGACGCCCGCTCAGCAGCACGGCGGGCCGTGGCCGGCGACGACGAACGACGCGAGCACCTCGGTCGGCACCGCAGCACTCGGGCGATTCCTCCGCCCGGTCGCCTTCCAGAATGCGCCGAGCGCATACCTGCCCGCTGCGCTGCTCGACGAGAATCCGCTCGGCGTTCCACAGGAGCGCAGTGCCGCAGGCGAGTCGATCTCCTGGGGCCGCGCAGTAGGCTGAGCGCATGACCGAGAGCTCTGCGCGCATCCCAGCCATTGAACGCCTCACGTGCGTGATTCCGGCGGGCGGCGTCGGCTCCAGGCTCTGGCCGCTATCGCGGGCGAACGCCCCCAAGTTCCTGCTCGACCTCACCGGGTCCGGCGACTCACTGCTCCGGGCGACGTGGGATCGGCTCGCCCCGCTCGTGCCGGCGGAGCGCACCATGGTGGTGACCGGCATCTCGCACCGGGATTCCGTCGCCGAGCAGCTGCCCGAACTGCTCGGCGAGAACCTCGTCACCGAGAGCGAGCCGAAGGACTCGTCGTCGGCCATCGGTCTCGCGGCCGCGATCCTGGAACTGCGCGACCCCGACGCGATCCTCGGCTCCTTCGCGGCAGACCACGTGATTCGGGGGGACGTGCTGTTCCAGCGCGCCGTGACCACGGCGGTGCAGGCCGCGGATCAGGGATACATCGCCACGATCGGCATCCACCCCTCGCACCCCGCGACCGGCTTCGGGTACATCTCGACCGGTGACGCGCGTCGCGATCTGGCGCCCTTCGACGTGTACGACGTGACGGAGTTCGTCGAGAAGCCCGACGCCGCGCAGGCGGAGGGATACCTCTCGAACGGCGGATACCTGTGGAACGCCGGAATGTTCATCGCACGCGCGTCGGTGCTGCTCGAGCAGATGGCCCTCCAGCAGCCAGCGCTCGTCGAATCGCTGCGCGAGATCGCTGCCGCATGGGACACGGAGCGCGGCGCCGACGTTCGCGAGCGCCTGTGGCCCACCCTTCCGAAGATCGCAATCGACTACACCGTCGCAGAGCCCGCGGCCTCCGCCGGCAAGATGGTCTGCGTCGCGGCCCACTTCGACTGGGACGACGTGGGCGACTTCGCCTCGGTCGCGAACCTGCTCACCCGGGGTCGCGGCAGTGATCTGGCGGTGCTGGGCGATGGCGCGCAGGTGCTCTCGGATGCGTCGAGCGGCATCGTCGTCTCGGAGAGCAGCCGGCTCGTCGCACTCGTCGGGGTCGAGGATGTCGTCGTGGTGGACACCGCGGATGTGCTGCTCGTGACATCGAAGAGCCGAGCTCAGGATGTGAAGAACCTCGTCAGCCGCATGAAGGTGACGGGCGGAGGGCACCTGCTGTAGCGCGCGTCCCCTCTCAGGAGGTGACGAGGAGCGAGAACGGGTAGCGCTGAGACGAGAGCACCCGCACGTCGACGTTCGAGCGATCCAGCTCGCTCAGCCCGCCCTCGGGGTCCGCTCCCGGGTACCGGTCGCCCGTTTCGAAGTCGGGATCGTTCGACAGCACCACGCGGCCGTTCGCGTTCACGAGCGTGGAGCCCCGATGCCCGTCGAACACCGGGAGCAGCGCGTCCTCGAGCGACGACACGAGGACATCGGCGCAGACGACTCCCCAGAAGTCACCCCCGACGAGCACGGGAACCGCCGACGTGATCGTCACCTCGTTCGAGCACAGGTAGTCGACGAAGGGGCCCGCGACGTGCCGGTCCCCCGTCGCCTCCGGCACCCGGTACCACTCGAGCCGCATGAGGTCGATCGCCGCCTGGCCCGGGCCGAACGTGGACGAGGCGAGCAGCGCGCGCTCGGGCCCCTGCCACCACGCCAGCGGGTTCCCCTCGCTGACGAGCTCTTCACTCGCGCAGAATCCTGCGCCGTAGAGCGGACGCCCCTCGGTGTCGAGCACCTGGTGGGCGCCGGGCTTGGCGATCGCGGCGAGCTGGGCGCCCGTCAGCGGGCCCGCCTCGGATTCGCGGCGCA
Organism: Leucobacter manosquensis; assembly: GCF_018304845.1. Taxonomy (NCBI): domain Bacteria; kingdom Bacillati; phylum Actinomycetota; class Actinomycetes; order Micrococcales; family Microbacteriaceae; genus Leucobacter; species Leucobacter manosquensis. The sequence continues at coordinate 2,723,107 of NZ_JAFEVO010000001.1, read as the reverse complement.
GGGCCGATGCCAGCGACGGCACCCACCGGTCGAGCGGAGCGAATACTCCATCGAAGAAGTCATCGACGTGGCGCAGGGCCACCCGGAGCGGGGCATCTGCAATATCAGGCGCGGCGGTCACGGCACTCTCTTCCTCTTCTTTGAGGTCGCCGGAGAGTCACCCCTCCCGACGACGCGCTTCCAGTGTGCCACGAAGATCGGCATCGCGCGGCGCCGCGATCAAGTCTGTTCGGAGGCTCACGAGCCAGCGGGTCGAGGCGCGCACCGATGCGCGGATGGCGGATCGCGCAGCGTCGATGTCGCGCGCACGGGTAGCGCGGATCTGCGCGAGCAGCGCACGTTGCGTTGCCAGTCGCGCTCCCTCGTCGAGGTCTTGGAGCGCGAGGAGGGGCGTGAACTCGGTCTGCACGCGCACGTGTTCCTTGGTGAGGCGCACGGACTGGCTGAGCGCCGCGAGCTCCAATTGGATCTCGGTGACGCGGCGTCGCCAGGCGACGCGATCGAGGTCGCGAGCGCGTTCGATCACGGCGGCCACGACGTCGATCTCCTCCGGCGTCGAGCGTTGGCACGCGTATTCGGCGCAGGCGCAGCAGACGGCCTCGTAGTGCACGGCGAGGTCGGCGAGCGCGACGCGCGGCATCGCCTGCAGTGCGCGCGCATTGACCTCCTCGACGGAGCCGTGACTCGGGCGCACGAAGCTGCCGCCGTTGCGACCGCGCCGGGTTTCGATGAGGCCGCGGTGGCGCAATCCGCTCAGCGCTTCGCGAACTGTCACCACGGCGACTCCGAGCAGGGCCGAGAGCTCGGTCTCGCTGGGGAGCCGCTCGCCTTCGGTGAAGGCGCCGACCGAGATCGCCTGGACGATCCTGGATTCGACCAGCTCGATGCGGCCCTCGTCGCCGATCGGCGCGAGCGCTGCCGTGCGGAGCCGGCTCGGGGGCGCGGACGGCATTTGAGCGCTCACCGTTCTCCTCCGATTCTCGCGAACGTACCGAGTGTGTCACGAGCGAACTGAGATTTCGCCGCCGCCACTCCGTGATCAAACCGTGATGCGGAGAACTCCGAGCGCGCTCTAATCCTATAAACCCATATGTTATGTTTCATCTATCGGGCCGACAGCGACGTTGAGGAGCAACCGTATGACACACCACGCCCCCACCCCAGTACCGCAGGGGGACATCGCCGTATCGGTGCGCGGCGTTCGCAAACAGTTCGGCGACCTCGTCGCCGTGAACGACCTTGACATCGAGATCGGCGCCGGCGAGTTCTTCTCGATGCTCGGGCCTTCGGGATCCGGGAAGACGACCGTGCTCCGCATGATCGCCGGCTTCGAGGAGCCCACCGCAGGCTCGATCCTGCTCCACGGAACCGACGTCACGAAGTCGGCGCCGTTCGACCGCGACGTCAACACGGTCTTCCAGGACTACGCGCTCTTCCCGCATCTCACCATCGCCGAGAACGTCGCGTACGGACTCAAAGTCCGCGGCGTCTCCGCCGCCGAGCGCCGTCGTCTCGTGGCGGAGTCGCTCGAGCAAGTGCAGCTCGCGCACGTCGCCGACCGCTCGCCCGCGCAGCTCTCCGGAGGCCAGCGCCAGCGCATCGCCCTCGCTCGCGCCCTCATTCTGCGCCCCAAGGTGCTCCTGCTCGACGAACCCCTCGGCGCCCTCGACAAGCAGCTGCGCGAGCAGATGCAATTCGAACTCAAGCAGATCCAGCGCGAGGTCGGCATCACGTTCGTGTTCGTCACGCACGATCAAGAGGAAGCGCTCACGCTCTCCGACCGAGTCGCCGTGTTCAACAACGGGAAGATCGAGCAGGTCGGCAGTCCGCGCGAGGTGTACGAGTTCCCCCGCACCGAGTTCGTCGCCAGATTCCTCGGCATCACGAACCTCCTCGCGGACGACGCAGCGCAGCGCATCCTCGGCGAACGCACCCCTCACAGCGTGCGCCCCGAGCGCGTGCGGCTCGTCGACCCGACCGCCCCACTCGACCCTGCAGACATCGCGCTCCCCGGCACCATCCTCGAGACCGTCTACGCCGGCGCGCACACGCGCTACCTGGTCGAGACCGCCAGCGGCACCCGCTTCATCTCAGAAGCGCAGAACACGCACACGCCGCGCACCAGCCCGAGCATCTCGCGCGGAGACGCCGTGAGCCTCCGGTTCGCCCGCGATCACGCGGTCGTCGTGCCCAGCGCCTGACCCGCACCCAGACACCCCCGCAATACCCAATCGCCTACGAAGGAGTAACGATGCACAAGAAACTCGCCATCCCGGCGGCGCTCGTCGCGGCCGCCGGACTCGCCCTCTCGGGCTGTTCCAGCAGCGGCGGTGAGTCCGCACCGGGAGAGATCTCGATCGACGTCCCCGACCTCCCCGCGCTCGAGTCGCTCGGAGACATGGAGTCCGAGCTCAACATCGTCGCCTGGTCCGGATTCGTGGAGCCCGCGTGGGCCGACGAATTCACCGCCGAGACCGGGTGCAAGGTCAACCGCAAGGTGGCGGCGACGAGCGACGAGATGGTCCAGCTCATGCGCACCGGTGAGTACGACCTCGTCTCGGCCTCCGGCGACGCGAGTCTGCGACTGATCGTCGACGGCAACGTGCAGCCGCTCAACACGGAGCTGATTCCGAACTTCGGCGACGACATCGTCGAGGGGATGAAGGGCCAGCTCTACGACACCCTCAACGGCAACGTCTACGGCATTCCGATCGGCCGCGGCGCGAACATCCTCGAGTACAACTCGGACGTCGTCACCGAAGAACCGACCAGCTGGGACGTCGTGTGGGAGGAGGACAGCCCGTACGCCGGCAACATCGCCGCCTACGACAGCCCCATCTACATCGCAGATGCGGCGATCTACCTCATGGCGACGCAGCCCGACCTCGGCATCGAGAACCCGTACGCCCTCGACGAAGAGCAGTTGGCGGCAGCGGTCGAGCTGTTGCAGCAGCAGAACACCATGGTCTCCGAGTACTGGTCGCCCGCCACCAACGTGACGTCGTTCACCGGCGGCAACTCGGTCGTCGGCACCTCCTGGGAGGTGCTGCGCAAGGCCACGCAGGATGAGAAGTTCAAGAGCGTGCTCCCCGAGGAGGGCTCGACGGGGTGGTCCGACGCGTGGATGCTCGCGGCCGAATCCGAGAGCCCGAACTGCGCGTACGCGTGGATGGACTACACGAGCAGCCCGGAGGTGAACGGGCAGATCGCGATGAACTTCGGCATGGCGCCCGCCAACGCCGCGTTCTGCGAGACCAGCGACGAAGCCCGCGAGCACTGCGAGTACTTCAATGCGACCGACGAGGAGTACTTCGAGCAGGTGTGGTTCTGGACCACCCCGATCGACCAGTGCCTCGATGGCCGCACCGATGTGCAGTGCACCAACTACCAGGACTGGACCAGCGCCTGGGCAACCGTCAAGGGCTGACCGCCCGACGGCGGGTGACCGGGGCACGCCGCCCCGGTCACCCGCCCCACCCGCCACACCACGACCCGTCAGTGAGGAACCATCGTGTCGAACCAGCCGACCCTCGAGCGCCGCACCAAACCGGTGTCGACAGCGCTCTACCGTCACCCGCGCGGCCGACTCGCATCGCTGCTGACGCTGCCGATGGCGTGGCTGCTCGGCGTGTACATCCTGTCGCTCGTGCTCCTGCTGATGACCGCATTCTGGACGACCGACCCGTTCACCTCGCGGGTGAAGCCGGGGTTCACGCTCGAGAACTTCGAGCAGCTCGTCACCGTTCCGGCCTACCTGTCGACGGCGCTGCGCACACTCGGAATCGCCCTCGCGGTCACCGCGATCTGCGCCGCCGTATCCATTCCGCTCGCCGTGTTCATGGCGAAAGTCGCGGGGCCGAGACTCCGGGCCGCACTCGCCGTGCTCGTCACCCTGCCGCTCTGGGCGGGCTATCTCGTGAAGATCATCGCCATGCGCCTCGTGTGGACCGATGAGGGATTCTTCAACTGGGCGCTATCGCCCTTCGGGATCACGGGCCCCGGCTTCGGCACCCTGACCGTCATCCTGACCCTCGTCTACCTCTGGTTCCCCTATATGGCGATTCCGGTATACGCCGCCGTGTCGCAGATCCCGACCAATCTGTTCGACGCTTCTTCCGACCTGGGCGCAAGCGGCGCCCGCACGATCCGCACCATCGTCGCCCCGCTCCTCCTCCCCGCACTGATCGCCGGTTCCGTATTCACGTTCTCACTGAGCCTCGGCGACTACATCGCGGCGATGTACGTGGGCGGCTCGACGCAGATGATCGGCAGCATCATCGCGCAGAACATCAATCTGAATCCGCCCCTCGCCGCGGCATTCTCCTTCGTGCCGATCGTGCTCGTCATCATCTACCTGAGCGCGGTGCGCCGCACCGGCGCGCTCAACAACCTCTGACCGAGATTCGCAGGAGACCGCCATGCTTCGTCTGAACCGCACCACGCGCGTCGCGCTCGCCGTCATCACGGTGATCGCGCTCGGGTTCATGTACATTCCGCTGTTCGTGATCGTCATGAACTCGTTCAACTCGGGCCGCGTCTCGGGCTGGCCGATCCCCGGCTTCTCGCTGGAGTGGTGGGGCAAGGCCCTCACGAATCCCGCCGTGCACGCCGCCCTGCTGAACTCGGTGATCGTGGCCTCGGTCGCGACGGCGTTCGCCCTGCTGCTCGGCACGCTCGCCGCGTTCGCGCTGCAGCGCTTCAACTTCTTCGGCAAGCACACCGTCAACCTGCTCATCGTGCTGCCGATCACCCTTCCCGGCATCGTCACCGGTGTCGCGCTCTCGAACACGTACTTCCAGGTGCTGAAACCCATGGGCATCAACGTCGGCTACTGGGGCATGATCATCGCTCACGCCACCTTCTGCGTCGTCATGGTCTTCAACAATGTGATCGCCCGCCTGCGCCGCATGCACCCGAACCTCGACGAGGCCTCGATGGATCTCGGAGCCGGCATCGGGCAGACCTTCCGGCTCGTCACGTTCCCGCAGTTCCGCAGCGCGTTCATCGCGGGCGGCCTGCTGGCGTTCGCACTCTCGTTCGACGAGATCGTGGTGACGATCTTCACCGCTCCCCCGGGCGTCGAGACCCTCCCCCTCTGGATCATGAACCAGATGGCGCGGCCCAATGAGGTGAACCAGGTGAACGTGGTGGCGACCGTGATGATCCTCCTCTCACTGATCCCGGTCTACTTCTCGCAGAAGGTCTCGGCGGTCAACGACGCGAAGTAGTTGGCGGCGCCCCGCGCGCGGCACGGGAGGCTCCCGCTAGAGGCGGTCGCGATGCTTGTCGCGCAGCTCCTCGACCGCCCGCTCGAGCGCAGGGTCGTCTCCGCGGGCGAGCGCCGCGTACTGGAGCACCAGGCCGTCTTCGGTGGGAACCGCCTTCACCCACATGCGACGACGCGCGACGAACAGCGACCACACCAGGCCGCCGAGCGCGAGCAAGGCGAACACGAGCACGTAGGTCTGCGCCGGATTGCGCATCACGTCGAACGACGCGTAGCGCGGCACGTCGTCGAGCGTGATCGTGCCCATCCCGTTCGGCAGCTCGGCGGTCGAGCTCGGCACGAGCTCGATCGATTCCGCGTCGATCGCGCGCCCGGTGAGCTGCTCCATGTTCGACGTGTCGAGTGAATACACGGAGCGCGGCACACCGTCGTCGATGCCGAGGTCGCCGACGAACACGTCGAGTGTGAGCACCGGATTCTCGAGGTCGGGGTAATTCGATGTATAGGCGCCCGTGTCGAGATCGGCCTTGGTCGGGTAGAAGAAGCCGCGCAGGCCGACCTGCACCTGATCCCCCGCTGCATCGGTGATGCCGTACGGCACCTTCACGACGCCGAGCGAGGTCATCGTCATGTTGTCCTGCGGAATGAACGGCATCGCCTCGCTGTAGACGACGGTGCCCTCCGCGTTCTTCACGGTGATCCGCGGAGCGTACCCATTGGCGATGAGGTATATCGGGGAGCCGTGCACGCGCAACGGGTGATTCACCTGAATCGTCTCGTCGCTGACACTTCCGTCCTCGGGGTCGATGAGTTCGAGGTTCGCCGTGTAGTCGCGCACCTGACCGATCGCGTGCGTGTTGCCGTCATCGGGCGTGACGTACGTGACGTCGAGCGAGTCGAGCTTCAAGCCGAACGGGTCGAGGCTCGTCGAGTCGAACGCCCGGCCCGTGTTCACCGTGTCGTAGTCGATGAGCTGGTTCACCATCGTCTCCCCTTCGACGAGCACCTTCTGCCCGTTGAAGGTGAAGATCCCACCGACGCCCACGCTGATGAGCACGCCGAGCAGGGAGATATGGAAGAGCAGATTGCCGGTCTCACGCAGGTACCCGCGCTCGGCCGAGACCGACACGGTCTCCACGCCGCGACGCGAGACGCGCTGGATCTCGGTGCGGTAGCGCATCTTCTTCAGGAGGTGAGCGGCCTCCTCGACGGCGCGCTCGGCGAAGGCCGCGCGATCCTCGTCGCTGGCCTCGGGATTCACCAGACGCACCTCGGAGAAACCGGCCATGCGTTCGAGGCGAGCCGGCGTCTTCGGGGGTCGGCCGCGCCACGCCTTCCAATGGTGCGTGATGCGCGGGATGACGCAGCCGATCAACGAGATGAAGAGCAGCAGGTAGATCGCGGAGAACCACACCGATCCGTACACGTCGAACGCCTGGATCGGGAAGGCGTCCAGAATCGGGAAGAGCTTGGGGTGATCGGCCTGGTACTGCACCACGCCGTTCGGGTCGGCGCTGCGCTGCGGCACCAGTGAACCGGGGATCGCCGCGACGGCGAGCAGCAGGAGCAGCACGAGCGCGACGCGCATGCTCGTGAGCTGCCGCCAGAACCACCGCATCCAGCCGGTGAAACCGAGCTCGGGCGATTCGGCGCGAAGCGACCCGCCCGCGCCGGTTCCGTCGTCGTAATCAGAGGGGCGTGACATAGCCGCCAATCACCGCCTGCAGTGCGTACATCATCTTGCTCCAGAGGCCGGTCACCATGAGGAGACCGATGAGGATCAGCAGCCCGCCGCCGATCAGGTTCACGACACGAATATGCCGTTTGAAGAATGTCATGGTCCGCGTGAGCCACCCGAAGCCGAGCGCGGCGAGGATGAAGGGGAGGCCGAGACCGATGCAATAGGCGATCGCCAGCACGACCGATCGAGCCACCGAGCCCTGCTGCAAGCTCAACGTCATGATCACGCCGAGCGTCGGGCCCATGCAGGGCGTCCATCCGACGGCGAACACCGCGCCCAGGAGCGGCGCCCCAGCGAGCCCGAGCTTCGGCTTGATGCGCATCTTCTTCGTCGTCTGCATCCGATTGAAGAGCCCGACGAACACGAGCCCCATCACGATGATCACCGCGCCCATGACTCGAGTGATCACGGACTCCCACTCGAGGAGCCACACTCCGACCGTTCCCGCGGCCGCGAGAAACGCGACGAGCACGACGGTGAAGCCGAGCACGAACAGCACCGAGCCGAGCAGCACCCGACCGCGCGGCGCGCGCGCTCCAGGGACAGACCCGGCAGTCGCCACCCCGCGCTGCGCTCCGTGGGCTGCCGCGGTCGCGCCAACATACGCGAGGTAGCCGGGGACGAGCGGCAGCACGCACGGGGAGAGGAACGAGAGCAGCCCAGCGGCGATTGCGACGAGCGATGCGACGAGCAGTTGTCCGTCGGCGACGATGTGCTCCACCGCTACTGCTCGCCGGCGGTGTCGCTCGATTCGGCGAGCGTCTCGTCGATCAAGGTGCTCAGTTGAGAGGCGCTCGCGAGCTGCCCGAGCACGCGGTGCGCCACTCGGCCCTCGCGATCCAGCACCAGGGTCGTCGGCACCGCGTTGAGCGGCACCTGGCCGGCGAAGGCGCGCTGCACGGACCGGCCGCCCGCGTTGTCCATGATCGACGGGTACTCGATGTCGAACTCCTGCGAGAACTGCTGCGCCTGAGCCACCTGATCGCGCGTGTTCACACCGACGAACTGCACGCCAGCATCCGAGTACTCATCGAATGCGGTGACCAGATCGGGGGCCTCGACGCGGCACGGAGCGCACCCGGCGTACCAGAAGTTCACGACCGTCACCTCGCCGGCCGTGTCATCGGAGCCGAACGTCTCGCCGCTCTCGTCCACACCGGAGAACTCGACAGGATCGGTGCGCTCCGACACCGGGATGCTCAGCGCGGAGCCGTCTCCGGAGACGTAGCCCTTGTCGCTCCCTTCCTGGTACTGCGAGGCGAGGTCGGCGCCCTCGCTGCTGCAGCCGACCAGCACGAGTGCGGCCGAGAGCGTCAGGGTAACAGCGGTTGCGGTGCGTCGCAGGCTCATACGGCTCCTACATCTACGGCGTCGTCGATCAGACCGGCGGCGGGGGTACGGTAGTCGACCTCGAACCAGCGCTCGCCGCGCTTCTCGAAGGTGGTGATGCTCGACAGGTCGCAACGTCGCGATGATGGATTATGGAACAGGGGTTTTCCGGTGATGTCGAGGTGCGCCATCCAGATCGGCGACTGGTGCGACACCATCACGATGTCGCCATCGCGCGTCGAATCCCAGGCGTCGTTCATCGCCGAGCGCACGCGATCCGCGATCTGCCGGTACGGCTCGCCCCAACTCGGACGGAACGGATTGAGGTAGCGATACCAGTACTGCGGCTTCGTGAAGGCGCGGTCGGCGCCGGAGCTGACCATGCCCTCGAACGCATTGGTCGGCTCGATGATGCGTTCCTCGGTCGCGATCTCGAGGCTCAGCGCGCTTGCGATCGGACGCGCCGACTGCTGCGCGCGCTCCAGCGGCGAAGCGAAGAGCTTGGTGACGACCCGGTCGCTGCCCGCCAACTCGAGTGCTGCGGCCTCCGCCATCTGATGACCGCGTTCTGACAGGCGGAAACCCGGAAGGCGGCCGTACAGCACGCGATCCGGGTTGTGCACCTCGCCATGGCGCACCAAATGCAGCAGTTTGTCGCTCACGTCTCCATTGTACGTTCGGGGTGTCTGGGAGTTCGGGGCCGAGCGCGGGCGCGTGTGGACGTGGACGCGCCCGCGCACGGACCGGCTACTTCAATCCAGAGCGCACGAAGGCGTCGACGACGTAGCGCTGGAGGAAGAGATAGATCATGAAGATCGGCAGGCACGCCATCGCGCTCGCGGCCATGACCGCTCCCCAGTTGTTGCCTTCGGCCCCGAGGAACCCGCGAATGCCCACCTGGATCAGGTCGTTCGACTGCTGCATGATCAGCGAGGGCCACAGGTACTCGTTCCACGCATTGATGAACAGCATGATCGCAAGCGCGGCGAGCGCAGGACGCAGGTTCGGCACGACAACCTCCCAGAGCGTCCGCCAGGGGCCGCGACCGTCCATGTCGGCCGCATCGAGCAGCTCGCGCGGAAAGGACTCGAGGTGCTGGCGCAGCAGCATGACCGCGAACGCCGCTGCGAGTTGGGGCACCATGACGCCGACGATCGTATTCAGAAGACCGAGCTGGGAGATCAGTACGTAGTTCGGAATCATCGTGACCTGAAACGGTACGAGCCACGAGCCCACGAAGAGCAGGAAGAGGATCTTCTGCCCGCGGAAGCTCCAGCGAGCGAACCCGTAGGCGGCGAGGATCGCGATGAGCAGCTGCCCGACTGCGAGGAGCAGCGCCATGCCGAACGTGTTGCCCAGCATCCCGAGAATCGGGATGGTCTGCTGCACGTACTCGAAGTTCTCCAGACTGAAGGGCCCTGGTAGCGGGTTCGTCGAAAGCATCTGATCGGCAGGCCTGAATGCGGTGACGAACATCCAGTAGATCGGGAAGATCGACACGATTGCGAGCACCGTGAGGATGACGTAGGCAGGGATACTCCCGATGCGGCGGCGCGATCGGGATCGTGCACCTGCACGAGTCGCGGAGTCGCGGGCGGAGCCACGGGACCTGCGAGCCGCGAAGGGCGTTTCGTCGACCTCGGCATGCTGCGGGGCGACCAGGGAGAAGCTCATGCGATGGATCCTTAATTGTCGTGGAAGCTCAAGCGCTCGGACAGCTCGACGAAGAGGAGCGCGATGAGTCCGAACCCGATGAAGAAGACGGTGCCGGCGGCGGCGGAGAGGCCGGCGTCGAAGTTTCGGAAGCCGAACTGGTACAGGAGGTAGTAGATGTTCGTCGAGGATCCTGCCGGCCCGCCCTGCGTCGCGAGATCGATGATCGGAAACGTCCACTGCGCGGACAGCAGGATGGTCATGAGGCCGAGGAAGACGAGCGACGGCGAGAGCAGTGGAAGCGTGATCCTGCGGGTGATCTGCCCAGCACGCGCCCCATCGGTCGCGGCGGCATGGCCGTAGTCAGGGCTGATTCCCGCGAGCCCGGCCGAGACGACGAGCATGCCGAATCCGAGCATTTGCCACCCCACGATCACAACGACCGCCCAGAGCGACGAGTCGGGCTCGCGGAAGACGTTGCCCATGTCGAAACCGAGCGAACGCGCGATGGCCGGGATCGTGCCGCCTTCCGGGGCGAACATCCATCGCCAGATCGCGCTTGTGGCGACGGGTGTCACGAGGAACGGCACGAAGATCAGTGCTTGGTAGACCGTCTTGGCCCGCCCATCGACTCTCCGAGCGATGAGCGCGAAGACGACGGGAAGCGCCACCGAGATCACGAGGAACGCCAGGGTGTAGACGAGGGTGTTCCACAGCGCCTGATGCAGCTCGGGCAGTGAGAGCACTGTGGTGTAGTTCTCGAACCCGACGGGAGTCTTCGGCACCGTCGGAATCAGGTTCCAGTCGTAGAACGACAGCTCGAACGTCTGCATGAGCGGGGCATACGTCCAGATGATCAGCAGCAACGTGGCCGGCAGCACGTACAGATACGGAGCCACCTCGAATCGTCGGCGGCGAGCGCGTTTCGCCGGCATGGGCGCTGAATCGCGGGGCGCGTGTGCGGGCGAACCAGCGATGGCGGTCTCGACTGCTGCCGGGAGCACCTGCGGAGGGGGGACCTGGATGAACAACGGGAATCCGTTTCTCTCTATGGGCGGTGCAACGGTGACGGGGCGGGAGCGCCGATGCGGCGTGGCCGCCCCGTCACGAATCGATTCAGACGGAGGTCGGTTCAGGCTGATCGGCTGTGCGCGCCATCTCCTCGCTGACTTCGTCGAGCGAGAGCTCGGACCACGCCAGCATCTGCTCGGCGGTGATCTCGTACACGGTCGAGAACTCGCCGATCGGAACGACGGTGTGCATCACGCGATCGTCGTACAAGTGCACGAGGTTGAACCCCTGTGCGCCATCGCGGCCGCGCATGCCACCGGCGGGTACGTTGAGGTCCTGGGTGTAGCAGGTCGCCGAGGCCACTGACACCGGAACACCCCCGATCTCGCTGAACGTGTTGAAGTGCAGATGTCCACCGAGCACCCCTCGAACGTCGGTGCCGGAGATCGCCTGCGCAAAGCGCTGCTGGTCGCGGAGTTCGACGAAGGAGATGGGCTCGAGCAACGAGGGCACGGGTGGATGGTGCAGCGCGATCAGCGTGCCGTGCGGCGCCGGCGTTGCGAGCACCTCCGCCAGCCAGGCGTACTGCGCATCGGTGATCTCGCCGTAGTGCTCGCCCGGCACGGTGGAATCGAGCGCGATGATCCGCAACCCGTTCACGTCGTGCACCATGTCGACGCTCTCCTCCCCAGCGTCGGAGTCCAGGAGGTGCTTGCGGAAGGGGGTGCGGGTGTCGTGGTTGCCCATGACCCAGATCACCCGAGCGCCGATGGCTGCCGCGGCGGGTTCGACGAGCGCCCGCAGGCGCCGATAGGCGTCTTCACGACCGGTGTCGGCGAGGTCGCCGGTGAAGACGATCGCCTCAGGCCGCGCCTGGGTGCGCGCGAAGTCTTCGAAGAGCCGCTCGAGATTTGCGTCGCTGTCGATCGCACCGTGCAGCAGTTCTGAGTCGCCGACGAAGTGGGTGTCACTGAGGTGAAGGATGAAGTGCTCGACGGGTGGGTGCTGGGAGGTCATTGCGGGGAGTCCTTTCATGGGTGGTCAGTCGAGGAGACGAGCGCGCAGTCGCGCGAGCTCGGTCTCGGTGAAGCCGTGCGCACTGAGCATCGGCACGATGCCGCCGAAGCGGGCGTCGATGTGATCGAGCGTGGCCTCGAGAGCGTCAGCGGGGCTGGCGAGCAGCAGCTCCTGCACCGCCGAGCTCAGATCGCCGAAACGCTCAGCGGTAGCGGCGAGGATGCGCTGCGACCACTCGCCCGCGAGATTGTCGCCGCTCGCGGCGTAGTCCGCGACGACCTGGTCTCGCTCGACGCCCACGGCCAAGAGAGCTGCGGCGACCACGAGGCCGGTGCGATCCTTGCCGGCGGTGCAGTGCACGAGTACGCCGCCCGCTGGAGCATCGACGATCAGGCGCAGCGCACCGGTCAGGCGCTCGGTGCGCTCATCGATCATGTGGCGGTAGAGCTCGGCGAGCGTGATGCTCCCGTTCGCCAGTGGAACGCCCGCGCTGCCGAAGATCGGATGGTGCACCGTTTCCACGCCCGCGGCGACGAGCGCGCTCGGGGCTTCTGCGAGCTCCTCGGTTGTGCGCAGGTCGATGATGCGCACGATGCCGTGCTCGACGAGTTGCCGGCTGCCGGCATCACTCAGCCGGTGGAGTGCGTCCGAGCGGAAGAGGCTTCCCGGACGGATCGCTCGCGTCGACGCCGCGTACCCAGCAGTACTGCGGAAGTTGTGGGTGCCCTCCACGGCGAGCACCGCGGTGGCGATCGGAGCGAGCGCGATGGTGTCGGTCGGAGTCTGCAGCATCAGTCGATCAGCTCCTGGGCGCGCTCCGCGGCCTCGGTCATCGTCGACTCGGCAGGCTTGCCGTAGTAGACAACGTCTTCGATCGCGGTCGCGAGGAGGTCGTCGACCTGCACATAGCTGTTGCCCGGGTAGGAGAGCCACGGTTCCATCCGCTCGAGCTGATCGAGATTCGGTTCGATCAGTGGATTGCTCGCCGCCCAGTCAGCGAGCGCGCCGCCTTCCTCTACGAGCCCGGTGCGCAGCGGCAGGTAGCCGATCTGGCTCGAGATGAGCTCGTATGCGCGGTCACTCGTGAGGAATTTGATGAGTTCCCACCCGGCGCGCTGCTTCGCCGGATCGTCGCTCAGCACGAAGAGCGCCGAGCCCGAGTTGGTCGGCACGGCCTCCTGGCCCTCGAAGGCCGGCATCGGAGCGGCCGCGAGCGTCCATCCGCCGGCTTCGGCGGCCTGCATGAACATGCCCTGGAGAGCCGAAGTGATCAGGATCATCGCGGTGTCCCCCTTGGCGAGGCCCTCCATCTGCGCAGAGGCGTCAGCGCTCCGTAGTACGCCGGCGTCACTCATCTCGGCGAAGCGTTCGACCGTCGCCACCGCCGCGTCAAACCCGAAGCCGATGGTGCTGCGATCCTCGGAGAGCACCTCGCCGCCATTCGATTTGAAGAGGCCTTGCATGCACCAGCTGCCCCCCTTGACGGTGCACGAGATGTCGAGCGACGGCTTGCCCGTCTCGGCGCTCACCTGAGCCGCGACCTCCTCGACTTTGTCCCATGTGCTCAGATCGGGGGTTCCGGTGATGCCTGCATCAGCGAGGGCTGTGGCGTTGTAGTACATCACCGGCGTTGAGAACACATACGGCATGCCGTACGTCTTGCCCTCCCAGTCGGCGAGCACTCGAGCGTTCGGGTGCATCGGGTTCTCCCCGCCGAACGCCTCCTCGAGCTCCGCTTCGCTCACGAGGTCGGAGAGCGGTTTCGCACCGAGCTGCGTCGCGGTGTACTCGAGCGCGTCGAAGGTCAGTTGGGCGACGTCGGGCGGATCCCCCGCGAGCAGTTGCGTCTGCACGCTGCCGACGTAGTTGCCCGCCGCAGCCGCGGCGCCCTGAGTCGGCTGCGCGGTGACGGAGATGTTCGGGTGCTGCTCCTCGAACTCCTCGATGAGCTGCGTGACCGTGTCCGTCCAGACACCGGCTTGGGTGAGGTTGTAGCTCTCGAACACGATTTCGACCTGCTGGTCTTCGGCCAGCTCGGGAACGACGGATGCTGCAGGGTCGGTCGCACTGCTGCCGGTGGCGCAAGCCGCCAATGGGAGACTCGCGGCGAGCGCGAGGGCGCCACAGGCGGCGAAACGTCGGAGTCGCATGATGATGGATCCTTTCGGGAGGAGAATGGGGAGGAGTGCGTGCGGATGGGAAGCGAGAAGCAGACGGAACCCGGCGTCACCCGGGAACTGAAGCGGACAGCTCGGCGCGCGGACGATGAGTCGGCGCTTCTGGCTCGGCGTCCGGTTGCCATTCCAAGCGGCGGCCACTCGCCCGGTCGAAGAGATGGACCCGCGCGGCAGGGGCGGCGAGCACGACCAGATCGCCCGCGCGCCAGGTCTCCGCTCGATCGCATGAGACGGTGACGCGCTCGTCGCCGATCCGGCAGTGCACGAGTTGCTCGCGCCCGAGGTTCTCGACCAGGTCGACCGTGCCGCGGAGCGCTGCACCCGCAGTCGGCACTGCTGCAGCGTCGGCACCATCGTGCACGCTGAGGTGCTCGGGACGGATGCCGACGACGATGTCCCGGTCAGGCGAGGCGCCCTTCCAGAGCAGCGCCTCGACACCGGGCGCGAATATGGCGATCGAGCCATCGGCGGTGGTGAGCGTGGCGTCCAGGAGGTTCATAGCCGGTGAGCCGAGGAATCCAGCGGCGAATATCGAGCTCGGGGTGTCGTAGAGCTCTTCAGGCGTGCCGTACTGCTCGAGCCGACCGGCGTTGAGCAGGGCGATCTTCGTCGCCATCGTCATCGCCTCGACCTGGTCGTGAGTGACGTACACGAAGGTCGCCCCGAGCGTGCGGTGCAGCGCGGCGAGCTCCTGGCGCGTCGCGGTACGCAACTTCGCATCGAGGTTTGAGAGCGGCTCGTCCATCAGGAATGCCCGAGGCTCCCGCACGAGCGCACGCGCGACCGCGACCCGCTGGCGCTGACCGCCCGACAGCTCCTTCGGCTTCCGCTCGAGCAGGTGCGCGATGTCGACGGACTCCGCGGCTGCGAGCACCCGGCTCGTGATCTCCTGTTTCGATGCCCCGCGCACCTTCAACGGGAACGCCAGATTCTTCGCGACGCTCAGATGCGGGTAGAGCGCGTAGCTTTGGAACACCATGGCCAGGTCGCGCTTGCGCGCGGGCATGCCCGTGATATCGGTGCCGTCGAGCTCGATGCTGCCGCCGGTCGGGTCGAGCAGCCCAGCGATCATGCGCAGCAGTGTCGTCTTGCCGCAGCCCGACGGGCCGAGCAGCACGAGGAAGTCGCCGTCCGCGATGTCGAGGGAGATGCGATCCACCGCCGTCACGTCACCGAATGCGCGGGTGATCTGATTGAGTACGAGCCGTGCCACCGAGACCTCCAGGGAATCTTGTTTCCTGCGTTATCCGATTGAGGAAACGCTTGATTCCTAGAGTGGGCGATCAAGGTGAACCGGTGGGGGCCAACCCGAGAACGGACGGGGCAGCCTTCGCGAACTCCGTGTTTCTCAGACCTCGTCGGGGCGAGTGACCATGGTCAGCACCTCGTCGTACACCTCTGCTCGCGCGGCCATCGCACCCGGTGCGTCGCCCAGGGCGGCGGAATGCAGCGCAGAGAGCAGCAGCATCTGCACGATGTTGCCGGTCACCGTCTCATCGTTCCATCGATGGAAATCGGCGCCGGCGACGAGGGGGAATCGCGCGATCTCGGCAAGCTCCGACTTCGCATAGCTGGTGATCGCCACGACCGTGGCTCCCGCCTCCGCGGCGAGTTGCGCCGATCGCAGCGTGAAATTGTTCATACCGCTGTCGCTCACGGCGAGACACACGTCGCCCGGCTTCAGGAGCTTCGCTGCGACGTGCTGCGAGATGATGTCGACCGGGTTCTCGCACACCTTCCCGCTGGTGAGAAAGTGCAGACCGATCGATTGCGCGGCCGCGAGCGATGCACCGTTGCCGACGATCAGTAGCCGCGACGACCCGCGGATCTCCCGCGCCGCTCCGTCGAAGGCTTCGAGATCCAGCGCGCCGAGAGCCCCCTGGATCCCGGCGATGGCACGCTCGAAGACCCGCTCGACCGGGTGGCGGTGCTGGGCGGGCGAGCCCGTCTCGTCCGCCACAGCCGCATCCCTGATCAGCAGCTCCTTCAGTTGCTGGTACCCCTCGAACCCGAGCCGCTGGCAAGCCCGCACCACGGTGGCTGGCGACACCCCCGCACGGCTCGCGAGTTCGGCCACCGACATCGACGCCACGCGATCCGGCTCATCGATGCACGCCTGCACGACGCGCCGCTCACTGGGCACGAGCGAGGGTACGAGCGATTGCAGGAGAGCCCGAGTGCCGCCGACGGGGGGAGCGATTGAGGAGTTCATACCCATGTAGCTAGCACTGCAACATGGACGGCAGGTAGCCGGGTGCGCGTTTCCGTCGATTCCGCGGCGAATTCTCGTGAGACGGCCCCGTACGGCGCCTCGTGGCGCGACGGCTAGACTGTCCGGGTGACTGAGCGTGTATTGATCAAGGACCTGGCCGCCCGCGAAGACGGCACCGTGCGAGTCTCCGGGTGGGTGGAGAAGGTTCGCGACCAGAGGTACGTGCAGTTCGTCGTGCTGCGCGACGAGTCGGGAGCCGTCCAGCTCGTCAACGGCGGCGTGCTGCGCGAGCCGGATCCCGAGAACCCCCGCTCGGACGTGCTCGTGCCCCGCACCACCACCATCTCCGAACTGACCCAGGGGTCGTTCGTGACGGTCACCGGAGAGCTGCAGCACAACGAGCGCGTGAAGCTCGGCGGCGTCGAGGTGCAGATCGAGGAGATCGAGGTCGTCACGGCTTCGCTCCCCGACAACCCGGTCGCCGGCGACTCGAACATCGACGTGCGTCTCGACTGGCGCTTCCTCGACCTGCGCCGACCCGAGCAGAACCTCGTCTTCCGCGTGCAGACCGCGTTCCTGCACGCGCTGCGCCAGGTCTGGGTCGATCGCGGTTTCATCGAGATCCAGACTCCGAAGCTCATGGCGAGCGCCTCCGAGTCGCGCGCCGAGCTCTTCGAGGTCGAGTACTTCGAGGGCAAGGCGTTTCTCGCCCAGAGCCCCCAGTTCTTCAAGCAGATGGCTCAGGCCGCGGGCTTCGGCGGCATCTTCGAGGTGGGGCCCGCCTTCCGCGCCGACCACTCGTTCACGTCACGGCACGCGACCGAGTTCACCTCGATCGACACCGAGCTGAGCTGGATCGACTCCCCGGAAGACGTGATGGAGCTGCATGAGGAGCTGCTCGTCGCCGGCCTGACCGCGGTCAAGGAGCAGCTCGGCGCTGAGATCGAGAAGCTCTTCGGCATCGAGGTCGAGGTGCCGTCGCGCCCGTTCCCGCGCATCCCCCTCGCCGAGGCGAAGGAGATCGTGAAGGCGGAGGGCTACGAGGTGCCTCGCGCCGACGCCGATATGGACCCGGAGGGCGAGCGCCGCATCGCGGCTCACGTCAAGAAGAAGTTCGGCCACGACTTCGTGTTCCTCACGGACTACGACGCGTCGATCCGCCCGTTCTACCACATGCGCAACGCTGAGAACCCGCAGCTCACGCAGAGCTACGACCTCATCTACCGCGGCACCGAGATCTCGACGGGCGCGCAGCGCGAGCACCGCATCGAGGTGCTCGAAGCTCAGGCCGTCGAGAAGGGCATGGATCCGAAGGAGCTCAGCTTCTACCTCGACTTCTTCCGCTACGGCGTGCCCCCGCACGGCGGCTTCGGCATGGGCCTCAACCGTGTGCTGATGCTCCTGCTCAAGCAGCAGTCGATTCGCGAGGTCACGTATCTCTTCCGCGGGCCGAATCGCCTGCTCCCGTAACCGCGTGCACACCTCGATGGCGCCCTCCGCTCCGGCGGATGGGCGCCATCGTCGTTCACGCGGCCGGCGTCATGCTGCACGTCGCGGTCCCGAGACCGAGCAAGGGCCAGTTTCCGACGACCGTTCGGGCCGGGGATATCCAGCCGCTCGGGTGTGCGATCTGCACTGAGACGCTTCTCGACGCCCCGAGTACGGCGTTGAGCAGCGCGCCGCTGAGCACAGTGGTGTAGACGCCGTTCGATTGCGTCGTGCGCAGCGAGGTGCCGAGGAGCGTGTCCACCGCCGGTACGAGTCCGTTCGAGCCGGTGTAGCTGATTCGAGCATCGGCGAGGGCGTAGCCGGCGGGGAGCCGCCACCGTATCGTGAGCGTCGACTGGCCCAGGTTCAGCAACGACCCCACGATTCCGCAGTCACCGCCGTACGGCGCGATGGGCACGGTGAGTGCCGTGAACGTCGCCCGCCCCGACTCGCCGTCGGCCCACAGCGCTTCAGTCTCCTCCGGCGGCTGCGACAGGCCCGTGGCCACGACGCCCAGGGCGATGACGCCCGCGGCGATCCGGGTACGAAGCCGCGCACGGGGGTCCGCACTCAGCGCCCTCCTCTCACGGGAGCGACGCGGGATCACGGGGCGCTGCATCACTCCTCCACCGCCCGTCGTCCGCGGGCGAGGGAGGCGGCGCCTGCCACCGCCAGCCCGGCCGCGATGGCGATGAAGCCGAGCGTCCACGCCGGCTCCCCACCGGTGGTCGGCAACGGTGCGACCGGGCGAGGGCTCGTCGTCACGGCTTCGCCGCCGCCGGCAGCGCGTACGGTGAGTGCGACCATGCCCGATGCCTGCTCGGGCATCACCGCCGTCAGCAGCAACCACCGCTCCTCCGCAGAGCGCAGCGCGGTCAGCGAGATCGCATCCGCTCCTCCATCGATGCGCTGCCGGCTCTCCAGCAATGTCTCGTCCCCCGCGCAGGCGCCGTCCACCCAGGCCGTGTCGCAACTGCGCACGTCGAGTGCCAGCCCGAGTTCACGCGATCCCGCCGCCTCCAGCGAGACCTCCACCGTTCCCGGTTCCGGCGCGGTCACCCGCACCCCCACCTGCCAGGTGACCGGCACTCCGGGGCGCATCGTGCGCATGGCGTCCGCATCGCCGATCGAGGTGAGCGTGATGTGCTCGCTCTGAATGACGGCCTGAGCGTGCGACGAACCGACGGCCTGCGCTCCGGTCGGGGTCAGCGCCAGGGAGCCGGCGCCCATCGCGATCGCGCCCAATGCCAGTACTGCGGATGCGTGATTGTTCGCCGGCGCTCCGCGGGCGTGCCGCGGAGCGCCGGTATCGCTTCGTCGCCTGGGCCAGAACGCCCAGGTGACGAGCGCGGAGGCCGAAAGCGTGAGCCCGCCCAGCACCCAGGGGTTCGAGAACCACACCACGGCCTTCGCCAGGTGCGGCACCGACATCATGACGACGCGCGCGTCGGTCACCGTGTACGGGAGCGGATCCTCGGCCTCATTCGCATCGCCCCGCATCGTGATCGTACGACTCTCCCCCGTTCCCTCGACGGAGGTGACCCGGTGGGTCACGGGCAGTTCGCCGGGCCGATCGACGGTGAGCACGTCGCCGACCTCGATCTCCGTCGCGGGTATTTCGCGGACGACGGCCAACGATCCACTCGGAATGGTCGGCGACATCGATCCGGTCTTGAACATGATGAGCGAGACGTTGCAGAGCGCGGACACCAGCACGAGCACGATGCAGACGAGGCCGCCGAGCGCCGCCACGTTCAGCAGCGTGTTCGCCACAGCCCGGCCCGCATTTCCCCGCGTCATCGTCTCCCCTTCACGCGCGCCCGATTACGAGGTGGACGTTCCCGTTACCGTCCACGTCGCCGTCGTGTTCATCCCCTGCGCCGCGTTCGACGTTCCGGCGGGCAGCGTGACGGCGAAGCAGTATGCGACGGGAGTTGCGCCGCCCGCGGCCAGCGCGGTCGAGCCGCTCCCCGCCACGGTCAGCGCGCTCCCGTTCGGCACGACCACGTTCGTCGAACCGCCGAAGGACGTCGAGTCGCAGGTCTGCGCCGCCGGGATCACGCGGACCCCGTACGTGAGGAATCCAGCGAGGCTCGTCGCCGTGCTGGTCGTCGTGGTCGGCGCGCTGAGCGTCGCGTTCCCGGTGACGTTCGTCGCGTCGGTCGTGCGCACCAGGAACTTCGCGTACGTGGTGGTCCCCGGCGACATCGCGGTGGGGGTCACGGCGAAACTCAGCGCCGCGGGCGCGGTGCTCGGGTTCTCGGTGTACGTCGCCCCGTTGTTCACCGACCCCACGATGCCGAACGTGCTCGCCGTGAAGGTCGCCCGAGCCGTTTCGGTGTCGGTCCAGGCGGCGAGCGTCAACGAGCCGCCCACGCCGAGCACGAGCGCACCGGCGAGCAGCGCTCGCGCCTTCGTGAACCAGTTTCCCGTCGCCTTGCCGTGCCCGCCGCGCCCGCCGTGTCCACCGTGGCCGCTCGGTCGGCTCCTCCCCGTCATGGTCGTCCTAGAGCGCGTCGCCCGAGACCGCCGCGAAGTTCCAGGTGATCTCGCCGTTCACGCCCTGCGGAAGATCATCGCCCGCGGTCACCCGGAAGCACACGTTCTGCACGTCGTCCAGGCTGCCGAGCGCGAACGTCGCCGCGTTCTCATCCGTCCCGGCCGCGTAGGCGGCTTCGGAGCACCCGAGCGTGTCTGTGAAGACGTAGTCGGCGGTGACCCCCACGAGCGCGGGATCGACCGCCTGGCCGATCGTCACCTCGGCGTCGTACGTGGAGTCTCGCTCGAGTTGCACCGCGAACGGCGCGTAGACCACGTCGTCGGGCGCCAGGTTCTCGGCGCCCACCGTGAATGCGAGGTCCGCAGCCTCGGCCTCCGACGAATGATCGCTGAACGCCGTGCCGTCGGTCGAGCCCTCGATGCCGAAGTTGCCGCTGCCGAAGATGCCCGTGGCCCACTCGTTGTCGGTCCAGGCCGCGAGCGTGATCGCGGCGCCGACGCCGAGCACGAGCCCGCCTGCGAGGATTGCTCGCGCCTTCGTCCATCCGCGTCTCGTTTCGGCTGCGGTTTCTCCGCGCTCTGCAGTCATGGTGTAACCCCCCTTGTCGGCGCTCCATCAGGCTTCCTATGACGGAACTATGGTGACAGGGTACGTGAAAACTGACCGGTAGGACAGGTATCGATGTGGGGGGAAAAGACGGATAATGCGGGATCCGGCGGGGAGCGTCATCGCCGCTCCCCGCATCGCTCAGCGCCTCCGCGCCACCACCACGGAGTCGCTGAGCAGGTGCGCCGTTCCGTCGGGGCCGCGCCCGGAGCGTTCGCGCACTTCTGCGACCTCGACGGTCCACGCGTCCGGGCGTAGCCCGAGGTCCGCGAGCTCCGTCGCGGGCGTCGGAAAGTCCTCGTCGTGATGCGATGACCACTGGGGCGCGGCGGCGTGGGCGATGAGCACGAGCCGCCCTCCGGGGGCCACGCGGCCAGCGGCCGTCCGCAGAATGCGGTCGCGGGGCAGCGCGACTGGTGATTGGAAGAAGCTCGCTGTGACGAGATCGAACGGTGATGCGCTGCCGTCGACGCCGACCGGATCGTCGCACCACTCGCCGAGGTCTGCGGCGATGAAATGCGCCCGCGCGAGACCCCGCTCCGCAGCCGCGGCCCGAGCCCGGGCGACGGCGGTCGACGAGAGATCGATGCCAGTCGCATCCCATCCGCGCTCCGCGAGCCAGAGCACATCACCGCCTTCTCCGCTTCCGAGGTCGAGGGCGCGCCCCGGCGCCCAGTCATGTGCGAGATCTGCGAGCGTGCGATTCACCGCACCCGACCAGATCCGGTCGGCCGAGCCGTACCGCTGCTCCCAGAAGGCCACGGGATCCGACGGCACCGCGCTCGCATCGGTGTGCCCGTGCGCTTCGTCCCCCGAGCGCTGCTCGCCAGGGGCGTGCGGACCGTGCTGATGCGCGCCCACCTCAGTTCACCCCAGCTGCGGCGAGCGCGTAATCCTCATCGACGAGCGCGGCATTCGCCGCTGCACCCGCCATGTTGCCCGCACCCATTACAAGGGGCACCGAGGCCGCGGGGCTCACGACGTTCCCCGCAGCCCAGATGCGCGGGTGGCTCGTGCGCTGCATCGGATCGACCGAGATCGAGAGGCCCATCGGGGTCTCGCTGCGGTCGAGCGCGACGCCGGAGAGGAACTGATCCTGCGGCACCATGGCGAACCCCGTGAAGACCGCATCGATCTCGAACTCCCGCCCGTCGGCGGTGCGCACCCCGCTGACATCCGCACCTGATCCGACGACCTCGACAACCCGGGCCGAGACCAAGCGCACGCCCCGGGCCCGCATTCCGCGTTCGGTACCGGCATCGAGCACGCTGTCGCCGCGCGCGTCGACGAGTCCGGCCGTGAACACGGTGACGTCATCGCTCCATTGCCGCAGCAGCTTCGCCTGGTGCATGCCGAGCGGCGAGGTGGTGATCACCGCGATTCGCCTGCCCCGAACCTCCCAGCCGTGGCAGTACGGGCAGTGCAGGACGCTCGTGCCCCACCGCTCCGCGAGTCCGGGGATCTCGGGCAGCACGTCGGTCACACCCGTCGCGACGATCAGAGCCCTCGTCTGCAGCACCTCTCCCGATTCGAGTTCGACGGACATCGAACTGCCCGGGCTGCCGGCCTCCAGGGAAGCGGACGACGTCCCTCCCTTCGTATCCCGCACCCCGCGCACGTCCGCCTCTCGGAACTCGACCCCGTAGGTCTCGGCCTCGGCGCGTCCGCGTGCGACGAGTTCGAGTGGCGGAGTGCCGTCGAGGCCCAGCACGTTGTGCATGTGAGAGGCGAAGCGGTTGCGCGGTGCGCCCCCGTCGAGCACGAGGGTGCGCCGAAGCGAACGTCCGAGCGCCTGCGCCGCACTCAGTCCTGCCGCTCCGCCGCCGATCACAATGGCATCCCATTCAGTATTCGTCATGGTCCCAGCCTCGGGGGAATGTGCAATAATTGCAATCTGATTTGCGACAATGGCAAGGAGCATCATGGATGAGCTGCAGCGCCTCGGGCCGAGACTGCGCGCCGCGCGGCAGGATCGCGGGTGGACTCTGGAGGACCTCGCGGCTCGGGCCGGGATGTCCACGAGCACGCTCTCGCGGCTGGAATCCGGCAAACGGCAAGCGAGCCTCGAACTCCTGCTCCCCGTCACCCGACAGCTCGGCATCCGCGTCGATGACCTCCTCGACGCTCCGGATCGAGACCCTCGCGTGCACCGCACCACGATTCGTCGCGACGGGATGACGATCGCTCCGCTCACGCGGGAGGCCTCGGAGGTGCGCGCGTTCAAGATCACCTACCACCCCGGAGCTCCCGAGTGCGAGTTGCAGGTGCACGAGGGACACGAGTGGCTCTACGTGCTGTCGGGCAGATTGCGCCTCTCACTCGCCGAGCGCGAGCACGTGCTCGGTCGAGGCGAGGCGGCCGAGTTCGACACGACGGTGCCGCACCTCATGCAGGCCGAGGGGACGACGCCGTGCGAGGTGATCAGCATCTTCAACACGGTCGGCGAACGGCTGCACCTGCACAGCACGTAGGCCGGCGCGACCCTCCGCTTCCGCCCCCCCCTTCCCCGCGCCCGCACGCCATGCCGATCAGCGGACCTGCGCGAGGAGCGCCCTGTGGAAGGCCGCGTCGCCCGTGAGCTCCGGATGGAAGGCGATGCCCGTCACCGTACCGAGCCTGCGCCGAGCTTCGCGAGCGCCGATTCTGCCATCCGTGTCGTGCTCGGGCCCCGCGTCCGAGTCACCCCCGGGCGCCGCCGTCGTGGCGCCGAGCACGCGCCCGTCGACTCGGCAAATCGCGCGAGCGCCGAGTCCGACTGAAAGCACCTCCGGAGCGCGGATGAGCGCCGCACGCACGCGGCCGTCCTGCCGCCCGATCACCTCAGCCGCGTCGACCGCGATGTCGACCTCGTGCGACACCAGCTGCGGGCCGAGCGCATTGCGTCGCACGGCGACGTCGAGCACGTCGAGAGATCTCTGAGAGGGTGCCGCATCCCGCACCTCTCGGGCGAGCAGCACGAGCCCGGCGCACGTTCCGAGCGTGGGGAGCCCCTCCGTGATGATCGATCGCAGGCCCTCAGCCATATCGAAGAGGCGGAGCAGCCGATCCTGTGCGCTGGATTCTCCGCCGGGCAGCACGAGCGCATCGATGCGCGGTCCGTCAGTACCCGCGAAGTCGCTCTCGCGTCGCAGCAGCACGACGCGCGCGCCGAGCTGCTCGAGCACGTCGCCGTGCTCCGACACGCCCCCCTGCAGCGCGAGCACCCCGACGACGGGTGCCGAGCGGGGCTCCGTCACCACCCTCGCTCAGCCAAGCGGTGCGGGGCGGGCAGGTCGGCGACGTTGATGCCCACCATGGCCTCACCCAGTCCGCGGGAGGCCTCTGCGATCGCCCCGGGGTCATCGAAACGCGCCGTCGCTCGCACGATGGCGGCGGCACGCTTCGCGGGGTCGCCCGACTTGAAGATGCCGGATCCCACGAAGACCCCGTCGGCGCCGAGCTGCATCATCATCGCCGCATCCGCGGGCGTGGCGACCCCGCCCGCGGTGAAGAGCACCACCGGCAGGCGGCCACTGGCCGCGACCTCTCGGACGAGATCGTACGGCGCAGCCAGGTCTTTCGCCGCGACGTACAGCTCATCCGGGCCGAGCGCGGAGAGGCGGGCGATCTCCCCGCGAATGGTGCGGATGTGCTTGGTCGCCTCCGAGACGTCGCCGGTGCCGGCCTCGCCCTTCGAGCGGATCATCGCCGCACCCTCTGAGATACGGCGAAGCGCTTCGCCCAGGTTCGTCGCCCCGCACACGAACGGAACCGTGAACCGCTGCTTGTCGATGTGGTTCACGTAGTCGGCCGGAGACAGCACCTCCGATTCATCGATGTAATCCACCTCGAGCGCTTCGAGCACCTGCGCTTCGACGAAGTGCCCGATGCGGGTCTTCGCCATCACGGGAATCGAAACGGTCGCTCTGATGCCGTCGATGAGATCCGGGTCGCTCATGCGCGCCACCCCGCCCTGTGCGCGGATGTCCGCCGGAACGCGCTCGAGCGCCATCACGGCGACGGCACCGGCGTCTTCCGCGATCCTCGCCTGTTCGGGGGTGACGACATCCATGATCACCCCGCCCTTGAGCATGTCGGCGAGGCCTCGCTTGACGAGGGGCGAGCCGGTGGTCGGAGCTGCGGTGGACGCTGATGCCTGGGATTCGGTCATACGCACCAGCTTGCCCGGCCGCATTGGTCCGCCTCAAGGTCCACAAGTGCCAATTTGCAGGAGACCAATCCCTCGGCACCGCCGCGGCTCCTCGATAGATCGGGGAGCCGCGGCAGTGTGCCTCAGGCCGTCGTGGGTTCACCGATCGAGAGCATCAGGCGGTTCGCCCAGTTGAAGAAGGCGCCGGCCTGAATCGCGTCGAGCAGTTCGAGCTCGGCGAGCCCCACGTCGCGCAGGGCGGAGATCTGGGGCTGCCCGAAGCGCGGCGGCGTCGCCGTCAGAGCGACGGTCGCGTCGACGATGGCGTCGATCCTCGTCGAGATCCGCGCCCCCACCCCTTCGTCGAGCAACCGCTGCACCTCGGCGCGATCGGCGCCCTGCTCCGTCGCGAACCGCGAATGCACCGAGGCGCAGAACACGCACCCGTTGAAGCGCGAAGCGGCGGCCGCTGCGAGTTCCCGCTCGGCGCGAGGCAGCCCGGCGTCGGTGTTGAAGAAGATGTCGAGGTCGGTGAGCGTGCGCTCCCGCAGCGCTTCGGGATCACGCGCGAGCAATCGGAAGTACGGCATGTGCACGCGGTCGCGCTGCACGAGCGCGTCGTAGTGCGCCTCGGTGAACTCGGCGACCGGCAGGGGCTCGAGCCACGGCTTCCACCCCAGCACGTCTTGCGTGAAGCGTGCTGGCTCGTCGACACGAGGCGCGGCTGGCAGTGCCTCTGCAGCCGCAACCGGCGCCTGCTCGGTCGACGCCCCTGCACGTTCGCGCGCCACCGCGGCGACGTCGGCGGCGAGCGCCGGGAGGTCTTCGGCGCGCGTCGCCGCGGCGCCGCCGACGCTCTCGCGCAGTTCGCGCAAGCCGTGGGCGACGCGCAGTTGGAACGCGAGGAACGAGATGAGCTGGGAGAGCGTGACGATACCGGTGCTGCTCCAGCCGGCGTCGAGCAGCCGACCGAGGCGCTCGCGATCGGCGTCGCGGGGGTGGAGCACCAGCATGTGCGCGTGCTCGAGCGCCGCTGAGAGCCGATCGCCCAGCGCATAGGCGGCTTCGACCGAGGCGACGCTGTACTCGGGCCCGGCTTCGCTCTCGGGGGCGTTCTCCGCGCGGAACGCCCCGTACGGGCCCTGCCCAGCAGCGCGCCCGGCTTCTGCGACGATCAGGGGCTCGAGCCCGGCGCCACCCCCCGTCTCGCGCAGCAGCGCACCGTAGAACGCGACGGCCTCCGGCTCCTCGTGCAGCCGCGCGACGAACAGCGCGACTGCGGCCCGCTCGGCCAGCGACACCTCAGAGGCGTCGAGCGGCACGAAGAGCGCCTCGAAGCTGCCCTGCGCGTGCTGCTTCGATTCCGGGCGGCGATCGCGCGCCCGATCGAGGGCGTCGCCCGGGGAGATGCCGGTCAGTGCGGCGATGACGTCGGTGTGGACGAATGCGGGAAGGGTCATTGCGGTGGTGCTCCTTCTAGTGTCAGATCTCCCAGTGCCCCGACGACAGCGATGCGCCGGGGATCGCCTCGATGAGGCGCTGGGTATAGGGGTCTTGCGCGTTGCTGAACACGTCTTCGGTGCGGCCGTGCTCCACCTGGCGGCCGCGCTGCAGCACGGTCACCGTGTCGGAGATCTGGCGAACGACGGCGAGATCGTGCGAGATGAAGACATAGGTGAGGCTCAACTCGTGCTGCAGGCGCGCGAGCAGTCGAAGAATCTGCGCTTGCACCGTGACGTCGAGCGCCGACACGGCTTCGTCGAGCACCACCAGCTCGGGCTCGACGATCAGTGCGCGGGCGATGGCGACCCGCTGCCGCTGCCCGCCCGACAGCTCGCGGGGGCGACGCTGAGCGAACTCGGCAGGCAGCGAGACGATCTCGAGCGCGTGGGCGACCCGCTCGACGCGATCCGCGCGACTCCCAGTGCCGATGCGGAAGTTCTTGAGCGGCTCGGCGAGCGTCTGCCCAACGGAGAGACGAGGATCGAGCGAGCCGTACGGGTTCTGGTAGACCATCTGCGTGGTCCGCCGGAACTCGCGCAGGCCGGAGCGCCGGAGCTCGGTGACCTCTGCACCGTCGACGCGCACGCTGCCCGCCGTCGGAACGGAGAAGCCGGCGATCGCGCGACCGGTGGTGGTCTTGCCCGAACCCGACTCGCCGACGAGGGCGTGGGTGGTGCCCCGCGCGACTGTGAACGACACCCCGTCGACCGCGACGAAGGCGTCTGAGCCGCGCCCGAACACCTGATGCAGGTCGCGCACTTCGACGAGCGGGGCTGCCGGCGCAGGTGATGCGGGAGCCGCAGCTGCACCGCCCGGAACGGATGCGACAGCGATCGTCTCCCGTTCGACGAGCTTGCCGAACGAGGGCGCATCGGCCATGAGCTGCTTCGTGTAATCAGACGACGGCTTCGCCAGTACCTGCGCTGCCGGGCCGGCCTCTTGTACCTCGCCTCCGCGCATCACGACCACGCTGTCGGCGCGATCCGCCGCCACCGCGAGGTCGTGCGTGATGAACAGCACGCCCGTTCCCATCTCCTCGCGCAAGCGGTCGATCAGATCGAGCACGGTGCGCTGCACGGTGACGTCGAGCGCGGAGGTGGGCTCGTCGGCGATGATCAGCTCGGGATCATTGGCGAGCGCCGCCGCGATGAGGACGCGCTGACGCATGCCGCCGGAGAACTCGTGCGGGTACTGCTTGGCCCGCTTGATCGGCTGATCGATGCCGACCTGCTCGAGCAGTGCGTGGACGCGATCGTGCACCTCGTCGCGACTCGGTCGGCCGTGGATGCGCAGCGATTCGCTGATGCTCTTTCCGACCGGTTGCACCGGGTTGAGGGAGTTGCCCGGATCCTGCGGAATGAGCCCGATGCATCGGCCGCGCAGGTCGCGCCAGCGCCGCTCGGGAAGGCCGACGAGTTCGGTCGACCCGAGGCGTCGCTCGTTCAGCGTGACGCTGCCGGCGGTCACCCGCCCGTTGGCGGGGAGCAGGCCGATGACCGATTGGGCGACCGTGGTCTTGCCGGATCCCGACTCGCCCACCACGGCGGTGACCTCGCCGGCGCGCACATCGAAACCGATGCCGCGCACGGCGTCGATGTGTCCCTGCCGGGTGCGGTACTGCACGGCGAGATCGCGGATGCTGAGCAGCGGTTCGACGCTCATGCGTTGCCTCCATCGCTGATAGCCCGGCTCAGTCGGTTGCTCGCGAGCACCACGAACACCACGACGATTCCGGGAAGCACGGTCAGCCACCACGAGGTGGCCAGGTAGTTGCGCCCCTCCGCGATGAGCAGACCCCACTCCGGCGTCGGCGGCGGCGCTCCGTATCCCAGGAATCCGAGCGTCGAGATCTGCAGGATCGCCGAACCGAGCTGCAGCGCGGCGAGCGCGATCACGGCGGTGAGCGAGTTCGGCAGAATGTGCCGCCAGAGCACCCCGAAGAACGTACCGCCGGAGCCGTAGGCGGCTTCGACGAACTCGCTCGCGCGTACGCTCACGACCTGGGATCTCGACAGTCGGGCGAACACTGCGATCGACGTGGCTCCCACTGCGATCGCAGCGTTCGCGGTGCCGAAGCCGAGCAGGATCACGATGCTGAGCGAGAGCAGCAGGGTCGGGATCGCGAGCAGCACGTCGACCACGCGCATGAGGGTCTCATCCACCCAGCCGCCGACGGCGCCCGCGGTGATGCCGATGAGCGAGCCTGCGACGAGCCCGACGAGTACGGCGATCAACGCGGCGCTGATCGACTGCGAAGCGCCGTAGATCACGCGCGCGTAGAGGTCGCGCCCCGTCGCGTCGGTGCCGAACCAGTGCTCTGAGCTCGGCGCCTGCAGTGCCGGCCCGACGCTCGCGGTCGGGTTGACGGAGGTGAACAGCCCGGGGGCCACGGCCCACGCGAGTGCGATGAGCAGCACGAGCGCCGGCACGAGGATGCCCGGGCGCCGAAGGGTGCGCCACGACCAGGCCCGCGCCCCGCTCGGCGGCACCGCGCGTGCGGCTGAGACGTCGATCGCGGTCATGCGGTCGCTCCTATCGACTTGCGCGCGGTGCGCTGCCTGAGCCGCGCATCGAGCACGGGGTAGAGCAGATCGACCACGAGGTTGATCGTGACGAAGACGACGGTCGCGATGACGACGACCGCGAGCAGCACGGGGGTGTCTCGGTTGGCGACCGCCTGCGCCGTGAGCGCGCCGATGCCGACGCGTCCGAAGACGGCCTCGGTGACGATCGCTCCGCCCACGAGTTCCCCGAAGAGCAGACCGGCCATCGTCATCGCGGGCAGCAGGGCGTTCGGGGCGACGTTGCGCCACAGCAGCCAACTGGTGCTGGCTCCCCTGGCGCGCACCACCGCGACGAACGGCTGCTCGCTCACCTCGTCGATGCTGCGCAGCAGCACCTGCGCGAGGGGCGCCGCGATCGGGATGGCGAGCGTGATGGCGGGCAGAATGAGCGCCTGCAGCTCGGTCGCTCCGATCGTCGGCACGAGACCGAGCTGGAACGAGAAGACTTGGATGAGCACGATGCCGATCCAGAAGACCGGCAGCGACACGAAGAGCGGCGGCAGGTTGCGGAACGCGCGGCGCAACCAGCTGCCGGCTCCGTAGCTCGCAGTGAACGCGATGACGACCGCCAGGAAGACGGCGAGGATCAGCGCGACCACCGCGAGCGTGAGCGTCGACGGCAGCGCCTCGGCGAGGAGAGTGGAGACCGCCGCCCCGCTCTGCACGGAATACCCGAGGTCCCCCTGCAGGAACGCCCCGACCGAGTCGAAGAACCGCACGAGGAATGGGCGATCCACCCCGTAGCTCGCCCGAATGTCGGCGAGCTGCTCGGCTGAGAGCCCGAGGTCGGGGTTGCCGAAGCGTGCCATCACCGCGTCGCCCGGCAGCGCCGCGAGCAGCACGTAGGCGGCGGTGTACGCGAGCGCGAGGACCAGGATCGCCTGGCCGACGCGTCGCAGCAGCGCCGCCCGACTCACTTGCCGAGCTGCACGTCGTAGAAGGAGGGCCTGCCGATCGACTCGGTGGCGAAGCCCTGCACGGAGGCCTGGAGCCCGAAGACCTGGGGCTCCTCGAAGAGCGGCAGCACGTAGGCCTGCTCGGCGATGCGCTGCTGCGCCTTCGCGGATGCGGCGGCGCGCTCCTCAGCCGTCGGTACGGAGGCGATCTCGGCGAGCGCGGCGTCCAATTCGGGGTCGTGGATGGTCCCGGACTCCGTATCGAGGTTCAGGTTCGCGTTGCGGTTCGTCGAGTAGATCTGCGACTTCAGCACGTCGTAATCCGCGCGGCCGACCATGGAGTGGTAGACCTGGATCGTGTCGGCGTCGAGTCGCGCCTCGTCTTGCGCGGCCTGATCGCCCGGGAAGAGCTCGACCTCGATCCCGAGCTCTGCGAGCTGCTCCTGAATGAGGGTGACGACCTCCTTCGAGCGAGGCTGCGGCAGCGCTTCGTTGAAGGTGATCGAGAGGCGCTCGCCGTCCTTCTCACGAATGCCGTCCGACCCCGGCGCCCAGCCGGCCTCATCGAGCAGCTGCTCCGCCTTCGCCGGGTCGTACTCGTAGAACTCGGAAGTATCCGTGTACCCGAGAGCGGTCTCCGCGAGGATGCCGGTGGCGAGCGGGTAGTTCTCGGTGAAGAGGGTGCTCACGATCGCCTCGCGGTCGATGCCCGCGATGATCGCCTGTCGCACCTTGATGTCGGTGAGCGGGGCGTGGGCGAAGCGGAAGCTGAGGCTGTTGTTCACTCCATTCGTGGCGGCGTGCACGAGCGCCAGGTTGTCGCCGGCGAACTGCGCCTCGTCGGGTGCTGGAATCGATCGAGCGATCTGCGCCTGACCCGAGGTGACCGTGCCGACGCGCACACTCGACTCGCCGGCGACGATGATGTTCACGGCATCGAGGTGGGCGCGACCTTCGTGCTCGCGCGACTCCGGCGCCCAGTCGTAGTCCTCGCGCACCGCCAGGTCGGTCTGCTTGCCGATCTGCTCGTCCGAGATCACGAACGGTCCGCTGCCGATGATCTCGGTGGCATTGCCCGGCCCGAACTCCTCGTTCGTGCGGTCGAGGCTCGCGTTCGCGAGCAGGCCGGAGTTGATCGTCGACGTCGCCTGCGCGAAGCCAGGAGACGGGGCGGTGAAGAAGAACTTCACCGTGTACTCGTCGATCGCCTCACCGTGGTCGTAGTTGTTGATGGCCTCGGAGATCGACAGCGCGCGGTCGGTGTCGCCCTTGCCGTAGAGATCGAAGTTCTTGACGACGTTCTCCGCGTCGAGCGGTGTGCCGTCGGAGTAGGTCACTCCCTCGCGGAGCTTGAACGTGTACTCCGTCGCATCCGCGTTCACCTCGGGCAGTTCGCTCGCGATCCACGGCTCGAGCTCGAGCGTCTCGGGGTTCTGGTAGAGCAGGCGATCCGTCACCTGGTTGACCACGCCGCCGTTCGGGTAGAAGCCCGCGGCCGGCGGGTAGAGCGTGTTCCAGGTCTGCGGTTCGAGGTAGGTGAGCGTGCCGCCCTCCTGCGCCGCGCCGTCGCCGGAGCCGCCGCCAGCGTTCGCCGAGCACCCGGTGAGCGCCATCGCGGCTACTGCCATCGTGGCGATCCAGGCGATGCGGTGCTTCTTCATGGTGCTCCTTCTGCGAACTCGTGAATCTGTGGTGCTGTCTCTGCGTCATGATGCAGGCAACCCGGCTAATGTTATAGCTCTCATAAGCTAGCGGAAATCCTCGGTGTCACAGAACTTCATGAACTCCTCGCGTCATAAACGGTCATCCGATCAGACATCCGGGCCCCCGGCCGCGTATAACGGAACCATGACCCCTCTGCCGACGATCGCCATCATCGGAGTCGGGCCGCGCGGCACGTCGCTCGTCGAGCGCATCGGAGCCCACCTGCACGCAGCCGCCTCCGAGCCCGACACCGCGGGCACTGGCGGCGCCGCACCCGCGCGCGACCTCGAACTGCACCTCATCGAGGAGACGGCATTCGGCGCCGGGCGCATCTGGCGCACCGACCAGACCCGCGAGCTCTGCATGAACACCCTCGCCGACGCCGTGACGCTCTTCACCGAGCCCGGCGGCTCCATCACGGGTCCGGTCCGCGTCGGCCCCACACTCTACGAATGGGGGCTGCTGGCGCTCGCAACGCAGCCGACGAACGAGTCGGCGACGCGCACGACGGTTTCGGATGCGCTCGCCGCGGCGATCGACCGCATTCCGGCGGCGCACGCTGCGGTGGTCGACGCCCACCCGATCCGACCCGGATTCGCCGATGCGTACCGCCGCGAGCTCGAGGCGTTCCGCCCGGAGTCGCACCCGAGCCGAGCACTCTACGGCGAGTACCTGGAGTGGTGCCTCGAGCGAGCGATCGCAGAGCTGCCCGATGGCGTGCGCGTGATTCGCCACCGCGAGCGCGCCGTGAGCGTGGCCCAGGGCGATGCAGGGCGGCAGCGCATCGGCCTGCGCGACGGCGGTGCGGTCGAAGCGGACGCCGTCGTGCTCGCGACCGGGTGGCTGCCGACCACCGAGACAGCGGAAGAACGCGAGTTCACAGCAGTACTCGCCGAGCGACCCGAACTGTCGTGGGTGCGGCCGGCGAGTCCCGTCGAGCAGGACCTGAGCGGAGTGAGTTCGGGAGAGCACGTGATCGTGCGCGGAATGGGCATGGGGTTCTTCGACACCATGGCGCTGCTCACGCTCGGGCGCGGCGGCGAGTTCGTCGCCGACGCGCGGGCGCGCGGCGGGCTGCGCTACGAGCCCTCGGGGCGCGAGCCCGTGCTGCATGTGACCTCGGGGCGCGGAGTCCCGTTCCGCGCGAAGACGCTCTACGGTTCGCTCCCCCCGCGACCAGAGCAGCGCTTTCTCGCCGGCGTCGACTGGGCGACGGCACCTCGACCCATCGACTTCGACCGCGAGTTCTGGCCGCGCATCGTCGCCGATGCGCACTTCGATCACTACCGCACACTGCGACGCGTGCGGCCGGACGCGACGTCGGGCACTGCCGATGACGTCGAGTCGGTGATCGCCGCCGCGATCCAGCCGCATCTCGCCGCTGATGCAGATGCGAACCCCGCCTCGGATCGCGACGCCGCTGATGCAGATGCGCTCGAAGCGGTCGCCCAGGACGTGGCCGACGCGGTGGCGCCGTTCATCGCGGATGCCGCCGACCGACTCGATCTGCTCGGCGAGATGCGCCCGGTGCGACACGTCTTCGACAGCGCGGAAGCCTTCGACGCCTGGGTGACGCGACGCGTGTCCCATGATCTCGATGAGGCCGCGCTGGGTCGCGACAGCGCCTGGAAGGCGGGGCTCTGGTCGGTGAGCTCTGCGCGGGGGGTCGCCAACCGCGTGGGTTCGCTCGGAGGCTTCGACGCCGAATCGAGAGCCTCGGGATTCGCGATGCTCATGGCCGTCGGCGGCATGGCAGGATCCGGACCGCCCGCGTTCCGCAACCGCCAGCTGCTGGCGCTCGCCGAGGCCGGGTTCGTGCGCTTCATCGGCCCGAGGGCCCGTGTCGCCATCTCCGACGCGGGGTTCACGGCCGCGTCGCCGTGCGTGACCGATTCACAGGTGACCGCTGCGACACTCATCGATTCCTGGATGCACTTCCATCGCCTCGCCGACAGCTCCGACCCGCTCGCGCTCGGCCTGGTCGCAGCCGGGCGAGCGCGGCCGTTCCGCATCAGCGCGCGATCCGGGGAACCCCGTGAGACCGGCGCCTTCGACATCGATCCGGCGACCGGGCTGCTCGTGCACGCCGACGGCTCGCTCGACGACGCGGTGCACGTCGCCGGCATTCCGGTCGATGCGGCGCTCCACGACACGGTGATCAGCCCGATGCCGGGAACCGATCCTCCGATGCTGCGCGAGACCGATCGCGTGGCGCGCAGTCTCATCGTCGTCGCCCGGCGGGCCCGATCCGGGCTCTCGCCGAGCCGCGGCGCGGCCGCAGACTCCCCCGCGCATCCCCGACCACTCGAAGGAGCCCACCGTGTCTGACCACCGTTTGAACGACCGCCCCATCGCTCTCGTCACGGGTGCTTCCGGCGGCATGGGGCGCGAGATCGTTCGCGACCTCACCCGCACCCATCGCGTCATCGCCGTCGGGCGCAACGCCGGGCGTCTCGACGCGGTCGTCGCGGAGACCGGCGCCACCGCGTGGCAGCTCGACGTCACCGACCACGAAGCGTTCTCGCGCAGGATCGCCGACCTCGACCGACTCGACGTGCTCGTGCACGCTGCGGCGATCGGCGAGCATCTCTCAGTCGAGACAGCCGACGCATCGGCCTGGGAACGTCATTTGGCCAGCAATGTGACCGGGCCCGCGCTCATCACCCGCGCGGCGCTCCCCCTCCTGCGCGCCGCCGCTGCCACCGTCGTCTTCATCGGTTCGGGCGCGGGCACCCGTCCGGTCGCGGGCAGCGCCGTCTACACCGCGTCGAAGCACGCTCTGCGCGGCTTCGCCGACGTCCTGCGCATCGACGAAGAACCGCACCGGGTGCGCGTCGTCACGATCGCTCCCGGGCAGACGGACACTGACATGCTGCGCGCCGGCATCCCGGCGGATCAGTACCGGCCCGAGCGATACATCCGCCCGCAGTCCGTCGCGGAGACCGTGCGCTTCGTCGTCGACGCTCCCGCAGACGTCCAGCTCACCGACATCGCCGTACGCCCGCGACAAGAGATCGCACGACTGTGAGCGAGCCCACCGACCACCTCGTGATCGGCGGCGGCGCCATGGGCCTCGCCACGGCTCGGCAGCTCGCCTCCCGCGGAGCGAGCGTGCGTCTGCTCGAACGCTTCGAAGCGCACCACACTCGCGGCGCGTCGCACGGCTCGACGCGCAACCTCAACAACGCGTACGACGAGCCCGCGTACCTCGACCTCTTCGACGAGGCGACCACGCTGTGGCGCGCGCTCGAATCCGAGACCCGCACCGAGCTGCTCGGCCTCCACGGACTCGTGACGCACGGAGACGAGAGCGTGGTCGCGTCCGCACACGATGCGCTCGTCGCGCGCGGAGCTGCGGTGTCGCTGCTCTCGGCCGACGAGGCGGGCGCCCGCTGGCCGGGGATGCGCTTCGCAGGCGGCGCGCTGTTCAGCGCGGAAGCCGGCATCGTGCACGCCGCACGTGCGCTCGCAGCGCTCGAGATGAGCGCGATCCGCCACGGGGCGATCGTGGAGCGCGGCGAACAGGTGCTGCGCATCGAGCCGAGCGCGAACGACGCCCGGGTGCGCGTGACGAGCCGCGGCCGCGAGGGCGGCATCCGCGAGCTGGTCGCCGACCATGTGACCGTCGCCGCCGGCGCGTGGACGGCGCCGCTGCTCGACGGCCTGATCGAACTGCCGTCGCTCACCGTCACCGAGGAGCATCCGGCACATTTCGCGCCGCGATCGGCGTCGATCCCGTGGCCGTCGTTCAACCATCTGCTGCCGCCCGAGCTGCTGGCGAGCTTCGCCGCTCCCGTCTACGGGATGCCGAGCCCCGGCGAAGGCGTGAAGGTCGGTTTCCACAGGGTCGGCGAGACCGTCGACCCCGACGCCCGCACGTTCCGCGCGAGCGATGCCCAGCGCGCGACGCTGCGGCGGTACGTCACCGAATGGTTCCCGGGGCTCGACGCGGACTCGCCGACCGAGATCAGTTGCACGTACACCTCGACCGACTCGGGGAGATTCGTGCTCGACACGGTCGGCCCGATCACCGTGGGTGCGGGGTTCTCCGGCCACGGGTTCAAGTTCACACCCGCGATCGGTCGCGTGCTCGCCGACGCGGCGATGGGGCACTCGACTCCGCCCGAGTTCTTCCGGCTGGCAGCCCACGGGGCCCGGTAACCGCCGGTTTCCCGCCGAACCCCTGTGGGCGCGCCGCGCTCAGGCGGAGCCGGTGCGCGACTCCGAGGCCGACGCCGAGCCCTGCTCGAGCGTGCGGCGTTGCGCGCGGCGGCGTACGAGCAGCAGGTAGACCGCTGCCGTCACCGCGAAGCCGACGAGCCAGGCGATGTCGATGCCCTGCAGCGGTTCGGCGAGGGGCCCGGTGAACAGCGGGGTGATCATGAACGGGACCTGTGCGAGCAGTCCGATCCCGTAGCTCGAGAGCCCCACCGCATTCCACTTGCCGTAGCGGCCACCGGTCGGATCGAAGAGATCCGCGACCACGTAGTGCCCCTTCTGCACGATGAAGTAATCGGCGAGATTGATCGCCGACCACGGAATCAGCACGTACAGCAGCAGCGTCAGGAAGCTCTCGAACATCGTCATGAAGTCCCCCTGACCCAGAATCGCGATGAGGGTGGCGAGTACGCCGCAGACAATCGTGGTCCAGACCCGAGTGCCGGAGGTGATGACGGTCTTGAAGTTCGATTGCATCACCGTGAGCGCGTTCATCACTGCCGAGTACAGCTCGACGCCGTTGATGAGCGCTGAACTGACCGCGAAGATGATGAGCACGACCATGCCGACCGGGCCGAGGAAGTCGCCGAGGGCCGCGAGCGGGTTCTCCGGGTTCGCGGCTCCG
This sequence comes from Leucobacter manosquensis, assembly GCF_018304845.1. Taxonomy (NCBI): domain Bacteria; kingdom Bacillati; phylum Actinomycetota; class Actinomycetes; order Micrococcales; family Microbacteriaceae; genus Leucobacter; species Leucobacter manosquensis. The sequence continues at coordinate 2,686,507 of NZ_JAFEVO010000001.1, read as the reverse complement.
AGCAGCACACCGAGCGTCATCACGAACACCGAGCTGACCACGAGCCCCAGGTACGTGCTCCAGAACGCGGTCTTCGGTCCGGTCGCCTTCGGCAGGTACCGCGAGTAGTCGGAGACGTACGGCGCATACGCGAGCTGCCAGACGATGCCGATCGCGAGCATGGCGAAGAAGCCCTCGTAGGTGAACGCGGCTTCCGCCGGCTGCGAGGTCACCTCTGGCTTCGTCCAGAACATGATCATCGACACGGTGACCGCGACCGCGATCACGATCGACAACCACACCATCGTCTTGCGCAGCAGGTCGTAGCCGAAGACGCAGAGCGCGATCCCGATCGCAGCGAAAGCGAGGATCGCGACCGTCCCGTTGAAGTCGGGGAAGACCGCCGCGAGCGCATCTTTCGCGACGATCAGGATGCTCGCGAAGAACCCCATGAACATCACGAATGCGATCAGCGCGAAGAGGCTCGCTCCGAGATATCCGAATTGCGCGCGAGCCTGCAGCATCTGCGGGATCCCGAGATGCGGCCCCTGCGAGGCGTGCAGGGCGGAGCCGAACGCGCCGATCACGTTCCCCGCGAGAATCGCGACGATGCTCCACCCGATCGGCAGCCCGTACGCGCCACTCGCGACGGCACCGGTGACCACGGTGAGAGGCATCATGTTCAGCCCGACCCAGATCGCGAAGAGCGACCAGTTCGTGCCCGTCCGCTCGTTCTCGGGAATGGGCATGATGTGCTGTTGTTCGAATCGCACGAATGTCTGCGTGACCACGGGTGGTTCCTGCGTCATGGTTCTCTCCTTTGAGGCTTCGCCGCGCGGGAACCGTCCCGAGCAGCACAGGATCGCCCCCGCTGTCCGCGTGAGGCGTGAAGGGCGGCTCGGATCGAGCATCCACGATGATGCTCGGCCGAGCCGCCCGCGAACGCAGCCGCTAGAGGCCTGCTCCGTCGGAGGCGATGGTGAAGGCCTGGTCGAGCAGCGACGCGAGCTCGTCGATATCGTCGCGCGTCATCACCAGGGGCGGCGACACTTGCACGAGCGGGTTGCCCTCCGCGTCGATCGCGACGCGGCAGATGAGGCCGACCTCTGCGAGCGCCGGATTCAGGTGCCCGCTGACGAAGTCCCCCGCAGAGAGGGGATCAGCGGCCCAGCGCTTGGCCGCGTGATCGGTGACCAGCTCGAAGCTGCGGTGGAAGCCGTCGCCGCGCAGGTCGCCGACGATCTTGACGTGCTTCGCAGCGACCTCGCCGAGCTTCTCGCCCAGGTACGGGCTCAGGGCTGCAACGTTCTCGACGACGCCTTCGCGCTCCATGATCTCGAGGTTCTTCAACGCCGCTGCACACGCGACGGGGTGCCCGCCGTAGGTCAGCGCGTGGTTGAACATGCCGACGGGCCCGTCCAGCACGGTCTCGATGATCCGATCGCTCGCGATGACGCCGCCGAGGGGAACGTACGCCGACGCGATTCCCTTGGCGAACGTGATCATGTCGGGCTGGAACCCGTAGTGCGCGGAACCGAACCATGACCCGAGACGGCCGTATCCGGTGATGACCTCGTCGGCGATGAGCAGGATGCCGTATGTGTCGCACAGCGCGCGCACACCGGCGAAATACTCGGGTGTCGGAGGCGTCAGGCTGCCCCCGGCGTTCTGCAGCGGTTCCATGATGAGCGCAGCGATCGTATCCGCGCCCTCCTGCACGATCAGCGACTCCAGCTCGCCGAGCAGGAAGTCGGTGGTCTGCGCCGCGGTCTCGCCTGCAGGCCGACGGTAGCGCTTCGTGTTGTGCGTGTGCCGCACTCCGTTCATGAGCGGCTCGAACATCTTGCGCACGTCGGTCATGCCGTTGAGCGACATCGCGCCGAAGCTGGTGCCGTGGTACGCGACGCGACGCGCGATGAACTTGTACCGCGCGTGGTCACCGCGAGTGATGTGGTACTGGCGCGCGAGCTTGATCGCGGCCTCGTTCGATTCGCCGCCGCCCGACGCGAAGAACACGCGGTTCAGGTCGCCGGGCGCGAGTTCGGCGATCTTCTGCGCCAGTAGTGCTGCGGGTGGATGCGTGACGCTCCACGTCGTCTGGAAGGGGAGCGTGGCGAGCTGCTCGCGCACCGCTTCGCCGACCTCTGCGCCATGCGTGTATCCGAGCTGCACGCAGAAGAGACCGGCGAGACCGTCGAAGAACCGGCGCCCGCTCTCGTCGAAGACGGAGCAGTGCTCCCCCCGCACGAACACCGGGAGATCATCGTCGCGATACTTGCTCGCCGGCGTGAAGTTCATCACGAGATGACGCTTGGCGATTTCGGCGATTCCGCTCGGCACCTCGGCCGCGGCCTCGCGGTCCGAGAGCGTCTCTGGCTGCAAAGTCATGTTCTGTGTCCTTTCAGTCGTCGGTGACTGGACGGAAGACCGTCATTGGTTCCCAATGGTTCCAGGCCTCGATCGATCGGTAAAATAGTCTTTTGATGTGATCTAGATCATTTCAATTGATCGGCATGTTCGTGCAACCGGCGGGCCACGCGTCCGGCCACCTCGATGAGCCGGCGATCGGCGAAGCGCGCCCCTTCGAGTGTGAGCCCCACAGGGCGACCTTCGGAGTAACGGGGCGCTGGCAGGGTGAGAGCCGGAGCGCCCGCCACCGAGCCCGGGTTCACATTCCACGTTGCGCGCACGAAGACTTCGGCATCGCTTGGCGCCCGCTCGCCCATGGCCCCCTCGGCCCGCGGACGAGGAGCCTCGAGCAACGAGGCGACCATCGGCACGGATGGGTAGAGCAGGGCGTCGAGCGCATACGCTGTGTGGAACTTCGCGTGCATGCGCTGCAGAGCGCTGCGCAGCCTCAGCGCCGCCGCGTACCCGTGCCGATCATTGCGGTGCCCGAGCGACTCGTCGAGCAGATCGCGAACCTCCGCGCGGGCAACTCGATCGCGAAGCTCGCCGAACGGGATCGGCTCCGGCAGTCGGCCGAGGTAGCGCGTCAGCTCGTGTGAGATTTCGTAGAGCTCGATAGTGGTTCCGCACGACCGCTCCGCTCGGTGCAGGCCCGGATCCACCACCGGTACCAGCTCGATGTCGGGTACTTGGGCGAGAATCAGCAACGCCTCCATCCATGCACGCGCAACCTCGGCGTCGCAGTGCGTCACCCACTCTGAGTCCTCATCGGGAATCCCGATGCGCATCCGAGAGCGCTTCGGTGGACGCCCGCTTCGGTGCCCCTGGTATCGGGGGGCGACCACGCGATCCACCTCGGCGATCCACTGCACGGATTCGGCGATCACGCCGACCGTATCGCGCGTGCTCGAGAGCGGCACAGTCCCCTGAGCGGACCAGCGGCCCGTCGATGGGCGGAAGCCGTAGACTCCGCACCACGCGGCTGGAATGGTGATCGATCCCCCAGTGTCGGTGCCGAGCGCGAAGGGGACGATCCCCGCGGCCACTGCTGCACCCGAGCCCCCCGATGAGCCACCGGCACTCCGACGCGAATCCCGCGGATTCACGGTCGCGGGGAACGCGGCTGCGCTCGACGTGACGCCGAGTGCGAGCTCGTGCATGCCCGTCTTGCCGATCAACACCGCACCGACAGCGCGAAGCGCAGCGACCACCGGGCTCTCTGCAGTGCCCGACGTGCCGAGCAACGCCGGAGTATTCGCGGTGGTCGGGAAGCCGCGCGCTTCGAGATTGTCTTTCGCTGCGAAGGGCACCCCGGCGAACGCGGCTCGGGGATGAGACGACCGCGGCGCCGACTCCGCCACGGCGATGAAGCTTCGAAACGGGTCATGCCGAGCCCGCTCGAGCGCGTGCAGCACGAGCACGCCGTCTTCGCCCGTCGACCGGGTGAGCCCGTCGCCGGAATCCGCAATCGTACTCATCAACGCTCCCTGGCTCGAGGCCGCCGGCCCCCCGGCGGCCTCGAGCGGATTCGATCGGCTCAGACCTCGACCGGAATGCGACGTTCCGCCTGGCGGCGTTCCACAGCGCGCTGCGCGAAGAAGTAGATCGGGCAGATCACGATGAGCCCGACGATCCACGAGATATCGACATCACCCAGCGCGGCTCCGATGGGACCGGTGTACAGCGCCGTCACCATGAATGGGATCTGGATGACTGCGCCGAGGATGTAGCAGCCGATCGCCACCCAGTTGAATCGGCCGTAGATGCCGCCGTCCTGCTTGAAGAAGTCGGCGACGCGGTAGTCGCCGTGCTTCAGCAAGTAGTAGTCCACCAGGTTGATCGCCGTCCACGGCACGAGCACATACAGCAGCAGGGCGAGGAAGTTCGAGTAGTACACGAGGAAGTTGTCGGCCCCGATGAGCGCGAGGCCGAGCGCGATCGCGAAGATGATGACCGCCGTCACTGCACGGGTCTTGGCACGCGGCGTCCACGAGGGCTTGAACGACTGGACGACGGTGAGCGTCGACAGCACGCCGCAATACAGATTCATGGAGTTCGTCGCCGCGACGCCCAAGGAGAAGATGCCGACGATCACGACGGTCACCGGCTGGAGCAACTGTCCCATTCCTTCGACCACGTTGTCCGGGTTCATTCCGGCGGCGAGCAGCTTCGCACCCACGAGTGCGCCGAGGATCATCGGCAGCGTCGCGCCGAGCACGCAGCCCCAGTAGGAGGCCCAGAACGCCGCCTTCGGGCCCGTATCGCGGGGGAGGTACCGCGAGTAGTCGGAGACATAGGGCGCGTAGGCGATCTGCCAGAGCGCCGCGACCGAGACGGTTCCCATGAAGCCGCCCCAGCTGAAGCCGCCCACGACGCCGAAGTCGCTCCCCGTCGCGGACATCGCGAGCAGCACGAATGCGACCACGAGCGCGATACCGGAGACGATGCTCAAGATCTTCGTATAGGCGTGGATCAGGCGGTATCCGTAGATCGTCGCGATGACGCTCACGATGCCGATGATGATGATGCCGGCGTTCACAGGCAGCCCGGGAATGATCGTGGAGAGCGCCTGGCCTCCGAGTACGAGGTTCGCCGCGAAGAAACCGACGTACATGAGCACGGTCACGATCACGACGAGAAGTGCACCGTACGACCCGAACTGGCCACGCGTCTGCACCATCTGAGGAACGCCGAGTTGAGGCCCCTGCGCTGAATGGAGCGCCATGAAGACGGCGCCGAGGAGGTTGCCGATCGCGACGGCGATCACCGCGCTCCAGAAGTCGAGCCCGAACACCGTCGTGCTGAGGGCGCCGGTGACGATCGTGAGCACCATGATGTTCGAGCCGAACCAGATGGTGAAGAGGTCACGTGGTTTGCCGTGACGCTCGTCGAGGGGAATGGGTTGGATCGTTTTGTCTTCGATCGTGGGAACGTGAGGATGCGACGTTGCACTCATGGTTGCTGGCTTTCTCCAGTGGCTGCTTCCGACCTACTTGGTCAGGAAGCCGCCGTCGATGGGAAGTGAGACCCCGGTGATGAATGCAGCGTCATCGGAGAGGAGGAACGTGATTCCCGAAGCGATCTCCTCGGGCTGAGCGAGCCGTCCGAAGGGGATGGGCGCGGCGAGTTCTGCCTTCGCAGTTTCGAGCGCGGCGCCCTCGACGCCGAGAAGACCCGCGATGAGCGGCGTATCGCAGTCGGACGGGAGCACCGCGTTGACGCGCACGCGATCCTGCGCGTGCTGCACCGCCATCTGGCGCGTGAGGTTGATCACCGCGCCCTTCGAAGCGGCGTACCCGCACTCATCTGGGTTTGCAACCATGCCGAAGACGGACGCGATGTTCACGATCGAGCCGCCACCCGCTGCGATGATGCGGGGAATGGCGTACTTGCCGGTGAGGAAGATGCTCTTGACGTTGATCGCCATGGTCTTATCCCATGCGTCCTCAGTGCAGTCGACGACGCCGCCTTCGCCGAGCGCCACCCCGGCGCAGTTCACCACGAAGTGCACGGCATCGTACGCGTCCACGAGGCGTTCGACTCCTGCCTCGACCTGGGCCGCCGACGTGACATCGGCGACCACGGCGATCGCTTCGCCACCACCGGCCACGATTTCCTCGACGACTGATTGAGCCGCCGCTTCGCGCAGGTCAACGACGCCGACCTTCGCGCCCTCCCGCGCCAGGCGGAGCGACACCTGCCGCCCGATTCCCGAGCCTCCGCCCGTGACGAATGCAACCTTTTCTGCCAGACCGTTCATGTTCGTTTCCTCTTCTGCTGCGTTGAATGCCGCGTCGACATCGGCTCTCACTTCGGTGTGAAGTGGCTTCTGACGCGTTCACTGGTGTGTTCCGGTGCGATCGTGTCGTGAATCACCTGGCGCGGTCCACGGTGCTCACCCCCACTGCAGCCACGTCGTCTTGTAGTCGGTGTAGTTCTCGAGCGCGTGCACCGACAGGTCTCGCCCGAAACCGGACTGCTTGAATCCGCCGAAGGGGGTGGTGAAGCCGAGGGCGTCGACGGTGTTGACGGAGACGGTGCCTGCTACCAGGCGCTGCGACACCCGGTGCGCCCGCGAGAGACTTCCCGTCCAGAGCGAGGCCGCGAGGCCGAACGGGGTCTCGTTCGCGCGCGCGATCGCCTCGTCTTCCGAGTCGAACGGTGTCACGACAGCGACGGGTCCGAAGATCTCTCGCGTGTGCACCTCATGGTCGGCCGGCACGTCGGTCACGATCGTCGGCTCGATGAAGGCGCGCGAGCCGTTGATCTCGGGCCGGGTGCCGCCTGCGGCGATCCTGCCGTCAGTGCGGGCCCGCTCGATCGTCGCCCACACCTCGTCGGCGTGCCTCTCTGAAACGAGCGAACCGATTCCCGACGCAGGATCCAGCGGGTCACCGGGCGCGTACGCCAGAGCCGCTTCTGCGTAGAGCGCGAGAAATTCTTCGTAGACCTCCCGCTCGACGAAGATGCGGGAGTTCGCCGAGCAGACCTCGCCCTGGTTGTAGAAGCTGCCAAAGGCAGCCTTCTCGGCTGCAGCGCGCAGGTCGTCGCAGTCGGCGAAGATCAGATTCGAGCTCTTGCCCCCCGCTTCGAGCGCGAGCCGCTTCATGTTCGACTGCCCGGCGTACTGCTGCAGCTGTTTGGCGACTTCGGTCGAGCCGGTGAATGCGAGCATATCGACGTCCTCGTGCCGACCGAGCGCACGTCCCACGGTGGATCCGCGCCCCGTGACGACGTTCAGCACTCCGGCGGGGATGCCGGCTTCGATCGCGAGCTCGGCGAGCAGCAGCGTCGAGTGCGAGGCCTCCACCGGAGGCTTGACCACGACCGAGTTCCCTGCGGCGAGCGCTGGCGCGAGCTTCCACGTCGCGATCTCGAGCGGATAGTTCCACGCCACGATCACCGCCACGACGCCGAGCGCTTCGCGCGTCACCAGCGCGGTCGACCCCGGCGGCGTGACCGGGATCAGATCCTCCTGCTTCTCGATGGCCTCGCCGTAGAAGCGGTAGAGGGCCGCGGATCCGGGTGCGTCGATCGACGCGGACTCGCGCACCGGCTTGCCCATGTCGAGAGAGTCGTAGAGCGCGAATTCATCTGCCCGCGCTTCGATCAGCCGCGCGAGTTCGAGGAGGCGTTCGCGGCGGAAGCCGGCGCCGGCCCGCGACCACGCTCCCGACTCGTAGGCGGCCCTGGCGGAGGCGACCGCGGCGTCGACCTCGACGTCGCTGCACGCGTGAATCTCCGAGAGAGCGGCGCCGGTGGCTGGGTTCGTCTTGGTGATGGTCTCACCGGTGCTCGCGGCGACTCTCACGCCGTCGATCACCGGTCGGCCATCGAATTCGAGCGCGGCCGCGGCTGCCTGCCACTCTGCGAGGGTTCTGGTCATGACTGGTCTCCTTCGATGCGGGTGCCGGGGGTGCCGGAATTGCCGGGGATGCTGGAAGTGCTGGGGGTGCTGGAAGTACCGGCGGTGCGAATATCGGGGATCGTCACGGTCGCCGTCTCGAGATCCTGCGCTTTGAGCAGCGGGATGCCGCGGGTCTCGGGCAGGCTGAGCACCGTCACGACGCCGACGAGGCCGACTCCGACGAGGAAGTAGCCGGGGACGAGCTGATCGCCCGTCGTGTCGATGAGCCAGGTCAGCAGGTACGGCGCGGTGCCGGCGAACAGTGCCGCCGTGAGGGCGTAGGCGATCGAGAGGCCCGTCTGACGCGTGCGGGTCGGGAAGAGTTCGACGACCGTGACGGCGTGGGTGCCGAGCACGATGGCGAGGATCAGGGCGAGCCCGAGCGTCGAGACGAACGTCGCCCACGGCGCTGGGTCGTTCATCAGCATGAACAGCGGAACGGAGAGCACCGTGAGCGCGACCGCGGCCGTGAGCAGCACCGGCTTGCGTCCGACGCGATCCGATGCGATCCCCGCGAGCGGCACGACGATGAGTCCGAGCGCTGAGGCGAGCGTCGAGAGAAGCGCCGCGTTGCCGGCATCGATGCCGACGGTGACCTCCTGGTACGTGAGCAGATAGACGAGCACGACGTAGAACGTGACGTTCATGAAGGTCTCCATGCCGCAGGTCTGGATGAACTCCTTGAAGTTGCGCTGGAACACCTCCTTGACTGGGGCGTGCGAGACGGTCTCGAGCTCCTGCAGCTGCTGGAACTCGGGGGTGTCCTCGATCTTCCGGCGGATGTAGAGGCCGATGAAGCCGAGCGGCACCGTGATGAGGAACGGGATGCGCCAGGCCCAATCGGCGATCTGCTGCTGATCGAAGGCCAGGTTCAGCAGGAACACTGCGAATGAGGCGAGCAGGAACCCGAGGAGGCTGCCGAACTCGAGCCAGCTGACGCCGAAGCCTCTGCGCTTCGCCGGCGAGAACTCGCCGAGGAAGGCCGCAGCGCTGCCGAACTCGCCGCCGGCAGCCAGCCCCTGCACGATGCGCGTCGCGATGAGCAGGATCGGAGCCAGGATGCCGATCGTGGAGTACCCGGGCAGCAGCCCGAGCACGAGCGTCGAGAGCGCCATCGCGAGGATCACGATCGAGAGGGTCTGCTTGCGACCGAGTCGATCGCCGAGCCGCCCGAAGATGATGGCGCCGATCGGGCGCACGAGGAAGGAGACCGCGAAGACGGCGAAAGTCGCGAGCAGGCCGGCGGTCGCACTCTCCTCGGGGAAGAAGACGGAGGCGATGGTGCCCGCGAGGTAGGCGTAGACGGCCCAGTCGAACCAGTGCACCAGCACGCCGATGGCACCGGCGGCGACGCTCTTGCGCAGGCTCTTCTGGTCGACGAGGTCGCTGAGCTCTCGAATGGGTTCGGAGGTCGACATTGACGGTTCCTTTGCTCCTGAATGTGGTGATTCGCGGTTCGCGGGCGTTCAGCGCCCGCGGGGGTGCCGGTCGGGCTGCGGCCTACGCGGAATGCCCGCGCGTACGGGCGACGTCGAGGGCCGTCCACGCCAGCGCGGTGGCGCCGTCGCGGAGGGTCTGCTCAGCGATCGGCCCGACGCACGCGTCGGCGAAGGCCGGCTGGTGGTTGGACGCCTCCCCGCCGACTCCGATGTAGGGGTGGATGGCGTCGACGACGGCTGAGACATTGCCCATGTCCGTGGAGGCGCGATTCATCGTGGCCGCCTCGGGCGGGACGTCGAAGTCGCGGCCGAGTGCGACGGCATTGGCTCGGTAGACGGCAAGCGCCTCCGCATCGGTGCGCATCTCGGCGTATCGCTTGCTCTCTGAGGTGACGGTCAGCTTCGCGCCGGAGGCGAGCGCGCCCGCCTCGAAGCACCGCAGCACCCGCGATTCGAGTGCGAGCAGCTGTTCCATCGTCTCGGCGCGCACGTACCAGCGCCCCTCCGTGCGTTCGGGAATCGCGTTCGGCGCTTCGCCTCCGCGCGTCTGCACCCCGTGCACGCGCACGCCGGAGGGGAGTTGCTGACGCAGGAGTGCGATCGCGGTCTGGGCGATGATGAACGCGTCGTTCGCGTTCACCCCGCGCTCGGGATACGCGGCGGCGTGCGCCGCGACGCCGTCGAACTGCACGTGCCAGTGCGCGACGGCGAACGGACGCGCCTCGGCGACATCGACGGGTGCCGGGTGCGCCATGAGCGCGAAGTCGAGTTCGGTGAACGCTCCGCGCTCCAGCAGCTCGATCTTGCCGCCCCCACCCTCCTCGGCCGGCGTGCCGATCACCTCGACGGCGATCCCGAGCTCATCGGCGACCGCGGCCAGCGCGATCGCGCCACCTGCCGACATCGCGGCGATCAGATTGTGCCCGCAGGCGTGCCCGAGCCCCGGAAGCGCATCGTACTCGGCGAGGAAACCGACGGTGAACCCGGCGGACTCCGGATCGCCGAGCGTCGCTCGGAACGCGGTCTCCAGGCCGAGATACGGCTGCTCGACCGCGAATCCGTGAGACGCGAGCACCGCGGCGACCGCTGCCGACGAGCGGTGCTCCTGCCATCCGAGTTCGGGGTCGCCGTGCAGACGGTTCGAGAGTGCGATGAGATCGTCGTCGATGCGCTCCCGCTGCGCGACGATCCGCTGCTTCAGTGCGTCACTCATCGCCGGGCACCCCATACGACGGTGCGGCTGCCGGGTCCAACCCGCGGTTCACGTACGCGTCGCGCTGCGGCAACCACTCGTCGAGTGCGCGCCCGAGCTCGGCGATCGGGTCGTCGGACCAGTCCACCCGGAGATCCGTGACCCGCCAACCTGCATTCGCGACGACGGAGAGCCCGGCGGAGTGCACGGGACCGGCCTCGCCGCCTGCGGCGATCGCCGCCTGGAGCGCTGCGAGCAGCCGCTCTTCGATCGAGCCGTGCGATGTGAGCGCCGTCTCGACCAGCGCATCGAGCACGTCGAGGCTCGCCAGCATGTTGCCGCCCGCGACGGCGTTCTCGCGCTCCGTCGCCCCGAAGATTCCGAGCGCCCGCTCCCCCGAGTGGACGGCGGTTCTGCCATCGGCGTCGAGCACGAGCAGCTGGCGGTATGCGATCGAGGTCTGGTCGGTGGAGGAGACGACCGCTGAGAGCGCCTCAGCGGCCGTCGCCCCCGCGCGGAGCTGCTCGATGATCCCGTGCCCGAGCCGCGGGTCGGTGACGTTCTGCGAGTGCGCACCGCCGATGCCGTCGGCGAGGTTCACGCACCGGGCCGCCACGGCGGGGGACGACGACGAGATGGCCGATCCGAACTCTCCCGACTCGGGATCGCGCAGCAGCAGTGAGAAGGTCATGCGCTCACCGCTCGCTGAGCACGGCGGTCGCGTCGATCTCGACGAGCCACTCCGGGCGCGCGAGCGCTTGCACGACGATGCCCGTCGAGACGGGGTAGACGCCTGTCAGCCACCTGCCGACGGTGCGGTACACGTCTTCGCGGTATCGCGGATCGATGATGTAGATGGTGACCTTCACGATGTCTTCGAGGCGGCTCCCCGCTTCGTCGAGCAGCATCTTGATGTTCGACATCGCCTGCTCGGTCTGCGCGACGACATCGCCGATGCCGACCGATTCCCGGGTGTCGAGATCCTGACCGATCTGCCCGCGCAGGTAGACCACCCCGCCCGCGACGACGGCCTGGCAGAGATCGTTGTCGAGATTCTGCTCGGGGTACGTCTCTTTGGTGTTGAACTTGCGCAGGCGCACGTGCGTCGTTTCCGTCACAGGATCCTCCTCGTCGAGTGGCGCTCTCACGCCCGGCTTTCCCCCATTCTTCGAGCGATTCCGGTATCTGTAAAATAGCTAAAAGTTACTCACCATATCTATTCATTAGATCGACTGTGGCGGCGAGAACGCTCCGGTCGTCCGCGCAAGGAGGCCCGACATGGTGCAGCGGTTCCCGATCACCCTCACGCAACTCGTCTATTTCGCCGAGTGCGCCAAGACCCTCAACATGACGGCGGCCAGTGCCGAGCTGCATGTCGCGCAATCGGCGGTCTCGACAGCGATCACGCAGCTCGAGCGCTCCCTCGGCGCCTCGCTGTTCATCCGTCAGCACTCGAAGGGGCTCATCCTCACGACGGCCGGCGAGACGCTGCTGCGCGACGCGCACCACCTGTTCGGCACCCTCAACGACACGATCGATTCGATCCGCTCCGACCAGCGCGAGGTGCACGGCTCCATCACCATCGCCTGCTTCAAGACGCTCGCGCCGTTCGTGCTTCCGCGCCTGCTCAGCTCGGTGCGCGAGACGCACCCGGGGCTCGACGTCACCGTCCTGGAGGGCGATCATTCGGAGTGCCTGGCGGCGCTCCGCGACGGGAGGGCCGAGCTCGCCGTCACCTACGACCTCCCGAGCGGGGACGGCATCGAGAACACCCTCGTCGCGGAGTTCCGGCCGCACGTGATCCTCGCACGCTCCCATCCGCTCGCGCAGCGGGAACGGATCGCACTCGCGGAACTCGCCGACGAGCCGTTCGTGCTGCTCGATCTGCCGAGCAGCAGCGACTACTTCGTGCGGATTCTCACCGATGCTGGCATCTCCCCGAACCTCAGATACCGGAGCACGAGCTACGAGACCGTTCGCTCGATGGTGGCCATGGGCCTCGGCTTCTCCATTCTCAACCAGCGCCCGCGCACCGCGCAGACGTATGCCGGGGCCGAGATCGCCGCCGTCGAGATATCGGACGACGCCGCGGGGCTCACGATGGAGGTGTCGTCGCTCGCGCAGGTGCGGCGATCGAGCCGCGCGCGCGCCGTCGAGGAGGCGATCGGCGCCCTGTTCTCGCCCAACTGAGCCTCCCTCGTCCCGCGACCGGGGCATCCCCAAATCCGATGCTCTCCCTGAGATCGATCTACTGCAGTGATCGAGTGCACCGCGAACGTGTATTGGCCAGATACTCGTCTCGTGAGGTTGTCTGAGAAGCACCCGGGCAGGGATCTCGCCCGGAGCGTCTCGGGGCGTTGCGCCCGAAACGCGTCAGCAGCGAAGCGATGCGAGTGGAGAAGTAACGTATGACGAGCCAGCAAATCGAGGCCACCGAAGTCCTCGTCGTCGGCGCCGGCCAGGCCGGAGTAGCCATGAGTGAACACCTGTCCCAGCGGGGCATCGCGCACATCGTGCTCGAGCGGCGTCGCATCGCCGAACGCTGGCGCTCAGAGCGCTGGGACTCGCTCGTCGCCAACGGCCCCGCCTGGCACGACCGTTTCCCGGGCCTGGAATTCACCGGCGTCGATCCCGACGCGTTCGCCCCGAAGGAGCGCGTGGCCGCGTACTTCGAGGAGTACGCGGAGCGCTTCGAGCTGCCGATCCGCACCGGCGTGAACGTGACGAGCGTCCGCAAAGCCTCAGGGGCGCCCGGCTTCATCGCCGAGACATCGGCCGGTCCGATCCGGGCGCGCTACGTCGTCGCGGCGACCGGCGCATTCCAGAATCCGTCCATCCCGCCGCTCGTGCCAAGCGATGCGGGCGTGCATCAGATCCATTCGAGCGGATACCGCAACCCGGAGCAGCTGCCGGACGGCGGTGTGCTCGTCGTCGGCGCCGGTTCCTCCGGAGTGCAGATCGCCGACGAACTGCGGCGATCCGGCCGCGACGTCGTACTCGCCGTTGGCCCCCACGACCGTCCGCCTCAGCGCTACCGCGGCCGCAACTTCGTCTGGTGGCTGGGCGTGCTCGGCAAGTGGGAGGCCTCGGCACCGCCGCAGGGCGCCGAGCACGTGACGATCGCGGTGAGCGGAGCGAACGGAGGCCGCACGATCGACTTCCGCGAGCTCTCCGATTCGGGGATCACGCTCGTCGGCCGCGCGAACGCCTTCTCAGACGGCGTGCTGCGCTTCGGCACCGATCTCGCCGCGAACATCGCGCGCGGCGACGACAACTACCTGTCGCTGCTCGACGAGGCGGACGCGTACATCGAGCGCAACGGACTCGACCTGCCGGAGGAGCCTGAGGCGCGCGCGTTCGGGCCCACTCCGGAGTGCGTCGCGAATCCCATTCTCGAACTCGACCTCGCCGCTGCGGGGATCACCTCGATTGTGTGGGCGACCGGCTTCACCGTCGACTACTCCTGGCTCGAGGTCGATGCGTTCGACGAGCGCGGTCGACCGGTGCAGCAGCGCGGGGTGTCCGTCGAGCCCGGCGTCTACTTCCTCGGCATACCGTGGCAGTCGCGCCGCGGGTCGAGCTTCATCTGGGGCGTCTGGCACGACGCGAAGTACCTGGCCGACCAGATCGAGATTCAGCGCGGCTACGTCGCGTACGAGGGAGACTCGTACCCGGCCGACGCCGACTCCCTGCCCGCGCACCCGGCCCCTCCCGAGATCTCGTACGCAGGATAGAGCCTCGGCACTCCGACCGGTTCTCGGCGCTCCGACACGGCGTCGGCTCGAGGACCGGGTGTCGGCGGAACGCACGCGGACGTGCCGGCGACGCTCAGATCGTGAAGTCGCTGGCGGCCCTGGCGGTGGCGATGCCCTTCACCAGGTCGATCACCGGCAGGTGCTCGGGGTGCGACGCGTACTCGGCGAGCCCCGCCTCATCGTCGAAGTCGGCGATGAGCGTCACGTCGTAGTTCGCTCCGTCGAACAGCTCATTGCGATGCACGGAGAGCGCGCGCACCGAGGGCACGAGATCTCGGAGCGGCTCGATGGCGGCGATGGCCCGAGCCGCGTGCGCGTCGCGCTCCTCCCGGGTCTCTCCGGCGAACTTCCAGCTGACGATGTGGCGCAGTGCCATGGGGACTCCTCGGGTTGCGAACGTACGGTCGGGGATACGGGGCTATCGGCGACGCAGCGCACGCAGCGGATTGCGGGCGGCCTTCGTCACGGCGGCGGCGAGGCGATCCGGATCGACGCGCCAGATCGCGTGACGTCGCCCGTCGATCTGCACCACCGGGATGTGCTCGGCGTGCAGCTCGGCGAGGGCCGCGTCACGAGTGATGTCGTGCTCGTCGAGCGTCGTCGCGACGCCGGCTGCATCGAGCCGCTCGCGCACCTCCTCGACGACCAATCGAGCGTCGTCGCACAGGTGACAGCCCGGCTTGCCGATGAGGGTCAGGCGTACGGCAGACATGATGCGTCGAGTCTACGCGCACCCAGAACGGTCTGACATTCCGGGCACGAGAAAGGCGCCGACCCGGGATGGGCGGCGCCTTTCATCGATCGGCCGTCTTCTGACGGCGTCGACTACTTCTTGTTGCGACGCTGGTGACGCGTCTTGCGAAGCAGCTTGCGGTGCTTCTTCTTTGACATGCGCTTACGACGCTTCTTGATTACTGAACCCACATTAACCTCACAACGTCTCTCGGGCCGCTGGGAGTCGGGGCCCATAAAACATAGATCTTACCTGGCGTCGGCCGCAGATGCGAACCGAGCGGTGCGAGCGGCCGCCTCGAGCCGCTCAGCCGCGCAGTTTGAATCGCGCGACGAGTTCTTTCACCCGGTGCTCTGCACGCGCCGCAGCCCGGCCGATCCGCTCTGCTGCCGCGGTCGCTTCTTCGGGCAGCACCTCGTCGAACTCATCGTGCTCACCGGGCCCGTGCACGCGCTCACCGCTCTCCGACAGGTACTCCACCGTCACTTCCGTCTCGAACCCTGCCGAGAGGAAGGGGATCACGAAGTCCTCCACCATCTCGAGCGGCTCGGGGTCGAGCGAGTAGAACCGGTGCTGCCCTTCTTCGCGCACGACCACGAGTTCGGCCTCGCGCAGCACTTTGAGATGCTTCGACACGGTGGGCTGACTGATCTCGAGCCTGCCCACGATTTCAGACACACTCATCTCGGCCTGCTGCACATGCTTCTCGAGCAGCGCCTGCAGAATGTCGCGCCGGGTCGCGTCGGCGATGACTCCGAAGATATCTGGCATAGGCACCAGAGTAGTGGGAGGAGCCCGGATCTGTCCCGGCCGGCGAGCGCCATGCACACGTGTCGCGCTCATGAGGACTCCGGGATGTGTACCATGACAGCATCGAGTCGAGGCCGCGTCATGCTTCGACTCTCACCATCGCCCCGAAAGCAGGAGTCGTGAGGACACGCGCTGCGAGCGCCCGGTTCACCGGAGCGCTCTCGCTGAAGTCGTGGATCGGAAGCCTGATCCATTCATCGCCTGCACGTGTGGCGCTTCTGGTGTTCACCGGGTTGATCCTGGTCTGGACGGCGCTCCTCTCGCTTCCGATCGCGAGCAGCACGCGCGAGGTGACCCCGCTCGCCGACGCCCTCTTCACCGCGGTATCGGCCATCTGCGTCACCGGGCTCTCCACCGTGGATATGGCGACGCACTGGTCGCTCTTCGGCGAGCTGCTCATCCTCGGCGGCCTGCAGATCGGCGGCATCGGCGTCCTCACGCTGGCGAGCATCCTCGGCCTCACCGTCACTCGTCGGTTGGGGCTGCGCTCGCGCCTGCTGGCCGCCGGAGACACGAACCCGATGCGCATGGGGCGGGACGTGTCCGAGAGCCAGGCCGTCGGCCTCGGCGAGATCGGCGGCCTCCTGGCCGCGGTCGCGACGAGTCTCGTCGTGATCGAGCTCGCGCTCACCGCGTTCATCACCCCGCGCCTCATCGCAGAGGGGTACACCTTCTGGCACGCGTTGTGGAACGGGTTCTACCTCGCCGCATCCGCTTTCACGAACACGGGGTTCGTGCCGCTTCCAGGCGGTCTCGAACCGTTCGCGACCGATACCTATCTCCTCAGCGTGCTCGCCGTCGGCGTCTTTCTCGGCAGCATCGGCTTCCCCGTCATCTTCGCCCTCTACCGCTATGTGGTGGGCGGGGGCTGGCGGGCGCACAAGCGGCTCGGGCTGCATGCGAAGCTCACGCTGACGACGACGCTCCTCTTCGTCGTCTTCGGGTGGATCGCGATCGCGGGGCTCGAATTCAACAACACCCGCACCCTGGGCTCGCAGGGGCTCGGCGACACGCTCTTCAGCTCGGTCTACATGTCGGTGATGACGCGCTCGGGCGGGCTCGGAGTCATGGACCCGTCCGACATGAACGGATCGACGCTGCTGGTGATGGACATGCTGATGTTCGTCGGAGGCGGATCTGCCTCCACGGCCGGCGGCATCAAGGTCACGACGATCGCCGTACTGTTCCTCGCGGCCTATGCCGAAGCGCGCGGGTACAAGGACATGCAGGCCTTCGATCGGCGCATCCCCAACGAAGTGCTGCGCGTGGCAGTCTCCGTGCTCATCTGGGGCGCGACCATCGTGCTCGCGGCCTCCGTCGCGATCATGCACCTCACTCGAGAACCGCTCGACATCGTGCTGTTCGAGGTGATCTCGGCGTTCGGCACCTGCGGCCTCTCGACGGGCCTCTCCAGTGAGATCGATGACCCGGGCAAGTACATTCTTGCGGCTACCATGTGGGCAGGCCGCGTGGGAACCGTTACGCTGGCGGCGGCTGTCGCAGCGACGAGCCGCTCACGCATGTTCCGCCTCCCTGAAGAAAGGCCGATCGTTGGTTGATATTCGCAGTGATGCCCCGGTGATCGTCATCGGTCTCGGGCGCTTCGGCGCTGCCACCGCCGGGCAGCTCGATCGTCAGGATCGCGAAGTGCTGGTCGTCGACACCGACCCCGGCCTGGTGCAGAAGTGGGCCGACCGCGTCACGCACGCGGTGCAGGCCGACGCCCGCTCCATGGAGGCGCTCAGGCAGATCGGCGCGGACGAGTTCCAGATCGCGGTCGTCGCCACGGGCGCTTCGATCGAGTCGAGCGTGCTGATCGCGGCGAACCTCGTCGATCTCGGCGTCCCGCAGATCTGGGCGAAGGCGATCTCGCTGTCGCACGGCAAGATCCTGGAGCGCATCGGCGTGCACCACGTCATCTACCCGGAGCGCGAGGCCGGCGAGCGGGTCGCGCACTTGTTGAGTGGCAGCATGCTCGACTTCATCCAGTTCGACGACAACTACGTCATCGCGAAGATGTACCCGCCGCGGTCCATCCGCAATCGCTCCCTCAGCGACAGCGGCGTGCGCACGCGCTATCGCGTCACCGTCGTCGGCGTGAAGACGCCGGGGCAGCCCTTCACCCACGCGACGCAGGACACGATCGTCTCGCGTCACGACCTGATCATCGTGAGCGGCACCGCCGCAGACGTGGAGCGGTTCGCCGCGATCGGGTAGGGCTGCGGGCGCCGCTCGCACCGCTGCGCCAGGCGTGTTGGCACTCAAGCGGCTAACGGGGTACGTTCTCCCCCGGGGGTGGTTTTCAGTTCACGAATCGCCGGAGTGAGAAATGTTTGACATCCCCCAGAACGATACCCGTGGGTTGCGCGGCGCTTGGGCAAGAGCTTCCAGCGCCAAAGCTCCTGGCATCGCGCGTCGAGATCCGCAACGAGTGATTCCGCCGATGCTGTACCTGCCCGTTCGCGAGCTTCCCGACGGTGCGCGGGTGGCTGAGCGGTTGCGAACCACCGACAATCGCGTCGCTCTCCTCGCGTTCACCGCACTGGACAGGCTCGCCGATTCCTGCGGTCTGTCGCAGGCCTGGTCCGTTGTCGAGTTGATCTCTCTCGATCAGCTGCAGGCTGAGCAGCCCTTCGACCTCGTCGCGTTCGATCGTGAGATCCCCCAGGCACTGCTCGTGGGCGGACGACTGGCATGACTGAGATCTCCATCGACAGAGATGTGATGGTCTCGCTCTTCACGAAGCTGGAGAGCAGGGGCGATCAACTGCGTTCGGCGATTTCCGCGGCACCCCCCGCTGCTGACGCGGGCGAGGCTTCCGCAGAACTCGGCGTGATCGTCGTGGCGATCAACGAACTCGCGGAGAAGGTGCAGATCGCGGTGAAAGCGCTCACCGAGGTCGGTCTTGACGTAGCCGATGACCTCCTGGCCGGTGATGAGCACGCGGCTGACGTCTTCACGCGAATGGAAGGCCTGTCGTTCTCATGATGCCCGCCATCGATCTGCACATACCTGGGGACACGCGATCCATCTACAGCGTCGTGGATTGGATGACCGCAGCAGCAGCGGGCATCGACGAGCTGATGGATGGACTTGCCCGATTGGAGAGCGACATCCAGTACTCGTGGCATGGGGACAGCGTCATCGGTTTTCAGGGCGCCGCTGCGAAGATGCGCCTCGCCTCCGAGCCGGTCTCCCAGTACGCGCGCGAAGCCGCGGAGGTGTTCTCGGCCTTCGCCGAGCGGATCTCCCGAGGCAGGAACACATTCGCGGACTACGCGGATTCCGCCGCAGCTGCCGGAATGACCGTCGTCGGGAAGCGTTTCATCAGAGCCCCGGAGTCGCCGGTGGAGTTCGCTCCGACTGGAGAATGCCTCACCCCGGACCCGAGGTCCCAGCGGGAGTACGCCAAATTGATCGAGATGTTCCTCGAGATCAACAGGCTCGTCGCGATGTGGGCCGCTGATACGACGGATTGGATCCACACCAACATCATTCCGCTCATCGGGAAGCTGCAGACCGTCGGCGGGCTCGATGTGGTGCTCAAGCACTTCGATCTCAACGGTTTCGAGATTCTCGAGGCGCTCTTGGAGGACGCGGAAAAGCGGGTCGGCGAGCGCCTCGACGACTTCTACGAGCGCCAGCGAGCATTCGAAGAAGCGTATGAGGAGCACCAGAAGGACAAACGGTCGAACGACCCGCGCCGGCAAGCACGCGTTGACGAGTTCGACAAGCCTGGGAATCGAACGGCGCTCGAGGAGGTGGAGAAGCACATCGACCGACTCGAACCGGGCAAGGTGCTGCTGCGCGTCGGGGGCTCCGCGACGGGTGTCATCGGCGCCGCAGTGGAGCTCGCAAACGGCGCTTCGCCCTCCGAGGTCGGCGTCGGGGTGGCGGGTGGTGCCGTCGGCGGGTGGGTCGTTGGGTTGGGTGGTGCAGCGTTGGGTGCCGCGTTTCCACCGGCAGCGCCGTTTCTCGCCATGGGCGGCTCGGTCGGGGGCTCCGCAGCAGGGAGTGCCGTGTCGAAGGCTACGTGGGAAGCCTGGGTTCCGCTCCGTACGAGAGAGGCCATCGATGCCGGCCTGCACGACGAATATCGGCTCGCGGAGCGGTTCGATCCGAACTTCCGCCCGCCTATGGTCCGATGAACAGGCGTCATCCTCGGGGCGCTTCGCGCGTTCTGCTGTTTCCCTCTATCGGCACTGATGCTCAGGTCATTGCCGGCGGTGGAGCGACAGGTGCGAAACAGTTCTTCGCGGCAATCTCCTTCGTCATGATCGGGCTCTACTTCGCGGCGTGCCTCCTTGGCGACCCCAAGAGCTGGCAGTTCACCGTGGCACCGTACTTCATCGCGAATTCAGCAATCGTGCTCGTCTTGCTCTGGGCCACACATCGGGTGGCCGCCCGGCCGCAACGGATCCGCTACTTCACGCGCGCCGCCGGTCTGTGGATCGGCTATTCGCAGCGGTTGAAGCAGTCCATCGGGGCCGTCCTACTCCTCAACGGGTTGGGCCTGAGCATCGCCAACGCCGCATATGCGTTGAACTTTTTCATCGTCGATGGCGGCAGTGTGGGCGACTTCCCGAGACTCGCATGGGTGGCACTGACACTGATTCCCGTCAGCCTGTATGGTCTGGCGCAACTTGCCCGATATGTGCGGCTGCCGCCTGGGATTCTGCTCGACGAGCGGGGTCTCACATTCGCGGGTCCGGGCGCCCTGCGAAACCCGCGTTGGGATGAGATCCGGGACGTCCAAGTGAAAAACACGAGCAAGGTGCACCTCGTCATCCTGGAGCAAACCGGCTACCGGAGCATCATCTCAGCACAGGCGATGGGCTCTGACCCCGTGACGGTCGCGGCGATCCTGCGGTTCTACCTGCAGCGCCCGCAGCACCGAATCGCCCTCGTCGAGCCCCAGGAAGCACTCCGCTGCTTCCTCACCCACCACCAGGATCGCTGATGCGGCCGCGCCTCGTTACTCGTGATCGCCCCTCACTCCCCCCGTTCGATCTCCTCCGAGCGGCGCACGTTCGCCGCGAGCGCGCGATCGAAGAGCTCGGCCCAGCCTCCTCGCTGCAGTTCGATGATCGCCTGCTCCGTCGTGCCCTTGGGGCTCGTGACGTTGCGACGCAGCGTCTCGGGGCTCTCGTCGCTGTGCGCCCAGAGCTGAGCCGCGCCCACGATGGTCTGCTTGACGAGCGTGCGGGCCTGATCCTCATCGAACCCTGCTCGCTCGGCCGCCGCCGTCATCTCCTCGGCATAGAGGAACAGGTACGCGGGCCCCGAGCCGGACACCGCAGCGACCGCGTTGATCTGGTCCTCGCGCACGATCAGCGCCTCGCCCACGGTCGCGAACATCCGCTGCACGAGCGCGATGTGCTCCTCAGTGGCCAACGCGCCGCCCGCGATGCCCGTCGCCCCGAGTCCGATCGTCGACGGCGTGTTCGGCATCGCCCGCACCACCGGAACGCCCGCCGGCAGCTCGGCCTCGATCGCCGAGTTCGGCACGCCGGCGGCCACGCTCACGACGACGGCGCCCGGCTCGAGGTCGCCGGCGATCTCGCGCACGACATCGCGCATCATCCACGGCTTGACGCCCAGCACGACGATCTCCGCGCCGCGCACGGCCCGCCGGTTCGCATCCGAATCGCGCTCCGACGAGAGCGCCGTCACGTCGCTCGCCCCGGCGAACGCCGCAGCGCTCGCCTCCGACTTGGTGGTCACCGTGATCGGGCGCTCGATGTCGACGTCGGGTGCGCGCAGGCCCTCGAGAATCGCGCCTCCCATCGAACCGACACCGATCATCGCGGTGCGAGGCAGGCGGGCAGTGGTACGGGGAGCTGTCGATTCGTCCATGCCCCCAGTGTATGGAGCACCTCCGACAGAATGAGACGCTGACCTTGTCCGTTTCCATACCGCCCCGACGCGGGGTCCGGCATAGACTTGGGCCAGCAATTCGGACACTCGAGGTCCATCATGGGAGGCATCTGGAATGAGCGCGTCAGGCGGCAGCAAGGCGATCATCGCGGCGTTACTCGCCAACTTGGGAATCGCGGTGACGAAGTTCATCGCGTGGGCGTTCTCGGGCTCCTCCTCGATGCTCGCAGAGGGCGTGCACTCGCTCGCCGACTCGGGAAACCAGGTACTGCTGCTCGTCGGAGGCAAGCGAGCGCAGCAGAAGGCCGATAAGGAGCACCCGTTCGGCTACGGTCGCGTCAGATACGTCTACGCCTTCGTCGTCGCGATCGTGCTCTTCTCGATCGGCGGCGTCTTCTCCGTCTACGAGGGCGTGTCGAAGATTCAGCACCCCCACGCGCTCGAGGTGTGGTGGCTCCCGCTCGCCGTGCTCCTCATCGCCATCGTGCTCGAGAGCTTCTCGCTGCGCACCGCGGTGCGGGAGAGCCGGCCGCACAAGGGGACTTCGAGCTGGTTCCAGTTCATCCGCCGATCCAAGGCGCCGGAGCTGCCCGTCGTGCTGCTCGAAGACCTCGCCGCACTGCTCGGTCTGGTGTTCGCGTTCATCGGCGTCGGCCTCACGGTACTCACCGGCAACGGGCTCTTCGACGGCATCGCAACCGTCGCGATCGGCGTGCTGCTCGTGGCCGTCGCCATCGTGCTCGGCATCGAGGTCAAGAGCCTGCTGGTCGGCGAGGGCGCGAACGACGACGACGTCGCCAAGATCGAGGCGGCGCTCCTCAAGTCGCAGGACATCATTCGCATCATCCACATGAAGACCCTCTATCTCGGCCCCGACGAGTTCATGGTCGGCGCGAAGGTCGACATCGCCCCGACGAAGACCATGAACGAAGTCTCGGTCATCATCAACCTCGCCGAGCGACGCGTGCGCGAGGCCGTCCCCGCCGCACGCGTCATCTACATCGAACCCGACGTCTACCTCGACCCCGATGCCGCCACACTGTCGACGAGCTCGATCGTCATGCTGTCGAGCGACTGATCGCCCGATCCGCGCTCGTGCTGCATCGGGTGCACGCACCGTTCACCCAGCAGCCATCGCGTAGCTCCGTCCCGGCCACCGCGCACTTCTAGCGTGGGGTCTCGGATCGGCCTCCCCTCACGGGCGAGTCCGCACGCGCCTCCCGGCGATCCGAACCCCATCTGTTGGAAGGAACACCCGTGACCTCTCGCGCTATTGTGCGCTCCGCCGCCGTGATCACCGCCCTCCTCATCGGCGGCTCGCTCGCCGCCTGCTCCACGGCGAGCAACGCCGAAGGCGGATCGAGCTCATCGACCGACGCAGCCACCGCCACCAGCGCCGAAGACTTCGGCGGCATGGATGCACTCGTGGCCGCGGCGCAGGAGGAGGGCGAGCTCAACGTCATCGCGCTGCCAGAGACCTGGGCCAACTACGGCAAGATCATCACCGGCTTCGAAGACAAGTACGGCATCACCGTCAACTCGGCGTCGCCCGATGCATCGAGCGCCGAGGAGATCCAGGCCGCGGAGAACCTGCAGGGGCAGGACACGGCGCCCGACGTCTTCGACCTCGGCACCGCGGTGGCGCTCGACAACCTCGACAAGTTCGCGCCCTATCAGGTGGAGACCTGGGACGACATTCCCGCAGGCAACAAGGAGTCGACCGGCCTCTGGGTGAACAACTACTCGGGGATCATGTCGATCGGCTACGACGCCGACGCGCTCGCCGAGCCGAAGGCGCTCGACGATCTGCTGGATGCGGGTTACCAGGGATCCGTCGTGCTCAACGGCGACCCGACGCAGGCCGGTGCGGCGTTCGCCGCCGTCGGCTCGATCTCCGCGCTGAACGGCGGAGGCGTCGACGACTTCGGCCCCGGCATCGACTTCGTCTCCGAGCTGCGGGACGCGGGCAACCTGCTGACCGTCGACCCGACGCCGGCGACCATCGCCTCGGGCGAGACGCCGCTGGTCTTCGACTGGTCGTTCAACAACATCGCGGCCGCCGCTGACAAGCCCAGCTGGAAGACCACCGTGCTCGAAGGGCCAGCGTACGTCTCCTTCTACAACGAGGCCATCAACAAGGACGCCCCCAACCCCGCTGCCGCCCGGCTGTGGCAGGAGTGGATCTTCTCCGACGAGGTGCAGAGCCTGTACCTCGAGGCGAATGCGGTTCCGGTGCGGGCCGACGCGCTGCAGCAGGCCGGTTCCGTCGACGAGTCGCTCCTCGAGGCCGCCACGTTCGGCACGAGCAGCGACGACTGGATCACCCCGACCGAAGACGACACGGCCGCCGCCAACACGCTCCTCGGGGAGCGCTGGGCCGACGCCATCAAGTAGTCCCGGATCCGTGCGGTGGGGGCGCGATCAGCCCCCACCGCACGCGTGCGTCTGCACCATCGTCATCTCAGTTCGGCCGACCGCCCGGAGCCCACGTGAAACGCCTCATCTCGCTGATCGGGCTCGCCCCCTTCACCGTCTACATCCTGCTGTTCCTCGCCGTACCCACGATGCTCGCCGTGGGCAGCGGCTTCACCGATGATCGGGGATTCACCCTCGCAAACCTTCAGGTGCTCACCGCGCCGGCGACACTCAGCGCTTTCGGCGCGAGCGTCGGCGTCAGCTGCATCACCGCCGTGGTCGGCGCCCTGATCGGAGCGATCCTCTGCTGGGCGCTCGCCGGGCTCCCGGAGAACGGACCGCTCCGACGCGTCATCGATGCTGCGAGCTCCGTGCTGGCTCAGTTCGGCGGCGTCATGCTCGCCTTCGCCTTCGTGGCGACGATCGGCATCCAGGGGCTCGTCACAGTCACCCTCCGCGATCGCCTCGGCGTCGACATCTACGCCGAAGGGGTCTGGCTGTACGAACTGCCCGGGCTGATCCTCCCCTACCTCTACTTCCAGGTGCCGCTGATGGTCATCACCTTCCTGCCAGCCGTCGCCGCCCTGCAGCCCGGGTGGGCTGAAGCGGTCGCGACGCTCGGCGGCAACAGCTTCAGCTACTGGTGGCGGATCGGCCTGCCCGTACTCGCCCCCGCGTTCCTCGGCTCGCTGCTCCTGCTCTTCGCGAACGCGTTCTCGTCGTATGCCACGGCGGCCGCACTCATCAGCCAGGGCGCGCAGATCGTCCCGTTGCAGATCCGCGCGGCACTGATCGGTGAGACCGGCGGATCGAACTCCGCGACTGCCGGCGTACTCGCGCTCGGCATGATCGTCGTGATGACCGTCGTGATGCTCGCCTACGGCAGACTCATGGCCCGTGCGGGGCGGTGGCAGCGATGAGCACGCGCATGCCCGGTCGCCCGTCACGAGGCGTCGCCTACGCCGTCGTCGGCGTCATCGGACTCGTCTTCCTCATTCCGCTCTTCGCAATGCTCGAGTTCACGCTGCGGCAGACCACCGGCGGGTACGGCCCCGGCCACTGGCTCGCGCTCTTCGACCCCAATAACGCCCGCGCGTACCGGCCGCTGTTCCAGGGCCTCGGCAACTCCTTCCTCCTCGCCGCCCTCACTCTCGTGATCGTGCTCGGCGTGTTCTTCCCGACCGTCGTGCTCGTGCACCTGCGGTTTCCCCGACTCGAACGAGCGCTCGACCTCCTCACCGTGCTGCCCATCGCGATCCCCGCCATCGTGCTCGTCGTCGGGTTCGCGCCGATCTACCGCGCACTCGGCTCCGTCGTCGGCTCCGGAGCGTGGACCCTCTCGCTCGCCTACGGCGTGCTCGTCCTGCCCTTCGCCTACCGAGCGATCAACTCGGACCTGCAGGGCATGGACGCCCGCACCCGCGCCGAGGCCGCCCGGTCGCTGGGTGCCGGATGGGGCACCGTTCTCGTGCGGATCGTCACGCCCGGAGTGCGGCGCGGGCTGCTCGGGGCATCGCTCCTCACCATCGCGATCGTGCTCGGCGAGTTCACCGTGTCTTCACTGCTCAACCGCGTCACGCTCCAAACGGCGCTGCTGCAGATCTCGAAGTCGGACCCGTTCGAAGCCGTCGCGGTATCGTTGCTCTCGCTGGTCGGCGCCTTCCTCGTTCTTCTCCTCGTCAGCAGCACCGGGGGCGCTCCGCGCCGTCGCACGCGACGCGGTTCCCGCTCGAACACTTCCCAGGAGTCCTCCTCATGAACGGCACGATGACCCAGACCCGATCGGGCGCCGCCGTGCGCCTCGAACAGGTGACCAAGGCGTACGGGGCGACCACCGTGCTGCACGGCATCGACCTGGCGCTCGAACCCGGCGAACTCGTCTGCCTGCTCGGCCCGTCGGGCTGCGGGAAGACGACGGCGCTGCGCTGCATCGCGGGCCTCGAAGACGTGACGTCCGGGCACGTGCGCATCGGCGACGACGACGTGACCGGCGTGCCAGTGAACCGACGCGACATCGGCATGGTCTTCCAGCAGTACTCGCTCTTCCCCCACCTGACTGTGGCGCGCAACGTCGAGTTCGGGCTCGGCATGCGCAAAGTGCCGAAGGCCGAGCGCGTCGCACGCATCGGCGAGATGCTCGAGATCGTCGGGCTGACCCACCTCGCGGAGCGCTTCCCGCACGAGCTCTCCGGCGGGCAGCAGCAGCGCGTCGCCCTGGCGCGCGCGCTCGTCACTCGCCCACGGGCACTCCTGCTCGATGAGCCGCTCTCGGCGCTCGACGCCAAGGTGCGGGTGCGGCTCCGCGAGCAGATCCGCATGATCCAGACGGACCTCGGCATCACGACCGTATTCGTCACGCACGATCAGGAGGAGGCGCTCGCCATCTCCGACCGGGTCGCGGTGATGGAGGGCGGCAGGATCGCGCAGCTCGGCACCCCCGAAGACCTCTACCGCCGGCCGGCGTCGCCCTTCGTCGCCGACTTCGTCGGGCTCTCCAACCAGCTCGAGGCGACGCAGGAACGGGAGCTCGTCAACATCCGCGGCGCCCGGCTCCCGACGATCGCTCCGGCGGGAACCGGTACGACCGGCGTGGCCGGCGCCCGAGTGGTGGCGTATGTGCGCCCCGAGCACGTGCGGCTCGCGGCAGAGACTCCGGGATCCTTCGCCACGCCGCTGAGCGGGGTCGTCCTGTCGAGCGGGTTCCTCGGGCCCATTCGCCGTACCGTCGTGCAGCTCGACGACGGCACCGAACTGGCGTCGCAGCACGCGGCCGACGAGTCGTTCCGCGCAGGAGACCGCGTCGTCGTGTCATTCGCCGCCGAACCGGTCACGGTCGCGCCCCGCGTCTGACGGGGCCCGGGGCGGCTCGGCGCCTCCGCCTCCTACTGAGCCTCCGCCTCCGCCACCGCCACGCGGGTCACTTTGGGAGAGTGTTGCGCCGCGCGACCGCGCCGACACCCTCCCAAAGTGACCCCGCTGGCCGTGAGGTGCGGGGCGCCCCGGCGGGGCACCCCGCCCACTGCCGCCGGAGCGGGGTCACTGTTGGTGCGTGTCGGGCGCGCGACACGCACCAACAGTGACCCCGCTCGCAGAAGGTGCGCGCCGCTAGCGGCGGTGCTCGAAGAAGGCGCGGAGCAGCGCGGCGCACTCGTCGGCGCGCACCCCTCCCACCACCTCCGGCACCGCGTGCGGCAGTCGCCCGTCGCGCAGCAGATCGTAGACACTGCCGACAGCACCGGCCTTCTCGTCCCACGTTCCGATCACGACGCGCTCGATGCGCGCAGCGAGGATCGTGCCGGCGCACATGACGCAGGGCTCCAGCGTCACGACGAGCGTGCAGCCGTCGAGCATGCGACTTCCACGCGCAGCTGCCGCCTCGCGAATGGCGAGCACCTCGGCATGGCCCGTCGGATCCGGCACCGACTCGCGGGCGTTCCCGCCCGCACCGATGACGACCCCGTCGGCATCGAGCACGAGCGCTCCGACAGGAATCTCGCCCGCCTCGAATGCCTCGCGCGCCTGGTGGAGCGCGAGTCCCATCGACTCGAACTCGGCGCGCGATGGGGGGATGGGGGTCACGCCAATAGAATAGGTCCATGCGAGTCTTCGTTGCGGATCATCCCCTCATCACCCACAAGCTCACCGTGTTGCGTGACACGAAGACCTCCCAGCCGACGTTCCGGCTCCTCATCGAGGAGCTGATGACGCTCCTCGCCTATGAGGCCACGCGCGAGGTGCGCGTCGAACCGCACGCGATCGAGACGCCGGTCGCGCCCACGACGGGCGTGAAGCTCAGCGAGCCGTTGCCGCTCATCGTCCCGATTCTGCGCGCCGGGCTCGGAATGCTCGAGGGCATGGTGAAGCTCGTCCCCACAGCCGAAGTCGGATTCCTCGGCATGGCACGCGACGAAGAGACGCTGCAGCCCACGACGTACGCCGAGCGGCTGCCCGATTCGCTCGCCGGGCGTCAGTGCTTCGTGCTCGACCCGATGCTCGCGACAGGAGGATCACTGGCGGCAGCGATCAAGTTCCTGTTCGACCGCGGCGCCGACGATGTGACGGCGATCTGCGTGCTCGGCACCCCTGAGGGCGTCGAGGCGATCAAGCAGGCAGCGGGCGACCGCGAGGTGACGCTGGTGCTCGGAGCGCTCGACGACGGCTTGGACGAGCACGCGTACATCGTCCCCGGCCTGGGCGACGCCGGCGACCGCCTGTACGGCACCGCCGACCACTGACCCGGCCGCGCGACCGCTCAGTTCTGCTGCATCCGCAGCTTCCGCTTGACACTCGGAGCAATGCTTTGCTTAACTTGCGGTTATGCATGAGACCATTCGTCCCCAGTCCGCCTTCGAGGTGAACTTTGGGAACCCCGGCATGATGATGGCCGGGCAGAGTGTCATGCGTTGTCGAATGTGCATGTGAACGTGTTCTAGCAGTACGTCCACCCCGCGACATCTTCCCGTCGCCGCGATCTCGGGTCGCCGCTTCCACTGAGACTCCTCGGAAGCGCCGCCCGCTTCGCCCGCACCACTGGCCGGTCACCGGCCTCCGTGTTCCGCGCACCGCTGCGCCGAACCGCATTCGACAGCCTCGAAGGACATCATCATGAACGCCACCACCCAGACCCTCCGCGCCGCTCGCCCCGACCTCGCCGCAGATCTCTCGCCGCAGCAGACCTCAGAGCGCCGCGTTCCCGAAGGCACCGAGGTGCGCGGTTTCGCACTCTACGTCGGCCTCGCCGACGACAAGATCGCCGACGGCGACCCGAAGCTCGGCGCCATCGTCACCCGCATCAAGCAGCTCGTCGCCGAACTCGCTCCGGCGGCCGAAACCTACGCAGCCGTCGCCCTCGCCCCGGAGCAGACCGGCGGTCGTGACGTCGACGTCGTGCGCCTCGCGCTCGGCGACCCCGCAGCTGTCGCCCGTCAGAAGCAGCACGAAGCGGAAGAGCAGGATCACGCTGCGAGCGGCGTGATCCTCGATCTGTCGCGGAAGCGCGTCCTGCTCGACAACGTCACTGCCGCGCTCACGTTCCGGGAGTTCGAACTGCTGCAGTACCTCGTGCTGCGCGAGGGGCGCACGATCAGCCGCGAGGAGCTCATCTCCGCGCTGTGGAGCGAGGGCACCGACGAAGAGGTGCCCAGCGAGCGCACCATCGACGTGCACATCCGCCGTCTCCGGGTGAAGCTGGCGCAGTACCAGGACATCGTGCGCACGGTGCGCGGCACCGGATACCGCTTCGACCGTCACGCTGACGTCGCGATCCTCCACACGGCGGCACCGAGCCCCGACGCTTTCTGAGCCGCACCGCGCGGATTCACCGCACGGCGCAGGGCCGTGACCGCTGCTGCCGTGCGGCGCCGCCCCGTCGCGCGCTGCAACGCGCTACCGCGTCGTGAGCCACCTGCGGTAGCCTCGGAAACGCATCCTACGTCTTGAAGGAGACCGAACATGACTACGTTGCCCCCAGAGGATCAGCCCGGCCGAGAGTCTGCCGCACCCGTTTCAGGCGATCCCGCACCGACCACGCCACCGGCTCCTCCCGCGCCTCCGGCGACGCCCCAATCGCCCCCGAGTGCTCCCGAGACGCCTTCGACGGCGCCGCAGTTCCAGTCGCCGCAGTACCAGGCGCCGGCCACGCCTCCGGTCCCGCCGCAGGCGCCGCAGTACCAGGCGCCGCAGTACCAGGCACCGAACGCGCAGCAGCCGCAGCAGCCCCAGCAGCCGCCGCAGTACGGCGCGCCGGGCCAGACGCCTCCGCCTCCGGGCGGCTACCAGCAGCCGCCCGCCGGCTACGCTCAGCCGGTCGCCGATCCGGCCAGCAACGTCGTGCTCAACTACTGGCTGTCGGTCTTCTTCTCGTGGATTCCCGCGCTGATCTTCTTCCTCGTCGACAAGGACAAGGGCGATCAGCGTCTCTACGCTTACCAGCGCGACAACCTGAACTTCTCGCTGCTGCGCGTCGGCGTCGGCCTCGCCACGTGGATCCTCGGTCTCATCCCATACCTGGGGCTGATCTTCGGCTTCCTGCTCGGCATCGGCTCGGTCGTGCTGTTCGTGTTCCACATCATCGCCGCTGTGAAGGCGAGCGAGGGCTTCCGCCGCGGCGAGCAGCCCGGATTCATCTTCAACGTTCCGCTCATCAAGTAGCGCAGCGTTCCTCCGTCGACGGCGCCCCGGTCAGCTTCTGCGAAGCCGGGGCGCCGTTGTCATATCCGCGCTGAGCTGCAGCCGTGATCGCGCGCCGCTCCCGGGCGGTCAGCGGCTCAGGTGCCGAGAGCAGCACGGCGCGAGCGCCGTGCTCGCCAGCGCTCGGCGAAGCGAGCGAGGGCCATGCGCGCCCATACGAGCAGCCGGCGCGCCCAGTGGAACTCGGTGCCGAGTATGGCGAGTCCGAAGAAGACGATGAGCCAGCCCGGCCCGGGCAGCGGCACCAGGATCAGCCCGATGCCGACGATGAGCGCACCCACCGCGGTCAGGGCGACGCGGTAGAGCGTGTCGAGCCACCGACGCCGTTTGATGACGGCGCGAACGCGCGACGAGCCACGCGCGATGCGATCCCAGCGACGACGCGAGCGCCCGTCGGGCGCGGCTCGGTGTGCGTCGGGTGCGGGCATGGGGCGAGCCTAGGTCGTGACGCTGGCAGCCCGCCGCGAGTCAGGTGAGTGCTCGCTTAGACTGTCGGAATGACTGAGCGATGGCGGTCCGTGGCGGCAGCGGCGGGCCTGGCGGCCGACGACGGCTCGACCCGGCCGACCATCTTCGCGGAGATGACCGCACTGGCGCTGGCGACGGATTCCGCGAATCTCGGGCAGGGGTTTCCAGACGCCGACGGCCCCGAATGGATCCGTCGGATCGCGGCGGAGGCGATCCTGCAGGGAGAGAATCAGTACCCGCCTGGGCGCGGGATCCCAGCCCTGCGCGAATCGATCGCGCAGCACCGTCTCCGCCACACCGGCATCGCCGTCGACCCGTCGACCGAGGTGCTGGTGACGGCTGGCGCGACGGAAGCCCTGGCCGCGGCGCTGCTCGCATTCACCGGTCCCGGTGATGAGGTCGTGACGCTCGAGCCCTTCTACGACGCCTACGCCGCACTCATCGCCATGTCGGGTGCGACGCATGTGACGGTGCCGCTCCGGCACATGGACGGCGCGTTCCGAGTAGACCGCGCCGCCCTCGCCGACGCCGTGGGAGACCGCACTCGCGTGATCGTGATCAACACTCCGCACAATCCCACCGGCACCGTGCTGAGCGCCGACGAGCTCGGCCTCATCGCCGACGTCGCGCAACGCGTCGACGCTCTCGTGCTGACCGATGAGGTCTACGAGCACCTCACGTTCGACGGAGCCCGGCATCATGCGCTCGCGGCGCTTCCCGGCATGGCCGACCGAACCATCACGATCTCGTCCTCCGGCAAGACGTTCTCGCTCACCGGTTGGAAGATCGGATGGGCCGTCGGCCCCGCGCCGCTCATCGAGGCGATCACCGCGGTGAAGCAGTTTCTCACCTACTCGGGCGGAGCTCCGTTCCAGCCCGCGATCGCACGAGCCCTTGCCGCAGGCGACGACGACATCCTCGAGCTGCGCGACTCCTTGGCGGATCGCCGTGACCTGCTCGTCTCGGGCCTGCGCGCGGCCGGCTTCGATCTCGTGGTCCCAGGCGGCACGTACTTCGTGTGCGCCGACGCGACACCGTTCCTGAGCGATGCCGCACCCGATGGTGCGGCGTTCGCGCGCATGCTGCCCGGTGCGATCGGCGTGGCGTGCGTGCCGATCTCCGCGTTCTGCCGCGCAGGGTCGGAGACGGCTTCTGCGCTCTCGTCGTGGGTGCGCTTCACCTTCGTCAAGGACGAGCGGACCCTGCGTACCGCGATCGATCGCCTGTCTCGGCTCGGCGGCGCAGCTGAGCCTGCGAGTGAGCAGCACGGCTGAGCCGCGCGTCTCCGTAACGCACGCCTCCGCGCAGGCGCAGTGCGAGGGCGATCCAGATCGTGACGCCCCGTTCGATCATCCACAGCGGCGCCCACCAGGGCGCGCTCCGCGGGAAGACCCTGCGACCGTTGCTGCGCCGCCGACCGCGCTCTGCGACGAGCAGCAGCGCACCGAGCAGGGCGATGGCGCGTGCGCGCTTGCGCAGGCACCAGAGCACGACCGGGAGGATCGCTGCTTCGGCGAGGAGACGCGCGGGCTGAGCCCAGCTGTCGTACGCCTGGCGCACGCGCTGAGACCGGAAGTGGCGCGCCGAGGGCGGGCGCCGCGCGACGTAGATCCCGGGTCGGTGCGCGACCCGTCCCCCGTGCGCGCGGACGGTGCGTTCGAGTTCCAAGTTCTCGAACAGCACTTCGGGATCGTACCCGCCCATGGCGGTGAACGTGGACCGTCGCAGCCCGTACGTGCCCGGGTAGTCTTCACCCAGCGCGCGATTGAGCAGGCTGCGGCCCGTATCCCACCTCGCGTGCCAAGGGGCCGGGGTGAAGTAGTTCTGCGGTTTGACGAGATCGGCGGCGCCCAGGGCGCGGATCACGGCGGCCAGCGCGGGGCGGTCGTACCGCACATCGTCGTCCGCGAGGATGACGCGCTCGTGGCGCGCGGCTGCGACTCCCGCGAGCACCCCGTGCACCTTGCCGTTGCCCGCGCCGGAGCCGGTCACCGGAAGGTGCCGCACGATACCCCGCCAGGCGTCAGCATGCGCCGAGAACCGCTCCTCGTCCGACCCGTCGACGACGGTGACGTCGATCCATGTGGCGAGTTGTCGCAGGTACGGCGTCATCTCGGCGAGCTCGTCATCCGCGCGCCAGCGCAGCGGGATGACGTACTCAGCCGCTTCTCGGTCGCCCATCATGCCGCCATTAGTCGTCCGTGCGGAATCCGGAGAGCCGGTGGGTCCCATCGCAGAACGGTTTGATCGTCGAGAGGCCGCACCTGCAGAGCGCGATGGTTCGTCGCTTCTGCGGAATCGGCGCTCCGTCCGACGTCCGCAGGTTGATCGCCCCGCGCACGATCAGCGGACCGTCGGGGTAGGGAGTGATCGACGGTTCCTCGGGAGTCATGCGGCCGTCGCCTCTCGGAGCGACGAACGCCCCTCAGTCCACGCGGCGAGCATGTGCTCTCCCATCCAACCGTCGACGGTGAGACACGCCACCGCTCCGAACATGATGTCCGGCAGGAGCTCGGGTCGATCCTCGGCGAGCGCGCCGGCCATGTCGCGCCCGGCGATCTGCTCGTGCACCGCGTCGGCTTCGACGTGCTCGTCGAAGTAGTCAGTCACTTCCTCGCCGTATCCGAGGCGCCGGAATCCGTCGCCGTACAGCCGATTCGGGATGGCGGAGGTCATTTCGAACGCGGCGAGGTGCCCGACGATCGCCCCGACCAGCCTGCGGTTGAGCCCGAACATAGACATCATGTTGTGCGAGGCGAAGGTGATGGCGGGAACGACGTCGACGTATCGCCCGTAGGCGTCGTCGAGCCCCGCCTCGCGCATCGTCTTCGCATAGATCGTGGCGTGGACTCGGTCCGGCCGGCCGCTCCCGTACTCGTCCGCCTGAATCTCGACGAGCGCCGCCTTCGCTCCCCCGCGCAGGCGCGGAATCGCCCAGGAATGCGGATCGGCTTCGCGGAGCGTGTAGATCGACTTCTGCATCAGGAACTCTTCGGCCTGCTCCTGCGTCGCCCGTTTGGCGAAGTACCGCGACAGGCTGGGCCCGGCGTCTGCCGACGTCAGATCGAAGAGAGCCTTCGCGACGGCTCGCGCCTGCGGGGTCGGAATCTCGGGAAGCGAGATGCGTGCGCGCAGCTCCGATTCGAATGCCGCCTCCAGCACCGCTCGCGCCTCGATGAGCGCGGTGTCCCACTCGCAGTCGGCGGAGATGCCGTCGATGGACCCGTAGTGGCAGGCGTAGAGCAGGAAGAGCGCGAGCTGAATGTCATCATCGTGCGTGATGTCCGCACTCTCCTCGACCGCGCGCCGCGCCGCCTCCGGAGCACCTGCGGTCGCCTCCGCCCCGGCGAGGCTGCGGAGCAGCGATTCGCTCAGCGGCCCCCGCGCGTGAAATGCGAGCAGTGCGGATGATGTGTCGACGGTGGCGGACATGGCTCTCCTATCTCAAGTCTTCTCAGCTTGGCCGAGCGAGAGGTGCACGAACAGGGCTTGGCGCCGTGCCAGTGCGTGCGCTATGCGCTGCCGCGACCGGCCCTCCGCCCGCGGTGCCCGTCAGCTCTCGTTGCGCTCGCGGATCTCCCGCCCTTCGTAGATGTCCTTCTGCTCCTTCTTCGCGGCCTTGTCGCTCTTGCGGGTATCCCGCGGAGGGAGTTGGATGCGTTCTTCCGCGGGCATGCCGGCCTGCAGTTCACGGCCGCGCTCCAGTTCGGCGTCGAATTCGGCTCCGAAGAGAATGGCGTTGTTCGCGATCCAGAGCCACAGGAGGAAGATGATGACGCCCGCGAGCGAACCGTAGGTCTTGTCGTAGTTGGAGAAGTTCGCGACGTAGAAGCCGAACGCGGCAGTCGCGATCGCGAGGAGGATGAGCGCGAGGAAGGCTCCCATGCTCATCCAGCGGAACTTGGGCTGCTTGGCGTTCGGAGTGGCGTAGTAGAGGATCGCCAGGATCAGCGCGAACACCACGGCGAGCACGGGCCACTTCGCGATCGACCACACCATCGTCGCAGTCTCGCCGATGCCGAGCGCCGAGCCGACCGCGTCGGCGACCGGCCCCGAGACCACGAGCATGACCGCTGCGATCACGATGAGCACGAGCGAGATGATCGTGACGAGCAGCTGGGCCGGCTTGAGCTTCCAGAACGGTCGTCCCTCCTCGATTTCGTAGATCCGGTTCATCGCACGGCTGAAAGCCGTCACGTAGCCGGAAGCCGACCAGATGGCGACGACGAGGCCGCTCACCAGGGCGAAACCGGCAGCTGGCGAAGTGGCGAACTGCTCGATGGGCCCGCGCACCACATCTGCCGTCCCCCCGGGAGCGACTTCGCCGACGATGCCCAGAATCGCATCCGTCGCGGCAGGGCCCTGCCCGAAGACGCCCAGCAGCGAGAAGATCGCGATGAGCGCGGGGAAGAGCGCGAGTACGGCGTAGTACGTGAGGCTCGCCGCGATATCGGTGCACTGGTCCGCTCCGAATTCGCGGAGTGTTTTGCGCAGAACGTACACCCATGACCGCTTCTGCAGATCCGTCGGCCCATCGGGCTTCCGCGAATCCTCCGGGTCCGGTGCTGCCTTCCTGGCGTCGGTCTGCGGGCGCCGATGCGCGCTCGCGGTGCGTGAGGTGTGATCCGTGTTCATCAGGTGCTCTTCCCGTGTCGGCTCGAAGATGCGGACGTTCCTCTCCAGTGAATGACGGCCGGCGCGCGTCGTCATCGGGGTCGCGAACTGGCGTCGGCTGCCCTATAGTGGCGCGATCTGCTCCGCACCGCTCCTTCGAGTTCGACGCGGAATATTCTGCCGGGGCGACCGGCGAGACGGCAGGATAGAACCATGGTCGCCTCCCCGTACGCTTCTTCTCGCCCCTGGCTCACCTCGTATGCGGAGGGTGTGCCCGCAGAGATCGATGAACCGGCGCAATCGCTGCCCGAGATGCTCTCGGCGAGTGTGCGAGCGTTTCCCTCCCATGTCGCACTCGAGTTCTTCGGTGCTCCGACGACCTACCGGCAATTGGGGGAACAGGTCGAACGCGCGGCTGAGGGGCTGCGGCGCATCGGCGTGACCAAGGGGGATCGCGTAGCGCTCGTGCTCCCGAACTGTCCGCAGCATGTCGTCGCGTTCTACGCCGTGCTCCGGCTCGGCGCCATCGTCGTGGAGCACAATCCGCTGTACACGGCGCGCGAGCTGCGTCACCAGTTCGAGGATCACGGCGCCCGGTTCGCCATCGTCTGGGACAAGGTCGTGGACACCGTCGCCGGGTTCCCGTCGGATCTCAAGCTCGAACGCATCGTGAGCGTTGACCTGACCGCCGCCATGCCCCGCGCGCAGCGTCTCCTCCTGCGGCTGCCGATTCCGGCGGCGCGCGCATCGCGGGCGAAACTGACGGCCGCGCCGCGGGCGAAGGATCTCATCTCGTGGAAATCGCTGCTCGACCACCGACGGCTCTCCAAGCGCGTCTCGGGTCCTGCGCTGCGGGATACGGCGCTCCTGCAGTACACGAGCGGCACCACCGGGACCCCGAAGGGTGCGATTCTCACGCACGCGAACCTCATGGCCAACGCGATGCAGGGCCGGGCGTGGGTGCCGGGGCTCGTCGCAGGGTCCGAGACGTTCTACGGAGTGCTGCCGCTCTTCCACGCCTACGGGATGACGCTGTGCCTGACCTTCGCGATGAGCATCGGGGCCAAACTCGTCCTGTTCCCGACCTTCAGCGTCGACCTCGTGACGAAGGCGGCGCGCAAGAGCGCCCCCACGTTCCTGCCAGCGGTTCCTCCGATCTACGATCAGCTCGCGCGTGCGGCGTCTCGCGGAACCGTCGATCTCTCCAGCGTGCGCTTCGCCATCTCCGGCGCCATGAGCCTGCCAGTCGCGACGGTCGAGCGATGGGAAGACGCGACGGGCGGCCTGCTCGTCGAGGGCTACGGGATGACGGAGAGCTCGCCGGTCGCACTCGGCAATCCGATCGGCAAGACCCGGCGTCCTGGAACGGTCGGCGTGCCGTTTCCCAGCACCGAGATCCGCGTCGTCGACCCGGAGGATCCCCTGACCGACCTTCCCTTGGGCGAAGCCGGAGAACTGCTCATCCGCGGCCCCCAGGTCTTCCAGGGGTACTGGGGTCGCCCGATCGAGACTGCGGAGGCCCTGCTGCCCGACGGGTGGCTCAGAACGGGTGACATCGCCGAGGTTTCTGACGACGGGTTCGTGACGATCGTCGATCGACTCAAAGAGATCATCATCACGGGGGGATTCAACGTCTCGCCGAGCGAGGTGGAGAGCGCCATCGCGGCGCACCCGGACGTGGTCGCGGCTGCCGTCGTGGGGCTGCCGAGGCCCGATGGCGGCGAGGAGGTCGCCGCCGCCGTGGTGCTCCGAGACGGTGCGGAGCTGGAACCGGCGGCCCTGCGGGACTTCTGCCGCACGCGCCTCACCCCGTACAAGGTGCCGAGACGCTTCTTCCATGTCGAAGACCTCCCCCGCTCGCTCATCGGCAAGGTGCTGCGCCGAAGCGTGCGAGAGCAGCTGCTCGCCAGCTCAGAGTGAGCTCGGCGCGGCTCTCCCCCACCAGGCCGGCAGACGCGACAGGGCCCGCCGCAATGCGACGGGCCCTGATGGCGGAGGATGGGGGATTTGAACCCCCGAGGGCGTGAACCCAACACGCGTTCCAGGCGTGCGCCATAGGCCGCTAGGCGAATCCTCCTCACTGGCCGAAGCCAGCGCGCACCAGTCTAGCGGGTTCTTGTCAGCACGCCGAACCGGGGGCGCCGTCGACCGCGTCGGAGACCTCACAGACGCCTGTTCGTCGCCCGAAAGAAACCTGAAGATGTACGAGACCTGACTACTGAACTTGAAAGTAACGGAACGGTAACGCATACTAGGTGAGGCGCACGGGCCACCGCCCGGCGCTTTTTGTTGGAAAGTCCGGAGTTTATCGCGTGAATGTTTCTGCCAAGGCGTTCGTAGTCGGCCTGGTTTCCTCAGTGACCTTTGCCGTCGGCGCAGCACCAGCGGCGGCCGATGTGCCGCTCGAGGATTTCTCCTCACCGGCCGCAGCCGTACAGCCCGTCACCACCGTCGCCCAGCAGCTCGACACCACTGAAGACGCCCTCGCCGGCGCTTCCATCGAGTCGGTACTGCAGGTCGAAGAAGAGATCGCGACGGTTCCGCACGGTTACGACGTCGAAGCGGCGATCGAGCTCGCGAAGAGCGAGATCGGCACCAGCCGCCCCACCGGGTGGAACGCTCCGGGCGAGTGCATCATGTCTGCGCAGCGCTGGGTCAAGGCAGGCAACGGCGCCTGGAACGGAAGCGGCGATCCCGTGGCGAACTACACGGGCGCGACTCGCGTGTCGCTCGCCGATGCCGAAGCTGGCGACATCATCCAGTACGAGTACACCGCTTCCCCCACGTCGTGGGTGACCGGCGTCCACACGGTGCTCATCACCGAGGTCAACGACGACGGCACCTTCACGATCATCCAGTCGAACAGCCCCGGCGGCTCCGGCCTGGTCACCGAGGAGCAGGACTGGACCCCGGCGCCGCCGGAGGGCTTCACCGCCGCCGTCTGGCGCTTCTAGCCCCGTCGCGCGCACGCGCGGCTCCGGCAGCTTCACGCACTCCCCATCGCGCCCCTCAGGCGCTGCGAGCGGCGCTGAGCACCGACTCGTACACGGCGAGCATCTCGCCGCTGCGCGCCGACTGCAGAAAACGCGTCGCCGCTGACGCATCCACCCGTCGCACTCCCGGAGCAGCCGCCAATTCCGCGGCGGCCTCCCGCAGTGCACGCGCGAGGGCTGCGACGCTTCCGTCGGCCACCACCCACTTCTGGTCGACGTCGACGTCGTCGGCGATCTCCGCGTCGGAGAAGATGGTCGGCGTTCCGAGCGCTGCCGCTTCGAACGGCGTGAGG
The DNA here is from genome assembly GCF_018304845.1 of Leucobacter manosquensis. NCBI lineage: Bacteria > Bacillati > Actinomycetota > Actinomycetes > Micrococcales > Microbacteriaceae > Leucobacter > Leucobacter manosquensis. The sequence continues at coordinate 2,647,934 of NZ_JAFEVO010000001.1, read as the reverse complement.
CCCTGCGTCTCGAACCCGATCGACGTCTGCACCAGGGCGTCGGCATCCCGCAGCGCCGCGAGCGCAGCGGGATAGGGCACCGGCCCGGGGATGGTCACCCGGTCGGCGAGCCCGAGCGCAGCGATGCGCTCTTCGACGCGCGGCAGCAGCAGCCCGGCTCCGTGCAGGGCGATGTCGGCGTCGATTCCCGACAGCGCGATCGCATCGATGAACTCGAGTACGCGCTTCTCGTGGCTCATGCGCCCGAGCCACACGAGCTTCGGGCGAGTTCGTTCCGAGCGCGGCACCTCCCGAGCAGCGGCGACCGCTTCGTCGTCCACCCCGTTCGGCGTGACGAGCACGGTGGAGCTCACCCCGTGCCGTCGCAGCGCCTCGGCGAAGTGCTGCGACGGTGCGGTGACGGTGTCGGCGTCGGCTGCGAGCTCGGCCAGGTACCTCCACGCGCCGCGCGAAGCAGGATCGACGCCCCCGCGCGGGCGGCCGAGAACGAGCCGCCGCCACGCGCGCAGCCCCGCGAACGCGAGCGGCGCGAGCGGCGTCACGGCGCGCGTGCCCTCATCGACGTGATTGTGCATCGTGTGCACGATCGGCACCCGGAGACCTCGTGCCGCACGGACGCCGTTCATCGCTCCCCAGAAGTCGCCCTGCACGTGCACCAGGTCGACGGGCGGCCTGGCCGCGAGCGCGTTCGCGAGCCTCCGATCAGCACCCCTCCCCGGCCAGGTGAGGCTGTACTCGCGATCGCGCGTGATCGGTCGAGAGGGGAGGTCGATGTACGCGTCGCGATCCGGCTCCGCCGTCGAGTAGCCGAGTCGGTGCAGTGCGGGTGCCGCGACCGTGACACGATGCCCGAGGCGTTCGAGAGCGCGTCGCTGCATGCGGATCGCCACCTGCACACCGCCGAGCGATTCGGGGTGCTGATCGGTGACGATGAGGATGTGCACGGTCAGCGGGAGTCGGCTTCGCCGCGGTAGAGCTCCTCGAACGTGTCGAGGGTGCGATCGATGTCGTGCACGGTGACCGCTTCGAGCGACGCGCGCTGCATGCGCAGGTACTCCTCTGGTGTCTGCTGCAGCACGCGGGTGATGCGGCTCGCGAGCTCGCGGTCGTTGCCCGGTTGGAAGAGAAAGCCGTTCTCCCCGTCGTGCACGAGGTGCGGCAGCGCCATCGCGTTCGCGGCGACGATGGGGAGACCCGAGGCCATGGCCTCCATCGTCGCGATCGACTGCAGCTCGGCGATCGATGCGATGGTGAAGACGCTCGCACTGGTGAGGTGCGCGCGCAGTTCGGCGTCGGTGACCCGACCGGTGAATTCGACACGATCGGAGATGCCGAGTTCTTCGGCGAGCTTCTCGAGATTCTTGCGCTGGTCGCCGTCGCCGACGACGGTGAAGTGCACGTCGAGTGATTCGTCGAGGCGCGGGATCGCGCGGAGAATCACGTCGATCTCCTTCTCGAGCGTGACGCGACCGACGAAGACGAGCTTGTTCGCGGTGCGGGGCTCGAGATCCGCGGTGTAATCGGAGGCGCGAAGCCCGCAGCTCACCGGTCGCACGCCGCGGCGGTGGGTATTGCGCTCGAGGAAGTCCGCCGCCCGACGGGTGGGCGTGGTGACGGCGGCGGCGAGCCGGAGCACGCGGTCAGCGGCGTTCCAGCCCCAGCGCACGAAGACGCGCTTCGCCTTCTCGGGCAGCAGCGTGAAGTCGAGCACGTTCTCCGGCATGACGTGGTTCGTGGCGACGATTCGGATGCCCCGCTTCGCGCCCTCGATGGCGAGCGCCCGGCCGATGACGATGTGCGACTGGATGTGGATGACGTCGGGTCGCACCCGGTCGAGCAGCTTTCGCGCGTATCCGCGCGCCCTCCAGGGCAGCACGAACCGCAGCCAGTCGTGCGGGTACCAGCGCCAACTCGCCCACCGGTGCACGGTCATGCGCTCGCCTTCGATGGTCTCGACGTAGCTGCCGTGCTGGCTGTGGCGCTTCGCGGGTGCGACGACGTGGACGTCGTGGCCGCGCTGCACGAGCCCGGCTGAGAGGCGTTCGGCGAACCGAGCGGCGCCGTTCACATCTGGAGAGAAGGTGTCGCAGCCCTGCAGAATACGCAGGGGAGCCTGGCGATCGGTGGTGCTCACGGTGCGCGGGAGTCCTTCGGTCGGAGATGGGTGCGGATTCGCGCGGACGACGCACGACGCTGCACCAGTCTACAAACCGCGGCTTGGAACCACTTCAGTCGGCGGATCGCGGCGGGCGCCGACCGACGTGCGGCAGATACCGCGGAATCCATCGCCCGAATCCGACGGCGCCGGCGACCGCGAGCAGCCCGGCGGCGACACTCGCGACGGGCAGCGATACTGCGGCGAGCCCGGAGACGGCGAGGGGCGCGACAGCGCCGCCGAAGTCGGTCAACGTGCGCCATGCCGCGAGAAACGGCGCCGGATGGTCGGCGGGCGCGAGGTCAGCGCCCAGCGTCATGTTGATGCCGCTCGACAGGCCGTTTCCGAGACCGACCACGATCGCGATCACGAGCAGCCAGACGCCGGCTCCCGGCAGGTCGTGCGTGCCCGCGAGCACGAGGAACCCGATCGCCATCACGACCATCGCAGGGAGGCTGGCCCACAGGCGGCCGAAGCGATCCATGATCTGGCCGCTCGTGTAGAAGAAGAGGAAGTCGACGGTGCCTGAGATGCCGACGACCAGCGCGACCTGCGTCGCGTCGAGTCCGATCGACACTCCCCAGAGCGGGAGCAGCACGTCTTTGATCGACCGCATGCCGGAGAGGATCGCGGAGGCGCCTCCGATGCGCAGGAGCGCCGCCCCGCCGTCGCGCACCGCCCCGAGCACCCCCGGGCGGGATTCACTGGGGACGGTGCGCGACGCGGTGCGCGACACTGTGCTGCGCGCGCTTCCATCGGCGCTGGCGTCGGGCGCTGCGCGTTCGGGATCAGGCGCTGCGCGTTCGGGATCGGGCGCCCAGGCGACGAGCGCTGCGGCGAGCACCAGGCACGCGGCGAACGCCCAGACCGGGGCCTCCGGATCGCCGGTCGCGGCGATCATGGCCGCGGCGAGGAACGGGCCGATGAACCGCCCGAGCCGGTTCGTTCCGCCGAGCAGCGACAGGGCCCGAGCCCGGAAGTGCAGCGGAACGCGCGTCGTCATGAACGCGTGCCGCGCGAGCCCGAACGAGGCGGCGGCGAACCCGATGACGAGCACGGCTGCGCCGAGCAGCGCTGGAGTCGGGGCGAAGGCGACCCCGAGGCAGCCGAGCAGGGCGACGGCGGCGGCGAGCAGCATCGCCGCGCGTTCACCGGCTCGTGAGACCACCCAGCTCGCCGGAAGGTTGCCGAGCACCTGCCCGACGACGGCCGCGGAGGCGATCACCCCGGCGAGCGCGATGCTCGCGCCCATCTCGACCGCGATGACGGCGACGAGCGGCAGAATCGCGTACTCGCCCAATGAGAAGAGCACCGACGGCCCGTAGATGCTCGGGGCCAGCCGCCAGAGGAACGCCGGAGCCGAATTCGTCATATCGGTTCCACAGTACTCTCAGCACCGCGCGCCGCCGGCCTCACGCGGCGCCGCAATCCGGCGTCCTCCGCGCGCAGCGCCGCGTCGGCCTCGTCCCGGTCAGGGTTCGCGCGTCGCCGACAGCACGGTGAAGACGGCATTGCGCGCGAGCTGCCGCGTCGGCCCCACCTCTCGCTCGACGAGCGGTCGGTACCCGAGATGCGAGTTGAAGACGAGCCGCAGTTCCCCGCCTGGCGCGAGCGCACGGCGGCACGCGCGGATGAGGCGATGACCGACTCCGGCGTGCACCGTCGCGCCGGTGTGGAACGGCGGGTTGAGCACGATCAGGTCCGCCCACGCATCGGGCACCGCCTCGAGCGCGTCGGAACGCTCGACGGCGATGCGATCCGCCACCCCCGCCGCCTGGGCCGTGAGGCGGGTGGCCGCGACGGCCGCCGTGGACTGATCGGTTGCCAGCACGCGCGCCTCGGGGAAGCGGCGCGCGGCCGACACGGCGAGCACACCGTTGCCGCATCCCAGATCGACGATCGTGGCGGGTTGCCGCTGCGTGTCGGCGAGCGTGGTGAGGAGCAGCCTGCTGCCGTGGTCGAGCACCGGGCCGCCGAATGTCGCGCCGAAGGCCGCGAGCGAGAAGTCGAGCGCTGGATCGGTGCCCCACCTCGGGAACGCGCTCTCCATCGTCGCCGGCACTCGGGGCCCTGCCGTGCGGAGCACGCGCGACTTGCGCCAGCCGAGACCTGCCGAGACCTCCGAGAAATCGCGAGCGAGCACGTCATTCATCGCGCGCGTCATGTGCTTCACCCGACCGCCGGCGAAGACGCGCACCTCCGGGTCCGCCCAGCGCGCGATCGCGCGAGACACCTCGGCGAGCGCGTCGAGGCCGCGCGGCAGTTGCACGAGCACGACCCGTGCGCCCGTCAGCGCAGCGGCATCGAGCCCGTGGTTCGTGTACCGGCCTGCCAACTGCACGCGCCGGGCGTTCTGAGCCAGGGCGCGCTCTCCGAGCAGCGGGTCCTGATGGGTCCGGATCCCCGCGACTCCGAACACGGTCGCGGCTCCGAGGGTGAGTGCGCCATGGCGGTCGCCGATGACGACGACGTCGTCGACTCCCAAGGGGACCGCGAATGGGTGGTCGGCCAAGTCGTCGGCCGCGGTGCGGAGGATGAGCTGGTCGGCGGCATCGAACGCTTGCAGCTCCGGCGCGTCGAAATCAGGTTCGCGCGTCAGCTGCGCGAACAGGGCCTCGAGTCGATCATCGGTATCGTGCGGGCTCACGGCTGCCACACGACGACCTCGGCGTTGCGCCGCATGCGCGTGCCGCGACGGAGGGTGACCACTTCTCCCCCGGCGGATCCGGCCGCGAAGACGCGGCGGTCGGGGCGCTGCAGTCGTTCCTCCGTCAGTGCGCGTTCGAGGTCGCGCACGCGCCCCTCGAGACGGCGCACCTGGTCTTCGAGCTCGAGCACGCGGCGGATGCCCTCGAGGCTGAGCCCTTCTGCGGAGAGACGCGCGACCTCTCGCAGCCTGGCCACGTCGTGCAGCGAGTACCGCCTGGTGTTCCCGCGGGTGCGCTGCGGTGAGACGAGTCCGATGCGGTCGTACTGCCGCAGGGTCTGGGGGTGCATCTCGGCGAGCTCTGCGGCCGCGGCAATGGCGAATACCGGCGTGAAACGGTCCAGTTGCGGATTCGCCATGATGCTGACCTGCTTTCGTGTGGCTCGTCGAGGAGCGCAGTGCGGGCCGCACGGCCGGCACTGCGCTCCTCGCTCAATGAGAGGAGATTATCCCTTCGCGCGAGCCAGGAGATCGGCTCGCGGGTTCTCCTGCGGTTCGACGTCGCGGAACGCTTCGAGCGCCGCCTTCGCCTCTGGCGACAGATGCGAGGGAACCACGATCTGCACCTCGGCGAGAAGGTCGCCGGTGCCCTTCGAGCTCGACACTCCGCGCCCCTTGACGCGAAGCACGCGGCCGCTCGGCGTGCCGGGCTGCACCTTGAGCTTCACCGGAGCGCCACCGAGTGTCGGCACTTCGACCGTCGCCCCCAGCGCCGCTTCGGAGAACGTCACCGGCAGCTTCACGCGGAGGTTCTGGCCGTCGCGCTCGAACACGGGGTGCTTGCGCACGCTCACGGTGAGAATGATGTCTCCCGCTGGTCCGCCCGTGGGGCTCGGTTCGCCCTTGCCGCGCACTTTGATCTTCTGACCGTCGGAGACTCCTGCAGGGATCTTCACCTTGACCGAACCGGTCGAGGCCTGCAACGTGACCGTCTTACCCTGCACCGCCGTCTCGAAGTCGAGGGTCGTCGTGGCCTGGATGTCACGCCCGGACTGCGGCCCGCGCGGTGGAGCTCCGCCGAACATGCCTCCGAAGATGTCTTCGAAGCCCTGAGGGCCGCCCGACTGGAAATGGGTGTTGCGCCCGCCTCCGCCGAACATGCCGCCGAAGACGTCCTCGAAGCCCTGGTTTCCGCCGCCACCCGCGGTGAAGCGGGCACCGCCGGCGCCCATCGCGCGGATCTGATCGTACTCGGCGCGCTGCTCGGGGTCGGAGAGCACCGAGTACGCCTCGCTGATCTCCTTGAATTTCGCCTCGGCAACCGCGTCACCCGGGTTGGAATCCGGGTGGTACTTGCGCGCGAGCTTGCGGTAAGTCTTCTTCAGCTCGGCGTCGCCGACGTCTTTCGAGACGCCGAGAAGCTGGTAGAAGTCTTTATCGAGCCAATCCTGACTAGCCATCCGCTCCCACCGCCACCGCGACCTTGGCGGGGCGCAGTTCGACCTCGCCGATGCGATATCCGCGCTCGATGACGTCGAGCACCGTGTGCTGCTCGGTGCCGGGAACCGGAACCTGTGCAATGGCCTCGTGGATCTGCGGGTCGAACACTTCACCCGTTTCACCGAAGCTCTGCACGCCGATGCGCTCGAACGTTCCGCGAATCTTCTGGGCGATCGTTGCGAACGCCGTGCCCTCTGCCAGATCGCCGTGCTTCTCAGCGCGATCCAGATCGTCGAGCACCGTCAGCATCGGGGAGACCGCCGCTGCGATCGCCCGCTGCTTCTCGACGGCCGCGTTCGACTCCGTGCGCTTTCGATAGTTGGCGTACTCGGCCGTCAGCCTCCGCAGATCATCGAGATACGGGTTGTCCGCCTCGTTCCCCGCCGCTGCCTCGTTCGCCGCGTCGACGTCCGCTGCGGCGTCGCTCTGCTCCGCTCCCAGAATGTCATCGACCGTGAGATCGGACTGGGGCGAGGAGCCGGAGTCCTGCGACTCCGGCTCCTGAGCAGGAACCTCGTCAGCGTTCGGGTCTTCCCCGGGCGTGCGCTGTTCCTCGTTCGCCATGGTTACTTCTTCTCCTCGTCGTCTTCAACAACTTCGGCGTCCACCACGTCATCGTCGTTCGACGTTGCATCGGCGCCGCCTTCAGCAGGAGACTCGGCCTGCGCGGCCGCGTAGATCGCCTCGCCGAGCTTCGTCTGGCTCTGGCCGAGCTTCTCCGAAGCGTTCTTCACTGCTTCGTCGTCGTCACCGGCGAGCGCCTGCTTCAGCGCGTCGAGATCTCCCTGCACTTCGGTCTTCACGTCCTCGGGCAGCTTGTCGTCGTTCTCGGAGATGAGCTTCTCGACCGAGTAGGCGAGCTGCTCCGCGTTGTTGCGCACCTCCGCCGCTTCGCGTCGCTGCTTGTCTTCAGCAGCGTGCTCCTCGGCTTCGCGCACCATGCGCTCGATGTCCTCCTTCGAGAGCGTCGAGCCGCCGGAGATCGTGATCGTCTGCTCCTTGCCGGTGCCCTTGTCCTTCGCGGAGACCTGCACGATGCCGTTGGCGTCGATGTCGAAGGTCACCTCGACCTGGGGCACGCCGCGCGGGGCCGGTGCGATACCGGTGAGTTCGAACGTTCCGAGGTTCTTGTTGTCGCGGGTGAACTCGCGCTCGCCCTGGAAGACCTGGATGGCGACGGAGGGCTGGTTGTCTTCCGCCGTCGTGAACGTCTCGCTGCGCTTCGTCGGGATCGCGGTGTTGCGGTCGATGAGCTTCGTCATGATGCCGCCCTTGGTCTCGATACCGAGCGAGAGCGGAGTCACGTCGATGAGCAGAACGTCCTTGCGCTCCCCCTTCAGCACGCCGGCCTGCAGTGCGGCGCCCACGGCGACGACCTCGTCCGGGTTCACGCTCTTGTTCGGCTCCTTGCCGCCGGTGAGCGACTTCACCAATTCCGTCACGGCGGGCATACGGGTCGATCCGCCGACGAGCACGACGTGCGCGATGTCGGACACCTTCACACCGGCTTCGGCGATGACGTCCTGGAACGGCTTGCGGGTGCGCTCGAGCAGATCCTTGGTGAGTTCCTCGAACTTGGCGCGGGAGAGCGTCTCATCGAGGTTCGCCGGACCGTTCTCGGTGAGCGAGAGGTACGGGAGCTGGATCTGGGTGCTCGTCGAGTTCGAGAGCTCCTTCTTGGCCTGCTCCGCCGCCTCCTTCAAACGCTGGAGCGCGATCTTGTCCTTCGCCACGTCGACACCGGTCGAAGACTTGAACTGCTGGATCAGCCACTGCACGATCCGCTGGTCCCAGTCGTCGCCGCCGAGGCGGTTGTCACCGGCCGTGGCGCGCACCTGAATCGTCGAGAAGTCGTCATCCTTGCCCACCTCGAGCAGGGACACGTCGAACGTGCCGCCCCCCAGGTCGAAGACGAGGATCAGCTCGTCCTCTTTGCCCTTGTCGAGGCCGTACGCGAGCGCCGCAGCGGTCGGCTCGTTGATGATGCGGAGCACGTTGAGCCCGGCGATCTCGCCGGCTTCCTTCGTCGCCTGACGCTCTGCGTCGTTGAAGTAGGCGGGAACGGTGATGACCGCGTCGGTCACCTTGTCGCCCAGGTAGGTCTCGGCGTCGCGCTTCAGCTTCTGCAGCGTGCGCGCGCTGATCTCCTGCGCGGTGTAGCGCTTGCCGTCGATCTCGTCGGTCTTCCAGTCGGTGCCCATGTGGCGCTTGACCGAGGAGAGCGTGCGGTCGACGTTCGTGACGGCCTGGCGCTTCGCGGTCTCGCCGACGAGCACCTCCCCGTCCTTCGTGAACGCGACGATCGAGGGCGTGGTGCGAAGGCCTTCGGCGTTCGCGATCACGGTGGGCTCGCCACCTTCGAGTACGGAGACCACCGAGTTCGTGGTGCCGAGGTCGATGCCTACTGCGCGTGACATATGTGCTCCTTCTGTCGATCGGATCGACCAGACGAAGCGCCTGGCCGGAGACTGCTCGTCACCGCCGACTCGCACGAGAGCGCGAGTGCTCACGATGTTGAGCCTGTTGGACTCAAGTTTACTCGCCGCTCAGCGAAGGTCAAGTCTGCACGTCAAAACTTGAGTCGATCCCACTCAACTCTCAGAATGAGAAGTGCGAGCGTCTCAGCGCTCGTCCGAGCTCACGTGCACGACGAAGTCGTACTCCTGGAATTCGGCGACCTCGACGGCCCACCTCGCCCGCACGAACTCGACGTGAGCCGGATGCTCGTTGTAGGCGCGGAACGCGCTCTCGTCGAGGAACACCATGGAGAACTGCCACTCCAGGCCGCTCTTCGGACTGACCTGGCGCTGCACGGTGAACCCGTTCACGCCGGGAATCTGCGCGAGATCACGCGCCGCCGACTCCAAGAACTCCGCCTCCTTGGAAGACCCCCTGGCGTGGATGAGGCGGAAAACGACGGTGTGCTGGATTGGCATTCTGGCTCCTCGGGTCAGGGAAGCTCCTGCGCCTCCGGCCCGAGCCTACGGCGGAGCGGAAGCGCGCACCAGGGAACCAACGGAAGATGACGGAGCCATGAACGGCAGCGAAGCTCCTCGCCCCGAGCCGTGACGGGGCTACGCTGAATCCCATGAGCGACCACGTGCTGCCGGCCCCCGCCGCGTCGGGCCCAGCCGCCCCCGCCTCCGTGAAGAAGCGAACCGTGTTCGCCTGGTCGCTGTGGGACTGGGGGTCGGCATCGTTCAACGCGGTCGTCACGACCTTCGTCTTCAGCGTCTACATCACGAGCGCCCCGTTCGGCCCGGAAGAGCAGGTCTCGGCCGAGCTCGGGATCGCGTTGCTCGTCGCCGGCATCGTCGTCGCGCTGTTCGCGCCGGTGATCGGGCGCCTCACCGACCAGGCGGGTCGCCGGAAGACCTGGCTCGGCATCAACACGGGCATCGTCGTCGTCTCCACCCTGCTGATGGTGCTCGTGGCCCCGGACGAGCAGTTCTTGATCTTCGGCCTCGTGCTGCTCGCGATCGGCAACGTCGCCTTCGAGTTCGCGAGCGTCAGCTACAACGCGATGCTGGGGCAGATCGCGAACAACGGCAACGTCGGCAAGATCTCGGGCCTGGGCTGGGGCATGGGGTACCTCGGCGGGATCGTACTGCTCGCCCTCATCCTCGTCGGGTTCATCTTCCCCGAGGTCGGCTGGTTCGGCGTCACCTCGGATGGCGCCTGGAACGTGCGCATCGCCATGCTCCTCGCCGCCGCGTGGTTCGCCGTCTTCGCGATCCCCGTCTTCTTCGCGGTGCCCGAGATCCCGGCGGCCGCTCACCCCGAGAGCAAGGGACGCTGGTTCCTGCGCGCATACGCCGACGTGTTCCGGAGCGTCGCCGGCCTCTGGCGCGATGCGCGGCACACCCTGCACTTCCTCATCGCGAGCGCCGTGTTCCGCGACGGGCTCGCAGGCGTCTTCACGTTCGGCGGAGTGATCGCCGCGCGGAGCTTCGGGTTCGACAACACGACCGTGATCCTCTTCGCCATCGCGGCGAACGTCGTCGCGGGGCTGGCGACGATCCTCGTCGGCTTCTTCGAGGATCAATTGGGGGCGAAGCGCGTCATGGTCTGGTCGATCGTGCTCATGGTCATCTGCGCCATGCTCGTCTTCGCGCTGCACGACTCGGGCACGTGGGTGTTCTGGATCTTCGGTCTCCTGCTCTGCATCTTCGTCGGACCGGTGCAGTCGGCGAGCCGTTCGTTCCTCGCCCGGCTCATTCCGCCGGGCCGAGAAGGAGAGATCTTCGGCCTCTACGCCACCACCGGCCGCGCGGTCTCGTTCCTGGCACCCGCGGGCTTCACCATCGCGATCGCGATCGGGGGCGCGACCATCTTCGGCATCATCGGCATCGGAGCCGTGCTGCTCATCGGGCTCCTGCTGCTGCTTCCGGTGCGCGCCCCCAGGTGAGGCGCGCAGCACGGGCCCTGGGGCAGTAGCCTGTTCGGGTGGCCCGTCCTGAACTTTCCGCCGAGCAGCTCGCCGTCTACGAACGCATCGAGCACACCCGCGAGCACCTGTTCATCACCGGCCGCGCCGGCACCGGCAAGTCGACCATCCTGAACCACCTCTCGTGGAACACGAGCAAGATCATCGCGGTATGCGCCCCCACCGGCGTGGCCGCGCTCAACGTCGGCGGGCAGACGATCCACTCGCTGCTCCGGCTGCCCACCGGCATCATCGCGGACCACGAGCTGGATCAGCCCGCTGAGCTCAAGAAGATGCTCGCCGCGATCGACACCCTCGTCATCGACGAGATCTCCATGGTGTCGGCCGACCTGATGGACGCGATCGACCGATCGCTGCGCCTCGCGCGCGGCAAGAAGCACGATCCGTTCGGCGGCGCGCAGATCATCATGTTCGGCGACCCCTACCAATTGCCGCCCGTGCCTCCGCGCGACCCCCACGAGCGCGCCTACTTCGCGGACACGTACCGCTCGCTGTGGTTCTTCGACGCCAACGTGTGGACATCGACGCCGCTCTCGACCATCGAACTGCTCGAAGTGCACCGTCAGCGCGACGACCGTTTCAAACAGATTCTCGGCGCGGTGCGCCACGGGGTCGTGACCGAGGATCAGGCGCACGAGCTGAACTCGGCGGGCGCGCGGCCAGCCCCGCGCGACGTCATCACCCTCGCCACGACGAACGCCACGGTGAATCGCCTGAACGCCCAGCGCCTCTCCGAGATCACCGGCTCATCGCTTCGCGCGGTCGCCGAGATCAACGGCGAGTTCCGCGAGAACACCTACCCCGCCGACGAGGTGCTCGAGCTGAAACCGGGAGCGCAGGTGATGTTCCTGCGGAACGACTCGGACGGGCGCTGGGTGAACGGCACGATCGGCACCGTCTCGCGCGTCGACGGGACCGTGTGGGTCGAGGTGGATCGCGAGGAGTTCGAGGTCGAACCGATGGTCTGGGAGCGGTACCGCTACCGGTACGACGCCGAGACGAAGAAACTCGAGAAAGAGGTAGTGGCTGAGTTCGAGCAGTTTCCGCTGCGCCTCGCCTGGGCGGTCACCGTGCACAAGTCGCAGGGACACACCTACGACGCAGCGGTCGTCGATCTCGGACCCAGAGCCTTCAGCGCGGGTCAGACGTATGTGGCGTTGAGCCGCGTGCGCTCACTCGACGGCCTGTACCTGCAGCGTCCGCTGCAGCCGCGCGACGTCATCGTCGACCCCAATGTCGTCCGGTTCATGCGCGGCAAAGAAGAGTCCGTCTGAGCGGAAGAACTCGCCGCAAAGACAGTACGCGTGCGGGGATCGGGCTCCGCCCGATCCCCAGAGCCTGCATCGCGTGACGGGGACTACGCCACCGCGAGCTTCGCCTGGCCCAGGTCGCGGAAAACCGCCGTATTGAATGCGTACGCCGCGCGCACCTCGTCGAGCATGCGGGCGCGCTCGGCCTCGTCGAGCTGCTCGCCGAGAACATCGAGCGCCGCCCGGTACTGATTCTTGAACTCGGCGAGATCGCCCAGCTCGGAGAAGTCGTAGAACGCGATTCCGGCGCTCGGCAGATCGTGCTGCTTCGCGACGCGCTTCGCGATGTACTGCCCGCCCGAGAGGTCGCCGAGATACCGCGTGTAGTGATGCGCGACCACGCCGGCCGCCCAGCCCTCAGCCGCGACCTCCCGCATGCGCGCCGCATACTCGAGCGTTGCAGGAACGGCGACGATCTGCTCGCGCCAGTCGGCGCCGATGAGGTGCACGAGGTCCGCCTCGAGTGCTGGCAGACGCACGAGCGACGGCGAATGGAAGCCGGCGAAGCGCGGGTCTGCGGCGACCTGATCAGCGGCAGCCTCGAGGGCTTCGTACATGAAGTAATGCTGTGCGACGAGATCGATGTAGTCCTGCAGCGACCCCTTGCCGCGCATGATGTCTTCCATGAACGTCGCCCCCTCGCTGTCGGAGTGATCCGACCACGAGCTCTCACGGATGACGACGGAGAACGGCCGGTCCTCTGGCGCTGCGGCTGGCGCGTCGACGGACGCATCAGCAGCGTCGCTCTGCGGCTGCGCGCCGTGCTCGTCGCGCGCCGGCACACCGAGCTTCGCGCACGCCGCGGTGTAGAGCGCGACGACCTCGCGCCGGATCTCCGGTCGCTCCGTGATCGGGCCACCGGGCCATTCCACCGTCAGTTCGTGCTCTCCCTCGGCATCCGTCACGAGCCATCGGCCGGAGGCGCCGGTCACGCCCACCATGGTGCTCGAGGTGGCGCCGGGGTGCCCGAAAGCACGCGCGATCAGGAGGTTGTCGGCCATATGGTCGCCGTTCATGTGCCGGGTCACGCCCGAGATCACGTCATCCGAAAAATTCGTCACCACGTCAGTCTAGTAAGGGTGGCCTCACTTCGCCCTACCCGGCGCCAAACTTCCCAGTCGCACGCAGTAGACTCCCGTGTGTTCTGTGTCCAATTCACCTTCGAGATTGGCGGTCGAATTTGATTCCGCGCTTTGCCCCTTGCACCCGCCTGCTGGCCGTCGGGGCCATCGTTGTCGCCGCACTCGGTCTCACGGCATGCACCGACGGCGATTCGGTGACCAGTTCCGCCGACGTCAACACCGTCGACCCGGCACTCGCGAGCGGCATCGATGACGCCATCGCGTCGGCCATGCAGCAGAGCGGTTCGACCGAAGCCGTCGTCGGCGTCTGGGGCAGCGATGGAAGCGAGTATCTGCGCGGGTACGGCGACAGCGGGGTCGACGGCTCCGCCAGCATCCGCGGAGCACAGGCGACCCAGCCGGTCATGTGCGCACTCATGCTCGACCTCGTCGATGAGGGAACGATCGATCTGGACGGGAAGGTGTCGGAGGACCTGACCCGCCAGTCCGGCATCGAAGACGTCACGTACCGGCAGCTCTGCGAGATGCGGTCCGGCATCGCCGACTACAAGAGCGGCTTCGCCGACATCTTCGCGAACAACCCGACGCGGCCGTGGGCCGAGCAGGAGCTGCTCGCCGAAGGCCTCTCACGGTCACCCGAATCGTGGCCGGGGCTCGACTTCCACCAGTCCGATTCAAATATGGTGCTGCTTGCACGCGCCCTGAAAGTGAAGACAGGACAAGAACTGCCCGATCTGCTCCGAGACCACGTCTTCTCCGACGTGAACATGGGATCGACGTACTTCCCCGCCCCCAATAGCACCACGATCTCCGGTGACGCGCTGCAGGGCCTCACCTACCCCTCGAGCGGCGGCAAGGCCGTCTGCGACGCCGCACCCGTTGAAGTATCAGAGGTATCCCCCTCGATGCTCGCGGGGGCGGGCGCGACGGTCACGACCGTCACCGACCTCAAGAACTTCTACGACGGGTACCTCGGCGGCACCTTCGGCGGGGAGAGTGCCGGAATCGTCACCGAGACCTTCCCGACGAAGAACCCCGAGCGCGACGAGAACGGCGAACCCACTTCGGAAGTCGCCATGGACGGCCGTTTGTGGAGCTTCGGTGTTGAGAAGGAGGGCCCGCTGTTTGGGCGGGGCGGATCGATCACCGGGACGTTGACCGCCGCGTACACCGACCCGGAGAGCGGCTTCTCCGTCGTAGTGGCGTTGAACAACTCGTCGGCGGGCATTGGGTTCGTAAAGGCACTTGCATTCCAGCTCGCGTCGCTCTCTCAGTCGCAGGGCGTGGCGCCGGAACTGACCTGGACTCTCGACCAGCAGACCGCAGCGCTTGCAAAGGCCGCCGTCTGCCAGTAGCAGCCGTGCGGAGTATTTCTGCTGCGGTGAATGAGTTGGAAGCGTCATAATCCCGACTTGAGCTAATTCATTGGCAGAACTTCAGCGTCGAAAGCCGTGACATAGGCGTCCTGAGGACGCCTATGCAGCGAGGGGACCTGCTTCGCTTTGATCAAGGAATGACGCTGCCCCGCGCCAATGATGTGTGGTCGTTGGAAACGCGAGGCAGCACTGCCAATCCTTTCACACGTCGACACGCGTGCGCTTGTCGACGTACCCGTCAGGGGTTGGCATGATCGCGAACGCAGGCTGCCCGACGGCGTTCTACACCGCATACGATCGTTCCGCGTGCTCAATCCCTGGCGGTTACTCGCGGACGATCGCGAGGACACCAGGTGGCGGGATCAACTGGCGATTGACCGCGGTCTCACCCCGGGCGTAACCCAAGCCGACAGGGACAACGGATGCCCCGTTCTCCCGTGCCTCTCAGCTCGAGAGAACGGGGCATTACCAGTGATCAAGTGAGCGGCAGTGCTGTCGTATCCTCCGGCACCGCAAGATGAAAGATCAGAGGGGCCTCGTCCTCGAAGAGACCAATCACCATCTTTGAGCGAGCAATCCAAAGTGGAGTCAAAATGGGTTCACGGGCCTTATCTGATACGGTAGACGGGTCGGAATCTTCGTGATTCCGTATCGGGGATGTAGTTCAATGGTAGAACTTCAGCTTCCCAAGCTGATAGCGCGGGTTCGATTCCCGTCATCCCCTCTGAACGGGCCCTTTCCTCCACGATTGGGCCCGTTCTTCGTTTTACTTGAGGCAAAGCGGCTATCTATTGGCTACTTTGAATCCACTCTCCAGCACCTTTTGCGATCGTCGAGCCCATCGGGTGTCTCCGAATTGGAGCAAGAATGGATCCGCCATTGGATCCTTGCGACCGTGGAGGGCGCCTCATTGCAGAATCACCGAGTGAACTCGATGGTCCGACTACCCGGTGGACGCTGCTCGAAACTCTGGTGATTCCATGACCATCCCTTCCCCGCAACCGAGCACAACTGTCCCTGCCGGCTGGTATCCGACCCAATACGACTTGGCGAGCCGGTCAGCGGCCTTCGCGAGCTCGCTCGCGTGAACGGTCACTTACGCCCCCGTGTTGCGGCGACGAGCGCAACGAGGGAGAACGCAAGTGCGGCAATTGAGAGTACGAGGGTGATGATCTCCATAAGGTTCCTCCCTTAAGAAGACTCCCCGTCCCGGTAGACCATCGGTTCACCGTGCCGATAGCCGAACGGATAGAAAGAGAAGATCACGCCGTCTGTGTAATCATGCTGAGCAGAGTCAGCGTACTTCAGTGCTTCCTCCTGAGATGCGCAGATAGCAAGGACATTGAAGTCCGGCGTGGAGTCCTCTTGGACTACCCACACTCCATCTTTATATCCGCCGTTATGCATCATCGATAGCAATTTCACTATATCCCTTTGGTCTAACCATGACGGAAAAATTGGTTAATAAACAAGTATCTCTAGCACCGCTAGATCAGTGGTGAATTCAATATTCGGTCTCGCGATGGCCGGTTTACTTGTCTCGTCGTTCGCCAGTTCGGCGTCGGCCACTTCTATCGGTGAGGAGGCGGGGTATGTCGAGACCTACGTCGGGGACGAACTCATTTCGACGACGCAAGAGAGCGATGGCTCCAAACCGGACGGGAACCTTAGCACGCGGTCGCTCCCGCCGATCTCGCATGCAGCATGCTACGTGGCGAAGAACGCGGCCTTCTCGGTTGCCAATTTTGATGTGAAGAAGTTCGGGAGTGGCCCAAACAAGGTTGATATGAGATGTGGAACTGCCAACGGTGCTGGTTACCTTCACATCGAATTCCGTCACAAGTCTCAGTGGGTCAAGAAGGGGCAGTGGCATAGTGCGTACCCTGCATCAGAGTGGGATATGTTCATGATGAAGGCTTCCCGCCAAGCCCTTGCAAAGCCGCTCAGCACCGTCGATCAGGGCAGCAATAAGTACTGCTATCAGTCGACGGTCACCCGGACGCATTACACAGCCAAGGGTCTTCAGGATCAGCGCACTTGGCCCATGAGCGTGGTGATCTCGGCGAACAACAAGATTGTCATCACTTCCTTCCCTGGAGCGAGCTGCAAAGAATGATGAAACCAACGCGAGTGACGCTGGCCAACGAGTACGGCTTCACCCTTCCTCTGACGGCTTATGACGAAGACGGGGAACTCATCGACAACTTGAAGGAGCTGTTCAGCCCTTCTCTCGACTCACGGCTTCGGGCGTGGGCCGCACGCTTCAACGATGATTACGATTACGAGTCGGGCTGGCCATCGCTGCGGGAGTGCCGAGAGGCGTATGCGGAAGGTCTTGAGCTCTGTGATTTGGTGAAAGAGGAACTGAGCGGAACCACCGTGACGTATGAGTTTTGGGAGACGCGCGTTCAGGGGAAGGACCGGTCGCTCGACGAGCTTCGGTAGGTCAGGGGGTGGAGCCGCGCTTTGAACGGAGGCATCGAATTGCACAGTGGCTCGGTGACTGCTGGCCGAACGTCGAGAAGCTGATGCTCGGCTCGGACGCGCGCCCCCACTACACACCCCGCTACGCGAACTCCTGATTTACTCACGCCCCCTCCTAGCCTCCGGGCCGGGAGGGGGTTTTTCGTGTTTTCCGGCAGAGGGAGAGCATATTAAAGGCCATTTAGGGCTGCTTTGCATTAGTCACCAGATTGCTAGGTTGAAACCATTAATAAGAAATGGAGCCAATTTTGAGAATGCCATGTCACTTCTTCGTGTGTAGCGCCATCGTGGCGGCCGCACTTCTAACGCCATCGATTGCGACGGCAACACCGCTAGTTGATCCCGATCAGTTCGTCGTGCAAGATGACTCCTTAAATGTCACCTCCGAAACACCTGCGGACGCGGACGGTGGCTCGGATGATGAAGACGACACCGAGTTCGACACGGAGTGGGTCGAGCCTTACGATCCCGCGATGGAATAAGGCGCTCTTGACGGACTGCTCACACCGGAGCCGACAACTCCGCAGTTGGATCTGCCGCCGCTGTACGCTGATGGCGGGCAGAAGGTGTACCGCTGCACTGTGAAGGTAAACAATCCGCACCCTTCTCAAGCGGAGTTGAAGAAGGGGCGTGTCAGTGTTGTCGGAAAGGCCCAAGTGTCATGCCCGAACGCGGGTAAAACACTAAAGGTATATGTGCAGGGATATCTGGCCCGCTCTACGTCCTACAACAAGAAGAACCTTCGGATCGTCGATTCCAATGCAGGGACGCTGGTGATCAAGCCGGGCAAGACAGGAACGTTGATGGTGCCACCACCTAAATCGACCGCGCACTACAAGGGCGGATACTGGTACCGCATGAGCGTTTCAGCTCGCATCGTCGGTGAGTCTCGCATTGCTCCCATCGGGGCTAAAGCAAGCGGGATGGTCTGGGTCAAGAACTAGGTTGATGAGCGAGAAGGGGGGCGAGGCCGGGGAGGCCTTGCCCCCCCAAGGTGTTATCGGCCCGTAGTTAAACGACTTGGTAGAGACACGCCGTAGCTTTTCCAGTTTCGTCATCGATATCCCAAGCCTTCACCCACGCTTGCACCTGCCTGCCGCGCCGTTCCTCATCGATCCAGGTGAGAAGCTCTCGAACATTCGCAATACCGGTGACCTCGTGTTCTGCTTCAACATTGCGATCGGGCCCAGGCAGATCGATCCCGCCGGTGAACGTGACGCGGTACGTCGGCCTCTCGTAGTAGTCGCCAATGAACTCATCACGCTCTATGTAGCGAACTTCCATTCGATCACTCACCTTCGTCAATTACAGCATCGCGAACAGAATATGCCCTGGGGAGACCGTTGCTACATCAGGGCTATGGCCTTAACGGTGCTGCCGTGAATCCACCGGTACTCGCAACTTCGACGGCATGACCCTCACAACACATACACTTGCGGCGTGAAGATCAGTAACGTGACCCGATTGATCGTCGCTGTCTGGGTTGTCGGCTTCACAGTGGGAACGATCACGCACACAATCGATCTGGTTACTGGTGGGCTCAACGTTTACGCCGGATTTCCGATGCCCGTGAGTTGGTTTTGGATCTCGCTCACTGTGCTCGATCCTCTGGTTGTGGTCCTCCTCATCTTGCGATCGCGGGCCGTGGTTCCGATAGCCGTCCTGGTGATGGCCGCGGACGTCACCGTGAACTGGAGCGTTTTCTTCACCGTTGGCGGGCTGTCCCTTTTCGGCGTGATTTCCCAATCCGCATTCGGGGCGATCGTTTTCATCACGTCCAGCCACGTTTGGCAAAGACAACGACGTTGAAGACGTCGACGTGAGCTGTCGGACACCCTCTCGGTTCTCATCGCCTGTCACCGTTGCTGCATGATCGACGGGCTCGGCCTCGCGCTCCTCGGCATCGTGGCGCTCATCCGGGCATTGCGCAACAGAAAGTAGCGACGACCGATCGGTCTTCTGGTTCGTCATGATGGTTTTCTCCTTCGGGAGGTCGAGTGATGTTCGGGGGACACCGAGCCGGGCGAGAGTGTTGATGTCGGTCTCGGTGAGGGTGGGTCGGCGGCCAGTCGGCCACCGCCGCGAAGACGTTGTCCGACGCGTCGCGCTCACCGCGCGGGGCGAGCAGTGCGCCGAGGATCGCGGCAACCGTGAGTGGCGGGACCGCGTTCCCGATCGCGGTTAATTTCTCGCCCTGGTTACCGGGCCAGACCATGTCCGGCGGGAACGACTGCAGCGCGGCCGCCTCGAGGTGGGTGAGCCGAAGTGAGGTGCCCGACTGTTCGCAGAAGACGAGCCCGCCTAGCTCCATGCCGCCGGCGTTCCCGCGGATGGTGAACGCCGGCTGGATGAGTGTTCGGCCTGGTCGACTTCCATGCCGTTCGACCATGCCGCCGCCCATTGTTTCGTCGCAACGGCCTGGCCGTTGAGAAGCCAATCGGGGCGCTCGATCATGAAGCGATCCGCCTTGCTCATGATTGTTCTGTCTGCCCTCGTTCGCGTCCGCGAGCGACCTGTGCCGTGGCGAACCGGAGCGAGGGTCCAACATTTTCGACCTCGAGTTCGAGGTAGGTGCGCTGCCGCCCAGGAAAGACTCAATGACGGGGCGTCACTTGATACCCCTCTCAACAATGACCCAGAACTTGGAGTTCCATTGCCCTCCCGAACTGAACTGTCAGTTGAAGGCGAGAAAGATGAGTAGAGCGGTGAATGAGCCAGCGCGAGGAGGCCGAGATTCAACCGAGCCCGTCGAAGGCAACGCATTCCGTTTCTTCACTACCTGAGGGTTGGTTCTCACTCACGAGGTCTATCAGATCCGGTGGAATCCGCCGTCGGGCTTGATGACCTCCCACCATCACGGCGTCGAACTTTGCCATCGGCGCGAACTTTGGCCATGTTCGCGGCGTGAGCGCGGTCGAGGGCTTTATCGATGTCCGGCGGCCGCGGCGAGCTCGTAGTTGAGGCAGATGATGTCTCCGAGTGGGGTGACCCCCGGCCGCTTCTTCGCGTCGCGACACTTCAAATTGCACTTTTTGCAACGCGCACACGCGGGTGGGCTATGGTCGGGTCAGGGTGGTCGCACCCGGAAAAGAGGCATCATCATGTCCAAAGACAAAGGCCAGAAGGCCGCCAAGAAGCCTGCCGCTTCGACTGCGAAAGAGAAGAAGCAGGCGAAGCGCGACAAGAACCAGGCCGCAGCGAACACGCTGAAGATGGGCAAGTAGGCGGTGTGCCGTCCGACGTCGTCGGGCGGCACCTGCCATCTGGAGAAGTGAGAAGCATCGGCTGGCGGCTGGCGGCTGGGCAGGCTGGCCGCATGCAGCCGCAGCCGAACCCCTTCCTTCCCAGTATCGACACGATCATGGTCCTCACTGTCGTCGCCTCGATCATCGGAAGCCTCGTCTGGCTCGGCCTGCTCTGGGTGATCGTCCGCGGTGCCACGCTCTCCGCCCTCCGCAAGCACTCCGAGGAGCAGGCCGAGCGTCGTCGGAACTCCGCATCTCCGCTGAGCTGACGAACGCGAGTTGACGACGTTCGCGAACGACGCTGCAGTGTCAGCGAGCTTCGGCGATCAGCTTCTCGCGTTCGCCTGTTACCGTTGCCGCATGATCCTCGGGCTCGGCCTCGCACTCCTCGGCATCGTCGTGCTCGTCCGCCGGATGCGAGACCGCAAGAACTGACGCCGGAGTTGCAGCGATTCACGAGCGCCGCCCGGAAAGAGCCGGAGAACGCCGCCGTGGCATCATCCTCTCCAGCGCGGGAGTCGTCAGCGCCGCCCTCGAAGACCGACGTACCAGAAGGGCTCGCGTGAGCGGCGCGTCAGGTCAGTAGCGCCGAACGGGAGGGTTCGCGCTGAGAGCGCGGGTTCGGAACGAGTGTGACGCCTCGCGCTCAGTTGGAACCCTCAGGCTCGGCAGAAAACGCGCGTCACGCGCGTTCCGAGCGAATTGTAGGCTCGAATGCATGACCGGTTCGCAGCAGGATCACCGCGTGCGGCATCTGATCGCGCTCGCGCTCGGTCTCCTCTGCATCCTGTACCTGTTCGTGCAGGCGGGCGATGTGACCACGTACGTGATCCTTCTCGGGTTGAGTTGCGGTGGCGTCGCCGTCGGACATCAGGCGATCCTCCGCTCAGGGCCCCTCGTATGGACCGCGATCATCGGTCTGGTCCTCAGCTACGTGGGCCTGCTGATGGCGATCGGGTTGCTCGTCGTGCGACTCACGCGCACGTTCGGCAGCTGAGGAAGTCAACCCTCCTCTCAGTACACCCACTCGCACGTAGCCTCTGGGCATGAGTTCACGCCCCCTGCACCGACCCCGCTGGGCGAGCGCACTGGCGCGAGCGGGTGACCCCATCACCTGCACAACCGCAGGCGGAGCACCGTGATCCCCGCACACACGCACGGTTCCCCGTCGAGCGGTGTCGGCTCCGACCTCATCGCTCTGCTCCCGGTGCTGGTCGCCATCGCCGTCTACCTCGCCGCGACCGCGATCGGTCGGCAGCGCGGACGATCATGGCCGTGGTTCCGCGCGGTGTTCTGGGTCGCCGGCGTGCTCGCCGCAGCAGCCGGCTTCATCGGTCCGCTCGCCGCAGCCGCGCACGAGTCATTCGTCGCGCACATGGCGGCCCATCTGCTGGTCGGCATGGCCGCACCCCTCCTGCTGGTGCTCTCCGCGCCCATGACGTTGGCGCTGCGGACCCTGAGCGTCGATCCGGCTCGGCGTCTGAGCTGGTTGCTCCGCAGCCCGCTCGCGCGCGTGCTGACGCATCCGGTCGTCGCCGCCGCACTGAACGTGGGCGGGTTGTGGGTGCTGTACCGCACACCGCTGTACGAGCTGATGCAGCGGGACGTGCTGGTGCACCTGCTCGTGATGCTCCACGTTCTGGCTGCCGGATATCTCTACACGTATGCGTTGGTCGGGATCGATCCGTCGCCCCACCGCTCCGGCTTCGTGATGCGCAGCGTCGTCCTGGTGAGTTCGCTCGCTGCGCACGGCATTCTGGCGAAGCTGCTCTACGCGCATCCCCCACCCGGCGTCCCCGTAGCGGATGCGCATACCGGAGCTCGGCTCATGTTCACCGGCGGCGACGCGGTCGACTTCGTGCTGATCGTGCTGCTCTGCGCGGAGTGGTATCGCGCCACGGGCCGACGTCTGGAGGCCACGACCACCACCATGTCAGTCGTCCGGCGCACAGCGACAGGCGCGCGGGGCGGGAGCCGACGCACGAAGGGAGCATCATGATGGGCACGAGCAGTCGGATGGGAGGGTCTCCGCTGCGTTTCCGCTCCTACTGGGCCGGCTTCCTGCTCGGCGTGGCCATGATGGCGGCGATCGATGAGATCGTCTTCCACCAGATCCTCGCCTGGCATCACTTCTACGACAACGCCAGCCCGGACATCGCCATCCTCTCCGACGGGCTGTTGCACGCGGCCGAGCTCTTCGGCTTCGTCTTCGGGTTCTTCCTCATGCTCGATGCGCGTCGGCGTCGCACGTTCTGGGCCGCCGCCGCCTGGGCGGGGTTTCTGGTGGGGCTCGGGTTGTTCCAGCTCTGGGACGGGATCGTCGACCACAAGATTCTTCGGCTCCACCAGATCCGCTACGGGGTCGAACTGCTGCCCTACGATGTCGCCTGGAATGTCGCCGGTGCGCTGCTCCTCGTCTCCGGCCTCATCTGGACCGCGGTGCTCGCCAGACGGGGAACGCCCGGGAGAGCGGAAGACAGTGCGACGCCCCAGCCGATATCGTGAGCGCATGAGATCTCGCGCGCTGCCCGCCCTTGCGTTCGCAGCTGCGGCACTTTCAGCAGTCGTGCTCTCGGGGTGCGCTGCTCCGGCGAGCGTCACCGTCGGATACGAGGAGTCATCGGTCACGATCGAGGACGGGACGGAACTCGTCATCGACTTCGGCGAGGTCAACGCGTCGGTCGGCTCGGACTGGGTGATGATCAGTGAACCCGACCCCTCCGTATTGACGCACGGGGAGAAGGTGAGCGAGTACGCCGGCGAGGAGGGCAGCGTGGGCGGACCGAGCGAACTCGCGTACCGGTTCACCGCGACCGGCACCGGAATGACGAAGGTCCAGTTCGAGTACCAGTTCCGCGGCGCTGTGCCCGACGATCCGACCGAGCAGAGAACAGCGCTGATCGACGTCTCGGTGGAGTGAACGGCTCGCCGATTCGCGCGCAACACGCACAGATTTTCTACCGCAATGTGACGGATGCGCCCGACACCTTGTAACTTGTCAGTATGGATACGACAAGTTTTCAGCGCCTCCCGAAGAGCATTCAGCAGATCGTGCTCGATGGCCTGGACAACGAAGTGCAGGCCGGGCTCGAGCGCCTCGACAATGCGAAGAAGGACGGAACGCTCGCTCCCGAGCAGACCGCCGCGCTCGAGGGCGACATTCGCCGTGCAGCAGAGCTGCGCAATCGCTACTCGCCGGCCTGAGCCTCCCGCCCGACTCCGGCGACCTCAATCGGAGAACAGCTCACGCTGGAGCGCACCTTCGTGCTGCAGCAGGCGCGTCTTGATATCCACGCCGAAGAGGTAGCCGCCCAGACCTCCGTCGCTGCGCACGATGCGGTGGCAGGGCACGACCAGAGCGACGAGATTGTTGGCGCAGCCCGACGCCGCCGCTCGCACCGCAGACGGGCGACCGGCGAGCCCGGCCAATTCGGTGTAGGTCACGGCTCGGCCAGCCGGCACCTCGCGGAGCGCGCGCCACACGTCGCCGCGGAACGGCGTCTCCGGCTGACGCACCACCAGTCCATCGATGGCGGTCACGTCGCCGTCGGCGTAGGCGCGCAGCGCGTCGGCGATCGGGTCGGCAACCGGGCCAGGGGCCGCAGCGGCGTCGGTGATCCCGCGCTCGGCGGCGCCCGCGTCGATGCTGCGGAGACGCGCCGTGAGCGACTCCGCCTCAGGATCGAGCTCGGTGGCGAAACCGGCGGCGCGAATGGCCCCGTCCTCGGGCGACCAGATCGCGTGGAACGGCGCTCCGACGATATCGACGACGGTGCGCGTGAGTGGGCTGGTGGTCATACGAGGTCCTTTCGTGCAGACGAGGCGAGGAAGTCGGCCCAGAGGTGCTGGGTCGCGTAGCTGCGGTAGGGGCGCCAGGGTTCGGCGATCCGTTCGGCCGCCCTCGGGGCAGGATCGCCCAGCGCTCGGCGCAGGATCAGATCTCCGGCGGGATAGGCGTCGGGATCGGCCAGCGCCCGCATCGCGATCATCTCGACGGTCCACGGTCCGACCCCGCGCAGCGCGGCGAGTTCGCGCCGCGCATGTTCGCGGTCGGCGCTCGCACTGACATCGAGCCCGCCGGCGAGGGCGACGGCGAGCGAACGCAGCGTCTCGGCGCGACTGCGCGTGAGGCCGAGCGCCTCGCGCAGCTCGTCGGCCGATTCTCGGGCGATCGCAGCGACGTCGAGCCCACCGTGGAATCCGGCGGCTGCGGCGACCCCGGTGAGGGGCCGTGCGAAGCGCGCCGCGAGACGCCCCTGCAGGGTGCGAGCGGCGGCGAGCGACACCTGCTGGCCGAGCACCGTGCCGAGCGCCGTCTCATGGGCCGACCGCGCCGCCGGCATGCGCAGGCCGGGGCGTGCGGCTACCAGGGGCGCGAGCCGAGGATCTGCGCCGAGCGCTTCGGAGATCTGCAGGGGATCGGCGTCGAGGTCGAGCATCTGCCGCACGATCTCGATGGCGCGCATCGCGTCGGAGAGAGACGGCAGCTCGAGGGCCACCGGG
This sequence comes from Leucobacter manosquensis, assembly GCF_018304845.1. Taxonomy (NCBI): domain Bacteria; kingdom Bacillati; phylum Actinomycetota; class Actinomycetes; order Micrococcales; family Microbacteriaceae; genus Leucobacter; species Leucobacter manosquensis. The sequence continues at coordinate 2,623,185 of NZ_JAFEVO010000001.1, read as the reverse complement.
ATCGCGATCGTCGCTCCGTGCTCGGCCGGCTCCCCCGCTGCCTCCGGCACTTCGCCCCAGTGCACACGCGCGACGGCGGTGCCTCCGCCGACGTCGAGTGCGTGCTCGGTCGAGCCGTCGAGTCCGATGACGTCTCGTCCCGGAATGGCGTGAGCGACGAGCGACGCTCGCAGGGCGGCCGCGTCGTAGGGTGCGCGGGTGCGCATCCGCAGTGCGAGCATGGGTCGCTCGTCGGAGCTCGGTCCGGAGGCGGCCTCGCCGTGACGCCGAGCCAGCTTCGACGGCGCCACGCCGAATTGCTCGCGCATCACCTCGCCGAACTGCCGGAGACTGCCGAACCCCGCAGCGAACGCGATATCCGCGAGCGGGAGATCGGTCTCGTCGATGAGCGCCCGTGCCGCGTGCGCGCGGCGCGTGAGCGCGAGCTGCAGCGGCCCGGCGCCGACTTCTTCGATGAGGATGCGGCGCAAGTGCCGCTCACTCACCGCGAGCTCCCTCGCCAGCCCTGCGACACCCGCCGCGTCGACGGCGCCATCGCGGATGCGGCGCACGGCTCGGCCGACCAGGTCACCGCGCACGTCCCACTCCCGCGTGCCCGGCACGGCCTCCGGCCTGCACCGCTTGCACGCCCGGAATCCCGCGGCGACGCATGCAGCCGCGCTCGGGAAGAAACGGCAGTTCCCCGGCAGCGGTTTTCTGGCCGGGCATGACGGCCTGCAGTAGATTCCCGTGCTCGTCACCCCGAGGTAGAACCGCCCGTCCCACCGCCCGTCGCGTCCGGAAGCCGCACGATAGCAGGCGTCGAAATCGAGCGGGAGGGCTGGGGGCGGCGGGGTCACGTGACTATCTTCGCTGGCTGGAGCCCGCCGCGCACGCCGGAATCGGACATGGCGGTGCGACGAGTACGCTCGACAGCATGAAAGACCTCTCCGGCCGCGAGGCATTGCTGCGCGCCACCGTGATCGTCGTCTCCGCCGGCGGACTCCGGGCGCTGACGTATCGCGCGGTCGCCGCCGAGGCCGGCGTCTCTCACGGGCTGGTGCGCCACCACTTCGGAACGCGGGATCAGCTCGTCGCCGAGGCGATGGAGTACGCCATCGACGAGAGCCTCAGAGGCTCGAACATGGTCGGAGACGCGTTGACGCCAGCGACGTTCGCCGCTGGCATCGAGTCGCTGGCCGATCGCGAGAGCGGGATGCAGGCGTTCCAGTACGAGCTCCTGCTCGAGTCCCGACGTCGACCTGAACTGCGGCCGCTCGCGGAGCGCCACTATCTCGCGTACCGGGAGGCGATCTCACGTCAGTTGGCCCGCCTCGGCGTGCGCGACGCTGAGCTGACCGAGCTCATCTGGTTCACCCTCGATGGCATCGTGTTCAAGCAGTTGGTGCTGCCGGAGGGCGTGGAGCCGGCGCTCGCGCGGCTCCGGGCCCTCGTGGCCCAGGCCCAGAGCGCGGACTGAACCGGCGCGCGCGATCCGGGGCCTCCGAGGTGCGCTTCGCACTTGACTATCCATATGGATAGTTCTAGGGTGGTCCCACCCGACCCGAGTCTGCACGCGCAGACCATCCCGAGCACCGCAGCCGGGAACGATCGAAGGGACACACCGACGTGCCGCAGCCCCAGACCACCAGTGACACCTCGAACGACACCCGCATCGACTTCCTGTACCTCAGCGAATCCGACATGATCCGCGCCGGGGTCACCGACATGCCCGCCTGCGTCGACACGATGTCGGACATGCTCGGCCTCTTCGCGGCGGGCGACTACCGGATGGCCGGCACCGAGAACAACTCGCACGGCGCGCAGATCTTCTTCCCGGAGCACGAGACCTTCCCCGGGATGCCAGTGGACGGGCCGGATCGCCGCTTCATGGCGATGCCCGCCTACCTGGGCGGCGACTACCAGGCGGCCGGATGCAAGTGGTACGGGTCGAATGTGGCGAACAAGGAGCGCGGTCTGCCGCGCTCGATCCTGATGTTCACGCTCAGCGACAAGGACACGGGCGCGCCGCTCGCGATCATGTCGGCGAACCTGCTGAGCGCGTACCGCACGGGCGCGATTCCCGGCGTCGGAGCACGCTACCTCGCCCGCGACGACGCCCGGGTGGTCGGCATCGTGGGGCCCGGCCCGATGAACCGGACCTCGCTCGAGTCGTTTCTCGCCGTGCGACCCGGCATCGACACGGTGCGCGTCTTCGGCCGGAGCCAGGGCGGCATCGACACCTTCATCGCCTGGGCCACCGAGAAGTTTCCGCAGCTCGCCATCGAGCAGGTCGACAGCTTCGAAGCCGCCGTGCGCGGATCCGACATCGTGAGCATCGCAGTGCCCAGTCAGTCGGGTTCGGAGCACTACCCCCTCGTTCGCGACGAATGGGTGAAGCCCGGCGCCTTCGTCTGCTGCTCGGCGCATCTCGCCGTCGAGGAGTCGCTCGTACAGCGCTCGCGCCACGTCGCCGACGCTCGGAAGATCTACCAGGCGTGGGCCGAGGAACTGCCGGAACCCGCCCATGAGACGGTCGGCATCTGGGGCATCCATCTCGTCGACCGCGTGCGCGACGGCCGGATGGCGCCAGAGCAGTTCGAAGACGTTGGCGAGATCATCCGCGGAATCACCCCCGGCCGCACCGACGACGACGAGATCTTCATCTACTCGGTGGGCGGCATGCCCGTCGAAGACGTCGCCTGGGCGACGCAGGTCTACCGCAATGCCGTGCGCGACGGAATCGGCACGAAGCTGAACCTCTGGGACACTCCGGCACTCGCTTAGGCGACCCGCGACACCGCACGAGCCACGACACCACAGGAGATAGAGGACTCATGGAACTTCAGCACGCAGACGTGATCGTCATCGGCGCCGGCACTGTCGGCTCGATGGCCCTCTGGCAGCTCAGCAAGCGCGAAGGCCTCACGGTCGTCGGCATCGAGCAGTACGGGCCCGTGCACCCGCACGGCTCCTACGCAGGCGAATCCCGCGTCTTCCGCACCGCCGTGCACGAGGGCGGCACCTACGTCGGCATGATCCAACGCTCGCGCGAGCTCTGGCGCGAGCTGGAGCGGGAATCGGGCCGCGACATCTACGCCGAGGTGGGCTGCCTGAGCATCGCCCCCGAGGGCTTCCCCGATCTCGAGACGGCGATCGGCACCGTACGGCAATTCGACATTCCGCACCGCCTCCTCAGCACGGAAGACCTGCGCGCCCAGTACCCGCAGCACCGCATCGCCGACGGAGACGTCGCACTCCTCGACGAGCACGGCGGCGGCCTGCGCCCGGAGGTCGCCGTGATGTCGGCGCTCGACCTCGCCGAGGCGAACGGCGCCGAACTGCACTTCAACACCCCGGTGCTCGAGCTCGAAGAGCGCGGCAGCGGCGTCGTGGTGCGCACGACGCAGGGCGCCTGGCTCGCGCGCACGGTGGTCGTCGCCTCGGGATCCTGGTCGACGCGCCTCTCCCCGGAGCTGAACGATCTGCTGCGCCTGCAGGTGCTCGGCCTCACCTGGTTCATGCCGCGGCACCCCGAGCAGTTCGTGCCAGAGCGGTTCCCCGCCTTCTTGCGCGATGCCGGGCCGATCCACTTCTTCGGGGCGCCGAGCTTCGACGGCTACTCCTTCAAAGCGTGCACGAACCCGGAGTGGCCGGTGTTCCGCGACGTCGACGACGTGCCCGTGTCGCACACGCGCGCCGAGCTCATCAAGATCGGCCAGCGCGCCTCCGAACTCTTCCCCGGCATCAACCCTGAGCCGGTGCGGCAGAGCGTGCACCACTGCGCGTACACCCCTGACCGCTTGCCCGTCGTCGACCGCAGCGCGAGCGGCCGGGTGGTCACGGTGACCGGACTCTCGGGCCACGGCTTCAAGTTCTCACCGCAGCTCGGCGAATGGGCGGCGCAGCTCGCCGCGGGCGACGACCTCGACGCGGTGACGGGGTGGGATCCGCGCTTCGCCCTCCCCGCGCACCTCGAGCGGCTCGCGGCGACCGGCCCCTACACCGGCGGCGGGCACTAGCCCGACACCGAGGGTTCCGATCGAGCTCAAGCGAAGCTTCGGTGATCGAACGCTCGCGGTCGCACGGAACCCTCGGCCTCACGGGCCGTCTCGGGCGAAGGGCACCGCGATCCAGCCTTCGATCTCCACGAGCAGATGCGGCTGAGCCAAAGCTGCGACAATTGCGAGCGAGTGCCCGGGTACGTCACCCTCCGGAAACCACCGTTTGAGCACCGCGTTGCGCGCCGACGCGTACGCCGGCATGTTCTCGGGCCCGACGAGGAACGTCATCAGTCGCACGATCGACGCCGGGGTGCCGCCCGCGGCGGCGATCAGCACTTCGATGTTGCGCAGCGTGTTGCGCGTCTGCTCCCCGATATCGGTAGGCACCACGCCGTCGCGGCCCGCCCCCACCTGTCCCGAGATGAACACCCACTCGACTGGCCCCGACACCGCGGCGAGATGCGAGTACGCACCCACGGGAGCAGCCACCGTATCCGGAGAGTATCGACGGATCATCGAGCGCCCTCCGAGGAGGATCGGCCCACACCGATCTCCCCTGCCACGTTGAGCACCGCGGTACCCCGGACGAGCGAAGCGCTCCGCCGGGGCACCGTTCGCTCAGCTCGCGGACTTCGCAATGAGATCGTCCATGAGTGACCGTGCGTTTCCGTATCCTTCGGCGATGGCCGCATGCTGCATGGTCAGCAGCACGTAATCGGCTTCCTCTGCCACTGCGAACTCCTTCTCGATCTGCGTCCAAGCGGGGAGCACCCAGGGCTTCTCCTGCGCGCGAACCGCGGCGATCACCTTCCGAAAGTCTTCGAAGTCGGCCTCCGTCTGGCGGTACACCCCGCGACCTCGCATGAGCGAGAGGTCTCCCGGCCCGATGAACACTCCGTCGACGGTCGGGAGGGCTGCGATCTCGTCGATGTCTCGGAGCGCACCGGGGTCCTCTACCATGGGGAACACCTTGATCTCCCGGTCCTGAGCGGAGACCCAGGAATCGTCGTACCCGCTGTAATTCATGGTGCGACCACCCGCGAGACTCCGCGTGCCGAGGGGTGGGAACTTGGCGAAGTCGGTGACCCGCTTCGCATGCTCGAGGCCCTCGATGTGAGGAATGATCACGCCATCGGAGCCGAAGTCGAGCGCCTGCTGGATCGCTCCGCGCTCGGGCACGAGCACTTTCGAGAGCACCTCGAGCCCGAGTCCTTTCAACACGGGTACGAACCGCTCCAGGATCGAGAGATCGAACGCGCCGTGCTCGATATCGAGCACCACGAAGTCGTAACCGAGATTTGCGACGATCTCCCCTGTCGCGACGCTGGAGTCGGAGAGCCAAGCGCCCTGTTTGAGTGCGGACATGTGTGTGTTCCTTTCTGAAGTGGTGAGAGAGCGGAGTCGAGCGCCGACTACGTCGAGATCGTGAATCGGCGGTTCGCGAGCGAGGGATTGGTCTGCCGCACCTCCGCGATTCGGTCCGGGTGGATTGCAGCGGTCGCGACACCATTGCGCTCGCCGATCTCGCCGAGCACGAGACCCATCGGGTCGACGATCAAGCTGCCTCCGACGCCGAGCGGCGGCCCTTGCGATATCGCCGCCACGTACAACGTGTTCTCGATGGCCCGTGCTCGGGCGAGCGTCTGCCAGTGATCCTCTTTTCGCGGGCCGGGCACCCAGGCAGCCGGGTAGACGATCACGTCAACACCCGCATCGGCGTGCTGACGTGCGGCTTCGGGAAAGCGGAGGTCGTAACAGGTCAGGAGTCCCACCCGGACCCCATGAACATCGAACGTCACGGCTCCGTCGAGCGCGCCGGGGCAGATGTGATCTGACTCTTTGAATCCGAACGCATCGTACAGATGCGCCTTGTGATACACCGCAGTCAGTCCTGCATCCGGCGTCACGACGACGAGAGAGTTGTACGCACGAGTCTCCCCGGGAATCTCCTCGAGTACGCCCGCGATGATTGCCACGCCGGTTCGCTCCGCGACCTGTGCGAGGCCGGAGACGAACGGGCCGTCGAGCGGCTGCGCCTGCGCGAGGACCTCGGGAGTGAGCGCTGCCACGCCGATCATCGCGAATTCCGGGAAGACGGCGACGTCAGCCCCTTCGGCCGCCGCCGCCTCGGTGACGCGACCGATCTCAGCGAGATTCGCTCCGACATCGTCACTCGAGACGATCTGACATATGGAGAGTTTCATGGTGTTCCTTTCCTGATGAAGTACGGATTTGAGGGTTTTTGGGATCGCTCGTCTCTGCCAGCTCCTGCGTGCTGGGATGGCGGAGTCGTCCACGCGGCCGCGGGAGTGTCAGCCCCCCGACGTGCACTCGGCGATGCAGTGCTCGACGAAGGCGCGACCCACGGAATCCAGGCGGCGCGGGTACCAGGAGACTGACGCGGTCATGCTCGCCCGCGGCTTGACGAGCTTGCGGTAGACGACGCCATTCGGCTGAATCGCCTCGAACGACTCCGGCGCGAACGACACCCCCATTCCCGCCGACACGAGCCCCGCGTGATCGAGATAGGACCCGTACGCGTTGACGCTCCGCGGCGAGAAGCCGGCGTTCATGCACGCCGCCACGACCGAATCGAAGCCCATCGGGTTCGCCGCGCGAGGACCTTGGATCAACCGCTCGCCGCGGAGCTGCCCGAAGCTCACCTCGTCATAGGCCTCCAAAGGATGGCCGCTCGGCAGGCAGACCATGTAGTCCTCGCTGAACAGGTCCACAGCCGAGACGTCTTTGAGGTCGGGACGTGTGAGGAGCACCGCGACGTCGACGCTCCCCTGCTCCAGTTCCTCGATGAGCGTGCTCGTGGCGAGACTGCGCACGAGCACCTCCGCCTCCGGGAAATGCGACTGGAACGAACGGATCGCCCGAGCGGGCGATGCGAAGAGCATCGCGGGCACGACGCCGATGCGCACCCGGCCGAAGTGGGCTTCCCTCGCATCCTCCAGGAGCTGCGAGATCTCACGCATCGAATCGAGCACGTTCCGACAGCGGAAGTAGAACTCACGGCCAGCCTCCGTCGTGGTGATCGGGCGCGTCGTGCGGTCGATGAGCTGCACACCCACGTCCTTCTCCAGACGAGCGATCTGTTGGGAGAGTGCGGGTTGCGTGATGAAGAGTTCATCCGCGGCTTGCCGGAAGCCGCCAGCATCGACGAGCGCGACGAACGCTTCCAGGCGACGGGTTTCCATCGTCAGGCCCGTTTCGCAGCGAGGCGCAGCTCGCGGCGCTCCCGCTGCACCTCGGGATCGGGAACGGGCGCCGCGGCGATGAGTCGCTTCGTGTAGTCGTCCTGCGGGTGGTGCAACACCTGCTCAGTAGCGCCCTGTTCGACGACGTCGCCGTGACGCAGCACCACGACACGGTTGGAGAGCGTCTCGACGACAGACAGGTCATGGCTGATGAACAAGCATGAGAATCCGAGTTCGCGCTGCAGGCCGAGAAAGAGATCCAGCACCTGCGCCTGCACCGATACATCGAGTGCCGATGTCGGCTCGTCCGCGATCATCAGGATCGGCTTCGTCGCGATTGCTCGAGCGATGCCGATGCGTTGCCGCTGTCCGCCCGAGAGTTCGTGCGGAAAGCGGTCCACCCAGTCGGGGTTGAGCTGCACCTGTTCGAGCAGTTCCTGCGCCCGCGCCCGTCGCTTTCGACCGTCGCGCTCCAGCCCCTGCCACTGCAGCGGGTCGCTGATCGCCTGGCCGATGGTGCGACGAGGATTGAGCGACGAAGCCGGATCCTGGAAGACCATCGTCACATGCTCGCGGAGCTGACGCATCGCCACGCGGCCGCGACCCGCGATGCGCTCCCCTTCGACTTCGAGCACCCCCTCGGAGACCGGCAAGAGCCCGATGGCCGCCTTTCCAATGGTCGACTTGCCCGAACCGGATTCTCCAACGAGCCCGACGATCTCACCCTTGGCGACCTGCAGATCGATCCCGTTGATCGCCTGGAAGCCCGGCCGACGCCACCGGCCCGGGTAGCGAATGACCGCCTGATCGAGCTCCAGCACGACCTCTGGCAACACGGTGAGCGCGGTCACGCCATCGATGCGCAGTTTGGCATTGGACGACTCGAGGAAGTCCTTCGCGCGGCCGAGATGGGGCACCGATGCGAGCAGTTGTCTCGTGTATTCCTCACGCGGGTGAGCGAATAGCTCCCGCGAAGGCGCCGCCTCGACCACCGCTCCGTCTTTCATGACGACGACGTCATCGGCGACGTCCGCCACCACGCCCATATCGTGCGTGATGATGAGGACTCCCATGCCGAGTCGCTCCTGAAGCTCGGCGATGAGATCGAGGATCTCGGCCTGCACCGTGACGTCGAGGGCGGTCGTCGGCTCGTCGGCGATCAGCAGCTCCGGTTCGCTCGAGATCGCCATGGCAATCATCGCGCGCTGACGCTGGCCTCCGGAGAGCTGGTGGGGGTAATCGTCGACCTTCGTTTCCGGTTCAGGCATGTGCACGTCGCGCAGAAGTGCGATCGCTCGCTTCCGTGCTTCCTGAGCACTGATGTCCCGATGGCTGCGCAACGCCGCGATCAACTGCTGTCCGATCGTGTACACCGGGTTCATCGCCGTCATCGGCTCTTGGAAGATCGTCGCGATGCGCGAACCACGGAGCTTCCTCAGTTCACGATCGGAGAAGCGCGTCACGTCCACGCCGTCGAACGAAATCGTTCCGCTGCGCCGCGTGTTCGGTGGAAGGAGGTCGAGGATCGACATCGACGTCACCGACTTGCCGGAGCCGGATTCGCCGACCAGCGCGAGCGTCTTGCCCTTCTCGAGGGAGAAGGATACCTCGTGCGTCACCTCGCGCCATCCGTCCGGCGTCTGAAACTCGACGGAGAGTCGATCGATTGTCAGAAGTGCTGTGCTCATGATCGCTGCTTCGCTTTCGGGTCGAGAAGGTCGCGGAGCGCGTCGCCAAGGATGCCGAACGCGAGGATGGTGAGGACGACGACGGCACCGGGAACGAGCAGCGCGTGCGGATCCGTTGTGAGGTACCGCTGCCCCTGTGCCACCATCGATCCCCAGGACGGGGTCGGTGGGACCACGCCGAGACCGAGATAGCTGAGGCCCGATTCCAGCAGAATCGCCGCAGCCATGGTCAGCGAGAACTGCACGATGATCGGAGCCGACACATTCGGAAGGACGGTGCGAAAGAGAATCACGGGCGTAGGGGCGCCGAACGTCTTCGCCGAGTCGACGTACTCCTCGCGCTTCACTGACAGCACCTGTCCATACGTGATCCTGGCGAATATCGGTGCGAACAGCACCCCCATGGCGATGATGAGCGTCACGGAACCGGGACCGTACAGCGTGACCGCGAGCAGTGCCAGAATGATCGGCGGGAATGCGAGCACGACGTCGACGACGAGACGCATGGTGATGAACTCGGTGACGCCGTTGAAGTAGGCGCCGAGCAGTCCGAGCAGTGTTCCCAGAGCGGTCGCGAGGAGGGTGGCTCCGAGTGCGATGAACAGCTCGATCTGCGCGCCGTACATGATGCGCGACAAAATGTCGCGACCGAGTTCGTCGGTGCCGAGCAAGTGCCCTTCCGAGAAGGGCGGCAGCAGACGCAGCGCCACGTTCTGGGAGATCGGATCGTACGGTGCGATGAGGGGCGCCAGCACCATGACCACGAGCATCACGATGAGGTAACCGGCCATGACGGCGCGGAGCGGCGTGATCGCCTGGCGCACACGGGGATGGAGTTTCATGATCGCCTCACTCGCGGATCGAGAATGCCGTAGATGACATCGACGACGATGTTGATCAGGATGAACATCAGCGCGATCACGATGACGATGCCCTGGACGACCGGATAGTCGCGGTTCGTGACGCCGTCGACGAGCAGGCTCGACATCCCCGGATAGTTGAAGACGCGCTCCACGAGAACCGTGGAGCCGAGCAGTGTGCCGAAACCGATGCCGATGACGGTGACGACCGGGGTCAACGAGTTCCGCAGCACGTGCCTGCTGAACACCGTGAAGGGTGCCAAGCCGATCGACTTCGCGGTGCGCACCCAGTCCTGCCCCTGCACCTCGAGCACGGCAGACCGCGTCATTCGGGCGATCTGCGCCGAGAATCCGACCGCGAGAGAAGTCGCCGGGAGGGCGAGCGACCAGATGGCGCCCAGGGGATCCTCTCCGATGTCGACATACCCGCCAGCCGGGAACCAGTTGAACGTGATCGAGAACAGCAGGATCAGCACGGCGCCGAACACGAACACCGGCAGGGCCACACCGATCGAGCTGAGCGCGGTGACCGCGGTGTCGATCCAGCCGCCGCGCCGCGCCGCGATCGCGCCCAGCGCGACGCCGAAGACGATCGACAGGAGCGTCGCGAACCCGACGAGGAGAAGGGTCCGAGGCAGCCTCGCGCCGATGGCTTCGAGCACGGGCTGCGAGGTTCTGAACGAGTCGCCGAGGTCGCCCGTGAACACACCGCCGAGAAACTGCAGGTATTGCACGAATATCGGCTGGTTCAGGCCCAGCTGTTCACGCACTCGGTCGACAGCCTCGGGCGTCGGGGCTCCTCCGTCGCCGACGCTGAGGAGAAGCACGGCCGGGTCTCCCGGAACGAAATGCAGCGCTGAGAAGATGAGCGTGAGCACGAGGAGCACGAGGCCCACGCCCATCGCCAAGCGCCTCGCAATGAAGGCAAGCACGATGAAGTTTCTTCCGTCTCAGGCGTTACTGCATCGAGGTGTTCGCGAGCATGTAGCCGCTGTAGAACGTGAGCGTTCCGGGCAGGTTGGAGAAGCCGGCGACGTCATCGCTGTAGCCGTAGGCCTGAGCTCGCGTGTTGAGCGATGCGAAGGGCACGTCCTCGGCCCAGAGCTCGCCGATCTCCTGGTAGATCTCGTGCTTGGTCGCGTCGTCGGTGGCCTGGAGGCCGTCGCTGATGAGCGAGGTGATTTCCTCGTTCCCATAGCCCCAGCTGACGTTGTAGTTCCGTCCGTCGGTCACCCAGTTGAGCAGATACGAGGGATCCGCCACCATACCGGTGTCGCCGGAGACTGCGATGTCGTACTCGCCTTCGTTCCCCTTCGAGACGCGAGTCGACCAGTCGGGTGCATCCAGTGTGACGTCGATGCCGATCGCCTTGAGGTCCTCCTGCACGGACAGCGCGTTGTCCTGCAGGAACGTGTACTGCGACGTCGCGAGGAGCGTCGCCGGGAATCCATCTTCGTAACCGGCCTCGGCGAGCAGCGACTTCGCTTTCTCGGGGTCGTACTCCCACAGATTCTCGAGATTCTCGTCGTAGGCCGGGTCGCTCTCCGAGATCGACAGGCCGTTCAGCGCTTCTCCGTTGCTCTGGAACGCCGCGAGCACCGAGTTCTCGCGGTTCAGGGCGTGGGCCACGGCCTGACGCACCTTCGGATCGGCGAACGGGCCGTCCTCCACATTGAACTGCACGAACTGGAAAGGCCCGTTCACCTGATCAACCGTGAAACCCGCATCGGCCACGCGATCGAAGTTCTCCCAGGTGACGTAGTCGATGAGGTCGACGTCGCCGGAGAGGAGCGCATTGGTTCGCGCCTCGCCGTCTGCGTAGAACTTCACGTCGATGCCGTCGAGCGCGACATTGTCGGCGTCGTAGTAGCCCTCGTTCTTCTCCATCGTGAGACCGATGCCCTGATCCAGATTCGTCATCTCCCATGGGCCGGCGCCGATCCAATTGGCAGTCTCCGGATTGAGCGATGCGTCTGGAACAATCGCCGCGAATGGCAGCGCAAGGTACTGCAGGAAGGCAGTATTCGGCTGAGACAGCGACACGGTGACCTGCAGGTCGCCATCGCTTTCCACCGTTTCGACATCCGCGAATGGAGCTGCGAGTTGCGAACCGTTCGCCGCATCGCGGTAGTAGTCGAGCGTGTTCTTCACGTTGTCGGCGGTGAGCGGGCTGTCGTCGCTGAAGGTGAGTCCCTCATGCAGCGTGAAGACGAACGTCGTGTCGTCCGGAGTATCCACAGTCTCGGCGAGCGCGGGAACCGCCTCGCCGTCGGCGCCGAAACTCATGAGTCCGCGATGCACCATGGTGAGCAGCTGATTGACCGCCGTGCCCTGCGCAGCCCCGGTGATCGGCTGTGCAGGATCGGCCGAGAGGCCGAAGGTGAGCACCTGCTCTGCAGCTCCGTCCCCCCCGTCCGACTCGTTGGCAGACGAACCGCCGCATCCTGAAAGGGCGAGCGCCGCTACAGCGCCGAGAGAAAGAACTGAGAGCCACGGCTTCGGGCGGTTTGAGCGTGTGAATGACATCGGGTATTCCCTTCGTTGGGTTGAACCCACCCCGACGGGACGGCCGCGATCTTCCTCCGCGGTCTCCGCGACAGGAGTCTCAACACTGAGCTTTGTCAACGGCCATTCGAGGGTGCTGGGCGAGCAGATGAACTGTTCAACACCAACCTAGGATGCCGGAACATAGGCTGCAAGTAACAATCGAAAGAGCTCCATAACGTCAGCCTTATACTGCGAGAAACACCGGATCAGCGGCGCAGCAGGGCAGCTTGGCTTTCTCGCTGCGACAGGAACCCGCCGCGGCCTCGGGAGGTGCCCCGGAGGCCGCGGCCGCGACTCATTCCGAGTCGGGAACGGGATGCACGCGCGCCTCGACCGCGACGCGACGATTGGCGAGAGACGGCACCGTCTTCCTGACTGCCGCAATGCGGGCTCGGTCGACCGAGGCGGTGACCAGTGCGAGCTCCTGCTCGCCGGCATCGGCGAGCGTGAGGCCGAGCGGATCGAATATCGCGCTGCGTCCGACGGATTTGACGCTCACTTCGTCCGAGGCGAAGACATAGGCCGTGTTCTCGATGGCGCGAGCCCTCAGGAGGGTCAGCCAGTGATCCTCCTTCACCACGCCGCGCGCCCATGCCGCGCTGATGGCAAGCACCTCCGCCCCCTGATCGGTGAGCAGGCGGAACAGTTCAGGGAATCTCAGATCGTAGCAAATCGCGAATCCCACTCGCACGCCGTCGATCTCGAGTACCGGTGGAAGGTCATCACCGGGATGAATGGAGTCCGACTCCCTCACAGCGAACGCGTCGTACAGGTGTATCTTGTGATACTCCGCGACGATCTCACCGCCGTCCACCAGCAACAGGGTGTTGAGCGCCCGATCGACCGCGCGCTCGCCTGCGATGCGTTTCGACATTCCGACCGAGATGAATAGGCCATGGAGCCGCGACAGTCGTCGCACCTCCGTAACGAAGGGCCCGGTCAGGTCTTCCGCAGCCTGCACACCTTCGGAGACGGAGGCAGTGACGCGATGGTACATCGCCATTTCGGGAAGGATGAGGACCCTCGATCCGGCAGCCGCGGCGCGTTCGGCGAGCTGCGTCACCGCCGCGAGGTTGGCCGCTTTGTCTTCGATCGCGGGAAACTGACCCACGCTGATCTGGAGCGGTGCATTCATCGTTCAGACCTCGCCCAGCTCGCATCGGCGGAGTTGCGATCGAATTCTCGAACGAAGCCCAAGCAGACCTCGTGAGCGACACGTTGGATCCACACGTTGCCGATATCCGCAGAGCCGAGGTGCGGGTTGCCGGTCACCCCGGATGGAGCGACATCCGAGAACTCCCAGTACAGCGTTCCGGCTTCCCCCGTCCCGGGAACCGCCGCCTCGCTGTAGTTCGTCGGAGTCCAGCCTTCGAAGGGCTCGAAGCCGCCATCCGTGATGAACTGTGATTGCACGAGCTCGGGAAACATGGCGAGCATCGCGCTGTGCTCCGGCTCTGACCCGTGCCCGTAAGCGGAAGCCGGATCCTCGTACATGTCGCGCATGACCCGGTAGCCGATTCCCCACGGGTACACGCTGCCGACCAGCACTCCGTGCTTTTGCCTCAGTCGATCTGCGGCATGCGCCGCAGACGCCTGATTGCCACCATTGTTGTTTACGATGACGATGCGCCGGAAGCCGTGCTTCACGAGGCTGTCCATGACCTCGAACAGCACTGCCTGCAATGTCTCGAACGAGAGGTTCAGCGTGCCGGCGAAGCTGTCGAAAATCGGCGAGTGCCCGTAGCTCAGCGTCGGGGCAACCAGAACCGGCGTCTCGAGGTGCTCGGCGATGTACTCCGACACCCATTCGGCCGTGATCGCGTCTTCGTTGAGCGGAAGATGCGAACCGTGCTGCTCGATCGCCCCTGACGGGATGAGCACGATCGGGTTGAGCGCGGCAGCGTCTCGAGCTTCGGTCCAGGTGAGTTCACCCAGGCGGTGCGTTCTGAAATGTCCCATATGCTCGTTCTCCTTTGATGCGCATTCGTGGTCCGGGGAGCAGAACCATCGGCGACGACGTCATGGCGAGAAGAGCCGACCTGAGTCCGTCATGCGATCGACGATCCGGCCTTTTTCGAGCATAACTTTGGCAGCATGATGAGTCAGCGACTATAAGCAGACGTGATATTCGACTCGCGCGCGTTATACCTCGCCGGGCGAATAGTCGCGCATGGATGCGAGGTCGGTGCGTGGCGAGTGCGCGCGCACGGGCGGGTGAGCGCTGGCCGCCGTCAGCGGGGCCGGAGCGGGGAGTGCTGCTGCACCCAGCTGTACATCGACACCGCCGCAGCGGCCGACGCGTTGATCGAGCGCGTCGACCCGTACTGGGTGATCTCGACGACGGCGTCGGCCGCCGCGATCGCCTCCGCGGTCAGGCCCGGTCCCTCCTGACCGAAGAGCATCACGCAGCGCTCCGGCCAGTCGAAGGTCTCCATCGGCACGCAGCCGGGCACGTTGTCGATCGCGATGATCGGGATCCCCTCGCCCCGCGCCCACGCGACGAGCGCGGTCACGTCTTCGCGGTGCTCCACGTGCTGGTACCGGTCGGTCACCATCGCGCCGCGCTTGTTCCAACGGCGGCGGCCCACGATGTGCACGGTGTCGGCAGCGAACGCGTTCGCGCTGCGCACGATGGATCCGATGTTCATGTCGTGCTGCCAGTTCTCGATGGCGACGTGGAAGGGATGACGATGCTCATCGAGGTCGGCGACGATCGCGGCCATGTTCCAGTACCGGTAGCGGTCGACCACGTTGCGCGTGTCGCCGTGCTCGAGGAGTTCAGCGTCGTACTGCTCTCCGGTCGGCCAGGCGTCGCGCCCTCCCGGCCACGGCCCGACCCCGGATGTCGAGCGCTCGGGTGTCGGGTTGGCCAGGGGCGCTGCGTCGTTCACGCGTAGATTCTCCCACGCGCGGCCCTTCTGCGAGCGGGGTCACTGTTGGTGCGTGTCGGGCGCGCGACACACACGAAGAGTGACCCCGCTCGCAAGGTGGCGCAAGGTGGCGCAGCGGGGCGGCGGCGCCTACTGGTGGGAGAAGGCAGCGTCGAACGAGGCCGTCGGGCGCTTCCAGAGCAGGGAGCGGATCCGCTCGATCGCCTCCGCCGCGCCATGCAGGCGGTCCATGCCCGCGTCTTCCCACTCGATCGAGATCGGCCCGGTGTAGCCGATGCTGTCGAGTGCGCGGAACCCGTCCTCCCAGTGGGTGTCGCCTCGCCCGGTCGAGACGAAGTCCCAGCCGCGCCTCGGGTCGCCCCACGGCAGATGCGATCCGAGAATGCCGGAGCGGCCGGTCTGGGGGCGCACCCGCGTGTCCTTGCAATCGACGTGGCAGATGCGATCCGCGAAGTCGACGATGAACCCGATCGGGTCGACACCCTGCCACACGAGGTGGCTGGGGTCCCAGTTGAGCCCGAACGCCGGATGGTGGTCGATGGCTTCGAGCGCGCGCACCGTCGTCCAGTAGTCGTACGCGATCTCAGAGGGGTGCACCTCGTGCGCGTACCGCACGCCCTCCCCGTCGAACACATCGAGGATCGGCGTCCACCGCCGCGCGAAGTCCTCGTACCCCTCGTCGATCACCGATGCGGGCACGGGCGGGAACATCGCGACGTACGGCCAGATCTTCGACCCGGTGAACCCCGTCACCACGTCGGCGCCGAGTTTGCGGGCGACGCGGGCGGAGCGCTGCATATCGGCGGCTGCGCGCTGCCGCACACCCTCCGGGTCACCGTCGCCCCATACGTAGGGGCGCACGATGGCCTCGTGCCGGAAGTCGATGGGATCGTCGCAGACGGCCTGCCCCGCGAGGTGGTTCGAGATCGCCCAGACCTTGAGCCCGTGCCGCTCGAGCGTGTCGAGCCGGGACTGCAGGTACGCGTCATCCTCGTCGGCGCGGGCGAGGTCGAGGTGATCGCCGGAGGCGGCGATCTCGAGCCCGTCGTAGCCCCACTCAGAGGCGAGGCGTGCGACCTCCTCGAACGGCAGGTCCGCCCACTGCCCGGTGAAGAGGGTGACGGGGTGCGTTGCTTCGTGGCTCATAGACGGCCGCTCCTTTGCAGCTGGTGGTCGGTGAGGAAATCGTAGGTGATGCGCGCGAGCGCGTCCTGCGACTCGGCGAGCGGTCGCCAGATCGACGCTGCGGTCGCGATCGTGTCGTTGTCCCCGGTGAAGCTCTCGAGCGTGAGCGGGCCGGTGTACCCGGCATCGTCGAGCGCGTCGAAGAAGGCCCCCCAGTCCGTGTGATCGGGGCCGGCCGGGCCTCGATCGTTGCCGCAGACCTGCACCACGGCGAGGTGCGCGCCGGCCGCGCGGATGGCTGCCGACGGCGAGCGCTCCTCGATGTTCAGGTGGTAGGCGTCCAGTGCGAGCGCGATGCCGGACGCCCCTGCGTCAGCGGAGCCCAGCAGCGGGTCGAGCACATCGAGCGCTTGCGTGACCGTGTTGATGAGACTCGTCTCGTACCGGTTGAGCGGTTCGATCGCGAGCGTCACCCCGCGCTCCGCCGCATACGCGGCGACCGGCCGAAGGGCTTCGCGGAGCACTCGGATCGCTGCCGCGCGCTCGTCGGCGCCCATCCGCCAGACGCGGCCGGTGCGAGCGGTGAAGGGCCCGGCGACCGTCGGCGATCCGACCGCGACGGCGACATCGACGCAGTGCCGCAGGTAGGCCTGCGTCGACGCCCGAAACGTGTCGTCGAGCAGATCGCGCCCCGCTCCCATCGCACCGACGACGCGCGCGCCCATGCCGAGCGCTCCCAGGCGTTCG
Organism: Leucobacter manosquensis; assembly: GCF_018304845.1. Classification (NCBI taxonomy): domain Bacteria; kingdom Bacillati; phylum Actinomycetota; class Actinomycetes; order Micrococcales; family Microbacteriaceae; genus Leucobacter; species Leucobacter manosquensis. Next base: position 2,606,141 of record NZ_JAFEVO010000001.1, on the reverse strand, counting down.
GCCGCCAACTCCGGCGACCAGTCCCCCGGCGACTCGACGGGCAACTCGAGCAGCTCGTACCCGATGCCGCGGGCGCGTTCCGCGATCCTCAGCAGCGATGCGTCTCCGAGCGGCGAGGTCCACACCCACGTGTTCACGCCGAGGGTTCTCCGCATGATGCTCCTCTCCTGAGCGATCGGTCGACGGGATGCGCCGGAGGGAGCGCGGTTCGTCCCCGCTCCCTCCGGCGTCGCACCCGCTTACGGGATCTGGCGATCCTGCCAGACCTTCGGGTAGCCCGGCAGGTTCTCGCCGCCGAACTTCGCGTAGTGCCCATCGGGCATGCCCTCGTTGAGCTCGAGGAACTCGTCGAGGTCAGCGTCGGTGATCGGGCTCTGCGGCAGCACCCACTCGGCCGGCACCTCTTCGCCGTCGAAGATCTTCTCGAGCGCGAGCAGCGGCGTGCGCCACTGGAAGTTCGAGTACACGGGCGCGAGAGCGGTGAGGCCGGTGTCCTTCCACTTGCGCAGGAAGCTCAGCTCGTCCTCGCCCGTCATCACGGGGTACTCCTTGCCGGCATCCTCGAACGCCTCGATCGCAGCGACCGCACCGTCGCCGGCGTCCATCCAGACGCCCTGCACGTCGCCCTTGGCGAGCTCATCGGAGATGATCTTCTTGATCTCGGCGGGGTCGCCGCCCGAGAAGTAGTCGACCGCTTCGATTCCGGCCTCCTCGAAGAGCTTCTCGGCGCCGGCCCAGCGCTGCTCGAGTACGTCGACGCCGGGCAGAATGCGGAGCGCGATCACCTTGTCGCCCTCTTCAAGGTTGTCGATCAAGAACTCGGCGGTGTCGATACCCCAGGCGAATCCGCCGATGGGGTGGATGAACGTGACCGCGCAGTCGGTCTCGACGCCGCGGTCGAACACCACGACGGGCTTCCCGGTCTCGCAGGCGCGTTCGACGGCCGGCGTCATCGCCGCGGTCGAGTTCGGCGAGATGATGAAGCCGTCGCAGTTGCCCTCCGCGATGAAGTAGTCGATGTCGGCGATCTGGGTGTCGTCGCTGTCCTTGGCGTCGCGGGTCTCCATCTCGGAGATCGCGCCAGACTCCTGCAGCACCTTCAGCTGCTCGTTCATCGTGATCCAGCCGGTCTGGCGCCACGGGTTCGAGATCGAGGCGTTCGCGAAGCACACCTTCTTCGCCCCGTCGGACGCGAAGTCGGACGTGTCCTTCATCTCGGCGTTGATCATCTGGAGGTAAGGCTCGTCTTCCGGCCCTTCCGGGGTCACGCCGCGTTCCTCGTCCTGCTTGTCGAAGAGCTCCTGGTCGAACCACTCGGTCGAGTCGGTCGATTCAGAGGTCTCGGCAGGTGCTTCTTCAGCGGAGTTCTCCACCGACGGATCGGTGGTGCACCCCGCGAGCAGGATCAGCGATGCCGCACCGACGAGGCTCGCCGCAATGCTCAGCGATCGTTTCATGATCGGTTCTCCTTCTTCTGTTCGCCCCGCACGGCAGCGGTGCCGGCGGGATCGGGTGACGGGGTGCTCCCCGTCGGATCTATCCCGGAGGTTCCGGGAGGTTCGTGAGTGCCGGCGGAGGCACCTGCGTCCGCGTCGACGACCGGACCGGGGGCGCCGGCGTCGGCCACCGCCCCGAGGCCCGATGTCGGCCGCTTGCGGCGTGCGCGGAACGCGGCGCCCGAGTACGCGACGGCGGCGATGATGATCGCTCCCTGGATGGCGTCGCGCATCGTCGACGGCACGGACGTGAAGTTCAGCAGCGTGAACAGCGTCTCCAGGGCGAAGGCGCCGGCGAGCGCCCCCCACACCGATCCGCGCCCGCCGCCGAGGACGACGCCGCCGAGCACGACCGCGGTGATCGCGATGAACTCGTAGCCGCGACCGACCGAGGGGTGCACTCCGGCGTAGCCGACGAGCAGGACGCCGGCGACCGTGGCGCAGAGCGATGAGATGACGAACGCGGCCGTCTTGGTGCGCCACACCGAAGCCCCGGCGAAGACGCCGGCAGCCGAGTTGTCGCCGATCGCCACGAGCGTGCGGCCGAAGGGACGGCGGGAGAGCCAGGCCGCGACGGCGACGACCGCCGCGAGCACCAGCACGGCCCAGGGCAGCAGCCCGATGACGGGGAGCCCCTCGATGCCGCCGCGGCCGACCTGCCGGAACGAGTCGGCCGGGTTGCCCGTCGCCGCCCCGCCGGTCCACCACATCACTCCGCCGTAGAGCACGAGCATCATGCCGAGCGTGACGATGAACGACGGCACCTTCAGGAAGGTGGTGACGAGCCCGTTCACGATGCCGACGACCGCGCCGAGCACGATCAGCAGGAGCAGCACCGGAATCACCTTCGCGTCGTCCTGCCCGATGAGCGTGCCCGCGAGGACGACCTGGGTGGTGACGAGCGACCCCTGCGAGAGGTCGAACTCACCGCTGACGATGACGAAGTACTGGCCGATCGCGACGAGCGCGATGGGAGCGACGCGCTGGATGTAGCGGACGAGCTGACCGGGTTCCGCGAACGACGGGTTCAGGATCGCCACGGCGACGAGCAGCACGAGCAGCAGCAGGTAGACCGCGCCGCGCGGGCTGATGGCGGCGCGCGCGAAGCGGGCCAGTCCACCGGGAGCGGGGGCTGCGGCCGGAGTATCGACGGGGCGGGTGACGCTCGGATCGGTGGCGCTCATCGCGATCCCCCTTCTGCTGTGACATCGGCCGGCACTGGCGCTGCCTCCCCGGATCGCGTGAAGCGCTCACGACGGGCGACGAGTCGGCGACGCGAGTAGATCGCGACCGCCACGACGATGACTGCGCCGCGCACCACGTCTTTCAGGAACGGGTTCACCTGCAGGACGCTCATGAGGTTGTCGAGTACCGCGAAGATCGCGACCCCGCCGATGGTGCCCCAGATCGATCCGCGTCCGCCGGCGAGCAGGGTGCCGCCCAGGACCACGGCCGCGATGGAGAGCAGATCGTAGCCGCCTTGGACGCCCACGGTCGGGCTGCCGACGCCGAGACGACTGGCGAGCAGCAGACCGGCGATCCCGGCGAAGACCGAGCACAGCACGTGCGCCCAGATCAGCGGTCGGCGCGTGCGCACGCCCGACAGTCGGGCGACCTCCGAGTTGCCTCCCACCGCGAATAGGTGGTGCCCGAAGCCGCTGCGCGCGAGCATGAAGGCGACGAGGCCGGCGAGTGCGAGCATCACGATGGTGGAGACGGGCACGGGGCCGACCCCCGTGGCGCCGAAGAGCTGGAACGCCCAGGGCACTTCACCGGCCGTGCCCTGGTAGTTGGTGTCGAGATACCCCTTGAGCATGAGGCCGACTCCGAGCGTCGTGACGAAGCCGTGCACGTTCAGGAAGGTGACGATCATGCCGTTGGCGAGCCCGACGAGCGCAGCGACGGCGAGCGCGAGCAGCACGCCCGGCAGCACCATGCCGGTCTCGCCGTTCATGGTCTGCGCCGCGATGAGGCTCGTCAGGCTGACCACGTAGGGCACGGAGAGGTCGAGCGATCCGCCGAGGATCACGAGGGTCTGCCCGATCGCGACGAACCCGAGCACGCTCATGCCGGTGAGGATGTCGCGGATGCTCCCCGGGCTGAAGAGGTTGCGACCGACGGTGGAGACGAGAATCGCGCTCAGCACGAGCACGACGATCAGAGCGATGTAGACGATCGCGGTGGTGTCGAGGCGCTTGAGGCGCGCGGGGAGTGCGATGCTCATGCCGCACCTCCCGCCTCGACGGCGCCGGTCGCGAGCGCCAGCACGGTTTCCTCTGACGAGCCGGCCGGCAGCTCGCCAGCGATGCGACCATCGCGCATCACGAGAATTCGATCGGCCATGCCGATCACCTCCGGGAGTTCACTCGACACGAGCAGAATCGCCACCCCGCGCTTCGCCAGGTCGCGGATGAGACGGTACACGGCGACCTTCGCGCCGACATCGATACCGCGGGTCGGTTCGTCGAGCAGCACCACACGGGGTTCGGTGGCTAGCCACTTCGCGAGTACGACCTTCTGCTGGTTGCCTCCCGACAGCGCCTGCACCTCCTGCTTCGGGCCGCGGCTCACGAGTTCGAGCGACTCGAACACGCCGGGAATCGTGGCGCGTTCTCGGCGCGTCCGGCGCGGGAAGACGCTGCGGATCGCGAGCAGTGCGTTGTCGAGGATCGACTGATTCAGTGCGAGACCGGTGCGCTTCCGATCCTCGGTGACGAGGGCGATGCCCAACCGCACGGCCTGGCGCGGGGAGCGGATGGCGCGGGCGGACCCGGCGATCTTGAGCGTGCCGCGGGTGAATGGGGCCGCTCCGAAGATCGCTTCGACGAGTTCCGTGCGACCCGAGCCCTGGAGACCCGAGAGCCCGACGACTTCCCCCGCACGCACATCGAGATCGATGCCGTCGAGTTGCGTGTTGCCCCCGTCGCGCACGTGCACGACGACCTCGCCGGGCGCCGTGCCCGGCACCGGATCAGGGAAGTAGGCGCTGATCGGGCGCCCCACCATGCGTCGCACGAGCGTCGGCTGATCCAGCGCCCTGACGGGGTCGCTCGACACCAGCGAGCCGTCCTTCATCACGGTGATGGTGTCGCAGAGATCGAAGATCTCCTTGAGCCGGTGGGAGACGTACAGGATCGCGACGCCGCGATCGCGAAGCCGTCGAATCACTCGGTAGAGGATCGCGACTTCGTGGTCTGCGAGCGCCGCAGTCGGCTCGTCCATCGAGATGACCCGCGCGTCGACCGAGAGCGCCTTCACGATCTCCACGATCTGCTGCTCGGCGACCGTCAGGCTCCCCACCTGCGAGCCAGGGTCGATTCCGGCGATGCCGAGGTCGTCGAGGAGGTCAGCGGTGGCGCGCCGCATGGCAGCGGTGTCGATGAGGCCGCTGCGACGGGGCTCGCGGCCGAGGAAGACGTTCTGCGCGACCGACCGGTCGGAGAGGAGGTTGAACTCCTGGAACACCGTCGCCACACCGGCGGCCGCCGCTTCGACTGGGTGCCCGAAGTCGACGCTCGCGCCGTCGAGGCGCACGTCGCCTCCGTCGCGCCGGTAGACGCCGGCGACGATCTTCATGAGCGTCGACTTGCCGGCGCCGTTCTCGCCCACGAGCCCGTGCACGGTGCCGGGTACGAGATCGAGCGAGATGCCGTGGAGCACCTCGTTGCCGAAGAACTGCTTGCGGATGTCGATCACCGAAAGCACCGGTGCGCCGGTGGCGGCGGTTGGCGCGGGTGCTGGTGCCTCGTGCACGCTCATGCGGCGTTCACCTCCACCCAGCGACCCTCGCGCGCGGAGGCGAGCACGGCGTCCGTGATCTGCGCGGCGCGGTATCCGTCGGCGAAGGTCGGAAGCCCCTCGGGCCGTTCACCCGCGACGGCCGCGTATGCGTCGGCGACGAACGCGTTGAAGGCGTCCTGATAGCCCTGCGCGTGACCCGCTGGGACATTCGAAAGCCGCGCGGCGTCGGGTGAGAGCGTATCGGGGTCGCGTCGCAGCAGCAGCGACTGATCGCGGCGCCCCACCCAGAGCAGTTCAGGATCCTCCTGCTCGAAGCGCACGCTCTCCTCAGCACCGGCGATCTCGAGTACGAGGCCGTTCTTGCGCCCGGGCGCGACCTGGGAGACGAGCAGCGAACCGATACCGCCGCCGGCGAGCTCGAGCGTCAGCGCGACTGCGTCCTCCGTGCTCACCTCCTGCCCGTTGCGCTCCGCGTGCACGGTGCGGGTCGAGGCGACGAGGCGCGTGATGCGGTCGCCGCTCACGAACTCCACGAGGTCGACGAGGTGCGATCCGATGTCCGCGAATGCGCGCGAGGGGCCCCCGGCGTCGGCGGCGACCCGCCAGTTGTCGTCTTGGGCGCCGAGCAGCCAGTCCTGCAAGTACTGACCGGACACGGTGACCACGGCGCCCGGCGCTCCCCCGGCGATGCGGGCGCGCGCCTCGCGCACCATCGAGTGATAGCGGTACACGAACGGCACGGCGCCGACGCGGCCTTCCGAGTCGGCGAGTTCGACGAGTTCCCGGGCATCCGCGGCCGACGTCGCGAGCGGCTTCTCGCAGATCACATGCGAGCCCGCGAGGAGTGCGGCCCGCGCGAATTCGAGGTGACTCGTATTCGGCGTGCAGATGTGCACGACGTCGAGGGCCTCGGCCAGCAGTTGCTCCGCGCTCGACGGGCGCTCATAGCCCAGAGCGACAGCGGCGCGTTCGGAGCTCTGGCGACTCGAGGCGGCGAGCGCCGCGAGGCGCGCGCCCGTGAGCCGGGCGGCGTGGGTGTGTGTGCGGGCCATGAACCCGGCACCGAGCATTCCTACGCTCGGTGCCCGGCGAGACTCCATCGTCTGCGGGGACATGTGACTATTGTGTTTCCCACCTCCCCACTTTTGTCAACTATTCTTCATAAGTAATCAAACCGTTACCCAAGTTCGACCTGTGGTTTACTGAAAGTGTGATCGTGCCATCTGCGCCCCCAGAACCTGGAGCCTCGACCGCCGGAGCGCTCCTGCAGCTGTTCCGCGACGGAGCGCCACGCACACGGGCGAATCTCGCCCAACTCACCGGACTGTCACGCCCCACCGTCGCCCAGCGCATCGACCAGCTGATCGACCTCGGTCTCATCGCCCCCGTCGCCGACGCGGCCTCCACCGGTGGACGACCCTCGGCGCAGCTCGCCTTCAACCCGCGCGCCCGCGTCGTCCTCGCAGCCGACCTGGGCGCCCTGCACGCCCGCGTGGCGGTCACCGACCTGCGCGGCGAACTCCTCGCCGAGATCTCGACACCGCGAGAGATCTCCTCCGGCCCCGAGGCGGCGATCGACTGGATCCTCGACTCCGCCGAAGAGCTCCTCCCCAGCCTCGGCTACGACGTTTCGCAGGTCGCCGGAGTCGGCATCGGCGTCCCCGGTCCCGTCGAGTTCTCGACCGGGCGGCCGATCAATCCGCCCATCATGCCCGGATGGGACCGATTCGACATCCCCTCAGCCATCCGCGCCCGGATCGACGCGCCCGTGCTCGTCGACAATGACGTGAACATCATGGCTCTCGGTGAACTCTCCACATCGTGGAACGGGGTCACCGACCTCATCTTCGTGAAGGTCGCGAGCGGAATCGGCGCCGGAATCGTCTCCGGCGGATCACTCCGCCGCGGAGCCAACGGAGCTGCGGGCGATATCGGGCACATCGCCCTCGCCCGGGCTGCAGACACGCCGTGCCCGTGCGGCAACCGCGGCTGCCTCGAAGCCGTCGCCTCGGGGCGCGCGCTCGCCCGCGAGCTGAGCACCGAGGAGACGCCCCTGCACCGCCCGAGCGAGGTGGTCGCGCTCGCGAAAGCCGGCGACGTGCACGCCATTCAGCTGATCCGGCAGGCGGGGCGCGACATCGGAGAGGTGCTGACCGCGTGCGTCTCGATCATGAATCCCTCGGCCATCGTCATCGGCGGCACCATGGCGCAGGCGGCAGAGCATCTCGTCGCCGGCGTGCGCGAGGTCGTCTACGCGCGGTCGATCCCGCTCTCCACGGAGCAGCTCACCATCGCGCCGTCGCTCGCCGCCGGCAACGCCGCGATCTACGGAGCCGCGCAGCTCGCCATCGACGCCGCACTCGCACCGGAACGCATCACCGCAGCCCTCGGAGGGTAACGAATCCCCTTACGGAACGGTGTATCCTGCCGCGCGGAAGAGCTCGTACCACTCGGCGCGCGTCAGCGTGACATCCGAGCCCTGGGCCGCGGCGGCGACGCGGTCGGGCGACGTCGTTCCGAGCACCACCTGCATGCGCGCCGGGTGGCGGGTGATCCACGCGACGGCGATCGCTTCCGGCGGCACCCCGTACTGCGCGGCGAGGCGCTCGATCACCGCGTTCAGTTCGGGATAGCGATCCGACCCCAGGAAGGGGCCGTCGAAGAAGTTCGCCTGGAAGGGCGACCAGGCCTGCACGGTGATGTCGTGGAGCCGGCAGTAGTCGACCACGCCGTCGTCGCGGGTCACGGATTGCGGTAGGCCCTGCATGTTCGCGGCGATGCCCTGGGCGATCATCGGCGAATGCGTGATCGACAGTTGCAGTTGATTCGCGACGAGCGGCTGGGTCACGTACTTGCGCAACAGGTCGATCTGCCGAGGCGTGTGGTTCGAGACACCGAAGGCGCGCACCTTGCCTGACGCCGAGAGCTCGTCGAACGCCCGCGCCACCTCTTCCGGCTCGACGAGCGCGTCGGGCCGGTGCAGCAGCAGAATGTCGAGGTAGTCGGTGCCGAGGGCGTCGAGCGAACCGTGCACCGACTCCACGATGTGCTCGTACGAGAAATCGAAGTAGGGGCCGTCTTTCACGATGCCAGCCTTCGACTGGATCACCCACTGCTCCCGCTCCGACGGCGTCAGACGCAGGGCCTCCGCGAAACGGCGCTCGCACCCGTGCAGCGGGTCCCCGTAGATGTCGGCATGGTCGAGGAAGGTGATGCCGGCATCGCGCGCGGCTCCCACGAGCGTGCGCACCTCGTCGTCTGACTTGTCTTGGATGCGCATCAGCCCCAGCACGACGTCGGAAACGATGAGGTCGGTGCCCGGCAGTGTGAAAGTCCGCATGCGGCTCACACTACCGGGCGACGGCGAACACGTCAGCGGGTTTCCCGTCAGGCGGAAGCGGCCGTAATATTCGCGAGCTCCGCATCCGAGAGCTCGAGCGACAGCGACGCGAGCAGGGCGGGCAGCTGCTCGAGATTGCGTGCGCTGGCGATTGGCGCCGCGACCGTCGGCTGCTGCCGCAGCCAGGCGAGGGAGACCGCGGCGACCGGCGCGTCGTGGGCTGCGGCCGCGGCGTCCAACGCCTCCAGCACGGCACGGCCACGGTCGTCGAGGTACTCAGCCGCCTCACCCGCGCGCGGGCTCGCGCCAGCAGCGGTTGCGTCATCGGCGTCGCGGTACTTGCCCGCGAGGAACCCCTTCGCCAAGGAGAAGTACGGGAACACCGCGAGTCCCTCCTCCTCGGCGACCGCGCGCAGCCCATTGGTCTCGAAATCGCGCTCGACGAGGTTGTAATGCGGCTGCAGCGCGACCGGCAGGTGGTATCCCCCGTCTCTCGCGATCCGGAACCACTCGGCGACCCGATCGGCCGTGTAGTTCGATATGCCGATCGCCCGCACCTTGCCCGAATCGACGAGCTCCGAGAAGACGGCGACGGTCTCCTCGAGCGGCGTCTCGGCGTCATCGAAGTGCGCGTAGTAGAGGTCGATGCGATCCGTCTGCAACCGCTGCAGCGAAGCATCTGCCGCGGCGCGCACATTCGCCGGGGCGAGGCCGGAGAAGTCGGGGTGCGTCGACACCTTCGTCGCGAGAACGACGGAATCGCGGTTGCGGCGCTCGGCGAACCACTCGCCGATGATCGTCTCGGACTCACCGCCGGAGTTGCCGGGCGCCCACGCCGAGTATCCGTCAGCGGTGTCGACGAAATCACCCCCACCCGCCAAGAACGCGTCGAGCACGTCGAACGACGCGGCTCGATCCGCGGTCCAGCCGAAGACGTTGCCGCCCAGTGCGAGCGGTGCAATGTCGAGGTCGGAGGTGCCGATGCGGGTCCGTGCGGACTGTCCAGCCTGGGTCATGAGATCTCCTTCGCGGTTCGGGCCACCCTGCGGTGCTTCCACTGGAAGCTAACAGGGCGCGCCGCGCGCGCATTCCTTTGTGACGCGGTGCGACAGGCGCGCACCGCCCCACACCATCTCGCCGCATCAACCGCGGAATTATACGTGACATCGCGATCTTTTGACAGCACTCCTCGGATTCCCTGTGTAGCGGCGACCATTGAATCCCAGAACGAGAGGAAAAGTGAGACCGACGATGAACCTCATGGCGCACGCTCCACATATCGCTCTGATCGAGTTGCAAGAAAGGCTGAACAAGCGCATGGCTATCGAGTACGCAGAACACCCCTTCTCCGAGTTGCCGACGGAGGAACAACGGGAAGTGCTGGCACGCATGGCTCGGGAGCGCCAAGCACGCTGGGAGGCCGCAATGCGCGAGGCGGGCCGCACGACATCGCGCATCCCGGACGCATCGGCGCGTCGTTATGCGGATACGGTACGCCCCACAGGGGACGGGTCCATTCCGCTCATTCATGGGTGAAGCGGGTGAACCCTCCGAACTGCTGCACGGCGGTCGACGCAGCCTCGGAGGCGCGTCGTCCGAGATCCCTCGCTGATTCGTCACGGATCAGACCCGTCACGAGACCCGCGACGAAGGCGTCGCCGGCACCGGTGCGGTCGATGACGGGAGCGTCCCCGAACGGGAAGAACTGAGAGCCCCCTTCCCAGGCCACGAGATCACCCGCCCCCGAGACGGACAGTGCGACGACGGACGGGCCACGGCGCAGGAGCTCTTCCGCCGCCCGCTGGGCGTCGTCCGTGCTCGCGATCGTGCGCCCGGTGAGCGCCTCGGCTTCGTCTGCATTCGCTCGGACGACGTGTGCGTGCGCGAGCAGGGGCGCCCCGAATGCCCCGTCGGCGCCACCGTCGACGGCACCGTCGAGGACGATTCGGGCATTCGGCGCGAGTTGGGCCGCGCGCAGCAGCACAGCGGCGGGTTGGCGCAGCTGGAGCACGACCACGCCCGCCGCTTCGAGCACCGGTGCAGCGCGGCTGAGGTCTTCCTCGCGCACGTCCGCTTCCGGCTGCACGTGCTCGAAGATCCGGCGCTCGCCGGCGCCAGTCACGAGATCGAGGAACAACGACGTCGCACCGCGCCGCGCAACCGATGCAGTGTCGATGCCGAGTTCGTGCGCATCTTCGAGTACCGCCTCGCCGGCCCGGTCGGCGCCGAGCGCCGCGATCAGCGTGACGTGACACTCGGGGCTGAGCTGCCGAACCCCGGAGGCGATGTTCGCGCCTTTTCCGCCGAGTCGTTCCATGCGTTCCGAGACGCTCGCCGACGCGCCGGCTTCTGGAAGAGTCGTCGCGCCCAGCGCGAGATCCCTCCCGGCAGACCCCACGACGACCACGCGGTGCGAATTCTCGGCGACCATGTCGATCATGGTAGATCGCGCTCATGACCGGCGGCACGGGGTTGCCGACGCCTGAGGCGACCGGTAGACCGAACGCGCGCCGCCGTCGGGCGCCCCTCAGCGATCGCCGCGCTCGCCCCGCTACGCTGGCCTGCAGAGCAAGAGGCCTGGGGGTGGCGCGTGGACGGGGATCATGACTCGACCGTATCCGTCGTGATTCCCGTGAAAGACGACGCGCCGCTGCTGGCCCGCTGCCTCCGCGCACTCGCGGAGCAGACGCGCGCGCCGCACGAGATCATCGTCGTCGACAACAACTCCCAGGACGACTCTGCCCGAGTCGCACGTGACGCCGGCGCGACCGTGGTTCCCTGCGCAGCGCCGGGCATTCCGGCGGCGAGCGCGACCGGCTACGACGCGGCGTCGAGCGACTACGTGCTGCGCCTCGACGCGGACTGCCTGCCCGAGCCGACGTGGATCGCGACCTTCGCCGGGGCGCTCGACGCGCGGCGCGATGTCGCCGTCGTCACCGGAGGCGCGCACTTCGTCGACGGGCCGAAGCCGCTCCGGCGGATCGCCGCGGCGATCTATCTCGGCATGTACGTCGCGACGACCTCTCCGGCGCTCGGGCACTCGCCGGTCTTCGGATCGAACCTCGGGTTCCGGCGCTCGGCCTGGCTCGCCGTGCGCGACGAGGTGCATCTGCACGCGGGCATCCACGACGACCTGGACCTCGCGTATCACTTCGGCGAGCGGCACCGCATTCGTCGTGTGCGCACGCCGGTGATGGGCATGTCGATGCGGCCGCTGTCGTCGGTCGGCGGGTTCGCGCGACGCACCGCATGGGCGTTCCGCACGGTGCTGCTGCACTGGCCCGCCGATTTTCCGTCGGTGCGGTGGATCCGCCTCGCGTTGCGGCGCGTGCTGCATCGGCTGGGCGTGCCGACTCCGCGCGCAGCACGGACGCGGCAGGGGCGAGCGTGAGTGCGGGGATCCTCGGGGATGCGACCGCCGAGCCGTCACCCTCCGTGCGTGTGATGACCGCGAACATCCGCCGGCGTCTCGACCGCTGGACGCGACGGGCCGACCGATGGCCGCTGCGCCGCGATCGGCTGCGGCGACAGCTCCAGATCGCACGCCCGCATCTGCTGGGCGCGCAGGAGGCGCTGCCGAGTCAGACGCGATGGGTGCGCGAATCGCTCGGCGAGGGCTATCGCTTCGTCGGCCACGGCCGAGGCGCCTGCGGTGGCGGCGAAGGCTGCCCCGTGTTCTACGACGCGGCCCGGCTGGAGCTGCTCGACTGGCGCCAGGTCGCACTCTCCGACACCCCGGACCGCGCCGGTTCACGCAGCTGGGGCAACCTGATCCCGCGCGTCGCGGTCATCGCGCATCTCCGCGACCGTCTCACGTCGACGGAGTTCCGCTGCATCAACACGCATCTCGATCATCTGAGCGGGCGATCGCGGCTGCGTTCCCTGGAGTACCTGCGCGACGAGATCGCGGCCGAGGCTGGTCCGGCGATCCTCACCGGCGATCTCAACACCGGTCCGGGATCCCCAGCCCTCGATGCGCTTCTCGACGGGGGCGCGCTCGACGACGCGTGGCGCAGCGCGGGCGAACGAGGCAGCGCCGAGTACGCCACCTACGCGAACTACCGCACTCCCAGGCTCGGGCGTCGGTTCGACTGGATCGTGACGACCACCGACATCGATGTGGATCGCGTGGAGATGCTGACGGAGCCTGTGCTGGGCGGTTGGCCGTCTGATCATCTGGCCGTGCTCGCCGAGATGCGAATTCCGCAGCGACTCCCGACGCACCTCCTCAGGAGAGGCAGGGGAACCGGATGAAGGCGAACTTTTTGCGCCCCCCGCGGGGCGGCGCGGAGTACCTGGCGGACGCCCTGCGCATCATCGGCCTGCTCGGGGTGATCGGTGCGGCGATCTGGCTCGAGCCCACCGATGCGGGAATTCTGGCGCTCACCCTTCCCGCGCTCGTCGCACCGCGGTTCCTCGGGGCGCGCGCCGGGTTCGACATCCCATTCTCGATCATCGTGCTGCTCGCCGCGTGGAGCAACGTCATCGATCTCTATCGCACCGTCGATGGCTGGGACATCGTCATGCACGTCGTCTGCATGGGCGCGCTCGTGCCGATCGCGTACCTCCTGCTCGCGCACTGGAGCATCGTGCCGTCCACGTCGTCCCCGACCTTCCGCAAGCGCGTGCCGATCGTGCTCTACCCCGTGCTCGGGCTGGCGCTCGGCGCGGTCTGGGAGATGATCGAATGGGCCGGATTCGTCTTCGTCAGCGACGACATCTTCGTGGAGTACCACGACACGATCAGCGACATGGCGGTCGGGGCGCTCGGGGCTCTCGCGGCTGGCATCGTGCTCGCAGGGGTGCGCCTCGACCGGGAGTGATCGGACCGGGCGTTCCGTGCGGCGCGTCACTCCTCCGACAGCACCGCCATGCGCTGCGTGAACGTCATGCGATCGCGCACCACGCGCTCCGGATCCCAATCGGCGCCGGGAGTGGACGCGATGAGGAGTTGCGTATAGGGGTGCTGCGGGGTGTCGAGCACTCGCCCGGTCGGGCCCTGCTCCACGATCGCCCCGCGAAACAGCACGAGCGTGCGCTGGCACAGCTGCTGCACCACGGCGAGATCGTGACTCACGAAGAGGTAGCTGACCCCGGAATCCCGCTGAATCTCGGCCAGCAGGTCGAGCACCTGAGCCTGGACCGAGACGTCGAGAGCGGAGACCGCCTCATCGAGTACGACCAGTTTCGGCTCGACGGCGAGTGCGCGGGCGATCGCCGCCCGCTGGCGCTGACCGCCCGAGAGCTCATGCGGCTTCGCCGCCGCATGCCGTTCGCTCAACCGCACCTGATCGAGGAGCCGCAGCGCCTCGGCACGCGCGGCGGCCGTCGACGCCGAGCGCCCGTGCAGCCGGAGCGTTCGCTGCAGCATCTCACCGATCGGCACCCGTCGATCCAGCGACCCGTTCGGATCCTGGAAAACCATCTGCACCGCCCGTGCCCGACGCAGTCGCTCGGCGCGGCCGCGAGCGGGGGTGAGGCAGTCGACACCCTCGATGGTGGCCGTGCCGGAATCGGCGCGCTCCAGCCCGACGAGAATCCGCGCGATCGTCGACTTGCCCGATCCCGACTCGCCCACGAGCCCCACCGCTTCTCCGGCGCCGATGCTGAACGAGACCCGGTTCACGGCCGTCACGCCCTCGGTGCGGCGGGCCATGCGGAATACCCGATGCAGGGCATCGACTTCGACGAGACTCATGAGCGCCCCTTCCGAGCGAGAGCTGGCGCAGACTCGATGAGCGTGCGCGTGTACGGGTGCGATGCAGCGTCGAAGAGACCGGGACGCTGCAGCGTTTCGACGATCTCTCCGCGCTGCAGCACGTGGATCCGGTCGCAGATCGCTCCTGCGAGATGCAGGTCGTGCGTGATGAAGAGCATGCCGAGCCCTCGTTCGCGGATCTGGCGCTGGAACATCGCGATGATCTCGGCCTGCGTCGTCACATCGAGCGCGCTCGTTGCCTCGTCGGCGAGGATGAGCTTCGGATCCGTGCTCAACGCCCCCGCGATGACGACGCGCTGCAGCATGCCGCCCGAGAGTTCGTGCGGGTACTGCCGCATCCGGCGTTCAGGGTGCGTGAGTCCGACCTCGGTGAGCAGCGACAGGATGCGCTCGTCGGCTTCGGCCCGACGCATTCCGTGCACCTTGACCAGTCGCTCGGCGAGCGAATCCCCGATGCGGCGCACCGGGTTGAGCGCCGCTCGCGGATCCTGCTGCACGAGCGCGACCGATGACGCCCGCACGCGACGCTGCTCCGTCGCATCCGCCTGCACCATGTCGACGCCGTCCAGCAGAATGCGGCCGGAGATCTCCGCCTCGTCGCCGTACAGCCGGAGCGCGGCGCGCACCGTCGTCGACTTGCCCGAGCCGGATTCACCGACGAGCCCGATGAGCTCGCCGGGTGCTACGTCCACGTCGATGCCGGTGAGAATATGGGCTGGAGTGTCGCCCGCGACGAACGAGAGGTGCAGCTGTTCGATTTCCAAGAGCATGCGGCTCACCCTTTCGCGAGCAGTCGGTCGGCGACGCGCACGCCGATGATGTTGACGGCGATCACTACGAGGGCGATGGCGGCGCCGGGGATGAGCGTGGGCAGGAAGTGCCCCTGGATGATGCCCGCCTGCCCTTCTTGCACCATCAGCCCCCACTCGGAGCTGGGCGGCTGCGCACCGAATCCGAGGAAGCTGAGCGTCGCGAGGCTCATGAGCGCTTCCCCGAAGAGCACGACGAGGTACCCGACGAGCGCTGGGAGCAGATTCGGCACGATGGCGCGGAGGCAGATGCCGAGCCCGCCGATGCCCTGTACCCGGTAGGCGTCGACGTACGGGCGCGCGATCTCGCTCAGGGCGAGGCTGCGAGTGTACTTCGCGATCACAGGAGCGTACGCGAGGGCGAGGGCGACGATCGCCGTCACCGGCCCTTTGCCGAAGACGGCGATGACCAGCACGACGAAGAGCAAGCCGGGAAAGGCGAACATGACATCGGTGATGCGGGCGAGGAGCGTGTCGACCCAGCCGCCCCGCCACGCGGCGACGACGCCGATGGTGACGCCGAGCACCGTGGCCAGCACCAAGAGGAGTACCGGCCCGATGAGCGTCTCGCCGGCCCCGATGAGCAGACGGGAGAACAGGTCGCGCCCGAGCTGGTCGGTGCCGAGCAGATGACCGCCGCCCGGCCCGGCCCAGATCGCGGCGAAGTCGATCTCGTCGGCGTCGTAGGGAGCGAGTACGGGGCCGAGCAGTGCGGCCCCTGTCACGAGCGCGAGAAAAGCTGCGGAGACCCACGTGCCGAGCGCAGTGCTGCGCCGGCGTTTGCCCTGGAGTCGCGGAAGGATCAGTGCGGTCATGCGGACACCGCCGTTCGGTTGATGCGAGGGTCGAGCACGGGCAGCAGCAGGTCGACGACCGTCGTCACGACCATGTACGCGATGACCATGAAGAGCAGCACGGACTGCACGACCGGGAAGTCGTGGGTGTTGATCGCGTCGACGAGCAGCGAGCCGACGCCTGAGATGCCGAAGACGGTCTCCACCGCGACCGTGCCTGCGATCATGCTGGCGATGACGAGCGCGACCATCGTGATGATCGGCCCCCACGAGCCGCGCAGCACGTGGTCTCGCACGACGAAGCGTTCCGCGAGTCCCGTCGCCCGTGCGGCCTCGACGTGCTCCGACGAGAACTGCTCGATCATCGACTGGCGGGTGACGCGGCTCACGATGGCGAGTGCGCCGATCGCGAGCGTGAGGGCGGGCAGCGTGAGCGCCCAGACGCGTTCGGCACCGCCCGATCCCGCTCCCGCGACCGGGAACCAGCGCAGTTGCACGGCGAAGAGCGCCACCAGCGCGATGCCGAGCACGAACGATGGGATGCTCGCGGCGAGGGTCGTGCCGCCGACGATCGCGGTATCGGTGGGCTTTCCGCGGCGCACCGCGGCGAGCACGCCGAGCCCGATACCGCCGATGGCGAGCAGGATCGACGCGTACGCGACGAGCGAGAGCGTGATCGGCACGCGTGCGGCGAGGATGTCGCCGACCGGCTGGTGGTATTGGAACGAGCGGCCGAAGTCGCCGGTGACGACGCCCGACGCCCAGTGCCAGTACTGCGCGAGCAGCGGCTCGTCGAGGTGGTACTGCGCGCGAACACTCGCGATGCGTTCGGGTGTGAGGTTCTCAGGATTGCCGATGAGGAAGGTGACGGGATCGCCCGGCGCCGCGTACATCGCGGCGAAGATGATGAAGGAGGCGATCACGAGGGTCAGCAGCATGCCGCCGACCCGTCGCAGGGCGCGGACCATCGGGTTCAGCCCTCAGCCGTTCCGAGGTCGGCGGCCCACGGGTAGTAGATGAAGGCCGCCGAGGACGGCACTCCGGTCACCGCGTCCGACATGACCAGCGTGGATGGCGTGGCGACGACCGGAATCCAGACGGCGTTCTCGACCCATCGTTGCTGCAGGTCGATGGTGAGCTCGGCGCGCTCGGCATCGTCGGTCGCGGCGTACGCCTCGTCGACGATCCGGTCGTACTCGGGATCCTCGAAGACGCCGAAGTTCACGCTCGCATCCGACTTCCCATTCTTGTAGAAGCCGAGCGGGTCGTTCTTCGAGATGTAGTACTCGTCGGGCCAGAGATCTGCTTGACCTCGGAGTTCCGCGTCGGAGTAGAAGTCGCCGTACTGCGCCTGCGGCACCACGAGGATCTCCGCCTCGAGCCCAATGCCCTTCGCAGCGGCGACCAGGGCGTTGGCGATCACATTGTGCGATGACGACCCGTTCGATGCGACGACGAGCTGCTCACCTGCCGCACCGGCGTCGGCGACGAGCTGCTCGGCCAGCGCGAGATCGTCTTCGCTGGGTGTGGCGGGAGCTCCGTCGAGCTCGTCGAACGCGGCTTCGAACGCCTCGACCTCGTAGCCCCAGGCGCCTGCACCGACCGGCGTCTTCCACGGTTGCGCCAGCCCGCTGAATGCCGCGGCTGCGACACCTTCGCGGTCGAGGGCGAGGGAGAGGGCGCGTCGTACAGCGGCGTCCGTCAGGATCCCTCGATCGGTCGTCTCGAGCACCCACGCGTTCGTCGAGGGCCCCTGGAAGACCGAGACGTCGGCGCTCTGCGCGAAGGCGGCAGCCGATCCGGCGTTCTCCAGGTACGCGCCCTGCGCTTCTCCTGCCGTGAGGCTGTTGGCGATGGCCGATTCGTCTGCCCAGCGGAAGACGACCTGCTCGGCGCTCGCATCGATGTCGGTGTTCCAGTATCCGTCGAACTTCTCGATCATGAGCTGGGATCCCGGCTCCCACGCGGTGATCTGGTACGGGCCGCTGCACGCTGAAGCGGAGCCGGGTCCGCCGAAGTCGTCGCCCTCGGCTTCGATCACCCGGGGGTTCCACACGATTCCGCCGTCGCCCGCCATCGCCTGCAGGAAGATGGCGTCGGGCTGCGTCATGGTCACCGTGATCTGGTCGTCACCGGTCTGGTCCATCGAGACGACGTTCTGATACTCGTCCGATTCCGCGGCGCCCTCTGCAGCATGGCGCTGCATGCTCCAGAGGACGTCGCCCGTCGAGACCTGGCTCCCGTCGTGGAAGGTCGCGTCCTGTCGGATCGTGAACACGACGTGCGTGTCATCGACCCACTGGGCTTCGGACGCGATGCCGTTGCCGAGCGTCAGATCGGGCTGCACCTGCATGAGCCGGTCGCAGACATTCGCGAGCACGGTGTCGTCGGCGGTGGTGGCGTCGATGTCGGAATCCATGGTGGTGGGCTCGCTGCCCAGCATCCAGGTGACGGAATCGATCGGGCCCGCCGCGGCGGGCGTCATGTCGCCGAATGGGGCTTCGAGCGGAGCTGATTCAGCGGAGGATCCGCCCGAGCCCGAGCAACCGGTCAGCGCGAGCGCGGCGGCCGCGCTCAGCCCGAGGGCCACCCGGGCTCCCGTCTGCAGTGATTTCTTCATTGAAATGTCTCCTTCTCAGCTTCAGTGCTGGTCTACAGCGATGTGTTGCGTGCGGATTTCGGGGATCTCGTCGTGCTCCGAGCCACCGGGGCCGTCGTACAGGTTCCAGGGGAGCAGTTCGTACTCGGTCTCGCACGGGAAGCCGGGCGCCACACGGTACTCGCCGGTGGTGAGGTCGACGCAACTCGACAGCAGCGTCGACCACTGCTTCAGGCGCGGGGAGCTCGAGTCGGGGTGCGTGCAGACGCCCTCGGGGAATCCGAGGTGATCCGACATCGCCGCGCGCACGAGTGCCAGGCTCTCGTCGGCGTCTCGCGCCGCGGCCACGCGGTCGAGGCCGGCTTTCACACGCGGCAGGCGCAGCAGTGAATCAGCGGAAACGGGCCGGTAGTGCCCGGCGAGCTGGGGCGGCACCGAGGCCTGGAAATGGTTGGTGTGCGCGATCACGCCCTGCGCATCGGGGAAGATCCAGTCGACGCCGTGCGGGGTGGTCTCGAGGTCGATCCCGTATCCGCTCCGGTGGGCGAGCAGGGCGTTGCTCGCGATGTGGGGGCGCGTCTTCACCAGTGTCTTCAGTGCGCCTGCGAGGTCGTTCCGGTCGAGCACGAGGCGGCGGATGATCGTCTGCGGGAGGCCGGTCTCGCTGCCGAAACTGCCGCCGAGGCCGTTGGCGTTCAGCGCGATCCCTGCGGAGTTCGCGCCGTGCCGACCGACTTGGCCGGCTTCGAGCTGCATGATGACGGTGGGCAAGGGATCCTGCACGATGCGGAGCACGAGGGTGGTGCCAGCGGTCAGCGTGCGCCAGTCCCAGTTCTGGCCGACCAGTGTGTGCCCGGTACCACTCGCCTGCCCGGTGAGGAAGAACGATGTGCAGCCGTCAACGGCGTCGCGTTCGTCGTCGGCCGCTGCGGACTCCGCGCTGCGCGTCTGATGGTTGTAGACGAACTCTCCGCGCACATTGAGCGTCACGATCTCGAGGAATGAGACGCCCGCCCCTTCCGCGATGCCCCGCATCTCATCGACCAGGTGGGGTGCCAGTCGCTCCGAGACCGGCAACCACTGAGCCGCGGATTCGGTGATCTCGGCCCAGGTCATCCCGGTCTGCTGCGTGAGCGCTTCCGAGTAGTATCCGATGGCTGCTGCGATGAGGTCGCTCGCTCCGGCGCCGTACTGGCGGCCGCGTTCACGCGGCGTTCCGCTCACCTCGAGCACTCGAATGCCGGTTGCTGCGCCCATCCTGACCCCTTATCCGATCACCGTTCTCCGGCGATCCCGCTTGCGCTCTCCCGCTCCCGGGAGAATGATGAATGGAACATCCATTACGGAATTACCATCATTAGGACAGAACGATACAGCAATGGAACCGTTTGTAACAAGTGATACGGAGAACCGTGCACTCACCCGCCTCAGGGAGCGCATCGCGGAGCGCTGGGATGGTCTCGCCAAATCGGAGCGCGCGGTGAGTCGGGTGCTCACCGCGATGTCGGCGGAGCGGCTGCTCTATGCGAGCGCCGCCGAACTCGGCGCGCAGAGCAAGACGTCCAACGCGTCGGTGGTACGGACGCTGCAGACGCTCGGCTACGCAGGCCTCTCGGAACTCAAGCAGGAGGTCGCGGCGCCCTTCAGCTCCAGCGTTGCGCCCGAGGTCAGGCTTCGCAGCCGCCTCGAGCACCTCGGGCAGGACCTCGGCCAGATCCAGCGCGAGATCTGGAGCGAGGCGCAGGATCTGGTGGCACTCGCGAGCCGCGCGAACAGCGACGCCCAGTACTCGACCGCAGTCAATCTCATCGTGCACGCCGACACCGTGTTCTGCTACGGACTGGGCGCGTCGGGCATCGCGGCCGACCACCTCGCACTGCGCCTGCGCCGCATCGGGGTCGGCACGCGGAGACTCGCGACCGACGGCTTCAGGCTCGCCGACGAGGTGATGAGCCTCGGCGCGCGCGACCTGCTGGTGATCTTCGCACCGGGACGCGTCACGCGCGACATCGAGGCCCTGCTCGACCAGGCTCAGCTCGTGGGCGCCAGCGCGCTGCTCATCACGGACGAGCTGCACGAGCAGCTCGGAGCACGAGTCACCGCATCGCTCACCGCACCGCACACGCCGACGGGCCTCACCGCGGAGGGCATCGCCGGTATTCTCACGGGCGACGTGCTCGTGCAGGGCGTCTCCGCCGTCGGCCCGGACACCGCGCTCCGCTCGTCCCAGGCCCTCAACGACCTGCGGGGGCGCCTCGGCTACTGAGGCGCCCCCGCAGATCCGCTCGCCCTACACGCCCGGCATCACCGAGAGCTCCAGCGCGTCGCCGTCGGCCGCGACATCGACGCGCACCGCAGAACCGTCGCGCACTTCCCCCGACAGGATCGCACGTGCGAGCCGGTCGTCGATCTCCTTCTGCATGAGACGGCGCAACGGCCTGGCGCCGTAGATCGGATCGTATCCCCGCGATGCGAGCCAGCTGCGCGCGTCGGGTGTGACGGCGAGCGTGAGGCGTCGATCCGCCAGCCGCAGTTGCAGACGGTCGATCGACAGCTCCACGATCTGAGCGAGATCGGCTTCGCTGAGCGGCCGGAAGATCACCATCTCGTCGAGTCGGTTGATGAACTCCGGCTTGAACGCGCGTCGCACCGTCTCTCGCACCGCGCTCTCCTTGTCGCTCCACACCATGTCGGGGTCGATCAGGTACTGGCTGCCGAGGTTCGAGGTGAGGATCAGGATGACGTTGCGGAAGTCGACCGTGCGGCCCTGACCATCGGTCAGCCGTCCGTCGTCGAGCACCTGCAGCAGCACGTCGAACACCTCCGGATGCGCCTTCTCGACCTCGTCGAGCAGCACCACCGAGTAGGGACGGCGACGCACCGCCTCGGTCAGCTGGCCGCCCTGCTCGTAGCCCACGTACCCCGGAGGCGCACCGACGAGACGCGAAACCGAGTGCTTCTCACCGTATTCCGACATGTCGATGCGCACCATGGCGTGCTCGTCGTCGAAGAGGAACTCGGCGAGCGCTTTGGCGAGCTCGGTCTTGCCGACACCGGTCGGCCCGAGGAACAGGAATGAACCCGTTGGCCGGTTCGGGTCGGCGATCCCGGCGCGCGTGCGTCGCACGGCGTCGGAGACGGCGCGCACCGCCTCGCCCTGACCGACCAGTCGCTTCGCGAGCTCGTGCTCGAGCGCGAGCAGCTTCTCGGTCTCGCCCTGCAGCAGGCGCCCGACGGGAATTCCCGTCCACGCCGCCACGACACCGGCGATGTCCTCGTCGGTGACCTGGTCGTTGACCATGCGCTCCTCGCCGTCGACCGCTCCCTGCGCTTCGGCGTCCTCGGCCTCGGTGAGCTGCTTCTGAATGACGGGGATCTCGCCGTACAGCAGTTTGGACGCCTTTTCCAGCTTGCCCTCGCGCTGGGCGACTTCAGCCTCCATCCGCAACTGGTCGAGCTTCTCACGGAGCGCGCCGACGCGGTTCAGCGAGTCGCGCTCGCGCTCCCAGCGCGCTTCGAGCTCGTCGAGCTCCGACCGCTTCGCAGCGAGATCGTCCCGGAGTTTCGCGAGGCGCTCCTTCGAGGCGTCGTCCTTCTCCTTCTTCAGAGCGAGTTCCTCGAGCTTCAGGCGATCCACTGCGCGCCGCAGCTCGTCGATCTCGACCGGAGCGGAGTCGATCTCCATACGCAGACGGCTCGCCGCCTCGTCGATCAGATCGATGGCCTTGTCCGGCAGCTGCCTGGCCGTGATGTACCGGTCGGAGAGAGCCGCTGCAGCGACGAGCGCAGAATCGGCGATGGTCACCTTGTGGTGCGCCTCGTACCGCTCCTTCAACCCGCGGAGGATCGCCACCGTGTCCGTCACGGACGGTTCGCCGACGTAGACCTGCTGGAAGCGACGCTCGAGCGCGGCGTCCTTCTCGATGTACTCGCGGTACTCGTCGAGGGTGGTGGCTCCGATGAGCCGAAGTTCGCCTCGGGCGAGCATCGGCTTGAGCATCTGCGACGCCGCGACCGAGGACTCTCCCCCGCCGGCCCCCATGAGCGTGTGCAGCTCGTCGATGAACGTGATGAATTTGCCGTCGGAATCCTTGATCTCCTGCAGCACCGCCTTCATGCGCTCTTCGAACTCGCCGCGGTACTTGGCGCCCGCGATGAGTGCTGAGATGTCGAGGGAGATGAGCTCCTTGTTCTTCAGCGACTCCGCGACGTCGCCCGCGACGATGCGCTGGGCGAGCCCTTCGACCACGGCGGTCTTGCCGACACCGGGGTCGCCGATGAGCACCGGGTTGTTCTTGGTGCGACGCGTGAGCACTTGGCTGACGCGCCGGATCTCGGAGTCGCGTCCGATGACTGGATCGAGCTTGCCCGACCGGGCGACCTCGGTCAGGTTGACTCCGAACTGCTCGAGCGCCGACTGCTGCTCGTCTTCGCCCTGGGCGGGCGTCCAATTGGCCTGCATGTGGGGTCCTCTCTCGATCAATCTCGGTGTGCGGGCGACTTTTCTGGTCGGTGATCAGGGAGTCCCGCAAACTTGAGTGAATATGACTCAAGTTTAGCCGCTCTTGCGAGAATGCGCTAGGACCGGGCTCCGGTCATCCGTCCGATGAGCCGCTGCGCCGGCGCCGACAGCAGCATGACGAGCATCGACCAGTACCCGAGAGCGGGAATCGCGAGCGACGCCGTCATCATCATCCATGCGCCCGGCGATCGCGGTGGCGACGGGAAGCCAGACGATCGTGAGCAGCCAGCCCGCCAGCAGCCACATGAATGATGACGTCACGCGCTCGACATCGGCGAAGAGCCGGTGATGGATCATCCAGAACATGGCGATCAGCACGAAACTCAGCACGAAGCTCAGCAGCTGCCCCGTGTGATCACCGAGCCAGGTCAGCGCATCGTCGCCGGATCCGACCTGCTCACGGGGTACGGCCTCAGCTGCCATGTGGTCAGTGTAAGCGCGGGCGCCCCTCACGCGCAGCTGTCGTCTTCCGGCGCCCGATAGCCTGGGTACGACCCGTACCCGACCTCGAAGGAATCACACTGATGTCGAAGATCGCCCTCGTGCGCAAGCCCAGCCCCCTGCTCGACAACGGAATCGTCGACCACATCGAGAAGGTGGCGGTCGACCTCGAGCGCGCGCTCGAGGAGTGGCAGGGGTACGTTGCGGCGCTGCGCTCGCACGGCTGGGAGACGATCGAGGTCGATGCCGCCGACGATTGCCCGGATTCCGTGTTCATCGAGGACACGGTCGTGATGTTCCGCAACGTCGCCGTGATCTCGCGCCCCGGTGCCGACAGCCGCAAGCCCGAGACCGCCGGCACGCGCAAAGCACTCGAAGAGCTCGGCCTGCCGATCGCCGAGATTCGCGAACCCGGCACCCTCGACGGCGGCGACGTGCTCAAGATCGGCGACACCGTCTACGTCGGCCGCGGCGGCCGCACGAACGCCGAGGGCGTCGCGCAGCTGCGTCGCATCCTGGCCCCGCTGGGCGCGAAGGTCGTGGGCGTCCCGGTCACGAAAGTGCTGCACCTCAAGACCGCGGTGACCGCGCTCCCCGACGGCACGGTCATCGGCTACCCGGAGTTCGTCGACAACTCCGACATCTTCGATCGCTTCCTCCCCGTGCCGGAGCCGCACGGCACGGCCGTCGTCTGCTTGAGCGAATCCGAGCTCATCATCTCCGCTTCCGCTCCCCGGACCGCGGAGATGCTGCGCGACCTCGGGTACACCGTGACGGAGGTCGCGCTCGCGGAGTACGAGAAGCTCGAGGGCTGCCCCACCTGCCTCTCGGTGCGGGTGCGCAACGCCCACTGAGACGTCGAGCTGATCCCGCTCCTCGCGCACGCCGCGCGGGATCAGTCGCGTCGGCCCGCCGACGCTCCGTTCGTCAGCCAGGAGACCACGATGTCACCGATGACGCCGCGCAGCCGTTCCCGGCGCTCGTCGTCGCGCATGTCGACGCCGAACAGAAATCCGAAGGTGTGCTGGTTGGCGACCTGGAACACGCAGTACGAGCTGATCAGCATGTGCACTTCGAGGGCGTCGACGTCGTCGCGGAACACCCCGTCAGCGCACCCGCGCGCTAAGACGTCCTCGAGAATTCCGAGCGCAGGCCGACTCGCCTCGCGAAGCGAATCGAGTCGGCGGATGAAGCGCCCGTGATGCACGTTCTCGACCGCGACGAGGCGGATGAACGCCTCGTGCTCGAGATGGTGGTCGTAGGTGAGCTCGGCGAGGCGGCGCACCGCTTCGAGCGGCGCGAGCCCCGCGACGTCGAGCCCTCGCTCCGCCTCGCGAATACCGAGATACGCCTGCTCGAGCACCGCCACGTACAGGCCCTCTTTGCTCCCGAAGTAGTAGTAGATCATCCGTTTCGTGGTGCGCGTGCGCATCGCGATCTCATCGACGCTCGTGCCCGTGAACCCCGACTCCGAGAACGCCGCCGTCGCCATCTCGAGCAGTTCGGCGCGTGTCCGATCCGCGTCCCGCTGCCGGTCCTTGGTCTGCGTCACGCCCCCATTCTGCCGCATGAGGGCGGGCAGCACCTCGGGACAGGCGTCACTGCTGAGCATTCAGCCGCACCGGGGTGCTCGCGGCGCCGAACCCGACGTATCCGCCGCGACGCTCGACCATTTCGAAGAACACTCCGCCGAAGGTCGGCGTGTAGAAGTGGACGAACGCGCCGTGCTCGTCGCGATCGTAGAGGAGGCCGAGTTCTCGCAACTCGGCGAGCTCCGCGGGGTCGATATCGAAACGTGCGCCGAGGTCGTCGTAGTAGTTCTGCGGAATGCGCAGCAGGCTGAGCCCCCGGTCCCGGGCGAGGCGCGCCACGTCCGTCACGTCATCGACGCGGATCGCCACGTGACGGGCGAGCGCTGGCGCGCTCGGCGGCGCAAGGTTCAGGGCCAGCTGCACCGCGCCGTCTGGAGTGCGCATCACCGTGCTCCGCACGAGTCCCCTCGGCCCGGGCAGCTCCGCAGTGGATTCGGATTCGAGCCCGAGCACGCTCGTGTGGAACAGTACGGCCGCGTCGAAGCGCTCCCACGAGTAGCCGAGATTGATGTGGTCGACCGCGCCGCCAGCAGCAGCGCCCGCGTGTTCGGTCTCACCGCCTGCGAACTCCTGGATCCAGGACGCCGACGGCGGGCGGTCGCTCCAGAACACCTGCGTGCCGTCCGGCGATGCGACGCCTCGCAGTCGCTGCTCTCCTGCGAACGTTCTGCGGAACACCTCGTCCGCGCCGATGCCGAGCGCGCGATGCATCGCAGCCTCGGTGTCATCCACGAGCATTCCGACGCTCGCCACTCGAGGCTGCGACTCACGAGCCTGCTCGTTCAAGATCACTCGTGCCGAACCCCTGCTCCACAGCCTGACCGGCTTGCTCCGGTGCCGCCCGCCGAAGATGAACCCCAACTGGTCGAGCAACTGGTCGAGTTCCGTCAGATCTTCGCCCGCGACCTCGACGAAGTCCACTCCGCGCGGAACCTGCGGGGCCTGGAGGCGGTCCTCCGACCACCCGTTGGCAGCGGCCGTCTGGTCGGCGAGCCACCGGAGCGAACGAAGCGCATGATCCGCCGTCTCCCGTGCGTCCGTCTGCCGGAACGTGTCATTGAACACTTCCAGTGAGAGCGGTCCCGAGTACCCGGCGCGCAGCACGTGCGAGAGAAACGCCGGCAACTCGAAGCTGCCTTCACCGGGGAAGAGTCGATGGTGCCGGCTCCAGGAGAGCACATCGAGATCCAGGTCCGGTGCGTCCGCGAGTTGCAGGAAGAAGATCTTCTCGGCGTCGATCTGCTCGATGCCCGAAGGATCGAGACCGAGCGACAGAATGTGAAAGCTGTCGAGACATACGCCGAGGTTCGGACGATCGGCTCGCCGCACGAGATTCCAGGCATGCCGGTAGTCCTGCACGAAGCGGCCCCAGGCAAGCGCTTCATAAGCGATTCGGATGCCGCGGGCCGCAGCGCGGTCGGCGAACTCTCCCAGCTGCCTGACCAGCGTCTCGTCATCCCCGATCGTTGCGGTGGCGACATTGCTGCAGAGCAGCATCAGGTCTGTGCCGAGCCGTTCCATCACGTCGAATTTCGCTTCCGCGCGACGGAGCACCTCGGCGAAGTCGCTCTCGGGCACGCCCTCGGCATCGCGGAAGGGCTGGAACATGTCGATGCGCAGTCCGAGCCTCGCGCAGAGGGCCCGAATCTCCTCGGGCGATTCGGGCGCTGCGACGAGGTCGGCGTCCATGATCTCGACCCCGTCGAAACCAGCCTCTGCGCAGGCGTGCAACTTCTCGGCGAGCTGCCCGGAGAGGCAGACGGTGGCGATTGAGGTCCGCATACCCATGCTTCCTATCGCCCCTGCTCGACCGGCACCCGAATGCCGAGCGTGTCCGTCGGAACGTCTTTCGTCTCTCGAGCGGTCAGCGCGGCGAGCACGACGATGAGGCAGATCACGCCGGTGAAGATGGAGATGACGACCCAACCGCCCTCCTGCACGCCTCCGAGCGCCGCGACGATCGACGGCGCGAATCCGGCCATGAGGAAGCCGAGCTGCGTTCCGATCGCAAGACCCGAGAACCGCACGCGGGCGGAGAACATCTCGCCGTAGAACGATGGCCAGACGGCATTCGCCGCCGCGTAGCCGCAGGAGAACGTCAGAATCGCGAGCGCGAAGGTGAGCACGATGTTGTCGCTGCTCATCGAGAGCATGTAGAAGGGCATGAACACGGCTGACGAGATCGCACCGTAGATGAAGACGGGCTTCCTGCCGACCCTGTCGGCGAGCATCGCGAAGAGCGGTTGCGTTCCGAGCGCGACGACGTTCGCAACGACCACGAGCCAGAGCGTGATGTTCTGCGCGAGGCCCACTTCGACTCCGTAGGCGATGGCCAAGTTCCCGAAGACCGTGGAGACGGCCGCGATGAAAGCGCAGAGGACGACGCGGAGCACATCGCGCCAGTGATCGCGGAGCAACGGCAACAGCGGAATCTTCGCGATCTCGCCCTGCGCCTTCGCCTCCTCGAACGTCGGCGTCTCGTGCAGCGTGCGTCGGATGTAGAAGGTGACGACGACCACCACGGCGCTCAACCAGAACGGGATGCGCCAGGCCCACTCGTACTTGAACGGATCGTCGTCGGGCAGCATGGTCACCGGCAGGAAGACGAGTGCGGCCAGGATCTGGCCCCCTTGGGTACCGGTGAGCGTCCACGAGGTGAAGAACGACCTGCGGTGATCGGGCGCATGCTCGAGCGACATCGACGACGCACCGGCTTGCTCTCCCGCCGCTGAGAGCCCCTGCAGAAGCCGGCAGAAGACCAGCAGGATCGGTGCCGCCCACCCGATCTGCGCGAACGTCGGGAGGCAACCGATCACGAAGGTGGCCGCCCCCATGAGAACGAGCGTGAACATCAGCACCCGCTGCCGACCGATGCGGTCGCCGAAGTGGCCGAGGATCACGGCGCCGAACGGGCGGGCGATGTAGGCGAACCCGAAGGTCGCGAGCGACATCACCAGTGCGGCCTGATCGCCGTCTGGGAAGAAGATATGCGGAAAGATGAGCGCCGAGGCCGTTCCGAAGATGAAGAAGTCGTAGTACTCGACGGCGCTTCCCATGAAGCTCGCGAGCGCGGCTCTCACCGGTGTCTTCTGCGGCACATCCGCTCGTGTCTGCGTTGACATGTGCGTGGTTCTCCTGTTCATGGGTCGATCATTCTGCTGCGATCAGGGATTGGAAATGGCGAGTCATGCGGCCGGCATCGGCGGCATGACCCGTGATGATCCGGAAGGCGTCGACGGCTTGGAAGACGGCCATGCCGCTGCCGTCGAGCGTGGCGCATCCGATCTGCCTCGCGCGGCGCAGCAGCGGGGTCTCGATCGGGCGATAGATCACATCGGACACCCAGAGCTCCTGGCGGAGCAGTCCGAGATCGAATGGGGCGCCAGGATGGTGGGCCATCCCGATCGGAGTGCACTGCACGACGCCGTCGCAGGCCGCCAAGAGTTCGGGGAGCGCATCGACGCCGGCCGCGACGACGTCGGCGCCGTGACGTCCGGCCAATGCGTCGGTCAGTTCGGCCGCACGCGACGAGTCAACGTCGACGATCGTGAGCCGCTGCGCGCCGAGGCGCAGGAGCGCGTCTGCCACGGCTGCCCCTGCCCCGCCCGCGCCGATCTGCGTCACGTGACCGAGCCGGACGGTCGGGATGGCAGCGCGGAAGGCGCGCTCGTAGCCTGTCGTGTCCGTGTTGAACCCTGTGCGGCCGTCAGGCCCGAATCGCACCGTGTTGACGGCCCCCACACGTGCGGCGACAGGATCGATCCGATCGAGGAGCGGGATCACCGCCTGCTTGCAGGGGTGGGTGACGTTCACGGCAGTGAACCCGAGGCGTTCGGCCCACTGGAGCACGCTCGGCAGATCGTCGACATTCAGGTGCAGCGCGGTGAGATCGATCGGCCGGTAGACGTACGTCAGGCCTTGGCGGCGCCCCTCCTCCATATGCAGTGCCGGCGTCAACGACGGGGCAGTGCCGGAGCCGATCAGACCCGCGAGGATCGGGGAATCGTGATGCACGTCACTCCTCTGTGTCGTCAGCGTTGCCGGCTAATGTACTAACCGTTACGTACATGGTACGCCGCGGCGGCTCCGTGTCAAGAAGAGGCGTACGCTGGCCCCATCCATCACCCGCCGGGAGGCCACGCATGAGCGCACTGATCACCACCGCACCACCCCGGGCGACGCCCCTGCAGCATGTCGCCCGGGTGCTTCTGGGGCTCGCGCTCCTGTTCGCAGGGATCGCTCACCTCACGTTCGCACGCCGCGATTTCCAAGCGCAGGTGCCCGATTGGGTGCCCGCAGACAAGGATTTCGTGGTCGTGGCCTCCGGCATCGTCGAGATCAGCCTGGGCGGCGCGGTCGCCGTGCTCGGCAGGCTGCGGGTGCCGATCGGCTGGGTGATCGCGGGGTTCTTCATCGCAGTGTTCCCCGGCAACATCTCGCAGTTCGTGACCCGCTCAGACGCGTTCGGGCTCGACAGCGATGCCGCGCGCGGGATCCGGCTGGTGTTCCAACCGCTCCTCGTGCTCTGGGCCCTGTGGTCGTGCGGAGCACTCCAGGCGATGCGACGCGGGCGCTGAGCGCCGGCGGTTACACGTGCCGCAGATCCTCCGCAATCGCGGCGGTCGTCTCCAGCAGACGCGGAACATGCTCCTCGCGGAGCCGAGCGAGCGAGTCTCTGCTCGCACTCGTCGACACGTTCACCGCCGCGGCGACGGACCCATCGCGGCGACGCACCGGGGCGGCCGCAGATCGCAGCCCCACCTCGAGCTCGCCGTCGACGATCGCCCACCCCTGCTCGCGCACGCGCTGGAGTTCAGCGCGGAGCCGCTCGGGGTCGGTGAGGGTCCGTTGCGTGAGCGCGGGCGTCGGAGCATGCGCGAGCACGGTCTCGGCCTCCGATTCGGGCAACGCCGCGAGCAGTACCCGCCCCATGCTCGTCGCGTAGGCGGGGAAGCTGGTGCCGATGGTGATGCCGACGGTCATGATGCGCCGCGTCGGCACCCGGGCGACGTAGACGATGTCGCTGCCCGCGAGCACCGCGGCCGACACCGATTCGCCGGTCTCACGTGAGAGCCGCTCGAGGTGCGGCTGCATCACCTCGGGAAGCGAAAGGGCGGAGAGGTAGCTGAACCCCAGTTCGAGCACTCGCGGGGTCAGGGCGAAGGCGCGTCCGTCCGTCCGCACGTACCCGAGCGTCTCGAGCGTGCGCAGAAACCGCCGCGCAGCCGCCGCAGGAATTCCGGCCCGCCGTGAAACGTCGCTGAGGCTGAGCTCCGGATGCTCCGCGTCGAAGGCCCGGATCACGGCGAGTCCGCGCGCGAGCGACTGCACGAAGTCGCCGTTCGCCGCCTCGCCCGCGGGTTCTGAATGCGCATTCACGCGCCCACCTTACCGGCCCGACCCGGTGGCCTCCGCACGTGTCATCGTTCGAGCACGACGGCGAGCCCCTGCCCCACTCCGATGCAGATCGCGACCACGGCGACGCCCCCGCCGAGACGCCGCAACCCGTGAGCCGCCCGCCCGATGATGCGCCCCCCTGATGCTCCGAGCGGGTGCCCGATCGCCAGCGCGCCACCGTGCACGTTCAACCGTTCCGGGTCGAGCTCCGGCCACCCGGCCAGGCAGGCGAGCGACTGCGACGCGAAGGCTTCGTTCAGTTCCACGAAGTCGACGTCGGCCCAGCTGCGCCCGGATCGCGCGAGCGCCCGATTCGCCGCCTCGATCGGGGCGATGGGGAAGAGGTCGGGATCCACGCCGTGCGTCGCGCGCCCCGTGATGCGGGCGAGCGGTTCTGCGGCGATCGCCCCCTCGCCGCCGATGAGGACCGCCGATGCGCCGTCGTTGATCGACGAGGCGTTCCCCGCGGTGACGGTCCCGTCGGCCGCGAACAGCGGTCGTAGGGCCGCGAGCTTCTCGACGGTCGAACCGTCGCGTATCCCCTCGTCTCGAGCGAGCTCCGCTCCCGGCACCTGCACGATCTCGTCGTCGAACACTCCGTCCGCCCACGCCGCCGCCGCCCGCTGATGCGAGCGCACCGCGAACGCGTCCTGCTGCTCGCGCGAAATGCTCCACTCGCGTGCGATCCTCTCGGCGGACTCGCCATTCGAGATGCTCCACGGCGCGGGGAACGCCGGGTTCACCATGCGCCACCCGATGGACGTGTTCCACATCGTCTGGTTGCCGACCGACGGCCACGGCTTCGCCGACTTCTCAACGACGAAGGGAGCCCGGCTCATCGATTCGACGCCGCCGGCCAGCACGATCTGAGCGTCGCCGGATTCGACCGCTCGCGCGGCCTGGATCACCGCTTCGACCGACGATGCGCAGAGCCGATTGACGGTCGTTCCCGTGACGGTGGTGGGGAAGCCTGCGAGCAGGGCGCCGAAGCGCGCGACGTTGCGGTTGTCTTCGCCCGCTTGATTCGCATCGCCGAAGATCACATCGTCGATGCGCCCGGGGTCGATGCCGGTGCGCTCCGCACTCGCCCGCATCACGGTGGCAGCGAGGTCGTCGGGGCGCACTCCGGAGAGAGCTCCTCCGGCGCGGCCGAACGGCGTGCGCACCGCATCGTAGATGAATGCTCCGGTCATGATCGTCCCTCCGCAGTCGCATCCGTGAGGCGCAGGCCCGTGGCCGCCTCGAGCATCGGTATCGAGTTGTCGCCGAACAGCTCGCGCACGGCGAACCCGTCCTCGGTCACCTCGAAAACGGCGTGATCGGTGTAGACCCGCGAGACACACGCGGTGCCGGTCAACGGATACGAGCAGGCCGCGACGAGTTTCGACTCCCCCTGCTTCGTCAGCAGGTCGGTCATCACGTACACGTGCTTCGCCCCGATCGCGAGATCCATCGCCCCGCCGACGGCCGGAATCGCCCCGGGAGCACCGGTCGACCAATTGGCGAGATCCCCGTTGGAGGCGACCTGGAACGCCCCGAGCACGCAAACGTCGAGGTGACCCCCGCGCATCATGCCGAAGGAGTCCGCGTGGTGGAAGTAAGCGGCGCCGGCGACGGCGGTCACCGCCTGCTTGCCTGCGTTGATGAGATCGGGATCGACACGTCCGGCGGCAGGTGCTCGACCCATGCCGAGCATGCCGTTCTCGGTGTGCAGGATGATCTCGGCGTCGTCCGGCAGGTAGTCGGCGACCAGAGTCGGCGCACCGATGCCGAGGTTGACGACGGACCCCTCGGCGATGTCGGCTGCGATGCGTGCCGCGAGCTCCTCGCGGGTGATGCGGGTGCTCATGCGACGTCCCCCTCGGTCTGCACCGGCGCTCCTGCGAGGTCCACGCCTCCCACGAAGACGCCGTCGCGCAGCCAACGGCGCTCGCTGACGGCGACCACGCGATCCACGTAGATGCCGGGAGTCACCACGACCTCCGGATCGATGTCGCCGAGCGGGACCACCGTGTCGACTTGCGCGATCGTCGTCTGCGCGGCCGCCGCCATGATCGGACCGAAATTGCGCGCGGTCTCGCGATAGACGAGGTTGCCCCAGCGATCGGCGTTCCACCCACTGATCAGCGCGAAGTCGGCGCGAATCGGGTACTCGAGCGCGTATGCTCGCCCAGCGATCTCGCGGATCTCCTTGCCTGCCGCGAGTTCCGTGCCGACGCCCGTGGGGGTGTAGAAGGCGCCGATGCCGGCGCCGGCCGCGCGGATCCGCTCCGCGAGGTTGCCCTGCGGCACGAGTTCGAGCTCGATTGCGCCTGCGCGATAGAGCTCGTCGAACACCCAGGAATCCGCTTGTCGGGGGAACGAGCAGATGATCTTGCGTACGCGACGCTCGGCGAGCAGCGCGGCGAGGCCGTCGTCACCGTTTCCCGCGTTGTTGTTCACGATCGTGAGGTCGCTCGCGCCGTGGGCGATGAGTGCGTCGATCAACTCGATGGGCTGCCCGGCTCTGCCGAATCCGCCGATCATCACCGTAGCGCCGTCGTGAATGCCCGCCACCGCGGCCGCGGGATCCGGCACCGTCTTGTCGATCATGAACACGTCATTTCGCACAGCGAAGTATAGTTCGTCATGCGAACACACTACCCGATTGCGGCGGTGGGGCACACCCCTGGTCGTCCGCACCGCGTGCTGGCAGACTGGGCCGATGCCTCTTACCGCACTGATCACCGGCGCATCGACAGGACTCGGAGCCGAGTTCGCCCGGCAGCTCGCCGCCGCGGGCGTCGACCTCGTGCTCGTCGCACGCGACCGCGAACGGCTCGAGATCCTGGCCTCCGAGCTGCGGGATCGCCACGGCATCGACGCCTCCGCGCTGCCAGCCGACCTCACCCGCGCTCCCGACCTGGAGCGGGTGGCGGGCCGGCTCAGCGCGCGGGATCGTCCCGTCGACATCCTCGTGAACAACGCGGGATTCGGTGTTGCCGACGGCTTCGAGACGAGCGAACTCGACGACGAGCGGAGGCTGCACGAACTGCTGTCATGGGTGCCGCTCCACCTGTCGCACGCCGCCGTCCCGGGAATGCTCGACCGGGGCTACGGCTGGATCCTGAACGTCGCCAGCGTCGCCGCATTCACGCCGACGGGCACCTACGGAGCCGCGAAGGCGGCGATCGTGTCGCTCTCGCGCTCCCTCAACGCGCGCTACCGCCGTCGCGGCGTGCGCGTGACCGCTCTCTGCCCGGGCCTGCTCGACACCGAATTCCATGCGCGCATGGGAGAGGATCACCTGCCCCGCCTCCCAAGGATCGCCTGGGCGAGCACCGCCCGCGTCGCGCAGGAGGGACTCTCCGCAGTTCGACGCGGCCGGAGCGTCCTGATCTCCGATTGGCGCTACCGACTCCTCGCGCCGCTCATCCACGTGCTGCCCGACCGACTGCTCGAGCGCACGTCGACGACGAACGACGGCGCGCTGAACTGAGCCCGAGCGGCACCTGCGCGGCCCGCACCGCACATTCATCCGACTCACTGCCCGCGCACGCCGAGCGGGCATAGGCTGAGGCAATGGTCAACTATCGGTATCTCGGAAACAGCGGCTTCAAGGTCTCGGAAATCACGTTCGGCAACTGGGTGACGCACGCGTCTCAGGTCGCCGACGACGCGGCGATCAAGACGGTGCACGCGGCGCTCGACGCCGGCATCACCACGTTCGACACCGCCGACACGTACGCGAACACCGCGGCCGAGGCCGTGCTCGGGCGCGCACTGGAGGGGCAGCGACGCGAGGGTCTCGAGATCTTCACGAAGGTGTACTTCCCGACCGGCCAGAAGGGGCCGAACGACACCGGGCTGAGCCGCAAGCACATCCTCGAATCGATCAACGGCTCGCTCCGCCGCCTCGGCACCGATTACGTTGACCTGTACCAGGCTCACCGCTTCGACTACGAGACGCCGCTCGAAGAGACGTTCCAGGCGTTCGCCGACGTCGTGCGACAGGGCAAGGCGCTCTACATCGGCGTCTCGGAATGGACCGCCGAGCAGCTGCGCGAGGGGCACCAGCTCGCGCGCGAATTCGGCGTGCAGCTCATCTCGAACCAGCCGCAGTACTCGATGCTGCACCGCGTGATCGAGGGGAAGGTCGTTCCGGCGTCCGAGGAGCTCGGCATCTCGCAGATCGTCTGGTCGCCCATGGCGCAGGGCGTGCTCTCGGGCAAGTACCTTCCCGGACAGCCGGTGCCCTCGGGTTCGCGCGCGACCGATGGCAAGAGCGGTGCGGAGTTCATGCGGAAGTTCTTGGACGACCGGATCCTCGAGGCCGTGCAGGGCCTGAAGCCGATCGCCGAGCAGGCCGGGCTCACCATGCCGCAGCTCGCGATCGCCTGGGTGCTGCAGAATCCGAACGTGGCCGCGGCCCTCGTGGGGGCCTCGCGACCCGAGCAGCTCGCCGACACGGTGAAGGCGTCAGGAGTCGTGCTCGACGCCGACACGCTCGCAGCCATCGACGATGCGCTCGGCGACATTCCCAATCGCGACGCCGAGGACACGTACGAGGTGTCGCCGAAGACCCGTCTGGTCTGATCCGGCCGGCCGCTTCCGGCCTGCCGCTCTCCGCCGAGCACGGGAGAGTGCGATGCGCTTGCGCACCGCACTCTCCCGTGTTAGTTTTGCCGCAAAACTACTTGCGGACCTCCCATGAACTGGAGTGATCAATGAAGATCGTCATCATCGGCGCCGGCATCGGCGGCCTCCTCAGCGCACTCAGCCTGCACGCCGCCGGCTTCGAGCACATCGAAGTCTACGAGCGATCCGAGGAGATCCGCGGCCTCGGCGTCGGCATCAACCTGCTGCCTCACGCGATCCGCGAGCTCACCGAGCTCGGCATCGTCGACGACATCGCCGCACTCGGGGTCGAGCCGAGCACGCTCGCCTACTACAACCGCCACGGTCAGCCCATCTGGAGTGAGCCTCGCGGCACCGCCGCAGGGTACGCCTGGCCCCAGCTCTCCGTGCATCGGGGGCGGCTGCAGATCGCGCTCCGCGACCTCGTCGAGCAGCGCGTCGGCGACATCATCCGCACCGGGCACCGGGTCGTCTCCGTGGAACACGGGGAGGAGCAGGATCTGGCGCGGTTCACGACGGAGGCCGGCGAGGTCACCGTGTCGGCTGACGTCGTGATCGCCGCCGACGGCATCCACTCGGCTGTGCGCGCAGAGCGCTACCCGGAAGAGGGAGCTCCCCCCTCCAACGGGCTCACCCTCTGGCGCGGTGTCGCGTACGCCGAACCGTTCCTCGACGGCAGCACGATGGTGATGGTGGGCGACGGCGAGCAGAAGTTCGTCGCGTACCCCCTCGGCCAGGTCGGAGACGACGGGCGCATGCCCATCAACTTCATCGCTGAGCAGCGGGGAGCAGGATCCGGCCAGGTGGACTGGAACCACCCCATCGACCCGAAGCCCATCGTCGAACTCTTCCGCAAGTGGGCGTTCGACTGGATCGACATTCCCGGCCTCATCGCGAGCGCCGACGAGATCCTCGAATATCCGATGGTGGATCGCGACGCGCTCCCGCAGTGGACGTTCGGGCGCACCACGCTCCTCGGAGATGCCGCGCATGCGATGTACCCCAACGGCTCGAACGGCGGATCGCAAGCGACCCTCGACGCTCGCACGCTGGCATTCCACCTCGCCCACGCCCCCACCCCGCGGGACGGCCTCCGCGCGTACGAAGCCGATCGCCGACCGGCCACCGCTGCACTGCTCGAGCAGACGCGCCAGGCCGGCCCCGAGAAGGTGATGGTGCTCGCCGCGGAGCGTGCGCCTGAGGGCTTCTCGCACATCCACGACGTGATTCCCGAGACCGAGCTGGCGGAAGTCGCGACCGCCTACAAGCAAGCCGCAGGGTTCCACCCGGAGATGCTGAACGCGCGCGCTTCGCTGTCCGTCGAACGCTGACCGATGACCGGCATCGTCGACTCCGCCCGCCTCGCCGGCGTCATCTCGCCCCTGCGGCGTGCGCTGCTCAGCGCCGCGCGGGCCGCCGGGGATCTTCCGGAGATTCCCGATTCTCAGATTCAGGTCATCCGCGCACTCCCCTCCGGCACGGCTCTCGCGCCCAGCGATCTCGCTGAGGCGCTCCACCTCGACCGCTCAACGGTGAGCAACCTGCTCGCCTCGATGCAGCGAGCCGGGCTCGTCGAGCGCCGACCGGACGAGGCCGACGGCCGACGCGTACTGGTGACGACCTCGGAACGAGCCAGGGCGCTCTTCACCGCCTACGACCGTGCGAGCACCCGCATTCTCGGGGAATCACTCGAAACGCTCGCCGGCGACGACCTGACCTCGATCGCCGCTGCACTGCCCGCACTCGAACGGCTGCTCTGCGCGCTCCTCAGCGCACACGATCCGAGTCTCCCCCGCGCCACCGAAGAACGGAGCACCTCATGACCCCTCCCGCAGCGCGCCCGTCGGAATCTGCGCTTCCGGCTCCCGGCCTCGAGCACGTGTTCGACGTCTCCGTCGAGCTCGGTGCGATCGAGGATCACGGTCGGACCCGAGCGGGCCACCGCAGAGTCATTCCGATTCTCGGGGGCAGCATCTCCGGGGACGTGAAGGCCGAGATCCTGCCGGGCGGCGCGGACTGGCAGATCGTGCGGACCGACGGCTCGATCGAGATCGACGGCCGCTACTCGGCGCGCACCGCCGACGGCGAGCTGCTCTACCTGCAGGCGTCGGGGGTGCGCAGCGGAGAACCGCACGTGCTCGAATCGTTGCTCAAGGGCGAGACGGTCGACCCCTCCGAGTACTATTTCCGCACCGTGGTCACGATCGAGACCTCGGCACCGGCGCTCGCGCACCTCGAACGATCGCTGTACCTCGCCGTCGCCCAGCGCACGGCGAGCGCTGTGCGCTACGCCACGTACCGCTTCGTGTGACACGACTCGGTGCGTCGCGTCGCACGCCCGAGTGGCTGACGCACGGTCACTCCGGCCGATCCTTCACCACTCGCCGGTGCAGCAGCGCCGTGACCACCGCGATCACCGAACCGATGAGCGTGTCGAGCACGCGCTCGGTCGCAGCGCCCATGAGATCGCCTCCGCCGGCTGCTGCCCCCGTGAGGAGGAGCACGAGCGGCGTGATGAAGACGAGGGCAAGAGCGTAATTGCGCACCACCACGAGCTCGATGATGAACTGCAGCCCGGTGAGTAGCAGCACGAGCGCGAGGGGGAAGGCCCCGAGCGGGGCGATCGCGAGGTAGAGCACCGCGCCGACGAGGGTGCCGACGGTGCGATGCAGCCCGCGGGCGAGCGAGTGTCGGCGCACCGCACTCAAGCCGATGACGGCGACACCCGCGGAGACCGTCCAATAGGCGCGATGGGGATCGATCCAGAGCATCGTGACGACCGTGCCGACGACGGCGACGATCAGAATGCGCAGGATCAGCCGGCGCTCGCCCGGTCCCAACCAGGGCCCGGGCAGCAGCTCGCCGAGGGGCCGCACCGGTTTCGCCCGCTCGGCGTCTCGGAGCAACGGGGCGAGGGCCAGCAGGTACGAGAACAGCGCACCACCCGCGAGCGCCGCGATGAGTATGAGCGGGGAGTTCAGTCGTTCGCCATCGACCACTGCGGTGATGTTGCCGGCCAGCCCGTAGCTCAGCACGAAGAACACCGGACCGGGCGGGCCGAGCCGGAAGGCGAACGACAGCGCCGCAGTCGCTCCGGCGACGACCACGAGCCCGATGCCCAGCAGCACCGGCCACGGCGACAGCACCGCGCCGAGCGCGGCAGAGCCGATGAGGGCGAGTGCCACGAACGGCAGCACCTTGGCCCGCTCCGCGGCGGCGAGGCTGGCGGCGAAGAGTGCGACGAAGGCTCCGGCAGCGGTCTGCAACCCGATGCCTTCGTATCCCAGTGCGGTCAGCACGCCGAACGGCACGCCGATGGAGAGCGCCGCTCGCAGCGCGATCCAGAGTCTCGGGCCCGGGCCGGCGGGCATCTCGACGAGACTGCGCACCGCTTTGATCACGGCGGTGGGCGGCGTACGGCGATCGGGTCGAGAGGACTCACCGTCTCCGACCGCTTCCGCCATACTCGCCTCCATCTTGCTCGCGCCCGTCCATTCTCCCAGGTGCGGAGTACTCGGGGCGCTCAGGCGTTGCGTTCAGGGCGCGGAATTGCTCGATTCGGGATCGATCGCCTCCGCTGCGAGCCGGGCGGCGCCGATGATGCCGGCGTTGTTGCGCAGTCGCGCCGGAACGACCGGCACCGTGACACCCGCGAACGGAAGAAAACTGTCGGATGCCTTGCTGATGCTGCCGCCGAGTACGAATCGGTCGGGGTTCAGAATCTTCTCGAGGTAACCGATGTACCGGGAGACGCGCGACGCCCACTCGTCGAGCGTGATGCCTTCGCGCTCGATCACCTTCGCAGCCGTGTGGCGTTCGATCGAGGTGAACCCGTCGAGCTCCAGATGCCCGAGCTCGAAGTTCGGCACAAGCACGCCGTCGGCGACGAGCGCCGAACCGATCCCTGTTCCGAAGGTGAGCACGAGCGTCACGCCGGGAAGGCCGCTGACCTCGCCGAACGCGACCTCGGCGATGCCAGCTGCATCCGCATCGTTCACGACGGTGCACGGCGCCGCGACCGCCGCCGAGAGCAGCGCGTGCGCGTCGGTGCCGATCCAGCTGAGGTCGATGTTCGCGGCGGTGCGCATCACGCCGTCGCGCACCACTCCCGGGAGCGTGACTCCGACGGGGAGGTTCGCGCTGCTGTCGAACCCGACGGCAGCGAGCTCAGCCCGAATCGCAGCGGCCATCGACCCGACCTCGCGAGCGATATCGGCCGGCGCACCGCCTGCGGGGGTCGCGACCTTGTGCCGAGTGCTGATCTTCTCGCCGGTCGTCACATCGATCGCGGCGCCCTTGATACCCGTACCACCGACATCGATGCCGATGGCTGCGTGCTGCAGTCCCATAGCGGCGAGTGTATCGGCAGCGCAGGGGCGATCGCTAGACGGCGCGGAGCACGATGGCGCTGCCCTGCCCGCCGCCGCCGCAGATGCCGATGGCTCCGAGGGATCCGACACCCTCCTCGGCGAGCTGCCGCGCGAGCGTGCCGACGATGCGAGCGCCGGAGGCCCCGATCGGGTGACCGAGAGCGATCGCTCCACCATGCCGGTTGACGATGCTCGGATCGAGGCCGAGCTCGCGGCCCGACTGCACGCCGACCGCCGCGAATGCCTCGTTGATCTCGACCGCTGCGAGGTCGGCGACGGCGATTGCGCCGGTCTTCGCGAGTGCAGCCGTGATCGCCCGCGCGGGCTGCGAGTGGAGCTGCGTGTCGGGGCCGGCGACGAATGCGGTCGCCTCGACGCGGGCGAACGGCGCGAGGCCGAGTCGCTCCGCGGCCGCCTCGCTCACGATCACGAGCGCCGCAGCGCCGTCGGTGATCTGCGAGGCGTTGCCCGCAGTGATGGTGCCCTCCCTCGAGAAGGCCGGCCGCAGACCCGCCAGTGCTTCCGCGGTGGTCTCCGCACGCACGCCGTCGTCGCTCGAGACCACCGTTTCGCCCCGACGCGACGTCACCGTGAACGGTTCGATCTCCCCGGCGAGGAATTCGGCCGAGGCTGCGGCGCGCTGGTGGGAGACCGCCGCGAACGCGTCCTGCTCCTCACGGGTCAGCCCGAGCGGCGTATTGCCGGTCTCGGTGAGCGCGCCCATGGCAACCTGATCGAATGCGTCTGACAGGCCGTCGCGGTCGACCGTGTCGACGAGGGCCGCGTCGCCGTACTTCGTGCCAGCGCGCAACGGCAGCACGTGCGGGGCGAGCGACATCGATTCCTGGCCGGCTGCGACGACGATCTCCGCCTCACCGCTGTTGATGAGGCGCACCGCCTGAGAGACGGCCTCGGCGCCGGAGAGGCACACGGCGTTGAGCGTTACGGCAGGCACTTCGAGGGGGATCCCCGCGCCCACCGCCGTCTGACGGGCCGGGTTCTGGCCGGCGCCCGCCTGCAGCACCTGGCCGACCACGACCGCGTCCACGTCAGCGGGGGCAACGCCTGCACGGGCGAGTGCCGCACGCACGGCGTGGGCGCCCAGCACGGTAGCCGGCTGCGCGGCGAGCTGTCCGGTGAAACGAGTGAACGGGGTGCGGGCGTATCCCGCGATGAGTGCGGTCATCGGCTGGCTCCTCGGTGGTCGAACGGGGTGCATCCATCATCGCGCACCTCCGGAGCCGCGGCACCTGCGCACCTGCACGGGCGGAGGGCTTCACGGTGTGCACGATGATCGCGCCCGCATCAGCCGAGCTGCGCCTTGAGCACGTTGAGGTGGGACCGGGTGAGGGCCGCGGACGCAGTGCCGTCGCGCGCCGCGATGGCCGCGAAGATGCGCTCATGCGCTCCGTGGTCCGCCGCATCTCCGTGGTGGCCCCGCAGACGCAGCATCCGCACCATGGCATCTCGGCTCCGCGGCTCGAATCCGTCGAACAGCTCGAGCAGCACGGCGCTGTGCGCTGCGACGGTGATGCCGCGGTGGAACGCGGAGTCCGCCTGGACGTGCTCATCGAGGTCGGCGCGGTGCCGCTCGCGCTCGCGCAGGGCCTGTCGGAGGTTCTCGAGATCCGCCGGCGTGCGCCGCTCCGCGGCGAGCGCGGCGGCCTCGACTTCGATCGCCGTGCGTGCTTCGATGACGGCCACGATGTCGGCACGTGCGAGGACCGAGTCCCAGGTGTCGGGGACCTCGGTGGCGACGACGAATACGCCGGCCCCTTGACGTGTCACGAGTACGCCTCGGCCCGCGAGGATGCGGATGGCCTCCCGCACGGTCGATCGCCCGACGCCGAGCTGCGGGGCGAGCGTGGTCTCGCCGGGGAGCTTCTCGCCGATCCCCCACTCGCGCTCCCGAAGACGCGCGAGGAGGAGTTCGGCGGCCTTCTCGGCGAGGGATTCTCGGCGCACGGTCGTCATGGCTTCATTCTCCCACTCTAAACACTTCTCTACTTGTCTGAGGAGTTGTGATAGATTCGCTCCGTGCTCATTCTCTGCGACCTCCGCGCTCTCCTTCTTCGCTGCCACGGCGGGGTCTAGCCAGACCGGCTCCCCGACGTGGAGCCGTTACGCCAGCCGGTCGACCGCAAGCGAACACTCTCGACAGGACAGACGATGACCGACACCTCCCTCCCGACCGTCCCAGCGCCCGCAATCCCCGGCCCGGCAAACCTGCCGGCATGGAACCGGCAGCAGCACTCGGCAATGCCCTCGCATCGCTATCGCGACGTGTACGCCCGCGTCGAGGTCCCGCTGATCGAGCGCGACTGGCCGAGCAAGAAGCTGACCTCTGCACCGTTGTGGGTGCCGGTCGACCTCCGCGACGGCAATCAGGCCCTCGCCGAACCGATGGATCCGGCGCGAAAGCGGCGCTTCTTCGAACTGATGGTCGCGATGGGCTACAAGGAGATCGAGGTCGGCTACCCCTCCGCTTCGCAGACGGACTACGACTTCGTCC
The DNA here is from genome assembly GCF_018304845.1 of Leucobacter manosquensis. NCBI lineage: Bacteria > Bacillati > Actinomycetota > Actinomycetes > Micrococcales > Microbacteriaceae > Leucobacter > Leucobacter manosquensis. Next base: position 2,564,192 of record NZ_JAFEVO010000001.1, on the reverse strand, counting down.
GCCTCATCGCCGAGACCGACATCGCGCCCGATGATGTCACGATCGTGGTGTTCACGCCTGCGCGGCGCGACTTGATCCAGCGCACCGTGGAATCCATTCGCGGCATCCGCAATCACGTCGTGATCCACATGTACACGGCCACCGCCCCCGCGTGGCGGAATACCGTGCTCATGCAGGAGCGCGATGAACTGCAGCAGCTGATCCTCGCCGGTGGGCGTGACGTGCTCGAGTCGGCCGGGCACCTCCCGAATGTACGGTTCGAATTCAGCCCCGAAGTCTTCAATCTCACAGAGCCCGACTACGTCCTCGACGTCTGCAACGCCATGACCGAGCTCTGGGGCGCTGCGCCCGACCGGCCGGTCATCCTCAACCTCCCGGCCACCGTCGAAGTCGCGACACCGAACGTCTACGCCGATCAGATCGAGTACATGCACAAGAACCTCGCTCGCCGCGACGCCGTCATTCTCTCGGTCCATCCGCACAACGACCGAGGAACCGGAATCGCCTGCGCCGAACTCGCCGTGCTCGCCGGCGCCCAGCGCGTCGAGGGCTGCATCTTCGGCAACGGGGAGCGCACCGGAAATGTCGACCTCGCCACGCTCGCGCTGAACCTGCACGCGCAGGGAGTCGATCCGATGATCGACTTCTCCGATATCGACGCGATCCGCCGCACCGTCGAGCACTGCAATCGCATCGAGGTGCATCCCCGCCATCCGTACGTCGGAGACCTCGTGCACACCGCTTTCTCCGGTACGCATCAGGACGCGATCAAGAAGGGGTTCGCCGAGCATCGCGCCCGTGCCGCCCGCGAGAATCGAGGCGAAGCAGAGATCGCTTGGGCGGTGCCGTATCTGCCGATCGACCCCGCCGACATCGGTCGCAGCTACGACGCGGTCATCCGCGTGAACTCTCAATCCGGCAAGGGAGGCATCGCGTACCTCCTCGAAACGGAGTACGGCATCGAGCTGCCGCGCCGCCTTCAGATCGACTTCGCCCGTCAGGTGCAGCGGCACGCCGACGCGACGGGCGGCGAGATGACCGCGGCTGCGCTGCGGCAGATCTTCGACGCAGCGTATCTCGCCGTGCCGGCCGAGCAGAGTCCGGCCGCGCCGACGCGTACCGCAGTCGAACTCGTGGACGCGAGCACGACCGGGCAGCGGACGAGGATCACGATCCAGGCGAACGGCCGCAAGAGCACCACGAGCCACGACGGCATCGGCCCCATCGAAGCGCTGGTCGCGGCGCTCTCGCACAACGGCGCTGGGATCGAGATCCTGAGCCTGCATCAGACCAGCATCGGCACGGGGAGCGACAGCGAGGCGCTCACTCTGATCGAGTATCGCAACGAACAGGGCACCGGGTGGGCAGGAGGAAGGGACCGCTCAGTGCTCTCAGCGTCGCTCAACGCGGTGATGCTCGCAGCGACATGCTCGACTCGCGGCGAATCGACCGCCTCCTGCGCCTAGTGTGGGTCGAGTGAGCCCGACCGCAGTACCGAGCCCCCGCAGGCCCGCCGCCGCTTCCACACACCGGCCCGCCGCCCCCCGCCGGCGGGCCGGCCGCGCGGTGGGGCTCGGTGCAGGATCCCTCGCAATCGTGCTCGCGGCAGGCTACGCCGTCGTCTGCGCCATCGCTCCGCTGCCAGAACCGGTGGTGACGTTGGACGCACCCGCGGCGGTCACGATCTCGGCCGACGATGCCGACGTGCGACGGGCGGTCGATGCCGAGCCGGAGCCGACCGCGATCGGATGGCTGCACGACGACGAGATCTGGACGAACACGCAGCGCCCGGCGCCGATCGCGAGCATCTCGAAGCTCGTCACCGTGCTCGTCGCGCTCGATGCAGCACCCGTGGCTGCGGGCACCGATGGGCCGACGCACGTCTGGACGGCCGAGGACGCCGCGCGGCAGGCACGGTACGTCGCCGATGACGGCGTCGCGTTTCCCATACCCGTCGGCACCGAGGTGACCGCGCGTCAGATGCTGCAGCTCGCGCTCGTACCGTCGGCGAACGACTTCGCAGCTGCCTACGCGTACTCGGTGTTCGGCGACAATGATGCGTTTCTCTCCGCGGTCCGGGCCTGGCAGGACCGCGAAGGGCTCGCATCGCTCTCGCTGTTCGAGCCGACCGGTATGGACGAGCGCAATGCGGCCTCCGCGTCCGACGTGCTGCGCCTCGCGCGCCTCGCGCTCGCGAACGACACGGTCGCCGAGATCGTCGCGATGCCGCAGGTCTCCCTTCCATGGGGCATCGGCACCGTGGAGAACACGAACCCGCTGTACGGAGCGCTTGACGGTGTGATCGGCATGAAGACCGGGCGCACGAGTGTCGCCGGCTACAACCTCGCGGCGGCGCGCACGAGCGATGCGCTGGGTCGCGACGTCGTCCAGCTCGCCGTCGTGCTGGGCCGAGCGACGGCCGAGGATCGCCTGAGCGCGAGCCTCAGCATGTTCTCCGCGCTGGACGCCGCGCCCGCACGCACGCAGATCATGGCGCACGACGAGCGGGTCGGCACGGCGAGAACGGTCGACGGCGTCGAGATCCCGATCCTGATATCGGGCGACGGCGCCGAAGTCGTGCTCCTCCCCGGAGAAGCCGCAGAGCGAACGGTCGCCCTGGAGACGGGCGGGTTCTCCGAGGCCGGCGCGCCGGATGCCGGACTCACGGGGGCCGATGCCGAAGCCGGGCGACGAGTGGGCATCCTGCTCCTCTCGGGCCCCACCGAATCCGACGAGCGCGCCTTCGACGTCGTCACGGGTGCCGCGATCACCGCGCCCGACTACGGCTGGCGCCTCACGCACCCCCGCGAGCTCTTCACCTGGAGCTGAGCCGGGTTCCCGAGAACGAGCGGGCGGCGCTGCCTCAATTCACCGGATCGACGACGTCGAATCCCAGCGAGTCGGCGACGGTCGTCATATTCGCATCGTGCGTCACGATCGTCACGTTGCCAGCACCGATTCGCTGCGCGGAAGCCAGATGCAATGCGTCGAGAGACTTGATGTGGGGGCGGATCGCCGCTGCCTCCGTGATCAATCGATTGTCGACCGCGAGCAGGGCGAGCTCCGATAGGAACTCATCGGCCCCATCTACTGCGATGGACTCGCGGCGCAGCACTCGTTTCATCTCGAGCTCGAGGATGCGTGATGAGACGAACGTCGCGCGCCGGTCGGCGAGATTGTCGTACCAGTCGATCGCCGATTGGCTGTGCCCCAGCAGGATGCGCAGCGCGACCGAGGTGTCGAGGTACCAGTAGCTGCGGTCCAGTTCCTCAGAGCGCGCTGTCATCGCTCACCTCTGCGATCAACTCGTCGAGATCGCGAGAAAGACGGACGGGCGAGCGGTGCCCGATGGGACGGTGACCGCGTCGCGGCGCGGACGCCAGCCCGGCGGCGACGAGCTCATCGATCGGATCGCCGCTGCTGGCAGGCTCGGGCACCAGTCGCAGCACGACGCGGCCGCGGTTGGTCACGCGAACCGTCTCGCCGCGTTCAATCGCGTTGCGCGCAACAGACGACACACGCTGATTGAACTCGGTCATCGTGATACTCTTCATATCCGAATTGTAGTATCTTCATGCTAGATTCGGAAGCAAGGTTGTTACCCCAACGACCTCAATCGAGCAGCGCGCCACCGGCGAGCCGGCGCACGACGCCGGTGAGATGGTCGACTCCCGCGACGAGATCGGCTTCCTCCGTGAACTCGTCGAGGCTGTGGGAGATGCCCGCGACGCTCGGCACGAAGAGCATGACGGTCGGCACCGTGTCCTTCATGTTGGTCGAGTCGTGCCCGGCGACCGTCATCACGCGATCATGGGTGAGACCGAGCTCCTCCGCGACCTCACGGGCGAGCTCGACGCCGGCTTCGGGGTACGGGTTCTGATCCCAGCTGTGCTCGGCCGTGACGGCGATCTCCACGCGATCCTCGCGCTGCACCCGCTCGATCGTGCGCTGCAGCGAGGCATGGGCCTCCCGGATCACGTCGGCGCTCGGCGAGCGCAGGTCGAGCAGCAACCGCACCTCACTGGCGACGACCACGGGCGAGTTGGGATACACGTTGAGCTCACCGCACGCGGTGTGCAGCGCGCCCGGCTCGAACTCGTCGACGAGCTCGCGCGCCGCCACGACGAGCCTGGCCGCGCCGAGCAGGGCGTCGCGCCGATCGACCATCAGCGTCGACCCGCTGTGCGCCTGCGCCCCGGTCACCGTGAATTCGAACTTGTGCGCCGCCCACGTCGCATTCACGAGACCGATCGTGACGCCGTCCTCCTCCATGCTCCGACCCTGCTGCACATGGATCTCGGCGTACGAGGCGACCTCGCGGCCCGAGTCGCCTCCGAATACGTCACCGGCGCCACGTTCCCCGATCGCATCGAGGGCGTCGCCGACCGTCACCCCTCGCGGATCGGTCGTCGCGAGCGCCGCGTCGAGCGGCATCTTGCCGGTGAACACCGAACTGCCCATCATCGAGGGCTTGAAGCGCGACCCCTCCTCGTTGAACCAGTTGACGACCGCGAGATTCACACGGGCAGCCGACGGATCGGCACGAAGCTCATTGGCCACGCGGAAGCACGCGTGGGCCGACGCCATCACGCCGAAGGCGCCGTCGAAGCGGCCGGCGGTCGGCTGCGAGTCCAGGTGCGACCCGGTCAGCACGTAGGGCGCACCGGGCACGAGTTCCAGCAGCCCGAACTGATTGCCGGCCGCGTCGCGCTCGACCGTGAATCCGTGCTGCTCGAGCAGCTGCGCGAACCAGGCGCGCTGCTCGCCGTCGGCTGCGGTCGCGGCCTGCCGGTCGACGCCGTTCGTGCCCGGCACGGCACCGAAGCGCGAGTGCACGGCCCAGTCTGCGAGGAATGCGTCATCGAGGTGCTGCGTCATGGTCGTCTCTGTTCTCTCGTTCTTCACTGTCGTCTGCTGCGCGCGTGCCTCAGGCCGCGATCTCGTCGGATGCCGGTGGCATCACCCTGTCCGAGATCAGCACGTGAATCAATGCGGGAGCATCTCCCGCGAGTGCGCGATCCAGCGCCCCCGCAAAATCCTCTGTGGCCTCGACGCGCTCACCGTGCCCTCCGAACGACCGCATCCAGGCCGCGAAGTCGGGATTCGCCATCCGCGTGCCCGACGGTCGACCCGGATAGTGCCGCTCCTGATGCTGCACGATCGTCCCGTAGATCCCGTTGTCGACCACGATCACCAGCGGCTTCCCGCCGTGGGCGACCGCGGTCGCGAGCTCCTGCCCGTTCATCATGAAATCGCCGTCGCCGCACACCGCGACCGCACGTCGATCGGGAAACACGAGTGATGCCGCGACGGCCGCCGGAACGGCGAGGCCCATCGCGCCATTGCGCGCGCCCACGAGGCTCGCCGGGGTCAAGTGCTTCACGAACCGGTGCGCCCAGATCGTCGCGTTCCCCGCGCCGAAGGTGAGCACCGCCTCGCCCCGCAACCGCTCGTCGAGTTCGCCGAAGGCGACGCCGAGGTCGACGCCCGGATTCTCGACATCTGCCGGGATCCCCGAAGCGCCGGCGACACCGGGCACCGACGCGTCAGGTCGGTGCTCCGCGAACCGCGCCTGAGCCACTGACCGGTCTCGCATCCACGAATCGTCGCGGTCGCCGCGAACTGCAGCGGCATCGACACCGGAGAGCGCCTTCGCGAAGGCCTCCGGCGTTGCGAGCAGGTGCTGATCGAGTCGCCCCGCATGCATCGTCGCCTCGGGATCGACGCCGACGAGCACGGTCTCCGCATCGAATCCGAGTCGGTATCCGTCGCTCATCACGTCGGATCGACCGCACCCGACGAACACGAGGAGGTCTGCCGCCGCATACCCGGCAGCGACCGCATCCGCGCGGCCGTACCCGAGCCAGCCCGCCCACGCGGCTCCGGCGTGCGGCACCGCGTCGTACGCACGCCAATCCGCGAACACCGGGACGCCTGCGGATTCGGCGAAAGCGAGCACCTCTCGGCCAGCTCCCGCATGCCAGCCGTCACCTCCGACCACGAACGCCGGGCGCTCGGCGCGGGCGATCCGTTCACCGAGCTCCTCGATCTCGGCACGTGACGGCTGCGGGTTCGGGGAGGCGATCCGCCCACTCGGCGCAGCCTCGGTCACATGCACGAGCACGTCCTCCGGCAACCCGACCACGACCGGACCAGGGCGGCCGGAGGCGGCGATCCGCATGGCCTCCGCCACGAGCTCCCCCGCACGATCGGCGTCGTCGATCGTGAGCACCCGCTTCGCGGTCGAACCGAACCATCCGGTGAGACTGAACTCCTGGAACGAGTCCCGCTCACGGTCGGCCACCGGAATGAGCCCGACGAACAGCACCAGAGGGGTCGCGTCCTGCCACGCCGTGTGGATCGCGATCATCGCGTTCGACGCCCCCGGGCCGCGCGTCACCATCGCGATCCCCGGCACGCCGGTCAGGCGCCCCTCGGCGAGCGCCATGAACCCCGCACCGCCCTCCTGCCGACACACGACCGTCTCGATCGACGAATCGTGCAGCCCGTCGAGCACGTCCAGGTAGCTCTCCCCTGGCACTGCGTAGACACGGGAGACCCCGTGCTGCTCGAGCGTGCGAACGATGAGATGACCGGCCGACTGCGACATACGATAATCCTTCCAAAAACGGTGTGAGTGAGGCTGTGAAGTCCGGGGTCAGGGGCCGATCGGGAGCAGAGACGCGAGCGATTCGCCCGCGGCGATCCGCGCGAGCAGCTCGGGCTCGTCGCGATCCGATGCCTGAGCCGCGCTGAGCACCTCCGGGTCGATGCGGCCGCCCGGGAGGACGAGCACGCCGTGCGCGTCGCCGAGCACGAGGTCCCCGGTCGACACGGGCACGCCGCCGATGACGACGGGCTGGTCGACAGCGCTTCCCGCCAGTGCGCCGGTGCGTTTCGTCGTTCGAGCGGTGAGCCCGGTCGCGTACACGGCGAGCCGATCCTGCGTCTCGCGCAGCGCCTGGACGTCGGTGACCGGGCCGTCGACCACGATGCCGACCGCACCCTGCGCGATCGCAGCTCGCGCGGTGACGGCTCCGACGGGCGCGTGCGCACCGCCCGCGACCCGGATCACGAGCACCTCGCCGGGCCGGGCCGCGAGAAGCGCTCGGTTCACCTCGTATGCGTCGGGTTCGCGCAGGTCGAGGGTCCTCGCGAAACCGACGAGTTGCGGGCTCCGCGTGACCGGATGCACCCGGGGGTCGACGAAACCGTCTTCGATGAAGTGGCCGAGCGTCGGCAGCTCGACCTCGCGCAGAGCGTCGAGAAGCTGAGCGTGCTCGAGCGTCATGCGACGACCTCGGGCACCACCGCGACGCACTCGATCTCGAGCGCGATCTCCCAGATCGACACGCAGACCGTCGTCCTCGCGGGCAGGTCGTCGGTGAAGTACCGCGCGTACACGCGGTTGAACGGTTCGCGCTGCTCCGGAGATGTCAGGTAGGCGTTGACTTTGACGACGTGCTGCAGGCCACTTCCCGCCGCAGCGAGCACTGAGACGAGGTTCTCGAGGCAGCGCGCGACCTGGTCTTCGAAATCGTCCGGCGCGGAGCCGTCTGCGCCGAAGGGCACCTGGCCCGTCGTGAAGACGAAGCCGTTGGCGACGACCGCCTGCGAATACGGACCCAGCACCGGGGCGAGCCCCGGTGCTGCGCTGATCCGCCGGATCACGGCGCGACGTCCACGCTGGTGGTCGCTTCCACCCGGTCGATGTTCTTCTGGCTGTTCTCCCCCAGCAGGAAGAGCGCCACGAATGACAGCCCTGCTGAGGCGGCGATGTACCAGGCGATCGAATCGCTCTGCCCGGTCAGGTTGAGGAGCCACACGGTCACGGCGGGGGTGATCGCCGAGCCCAGCAATCCCGAGAGCATGTACGCCACGGACAGCCCCGAATACCGCACCTTCGCTCCGAACAGTTCGGCGAGGAAGGTGGCGATCGGCCCGTAGTTCGCCGAGAAGGCGATCATCATCAGGCCGTACGCGAGGAACACGGCCGCGGGGTTGCCCGTGTTCAGCAACCAGAAGAATGGGAACGCGAGCAGGGCCTCAGCAGCGATCCCCGCGGCGATGATCGGCTTGCGTCCGACTCGGTCGGAGAGCCGCCCGAAGAACGGGATGAAGAAGATGCCGAGCAGGCAGGCGACGAGCACGACCCAGAGCATGAGGTTCGCGGAGTACCCCTGCTCGCTCGTGCCGTAGTTCACTCCGGATGCGACCATGAGCGTGAAGCTCGAACCGGTCGACAGCGTCGCCACACCGCCGAGGATGACCTGCTTCCAGTAGTGGCGCATGAGGTAGGCGAACGGGAGCTTCGCCTTGGCGCCCTGTTCGCGCACCTGCTGGAAGCTCGGCGTCTCCTCGATGTTGAGTCGGATGTAGATGCCGACCGCGACGAGCAGCACCGATGCGATGAACGGAACGCGCCAGCCCCACGTGTACAGCGCTTCCGTCGACACCGTCGCCGTGACGATGAGGAAGGCGACGTTCGCGAGGAGCGTTCCGAACGGGACGCCCACCTGGACGAGCGATCCGTACCAGCCGCGGCGCTCCTGGGGAGCGTGCTCGACGGTCATCAGGACAGCGCCGCCCCATTCACCGCCGAGCGCGAGGCCCTGGATGATGCGCAGCGTCAGGAGGATGAACGGCGCCGCGATGCCGATCGTCGCGAAGTCGGGCACGAGACCGATGGCGAGCGTTGCGCCGCCCATGGTCAGCAGCGAGATGAGGAGCATCGATTTGCGCCCCAGACGATCGCCGAAGTGGCCGAAGAGGATCGCGCCGAGGGTGCGCGCGACGTAGGCGGCGGCGAACGTGAGGAAGGAGAGGATCGTTCCGACCGCCGGGGGCAGATCGGGGAAGAACACCTGATTGAAGACGAGCGCGGAAGCGGTTCCGAAGAGGAACAGGTCGTACCACTCGACCGTCGTGCCGATGACGCTCGCGGTGGCGATCTTCCTCATCTTGGATTGGTCCAGTCGTGCGCTGCGGACTTCCGTGTCCTGAGCGGGCGTCGTAGTCATCGAGTCTCCTGTGATTCGAGTGGCGATCGGGTCAGAGTTCACCCTCCCAGCGCTCCGAGGCCCCGACAAGCAGCATCTGCACACGAGTCCCGCGAAGTTCTAGTGAAATGCACAAGGGTCGAGCCGAGCGAGCGGCGATCAAGCAAAATGGAGTGTGTGATTGCTCAACCATCCGCCGAGACCCGCGACTGGTGGTCGGTCGCGCTGCAGCGGCTGGAGACCGATCTCCCCGCGCTCGTCGACGACTTCCTCGCCCGCCTCACTCGACTCAGGGGCGGGTACGCCTCCGTGCAGGAAGCCGACCTGCGGCAGACGGCCCATGACACGCTCTCCTACCTCATCGCGCGACTGGCCGGTCGACCGGTACCGCGCGGCCTCGTCGATCTGCCGCAGCGGCTCGGGGTGAGGCGCGCACGGCAAGGAGTCGATCGCGATCAGTTGCTGGAAGCCGTGCGGCTCGATTACCGGGTGCTCTGGGCCGGCCTCGTCTCGATCGCCGGCGATGCTCATGCCGACGAACTGGTGCAGCACGCTGAACCCGTGCTGACCTCCGTGGAGGACTACATTCACGCGGTGCAGGTCGCGTTCCTCGACGAGCGAGAAGCGCTCGCCTCCGACAGCCGCACCCAGGAGACACGGGCGTTCGCGCAGTTGCTGGCCGCAGACGACCCGGCGGGCATCGCCGCCGAGATCGCTGCACGACTGCGGTTTCCGGCCGATGCGATATTCGAGATCTGCCTCATCCCGACGTTCTCGGCTGCTGACGCCCGCCGCATCGCCATCACGTTCGAGCGCACCCGGCAGCGCTTCTTCGCCTGGGACTTCGACGACAGCGTGCTGTTCGTCAGACCGCGCGTGGCAGGCGACCATCCGCTGACGAGCATCGGCGGCGTGCAGATCTCCACGGTTCGAGGCCTCGCCGCAGTGCCGCCGGCTGTCGAGTTCGCCCACCAGCTGCTCCCCTTCGCGACACCCGGGCGGCTGAGCGATGAGAACGACCTCTGGCTCGCCCTCGCGTCCGACACGGTCCTGTCAGCGATGCCGCAGGTCTTCTCCCATGCGCGTCACGCGATGCAGCAGGTTCGCGCGGACGAGCGCGCGCGGCTGCTCGACACGTTCGCGCGGTTCTGCGCGAACGGCTCGATCAAGCGCACGGCAGAGGAGATGTTCGTGCATCGCAATACCGTGGTGAACCGATTGCAGGCATTTCATCGCGTGACGGGGTGGGATCCGACCGTGCCGGCAGAGGCAGCGCGAGCCCTGCTGGCGTTCGGCCGGAACCCGGACCCGATCGATCAGGATCGCGAGTCGTAGCTCAGCGCACCGCCGAGCACGGTGGCGACGATGCCGAGTTCGGCCAGGTCGGGCGCCGTCAGCGGCGAAGCCGAGAACACGGTGAAATCGGCGAGCTTGCCGCGCTCGAGCGTTCCCTTGTCGGCGAACTGCCCCGTCGCGCGCGCCGCCCATTCGGTGTGCGTGCGCAGGGCTTCCTCCGGAGTGATGGCCTCTGCCTCGCCGAGCACGGTGTCGTTCTCCGTGCGGCGGTCGACGGCCGCCTGCATGCCGCGACGCAGATTGTTATCAGCGACCGGCAGGTCGGAGGAGCCGGCGAGGATGATGCCGGCGTCGATCACGGACCGCCCGCGGTACAGCCAGTCCGCGCGGTCGCGGCCGACGCGATCCGCCATCTGATCGCCGAAGGCGCTGATGAACCCGGCCTGCGGCGTGACCGCCACCCGCAGCCGCCCGGCGCGCTCCACCTGGTCGGGTCGGGCGATGCCGAAGTGCTCGATGCGGCACGGAACGTCGAGTCGTCCGTAGCGATCCTGCGCCTCCTCGATGAGATCGAGGGCGAGATCGATCGCGGCGTCGCCGATGGCGTGCAAGGCGAGCGGCCACCCGGCCCGGTATGCGCCGAGTGCGCGCTCGCGGTAGACCGCCGGCTCGTCGAGCAGATAGCCCGTGTTGTGCTCATGCCCGCAGTAGTCCTCGGTCACGGCCGCTGTGGCTCCGAGCAGCGAACCGTCGAGGAAGACTTTGACGTGCCCGAAGCGCACGGCGTCATCGCCGAAGCCTGCACGGATGCCGAGATCGAGGCCCGCCCCTGCACCTTCGCCGGCGAAGTCGGAGGCGTGCCCGCTGAGCGGCCGGAGCGCGTCGATCGCGGGCATCAGCTGGGCGCGCGCGTGCAACCGTCCCCGCTCGGACGCCGCCTGGTAGGCCGCGACCTCGATGGGGCTGTGGCCGATCCATCCCCCGCCGACGCCTGCTTCGGTGAAGCTCGTGATCCCCTGCGCGGCGTACCGGCTGGTCGCCGCTTCGAGAGCCTCGACGAGTCGCTCGGTCGAGTAGGGCAGCAGGAGCGCCTGGACAAGCCCCTGCGCGGCCTCTTCGAGCAGGCCGGTGGGCGCGCCCTGCGGGTCTCGCACGACGACGCCGCCGGTGGGGTTCTCGAAGTCGGCCCCGAACGCGCCGACGAGCCGGAGCGTGGCGCTGTTCGTGATCGAAGCGTGGCCGGAGGTGTGGCGCAGGTAGAGCGGGCGTTCGCCGGTGATCTCGTCGAGACGCGCGATGTCGGGGAACGCCCCGCCGTGGTGCGCCTGGTTGAAGCCCGTGCCGTGCACCCAGGCGTCGGCGTCTCCGAGGGCGTCGAGACGCTCGACCTCGGCCGCGATCTGGGCGTACAGGGCATCGAGGCCGCGGGTCGTGCTGAGATCGATCGACGCGAGCCCGAGCCCCCACCAGGCGGTATGGCAGTGCGCATCGATGAGGCCTGGCGTGACGCACGCGTCGCCGAAATCGTGGGTCGTGACGGCTTCGAGGCCGGCGATCTCCTCGTCGAAGCCGACGATTCGGCCGTTCAGGACACCGACCGATGTGACGGAGGGGCGCGCGGGATCCATGGTGAGGATCTCGCGAGCGGTGAGAATCAGGTCGAGTTGCATGGGGGTCTCCTCAGGCTGCGATCTCGTCGGCGGCGGGCGGCATGACGCTGTCGTCGATGAGCAGGTGGATGAGTGCTGGGCGGTCGGCTGCGAGCGCACGATCGAGCGCTCCGGCGAAGTCATCGGTGTGCTCGACTCGCTCGCCGTGCCCGCCGAAGGCGCGCATCCACTCGGCGAAGTCGGGGTTCGCCATGCGCGTGCCCGATGGGCGCCCCGGGTAGTGCCGCTCCTGGTGCTGCACGATCGTGCCGTAGATGCCGTTGTCGACGACGATGACCAACGGCGTGCCGCCGTGCGCGAAGGCGGTGGCGAGTTCCTGCCCGTTCATCATGAAGTCGCCGTCGCCGCAGACCGCGACCGAACGGCGATCGGGGAACGCTAGCGATGCCGCGACAGCTGCTGGCACCGCGAGGCCCATCGCGCCGTTGCGCGCGCCGACGAGGCTCGCAGGGGTGAGATGGGTGACGAATCGATGCGCCCAGATCGTCGCGTTGCCCGCGCCGAACGTCAGCACGGCCTGCCCCTCGAGGCGGTCGCCGAGTTCGCCGAACGCGACTCCGAGGTCGACGCCCGGGTGCTCGGTCTCCGCAGGGATCCCGGAGGCGCCGGCGACACCGGGCACTGACGCATCCGGTCGGTGCGCCGCGAAGCGCTGCTGCGCCTCCGACCGGTCGCGCATCCACGCGTCGTCTCGGTCGCCGCGGATGTCCGCGGCGTCGAGCGCGCCGAGCGCGGCGACGAACGACGCAGGGGACGACAGCACCTGCTGGTCGATGCGCCCGGCATGCATCGTGGCCTCCGGGTCCATCGTCACGAGCACCGTCTCGGCTCCGAAGCCGAGACGGTATCCGTCGCTCATCACATCGGATCTGCCGCACCCGACGAGCACCAGGAGGTCTGCCGCCGCGTACCCCGCCGCTACCGCGTCAGCGCGACCGTAGCCGAGCCAACCCGCCCACGCCGCACCCTCGTGCGGCACGGCGTCGTAGGCGCGCCAGTCGGTGAAGACGGGCACGCCCGCCGCCGCGGCGAACTCCAGCAGCGCGCGCCCCGCGCCGCCGTGCCAGCCGTCGCCGCCGGCGACGATCGCGGGCCGCTCGGCGCGGGTCAGCCGCTCGGCGAGCGCGGTGAGCTCCGCAGCCGAGGGCTGCGGGTCGGGTACCGCGATGGGCGCGCTCGGCGCGGCATCGGTCAGCTCCACCAGCACGTCCTCCGGCAGACCGATGACGACCGGGCCCGGACGACCGGCAGCTGCAGTGCGCAAGGCCTCTGCCACGAGCTCGCCCGCGCGATCCGCATCGTCGATGGTCATGACGCGTTTCGCCGTCGACCCGAACCAGCCCGTCAGGCTGAACTCCTGGAACGAGTCGCGCTCGCGGTCGGCGACCGGGATGAGGCCGACGAAGAGCACCAGCGCCGTCGCGTCCTGCCACGCCGTGTGGATCGCGATCATCGCGTTCGCAGCGCCGGGGCCCCGCGTCACCATCGCGACACCCGGCACGCCGGTGAGCCGCCCCTCGGCGAGCGCCATGAACCCGGCGCCGCCCTCCTGCCTGCAGACGACCGTGTCGATCGACGAATCGTGCAGACCGTCGAGCACGTCGAGGTAGCTCTCACCCGGAACGGCGTAGACGCGCTGCACGCCGTGCGCCTCGAGGGTGCGGACGATGAGGTGGCCTGCCGACTGTGACATGTGGTGCGATCCTTCCGGGGTACAACGGGATGAGAACGAGAAGGGCCGGTGCGGTCCCCTTCCGGAGATCCGCACCGACCCGTTCGATCAGTGCTTGAAGCCGGGCAGGTTCACGCTCAGGCGAGGCGCGACGGCGCCTGCGAATGCCGAGAAGAGGCTCAGGAAGATGAGCATCGCGGCGGCCGGCCACCAGTGGTTGGCTGCCGCGGCGACGAAGCCGGTCGCGAGCAGCGGGATGAAGCCCGAGAGCATGCCTGCGGTGTTCTGCGCCAGGCCGACGCCGGTGTACCGCGTCTTCGCCGGGAACAGCCCGGTGAGCACAGTGCCGGACGCCGCGTACGGCAGCGACAGGGCCGCGACGGCGAGCGTCATCGAGAGCACGACCAGCACGGGGTTGCCGGAGGCCAGCATGAGGAAGGCGGGGATCGCCACGACGGCAGAGGTCACGCCGCCCCACAGGATGACCTTGCTCGCCCCGTACTTGGAACCGAGTACACCGCCCCAGATGAGGACGAAGATCTCGACGGTGGCGGCGACCATGCTGCCGAGCAGCATCAGCGAGGAGTCGTAGCCGAGCACGTTCACGCCGTAGTACACGCAGAACGCGGTGACGAGGTAGAACCCGCCCACGCCGAGCAGTGCTGCTGCCATGCCGACGATGATCTGCTTCCAGCTGTGTTTGAAGGTGCTGGCCACCGGGGTCTTGTCGATCTCGCCCGACTCCTCGAGCTGACGGAAGACCGGCGATTCCTCGAGCTTCGAGCGGATGTAGACCGCGACGATGAGCAGCGGGAATGCGATCAGGAACGGGATGCGCCAGCCCCAGGAGCTGAAGCTCTCCTGCGACAGGATGAGCGTCATCACGAAGAATCCGCCGGAGGAGAGGATCGTGCCGATGGGCGAGCCGATCTGCGGGATCGCCGCGTACCGGGCGCGGAGGTGCAGCGGCGCGTTCTCGACCACGATCGTCATGGCGCCCGACCACTCGCCGCCGACGAAGAGGCCCTGGAGCACGCGCAGCAGCACGAGCAGGATCGGGGCGGCGATGCCGATGGCGGCGTAGGTGGGCAGCAGGCCGATGAGGCCGGTGACGATGCCGATGCCGACGATCGTGATCATGAGCACCTTGCGGCGACCGATGCGGTCGCCCATGCGCCCGAAGATGATGCCGCCGATGGGGCGCGCGGCGAGGCCGACGCCGAACGTCGCGAACGATGCGAGCGCCGCCGCAGTGGCGTTCTCGCTCGTGAAGTACTGGACGTTGAAGACCAGCGCGGCGGCGGCGCTGAACAGGAAGAAGTCGTACCACTCGAGTGCGGTGCCGATCAGCGCCCCGAGTGCGACCTTGTTGGCGTCTTTGACGCTGAGTTCTTGCGTGGCACCGTATTCGATCGATGCCGTGTGGGTTGTCTCGCTCATGCGTTCTCTCCGTCGAGGATGCGGGATCCGTGAGGTGCGGCTCTCGCGCGGTTGCGCGGGCGTCGGTACTCGATCATTGCAGGGAATCCGCACATCGCGGGTGCCATATCGCCCCCGAACGCGACAAGATTTCAGTGCATGTGCACATACACTGGCCGAATGGATGATCGTTCCGCCGACGCGCTCAGCGACACCCCCGAGGCAGCCGACCGGGATCGATGGCTCGAACTCCTCGCAGAGCTCGACCCGGAGTCGCTCACCGACCGGTTCCTCGCGCAGGTCGGGACGGTGCCCGGCTACGACCCGGCGCCCATTCCCGTCTCGGAACTGCGACGCACGGGCACGCTCTCATTCATCTCCCTGATCGAGGGGCTGCGCGCTGGCGGGTTCGCCGCGCCAGTGCCGGTCGCGACCGACGTCGGCGTGTCGCGAGCGCGCGCCGGCATCCCGCTCACCTCCCTCATGACGGCCATTCGACACGACTTCACCGTGCTGTGGGAAGCGCTCACCCGGGCGGCGACCGCCGAAGACGCGCAGCTCATCGTGCGGCACACGAACATCGTGCTGCGCACGGTCGACGACTACGTGCACCAGACCGAAGCGGCGTACCTCGCCGAGCTGCAGCGCATGAACGAAGAGCAGGCGTCAGTTCGGCAGGGCCTCATCGCGGCGCTCTTCCAAGACGTGCAACCGGGATCAGAGCGGCTCGAGACGATCGCCGCAGACCTGGGGCTCGGCGACGCCGCTCCGCTCCACGTCGTGGCCGCCGTCGATGACGACGTCGCCGCCCTGCGGGTGCACATCTCCGAGCTCGAGCGGGCGGGCGGGAAGGTGTTCACGCACCACCTCGGCGAGACGCTCATCGCATTCATGCGCCAGGTCGCCCTTCCCGGGTCGCGACTGTCAGAGGTCGCCGCGCGCGTACTCGACCTGCGCGTCGGTATCACTCTCGCCCCCGGGGGCGTCGTCGACCTGCGACGCGCCGCCACCACCGCGGCGTCGCTCGCGCGCGCCTTCGTCGCCGACGAATCCGGCGCCATGACGTGGAGTCGCGGTTGGGCGCGGTTGGCCGCGCGCAGCCTGCTCGACGCCGGCAACCCGATCCTCGCCGATGTGCACGACGCGCTCGCCCGATGCACGCCGGCAGAGCGAGCGCGGCTCGAGGAGGCGGCGCGCAGCTACCTCGAGACCGGCAGCATCGGCGCGGCCGCCGATGCACTGTTCTGCCACCGCAACACGCTCGCGAACCGACTGCGCCGCTTCGCCGATCTCACCGGCGTCGACCCGCTCGTGCCCGCAGACGCCGCGCGCCTCGTCGTCGGGTGGGCCTAGGCGCCGCCCGACCCCGATCGCGTCAGGCGCGCACCGCTTCGAACGTCTTGCGATACCGGGACGGCGCGACGCCGTAGGCCGCGGCGAATCCCTGACGGAAGGTGACGGGACTGCCGAATCCGCACGCCTCCGCGATGTGCTCGACCGACCACTGGGTCGTCTCCAGCAGGCGACGGGACTCGTCGAGGCGGCGCGCGCGCACCCAGGCGGCGGGCGTGGATCCTGTCGCTGCGTGGAATGCGCGCACGAACGTTCTGCGACTCATGTGCGCTCGGTGCGCGAGCCGGTCGACGGAGAGGGGTTGGTCCAGGTGGGCGAGCGACCAATCGAGCACGTCCGAGAACGGATCTCCGGCCGATGCCGCTGGGAGCGGTCGATCGATGTACTGCGCCTGCCCACCGTCACGATGCGGCGCCACCACGAGACTGCGGGCGACGCGGTTCGCCGCGTCGGCGCCGAGACGTCCTCTCACGATGTGCAGGCACGCGTCCAGCCCGGAGGCGGTGCCCGCCGCCGTGAGCACGTCTCCGTGGTCGACGTATAGAACCGTCTCGTCGAGATCGATGTCGGGGTGCCGCTCCGATACAGCGCCGAACGCCTGCCAGTGCGTCACGGCGCGGCGCCCCGCCAGGATTCCGGCGTCGGCCACGGGAATCGCGCCGAGGCACAGACCGGCGATCGTCGCTCCTCGCGCGTGCCCGAGTCGAAGCAGGTCGAGGAGGCCGGAATCGGGCGACCGGCCGTCCTCGTACCACGAGGGCACCACGATGAGATCGGCCTCATCCGCGCGATCGGCACCGTGCACCCCGCTGAGCGTCAGCCCTTCAGCGGTGCGGATCGCGCCCGCCGTGTCTGAGAACAGCTCGGTGCGCCAATCGGCGAGACCGAGGCGGCGCACCTCGTCGAAGACCATCTGCGGGACAGCGAGATGGAACGTGGTGACGCCGGGGAAGGCGTATATCGCGATCCGCATCGATGCTCCCGTCGTTCCGAGATTCCGTCTGGCCCGAAACCATCATATCGCGGCATTTCTGCCACTTGTGAGGGGGGCTCCGATGACAGATCGTAGGGAGAGCATCCGCACCCGGATGCGCACCCGCTGACCTCCAGGAGCTTCCCATGGCATCCCCGCGCCGCGCCCTCGTCCTCGTCGACATCCAGCAGCAGTACTTCGACGGCCCACTCGAGATCCACTACCCGAGCATCACCGATTCACTCGCGAAGACCACCGCCGCGATCGCGGCTGCGACCGAGGCCGGCATGCCCGTCGTGGTCGTGCAGCACGACGGCGGAGAGGGCGCCCCGGTCTTCAGCCCCGGCAGCGCGTCGTTCGCGCTGCACCCCGAGATCGAACGGCTCCGCACCGACGACTGGAAGCACGTCGTCAAGCAGTACAGCTCCGTCTACCCGGGCACCGGTCTCGCGGAGTGGCTGCGCGAGCGCGACATCGACACCGTCACGCTGGCCGGTTACATGACGAACAACTGCATTCTGGCATCGGCTGCGGAGGCAGAGGTGCTCGGCTTCACCACCGAGGTCCTGTCAGACGCGACCGGAGCGATTCACCTGTCGAACGCGGCGGGATCGGCCTCGGCCACGACCGTGCACCAGACGCTGATGGCGCTGCTGCAGTCCAACTGGGCCGCCGTCGCGTCGACCGATGAGTGGCTGACCGCCACCGCTGCCGGCACCTCGGTGCCCGCGAGCAACCTCGTCGAGTCAGCCATCGCCGGCGCTCAGCACGCGGTGCAGTCGTAACGGGAGCCGGCTCCGAGCTCAGCGGAGACGATCGGCCACGATGCGCTGCAAGGCTTCGAGCGAGAGGGTGACCGACTCCACGTCGATGCGCTCATCGTTGCCGTGCACGCCCTCGCGGTACCGCTCATAGCTCCACTCGGGGCCGAGCAAGCCGAAGCCGTACGCTGGAATGCCGAGTTCGCGCAGCACTCGTGCGTCTGAACCGCCCGCCGCCATGATCGGCACGACCGGGGCGTCGGCGACCGCCTCGACCGCGCGCTCGATCGCGGCGAAGAGCGGCGTGTCCGACGGCGAGGCCGTGGCGGCCCACCCGCGCAGGTGCTCGATCTCGATGTCGTCGGCGAGGGGCCCGAGCACGGCGCGCAGCAGGCGATCGACCTCGGCGTCCGTCGTGCCAGGAAGGGTGCGGATGTCGAGGTCGATCGTGCCCATCGCGGGAATCACGTTGTGCGTCATGCCGGCGCGCAGCACCGTCGGCGACATGGTGATGCGCGAGACCGCGTGGGCGTATCCGGCGATGCCGCCGAGGTGCGGAAGCGCGGCGTCGAGGCGCACCGGATCGCGCAGTCGCTCGGCCAGCGCTGGATCCTGAATACGCGCGCCGACGAACGCGTTCCACAGCGGACCGAGCTGCGCGGCGGGCATCACCTCACCCAGACGCTGCAGCACCTCGCCCACGCGGTACGACGCGCTTTTCGCGCCGTACGGGATCGAGGCGTGGCCGGGTTTGCCGTGGATGATGAGCCGCCGACCGGCGGACCCCTTCTCGGCCACCTCGATCGCCACATGACGCCCCATGCGCATGCCACCCGATTCGGAGAGCGCTTCGGTGACGCGCACCGTCTCCGGGTGCTGCCGTACGAGCCAGTGGATGCCGTACTCCCCGCCGCCCTCTTCATCTGCGACCGCGAGCAGCACGAGGTCGCCTCGCGGCGGCTCCGGTGCCAGCGCCGCGTCGCGCAGCACGCAGGCGAATGCGGCGGTGAGGTAGAGCATGTCCACGGCGCCGCGGCCCCAGATCTCTCCGTCGATGAGATCACCGCCGAAGGGGTTTCTGGTCCACCCTTCGGGATCGACGGGCACGACGTCGAGGTGCCCGAGCAGTCCGAGCGAGGGAGCATCCGGGTCGGTTCCGCGCAGCCGCGCGACGAGCGAGGCCCTGCCGGGAGCCGATTCGAGCACGTGCGTCTCCACGCGGCCCGTGGCGACGGCCTCTGCGAGGAAGCGCTGCAGCACCCGCACGCTGCGAATCTCCTGCCCCGATGCGACACTGCCGTCGTTGACGCAGGCCTCGCGGATGAGCGATCGCAGCAGCGCGATGGTGTCGGCTGCCGACCCGCTCGCGGGGGCGGTCGAGGTCGGAGCACTCGATGCATCGCCGCGTTCAGACACCGCCAGCCACCTCCTCTTCCCGGGTCGCGCCCGCTTCACCCCTCCACCCTACTCGGGATGGAAACGGCGAGGATCAGGCCGTAACAGCGCGTTCGACGGAATCGAGGATCGCGGAGACGCCGGCGCGGTACACCGCCATGCCGTCGACTGCGAGCAGCGCATCGCGGTGGGCATCCACGAGCGGGTAGTCGCTGAGGGTGATGGGCCCGAAGGTGCTGATCCAGGGAATCGATCCGTCGCGGGCGGCGTGGCCCCGCTGAAAGGCCTCGTTCGCCATCGCCGAGGAGTGCGCCAGCATGAACCCCGAGATCGCCGCGTAGAACCGGATGAGCGCGTCACCGCTCAACCCGGCCTCGACGAGCATCTCGAGCAGGAATTCGACGGCCGAGGCATCTCCGGGGCCGGCCGGGTCGGTGACCGCGCCCTCCTTGCCGATCGCCGGGTACTCGAGACTCAGCTCCGCGGTGCGCGTCACGACGACCTCGAGCCGTTCGCGCCACGTACCGGAGGATGCACGGCCGGCTTCTGACGCCCAGCCGCTGATGCGGTCGAGCGAGGCCCGCACCAGTTCGTCCTTGTTGCGGAAGTGGCGGTACATCGCCGAGGCGTCGACGCCGAGATGCTCGCCGAGACGCTTGAAGGTGACCCGCGAGGTCGGTTCGGTGCGGGCGAGCTCGAGCACCCCGTCGACGATGGTGCGCTGGTCGAGCCGCACGCGTCTCGTGCTCGGACCACTCGTCACCATCGGCCTCCATCTTGATCGGTGCATCCGGCGCATTCCGGTGTGGGATCAGTGTAACCAGGCGGCGTCACGGAAAGTCAACGATCATGTCAACAACGTTGACTCAGCGCTCGATTGCGCATACCTTGAACACCTACGCATCGAAGAAGATACGCCGAAGGAGGCTGCGGTGACGCACACCCCGACCGCTGACACCGTGCTCGAGCACGGATGGGTCTACACCGGAACCGAGAGCTCGCCCGTCTACGGCGGGGTCGCCATCGCCGACGGACGCATACTCTCGACCGACCCCGACGAGGTGGCACGCCTCGCCGAATCAGCGACCACCCGCGTCGACCTCGACGGCCGACTGGTGATCGCCGGGTTCCAGGACGCGCACGTGCACCCCGTCATGGCGGGGGTCGAGCTACTGAGCTGCGATCTCTCGGGCTGCGAGACGGCAGCGGACACGCTCGCCGTCGTCGCCGCGTACGCCGACGCGCACCCCGATCTCCCCTGGATCCAGGGGGCCGGCTGGTCGATGGACGCCTTCCCCGGCGGCACCCCCACCCGTCAGATGCTCGACGAGATCGTGCCCGACCGGCCGGTGCTGCTCGAGAATCGCGACCACCACGGCGCGTGGGCGAACACCCGCGCCTTCGAGCTCGCCGGGATCACCGCAGAGACGGCCGACCCCGCCGACGGGCGCTTCGAGCGCGAACCCGACGGCACCCCGGCCGGCACCGCCCACGAGGGGGCGATGAGCCTCTTCGGCGCCGTGCGGCCGCGGCCCACACTCGAGCAGGCGTACGCCGGGCTCCTCGCCGCGCAGCAGCACCTCCTCTCCTTCGGCATCACCGCCTGGCAGGACGCGGCGGTCGGCGAATTCATGGGCAGCCCCGACACGGTGCCGGTGTACCTGCGCGCAGCGCGGGACGGCGCGCTCAAGGTGCGCGTGCGCGGAGCGCAGTGGTGGAACCGGGAGGACGGCGACGCCCAGCTCGGGCCGATCCTCGCCCGCCGCGACGAGGTCGCGAGCCAGTGCCACCCCGACCAGCTCTCGCTCGCCTCCGTGAAGGTCATGGTCGACGGCGTCGCCGAGAACTTCACCGCTGCGATGCACGAGTGCTACCGGGATCACCACGGCAACGCGACCGAGAATCGCGGCATCTCGTTCTTCGACCCACGCGACATGGCGCGCTTCGTGGCCGCCCTCGACCGAGAAGGGATGCAGGTGCACTTCCACGCGCTCGGCGATCGCGCGGTCACCGACGCGCTCGACGCCGTGGAGCACGCCCGACAGGAGAACGGCGCGAGCGGAAACCGCCACCACCTCGCGCACCTGCAGGTCGTGCGCTCGGAGGACGTGGCCCGCTTCGCCCCGCTCGAAGCGACCGCGAACATTCAGGCGCTGTGGGCGTGCCACGAGGATCAGCTGGACACGCTCACGCTGCCCTTCCTGGCCGACGACGCCGAAGAGCACCACTACCCCTTCGGCGAACTCGTCGCATCGGGTGCGCGCCTCGCAGCGGGAAGCGACTGGTCGGTCTCGAGCCCCGACCCCGTGCAGGCGATCCACATCGCAGTGAACCGACGCTCGCCGCACAACGACCTGCCCCCGCTCGGCCCCGAGTCGCAGCGGCTCACCCTCGCGCAGGCGCTCGACGCCTACACGCAGGGCACGGCACGAGTGAACCACCTCGATCACGTCACCGGACGCATCGAGCCCGGCTACTACGCCGACCTCGCCATTCTCGACCGCAATCTCTTCAACCTCGCCCCTGCAGATCTGCACACCGCGCGCGTCGACGAGACGTGGATCGGCGGCGAGCGCGTGTACTCGCGAGCGGAGGACGCAGCGTGACCCGCCGCCTGACCCGCCGCGGCATGCGCGGTACGGCCACCGTCGGCACGGCGATCCTGCTCGTCACCGGCCTCGTCGGCTGCGGGCAGAGCGCCGTCGGCAAGGATGCCGGCACCTTCGAGCTGGAGGCGAGCACTCCCGCTCCCGTGGGCGAGATCGACTCGTACACGTGGGCGCTCGGCACCGAGCCGTATTCGCTCGACCCGGCATACGCATTCGACTACGCCGACAACACGGTGCTCTCGAACGTCTGCGACTCCCTGCTCCGCTGGAACTCCGACCTGTCGGTCTCGCCCGGCCTCGCCACCGGTTTCGAGCACCCCGACCCGCTCACCTGGGTCTACACGATCCGCGAAGGCGTCAAGTTCCACGACGGCACCGAGATGACCCCGAACGACGTCGTCGTCTCGTTGATGCGGCACCTCGATCCCGAGGTGGCGTCGTTCTGGTACGACACCTTCAAGAACGTCGACACGATCGAGCAGACGGGCGAGCACGAGGTGACCGTGCGCACCGTCGTACCCGACTCGCAGTTCAATCAGCTGATGTCGGCGGCCCCCGGCGTCATCCAGTCGGCCGCGACCACCGAAGCGGCGGGTGCCGACTACGGCAACCAGTCGACCGGGGTCAACTGCACGGGCCCGTTCTCCTTCGGCGAGTGGCGCTCGGGCGAGTCGATCACCCTCGACCGCTTCGACGACTACTGGGATCCCGAGCTGCGCGCGAAGGCCGAGCAGATGACCTTCGTGATCCTCACCGACCCGAACGCGCGCGTCAACGCGCTGCAGACCGGCGAGATCGATGGCGCTTGGACGATCCCGAGCAACGCCATCGACGTGCTGCGGGCGAGCGACACCGGCAGCGTGCACTTCGGTCTGAACGCGACGGTGCAGAGCCTCATCGTGTCTGACATGGACGGCCCGCTCGGCGACGTGCGCGTGCGCCAGGCTCTGACCATGGCGCTCGATCGCGAGGCGCTCGTGCGCGCCGCCGTGCAGGGATACGCGACGCCGACCGACGCGCTCACATCCGAATCGGTGTGGATCAACGGCGACCCAGAGGCCGCGAACACCGCATTCGAGGACCTGCCGAACCACGACTACGACCTCGAAGAGGCGCGGCGCCTAGTCCAGGAGGCCGGCGCCGAGGGCGCGAAGATCACGTACGCGACTGCGTCGCTCGACGCCTCCTTCGATGTCATCTCCCAGGCGGTCGCGTCGGCGGGCGCCGAGATCGGCCTCGACATCGAGATCGACACCCGCACCCCGAACGCGTACACGCTGCTGTTCTCCGACCCCACCGCGCTCGAGGGCGTCGACCTGATGACGACGCGCTGGTACCTCTCGAGTACCGACCCGCTCGAGATGTACGCGGTGCTGCGCACCGGCGAGTTCTCGAACTACGGCCAGTGGTCGAACGACGAGTTCGACACCATCGTGAACGAGGCGCTGCAGACGGACGACGCATTCGAGCGCTCCCATCTGGCCGCCGAAGCGCAGCGCCTCACGAGCGAGGAGCTCCCCTGGATTCCGCTCTTCGACGTACCGACGACCCTGTGGCTCGGCGACCGGATCACGGGCGTCGATCCATCGATCTCCTACATGTACTACCCCTGGGCCGCGACGATCGGGAAGGCGGAGTGATGACATCAGCTGGCGCTGCTGCAAACGAGACGCGGGCCGTGCGACTGCGCGAGGACGGCACCTCGTCCGGCCGTCAGCGCGGGGGGCGCCGCAGTCGCGGCCGTCGTGGTGGGACGACCGCGCGGTTCGTGCTGGGACGCCTCGTCGGCCTCGTGGCGACGTTGTTCGCCGCCTCGCTCGTCGTATTCTTCTCCCGCTTCGTCGTGCCGGGCGACCCGGCGCGCTTCCTCCTGCGCGGCAGGAGCCCGAGCCCGGAGGCCATCGCCGAGGTCACGAAGCAGTACGGCCTCGACAAGTCCCCGATCGAGCAGTACCTCTCGTGGATCAGCGGCGTGGTGCGCGGCGACTTCGGCCGCTCGCTCCAATACCGCGACGATGTGTCGAGCGTGCTGCTGGCCCGGCTCCCGGTCACCCTCGAACTCGTCGCCCTCGCCGCGGTGATCATCGTGCTCTTCGGGCTCGCGGCCGGCATTTTCGCCAGTCTGCGGCGCGGCAAGCTGACGGATCGCGTGATCCTGATGACGTCGACGGCGCTCGGCGCGATGCCCGCCTTCGTCATCGCGATCCTGCTCATCGCGGTGTTCGCCGTGCAACTCGGCTGGTTCCCCTCCTTCGGCAGCGGAGACGCCGGCTGGGACCGCTTCATGCACCTGATCCTCCCCGCATTCGCCCTCGGCCTCGCGTTCGTCGCGCTCATCGCCCGGGTCACCCGCTCCTCGATGAACGAGCAGTTCGTGCGCGAGCACGTCGAGGTGGCCACCAGCCGCGGACTCACCCGGTCATCGGTGGTCTTGCGGCACGTACTGCGCAACGCGGTCGGTCCGATCCTGCTCGTCAGCGGCGTGCTCGTCGCAGGTCTCCTCGTCTCGAGCGCGATCGTCGAGCAGACGTTCGGACTCGCCGGCATGGGGTCGCTGCTCGTGCAGTCGGTCGATCGACTGGACTTCCCGGTCGTCCAGGCCATCGTGCTCGTCGTCGTCGTCGCCTTCGTCACCATCAACACCATCGTCGATCTCATCCAACCGCTGATCGACCCCCGCATCGCCGCAGGATCGGAGACCCGATGAGCACCTCTGCCTCCCAGGCCGCACCGCGGCCCGCCACCTCAGGATCGTCTCCGGATGTCCCGCCGAACGCCACCCGCGCCCTCACCGTGCCGAAGTCGCTGCGGCGCAGGCGCTTCTCCGTCCAGGCCACGGTGTCGCTCGTCTTCGTCGCGATCGTCGTACTCGCCGCGGCGCTCGCGACGCTGATCGCGCCCTACGACCCCGATCACGTCGACCTGCAGAATGTGCTCTCCGGCCCCAGCTGGGCGCACTGGCTCGGCACCGACGCGCTCGGCCGCGATCTGCTCACCCGACTGATGTTCGGCGCGCGCACCTCCCTCATCGGTCCGCTCATCGTCGTCATCGGCTCGACCGTGCTGGGCCTCCTGCTCGGCCTCATCGCCGCGTGGCGCGGCGGATGGATCGACGCCGTGCTCTCGCGCGTCTTCGACTTCCTGTTCTCGTTCCCGGCGATGCTGCTCGCGATTCTCGCGGTCGCGCTCTTCGGCAAGGGACTCTTCGCCCCGGTGCTCGCCATGACCATCGCCTACATCCCCTACGTCGCCCGGCTCACCCGTGGGCTCATCGTGGCGGAGCGCACCCGGCCCTACGTGCAGGCCTATCGAGTGCTCGGGTTCCGCGGATCGTGGATCGCCCTGCGCCGCGTGCTCCCGAATGTCGTACCGACCGTCGGCGCCCAGTCGACGCTCAACTTCGGGTACGTGCTCGCCGACCTCGCCGCCCTGTCGTTCATCGGCCTCGGCGTGCAGGCCCCCACCGCCGACTGGGGCTCCATGATCAACGAGAGCCGCGGGGCACTCATGAGCGGGGCGCTCCTGCCGACGTTCGTGCCCGCCGCAGTCGTCGTGCTCGTGGTGGTCGCCATCAACATCATCGGCGAAGAACTGTCCGACCGCATCGGAGGCAACTTCTCATGACCCAGCTCCTCGATATCGCAGATCTCTCCCTGCGCGTTCCCGGACGCGGCCCGCTGCTGAACGGGGTGTCGCTGTCGGTAGCCTCCGGCGAATCCGTGGCCCTCGTCGGCGAATCCGGATCGGGCAAATCGCTCACCACCCGGGCTGCTCTCGGCCTGTTCCCCGACCACGCATCGCTCGCAGGGTCGGTACGCGTCGGCGACATCGACACCGTGACGGCGAGCGAGGCGCAGCTGCGCACGATCCGCCGCACACGTGCGTCGATGATCTTCCAAGACCCCCGCGCCGGCATCAACCCGGTGCGCACACTCGGCGACTTCCTGACCGAGACACTGGTGCGCTGGCACGGACTGAGCCGATCCGACGCCGCGACGCGCGCCGTGGCTCAGCTGGAGCAGGTCGGGTTGCCGCGTGCCGCCTCGCTGCTCGACCAGTACCCGCACCAGCTCTCGGGCGGCATGCTGCAACGCGTGATGATCGCCGCAGCTCTGCTCGATTCACCCGATCTGCTGCTGTGCGACGAACCGACCACCGCGCTCGACGTCACCACCCAGGCCGGCATCGTCGATCTGCTCCGCGAGCAGCAGGCGGCACGAGGGATGGGCATGCTGTTCATCACGCACGACCTCGGGCTCGCCGCATCGCTGTGCGAGCGCGTCGTCGTGCTGCGCGGCGGGCTCGTGGTGGAAGCGGGCGCGACCGAGTCCATCTTCCAAAGGCCTCGTGAGGCCTACACTCGCGAGCTGCTCGCCGCGACACCGCGCATCGAGGTGCGAGAGGTTGCCGCCGGTGCGGCGGGCGCTTCGGCGCCTGTGGACCCCCCGCTGATCGTGGCCTCGGGGCTCACGAAGCGCTACCGGGTGACGGGGCGCGACGATGTGACGGCGCTCTTCGACGTCGACTTCTCGCTCGCGCGCGGCGGATCGCTCGGCATCGTCGGCGAATCCGGCTCGGGCAAATCGACGCTCGCGCGCATCCTCGTCGGGTTGGAGCAGACCGACGAGGGAGAGCTGGTGGTCGAGGGCGTCACGCGACCCGATCGCGCGCTCTCGGGAGCCGAACGCCGGACACTCGCGTCCAGCACCCAGATGGTGTTCCAGGATCCGTATCTCTCGCTCGACCCCCGCATCGCGATCGGCCGTTCAGTCGCCGACGTCGTGCGCCTGCACGCCGGGGGAACGCGTCGAGATGCCGAGTCGGCGGCCGGCGCGCTGCTGGAGCGCGTCGGCATCCGGCCCGACCAGCTCGCCGCGAGGCCGAAGGCGCTCTCGGGCGGGCAGCGGCAGCGCGTCGCGCTCGCGAAGGCGCTCGCCGCGAAGCCGAAGCTGCTCGTGCTCGACGAGGCGACGAGCGCACTCGACGTGTCGGTGCAGGCGCAGGTACTCGAACTCATCGAGGAGGTGCGCGAGCAGTTCGGGCTCACCATCGTCTTCGTCACGCACGACCTCGCCGTCGTCTCTCGGATCTGCGCTGAAACCCTCGTGATGCAGCGCGGCGAGGTCGTCGAGTACGGAACGACGACACAGATCCTCACCGACCCGCAGCAGGAGTACACGCAGCGCCTGATCGCGTCACGGCCCGAACCGCTCTGGCTGCAGGCGGCGTAGGGGGCCCACCAGCCACGTTCGGGGCGCTTTCGGTGCTTGTTGGACGGTGGCAAAGTTCGAGGCAGGAGAAGTCGAACGCGCATTGTGCCAGCATGTCGTCTCATCATGAGATGGCAGTGCCCGGTCAGCAGCAGGGCTTTTCGCTGCCGACCGCTTAGCAGCGCTGACATCCCGATCAAGATGTACCCGGACACGCAAAGAGCGTCGGAGCCCAACTGGCCTCCGACGCTCCCTGCTTTAGTGAATGAGCAAATGCTTACTTGGCTGTAACGCTATGCGTCGCGTCTTCCTCCGTATCTTGTTCGCGGCGACGCTTGAGGAAAAGGATGATTCCGGCGAGTGCCAAGACGACCGCTCCAACACCCCAGGGAAGCAACGTGCTTCCGCCTGTGGTAGCGAGAGGGCTGTCCGCGGCGGGTGCCTCGACCGCAATCACATCCGGTGCTTCAGGAGCGACCGGTGCTTCAGGAGCAACCGGTGCCTCAGGAGTGACCGGCGCCTCAGGAGCGACCGGAGCATCCGGAGCATCCGGAGCATCCGGAGCGACCGGAGCGACCGTATCAACGATCACCGGAGTGGGCTCAGACTCGTTCCCGGACTGATCAACAGCAACCACATCGTAGTTACCATCCTCAACCGGACCACACGAGAACTGACCGTTCTCGTCAGCCACGGTCTCGCACACCGTTTCACCGGTCTCCGGATCACGGATCTCGACACCAGCACCCGGCTCGGTTTCACCCG
>NZ_JAFEVO010000001.1:0-2535970 GCF_018304845.1 Leucobacter manosquensis | reverse complement strand
CTCGTCAGCCACGGTCTCGCACACCGTTTCACCGGTCTCCGGATCACGGATCTCGACACCAGCACCCGGCTCGGTTTCACCCGTGACCGTGTCCTTATCGACAACCACACTCGGAGCATCCGGAGCGGTCGTGTCGACCGTCACCGGGGTCTCAGCGGACTCGTTCCCGGACTGATCAACAGCAACCACCACGTAATCGCCATCCGTCACCGGACCGCACGGGTAGTTACCGTTCTCGTCAGCCACGGTCTCGCACACCGTTTCACCGGTCTCGGGATCACGGATCTCGACACCAGCACCCGGCTCAGCAGAACCAGTCACCTTGTCACCCTCAGCAACCGCAGTCGGCGCCTCAGGAGCCGTGACGTCGATGATCTCAACGACCGTACTCTTGGTACCCTTCTCGCCGTTGACCACGAAGGTCAGCGTTGCGATACCGATATCAGCCGAAGTGCCAGTCAATGAAGCAACATACTGACCGTTTCCAGCAGCAGTCACCTCTGTCAGGATGCCGAGGTTGGTTGCGATCTCAACATCATCGCTTCCCGAATCAAGCATGTTGCCGTACTGGTCCATCAGCTGAACAGTGATCAATGACGCATCCCCGGAGTCACCATTGATCGGCGACTTCGAAGCGACGATGGTCGACTGCGATGCGTCAGCAGTTCCAGCGGTGAAGACGATCTGTTTCGACTCACCGATCTGAGCGCCGACGACCGAGGCCGAAATATCGTAGAATCCGGCGATCGTAGACGTCAGCTCCAACGTCGCCACACCATTCGCATTGGAAACGGACGACAGCATCGTGGGCACCGAGGATCCGTTAATCCCAGCGGGAACCGTGAACGTCACGGTCTCGCCAGCAACAGGGTTCCCATTTGCATCAGCGATAGCAGCCTCGGCGGTAAAGATCGAGCCGGCGACCTGGCTAGCCTCCGGGGTGATCTTCCACGATGACTGATCTGCAACGGCATCGCTATTTCCGAATGTAACGCTCGCGGGCGAGCCCGTGATTTCCGAGTTACTTCCGATGTATGCCGAGACCTGATACACCGCGGCCCGTGTCGCGGTCATCTTCAGCACGGCGATGCCGTGCTCGTTGGTCTCCACCGAGACCTCGTCAGCGGACGTTTGACCATTGATACCGGCAGGCAACGCGAAGACCACGTCAACGCCTGCACCGACTGCGTTGCCGAAGGTATCGCGTACTTGTGCAGAAGCGACGTGAGTCGACGTGCTGTCAGCTGGCACGATTCCTTCCGTGACGGTCAGTTCCGAAGAGGAAGCGTCCGCATCAGCAGCGACGAAACCAATGTCTTTGGCGCCTGTTTCGCGTGAGCCACCGACTGGATTGCCCGCAACAGTCGCGTGCACCGTGTAGGTGCCTGCCAGCGTTGCAGTCAGAGTGAAGGATGCCGATCCATCAGCACTCGACGTTGCCGACAGCCCCTCGTTCCCATCGTTGACAGCAGCCGGGTACGACAGCGCAATGTCCGCGCCCTCCACCGCGTTGCCGAACGCGTCTCGAGCAATCACGGTGGCTGTGAAGCTCTTGCCTGCAGCCAGTGGCGACTCGGGAGCGATCGACCACTCCGACGCTGAAGCGTCAACTGTGCCTGCGACGAACGACACGCTTGCGGGAGAACCCGGAAGCTCGCCCGCCCGCACTTCTGCAGCGATCTCGTATGAGCCCGCCGTAGTCGAGACAACCTTCAGAGCTGCCTTTCCTGAAGCATCAGCGGCGATCACGATCTCTCCGGTCTCGCCGGACACCCACGCGCCTGATTCCACCCCCGCGTATGCGACACCAGCAGGAAGCACGAACGTGACTTCCTCACCGGCCACGGGATTCTGGAACTCATCCCGCAGCAGCGCCGAAGCAACGTGCGCATCCTTCTCATCAGCGACCCGGTTGCCCGACGACACCGTGAACGATGAGTCACCCTCAGCGATCGAAGCGCCTCCTGCGGTGAAGACGATGTTTTTCGTCGCACCGATCTGAGAACCTCCGACGGAAGCTGCAATTTCGTACGAATCCGCAATCGTCGAGGTCAGTTGGACGGAAGCAACCCCGTCGGCGTCCGACACAGCGGACACCGTTGTTGCTTCAGAGGCTCCGTTCACCCCGGCAGGGATCGCGAACGACACCGCCACTCCTTCACCCACGCTATTGCCATGGGCATCCGTAAGCGTCGCGGTTGCTGTGAAGGTTGCGCCGACCGCCTGAGAGGTCTCCGGCGAGATGGCCCACGTGGACCTCGACGCGTCTGCGACACCGGCGGTGAACTTCGCATCAAGCGGCCCTCCGACCTGCACAGCGCGACCGCCATCCTGTACGAATGCTTCAAGGGTGTATGTCCCCTTGACCTCCCTCGTGATTCGGGCGGTGTAGGTGCCATCACCGTTGTCGGTGACAACAGAAACATCAACCGGTGCATTCGCATCCTGAGGAGCAATCGTCACCGTTTTGCCCGACAAGGGCAGGCCTGAACCAGCGCCGATGATCGAAACGTTCGCGGTGACTTCCGACCCTCCATCTGCTGCCGCAGTATCGGGGTCGAGTTCAAAGGACGACGCTTCGATATTCACGGCTTCCGAGTACTCGAGTACCAGACGCACGTCGGCACCCAGCGGAACCGAGGATCCGGGGATCGTGATCTTCCCGTCCGCGAACTCCGCGTCCGTGATCTGGTCTCCCGTTACCGAATCAACCACTCGGGCTCCGGAGAGCAGCGCTCCAGCGGGAGAGTCACCGGCAGTCACCACAACATCATTGGACACCGTCGACACCGCGTGCACACCCGACTCAGCGGCGAACCCGCCTTCTGCAGGAACGTTGACCGCAACAGCAGTCGTAGACGGTGCAACCGTCGTCACGTTTGACATCGTGTACGAATAGTCACCAGGGACAGAGCTTTCCACGCCAACACGAGCAATCGCGTTGACGGTCTGCACGTCATGATCCTCAACCTCTCCCGACGTCACCCAAGGCGTCGAAGACGCATTGCCGAGAATACCCGCGTACTCACCGTCGCTGTTATCCGGCTTCAGGATTTCCGCAAGGGAACTGTCGACGCGAACGGTGGAGAACCCGTTCGCACGACCTGCCGTGTACTGGAGCTCGGCCGCGGAGCCGCTCGCTGACATCCGCTCTCCGAAGGCTGAGCGCGGCGAGGCAGTGGCACTCGCCTGCGGCGTGGTCGACCAAGCGCTCACCTTCGCGTTCTCCGCCTGAGCACCCTGGCTGTTCACACGCAGCGAGTAGTCCTTGCCCTGCGCGAGCAACTGCCCGTTCAAGAGACGTGCTTCAGCGTTCAGCTTCAAGAACACACCATCGTCGCTCGAGTGCGAATTGTCGGTCGCGCCGACCAGGTAGGAACCGTTGACCTCACCGATTCGGAGGTCGTTCGCAGCATCGCCCTCAATGGTGACGTGCTGGGGACCGTTTCCATTATTCGCGTTCGAATTCAGCAGACTGTTTCGAGAAAGGTCAGCGGTGGAGCCACCGAACTCGACAACGAAATCCGCGTGATAGGCCACTGCGGCATTGTTGCCGGAGATCTTCACCAGGTCAGCCGTAGATGCGAGATCAATGGTCGTCTCACCAATCGTGCCTAGCGGCTCGTTCACGCCGAAGTTGGAGTCGGTATTCAGAACTGAGATCTCGTTCGTTCCGTCGTTGAACTCCGTAGAAGCATCGATCGATACGACTTCTCCGTTTTTGACCTGATCTCCGGTCGTCATCTGGGGTTGCACGACTCGCGCATAACCGACGCCGTTCGACCAGTTCAACAAGCCCTTATACGAGCCATCCGCTTCGGTCGTCTGATAGCCGACAAGTTTAGCCGTGCCATCTTCCTGGTCGCGGTAGATCGCGACCGTTTGACCGGGTAGTCCGTTGCCAGCAGTGTCAGTTACGACGCCCTCGAACGCAATCGCGCCCTCGGTACCCGCTCCGTCGTAGTCGACTCGCAGTTGCGTTTTCGTAGGGCCGCTGTTCTGAATACCGTACGGGAAGCCCTCGACACGCTGTACCGAATGCGCGAGCGGATCGATCGACGGAAGGTACTGACCGAGATTCGCAAACTGCTCGGATGTGACGATAGCCCGCCCGTCCTCAAACGCGAGCCCCGACTGGTAAGCGCCGATGTCGGTATCCGCAACGGGGGCGCCGGCCCTGTACGTGAGTGGCTTCTCGGCTGTTCCCGTGGAGACCAGAGAGATCCTCCCGGTGTTCTGGTCGACGCGGTACAGGTGCAACGCCCCGATTCTGCCCGACACGCCACTCACGACGTACACGTTGCCCGCCGCGTCCAAGATCATGTCGGTAACCGCGATGCCGGTGTAGCTCATGTTGCCTGCGGCCGTGAAGGTTCGGAAAGCGTTGTCTTCGAGTGTCAGGGGATCCCCGTCAGGGCCCGGCGAGTAGACCAGGTACGAAGTCGTCGGAGTTGGAGCACAGGTGTTCATGATGACGAGCTCGTTCGTGACCGGGTTCACCTCGATGCCGCAGGAAACGGAGTTGACACCGAAAACCTCTGTCGGCCAAGGAATCTCTACCCAGTAGGATTTCCCCTTCTCGCCCGTTCCGAGGTCGTTCGCCGGAGCCCATTTCACGGCAGCAGAGTTCATGTTGCCGAAGTTGCTGATGAAGTCGGGGTTCGTTGAGGCACTCGGACGCGATACTGCGTTGACGAAGTTTCCGCCTCCGTCCGTCTGCAACCAAAGCCCGTCGAGCCCCTTGTTGTTCGCATTCGCAGAAACACCGAGAAGCGAGGCACGGTCGTAGGAGCCGTCGAGCTTCGTAAGTGTGATCGGTTCGGAGGGAGTCGCCTTCGTGCCGATGATGGCGGCGCCGAGACCGCTCAGAGTGGAGGGTCCCCAGGCCGGGTTCTTCCCCTCGGAGTTGTTGACCTGAGCCGTCGAATACACGCCTCCGGCTTGGAGGTCCGCGTCAGCCGGCCAATACAGCGCGCCTGCTTCTGTGCCGTGCTGTTGGGCAGCACCCGCTGCTTGTGCGGGGGTTCCCGGAAGGAACGTCGTAGTCGTGAAAACAGACACTGTCGCGACCAAGGTAGCCATCACGAAAGCTATCGCACGGGATTTCCGGTGCGATTTCTTCTTTCGAGATACTTCACCCCCTGGGCGAGGAAAAGTGCCTAAATATCGATCTTTCATTTTGTTCCTTCCATCTGGGTAATGACAACGGCCTACTACCCCAGCCGCCGCTCGAAACGAGCTAGCGTTGGGCGATCTGGTACTTGACGCGGTAACCGGCATCTTCGGAGTGGCTGAATGACATGCGCACGGCGAGCTCTTCGTTACTGAGCGATACGACGGATCCGATCGCTCCCGATCCAGTGCGGCCCTCGATGCGGAAGCCCGCCTCCTGCAGGTCGGTGACCGCCTGCTGCTGCGCCTCCGCGCTCGCGACCTGCACGGTAACGGACATGAGGTTGCCGTCGGGATCATTGGCGGCAACTCGTTCGCCGTCGGCGATGGGTAGCTGCTGACTGGTTGGAAAACCTTCGGGAAGCGCGACATCACTCGCCTTATTGATGCTGATCAACAGCAGGCCGGCAATGACTGCGATGACGATCGCTGCTGCAGCAGACCACAGGCCGAGTAAGAGCTTGCGCTTCTTGTGCACGACTGCTTCATCAGTCGCCCCATGATCTGGCGCAATTACGATATGTTCTGCCGCGCCAGTAACTCTCGGCCCCTGATCTCTCAGGACTTGCTCCGGTAATTCTTCGATTTTTTCGTTCACCCTGACCCCCTCGTGTGTTGCGCGCGCTCGGCAGGCCAGAGCGCACAGCTGTTTTCAGAATCAGCAACTACTCAATACGTGCACGCGAGGGGGATCGAGTGTATGCGGAACTTGCATAAGGAAGATCCGCAACTTTGAGTACCGGAGGATCAGTCCGGCAGTGCTCTTTCACGAAATTGCAACACGGGCACGAGTGCACTCCGCGCGAACGATTCCCGAGAATTTCGCAGATTTAACGGTCTTCGATCACAGTTGTTGGTCGGTTTCCAGAGCGGAGCTCTTCGAGGCCCGACTCCTCGTCGCCGCGTGTCAATCCTGGAGGTGCGATCGTGCGTACTTGGCGCTCTCGTACACCACGCGTTCTTCGAACCACATCGGCGCGTTCGCGTACCCGCTGCCGAGTTTGATGCGCGAGAAACGGACCTGGTTCCATTCGACCCGTCTAGCGCACGGTGTGCGTCCGGGCGCTGACGACGTGAGGAGCATACGAAACACCGCACCGCGTCGAGCTCTGCGGATTTGCGGGCGGCTGGCGACGTCAGGTTACCGGTCGGCCTTGCCGCTGGGGTTACACCGTGCTGCGGAGGAAGTCGATGCCGATCCGTTTGAAATCTCGCGCGCCTGGCGCGTTGAAATGGTGGCGCCCCTGGATCTCCACGAACGAGCCGTTCGGCAGCTGCGCGGCGAGCTGCTTCGAGTCGTCGAAGATGCGATCCTCGGTGCCGGTCGCGACGAGCACGGGCTGCTGCGGCGGACGCCCCATGTCGGGATTCTCGTCGCCGAACCGCATACCGCCTGCGAGGGCGATGAGCGCTCCGAGATCGTTCTCGGGCACGCGCTCGGCGAGCCTGACGTAGTTCTGCGTGGCCTGGTCCGTGACGGGCGTGCCGTGCTCGAGGTAGGCGTTCGCCTGCGCGAGGTCCAAGCGGCCGAGCGGGCGCCCGTCGGGAATGCCGCCCAGCACGGCTCGCTCGATCCGGTCCCCGAGGTCGACCGCCACGTGCCAGCCGACGCGCGCGCCCAGCGAGTACCCGAGGTAGAGCACCGGGTCGATCATGTACGTGTCGAGGATCGCCTCGACGTCAGAGACCAGGAGCGGCATCTGGTAGTTGCGCGGCTCGACCGGCTTCTCGCTCATGCCATGCCCGCGCTGATCGATGCCGAGCACGCGGAATCCCTCGCGCAGCAGCCCGCCGACCCAGCCCGTGCTCACCCAGTTGTCGCGGCAGCTCGACGCGAAGCCGTGCACAGCCAGCACTACGGGAGCGTCGTCGTCGCCCCAGGTATAGGTGGCGAGGCGGAACCCCTCTTCCGACATCACATACACGGGCTCTGGCATCTCGGGAATCAGCGGGATCGACACCCCTCTATTGTGGCGGGTGCGCCCATCAGGGCTCTTCAGGGCGGGCTCGACGCCTCCGAGCCGCCGCCGTATGCCGTCGATCCGCGATCTACAAGCCCCGCGCCTGGCCCTGCGTGTTGCAGACCGCGGATCCCATGCAGAACGCGACTGTCAGTTCTGCCGAAGAATTTGCTGCTCGTGGATCAATGGGTAATCGATGAGCGCTCGCCCGTCGAGGTCTTCTCGATGCATGTCCACCGCTGTGATCCGACTGTTCTCGTATGTCGTGTAGTAATAGACGCCGGTGTCGGTGTTGCAGCAGGAGGAGTAGATGGTGATCTCGAACTCGTCTGGAGAAACTTCAACGCACCCGCGCTGCTGGGCGACGGATCCGAGGATCTGGAAGAACTGACTGATCGATTCCGACTCCGTTTCCCCGGACACCGAGTTCAGCTTCGTGAACGCGGCTTTGACGAATCGCGACGCGGACGACAGATCGCCGGGCAGGCCGATCGCGCCCATTCCCCGACTGTAGACATCGAACTCCAGCTCATCTGAGAAGTGCGTCTCCGGCGGGTGCTTGGAGAGGTGCATGAAGTTGTTCAAGTTGAACATCTGCATGTCGAACGGAGGATTGTTGGTGAGCACCCCGACCGGGTTGTCGTACACCCTCAGCCCTTCCGCGACGCTCTCCACAGTGATCGATTCGGTCCGATCAGAGATGATCCAGTGCAGCGGCGACAACGGGAAGGTCTCGTTGAACGAGATGTCGACGAGGTTCATCGTTTCGAGCGCCGACTTCACCTCACCCACGGTTTCGAACTGCCCCAGAATCCACGGGATGAACTCGAACGGAGTGATGTTGGTCCGACCCGGCGCCTCGGGGTGGTAGACCGCGTTCCCCGGGAAGTTGAGACCTGCCATGCTGAGGCCCTGTTCGTTCGTCGCGTCGTAGTACAGGGGGTACCCGTCGGCGATCGTCGCCATCCCGATCATGGCGTGATGGGTCACCAACGACTCTGATCTGCGGAATGCGAACGGGAAATTGCGCGGCGTCACGGTGACCGTCTCGTTGTACGAGAACTCCAGGTCGAGGTTGCGACCGAAGTAGTGGTCCCGCGTGGTGTAATTCGCCCCTGTGCACATGCCGTCCTCCAATGTGAGCCCGCCCGTTCCGCGTGGTGCGGACAGCCTACGTCCGCGAACTCCGTTGCGCCACGGGGTCGATGCTCGCGAGGTTTCACTCGACGTAGTCGGATGCCGCACGCTCGATCGGCATCCACAGTTCCGTGGTCGCGGTGCTGAAGTCCTCTGCGCGATCGACGACCGCGACGATCGAGGGCCCCTCTCGCAGCCGCCACGGGTTCGATGGGAACCAGTCCGTCGCCGACGCCGCGTAGCTCTCCTGCAGCGCGGCTGGGTACGGGCCTGTCGCTCGGAAGACGACCCAAGTCCCGGCGGGAGCCTCGATCACATCAAGGTCGTCGGGCGCATCGGTCGCATTCTCGACTGCGACGCCGTGCATGTACGTGAGCTCACTGCCCTCCTCGAAGTCGGGGCTGACGTCCGCACTGATCTGCAGCAATCCCCCGGGCTCGCAGTTGCTGAGCGCTTTGAGGCGTTCATGCTCCCCATCGGGCATGGATGCAATGTGCTGCTGAATGTGGGGGTTCGCGCCGTCGTGGATGAGCGGGACGCGTGCGGTGTGGCCGACGAGTCGAAACGCAGGTCGTTCAGCGAGGCGAGTGTGCATAGTGGTGTTCCCTTCGACGGTCAGGCGCAGCCGCAGCTGAGGTTGCGCGCGAAGGGGACCGCCATGCTGCCGCACGTGAGCGGCGCTCACGCCGTGCACCGCGCGGAACGCCCGGTTGAACGCTTCAGTGGAGCTGTAGCCGTATCGCACCGCCACGTCCAACATGCCCGTCTGCTCGATCACTTCCGTCGCGGCCACCGTCATGCGACGCCGACGCACATACTCGGAGAGCGGCAGCCCGGCGAGCGACGAGAACATGCGCCGCAAGTGATACTCGGTCGTTCCCAGCGCGCTTGCGAGCTCCGCCACGTCGAGGTCGTCCGTGAGGTGCGACTCGACGTGATCGATCAGCGCATTGAGTTCGGTGATCATGGCGACCCCCTTCCAGAACGAGTCTGCCGAACCGCGGCAGGACGCATCCGATAATCCCGGTCCGATGCGATCCTACGACGCGCGATTTCTCACCGCAGGACGCTCATGCGCCGTGCTCCGTGCGCCGTGCGCCGTGCAGGTCCGCGAGGAGCGAATGAACCACTCCGCTCTACTGCGGACGCACGGAATAACCCCGCTGAAGCGCGAGAAAAGGCCCCTGACCCGCGAAGAATCGCCGGTCAGGGGCCTTTCCGCGGCGCTCGGCCGGAACCGCCTTAGAAGTCCCAGTCCTCGTCTTCGGTGGCGACGGCCTTGCCGATGACGTACGACGAGCCCGAGCCGCTGAAGAAGTCATGGTTCTCGTCGGCGTTGGGCGAGAGCGACGAGAGGATGGCCGGGTTGACGTCGGTCATCTCCTTCGGGAACATCGGCTCGTATCCGAGGTTCATCAGCGCCTTGTTGGCGTTGTAGTGGAGGAACTTCTTGACGTCCTCGGTCAGGCCGACGGGGTCGTAGAGGTCGGCCGTGTATTTGACCTCGTTCTCGTAGAGCTCGTACATGAGCGAGAACGTGTAGTCCTTGAGCTCCTGGCGGCGCTCCTCGGTCTCGTTCTCGAGGCCCTTCTGGAACTTGTAGCCGATGTAGTACCCGTGCACGGCCTCGTCGCGGATGATGAGGCGGATCAGGTCTGCCGTGTTGGTGAGCTTGGCGTGGCTCGACCAGTACATCGGCAGGTAGAAGCCGGAGTAGAAGAGGAAGGACTCGAGCAGCGTCGAGGCGACCTTGCGCTTCAGCGGATCGTCACCCTCGTAATAGTCGGTGATGATCTGCGCCTTCTTCTGCAGATTCGGGTTCTCCATCGACCAGCGGAACGCGTCGTCGATCTCCTGCGTGGAGCAGAGCGTCGAGAAGATCGACGAGTAGCTCTTCGCATGCACCGACTCCATGAACGCGATGTTCGTGTAGACGGCCTCCTCGTGAGGGGTGATCGCGTCGGGGATCAGCGACACGGCGCCGACCGTGCCCTGGATGGTGTCGAGCAGCGTGAGGCCCGTGAACACCCGCATGGTGAGCAGCTGCTCCTGCGGGGTCAGGGTCGCCCACGACTGCACGTCGTTCGACAGCGGCACCTTCTCGGGCAACCAGAAGTTGTTGACCAGACGGTTCCAGACCTCGAGGTCTTTGTCGTCTTGGATCCGGTTCCAGTTGATCGCCTGCACGGCGTGGCCCAGCTTGAAGTTCATCGGGTTCTCTCTACTCCGGTGGATTCTCGATACCTATGCGCGGGTCGGGCGCATCACAGCATGCAGCTGACGCACTCCGACATGTCCGTGCCCTCGAGCGCGAGCTGCCGCAGACGGATGTAGTAGATCGTCTTGATGCCCTTGCGCCATGCGTAGATCTGCGCCTTGTTGATGTCGCGCGTCGACGCCGTGTCCTTGAAGAACAGCGTGAGCGACAGGCCCTGATCGACGTGCTGCGTGGCCGCGGCGTAGGTGTCGATGATCTTCTCCGGGCCGATCTCGTACGCGTCGGTGTAGTACTCGAGGTTCTCGTTCGTCATGAACGGAGCCGGGTAGTACACGCGCCCGAGCTTGCCTTCCTTGCGGATCTCGATCTTCGACGCGATCGGGTGGATCGAGCTCGTCGAGTTGTTGATGTACGAGATCGAGCCGGTCGGCGGCACGGCCTGCAGGTTCTGGTTGTAGATGCCGTGCTGCATCACGCTGGCCTTGAGCTCGAGCCAGTCCGCCTGGTTCGGGATCACGATGCCCGCCTGCTCGAACAGCTCGGCGACGCGCGCCGTCGCCGGCGCCCACTCCTGCTCGGTGTACTTGTCGAAGAACTCGCCCGACGCGTACTGCGAGTCCTCGAAACCACCGAAGACGCTCTTACGTTCGATCGCGATGCGGTTCGAGGCCTGCAGCGCGTGGAACAGCACGGTGTAGAAGTAGATGTTCGTGAAGTCGATGCCCTCTTCTGAGCCGTAGTGCACGTGCTCACGAGCGAGGTAGCCGTGCAGGTTCATCTGGCCGAGGCCGATGGCGTGCGACTGATCGTTGCCGTCCTCGATCGAGCGCACGGAGGAGATGTGGCTCTGATCGCTGACCGAGGTGAGGGCGCGGATCGCGAGTTCGACGGTGCCGCCGAGGTTGCCGCCGTCCATCGCCGCGGCGATGTTCATCGAGCCGAGGTTGCAGGAGATGTCCTTGCCGATGTCGCCGTAGCTCAGGTCCTCGTTGTACGTGGTCGGCGTGTTGACCTGGAGGATCTCGGAGCACAGGTTCGACATGTTGATGCGGCCCTTGATGGGGTTCGCACGGTTCACGGTGTCTTCGAACACGATGTAGGGGTAGCCCGACTCGAACTGCAGCTCGGCGATCGTCTGGAAGAAGTGGCGCGCGTTGATCTTCGTCTTCTTGATGCGCGCGTCGTCGACCATCTCGGAGTACTTCTCGGAGATCGAGATGTCGCCGAAGGGCACGCCGTAGACGCGCTCGACGTCGTACGGCGAGAACAGGTACATGTCCTCGCCCTTCTTGGCGAGTTCGAACGTGATGTCGGGGATCACGACGCCGAGCGACAGCGTCTTGATGCGGATCTTCTCGTCGGCGTTCTCGCGCTTCGTGTCGAGGAAGCGCATGATGTCGGGGTGGTGCGCCGACAGGTAGACGGCGCCGGCGCCCTGACGCGCGCCGAGCTGGTTGGCGTAGCTGAAGCTGTCTTCGAGCAGCTTCATCACGGGGATGATGCCGGAGGACTGGTTCTCGATCTTCTTGATCGGCGCCCCGGTCTCGCGAATGTTCGAGAGCAGGAGCGCGACGCCGCCGCCGCGCTTCGAGAGCTGCAGCGACGAGTTGATGCCGCGCGAGATCGACTCCATGTTGTCTTCGATGCGGAGCAGGAAGCAGGAGACGAGCTCGCCGCGCTGCGCCTTGCCGAGGTTCAGGAAGGTGGGCGTCGCCGGCTGGAATCGGCCCGACACGATCTCCCGCACGAGTCCCCGGGCGAGTTCGCGGTCGCCCTCGGCGAGGCCGAGCGCCGACATGACGACGCGGTCCTCGAAGCGCTCGAGGTAGCGCTTGCCGTCGAACGTCTTCAGCGCATAGGAGGTGAAGAACTTGAAGGCGCCGAGGAACGTCGGGAAGCGGAACTTCATCGCGTACGCTTCGTTCGTCAGCTCTTCGATGAACGGCACGCCGTACTGCTCGATCAGTGCCGACTCGTAGTAGTCGTTGTCGATCAGGTAGCGCATGCGCTCTTCGAAGTTGTGGAAGAACACCATGTTCTGGTTGACGTGCTGCAAGAAGTACTGACGCGCAGCCTCTCGGTCGCGGTCGAACTGAATGTTCCCGTCGGCGTCGTAGAGGTTGAGCATCGCGTTCAGCGCGTGATAATCCATGTCGCTGATCTTCGACGATTCGAGTCCGGGCTCCATCACCGCAGGTGCCGTGTCAGCCGTTGTTACTGTCGAGACCAAAACTGTTCCAATCCTTCTTGGACGGCGATGACGTCGTCCGGCGTTCCAAAGAGTTCAAATCGGTAGAGGAAGGGCACTTGGCACTTCCTGGCGACGATGTCGCCGGCGATTCCGTAGGCCTCACCGAAGTTGGTGTTGCCCGCGGCGATCACCCCGCGCAGGTGCTTGCGGTTCTCCTCGACGTTGAGGAACTTGATGACCTGCTTCGGCACGGCCCGTGTTTCCGGGCCGCCTCCGTATGTGGGGAGCAGCAGTACGTAGGGCTCGGTCGCCCGGAGCGGCTCGTCGCCCGCGCGTACCGGGATCCGCTCGGCCGGACGGCCGAGCTTCTCAACGAACCGGTGCGTGTTGCCGGAGACGCTGGAGAAGTAGACGAGATCCGCCATGCGCTCCTCCTTCTTCCAGCGCCGAAAATACTGAATGGGGCGAGAACCATGCGTGTTCCCGCCCCGTCCCATCAGCCTTACGCGAGGCGACCCGCGAGCTCCGAGATCTTGTCGGGGCGGAAGCCCGACCAGTGCTCGTCGTCGGTCACCACGACGGGAGCCTGCAGGTAGCCGAGCTCCTTCACCGCTTCGAGCGCCGTTTCGTCTTGTGAGAGATCGAGAATGTCGTACTCGATGCCCTTGCTGTCGAGCGCCCGGTAGGTCGCCGTGCACTGTACGCACGACGGCTTGGTGTATACGGTGATCGCCATGTCACGCCCTTCGGTAAAAATCTCTTCCGCCCCGTCCGAGGCACTACATCTAGTGAACCACACCGGGGCCGACCACAACATGATGTAGTTACACCAATGTAGTTTTGCACCGACTTTTCCCGGATCCGGGAGCCGGATTGGGGAGAACTTTCGGCGCGTTTTCGCACTTCTCCCTCACTTATCCACAACGTCGCCGGCCCCAAAAAATTCCACTTTCCACACACGTCCCGGCGTGTCGGGCGAGGCGTCGAATGAGCACCCCTCAACTCACCGAAACAGGCCACAGCAGCTCCCTTCCATCGGCCTGAAACCAGCGCAGCACGAGCAGCGCATCGGGAGCGCCGGAGGCGACCTCGGCCCGTGAGCCGCGCAGCACTACGCGCAGCCGCTCACCGGGCAGCACGGTGCGCGGCAGCGACAGGCCCAGCAACCCGTCGCCCGCGAGGGAGAAGCGGACCGCATCCAGAGCCATCGCGCTCGTGTTCTCCACTTCGATCACCCCGCTCGCCGACCGCTGAGCCACCCGCCAGGGAACGACGACCGCACCCTGCGAGGCCTCCTGCGCCGACACCGCAGCGCCGACCGCCGCGCGCGGGACCACGGCCGCGACGGCAGGGGCCGCGGCCGAACGCGGTTGCAGCCGGGCTGAGAGGCGGAAGGGGATCATGTGTCGATGATCGCGGAACCCACCGACATTCATGGGGAGCGCCAACAGTCATGTGGAGCGCCTCTGCTCGCGCGGTGACGGCCCGTCACTGACATCAGCACGAAGGCGACTCACCCCGGGCCACCCCGTCTGACCCTGGCTCACTCCGCCAGATACTCCTCCAACGCCAGAAGCGCCGGCTGCGAGCGCTCATCGGCGACCGCAGCGGCCCCGACCGCGCAAGCTGCGGCGAGCGCCGCGTCCTCCGGCACACCACTGATGAGCGCCGCTACGAGCGCGGCGCAGAACGCGTCACCCGCGCCCACGGTGCTGCGCACCGCCACTGCCCGCGACGAGGCACGCGCCACGACGACGCCGTCGCGCAGTAGCTTCGCGCCATCGGCCCCAAGACTGACGGCCACGAGCGGGCCGGCGGCGCGAGCGTCGCCGCCCGCGGCCTCACGACCGGCACCCGAAGCACCGCCCGCCCGGTCCCCGTGCAGGGCCGGGATCGCCGCGAACTCGGTCTCGTTCACGATCACGAGATCCGCGCGCTGCAGCACCTCTGCCGGCAGCTCAGCCGCAGGGGCCGCGTTGACCGCGAAGAAGCCCGTGCAGGCGCGAGCCGCATCGACGACGACGGACATCGGCACCTCGAGCTGCACGAGCACCGCCTCACCGGGGGCGAACGCGTCGGCCGGCACCGACACCGCCGCGTTCGCCCCGGGGCACACGCTGATCTGATTCTCCCCGGCGGCGTCGATGCCGATCAGCGCCACGCCGGTCGGCTCGCTCGCCGTGCGCACCCCCGACGCTTCCACCCCGGCATCGACGAGCGCGGCGCGCACCAGCGCCCCATCCGGGTCGTCGCCCACCGCGCCGATCATCCGAGTCGTGATGCCGAGCGCTGCGGCGGCGATCGCCTGATTCGCGCCCTTGCCGCCCGGCAATCGCGAGAAGGTTCCCCCGCCCACCGTCTCCCCGGGGCGCGGCAGCGTCTCCGTGCGAGCGATGAGATCGATGTTGATGCTGCCGACGACGGCGAGGCGGGGCGAACGCGGCATTGCGGACCTTCCTGGAGAGCGGAGAACTGCGGGCGATCCGGATCGCATCACACGTGATGGTACGAGCGGTTCGCCGATATCTCCTGCGAACGATACAACTGCTCGACGAGCATGAGGCGCACGAGCTGGTGCGGGAAGACGAGCTGAGACAGGCTCCACACGAAGTCGGCGCGCGACCGCACCCGGTCATCCACGCCGTACGCGCCGCCGATGATCACCGTGACCGTTTTGCCCGAATCGAACGCCCCCTGCAAGGTGCGCGCGAGCGACGGAGAGTCGACGTTGCGGCCGCGTTCGTCGAGCAGCACGACGAACGCGTCGCGATCCAGCTTGCCGAGCAGCCGGTCGGACTCCTCGGCCCGGGCCGCATCACCCTCCCGCGACGAATGCGGCAGCAGCTGCCACGCCGCGTCGAACGGCTTGCGCAGCCGCTTCTCGTACCGGCCGATGCCGTCGGACACCCAGCTCTCGTGCTTCTTGCCGACGGCGAGGATTCTGACGCTCACGCCCGCCGCGTCTCGAGATACTCGCCGATGCGCCCGATCGCCTCGGTGAGCACCGGAATCGCCGGCAGGGTCACGAAGCGCAGGTGATCCGGCGTGGGCAGATTGAACCCTCGGCCGTTCGTCACCAGCACATGGGTCGCCCGCAGCACGTCGATGACGAACCGCTGATCGTCGACGATCGGATACACCTCGGGGTCGAGCCGCGGGAAGAGATACATCGCCCCTCCGGGCAGCTCGCAGCTGACACCGGGAATCTCGGTGAGCAGTCGGTGCGCGGTGTCGCGCTGATCGCGGAGGCGCCCTCCCGGAGCGCAGAGCTCGGCGATGCCCGACCAGTTCGAGGCGGGCGAGAGCGCCACGGGGATCGCATGCTGCGCGGGGACGTTCGCGCACATGCGCATGTTCGCGAGCAGCTGCAGGCCTTCGAGGAAGTCTCGGGCGCGATCGCGGTCGCCGGAGATCGCGAGCCATCCCGCCCGGTAGCCCGCGACGCGCTGCGCCTTCGAGAGGCCGCTGAAGGTGAGGCAGAGCGTGTCGCGCACGTGCAGCGCGGCGTGCTCGTGCTCCACCCCGTCGTACAGGATGCGCTCGTAGATCTCGTCGGCCATCAGCACGATGCCGTGCCGCTCGGCGAGCGCTGCGAACCCGCGCACCAGCTCGGCCGAGTACACCGCGCCCGTCGGATTGTTCGGGTTGATGAGCACGATGCCCTTCGTCGCGGGCGTGACGAGGCGCTCGATCGCTGCGAGATCGGGCATCCACCCGTTCGACTCGTCGCAGGGGTAGTGCACCGCGAGGCCGCCCGACAGGGTGACCTGCGCCGTCCACAACGGATAGTCGGGCGACGGGACCAGGATCTCGTCGCCCTCATCGACGAGCGCCTGCACGACCAGCGAGATCATCTCGCTCACCCCGTTGCCGATGAACACGTCGTCGGGGGTGATGCCCGGGACGCCCTCCTCCGAGTAGTACCGCGCGACGGCCTCGCGCGCCGGCAGGATGCCCCGCGAATCGCTGTATCCCTGCGCCTCCGAGAGGGCCTCCTGCAGACGTTCGACGATCTCGGGCGGCGCCTCGAACCCGAACGGCGCCGGGTTGCCGATGTTGAGCTTCAGGATCCGATGCCCCTCCCGTT
Source organism: Leucobacter manosquensis (assembly GCF_018304845.1). Taxonomy (NCBI): domain Bacteria; kingdom Bacillati; phylum Actinomycetota; class Actinomycetes; order Micrococcales; family Microbacteriaceae; genus Leucobacter; species Leucobacter manosquensis. The sequence goes on along the minus strand of NZ_JAFEVO010000001.1, from coordinate 2,519,204 downwards.
CGAGGCGCTCGGCCTCCTGGAGGATCGGTCCGCGCACGTCGTAGCGCACCCCTGCGAGCTTCCGTGACTGGGTGATGTTCCGCACGGTCACGATCCTACGGTGCCGGCCGCAGGGTGCGCCTGCGCCCGACCAAAACTGCGAGCGGGGAAGGGAAGGAGACTGCGAGCGGGGTCACTCTTCGTGGGTGTTGCGGGTTCGACACGCACGAAGAGTGACCCCGCTCGCAGGGGGGGAGGCGGCGAACGGCTGGCGGGCCGCTCAGCGCTCCGAGAGCACCGGGACGGGGCGCCGGAAGCCGCGCGTCGCGACGGCGAGCATGACGACGCCGAGCAGCAGCCATGCGCCGCCGATCGCGTACGCCTCCGGGTGCAGCTTCGAGAACAGATACAGGTCGACCGCGAAGCCGGCGACGGGGATCACGCTCAGCAGCACGGTGACCGCGATCGGCCGGGCGGGCGCGGCATTCCGCCAGATCCAGACGAGGAACGCGATGTTCACGAGCGCGAATGCCAGGAACGCCCCGAAGTTGATGTACGCCGTCGCCTTGCCGATGTCGAGGAGCATGCCCAGCATGCCGATCGCCCCGATGAGGAGGATGTTGATCCACGGTACGCGGAACGCGGAGCTGAGCCGCCCGAACACCGCGCGGGGAAGCACGCCGTCGCGTCCCATCACGAAGAGCAGGCGACTCGATGTGGCCTGGATGGCGAGGCCCGATCCGAATCCTGCGATCACACTCACGAGATTGTTGACGTTCGTGAACGCGGCGCCGCCGGCGAAGATCGACAGGGTGTATCCCGCGGTATCGGCGTTCTCGAACACACCGCCGGGATGCACGAGCTGCATGAGGAACGACACCCCGACGAAGATGCACCCGCCGATGAGCACGGCCAGCACGATACCCCGAGGGATGTCTCGCCGCGGGTGCTTCGTCTCCTCGCTCAGGGTGCTGATCGCATCGAAGCCGAGGAACGAGTACGCGGCGACGGCGGCCGCCGAGCTGACTGCGACGATATTCGTCTGCTCATTCCACATCGCGGTCGACGGAGCCCCGCCGGCCTCTCGGCCGAGGAAGAGGAGCAGCACGATGACGAGGGCGGCGACGGACGCCATCGCGGTGATCGTGAGGACGATGTTCACGCGATCGGCGAGCGCGATGCCCAGCAGGTTGATCACCGTCGTCGCGCCCACGTTGACGAGCAACCACACCCAAAGCGGAATCCCCGGGAACTGCGCGTGCAGATAGGTCGACTGGATCAGCCAGGCCACCATCGGCAGGAACAGGTAATCGAGCAGGATCACCCACCCCGCGAAGAACCCCACGACGCGGCCGAGCGTCTTGCCGACGTAGGTGTAGGCGGATCCGGCAGTGGGGTAGGCCCGCGCGAGCACCGCGTAGGCGATCGCGGTGAGGAGCATCGCCGCAGTGGCCACGAGGTACGCCGTGGGTGCGGCGCCCCGACTCGACTCGGAGACGACGCCGAAGGTCGAGGTGACGATGCTCGGGGACATGTAGGCGAGCCCGAAGAACACGATGCCGAGCAGGCCGAGCCGCGGGAGAAGCTTCGCGGGTTGCGCCGTCTGCAGCGCGGTGTCGGCGCTCATGCGTTCGTTTCCGCTCGGCGGGGCGTCCAATTCGTCGGCGTGATGCGCCCCCCGTACAGCGGGAGGTCGATCGGAGCATCGCTCGCCCGGAACTGCGACCAGGGCCGGGAGACTCCTGCGGTGCCGAATGCTCGCACCGCGTCCACCTGCCCGAAATCGATCACGGCGGTGAGGATCTCCTGCTCGGCGGTCGCGGAGCTCATGCGGGTCGCGCCGTCGGGATCCACCACGAGCGACCGGCCCCGCCCCGTCGGTGCGGCCGCGTTCACGGAGGCGATCCACACCTGGTTCATGATCGCGTTCCCGCGGACGATCGCGAGCTCTTGATCGCGGTCGCTCGTGTTGGTCTGGACCAGATTCAGGATGAGTTCAGCCCCGTCCCACGCCAGGTGGCGTGCGTGCTCCGGGAACCAGATGTCGTAGCAGATGGAGAGACCGATGCGGCCGTAGCCCGGCATGTCGAAGACGGTGAACTCCCCGCCGGGAGCGCAGGCCTCTGCCGGGCGCCACGGGAAGATCTTCCGGTACGTCGCGTGCACGTCGCCGTCGGCACCGAACACCACTGCCGTGTTGTGCACGCGGCCGTCTTCGGCGCGCTCGTAGAAGGAACCGGGAACGAGCCAGATCCCGAGTTCGGCGGCGAGGGCGGCGAGCCGAACGAACCGCTCATCGCTGAGTGGCCGGGCGAGGCGCTCGATGTCGGGTGAACCGACCGGGGTATCGAGGTGCAATTCGGGGTAGACCCAGAGTGTCATCTCGGGGTGGGCGGCGGTGCTCCTTCTGAGATGCTCCTCGAAATCGGACAGAGTGGTGGCGTGGTGCTGCACCAGCGCAACACCGAGTGATCGGCTCATAGCCTTCCTTCCATTAATTACTGAAACTTTAAATAACTAATGCGCGCGTGTCAATGCTCTCGGAGTGCACGTCTGGAAGAATGAACCCATGGCCCGCCCCCGCAATCAAGAAGCACGCAAGCGGGAGCTCGTATCGGTCACATCCCGTCTCCTCATCGAACGGGGCCAGGCAGGCGCTCGCCTCGTCGACATCGCCGAGGCGGCATCGCTCACCCCCGCTGCCGTCAGCTACTACTACCCGGATCTCGCCGACCTCTACTCCGACACCTACGAGACGGCGACCGAGCAGTACCTCACGCGGCGCCGCCAGCAGGTCTCCGAGATCGCACCAGCGGTAGAGCGCCTCGTCGAGTGCATCGCGTTGGGCGTTCCGCACGCGGGCACGAGCTCACGCGCGGCCACCGTGCTGCTGATGGAGCTCTCCGCGCTCGCCATCAGGCGGGAGCGGATCGTCGCCTCCGGGCTGGAGTTCGAGGCCGAGCAGCTGCGACTCTTCGGCGAGATCCTCGACCAGGGCGTCGCGGAGGGGACGATGCGATTGCCCTACGGAGCCCTGGAGACGGCCCGGGCGATTCTCGCGGTCGAAGACGGGATCGCGATCCCCGTCGTAGCCGGCCGCCTTCCCTCGGATGAGGCCCTGCGGGTCACCCTGTCGGTGGCGACCTCGCTGACGGGGGCGGATCTGCTCGCCGCCCGCGGCTAGTCACGGCCGTCCGCAGCGCCGCCCCACCGCGCCGCGCCGCCCCACCGCCGCGCTGCCTCTGCGAGCGACCCAGATGCGAGCGACCCAGATGCGAGCGGGGTCACTCTTCGTGGGTGTTGCGGTGCCGACACGCACGAAGAGTGACCCCGCTCGCAGATTGGGGGAGCGCAACCGCCGAGCGCGGCGCTACTGCTGCTGGTCGTAGAGCTCGGCGTAGGCACCGCCGAGGGCGAGCAGCTGCTGATGCGTGCCGTGCTCCAGGATGCGCCCGCCGCCGACGACGTAGATGCGGTCGGCGTCGACGATCGTCGAGAGGCGATGCGCGATCGCGATGGTCGTTCGGCCGCTTCGCGCATCCTCGAGGGCGTGCTGCACGATGCGCTCGTTCACGGTGTCGAGCGCGCTCGTCGCTTCGTCGAGCACCAGCACGCGCGGGTTCTTGAGCAGCACGCGGGCGATCGCGATGCGCTGCTTCTCGCCGCCCGAGAGTCGGTAGCCGCGCTCGCCCACGATGGTGTCGTATCCGTCTGCGAAGCTCTCGATCGTGTCGTGGATGTTCGCGAGGCGGGCGGCGGCCTGCACCTCGTGCAGTGACGCGTCGGGCTTCGCGTACTGCAGGTTGGCCAGCACCGACGCATGGAAGAGGTAGGGCTCCTGCGTCACCACGCCGATGCGATCCATCAACCCCTCCTGGCGCAGTTCGCGCACATCGTCGTCGCCGTAGCGCACGCTGCCCGCTGTCGCGTCGTACAGGCGGGGCACGAGCGACCCGATCGTCGTCTTGCCCGATCCGGATGCGCCGACGAAGGCCACGAACTCCCCCGGTTCCACGTGAAACGACACGGAGTCGAGCGTTGGCCGATCGTCGGGCCCCGCGTCGGGGTAGCGGAAGGAGACGGAGTCGAACTCGATGCGGCCCGCGCGGCCGGGCTCATCCGACGGCTCGCGGGCATCGGCGGCGTCGACGATGGCCGGCTTCAGGTCGAGGTACTCGAAGATGCGGGCGAACAGCGCCTGCGAGGTCTGCAGGTCGAGCGTGATGCGCATGAGCGCGATGAGCGGGAAGAGCAGCCGCGACTGCACCGTGGTGAACGCGACGATGGTGCCAGCGGTGATGCCCGGGTCGAACCCCTCCCCCTGGCCGCGTGCGATGAGCCACCCCGAGACCAGGTACACGATCGCCGGCACCGCGGAGAGAAAGACCTGCACGAGCGCGAAGAACAGCTGCCCGCTCATCGTCTGCCGCACCTGCAGGTCGATCTGGTTGCGGTTCTCGGCGGCGTACCGCTCGGTCTCGGCGCTCTGCCGCGAGTAGGTCTTCGCGAGCAGCACCCCGGAGATCGAGAGCGCCTCCTGCGTGATCGCGCTCATCTCCGACAGCGATTCCTGCGTGTGACCCGCAATCTTGGCGCGGATCTGACCGACGCGGCGCTGCGCGATCACGAGGATCGGCATGACGACGACTGCGATCAGCGTCAGCTGCCAGCTCAGCAGCAGCATGGCCACCGCTGCGGCGACGACCGTGACGGTGTTGCCGATGATGTTCGACACGGTGTTCGTGAGCACGTTGGCGACGCCGCCCACGTCGTTCTGCAGGCGCGACTGGATCACACCGGTCTTCGTGCGGGTGAAGAACCCGAGCTCCATCGATTGCAGGTGGGAGAAGAGTTTCACCCTGAGGTCGCCCATCACCCGGTTGCCGACGCGCGCCGTGAAGAGCGTCTGCACGATCCCGAGCCCGGAGGAGATGATGAAGACGGCGATCATCGCCCCGACGAGCCAGGCGAGCACTGCGAGATGCGGGCCGCCCCCGTCGAGCGGGAAGAGGCCGTCGTCGAACACCCGCTGAGTGAGCAGGGGCGGGAGGATGGCGAGCGCCGCAGACACCAGCACCAGCGCGATGATGACGACGAGCTGCATGCGGTACGGCCGGAACAGCGCGGCGATGCGCCGCCCGAGCCCCTCGACGGCGGGAGCGTCGCGGTTCAGCTTGCGCTGCAGCTCGGCGTCTCCCGCCGAGATGCGGGATCCCCTCCCGACCGGCCCGCCACCCATGCTCATGCTTCGGAGAATAGCGCGCCGCGATGCACTCCGGAGGCCGTGTTCGCCGGAGGCTGGTGCGCGACACACACCGAATCGGCGCGCTGCGCAACCCCGCCGCGTCCGCCGACAGCGGATTTTCGGCGCGAACTCGGGCCTCATCTGGTGTTCCCGTACGTCAGCGCACGCTCGGGCGAGTGCCCCCGGGTCGCATCTTCAGGCGGTTGCGAATACCCTAAGAGATCTGACGTGCAGGGGGACGGAGGTGTCCGGCCCTCTTCACGCGTGCCCGAGCGCGGATTTCGCCCCGGGAGTCGACCGAAACGGATCCGAATGTCCCAGACCCCCCGCGTGGAACCGCACGCTGCTCAGGCATCCCCGGTTCCGGCAGCGGGCGAGCGCCGCGGGGTCGGCGCCGCGCATGCGAAAGCGATTCTCTTCGGCGAGCACGCCGTCGTCTACGGCGCCCCGGCCATCGCCATCCCGGTCGACAGCCTCACGGCGGAGGCGACGATCGACGTGGGCGGCCCTGCGGGGCTCCGGATCGCCAGCTCCCTCTACACGGGACCGGTCGCAGGTGCGCCCGCGCGACTCACCCCGGTCGTCACGGTGATCCGCGCCGCCCTCGAGCGGGCCGGACTCCCGGAACTCGCGCGGTGCGAAGCGAGCAGCAGCACCGCCGCGAACAGCAGCGCACCCGGCGCGGTCGCGGAGGGGCCCGGCGCGACCGTGACCATCGCGAGCTCCATTCCGCACGAGCGAGGCCTCGGCTCGAGCGCCGCGGTCGCGGCCGCCATCGCGCGCGCCGCGTTCGACCTCGCGGGCGCCGAGCTCGACAGCGAGACGCTCTTCGACCTCATTCAGACGGCGGAGCGCGTCGCCCACGGCACGCCGAGCGGCATCGACGCCCGCACCGTGGCGGCGACCGGAGCCATCCGGTTCAACCGCGGCTCGGTGGCTCCGATCCGGATCGGCGAGCCGCTGATCCTCGCGTTCGCAGACACCGGCCACCCCGGCTCCACCGCTCAGGCGGTGGCATCCGTGCAGGCGCTGCGCGCACGCGAGCCGGCATCGACCGACGCCCTGCTCTCGCGACTGGCCGAGATCGCGGAGCACTCGATCGACGATCTCGCTATGGGTGATCGCGGTGCGGTCGGCGCCGCGATGAGCGAAGCCCACGCGATCCTGCATCGCGTCGGCGTCAGCTCGGATCGCCTCGACGCGATCGTCGCCGCCGCGTGCGACGCCGGCGCGACCGGGGCGAAACTCACCGGAGGCGGGCTCGGCGGCTGCATCATCGCGGTCGCCGACTCCGAAGCACACGCCGAGCAGATCGGCGTCGCCATGCGCGGCGCCGGCGCCGAACGCACCTGGACCGTGGAGGTTCCCGCCGCATGACGACCGCAACCGCCCGCGCGTATCCCAACATCGCCCTCGTGAAGTACTGGGGCAAGCAGGACGAGGATCTGATTCTGCCCGTCGCCGGCAGCCTGTCGCTGACGCTCGACGCCTTCCCCACGACGACGACCGTCGCGCTCGACGCAGCGACCGGCACCGGCACCAACACCGGCATCGACACGTTCAGCCTGAATGGCGCGGTCGCGAGCACCGACGCGACAGGGCGGGTCACCCGGTTCCTCGACCGGGTGCGCGAGCTCGCCGGATCTGAGACCCGTGCGACGGTCACGTCCACGAACGAGGCGCCGACGGGGGCGGGGCTCGCGTCTTCGGCCTCGGGGTTCGCCGCCCTCGCAACCGCCGCAGCCGCCGCGTACGGCCTCGATCTCGATCGCCGCGACCTCAGCCGCCTCGCACGCCGCGGATCCGGGTCCGCATCGCGCAGTCTCGTCGACGGCCTCGCCGTCTGGCACGCCGGCGACGACGCGCATTCGTACGCCGAAGCCGTTGCAGGACCGGATATGCGGATGGTGATCGTCACGGTCGATACCGCTCAGAAGGCCGTCTCGAGCCGAGCGGCGATGCGGAGGACCGCGCTCACGTCCCCGTTCTTCCCCGCGTGGATCTCATCGACCGAGGAGTCGCTCGCGGCGATGCTCGAGGCCTGCGCCGCCGACGATTTCACCCGGGTGGGACGCATCACCGAGTCGCACGCTCTGCGCATGCACGCGGTGATCCAGTCGTGCGACCCGCCGATCCGCTACCTCGCTCCCACGAGCGTCGCCGTCTTCGACGCGGTCGCGGCACTGCGCGAGCAGGGTCTCGAGGCGTACTCGACTGCGGACGCCGGCCCGAACGTCGCCGTCATCGTACGGCCGGAGCAGGCGGAGGACCTGCGCGACGCCCTTGCGGGCTTCGGGTCGGTGCGGCTCGTCGGCGCGGGCGACGGCGCGCGCCTGATCGATGCGGGAGCGAGTCCGGCGGCGGAAGCCAGACCCGGAGCCGGCGCATGATCGAGCAGCGTGCGCCCGGCAAGCTCTACATCGCAGGCGAGTACGCCGTCGTCGACCCGGGGCAGCCCGCCGTGATCGTCGCGGTCGACCGCTACATCACGGTGCAGCTCACCGAGGGATCGCAGGTGGGCCGCGTGCGTTCGAGCGCCTACGGCCGCTCCCCGCTCGTATGGGTGCGCGACGACGCGAACGACCGCATCGTGCTCGAGCACCAGCCCTACGACTACGTCTTCGCAGCGATCACCGCCGTCGAACAGCTGCGCTCGGAGCTCAGCCTCCCGCCCCGCTATTACGATCTCGACATCAGCAGCGAGCTCGACGATGTCAGCGGCCGCAAGTTCGGGCTCGGCTCGTCGGCCGCGGTGACCGTCGCCGTCGTCGCCGCGCTCGACGAGTTCTACAGTCTGGGCCTCAGCCGGGTCGACCGCTTCAAGCTCGCCCTGCTGGCGACCATCGAGGTCGCGCCAACGGCTTCGGGCGGAGACCTCGCGGCGAGCACCTTCGGCGGCTGGATCCGCTACGCCTCCCCCGACCGGGGCGCACTGCGCACGTACCGCGCCGCGCACGGCGTCTCCGCCGCGCTGACGGCATCGCAGCAGTGGGCCGGAAGCGGCGTGACGCGGCTCGACCACCCCGACGCGGTGCAGTTGCTCGTGGGCTGGACCGGATCTCCGGCCTCGACTGAACGGCTCGTCGAGCAGGTGCGCACCTCGGACAGCCGCACACCGGTCCAACCGTACGCGACGTTCATCGAAGACAGCAGCGCTCTCGTCGACGCCCTCGTCGACGCATTCGGACGGGGCGGGGCGGGAGCCCCCGAGGTCATCGGACGGGCTCGCCGAGTGCTGCAGCGGTTGAGCGCGTCATCGGGCATCACCATCGAGACGCCGCAGCTGCAAGCGCTCTGCGACATCGCCGAGCGCCACGGGGCTGCGGGCAAGCCGTCGGGAGCCGGCGGTGGCGACTGCGGTATCGTGCTTGCGGACGCGGATCTCGCGACCGACCCCATCTTGCGCGAGTGGGAGGCCAACGACATCCGTCGCCTCAGCCTCGCTCCGCACCCCGCGTCAGGAGGCGTCGATGCATTCTGATCTCGAGTCGGACCAGGTGTCCGCAGCTCTTCCGCCCGCTCTCGAGACCGACGGCTCCCGCGCGGCCCGCAAAGACGAGCACGTCGACCTCGCGCTCGGCCAGCAGGGCGACGGCGCCGCGCACAACGAATTCGACGACCTCGACTTCGTGCATCAGGCGCTCGACGGCGTCGACGCCGAGCGCGTCGATCTCGGCGTCGGCATCGCCTTCGGCGCCGGCCCTCAGCACGCCGCCGGCGAATGGCACTGGGAGACGCCGTTCTACGTCAACGGGATGACGGGCGGAACCGATCGCACCACGCGCATCAACCGCGAGCTCGCGATCGCAGCGCGTGAGACGGGTCTGCCGATGGCCAGCGGTTCCGTATCGGTCGCGCTCGACGATCCAGACGCTGCACGGGGCTTCGCCGTGATCCGCGCCGAGAACCCCGACGGCTTCGTCATGGCGAATCTCGGCGTCGGCCGGCCCGCCTCCGACGCTCCGCGTGCCGTCGAGCTGCTCGGCGCGAACGCGCTGCAGATCCACGTCAACGCGGTGCAGGAGACGGCGATGCCGGAGGGCTCCCGCGACTTCTCGTCGTGGATCTCGTCGGTCGAGCAGCTCGCAGCCGCCTCGCCGGTGCCCGTCGTCGTGAAAGAGGTCGGCTTCGGGCTCAGCCGCAGCGCGCTGCGGCACCTCTCCGATATCGGCGTCGGCATCGCCGATGTCGGCGGCCGGGGCGGCACCGACTTCCTGCGGATCGAGAACGCGCGTCGTTCGGCCGGCGAGTACGCGATGCTCGCCGGCTTCGGTCAGTCGGCGCTCGCGAGCCTGCTCGACGCCCCGCGGAACGCGCCGACGCTGCTCGCATCGGGAGGCGTTCGCACGCCGTTCGACGTGGTGAAGGCGCTCGCCGCCGGCGCCCAGGCCGTCGGCGTCGCCGGCGCCTTCCTCGCCGCCATCGGCAGCGACGGCGCGTCTGGCGGCGCCGAGCGCCTCATCGCGCTCGTCGACGACTGGAAGCTGCGCACCCGGGCCGTGTACGCGCTGCTCGGCGCGGTCACACGCGACGATCTGCTCGCCACCGATGTCATCCTGCGCGGCAGGCTCAGGGAATTCTGCGCCGACCGCGGCGTTAACCTCAGTGCGCTCGCGCTCCGCTCGGAGGCGCGACGCCCGTGAACTTCACCCAGCACCCACGCACTCACTTACGAAGGAAGCCATGAGCGTTCCCGAACAGGCCCACCGCGAGACCGTCACGGAGATCCCGACCAGCTGGGTCGGCCCGATCAGGATCACCGGATCCTCGGTCTCCGGCGAGATCTCGGTGCCCCTCGCCACCTACGAGACACCGCTCTGGCCGTCCGTCGGACGCGGTGCTCGCGTCTCCCGCGCCGTCGAAGGCGGCATCCGCACCGTCGTCACCGGTGAGCGGATGACGCGGTCCGTGCTCTTCACGGCGCGTGGCGCTGTCGGTGCGCAGATCGCCGCGCAGACCATCGAGGCCCGCCTCGGCGAGTTGCAGGAGGTCGTCACCGCTGGCAGCCGTCACGCGAAGCTGCTCGAGGCGCACCCCGAGATCGTCGGCAACCTGCTGTTCGTCCGCTTCGCGTTCACCACGGGTGACGCGTCGGGTCACAACATGGTGACGAACGCGGCCGATGCGCTCATGGAGCGGATCCTGTCGTGGGGGCTCGAGATCGAATACGGTTCCATCTCGGGCAACTACTGCTCCGACAAGAAGGCGACGGCGGTGAACGGGATTCTGGGCCGCGGGCGCAGCGTGGTCGCCGAGATCCTGATCCCGCACGAGCTCGTCGCGAGCGGACTGCGCACCGACGCCCAGCGCGTCACCGACATGGTCGTGCGCAAGAACCTGGTGGGCAGCACCATCGCCGGCGCGATCCGCTCGGCGAACGCCCACTACGCCAACATGCTGCTCGGCTTCTACCTGGCGACGGGGCAGGACGCGGCGAACATCGTCGAGGGATCACAGGGGATCACCTACGCGGAGAACCGGGAAGAGGGGCTGTACTTCTCGTGCACCGTGCCCCACCTCATCGTGGGAACGGTCGGCAACGGCAAGCACCTGCCCCACATCGAGGAGGCGCTGACCCGCATCGGCTGCCGGGAGGATCGGGAGCCGGGCGAGAACGCTCGCCGTCTCGCCGAGCTCATGGCCGCCACCGTGCTCTGCGGCGAGCTCTCGCTCATCGCAGCGCAGACGAACCCGGGCGAACTCATGGCTGCGCACCTGCGCATCGAGCGGAAGGAGACGCCGAACGCATGACCTCCATCGGCATTCACGACATCGAACTGGCGACCACGCACCACCTGCTCGACCTGGGCACGCTTGCCGAGACGACCGGCGTCGACCCTGCCAAGTACCGGCTCGGCCTCGGGCAAGACGAGTTCAGCGTTCCCGCGGCTGACGAGGACATCGTCACCATGGGCGCCAGCGCCGCGCTCGCGCTGCTCGACCGGAACGGACTCGACGGAGTGCGCACCCTGCTGTTCGCGACCGAGTCCGGTCTCGACCATTCGAAGGCTGCCGGCGTCTTCGTGCACAAGCTGCTCGGACTGCCGCCCCAGGTGCGCGTCGCCGAGATCAAGCAGGCCTGCTACGGCGGCACCGCCGCGATCCAGGCCGCCGTCGGTATCGTGCAGCGCAACCCGAACGAGCGCGTGCTCGTGATCGCGAGCGACATCGCGCGCTACGCGCTGGACTCCCCCGGTGAGCCAACGCAGGGCGCGGGCGCCGCAGCGATCCTCATCGGCGTCGATCCGGCCCTCGTCGAGATCGAGCCCGCCTCAGGGCTCTTCTCCGCCGACGTCGACGACTTCTGGCGGCCGAACGACTCGTCGACGGCGATCGTCGACGGCGCTCTGTCGATCTCGGCGTACCTCGACGCCATGACGGGCGCCTGGGACGATCTCGCCGCGCACGGCGGTCCCGCCATCACCGCCATCGACCGCCTCGTCTACCACCAGCCGTACACGAAGATGGCGCGCAAGGCACAGGCTCGCCTGGGCGAGCACACGGGCGTTGACCTCGGCGATGACGGCCTCGTGCCGGGCGCGATCTACAACCGCCGCCTCGGCAACGCGTACACCGCCTCACTGTACGCCGGCGTCGCCTCGGTGCTCGACCACGAGCGAGACCTCGTCGGCAAGCGCCTCGGCATGTTCAGCTACGGCTCCGGCAGCGTGAGCGAATTCTTGACGGGTGTGGTGCAGCCGGCGGCAGCATCGCGCAGCGACCACTTCACCTCCGTGCTCGACGCGCGCGTTCCGCTCAGCGTGCCCGAATACCGCGAGCTGCACGCGCGCGAGCTGCCGAGCAACGTCGACGTCGAGACCCCGCGCGTCACCGAGGCTCCGTTCCGCTTCGCCGGTCTGCGCGGCAGCGCCCGCCGTTACGAGCGCCGCTAGGCGCCCCCTCGCCGAGCCCCTGCCTGCGCGCAGAACCCCTGCCGAGATCACGTATTCTCGGCAGGGGTTCGGCGTTTCGGCGGGTGTTCGGCGCCCGCCGAGGCTCAGTCGTCGGAGGCGGTGACCTTCACTTCGATGTTGCCGCGCGTCGCCTTCGAGTACGGGCACACCTGGTGCGCGGCGTCGGCGAGTTCTTGAGCCTGCGCGTGCTCGAGATGCGGGAGCACGACCTCGAGCTCGACTGAGAGCTCGAAGCCCCCGTCGACGTTGCTCAGGTGCACGCGGGAACCGACACTGGAATCCGCGATGTCGACCTTCTTCTCGCGCGCAACCGCCTGGAGGGCGCCGTGGAAGCATGCGGCGTAGCCTGCGGCGAACAGCACCTCGGGGTTCGGGGCGCCGCCGGGGCCGCCCATCTCCTTCGGAGCGCGCAGATCAGTGTCGACGAGCCCGTCGACGGTCTTGACGTGGCCGTTGCGCCCGTCTCCGGTCGCGAGTGCCTCAGCGGTGTACATGATGCTCATCGGTTCCCCTTTCACGTGCCGGGCTCTCGTACCGGCCTCGCTCGCAGGCTACGCCCTGGGGCTGGCACTGCGCCGATACTCGCCAGAAGTCAGCTCAGAGCGGACACGGATCTGCCCCCGATCACGCTCTCGGGCTCCGGTACCGCGACCTGCTCCACGTCGCGTCCGCCCCGTGCCCGGCGAATGGCCTCGGCCACGATGAGGACGACGAGATTGGGGACGAGGGCGATGAGGCCGGAATCCCAGCTGCCGATCGGGATCTCCGCGAACGTGATGACCGCCACGGTGAGCGCGCCGGTGGCGATGCTGAGCCCCACCGGCCAGGCGCCGACCCGCACGCGGTCGGCCAGAGCGATCGCGATCGCCGGGGCGAACTGCGTGGTGCACCCGTAGGTGAGCAGCAGCAGGGCCCCGATGTCCGAGCGCACGAGACCGAAGGCGAGCGCGAGGCCGATCGCGACCACGATGACGAGGTAGTTCACCGTCATGTGGTGCTTCGCGCGCAGCTCGCCGATCACGTTGCGGGTGACGAGAGTGGAGATTCCCATGACGATCGCGGACGCCGGTACCATCGCCGCCGAGGCGCCGGCGATCGCGACGATTCCCACGAGCCAATCCGGGAGGATCTCTCCGGACATGGTGAGCAGCACCGTGTTGCCCGTCGTATCGCCCGGCAGCACGAGCACCGCTGCGAGGCCCACCGTGATGGGCAGGAAGAGCACGAGCTGGTAGATCGGCAGCCACTTCGCGTTGCTCCGCAGCACCTCACCGCTCTTCGCAGCGAGCACCGGCGGCCAGAGGTGCGGCAGCGTGTTGAAGCTCGACCCGATGACCGTGACCAGCGTCGCCGTGATGAAGAAGACGGGATCGTAGCCGTCGACGTGCATGGTGAGCAGCACGGGAGCCTCGCGCGCGATCTGGCCGAAGATCTCGGGAATCCCGCCGAATGAGATGATGAGCCCGGCAGCGATGACGACCATGGCGACGACCATCATGATGTCTTTCAGGATCGCCACGCGGGCGATGCCCTTCAGTCCCGACCATGCGACGAAGACGGCGACCAGAATGCTCGCCACGACCATGCTGAGCCCGCGGGCGCGCTCGCTCCCAGTGGCGAGTTCGACGATCAGGCCGAGACCGGTGATCTGCAGTTGCAGGTACGGGATGAGGGCCAGAGCACCGATCACCGACACGATGCGACCGAGCCAGCGGCTGCGGAAGCGGTCCTCGAAGAAGTCTCCCAGGGTCAGGTATCCGCGACGCTGCCCGAACTCGCGGATGCGGGGCGCCACGAAGTACAGGCCGAGCCACGAGATCGTCAGGTAGGCGACGGCGAACGTCGCGCTGACGCCCCCGCCGAACGCGATGCCGGCGAGCCCGAGGAAGCTGAACGTGGTCAGCGACTCTCCCGCTTGGAGGAACCACGAGGTCCATTTCGGATTGCTGCGCTCGCCGACGGTCCAGTTGCTCATACTCTTCTGGCGGCGTCGGCTCGCGACGCCCAGTGCGCCGATCAGCACAATGCCGACGACGATCATGATGGAGAGTGTCATCGCACGCCCTCGCTGTCCTCTGCGGCGATACGAGCCGCGCGGATCTGCTCGATCTGCTGGGTGGCGAAGCGCTCGGCCTCCTGCAGATCGGCCTCACGTCCGCCGGCGCGCAGGTAGAGCATTTCGACGACCTGCAGAGCGGCGACTGAGAGCAGCACCATCAGCGCGCTCCACACCAGCACTGCGGGAAGGCCGAGCCAGAGCACGGGCTGCTGGGCGAAGGGCAAGAACGGAATCGCGAAGAATCCGAGGGCCGGAACGCTCACGATCGCGAGCCTTCCGAGAGTGAACAGTCGAGGTTTCATCGTGCTTCATTGCTCCAATGGTGAGAGGCGGTCGGAAGTTCTGGGGAGTGACGGGCGAAGCCCGTGAGGGCCTCGTAGGCTCTGGCGATCCCGAGCAGCCGGTGATCGCTGCCGAACGGCCCGACCATCTGCAGGCCGACGGGCAGCGACTCGCGTGTGAAACCGGCGGGTACGGAGAGCGCCGGCACGCCGAGCATGGTGATCGTCGTCGCCGCGCGCATCCAGTCGAGGTAGTGCGCTTGCGCCTCACCGGCGATGGTGCGCGGGTAATCCCAGTCGACGGGAAACGGCGCGACCGTCACTGCCGGCGCGAGGAGCACGTCGAAGTTCTCGAAGAAGCGCGCAGCCCCGCGCATGAGTGCGGTCTGGCGCTCTTGCGCGCTCATGATGTCGCGTCCGGTCAGCGAGCGCCCCTGCGTGATATTCCAGGTGAGGCGCTCGTTGAAGTCTTCTGGGTCGGCGTCGAGCGCATCGCCCCACGTCATCTCGAATTCGGCTGCGCGCAGGGTGAGGAAGGCGTCTGCTGCGCCGCTGAGATCGGGGCAGGCCGTTTCGACGCTCGCCCCCGCTTCCGCCAGCAGCGCGACGGCGCGTTCGAGCACCTCGGCGACGTCGGCCGAGAGCGGCGCGTTGCCGCCGAGCGTCGGCGCCCAGGCCACCCGCAACCCGCGGAGGTCTCGGGGCTCGCCCGCGGCACCCAGGGACGGCGCGGCGATCGGGGTGCGCGCATCTGGAATTCCGATCACCGAGAGCAGCAGTGCGACGTCGTCGACGGTACGCCCCATCGGCCCGGCGGTGGTGAGCGGCGTGAGCAGATTGGTCGATTCGGCTTCGGGAACCACTCCCGGCGAGGGCCGCAGTCCGACGACATTGCAGAACGAGGCGGGGTTGCGAAGCGAGCCGCCCATGTCGCTCCCGTCGGCGAGGGCGACCTGGCGAGCGGCGAGCGCCGCAGCCGCCCCGCCGCTGCTTCCCCCCGCCGAACGGTCGAGCGCGTACGGATTGCGCGTCGCACCGAAGACTCGGTTGACGGAGTGAGAACCGGCGGCGTACTCGGGGACGTTCGTCTTCCCGATGACAATGGCTCCGGCTTCCCGCATGCGCCGCACGTGCAGTGCATCGTGCTGCGGCACGTGTTCGGCGTGGCGGATCGAGCCGTATGTCGTACGCATGCCTGCCGTGTCGTGGGTGTCTTTGATGCCGACCGGGAGCCCGAAGAGCGGGAGGCTCGGGTCGGGCCCCTCGGCGTCGAGCTGCGCTGCCCGTCGCAACGCCGCGGCGGCATCCACCGTGACCATCGCGTTCACTGCCGCGCCGCGCTCGATGCGCGCCAGATACGCGGTCACCGCCTCGACGGCGCTGATGTCACGGGCACCCAGTGCCGCTCGGAGTTCCGTGGCGGAGAGTTCGGCCGGATCGGCCATAGCGCTTTCCCATCGTCATTGACTTACTACTACGGTCAGTAAGTTAACCACGACTTTGGATTTACGCCAACATCGACGCAAAAGTTTTCGTTTCGCGCTTCTCAGGCGGCGATGATGCGTCCACTTCGCTTGACCACTCGAGTGACCAGCGCCGGATGCAGGCGACCGACCCTCGTGGTCCACTCCTCGTGCAGCAGTCGACGCACGTGCGGCAGGTCGTCGGCCGCGAAGTGCGCGATGAGCGAATGCTCGCCGAGCAACTCCGCGACGTACCGACTCTCGGGCAGATCGGCGATCGCCTCGCCCACCGCCCGCACCTCGCCGGGGACGCAGTCGATGCGCACGCACGTCTCGATGCCGAACCCGAGCAGGTGCGGATCGATCAGCACGCGCGTAGCGACGGCTCCGCGCGCATCGAGGTCTGCGAGCCGTTTCCTCGCAGTCGGCTCGGTGACCCCCGCGAGCTCGGCCAATTCGGCGATTCCCGCTCGCCCATCCCGTTCGAGCGCTTGAACGATCGCACTGTCGGCGGCGTCGAGGCGCTCTGGCGGCGCCGTCGACTCCTCGACGCGGGCCCGCGATCCGAGCATCGACGTCTCGGCCGCCGTCAGCAACCCCGGCTGCCAGTCGGCGTTCGTCTTGAAATAGTGGAGCACCGGCGTAGCCGACACCTCGAGCACACCGGCGTACGCGGGAATGACCGAGAGCGTCATCGTGCCGAGATCGAACATCTGCTCGTGCACCTCGACCAGCACGCTCGACGGGTTCGCGAGAACGAAGACGTAGACGACTCCCGGGTGCTGTGCGAGCTCCTCCGCCAGTGATTCCAGACGAGACGGCTTGCAGGTGATCTCGATCACGCAGGTGGGGCCGAGATTGCGCAGCCCGACCACCGAGAGCATCCCCGACTCCAGCAGCACCCTGCCGCGGCGAGCGACCGTGCGCAGTGGCTCGTCGAGCGCGCGGGCGACACTGCTCCAAGGCGCTCTGCCGTCGACCTGCAGTGCGCCGACGATGCGGCGATCCAGCTCGGAAAGCACGTCATCCACGTGTGGGCCTCCTCAGTGCGCGTGTTCTCTCGATCGTAGTCACCGCACGACGGTCGCTGCTCCGGCGGAGCGGTTCGGCCCAACACATCACCCGCGCGAGTGCAATCCCCTGGCCCCTCCGGCGACTTCGACGGAGGGTGGAGTGCATGACGAACGCAGACGAGATCAAGCAGCCCCTCGACCACCTCCCGCCGCAGGACGAGCGCGACGCCGCACATGACGCGCCGACCGAAGCGGACAAGCCGAGCTACCCGACCTCCGGCGAGACCCCCTCCGGTGCGACGCAGGCATCGCCCGACACAGCGGCGGAACCGAGTGAGCCCAACCGTCACGGGATCGACAAGCTTCCGCCCTCCGGTCGGTGACACCGCCCCCGGCTCCTCGCGGCGACGCGCCGGATGCGCTCCCCGATTCGAACTTCCCCGGCTGCCGCGATACGGTTGTCACGTGCCGCGGGGTGGAGCAGTTCGGTAGCTCGCCGGGCTCATAACCCGGAGGTCGTGGGTTCAAATCCCGCCCCCGCAACGAAGACAATGCCCCTGGTCCGGAGTCCGCTCCGCACCAGGGGCATTGTGCTGTGTGCGAGCACTGATGCGGTCGACGCCGCACGTTTCGCCGCTGGATCAGCGAACGACGTCGTAGATCAGCTTCACGACCCCGTTCCCGTAGGCCTCCGACTCCCGGAGCACGAGTTTCTGCTCGCCGGGCTCATCGCTCGGGAAGACCCGCTTCCCCGTGCCGAGCAGCACCGGGAACACCAGCAGGTGGTACCGGTCGATCAGTCCGGCGCGCGACAGCCGGCGGGCGAGCTCTCCGCTGCCGTGGATGAAGATCGCACCCCCGTCGGATTCCTTGAGCGCCGCGACATCCGCCTCGGAGCGCAGCACGGTGCTCGGCCCCCACCCCGCTACGAGCTCTTCGGGGTCGAGGCTCGACGACACGATGTACTTCGGGAGATCCCGGTACGCGGCATGATCCTCGGAATCCCGCCAGATCGGGGCGAAGGCCTCGTAGCTGCGTCTCCCGAACATCAGCGCCGTCGTCTCCTCGAGCTCCTCGCCCTTCAGCGAGAACGCCGCCTCGTCGAACGGCGTGCGCATGACCCACCCGCCGCTCGGGTGCCCCTCGCTCGGGCCGCCGGGCGAGTCCATCACCCCGTCGAGCGTGATGAATCCGGTCCATACGAGTTCTCGCGCCATCACCCGTCCCCTGCTCGTACCGCACTGTCGCGCCCGGAGCTCGTGATGCCGCCGGCGATGACTCCCATGATAAGCACCGTCGTCGACGTGCGCTGAGCAGGTCACCCCGGAGCTACAGGTCCCCGAGCTCCTCGAGCACCCGCTGCGCGACGCCGAACGCGGAGTTCGCCGCCGGCACCCCGCAGTAGAGCCCGGCCTGCAGAATCACTTCTTTGATCTCGTCGACGGTGAGCCCGTTGGCGCGCGCCGCGCGCACGTGCATCGCGAGTTCAGCGTCGTGACCGAGCGCGATCAGGGCGGTGAGCACCGCGACGGAGCGCGACCGCCGGTCGAGCCCTGGCCGCGACCAGATGTCGCCCCACGCGGTGCGCGTGATGAAGTCCTGGAAGTCGGCGGTGAACGGGGTCATCTGCGCATTCGCGCGATCGACGTGCGCGTCTGAGAGCACGGCGCGGCGCACGGCCATGCCCTGCTCGAAGCGCCCCGCGTCCGACAGCCCGCCTGCTCCTGCGCCCGCTGATCCCGTCGCGTCACTCGGCTCGGCGTTCATGCCCGGCCCCCTCCGCTCGCGTCCGCGCCGAAGAACGCGAGGAGCGCCTCCGCGACGGCGGAACCGTTCTCTGCCGGAGGCTGATGCGCCACGTCCTCGATCATCAGTCTCCGCGCATTCGGGATGCCCGCGACGAGCTCGTCCTGCCGTTCCTCGGGAGCGACCTGGTCCTGGCGGCCCCCGAGCGCGAGTACCGGGATGCGAATCTCACCGAGCCGGTCTCGCAGGTCGTACGTCGCGAGCGCCTCCGCGCAGCGCGCGTACCCCTCGTCGGAGGTGTCTTGCAGCGCGTGCAGAATGCGCCCGGTCAGCTCGGGCTCGCGGCTGATCGATTCGGGCGCGAACCACGCCTGCGCGGATGCCGCGATGAGCGCCGAGGTCGATTGCGTGCGCACTGTGGCCGCACGCGTCTTCCAGTGCTCCGACGAGCCGAGCGATGCGGCCGAGGCGAGACTGGCCGCACGCGTGACGACATCGGGGTGCCGCAGTGCGAGCGTGAGGGCGAGCGCACCGCCGATCGAGACCCCCGCGAAGTACGCGGTGCCGACCGTGCCCGCCAATTCGCGCACGCGATCTGCCACGACATCGGCGAGCTCGTCGAGCGTAAACGCGTCCGTGGGTACCGGCGCGACTCCATGGCCGGGCAGGGTGAGCAGCGACACGCGGTATTCCTTCGCGAGCAGCGGCACGACGGGCTCCCAGATGAGCGGGCCGGTGCCCAGGGAGTGGGCGAGCACGATCAGCGGCGCACCGTCGGCGCCGATCGGTTCGGTGAGTGCGATTTCTGGGGCGGTCATCCTGGCTCCTCTGTCGGGGCGGGCGCGTCGGCTGCGGGGCGTGCGCCGCCCTCCTGGGCAGCGCCGGGTGCGAGCGCGTGATCGACGAACCTGTGGGCCAAGCCGACGTACTGCGCAGGATCAGCCAGCTGTGCGATCGTCGGCCCTCCTCGGGCGGCGAGAGCATCGGCGAGGCCGGGCTCGGCGTGCAGCGCGTCGGCGAGCCCCGCCCCGTCCCGCACCCGCGACACGATGTCGCTCACCCGCTCGGCGCCGATGATCGCGCCGAGCACGATCGAGAGCCGCTCGGCGACGATCAGGCCGTTCGTCATCCCCAGATTGCGTGCGATCGCGTCAGTGTCGACGGCGAGACCCGCGGTGAGCTCGGCGGCATGGGCACTCGCGCCGAGCGTGACGCGGAGCAGCTCGCGCAGCGTCTGCCACTCGGCGTGCCACGCCCCATCGGGTCGCTCGTCGACGGCGAGCGCCGCAGCGGCGTGCAGCGTCGCGGCGAGATGAGGTGCGCGGATCGCCGCGGAGCGGATCAGCACGGAATGCGCCGGATTCCGCTTCTGCGGCATCGCTGATGATCCACCGCCGCGCGACTCTGCGACCTCGCCGATCTCTGTGCGGCTGAGGGTCGCCACATCGGCCGCCAGCACGCCGAGTGCATCGACGCACTGCACGAGTGCGTCGCCCAGCTCGGTGATCGGCCAGCGCACCGTGTGCCAAGACCCGTCCGGGGTCGCGAGCCCGAGCTCTGCGGCGAACGCTGCGGGGAGCTCCCCCGCAGCGCGCACGGCGCACTCGTCCGAACCGAGCTCTGCGCGAGCGACGGCGACGTATCCCGCCATCGTCCCGCCCGCCCCGGCGATCTGCACCGGGAGCTCCGAGAGCGCGCCTGACAGACGGTCGGCGGCGCGCCGCACCCCGCGCAGCCACCCGGCGACGCGCAGGCCGAACGTGGTCGGCACCGCGTGCTGAGTCAGGGTACGGGCGACGGCGACGCGATCCCGCTCGGTGCTCGCGAGCTGCGCGAGCGCCGTTTCCGTTTGCCGCAACCGCTGCAGCGTCTCACGGCCTGCCCGGTGCGCGATCAGCATGAGCGCGGAGTCGAGCACGTCTTGACTGGTCGCACCGCGGTGCACCCAGTGCCGCAGTTCGGGGGCGGTGCGGTCACGGAGTTTCGGCACCAATGGAATCACGGGGTTGCCGCCGCCCGGGGCCTCCGCCGCGAGCTGCGGCAGCCAGGCGTCGAAGCCCGCGCAGACTTCGCCCGTTCCGCTCCAGCCGAGGGCGGATGACAGTTCGGCAGCCTGTGCGCGGGGTGCGACACCGATCTCGGCCCACGCCCGCACCAGTGCTACCTCGGTCGCGACGAGCGCGCCGAGCACCTCCGCATCGGCCAGTACGGCGTCGCTTCCCGCGCTCACCGGCGAGAGGAGCCCTGCGTCGAACTCGCGGCGGGGTGCGTGTGCATCCGGATCAGTAGGCAAGGAACACGGTCTCCTTCGCACCCTGCAGGTGAATGTCATGAGCGAGATGGCCCTCTGGCGTGCGTGCTGCCACGAGCGTACTCCGCTGTTCGGCCGAAAGCATGGAGAGCAGCGGGTCGGCGTCGAGGCGCGCTGCATCGTCGGGGAGGTAGATCCGCGTGTGCAGCTTGTCGGGCAGACCGCGAGCGAAGACGATCGCCGCGAAGAACGGCGCCTCGCCCGACGACGACCCGGGGTCGCGGGTCCAGAACTCGAAGCGCCCCTCGTCGTCGGTGAAGGCTCGCCCGAAACCGGTGAACGCATGATCGTTGCGGCGCAGCGTGCCTCGAGCTCGCGGCACACTGCCATCCGTATCGGCGGAGAAGATCTCGATCATCGCATCGGGGATCGGGGCGCCGGCCCCGTCGAAGACGGTTCCTGCCAGCACGATGGCGCCCGGCGAGTGCGGGAAGGCGATCTCGTGCTGCTTCGGGAACGTGGTGCCGTACGCGAAGAACGGGCCGACCGTCTGGCCCGGGGTCGGGGCGAGCGTCTTCGCGGGCGCGGGCGAGTGCTGCTGGGGCGCGGGTTGCCGGGGCATCAGTGCTCCCCTTCCTCGGGTTCGAACCAGGTGGCCTGCGGGCCGTCCAAGACGATGTCGAATCGGTAGCCCATCGAGAACTCCGGCACCGTCAGGTCGTGGTCGTAGACGCCGATGAGCCGATCACGGTCCTTCTGCTCGCGGATCGAGTTGTAGATCGGGTCGAGCGCGAACAGCGGGTCGCCCGGAAAGTACATCTGGGTGACGAGGCGCTGCGTGAAGGATCGGCCGAACACCGAGAAGTGGATGTGCGCCGGCCGCCAGGCGTTCACGTGGTTCTTCCACGGATACGGCCCCGGTTTGATCGTCGTGAACGTGTACTCGCCGGCTTCGTTCGTGATCGCGCGACCCGCACCCGTGAAGTTCGGATCGAGCGGTGCCGGATGCTGGTCGCGCTGGTGGATGTACCGGCCCGCCGCGTTCGCCTGCCAGATCTCGATCAGCTGATTCGGCACGGGGCGGCCCCACGCGTCGAGCAACCGCCCGGTGACCGTGATGCGCTCGCCGAGGGGCTCACCCGTGTGGTGCAGCGTCAGGTCCGATTCGATCGCCGCGACATCGCGCTGCCCATAGGCGGGAGACCACAGTTCGATCGTCTCCGGATCGACGAGCTGCGGGTCCTTCGTCGGATGCCGCAGCAGGCTCGAACGGTACGGCGGGAAGTCGTACATGGTGCGCGGCAGGCGTTCGCCATCGGTAGCGCGGCGGAAGAAGTCGGCGTGGAGTGACGCGATCTCCTCCGAGATCTGCTGCTGAGAAGCCTGATCGGGTGCTGCGAGCAGGGCTTCCGGTGCCGGGGCGATGGGGTGCTCGGGCATGAGGTGCTCTCCTTCGAGGTCGTGACCTGCGCCTCAGCGTGGCAGCCGACGACGCCGATCGCTCCCGGAGTTCTCACTGAGCGGGAATCAGCTGCTCCGTATCTCGGAGTGGATCTCCTTCGCCGCCTGCTGCACGAGCCGTGACAGGAGCCGCTCGTCGGCCCGCTCGAGGTGCACCACGACGCCGAGCGCGATCGGGGGCAATCCGTCAACACTCGGCAGTGCGACGGCGATCGACACATTGCCGAGAGTCATCTCCTCGCGGGTGCTCCAGTAGCCGCGCGCGCGGCCGGCGGCGAGGTCGGTGCGGAGCGCGTGCTCGTCGACGATCGAGTGCGTCGTCTCCCGGAGCAGCGGACTCGCGCCGAAGTAGCGCTGCAACCAGGCGTCGTCGCACCCCGAGAGCAGCGCCTTGCCGACGCCCGTCGTGTGCAGCGGACCCCGCCCGCCCGCACGGCTCACCGTGGGGATCGAACGGCGGCCGGTGACGCGCCCCACGTAGAGCACGCTCGCGCGCTCCGCCGGCCCATCGAGCACGCCGAGGTGCACGTTCTCGCCCGTCACCTCGTAGAGCCGCATGAGGTGCGGGATCGCGCGTTCGCGCAGGCGCAGCGCGAGCGGGGAGAGCTCGCCGAGCTCCCACAGCCGCGCACCAACCGCCAACCGCCGATTCGGCAGGCGCGTGAGCAGACCGCGGTCGACGAGCACGGCGACGAGGCGGTGGAGCGTCGACGAGGCGAGGCCAGTGCGCTCGACGAGCTGGCCGGCGGAGAGCTCGGGTTCGTCCTCGCTGAAGCACGACAACACCGCGAGCGCGCGGTCGAGCACGCCAGGCGTCGCCTGCTCCGCCATCTCGCCTCCTCGAGTTCCCCTCCTGCCGAGCGTAGCGGGCGGGCGGGGTGGGGTAGGTCCGGCCGGTTTCCCAGTGAGTGAGAAAAGTGCGGCCGGGCGGGGTCGATCCCAGCACACTGGTCGCGGATCGCCATGGCTGCACTCGGCACGCGCCGTTCGCACGCCGCGCGCGATACCGGCGCCCCATTCGACCCCGCCAAAGGAGACCCATGACCGTCGAGCGCACCCGAGTCGCCATCGTCGGAGCGGGGCCCGCCGGCCTCCTGCTGTCGCACCTGCTGGCAGCGGCAGGCGTCGAATCCATCGTGGTCGATGCGCGCAGTCGTCAGGA
Source organism: Leucobacter manosquensis (assembly GCF_018304845.1). Lineage (NCBI taxonomy): Bacteria > Bacillati > Actinomycetota > Actinomycetes > Micrococcales > Microbacteriaceae > Leucobacter > Leucobacter manosquensis. The sequence continues at coordinate 2,495,630 of NZ_JAFEVO010000001.1, read as the reverse complement.
GATCGAGACGACCATCCGCGCAGGCATTCTCGAGCAGGGGACGGTCGAGGTGCTCGACGGCATCGAAGGCAGCCGTGCCCGCACCGTCGGGCACCGCCACGACGGCATCGAACTCCGCTTCGCCGGCGAGGGCCACCGCATCGATTTCCCGTCACTCGTCGGACGGTCTGTGTGGCTCTATCCGCAGCACGAGGTACTGAAAGACCTCATCGCTGCGCGCCTCGCCGCCGGGCAAGATCTGCGGTTCAGCACGAGCGTCACCGCCGTGCACGACGTCGATTCGGAGCCGCGCGTCGCCGGCACGGACGCTGACGGAGCCCCGTTCGAGATCCGTTGCGACTTCGTCGTCGGCGCTGATGGATCGCGGAGCGTCGTGCGCCCCGCGATCGCCGGTGACCGCGGGAACGGCGCATTCCGCGAGTATCCCTTCGCATGGTTCGGTGTGCTGTGCGAGGCGGCGCCGAGCTCAGACGAGTTGATCTACAGCAACGCGCCCGACGGCTTCGCGCTGATCAGTCAGCGGTCGGAGACGGTGCAGCGCATGTACTTCCAGTGCGACCCGAGCACCGACCCTGACGCGTTCAGCGAGGCCGAGATCTGGGACGCGTTGCAGCGTCGGGTTCCCGGCACGCGCCTCACCGAGGGTCCGATCTTCCAACGCGACGTGCTGCGCTTCCGCAGCTTCGTCGCCGGCGGGCTGCGGCGCGGTCGCGCTGCGCTCGTGGGCGACGCCGCGCACACAGTGCCCCCGACTGGGGCCAAGGGCATGAATCTCGCGATCGCGGACGTGCTGCTGCTCGGCGATGCACTGCGGCGTCTCCTCGTCGAGCACGATGAGCGGGGCATCGACGCGTACGCCGAAACGGCGCTCCGCCGCATCTGGAAGGCCCAGCATTTCTCCTGGTGGATGACGAGCATGCTGCACGCGGTGCCTGGCTCCGACGCGTTCGACCGCCAGCGGCAGCTCGGAGAACTCAGAAGCGTCATCGAGTCCGAGGCCGGCCAGCGCTTCCTGGCCGAGGCGTACACCGGGTGGCCGCTCCCCTCCTCGTTCTGACCGACGAATGTGACGGGCACCGTGTCGAAAAACGCGTACCGGGCAGTCGCTGCGCGCGACATATGAAGGTTGAGTTATGTCATACGACTACAGTTGACCCCAATGAAACCCGAACCTCCGTCGCCGGCCACCGGGTCCGATGCAGACGCCGCGAACAGCAACTCACGACATTCGAACGTCGCACTTCTCGGGCTCGCCGAAGCTGTCGCACCGGTCGAGGTGACCTCCCAATCGTTCGACGAACGACTCAGCGACACGCTCAAGAGTCTGAACCTTCCGCGAGGCCTGCTCCAGCGGGTCGCAGGCGTCTCCGCGAAACGCAATTGGGAACGTCCAACGGATTACATCGAAGGAGCGGCCTCCGCCGGACGTCAGGCGCTGGCCGAGTCAGGAATCCCAGCAGAGAAGATCGGGCTTCTGATCAACGCCTCGGTTTCTCGCGAGGCGCTCGAGCCATCCGTCGCGGTCGCCGTCCACGACAGCATCGGCCTCGGCCCGGCAGCGATGAACTTCGACATCACCAATGCATGCCTGGGATTCGTCAACGGGATCACCGTCGCTGCGAGCATGATCGATGCCGGCCAGATCGACTACGCACTCATCGTCGCGGGCGAGGACATGTCGCGGGTGCAAGAGGCCACCGTCGCCCGCTTGAATCGCGACGGCATCACTCGCGAAGAGTACCTGAACGAATTCGCGACGCTGACCCTCGGCTCCGGAGCCGCCGCTGCCGTGCTCGGACGAGCGGATCTGCACCCCGAAGGGCACCGTATCCATGGTGGAGTCTCGCGCGCAGCGACGTGGAATCACGCGCTCTGCGTTGGCGACTACGAGGGCATGTTCACCGATACGCAAGGGCTGCTCAGCAACGGCATGAGACTCATCTCCGACGCCTGGCACGAGGCTCACGAGAACGACTGGGACTGGAAGGACATGGATCATTACATTCCGCACCAGGTCTCGAACGTCCACGTCGATGCCCTGACGAACGCCATCGACATCGACGAGTCCAGGATCGCCAAGACCTATCCTGAGCTGGGCAATGTGGGCCCGGCCTCCTTGCCGATCACCCTCGCCCGCACAGCTCCGAAGATGAAGCCAGGCGACCGCGTTCTCTGCTTGGGCGTCGGATCAGGTCTGAACACTGCAATGGTGGAGATCACCTGGTGAGGTTCACGGCGCGTCCGGCGGTTCTCCCAGGCCTCCTCCCCGAGTGGGACCAGCAGTGGTCGCGTCTCGTGACGGTGGATACAGGAGACGGCGAACGCACGTTCCATGTACTCGACACCCTTCCAGCGCTGCAGGCGCGAGGTCTCGAGCCGAGTGGCACCATTCTGGCGCTGCACGGAAACCCCACGTGGTCGTACTTGTGGCGCGGCGTCGCCGCCGCAGCACTGAGCGACGCCACAGGAAGGATCTGGCGCGTCATCGCCCCGGATCAGCTCGACATGGGCTACTCCGAGCGCCTCACGCATGATGCGCTGCCCACGACGCACGGGTCCGGATACCGCCGTCTTGCCGAACGCGTGCGTGATTTCGACGCGGTCGTGCGGTCGCTGCTCGCCGACACTGCCGGGGCCGAGGGATCGCCCTCGCATCCGATCGTCACCCTCGGCCATGACTGGGGCGGCATCGTATCGCTCACCTGGGCGGCACGAAACCTCGACATCGTGGACGGGGTGATCAGCCTCAACACGGGCGTGCACCTCCCCGCGGAGATGTCGCTTCCGGCCCCCCTCCGGTTGGCGCTGAGCGGGCCGATCCTGCCCATCTCCACCGTGTTCACGGACGGGTTTCTGCGCACCACCCTGCATCTCGGTCAGGGGCCCATCCCATCCGAGATTCGTGACGCGTACCGCGCTCCGTATCGCGCCGCCGGTCTGCGAGGCGGTATCGGCGCATTCGTCGCCGATGTTCCCGTCGATCCCTCCCATCCGTCGTATGCCGAGCTCCAGCAGTCGGCTGCCGACATCAGCGGCATCGACACTCCGGCGCTGCTCGTCTGGGGACCGAAGGACCCGGTGTTCGGTGAGCAGTTCCTGCGCGACCTCCGTCAGCGACTGCCGCAGGCGGACGTGCATCGCGTGGAGCAGGCCTCGCACCTCGTCAGTGAGGACTCCGACGTCGCATCCCTGATCCTCGCCTGGCTTCGGCAGCGCTTCCCCGGCGAGACCCCGTCCCCAGAAGGGGCATCGCGCCAGAGCACGGAAGGCGCCGTCACCGCCGCGCGCGATCCTCGCGCTCCGATGATCTTCGAAGCTCTCGACGCCCGTCGCAATGATTCCTCAGTGGCGAGCGTCGACATGACGCGCACCCCGCCGCACGAGGTGTCCTGGCGGCAGCTCACGAGCGTGAGCGATGGAATCGCGCAGGGGTTGCAGCAGCTGGGCCTGAAACGGGGAGACCGGGTCTCGTTGCTGGTGACTCCGGGCAACGATCTCACCGCGGTGCTCTACGGCGTGCTCAAGGCGGGTGGAGTGGCGGTCGTCGCCGATTCCGGGCTCGGCGCGGCCGGCATGACCCGTGCCGTCAAAGCATCCGATCCGCAGTGGATCATCGGCCAGAAGCCCGGCCTGCTCCTGGCCCGAGCCGCCGGATGGCCCGGCCGGCGCATCTCCGTTCGACGGCTGAACGCACTCGAACGCGCCGCACTGGGCGTCGAGACGAGTGTGACCGAGCTGTCGCGCGCGCCGGGCCACGAGCCGATCCGCTCCCCCGGCCCCGATGATGACGCCGTGATCCTGTTCACTTCTGGGTCGACGGGGCCGGCGAAGGGCGTGCGGTACACGCACGCCCGGTTGGGCGCGCTGGCCCGCACGCTCCGCGAGCAGTTCACCGTGCACGGCGAAACGAGCTGGGCGGCCGGATTCGCCCCCTTCGCTCTGCTCGGGCCGGGCCTCGGCATCCGCAGCGTGACTCCCGACATGTCGGTCACGAAGCCGCGCACCCTGACGGCCTCCGCGCTCGCCGATGCGATTCTCGCCGGCGCATGCACGATGGTCTTCGCATCTCCTGCCGCGTACCGCAACGTACAGGCGACCGCCGCTGACCTGACCTCCGAGCAACGCGCAGCCCTCGCGGGCGTCGAGCTCGTCCTGTCGGCCGGAGCTCCCGTGCCGTTGCGACTGCTCGACAACCTCGCGGAGCTCTTTCCGAACGCGCAGATCCGCTCGCCCTACGGCATGACCGAGGGCCTGATGCTCACCGATATCGATCGCGAGGGCGTCGCGGCCGCCGTCGCGCAATCCCGGGATCACGGCGTCTGCGTCGGGAGGCCGGTTCCGCGCGTGCGAATCGCTGTCGCGCCGCTCGACGAGACCGGGCGGCCCGCCGATGCTCTCCTCACGGACACCGCAGCCGTCGACGTTCTCGGTGAATTCGTCGTCTCGGCCCCGCACCTCAAAGCGGGCTACGACGGGTTGTGGCACACCGACGCGGCGTCGAAGCGCGACACACTCGACGGCCTGGTCTGGCACCGCACGAGCGATATCGGCCACATCGACCCCGATGGTCGGATCTGGATCGAGGGGCGTCTGCAGCACGTGCTCACCACCTCGTCCGGACCGCTCGGCCCCGGTGGATTGGAAGCCGTCGTCGACCAGGTGCCCCAGGTGTACCGCTCGGCCGTCGTCGGGGCCGGCCCGCGAGGAGCGCAGGCCGTCGTCGTCGTCGTCGAACCAGCGCCTGGGACCCGCATGCGGTCGGATCTTGCTCCTCTGGAGCTCACGGACGCGGTGCGGACGGCGCTCGCAGAGCACTTCCCGCACGACGTCGCCGCGGTGCTGGTGTCGACCTCGTTCCCGACCGACATCCGTCACAACTCGAAGATCGATCGCACACGACTGTCGGTGTGGGCTGACGCCGTGCTGCGCGGTGAGCGCATCGGCGCGCCGTGACACCGATCGACTCGGCGCGAAAGGAACTCCCATGAAGGTACTCGTCACCGGCGCCTCGGGCGTGCTCGGCTCCTCGGTCGTGCGGGCGTTGATCGACGGCGGAGACGAAGTGACCACGCTGCAGCGCCGGCCCTCAGGCGTCGAGAGCGCGCGCGATGTGCTGGGGAGCGTGACCGAGGACGACGCGGTTGCGAGAGCAATGGCCGGCCAGGCCGCCGTGATCCACCTCGCCGCCAAGGTATCGATGGCCGGTGACGCGAGGGACTTCGAGAGAGTCAACATCGACGGCACGCGGAGCGTACTCGATGCTGCGCGGAGCGCTGGGGTGACCCGGTTCGTCCACATCTCCTCACCCTCCGTCGCGCATTCGGGGACGTCTCTCGTCGGAGCGCCGGCCGAGGCGGCCGACCCGACTTCCGCCCGTGGAGAGTACGCGCGCACGAAAGGCGAGGGCGAACTCCTCGCCCTCGCGGCGAGTTCAGATGAGTTCCCCGTGCTCGTGCTGCGCCCGCACCTCGTCTGGGGCCCGGGCGACACCCAGCTGACCGAGCGGATCATCGTGCGGTCCAGACAGGGGCGCATGCCGATCCTCGGCTCTGGCGCGGCCCTCGTCGACACCCTCTACCTCTCCAACGCCGTCGACGCGATGATCGCGGCACTCGACGCGGTCACCCGCGTGCACGGGGAAGCGCTCGTCGTCACCAACGGAGAGCCGCGGCCGATCGCAGAGTTCATCGAACGCCTCGCGCTGGCCGGGGGTGCGCGGAAACCTCGGCTTCGACTCCCAGTCGGGCTCGCCCTCGCGGCCGGCACCACCGTGGATACCGTTTGGAACCTGCAGGAGCATGACGACGAGCCGCCCCTCACCCGCTTCCTCGCCGAGCAGATGTCGACCGCGCACTGGTTCGATCAGCGCCGCACACGCGAAGTGCTCAAGTGGGAACCCGCGGTGAGTTTCGCCGAAGGCATGGCGGCTGTAGCTCGGCACTACGGACGGTGAGCTGCTGGTCTGCGGACCCGACGTCGTGAGCGGCGAGCGTGCGCGCGCATGCAATGAGGCGCGCTTGGCGGCAGGCGCTGCCGAGCCCGTTACTCGCCCGCATCCCCGATCGCCGCTTCGAGCCGCTCCAGCTTCCCGTCGAGCTCGCCCTCGAACCCGGGACGGATGTCGGCTTTCATCACGAGCGACACCCGTGACCCGAAGGGCAGCACCGCCTCGGTCGCGCGCTTCACGACGTCGAAGACCTCGTCCCACTCGCCCTCGATCTCGGTGAACATGGATCGATTGGGACTTGAGGTACCCTCATGAGCGACGCGTGTGGCAACCATTTGCGGGCCAGGTCGGAAGCTCATCTCAACGTCCATCTGACCTAGCATTCTTCACAGAGGCAGCCAGGGAATCACTGAGATTCTTCTCGATCAAGGAATTGCATTGCACTGCACCCAGCGCGGTTTAGCCAAGCTGCTGCGCCCGACCTAATGGGTCACGATAGCTTTGGCCGCGATGATGATCAGGCCAAACGAAGCAGTGGCGAGTGCGCCGATGATTCTTGTGCCCAGACGCGCCCCCACAGCCTGATAGGACCGGTATCCCAGAGCAGCGAGAGCGCCTACGCACACCCACAACGCGAGCCAATTAGCGGTGCGATCCTGTACGACGCCCAACACGCCGAGCAGCAAGGTTGCTGCCGGGAACACCGTCGCGAAGAGCATCCCGCGAGTTTCTCGCACAGACTCACGCACACTCTGCCTCAGCAGTTTGGGGCGACCGTCTTGATCGGCACGACCGTGACCCGCGACCACATTCGAGTAAACGTGCGCAAGCCAGAATACGGCAACCGTTATAGCCACGAAGGTCAACACTCGAAACGATGAAGCACCAGCGCTGCTCGCGGTAGCCACGAGCCCCGAAACCAGGATCAGTCCGTAGACCCCCTCGCCAGTGGCTAATTGTGTAGTGAAGCTGCGCGAACGATGGCTGTTTTCAGACATGATGCTAATAGTAGGCAACCTGAGACAACCTATGGCCCGTCCTGTCCGCTGGGATCTGGGATCTAAGATCGGGCACACTGAGTATGTAAGCGGCGAGTCGGTCTGCAGCTTCTAACTTTCGAGGTCCTCATCTGGCACCGGGGCACTCCCCCGAAAGGGACCACGCTCACTGTCTTCGATCCGGCGGACGTCGCAAGCAAGGCGAGACCAACCAACTCACACGAGGGTCGGCAGCGTGGGCGTGGATCAGCTCTGGCGGGTGATCGCCGAGACCGTGTAGCGCTGGTCAAGCACTTCGGGGCCCGGCTCGTACATGCGTAACACGGGCCTGAACGCACCGGCGGGGGCAGGAAGCCAGTTCGCACGAGCCCGGGCACCCGTGGGCTCCGCGTGGCTGATCGTGATGACCAGCGAGCCGTCGGCCTCGTACTCGAGCCCTGGCGAGCGGTCCCCGATCGAGAAGCGCGCTTCGGTGTTATCGACGAGGTAGTAGCTGGGCACGTCGTACATCGTCAGCGACCAGAACGCGTCGACAGGCGGCGTGGGTGCCAGGTGCAGCGTGTAACTGTTGCGGCCGTCGAGCGGATCGCCCCGCTCATCGACGTAGGTCGCGATGTAGGCGGCCTCGAACGCCTGGTTGCCCCACAGGCCGCCGAGCGCTGCCCCAGCGCGCTGCACGATGCGGCGCTGCGGGTCAGTGATCTTAAATGCGGGGTCGTCAAGCGACCCGACCTCGAAGTAGTCGAGGTTGTAATCGAAGGAATGGTAGGTAAGGTTCCAACCATTGACGAGCGCGTTGCCGGCGCCCCACTTCAAGACTTCCTCGAGCGCCGCCTGCCCCGCGGCGTAGCCGGTCTCGAGCGCCTCCTCTTCGCTCCCGCCGAGGGTCGCGAGCGTCCCCTGTAACAGCGCTTCGTCGCGCAACGCAGGCGGGAATTCCTGGCTCCAGAGCCGGTACTTTTCCCAGAACTCGCCCGCTTCCGTCTGAGCGCTCTCTGCCTCCGGAAGCCCAATAGTCGCGGCCTCCGGATTCTGCTGAACCAGCGTGGTCGCGTCCTGCAGTGCGTGCACTGCCGAGAGGTCAGCCTCTCCGTCAACGGCCCAGCGTCCCACGATCGACGCCACGCGGGTCGGCACGCGGACCACGATGGTCCCTTCCGGCTCAGTTCCGTCCCAGTCGCTCGGCACGAGCAGGTAGTTGCCGGCCTCACTGCCAGTGGCGCGGTGTCCGATGTAGGCGAAGTTATCGGTCCAGGCGCTCACGAACTGGAGCACGAAGTAACGGTCTTGCGTCGCGGGCACGCTGAGCACGATGGGGCCCACGCTCATATCGAGCTGCGCCATCGAATACAGCGTGTCGTTGTTGATGGTCACGAACTTGTCATCCGGGCCGGCGAGGGTGCGCGCATGGCTGAACGAGTTCCAGGGCGCTGCCGGGTTCTTCCCCACTCCGGTCGAGACGTAGCGTGCGACCTGGTCGAGATTGAAGACGAGCGGGAACCCGTACAGGTAGGCGGTGGTGAGATCCAGCGGTGCGGCAGACATATGACTCCCTGTGGTTTGCGGTTGCGAGCGCAGAAGACGAGCGACTAGAACGAGCCCAGGCCCTTGCCGATGACGTTTGCCCCGAGAATAACGAGAAGCACGGTCATGATGGCGGAGTTGTTGACGGTGAGCCAGGCGCGGATCCCGGAGAGTCCCCTTGCCGACGTCTGCGGCGCAAAGACCGCGAAGAGAACGGGGACGAGGACGCTCAGCGCGGCGATAAGACTGAACACGACGATCGTAGTGATCAGCTCACCAGCATGGAGGTTTCTGCGCCCGATCTCGCTGCCGGCAGCGGCAGCTACGAGGAGGTTCTTGGGGTTGACCGCTGCGAGCGCGAAGGCGAGCCCCGCCGCCGGCAGGGCGCGCATCTGATCGATCTTCGACATCCAAGCGGGCAACTCGGGAGTGGTGCCAGACTCAGGACGCGAGTGCCACTGTCGCCCCCCGAGGAATAGCAGGCCAAGGCCAAGCAGGAGCTGCACGCCGCCCAGGATCGGCCGCGAGCCGCCCGGAGCGTCGGCGGGGATCGCGCCGGCAAGTAGCGTGAACAGCGTCGTCGCGATCACGATCCCCACGAACCAGCCGATGAGGAAGGCGAGGCCCCTGCGCGTTGAACGCGGAGACATCAGCATGAGGATCACGGCGATGATCGGGATCGGACTCACCGCGATGGCTGCCGCGTTGGTGAGCGTGGCACCGATGACTTCGAGCAAGAGAATCGATCCTTTCTGGTCGGGGTGCGGCGTCGTTTAGGGCCCGAGCAGTTGCTGCTTGGCGCGATCGAACTCCTCCGGAGAGAGGACGCCCTGCTGCTGCAGCGACGCAAGCTGCTGCAGTTGCGCGACAAGGTCGGCGCCGACCAAGGATGCAGCGGCTGTCGGAGCCGAAGCGGGAGCCGGGACTGACGAAACGGTGACCGGGTTGGCCTGCGCCGCAACCGCGCGCTCGTTCTGCCGACGCGCAATGGCGCCACTCACCGCGGTCGCGGTTCCCGCGACAACTGCGCTACGGGCTGCAAGCCCAAGTAAGCCGGGGCGACCGGCGCGACCGATAAACGCCACTATGCATGCTCCTTCGCGTTCGGCTCCGTAGACGACGTGGGGGACGGTCCGGTGCGCGCCGCCGCAACAAGTTCATTGATCGCGGGAGCCGAGATCAATGCGACGTGCGCCAGGCGTCCGTTCGCCTGCGCGAGCGCAGAGGAGAGTGTCCTGGCCCAGCGCATTTCGAGCACGGCGAGGGCCGCCCCCGTTCCTGGAGAGAGTCCCGCCGCAGCATCCTCGATATCGTCCTCACCAATGAGGCCCTTCGCGACCAGCTCGACAGATGCTCCCGTATGGTCGTCAAACGCGGCGAGCTCGGACAACTCAGTCACATGGATCCCACCATCGACGAGGCGCACGACGACGACCAAGTCTGCAAGCCGCACCTGCCCACCTTCGTCGAGCGCGGTGAGCGCGGCGAGCACCCTCGGATCCACCTCACTACCGTCGAACTCGACGACGAAGACTTCAACGGGGCCGAGCTCGAACGGCGCGGCGGCCGAGATGCTCATGCGGGGTCGATCGTCGGGAATGTCCAGGACCCGTCAAGAACGCCTGAGCGCGGTCGGTAGAGGCGCACGAGGTAGTTCCAACCCTCCGCGAGAGGCAGGTAGTTGGGCGCCGACGCATCTCCGCCGAAGCGCACGGTGATCGTGCCGTCCGCGTCACGGACGCCCGTAACGCTATTCACGCTGTACGCGCCGAGCTCGTTCGGCTCGAAGAAGCCGTCGACGTTGTAGAGCGAGATCGACCAGAACCCTTCCACCGGGACATCACCGACCGTGAGGGTGTATTCGCCGACTGGCAGACGCGGCTCGACGTTAATGTACGAGGCCTCAGACTCGGGCAATCCGCCCCAACCGATCGCCGCGCCAAGCAGGTGACGCACGGGGTCGACTTCCTCGCGGCGGCCGAAGCAGCGTTCCATTCCACGCAGCCCACGCGCGAGCACGAGCACCGCGTCGCGAGTCTCCATGAACGACGTCTGATCGTAGAGGGCGGGGGTGAACTGGCCGCCGGCCACTGAGGTGAGACTGAGCTCATCTTGCAGGCGGTTGACTTCAGCGACGTCGACCGCGTCTTCAGAGTTCACCAGGATGCGCGCCGCGGCGCACACGAAGTCGCTGCCGAGCTCCTCGGCCGTGAGCTCGTAAGTGCCAGCCTCGTGGAGCACCCGATTGATGTAGTGGTCCTGGTTCACCAGCATGATCGAGGTGTACCGGCCACCGGACTCCGGAATCGTGATCGTGGCACCCTGACTCACGTCGACGATTGCCGCACTGTAAAGAGTGTCCCGGTTCATGCGGATCACGGTCTGCTGGTCGATGGGGGTTGGAACGCGGTAGTGGTTCCACAGGTTTGACGATCCCGCAGCAGCTGCGATCCCGGCGAACATGCGTTCGCTCTCGATCCTTGCAAAGTTTTCGAACGTCACCGTGACGGGAGAAGTATCCATACCGATAGCATGCCGAGCGACGGCCCCGGGCGCATCATCCATCTTTAATGATCTGGTGGCCCGGATGCGACGTTCCACTTCTCCTACCGAAGCTTCACTGCGTCTCGCCGATTGGTGACCCCGAGTTTGCGGTAGATCGCCCGCTGATGGCTGCGCACCGTGTTCACTGAAACGAAGAGAGCGGTCGCGATTTCACCGGCGGTCATCGGCGTGCGCAGGTACGCGAGCACCTCCCGCTCGCGCTCGGACAACGCAGCACCAAACGCATCGCCTGATCCGGATTCAAGGTCCGCGAGCCGCGCGGCGATGAACTCGGCGTGCTGCGATCCGGACACTGCGTGAGCAGCAAGCAGCTCGCGCAGCATTGGGTCCGCGGAGAAGAACGGCTGCAGCACCTCCTCCTCCGCGGCAGGTCCGAGCGCCCGCTCGATGCGCTCGTGCGCGCGCGCTGCGTCACCTGTTTGATGGGCGACCAGTGCCGCGGTGATCTGGGCAGCGACGTCGATGTATGAGACGGAACGCTCGGCCGGGGTGAGGCCGGCGAGGAAGTCCATCGCGAGAGCCGCGTCACCCAAGGTCCGCGCAAGCTCCGCGGCGATGATCCGCACGATCGGAACGTTCGGCTCCCTAAGCAGCGGCACAAGGGTGTCAATCGCACGCGCCGACTCGTCTTGAACGGCGAGCAAGGACGCTCGTGCAATCGCCCCGTACACAGGCCACGGCATGCCGTGCGTCTCCGAGCGTCCGATGCCGCCGAGCTGCGCCTGGGCGGCGAGGATGTCGCGCGGGCTCTTGCGTGCGGCCGCGATGACCGCAAGGAACACCCGTCCCAGTGCGGCATACGACACGTCGTGCCCACCGTGGGCGATCAGATCACGAAACGCGTCCACGGCCTCGTCGTAGCGCCCGCGCCAGTAGGCGCAGAAGCCGACCGCGAACAGACCGATCCCTCCGTCGTAGTGGGCCCAGTCGTCATCCGGGTCGTCATGCGCGAGGGTCCCCGCGAGGAGTCGATCCGCGTCAGTCAGGCGTCCCGCGAGGCTCAGGGCGAAGAAGAGGTTGGAGGCCGCACGCTTTTCGAGGATCGGTCGTCGCAGGAGCCGGGACTCGTTCGTCGCTGTGCGAAGCAGCCGCGTCGCCCGCGCCGGATCGTGGCGCAGGCGCAGCAGTGTCCAGCCCACCAGGAATACCCGGTAGGCGTGCATCGTCGCTTCAGACTCCCCCTCTGAGAGCAGTCGCTCCGCGTCCACCGTGGCCTGCACGAGGCTCGCATGGTCGTCGAGCAGAAAGAGTCGCGCGAATGCGTAGGTCGCGGCGAAGTCGTAGTCCCCCTCCCCCAGCGACACAGCACGGGCTGCGAGCATCCGAGCGCCAGATCGGTCGCCGCCCAAGTTGATGCAGCAGGCACGGATCGCGAGTACCTCCGGGTTCTCCCTGTACTTGGCCGGGAGGGAGAGGCAGCTCTGCTCCAGAGCCCGCGCGCCAGATTCAAGCATCAAGCGGATCCAGGAGCTCCGGATGATCGCGAGCGTCAGCTCTGCGTCGTCGACCTCCGCCGCGTGCAGCAGCGCCTCGGCTGGGAATCGGGCCGAGAGCTCGCGCGCGGCGGTCGCGTTGAGGATTTCGGCGCGATCGGGGCTCGTACGTGCCACGATCCGGCGGCACGCGTCACCGAACGCGTCGTGCCAGCGGTACACGGTGCGCTCCGTACCGTGTACCGCCCCATCGGTGATGCGCTCGAGAAAGAGCCCTGATGAGACGCACTCCTCGAGCAGCGCGGCGGCGCCGTCCATCCCGCTGAGCGCGCCTGCGAGGCCACGGTCGAGGCGATTACAGGTGGTCGCGGTGAGCACGAACTCACGGATGCGCGGCTGCAGGGCTGGCAGTACCTTCGTGTCGACGAAGTCAACGAACAGGTCGTCACGCCAGTCTGCTTCCGGGGCGCCGCGAAGCGCGCTGAATTGGCGCATCTGGAACGCGATCGGCCAGCCGTCGGTCGCGCTGCGCCGAGCCTCGGCGGTTGCCGAGTCGAGCACTTCGCCGCACCGCGCTGCCTCCTCGATCATGTCGGCGGCGGACAGTGAGAGTTCGGACGATGTGATGAGCGATCCGGGCTGTGCCATAACCCGCTTCGCGAACCACGGCAGCAGCTCCGGCTTGCCCGCGAGCACAAACCGGGCGCCGCTCTCGATGAGCCCGAGCAGGAGTTCAACAACGTCGCCCAGGATTGGGCCGGCGTGGTGCGCGTCGTCGATCACGATGACTGGAGGTTCGGGCAACGCCGCGAGCGACCCGGCGATGCTGCCGTAGAGATCCCGGGTCGCCACAGTCTGATGGATCGGCGCCGACGCACGCAGCGCAACCTGGGTCGCCGTTGAGGTGCGCGTCGGGCTCAGCCGCTCAAGTGCGGAGACCAAGCCGAGCAGAATCAGCCGCTCGTCGTCACGCTCGTGTCGGGTGAGTGTGAGCCAAGCGATCGGTGACACGCTCTCGTGCGCGAACGCGCTGAGCATCACAGTCTTGCCATAGCCCGAAGGCGCTGCGATCAGAGCGAACTCCGAGGAGTCGAGACACTGTGACAGCCATGAGATGAGGCGTGGCCGCGCGGCAATCCCAGGAACCGGCTGCGGCGGCGTCGTGAGGAACCAGGATGAACGCAGCCACGACTCGGGGGGCCTGGGATCCATTGCCACAGAGTATCAGCGGGCGCGGCGCCGTCATCACCTCTGGATGACTTCGTGACGAAGTACTTCCGCGGTGCGCCGGTCTCAGGCAATCTGGTGGCCGCGCCGTGTGAGCATTGCCCGCTGTCGCAGTGACTTCGCACCTCACGACCGATCGAGGAAGGAACATGAAATGAGGGTGCTTCCCACATCGCTTCGCAATTACCTCGCCCAATTCGGTTCGCGGCGCACCGTGCTCCCCGACCTGTGAGCGGGGCCTCGTTCTTGGCGTCGAGAGCGTGCCAGACGGGCTCACCGCGGGCATGCTCCCCTGCCTCAATCCCTTGCACGGGCTCTATGCCTACCTCGTGGGGACGATCGGCGGCTCACTCGCCACCGACGCAGTGTTCATGTCAGTACACGCGACAGGTGCGATGGCCGTGCTGGTCGGCTTTGTCAACGCGGTCGCCATAAACATCGTGCTCGGTCAGCTCGACGACGCAACCGGGAGCCATGCAGATGCCGCGAACCGGATGATGCACGCTATCGGCTCCTTCCTCAACATCGCGCACTGGAGCCTTCCCACCCTGCTCTTTTCCGCCGTGACGCTCGCGCTGATCTTGCTCCTCGAACGAACCCGGATCGGCGCGCTCGCCATGGCCGTCGCCGTGGCCGGAGGATCGGGGCTCGCCGTTGCGCTCCGACTATTCCCCGACCGACGCCGCGCGAGATGCCCGCCCCGAAAACCCTGCCCGTGGGCGAGACCATCGTATTCGTCCCATACGGAGCCCTGTTCTTCGCGGCCGCCCCATCATCGAATGTCAGCTGCCGACCATCCCCACCGACGCGCACGGAACCGGCCGTCACCTTCCGGCTCCGCGGCAAGGATCGGATCGGCAGCACGTTTCTACGCGAATTCGAGGGCTACTCGAGCATGCTGCGTGCGGCGGGGGCCACGCTCATCCTCGCGGCGGAGCGGTCGGAACCGCCAGGCGCCGCATAATCCAATTCGGATGATATTCGCCCGATTACCGCGTACGCGAGGCGCATTCCAGGCAGGGTACTCACGTGAACGAATGGATCGCAGGAGCGGCTGGGCCCGTCCGGCGATGACGAAAGGGAAACATGAACACGACTCACCGTGGCCTTGCAGCCGCAGCGCTCGTCAGCACGCTCTGTCTGGCGGGCCTCACTGGGTGCGCCCCGTCTGGTCCGTCAGAGGAGGAAAACACCGCCGCCGCGTGCGCCGCACTCGGTCACTACGACGCGACACTGACGAATGCCGCAGAGGACCTCGCAGAGGCGTCCACCGTGGGCGAGCTGCGTGAAATCCGTGACCGTGTCGCCGAGTCCCACGACACGGCCGTAGAGGCGATCAGCGCGGTAGCCGATGACCGGTCCAAAGCACTGGAGAGCGCTTGGACGACGTTCTCTGAGCAGCTACAGGAAATCGACGACGACGCTTCGCTCACGGCCGCGCGCGACTCGCTCATCGAGGATGCACGCGCGCTTACCGGTGCCCGCGAGACAGCCGAGTCAGGCCTCGACTGCGCCTAGCCCCTCGGCGGCGACTGATGGTTGCCTCGCCGGGACGACAACACAAATGCGCGGGGCCTTGTTCCCTGCTCACTGCACAAGATAGGAACAACTGTGACCCTGTTCGAATCAATCTGGGACGTCCTCGCCTGTATGTTCTGGGCGTTCGTGTTCATTTCGGCGCTGATCGCGGCCCTGATGGTAATCATTGACCTGTTCCGAGATCGGACGTTGAACGGCTGGGCCAAGGCTGCGTGGGCCCTGTTCCTCGTGCTGGTGCCGCTACTGACATCACTGGTCTATCTCGTGGTTCGCGGCCAGGGCATGTCCGGGCGCCTGGACGATGATGCCCAAGCGAGCAAGGAAGCAACCGACGCATACATCCGCGAGGTCGCCGGCGCGAGCCAGGCGGATGAGATCGCGAAGGCGAAGTTGCTGCTCGATTCCGGCACGATTACATCCGAGGAGTTCACGGCGATGAAGGGTCGCGTTCTCAACGTCGTGTAGGCGCGGAAGCGCCGACGGCGATCCGGCTTCTGGTGGCTCTGAGTTTCGCCCGTTGAACCGGGCAATCAAGCACGAGCCGGATCGCTCTGTTTCGTTTCCTCCAGAGTTTTCCTTGGCAGGTGATGATGGCCATCTTCCTTCCATGGTGCTCAAGGAGGCGCCATGCAGCCAAGCATGCTGCACTTTCCCGACCGTGAAGCAGGCTCAACAGGACCCATGCCTCCTGTAAGTACCCTCAAGCACTCGTACCCAAGCTGCCGGCCTCCAGCAGTTGAGCCGACGAGCGGTCCAATACTGCGCCAGAGGCTCGGGAAGCTTCCTCTACTCTTCCAGCGCCGCTTCGAGCCGCTCCAGCTTTCCGTCGAGCTCACCCTCGAACCCGGGACGGATGTCGGCTTTCATCACGAGCGACACCCGCGATCCGAAGGGCAGCACCGCCTCGGTCGCGCGCTTCACGACGTCGAAGACCTCATCCCATGAGCCTTCGATCTCGGTGAACATCGAGGAGGTGCGGTGCGGCAAGCCCGATGCGCGCACCACCTTCACCGCCTCGGCGACGGCATCGGAGACGGAGGCGTTGCCGGTGCCCGACGGGGCGACGGAGAATGCGAGGATCATGGTGTTCGCGTTCCTTTCTCGGGTGCAATGAGGTGAGGTGAGCGCTACGCCTCCGCCGGCACCTCGATGGGGTTGGTGTTGGTCTTCTGCGGGCGGCGGGCGAACCAGAGCGACACGATCGCCCCGATGAGGATCGCGGCCACCGGCAGCAGCATGGATTGCGCCATCGCAGCGGCGAACCCTTCGCGCGCCGCCTCGGGCAGCTGGCCGCCGCCCATCCCGGCCTCGCCACCGGCAGCACCAGCAGCGCCGGCACCACCACCGCTCGCGCCGCCCAGCTCCGCGGCGATGCGCGACTGCATCAGCGCGGCGATCGCGGCCGACCCGAGCACGGCGCCCACCTGGCGCGACGTGTTGTAGACGCCGGAGCCGGCGCCCGCGAGCTGCGGAGCGAGGCTGAACGTGGTGATCGATGCGAGCGGCCCCCACATGCAGGCATTCGCGACGCCGAGCACGGCGCTCGGCACGAGCAGCAGCCAGAGCGGCGTCTCGGGGCGCAGCAGGAAGAAGTACAGCAGCATGCCGGCGGCGACGAGCGCGAGCCCGAAGGTCGCGATGCGGCGCGGATCGGTGCGATCGATGAGCAGACCGACGGGGCGTGCGAGCCCAGCCGAGAGCAGCGCCATCGGCACGAGCATGAGCGCCGACTGGGTCGGCGTGAGGCCGCGCACGAGCTGGTAGTAGAACATGAGCGGCAGCCCCATGCTGGTGACGGCGAGTCCGACCGTGACGATCGTGCCGGTGCCGACGGAGAAGTTTCGGTCCTTGAAGATCTCGAGCGGCAGCAGCGGCTCGCCGCGCTGCACGCGCTGCCAGATGACGAAGAGCACCAGTACGAGCGCGCCGACGATGATCAGGCTCCACACCGAGATCGGCCCCCAGATCACACCCCACTCGTAGCTCTCGCCCTCCTGGATGCCGAAGACGAGCATGAACATGCCGGCGGCGCTCAGGAGCACGCCGATCCAGTCGAAGTGGTGGGCGTGCGTCTCGAGTTTCGGCACGAATCGCATCGCGAGCACGAAGCCGATGATGCCGACGGGCACATTGATGAAGAAGATCCACTCCCATCCGAACCCGTCGAGCAGCACGCCGCCGAGAATCGGACCGACGAGCGTGGCGACGCCCGCGGTGATCCCCCAGACGGCCATCGCCGAACCGCGATTGCGGGGCGAGAAGATGCGGGTGATCACCGCCATCGTCTGCGGGGTCATGAGCGCGGCGCCGAGGCCCTGGAAGACGCGCGCGATGATGAGCGCCTCGATCGTCCCGGCCATGCCGCACGCGAGCGACGACAGCGTGAAGACGGTGAGCCCGAAGAGGTAGATGCGACGCGGCCCGAAGCGGTCTCCGAGCCTGCCGGTGATGAGCAGCGGCACCGCGTACGCGAGCAGGTACGCGCTGGTCGCCCAGAGCGTCGCCACCATCGTGGTGCCGAGCCCGTCCATGATCGAGGGGTTCGCGACGGAGACGATCGTGGTGTCGACGAGGATCATGAAGAAGCCGAGCACCAGCGACCACAGGGCGGGCCAGGGGCGGATCTCGGGCTTCGGGGAAGCGGGGGTTTCGGTGCTCACCCGAGAAGACTACTCCTGGCCGCGGACAGTGTTAGGGAGTCGTGCCGGCCATCTCCGACGGGCCGAAGCTCTCGGGCAGCATCTGCTCGATCGTGCGGATTCCCGCGGGTGTCTGCAGCAGCATCCCGGGTGCGGCGGCCTCGGCGAGGAGCTGCCGGCAGCGCCCGCACGGCGTGATCGGCTGACCGTTGCCGACGCAGGCGAACGCGAGGAGGCGCCCGCCCCCTCCGAGGTGCAGCTGCCCGATCATGGTGCACTCGGCGCACAGGGTCACGCCGTAACTCGCGTTCTCGACGTTGCAGCCCGTGATCAGACGGCCGTCTTCGACGAGCGCGGCGCACCCCACGGCGTAGCCCGAGTAGGGGGCGTACGCGTGCTCGGCTGCGGCGAGCGCGGCGTCCGTGAGCTCGGTCCAGTCGATGTCGTGTGCCATGCATCCAGCGTATCCGGGCCGCGGGCCCAGCCGAGAGGCGCAGACGCCGCGCCTGCGAGAACCCGGAACGCCCGGGGTGGGAGCCCCGGGTGTTCCGATCCTGCACTGATGTCGGCGACTAGTCCTTCAGCGCATCGCGCAGCTTGACGCGCACGCCGGTGCGCAGAATCGAGTTGCTGTAGATGCGCGACCCGATCCAGATGACGACCGCGATGGTGACGACCAGGATGCCGAGCGACACGATCGGCTCCCACCACTCGGCGATGCCGAGGTAGAGGCGCATCGGCATCGCGTTGGGGGCGGAGAACGGGATGTAGCTCATGATCGCGAGCGCCTGGGGGTTGTCGTTGAAGAGGATGATGAGGAAGAACGGGATCATCACGAGCATCATGACCGGGCTCGTCACCGATCCGATGTCCTCCTGCCGCGACACGAGCGCTGCCGCGGCCGCGTACATCGCAGCGAGCAGCACGAAGCCGAACGCGAACAGGATGCCGAACCAGATGAGCGAGGCGCCGAGCTCGCCGAGCAGCAGATCCTGCCCCGTCGCGAGCATGCCGACCGAGGCGAGGGCGAGGATCGCGACCACCGTGCCGAGCGCGAGGATGCTGTTGCCCAGGATCTTGCCCGCGAGCATCGTGCGCGCGGAGACGGTGGCGAGCAGGATCTCGATGATGCGCGTCTGCTTCTCTTCGACCACGCTCTGCGCGATCGTCGTGCCGAAGGTGAGCGCGGTGGTGTAGAAGATCATGCCGAAGGCGAGGGCGATGATGTACGCGAGGAACGGGTTCGTGCCGAGGGGTTCGAGCAGTTCGACCGACGGCACCACCGAGAGCGCCTGCACGAGATCGGTCGGAGCGCTGTCGAGCGCGACCACGGTGAGATCGAGCGGGGTGTCTCCGCCGGGAACGATCGCGGCCTCGACGTCGCCGTCGCGCACGAGCTGCTCGGCTTCAGCCCGGTCACCGACCTCGGTCACCTCGAAACCGGCGGAGGTGAGCGCGTCCCCCTGCTCCCCGCTCGCACCGGCCACCGTCGCCACCTGCGTGGGGCTTCCGATTCCGCCGTTCTGGGAGAGCAGCCCGCTGATGACGACGCCCCCGAGCACGACGAGCAGGAGGATGCCGGTCGAGATGAGGAATGCCTTGCTGCGCAGGCGCGTCGTGATCTCGCGCTCGGCGACGAGCCAGGCTCCCTGAGCCCCGCTGATCGGGCGCGACGAGGATCGCCGAGACTGGGAAGTGAGTGGGGCGGTCATCGCACGACCTCCTTGAAGATCTGAGCCAGTGATGGGGTGATGGGGGCGAAGCGCCGCACCGACGTGCCGGGTGCGGAGTGCTGCACGGCGCGAGCGAGCACCGCCTGGGCGGCGGACTCGTCCGGAGCATCGAAGCGGGCGAACCCGCCGTCGAGATGCGTGACCTCGACCCCTGGCAGCTCGCGCACCCAGCCGGCGTCGGCCGCCGGCCCAGCGAGCTCGAGCTCGAAGCTGCTCCCGGAGTGCTGCGCCCGAAGGCCCTCGCGCGAGCCGGAGGCGAGGATCCTGCCCCCGCCGATCACCACGACGTCATCGCAGAGCCGCTCCACGATGTCGAGCTGGTGCGAGGAGAAGAGCACCGGGGCGCCCTGCGCGGCATAGTCGCGCAGCACCGCGAGCACGACCTCGACAGCCATGGGGTCGAGGCCGGAGAACGGCTCGTCGAGCACGAGGGCGGACGGCTCGTGCACCAGTGCCGCGGCGATCTGCGCGCGCTGCTGGTTGCCGAGCGAGAGGCTCTCGAGGGTGTCGGTGCCGCGCTCCCCGAGGCCCAGCCGCTCGATGAGGTCGGCCGCGGATTTCTTCGCCGCTCCCGCGCTCATGCCGTGGAGTCGCCCGAGGTAGACGAGCTGCTCGAGCACCTGCATCTTCGGGTAGAGGCCGCGCTCCTCCGGCATGTAGCCGAAGCGCGCACGGTCGGCCGGGGTGAGGGGCGCTCCGTCGAGGCTGACCGAGCCTGCGTCGGCGGAGAGCACCCCGAGGATGATGCGCATGGTCGTGGTCTTGCCCGCGCCGTTGCCTCCGACGAAACCGGTCATTCGACCGCCCTCGACCGTGAAGCTCACGTCGTCGAGCACGCGCCGCTCGCCGAAGCTGCGGGTGACGCCTGCGATGTCGATCATCTCGATCCCTTCTATCGTGTGATTCCAGCATGGCGGGGCACCGGCGCGACGCGCTTCCCCCTCACGGCTGATTGCTGCGGCGAGGGGCGGATCGCCCTCCCCCGCGCGACGGAAGCGCCGTGTCGGCGGCACACCCTACGCTGGTGCCATGGAGGATCACGCGGAGTGGAGTCGGCCGAGCCCAGGTCGGAGCGGCCTGCGCGCCGACATCGCGCTCGCGCTGGTGCTCGCGCTCGCGTCGGTGACCACCGCGCTGCTCTACCAGCGCACCGGGATGTACCCGGGAGCGGCGGACCCCTGGGTCTGGGCTGTCGGGCTGGGCTTGACGACGCTGCCGCTGGCACTGCGCCGCCTCTACCCGGTGCCGGTCGCGATCGTCGTGTCGATCGGATTCTTCGTCTGCGGCCAGTTCGGCGTGCCAGAGGTGCTGATCATCAACATCGCGCTGTTCTGCGCGCTCTACACCGTCGGCGCCTGGGAGCGCCGACGCGCGCTCGCGCTCTGGGTGCGCCTCGGCATCGGGGTCGCCATGATGGTGTGGATCACCGTCGTCCTCATCGTCTCGTCTTCGAGCGATGACGCCTTCGAGGGCATTTCGCGATCGGGCATCTTCTCGGCATACGCCACCTTCGCGGTCATCCAGATCATCACGAACCTGCTGTACTTCAGCGGCGCCTACTTCTTCGGCGAACGCTCCTGGCGCTCGGCGCGTCAGCAGGCGCTGCTCGAAGCGCAGGGGCGCGAGCTCGATCTCGAACGGCAGACGAGCGCGGCGCAGGCCATTGCGCTCGACCGGCTGGCGATCGCGCGCGAGCTGCACGACGTCGTGGCGCACCACGTGTCGGTCATGGGCATTCAGGCGGCCGCCGCGCGGCGCAGCATCGAGCGCGATCCCGCCCGTGCGGTTGCAGCCCTCGGCGTCGTCGAGGAGAGCGCGGGCACCGCCGTCGACGAGCTGCGGCGGCTCGTCGGCACGCTGCGCGACCCGGCGAAAGAAGGGTCGGCGCCGACCACGATCGGCGTCGCGCACCTCTCCGAGCTCGTGGCAGAGGCGCAGAGCTCTGGCACGCCGACGACACTCATCGTCGCCGGTGAGCCGCGGCCCATCCCCATGCTCGTCGACGTCGCGCTCTACCGCGTCGTGCAAGAGGCGCTGACGAATGTGCGCAAGCACGCCGGCCGCGGTGCGACCGCCGAGGTGCGCCTGCGATTCGGCACGGACGCCGTCGAGGTGGAGGTCGCGGACGACGGGGTGCGGCAGGAGCTGACGCAGCGCTCCCGCGGGTCCGGCCTCGGCCTGCAGGGCATGCGCGAGCGCATCGGCGCCGTCGGCGGTACCGTGCACGCCGGGCGGCGGGAGCGCGGAGGGTTCATCGTCCGCGCGTGCGTGCAGAATGAACTCGCCTCCGCCCATCCCCGCGCTGCCGCTGCCGCTGCCGCGAGCTGACATGCACCACTTCCCCGAAAGGCTCACATGATCCGCGTGCTGCTCGTCGACGACCAGGCGCTCGTGCGCTCGGGCTTCCGCATCATCCTGGAGTCGGAGCCCGACATCGAGGTGGTCGGTGAGGCCGAGAACGGCGCCGTCGCCGTCGCGCTCGCTACCGAGCTCCATCCCGACGTCATCTGCATGGACGTCGAAATGCCCGTGCTCAACGGGATCGATGCATCGCGGCGCATCCTGACGTCGGCTTCGTCGGCTTCGTCGGTCGCATCGGCTTCGGGCCGCGCGGCTCCGGCGATCCTGGTGCTCACGACGTTCGGGCACGAGCAGTACCTCTTCGACGCACTCGCCGCCGGAGTCAGCGGTTTCCTCCTGAAGACCGCACGCGCCGAGCAGCTCATCGACGCCGTGCACTCGCTCGCGGCGGGCAACGCGCTGCTCGGCCCCGACGTCACACGCGCCGTGATCGAGCGGGTCTCGGCGAGTACCGCCGTCGACGCGAAGGCCGCTGGGGCGGGCGACGATCCCGAATCGAGCCAGGTACCCGATGCGGCGGCCACGGCGATGACGGAGGCGGGCCTCACCGACCGCGAGCGGGAAGTGCTCGCCCTCGTAGCGCAGGGCAAGTCGAACGGCGAGATCGCTGCGGCGCTCTTCCTCGGCGAGGCGACCATCAAGACGCACGTGTCGAACCTGCTGCAGAAACTCGGCGTGCGCGACCGCATTCAAGCGGTCGTGTGGGTGCACACGCGGCCGTAGCCCGCCGCTCGCGGCCCGGCGCTGGCGCAGCTGGCGCCTCGAGATGGCAGCGGGGTCACTTTCGGAGCGTGTTGGGCGCTTTCGCAGATGCGACACCCTCCCAAAGTGACCCGCCTCGCAGGGAGGGGAGGGGGAGGGGGGGAGGGGGGATGGGAGCACGGCGCTCTCCGGCGCGCCGGGCGGCGCCGCAGCGGCGCGCCGCAGCGTCAGGCGCCGCCCAACGTCGAGGCGCGCACCACCAGCTCGGGGGTGAACTCGATCTGCTCGCGCGTCGCATCAGCACCGGCCTCCGCCTCTGACAGCAACAACCCCACCGCGGTAGCGCCGATCTCGACCGCGGGCTGACGCACCGACGTGATCGGCACCACCGCGGCGCTCGCGAAGTCGATGTCGTCGTATCCGATGAGGGCGATGTCTTCTGGCACCCGCAGCGATCCGGTCATCACGAAGGCCTGCAGCACTCCCATGGCGAGCAGATCATTCGCGGCGAAGACGGCGTCCGGCCTGCGGTCGGCTGGCAGCGCGATGATCTCCTCGGCGATCCTGCGCCCCTCGAGCACGCTCAATGCGCGCGTCTCGCGCACCTCGAGCGTCGCTCCCGACGTCTCGGCGACCACCGACGTCGCGCCGTTGACGCGATCGGAGACCTGCTTGATGCCCAGCGGTCCGCCCACGAACGCGATGCGACGGCGCCCGAGCTCCAAGAGATGGCGGGCGGCGATGCGCCCGCCTTCCACGTCATCGACCGAGACGGAGGAGAAGGAGCGGTCGCTCGAACCGCGGTCGACGAGCACGACGGGGATCCCGGCTTGGCGCAGCCTCCAGAGCTGCGTGAGGTCGGTATCGACGGGAGAGATGAGCACGCCTGCGACACGATGCTCCTCGAACATTTCGAGGATGCTGTGCTCGCGCTGCGGAGAGTCATCGCTGCCCCCCATCAGCACGGTGTACCCGTCATCGATCGCGCGGCGCTGCGCTCCGTGTGCCAGGTCCATGAAGAAGGGGTTGCGGGTGTCGAGCACGACGAGTCCGAAGCTGGTGCTGCGCCCGGCGCGCAGCTGTCGCGCGGCGTCGTTGCGCACGAAGCCCAACTGCTCGATCGC
Organism: Leucobacter manosquensis; assembly: GCF_018304845.1. Lineage (NCBI taxonomy): Bacteria > Bacillati > Actinomycetota > Actinomycetes > Micrococcales > Microbacteriaceae > Leucobacter > Leucobacter manosquensis. Next base: position 2,471,838 of record NZ_JAFEVO010000001.1, on the reverse strand, counting down.
TTGGGTGACGCGCGCCACCGTGCCTGCGGCGACGATCTCCGGCCGGTTGAGCACGTTGGAGACGGTCCCGACCGACACCCCCGCCTCGCGCGCGACGTCGCGGATACTCGCTGCCATGGCGTGATCTCCCACTTCGTTGTCGTAAAGCCCTGTGCTGGGCAGCAGTCTACCGATCGCATCACTCTTTTGAAACGCTTCAATAACGACTGTGAAACCGTCTCGACATCGACTTGACTCATTGGAGACTCGCGCCATAAACTCACCTCAATCGCGATTGAAACGATTCACAAGTTCAAGCGCGCACCACCCCTGATATGCCCTTCCAATGGCAGGAAGTCCGTGAGTTCAATGAAGAAACCACCCGCCGGCGAGCCGCTGCTCGAACTGCGCGGCGTCGCCAAGGCCTTCGGCCAGGTGATTGCACTGCGCGACAGCACCCTCGCACTCTACCCGGGATCCATCCACGCCCTCGTCGGCGAGAACGGCGCGGGCAAGTCGACGCTGGTCAAGATCATCGCGGGTCTCTACCGCCGCGACAGCGGCGACTTCCGCTACGACGGCGAGACGGTCGACTTCTCCACCACTGCCGAGTCGAAGGCCGCGGGCATCGCGGTCATCTACCAGGAGCCGACGCTCTTCCCCGATCTCTCGGTCACCGAGAACATCTTCATGGGCCGGCAACCCCGCGGTCGGTTCGGCCGCATCGATCGCGGTGCGATGCGCGCCGAGGTCGAATCGCTCTTCACGCGCCTCGGCGTCGCGATGGATCCGGATCGCACCGCCGACGGCCTCTCCATCGCCGACCAGCAGATGATCGAGATCGCGAAGGCGATCTCGCTCGACGCACGCGTGCTCGTCATGGACGAGCCCACCGCAGCGCTCTCCGGTGTGGAGGTCGAGCGCCTCTTCCAGGTCGCACGCGCGCTCCGCGATGAGAACCGCGCGCTCGTCTTCATCTCGCATCGCTTCGACGAGGTCTTCGCGCTCTGCGACACGATCACCGTCATGCGCGACGGCAGTTACGTCTCGACGCGCGCCATCAGCGAGACGGATCCCGACAGCGTCGTCGCCGAAATGGTCGGTCGCGAGATCACGGACCTCTTCCCGAAGATCGAGACCGAAGCCGGCGAGCCGCTGCTCGTCGTCGAGGGGCTCACGAGCCCCGGCATCTTCAATGACATCAGCTTCACCGTGCGCGCCGGGGAGATCGTCGGGCTCGCCGGACTGGTCGGCGCCGGCCGCAGCGAGGTCGCCCGCGCCGTGTTCGGCGTCGACTCCTACCGCACCGGCACCGTCACCGTCGCTGGCACGAAAGTGGCGAAGAACAAGCCGACGGCCGCCATGCGCGCCGGACTCGCGCTCGTGCCGGAGGATCGCCGCAAGCAGGGTCTCGTGCTCGATTCGAGCGTGGGCCGCAACACCACGTCCGTGATCCTCGACTCCCTCGCGAAACTCGGCATCGTCACGACCGGCGCGGAGAACCGCGCCGCGCGCCCGTGGGCGGAGAAGCTCGAGGTCAAGGCGAACGCGCTGACCACCATCGCCGGCACCCTGTCGGGCGGCAACCAGCAGAAGGTCGTGCTCGGCAAGTGGCTCGCGACCGATCCGCGCGTGCTCATCATCGATGAACCGACGCGCGGCATCGACGTCGGCACCAAGTCGGAGGTGCACCGTCTGCTCTCCACCCTCGCGAGCCAGGGAATGGGCGTGCTCATGATCTCGAGCGAGCTCCCCGAGGTGCTCGGCATGGCCGACCGCGTCGTCGTCATGCACGAGGGCCGCATCACCGCCACCATCGATCGCGAAGACGCGACGCAGGAGAACGTCATGCGCGCCGCGACCCACAGCTCGAGTACGGAATCGGAGCACGCCGCATGAGCGCCACGACATTGAAGGCCCCGAGCGTCGGGTTCGGTGCGATCGTCGGCCGCCTGACACGGGCGCGCGAGGCGAGCATTCTGCTCGCCGTGCTGCTCGTCGTCGCAGCCGCAACGATCAAGAACCCCAACTTCCTGTTCTCGACCGACGGGTACCGCGACCTCTGGCTGACGCCGTCGCTGCTCCTGCTCGTCGCAGTGGGTCAGGCCGTCGTGCTGATCACCCGCAACGTCGACCTGTCGGTCGGCTCGATCCTCGGCCTCAGCGCGTACCTCACCGGCCGCCTGTTCATCGACATGCCGGGGCTGCCCGCCATCGTCGTCGTCGTGATCGCGATCGTCTTCGGCGGCCTGCTCGGTTTGATCAACGGCGCGCTCGTCGCGTTCGCGAAAGTGCCGGCCCTCGTCATCACGCTCGGCACGATGTACGCCTTCCGCGGCATCAACGTGCTCTGGACGGGATCGGATCGGATCAACGCCTCCGACATGCCCCGCAGCTTCCTCGCCCTCGGCACGGCGCAGGTGCTGACGATCCCAGTGCTCACCATCATCGCCGTCGTCGTGCTGATCGCCGTCGCCTGGTGGATGAAGAACACCCGAGGCGGGCGCGAATGCTACGCGATCGGCTCCGATCCCGACGCGGCCCAGCTCTACGGGCTGCCCGTCACGCGCCGCGTGCTCACCGCCTTCGTGCTGTCGGGAGCACTCTCCGGCTTCGCCGGCGTGCTCTACGCCGCCCGCTACGGCACCATCAACTCGCAGGCGGGCGCCGGCTGGGAATTCGACGCGATCGGTGCGGCCGTCATCGGCGGCGTCGCCATCTTCGGCGGAGTCGGATCGGTGTGGGGCGCCGCCATCGGCGCGGCGCTGCTCATGACCATCAACCGTGCGCTTCCGGTGCTCGGCGTGCCCGACTTCTGGCAGCGCGCCGTCGTCGGCGTCCTGATCATCGGAGCGATCGTGCTCGACCGGGTCCTGTCGCTCCGACAACATCGGAAGCTCATCGAAGAACGGGAGACGCAGCGATGACCGCTCAGACCACCGTCACCACCTCCACGACCAGCCTGCGGCACATCGCAGACTACGATCGTCCGCTCTGGCAGCGCCTCCTCCTCACCCGCGAGAGCGCGATCATCGCCCTCGTCATCGTCGTCGTGCTCTTCGCGAGCATCGTGGTGCCGAACTTCGGCAGCAAGATCACGATGACCTACCTGCTCCTCGACATCTTCCCGATCCTGATCATCGCGCTGCCGATGACGGCGATCATCGTGACGGGCGAGATCGACCTGTCGGTCGCGAGCATCGTCGGGCTCTCGAGCGTGCTCACCGGCGTGCTCACCCAGGCGGGGGTGCCGTTCGGGCTCACCATCGTGCTGGCGCTGGCGGCCGGCCTGCTCGCGGGCACCATCAACGGGTTCCTCATCACCGCGGTGGGGCTTCCCTCGCTCGCCGTGACCATCGGCACCCTGGCGCTCTTCCGCGGCATCGCCGTCGGCATGCTCGGCACCACCGCGGTGACCGAGTTCCCCGCCTTCTGGACGGACCTCGCGAAGGAGAAGATCGGCTCGACCGGCATTCCGGTCGTCATGATCCTCTTCGTGGTACTCGCCATCGCGTTCGCGATCCTGCTGCACTTCACGAAGCTGGGCCGAGGCGTCTTCGCGATCGGCCTGTCGCCGGAAGCAGCGCGATTCTCCGGCGTCGACGTCGCCCGCACGAAGATGCTGCTGTACATGCTCAGCGGCGCCGTCTCAGCTCTCGCCGGCATCTACTTCACCCTCCGCTACGGCAGCGCCCGCGGCGACAACGCGACGGGCATGGAGCTGCAGGTCATCGCCGCAGTGCTGCTCGGCGGCGTGTCGATCTTCGGCGGCCGCGGCGCCCTGCACGGCGTGATCGCCGGCGTCGTGCTGATCGGCGTGCTCGGCAGCGCGCTGCGCCTCGCGAACGTCACCTCCGACGTGATCAACATCATCACCGGAGCCCTGCTCATCGGCGCCGTCATCTCGACCAGCGTGATCGCTGCGGTGAAGAACCGGCGGAGAACGGGAAAGAAGCTGCAGATCGCCGGAGCTCGGGCCGCGACGACGTCCTGACGCACATCGGCACCCTTTCCCAGCACACTTCCACGACCACCCACACCAGTCCCCGCACCGCGGGGTGATGAAAGGAAACAACGAACGATGTGGTTCCAGAACAATAAGAAGAAGGCAGGCGCCGTTCTCGCGCTCGCCGCCAGCGCAGCCCTGCTGCTCTCGAGCTGCTCAGGCGGCGACGCCGGCAACGGCGGATCCGAAGGCGGATCCGAAGGATCGGGCGCGAGCATCACCTTCCTGCCGAAGAACCTCGGCAACCCGTACTTCGACACCTCCAGCAAGGGCGGCAAGGCCGCGGTCGAGGCGCTCGGCGGCACCTTCAACGAGGTCGGCCCCACCGAGGCCACGCCCGACGCGCAGGTCAGCTTCATCAATACCGCGACCCAGCAGGGCGTCGGCGCGCTCGCCATCTCGGCGAACGATCCGAAGGCGATCTGCGACGCGGTCAACGAGGCACGCGACAACGACGTGAAGGTCGTCACCTTCGACTCCGACACCAGCGCCGACTGCCGCGACCTGTTCGTGAACCAGGCCGACGCCGCCGGCATCGCCCAGGTGCAGGTCGACATGATCACCGAGCAGATCGGCGACAAGGGTGAGATCGCCGTGCTCTCGGCCGCCGCGAACGCGACGAACCAGAACGCCTGGATCGACCTCATGAAGGAAGAGCTCGAAGCGAACCACCCCGACGTCGAGCTCGTCGAGGTCGTGTACGGCGACGACGACGATCAGACCTCGTTCGACAAGACCGCTGCCCTCCTCCAGACCTACCCCGAGCTCAAGGGCATCGTCTCGCCGACCACGGTCGGCATCGCAGCCGCAGCTCGCTACCTCTCGACCTCGGACGCGAAGGGCGAGGTCGCACTGACCGGGCTCGGCACCCCGAACCAGATGCGCGAGTACGTGGAAGACGGCACCGTCACCGAGTTCGCGCTCTGGAACCCCGAGGACCTCGGTTACCTGACCGCGTACGCGGCGAACGCGCTCGCCACCGGTGAGATCGAGGGCAAGGAAGGCGACACCTTCGAGGCCGGCGACCTCGGCGAGTACTCGGTCGGCGCCGACGGCGTCGTGCTCCTCGGCGATCCGTTCCGCTTCAACGCGGACAACATCAGCGACTTCGACTTCTAAGCCGCCCCGGGCGCGGGGATCCTGATCCGAGATCGTCAGGATCAGGATCCCTCCGCACGCTCTCCGCTTCACTCCCCGACACCCCACTCCCCCATTCGCCCGCGAGCCTCTCGGAGAATCACATGCGAGTCTGCTTCCAGATGCAGGTCAAGCCCGACCGCCTCTCCGAGTACGCCGAGCACCACGCCGCGGTCTGGCCCGACATGCTCGCGGCGATCGCAGACGCCGGGCGCCGCAACTATTCGCTCTTCCTCCGCCCCGACGGACTGCTCATCGGGTACTACGAGACCGATGACGACGACGCCGCCCAGCGCGCGCTCGAAGCCGACCCGCGCACCGCCGCGTGGGAGGAGAAGATGGCCGACTACTTCGTCGCCCTGGCCGGCCGCCCCGACCAGGCGGCCCCCCGACTTTCCGAGGTGTTCCACCTCGAAGACCAACTCGCGCGCCACCACGCGGGCACGAATCGCGCATAGCGCAGCATCAGACAGAAAGCCGCAGAACATGAGCACCCAGCTGACTCCCGAAATCCTCAGCACCCTCGAGAAGCAGTCCATCGAGGTCCCGTCGTGGGCCTACGGCAACTCGGGCACGCGCTTCAAGGTGTTCGGCACGCCGGGCACGCCGCGCGATCCGTTCGAGAAGATCGCCGATGCGGCCGAGGTCAACCGGCTCACCGGCCTCGCTCCGGCTGTCGCGCTGCACATCCCGTGGGATCTCGTCGACGACTTCTCGAAGCTCCGCGCACACGCCGAAGATCTCGGCGTGCAACTCGGCACCGTGAACTCCAACACCTTCCAGGATGACGACTACAAGTTCGGCGCCCTCACGCACGAGGACGCCGCGATCCGTCGCAAAGCCATCGACCACCACCTGCAGTGCGTCGACGTCATGGACGAGACCGGCTCGCGTGACCTCAAGATCTGGCTCGCCGAGGGATCGAACTACCCGGGTCAGGCCGACATGCGCGGCCGTCAGGATCGCCTGCAGGAGTCCCTCCAGGAGATCTACGCCCGCCTCTCCGATGACCAGCGCCTCGTGCTCGAGTACAAGTTCTTCGAGCCGGCGTTCTACCACACCGATGTTCCCGACTGGGGCACGTCGTACGCCCAGGTCGCGTCGCTCGGAGAGAAGGCCATGGTCTGCCTCGACACCGGGCACCACGCCCCTGGCACCAACATCGAGTTCATCGTGATGCAGCTGCTGCGGCTCGGCAAGCTCGGCTCGTTCGACTTCAACAGCCGCTTCTACGCCGATGACGACCTGATCGTGGGCGCCGCCGATCCGTTCCAGCTCTTCCGCATTCTCGTCGAGGTCGTGCGCGGCGACGGGCTGAACAACCCCGACGTCAGCTTCATGCTCGACCAGTGCCACAACGTCGAGGAGAAGATCCCCGGCCAGATCCGCTCGGTGCTCAACGTGCAGGAGATGACGGCCCGAGCCCTGCTGCTCGACCGTGACGCACTCGGTGCGGCGCAGCGCTCCGGCGATGTGCTCGGAGCCAACGCGATCATGATGGACGCCTTCTACACGGATGTGCGGCCGGCGCTCGCCGAGTGGCGCGAGTCGCGGGGCCTGCCCGCCGACCCGATGGCCGCGTACGCCGCCTCGGGCTACCAGGCGAAGATCAACGCCGACCGCGTCGGCGGCGCTCAGGCGAGCTGGGGCGCGTAACCGCCTCCCGCCCGTCCCCACCCTCCGTCCCCACTCCTCCGTCCCCACTCCTCCCTCCCCATCTGCGAGCGGGGTCACTTTGGGAGCGTGTTGCTGTGTTTTCGACCGCGACACACTCCCAAAGTGACCCCGCTGCGGGTGTTGGGGTGGGTGAGTGGCTGACGCGGGTACCGAGGGTTGTGGCGGCGATGGCGAACTCTGGGCGAACAGCTGCGCGTCTCGCGATAGGATCGTTCAATGAACCATCCTCTTCACTGCACCGGGCGGTAGCCCGTGGCGACTATTCGAGACGTCGCCCGCCTCGCAGGAGTGTCCTCGGGAACCGTGAGCAACGTGCTCAACCGCCCCTCGTATGTGCGCGCCGACACTCGCGAACGGGTGCAGCGCGCCATCTCCGAGCTCGACTTCATCCCCGATCAGCGATCGCGTCAGTTCCGCCCTGGCCGTACGCGAACCATCGGCATCACCGTCGCCGAACTCGGAAACCCGTTCTTCGTGGATGTCGCACTCGGCGCCGAAGCGGTGTGCCGGGAGCGCGACCTCGGAGTGGTGCTCTGCAACAGCTCGTACGATCCGCAGTTGGAGTCCCAGAATCTCGACCTGCTCGTGCAGCAGCGCGTGCAGGGCATCATCATCTCTCCAGTGGACGAGCGCAGCTCCCGCCTCGACATGCTGAAGGATCGCGGCGTGCCGATGGTCTTCGTGGACCGCGTGGGCGACGACCGCGACGTCTGGTCGGTGGTGATCGATGACCGCGAAGGCGGACGGCTGGGCGCTCGGCACCTGGTCTCGCGTGGGCACCGGCGCATCGCGTTCCTCGGGCATCCGCACCGCTCCCCCAAGGTGAGGTCGCGGTACGAGGGCGCTCGCGAGGTCGTGCATCAATCAGACGGAGACATCACCCTCGAAGTCGTGACCACGGCATCGTGGACCGTGGACGAGGGCCGGCGCCTCGGCGCGGCCCTCGCAGCGCGCCCGCACGACAAACGACCGAGCGCGGTGCTCTGCGCGAACGACATGCTCGCGCTCGGCCTCATCCAGGAGCTCGTGCGCTGCGGCTTGCGCGTTCCCGACGACATCGCCGTGGTCGGTTACGACGACATCGAGTGGGCATCGATCGGAGCGGTACCGCTCACGACCGTCGCACAGCCCAGAGAGCGGTTGGGCCGCACGGCGGTCGAGATGATGATCCAACTCATCGACCGGCCGGGCCCGCTTCCGCAGGCCAACCACATCGTGCTCGCTCCCGAACTGGTCGTGCGCTCCTCCACCTGATCGGGGCGGTCTCGCAGCACAGGAACGGGCCCCGCTGCACAACGCGGGGCCCGTTCCGTGCCTCTCGGCGGGTGGACCTAGAACGCGGGTTCGACGTCTTCGACGTTCTCCGCAGTGACGACCGTCAGCGGAATGGGGATGCGATTCTCAACGGTCTCGCCCGCCGCGGCCTGGACGATCGTCTCGAGCGCGAGCTTGCCGTCCTCGACCGGCGACTGCACGATGGTCGCGTAGAACTGACCGTCGCGAATCGACTCGAACGCGTCCTGCTGGCCGTTGATACCGACGATCGGCGGAATCTCCGCAGGATCCTTGCCCGCTTCAGCCCACGCGTCGATGAAGCCGCGCGCCATCGTGTCGTCGTTCGCGTAGACGCCGTCGATATCGTCCCCGAAGCGGGTGATCAGATCTCGGCTCGCGACGAGCGCCTTCTGCTGATCGAAGTCGGCGTTGACGGTCTGCAGCACCTCGATGTCCGAGCCGATCTTCTCGAGCTGCTCCGTGAATCCGTCGGTGCGTCCGATACTCGTGCCGTTGCCGGCCTGGCCGGCGATGATGACGACCCCGCCCTCGCCGCCGAGCGCCTCATCCATGGCGTCCGCCGAGAGCACTCCCTCCTCGTAGACGTCGGGGCCGGTGAAACTCTCCACCAGCTCGAGCGCCTCGTCGTCCATCGGCGAGTTGATCAGCACGACCGGAATGCCCGCCGTCTGCGCCTGGATGAGCCCCGGGATGTACGCCTGCGGATCGAGCGGCCACAGCACGATCCCATCGGGGCTGCGTCCGATGCACGTCGTCAGCTGCTCAGTGCCGGTCTGGACATCGAAATCCTGGCTCAGCATGGTGACTTTCGCCCCCGCCTCGTCCGCTGCAGCTTGAAACGCCTCGTTCGCGGGAGTGGCGTACGCGTGCGACTCGGCGGCGGTGATGTAGCAGATCTCCGCCCCTGCACCGGCTTCGGCGTCGGGTGACTCGGCGGCGGAATCGGCTCCTGAAGTCGAGCAGGAGGCGAGGAGGAGTGCCGCGGCGAACGCGGTCCCTCCGAGGAATACCTTCTTGATCATGCGGGTGTCCTTTCGGTTTCGTGTTGACGGGCGACATCCCTCTTCGGTGAGAGGCGCCGCAGCAGTGCGGTAGGTGATACATCAGTGCCACGCTTCGCGTGGGTCAGACGGTCGAGCAGGATGAGGAGGAGCAGGATGGCACCGGTCACGATGTCCTGCACATACGCGGGGATGCTCTGGTACTCCATGGCGGTCGTCAGAGCGGCGAGGGTGAGCAACCCGCCGAGTGTGCCGAGGGCCGAACCGACGCCTCCCTCGAGCCGGGTTCCTCCGATGACCACCGCGGCGATGGCGGTGAGCACGATCGTGTCGCCGAAGACCGGGGACCCCGTATTGGAGGCGATGCCGAACGTCACCCCTGCGAGACCGGCCATCAGACCGCTGAAGGCGAATGCTCCGAAGAGGTACCAGCGCGACCGGATGCCGCTCGCCGCCGCACTCGTCGCGTTGCTGCCGACCGCGAACAGGTTTCGCCCTGAGACCATCCGCGTCAGCCAGACATGCAGCAGGAGAATGAGCACGACGAAGATGAAGACGCGCGTGGAGAGCGTGCCGAGGACCGGCTGCGTCAGAGGAATCCCGAAGAACGGATCGATGCCGCTGACGGGCCGCGAATCGGTGATGAGGTGGCACACCGCGCGGAATAGCAGCATCGAGGCGAGTGTCGCGACGAGGGAGTTGATCCGGAGCAGCACCACCAGCACCCCGTTGCAGCAGCCGGCGAGCAGTCCGATGCCGAGGCCGGCGATGGCCGCGGGAACCTGACCCATGGATTCTTGGAGACCGACTGCCGCGATACCGGACAGCGCAAGGATCGCGCCCCCGGAGAGGTCCAGTTGGCCGGCGATCAGCACGACCGTCAGTCCGATCGCGATGAGTCCCATGGTCGCCACGCGATCGATGCCGAGGCTGAGCGTTCGAGCTTCGAAGAACCCGGGGACGAATGTGGCGGCGATGACGAGTGTCGCGATCAGGATCACGATGACGCGGTAGCGCACCAATCCGAGCAACGCGAGACTCCATCCGCCACGCAACGGTGATACCGCGCTCATGAGCGGCCTCCCTTCCGACGGAGGTAGATGTCGAGCGATACAGCGCCGACGATGAGCAAGCCCTTCGCGATCCCCTGGACCGCCGTGGGTACGCCCTGCAGCACCAGGATGTTGTTGAGCAGGGCGACGAACAGGAGTCCGCCGATCGCTCGAGGAATGCTGCCCGACCCGCCGAGCAGACTGATACCGCCGACGACAACGGCCGTGATCGCGTCGAACTCGTAGCCGACCCCGATCGCGGGCCTCGCCGTCTGCAGGGTGATCCCGAGCAGCGCGCCCGCAAGCCCGCTCAACCCGGCGGTCATGACGAACGCGGACGCTCGGGTTCGTGCAAGCGGCACCGCACTCGCCCGCGTGGCGTCAGGATTGCTTCCCGCCGCATAGACCCAGCGACCGAGCGTCGTTCGCGAGAGCACCAGATGGCCGATGACTGCGACGATCACGAAGATGATGACGATCACCGGGATCCCGAACACCCGACTGTTCACGAAAGCCTGGGCGTCGGCGTCGGAGCCGTACACGATGACCCCGCCGACGCTCCACTGCGCGATGCCGAGCACGATGGTGCTGACGCCGAGTGTCGTGATCACGGGGTTGATGCGCGCATACCCGATCAGGATGCCGCTCACGACCCCGGCGCCGCACGCCGCCAGAATCCCGACGAGCGCTGCCGCGAAGGTGCCGATGGCCGGTTGGAGGCCGAGGGTGAGAATCGCACCGACGGCCACGGTGGCCGGGACCGAGAGATCGGCCAAGCCGCGCGTGATGAAGACGAACGTCATACCCACCACGATCACGCCGAGTATCGAGATGTTGATCAGCACGTTGACCAGATTGCCGACCGAGAAGAACCGGTCGGAGAGCAGCGTGCCGATCACGAGGAGCAGCACGATGCCGACGGGCATTCCGATCACCGGACCGAGGCGCGCCCCTAGATTGGCGCGGGTGACCCGGCTCGTGCCCGGCACCCCCGTGATCGTCGTATCGAGTTTCGTATCGGTCATGCGTGCGCCGCCTCTCCCGTTGCCGCGAGCATCACGGTGGCCTCGTCGGCTTCGGTTCGATCCAGTTCAGCCGTCACGCGCCCCTCACTGAGCACGTATATCCGGTCGCTCACCGCGAGCACCTCTGGCAGCTCAGACGAGATGAGCAGAATCGCGGTGCCAGCGGCGGCGAGCTCGCCGATGATCGCGTGGATGTCTGCCTTCGCGCCGACGTCCACCCCGCGCGTCGGCTCATCGAGGATGAGCACTCGGGGTCGAGCGGCGAGCCATTTCGCGATCACCACCTTCTGCTGGTTGCCGCCGCTCAGGGTGTCGACGGCGCGTTCGATGACCGGCGGTGAGACCCCGAGCGTCTCGACCTGCTCGCGCACCAGGTCCCGTTCGCGCGAGCGGGAGATCCATCCCGCGGTCGAGAGGCTCCGCAGCACGGGGAGCGAAACATTGTCTTTGATGGATGCGGAGGGCACGATGCCGTCGCGCTTCCGATCCTCTGGCACGTACGCGATGCCCGCAGCGACTCCCTGCGCCGGTGTGCGCGCGACCAGCTCGGCTCCATCGACGCGCACGGCGCCCGCCTGCGCACGATCCAAGCCGAACACGGCCCGCGCGACTTCCGTGCGCCCCGCCCCGACGAGGCCCGCCAGACCCACGATCTCTCCTGCGCGAACGTTCAGCGTCACGTCGGAGAATGCTCCGGCTCGCGTGAGCCCGTCGACCTCGAGCACGACGTCCCCGATCGGGACGACGCGTTTCGGGAAGATATCGGTGAGATCCCGACCCACCATCAGGCGGATCATCTCCCCCGCCGTCAACCCGTCCGAAGCCCGGGTGTCGATCTGCTGACCGTCGCGCAGCACCGTGACCTGGTCGGCGAGATCCAACACCTCGCGAAGCCGGTGACTGATGTAGATGATCGCGATTCCATCGGCGCGCATGCGGCGCACGATGTGGAAGAGCGCCTGTGCTTCGTGCTCGCTCAGTGACGATGTGGGTTCGTCGAGCACGATGATGCTCGGGTGCTGCGCGTACGCCTTCGCGATCTCGACGATCTGCTGCTGGCTCACGGTGAGCGACCCGAGAAGCGCCGAGGGATCGATCCGAGCGTTGAAGGCGTCGAGCACGGCAGACGCGGCATCGGAGAGGGCCCGACGACGCACGAAGCCGAACCGGGCAGGGGTCGCGCCGAGCATGATGTTCTCCGCGACCGTCAGATCCGGCACGAGATTCAGCTCCTGGTAGACCATCCCGATACCGCGCTTTCGCGCGTCGATGGGTCCGGCGATCCGGGTTTCTGAGCCTCCGAGGACGATGGAGCCAGCATCCGGCTGATACACACCGGCGAGGATCTTCATCAGCGTCGATTTCCCTGCGCCGTTCTCGCCGACGATCGCGTGCACCTCACCGGCTCTGGCGACCAGATCGACATCCGCGAGTGCCCGGATGCCGGGGAACGATTTCGAGATGCCGCGCATCTCCAGTGCGACGGTCATGCGGATCCTCCTGACTCGGGTGAGCTGCCGACCCGGCTCGCTCCGCAGTGGAATTCGAGACGATAGTCCGCGCTCTCCCCGGCGGCGAGCATCGGCAGGACGCCGGCCTCGCTCGCGGCGGCACGGCCGCGGCTCCAGTCGACGTTCGTCGGTTCGAGCCCGAGTACGTAATGCCCTTCTCCCAGCATCTTCCACTGGTGCAGCGCCGGCAGCGAGGCGGTGTCGAACCGCACGGCGACGCGGACATCGCGCGTCGGGTTGTCGAGCGACACCTCCGCGATCCCCTGCCCGGTGAAATCGTGCTTGAACACCTGTTCGGCGTACCCCGGAACCGGCCCGGTGATCTCGAACCACTGCGAGAGTCCGTGTTCCGCGTCAGCGTCACGAGGGGACACCGAGACCGACGGCACCTCGAGCACCGAGCCGTCGTCGAGCAGAGGCCACCCGAGATTCGCGTGGTAGAGCACCATGTGCCCGGCCGCCGCCGAACCTTCGTTGGTCACGCGATCCTCCACCACGATCGACGCCCCGCCGAGCGGTAGGGTGATGCGGCGGGTGAGCAGCAGGTTGTCTCCGAAGACGCTGGCCTGACGCACCTCCGCTTCCACCACGAGTTCGGCGTCGGTCACCTGCGCCCGAGTGACGACCGACGGCGTCGAACCGATTCGGCCGTGCATCGGGTACTCGACTCCCGCCACCGTGCTCGCTGGGCCGTAAGTGTCGAGCCCGCAGGTCGCGAGCAGACCGCCTCCGAACGTGCGGAGCCACTCGGTCCCCGAATCCACGGTGAGGCCGGGATCGGCGAATCCGGTGGGAGAGTGCCAGGCGATCGGGACGCCCCGGTACGCCACCGCGCCGATGTCGAGTGCGCGATCGGGGTGCAGCTCGACCGTCAGCCCGCCACCCGAGGTGAGCACGATGCGACGAGCGCCCCGAGCCGCGCCCTGCGTCTCGTCGAATTGATCGATGCGGGCGAGCTGATGGAGCGAGCCGGTGCGACGCCTCACCTCCGCGAGTGTCCGGCCGTACAGCTTCGGTTGAGCGGACATCGTTAGAGTCCCAGCTCGACGCGTTCGCTCGCGAGCTGCTGATTGCCGGGCCCGAAGTGCTTCAGAATGACCAGATCGTCGGTCGTCGACGTGTTGACCACCTGCACCCCGCCCGATGCGGCGCCCGCCGTGATGAAGAACTCATCGCTCGAGAACTGCCCATATCGGATGCTCGAGATCGCCGCGATGTGCTGCCCGCCGATGCTGCCGTGCCCGGCGACCGCGATGAGTCCGTGCGCGTCCCGGTCGCCCACGGTGACGGACCCGCCCGGAGCGACGGTGAGTTCCTTGGCGCTGAACGCAGTCGCGCGGTAGGTGATCCAGCGCTCCGTGTACTCAGGCGACCCGGCGCGGCTTTCGACTGTCTCGACCGGCGGAGTGAAGCGGTGACTCCAGAAGTCGGCGTCGATGTTCAGGTCCCAGTCCGCGAGATCGACGATGAAGTCCAGGTCGCCGACATTGCTCGCGGGCACGTCCTTCCACATCAGTTCGTCCGGAACCTCGCGATTGTTCGACCACGACTCGGTCATCGCGAACACATCGCACGCCGCCTGAGGCTCGTAGGTGCACATGCTGGCCGGTGCGTGCAGGACACCTGCGGGCACGTCCCATCCGGTGCCAGGGGTGATGCGATACGCCTTGGACAGGTCGGTGATGCGGTTGTCGCCGCCGCGGAGGAAGGCCGCGAGTTTGTCGCGGAGCTGCTCTTTCGTGACCTCCGGGTGAAGCCCGAAGAACGTGTACGGGAACTGTCCGCCATGGTTGTTCATCTGCGGCGGGAAGTAATAGGCCTCTGGCTTGCCGGGCTTGCCGACGAGGGCGGCGTGTTCATCGCGGTGATGGATGTGGAACGGCAGCGGGAACTCGTTGTCGAAGAACTTCGAGTACATCGGCCAGAGGCCGTGCGACTCCCACAGCGCACCGATGGCATCGCCCTTCGCGTGCGCGATGAGTTCATCGAGCGGGATCACCCCGCCGTCGGGATCGCGCACGAGGCTCAGACCTTCGAACGGGTCGGTGCGCGGCCCGTTCTCGGCCCGGATCGCACTCGCCAACCAACGCTCATCGATGCCGCCGCGCTCCTTGCCCAGCGGGAAGTAGTCGTCTGGGTGCAGCCGGATACGCCGACCCGGGGTGCAGAACGCGCGCGGCACCCAAGCGGGAGCGAGACGCAGCACGCCGTTCGCATCGTTCATCGCGCGTTCGATCGCGGCTTCAGAACTCGTGACTCCCGCGTATGGACCGGCCTGTGCCATTACTCACTCCTTTGTGGTGATGCTGCGTACGCTTCTCTGGTTCATTGAACCAAGCAGGTTTCATTGAAACTACCAAATTGTTTCGCGCGGCACAATAGGCGGTGGGGCCGATACGGAATCGTTACCCCGAAACTCCCTGCAGCGCTGCGCGATCGCTCGACACGGGCGCTCGCGCTCCCGCCACATTCCCGGACCGTGGACGCCGAAATGGATCAATGAAGCGGTGGACCGGCGCGCACGACGCACCGCTGGCCCGCTCCCACCGACCGCGCGGCGCCGCCGCCGCCAAGCGAACCGGGCCGCCAAGCGAGCCGGGCCGCCAAGCGAACCGGGCCGCCAAGCGAACCGGGCCGCCAAGCGAGCCGGGCCGCCAAGCGAGCCGGGTCACTTTGGGAGGGTGTCATGCTGGTATTCGACCGCGACACCCTCCCAAAGTGACCCCGCTGGAAGTTGGCCGTGGTCGGTGGTGGCAGGGTCGCCGCGACGGGGCAGAGGGCGCGTCGATTCGCGCGGCTCAGCGGCGGCGGTCGTTCAGGGCGCTGAGCGTCGCGAAGTGAGCAGTCCGTTCCGCGTAGGCCGCTGTCAACAGGGCGTCCGGCGTGAAGCTCGCCTCGAGTTCACGACCGTGCGAGCGGATCGCGTCGAGCGAGTCGATCGCGCCCGTCGCGATTCCAGCAAGCATGGCCGCCCCCTGCGCCGCACCGTGCCCGCTCGCGGGATGATCGACGCGCACCCCCAGCACATCGGCCTTGATCTGCGACCAGGCGCGCGATGCCGACCCGCCGCCCGTCGATACGACGCGATCGATCGGGAACCCCGCCTCGCGAACCGTCGCGATGTCGCGAGCCAGGGCGAGGGCGTTGCCCTCCATCGCGGCGAGCATCAGATCAGAGGCGGTCGTCGCGAGCGATATGCCGTCGATCACTCCGCGGGAGTGCGGATTCCACCCCGGCGTGCGCTCGCCGGCGAGGCTCGTCACCATGGTGAGCTCGCCGGGTCTCGGCAGCTGCAGGAGCACGGCGTCTTCGCGCAGGTCCGTTGCGCCTTCGAGGCCGTTCACCCAGTCGATGGTGGCGCCCGCGGTCACCTGCGCCGTGATGAGCAGATCGACGTCCGCCACGCAGTGCCGCGTGTGGATGAAACCGGGAACGCGTGTGCCGCGCGGTACCGCGAGAATCGTGACGCTCGAGAACCCGGTCATATCGACGAGCGGATCGCCGACCTCGACCACGCCGGCTTCGAGCGCTGAACCGATCGAGTCGATGCCTCCGGCGACGACGCTCGCCCCCGCGGTGATGCCGGTCGCCTGGGCTGCCTCGAGTGTGACGGTGCCGACGATCGTTCGCGCGGCCACGATGGGCGGCAGATATGCGAGCGAGTCTTCGGCATCGAGCAGCGCCGCGTCGAAGGCACCGGTTTCGTCGTCGAAGCCCTGCATGAGTGCGGCCGTCGTGTCGTCGAGCGCGGCGACGCCGCTGAGACGGCGCACGATGAAGCCGTTCGCAGACAGCACATGCTCCGCGGCGGCGAGCGCCTCGGGCCGGTGCGCGGCGAGCCACGGCAGCTTCGCGGTGCCGAAGAAGGGATCCGCGCCGTTGCGCGAATGGGGAACGATCTCCGCGATCCGCTCAGCTTCGGCCGTCGCCCGCCGGTCGAGCCACGTGAGCGCCGCACACGTCGGCGATCCGCTCCGATCCACGGGCACCAGTGTCGGAGCCTGCGCGGTGACGGCGACCGCCAGTACCGTTCTTCCGGCGACGACCTGCCGCGTCAACGCGCAGACCGCCTCCCACCACGCCGTCGCATCCTGCTCGGCGGCCGCGCCAGCGGTCGCGGTCGGGTATCGCTGCGACGCATCGGCGACGAGCGTGCCAGCCCGATCCGTCGCGACCACTTTCACCGAACTCGTACCGACGTCGATGCCGAGCAGCAGTTGGGTCATGGGGTGAGTTCCTCTTCGTCGAAGGGTCCGGTGACGGTCGCGCCCTGCCCAGCACGGGCCAGAGCAGGCTACCGCCCCAGCGCGGTCGGGCTCGGCGCGGGGCGGGTGATCGTGGGGGACGGCGCCTCGACGAGCGGGTGCAGCAGCGGTTCGCCCGAGAAATACCGGCGTATCTCCTCCGCCACGCCGTCTGCCGCGCGATCCGCGGTCTCACGGCTCGCTCCGGCGATGTGCGGGGTGAAGACGATGTCGTGCCCGGTCGCCGCCAAGCCGAAGATGCGGTGCGTGAAGTCGACCGGTTCTTCGGGGAAGACGTCGAACGCGGCGCCCGCAAGGTGCCCGCGCTCCACGGCATCGGCAACGGCGTCGTAATCGACGAGGCCGCCCCTCGCGGCGTTCACGAGACGCGAACCCGGGCGCATGAGTGCGAGCCGTTCGGCATTGACCATATGGGTCGTCTCGGGAGAGAGTCGCGCGTGCACGGATACGAGATCGGATTGCGCGAAGACGTCCTCGATGCTGGGCGCCGACCGCACGCCGGAGCCCAGTGATCCCGATTGCACGTACGGATCGTAGACGAGCACGTCGGCTCCCATGGCTGCGAAGACACCTGCGACGTGCCCGCCCACGGCGCCTGCGCCGAGGAGCCCGATGGTCGACCCCTTGACCTCGCCGCCGACCTCCTCATGCCGATAGAACTCTCCCCGCCACTCGTGAGACAGCAGCGTGTTGTGCGAGAGCGGGATGCGGCGGAGGAGCGCGAGCGCGAGCCCGATCGTCATCTCGGCGGTGGAGATGCCGTTGCGGCCCGGGACATTCGCGACGGCGACTCCGCGGGCCCGCGCGGCGTCGAGGTTCACGTTCGTCGGGCCGCCGCGCGAGACCGCGATCAGACGCAGGTCTGGGCAGGCCGCGAGTACGCGTTCCGTGAGCGGCGCGAGCTGCGTGGCGATGGCGGTGACCCCGTCGAGCGCTTCGATGAGTTCCTCCTCCGTCCCGGAGGCCTCGTCGACCTCTCCCACTCGCCCGAACGGCGCGTCGGGCCACGGGAACTCGATCTCCCTCACCTCGATCTCGGATCCCGGGCCCCCAGCCCCGCTCAGGGCGAGTTCGATCGCGCTGCGAAGACGGGTCGACCGGATGAACAAGTCTCCGGCCGCAAGAATGCGTGTCATGTGTCTGTCTCCTCGACGTTCGCCTGCCGTCGCGCGACGGTGCTGGCAGTGACAGGGCGGCGCGACCCGATCCGGTTCGCGCCGCCCCCGATATCTGATTAGCCGCCGAACATCTCGTCGAAGTAGTCCTGCGCGTTGCTCTCGTCGATCACGGTGATCGGCATGAACTGGTCCTTCTCGACCTCTTCGCCGTTCAGCAGGTCGGAGGTGATGTCGATCAGCGTCCGCCCGTGCGCTTTGCCGCCGCCGAGGCTGATGGAGCTCTTCTGCGGGTCGCCCTTGATGATGTTCTCGATCTCGATCTGGGTGGCGTCGATCCCGAACAGTCCGAAGGAGTCGAAGTCGGTGATCCCGCTCGCCTTGACTCCCTCGTTGCCGCCCTGCGCGCCGCCGCCGCCGATCGTGGCGATCATCTTCAGATCGGGGTTGGCCTGCAGGAAGTTCTCGGCGTTCGTCACGCCCTCCTCGGCGGTCAGCGCGGAGTTCGTCGCGACGAGTTCGGCGTTCGGCGCGATCTCCTCCACCGCGTCCTTGATGCCGTTCGCGCGATCGATGATCTCGGGGAACGTCGGCAGGTCCATCAGCGCCCACTCGACGACGTCCTCATCGCCGTGGTTCTCGTTGATCCACTCCGCAGCGGCTTCGCCGTTCGCGTACCCGGTCTCGTATGCATCGACCAGGTACTGGGCGTCGTAGTTGTCGAGCACCTGGGTGTACCCGACGATCTTGATACCCGCGTCCTGCGCCTTCTGCGTCGCCGCCTTGAGCGATTCCGAATCGACGGCGCAGATGATGATCGCGTCCACATCCTGCTGGATGAAGTTCTCGATCTGCGTCACCTGCGTGGCTGCATCGCTCTTGGCGTCGACGTAGTTGACCTCGACGCCTTCCTCGGCGCCGTAGGACTGCGCCTCCTGCACGAGCTCAGCCCAGACGGGATTGGAGAGATCGGAGAATGTGACGCCGACCGAGAATTCGGTGTCGGACGGAGCGGCGCTGCTCCCGCCGGAGCTGCACGCTGCGAGACCGAGCAGCAGTGCTCCTGTCGCCGCAATCGCAGTGATCTTCTTCATGGGGTTCCTTTCGTTGGTTTCCGCGAGAACGGAGGGTTCAGGAGAGGGGGACGGTCGCGGTCTTCGGTTCAGCCGTCGGCCCTCGTGAGATGGACACGCCACCGATCTGCTTGCGCCGCCCGCCGGAGCGCTTCGAGGTGGCGTCGTAGATCACCGCGACCAGCAGGATGAGGCCCTTGATCACGAGCTGCACGTACTCGCTGACGTTGAGCAGCACGAGACCGTTGTCGAGCACGCCGACGATGAGCACGCCGATGAACGCACCGAACAGGCTCCCGCGCCCGCCCATGACGCTCACGCCGCCGAGCACGCATGCGGTCAGCACGCTGAATTCGAACCCGGCTCCGGTGGCCGACTGCGCCGAGTTCAGTCGAGACAGCAGCAGGATCGCGCCGACGGCGGTGAAGAGGCCGCTCACTGCGTAGACGAGCAGCAGGGTGCGTCGCGTATTCACACCGGACAGGCGCGCCGCCTCGACGTTGTTGCCGATCGCGTAGAAGTACCGACCGATGTAGGTCTGATTCGCGATGAAGTACCCGATCGCCCAGACGAGGGCGAGCACGATGACGGAGATCGGGATGCCGATGACGGCGCCCTGCCCGAGCACGGAGAAGCCGCTCGGGAAGCCGGAGATCGGCAGGCCCTTGGAGAGCAGGTAGCTGACGCCGTTGAGGATCGTCATCATGGAGAGGGTGACGATCAGCGGGGCCACACCCGTCAGGGTGATGATCAGCCCGTTGATCAGCCCGATCACGACGCCGAGCACGAGCACGAGTACGATCGCGAGCGGCCAGGGAACGTCGAATTGCGCCATCATGATGCCGCACACGACGACGTACAACGAGATCTGGTAGCCGACGGAGAGGTCGATGCCGCCGGTCAGCAGCACGAACGCGAATCCCACGGCCACGATCCCGAGCGTCGTGACCTGGCGAAGAATGTTGAACAGGTTGTTCGCGTCCAAGAAGTTCGGGGAGAGCGCGCTGAAACCGATGATGAGCAGCACCAGCACCAGCACGATCCCGAGCTCGTGCAGTCGCGGTCGGAACTTCGAGATCATGCGAGGTCTCCTTCCGAAGCCAGCGTGAGGATGGCTTCCTGAGTGATGTCTTCCGATTCGAGCAGCCCGCGTTGCAGGCCCTCCTGCAGCACGACGACCCGGTCGGACATGCCGATGAGCTCTTCCATATCGGAGGAGATCATCAGGATCGTCTTCCCCTCCTCCGCGAGCCGGTTCATGATCAGGTAGATCTCATGCCGCGCCCCGATGTCGATGCCCCGGGTGGGTTCATCGAAGATGAGCACTTCCGGGCTCGTGGCCAGCCACTTCGCGAGTACGACCTTCTGCTGATTGCCGCCGCTCAGATTGCCGACGATCTCGGCGCCGCTCGGCGCCTTGATGCGCAGCTCGCGCATGTAGCGGTCGGAGAGTTCGCGCTCGGCCGCGGTCGAGATGACGCCGGCGCGCGACATCGCCGGGAGCCGTGGCAGGGAGATGTTCTGCTCGATCGAGAACTCGAGGATCAGGCCGTGCCGTTTGCGGTCTTCAGGGACCAGGGCGATGCCGTTCCTGATCGCCGCGATCGGGTTGAGCGAGAGCACCGAGTTGCCGTGCAGGGCGACCGTGCCGGATTCCGGCCGTTTCGCCCCGAAGACGAGCTCCATGAGCTCGGTGCGACCGGCGCCGATCAAACCCGCGAACCCGAGGATCTCTCCCTTTCGCGCGACGAAGCTGATGTCGCGCACGCCGTTGCCGGTCAAGCCGGTCACCGTCAGCGACGGTTCGGTCAGCACGTTCGTGCGCGTCGGGTAGTCTTCCCCGAGCTCACGGCCGACCATCATCGAGATGAGTTCGCGCTTCGTGGTGGCGGGGGTGTCGACCGTGCCGACGTACTGACCGTCGCGCAGCACGGTGACCCGATCGGAGAGCCGGAAGACCTCTTCCATGCGGTGCGAGATGTAGACGATGGTCATGCCCTCGCGCTTGAGCACGTCGACGATCGCGAACATGGCGTCGACCTCGGAGGCGGTGAGCGGCGCTGACGGCTCGTCCATGATGAGCAGCTTCGCCTCCTTCGACAGCGCTTTCGCGATCTCGACGATCTGCTGGTAGCCGGTGGTGAGCGTCTCGACGAGGGCGTTCGGCGCGATCGATACTCCGAGTCGCTCGAAGAGCGAACGCGATCTCGCCGCCATGGTCTTGCGGTCGAGCACCGGCCCCTTCATGATGAACTCTCCGAGAAAGACGTTCTCGGATGCGCTGAGGTTCGGGAAGAGCGTGAACTCTTGGTAGATCACCGCGATCCCGAGCTCCCTGGCCAGCTGAGGCGTGAGCCGTTCATGGACCACCCCATCGACGGCGATCGTGCCGCTGGTCGGGGCGATGGCGCCCGAGAGGGTCTTGATGAGCGTCGACTTGCCCGCACCGTTCTCGCCGATGATCGCGTGCACCTCACCGGGCCGCAGGTCGAGACTGACACCGTCGAGTGCGCGAACCCCGGGGTATTCCTTCACCAGCCGGTCGACCTGCAATGACAGACCTGCCCCGCGGCCGGTGGCCGTCGATACGTCCTGTAGGGACATTGCTGCACGCTCCTCACGTCATCGTGGCGTCACCTTCAAGACATGAGTGTGTTACAAGATGTGAGGTTTTGTCAACTTTTGTGAAGTAACGATGACGCAACGGCGCACCCAGGCCCCACGGACCCGGACCACCGCCTCGGCGCGTCAGCGCAAGTCGGAGACGAGGCGGCGGAACGCCGCGAGATCACGAGCATTGGGGGCGAGCTCGGTCGCGAGGGTGTCGATCTCATCGATATCAACGGCGTGCGCGACGGAGACACTGCCGAGCTTCTCGCTGTGCACGCCGATCAGCACGCGCTCCGAAGCACGCGCGATCGCCCGCTTCACCTCGGCCTCCTCGAGCGTGCTCTCATGGCAGCCCCGCTCGTCCAGGGAAGCGGCAGACGCGAAGAACGCCGAGAAGTGGACGCGGGAGACGAAGCCCGTGGTGACGGGCCCCACCAGCGAGTCGCTTCGCCGATCGGCCGCTCCTCCGGTGAGCACGGCGGTCAAGCCGGGCCGCTCCTGGAGCGCCTGGAAGGTGAGCATCCCGTTCGTGACGACGGTGAGGTCTCCCGACCCGGAGATGCGCTGAGCGAGCTGATGCATCGTGGTCGACGAGTCGAGCGCGATCATTCCGCTGGTCGGCACGAGCGGAAGCAGCTTCTCGGCGATGGTCGCCTTCTCGGCGGCCTGAGACTGCTCGCGGCCGTGAAAGCTCACGGGACCGGTGTACATGGCGCCGCCGCGCACCCGGCGAATGGTGCCGCCCAGCTCCAGGCCGTCGAGGTCCCGTCGAACGGTCATCTCGCTGACGCCCAGCTCCGATGCGGCCTCGGCCAGCGAGACGCGCTGGAGCGCACTGAGCCGCTGCAGCAGCCAGGCGCGTCGTTCTTCGGCGGCGAGGGAGACCATGGTGGTCCTAGCGTAGTAGCGCCGGGTCACTAAGCTCAGAGACATGGCCGTGAACGGAAGCATCGAGGGAGAGCGGCGGCGCAGAGAACTCGTCGAACTCGCGCGCACCGCGGGTGAGATCTCCATCGAGCAGGCCGCGACGCAGTTCGACGTCTCGACGATGACCATTCGGCGCGACCTGGAGATGCTCGAGGTCGAGGGATCGGTGCGACGGGTGCGCGGGGGCGCCGTGCCCGCCACCGGCCCGCGCAGCTACGACGAACGGCTTGCGACCCGTGGGAGCGCGAAGCGCGCGATCGCGCGCAAGGCACTCGATCTCGTGCCCCGTCGAGGTGCGATCGCCCTCGACGCATCGACGACGGTCAACGCCCTCGCTGAGATGCTCGGCGATCACGGCGCGCTCACCGCGTGCACCAACTCCGTCCAGACCTTCGAATTGCTCGCGCGTCTCGGCGGCGTGGAAGCCCAGTTGACGGGCGGTGCGCACGAGGCGATCACCGGCAGCCTGGTCGGCCCGATTGCGAACGCCGGAGCGCGCCTCCTGCACACGCGCGTGTTCTTCACCTCCTCCGACGGGATCAGCCCGGAGGGAGGCACCTCAGAAGCGTCGCTCGCGGAAGCCGAGGTGAAGCGCCACCTCGCGCAGTCCGCCGACGCGACCGTGCTCTGCGCCGACTCGTCGAAGCTCGGAAAGCGCTCGACCGGCATGGCGCTCGAGCTCTCCGCCGTTTCGACGCTCATCACGGAACTCGACCCCGCAGATCCCAGGCTCGATCCGTATCGGGACCTCGTCGAGATCCGATGATGCACGATCGCTTGTCGAGCATGTTATTTCGTGTTAAATTCACACGAAGCAACAAACGGCAGCTCCGGAGGCACCCATGACCGACCCCACCGCCCAGGCACTCATCGCCCGCTCGAACCGACTCGGCGCAGATAAGAAGAACACGAACTTCGCGGGCGGCAACACGTCGGCGAAGGGGTTCACCACCGATCCCGTGACCGGCGAAGACGTCGAACTCATGTGGGTCAAGGGCTCCGGCGGCGACCTCGGCACGCTCACCGCCGCCGGGCTCTCGGCGCTGCGCATCGACCGCCTCCGCGCACTCGTGAACGTCTACCCCGGCCTCGAGCGCGAAGACGAAATGGTCGCAGCCCTCGACTACTGCCTCCACGGCAAGGGCGGCGCGGCGCCGTCGATCGACACCGCAATGCACGGCCTCGTCGACGCGGCCCACGTCGACCACCTGCACCCCGACTCCGGCATCGCGATCGCGACCGCAGCCGACGGCGAAGCGCTCACCGCGAAGATCTTCGGCGACAAGGTCGTGTGGGTGCCCTGGCGCCGCCCCGGCTTCCAGCTCGGCCTCGACATCGCCGCCATCAAGGCGGAGCATCCCGAGGCGATCGGCTGCATCCTCGGCGGCCACGGCATCACGGCCTGGGGCGACACGAGCGAGGAGAGCGAGCGGAATTCGCTCTGGATCATCGACACCGCTGCCGCCTACATCGCCGAGCACGGCGCACCCGAACCCTTCGGCGGCGTCGTCGCCGGATTCGAGCCGCTGCCCGAGACCGAGCGCCGCGCCCGCGCAGCCCAGCTCGCGCCGGTGGTGCGGGGAATCGCGAGCACCGACAAGCCGATGGTCGGGCACTTCACTGACTCCGACGCCGTGCTCGACTTCCTGTCCCGCGAGAAGCTCGCCCCGCTCGCGGCGCTCGGCACAAGTTGCCCCGACCACTTCCTGCGCACAAAGGTGAAGCCGCTCGTACTCGATCTGCCGGCCACCGCCACGGCCGAGGATCAGATCAATCGCCTGCACGAACTGCACGCGGCGTACCGCGAGGACTACCGCGCCTACTACGAGGCGCACGCCGACGAGACGAGCCCCGCCATGCGCGGCGCCGATCCGCTCATCGTGCTCATCCCGGGCGTCGGCATGTTCAGCTACGGCGCGAACAAGCAGACCGCACGCGTCGCCGGCGAGTTCTACGTCAACGCCATCAACGTCATGCGCGGTGCCGAGTCGCTCTCCACCTACGCCCCCATCAGCGACGCAGAGAAGTTCCGCATCGAGTACTGGGCTCTCGAGGAGGCCAAACTCCAGCGCATGCCGAAACCGAAGTCGCACCAGGGCCGCATCGCCTTCGTCACCGGCGCCGCCTCCGGCATCGGGAAGGCGATCGCAACGCGCCTCGCCGCCGAGGGCGCGTGCGTCGTCGTGGCCGATCTCGACCTCGAGAAGGCGCAGGCCGCAGCAGCCGAGCTCGGGAATGCAGACGTCGCCATCGGCGTGGCAGCGAACGTCGCCGACGCGGCAGCCGTACAGGGCGCGATCGACGCCGCGGTGCTCGCATTCGGCGGCATCGACCTCGTCGTCAACAACGCCGGGCTCTCGCTCTCGAAGTCCCTGCTCGACACCACCGAAGCCGACTGGAACCTGCAGCACGACGTCATGGCGAAAGGCTCCTTCCTCGTCGCCCAGGCCGCCGCACGCGCCATGATCGCGCAGAAGCTCGGGGGCGACGTCATCTACATCTCCTCCAAGAACAGCGTCTTCGCCGGCCCGAACAACATCGCGTACTCCGCCACCAAGGCCGACCAGGCCCACCAGGTGCGGCTCCTCGCCGTCGAACTCGGCGAGCACGGCATCCGCGTCAACGGCATCAACCCCGACGGCGTCGTGCGCGGATCCGGGATCTTCGCAGCGGGGTGGGGCGCCAACCGCGCCGCGACCTACGGCGTCAAGGAAGAAGATCTCGGCCAATTCTACGCGAACCGCACCATCCTGAAGCGCGAGGTCGTGCCCGAGAACGTCGCCGACGCGGTCTACGTGCTCACCGGCCCCGAGCTGACGCGCACCACCGGTCTCCACATCCCCGTCGATTCCGGCGTCGCCGCGGCGTTCCTGCGATGAGCGACGCGGCTGCAGGATCGGCGGTCGGCGGCGCCGACGTCGGCGCTCCGGCCGCCGGTCGCGCCGTCGCAGCAGTCGACCTCGGGGCGACGAGCGGGCGCGTCATCGTCGGCCGCATCGAGCACGGCCCAGACGGTGCCGAACTGCGCACCCAGCACGTGGCGCGCTTCGCGAACGACCCCGTGCGCACGAGCGACGGCCTGCACTGGAACTTCCTCGAGCTCTACCACCAGGCGCTGCAGGGGCTCGCCGCCGCCGAGCGCAGCGCCCCTGGAAAGATCGCGTCGATCGGCATCGACTCGTGGGCGGTCGACTACGGCCTGCTGCGTCACGGCCGCCTGCTCGGCATCCCCTACCACTACCGCGATGCGCGCTGCGAAGCCGGCGTCGCAGCTGTGCACGCGCGCGTACCGGCCGAGCGCCTCTACGCCCGCAACGGCCTGCAGCATCTCACCTTCAACACGATCTTCCAGCTCGCCGCAGAAGACGGCCTGCTCGACGTGGCCGACCGCGCACTGCTCGTGCCGGACCTGTTGAACTACTGGCTCACCGGAGTGGAGGCCGCGGAGCGCAGCAACGCGTCGACCACCGGGCTGCTCGATCCGCGATCACGCGAATGGGATCTCGAACTCGCGGAAGAGGCGGGCATTCCCGCGCGCATCCTGCCGCAGCTCATCGAGGCGGGCACCCGCCTCGGGCCCGTCACCGGAGACGCGGCGAAGGTCATCGGCCGGGCGATCGACGTCGTCGCGGTCGCCTCGCACGACACGGCCTCCGCCGTCGCAGCGGTACCGGCCACGCGAGCCGACTTCGCCTACATCTCGTGCGGGACCTGGGGCCTCGTCGGCCTCGAACTCGACGCTCCCGTGCTCACCGACGCCGCCCGCCTCGCGAACTTCACCAACGAGGGCGGCATCGAGGGCACCACGCGCTTCCTGCACAACGTCATGGGCACATGGCTGTTCTCGGAGTCGCTGCGGCACTGGGAGCCCGGTGCGACGAACGCGCAGCGATCCAGCCTGCTCGGCGAACTGCTCGCCGACGCAGCATCGGTCACCGGCCCCATCCCCGTCTTCGACGCGAACGACCCCCAGTTCATGCCGCCCGGCGACCTGCCCGACCGCATCGTGCGCTGGTTCGAAGCACGCGGCGAACGCGCACCCGAGGGGCGGGCCGAGATCGTCCGCTCGATCACGGAGAGCCTCGCCGTGGCATTCGCCGACGCCGTGGAGACGGCGAGCCGACTGGCGGATCGCGAAGTCTCGACCATCCACGTCGTCGGCGGCGGCTCGCAGAACACCCTGCTCTGCCAGCGCCTCGCCGACCGATCCGGCCTCGAAGTGCTCGCCGGCCCCGTCGAAGCGACCGCGATGGGCAACCTGCTCATCCAGGCGCAGACGCTCGGCCTCATCGGCCCGGGCCTCGCCGAGCTGCGCGCCGTCGTGGCCCGATCCACCGCCCCCATCCGTTACACCCCCGCTTCGCGTTAGGTTTCAGTCATGGTTACCCGTCAACTCCCCAACCCCTCCGAACTTCTCGACCTCATGCAGTTCAAGCGCCCCGAGTTCGACGGCAAGAAGCGCCGCCTCGACTCCGCGCTCACCATCAACGACCTGCGCACCATCGCGAAGCGCCGCACTCCGAAAGCGGCGTTCGACTACACCGACGGCGCCGCAGAGGGCGAACTCTCCCTCGCCCGCGCGCGCCAGGCGTTCGAGGACGTCGAGTTCCACCCCGGCATCCTGAAGCCCGCCGCGAACGTCGACACCTCGGTGCAGGTCCTCGGCGGATCCTCCGCCCTGCCCTTCGGCATCGCCCCGACCGGGTTCACCCGCCTCATGCAGACCGAAGGCGAGACCGCAGGAGCCGGCGCCGCCGGAGCCGCGGGCATCCCGTTCACGCTCTCCACCCTCGGCACCACGTCGATCGAAGACGTGAAAGCGGCCAACCCCCACGGCCGCAACTGGTTCCAGCTGTATGTGATGAAGGATCGCGAGATCTCCTACGGCCTCGTGCGCCGTGCCGCGGAAGCCGGATTCGACACCCTGCAGTTCACCGTCGACACGCCCGTCGCCGGAGCTCGGCTGCGCGACAAGCGCAACGGATTCTCCATCCCGCCGCAGCTCACCCTCGGCACCATCGTGAACGCGATCCCCCGGCCGTGGTGGTGGGTCGATTTCCTCACCACCCCCAAGCTCGAATTCGCGTCACTCTCCACGACCGGCGGCACCGTCGGCGAGCTGCTCGACGCCGCGATGGATCCCACCATCAGCTACGAAGACCTCAAAGTGATCCGCGAGATGTGGCCCGGCAAGCTCGTCGTGAAGGGCGTGCAGACCGTCGAGGACGCGGCGAAGCTCATCGACCTCGGCGTCGACGGCATCATCCTGTCGAACCACGGCGGCCGCCAGCTCGACCGGGCGCCGATCCCGTTCCACCTCCTGCCGCAGGTCGTGCGCGAGGTCGGTCGCGACGCGACGGTGATGGTCGACACCGGCATCATGAACGGCGCCGACATCGTCGCATCGATCGCACTCGGGGCGAAGTTCACCCTCATCGGACGCGCCTACCTCTACGGGCTCATGGCCGGCGGGCGAGCCGGGGTCGATCGCACGATCGCGATCCTGCGCGACGAGATCGAGCGCACCATGAAGCTGCTCGGCGTCGCCTCGATCGCGGAGCTCGAGCCCGCCCACGTCACCCAGCTGCAGCGCCTCACACCGCTCGAGCACGGCGCCGCGGCCCGCGCCCGTGCTGGCGCGTAGCGCTGCGCTGCAGCGGCGGCGGCCGCGGCTGCGCCCCGCTGCGCTGCGGCCGCGGCGCCCCGCACTTCAACGAGCCGGGTCACTTTGGGAGCGTGTCGCATTTCTGGAGCGTGTCGACACGCTCCGAAAGTGACCCGGCTCGAACAACGGAAGCGATGGGGGCGGGGGAAAGGGGCGTGTTTAGCACCCTCCCCCGGGTGCAGCGGTTCTCCCCCCACATCCTGCCGGAGCGCTGAATCCGCGCCACATATCCACCAAGACTGATATTCGACTCAGGCATATTCCGCGCAGAGTGATGCTTGCACTATGTCACGGCGGCACACCATCAATGTTCCTCCCGGCGCCTATCGCTCCGTGGAGCTGATTCAGGCCGGAGTGCATTCGAAACGTCTCGGTGCAAACGATGTGCGCCGGATCGGGCGCGGGATCGTGCTGCACCCGAATTTCGAGTACGACGATTTCAGCTACCGCGACCGTTGCATCGCGGTGGGAATGACGCTCAGGCAGGAGTTCTTCCTGCCGCAACGCGCACCCCGGCACCGTCTCATCGACGGTCACCGAGTGAAGAGCGGGATACTCCAGTGGACCGAAAACCACGGCCTCACCCTTCCGTCCGCCAGTGATATCTGGTGCCAGCTCGGCCCGGTGACTACACTCGCCGGCCTCGTCGCCGCGGGAGATTTTCTGATCTCCGGCGCGCGAATCCGAGGCGCACCGGGCGGGCGGGCCGCACCACTCTGCTCGCTCGAGGAGCTCCGACATGCTCACCAGCGCCATCGGACCACGGTGGGCGGACCACTCCGCACGCGCGCACTCGCGCTACTCCGCGCGCCGGTCGATTCTCCTCCGGAGAGCTTTCTGCGAATTGCTATCATTCTTGCCGGCTTCGAGGAGCCGAAAGTGAATTGTCCTGTGCCGACGCGAGCACGGACGTTCCATGCCGATCTCGGCTACCCCGAACTGCGTATCGCGATTGAGTACGAAGGTCGATACCACTTCTCGAGCCCCGATCAAGCGCGGTTCGACTTGCAACGGCGCCGCAGCATGGTCGAAGCAGGTTGGACTGTTCTGCAAGTTCTCGACTCCGACGTCGACGACCCGCACAGCTTCTTCGTCGGCCTCGGCATGGCGATAGAAGCTGCGCGGGCACACCTCGGATAGGGAGACCAGCGTCGCCTGAGCGACCACCCATTTCTCCTCGGCGGGTCACTTTGGGAGCGTGTCATAGATCATTCCTGAGCGACACACTCCCAAAGTGACCCCGCTCGCAGATTGAGGCGCGGCAGCGCCGCAGCGCGGCAACGCGGCAGCGCGGCAGCGCCGCGCCGCTAGTGGTGCACGGGGTGGCGGCGCTCCAGCGCCGACCCCTCGACGTCGACGTTCGGGATGATGCGGTCGAGCCACTTCGGCAGCCACCAGGCGCCGCGCCCGACGAGATGCATCAGCGCGGGCACGAGCAGCATGCGCACGACGATCGCGTCGAGCAGCACGCCGAGCGCCAGGCCGAAGCCCATCGACTTGATCATCACCGAATCCGATGCGATGAACCCGCCGAATACGGCCACCATGATGATGGCTGCCGCGATGACGACAGTGCGACCGGCCCGGAATCCCTGCGCGACGGCGAGCTTCGCGGGCGCCCCGTGGGCGTAGGCCTCGCGCATGCCGGTCGCGAGGAAGAGCTGGTAGTCCATCGCGAGCCCGAACAGGATGCCGACGAGAATCACGGGCAGGAAGCTGAGGATCGGGCCGGGGTTGTGCACCCCGAGCCACTCGCCGAGCCAGCCCCACTGGAACACCGCGGTGACGGCCCCGTAGGTCGCGAAGAGCGACAGCACGAAGCCGCCGGTCGCGATGAGTGGCACGACGAGGGAGCGGAACACCATCACCATGATGAGGAAGGAGAGGCCGACGACGACGACGAGGTACAGCGGCAGCACCTCCTGCAGCCCTTCCGAGATGTCGATGTTGATGGCGGCCTGGCCGGCCACCCCGAGCGCGATCTCGCCGTCGACGGGCGGGAGTTCGCGCAGGTCGCGCACGAGGGTCTCGGTTGACAGACTGTTCGGCCCCTCGGCCGGCACGACCTGGAAGGCGGTGAGGCGATGGTCGTCCGAGACGGCAACCGGAGCGATCGCATCGATGTCGTCCATGGAGGCGAGCTCGCGTGCGACGGCGAGCTGCGCGTCGAGCACTCCGTCGTCGTCGAGCCCCTCGGGCAGATCTGCGGTGATGAGCAGCGGCCCGTTCGCGCCCTCGCCGAACGCCTCGTCGGTCAACGTGTACGCCTCGTACGCGGTCGAGCCTTCGGCCTCCGACCCGCCGTCGGGTAGACCGAGACGCATCGACATCGACGGGATCGCGATGACGAGCAGCACGACCGTGGCGACGACCGCCGTGACGACGGCGCGCAGGTTCGTCATGGGCTTCACGCCGCGATTCACATCGGGGGCGGTGCCCGGTTCGCCGGCCGCTGCGATCGAAGCCCGCGCACGGGCCTTCTTGCTCAGCAGGCGCGTGCCGGCGAGACCGAGCAGCGCCGGGGTGAGGGAGATCGCGATGAGCACTGCGACGGCGACGCTGACGGCGCCTGCCGTGCCCATGAGGCCGAGGAATGGGATGCCCGTGATGTTCAGCGCGAGCAGGGCGACGATCACGGTGGTGCCTGCGAACACGACCGCGTTGCCCGCGGTGCCGTTGGCGAGCCCGATCGATTCGACGACGCCGGCGCCCTGCAGCATCTGCTTGCGGTGCCGGTACAGGATGAAGAGGGAGTAGTCGATGCCGACGGCGAGGCCGAGCATCACTCCGAGGATCGGGGTGACCGAGGCCATCTGCGTCACGCCGGAGAACGCGAGCGTCGCCATGGCTCCGATGCCGACGCCGACGAGTGCGGTGACGATGGGGAAGGCGGCGGCGAGGATCGAGCCGAGCACGACGATGAGCACGATGGCCGCGATGACGACGCCGACCGCCTCGCCGACGCCGAGGATCTCGGGCACGCCCTGCGAGATGTCGGTGGAGATCGCGACCTGCACCCCGTCGACGGGCGTGCCTTCGAAATGCTCGACCACGGCGTCCTTCGTCTCCTGCGAGAGGTCGAGCCGGGGCTCCGTGAAGGAGACGTTCACGAGCGCGGTCGCCTCATCAGCCGATACGACGCCGATCTTCTCGGCGTAGGAGGCGAGCTCCGCGCCCTGTTCGAGCTTCGCCTGGTTCTCGTCGAGTTCGGCGATGCCGGCGTCGAGCTGCTCCTGCTGCGCGTCGAGCTCGGCGTTCCCGGCGTCGAGCTGCTGCTGCTGCGCTTCGAGCTGTGCGAGCTGGGGCGCTCGCGCTTCTTCTGGCATCTCGATCGCTGCCAGCTGGGCGCCGGCCGCGTCGAGTTGCGCCTGCCCCTCGGCGATCTGCGCGCGGGCGGCGTCGAGCTGCTGCTGACCGGCTTCGGCTTGCGCTCGCCCGTCTGCGATCTGCTGGCGTCCGTCGACAATCTGCTGCTGCTGCTCTTCGAGTTGCTGCTGGGCTTCGAACGGGTCGATGACGTCTGCCACGTCGGGCAGGTCTTTCGCTGCCTCGGCCAGCTCCGAGATGTCGGATCGCTGAGCGTCGGTGAGCGGCGCCCCGTCCTCGGAGTGGAACACGACCGTTCCCGAGGCGCCGCTGAAGTCGGGGAGTGATGCTTCGAGCTCCTCGAGCACCTCGCCGGAGGCGGTTCCGGGAACGTCGAAGCTGGAGCTCAGGCCCTTGAACCCGATGAGGAACCCGCCGACGGCGATGCCGAGGATGACGATCCACGCGAGAATCACCGTCCACGCGCGTTTCGCGGCGAAGGTTCCCAGTCGGTGCAGCAACTCGGCCATGCAATCTCCCCAGTTCGCGGCGGCCGCATCAGGCGGGCCGCCATCGTCGTCGACCAGCAGGGGCTAAGATAACACGGACCGTCTCGTCTTTACTGAATGGAGGTCACGTGGCAGCGTCATCCCGCAGCGGCCCGGTGCGCAGCGAGGCCGCGCGCCAGGCGATTCTGCAGGCAGCCGTCGAGATGCTCGCGGAACGCGGCTACGACCACCTCGCCATCGAGGGCATCGCCTCCCGCGCGGGCGTCGGCAAGCAGACGATCTACCGGTGGTGGAAGTCGAAGAGCGCGATCATCGCCGAGGCCCTGCTCGAGGGCATGATCCTCGCAGAACGGCTCGAGGTTCCCGACACAGGCGATGTGCGCCGGGATCTGACGGCGTGGCTGCGCGCCGTCGGCGATGTACTGCTCAGCCCGCAGGGTGAGAGCCTGGCGCGCTCGCTGATCGCCGCGGCGACCGACAACGCCGATGTCGGTCAGCGTCTGCGCGACGTGATCGCCGGATCGGGGTCGGGCGCCGTCTCGACGCGGCTCACGGCGGCGCTCGGAAGCGAACCGCACCTGCCGCCTGGCGCTCCGGTCGACGACATCTCCGAGGCGCTCGTCGGGGCTCTCCTGCTCCGCGCGCTGAGCCGCACCCCGCTCGACGATGACGCGATCGCGGCTCTCGTCACGGTCGCCGTGGGCCCGCCGAGCCCCTGAACCGCTACGCCGCCAGGCGCTTCGCGAGACGATGCTCGAGCCCGAGCCGCACGCCGGCCCACTCTGGCTCGGTGATCGAGAACACGACCGTGTCGCGCTGATACCCGGCGGCCGGCCGGAGGTGGGCGCGCAGGATGCCGTCCTGCTTCGCGCCGAGCCGGGCGATCGCTGCGCGCGATTGGTGATTGTTGTGGTCGGTGCGGAACTCGACGGCGCTGCACCCCCACACCTCGAATGCGTGCTGCAGCATCAGCAGCTTCGATTCGGGATTGGTGCCGGTTCCCTGCGCACTTGCGGCGTTCCAGGTCGACCCGATCTCGACGCGCGGCGTGAGCGCATCGATGTTCATGAAGGTCGTCATACCGATGATCGCGCCCGTGTCCGTGCGACGTGCGGTGAACGGGAGCATCGAACCCGCGTCCTGCAGCCTCAGGCGGCGCCGGATCTCGGTCTCCATCTCGTCGGGTGCCGGGATCGTGGTGTACCAGAGCTTCCACAGCTCACCGTCGGAGCTCGCCGCGGCGAGTCCCTCCAGGTGGTCGAGCGAGAGAGGGTCGAGCGTGACGAGAGAGCCGCTGAGCGTGCCCGGGTGATCGAGTGCCATATGCGTCATTCTGCACCGGCTGGTGCCTCTCGGCAATCAGCGGTGCGTCGCTGCGAACCGGACGTCGTGCGACACGGCGCGCTGCTCGGCGACTTCGGCGACTTCGGCGAGGATCGCGCGCGCCACCCGGTCGTGGATGCGGAACGGCAGCGAGTCGAGCCCTGGCCGGGTGAACGCTCCCCCGGTCGGTCCGGCGACGAACGGACCCAGCCCGAACTGTCTGGTTCGGCCGGGGATGCGTCCGCCTGGTCCGGTCTCGATCTGCCCCGTGGTCGATGCGCCGTCGGCGTCGGCGTCGGCGTCGGCCACGGTGAGCTCGGAGACGCGCTCAGACGCCACCAGCTGCCGCAGCAGGGGGTTGTCGCTGCGCGACGCTCGAGCTTCGGGCAGCCAGGCGTCGATCAGGGTGCTCGCGGTGATGCTCGCACTCGCTACCGCGGCCTCGCTCACCACGGCGGTGCCGGTCGCCGTGAACGCCCCGCCGTCTTCATCGGCGCTCACCTGCAGCTCGCCCCCGAGAAAGCGCACGACCCCGGCGTCGGCGAGGGCGAGGAGCTCTGCGAGCCGGTGGCCCGGAGGCCCGGAGGCGAGATAGCTGAATGTGGCATGCCAGCGGCGCGGGAGCAGCTGTGTGCGACTTCGAGCGTTCCACCGCTCGGGGGGAATCTCGGCGAGCGAGATGTAGACGTGCAGGCCGGTCATGAAGAGGGCCTGGGTGGCGCTGTGGCGCTGAGCGGTGCGGTGTCGCAGATCGGTGCTGACGTGCTCGACGACGCGGTGGTGCACGTCGCCGCTCGGCGTGCGCTCATCGGGACGACCGGGCGGCTGCGGCTCGCGGCCCGCTGGGGCGAAGGCGAGCGGACGCTCGAAGGCTTCGAGATCGAAGCGATCATCGCAGTCGGGCACATGCGTCGCGATGAGTTCGGCGAGTTCTGCTGAGGCGTAGCCGCCGTCGCGGGCGAGTGCCGCGCGCAGGAGCGGCCAGAACGCCGCCCAGTCGCCGACGACGCGCTCGGCGTGGCCGGTGAATAGCTCTCGGTAGTACCCGGTGATTAACTCGTTGGCGACGAGCGGCCAGACGTCGCGCTCGAAGTCGAGCGGCTCGTCGCGGTGCTCGACGGCAGCGCGAAACTCGGCCCCGACGTACTCGAGCACGGTGGCATCGCCGACCATGCGGCTCGTGATCTTCGACCGATAGGGCACACCGCGGCGCGAGCCGAGATGCAGCACCGGCTCGCGGCCGCTCGGGGCGTACTGCAATGCGCCGCGAGCGTTCTCGAAGAATCGGCCGCCGCGTCCGCTCGTGAGCATGACGATCAGGTCGATGGCGGCGAGCCCCATGCCCCGAACGATCACATCGGTACCCGCTCGGAGGTGGTCGAGGGAGAGGTCGGCGGTGAACGCGGGCGCCACGTACTCGAGCCCGTTCCGCCGGGCGAAACCGGCGAGGCGCTTCGACTCCGAGGAGGGCTCGGTGCCGTTGTGCCCGAGTGCGTAGACCAGGATGTCGGCGTCGAGTGCTGCGCCGGATGCGAGGTGCACGGATGACCGGTACGACTCGGAGTCCTGGTGATCCTCGACCGCGACAGCGATGTCTCGATGCCATTCGACCGTGAAGCGGTCGGACGCGCGACGCAGCGTCTCCTCGTACACCCATCCGAGGTAGGCGCTGTTCAGCCGTCGAGTGGGGAAGTCGCGCGCCTCGATCTCACGGATCTCCCGTTCGATGGCCTCGTCGGCCCATTCGGGCATCGGGATCTCGCCTGTGCGCACGCTCCGCACCCATTCGGCGAGCGAGAGCCCGGGGGTGACCGGCCCGTCGAGGGTGCAGGAGGGGTCGGTGAAGCAGGCGACGTCTTCGAGCATGGAGTTGAGTTTGAGCAGCGGCGACTGATCGCGCCGCCAGATGCGGCCGCCGCCCGGGTGGTGCGGATCGACGAGGTGCAGCTCGATCGGCAGCCCGGGGCGATCCCGCTCGTGGTTCGCGACGAGGCGCTCGAGCAGCATGATCGCCGCGGGGCCGGCCCCCACGCATACGACGACGACCGGATCCGCTCCGCCGGTCTCCCACCCGTCGCTCACGGCTTCGGCAGCCCGGGCGGATTGATGAGCGACTCGGCGATCGCCTCGTCCTCCTGCCCCCAGCGCTCGAGCACCGCGTCGTACTGCCCGTTCTCGATGAGGGACGCGAAGACGAGCTGCACCGGTTCGACGAGCCCGCTGCCCTTCGCGGTCACAGCGCCGATCTGCCCGTCGACGGGATAGGCACTGTTGAACGCGCCGACGATGCGCGTGTCTCCGAGCGTCTGCTCCCGGAAGGCGGCCAGCGCGTAGGGCTCGATGCTCGCGTCGGCGCGGCCCGAGGTGAGCGCGAGCAGCCCCGCTGCCGAGTCGTCGTAGTAGACGGCTTCGCCGGGGTCGATGCCCGCCTCCTCGTTCTGGGCGAACCAGTCGAGCAGGTACTGCTCCTGGTTCGTCCCACTGCCCACGATCACCTTGATCCCGGAGACGTCGGCCGGCTCCGCGATCTCGGTCACCTCGGAGTCCCCCGCCACGGTGAACGCCATGACGGCGTCGCGATAGGTGGCGAAGTCGAAGAGCTCCTTCCGCTCCTCGGTCACGCCGATGTTGATGAGGGCGAGGTCGTACTTGCCCGATTCGACGCCGAGCGGCCAATCGGCCCACGCGACGTTCTCGGGCGCGTATGCGAGATCGAGCCCCTCGGCGAGCAGGGATCCGAAATCGGGATCGCTGCCGATGATGGTCTGCGCGTCGTCCTCTGCGAAGAAGGAGGTGGGCGGGGATCCCGCGCCGAGAATCGCGACGGTGAGCTTCCCCGCCTGCACCGGCTCGAAGCCGCTGGCGGCGAGGGCCTCGACGGCCTGCGGAACAGGGTCCGTGTGCGGGCGGGTGTCGAGGTTCGAGGTGGTGAGATCGAAGGCGGCTTCGGAAGCAGGTGCGGTCGATTCGGTGCTCGTGCCCCTGCGCTGCTCATCGTCGGTCACGAGCGCCGAGCATGCGGTGAGGGCGCAGGCGGTCGCTGCGAGCGCGGCGAGCAGGGCTGCAGCGCGCCGGAGGGAACGGTGGTGCTGCGGGGAACGGTGGCGACTGGCGGTCATGTGATCTCCATCGGATGCGGCGCGGCGGGATCGCGGCACCGAGTGCTGGGTGCGGAAACGGGAGCGTCGCTCGGTCACGGGCGCGGCAGGCCGGGAGGGTTGACGAGAGACTCGGCGACGGCCTCGTCCGAGAGGTCCCAGCGTTCGAGGGCTTTCGCGTACGTGCCGTCCTCGATGATCGCGTTCAGCACGATCGAGACGGGTTCGATGAGCCCGTTGTCGCGAGCCGTGGTCACGCCGATCTGAGCGTTCTCGGGAAACCCTCCGTTGAGCGTGCCGACGACCTTCGACTCACCGCTCACCGCGGCGACGTAGGACGCGGTCGGATTCGGCCCGAAAATGGCGTCGACCCGACCGGATACGAGCGCCAGCTGGCCTGCGGCGTTGTCGTCGTAGTACACGGCTTCGCCCGGTTCGAGTCCGTTCCGCTCGTTCTCCGCGAACCAGTCGAGCAGAATCTTCTCCTGGTTCGTCCCGCTGCCGACCACGACGGTGAGTCCGGCGACATCCTTCGCCTCGGCGATCTCCTCGATCTCGCTGTCGGCGGCGACGGAGAACGCGAGCACGTCGTTGCGGTGCGTCGCGAAGTCGAACAGGTCTTTCCGCTCTTCGGTGACGGTCACGTTCGAGACGACGACGTCGTACTTGCCCGACTCGACGCCGAGCGGCCAGTCCGCCCACGCGACGTTCTCGGGCGCGTACTCGAGCCCGAGCCCGTCGGCGACGAGGTTCGCGATGTCGGGCTCGATGCCGAGGAGGGTCGCGTTGTCGTCCTCGGCCAGGAATCCGAGTGGTGCCTCGTACGCGGAATGAGCGACGGTCAGCTTGCCCTCCTGGATCGGATCGAACCCGCTCGCCTCCAGTGCGGCAACCGCCGCTGGCACGGGATCGATGCGCAGGCGCTCGTCGACGCTCGCGCTGGTCAGGTCGAATGGGGAGTCGCCGGCGGGCGCTGCATCTGCCGCGCTGCCGGGAGCGGCGTTCGCCTGCTCCTCCTCCGTCACGACCGCACCGCAGGAGGTGAGGCCGGCGAGCGCGAGCACGGCGAGCGAGACGAGCGCGACGCGGGAGCGGAGGCGCGACGCGGGAGCGGAAGGTGTGGGGATCGTGGGCATGGGTGACGTCCTTCGTGATGGTGATGCGGTGGATGCAGAGCGGATGAGCGGATGAGCGGCGACGGCGTCGCGGCGGCCGGGTCGTTGTGAGCGGGCTCGAGTCAGATGACCCAGTCGAGGAACTACTGCGTGCGCGCCTGCTCGGGTGCCCGCAGCACCTGCTGCGGACTGCCCGCCTCGATGATGCGACCCGCGTCGAGGAATACGACATGGTCGGAGACCTCTGCGGCGAATCCGATCTCGTGGGTGACGATGATGAGTGTGGTGCCGCTGTGGGCGAGGTCCCGGATCACACGGAGCACCTCGGCCACCAGTTCCGGGTCGAGCGCGCTGGTGGGCTCGTCGAACAGCAGCACGTCGGGCTCGAGCGCCAGCGCACGGGCGATCGCCACGCGCTGCTGCTGGCCGCCCGAGAGCTGGCGAGGATAGTGATCGGCGTGATCCGCGAGCCCCACGCGCTGGAGCAGCACCTCGGCCTGCGCGATCGCCTCACGCCGCCCGGCCCGCTTCAGACCGATGGGGGCTTCGATGATGTTCTCGAGCGCGGTGAGGTGCGGAAAGAGGTTGAAGTTCTGGAACACCATGCCGACGCGGGTGCGGCGCTCGAGCACGTATTTCTCGTGGAGCTCGTGCAGCTTGCCGCCGCGCCGCTCGTACCCGATGTACTCGCCGTCGATGGTGATGGCGCCCCCGTCGATCGTCTCGAGGTGGTTGATCGCTCGCAGCAGCGTCGATTTGCCCGAGCCGGAGGGACCGAGCAGGCTCACCACCTGCCCGGGTTCGACGCGGAGGGAGATGTCGTGCAGCACCTCATTGGCTCCATACGACTTGTGGACGCCGCTGATCTCGACGAGGCCGCTCCGTTCGGAAGGGGCCGCCGACGAGGCTTCGGTGGTGAGAGTCATGCGATGCTCCTACTGGGCGTGCGCGGTGATCGCCGCGACGGAGTGGGTGGACACGGGGCCGGTCGTCGCGATGGTCCGACCGTTTCGAGCGGCGCGCTCGCGAGGGCCGTGGGATCGGCCGCCCGAGAGCGCCGTGATCGTGCGGCGCAGGCGCTGCAGCGGGGTCGGGGGCAGTTCTCGGGCGGTGCCTCGGGAGAACCGACGCTCGATGTAGTACTGCACAATGCTGAGCACCGTGGTGAAGATCGTGTACCAGACCGCGGCGACGAGCAGCAGCGGCACCACCTGCTGGTTGCGGTTGTAGATGACTTGGACCGTGTAGAAGAGTTCTGGCAGGGCGACGACGAAGACGACCGATGTTCCCTTGAGCAGGCCGATCACCTCGTTGAAGGCGTTCGGGAGGATCGCTCGCGCCGCCTGGGGCAGCACGATGCGGAAGAAACGACGAGCACGCGGGATGCCGAGCGCGCGTGCCGCTTCGAGCTGGCCCTGATCGACGGAGAGGAGCCCGCCGCGGATGATCTCCGCCGAGTAGGCCGCCTGGTGCAGCGAGAGACCGAGGATCGCCGCGACTGATCCCGACAGCAGCCGCACGGTGTCGAACTCGACGACGAAGAAGTCGTATGTGAACGGCCAGCCGATGCCGAGCGTCGGGAACAGGTACCCGAGGTTGTACCAGATGACCAGTTGCACGACCAGCGGAACCGAGCGGAAGAACCAGATGAACCCCCAGGCGAACGAGCTCAGCAGCGCAGATCCCGAGAGCCTGCCGAGGGCGAGGATCCCGCCGAGCGCGAAGCCGACGACGGCGGAGACGGCGGTGAGCCAGAGGGTGAGCCAGAGGCCGCGCAGCACGGCGTCGTTGAAGAAGTACTCGGCGAAGACGCTCCACCGCCATTGGGGGTTGGAGAAGAACGTCCAGATGAGCTGCGCGAGCAGGAACACGGCGACAGCGCTGAACGCCCAGCGCCACCAGTGGCGCAGCGGTACGACGTCGAGCTGGTGCGGCTGCGCAGCGCGGTCCGCCGCCTCGGTCGTCGGGGTCTCGAGTGTTGCGGTCATGATGGGTCCTTCTGCGCGGTGGGAGTGAGTGGTGCCGGTGCGATCCCGGTGATGCCCTGCGCCACGGGCGCCGCTCGGCCGACGATCGGCGGAAGCGTCTTCTCGAATGCGTGGATGTCGATCGTCGCTGCGTCGAGCGCCTGGTCGAAGAGCGGTGTGTACCCGGCCCTGAGGTAGAGCGCGACCGCCTCGGGCTGGCGCGGCCCCGTCGTGAGCGTGACCCGCTGATAGCCGAGGCGACCCGCCTCCTGCTCGAGCGCGCTCAGCACGCGCCGCGCGAGCCCGCGCCCGCGGAGGTCCGTACGGGTCCACACGCGCTTGAACTCCGCCGTGCGCTCGTCGTATCGCATGCACGCACCGCCGGAGACGGGCTCGCCATCGAGCAGCAGCACGATGAACGCACCGTTCGGGGCCGCGAAGGCGTCGAGCGGGTACCGATTCATCTCGACCGCCGCAGGCTCGCCGAACACCTCGACGCCGTACCGCGCGTCGTACTCGCGCTCCAGGTCGGCGAGCAGCGGCTGGGCGAGCGGATCCGACGGGTGCACGATGCGCACTTCGAATGCCTCGCGATCCGCCGTCGCGCCCCCAGCCGCCGAGGTCGCGAGCGACGGAGGAGCCGCGGTCATGCCGCGACCTCGTCCCGGCGCACCGGTGCCGCCGCCGCGGGAGGCTGTGGCAATCCGAGCGTGCGCCGCAGGGTGACGGGCGCACCGGTCTCGGCGTCGGTCTCGTACCGGTCGCGGAGCACGCCGCGCTCCTGCAGCACGGGCACGACTCGGTCGACGAACGGGTCGAGGCCGCCCGGAGTCAGGTGCGGCACGAGCACGAACCCGTCGGATGCGCGCCCCTGCACGTAGCGGTCGATCTCCGCCGCGATCGTCTCGGGCGAACCGACGAAGGTATGAGACGCTGTCTCGGCGGCGACCAGCTGTCGGAGCGTCAGCCCCTCGGTCGCCGCCCGATCCCGCAGGGCCGCGGCGCGGGCGACGCGATCCTCGACTCTCGTGGAGACCTGACCGAGGCGCTGATCGCCCTCCGCGGGTTCGACCGACGGAAGCGGTCCGTCTGGGTCGAGCCCGGGGAGCTCTCGACCCCAGATCGCCTCGATCCAGGCGACCGCGGTCTGAGGAGACGTCTGCGCGAAGCCGATCTCCCGAGAGACCTCCCGAGCGTCGGCATCGCTGTCGCCGATCGCGAACGTCGCCGCGGGCAGAATCAGCAGCGAGTCCTCCGTGCGCCCCGACGCCGGCAGTCGACCCTTCACATCGCGGTAGAACGCCTGACCCTCGTCGAACCCGGTGTGCCGGGAGAAGATGATCTCGGCGTTGGCCGCCGCGAAGTCACGGCCGGCCGGGGAGTCTCCGGCCTGCACGATCACGGGGAAGCCCTGCGGGCTCCGCGGCACGGTGCTCGTCGCGGAGACGTCGAACTGCCGGCCGCGGTGGGCGACCTCGTGCACGCGGTGCGGGTCGACGAAGCGCCCCGCCGCTCGGTCGGCGAGCACGGCGCCCGGCTCCCACGACTCCCACAGGCGCTTGGCGAGTGCGACGAACTCCTCAGCTCGGGTGTAGCGCTCGTCGTACGGGAGATACCCGCCGCGGCGGAAGTTCGCCCCGTGGAAGGCGTCGGACGAGGTGACGACGTTCCATCCGACCCTGCCGCCGGAGAGATGGTCGATGGTGGCGAGCTGCCGCGCGAGCTCATAGGGCTCGTTGAACGTGCTGGAGAGGGTGCCGACGACCCCGATGCTCCGCGTCACCGATGCCATCGCGGCCAGGATCGCGAGGGTCGCGGGTCTGCCGGCGACATCGAGATCGTGGATCTCGCCGCCGTGCTCGCGCAGGCGGAGCCCTTCGGCCAGGAAGACGTAGTCGAACAGCCCGCGCTCCGCCGTCTGCGCGAAATGCTGGAACGAGGCGAAGTCGATCTGGCTGCCGGAGGCGGGGTCGCTCCACACCGTCGTGCTGTTGACGCCGGGAAAATGGGCGACGAGTCGTGCCTGTCGTGCGCTCATGCTGCGACCTCCTGTGCGGTGCGCTCTCGTTCGTATCGGTTCGGGGCGGGGGCGAGCCCGAATCGCTCGCGGAGGGAGACCGTCTCCTGCGTCTCCGGGCTCGCGAGTCCCCGCGCCCGCAGGAGCGGCAGCAGTTCTGCGGCGATGAGCTGCAGGTCGAGCGGCAGTGCTGCGGGTCGGAGGCGCACTCCGTCGATGCCTGCGGCGCGCCATCGGGCGATGGTCTCGGCGATGTGCGTCGGGGGGCCGCTCTCGATGCGCGCGTCGCTTTTGAACGGGGCTCCGGCGAGATCGTCGAGACGTGCGATGCGATGCGCGCCCGGTTCAGCAGGGGTGTCGAGCGCCACGACGAGGTCTGCGACGACGCGCAACGGCGGCAACCCGAGCGTCGCACGATCGACCGCCGCTTCGGCCGCGCGCACCTCGGCGACGATCTCGGCGACGTCTGTGCCGGACGATGCGCCCGCCGGGCGTGCGTCGTGCTCGGGTGTGACGAATACGACATCGGCCGCCCGCGCTGCGAGCTCGTACACCGGCGTGGCGTGCGCCAGCAGCGTGACCACGATCTGACCCTGCGGCGAGCGCGGCACGATCGAAGGGCCGACGACCGAGAACTCCTCGCCGACGAAGTTGATGCGGTGCACGCGGTCGCGGTCCAGGTACCGGCCCGTCGATGCGTCGCGGATGACCGCGTCGGCCTCCCAGCTGTCCCAGAGCCGCCGCGCGACCTCCGCGGCATCGGCCGCACCGGACACGAGCTCTGCCAGCCCGGCGTCCCGCTCTCCGGCGAGGACCGCTGCGGTGTCGACGCGGGGCGCTGGCCTGCGTCCGAAGGCTGCAGCCGATTCCGGGTCGGCTGAGATGCGCAGTTGCCACCCGGCGCGGCCCGCCGAGATGTGGTCGAGCGTTTGCAGCGCAGTCGCAACGTGGAACGGTTCGGTGTGCGTCGTGGTCACCGTCGGGATGAGCCCGATCCGGTGCGTGCGCGCTGCGATCCAGCTCGCCGTGAGCAGCGCGTCGAGACGCCCCTGGACGACGGTGGGATCGACGTGCGCCGGGGATCCGGTCGCCGGCTGCACCCGCAGCTCGTCTGCGAACGTGACGTAGTCGGCTCCGGCGGCTTCGGCGATGCCGACCAGCTGCTCCCAG
The DNA here is from genome assembly GCF_018304845.1 of Leucobacter manosquensis. Classification (NCBI taxonomy): domain Bacteria; kingdom Bacillati; phylum Actinomycetota; class Actinomycetes; order Micrococcales; family Microbacteriaceae; genus Leucobacter; species Leucobacter manosquensis. Next base: position 2,428,994 of record NZ_JAFEVO010000001.1, on the reverse strand, counting down.
TAGGCGGCGGAGAAGAGCTCGTCGGATCGCGCCCTGCCGTCGCGCCAGGCGGCGGGGTGCCAACCGGCGCCGTCGAGCGCGATGCCGACGGTGAAGGGTGCCCCAGTTTGATTGGGTTCGGTTATGGAAGACATGCGGTGAGCTTATGGCGCGAAATCGCGATCGGGGAAGGAACATGACGAACGATGACCATTACGCACTGTTGCGCTGCACTCGCCGAGCGACGTGAAGACCGACCTACACTGAGCAGCAGCTCCCGGGATGAGATCCCGAGGCGACTCCGCGACATCTCACCGCGGATCACGACCGCCCGCCCATAGCAGCGGTGGTGCCGCGCGGCCCCGCCCGCTCCGCCGCGCAGCCGCGCCTCGGCACAGGCCGTTCGCGCGCCGCTGCCCTCCCGAAGGGAACGATGTGTCCACCCTCTCCGTCATCGTCGGCAACCCGAAGCCGCACTCGCGCACCCGGCAACTCGCCGAAGCCCTCGCATCACGCATCGCCGCCCGCACCGGCGCCGACACCCTGCCCACCGTCGATCTGATCGAACACGCGACCGACCTCTTCGCCTGGCCAGCAGCGCGCGTCGACGCCATCAGCGCCCAGCTGCGCGCCTCCGACTACGCGATCATCGCCACACCGACCTACAAGGCCAGCTACACGGGGCTCCTGAAGGCATTCCTCGACCGCTACCCGGCGAACGCGCTCCGGGGCGTCACGGCCGTCCCGGTCTTCACCACCGCCTCCGATGAGCACGCGCTCGCCGTCGAATTCACACTCCGCCCCCTGCTGGTGGAGCTCGGAGCGAGTGTGCCGACGCGCGGGCTCGCGTTCCCGACGCCGCACTTCGATCGCCGCGACGTGATTCTCGACGCCTGGCTGGAGTCGGAGGGCCGGTGGCTGCCTTCCGCACCGGCACGATCGGAGGTCGACGCATGAGCTCTGCGACCACTTCCGCGCTCATCCCCGCCGCGCCCGCCTCCGCCTCACCTCCCCCGCCGCACCATTCGGCCAGCGTGAGTTCCGCGATGCCATGGGCGCCTTCGCCTCCGGCATCACCGTCATCACGACCCAGAGCGCCGAGGGCCCGGTCGGCTTCACGTGCCAATCATTCACCAGCGTGTCCATTGACCCGCCGCTCATCTCCTTCTCCATCGCGCGAACCTCGAGGAGCCTCACTGCGGTGCGCGCGCACGGCAGTCTCGTCGTGAACGTCCTGGGCGCGCAGCAACGGGACTTGAGCGGGCAGTTCGCGCGCTCGGGGACCGACAAATGGGCGGGCGTCGAGTGGGCCCCGTCTGAGATCAATGGCGCGCCGGTGCTCGCGGGCGCTCTCGGCTGGGTCGCGGGAGCCGTCGAGCAGGAGATCGAAGCCGGTGATCACCTGATCTTCCTCGTCGCCGTCTCCGGGATCTCGACCGGGGTCGAGAGCGACCCTCTGCTCTTCTACCGGGGCGCCTACCACGAGCTCGCCCGACAGGCCTGAGGCGGCGGGGTTAGCGCCTCAGCTTCTGGTCAGGGTGCCGATCTCAGCGCCCGGATCGTCGAACACCGTCAGCGTGTTCCCGCTCACCGAAGCCGTGTCGAGACGGTCGAGCCACGACGTGAAACCGCTGCATGCCATCTGGGTGATCGCGACGTCGTCGAACTCGATCTCCGCATCGTCGGCCTCCCACCGGCCGGCGAGACGATTGCAGCCGTCGGTGCCCGAGAAGGTGCCGTCGTCGACGAACGTCAGCTCCGGAGCGGCATCTCCCTCGGCCTGCCCCGCCCACGTTCCGAGCACTTCGGAGGCGAGGGCGGAATCAGCTGCATCGTCGCGGGCATCAGGAGCGTCGGGAGCATCGGGGGTGTTCAGGCTCGGCACGCATCCGGTGAGGAGGACCAGCAGCACCCCTGCCACCGCGGTTCCGCCTGCGCACCGGGCGGCACGTCTTCGCATCGACACGGGGACTCCCCTCACTCGGCATTCCGGCACTCCCGTGCGAGCACCTCGATGGGCTCCAGCGTACGTCGCGGTCCCGACTCGCTCAAGGCCGGCGAACGGGGCCTCGCGGCTCGCCGCGGCGCCTCGGGCAGCGCACCGGTCAGCGCGACGCCCCGACGCGCGCGGCGATTCCCGCGAGCAGCAGATCGAGCCCGCGGTCGAACAGTCGTCGATTGCGTTCGGCACCCGCTGGGTGATTCGCGAGCAACCCGCTGAGCACCTCACCGGCGCTCGCGGCATCGAGGATCGAGTCGGGTGAGAGCGTGTCGAGCGCCGCTCCGAAGGTGAAGGCGTCGATCACCTCGATCGTGGTGAGCAGCTCGCCCGCTGGGAGGCCCGCTTCGGCGAGCGCGTCGGCGAGCGCGTTGTAGAAGCGCATCACATCCGGCTCGTCGATGACCGAGGTGACCATGTACTGGAGCACCCGCGGATGATCGGCGTACATGCGCCAGGTGCGCTCCACCTCGAGGCGAATGCGCTGCTCCCAACCAGACCCCTCAGGCACGTCCACGAGGTACCGGGGCACGAGCACTTCGCGCATCGCCCTGATCACGCCGTCGCGACCGTCGACGTGGTGATACAGCGACGACACGCTCACCCCGAGCCTCTTCGCGAGCGGCACCAGCTGGAGTTCGCGACCGGATTCGGCGAGCTCGATCGCTGCGCGCCCGATGATCTCCCGGCTGAGTCGTGCGGTCTTCGGTCGCGCCACGTCTCCCTCTCCCATCGCCGCGCAATGCCGGTGCACTGCAGGTCCGTATTGACAGATCCTCCCACACGGGGAGAACATGGTTGCGGTTAAACCGAAACCAATTCGGTTAACGCATCCACCCGGCGGCGCAGCCGGAGAAACGAGTTCCCGTGTCACGCACGCAGATCGACGCCGATCCCCGGCTCCCGCTGACCCTCCGCAACGGCAGCGCGACCTTCCTCATCGCACTCGCCAGCCTGATGATGGCGAACCTCGCACCGTTCATCATCACCGCGCTCGGCAGCCTCGGCTTCGACCCCGTCGCCTCCGGCAACATCCTCACCTGGGCGCTGCTCGCCTCCGCCGTCGTCGGCCTCGGCACCGGCCGCATCGCCTCCGGCCGACTCCGCCGCCCGCTCGCCATCACCGGGCTCATCGTCGCCGTGGTCGCCTTCGGCGCCGCCGCGCTCGTGCCGTCATCGACGGTCATCGTCACCGGCCTCATCGTCGGCGGCGCAGGCGTCGGCGCGGCGATCTCGACATCGGGCGCCGCCATCGCGGCGCTGCGCAACCCGAATCGCATCTCCGCGACGAGCGGTCTCGTCAACCGAGCACTCATCACCGTGATCCTCGCGGTGATCCCCCTGATCGGCATCACCCAGGGCAGCGTGTTCGGCACGCTCGCACTGATCTCCCTCGTCGGGCTCGCACTCGCGGTGTGGCTGCCGAACGCGCCCGAGCACGCGGCACCCGTCGACGTGACGCAGAGCCTGCAGATCGCCGAGCCCCGACGCATCACGCTCGCGGGCGTCGCGATCCTCTTCCTCTTCCCGATCTGGGGCACGAGCGAAGACGCGATCTGGACGATGGCCCCGGTACTCGGCGACGCGCTCGCCATCGGCGAGCAGTCGCTCGGTTTCACGCTGAGCCTCTCCGCCGCAGGCGGGATCCTCGGCATGCTGATCGCCGCGGTGATCGGCAACCGCTTCGGACGCGCCTGGCCCCTGACCATCGCGCTCGCGATCGGCGGGGTGCTCAAGATCTGGACCGGTCTCACGGCCGACCCCACCACCTTCGCCGTGCTGATCATCGCGGTGAGCTCGATCTACGCCTTCGCCTTCGCCCTGTTCATCGCCACGGCAGCCGGCCTCGATGCCCGCGGCCGCTGGTCGGGGCCGCTGCTCGGGGCCTACCTCGTCGGCTCCAGCTTCGCACCGCTCATCGGCGGCGTGCTCATCGAAGGTCTCGGCATCGGCCCGTTCACGCTCATCACCGGTATCGTCAGCTTCGTGGTGATCCTTCCGATGGTGTTCGTCGCTCGCGTATCGACCGGAGCCGAGCGCGCGCTCGCCCGCTCGGCGGCGCGGGCCGCCGAGCCCGTCCACTGAACACCCAGCCCCAGCCGCCGAGCACCCAGGACTCGGCACCCAGCACCAGCACCAGCACCAGCAACAGCACCAGCACCGAAAGCGAGCCCCCTCATGTCGGCCCCCACCACCGTCTACCGCAACGCCGTCGTCTTCACCGGACCGGCAGACCGCGCCCCGCTGGAGAGCTTCGCGGTCGCCGGCAACCGCTTCCTCGCCGTCGGCGACCTCGATACGGTGCGCGCCGCAGCCGGCCCCGACGCCCGTGAGATCGACCTCGCGGGATCCTTCGTCACCCCCGGGATCACCGAGGGCCACGCGCACATGCTCATGCTGGGTGAAGCGCTCGGCAAGGTCCAATTGCGCGACGCCGATTCCGTGGCCGAAGTGCAGCGCCGCTTGGCCGCCGCTCGCGAGGCGGACCCCGAAGCGATCAAGCTCACCGGAGTGAGCTGGCGCTTCGACATCTTCGCCGAGGGCGAGCGCCCCACCGCGGCGATGCTCGACGCCGTCGTAGCCGACGTGCCCGTCGTGCTCGACGCGAACGATTTGCATTCCGTCTGGGTGAACACGGCGGCACTCGACGCGATGGGCATCACCCGCGAGACGCCCGACCCGGTCGGCGGCGAGATCGTGCGCGATGCGGACGGCAACGCGACCGGCTTCCTGCTCGAGACCGCAGCGGTCAAGTACGCCTGGAGCTACCTGGAGACGATGTCGACCGATGCTGACCGCGACCGCTTCCTCGACAACGCGTTCACCGCATATCTCGAGACCGGCGTCACCGGGGCGACGGAGATGTCGTTCGGCCACGCCGAACTCGCGACCTACGGCCGCCTCCTCGACCGCGACGGGCGGTTGCCCTTCCCCGTGAACGCGCACTGGCTGCTCACCGCATCGGGCGATCTCGACACCGACCTCGCCGAGATCGCAGAGGTCGCGCGGATCCGCGACGAGGTCGCCGAGAAGTACGGCGACCAGTGGCTGCGCATCGCGGGCGTGAAGTTCATTCTCGACGGCGTCATCGATGCCTGCACCGCCGCGATGCGGGCACCGTACGCGAACGGTGCGCTCCCCGGTCCGATCTGGGAGCGCGAATTCGCGCTGCCCGTCGCCGTCGCGGCAGACGCGGCCGGCCTGCAGTTCGCCCTCCACGCCATCGGCGACGAGGCGAGCACCATCGCGCTCGACATGGTCGCCGAAGCCGAACGCGTCAACGGCCCTCGCGCAGACCGCCGCGCGCGGGTGGAGCATCTCGAATACGTCGCCGACGACACCATTGCACGCATGGCCGAACTGGGAGTCACCGCCTCGATGCAGCCCGTGCACTGCGACCCCGCCGTGCTCGACAACTGGCAGGCGGTGCTCGGAGACGAGCGCGCCGTCACCGGGTTCCCCTGGCACAAGTTCCGCGAAGCCGGCGTGCGACTCGCCCTCGGCACCGACGCGCCGACCGCTCCGCACGAGGCGGCCGACAATCTGTTCATCGCGCTCACCGCGCAGTCGGTGCTCGAGCGCGATCGCGCGCCCTACCAGCCCGAGCGCGTCTTCACCCCGCCGCAGGCCCTCGAGGCCTTCACCGTCGGAACCGCGTACGCGACCGGACGCGACGACGAGCTCGGCAGCATCGTTCCGGGCTACCGCGCCAACTTCGTCGTCTGGGCGGCCAATCCCCTGGTCGAGGCCCCCGAACTGCTGCTCGGAGCTTCGGCGGTGCTCACCGTCGTCGACGGCGAGGTGGCGACGGCCGGCTGATCCTCGCATCAATAGACTGGTTCCGTCGTCGATCAGCCGAGGAGGCCCCAATGACGGAGCGCGAACACGCCGCAGCCCACCTCGATCTCGACGAGCTGGATCGCAAGCTCATCGCCGCGCTCCAGGTCGACGGCCGTACGCCCTTCAGCAGCCTCGCCCAGGATCTCGGCGTCTCCGCGTCGTCCGTGCGCTACCGGGTGCAGCGCCTGCAGGACAGCGGGCTCTTCCAGATCGTCGGCATCGCCAATCCGCTGAACATCGGTTTCGACCGTCTCGCACTCATCGGCATCAAGTGCGAGGCGGGCACCGCGCCCGGGGTGTGCGAGGCGCTCGCAGCACTCCCCGAGACCAGCTACGTCGTGCTCACCAGCGGCGGTTTCGACGTGATGGTCGAGGTGGTGTGCCGCGACATCGAGCACTACACCGACCTCATGTTCAGCACCCTGCAGCAGGTGCCAGGCGTCGTCTCGACCGAGTCCTTCTTCGTGCTGAAGGCGCACAAGCTCGCGTACGGGTGGGGCGTCGGGGACGGCTCGTGACTCCGACGCGCGTTCAGCGCGCTCCCTGGCGCGGGCACCGACGAGACAGCAGAATGGGCAGATGAGCATCACGGGAGAGCGCGTCGAGTTCGACTTCGTCGACGCACACGGTGTCGAGATCCGCTGCTACGAGTGGCGCGCGGCCGAACCGGTCGGCGTCGTGCAGATCTCTCACGGCATCGGGGAGCACGCGCTGCGCTATGAGGCGTTCGCGCGCTTCCTCGCCGACATCGGGTTCACCGTCGTCGCCGACGACCACCGCGGGCACGGCGAGACGGGACGCCGCCAGCACGAGGGCGATCTCTCCCGACTGGGCCGGCTCGGGGTCGGCGGGCTCCTCGCCGCAGAAGCAGCGGTGCGCCGACTGGCCGAGATCGCCCGCGAGCGCCACCCCGGCCTGCCCCTCGTCGCCTTCGCGCACTCCTGGGGTTCGCTCATGGCCCAGCGCATCATGAACGAGCACCCGCGCACGTGGGACGCGGTGGTGCTCTCGGGCTCGGCGTTCCGCACCTTCCGCCACATGGAGAGCGGCAATCTCAACGCGAAGTGGGCCTCTCCCGAGGCCAACGGGTTCGAGTGGCTCAGCCGCGACACCGCGGTCTCCGAGGCGTTCGCGAACGATCCCCTGTGCTTCGAAGCCGACATCCTGCGACTCTTCGGCGTCGCCGACGGCCTTCGCCTGTTCGGGAAGCCGGCATCCGGCCTCGCGCCTGACGTGCCGATCCTCATCGTCTCCGGATCGCACGATCCGCTGAGTCGCGGTGACGGTATCCGCCTGCTCGCCGATGCCTATCGGGCGAAGGGCGTGCGCGACGTGACCGTCAAGGTCTACGCCGACGCCCGGCACGAAATCTTGAATGAGACGAACCGCGACGAGGTGTTCGCCGACATCGCGACCTGGATCCAGGAGCGCGTCGCGAGCGACTGATCGCCGAAGCCGCAGTGTCGCTGCGCTCCGCGCGGGCGTACTCTGAAGTCATGAGCATGCACGGCGAGTACAAGGTTCCTGGCGGCAAGCTGGTCGTCGTCGATTTCGAGGTCGTCGACGATCGCATCACCGACTTCCGCCTCTCCGGCGACTTTTTCCTGGAACCCGATGATGCGCTCGGCTGCATCAACGAGGCGATCGAGGGGCACCACCCGAACGGCACGATCGAGGAGTTCTCGACCGCCATCCATCAGGCGCTCCCGAGCGAGGTGCACCTGCTCGGGTTCACGCCCGACTCGGTCGGGGTGGCGATCCGCCGCGCCGTCACCGGTGCCGCGCACTGGCGCGACTACGACTGGCAGATCGTGCACGAACCGCCCATCGCCCCCGTGCTGAACGCCGCGCTCGACGAGGTGCTCACCGCAGCCGTCGGCGAGGGGCTTCGCGGGCCGACTCTGCGCATCTGGGAGTGGAACGCCCCCGCCGTGTTCATCGGCAGCTTCCAGTCGGTGAGGAACGAGGTCGACGAGGAGCAGGCCGCGGCGCGCCACGCGCAGATCGTGCGCCGCATCTCGGGTGGGGGCGCCATGTACATGGAGCCGGAGGCCTGCATCACGTACGCGCTCTACGTCCCGGGAGAGCTCGTGCGGGGCATGAGCTTCGCCGACTCGTACGCGTACCTCGACGAATGGGTGCTCGAGGCGCTGAAGTCGCTCGGCATCGACGCGGTGTACAAGCCGCTCAACGACATCACGAGCCCCCAGGGCAAGATCGGCGGCGCGGCGCAGAAGCGCCTCGGGTCGGGCGCCGTGCTGCACCACGTGACCATGGCGTACGACATGGATGCCGAAGCCATGACGCAGGTGCTGCGCATCGGTCGCGAGAAGCTCTCCGACAAGGGAACCGCGAGCGCTGAGAAGCGCGTCGATCCGCTGCGAAGCCAGACCGGTCTGCCGCGCGAAGAGATCATCGAGCGCATGATCGAGGTCTTCAAGCGCCGGCACGGAGGCACCGATGGCGAGGTCACCGAGGGCGAGTGGGATGCCGCCGAGCGGCTGGTCGAGAAGAAGTTCTTGACGGAGGAGTGGATCCGCCGCGTACCCTAGGGCGCCGCCCGTGCCTGGCAGTACGTCACCCCAGTGGGAGACGGGCGCGCACCGCGAATCCGCCGGCGTCGGTGGCGCCGGCGGTGAGGGCTCCTCCGAGGGCTTCGACGCGTTCGCGCACCCCGGCGAGACCGAGCCCTGAGCCGGGGGCTGGGTGCTGCGCACGCGTCGCGTCCGCAGGCCCGTTCACCACCGCGACATCGAGCGCTTCGGCGTCGGATCGCACCGAGACGGTGATCTCAGACCCTGGCGCGTGTCGCATCGCGTTGCTGAGCGTCTCCTGCACCATCCGATACGCGGTCAGCCCGAGCGCCGGCGCGAGCGACGGCGAGGCGCTGCCCGACTCCTCAGGTCCCTCGACGACGAGGTCGACGCGCACCCCCGAGTGGCGGGTCGACTCGATGAGCGACGGGATATCCGCGATCGACGGCTGCGGGGCGAGCAGCGCATCGCGATCCTCATCGCCGGATCGCAACAGCGTGAGCAACCCGCGCATCTCGGCGAGTGCCTGCCGTGACGACCCGGCGATCGACGCGAATTCCCGTTCTGCGTCATCTCCGAGCGCCGGAAACCGGTACTTCGCCGTCGTCGCCTGCACGCTGATGACCGACATGCTGTGGGCGACCACGTCGTGCAGCTCACGCGCGATGCGGTTGCGCTCTTCGAGCTCCCGGCGCTGCGCGCTCAGCCCGGCGCTCATGCGGCGCTCCTCGCGGAGGGCGCCGCGGTTCGCGAGCCACTGCCGCCCGAGCACGCCTGCGACGAGCATCGCGCCCGACACCGCGGCCGAGACGATGAGATTGGCCCACCCCGCACCATCGATGCCGCCCGGCAGCGCGGCGATCGCACATGCCAGTTGCGGTGCGGCCCACGCGATCGCCGCCCACACCCAGTGGCGGCGCAGCGCGACGATCATCACGAGCGCGGCCTGCACGAGGAGCGCCATGACCGGCCACGGCCACGGCCACGAGAGCCCGGTCGCCGCGCTCGCCAGCACGGTCGATACCGCCGCGATCGACTGCAGCGCGATGCCCGCCGCCGGCCAGCGAACGACGAGCACCACGGCGAGCGCCTGCCCCACCGCGATGAGCATCGCGATCGCGACGTGGATGCCGTAGAGGGACGCGAGCACCGGCCAGCCGACCGCGACGGCGACGATCGCCACGAACGCCGCTGCGATCCACGACCAGTTCTCGGGAGACCACGACGATGCGGCGCTCGCCGGCGCCGTCGCCGGCGTGCGGTTCGGGGCACTCGCCGCTGGGAGCGGGACTGCTGGCCGCGCCCCCACCGGCACCGCTTGCCCGAGCGCTGCGGTCGTCACGAGCACGTCCAGGCGTGCGAGGCCGCGCAGCACCGCAGGCAGCAGCAGGATGAAGACGACGCCGACGACGAGATTGAATCCGGCGTTGACGAGGTGCGAGTGCGTGTACGTGCCGGGCTCGGCCCCGGTCGCGGATTCGATGGCGATCCCGGGGAAGGTCTGTTCGTGCGGCGGCAGGAAGATGCCCCACACCACGTAGGTGAGGCCGCCGAGCGCTGCCGCCGTCCACGCGATCACGAGCACCGTGCTCACGGTGCGCAGTGGAAATGCGATGAGCGTCTCGAAGACGAGATCCGCCCAGCGGCGCGGCTCGCCGAGCACGCGCAGCTGTCCGCGCAGACCCGGTGCGGGCGCCGCGTACTGCGCCGCGGGCAGCTGCCCGCCCCAGCGGCGCACCCGCGCCCGCGAAAGCTGCGCGGCAGCGGAGGCGGCGCGCAGCGTCAGCGGGAGCAGGAGAGCGCCGATCCACACGATCAGCGTTCCGATCGAGAGCAGTGCGAGCGGAACGAGCACGACGAACGCTGCGAGTGAGAGCAGGAAGCCCGGCACGATGAGGGCGTAATCGCGCCCCATGCCTGACAGCATGCGGGCAAAGCGTCGGGTGCTGCCCGATGAGTCGTTCACCATGTCAGCTTCTCCTATTCTGAGGTGCGACGCCAACGGCGTCGTGTCGTGTTGATGCGGCCGGTGCTGGTGCGAAGCCCGGGTGATGGTGCGCGATGAGCAGAATGCCCGCCGCCGCGGCCCCGCCGCTCGTCACCAGCCCGAGCAGAGCGATCGGTGGCAGCGGTGCGTATTCGCCGAGCAGCAGGACGCCGACCCCCACGGCGACGAGCGGATCGAGCACCGTCAGCCCCGCGAGCACCGTCTCGGGCGGTCCGCTCGCGTAGGCGGTCTGCACCAGCCAGAGACCGACGAGCGCGGCGGCTCCGAGAAGTGCGATGAGCGCCCACATCGCACCGGGGGCGATGGCGCGTGCGCCGTGATCGCCGAGCGTCCACGCTCCGTTCCGATGCAGGATCGCGACGCCTTCGACCGCCACCACGTGCATTGCGGCTGCGACGACGCCGTACATCATGCCGGCGGTCACCACGCGGGAGAGGTGACCCGCTCGGCTCACCGCGACGAGCCCCCCGGCCACGATGCCGGCGCCCAGCGCCACCGAGAGCTGCAGCACCTGAGCATCAGCGGGGTGCGCATCCCGGGTGAACCCGGCGCTGACGAGCACGAAGGCCACGACGGCGAGCACGGTGAGTGCGATGCCGGATGCCAGTCCGCGAGTGATCCGCAGCCCCGACGAACCTGCGCTGATGACGGCCGCGACGACGAGGGCGAGTGCGCCGACGGGCTGCACGACGGAGATCGGGGCGAGACCCAGCGCGACGACGTTGAGTGCGGTCGCGCCCACGATGACGGCGCCGCCGAGCAGCCAGAGCGGGGATCGCCACATCTGGAGGAGCCCGTCGGGGATCCGCGCGTTCGGGCGGGGCGGCGACGCCGGGTCGCGATGCATCGCGCCGAGCCGCACCGCGCGATGCTGCAGGTGCGTGCCGGCGGCCAGGCCGACGGCGCCGACTGCGGCGAGAAGCACAGGGAGGAGGACCATGCGGTTCACCGTACGAGCCGCTCGCGCATCTGCGCGTCACCCTCAGGGGTCGACTCGGGTGGTACCTCCGGGTGATCCTCCCACTCGATCTTCTCGATACCATCGAGTTCATGGTGCCGTCAGACCGAGAAAATGCCCCCGTGCGGGTGGCGATCATCGACGATCAGGCGATGGTGCGCCAGGGGTTCGGCGCGCTGCTCGACGCGCAGCCCGACCTCACCGTCGTCGGCAGCGGGTCGGACGGCAGCGAGGCCGTGGAACTGGTGCGGCGATCGCGGCCCGACGTGATCCTCATGGATATTCGCATGCCCCAGATGAACGGTCTCGACGCGACCAGGGCGGTGCTCTCGATGCCCGGGCTCGATCACCCGCGGGTCATCATGCTGACCACCTTCGACGCCGACGAGTACGTCTTCTCGGCGCTGCAGGCCGGCGCGAGCGGGTTCCTGCTGAAAGACGCGACCGCGGAAGACCTCATCGCGGCCGTCCGCGTCGTCGCCGCGGGCAACGCGCTGCTCGCGCCCTCCATCACGAGCAAGCTGATCGCCGACTACGTCGCGCGCCCGGCGCCCCGCGACACCTCAGCGCTGCTCTCGCCGTTGACGGAGCGCGAGCTCGGAGTCATGAAGCTCGTCGCGGTGGGCAAGTCGAACAGCGAGATCGCGGAGCACCTGTTCCTCTCCGAGCAGACCGTGAAGACGCACGTGTCCCGGGTGCTCGGAAAGCTCGGATTGCGGGATCGCACGCAGGTCGTCATCGCCGCGTACGAATCGGGGCTCGTCGGCGTCGGGCGCTGATCCGCCTCACCCCGCAGTTCGGCCGGTTCACCCGCGCGAGTGACGCGGAGCGGGCCACCCCGCTTCTACCGTCTCTCCTTGTACCCGATACAAGGAGCCACCGTGACACTCACCCACTCGCAGCCCGACCTGCTCGCGCTCGATACCTCGGCCTCACCGCCGCCGGCCGCCCGACCGACCTCGCCTGCGCGGCCAGCCTCGCACCGCGACCCCACCGTCGATGCGGTGCGCGCGGGCGCTCTGCTGATCGTCGTCGTGCTGCACGCCCTCATGGTCGGCGCGCAGATCGCACCGACCGGGGCGCTGCGCACGAGTGTCGCGCTTTCTGGCGAAGCCTGGTTCGTGCCGATGACGTGGGTGCTGCAGATCATGCCCCTCTTCTTCATCGCCGGCGGCTTCGCCTCACTGTCGCAGTGGCGGCGCATGCGCGAACGCGGTGCAAGCGCCGCCGAGTACGTCACCGCACGCACGCGCCGCCTGGCCGTGCCCGCGATCCTCATGATCGGATCGGTCGGCGGAGCACTGCTGCTCGCCCGAGCGCTCGGGGCGGACGCCGCCCTCATCGACGAGGCGAGCCTGCGGATCGGCCAGCCGCTGTGGTTCCTCGCGACCTACTTCGGAGTCACCGCGCTGGTGCCGGCGATGGCGTGGCTCCACGACCGGATCCCGCTGATCACCGTGCTCGCGCTCGCCGTCGGCGTCATCATCGTCGACGTGGCGCATGCATGTCTCGGCGCGCCGGTCGGGTATCTCAACCTCGTGCTCGTCTGGCCGCTCATGCAGCAACTCGGATTCCTGATGCGCGACGGGCTGTCGTTCGCCGTGTGGCGCCGGCGGGGCCTGATCACCGGCCTGCTCGCGTCGCTGGCGCTGCTGCTCGCGTTGATCGGGCGAGGATGGTCGCCCGACATGCTCGTGAATCTCAACCCGCCGACGACGGCGATCATGCTGCTCGGCACGGCGCAGTTCTTCGTGCTTCAACTGCTGCGCCCTCGACTCGACTCGCTCACCCGCGCGCCCCGCCTCACGCGCGTCATCTCACGGGCGAACGCCGTCGCGATGGGGGTGTATCTCTGGCACATGCCCGTCGTACTCGGCCTGGTCGCCCTCATGTGGAGCGCCGGCCTGCCCCTGCCGGCCCCGCACTCGGAGGCGTGGTGGGCGACGCGCCCGCTGTGGCTCCTCGTGATCGGGTGCTGCGTGCTGCCGGTGGCCGCCTGCATCGCACCGCTCGAGCAGCGGATAGCCGCGCGACTTCAGGCGATGGCTACGGCTACGGCGACGGGCTTCGGCAACCGCGCCGGCATGCGGGGGATGCGCGGGATGCGGGGGATGCAGGGCTGGTCGGCGTCGCTCAGCGTGCTGTGCGGCATCGGCGGAACCGCCAGTGCACTGCTCGCCGGGATCGCCTCGCCCCTGCCCTACGCAGCCGCGCTCGCGCTCCTCGCACTCGGCCTCCACTTCGCCACGCTGCGCCCGCGCCTGCGCCTACGCCCGCGCCTCGTGACGCTTCGGTGAGAGATGCCGCTTCGGTGAGTCGGTTCGCGCCCGCAGCTGCGCACCGACGCGAGATCTCCTGCCGAAGCCGCCGGCGTCTTGCCGGGCGGGCCGCCGCTACGGCTCGAGAATCACCTTGCCCGTCGTGGCTCGCGACTCGAGCGCCTGATGCGCGGCAGCCGCCTCAGCCAGAGGGAACCGGGCGCCGATGCGGAAGTCGAGCTGGCCGGCCTCCATCGCTGCGAAGAGCTCGCGATAGCGCCACGCCCGCTCTTCAGCGGTGCGCACGAAGTGCCCCATCGAGGGTCGGGTGACCGACAGGGATCCCCCCGCGTTGAGGCGCTGCAGGTCGAAGGGCGGCACTGGGCCACTCGCCGCGCCGAAGAGCACGAGCTCGCCGCGCACGCGCAGCGCCGCCAGCGAATCGTCGAACGTACGCGCCCCGACTCCGTCGTAGACCACGGCGACGCCCTCCCCGTCGGTGAGCTCACGCGCCCGTGCCGAGAAGTCGTCGTAGTCGAAGACCTCGGCGGCCCCTGCACCGAGACTCAGCTCGCGCTTCTCGGCCGTCGAGACGGTCGTGAACACGCGCACCCCGCGCGCGACCAGCAGCTGGGTGAGCAGCAGGCCGACTCCACCGGCTCCTGCGTGCACGACCACCGTCTCCCCTGCCCGGGGCTGCGCGGCCGAGGTGGCGAGATAGTGCGCGGTGATCCCCTGCAGCGGAATGGCCGCGGCGACGTCGGCCGCGATGCCCTCGGGCACGCGCACCGCTCGATCGGCCGGAACGACGAAGCGCTCGGCGTAGGTGCGCGAGGCCTCTGCTGTGGTGATCACGTCACCGGCTGTGTACCCCTCGACGCCGTCCCCGACCTCGAGCACCACGCCGGCGGCTTCTCCTCCGGGGGTGAAGGGGTACTCCACGGAGTAGATGCCCGATCGCTGGTAGGTTTCGATGAAGTTCACGCCGACGGCGCGGGTCTGCACGAGCAGCTCGCCCGCCCCGGGCGCGGGGCTCTCGACCTCGGTGAATTGCAGCAGCTCTGGGCCGCCGGCCTCGGCAACGGTGATCGCGCGCATCTTCGTCATGATTTCAGCCTACGGCGATCGCTCGATCAGCGCTGCCGGAAACTTGCGCTCGCTGCGAGGGTAAGCGGGCGAACGCGTGTTCCTACTCCCGAGCGGGATCGCCTTCGCCATCGCCCCGTTCAAACGCCTCGACGACCTCGGGGCCATCAGTGTCGTCGGGCATCGGCTCGGTGTCCCGAAATGGCTCCGCGTGCGGGTACCCATGCCCTTGAACAGTGCCACTCGTTTCGTGTTTCATCTCCTCGTCGAGTTCGGGTCCATGCTTCGAACTGCCCCGCTCAGTGCCGTTCATCTCTGTTCCTCCCGTTGAGCTGCTTCATTCGCATTCCTGTCAGGGCGGCGACGTCTTGGCTGTGTCGTGCAGCCGGGCGAAGATCGGCGTCTTCGCCCCGCTCACCGCGATCGCAGCAGGTGCGTTGCGATTCGCGAAGTCACCGCATCGACAAGCCTGAGCAGCTTCTCCCGATGCTGCGATGGCCTTGAAACGGCCGCGCATCTCTCTTACTCTGCGCGCCACCATGGCAGCGCGAAGCACGAATGCCCGGGAGATCTCGCTTCTCAAGTCTCGGGCCGCTCCACGTGCGTGTTCGTGCGCGGCACGCAGGACGCCGGTTATTCAACCCCCTCGCGCCTGACAAGATCCGCTGAAATGGTAGGTCCCCCAGCAACCACGGGACGCGATCAGGAGCAAAGGAGAATACGAATGAGCGACCACTTCTCTGCAGAAGTACCGGAAGCCGACGCCCTGGAGCAGAACCGGAACGCGGGGTTCGACGATGAACCAGCTTCTGAAGACATTCTTTCCACGTCATCTGAAGCGGACACGGCAGATGCGCTTGAGCAGTCGATCACGGTGGAGCTTGATGACGACGATGCGTCGTCGGTCGAGACGTATCGTGACTGAGACACGACAGAGCTACCCAGCAACGACGCAGAAACGTGGAAAGCAGCAGGAGGACAGCGCGATGAGCCAATTGACGGTGACGACCAAGTCGAAGAACGGCCAGTGGGTGAACGAAGTGGAAGGCGCCCCTCATCTCTCGAGGAGTTTCCGGGACAAAGAAGAAGCTGTACAGGCTGCCCGTGAATTCGCCGCCGCGCACGATCGCGAGCATCGGATCGAAGAATCGGATCCGACGGGGGCGATTACGGATCCGGATCCCGCGTCATCACCTGAGGCGGAGTCGGCGGGCCCCAACCCACAGGTACCCTTTTCGGAGCCGGGCTAACCGCAGCCTGGACGGGCGTACCCGACCGCCGTCTCATCGATCCGCGGCGAGCTCGGGCGGCTGGCCGCCGCCGAAATCCTCGAAGATCAGAATGGTGCGGGTGTTGCGCACCCACCGAATCGACTGAATGTCTTCGAGCACCACGCGCCGCAGGTGGCTGTTGTCGGCAGCGCGCACGAGCAGCAGTACGTCGAAGTCGCCGCCGACGAGCGCGATGTGCTCGACTTCCGCGATCTCGCCGAGCCGGGCGCGCACCTCCTGCCATCCGGTCTGGTCGATCAGCAGCGTCACGTACGCCGAGGCGTGAGCCCCAGCGCGCACCGGGTCGGTACGCACGGTGAAGTTCATGATGACGCCGCTGTCGACGAGCTTGCGCACGCGGGCATGCGCTCCGGCGCGCGAGATGTGCACCGCCTCGGCGAGCGCGGTCATGGAGATTCTGGCATCGTTCCTGAGCACTGCCAGGATCGCTCGATCGGTGTCGTCTACCTGCATGTCTGCTCCCTTGGAGACCGGCTCGTCGCCCGATACAGATATCCAGTATTCAGGCTGTTCCGCAATCAAACATACAGAAGTCGAGCGAAATCGTGCACAGGCGCGTGAATTGCGAGCACAATAGACGACACATTGACGGACGGATTCAAGGAGGAACCGTGTCCCGATCAGCAGACGCGCTGTTGCCGCGCGACACCCCCGTGCAACTGATCGACGCCGAGGGCGTCGTCCAGCCCGACCCCGAGTTCGCCCTGCCCGATCGCGAGACGCTGCGACGCGCCTACGCGGGACTCGTGAACGGCCGCCGCATCAACGATCAGTGCAATGCGCTCGTGCGCCAGGGCCGGCTGGCCGTCTACCCGGCATCGACCGGCCAGGAGGCCTGCCAGATCGCGGCGGCGCTGTGCCTCGAGCGCGGCGACTGGCTGTTCCCGACCTATCGGGATTCGGTCGCGGTGATCGCTCGCGGCGTCGAGCCGGCGAATGCGATGGTCCTGCTGCGCGGAGACTGGCACTCGGGCTACGACCCGACCGAGTACGGGATCGCGCCGCAGGCGACTCCGCTCGCGACGCAGCTGCTCCACGCGGTCGGCTTCGCGCACGCCGCTCGGCTCCGGGGCGAAGACACCGTGGTGCTCGCGATGTGCGGCGACGGCGCCACGAGCGAGGGCGACTTCCACGAGGCGATGAACTTCGCCGCCGTCTTCCACCTCCCGGTCGTCTTCTTCGTGCAGAACAACGAGTTCGCCATCTCGGTGCCGCTCTCACGGCAGACCGCGGCGGCGTCTCTCGCGCACAAGGCCATCGGATACGGAATGCCCGGCGAGCGCGTCGACGGGAACGACGTCGCCGCGCTGCTCGCCGTGCTCGGCGCGGCCGTCGATCGAGCCCGTTCCGGTCAGGGCCCGAGTTTCATCGAAGCCCACACGTACCGCATGCTCGCGCACACCAACGCCGACGACGACACCCGTTACCGCGACCGCGAGGAGGTGCAGGCGTGGGTCGGACGGGATCCGCTCACCCGGCTGCGCAGCCACCTCCGCGAGTCAGGCGCCCTGACCGAGGCCGACGAGTCGGAGCTCGACGCTGCCGCTGAGGAGATCGCGAGCGAACTGCGATACGCGATGAACGCGGACCCGGAATTGAACCCCGAGGACCTCTTCACCCACGTCTTCGCGCAGCGACCCGAGATGCTCGACGCGCAGTGGGACGCGCTGCGCGACGAGATCGAGCGCACGGAGGTCGAGTCATGAGCACCACGATGGCGCACGGCGCCGCTCCAGCCGGAACGCCCGCCGGCGCTGCGCCATCCGCTCGCGACGCCGAAGCCGGGGCGACGACGGTCGAGACGCTGACGATGGCGAGCGCCCTCAACCTCGCCCTCGCCGACGCTCTCGCGAGCGATGACCGCGTCGTCGTCTTCGGCGAGGATGTGGGAGCGCTCGGCGGCGTCTTCCGCATCACCGATGGCCTGACCGCGCGATTCGGCGAAGACCGCTGCTTCGACACACCCCTTGCCGAGTCGGGCATCGTCGGCACTGCGGTCGGAATGGCGATGAACGGGCTCGCCCCGGTCGTCGAGATGCAATTCGACGCCTTCGCGCTGCCGGCGTTCGAGCAGGTGGTGAGTCACGTCGCGAAACTGGGCAATCGCACCCGCGGCGATCTCCGCATGCCGATGGTGATCCGCATCCCGTACGGCGGCGGGATCGGCGGCGTCGAGCATCACTGCGACTCCTCCGAGGCCTACTACGCTCACACGCCCGGGCTCACCGTGGTGTCCCCGTCGACGCCGCAGGACGCATATTCGCTCCTGCGCGCGGCGATCGCCTCCCCGGATCCCGTGGTCTTCATGGAGCCGAAGAAGCTCTACTGGTCGACCGGGCCGGTCGATACGTCGATCGCCGCCGATCTGCGCCGCGCCCGCGTCGTGCGGCCGGGCAGCGACGTGACGCTCATCAGCTACGGCCCGTCCGTTCCGATCGCCCTCGAGGCAGCCGAGGTCGCGGAAGCGGAGGGGCGCAGCGTCGAGGTGGTCGATGTGCGCACCCTGACACCCTTCGACGATCGCACCGTGATGGAGTCGGTGCGGCGCACCGGCCGCGCTGTGGTCATCGCCGAGGCTCCAGGCTTCGCCAGTGTCGCGTCGGAGATCCAAGCCCGCGTGTTCGAGCAGTGCTTCGAGTACCTGGAGGCGCCCGTGCGGCGCGTGACCGGATTCGACACCCCGTTCGCCTCACCGAAGTTCGAGCACTGGTACCTGCCCGACGCCGAGCGCGTACTCGACGCCATCGAAACCCTGCACTGGGAGGATCAGTGATGAGCACGCGCGTCTTCAACCTGCCAGACCTCGGCGAGGGCCTCACGGAAGCCGCGCTCGTGCGCTGGATGGTCTCCGTCGGCGACACCGTCAGCATCGACCAGCCCATCGCGGAGGTCGAGACGGCCAAGAGCATCGTCGAGCTGCCCTCGCCCTACGCCGGCGTGGTCGTGCAGCTGCACGGCGCGGAGGGCGATGCACTGCTGACCGGCTCCCCGGTGCTCGAGGTGCTCGATGAGCGGGCGCCCGAAGCCGCTGAGCCCGCGGTCGGCTCGCCCGAGTCACCCGGAGCGCCTCCGTCGCCGGACGAGGAGCGCGAGGCCTACCGTCACGAGGAACGGGCGGGATCCGGCAACGTGCTGATCGGTTACGGCACTGGCCGCGGGCCCGCGAAGGGCCGTCGCCGCCGGGCCAGGGGCGGCATCGGCGGGGGGCGCAGCGGCGCCACCTCGACTCCCGCCCTGGTGCACGGAGCCCCCGCCCCGGTGCGGATCAGCGACGCACCGCGCCGCACGGTCGCCGTGCGGTCTCCGATCGTGCGTCGTCTCGCCCGGGAGCTCGGGGTCGACCCGCACCGGGTGCGCGCGACGGGGAGCGATGGCGCGATCACTCGCGCCGACGTGCTGCGCGCTGCGGATGCGCCTCGCGCAGATGCTTCCGAGGGCACTCAGCAGGATCCCGTCACCGCAGGCGCGCACACGTCGCCGCTGCCGGTGGCCCGCGTCGAGCGCTTCAGCCCGCTCCGGCGCGTCGTCAGCGAGACGCTCTCGCGCAGCAGGGCCGAGATTCCCGAAGCGACGGTGTGGGTCGATGTCGATCTCACCGAGCTCTGGGAGCTGCGCCCGCTCATGGCGGCGGACGGCGAGCGGCCGCCATCGCTCACGGCGATCCTCGCCCGCTACACGCTGCTCGCGCTGCAGCAGTACCCGATTCTCGCGAGCCGCCTGGCGCCGACCGGTGACGCGATCGAGATCTACGAGGGCGTGAACCTGGGCATCGCCGTCGACACGAGCCGCGGGCTGATGGTTCCGGTGATGCGCGACGCGCACGCGATGTCGATCGCCGAGCTCGACGGTGCGCTTCGAGCGCTCAGCGCGTCGGCGCGCGACGGTCGCACGCCGCCCGAGCAGCTGCGCGACTCCACCTTCACCCTCAATAACTACGGCGGACTCGGCGTGGACGGTTCGGCGGCGATCATCAACCACCCCGAGGTCGCCATGCTCGGGATCGGGCGTGTGCTGGAACGCCCGTGGGTGGTCGACGGCCAAGTGCAGGCTCGGCGCATCGCGCAGCTCTCGCTCGTCTTCGACCATCGCGTCTGCGACGGCGGCTACGCGGCTGGCTTCCTGCGCGCGGTGACCGATATGCTCGAGCACCCGCTGCGCGCGTACTCCCGGGTGTGAGGCCACTACCAGCTGGTGACGGCGCGCACCCGAACCTCTTGTACTGACGCACACGGGCAAAGCACTGAGTGTCAGGGGCAGGGCACTGTTTCTTCGGGCAAGGGCACTGATTCGCGGGCCGGAGCACTGACGAAGACGGTTCACGGCGCCCCTCCTGGCTAACGTGTCGCTCATCGCTTGCGACGCGTTCAGCTCAGATTGGCAGCCATATGAAGTTCGATGTTGATGAGATCAAGAGAGCAGCAAATCGTTTGACTCGCGCCTTCGCCGAAGTGAGGAATTCCGGATACGTCTCGTGTTCGGACTGCGGCAGTGGTGTCAAGAGATCCGTCGTTACTTGGCGATGATGAACTGAACGATGAGCACGCAATGGACAGACGAAGATCCGGGCGCGGGCTCGACAGCGTCACTGGAAAATCTTGCTTCGAAGTTCTCGTCGATGAGTGCAGAATT
Organism: Leucobacter manosquensis; assembly: GCF_018304845.1. Taxonomy (NCBI): domain Bacteria; kingdom Bacillati; phylum Actinomycetota; class Actinomycetes; order Micrococcales; family Microbacteriaceae; genus Leucobacter; species Leucobacter manosquensis. Next base: position 2,408,411 of record NZ_JAFEVO010000001.1, on the reverse strand, counting down.
GGAAATGGGTCGAGGTGATGTCGCCAATAGTCTCGAAGTGTTTTCCGATTACTGGTCTGGGCTCGCGGCATCGGCGGCTCAAGAGCGAGTCAGCGCAATACAGGTTCGCGCCGAGACGCTCGAAGAGGCTGCTGCTGCGGCAAAGCGAGCTCTGAACGCATACATCGATGAATTGGAAGCGATACAACCGCTTGCGAACGATCAGATCGCCATACGCGAGCATGCAAAGGAACAGGTTAGAGAGATCGCGTTCGAGTTGAGCGCCTTACCGGTCACTGGGGACCATTTCCAAGATACAGAGAAGCGGAATGATCTCGAAATGCGACTCAGAGAAGCTCACGATTCTGAGGAACACGCCCTGGGCCGCGTGCTCGATCTTGCGAAGCGCCGTCAAGCCGCCGATCACGCGCTCCTGGAGACCCTGCGGGCAGTGCTCGCGGACGGCTGGGTTCTCCCAACAGGGGCTTTCCCGTCAGATCGCTCCTGGGAGCAGCAGGTTTTCTATGAGTACGATATGGGGCACTCCTTAGGGGTGAGCACGGACGAGTACACCGCTCAGGAGCTGATGGATCTATTCAAGAAGCACCCGACAGAGATCTTCCCGTTTGTGGTCACCGGCGACTCGGCAGAGTTTCGGGACGGCGCGGTATTTGAACTCTCGGAGACCCTGTTCTTCTTCAAAGGTGGAATTGACACCGGCAGAGTTGTGGTAAATACGACGGATACCAGCGTCAAGTTCACGGTCATTTCCGACAACTACTTCGACGGCCCAGGGTCCACCATCGAATTCTCGATCGTGGAGAAAGGTGGGCAGTTCACGCTGCGGAAAGTTGCAAACGCCGAGAAAGCACAAGCCGGGGTGGCGCAGCTGGCCCCGGGCGGTGCCTACCTTTCATGGTCACTACAAGCGGCTAATTTCAAGAATGTGATCAGAAAGTACGGCGCAGGTAACCAATGACTCGAAACTCGACACTCTCCCTGGTTTGCTTCGGCCCACTCGTGTGCAGTGCACCGTTCGTGCTCTATGCGGTGATCTCCGCACTACTCGAACCGGACCGATTCGGTCTTGCGATGTATTGGGGTTTCGGGCTGCTGGTTCTTCCAAGCGTTGCAGTGGGATTCTTCACTGGGCTGATCGGGTATGGCTGCAGCGCAGCGGCGCGGCGATCGCTGCATTGGGATCTTCCCATACCCCATGCGCTCATCGTCGGGGCGGGGAGTGGCGCATTCGGCGCGGTTCCGGTCGGCTTTCTGGTGTCTGTCACGAAGCTTGGTCTCGATCTACCCATGGCGATCCTGGCGAGCGGGATCTACGTGTTCGTCGTCTTCACCGGATACGTCCTCCTCTGGGAACGACGCGCACGGCGACCGCACGGCTCGGACGGGAATCACCCCTGATCAAATGTTTCGGAGCCTATTTCTGTCTCTCGTGCTCGCGGGCTGCGTCTCCGTCGGCTCGCCCTTCCTCGCGTGGTGCGTCCTGTATCTTCATTCCCAGCGCTTTTCTCGGCTTGTTCACGGGCGTCGCGGCGTACTCCACTGACCGATGGTCGCGTCGAAGATACCGCCGCTTTCCCCGCGCCCTCTTCGTCGGGTCGGGTAGCGGCGTCATCGGAGCGGCTCCGCTCGGTCTGCTCGTGTCATCGACAGCTCGCGGTCTTGCCCTGACGCCCGCGATTCTCGGGAGCGCGATCTACGTGTTCGTCGTGTTCACAGGATACGTTCTGCTCTTGGAACGACGCGCGCCGCGACGCCACGGCTCGGACGGGGACACCTGCCCCTGACCGCATCGTGGCCCGACGGGATCGCTTCCCGCCGGGCCGTGGTGCGCCGGTCGCCGGCTAGACCGTCACGACCTCGTTCGAGCGCGTGTTCAGCGCGACGCCCTTCGGCTCCTTCACGAGCGACACGGCCACGAGTGAGACGATCGTCACGCCGAGGATGTACAGGCCGATCGTCCACGACGCTCCCGTGGCGCCGAACACGAGATCGGCGATGAGCGGAGCGAACGCACCGCCGAAGATCGCGCCGATCGCGTACCCGATGGAGACCCCGGAGTAGCGCACGTCGGCGGGGAACATCTCGGCGTAGAGCGCGGCCTGCGGGCCGTAGGAGAGTCCGAGCCCGACGGTCATCAGGAACAGGGCGAGGAAGTACATGAAGATGTTGCCGGTGTCGATGAGGAACCACATCGGCACGGCCCAGATACCCAGCAGCACGTACCCGATCTGGAAGGTGCGCACGCGCCCGATGCGGTCGGAGACGATGCCGCCGAACAGGGTGAACGCGAGCCACCCGAAGGAGGCCAGTGTGGTGGCGAGCAGCACCGGGGGCCGCTCGAGGCCGAGCCCGCCCTCGGCTTCCGGCCGCGTCGCATACGCCGAGAAGAAGGCGATGAGCAGGTAGCCGGCCGCGTTGTTCGCGATGAAGATGAGTGCGGCGAGCACCACCTCCTTCGCATGCTTCGAGAAGAGCGTCTTCAGCGGTGCGGCAGATTCGCCCTTGCGCTCCTGCAGCTCCTTGAAGACCGGGGACTCCTCGACGGCGCGGCGGATGAAGTAGCCGACGAGGATCAGCACGATGGAGAAGAGGAACGGGAGGCGCCAGCCCCAGGTCAGGAACTGCTCCTCGGTCAGCGTCGTGGTGATGACCCACATGGTCGCGGTCGCGAGGATCATGCCGAGCGGCACGCCGATCTGCGGGTACGCGCCGAAGAAGCCGCGCTTGTTCTCGGGCGCGTGCTCGACCGACATGAGGGCGGCCCCGCCCCACTCGCCGCCGGCCGAGAAGCCCTGCAGCACGCGGAGCAGCACGAGCAGCACCGGCGCCGCGACGCCGATCTGGGCGTAGGTCGGCAGCACGCCGATCAGGGCGGTGGCGAGCCCCATCAGAATGAGCGTGAGCACGAGCATGCGCTTGCGCCCGAGCCGGTCGCCGAGGTGCCCGGCGACGATGGCGCCGAGGGGGCGGAACAGGAAGGAGATGCCGAGGGACGCCCAGGCGACGATCTGGCCGACCGTCTCACCCGCGGGGGCGAAGTAGAGCGTCGCGAAGACGGCGCCCGCCGCCTGCGCGTAGATGAAGAAGTCGTACCACTCGATGGTGGTACCGACGACGGTGCCTGCGAGCACCTTGCGCCGTTCCGCCTGCTTGGCAGCAGCAGTCATGGTCATGTGAACTCCGTTGTTCGTATGGACGGCCAAGTTACCGACCGTTCGGCCAGTAATAGAGCGTACACGAATACGACCCATCGCATGCATGATGGGAGCATGTTCGAGAACTTCGCCGTCGAAGACATCGCGACGGACGAGGCGACCATCCACGTGCGGTACGGCGGCGACGGGCCGCCGGTCCTGCTCCTCCACGGGCATCCGCGCACTGGGGCCACCTGGCACAGCGTCGCCCCCAGGCTCGTCGACGCCGGGTATTCGGTGATCTGCCCGGATCTCAGGGGGTACGGCCGATCGCGGGGACCGGATCCGACCGAGGATCACAGCGCTCACTCGAAACGCTCGATGGCCGGGGATCTGACGCAGCTCATGACGATCCTCGGTCACGATCGTTTCCACCTCGTCGGACACGACCGCGGCAGCTACGTCGCGCTCCGCCTCGCGCTCGACCACGGAGAACGAGTCGATCATCTGGCGCTGCTGGATTGCATTCCGATCAGCGAGCACCTCGCTCGCGCAGATGCTCGGTTCGCCGCGCTGTGGTGGCACTGGTTCTTCTACGTTCAGCCCGAGACTCCCGAGCGCGTCATCAACGCCGACCCCGAGAGCTGGTACGGCGCGGACCCGGAGCGCATGGGTGCTGAGAACCATGCGGAATGGTTGGCGGCGATCCGCACCCCAGATGTCGTGCGGGCGATGCTCGAGGACTATCGCGCCGGACTCACGATCGATCGCGCCCATGAGGAGGCCGACCGCGTTGCTCGCCGTCGGCTCTCGATGCCGGTACTGGCGCTGTGGTCGGAGCAGGACGACCTCGAACAGCTCTACGGCGACCCGCTCGCGATCTGGCGAGACTGGGCGGTCGATGTACGAGGGCACGGCATCGACTCGGGTCATCACGTGGCCGAGGAAGCGCCTGCGCCCCTGAGCCAAGCGCTCATCGACTTCTTCCCCACCCCCAACGCGGAAACACCCGATCGCTGAGGGCGGGTACGGATCAGGGGCGGCCGGGCTCTCGCCCGGGCCGCCCCTGTCAGATGCGTCTCTTACAGCGCGCGACGGCGCCGTGCGAGGAGCAGCAGCACCCCACCGGCCACGAGCCCGGCTGCGAGCAGAGCACCGGTGAGCAACTCACCGCCGGTCACCGCGAGCCCGGGGGCGACCCCGATCTCGTTCTCGAGATCGACGAGCGCCTGAGCACCCGCGTCTCCCGTGACGGTGAGCACGATCCGCTCGCCCGCTCCGTCGATCGACGCACCCGCCGACTCGGTCGACCAGTCGGCTCCGACCCAGCTGACGGCTGCGGGCAGATCCGCCGCCGTTTCAGTGAATGTCACCTCTGTGCCGAGCGGCAGCCCGTCGAGCACCGTCGGCTCGCCGGCGACGAGCTCGAGCTCGACGCGCTGGGGTTCACCCATCAGGTCGGTCCAGCTCGCGCTCACCGGGTACACGGTGTCCGCGGGCACCTGCGATGCACCGTCGCCCGTGAGCGACTTGGTCACCGAGAGGCTTCCGAGCTTCGGCGTCACCGTGTTGATCAGGTCGACGGCCAGCGTCTGCGCGGCCCCGATGGTGAGGGTGGCGGTGCCGTCGTCGTGCACGACGAGTCCATCCATCTCCCATTCGGGAGCGTTCCAGCTGAACGCATCTGTGTCATCGGAGGCAGCCTCGGAGAGCGTCACCTCCGTGCCGTGCGGAAGGCTCCCGTCGAACTGCACCGGAGTGCCGTCGGTCGGGATCGCGAGCTCTGCCGAGTGCGGCTCACCGGCCTCGAACCACGAAGCGGTGACCGCGACGGACTCGGGGACGCCCGCCGCTTCGAGCTCGACGCCGTCGACATGCTTCGCCACGGAGAAGGTGCCCGGTGCCCACGTCGCCTCGTTCACCACGGTGACCAGGGTCATCTCGCCCTGCTGATCCGAGACCACGATCTCGGCGCTGCCGTCACCGTTGTCCGTCACCCGGTCGCCGGAGATGGCGATCGCGTCCCAGATGACGGTGTCGATGCCGGGGCGGTCGCCCTCGGTGATCGTGACGACGGTGCCAGCGGGAAGGTCGACTCCCAGCGGGGTCGGTTCGACCGCGTTGATCGTGAGCTCCTTCGACTGTTCACCGTCTGCGTCGGTCCACGTCGCGGTGACCGGGAACTGCGTCTCGGGATCGACCTCTCCCGCTGCCGCGCCTCCGATTCCCTTGAGCACGCTGATGCCGGCGACTGACGTCGCAGCGTGGTTCTCCAAGAACACCTGCGCAGTCGCGTCGCGTCCGATCGTCACGGTCGCCGACTCTTCGGTCACGACGACGCCGTCACCGGACCAGACGGGTGCCCCCCACGCAATGCCAGAAGCATCTCCGAGCGGAGTCTCCATCAACTCGACCTGCGTGCCGACCAGCAACTGCTCGCCGAATTCGACGGGCGTGCCATCGGTCGGCACCGTGAGGATCTTCGAGCCGGGTACGCCCTCCTGCTCCCAGACCGCGGTGACTGTCACCGCATCGGGCACGGCTGGATTATCAGCCTCGGCGCCGGTCACGTTCTTCACGACCGAGAACGTTCCCACGGTCCGCTCGACGCTGTTCGTCAGCGTGACGACCGCTGGAGCCGTTGCGTGGTCACCGGTGATCGTGATGCTCTCCGGGGAGAAGACCGGGTCGCCCCAGGTGAACCGGTCGGTATCGACCGGGCGCGCTTCGCTCAACGCGACCGTCGCACCGATCGGCAGATCATCGATGAGCACGGGTGCTCCGGCCCGCACGGTGACCGTGCGATCCGCCTGCTTCGGGAACCCTTCGCCCAGCGCGGTCGTATCGATCGCCGCGGTCACTTCGTAGGCGCGATCCGTGTCGACCTGGCTGGCCGCCCCGCCTGCGACCTGCTTCACCAGCGACACCGCGCCGAGCTGCGCCTCATTGGTGAGGTCGACGGTGACGTTGCTGCCCGGTGTCAGTGCTGCGACGGCGGTCTTCCCGCCGTCACCCACGGTGACGGCTTCGCCCTCCGCGAATACGGGATCACCGAACACGACGCCGGGGATCGCCGGGAAGGTCGGTTCTGACAGCGCCACCGTCCAGCCGAGGCCGCGCGAGTTCGGGCCGCTGATCCGATCGCCGTTCAACGGCACCTGGAGGTCGTACTCGAGCTGCATCTGGCCCTGCGGATCGATCTCCTGCACGTGCACGGTGAACATCGTGCCCTCGGGAACGAATGCTGCTCCCGCAGTGTCGGCGAGGGTCTTGCTGATCCCCACCGAACCGCGTGAGACGCCCTGACCCGTGCCGCTGCCGCGATTGCTCTGCGTCACCGACTTCTCATACGTCTTCCCAGCGACCTCGGCGGAGTTGCCGTACGAGGTGCCCGGCGCGTCCATGCCACCGCTCGAGGTGCACGACGTGTAGCTGATCACGTACTGGTACTCGGCGCTGAACCCGGTCGCCTGGCTCCCACCGGGCTGCGCCAGCGTCGGGCGCGGGATCGCGAGCGTGATCACCCCATCCTCGTGCGACGCGGTCACGGAGTCGGTGAGATCGACAGTCGCGAGCCCCCCGTTTCCGACCTGGTCGCGAGCTTCGACCTTCAGGCCGAGCTGCGAAGCCAATCCGCTCGTGGGATCACCGGCGACGCACACTTCGTGCGCACCTGAGAGGGTGTCCGTGACGACGAGGTCGCTGTCCACCGCCGAGAGCCGCTCGCCCGGGACGGTGATGTTCCAGTTCATGGTCGTCTGCGGGAGGTGCTCGACGCCGTCGAGCGTGACCGACCTGCCGTTGATGGCGCCGTTCTTGCCCTCGGAGCGTCCGGGAACCTTGGTCTCGGTGCCGGCGACCTGACCGTCGACCTCTACCTGGTTGGTGTACGCGGTGCCGCCTGCCGGCAGCCCGTCCTGACTCACGCACGTCGAGTAGGTGATGACGTACCGGTAGTCCGAGGCCTTGAAGGAGAATGCCGGATCGGAGATGTCGAAATCGATCGCGAATGCCTGCGCCGAGGAAGACGTCACAGTCGGGGCGAGCATTCCGGTGACGTCGCGCTGGAGCTGATTGCTCGGGCCGTAGCGCTCGGTGATCCTGATCCCGCTGATCGTGTCGCTGCACACCTCGTGCCCGGCTCCGAGTTGTTCGCTGAACACGAAGCCGTCCTTGCCCAGCAGCTGGTCGCCCGGCACGCTCACCGTCCAAGCGATCTTTCCGTTGCGCTCTCCACCGCCGAGCACCGTGCCCGACTTGGTGAGCGACCCCTGCCACGGTCGCGGATGCAGCCCGATGATGCCAGAGGACTCGCCCCACACATCGATGCTGGCCTCGTTCGTGTACTCGGTGCTCTCGGGGTCGATCTGCCCGTCGGGCGTGCAGGTGTCGTAGGTGATGCGGTACGTCACGTCGGGATCGAAGCCGCCTTCGGGAGCAGTGAGCTTGATCGTGAAGTGCTGCGCATCCGCGCCCGGCACGATCTCGGCGACGCTCGTCACGTCGGCGACGGCGCTGCCTCGCACCGTCTCCACCTTCATGTTCGACGGCGTGCACAGCGCGTGCCCCGCTCCGAGCGTGTCGGCGACGTTGATGACGTCGTGGGCCTGCATGCGCGAGCCCGGGAGGTCGATCGTCCATTTCATGGACCAGTTGTTGGCGTTCATCTCGCCCGTCTTGCTCCAGGTGTCCGGAATCTCGATGCCGTCATCGATTCCGCCGCCACCGGGCAGCTCGACGGGGACGTCCTGCCCGTTGAGGTCGAAGACGAGGGCTTGCTCGTCCGTCGCCTCCACTGCCGTGACGTCGAATGCGAACTCGCCGCTGACGAGCTCGGGATACAGCGCGACTTCCTCGGTGAGCGTGCACGTGACGATCCCGGTCGACGCGTCCGCGAGACACGTCGCCCAATCGACGACCTCTCCCGTTTCCGTCGGCCCGCTCAGCGAGAACGGCACGTTGGCCGGGATCCGCAGTTCTTTGGGAAGGCCGATCGTGAAGACGTCTCCCGGCTGCGGGTCCGCCGCGGCCGCATCCCAGCTGCCCGTGACCGACACCGTGTCGCCGACGACCAACTGCCCGTCGGGCCCGCTTCCCGCGCCGATCACCACTTTCGTGACGGCGATCTCGGGGTTCGGAGCGGCGTTCGCCGCCGCGGGAATCGTCAGCAGACCGCTGACGGCGAGCAGCGCCGCGGTCAGCGCTGAGATGATCCTTCCGATTCGGAAGGGGCGGACCTGATGTCCGTGTGTGCTGTGGGAACGCATGTGCGCGCTTACTCTCCTCGTGCTCGTGGCATGGATGGACCGCGTCTACGCGGCGATTCCGGGGCGCCCGTGTAAATGTCTGGGGCGCCTCGGAGCAGGCAACGGCCGGCTCCCGGGGTACGTCGGGGAACGGTCCACAGGAGCCGACTCACCGATAACACGGCGCACGCCCCGTTTCGTGACGCACGTTTCACGAAATGCTCGAGAAAACTCTCCGGCGCCCGCTCAAGCTGCGTACCGGAGATCCCGCGATGGCGTGGCGTGGATTCCGGGGAAGACGTGCATTCCGAGGGAAAAGGACTCATAATGCATCGGGGTGCTCTCCGGCATCGCAACATCGGGAGCGCGAAGGGGGATGAGATCGTGGCCGACCAGCAGCACGACTCCGATGAGGACCTCCTCTCCGCGTACCGGGCAGGAGATTCCGCGGCGCTCGCCGTGCTGTGGGAGCGGCACGTTCGGCCGGCGATCGTTGCGGCCAGAAGCATCGCGCCATCGCTGGACGCGGAAGACGTGGTGTCAGACGCCTACCTGAAGATCATCGAGAGCATCGAGAAGGGCAGGGGGCCGCACGGCGCCTTTCGGCCGTACCTGTACCGGGTCGTGCAGTCGGTCGCCGCGGACAAGCTCCGCAGCCCGGAGACGCACGTTGCAGAACTGCACGAATCCCACGAGATCCCCGAAGCAGATCCGTGGGAGGACCATGCGTTCGACCGCAACGCCGCGGCGCAGGCCTTCAACTCGCTCAGCGAGCGCTGGCAATCGGTGCTCTGGTACACCGAAGTCGAGGGTCTGCCCCCTCGAGAAGCGGCGCAGCTGCTCGGGATCAAGCCCAACGCCGTGTCAGCCCTCGCCTCACGGGCCCGCGAGGCTCTGGCATCCGCATGGGTCGAAGCGCACGTGCAGCGCGAACTCGCCTCCGCCGAGTGCGAATCCACGCTGCAGGATCTGCAGCGGTATCAACGCGGAAAGTTGACGAGTGCGCGCTCGCGCGCGGTGCAGGCGCACCTGCAGACCTGCCGCTCGTGCGCCGCAGCCGCCGATGAGGTCGCGCTCCTGAACCGCAAGCTCGCCCTCATCCTGGCGACCATCTTCGTCGGCGGCGGTTCGGCCACCGCCCTGCTGGGCGGTTTCACCGGGAGCACGCCGGCGGCCGCGAGTACCGGCGGCACGATCCGGAAGCATCTCTCGAGCGCACCCGCGAGAACCGCGGTGATCGCCGGCGCCACCATCGTCGGCATCGCCGCCGTGGTGACCGCGGCACTGGCCTTGAGCGCGTCGTCGGCGCCCGTTGCCGCCACCGGCTCCGGGATCACGGCAGCAGCGCCCGGGTCGTCGAGTGACGCCGCAGATGCGCCGCTCGGCGGCGGAGCGGAGTCCGACTCCGACTCGGATTCCGACTCCGACTCCGGGGATGGGGGCTCTGAGTCATCCGATCAGCGCGAGCACACCGGAGCGGACGATGATCGCCGAGCGTTCGTCGAGATTCTGGGCGTCGAACCCGCACCCGGCCCGGGGCCCTCCGAGGGTCCCGACCCTGCCGGCGATGAGTCGGGCGATTCGCGAGGGACAGGTGATGCCTCGGCCGATGGATCAGGCAGCGTGGATGGCGACTCAACGGGAACCGCGTCGAGCGACGGATCCGGTGCATCCGGTTCCGCCGGGGGCGCGGATGCGGGAGCCACCGGAGCGCACACAGCCGCATCGACCGCGGACGCCGACGCGAGCGGCGGTGCGGACGCAGACGCGGGCGGCGATTCCGGCGGCGAGCCGGTCGATGATGCCGATCCCACGCTGCTCGTCGGCTTCGCCTGTTACGCCGAGAACCCGGACCAGGGTTTCGTGCTGACCGGAACGTCGTCGACGGCGGGCGCGCTGCAGGCGCGGATCACGCAGCTGCCGACGACTGCTCCCGTGCTCCTCATTGCGTATCCCAGCGTGCAGGACCCTTCCGGCGTCGTCTTCGAGAACGTATTCACGGGCACCGATCCCGACCCGAATCCGTGGTGGTGGACACCCTCCCTCACTCCGCTCTCGCAGTGGGACGGGCTGCACGATGCTCCGATCACTGACGTCATGATCGAGATGCGACTGCTCTCGCTCGACGGCAGGCACTCACCGTGGACGACGGTGACGCCCGACACCACCTGCTAGCTGCGCTTCGCGGGTGCGATGAGCGGGATCGCCGCAGCGACGAGGATCAGGCCGAGGCCGACGAGGTCGGGCGCCGTGGGGATCTCCCCGAGGAGCACCGCGGAGGCGAGGACTCCGAAGAGCGGCACGAGGAGGCTTCCAAGGCCCGCAGCACCCGCCGAGATCCGTTGGAGGAGCCCGAACCAGATCAGGTACGCGATCACGGTGCCGAGCAGGGCGTTGTAGGCGAGCCCTGCGGCTGCGCTGCCGGTCAACAGGAAGGGAGCGGTCCTCGGGTCGAGGGCGAGGCCGACGAGTGAGACCGCAGCAGCCGCGACGAGCTGCCATGCGGTCGTCGCGATCGGAGGGGCGTCCACATCGATGCGCTTCAGGTACACGGTGCCGATGGCCCAGCTCACCGCGGCGGCCAGCGCGTAGAGCGCGCCGAGCCAGTCGCCGGTGCCGAGCAGCGGCCACGCGAGGATCACCAGCCCTGCAGCACCGAGGGCGAGACTGGCCGACCGTCTCGCGGTGATCGGTTCGCGAAGCACGAAGCGTGCGAGCAGCACGACCCAGATCGGCATGGTGTAGACGCAGATCGTGGCGCGCCCTGCGGTGGTGTTGAGCAGCGCGAGCGCCGAGAACACGCCGAACCCTCCGATCCCGAACGCGCCTGCGATCAGCAGGCGGACCAGGTCGCGAGGATCGCCGATGCGCAGTCTGGTGCGGGTGCAGAGGGCGATCGCGACCAAGACGACGGCGGCGCCGCCGAAGGTGATGACGCGCAGCTCCCACAGCGTGAAGGAGGCGAGGGCGGCTTTCGCCGCGACGAAGTTGACGCCCCAGAGCAGTGCGACCAAGACGAGCGCTCCGCGGTCGGCCGCCTTCACGAATCGCCGTCGGGTGCGGTGCGCGTCATGGTGGCCTTCTCGAGTGAACGTGGGTGATCGAATCAGCCGATGCTCCCCGTCATCGGCCTCTGCTCACCGTAGAGACATTTCCGGCTCGGGCAGAAGGCCGGAAAGGCGCGATTCGCACCGACCGGTATCGGAACGCGGTATCGGGGGCGTGTTTGCGCGCGGTGACGCGGCCCCCTATTCTGGTATTCATTACCGAACGGTCAGTCACTAATTCGACTGACTCGGGCAGACACGGAGGTCACCGCCCATGCCAGAGGCATTTCTCGTAGGCGGCGTGCGCACGCCGGTCGGCCGGCACGGGGGCGCTCTCGCTGCGATGCGCCCCGACGATCTCGCCGCGATCGTGGTGCGCGCGGCGGCCGAACGAGCCGCGATTCCCGGCTCTGAGATCGATGAGGTGATCCTCGGGGCTGCGAACCAGGCCGGGGAGGACAACCGCAATGTCGCACGCATGGCCGTCCTGCTCGCTGGTCTCCCCGACAGCGTGCCCGGCTACACGGTGAATCGACTCTGCGCGTCGGGCATGACCGCGGTGGCGAACGCATCGCAGGCGATTCGCGCAGGCGACGCCGACCTGATCGTCGCCGGCGGCGTCGAATCGATGACCCGTGCGCCCTGGGTGCAGCAGAAGCCCGATCGGGCATGGGCGAAACCCGGCGCCCAATTCGACACGTCCATCGGCTGGCGCTTCACGAACCCCGAGCTGCAGCGCCGCGACAAGGCGACGTACTCGATGCCCGAGACCGCTGAGGAGGTCGCCCGGGTCGACGGCGTGAGCCGGGAGGACGCCGACGCGTTCGCCGCCGAAAGCCATCGCCGCGCCCTGGCAGCCATCGCAGGCGGCCGCTTCATCGAGGAGATCGTGCCGGTCGCGGTCGCAGGACGACGCGGGGAGACCCGGATCGTCGACACGGACGAAGGACCGCGGCCGGGCACATCGATCGAGGTGCTCGCCGACCTGCGCCCGGTCGTCGACGGCGGCACCGTCGTGACGGCGGGCAACGCCTCCTCGTTGAACGACGGCGCCTCGGCGGTCGTCGTGGCGAGCGCCGAGGCTGTCGAGCGCCACGGTCTGAGGCCGCGGGCCCGCATCGTGACCAGCGTCTCCGTCGCCCTCGCCCCCGAGATCATGGGACTCGGGCCGGTTCCCGCGACGGAGAAGGCACTCGCCCGCGCTGGGCTCACGATCGACGACATCGGCTCGATCGAACTCAACGAAGCCTTCGCCTCGCAGTCGCTCGCCTGCATGCGACGGCTCGGTCTCGATCCCGCCCGCGTCAACGCCGACGGCGGCGCCATCGCGCTGGGGCACCCCCTCGGGTCTTCCGGGTCGCGCCTCCTCGTGACGCTCCTCGCCAGGATGGAGCGCGAGGGCTCGCGCTACGGCCTCGCGACGATGTGCGTCGGCGTCGGCCAGGGAACGGCGACGATCATCGAGCGGGTGGCCTCATGACCGGCGCGGCCCTGCGCGTCGAGGATCGCGGAGACTTCGTGCTGGCGACGCTCGATCGGCCCGAGAAGCGGAACGCGATCGACCTGGCCGTGATCGACGCACTGCACGAGCTGTGCGCCTCGCTCGAAGCGCACCCTCGAACGCTGGTGCTGCGGGGCGCCGGCGGCGCCTTCGCGGCCGGCGCGGACATCGCCCAGCTGCGGGAGCGGACGGCCGCTGACGCCCGCGCAGGCATCAACACCCGCGCGTTCATGCGCGTGCACGCCCTCCCCATGCCGGTGATCGCGGTGCTCGAGGGGCACACGCTGGGCGGCGGCGCGGAGCTGGCGTACAGCGCCGACATCCGCATCGGCACGCAGTCCCTCACGATCGGCAACCCGGAGCCCGGCCTCGGTATCATCGCGGCGGCAGGAGCGAGCTGGCGGCTGCGGGAGATCGCCGGCGAGGGCATCGCCGCGGAGATGGTGCTCACCGGCCGCATCCTGTCAGGCGACGAAGCGTTCGCCGCCGGAATCGTCACCCATCTGCACGCCGACGGCGACGCGGCGTTCGCGACGGCGGTCGCCATTGCGAAGCGCGTGGCAGCACTCGACCCGGCTGCGGTGCAGGCGTCGAAGCGCGTGCTCGGCGCGCCCCGCTCCGCCCACCCGCAGGTCGATCTCACCGAACAGGCGATCCTCTTCGACAGCCCGGAGAAGCATCGGCGCATGACCGCCTTCCTCGAGCGAAAGCAGCAGCGATGAACGCAGCGAACGAGAATCCGCGCATCGATACCGTTCCATCGCGCGTCGGCGTGCTCGGGGGCGGCCGCATGGGCGGCGGCATCGCGCACGCCTTCCTGCTCGCGGGAGCCTACGTGGTGGTGGTCGAGCAGCACGTCGCGGCAGCCGACTCGGCGCGCGAGCGCATCGAGCGGAGCATCGACGCATCGATCGCGCGCGGGCACGAGGGCGACGCTGCGCTGCTCAAGCAGGCGCTCACGGTCGCGACCGACATCACCGCGTTCGGCGCCTGCTCGCTCGTGATCGAAGCGGTGCCGGAATCGCTCGAGCTCAAGACCGAGGCGCTCGCAGAGATCGAGCGGCAGCTCCCGCACGATGCCGTGATCGCGTCGAACACCTCGTCGATCCCGCTCGCCCGACTGGCCGAGGCCCTCGACCGCCCGGACAGGTTCGTCGGCCTCCACTTCTTCAATCCGGTGCCGGCCTCATCGCTCATCGAGGTCGTGGTGAGCGCCGGTACCGCGCCCGAGCTGCCCGCGATCGCGGCCGGCTGGGCGCGCGCCTTGGGCAAAACACCGATCACCGTGCACGACGCGCCCGGATTCGCCTCCAGCCGCCTCGGTGTGGCGCTCGCGCTCGAGGCGATCCGCATGGTCGAGCAGGGCGTCGCCTCGGCCGCCGATATCGACCTGGCGATGGAGCTCGGCTACCGGCACCCCGTCGGTCCGCTGCGCACCACCGACATCGTGGGGCTCGACGTGCGACTCGGCATCGCCGAGCAGCTCGAACGCGATCTCGGCCCGACGTTCGCCCCGCCGCAACTGCTGCGCGACCTGGTGGCGGACGGGCGCCTCGGACGCAAGAGCGGCCGCGGCTTCTACGACTGGCCAGCATGACCAGCACCAGCACCAGCACCAGCACCAGCACGACAGGAGAGTCACCGATGACCCGCACGCTGCAGAGCTACGTCCACGACGCATGGTGGAGCCCGGCCGATATCACCAGAGGCGCGGAGGTGCGCGACGCGACCACGGGAGAACCGGTGGCGATCGTGTCGAGCGAAGGTCTCGACCTCGCGGGCACGATGGAATTCGCACGGACGGTCGGCCAGCGCCATCTGGGCGAACTCACCTTCCATCAGCGCGCGGTGATCCTGAAGCAGCTCGCGCTGGCCCTGACCGAGCGCAAGGCCGAACTGTACGAGCTCTCGACGCGAACGGGCGCCACGAAGGCCGACTCCTGGGTCGATATCGACGGCGGCATCGGCGTGCTCTTCACCTATTCGGGCAAGGGGCGGCGCGAGCTGCCGAACGCGCGCGTGCAGCTGGACGGTCCCGTCGAGCCCCTGTCGAAGGACGGCACGTTTCTCGGCCGGCACATCCGTACCACGCTCCCCGGCGTCGCGGTGCAGATCAACGCCTTCAACTTCCCGGTGTGGGGCGCACTCGAGAAGCTCGCGCCCGCCTTCCTCGCCGGCATGCCCACCATCGTGAAGCCGGCGACGCCGGGCGCATACGTCACCGAGCACCTCGTGCGCATCATGGTCGAATCCGGGCTGCTGCCCGCAGGATCCCTGCAGCTGGTCACAGGATCGATCCGCGAGGTGTTCGACCATGCGCGTCTCGGCGACGTCGTCGCATTCACCGGCTCGGCATCGACGGCCGACGGCTTGCGCCGCCATGACGCAGTGCAGGCCGGAGGGGTGATCTTCAGCGCGGAGACCGATTCGATCAACGCTTCGGTGCTCGGCCCGGACGCGGTGGCTGGGACGCCGGAGTTCGACGCGTACGTGCGTCAGCTGGTCACGGAGATGACCTCGAAGGCCGGGCAGAAGTGCACCGCCATTCGCCGTGCCATCGTGCCGCTCACGCTGGTCGACCCGCTCATCACCGCCGTGCGGGACCGGATCGCGTCGAAGGTCGTCGTCGGCGATCCGCGCGCGGACGGGACCACCATGGGCGCGCTCGCCTCGATCGAGCAGCGCGACGAGGTGCTGCGGCAGGTGCAGGCACTCGTCGACGGCGGTGGTCGCATCGCGCTCGGAGACGGTCAGAATCCGGGCGAGGAGACGGCCTTCCTGGAGCCCATCCTGCTCCGCTTCGACGACGCCTGGGCGCCCCGGGTGCACGACACCGAAGCGTTCGGGCCTGTGGCCTCGGTGATCGGGTACGCGACACCGGAGGAGGCGGCCGCGCTCGTCGTGCGCGGCGGCGGTTCGCTCGTCACGAGCGTCGCCTCGGCCGACCCCGAGTTCGTCGCCGGCCTCACGCGCATGAGCGCTGCAGCGAACGGACGCATGCTCGTGCTCGACCGCACCGACGCGCGCAGCTCGACCGGCCACGGCTCGCCGCTGCCGAACCTGGTGCACGGCGGCCCCGGCCGTGCGGGCGGCGGTGAAGAGCTCGGCGGCGTGCGCAGCGTGTTCCACTACATGCAGCGCACGGCGATCCAGGGCAGCCCGGAGATGCTCACCGCGATCACCGGAGTGTGGCACGCAGGAGCCGCGACGCGCGATGAGGCGCACCCCTTCCGCAAATCGCTGCAGGAGCTGCGCGTCGGCGATCGGGTGGTATCGGAGGAGCGCGAGATCACCCTCGACGACATCGCGCACTTCGCCGACTTCACCGGCGACACGTTCTACGCCCACACCGACGAGGCGGCCGCGGCTGCGAACCCCTTCTTCCCGGGCCGCGTCGCGCACGGCTACCTCCTGCTGTCATTCGCCGCAGGCCTCTTCGTCTCACCCGAGCCGGGGCCGGTGCTCGCGAACTACGGCCTCGAGAGCCTCCGCTTCATCACGCCCGTATCGCCGGGCGACCGCATCAGAGTCGCGCTCACGGCGAAGCAGATCATTCCGCGCGAGACGGACGAGTACGGCGAGGTGCACTGGGACGCGGTGCTCACGAACCAGGAGGGCGAGATCGTCGCCACCTACGACGTGCTGACGCTGGTGTCGAAGACGCACGAGGCGGTGGCCGCCTGACAGCCCCGGGCGGGGTCATCTGAAGTCGGCGACCTCGTTGACCCGCAGCCCGGAGCGCACGTAGGCGAGCACCGCGTCGGCGAGCGCGTCGGGGGTCTCGGGGCCATCCGGCCGGTACCACTCGACGAGCGAGTTCACGAGGCCGAACGTGAAGCGGGCGGCGAGCCCTGGATCGAGGTCGTCGCGGAGTGCGCCCTCGCTGCGCGCCCGCTCGAAGATGGCGCGCAGCCGCGCGGTGAGCGCACGGCGCCGCTCGAGCGCACGAAGCTCGACGTCGGAGTTGCCGTGCAGGCGGAGCAGCAGAATCAGATAGGGCTGCTGCTCGCAGGCGACGAGCACGGCGGCGCGCACGATCTCCCGGATCTGCCCCACCGCATCGACGCGACCGGACGCCTCGCGTTCCCCGCCCTCGGCGGCGTCGCGCCCCTCGGCCTCGTCGAAGACGCGCTCCAGCGCGCCGAGGGCGCGTTCGAGCGCGATCTCGAGCATCTCGGCCTTCGAGGCGAAGTGGTGGTAGACCGCCGACTTCGAGAGCCCCAGCCTGTTCGAGATCATGCCGAGCGACGAAGCGTCGTACCCGTGGTCGGTGAAGACCTGCACGATGACTTCGAGCATGCTGCTCTGGTCGTATCCCGGTCGGCCCCTGCGGGGTGCTGCGTCCGAGCTCTCCATGGATCTGTTCCCCTCAGGCTCGGTGACCCGCACCTCCAGAAGCGTGAGCGCGGTCTTCCGCGCTGCACGCAAATCTACCGCAGGTCGTAGAGGCGCTTGAGCTTTCCCTCCGAGCGCGGCAGCGACCCGATCGGCGCCAGTTCCACGCCGATCGTCGCTCCGATCCGATCCTTCACGCACTTCTGCAGCCGTCGCAGCGCGGCGTCTGCACCGTCGGGGTGCGCATCTGGATCGGCCTCGATCTTGATCGTGAGGTGATCCAGCGCCCCCCGCTTCGTCAGTTCGAGCACGAAGTGGCTCGTCAGCCCGTCGACCTCGCACGCGATCTCCTCGATCTGGGTGGGGAAGAGATTGACGCCGCGCAGGATGATCATGTCGTCGTTGCGTCCCGTGATCTTGGCGATGCGGCGGTGGGCCGGGCGGCCGGTGCCGGCGTGCAGCGAGGTGAGGTCGCGTGTGCGGTAGCGGATCATGGGGAAGGCTTCTTTCGTCAGCGTCGTGAAGACGAGCTCGCCGGTCTCGCCGTCGCTCACCTGCTGCAGCTGATCGTCGATGATCTCGGGCAGGAAGTGATCTTCCCAGATGTGGGGACCGTCTTGCGTCTCCACGCACTCACTGCCGACGCCCGGACCCATCATCTCGGAGAGTCCGTAGATGTCGATGGCGCGGATGTCCATGCGTTCCTCGAGTTCGCGTCGCATCGCCTCGGTCCAGGGCTCTGCTCCGCAGATCGCCACTTTCAGGCTCGTGCCGCGCGGGTCGAGCCCGGCCCGCTCGAACGCGTCGGCGATCGTCAGCAGATAGCTGGGCGTGCACATGATGGCGTCGGGCTCGAAGTCGCGAATCAGCTGCACCTGCTTCTCGGTCTGGCCGCCAGACATGGGGATCACCATGCAGCCGAGGCGTTCGATGCCGGCGTGGGCGCCGAGCCCGCCCGTGAAGAGGCCGTAGCCGTAGGCGTTGTGCACGCGCCAGCCGGGCCGCACGCCTGCGGCGTACAGCGATCGCGCGATGAGGTCCGCCCAGTTGTCGAGGTCGCGCTCGGTGTATCCGACGACCGTGAGCCGCCCGGTCGTGCCCGACGATGCGTGCACGCGGCGCACCTGCTCCATCGGAACGGCGAAGAGCCCGAACGGGTAGTGATCGCGCAGGTCGCTCTTCGTCGTGAACGGCAGCCGTTCGATGTCTGCGAGGGAGCGGATGTCGTCGGGATGCACGCCGGCTGCGGCGAACTTCTCGCGGTAGAACGGCACGTTTTCGTAGGCGTGGCGCACCGTCCACTGCAGACGCTCGAGTTGCAGCGCCTCGAGTTCGGCGCGGGTGAGGCGCTCGGCCGGGTGGAGGCCGGCCTCGATGGGGGCGTCCTCAGTGGCTGCGCGCGTGGCAGGGGCGGCAGGGATCGCGGGTGCGTGAGTCTCAGTGATCATGGGTGCGCTCTTTCGTATTCGGAGTCTCAGGAGGCGGGCAGCGGCCGGTCGGTGGCGAACGAGCGGCCTCGGAATTCGGCGATCGTGTCGCCGTGCTGGTCGCGGACGGTGATGTCGTAGAGCCCGTTGCGGCCCGACACCCACCGCCGCTCGGCGACTGCGGTGAGCGTGTCGCCTGCTCGGCTGGCTCGGGTGAAGGTGATGTCGACGCCGGATGCGACGACGGCGTTCTCGCCCTCGTTGCAGGCGTAGGCGAAGGCGGTGTCGGCGAGGGTGAAGACCATGCCGCCGTGGGTGATGCCGAAGCCGTTGACCATGTCGTCCCGCACCGCCATCGACAGCTCGGCTCTGCCGCGCTCGAGCGATTGGAGTCGGATGCCGAATGCCGTCTTGGCCGTGTCAGAGCGGAGCATGGCGGTTGCGGACCAGCTCGGGTCGAAGGCGATGCGATCCTCGATGCCGCCGTGCGGCGAAACGTTCGTCGGTGAACTCATATGGCGCTCCGTTGCGTCGATTGCGGGAAGGCTCACTCCCCTTTGCAGTCACGGGCAGGGAAGCGTATACTGACTGAATGGTCGGTCAGTAATTCCATTGGAAACTCTACCACCACTGTTCCACCCAGAGCGAGAGTCGCAGCGCATTGCACCGATGCAAGGAGGCACCAGATGGCAACGATGACTGAAGAACTCACGGAGACCGCTGAGCAGGAGCGCTTCGACGCCCTGATCGCCGACGAGCAGCGCATCGAGCCCCGCGACTGGATGCCCGAGAAGTATCGGCGCACCCTGATCCGGCAGATCTCCCAGCACGCGCACTCCGAGATCATCGGCATGCAGCCGGAGGCGAACTGGATCACCCGCGCACCGAGCCTGAAGCGCAAGTCCATCCTCATCGCGAAAGTGCAAGACGAAGCGGGCCACGGGCTCTACCTCTACTCGGCCGCGCAGACGCTCGGCATCACCCGAGAGGAGATGACCGACGCGCTCATCCAAGGCCGAGCCCGGTACTCGTCGATCTTCAACTACCACACGCCGACGTGGGCCGACATGGGGGCGATCGGCTGGCTCGTCGACGGCGCCGCGATCTGCAACCAGGTGCCGCTCTGCCGCGCGTCGTACGGCCCCTACGGCCGTGCGATGGTGCGCATCTGCAAAGAGGAGTCGTTCCACCAGCGCCAAGGATTCGAGATCCTCTACGAACTGTCGCACGGCACTCCCGAGCAGAAGCAGATGGCCCAGGATGCGGTCGATCGCTGGTACTGGCCGTCGCTCATGATGTTCGGGCCCAGCGACGACGCGTCGCCGAACTCCGCGCAGTCGATGGCGTGGAAGATCAAGCGATTCTCGAACGACGAGCTGCGCCAGCGCTTCGTCGGCATGTGCGTGCCGCAGTTCGAGGCGCTCGGGCTCGGGTGCCCCGACCCGGACCTGCGCTACGACGAGGAGTCGGGCCAGTGGATCATGGGCGAGATCGACTGGGCCGAGTTCGAAGAGGTGCTCGCGGGTCGCGGGCCGGCCAACGCCGAGCGACTGCGGCATCGCCGTGACGCGCACGACGATGGCGCCTGGGTGCGCGAGGCCGCGGCCGCCTACGCGCAGAAGATGCAGGATCGCCGCCGTTTCGCGGCCTGACCTCGGCCGAGCACGCAGTACGCAGTACGCAGTAGGCAGTACGCAGTAGGCAGTACGCACACGTTACGAGGAGACACAGATGTCGACACCCGGAGAGACTGGCACGGAGTCCTGGCCCCTGTGGGAGGTGTTCATCCGCGCCAACCGCGGCTTGAGCCACGTGCACGCCGGATCGCTGCACGCACCCGATGAGGCGATGGCTCTGCGCAACGCACGAGACTTGTACACACGACGCCACGAGGGCGTCTCGATCTGGGTCGTGCCTGCGGCCGCGATCACTACGAGCGACCCCGACTCGAAGGGCGTGTTCTTCGAGTCACCGGCGGGCAAGAACTTCCGCCACGCCGTCTACTACTCGCGTGCGGAAGGGGTGAAGCACCTGTGAGCATCGAGCCCGCCGCGGCCGCCGCCGACCTCCACGGTGACGTCAGCGTCGACGACCTCGAACTCGCCGACGAGCTGACCGGCTCCGGCGAGGTAGCGACACCCGACGTCGCCGAGTACGCCCTGCGTCTCGGAGACGACGCGCTGATCCTCTCCCAGCAACTCGGGTGGTGGGTGTCGCGCGGGCCCGAGCTCGAGGAGGACCTCGCCCTGAGCAACATCGCGCTCGACGTGCTGGGCCACGCGCGATCGCTGCTGCGCTACGCAGGCAGCGCGACGGGTCGCAGCGAAGACGACCTCGCGTTCTGGCGCGACGAGCCCGAGTTCCGCAACTGCTGGCTCGTCGAGCAGCCGAACGGGCACTACGGCGACACGATCGCCCGTCAGTTCATCTTCTCCGCTTATCAAGCCGAGCTGTATCGCCAGCTGCTCTCGAGCACCGATGCGACACTCCGCGCGATCGCCGGAAAGGCCGAGCGGGAGGTGCGCTACCACCTCGACCATTCCGCTCAGTGGATCCTCCGCCTCGCCCTGGGCACCGAGGAGTCGCGCGAGCGCATCACGGTGTCGCTGCGCGATCTGTGGCCGTACGTCGACGAGCTCTTCGCCGACGATCCGCTCATCGACCGCCTCTCAGGCATCGCCGCGCGACCGAGCGACCTCCGAGCGGGCTTCGACGACACCGTGCGCACGGTGCTCTCCGAGGCCGAACTCGAGCTCCCCGACGTGCAGCCCGCCCGAGCGCGCGGGCGCGACGGCCAGCACAGCACGCGCCTCGGCTACATCCTCGCCGAGATGCAGTGGCTGCCGCGGCGGCACCCGGGAGCGTCATGGTGACCCCGCTGCGCCCGGCAGAGCCAGCAGCGGCGCAGGCGTGGGATATCGCTGCGCAGGTGCCGGATCCCGAAGTGCCCGTGCTCACCATCGAAGACCTGGGAGTGCTCCGCTCGGTGGTCGCCACCAACACCGAAGTGCGCGTCGTGCTGACACCGACGTATTCGGGCTGCCCAGCCATCGATCAGATGCGCGACGACGTCGCCGCGCGACTGCACGAGGCCGGCTACCCGCAGGTGCGCGTCGATACGACGCTCAGCCCGGCCTGGACCACCGACTGGATGAGCGACGCCGGCAAGAGCAAGCTCGAGGCCTACGGCATCGCTCCCCCCGACTTCCGCGCGGCTGGGCGCCGTGGCCCGATCACCGTCGCACTCGCCGTGAAGTGCCCGCGCTGCCACTCGACCCGCACCCGCGAGATCGCCCGCTTCGGCTCCACCTCCTGCAAGGCCCTCTACGAGTGCCAGGACTGCCTCGAGCCGTTCGACTACTTCAAGGTTCACTAGGAGCACCATGGCCGCCATCAATCTCGGCGCGAAGCAGCGCGCGACATTCCATGAGCTGCGAGTCGCGGAAGTGCGCCCGCTGACCGAATCGAGCGTCGAGGTGACCTTCGAGGTGCCAGACGAGCTCGCGTCAGAGTTCACGTACCTCGCCGGGCAGTACCTCGCCCTCCGCACCACCATCGACGGCGAGGACCTTCGCCGCTCGTACTCGATCTGCAGGCCCCCGACGTCCGGGCGCATCTCGGTCGCGATCAAACGAGACCTCGGAGGCCGCTTCTCCAGCTGGGCCAACGAGTCCCTGCGGGCCGGCGACACGCTGCAGGTGATGACCCCGCAGGGAGCCTTCACCTCGAATCTCGACGAGCTCGACGGCCGGCACGTCGTCGGCGTGGCCGCAGGCTCCGGCATCACGCCCATCATCACGATGGCGCATCGCGTGCTCACCCACAGCGAGACCAGCAGGTTCGACCTGCTCTTCACGAACCGCTCCTCCCTCGACGTCATGTTCGTCGAGGAGCTCGCGGATCTGAAAGACCGCTTTCCGCAGCGCTTCGCCATCCACCACGTGCTCTCGCGCGAGCAGCGGTCGGCCCCCGTGATGTCGGGCCGCCTCGACGAGGAGCGACTGCGCACCATCCTGAACACCGTGATCCCGGTCGGCATGGCCGACGAATGGGTGCTCTGCGGCCCCTTCGAGCTCGTGCAGCTGTGCCGCGACCTCCTCGCCGAGCACGGCGTCGAGGCATCGCACGTTCGCTTCGAGCTGTTCTCTACGGGCGAGCCCGCTCCGACGCGGGCGAGACCCGTCGAGGTGCGCACCGGAGAAGAGACGATCACCATCGACTTCACCCTCGACGGCACCTCCGCGTCGGTCGAGAGCCCGGTTGCGGCACGTGAGACGATCCTGAACGCGGCACTGCGCGTGCGCAGCGACGTGCCGTTCGCCTGCGCCGGAGGCGTCTGCGGCACCTGCCGCGCGCGAGTCGTCACCGGATCGGTGTCGATGACCGAGAACTACGCGCTCGAGGCCGAAGAGCTCGAGCGCGGGTACGTGCTCACCTGCCAATCCCACCCGCAATCAGACCGCGTGGTCGTCGACTACGACGCGTGACCCGATTGGAGCCAGCATGATCACCCTGACCGTCGCCGACGACATCGCCGAGATCACGCTCGACGCCCCCGAGCGGCTGAACGCGCTCGGGCCCGACGACATCGACCAGCTCTCCGAGGCCTACGCCGAGGCCGAACAGCAGCGGGTGCGCGCACTCCTGCTGCGCGGCGAGGGGCGCGCCTTCTGCGCAGGGCGCGACATCTCCGGCGTCGACCCCCGCTCCGACGATGTGCTCGGCTATCTCGACGGTCTCGTGCAGCCGTTGCTCGAACGCATGAGCCGCTTCCCCGCCCCCACGTTCGCCGTCGCGCACGGAGCGTGTCTCGGCGTCGGGCTCGGTCTGCTGATCGCGAGCGACGTGGTCTACGTGGCCGAGACCGCCAAGATCGGCAGCCCCTTCGCGAACCTCGGTGCAACGCTCGACTCGGGCGGGCACGCGCTCTTCTTCGAACGCCTCGGGGCGCACCGCACCCTCGATCTCATCTACACGGGACGCCTCATGTCAGGCGTCGAGGCGGTGGCAGCCGGCCTCTTCTCGCAGTCCCTGCCCGACTCCGAGGTGCTCCAGTCGACCCGGGCTGCGGCGGCGAGCGCGGCCCGCGGCGCCACCGAGGCGTATCTCGCGTCGAAAGCGCTCGTCGCCGAGCTGCGCGATGAACGGCTCGGCCTCTGGGGGTCGATGTCGCACGAGAACCGCGTGCAGGCCGCCCTCTGCGACACCGACGATTACCGCGAGGGCTTCGCGGCGTTCCAGCAGAAGCGACGGCCGCAGTTCACGGGCGGCTCGCGGCGAGGAACCCACGCGTGAGCGGCGCCGATCGAGGCGCCCCGGCCGCCGACGAGAACTGGGTGGCCGCGAACGGGGCCGGCGAACTCGCCGAGGCGATGGGGATCGAGTTCCTCGAGTTCGCCGTCGAGCGCACGGTCGGCCGCATGCCGGTGCGGGGCAACCGCCAGACCGTCGGGTTCTTGCACGGCGGCGCCTACGTGGTGCTCGGCGAGACGCTCGGATCGCTCGCCGCCAATCTGCATGCCGGCCCCGGCCGCCTCGCGGTGGGCGTCGACATCAATGCGACCCATACCCGGTCGGCGACCGAAGGCTTCGTGACCGCCGTCTGCACGCCGGTGCACCTGGGCGGCAGTCTCGCCGTGCACGAGATCGTCGTCACCGACGAGACCGGCCGCCGCTGCTGCACGATGCGCATGAGCAACCTCATCAAGCCGATGCCGGATCACGCCCGCACGGACCTGCAGCCCTGATCGTCGGCCGTGGTCGCGCTCCCCGGCCCGACGAGCACGTCGGTGATGTGTCGCAGGGCATCGTGCAGCTGCACATCGGTCGACGCTCCGTAGCCGAGCACGAGGCCATGGGGCGCGTTCGCTGGAGCGTCGTAGTAGGTGTGCAGCGGCGCCACGGTCACCCCTCGTGCCGCGAGACCGCGCGCCGCCGCAGTGGCTGACGGGCCGGGCTCCCATGTCAGCGTCGCGTGCAGTCCCGCTTCGACCGCGTGCACGGCGACCCCAGGCACCCCGTCGAACGCGGCGATGACGAGCGTGCGCCGATGCGCGTATTCGCGTCCGACCCGGGCGAGATGCCTGCGGAGGCCGCCGCTCTCCAAGAACTCCGCGAGCGCATGCTGCACCGTTCCCGAGAGCGGAAGCCCGAGGTCGGCGCGCGCCGCGATCGCTCGCTCGCGGATCTCCGGATTCGTCACGACGACGTAGCCGCACCGCAGCCAGGGCGAGAGCGTCTTCGAGTAGCTGCCGACCAGCGCGACGCGACGCTCGTCGTCGAGCGATGCGATCGCCGGCAGCGCCGGGGCGCCGTGCCGGAACTCGCTGTCGTAGTCGTCCTCGATCACCAGGGCGTCATGGTCGCGCGCCCAGTCGAGAACGGCGAGCCGGGCGGCGACCGGCATGCGCCCGCCGAGCGGGTACTGATGGCTCGGAGTGAGCAGCGCCCCCGCGAACCGCCCGCCCCGCGAGCGCAGCTCCTCGACGTCCATCCCGCCATCGCGCACCGGAATGGCGATCGACTGCCCGCCGAGTCTCCGGATCACCCGGCGCGATGCCGGATACCCGGGTTCCTCGGTCGCGATCCGCGCGCCGACGGGGCCCTCAGCGCTGAGCCCGTGCATCAGCAGCCCGATCCCGTCATTCGTGCCGGCGGTGAGCAGCACGTCGTCTCGCCCGCACTGCACCCCGCGGGCCTGCAGGAGGTGATCGGCGATGAGTTCTCGCAGGCGCTCGTCACCCGCGGGCGGCGGCGGCACCGAGGGGAGCTCGCGCCGGAGTGCCCGGCGCCAGGCGGTCTGCCACTCCCGAGTGCTGCTGAAGCGCGTCGATGGGCTTCCCGGCGAGAGGTTCTGCGTGTGAGGGGAGGTCGCACCGCTCGACGTGGAAGGCGCGGCGAGTCTGCGATCCGCTCGCGCCCGTTCCGGCGCCGCCCGGCGCACGGAGCCCGTGCTCAGGTCCGCAGCGACGAAGGTGCCCGATCCCGGTATGGATTGGAAGTACCCCTCGCCGATGAGCTCCTCGAACGCGGCGATGACGGTGCCCCGGGAGTATCCGGTCGCAGCCGCGAGCGATCGCGAGGACGGGAGCTGGGCGCCTGCCGCGATCTGCCCGGCGAGCACGACGTCGCGCAGCTGGGTCACCAGGTGCTCCCTCGCGGTCGCCCCGGGCGGCACCCCCGTGTCGAGAACGAGGTCTACCGGGATCCGATGCCGCATCACTGCCTTTCTGGTCTACTGAAGTCGAACGTTTCTGGAGTAACGGTACAACCAGTTCACGCGGCACGATAGTCCACAAGCCATCCGCGTCGCCCCGGCGCGCGCCCCCAGGAATGGAGTCCACCCGTGTTCACCGGTCTCAGCGCGTTTCCCCTCACCCCCTTCGTCGATGATGCGGTCGACGCGGCCGCGTACGCGGGGCTGATCGAACGACTCGCCGCCTCCGGGGTCGACTCGATCACGGCACTCGGTTCAACCGGCTCGTACGCCTACCTCAGTCTGGAAGAGCGCTCCCGGGTGGCCCGCCTCGCCGTGGCCCACGCGGGTGCGACGCCCGTGCACGTCGGAGTCGGGGCGCTGCGCACCTCCCACGTGCTCGAGAACGTGCGGAGCGCCGAGGCCGCTGGCGCCTCCGGGGTGCTGCTCGCGCCGATGACCTATCAGCCGCTGACCCCCGATGACGTCTTCCAGCTCTTCGCGACCGTCGCCGACGCGACGGAGCTCCCCGTGATCGTCTACGACAATCCCGGCACGACGCATTTCACCTTCACCACCGAGCTCTACGGCCGCATCGCGCAACTGCCCGGCATCGCGTCGGTCAAGGTTCCCGCCCTCCCGGAGGGCGATGCCGCAGCGTCGGATCGCATGGCGCAGATTCGTGCGGCGCTCCCCGACCACGTGACGGTCGGCATCTCGGGCGACGCATCCGCCGCCGCGGGTCTCACTGCGGGGTGCGACGCCTGGTACTCGGTGATCGCAGGCACCCTCCCAGAGGTCGCCCTGCGCATCGCGCGCGCGGCGCAGTCGGGAGATCGCGACGCGGCGCTCCAGGCATCAGCAGAACTGCAACCGCTCTGGAATCTCTTCAGCACGATGGGCGGAAGCCTGCGCGTCACCGCCGCAATCGCCGAACT
The DNA here is from genome assembly GCF_018304845.1 of Leucobacter manosquensis. Classification (NCBI taxonomy): domain Bacteria; kingdom Bacillati; phylum Actinomycetota; class Actinomycetes; order Micrococcales; family Microbacteriaceae; genus Leucobacter; species Leucobacter manosquensis. Next base: position 2,381,588 of record NZ_JAFEVO010000001.1, on the reverse strand, counting down.
GCTCGGACTCGTCGCACCGCGATCGCTCCCGTTGCCGATCCTCGGCCTGACCGCAGCGCAGCGCGCAGAGGTTGCGCGAGTCTCAGATGAGCTCGGCCTCGGCGGCTGAGGCGCCCGCCGCCTCCGGCGCCACCCGGCGGAGCGGCGGCCTCGCGCGATACGTCTTCGCCGCGACGCTCGTGCGCAGCGCCGACGGCGGCGCGGTCGTCGCGATCGTGCTGCTCGCGCAGCACACCGGTCTGCCCGCATGGGTGTCCGGCCTGTTGGGCGCGTCGATCACCGCGCCCCATCTGCTCGGCCCGTTCATCTCCCGGCGGCTCGACACCGCCCGAGACGGGCGCGTCGTCATCGCCGTCTCCGCCGTGATGCACGGTGCGCTTCTCGGCGTCGCCGCGCTCCTCCTGCCCCACACCTGGGCGGCTGTGCCCGCCGTCCTCCTGTTCGTCTCCGGCCTGTTCGGCCCGATGCTCACCGGCGGCATCAGCAGCAGGCTTCCGGCGATCGCCGGGCCGTCACGGCAGCACCAGCGGCGAGCGCAGAGCTGGGACGTCGCGAGTTACGGCATCAGCGGCACGCTCGGCCCCGCCGCGGTAGCATGGATCGCCGCCGGACCCGGGCCGCTGACGGCGGCCCTCGTACTCGCCGCGGCCGCGATCACCGGGGCGGCAGCGGTGCTGGCACTCCCCCGTCAGCCTCCCGTCACCGATGCGTCTGCAGTGCCCTCGCCACTGCAGACCTTCCGGCAGATCTGGGGCTCCGGCCCGCTGCGGCGCACGCTCGCGCTGACCGTCACGGTCGCGTTCTCCGTCGCCGTGCTGCCGATCTACGCCGTGGCGATCGCTCCGCAGTTCGGCGGCGCCGCTCTGGCCGGAACGCTGGTCGCGGGCTACGGCGTCGGCAACCTGATCGGGTCGGCGCTGCTCATGGTGAAACCGCTCCCGGGCGACGCCGATCGACTCGTCGTCATGCTGTGCTTCGTCGTCGCCGCCGCCTTGGCCGTCGTGGCCGCGATGCCGAGCTTCGTCGCAGCGCTCGTCGCCTGCGGGGCGGCGGGAATCGCGAACGCATTGTTCTTCGCTGCGACGCTCGCTGCGCGCAGCGAGTACGCACCCGCCGAGGCCCGCGGTCAGGTCTTCATCTGGGTCGGCGCACTGAAGATCGCCGCCGGTTCTGCGGGAACGGCCACCGCCGGCGTGCTGCTCTTCGGGGCGGCGTGGATGCCGGTGGCCCTGGTGGCGGGCGTCTGCGTCCTCGCGGCGCTCGCGGGCGCGCGGTCGCGAGCCGCGCCCGCTCCCGCTACCGCGCCGCAGACCGGCGAGCCCGCACGACGGCGAGCCCGGTGAGCACGAGGCCGGCCACCGCCCACAGCACCAGCAGCAACGCCGCGCTCCCGGCTGATCCTGCACCCGTGGCGATCGACTGGAAGCCGTCGAGCCCCGCCCCCAGCGGGCTGACATCGCCCACCGCGGCGAGCGCACCCGGAACCGTCGAAACGATGCCGACCGCGAAGGCGACGACCAGCAGCACGAAGGCGAGGAACCGGCCGAGGCCGCCGAGCAGCGCGGAGAGTCCCTGCACGAGCAGCGTGAAGGCGATCCCCGCGAGCAACGCGAACCCGAAGAACCGCGCCCCCTGACCGAAGTCGTACCCGAGTGCGATCGGCATCGCCACCCCGGCGGCGGCCCCCTGGATCGCGCCGAGCGCGATCGCCGGAACCGCGCTCCGCAGCGTGATGTACCCGACTCCGCGGGCCGCGTCGCGCGCACGTCGCCAGAGCGGTGACAGCACGAGGAACGCGGCCAGGGCTCCCGCCCAGAGTGCGATGCCAGCGAAGAGCGGCACGCCCGATGCGGTGAACAGTTCGTCGCTCGCGCCCTCGGCCAGCACCGGCGTCGCCGCGGCGCGTGAGAGCTGCTCGCGCTCCGCGTCGGTGGTGACGGGCACGTTGTCGGCCGCGGTCTGCAGACCCGTCGCGAGCTCGCCGGCTCCGTCTTCGAGTTGCGCGGTGCCGTCGACGAGCTCCGAAGTGCCGTCCGCGAGCTGCGACGCCCCGTCAGCCAGCTGCGGGGCGTTCGCGGCGAGCTCCCCGGTGCCCGCGCTCAACTGCGCCGCTCCGTCGGCGAGCTGTGCCGCGCCGGAGGAGAGCTGGCCGCCCTGCGCGGCCAGTTCGTTCAATCCGGAACCGAAGTCGGCGAGGCCCGCGGTGAGCTGGCCGAGCTGCGCCGCCGGGTCGACGCCAGGCGGGGTCGCACCGCCGAGTTGCTGCTGCAACGCCTGCGTGGCCTCGGCCACCCCGGCCGCGCCATTGCTCGCAGTCTTTAGACCTCCGCCGATCGCGCCGACGTGGCTCTGGAGCGTGCCGCTCAGCCGCTGGCAGTACGCCGCATCGCCCGTCGACACCATGCAGTCAGTCACCAACGGCGCGATACCGTCGCGCAATGCCGTGGCGCCGGTGCCGGCGGCCGTCAGCCCCTGCTCGAGCTGCGCCGACGGCTCGGCCGAAGCCGCCTGCAGCTGCGTCATCGCCCCGATGAGCGTCTGCAGCTGCTGCACCGCGGCGGTCGCACCCGCCGATAGCTGCGGATACGCGTCGGCCAGCTGCTGAGCGCCGGCGACGTACTGCCCGACGCCGGAGGCCAATTCGCCGGAGCCGCTCGCCAACGTTCCGGCACCGGACGCGAGCTGCTGCGTGCCGTCCGCGAGCTGCTGCGTGCCGTCCGCGAGCTGAACCGCGCCCTCGTCGAGCTGCGCGGTGCCCGTCGACAGTTCTGACACCCCGGTGGCCAACTGATCGGCTCCGTCGGCGGCGTCGCCCACTCCGTCTCCGAGCTCATTGAACCCGACGTAGACGCCGGCGACGAACTGCTCGCCGAGCTGCTCGTTCAGCACCTGCGTCGCGGTCTGCGTCACGATGCCAGACAGCGCTGCATCGATCAGTCGTCCCCGATCGCTCTCAGTGACGTCGATCCGCGCCTGCCTGGCGTCTCCCGGCTCGCCCGACAGCGACGTCGCATCGGCGGAGAAGGTCTTCGGAATCGTCACGACGGTCGCGTACCGGCCATCGGCGACGCCCTCAGCCGCGTCCTCGGCATCGGTCAGCACCCACGTGAAGTTCGCGGTGCCGTCGTCGCCGGCCGACGAATCGGATTCGGGCTCGCCGATCAGCTCGCCCGCGAGCACCCGTCCGAGCGGCACGGTCTGCCCGTCGACCTCGGCGGCCTCGTCGAGGTTCACGACGGCGGCGGTCACATTCTCGAGGCGCTCCGTGGGGTTCCAGAGCCCCCACAGCAGCACGCCGGCCACCGTCAGGGGCACGAGCATGATGCCGATGATCGTCGTCCATCGCACGGGTCGGTCGCTCTTGAGTCGGGTCAACGCGGCGCTCATCGTGCGCTCCCTTCACGATCGCTGAAATGCGACAGAACTTCTGGTTTCACGGGGCTGATGAGCGGACGTTCTGTCGCGCTTTCAGCGGGCGGAGTCGGAACGGGGGACGGAACGCGGGCCGAGGCCCAGGCCGAGGCGCGGTCGAGCGTCACCAGCTCCGTACCCTCTGGCAGGATCCGCCGCGCGAGCTCGGCGCCGCCGAGCACGACCGGCGTGACTTCTGGCGCCGCTCCCCGTGCGACCGACACCGCATGCGCTGCGAACGCCGAACGCATGCCGTCGACGGCCGCCGACGAGGCATCGGCCTGCCCCGCCTCGCGCAGGTCGAGCACGAGTACGGCCGGGTGATCCTGCAATGCCTCGCGCAGCGTCGCCGGCGTCGCCCAGGCCGCGCGCGAGCGCAGGGATGCCGCGCGCTCCGGCAGCAGGAGGCCTGCCACCTTCGCCGTACCGGCGATGATCGGCCCGCGGCCCGACAGCGCTTCGGCGAGCGGCACGGCTCGGCCCGTCTGCTGCGGGTCCAGCACCAGCGCTTCGCCGACTCCGACGCGAATCGTCGGCGCTCCGATGCCCGCCGCATCCGCGCCACCCGCGCCGCCAGACGTGCTCGCGGCGTCGCCGGGCAGGACGAGCGCGTCCGCCGCGATCCGCGCCTGTGGCATGTCCGCCGGCCATGCAGCGTGCGCGATCTCGCGGGCGAGACCTTCGCCTTCCACGTCGAACGACGGCAGCACGCGGCTCAGCCAGCCCGGCATGCTCCAGGCGCGGTCGCCGAGGAGCGCCAAGACCGCCGGCACGAGCGTCATGCGCACGATGAACGCGTCGACGAAGACGCCGACCGCGAGCCCGAGCGCGATCACCTTGATACTCGGGTCGCCCTCGGGCACGAAGGCCGCGAACACCGCGAACATGATGAGCGCCGCGGCGGTCACCACTTTCGCGCTGCCGACGAAGCCGCGCCGGATCGCGGTCTGAGCATCTGCGCCGTGCACGTACTCCTCGCGGATGCGCGAGACGAGGAACACTTCGTAGTCCATTGCGAGCCCGAAGAGCACCCCCATCAAGATGATCGGCATGAAGCTGAGCACTGGTCCGGTGGCGTGCACGTTGAGCGCATCGCCGAGCCATCCCCACTGGAAGACGGCAACCACGGCTCCGAAGGCGGCGCCCACGGAGAGCAGGTAGCCGAGGGTCGCCTTGATCGGCACCCAGACCGAGCGGAAGACCATGGCGAGCAGGATCAGCGAGAGTCCGACCACCAGCACCCCGAACGGCAGCAGCGCTTCGCCGAGCAGGTTCGACACGTCGATGCCCACCGCGGTGAATCCCGTCACGGCGAGACTGACCCCGTAGTCGTCGAGCCACTCGTCGTGGTGCGCTCTGAGTTCGGCGACGAGCTCGGAGGTGCTCTCGGCCTGCGGCCCGTCCTCCGGCACGACCTGGATGATGCCGGTATCCGCGTTCTGGTTCGGGGTCGCGAGCGGCACATCGTGCACGCCGGGAATGTCGCGCACCTCGTCGGCCAGGTCTTCCATCAGGCCGACGGGATCATCGCTGGTGATGATCGATCCGGTGAGGATGAGCGGCCCGTTCGCCCCCTCGCCGAAGTGCTCCCCGGTCAGCTCGTAGGTGACACGAGCCGGGTCGGTCTCCTCGAGTGTCTCGGCCCCGGGGAGCGCGAGCCGCAGCTGGGTCATCGGAATCGCTGCGACGCCGAGCACGACCAGAACGGCGAGGATCGTCGCGACCGGCTTCGCCGTCACTCCGCGCACCCATCCGCCGAAGAAGCGGTCGGCGCGGCTGGGGCCGTGGGAGGCGCTGGCCGGTGCTGACTCGATCGGTGCGCCGGCGGCGAGCGCGGCGCGCTGCCGTTTCGGGAGGATCTTCAGCCCGGCCATGGCGAGGACGGCAGGCGTGAGCGTCACCCCGATGAGCACGGCCACTGCGACACCGGCGGCGGCGGCGACCCCGAGCGCGGTGAGGAACGGAATGCCCGCGACCGCGAGGCCGAGCAGGGCGATGATCACGGTGAGCCCTGCGAACACGACGGCCGAGCCGCTCGTCGCCGTCGCCCGGGCGATCGACTCGGTGACTCCGAGCCCCGACCTCAGTTGCTCCTGATGCCTGCTCACGATGAAGAGGGTGTAGTCGATGCCGACCGCGAGCCCGAGCATGAGCGCGAGCATCGGGGTCGTCGAGGTCATCTCGGCGAAGGCCGTCGTGACGAACAGACCCGCGATCGTCACGCCAACGCCGATGATGGCGATGATGAGCGGCATGCCCGCCGCGACGAGCGACCCGAGCGTGAAGAGCAGCACGACGAACGCGATGACGACGCCGATCGCCTCGGTCGCGGTGAAGCCGGGGATCGAGACCGAGAACACGTCTCCGCCGTGCGAGACTTCCGCGTCGGCGGGCAGGCGATCCTGCAGCTGTTCGGCTACGGCGATGATGCCGTCGGCCGTCGCGTCGGACACATCGCTCTGCGCGCCGGTGATCTGCACGGTGACGAGCGCCGCCTGCCCGTCGTCGCTCAGGCCCGCCGCGGCCTGCTCGTCGAACGGGTGGGTCACCGCACTCACGTCGTCGAGTTGCTCGAGTTCGTCGACGGCGTCCACGATGGTCTGCTCGTAGGGCTGCTGGTCCGCCCGCTCACCGTCTGCGGCGACGACGATGATCGTCGCACTCGTGCCGCTCACCTCGGGGAATGTGCGCCCGAGCGTGTCGATCGCCTCCTGCGACTCCGTGCCGGGAATCGTGATGGGCGCGTTCGCCCCCTGCGAGAACAGGCCGGCGGCGATGCCGAGGACCGCGAGGATCGCGATCCAGGTCGCGAGCACCAGCCATCTCGCGCGGGTCGCCCAGAGTCCGATGGCGTGCAGCAGTGTCGACATGCGGGGTGAGGCCTTTCGATCTCGGGCGGGGAGGGGAACGGATCGGTGCGTCTGACCGCCGACTCAGCGATCGATACACGAGTGCATCCGTTTCGATACACGAGTGTATCCGACTGGGTACACTGATGTATCGGGATTCTTTCAGGCTAGGCTCTGCATGCTGTCTGCCGAGACGAGAAGGGGCTGCGATGACGAACGAGCCGCACCAGGATCCGCCGACCGCACGGCGACGAGAGACGCGCGGCCGCCTGCTCGACGCCGCCATCGAGGTCTTCGCCGAGGCCGGAGTGCAGGGCGCGTCAGTCGAGCAGATCTGCGCCCGCGCCGGATTCTCACGCGGCGCCTTCTACTCGAACTTCTCCACGAAGGAGCAACTGTTCCTCGCGGTGCTCGAACGCGAGTTCGATCGACGCATCGAAGAAGTCGAATCGACGATCGCCGAGCTCACGCCGGCGTTGCAACGACTCCAGGGCAAGATCGATGCGGAACAGGCTGCCGAGTACATCACGCGATTCATCGCCGTCGAGCAGGGCGATGCCCACTGGATCATTCTCGAAAACGAATTCGCGCTGCTCGCTATGCGCGATCCCGACATCGCGCCGGGATACCTCGCCCTGCTCGACCGCGCGACGGCAAGCCTCGCCGAACTCGTCGAGACGGCCATCGCCGCCGCGGGTCGCCGCTTCATCTTCCCCGCCGATCGCACCACCGAGATCATCAACGGCATGTGCGAGCGCGCGGCGCGCGTCTCCGCACTCGAGGGCGAGCAGCACCCGCGCGGCATCGCGGCGCTCCCCCACCAGATCGGCGAACTGCTCTTCGCCGTCACCGAACCCCTCAGCCCGCGCTGATCGTGCGGCCGAGCTCGGCCGCCTCCGCCCGCGCGCGCCGAAGATCGTCCGCAGCCCACTCCAAGCCGAGCTCGGGCAGCATCTCAGCGAGTGTGCGACTCGTGCCCACCACGAACACCTCCATGCCGAAGCCCGCTCCGAACAGATGGGCGAGCGGCGCCGTCACGAAATCCTGCACCTCGGGTTCGAGCGGGCCCCCCTGGGCGGTGACGATCACGGCGGGCCTGCCCTCGAGAGGCCGCGGCGATCCGGCCCACGACGACGTGAGCCCTGGCACATGGACCAGGTCGACCCAGGCCTTCAGCGTCGAGGGCATCGCGTAGTTGTACATCGGCGCACCGACGACGAGCGCATCCGCGTCGAGCAGTTCGGCGATCAGCTGATCCTGCACCCGCTGCCGCGAGGCGCGAAGGCTCTCACCGCCTCGCAACTCGGCGGGCCAGTGCTGCGAGCGCTCGGTCAAGTGCGGCGGCTGGTCGTAATGCAGATCGCGCTGCACCACGACGAACTCATCCCCCCTGGCGATCCAGGCCTCCGCGACCGCGTTCGTGAGCATCCGAGTGCGCGACGCGCTGTCGGCGATGGCGCCGTCGACCTGCAGCAGAGTCGGCATGACTTCCCCTTCCCTCGTTACGAGACGAGGATAACCGCCACCCCGTAGAATCGTCCCGTGCTGCTCTCAGATCGTGACATCAAAGCCGAACTCGAATCAGGACGCATCGGCCTCTCGCCGAGCGAGCCGTCGATGGTGCAGCCCTCGAGTGTCGACGTGCGACTCGATCGCTACTTTCGCCTCTTCGACAACCACAAGTACGCGGTGATCGACCCGTCCGAGGAGCAGCCGGAGCTGACGCGCCTGATCGAGGTCGACCCGGAAGAAGGCTTCATCCTGCACCCGGGCGAATTCGTGCTCGGTTCGACGTACGAACAGGTCTCGCTGCCCGACGACGTCGCGGCGCGCCTCGAGGGCAAGAGCTCGCTCGGGCGGCTCGGCCTGCTCACGCATTCGACGGCAGGCTTCATCGACCCCGGTTTCGAGGGCCACGTGACGCTCGAGCTCTCGAACGTGGCGACCCTGCCGATCCGGCTCTGGCCCGGCATGAAGATCGGGCAGCTCTGCTTCTTCAAGCTGACCTCGCCAGCGGAGCGCCCCTACGGTTCTGGTGCGACGTTCTCCCGGTACCTCGGCCAGCGGGGCCCGACGGCTTCGCGCTCGCACCTCAACTTCCACCGCGCCGATGTGCGCTCCACCGAAGCCGGCGCGATCGGCGCTTGAGGACGGGCTGGGCCCCGTCGCGGCTGCCTATGGCTGGCGCGATGCCTCGATCCGCACCGCTTCCTGACGCGCCTCCGACGCTGCGACGATCGCCTGCTGCCGCTTCATCTGACGTGACAGCACGACCGACAGCACAACGCCGCCGACCAGCGCGACCCCGATGAGCAGATACAGGCCGAGATCCGGGTCGATGATGCGCCCGGCGTACATGAGCACGATGAGGATCGCGAGCACTGCGCCCTCCGTCAGCGCGAACCGCAGAAAGAACCGCATGCGCTCCCGCGTGAGCGCGTGCATCTCCTGCCTGCCGGTCGCGTCGAGGGGCGGTGCGCCGTGCACGTCGTGTTGCGTCATGACCATGAGGCTATCAAGCGTCGGAGGCCCGCATGCCGCCCCGCTCCGCCCGCGTCGCGCGCGCGGCTAGCGGCGCTGAGGGTCGCTCGCGCGCTTCCCGTCGCGGCGGGCCTGCTGGGCGAGCATCTCGTTGTACGCCTCGAGCTCGGCGCCGCCGGAGCGGTCGTCCGCGCGATCCTTGCGCTTCTGCTCCTTCTCATCGCTCCGCGACCACTGCACGGCCACGATCAGGGCCAGCGCGAGGGTCGGCAGTTCGCCGATGCCCCAGGCGATGCCGCCGCCCGTCGACTGATCCTCGAGGGGAGGAGCGCCCCACGTCCGCCCCATGGCCCCGTACCAGTCGGAGAGCAGCAGTCCGTCGCCCGTCATGATCGTGACGCCGAAGAAGGCGTGCGACGCCATCGTGGCGAACAGGGTGACGATGCGCAGGGGATACGGGAAGCGGTAGGGCACCGGGTCGACGCCGATCATCGACAGGTTGAAGAGGTAGCCGGAGATCAGGAAGTGGATGATCATCCACTGGTGCCCCAGGTGCTCCTCGGCGGCCCAGCGGGCGATCGGCGTGAAGTAGAACACCCACAGCGAACCGGAGAACATGACGGCGGCGAAGGCGGGGTGCGTCACGATCTTCGAGAAGGGCGTCTGCACGGCCCACAGAATCCATTCGCGACCGCCCCAGGAGCCGTCGGATCGCTTGTGCGTCGCCCGAAGCGCGAGTGTGACGGGAGCGCCGAGAACGAGGCAGAGCGGGATCAGCATCGCGAACATCATGTGCCCGAGCATGTGCACGCTGAAGAGGTACTGCTCGTACGCGTTGAGCGCACCGTTCGTCGTGTAGGCGAGTAGCAGAATGCCGAGGAGCCATGCCGTCGTGCGGCCCGACGACCAGCGATCGCCGCGACGAGCGAGGCGCACGACCGCAGCGAGGTACATTCCCGCTGCGAAGATGCAGACGAGCACCCAGAGCAGGTCGAACTTCCACTCGGTGAGATAGCTCAGCGGCGTGAGCTCTGGCGGCAGGGGGTCACCGGTGAGCCACTCGGCCGGACTGATCCCGCCCGGCTGGTCGCGCACCGGTTCGAGGGCCACCGGTGTCGCGGTGCGGCCGAGGGCGCCCGCGATGCCGCTCGCGACGCCCATGACGGCGAGCTCGCAGACCACGAACCAGGCGAACGGGCGCATGCCTCGTGCGGAGTCAGCGATGCGCGGGATCAGGCGTACGCGCTGTATCGCGCCGAACGCCCCGAGCACCACGAGCGATCCCGTCTTGAGCAGCACGAGCTGCCCGTACCCGGTGCCGAGCAGAGCGTCCCAGGTGCCGACGCGCAACCACGCGCTCACGACTCCCGACGCCGCGACTCCGATGAAGGCGAGCAGCGCGATCGAGGAGTAGCGGGCGGTGACCGCGGCGAGTCGCCTGTGGTCGACCGAGCGCGCGATGAAGATGAGCGTGAGCAGACCGCCGAGCCACACTGCGGCGCCGACGATGTGCACGAGGAGCGCGTTCACCGCCGCACCGTGACCCGACGCCCCGGCCGCGTGCCCCTGCTGAGCGAGTGGAAGCGCGGTCGTCAGAGCCGCCACCAGCACGATCAGCATCAGCTTGCGGCCGCGAATCGCGAACGCGAGCACCGTCGTCACCGCCGCGAGCAGCAACTCGAGGAGCCAGAGTTGACCGAGTTCGATCTCCGTCAGGAACTGCGCGAGGCCGGCACCGAACGAGGCGTCACCGGAGAGCGGCTGGCTCGACACGTCGAGGTAGGTGAACAGCGTGGCCGCGGCACTCGCGACGGTGAGCACCGCTGCGGAACCGGCAGCGAGATCCATCGCGAGACGCGTCTCCGGGCGATCGCTCGCGAACACCCACACCGACATCACGATGGAGCCGATGAGAGCAGCCATCGCGATGTTCACGATCGTCCGGGTGAGCGGCAGGCCGACGCGCACGATCGCACCCGGGTCGGCGAGCGAGCGCTCGGCGGCCGCACCGCCGATACTCAGACCGAGCCACAGCGCCAGGAGGGTCGCCGCGAGCAGCGCAGCGGGGGCGAGAACGCGGACGAAACGGGGCACCCGACTAGCCTACGCGTAGTGCGGTGGGAGCGTGATCGATGCCCCGTCGCCTGCGGTCCGGCTCACCACGCCGCCCGACGGGCCCCGAAACGACGAAGCTCCCGAGCCGCAACGCGGCCCGGGAGCTTCGAGGAAGACGATGTTACTTGACAGCAGCCTTGAGCTTGCTGCCGACCGACACCTTGACGCGCTTGCCAGCGGGGATGTCGATGGACTCGCCGGTGCGGGGGTTCCGGCCGGTGCGAGCAGCGGTGGTCGCGGTCTCGAAGGAGATCCAGCCCGGGATCGAGACCTTGTCGCCCGAAGCGACGGTCTCGGAAACAGCGGAGAACAGTCCGTCGATCACGCTGGAGACGGCGGCCTGGCTCTGGCCGGTCTCGGCAGCGATCTTCGCGACAAGCTCGGTCTTGTTGAGTGCCATGTTGTGTCCTTCCAAGGCGATGCGCCGCAACCGGGCACGCCCCTAGATCTTGGTTCAGGGTTCCCTCCGGATGGAGAGTCCGATCGATTGATCGGTTCGAATCTACCCCAATTCGGCGGAATGATGCGGAACTTCGGTCGGGGATTCCCCAGAGTGACGCACTGCGACCTGGTATTGCGGCTGATCGGAGACCGTTTCGGGTGCGGGGCGCCGGCAACGCAAAATGGCGTGGACCCCGAAGGATCCACGCCATTCTCAGCTCAAGCGCCAGCTACGAGTCGTTACCAGCTCGACTTGGTGATGCCGGGCAGCTCGCCGCGGTGCGCCATGTCGCGGAAACGCACACGCGAGACGCCGTACTTCGTCAGCACGCCACGGGGGCGGCCGTCGATGACGTCGCGGCTGCGCACGCGCACCGGTGACGCGTTGCGGGGCAGCTTCTGCAGGCCGACGCGTGCGGCCTCGCGGCTCTCGTCGGTGCCGTTCGGGTCCACGAGGGCCTTCTTCAGCTCGAGGCGCTTCGCCGCGTAACGCGCAACGATGACCTGGCGCTGCTTGTTCTTCGCAATCATGCTCTTCTTCGCCATGATTAACGCTCCTCTCGGAAGTCGACGTGCTTGCGGATGACCGGATCGTACTTCTTCAGCACGAGACGGTCGGGGGTGTTGCGACGGTTCTTCTTCGTCACGTAGGTGAACCCGGTGCCGGCCGTCGAACGGAGCTTGATGATCGGACGTACGTCCTTATCCTTAGCCATTAGAGCTTCACCCCGCGCTTCTGCAGATCAGCGATTACCGATTCGATACCGCGAGCGTCGATCATCTTGATGCCCTTGACCGAGAGGGTCAGGGTCACCTTGCGGCCGAGCGAGGGCACGAAGTAGGTCTTCTTCTGGATGTTCGGATCGAACCGACGCTTGGTGCGACGGTGCGAGTGCGAGATGTTGTGTCCGAAGCCGGGAACGGCGCCGGTCACCTGGCACACTGCTGCCATGATGTTTCCTCTCATACCGTGAGACCGGACGGCCTCACCCAAGATTTCTTGTCTGCACGAACCCGCGGCGAGATCGAGAATCGATTCGCTGCGATCAGTTCGCGCGGTCTGCGCACTGGGACGGCGCACAGCCAAAGACCGAGCCTACGTCAGGATCGCACGGCGCGCAAGCCGGGCGTGTCGTCCGCAGTGCCGGAAACACGTCGTCTGCGCGCCGGGCCGCCCGCCGTCAGCCACGCGATCGCCGCGGCGAGCGCCACGATCGCACCTGCGGTCCCGCCGGTGAGATAGCCCTGCGTCAGCACCCATCCGACCGACCCGACGAGCAGGCCGGTCGCCGTGAGCGCCGCCCAGGCCGGCATGTCGAGCTCTCGCTCCCGCGGCCAGCGACGCTCGAGCGACGACACGGCGGGGCACAGCACCGCGAGCACTCCGGCGATCGCCAGTATCCAGGGGATCCGCGTCACCCACCACACGGGCGTGAGCGGCTCTGGGAACGGGAGGCCGAGCGCCATCTGCGCACCGACGACGATCGCCATGGCGACGACGTGCCACAGGTAGATCGTCATGCCGAAGGCGCCGAGCATCCCCGCGACGATCAGCACCCGAGGCCGTCGCACGACACGGCGGATCGCGGGCTGCAGCAGTGTGAAGAGGTAGACCTGCGCGAGGCCGAGCAGGAGCAGCAGCACGGTGGGCGGGTTCAGGTTGTCGAGCATGTCGGGCGAGTACCCGAGCCCCCACACCGCAACGGCCATCAGGGCGTACGCCGCGACGGCGAGAGCCACCAGCAGCCAGCGCGGCCGCTTCGCGTACCAGCCGTCCCGCACGCCGAATCCCAGCTGCTGCACGAAGAGCCACACGAGCACCCAGTTCAGCGGCGCGATCGGAAGGTCGGCGAAGCGACTGAGCAGGTCGACCGAGACGGCCGCACCGGCGAGACCGAAGTAGGTGGGCCATGCGGCGAGACGGTGCAGGCGCGCCATCACGGGCACGAACGCGGTGCAGATCGCGTAGACGGCGATGAACCAGAGCGGCTCTGCGAGACGGAAGGCGAAGCTGCGGAGAAAATCGGGATCGGCGCCGCACAGCCGCATCGCGCCGAGGGTCACGAGCACTGCGAGCATGGCCGACAGCACGGGGCGCGCCAGCCGCAACGCCCTGATGCGAAGGTAGTCGCCCGGGGTGCCGCCCCGGCCGCGCAGACGCCGCCAGGTCGTGATCCCCGCGAAGCCGCCCGCGATGAAGAACGTCGGCATGATCATGCCGACCCAGGTGATCCAGACGAGCGGCTGCCACTCTGCGAGTGCGTTCTGCGCGCGGAGCAGATCCCCCGAGATTCCCATCTGCAGCGCGTGCAGCAGGACGACGATCGGCAGGCACAGGGCGCGCACCGCGTCGATCGAGAGGTCGCGATCCGGAGGGATCCTGGGCAGCTGCTTCACCACCCGCCCAGCTTAGGCCTCCGCGGTCCCGCATCGGCGATGGGCGTAGGCTGGGCCCGTGAGCGAGCCGCACGAAGCCACTGAACGCGCCCCGATCCGGTACGTCGCCATCGGCGATAGTTTCACCGAGGGGGTCGGCGATGAGCGACCCGACGGCTCGGTTCGCGGGTGGGCCGACCTCGTGGCGCAGGGGCTCGCGGATGCAACGGGCGCCGCCGTCGATTACGCGAACCTCGCCATTCGGGGGCGACTGCTCGCTCCCATCATCGCCGAGCAGCTCGAGCCGGCACTCGCCCTGCAGCCGACGGTCGTGACGTTCAACGGCGGCGGCAATGACATGCTGCGCCCGCGCACGAATATCGCGTGGGTCGCCGCGCAGACGGAGCACGCGCTGATGCGCATCCGCGATTCGGACGCCGAGCCGATTCTGCTCGCCGGCGCCAATCCGACGGCGGGGCTACCCGGCGGTGCCCGTGTGCGAGTGAAAGGCGACGAACTCGTGCGAGCCGCGCGCGCCATCGCCGAGCGCCTCGACGTGCGCTTCGCAGACAACTGGAACGATCCGGAACTCGCCGGCGGGCAGTACTGGTCGCCGGATCGCCTGCACCTCGCGCCGGTCGGGCATCGCCGCGTCGCCGCCAACGTGCTGCGGGCGATGGGCTACACCGCGCCGGCCGATTGGGAGCTGAACGCCGCGGCGATCCCGCGCCCGACTCGGAGGGATCAGCTGCGCTACACCCGTGAGCACGTCGTCCCCTGGGTGCAGCGCCGCCTCACCGGGCGCTCCAGCGGAGACGGACGCACCGCGAAGTACGCCGAGTGGACGCGTGTGGAGCCGCGCGCACTCGGCGCCGACCCCGAGGCATGACCCAGCCCCGCGACTCGAGCGCCGGCCGCACGGGGCCGCTCGCAGCGGCATTGGCGCTCGCCGGGCTGCTGCTCGTCGCCGGCAACCTCCGAGCGAGTCTGACCTCGGTCGGCCCGATCCTCGATCGCCTGCAAACGGAACTCGAACTGAGCTCGCTCGCCGCGTCGATGCTCATCAGCCTGCCGCTGCTCGCGTTCGCCGGCGTTTCACCGTTCGTGCCCAGGATCGCGCTCCGCTTCGGGCTCGAACGCCTGCTCGGCGGGAGTCTCGCGCTGCTCGCCGCCGGAATCGCGCTCCGGTCCGTCGGAGGGGTGTGGCTCTGGGCGGGCACCATCGTGCTCGGCGTCGCGATCGCCGCGCTCAACGTCTCCCTGCCCTCGTTGGTGAAGCGGGACTACCCGAAGCGCATCGGGCAGGTGACGGGTGCGTACTCCGTGGTGCAATCGGTCTTCGCGGCGATCGCAGCCGGCGTCTCAGTGCCGCTCGCCGACGCCTCAGAGCTGGGGTGGCGGGCGTCGCTCGGCATCTGGGCGGGGTTCGCACTCCTCGGGCTTGCCGCGCTCCTTCCGCGGATTCTGCGCTCGCGATCACCGCGCAACGAGCCGCCGAGTGAGACCATCGCACTGCCCGGCGGCGGCACCTCGCGCGACCGATTCTCCCCGTGGAGATCGGCACTCGCCTGGCAGCTCACCGCGTTCATGGGCGTGCAATCCGTCGCCTACTACATTCTGATTCTGTGGCTGCCCTCGATCGAGATCGCCGCCGGCATCTCCCCCGCGGCAGCCGGCTTCCACCTGCTCATCATGAACGCCGTCGCCATCGTCGGCAGCACGGTGTGCTCGGCCCTCATCCCCCGGTTCCGCGATCAGCGCGGCCTCGGCGCCGTCTCCGGCGTCTTCTTCGTGGTGGCGGCGGTCGGGTTGGCGTTCGCGCCCGAATGGGGAGCGCTGTGGGCCGGCTGCGGTGGGCTCTCGGGCGGAATCTCCATCGTGCTCGCCCTCTCCTTCTTCGGCCTGCGCACGCATCATCACCGTCACGCCGCTGCCGTATCGGGCATGGCCCAAGCGGTGGGGTACCTCTGCGCGGCCGCCGGGCCTCCCGCCATCGGGCTGCTGCACGACGCGACCGGCTCATGGGCGCCGGCGCTCTGGACGCTGGGCGGCATCGGCGTGCTGGTCATGGGCCTCGGCGTGCTCGCGGGCCGCGACCGTTACGTGCGGTGACCGGGGCGGACCCGGCGCACGGAGCCACGCGGGGAGCGCGAATGCCTCGGAGAATCGGCGCGGGAGCCGCTTCCGGCTTCCCGGAATCATCCCGCGGGATGATCCGAAATGGTACCGGAGCACGATGCCGTCGAACGGTTCACCGGCCAAGCTGAAAGGGTTGATCTCGCCGCTCGGCCCGCGCCCGGCTGCGTTCCCCGTCACGCCGCTCCACGATGCACGGTCGCCGACGAATCCTCGGATCCGTCGGCCCCGATCCATTACGCAGTGCGAGACCCCAGCCGAAAGCGTTCATGTCGTTCCTCACGCGCACCAGTCTCAAGAACCGACTCATCGTCGGGCTCACCACCCTCGCGATCGCCGTGATCGGCATCGTCTCGATGGGATCGCTCAAGCAGGAGCTGATGCCCTCGATGCAGGTGCCGATGGCGTATGTCATGGCGCAGTCGCAGGGGCTCGCGCCCGAGGAGATGGCGCGCACGGTCACGGAGCCGGTGGAGCAAGCGCTGCTCGCCGTGCCCGGTGTCACGAGCGTGACGTCGACGACGGCCAGCGGTGACGCGCAGATCCTCGCGGAATGGACGTTCGGCACCGACGACGACGAGACGTTGCGCGCCATTCGGAGTGCGGCCGAGGCGCTGCGGCCGACATTCCCCTCGGGCAGCGAGCTGCAGGTCATGTCAGGCGGCGCCGACGACATGCCTGCGATGATGCTCAGTGCTGGAACGTCGGGCGACCAGGAGGCCTTCGGCGACGCGCTCGCCCAGACCGTGGTCCCGGCGTTGCAGAACGTCCCCGGCGTGCGCACGGTCGAGCTCGCCGGGCAGGAGGAGCATCGGATCTCGATCGACCTCCGCCCCGCAGACGTCACCCGCCTCGCAGTCGATCCGTCGACGCTGCAGCCCATCCTCCAGGCGAACGGCGCGGCGCTTCCCGCCGGTCAAGCCGAATCCGCCGAGGGGCCGATCTCCGTCACCGTCGGGGCCGCGCTCACGTCGATCGAAGACATCTCGAATCTGCCCGTGCCCACCGCGGAGGGTGCAGTGCGCATCTCCGACTTCGCCGACGTCGAAATGGAAGCGGTTCCCGCGCAGAACATCTCTCGCGTGAACGGCAACCCCTCGCTGACGCTGCAGATCACGCCGTCGCAGGGCGCGAACGTCGTAGACATCTCGCACGCGGTGAACGCCGAGCTCGATCGCCTCGCCCCCACCCTCGACGCCGAGTTCATCACCATCTTCGATCAGGCACCGTACATCGAGCAGTCGATCCACGATCTCTCGGTGGAGGGCGGGCTCGGACTCCTGTTCGCCGTGCTGGTGATTCTCGCGTTCCTCTGGTCGTGGAGGTCGACCATCATCGCCGCGGTGTCCATTCCGCTCTCCCTGCTCATCACCCTCATCGGCCTCTGGTCGAGCGGCAACACGCTCAACATCCTGACCCTCGGCGCGCTCACGATCGCGATCGGCCGTGTCGTCGACGACTCCATCGTGGTCATCGAGAACATCAGCCGCCGGAGGGGCGACGGGCCGCTCACGATCGAGGGCGTCGTCGCCTCGGTGCGGCAGGTGGCGGGCGCCATCACCGCATCGACGCTCACCACCGTCGCGGTGTTCCTGCCGATCGCATTCGTGTCGGGCATCGCGGGCCAGCTCTTCCGGCCGTTCGCCATCACGGTTTCGATCGCGCTCCTCGCCTCGCTCGTCGTCGCACTCACCATCGTGCCCGTGCTGGCCTTCTGGTTCCTGAAGAACGCTCCCGCCCATCGGGGCGAGCCCAGCGCCGAGACCGACGCGTCGGACGACGCCGAGCAGGATCCCGCCGCGGTCTCCGAACTCGACGAGATCCACACCGCACCCGACCGACTGCAGCGCACCTTCATGCCCGCGCTCAACGCCACCCGGCGCCACCCGGCCATCACGCTCGTCGTGTCGGGCCTGCTGCTCGTCGCCACACTCGGCATGACCGCGTTCATTCAGACGGACTTCCTCGGCTCCTCCGGCCAGGAGAGCCTGCAGCTCACGCAGGCGCCGCCCCAGGAGACCGGCGATGACCTCGTCGCCGCAGCTGAGCCCGTGGAGGCCGCACTCAGTGAGATCCCTGGCATCGCGGATGTGATGACGTCGATCCCCATGCCCACCCCGGGCACCCCGAGCACCATCAGTTACGATCTGCAGCTCGCCGATGACGCAGAGGTCGCCACAGTCGAATCGGCCGTGCAAGACGCGATCGATGCGCTGCCGGACTCGGGCGAGATCTCGCTCGCCTCGCAAGACGCGTTCGTCGCGGGGGCGGGCGACGGCATCGCGCTGCAGATCTCGGGCAACGACTCCGAGGCGCTCCGCGAGGCCAGCGACCTGCTCGAGCAGCAGCTCGCCGACGCCGACGGGGTCCGCTCCGTGACGAGTGAACTCTCGGGGGAACAACCCGTGCTGCGCGTGCGGGTCGACGAGCTCGAAGCGACGCGTCTCGGGTTCGACCGGACGACCATCGCGACGGCGGTGCAAGAGGCCCTCTCGGGATCGACCGTGGGCTCGCTCATGCTCGACGGCCAAGAGCGCGACATCATCGTGCGCACCCCCGGCACTGCGCGCGCCGCCGACCAGCTCGGCGAGGTGCTGCTGCCCGTCACAGCTCAACAGACGGCGGAGGCGCAGAAGGCCGCGAACCAGGTGCTCGAGGACAGAGCCAAAGCCGAAGCGGAGACCGCGCGCATCGAGGCGGCGAACGAGCTCGACTCCCAGATCGCCGAAGCGGCGAATCAGCGGGCCGAGCTGGTGTCGCAGATCGGAGCGCTGAACGAGCAGCTCGCGCAGCTCTCGAGCGCGCCGATCGTCCCGGAGGAGCCGCGCACCCCCGACGAGGATGCGATGCTGCGGGCGCAGCAGGAACGCGCTGAGCAACTCGCCTCGCTGCAGGGCGCGCTCGAAGGCGCCCAGTCGGGCATCACCGGCATGGATGAGCAGATCGCCTCGCTCCGCCAGGCGCGGAACGATGCGGCGACGCAGCAGGCCGAAGCTGAGGCGGCGGAGGCCGAACAGCGCGCAGCCGCCGAGGTCACCGGCGCCGCGATCCCCCTCTCCGCGATCGCGACCGTCGAGGAGGAACTCACCGCGCCGACGATCACGCGCGCCGATGGCGAGCGTCAGGTCTCGCTGACCGTGACTCCGAAGGAGGGCGAGCTCGAGACCGCGAGCCTCTCGATCGACACCGCGATCGCCGAGACCGAGCTGCCGGCCGGCGTGCAGTTCGAACAGGGCGGCGCGGCGGCCCAGCAAGACGAGGCGTTCGGCCAACTCGGCCTCGCGATGCTCGCCGCGATCATGCTCGTACTGCTCGTGATGGTCGCCACCTTCCGCAGTTTCCGCGGGCCCCTGGTGCTGCTCATCTCGATCCCGTTCGCCGCGACCGGCGCCATCATCGGGTTGCTCGTCACCAACACAGCCCTCGGGCTTCCCGCCCTCATCGGCCTGCTGATGCTCATCGGCATCGTGGTGACGAATGCCATCGTGCTCATGGACCTCGTGAACCGCCTCCGCGAGGCCGGCGCCACCCTCGACGAGGCGGTGGAGCACGGCACCCGACTGCGTCTGCGCCCGATCCTCATGACCGCGGCAGCCACGGTGTTCGCCCTGATCCCGATGTCGCTGGGCCTGACCGGGGGCGGTGTGTTCATCTCGAAGCCCCTCGCGATCGTCGTGATCGGCGGCCTCGTGTCATCGACGCTGCTCACGCTCATCCTGGTGCCGATCCTCTACACGCTCGTCGAGCGCCGCCGTGACCGCAAGATCGCGAAGCGCGAGGCGCGTCGCGCGAGAAAGCTGGAGCGGCAGGCCGAGAGTGCGGGCGCTCCCGGCGAAGCCCGCGAGGCCCAGCGAGCATTCGCTGCCGAGCAGCGCTCGACGAAGGGCTCCGCCCGCGAGGCGAAACGCGAAGCCAAGCGCGAGGCGAAGGCGGCCCGCCGGGATGCTCGCGCGGCGCGCAGGGAGAGCGGCAGTCGGGAAGACGAGAGCGGCGAGGCAGGTGAGGCCGGGCAGTAGCGCTGCACCTTGGTGCGCCCCGCCCCGCCCCGGGTGCTCGACTGCGCGGCGCGAAGCTGCGCGGCGCGAAGCTGCGCGGCGCGCAGGCTCAGCCTCGGCGCAATGGCGCGAAGGGGCGACGGCGCGAGACGAATGAGCGGTGCCTCACGCCGCGGCCTTCAACCCGGACCCGGTGAGCAGCACGACCGTCGTCTCGGAGGGCAGGACCGCGCCGCGCGCGACGAGCTCGCTCACCGCTGCGGCAGCCGTCGCGCTCGTCGGCTCGGCGTAGAGTCCGTGCGAGGCGAGCTCCGCGTGCGCTGAGCGGATGTCCGCTTCCGGAATCGCCACCGTGCCGCCGCCGCTCTCGCGCAGTGCGTCGAGCATCGCGCCGAGCCGCAGTGGGTGGGAGATCGCCGTGCCTTCGGCGATGGTCGCGCGCACCGGGCGGTTCGGCACCGGTTCTCCTGGTTTCACGTGGAACGCCGCATCCACCGGCGAGCAGTTGAGCGGCTGCGCGGCGTAGAGCCTCGGCACGCGCTCGATCTGGCCGGCGCGCAGCAGTTCGCGGAAGCCGAACGCGCACCCGAGCAGGCTGCTCCCCGCACCCACCGGCAGCACGACGGCGTCGGGAGCGCGGAACCCGAGGTCCTCCCAGATCTCGTAGGCGAGGGTCTTCGTACCCTCCAAGAAGAACGGCTGCCAGTTGTGGCTGGCGTACCAGCCCGCACCGTGCGCAGCCGCAGCGATCGCCGCCTCCTGCGAGGCGACGCGCGGTCCCTCCACCAGCTCGATGCGCGCCCCGTACGCGCGCGCCTGCACGAGCTTGCCGGGCGAGGTGGTCGCCGGCGCGAAGACCGTGACGTCGAGCCCGCCCGCGGCCCCGTAGGCGGAGATCGCGGCTCCGCCGTTGCCCGAGCTGTCCTCGATCACCGCGCGTGCCCCCTGCTGCCGCAGCACCGAGAGCATCACGCAGGCGCCCCGATCCTTGAAGCTGCCGGTCGGGGAGCACCACTCCAGTTTCCACAGCGGCCGAGCGCTCCCCCAGACGCCGGGCACCAGCGGAGTCCGCCCCTCGCCGAGCACGAGTGGTTCGTCGACGTCGAGGGCGAAGGCGGCCCGGTACCGCCAGAGCCCGGGAGCGCCGTGCTCGATATCCGCGCGGGTGATCCCCCGGCCCGGCGCGAGCAGCAGGGGTCCTCCCGAGTCCGAACGCCAACGACCCGGCTCGAGCGCGTATCGTGCGCCCGTCGCCGGGTCGAGGTAGGGAAGGTCGTCGCTCACATGCGCCTCAGCGAGAGATCAACGGGTCCGGCGGCGGCCACCGGCATCGTCGTCGCCGTCCGTCGCGCCGAGCCCTGCACCGAGCTCACCGCCGATCGAGGCCGCCACCGCTGCCGGCTTGGCCGCGGCCGTCGGCTTTCCGCTGCGCGTCGCTGCGAGCCGGCCTGCACGACGACCGAGCCACGACACCGTGAGGTTGATCGCCAGGTAGATCACGACGGCCACCACCCAGAAGGTGAAGAGGTATCGGTTGCCGTAGAACGTGGACGCCTGCTTCACCGTCGAGGCCAGCTCGGAGTAGGCCACGATGTAGCCGAGCGAGGTGTCCTTCAAGAGCACGACGAGCTGCGCGATGATGATCGGCAGCATCTGAGTGAAGGCCTGCGGGAACTCGATGAGCAAGCGCGTGCGCATCGGGGTCAGACCGATGGAGAGCCCCGCCTCCCGCTGGCCCTTGTTGAGGGCCACGATGCCCGCGCGCAGGGCCTCGCCGATGATCGCCCCGTTGTAGATGATGAGTGCGATGACCACCGCGCCGAACGCACCGGTCGACGCCACGAGCAGGATGAAGAGCATCATCAGCAGCACGGGCATCCCGCGGAAGAATTCGAGCAGCACGGTCGTCGGGATGCGGATGAATGCGTTCGTCGCCAGTCGTCCGAACGCGAAGACCATGCCGAGCAGCACCGCGCCGACCATTGCGACCGCAGCGGCGCGCAGGGTGTTCCACACGCCCCGTCCGATGAACTGCCAGACCTCGCCGTAGGCGAGCACGTCCCAGCGCGACGCGTCGAACATTCCGGGGTTCTCGTTGCCGTTGACCGAGATCTGCGGCTGAGCCAACCGCCAGACCACCCAGCCGAGCAGTGCCGCGAGCGCGATGACTCCGACGACGGAGATGATGCGGGATCGCCGACGCGCTTTCGGGCCGGGGGCGTCGTAGAGAACGGTCGCACTCATCGCAGCACCCGCACCTTCTTCTCGATCTGCCCGGCGAGCAGGCCGAGCGGAATGGTGATCAGGAGATAGAAGCAGGCGACACCGACGAGAATCGGGATCACCGCCTGGCCGTTGCTGTTGGTGAGCTGCCGTGCGGTGGCGAACAGCTCGACCACGAAGAACCCACCGGCGACCGACGTATTCTTCGTCAGCGCGATGAAGACGTTGATCAGGGGCGGGACGACCATGCGCAGCGCCTGGGGCAGGACGATCAACGAGAGCGTCTGCCCGAAGCCGAGCCCGATGGAGCGGGCGGCCTCGGCCTGACCGACGGGCACGCCGTTGATGCCGCTGCGGAGCGCCTCGGCCACGAATGGCGAGGTGTAGACGGCGAGCCCGATGGAGGCGAGCAGCGCGTAGGGCGGCTTGTCCGGCACGATCAGCGGCAGCACGAAGACCATGAAGAGCAGCAGCAGGGTCAGCGGAATATTGCGGATCAGCTCGGTGTATGCCGTCGCGAAGCCGCGCAGCGACGACACCGGGCAGATGCGCAGCACGGCGACGACGAGTCCGATGAGCAGCGCGCCGACACCTCCGAAGAGCAGCAGCTGCAGCGTCATCAGGAAGCCGGCGAGAATGTCGTCGGCGTTCGCCAGTAGGACGTCCACGATCGGGATCCCTTCTTGAGGGCGGATCCCGGGGGCGGCTCGCACCGCCCCCGGGTCAGCTCAGTTCCGAACGAGTGGATGGATAGGAGAAAAGGTGTCGAGCGAGGTCAGTAGCGGTCGATCGCCGGGGGTTCCGGCGTCTCCAGCACCTTGCCGGCGGTCTTCTCCCAGGCCGCCGCCCAGTCGCCGTTGTCGAAGGACTCCTCGAGCGTGTCGTTCACGAAGGCGCGGAACTCGTCGTCGCCCTTCATGAGCCCGATGCCGTAGGGCTCCTCGGTGAACGGGTTCTCGACGACCTCGAACTCGCCCTCGTTCTGGTCGGCGAGGCCGGCGAGGATCACGTTGTCGGTCGACACTGCGACGACCTCACCCGAACGAAGCGGCTCGAGGCAGTTGGAGTAGGTGTCCGTGGCGAGGACCTCGACGCCGGCCTCCTTCAGGTTCTCCTCGGAGGTCGAACCGGTGACCGAGCAGACCTTCTCGCCCTTCACATCGTCGATGCCCGTGATGCCGTCGGGGTTGCCCGAGAGCACGAGGAGATCCTGACCCGCGGTGTAGTAGGGGCCGCCGAAGTCGATGACCTTCTTGCGGTCGTCGTTGATCGTGTACGTGGCGATGACGAGGTCGACCTCGCCGTTCTCGATGAAGGGCTCGCGGTTCGCGGAGACCGCTTCCTTCCACTCGATCTGGTCTTCCGAGATGCCGAGCTTCGCGGCGATGATCTTGCCCATCTCGACATCGAAGCCCTCGGGGGAGTTCGTGGTGGGGTTCATCAGGCCGAAGAGCGGCTGGTCGTACTTCGTGCCGATCGTGATCTTGCCGGCTTCATTCAGCTTCGCCATGGTCGTGCCGTCTTCGAAGCTGACGTCCTCCGCCGGCGCCGGCGCCGACGATTCCTCGCCGGCGTCGTTCGGCGAGCCGGAGGCGCAAGCGGTGAGGGCCAGGAGTCCTGCTGCGGCGAGGACGGCTCCGTACTGAGCAATTCGCATCATTTCTGCTTTCTCTTCGGTGAGTTGGGGCGCGGTGACGTTGTCGGCCTGCGGCCAGCGGCGTCGAATTCGTTGCGGGGGGGGGACGAGTCAGTGGCCCAGGATCTTCGACAGGAAGTCTTGCGACCGCGACGTCTTCGGGTCGGTGAAGAACTGCTCGGGTGTCGCCTCTTCGACGATCTGGCCATCCGCCATGAAGATGATGCGATCGGCCGCGCGCCGGGCGAAGCCCATCTCGTGCGTCACCACCAGCATCGTCATCCCGTCGTTGGCCAGCCCGATCATCACGTCGAGCACTTCGTTGATCATCTCGGGATCGAGTGCCGAGGTCGGCTCGTCGAGCAGGATGAGCTTCGGGTCCATCGCGAGTGAGCGGGCGATGGCGACGCGCTGCTGCTGGCCGCCGGAGAGCTGCGAGGGCAGCTTCTGCGCCTGATTGGCGATGCCGACGCGTTCGAGCAGCGCCATCGCCTTCTCCTCCGCATCCTTGCGAGAGAGCCCGCGCACCTTCATCGGACCGAGGGTGACGTTCTGCAGGATCGACTTGTGCGCGAACAGATTGAACTGCTGGAACACCATGCCGACGTCGGCGCGCAGCGTGGCGAGCCCGTTCCCTTCTTCGGGAAGCGGTTGGCCGTCGATCGAGATCGTGCCGGAGTCGATCGTCTCAAGGCGATTGATTGCGCGGCAGAGCGTCGATTTTCCGGAGCCCGAGGGCCCGAGCACGACGACCACCTCGCCACGGCCCACCTGCGTGTTGATGTCGTTCAGCACATGCAGATCGCCGTAGTGCTTGTTCACCGAATCGATGATGACGAGCGGCTCCCGATCGTCGCGGACCACTCTGACCGCTGTCGTGTCTCCCATGCTGCGATCGTACAAACAGAGCGGCTCGCGGTGCTAGTTCTTGTGCCACTGCCACAAAGCTGGCTAGGGTGAGGGAAAACGCCTGATGATCGGCCAGAACGCTCGAAGATGCGCACCGAAGCGCCGAGCGTTCTCGAAGAATGCCCGAATCGGTGACGCAATCGTTACCGAGCTGACACCTTCCGGGCGCCCCATGCCGCGCAGACGAGGAACATCGCGGTGAGCACGAGCCCGACCGATCCACCCGCCGCGATCGAGAACTCCCTCGAGATCCACAATCCGATCAGGCCCCCCGCGATCCCCAGCACGGCCGAGATCACCGGTATCCACTCGAGCCGCTGAGTCAGCGCGCGCGCAGCCGCGGCAGGGGCGATGAGCACCGCGACGCCGAGGATCGCGCCGACCGCAGGCATCGCGACGACGACCGATGCGGCGATCACTCCGGTCACGGCGAGCTCGATCGGCCAGCTGCGGAAGCCGGCCGCGGCGAAGCCGACCGGGTCGAACGTGTGGAAGAGCATGCGGCGCCCGAACACCGCGACGAGCACGAGGGCTGCGACCAGCACGCTCGCGGTCACGACGACGTCGGTGACGCTCACCCCGAGCGGCGAGCCCACGAGCAATGCCTCGACCGGCACGCCGAGCCCGGGATTCAGTGCGGCGAGCAGCGTGCCGAGCGCGAAGCCGAACGAGAGCACCACTCCGCTCGTGACCTGACGGCCCTGTCCGGGAATGCGGGCCAGCACCGTCATGGCGAGCACGAGCACCGCTGCGAAGAGCGCCTGGCCGATCAGCAGGTTCCACCCGGCCAGCGCGAACACCACGCCGCCCGGAAAGGTCGCGTGGCTGAGCGCCACGGCGAAGAACGAGCGCCGGCGCAGCACGATCAGCGTGCCGGCGACTCCGGAGAGCAGGCCGAGCAGCACGAGTTCGAGCGACGCGAGTGCGAAATAACTCATGCCGCGACCGACCTCCGCAGGGCCGCGGCACCTCCGCGGATCAGTGCCGCGACCACGTAGGCGGCGACGAGCAGGAGCACCACGACAGCCCCCGGAGACACCGTCGCCCCCAGCGACGTCGACCACTCGAATGAGAGCCACAGCCCCGCGATGCCCGCCCCGAGGGGAAGCAGGATCGCGACGGGGATGAGCAGCGCGAATCCGCGCGTGAGCAGTCGCGCCGCGGCCATCGGAACGGTGAGCAGTGCGATGACCATGAGCACGCCCAGCGCCTGCACCCCGGCCACGACGAGCAGCGCGACGGCGACCGAGAGTGCGAGGTCGGCGCGCAGCACCCGGAACCCCGCGGCCTCAGCCCCGGCGGCGTCGAACGAGCGGAAGAACTGCGCGCGCCAGGTGAGGCCCACGACCGCGACCGCGACGATCGCGACGATGAGGATCTGCCAGAGCTGCGTCTCGGTCACCGTGAGGAGTCGCCCGAACAGCAGTTCCTTGAGTTCCGAGACGTAGCCCTCCTGCTTCGACACGAGCACCACGCCGAGGCTGAAGAGACCGGTGAGCACCACCGCGATCGCCGCGTCGGCCCCGACGCCGCCCCGATGCTCGATGACGGTGAAGAGCACGGCTGCGAGGATCGCGGTGACCACCGCTCCCGGGAGCAGACCGGCGGAGCCGCCGATCGCGGAGCCGACGACGAGGCCGGGAAACACGGAGTGCACGAGACCGTCGCTCACGAACTCGAGTTCCCGAAAGCTGATGAAGAGCCCGACGATGCCGGCCGCGACCGCGAGGATCGCGACGGTGACCAGGGCGCGCCACATGAACGGCAGTGAGAAGATGTCGATCGGACCGAGCAGCATGAGGTGGAAGGCGGGCGACAGCACCGACGGCATCACTCGGTCTCCCGCGTCGTCGTCACGGTGTGGTGATCGAGTTCCACCGTCGTGTCCTGGAACGCGTGCTGCACCGCGTCGAGGGTGAGCGCCTGTTCGACGGGACCGTACGCCGCCGGATGGCCCGGCTGATTCGGGTGGTGACCGCTCGCGAGCAGCAGCGCGTGGGAGCACGCCTCCTGAGCGATCTCCAGATCGTGCGTCGACACGATGATCGTGCGCCCCTCTGCTCGCAGCTCTCTCACGAGACGCAGCAGCACGTCGCGGTTCTCCCGATCGAGCCCGTTGAAGGGTTCGTCGAGGAGGAGGAGCTGCGGGTCGGAGACGAGCGCCCGCGCGAGAATGCCCCGCTGCTGCTGACCGCCCGAGAGCTCGCCGAAACGGCGCGACGCCCAGGCGGAGAGACCCACGCGTTCGAGCGCGCGAGAGACCGCCTCGCGGCCGGTTCGGCCGATCGGGCGCAGTGCTCCGCGCGAGCGGTAGAGACCCATGGTCACGACCTGGCGGAGCGTGACCGGAAGCGTCGCATCGCGGGTGTCCGCCTGCGGCAAGGACCCGATGCGGCGCCTGGCACGATCCGGAGTCTCGCCGAACACCCGGATCGAACCGCCGGTGAGTTCGGCCAGCCCCAGGATGCCGCGCAGCAGCGTCGATTTGCCCGAGCCGTTCGGTCCGATCAGCGCGACCGCAGCGCCCACGGGAACCGCGAGCGTCAGGCCCTCGACCCTCGACGTCCCGTGGTATCCGAAGGCTGCCCCTTCGAGCACCAACGCCGCATCGGAGGCTGCGAGCGCGCCTCTCTCGGCACCCCCGTCGGCCCCGCCTGCCTGCATCGGCTCCGGGGCTGCGCAGTGCTGCGCGTCGCCGGGATCAGATGCTGCTGCGTCGCGTGCGGCCGTCATCCCTGCAGACTATCGGGCACCGCATCCACCTGGGCGCCCCACGCGTCGAGAATGAGTTCCGTGTTGTGCACCGTCGCGCCGATGTAGGTCGCTCCATCGCTGTCGGGTGCGCCCAGCGAATCCGCGTAGAGGTTCTCGGAGTCGACGACCTCGACGCCCGCCTCGTCGGCGATCGTCTGCGCGAGCTTCGGGCTCATCGACGACTCGACGAATACCGCTCGCACGCCGTGCTCTTCGATGGAGGCGACGAGCGCGTCGATTTCGGCGGCGCTCGGCTCGGCGTTGTCTTCGAAGCTGGGCAGGATCGACCCGGCGAACTCGATCCCGTAGTCATGCAGGTAGTACCGGAGCGAATCGTGGCCGCTCACGAGCACCCGCTCGTCTGCCGGCACCCGTTCGAACTGCGCGGCGATCCACGTGTCGAGCTCTTGCAGACGCTCGGTGTACGACGCGGCGCGCTGCTCGTAGTCGCCCGCGTGATCCGCGTCCGCCGCTGCGAGTCCGTCGGCGATCTCCGTCACCATGCCGACGGCGTTCTTCGGCGACGTCCAGATGTGCGGGTTCACGTCGCCGTGATCGTGGTCGTGCTCGGCCTCATCCGCGTGATCGTGTTCGTGATCCGCTTCGTCAGCGTGCTCGTGCTCGTGCTCGTCCGTTGCGGCGCCCTCGGCGGTGATGTGCTTCGCCTCGTCGAGGTCGATGCCATCGGCCGCTGTGATGATGGTGCCGTCGAAGCCGGAGGCATCCACCGCATCGTCGACGAAGCTCTCGAGGTCGGCCCCGTTCACGATCAGCACGTCGGCCTTCCCGAGCGCCAGCAGATCGGCGGGACTCGGGTCGAAGTGGTGCGCCGAGGCGTTCGGGGCGAGCAGGCCGGTGAGCTCGATGTCGTCGCCCCCCACTTCGCTCGCGAAGTCGGTCAGCTGCGTCGTGGTCGCGACGACCTTGAGCCCGGCGTCGCCGCCGTCGTCGGCATTGGCGCCGCCGCTGCAGGCGGTGAGTGCCAGGAGCGATGCGAGTGCTGCGGCGGCGAGAACGGCGGGTTTCACGGAGCGGGGCTTCTGAGTCATGACACACTTTCTAATGAGAACGAGTATCACTATACACCCCGCGCCGGGAACGGCGTCCTCGCTGCGCCGGCACCGGGCGCCTCGGAGGAACGGATGCGCTTCGACGCGCATTCCCGGCGCTGGCGCTCGTAAGCTGGGCGGATGGAATACGCGACGGCGGAGACCGCGCTGGCATGGCGCGACGCGCTCCGCCGCGGCGACGTCTCCGCGCGCGAGGTGGCCGAACGGTATCTGCGCCGCATCGAGGCGCACCACGAACTCGGAGCATTCCTCGCGGTCATCGGCGACCAGGCTCACACGGACGCGACGGCAGCCGACGCGCGATTCGCGGCGACATCACGCTCGGAACGCTCGACGCTGCCTCGTCTCCATGGGCTGCCCATCGCCGTCAAGGACCTCGTAGAGGTCGCCGGAATGGCGACGACCCGCGGCAGTGCCGCCCTTCGCCACCGCGTGGCCACCGCCGACGCTCCGGGAGTCGCGATGCTGCGCGCGGCCGGAGCGATTCCGCTCGGGAAGACGCAGGTGTCGGAGCTCGGCCTGACCGGTTACTCCGAGAACGCCATCGCGCCACCCGCGCGCAATCCGCTCGACCCCTCGCGCACTCCGGGCGGATCCTCCGGCGGGAGCGCGGCTGCGGTCGCGGCCGATCTCATCCCCATGGGTCCGGGAACGGATGGCGGCGGTTCGATCCGCATCCCAGCGCTCGCGTGCGGTCTCGTCGGGCTCAAGCCGGGTCTCGGCGCGGTGCCAGGGGATCTGGCCGCGGCCGCTCCCTCCCTGCACGACGAGTTCGGTGCGCCGCGGTTGACGGTGAGCGGCCCCTTGGCCCGGGACCCGGCCGACGCGGCGATGCTCTTCGATGCGCAGCGCGGCGCGACGGGGGAGCCAGCCTTGGCGGCCGTGCGCGCCGCCGATGAGCTCACCGGACTCCGCATCGCGTACTCTGCGGCCTCGCCGTTCGCATCGGTGTATCCGATCGCGCTCAGTGCCGAATCAGGCTCCGCGTTCGAGGCGGCCAGGGAGCGCCTCGCCGCCCGCGGTCACCGCATGGATGAGGCGACCTTCGCCTACGACCCGGAGTACCCCGAGGCGTTCACGACCTCGTGGACGGCGGGCCTCTCGCGTCTGGCGCTCGCTCCCGATGCCGCAGCACGCCTGATGCCCCTCACCGGCCTCTTCCGCGAGCGCGCCCGCGCACGAACCGTCGAGGCGCATGAGCGCGCAGGGGCACGGCTGCGCGATTTCGCCGCAGACGCGCGACAGCAGTGGGGCGCCTACGATGCCGTCCTCACTCCCGGACTCACGATGCTCCCCCCGCGCGTCGGCGCCTTCACATCGATGCATCCGGATGACGACTACCGGCTGCAGTGCGAGTGGGCTCCCTTCACGTCGATGGTGAACGTCTCAGGGCTGCCAGCGGTCGCTGTGCCGGTGATGCGGCTGCCGACCGGGCACGCAATGGGGGTGCAACTCATCGGCAGGATCGGCTCCGAGTCGCAGTTGCTGCAACTCGCGGCGCAGCTCACGTCCCCGTGAGTGCGCCGTCGCGCCCCTCTCGGCACCTCGACCGCGACGGCCGACAGACCGCGATTTTCAGAGATCTTGCAGCGAGCTTCATTAGCACTCTCAGGTACCGAGTGCTAATTTATATTCACATTGAGTGACCTCCACTCAAGTTTCACTGGAAGGAGAAAATCATCATGGCAATGACATTCGATCCCTTCAGCGAGCTGGATCGCTGGGCCGCAGGAGCGCTCCAGCAAGCGCGCTCCGGTCCGCGCCAGATGCCGGTCGACCTCCAGCGCGACCACGAGCGGTACGTCTTGAACGCCGATCTGCCCGGCGTCGACCCGGGCTCGATCGACGTCGGTGTCGACGGCCAGCTCCTGACAATCCGTGCGCAGCGCACCGCCGACGTGGCAGAAGGCTCGAAGTGGCTGACGCGTGAGCGCCCCTCCGGCACCTATCTGCGGCAGTTCAGCGTCGGGCAGGGCGTCGACATCGCCGGCATCTCCGCCTCGTACGACAACGGCGTGCTCAGCGTCGTGATCCCCGTGAGCGAGCAGGCGAAGCCGCGCAAGATCGCCGTGCAGGGTCAGTCCGAGCACGTCGAGAGCGACACTCAGAAGTCCCTGACCCACTGATCCGGCACCGTACGCACGCCGCGTGACGCAGTGGGGCGCCGGGCGCCCCACTGCGTCACGCGCGAACCGGGACGCGCGGACTCAGGGAGCTTCCGATCCGCCGCCGCAGCGATCAGGAGGCCAGGCGGCCCGGCCGAAGCGGCAGACCCGCCGCCGTGTACACCTCGTCGATGAGAGCCATCGTACGACGGGAGTGCTCGAGGCCGACGCGCGACCGCTCACCGCTGCGCACCGCTGACCGAATGCGGCGCAGTTGGTGGGTGTACGACGGCGAGGCGCCCAAGTGCTCCGAACGCTCTTCGACGCCGGCTCCCGTCGTCGTGCGCACGATGAGGCGCCCGTCCTCCTGGGGTTTCACGAAGTTCGGCAGCACGACCTCGCCCAGGCTTCCGTGCACTCGGAGCCCGAAGTTCCATTCGTCGCTCGCCATGCTCGTGTGCATCGACACGGGCACGCCTCCGAGCTCCAATCCGGCGACGACCGTCGCATCGACCCTCGCATCACCCGTGTGCCCCTCAGCCCGCGCGAAGTCGAGGGTGAGCGGCGCCGCAGTCGGCAGACGCACACCCCCGAGCTCTCCTCCGAGCTGATCTCCGAGCAGGAGCAGGGCGTGCAGCGCGTAGCACCCGAGATCCATCAGCGCGCCGCCGGCGAGATCGAAGCTCCATCGCGGGTCGCGCGGCGCGGGCGCCGGCATGTCCATATGCACGTCGACACCGCGGATCTCCCCGATCGCGCCCTCGCGCACGTGACCGATGAGGCGATGCATGGCCGGATGATCGGCGTAGTGGAATGCCTCCCACGCCCAGCCGGCCGAGCGCTCGAGTCTGGCGGCGACGCGATCGAATTCTGCGAGGTTCGCCGCGAACGGCTTCTCGACGAGCACATTGCGTCCGGCTTCGAGCGCTCGTGCCGCCCACTCGGCGTGCAGCCCGTTGGGAAGGCCGATGTAGACGAGGTCGAGCGAGTCGTCTTCGATGAGCGACGCGTAGCTCTCCGCTGCCGCCGAAAAGCCCCGTTCGGCGGCGTAGTGACGAGCGCGCTCGGGATCCCTCGCCGCGACAGCGGCACGAATATCACCGGTCTCCGCCGTCGCCGCGATGATCGACTCCTCGGCGATGCGCGACGCGCCCAGCATGCCGATGCGCAGCGGCGCACTCATGACGCCTCCGGGATGTCGGTCGCGCCGAGCGCCTCGCGCAGGCAGGCGACGCTGCGGCGCGCGCTGTCGAACGCCGCTACCGCGTGAGCTTCGTGCTCGATGACCGTATCCTGCTCCACCACGTACCATCCGGCATACCCCACGCCGCGCAGCGCGCGGACGATCTCCACGATACGCGCGTCGCCGGCGCCGAGTGACCGATACATGCCCTGGCGCACCCCCTCGCGATAGTCGATCTCTCCGGCTCGCACCCGCGCGGCGACGGCGAGACTCACGTCCTTCAGATGCGCGTGCACGATGCGGTCCGCGTACTGCTCCACGAAGGCGACCGGATCGCCGCCGCCGAGCGTGTAATGACCCGTATCGAGGCACAGGCCGATACGGGAGCCTGCGATCACGCGCTCCACCGCATTCGGGGACTCGACCACCGTGCCGAGATGGGGGTGCAGGGTCGCCACCACCCCGACGGCGGCGGCGGCATCGTGCGCACGATCGAGGTTGGCGAGCAGCGTGACCCATTCCGGGTCGCTCAACTCGATCGCACCGTCATACCCTTCCGCTCCCGTCACCGCCGAGAGCACGAGCGTCGTGGCGCCGGAGGCGACGTACGCCTCGAGCTCGCGCTCGATCGCCGGCAGCGGATCCACCGCCGCCCGGTGCAGCACGACCGGGAAGAACCCGCCGACGGCTTCGAGGCCCGCTGCGGCGAGCGCTGCGGCGCGCTCGGCCGGAGCGTCGGGCAGAAACCCTTCCGGCCCGAACTCCGTCGCCGTGATCCCGAGCGACACCATCTCGGAGAGCACGCGCTCCCGCTCCAACTGCAGCCCCCAATCGGGGACCTCGATGACGCCCCAGCTGATGGGGGCGGCTGCGATGCGTGCGCGATGTGCCATGTGCGACTCCTTCGTCGGTGCAGTGCGAGTGGATGAGGATCAGGCGCCGGCCGCGGTCGTGCCCTCGACCGGCGTGCTCGACTGCCAGGTGCGCGTCTCGGCCGATCGCTCGGCCGCTGATATCACCTGGGCCGCCGACAGCGCATCCTGAATATTCGAGTTGATGGCCTCTCGTCCGAGCACCGCCTGGAGGAACTTCTTGGCCTCGATCACCTTGAGGTCGTCGTATCCCATCGAGGTCCCCGCTCCCGGCTGGAAGCGGTTGAAATCACCCATCCCCGGCCGGGCCATGACGCGCGTGTACCCCTGGTTCTCCGCGCCCAGACCGCCCGAGAGGTGCAGCTCATTCATGCGCTCGAAGTCCCAGTGCGCCGAGCCGCCCGTGCCGTAGACCTCGATGCCGTAGCTCGCGCGAGGGCCCACCGAGACCCGGGAGGCCTCGAGGGTGCCGACCGCGTGCGCCGCCGGAGCCCCGTCCGCGACGCGCACGAGCATCCCGGCGTAGTCCTCGTTCTCGACCGGTTTCATGTCGCCGTTCTCGATCAGCGCGAAGTGGGTTCCCGTGCCCATCGGAAGCTCGGGGCGCTCGGCGTACACCGTCGAGGTGACTGCGCTGACCTCGCCGATCGGGCCGAGCGTGTACTGGACGAGATCGACCAGGTGGCCCATGAGGTCGCCCAGAACGCCGTTGCCCGCCAGCCCCCGCACGAAGCGCCATGACAGGGCGCCGCGCGGGTCGGCCGAGTAATCCGCGAACATCTGCCCGCGGACATTCGTGATGCGCCCGAGCCTGCCCTCGGCCACGAGTTCGCGCAGGTACTCGATCGCGGGGGCATGGCGATAGTTGAACCCGATCGACGTGACGACGCCGGCCTCCTTGGCCGCGTCCGCGACCGCGCGGGTCTCGTGCTCGCCGCGGCCGACCGGCTTCTCGATCCAGAAGTGCTTGCCGGCCCGGGCCGCCGCGATGCCGATCTCCGAGTGCAGGAAGTTCGGGGCGCAGATCGACACGACGTCGACGTCTGGATCGTTCAGCACATCGTGGTAATCCGCCGAAGCCCGCTCGTACCCGAGCACGCGCACCGCCTCATCCGTACGCGCCGGTGCCGGGTCCGCCGCGTGCACCAGGTGGGGTGCGAGCCCGAGATCCGGGTACGCGTACTTGAGGTTGGCGTAGGCGCGGCTGTGCAGCTGGCCCATCCACCCGACGCTGATGAGGCCCACCCCGATCTCGGTGGTGCCGTCTGCACGTGTCCGCATCTTCGCTCGTTTCGTCTTCGTGGTGCCGTGCACCGGTTCTCGCTGTGGGGCCGGCCGGGGCCGGGCCTGGGTCTGGGATCCTCGCCTGTCGACCGGAGTGATCCTGACTCTGGACTCGATTCTGGACCGGTCCAAATTGTACGGACATGGTGGCTGCGGTGTCAACAGTCCCGTGGGACCGAGGGTGTCCACCGAGCCCGAGCGAATCCCCCCGTCCGAATCCCTCGTGCTCAGCACTCGAGCTCGATCTCGGTGCGGGGCGCCGGTGCAGCGCAGCGGGGGCGGTGCAGTGCAGCGGCGCAGTGCAGCGGCACAGCGGGGGCGGTCGGTGCGCCCCCGGGATGCAGAACGGGCGCCCGATCCTCATCCGGATCGGGCGCCCGCCCTCGCGGAACCAAGAGATGCTCAGCGGCGTGAACGCCCTGGGGCGTCCTCCCCGTCGTCGTCCTCGTCTTCCGCGTACTCGCCGGGGACGACGGTGACGGCCTCGGTCACCTGCACGCGTCCCACGCCCGCCGCGGCGTCGCCCTCGATCTCATCGCGGATCGTGCGCACCGCGTCGGTGCTCGTGCCGACATCCCGCAGTTCGTGGACCAGCTGCTCGAGCTCCGCGCCGCCGGCCATGAGTCCGGTGAGCTCCTCGAGCGAGATCGCCGATTTCTCGTGGTACCCGATGCTCTGTCCGCGCTTCAGCAGCAGGAAGCGATCGCCCACCGGGTAGGCGTGGTGCGGATTGTGGGTGATGAAGATCACGCCGAGGCCCCGATCGCGCGCCTGGATGATGTAGCGCAGCACCACACCCGACTGCTTCACGCCGAGCGCGGCGGTCGGCTCGTCGAGGATCAGCACCTTCGCGCCGAAATACACGGCTCGCGCAATGGCCACGCACTGGCGCTCGCCGCCCGAGAGGGTGCCGATCGGCTGATCCACGTCGCGCAGATCGATGCCCATGTCGAGCAGCTCCTGCTTCGCCGTCTTGCGCATGAAGTCGACGTCGAGCCGCTGGAACGGACCCCAGCCCTTCGTCTGCTCCGACCCGAGGAAGAAGTTGCGCCAGACCGGCATGAGGGGCGCGACCGCGAGATCCTGATACACGGTGGCGATGCCCCGGTTCAGCGCCTCGCGCGGCGAGTTGAACTTCACCGGTTCGCCCTCGACGAGGTACTCGCCGGCGGTGTGCTGATGGAGCCCTGCGATGATCTTGATAAGCGTGGACTTGCCGGCGCCGTTGTCGCCGAGCACGCACATCACCTCGCCGCTCGCCACCTGCAGGCTGACGTCGCGGAGCGCGATGATGTTGCCGTACCGCTTCTCGGCGTCGCGCAGCTCGACGAGCGGCGCCTTCGCGGTTGCCGTGGCCGTCGCCGGAGCGGCGGCTGTCGATGTGGCGTTCACTTTTTCCCTCCTCGCGCCGCGCGGCGCTGCAGCGTGAAGTTCAGCACGGTGGCTCCGAGGAGCATGGCGCCGAGGAAGAACTTCAGCCAGTCCGGATTCCACTCCGCGTACACGACGCCCTTGAGCGCCATGCCGTAGATCAGTGCGCCGATCGCGCCGCCGATCGCCGAGCCGTATCCGCCGGTCATGAGGCAGCCGCCGACGACGGCCGCGATGATGTAGAGGAACTCGTTGCCGATGCCCTCACCCGACTGCACCGTCTTGAACGCGAAGAGCTGGTGCATGCCGAGCAGCCACGCGCAGAAGCTGACGCCCATGTAAAGGCCGATCTTCGTCTTCACCACGGGGACGCCCACGGCGCGAGCCGCGTCGGGGGCGCCGCCCGACGAGAAGATCCAGTTGCCGACCTTGGTGCGCTGCAGAATCCAGGTCGCGATGAGCACGAGGATGATCCAGTAGAAGACCGTGATCTTGACGTTGACGCCGAAGACGGGGATGTCGGCCGCGAACACCGCTTCCGCGGAGGCGAACCCGGGCCACTGCGCGATGGAGGGGGCTGCGACGCCGCCCGTGAGCGCGCGCGTCACCCCGAGGTTGAGGCCGGTCAGCATGAAGAAGGTCGCGAGCGTGATGATGAAGCTCGAGAGCTTCGTCTTCGTCAGCAGCCAACCGTTGAGCAGCCCGATCAGCAGCGAGAACACCAGGCCGACGATCGCTCCGACCCAGACGTTCCCCCCGAACCAGTACATGAAGAGGGACGAGGAGAGCGCCGCCGAGATGACGCCGACACCCGCCGACAGGTCGACCTCGCCGCCGATCATCAGGAGCGATACGCCGACCGCCATGATGCCGACGGTCGAGGCGCCATACAGGATCGTCGCGATCGAGCTCGGCTGGGTGAACTGGGGGGCGACCACGGCGAACATGATCGCGAGTACCAGTGCGGCTGCGGTGGCGCCCGCCTCGGGCTTCGTGAAGAACCTGGTGAACAGGTTGCCAGAGGCGACGCGCTCATCGAGCTTGGGTGCGGTTGCTGTACTCATGGATTCGACCTTCCGGCGCGACCCTTCTCTTACTCTGCCGACTCGTCGTCGCCGCTGCCTTCGAACTGCGCGGAGACGCTGTCGGCGTTTTCGGCGTTGACGACGGTGGGTCCGGTCAGCACGGCCTGGCCGCCGCCGAGCACGTATCCGCCCTCGGTGTAGAGGCGCACCGCTTCAACGGCGGAGTATCCCTGCACGAACGGCTGCTGATCGATGCCGAAGAGGATCGTGCCGTCCTTGATCGCGGTGTAGACGTCGGCGTTGAGGTCGGTCGTGGCGAGCGTCGCGCTGCTGCCGGCGTCGGCGATCGAGTCCATCGCGGTCATCGCGAAGGGTGCTCCGAGGGTGAGCACCGCGTCGATGTCGGAGTTGGTCTGCAGCTTCGACGTGATGGTCGAGGCGACGTTGGTCATGTCGGTGCCCTGCACGTAGAGCACTTCCGATGTGCCCTCGAAGGTGTCCGCGAGCCCCTCGCAGCGGGCTTCGAGGCCGACGTGCCCCTGCTCCTGGATGACGCAGACGGCCTTCTTCAGGCCGGCGTCGTTGAACTGCTCGCCAGCTGCCTGGCCTGCGATGAACTCGTTCTGCCCGAAGTGCGCGAGCACTCCGAGGTCTTTGTAGGCCTCTTCGCCCGCGTTGATGCTGAAGACGGGGATGCCCGCGTCGACGGCCTTCTGCACTTCGCCCGCCATGGCGTCCGACTTCGCGAGCGTCACAACGATGCCGTCCACACCCTGGTCGACTGCCTGCTGCACGAGCTGAGCCTGGCGCGCACCGTCGGGGTCAGAGCTGTAGAGCAGCTCGACGTTATTGCGTTCGGCGGCGTTCTCGGCCCCCGAGCGGATGGTGTCCCAGAAGGTGTCGCCCGGTGCGGCGTGCGTGACGAGTGCAACCTTGATCTCTTCTTCGTCGACGCCACCGCCGCCGCCACCACCTGCAG
The DNA here is from genome assembly GCF_018304845.1 of Leucobacter manosquensis. Classification (NCBI taxonomy): domain Bacteria; kingdom Bacillati; phylum Actinomycetota; class Actinomycetes; order Micrococcales; family Microbacteriaceae; genus Leucobacter; species Leucobacter manosquensis. Next base: position 2,344,373 of record NZ_JAFEVO010000001.1, on the reverse strand, counting down.
CACCGCCGCCGGCGCCGGCGGGAGTACCGCACGCAGCGAGGGCCAGTGCTCCGACGCCCGCGAGGCCTGCGAGGCCGATCTTCGACCAACGCCCGAAACGTGATTTCAACATAGCTGCACTCCATCGTGTAATTGAACTAATGTCGTTACAAAGCTTGCGCTCTGCGTTTACAGTACCGTAACTTCCGCGATCCGGCATCTCTTCCGGTAAAGGTTGAATAACGACCACTCGGCACCTCGCTCATGTCTGTTGCAGCCATCCGTACGGTCTCTCGCAGCGTCCCGCGGAGCGCTGCGACTCACGGGCGATGCCGACAGCGCCGGTCGCTCTCGAGCGCCGCGCGCCAGCCGCAGCTGCCGCGTCGACTCGCTTTCGAACGGCGAGAAACCCCTCCGCCTCTAGTATCCCGCTGTCCGGCGTCTCCCCCGGGCGCACCGAGCGCGGACGGGTGCGGGACGCGCAGTGCCGGTGACCGCGGCACGCCGTGGCACGATGGGAGCGTGAGCACCCGCGAGCCGGCACCCCGTCGCCCCACGATGCGCGACGTCGCTGCGCGCGTCGGCCTGTCGCGGCAACTGGTCTCGATCGTGCTGCGCGGCGCACCGGGCGCGAGCGACGCGTCTCGCGAGCGGATCCTCGCAGCGGCGCACGAACTCGGCTACCACCCCGACGATTCAGCTCGCATGCTGCGGCGACGTCGCAGCGGGCAGCTGGGCGTCCTCTTCACCGTGCGGCAGCCGTTCGAGGTCGATCTCGTCGATGCGCTCTATCGTCGCGCCGACGAACACGGGTTCACGCTCGCGCTCGGCGCCATCGGCGAGCAGCGCGATCTCGAGACCGCTCTGTCGGGCCTCATGCGCCAGCGCATCGAGGGCCTGATCGTGCTCGACGCCGGAACCGGCGGGCACGAGATCACCGGGCTCCCCTCCGGCCTTCCCGCGCTGCTGCTGGGAGGCCCGACCTCACCGGACGCGCACGACCGGATCGATATCGAGAACGAGCGAGGGATCAGCCTCGCCGTCGAGCACCTCAGCGCTCTCGGGCACACGAGAATCGCCTATCTGGGTGCGGCGAGCGGGCCGAATGCCGCCTCCAGGCTCGCCGGATACCAGCGCGCGATGGCCTCACGCGGCCTCCCAGGACGCGTCGTTCCGAGCGACTTCACCGAACTCGGCGGTCATCGGGCAGCACTGTCGCTCCTCGCGGATGGGAGCGTCCGGGAGCACAACCGCGGAGGGGGAGGCACGGCCGACGCGCCTGGCAGGGTGACGGCACTCGTGTGCATGAACGACCACTGTGCGATCGGCGCCCTGCAGACCCTGGTGCGCGCCGGCGTGCGGGTGCCGGAGGAGGTCTCGATCGTCGGCTTCGACGACAGCTCGGCCGCGGCACTGCCCTACGTGGCGCTCACCTCGGTGCGACCCGATCCTGATCATCTGGCGCAGTTGGCCGTCGAGACACTGCGCGCCCGCCTCGCCGACCCGGGAGCGCCCGCGGTCAGGCGCCAGGTGGCTCCGACCCTGTGCACCCGTGCGAGCACCGGTGCAATGAGAACGTGACGACGCAGCGCGCCGGTGGCGCCGTGAGCGGGCAGGCGATGTCGCGCGCGGAGCACGAAGCCCAGCCGGCGGCTCGATCATGCGGAGGCGCGCACCACCAGAGCGGGCGGGATCAGCAGTTCGCCGGCCGGCTGATCGGGATCGCCGGCCTGCGCCCCGAGCAGCGCCTCAGCAGCCTCACGGCCGATGCGGCGGTTGTCGGGGTCGACGCTCGTTAGCGAGATGCGCGGGATCCCCGCGAGTGTGGTGTCGTCGTACCCCACGACCCGGCAGCCGCCGGGCACCGGCACGCCCGCCGTCTCGAGCGCGGTGATGACGGCCACGGCCGTCAGATCGTTGAAGGCCACGATCGCCTGGGGCAGGCGGTCTTCGGCGAGGAGCCGTTCGACGGCCTCGCGCACGCCCTCCTCGGTGAACGCGGCCGGTTCGACCCACGCCCGACCGCCGAACTGGCGGGCCTCGACCGCCGCGCGGAATGCGGCTTCGCGAGCGGCCGCCACCGTCCCGCCGTCGCCCCCGACGAACGCGATGCGCTCGACGCCCCGCGCGGCGAGGTGCGCGATCACGAGATCGAGCCCTGCGTCGTCGTCGGTGCGCACCGTGGCGACCACGTCGTCCGTCGCGTCGATCGCGCTGGCGACCACGGTCGGAATCATCGCGGTCAGTGCGGCGAGCTCCCGGAACTCGGGGATCGTGCCGACCGCGATGAGCCCCGACGGGCGTAGGTCGCGCAGCACGTCGAGGTTGTCGCGATCCAGCACAGCCCCACCAGCGCCATCATCGACCTGCGCGCTCATGATCATGGTCCGCCGCCCGGCTTCGGCGAGCCGCGCCTTCGCTGCCCCGACGATCTCCGCGAAGAGCGGGTTGTGCAGGTTCGACACGAGAATCGCCACGATGTCGCGGCGCCCCGCAGACAACGACTGCGCGACGAGGTTGGGGCGGTAGCCGAGCTGCGCTGCGGCGTGCAGCACACGGAGACGGCGCTCCTCGCTGACGTTGTCGCCGTTGGTGAAGACGAGGGAGACGAGAGACTTCGAGACACCGGCCACCCGTGCCACATCCCGGATCGTCGGCGGGCGCACGGGGGCGTCAGGCGTCTCGCCCGGTGTGCGCTCCATCGTCCCTCCTCATGCCTCGTTCATCATATGGGGGCCGCACTCATGAGCTCAGGGCGCGAGCGCAACCGGGAACGCGGCCGCGAACGCGTCGAGCGCAGCATCGGCGTCTCCGCTCGCCCAGGCCTCCATGCCGATCACGCCGTCGTATCCGACCTCGCGCAGCACCCGCGCCACGGCCTCGTATCGGATCTCGCCCGTGCCGGGCTCGCAGCGCCCCGGCACGTCGGCGATCTGGATCTCACCGATCCACGGCAGCGCCTCGCGCACGAGCTCGACGAGATTCCCCTCGCCGATCTGCGCGTGGTAGAGGTCGAGATTGAGTCGCAGGTTGGGATGATCGACCCCGCGCACGAGGGCGAGCGTGTCGGCAGCCCTCGCGAACGGTGTGCCCGGATGGTCGACCGCGGTGTTCAGATTCTCGAGTACGAAGGTGCGCCCGGCTGCCGCACCCAGATCGGCCACTCGACGGAGGGTGTCGGCGGCGTGCACCCAGTCCGCTCCCGAGACCCGCGCGCCGGGCACGACCGGCAGGCCGCCCTCGCCGAGACCGGTGCCGTGCAGGTTGAGACGCGGGGCATCGATGACCTCTGCAGCCCGCAACGATTCGCCCGCGGTCGCGAGCAGGGCAGCACGGCCCTCGGCCGTCGTGAGGTCGCCGCGCAGGTAGCCGGTCATCGAAGAGAACTCGGCCCCGGTCGCGGCGAGGGCGGCGAGATCCTTCGTGCTCCAGTCCCAGATCTCCACGAGAAATCCGCGCTCGTGGATGCGTCGCACGCGCTCCGCGATCGGCAGGTCGGTGTACAGCATCTCGGCGCAGGCCGCGAGACGATAGCTCATGCGCGCACTCCCGCCCGCTCGGTGCCCGGGATCACAGCTCGACCGCGACCGCGGCGCCGGTCTCGGCCGATCGCTGCGCCGCATCGGCGAGGATCAACGCCGCGCGCCCATCCTCGAACGTCGGGCTGGTCGACGACTCTCCGCGCACGAGCTTCACGAACTCGCCGAGTTCAGCCGCATACGCCTCCGCGTACCGCTCGAGGAAGAACTCGGGGTAGGGCGGCCGGGCTTCCACGGCGTGCCCGTTCGAGAGCACCACCGTGTTCTGCAGAGGGTTGCCGACCTGCAGCATCCCCTTCGATCCGAAGGCTTCCATGCGCTGGTCGTACCCGATGGCGCTGTGCCGGGAGTTCACGATCGTCACGATCGCGCCCGACGCAGCCCGCAGGGTGGCGACGGCGGTGTCGAAATCACCGTGCTCGCGGGCGCCGGCGTCGAAGGTGCGCGTGCCGGTGGCGCTGACCGAGACGATGTCGTCGATGAAGAATCGCGCCATGTCGAAGTCGTGAATGGTCATGTCGCGGAAGATGCCGCCCGAGACGCCGATGTAGTCCGCGGGAGGAGCCGCCGGGTCGCGGCTCACGATGATCAGCTGTTCGAGATCGCCGATCTCTCCAGCACGCACCCGCGCCTGCGCGGAGGCGTGATTCGGGTCGAACCGGCGGTTGAACCCGAGCGCGACCGGAACGCCGGTCGATGCGACCAACGGCCGGAGGGCGTCGACGCGCGCGATGTCGAGGTCGATCGGCTTCTCGCAGAGCACGGGGAGGCCCGCGCGCAGGGAGGCCTCGATGAGGTCGACGTGCGTGGGGGTCGGCGAGGCGATGAGGATCGCGTCGACCTCTCCCGAGGCGATCAGCGTCTCGGCGGATTCGGTCGCCGTGGCGCCGTAGCGCGCAGCGACCGCGTGCGCTCCGTCGACGAATGGGTCGGCGACCCAGGAGAGCGTCGCCTCCGGCGAAGCGGCGATGCTGGCCGCGTGCACCTGGCCGATGCGGCCGGTGCCGATGAGTCCGAAGCGGATGGGCTGTTGCGTCATTGCGATTCCCTTGCGGTGGGTGCCGGGGCGGGCGCTACCGTTCCTGCGCCTAGCACGAGCTAAATTGTTAGTACAAAGTATGATTGTAGGGCCGGCGCAGGCCGAGCGCCACTCGGGTGGCGTGCGCCCGGCTGCGCCCCGGCACATATGCGCCGAAAGCGCACTTCGTGTCGCGCCGAACGGCGGGGAGAGCCGCAATTGCGCTTTCGGCGCGATCAGACGTGCGGGATCCCCGCCGTCGAGGCGCGCACGACGATGCGCGGCGGGAAGATCCGCGATTCGGTGGCCGTTCCCGACAGCAGCGCGAGCAGCGCCTCCCCCGCAGCCTCGCCGAGCTCCGCGGGGTCTCCGCTGATCGTCGTGAGCGCGATGAGGCCGTAGGCGGCGAGCGGCGAGTCGTCGTACCCCACGACGGAGAGGTCTCTCGGCACCGCGAGCCCGGCATCGGCGGCCGCTCCGATCACTCCGACGGCCATCGGATCATTCACCGCGAAGACGGCCGTCGGCCGCGCTCGTGAGCGTCCGGCGGGGCGTTCTCCAGCGGACGGTCCGGCGAACAGCGGCGCCATCGCCGCGCGGGCGGCGTCCTCTCCGGTCGCATCCGCCGGCACGACGAGCGGTTCGAGGCGGGCTTCGGTCATGGCGGCGACGTACCCGCGCGCACGTTCGGTCGCGCTCGCTCCCGGCCCTGAGACGCAGACGATACGGCGATGACCGAGCCCGAGCAGGTGCCGCGTCGCAAGGCGCCCGCCGGCGGCCTCATCGCTGGCGATCACGGGCACCCGCGGCGCGCCGACGGCTCGCGTGCCGAGCGCGACTGCCGGCACTCCCGAGCGCTCGACGGCATCGGCGCTCACCTCGCCAGCGATCACGATCCCGTCGACGCGCAGGGCGCGGAACGCGTCGAGCGGATCGATGTCGAGGTGCGCGTTGAGGTGCGCGTCGGCGATGCTGAGTGCGTAGCCGTCGGCGCGGAGTGCCGCCCGGAGACCGGCGAGCGCCTCGACGAACCACAGATTCGAGAAGTCGTCGACCACGACGCCGATGCTGCGCGTGCGGGTTCCCGCGAGACCGGCGGCGAGCCGGCTCGGCGTGTAGTCGAGCTCGGCGACAGCTGCGAGCACCGCCGCGCGCTTCTCATCGCTGACCTGCGAGGAGTTGCGCATCACGAGCGAGACGAGGGACTTCGAGACGCCGGCGCGCGCGGCAACGTCGTAGATGGTCGGTCGTCGCATCGTTCGCCTTTCGCGCAGCTGGCAGGTCCCCCTGCCGACATCAGGGTACGCGACTTCGGTTCCGGGTGAACGCGGTGGGCTCGGGCGAACGCAGTTGGGGCGGCCGACGCGCGATCGCATGCCGCGGTCCAATTGACAGGACATGGACGCCCGGCTACGGTGGTGCAAATTGGAGCGCTCCAATCAATGACGCGCTGCTGGTGCCCAGCACCGAAGTTCCCCAGCAAGGAAGCCCGAAAGGAACCCCCATGACCACATCACTCGGCGTCGCCGTCATCGGAGCCGGCATGGCCGGCAAAGCTCACGCCGCCGCATACCGGGCCGCCTCGACCGTGTACGCGCCCGTGCTGCCCGAGATCCGACTCGTCGCGATCGGCGACTCCTTCGAGCCCCTGGGCGTCGAGACCGCGAAGCGCTTCGGCTTCGAACGGCACGTCGTCGACTGGCGCGACATCGCCGCCGCAGACGACATCGACGTCGTCAGCGTCGTCGTCGCGAACTCGCTGCACCGCGAAATCGTCGAGGGCCTCCTCGCGGCCGGCAAGCACGTGCTCTGCGAGAAGCCCCTCAGCGACACGATCGCAGATGCGCGAGCCATGGCCGAGGCCGCACGATCCGCCGAAGCGCAGGGCCTCGTCGCCCGCATCGGATTCAGCTACCTCCGCTCCCCCGGCATCGCGTTCATGCGGCAGCTCATCGACGACGGACGGCTCGGAGACCTGCTGCACTTCTCCGGCCGCTATTGGACCGACTACGGGTGCCGCCCCGACGCACCGATCAGCTGGCGCTACCAGGGCCCCCAGGGATCGGGCGCTCTGGGCGACATCGGCAGCCACGTGAGCTACATCGCGGAATACCTGTGCGGACCAGCGCACGACGTCTCCGGCGGTCGCTTCCACACGTCGATCGTCGAGCGCCCGAAGCCGCTCGGCCAGGTGATCGGCCATACCGGGGGCGACGTGAGCGATGAGACATCCCCCGTGACGAATGACGACTACGCGACCTTCAATGCGCGCTTCGCGGCCTGTGTCGGCACGATCGAGGTCTCACGCGTCGCGGCCGGTCACCCGAACAGTCTCGCGCTCGAGATCTTCGGAACGCGCGGGGCCGCACGCTGGTCGCAGGCGAACCCGGCGCAGGTCGAGGTCATGCTGCACGACGAGCACGCCGACGTCGCCGGTTACCGCACGATCCCACTGGGGCCGGCGCACCCCCACTACGCCGGTGGATGGGCGATGGACGCCCCCGGCGTCGGCATCGGCCAGAACGATCTATTCGTGCACCAGGCCCGCGCCTTTCTCGAAGAGGTCGCCGGCGTCCCCGCCGAAGCGTCGCTCCCCCGCTGCAGGAGTTTCGACGACGGCGTGCACAACATGGAATTCCTCGCCGCCGTCGCCGACTCGGCCGCGCACGGCGGCACGACGGTCGCCGTCCGCTGATCCTCCCGGCTTCCACCTCTGGCGAAAAGAGCCCTCACATGAAACTCGGCGTGTACAACGCGATCCTCCACGACCGCAGCCTGCCGCAGGCGATCGAGATCGTCCGCTCGCTCGGCCTCACCGGCATCGAGCTCAACTCGGGCGGATTCCTCCCCGCCACGCACATCCCGAAGCTCGGGGACGTCCTCGACTCCGACGTCGCTCGCGACGAGTTCCTCGAGCAGTTCGCCGACACGGGAGTCTCCATCGCGGGCCTCAACTGCAACGGCAACCCGCTGCACCCGAAGCGCGCGATCGGTGAGGCGCACGCGGCAGATGTGCGGCGGTCGATCCGGCTCGCTGAGCGACTCGGCCAGGATCGCGTGGTGACCATGTCGGGTCTTCCCGGCGGCGAACCGGGCGCGACCGTGGTCAACTGGGTGGTCAACGCCTGGAACTCGGCCGCCCTCGACGTGCTCGACTACCAGTGGGATATCGCAGCGGAGTTCTGGCGCGAGATGGACCGCTTCGCCGCCGACCACGGCGTGAAGATCGCACTCGAACTGCACCCGCAGAATCTCGTGTTCAACTCGGCCGACGTGCACAAGCTCATCGAGCTCACGAATGCGACGCACATCGGCGTCGAGCTCGACGCCTCACACCTCTTCTGGCAGCAGATGGATCCCGTCGCCGTCGTACGGCACCTCGGCGAACTCGTCGTGCATGCCGCGGCGAAGGACGTGCGCGTGAACCCCGAGTGGGCGCGGCTCAACGGGGTGCTCGACAACTCGTTCCGCCGCCTCGGCCCCGACGAGCCCCGCACCAATCTCGGCGGCGACGAGTGGGCGAACGAGTGGCCGAAGCGCTCGGCGTGGGACTTCGTCGCGCTCGGGCGCGGCCACGACACCGAGTTCTGGACGGAGTTCCTCCGCGCGATCCGCGATGTCGACCCCGGCATGTGGGTCAACATCGAGCACGAGGACGTCTCGCTCGGGCGCATCGAGGGGCTCGAGGTCGCATCGAAGGTGCTGCTCGAGGCCGACGCGGCGCTGCAGGGCGCCCGCTAGCCGGCCCGGGCGACCCGGCGGGCCAGCGAGAGCGCAATTGGAGTCGGTGTGCGGGCGGCGGCGCGCACGAACTGCGCTTTCGCGGGACTCGTGGCGCGCGGCGGGCGGCGCGCGGCGGGTGGCGCGCGGCGGGTGGCGCGCGGCGGGTGGCGCGCGGCGGGTGGCGCGCGGCGCGTGGCGGGCGGCGCGTGGCGAGTTACGGACGCACGGCGACGCGCACCCGTTCCCCGGTCTCAGCGCTCTCGCGAGCCGCATCGAGCACCGCGACCGTGTGCAGCGCTTCATCCAGGGTGACGCTCGGCGAGGTGCCGTCGACGAGCGCACGGTGCACGTCGCGGTAGAACTCCGTGTAGTCTCCGCGCAACGACGGGACGCGGATCGCGCCGGCCCCGGTGGTGAGCACGCCCCAGCGCTCCTCCGCTTCGACGCCCCACACGTCCGCGTTCGCGGCGGGGGTCAGGCCCGCGAGCAGCTGGTCGACCTGCACGTCGGCCATGTGCGACTCGTAACTGCCCTCGTGTCCGATGACGATCATGCGCCGATCGTTTCTGCGCGCGCCCTTCGTCGAGGAGACCGAGCTGAATACGCCGGAGGCGTGGTGGAGCCCGAGGAAGAACCCGACATCGACGCGCGCGTCACGCGAGCCGAACCAGTCGAGATGCGCATCGACACGGTCGACGGGCCCGAAGAGCTGCGTGAGCTGGTCGACGACGTGCGCGCCCAGGTCTCGCAGCAGCCCCTCGTCGGGGCCCTGATCGAGCACCGCGCGATCGTCCTGGTCGAGCGCGAAGTCGGCGCGCCAGACGGGCCCGAGCGCACCGGAGTCGAGCACGGATCGCAGGGTGACGAGATCCGTGTCCCATCGCCGGTTGTGGAACACGGTGAGCATGCGCTCCGCCGCGGATGCCGCGGAGATGAGCTCGCGCGCCGTCGCGGCGTCGGGAGCGAACGGCTTGTCGGCGATCACATGCACCCCGCGCTCGAGCGCGCGCAGCACCAGCTCGCGTCGCGTCGCGGGCGGCGTCGTGATGACGACGGCGTCGACCCCGGCGTCGATGAGCGCATCGAGCGACGCGAACGCGGGCACGCCCGGCGCCGCCTCGGCGAGCGAGGACCGCGTGGCCTCCGATCGGGCGACGACGCCCGTGAGCTCCCATTCGGTCGCGGCCTGAATGTATGGCAGGTGGAAGCGCCGCCCTCCGACGCCGAATCCGACGATCCCGATGCGCACGCGCGCTCCCTACTTGCTTCGCGGCACGTAGATCGCGCCGGTGGTGACTTCTTCTTCGAGCGCTTCGAGCGTACGCCCGCGGGTCTCGGGAATGCACTTCCAGACGAAGAGCAGCGCGAGCGCCCCCACGGCGGCGAACACGAAGAACGTGTTCGAGATCCCGACGCCGTCGACGAGCGGCAGGAAGAAGAGCGCGACGATGCCGTTCATGATCCACAGTGCGAAGACCGAGATGCCCATGCCGATGCCGCGCATGTGCAACGGGAAGATCTCCGAGAGGTACACCCACACGGCGACGTTCAAGAACGTCTGCATGGAGCCGACGAAGATGACGACGAGTGCGAGGATCACCCAGGGGCGGGCAGCGCTCTCAGCCGGCAGCGTCAGCGATGCGACGCCGATGAGCAGGTGGCTCACCGTGGTGAGCGTGAATCCCGTGGTGAACGTCTTGCGGCGATCCAGCCGGTCCATCATCTGCAGGGCGATGATCGCGCCGATCACGGCGATGATGCCCGGTGCGACGTTCGCGATGAGGGCCGCGTTCTGCGAGAAGCCCGACTGCTCGAGCACCTGGCTGCCGAAGTACATGATGGAATTGATGCCGGTGAGCTGCTGGGCGATGCCGAGCCCGATGCCGACGAAGATGATCTTCGTCAGGTTGCGGTTCGCGAAGATGGCACGCCATCCGATCTGCGATGCTCCGCGCTCCTCCTCGATGAGTGCGCGGAGTTCGCCGATCTCGGCCGCTGCGCGCTCGGGGGTGCGAACGGTCGCGAGAACCCGCTCGGCGTGCTCGTAGTCGCCCCGGTTGACGAGCCAGCGCGGCGATTCCGGCATGCGCAGCATGCCGAAGAAGAGCGCGATCGCCGGCAGCGCGCAGACGGCGAACATGACGCGCCAGATGTTGTCGATGTGTCCCCAGACGTTGCCGATGATCGCGTTGACCACGAACGCGGCGAGCTGACCCACGACGATCATCAGCTCGTTGCGGCCCGCGATGGAGCCGCGGATCTCGTAGGGCGCGAGCTCGGCGAGGAAGACGGGCACGACGGTCGACGCTCCGCCGACCGCGAGGCCGAGCAGCACCCGGCCGAGGATGAGGGTGCCGAATCCGAGTGGCGTGTGCGTTCCGTAGGTCTCGCCGCCCGGGGCGAAGACCACAAACGCGGTGCCGACGAAGAAGAGCACGGCGAGCAGGATGATCGTCTTGCGTCGGCCCCAGCCGTCGGAGAGCCGACCGCACGCCATCGCGCCGAGCGCGGCCGCGAATACGAGCGAACTGGTGAACCAGCCTTCGAGGAACGGCGTCAGACCCAGTTCCTCCGACATCGGGCTGAGGGCGCCGTTGACGACGCCCGTGTCGTAGCCGAAGAGCAGTCCGCCGAAGGTGGCGATGAGCGCCACGAGACCGAGTCGACGTCGATGCGGTCCGTTGCCGAGTGGCGGCAGTGCCGTACGACTCTCTCCCGCGGTTCCGACTGTCATCTCGTTGACTCCTTCGTCGCCCGGGCCCGTCGAGTAACGGACCGCTCATCCGAGCTTAACAATGTCGTTACATTTGGACAAACTTTGGCGAGCGGTACAGTGGTCCGGTGATGTCAGCCCTCCCCGATCTCGCCCCGCTCGCCTGGGTGGTACTCGGCATCGCAGCGTGCATCGTCGGATTCTCGAAGACGGCGCTCCCGGGCGCGAACACGGTGTCGATCGCGATCTTCGCCGCGATCCTGCCCGCGAAGCAGTCCACGGGGGCACTGCTTCTGCTGCTCATCGTCGGCGATGCCTTCGCGGTGTGGGCCTACCGGAAGCATGCGAGTTGGCCGACGATGCTGCGCCTCGCACCCGCGGTCGTCGCAGGACTCGTGCTGGGCGCCGTGTTCCTCGCGTTCGCCGACGACGACTGGGTGCGCCGCGTGATCGGCGCGATCCTGCTGCTCGTGGTCGCCTTCACGATGTGGAGGCGCTACTTCTCGCTCGGTCGGGGCACGACTGCCTCGCGAGGCTCGGCGGACGGCGCTGCACCTCCCACCGGAGCTGGCAGCGCCACCGGCCGCGGTCTCGCCGGCAGCATCGGCTACGGCTCCCTCGCCGGCTTCACGACGATGGTCGCCAACGCCGGAGGGCCCGTCATGTCGATGTACTTCCTCGCCATGAAGTTCCCCGTGCAGGCGTTCCTCGGCACGGCGGCCTGGTTCTTCGCGATCATCAACATCGCGAAGCTCCCGTTCTCCATCAGCCTCGGCCTGATCGATGCGTCGAGCCTCGCACTCGACCTGGTCCTCGTGCCGGGCGTCGTCATCGGCGCCGTGCTCGGGCGCTGGATCGCGATGCGCATCAAGCAGCGCGTGTTCGAGCGCGCCGTGCTCGCCGTGACGATCCTCGCCGCGCTCTACCTCGTCATCTTCTGAGCCGCGGCGCGGCGGCTGCGGAGGCTCCGGGAGCGGCCGCTCTCAGACCACGCCGGCCAGCTCGCGCAGTTTGGCGAGCTGGAAGCGGGAGATCTCATCTGCGCGCTCGTCTTCGGCGAACACGTTCGACACGATCAGCGCGTCGTCGCGTTCGAGGTACCCCGAGTCGCGGAGCACGGTGAAGAGCTCGATCCAGTCGACATCGCCGTCGCCGATCGCCAGGTGCTGATGCACGCGCACCGCGTTGCCCGGAGGGTTGGTGATGTAGCGCAGGGCGTTCGACCGCGTGTGGTCGAAGGTGTCGGCCGCGTACACGGCGCCGAGGCGATTCCCGAGCTGCGGGATCAGGCTCGTCGCCCGGTCGCCGTAATGGAACGTGTGCGCGGCGACGTAGACGAAGCCGACGCGGTCGGTGTTCAAACCGCGGATGATGCGCCACGCCTCGAGCCCGTCCTCGACGAAGTCGTCTGGGTGCGGGTCGAAGTTCATGGTGACGCCTTCGCGCTCGAGCACCGGTATGAGACGCTCCATCGCTCGGTAGAACGCGACCTCCGAGTCCTCCTCGCGCTCGGGCCGACCCGAGAACTCGGTGTTGACGATCGGCGCCTCGAGCTCGGCGGCGATCTCGATGTAGCGCGTCGTGTTGAAGACTGCGGCGTCGACCTGGTGCGGCTCTGGGCCTCCGAAGCGCTGCACCGGCAGCAGGGAGGTGATCGTCACCCCGGCGTCCCTTGCCCGCTTCTTCAGCTGTGCGATGAGGGCGCTGTCCATCTTGGGGTGGTGGAAGTGCCGCCCGAAATCTGGGCTGGGCGTCAGCTGCAGGTACTCGTATCCCAGCCGCGCGACGAGGTCGGGGAAGTCGAGCAGGTGCACCGAATCGTTGTACGGCGTGGGGTCGAGTGCGATGCGCACCATGGGGCCTCCTCAGTACTCAGTGTGTTGCTGCGCGCGGGCAGCGCGGGCTTCGGTCAGTGATTCGACATCGGTGAGCGGTATTCGTGCACATCGCTCCCACCGAAGCCGAATATCTCACGGCGGCAGTGGATCAGGCGTAGAACGCCGGGCGTTCCGGCGCCTCGACCGGCACCACACCGCCGTCGTGCATCGCGGTGACGCCCGCCTCGCACGAGAGCGCGACGAGGTAGCCGTCCCACGCGTTCGGTCCGTCGACGAGGTCGCCGCGGTGCACCGCATCGACCCAGCGCTGGATCTGCTCGTCGTACGCCGCGGCGAAACGCGTGGTGAACGACTCGTGCTCCTGCATGCTGAAGCGCCCGGCGCTCCAGCGCTGCAATCCTGCGGGCTGGCCGATGCGGGCGACGCCCTGCTCGAAGACGGCCTCGGTGGCGACCTGGTAGCCGAACTGCACGCTGACGCTCATCTCCACGTCGACGAGCACGCCGTTCTCGAGCTCCATGAGTACGAGGATCGGCTCGTGCAGGCGCTCCGGCGCGAGCGAGTTGCGGCGCGGGTGCTTCACCTCGACGCTCACGACGCGCGACCCCGCGAGCCACGGCACGACGTCGAACTCGTGCACGACCGAGTCGGTGATGAGCATGTCGTTCGTGTAGGTGTCGGGCACCGAGGGGTTGCGGTGCACGCCGCGCACCATCAGCAGTTCACCGCTCTCGCCCGAGGCGACCAGGTCGCGCAGCGCCTGGTACTCGGCATCGAAGCGGCGCATGAAGCCGACCTGGATGTGCGGCCGGTCGAGCTGCTGTTCGAGCTGCAGCACCTCCCAGGAGCTCGCGGAATCCTGGGTGAGCGGCTTCTCGCAGAGGATCGGCAGCTGCGCTGCCAGCGCCGGAGCGAGCACCGGCGCGTGGAACTGTCCGGGAACGGCGATGAGCACTGCGTCGAGCGCGTCGGCCGCGATAGCCTCCTCGACGCTCGCGAACACCTGCGCGCCGGGCGCGTGCTCAGCGGCCGCGGCCGCTCGGCCGGCGTCGGGCTCGACGACAGCCGAGACGCGAGCGCCGCTGATGCGGGCGGTGATGCGGGCGATGTGGTCGGCGCCCATCTTGCCGGCGCCGACGACGGCGACGCGGAGATCTTCAGTCATGGTCGATGGTTCCTTTCGATTCGAATCCGGGCCCGAGGGCGATCCCTGGACCGGCAGCGCGCGCCGCGATGCGACGCTCGAGCGCTACCTCCTGGCGAGGTGCGTGCAGGAGAAGATGTGCTCGCGCGTGCGCGTCGCGATGGGCAGCGGGCGGTCGACGTCGCAGCCGTACATGTCCTGCTCGACGATCGCGAAGATGTCGGCGTCGATCTTCGCGACGGCTTCGATCACCGGCGCGAGGTCGGGAATGCCGTTGGGGGGTTCGATCATGATGCCCTGGGTCACCGCTTCGGCGAAGGGGACGTCGTTCTTCAGCACATCGAAGAGCAGCGAGGGGTCGACCTGCTTGAGGTGCAGGTAGCCGATGCGCTCCGGCCGCTCCTCGATGAGCTTCACGTTGTCACCGCCGTAGTAGGCGAAGTGGCCGGTGTCGAGGCACAGGTTGGTGTACCGCTCGTCGGTCTCGTCGAGGAAGCGCAGCACCTCCCGCGTGGTGCCGATGTGGCTGTCGGCGTGGGAGTGGAACTGCTGCTTGACGCCGAACTCCTCGAGCAGGGCCTTGCCGAGTCGATCGTGTCCGGCGCCGAGCTTCGCCCACTGCTCGTCGGTGAGGGTGCGCGGCTCGAGCACTTGACTCGTGGCGTCGCTGCGCCAGAGGTCCGGGATCACGACGAGGTGCTCCGCGCCGAGCTTCGATGCGAGGCCAGCGACGTTCAGCGCCTGGTCCCAGGCCCGCTGCCACTCGTCGTCGCCCTTGTGGAAGCCGGTGAACACCGTGCCGGCCGAGAGCTTCAGCCCGCGCTTGCCGAGCTCGTCCTCGAGCTGGTGCGGGTCGGTGGGGAGGTAGCCGTACGGTCCGAGTTCGATCCACTCGTAGCCGGAGGCGACGACCTCGTCGAGGAAGCGCTCCCAGGGCACCTGACCGGGATCGTCGGGAAACCACACGCCCCAGGAGTCGGGGGCGGTGCCGATGCGCAGCCCGGCTTCGTTCGCTGCAGTCATGACCTGTCCTTCGTATTTCGCGGTGAGATTCGGGAGGGATCGGCGCTCAGCCGAGCAGCGGCTTCTGCGCGGCTGCCTGCTCCTCATAGGCGGCTCGCGCGCGCTGCGTCGACTCGAGCGTCGACACCTGCTGCACCGGCACGTCCCACCAGCCGGCGCCGTCGGGGGCGTAGACCAGCGGGTCGCTGTTGATGTGAATGAACGTCGCGCGATCCGACGCCTTCGCCTGAGCGATCGCCCGCTCCAGGTCGGAGATCGCGTCGCTCGTCGGTTCGACCTCGATGACGTCCATGCCGTAACTGCGGGCGTTCATCGCGAGGTCGACCGGCAGCACTCGCTCGCCCTGGAAGTTCTTCGCGGCGTCGTCGTACTCGCGGTACCAGGTGCCGAAGCGCTCGGAGCCGACCGTTTCGGAGAGGTGGCCGATCGAGGCGTAGCCGTGGTTCTGGATGAGGATCACGATGACCTTGATGCCCTCGGCGACCGCGGTCACGAGTTCGCTGTTCAGCATCAGATACGAGCCGTCGCCGACCATGATGATCACGTCGCGGTCGTCACCTGCAGCGGTCAACCCGCGCTTCGCGCCGATACCGCCCGCGATCTCGTAGCCCATGCACGAGTAGGCGTACTCGACGTGGTACCCGAGCGCGTCGCGCACGCGCCACAGCTTGTGCAGGTCGCCCGGCAGCGATCCCGCCGCCTGCACGACCACGTCCTCCGCAGCACTCGAGCGCTGCACCGCTCCGATGATCTCCGGCTGGCCGGGCAGCTCCCTGCCGGAGGGGGCGAACGCCTCGTCCACGAGGCCGTCCCACGCCGCCTTCTCCGCGGCGATGCGCTCGGCGTAGGCGGCGTCGACGCCGAGCTGCGCGGCAGAGCCCCCCTCGAGCGCTGCGAGCAGCTCGACGAGCGCCTCTCTGGCGTCGGCGATCACCGGGATCTGCGTGCCGTGCTTGTACGCGTCGAACGACGCCACGTTGATGTTGACGAAGCGCACGCCGGGGTGCTGGAACGCGGTGCGCGACGACGTTGTGAAATCGCTGTAGCGCGTGCCGATCCCGATGATGACATCGGCATCCGCAGCGAGGCGATTGGCCGCGAGGGTGCCGGTCGCCCCGACACCGCCCAGGTACTGCGGATGATCCCAGTCGAGCACGCCGCCGCCGGCCTGCGAGGAGCCGACGGGAATGCCGGTCGCCTCGACGAACGCGCGCAGCTGCTGCTCGGCGTCCGAGTACAGCACGCCTCCGCCCGCGACGATGAACGGGCGCTTCGCCCCGCGGATCGCCTCGAGCGCGACGGCGAACGCATCGCGCTCGGGGCGCGGACGGCGAATGCGCCACTCGCGCGGTTGCAGGAACTCCTCCGGAACATCGACGGCCTCCGCCTGCACGTCTTCGGGGAGCGCGATCGTCACGGCTCCGGTCTCGGCAGGATCGGTGAGCACGCGCATGGCGGCGAGCGCGATCGAGAACAGCTGCTCGGGGCGCTGCACGCGGTCGAAGAACTTGGAGACCGGGCGGAACGCGTCATTCACCGTCAGCCCGATGTCGTGCGGCTGCTCCAGCTGCTGCAGCACGGGGTCGGCCACGCGCGTCGCGAACGTGTCGCTCGGCAGCAGCAGCGCTGGGAGGCGGTTCGTCGTGGCGAGCGCCGCGCCCGTGAGCAGGTTCGTGGCGCCGGGGCCGACCGATGCAGCAGCGGCGTAGGTGCCGCGCCGACGGTGTATGCGGGCGTAGCCGACCGACTGGTGCACCATCGCCTGCTCGTTGCGAGCCTGGTAATAGGGCATGAGGTCGGGCTGCTCGACGTTGACCTGCTTGAGGGCCTGGCCGATCCCGGCGACATTGCCGTGCCCGAAGATGCCGAACGTTCCGGGAATGGTGCGCTCGCGGATCTCGGTTCCGTCGGCCGCGCGATCGACGGTCCACTGGTTCGCGAGGAACTCGATCAGTGCTTGACTCACGGTCATCCGTCGGGTCGTCATCGTGCCTGCTCCGTTTCGGTCACTGGGGTCTGCGGGGTGAAGGGAAGGCGCGCGTCGAGTTCCTGCCCCTCCCAGGTGTCGCGCACCCAGCCGTGCGCCGGGTCGTCGCTGATGAGCCAGGTGCGCTCTGGATCGGGGCCGGCCATCACGTTGAGGTAGTACATGTCGTACCCGGGGGCGGCGACGGCGGGCCCGTGGTAGCCGTGCGGCACGAGCGCGATGTCGCCGGTGCGCACCTGCGAGTCGATCTCGATGGGCCCGGCCGGTGAGGCGTACGTGCTGAACAGGCCGAACGCGCGCTCGGGATCGACGCCGGCGGGGGCGTCCTTCGTCGGCGCGACCTCGAAGTAGTAGATCTCCTCGAGCTCCGACTCGTGCCCCGGGATGTGCTCGTCGTGCTTGTGCGGCGGGTACGACGACCAGTTCTCGGCCGGAGTGATGACTTCGACGACGATGAACCGTGCCGCGTCGAGCGACTCCTTGCGGCCGAAGTTGTGCACCTGGCGGCTCGAAGCACCGGCGCCGCGCAGCTCGACCGGCACGTCCTCGACCGCCATGTAGCGGGAGGGGCGCACGAGGGCCGGGTCGTCCGCCGGCACCGGAGAGGTGGCGACGAGGAAGCGCGCTTCGCCCGATGGTGCCGAGGTCGCAGTGACCTCGGCCGTGGCGACCGCCGACAGGTAGAGCACGTCGGTCGGCCCGTCGAAGACGGAGGCGCGTCCGGCGAGATCGACCGTCGTCTCGGTGTCGGCATCGGCCCCGGCAGCAGTCGCGGCCGGCGCGCGGCCGTCTTCGCGGTATCGCACGGAGAACGCGCCGGAGAGGGGAACGATCAATCGTTCGACGCCGCTCCCCTCGAGGGCGATGGACGCACCCTCGGCGAGCCGGGCGACCCGCACACCCGTGTGCTCCCAGCCGGGGATGCGCTCGTCGACGACGGACTCCCACCCTCCTTCGGCGAGCTCGCCGCGCCGATGGAACCATCGGCCGGCCGGTGCCGTCTGCTGCGCGTCGTGCGTCATGTCGCCCCTCCTCCGGTGCGTTCGATCAGTCGTTCTGGGGGAACCCGAGGTTGATGCCGCCGTGCGTCGCGGGATCGAGCCAGCGACTGGTGATGGCCTTCTCACGGGTGAAGAACTCGAAGCCCTGCACGCCGTACGCCTTCGAGTCGCCGAAGAGCGACGCCTTCCACCCGCCGAAGGAGTGGTATGCGACCGGCACGGGGATCGGGACGTTGATGCCGATCATGCCGACCTGGATCTCGTGCTGGAAGCGGCGGGCCGCACCGCCGTCGTTCGTGAAGATCGCAGTGCCGTTGCCGAACGCGCCCGAGTTGATGAGCTCGACGCCCTCTTCGAACGTCTTGACGCGCACGATCTCGAGCACGGGCCCGAAGATCTCCTCGGTGTAGGCGCGCGACGTCGTCGGCAGGTGATCGATGAGCGTCGGCCCCACGAAGAACCCGTTCTCGTGCCCGTCGACCGAGAAGCCCCGGCCGTCGACGACGATGGTCGCCCCGTCCTGCTCGGCGATGTCGATGTAGCCGGTCACCTTGTCGCGATGCGCATCGGTGATGAGCGGCCCCATGTCGGGTTCGGGCGTCGATGCGCCGTTGCCGATCGAGAGGTTCGCGATGCGCTCGGTGATCTTCTCGATGAGCGCGTCGGCGACGGGCTCGACCGCGAGCACGACCGAGATCGCCATGCAGCGCTCGCCTGCGGCGCCGTATCCGGCGTTGATCGCCTGGTCGGCGACGAGGTCGAGGTCGGCATCGGGCAGCACCAGCATGTGGTTCTTCGCTCCGCCCAGAGCCTGTACGCGCTTGCCGTGCTTCGAGGCGGTCTCGTAGATGTACTGCGCGATCGGCGTCGATCCCACGAAGGAGATCGAGTGCACGCCCGGGTCGGTGAGCAGGCCGTCGACGGCGAGCTTGTCGCCGTTGAGCACGGTGAAGACGCCGTCGGGCAGGCCGGCCTCCTGCCAGAGCTCGGCGAGCCACAGGGCCGCAGAGGGATCCTTCTCGGAGGGCTTCACGATGACGGCGTTGCCCGCGGCGATCGCGACGGGGAAGAACCACATCGGCACCATGGCCGGGAAGTTGAAGGGCGCGATGATGCCCGCCACGCCGATCGGCTGCTTGATCGAATAGACGTCGATGCCGGTCGAGGCGTTCTCGGAGAACGCGCCCTTGATGAGGTGCGGGAATCCTGTGGCGAGTTCCACGACCTCCTGGCCGCGCAGGATCTCGCCCATGGCGTCCGAGACGACTTTGCCGTGCTCGCGCGTGATGATCTCGGCGAGCTCGCCCTTGCGGGCGTTCAGCAGCTCGCGGAACTTGAAGATGACGGTCTGGCGCTTCGCCATGGAGAATGCGCTCCAGGCTTCGAAGCCGCGGGTGGCCGAGGCGATCGCCGCGGCGATCTCCGCCTCGTCGGCGAGGGCGACGTGCGCCTGCACCTCGCCGGTCGCCGGGTTGAAGACGGGGGCGGTGCGGCCGCTCGTCGAGGCGCGACGTGCGCCGTCGATCCAGTGCGGGATCACGGGGAGGGAATCAGTGCTCATTGCGGGTGTCCTTCGTGTCGTTCGTGTGCGAGATCGATGCGAGACCGCGTATCGGCTGCGCCTCGCGAGGAGTTTCGGGGAGATCGCGGTGCACCAGCCGCGCGGCCGTGTCGACCGCGGCGGCGACGTCGCCGTCGTGCGGGTAGAGCAGCGTGCGGCCGACCGTGAGGCCGCGCACGCCGGGCAGGGCGAGGGCGCTCTCCCACGAGGCGAACGTCTCGTCGGGATCGCCGCCGTTGTCGCCGCCGAGCAGCAGCGTCGGCATCGTGGTGGCCTCCATGACGCGCTCCATCTCGGGGACCACCGGCAGCTTCATCCACGTGTAGGCGCTCGAATTGCCGAGCCCGGAGGCGACGGCCGTCGAGAGGATCACCGCGTCCGCCGAGAGATCGTTGATCACCTTTCCGCCGACGCGGCTGCTCATGAACGGCTCGAGCATGATCGGCAGCCCCGCGGCCGCGGCAGCGTCGACTGCGCGAGCGGTCGCCTGGAGCGTCGACGCGGTGCCGGCGTCGTTCAGGTCGACGCGGATGAGAGTCTTCGCGAAATCGAGGCCGTGCCTGACCATCGCGTCGATGTCGTAGGCCGTATACCGGTCGTCGAGCTCGAACGAGGCGCCGCGCAGCCCGCCCCGATTCATCGACCCGACGACGATCTTGTCGTCGAGCAGGCCGAGGGCTGCCAGATCGTCGATGATGTCGGGGGTCCCGAGCACGCCGTCGACGCCGGGGCGCGAGAGCGCCAGCGCCATCCGCTCGAGCAGATCGTAACGATTGGCCATGGCGGTGGCGTGACCGCCAACGGCGATCGCTCCGCGGGCCGGGTGATCCGCGGCCACGATGAAGAGCCTGCCATCACCGGCGATGACGTCGCGCCGGCGCCGTTCGGCGAGCGCGCGAGTGATGCCGGACGGGTCTGCGGCGCGCAGCTGGCGCAGACGGTCGAAGTCGAGTGCCACGATCAGGCCCCCTTCGCGAGCAGAGTTTCGACCTCTGCGGCGTCGGGCATCGCGGTCGAGCACTCGCGGCGCGTGGCCACGATCGCTCCTGCGACGTTGGCGAAGCGGAAGATACGCTCGAGGTCCCAGCCCTCGAGCAGCCCGTGGCAGAGCGCTCCGCCGAAGGCGTCGCCCGAGCCGAGGCCGTTGATCACGTCGACGAAGTGCGGGGGCACCTCCACGCGCTCCTCCCGGGTCTTCGCGAGTACGCCCTTGGGGCCCTGCTTCACGATCGCGAGTTGCAGACCGCGATCGAGCAGCGCGTCTGCGGCTCGGTCCGGCTCGGTCTCCCCCACCGCGACCTCGCACTCCTCGCGGTTTCCGACCGCGATCGTCGCGCGGCCGATCGCCGCCGCGACCTGCTCCGTGGCTTCGGCCGCGTCGCCCCAGAACATGGGGCGGTAGTCGAGGTCGAAGATCGTGTGCGCGGCGCCGTCTCGTGCTTCGAGGGCGGCGTGGTGCGTCGACCGGCTCGGCTCCTCGCTCAGTCCGGTGAGCGTGAACCACAGGATGCGCGCCTCGCGGACGGCCTCGAGGTCGAGATCCTCGACCGCGATCTGCAGATCGGGCGCCTTCGGCTTGCGATAGAAGTAGAGCGGGAAGTCGTCCGGCGGGAAGATCTCGCAGAAGGTGACCGGCGTGGGGTACTCGGGGTCGACGCGGACCTCGCGATTGTCGACCCCGAGTCGTTCGAGTTCGCGCAGCAGGTACGTGCCGAAGGGGTCGTCGCCGACGCGTGAGATCAGGGCACTCGCCCGGCCGTACTTCGCTGCGGCCACTGCGACATTCGCCGCGCTCCCGCCGAGGTACTTGCCGAAGCTGGTGACATCTTCGAGGCCGATCCCGTCTTGCAATGGGTAGATATCGACTCCGAGCCGACCCAGTGCCAGAACGTCATCCCGACGCCGCAGTTCCGACATTCGCTACTCGCCTTCTCGTAGTGACGCAGACGGGCCCCGTGCACCGCTGCATTTGTCCTAACAATAGCACGAAGCGGCGGGGCGCCACGTGCACACTCCGCTCGGGGGTAATGTTGTCATCACAAAGGGGTCGCTCGCGGCCCACCGCATTCGATCCGCGTGCCACCCCAGCGCCGAGGAGCACCGCACATGAGCATTGAACCCGTCTGGCCGAGCGAGCTCTTCACCGATCTCGACCGCAGCGGCCCCATCCCCCTGTACTTCCAGATCTCGAGCCGGCTCGAGCGCGCGATCCGCGACGGCATCATCCCAGCCGGCGCTCGCCTCGAGAACGAGATCGCGATCGGGCAGCATCTCGGCCTCTCACGCCCGACCGTGCGACGCGCGATCCAGGAGCTCGTCGACAAGGGCCTGCTCGTACGGCGCCGGGGCATCGGCACCCAGGTCGTGCAGGCCAGGGTGAGCCGACCGGTCGAGCTCACGAGCCTGCAGGAGGATCTCACCCGCGCGGGCCACCACCCGAGCACGCGGGTGCTCTCACTCGAGAAGATCCCCGCGGACGAGGAAGCGGCGGTGCGACTCCGCGTCGACGTCGGCACCGAGATCACGCGCATCCGCCGGCTGCGCAGCGCCGACGGCACCCCGATGGCGATCCTCGAGAACCTCCTGCCGCCCGAGTACGCCGACATCACGTTCGCAGACCTCGAGACGCACGGGCTCTACGAGATGCTGCGAGCGCGCGGCATCGCCATCAAGATCGCGAACCAGACGATCGGAGCGCGGCGCACCCACAGCGACGAGCACGAACTGCTCGACGTCGCGAAGGGCAGCCCCGTGCTCACGATGGATCGCGTCGCCTTCGACCAGGGCGGCAGTGTCATCGAGGCCGGGCACCACTGCTACCGGCCGGATCTGTACTCGTTCGAGACCACACTCGTCTCCCGGTAGCGCGCAGACGGTCCGGAGCCCGGCGCCAGACCCCGCTCGGCTCGCTCCTACCGAGCGATCACCTCGCGGTACACCTCGACGAGACGGTCGGCCGACGCCTGCCAGCTGCGCTGCAGCGCGTGCGCGCGTGCCGCATCCCCCATGCGCTTCAACCCGGGGCCGTCGGCGAGCATCTCGCGGATGGTCGACGCCCAGACCTCGGGGTCGTCGCCGGCGATCAGGACGCCCGTCGTCCCGGCGACGACGGCTTCGCGCAACCCGCCGGCGTCACGGGCGATCACGGGCACGCCCGATGCTGCCGCCTCGAGCGCGACGAGGCCGAATGTCTCGGTGTGCGACGGCACGAGCATGAGACTGGCCGACCGAATGCGCTCAGCCAGTTCGCGCCGTCGAAGCGCCCCCTCGAACGCCGTCGTACTGAGCATGCCGTGCGCGACGACCGACTCGTGCAGCGCGCGAGCGTAGTCATCACCGTCGGGAGGGGGCGCGCCGACGATGCGGAGCGTCGGACGCTCGGCGTGAGGGAGCTGCGCGATCGCCTCGATCGCGAGATCGAATCCCTTGAGGGGGTGCAGGCGGCCGACGAGGATCACCTCGGGCCTCCCCCCTCCGCGCAACCAGTCGCGCTGCTCCTCGCACTCCGCGGTGTCGCACGGTCGGAACAGGTCGGTGTCGACGCCGAGCGGCACCACGCGCACGCGATCCGGATCGCCTTCGAGCCTCGCGAGCACCGTGGCCCGTTCAGCCTCGCTCACCGCGATGATGAGGTCGGCCTCAGCGGCCAGCCTCGCTTCGCCGGCCAGGCGTCCGGGCGACTCCGGGCGCTCCCCATCACCGAACGGCGACTCGGGCGGCGCGGCGATCGAATGATAGCTCTGGAGCAGCGGAATGCCGCAGTCACGGGCGACCGGCAGTGCGGCGATGCCCGAGAACCAGTGCTCCGCATGCAGCACCTCGACCGGGTCAGCGGTGAGTTCGGTGTGCAGCAGGCGGCTGAAGTCTTCCATCACCTGCTCGTGCTCGCCCTTCGCCAGCAGGCGAGGCGCACCGGCGTCGAGCAGCAGCACGGTCAGGTTCGGCATGAGCTCGACGCGCGCCGGAGTTTCGGTGTCGCTGCGCCTCGTGAAGATGCGCACGCGGTGGCCGGCACGGGCGAGCGCCTCCGCCTGCGCGCGCACGACGACGTTCATTCCGCCGGCGTCCTTCGTGCCCGGCACATCGAGCGGCGAGGTGTGCAGCATGACGAAGCCGATCGAAAGTGCTGCGGGAGTCATGCTTCGAGCGTAGTGGCAGGATCGGTGCCTTCCGTCGCACGACCCCGTCGTCATCGGCCGCCCCTCGACGAAAGATACCCCAGGTGGGTATGCTCGAAGTATCCGATCGTGAAGGAGACCTGATGACCGAGCCGCACGAGAGCAGCGACGCCTGCGAGCCCGAGTTCAGCGCCGGGCACCCCGCACGTCCAGGAGAACACGCCGGCGCGCGCGGATCGCACGCGCACGATCACGGCCTGCAGGGCGCGACCTCCGGCACGGCGAAGCACCGGCGCAAGCTGGTGCTGGTGCTCGTGATCACGCTGACGGTCTTCGTCGTGCAGCTCATCGGCGCCTTCGTCTCGAACTCGCTCTCCCTCCTCGCCGACGCCGGCCACATGCTCACCGACGCCACCGGAGTCGCGATCGCGCTCATCGCGAGCCTCATCGCGGGCGTCGCGGCGACGTCGAAACGCACCTTCGGGTATCTGCGGATCGAGATCCTCGCCGCGCTCATCAACGGCATCGTGCTCGGAGTCATCGCGATCGTCATCCTCGTCCAAGCCATCGCTCGCTTCGGCACCGAGGTCGAGGTGCACTCCGTTCCGATGCTGGTCGCCGCCGTCATCGGAGCCATCGCCAACCTGATCTCCCTGCTCATTCTGCAATCGGGGCAGCGCGAAAGCCTCAATGTGCGCGGGGCGTACCTCGAAGTGCTCGGCGACCTGCTCGGCTCCGTCGCCGTCATCGTGGCCGGCACCATCATCCTGTTCACCGGCTGGAACGCGGTCGATCAGATCGCCTCGATCCTCATCGCCCTCCTCATCTTCCCCCGGGCGATCAGCCTGCTGCGCGACGTCGTCGATGTGCTGCTCGAGGCGTCGCCGAAGAACGTCGACGTCGACGCCGCCCGCGCCCACATGGAAGCGGTGCCCGGCGTCGAAGAGGTGCACGACGTGCACGCCTGGACCATCACCTCAGGCGTGCCCGCCTTCTCAGCCCACGTGACCGTAGCCGACGCCGCGTGGAGCGAACGCGGGTACCACGCGATCCTCGACGAGGTGCGCGCCTGTCTGCACGAGCATTTCGACACCGAGCACGTCACGCTCCAGTTGGAGCCGCGCAGCCACAAGACCGCGGGCGAGCGCGTGCACGCCTAGGGTCGGCCTCAGGACGTACTCCACCCGTGACGGGGCGCCTCCCGTTCGGCATAATGAGCGTGAGCTGTGTATCTGCACAGAATGCCTGAGAAAGTGAGTCGAAGATGACCGGTACCGTTCGCAACGCTGGGGCCGAGGCCCTCGCAACACTGCTGTTCGTCTTCTCGATCGTCGCCGCGATCAACAACGCGGGCGACTTCGCGCCCCTCGCCATCGGGTTCACTCTGATGGTGCTGATCTACGCCACCGGCCACCTCTCGGGCGCCCACCTGAACCCGGCGGTCTCGCTCGGCGCGCTCATCCGCGGTGCGCTGAGCGCAGGCGACTTCGTGGCCTACGTCATCGCTCAGCTCGTCGGCGGCGTGCTCGGCGCGCTGCTCGCCGGACTCATCTTCCCGGCAGCCGCAGCGGCGAAGGAGATCGAGGTCGGGCCGGCCTTCCTGGTCGAGGCGCTCTTCACCTTCATCCTCGTCTACGTCGTGCTCAACGTCGCGACGTCGAAGGACACCGAGGGCAACTCGTTCTACGGCCTCGCCATCGGTTCCGTCGTCGTCGTCGGAGCGTTCGCAGTCGGCCCGGTCTCGGGCGGCGGGTTCAATCCGGCGGTCGCTCTCGGCCTGGCCGTGCACGGCGACTTCGCATGGTCGAATCTGTGGCTCTACTTCGTCGCCCCGCTCGTCGGCGGCGCACTCGCCGCATTCGCCTTCCGCGCCTTCAACCGCCACGACCTCGCCGAGGTCGAGGCCTGAGCGGGGCCCGCTCCGCGGGCTCGCATCGCTGAGTTCCCGCATCGGTGAGAGATTCGGCGCCGCGCACCTGACCAGCGCCGCAGAGCTCATCCACTCAGTCGAGCAGCAGTGCGGGCTCCTCGAGCACCGAGGCGACGTCGGCAACGAATCGTGAGATCACATCGCCGTCGACGATGCGGTGATCGAACGATCCGCCGACGGTGGTCACCATGCGGGGGCGCACCTCTCCGTCGACCACCCACGGCTTCTGACGGATCGTGCCCATCGCCATGATGCCGCACTCACCGGGGTTGAGGATCGGCGTGCCGAAGTCCATGCCGAAGACGCCGATGTTGGTGATGGTGATGGTGCCTCGTGCCATGTCGCTCGGCTGCGTCCGCCCGTCGCGAGCGGTGATGGTCAGCTGCTCGATCGCACGCGCGAGGTCGAGCAGGCTGAGGTCTTGCGCGTCCTTGATGTTCGGCACGACGAGCCCGCGCGGCGTGGCCGCGGCGATCCCGAGGTTCACGAAGTTGTGACGAATGATCTCGGTGTCGGTGAAGGTGGCGTTCACCTCTGGGCTCCGGCGCACAGCCCAGAGCATCGCCTTCGCGAAGATCAGCAGCGGCGACACCTTGACGCCAGCGAAATCGGTCGAGCTCTTGAGCCGCTTCACGAACTCCATCGTGCGAGTGGCGTCGACGTCGGTGAACACGCTCACGTGCGGCGCCTCGAACGCGCTCGTCACCATCGCCTGCGCGGTCATCTTGCGAATGCCCTTGAGCGGGATGCGCTCCTCGCGCGCTTCCGCGACCTCCGGGGTCGACAGATTGCGGAAGAGACTGGCCTGCGACGCCTGACGAACCACATCGTCGCGCAGCACCTCCCCGGCGATCCCCGAACCGATGATCTGCGTCATATCGACGCCCAGGTCTTTCGCGAGTTTGCGGATCGGCGGTTTCGCGATCACCGGCGACGAGTCGGCGACGGGGATCACGGCGTGCGAGCCCTGCTGGGGCGTGCGCGTCGCACCCGCCTGCGCGGCGGCGGCGTCCGCCGATCCCTCGCTCACAGCTGCGCTCCGCACCAGCGGTTCTCCCCCGCGACGACGGCGCGACTTCACTGCGCCGCCGGTGCCGTAGCCGACGAGTACCGCTCCGGCCTCGCCGTTCTCGTGCGCCACACTCGCCGCGGTGTCGGCGACCACGTCGCGCGTCTCCTCGGTATCGACGGGGGCGGCAGTGGCCTGGGGATCCGCGGCGACGTAGTGCTGCCCACCGGCGGCCGGCGCGCCGTCGGCGTCCGCAGCATCGACGGTCACGCGCAGGATCGGCTGCCCGACCGGCACCGTGACGCCGACCTCGACGAGCACCTCAGACACGACCCCCGTGAACGGGGACGGCAGCTCGACGAGCGACTTCGCGGTCTCGATCTCGCAGATCACCTGGTTCAGCGCGACCGTATCGCCGGCCGCGACGTGCCACGTGACGATCTCGGCCTCGGTGAGCCCCTCGCCGACGTCGGGGAGTGGGAACGTCATCTCGCTCATGGAATCTCCTGCTGTCAGTTCGGGGGTCAGTAGTGCATCGTGCGGTCGACGGCTTCGAGCACCCGGTCCGCATCGGGGAGGAAGAGCGGTTCGATCGCCGCCGCGGGGAACGGGACGTCGTAGCCCGAGACGCGCAGCACTGGCGCCTGCAGCGAGTAGAAGGCGCGCTCGGCGACCGTCGCCGCGATTTCGCTGCCAACGCTCGCGTTGCCCGAGGCCTCCTGCGCCACGACGAGGCGACCCGTCTTGCGCACGGAGGCGAGCACGGGCTCGTAGTCGATGGGCGAAACGGTGCGCAGATCGATCACCTCGAGACTCGTGCCCTCCGACTGGGCGATCTCCGCGGCCTGCAGCAACGTCCTCACCATCGCGCCGAACCCGACGACCGTGCAGTCGGTGCCGGTGCGGGCCACGCGACTCTGGTGCAGACCGGAGGCGGGCGCACCGGGATCGACCTCGCCCTTGTGCCAGTACTTGGCCTTCGGCTCGAAGAAGAGCACCGGGTCATCGGAGGCGATCGCCTGCTGAATCATCCAGTAGGCGTCGTTCGCGGTCGACGGGGCCACGACGCGCAGGCCGGCGGTGTGCGCGAAGTACGCCTCCGGGCTCTCCTCGTGATGCTCGATCGAGTTGATGTGCCCGCCGTATGGCACACGGATCACGATGGGCATGTTGACGGTGCCGTCGTGCCGGGCGCGGATCTTCGCGAGCTGCGTGGTGATCTGGTTGAACGCGGGGAAGATGAATCCGTCGAACTGGATCTCGACCACGGGGCGGTACCCGCGCAGTGCCAGACCGATCGCGCTGCCGACGATGCCCGCTTCGGCGAGCGGCGTATCGAGCACGCGCGCTGAGCCGAAGTCGGCCTGCAGTCTGTCGGTGACGCGGAACACGCCCCCGAGCGGGCCGATGTCTTCGCCCATCAGCAGCACACGGTCGTTCTCGACCATCGCGGCGCGCAGCCCCTCGTTGATCGCCTTCGCGATCGGCAGGGTGGTGCGCTCCGTCAGCGTCTGCACCTCGGTCATTCGGCGCCCCCCTCGAACGACGATTCGTATTCGGCGAACCACGCGCGCTGCTCGTCGATGCGCGGATGCGGCTCGGCGTACACGTGGGCGAACATCGACTCCGGGTGCGGCGCGGGCAGGGTCAGAATCTGGTCGCGAACGGCCTTCGCCTGCTGGTCCGCGGTCTCGGCGACCTCGGCGAAGAACGCGTCATCCACTCCGAGCCCCCGCAGGTACGCCTCGAGGCGTGCGATCGGGTCGCGCAACTGCCACGACTCGAGCTCGCCCTCGGGGCGGTAGCGCGTGGGGTCGTCGGCGGTCGTGTGCGCGCCGATGCGGTACGTGAGCGCTTCAATGTACCCGGGTCCCGCGCCCTCGCGCGCGAGGCGCATGAAGCGCCGACCCACCGCGTAGGCTGCGAGCGGATCGTTCCCGTCGATCTGCACCGCGCGCAGACCGAAGCCGAGTGCGCGACGGTAGAGCGGCGTGCGCGACTGACGCGCCACCGGTACCGAGATCGCCCAGCCGTTGTTCTGCACGACGAACACCTCCGGCGTCTGGTAGCTCGCCGCGAAGATCATCGCCTCGTTGGGATCGCCCTGGCTGGAGGTGCCGTCGCCGTAGAAGACCATGGTCGCCTCGCCCGTTGGGGTGCCCGCCTCGCCCGCGTCGAGCGTCGTGCTGCCCGAGCGGCGCTTCGCGTCGAGCACCTGCGCGAGGGCGTGCCCGGTCGCGTGCTGCGTCTGCGAGCCGAGCACCAGGGTGTAGAGGTGCACGTTGCCGTTGGCCGGATCCGTGATGTCCCATCCGCCGTGCGTCACCCCGCGGAACTGCGCGGCGATGGAGAGTAGGTCGACGCCGCGCACCTGCGCGACGAGGTGCTCGCGGTAGGCGGGGAACACGTGATCCTGGGGCTCGGTGGCGCGCACGAGGCCGACCTGGCAGCCCTCCTGGCCGACGCTCGGCACCCAGAGTGCGAGCTGGCCCTGCCGTTGCAGGTGCGTGCACTCAGTGTCGAAGGCACGGGTGGACACCATGTCCCGGTACCACTGCTTGAAGTCGTCCACGCCGATGCCCTCGAGCTCGGCGGCGTACTCGGCTGCGGTGCCGGACGGCGCGTACCCGCCCTCCGCGTCCAAGAAGCGGATCGGCTCGGGATCGTCGCTGCGCAGCAGGCGCTCTGTGATCTGTTCGCTCATCTCGATTCAGTGTAATGAGTGCTGCTGCACCGGGCGGGATATACCGTCGATGTCATGCCGGGGCGCCTACCGCTGCGCGAGATGCTGCCGCACGATGTCGATGACGACCGGAACGCTCTCCGGTTCTCCGACCGAGACTCGCACGCCGACTCCCGCGAACGGGCGCACGAGCGTCCCGGCCTCTGAGAAGTCTGCGGCGAGCGCGAGCGCATCGGCGACTCCCCCGGGCACCTGACCCGTCTCGGGAATCCAGACGAAGTTCGCCTGCGCCTGCGGAATCGCGAGGCCCAGCTCGCGCAGCGCAGCGGCGAGCGCATCGCGTCGCTCGGCGAGTGCCGCCACGCGCTCGGCGTGCGCGGCTCGTGCCGCGGGGGTGAGCGAGGCTCGCGCAGCGCTTTCCGCGATTCCGGTGACCGAGAGCGGAATCGCCACGCTGGCCGCCGCAGCGAAGATCGCGGGATCGCCCACGCCGTACCCGATCCGGAGGCCGGCGAGGCCGTAGGCCTTCGAGAAGGTGCGCAGGACGACGAGGTTCGGGTGCTGCCGCAGCACCTCCTCGCCGCGCACCGCCTCGGGGTCGGTGACGAATTCGCGGTACGCCTCGTCGAGCACGACGAGGGTGTCGGCCGGCACTCGCGTCATGAACCGGTCGAAGTCGGCGCGGCGGATCGCGGGCCCGGTCGGGTTGTTCGGCGAGCACAGCAGCACGACTCGGGTGCGCTCGGTGATCGCGTCGGCCATCGCGTCGAGGTCGTGCTCGGCGGTGGGGGTCAGCGGCACACGGCTCGCAACGGCGCCCGAGGCGAGGCCGAGCGACGGGTACGCCTCGAAGCTCGGCCACGCGTGCAGGTACTCGTCGCCCGCGGCGGCGGCGGCGTGCACGAGCTGGAAGAGGATCGCGACAGAGCCCGCAGCCAGGTGCACGTGCGTTCCGTCGACGCCGAACTCCGCGCCGATCGTCTCTCGGAGCTCTGGCATCGCCACGGCGGCGTACCGGTTGATGTCGGAGCGCTGCGCGATCGCATCGAGCACACCGGGGAGCGGCTCGAACGGGTTCTCGTTGCTCGAGAGCTTGTAGCCCGGCTTCGTGGGCGTTGCGCCCTGGCGGTACGCCGGGACGGCGAGCACGTCCGCACGGAAACGGACGGGGGGCACGACGTTGTCACTCATGACAAGTGAGTCTAGTGACCAGGCCAGCATGTACTCGTTGAGCGCCCCCGGCGGTGCTCGATCGCTCTCTCGCGATGCACGCATCGGGTGAGAGAATGAAGCATGCGCACGATCCTCCGAGTCCTCGTCAACGCCTTCGCCCTCTGGCTCACCACGCTCATCGTCGGCGGCAGCGGCGACCACGGCGTCTGGATCGTGCCGATCAACACCGAGAGCTCGGGGTATCTCCTCACGCTCGTACTGGTCGCGCTCGTCTTCGGCCTCGTCAACGCGACGCTCGGCAAGGTCGTGCGTTTCGTCTCGATCCCCCTCTACATCCTCACGCTCGGCCTGTTCGGCCTGATCGTGAACGGCGTGCTCCTCGCCGTCGTCGCCTGGCTCTCCGATCTCGCCGGGTTCGGCCTGCGACTCGACGGGTTCTGGTGGGGCGTGCTCGCTGCACTGGTGCTGTCGATCCTCTCCGGAATCCTGAACGGACTGCTCGGGACCTCCCGCAAGAAGGATCGCTGAGCCCCGCCCCCGCGGGCGGCAACGGACCGGTGCGGCGCCCGGCGTGGGAGAATGGACGACGGACCGCGATCCCGAACTCCGAGAGGCTCACATGACCCCGCTCCCCACGCAGCCCATCAGCCCCCTCGACGGACGCTACCGCGCTGCGGTCGCCGAACTCGGCAACACCCTCTCCGAGGCGGGCCTCAACAAGGCGCGCGTGCACGTGGAGGTCGAGTGGCTCGTGTACCTCACGGAGCACTCGTTGCTCGGAGGCACCCCGATCGATCCCGAGCAGGTCGTCGCACTGCGCGCCTGGGCCGCCGAGTTCGGCCAGGCCGAGATCGACGAGCTCGCCGAGACCGAGCGCGTCACGCAGCACGACGTGAAGGCCGTCGAGTACCTCGTCCGCGCCCGGCTCGAGTCGCAGGGGCTCGGCCGCCTCGCCGAGCTGACGCACGTGTGCTGCACGAGCGAGGACATCAACAACCTCTCCTATGCGCTCACCGTGAAGCAGGCGATCGCCGATGTGTGGCGGCCGCGCTTCGAGACGGTCATCGCGGAGATCGCGCGCCAGGCCGAGCTGTACCGCGAGCTCCCCATGATGAGCCGCACCCATGGTCAGCCCGCCACCCCGACGACGCTCGGCAAGGAGCTCGCGGTCTTCGTGCACCGTCTGGAGCGTCAGCTCAACCAGATCGACGATGTCGAGTACCTCGGCAAGTTCTCGGGCGCGACCGGCACCTTCGCCGCTCACCTCGCCGCGGATCCCGAGACCGACTGGGCGCAGGTATCGCAGGAGTTCGTCGAGGGGCTCGGGCTCGATTGGAACCCGCTCACGACGCAGATCGAGTCGCACGACTGGCAGGCCGAGCTGTACACGCGCATCGCCCACGCCAACCGCATTCTGCACAATCTCGCGACGGATATCTGGAGCTACATCTCCATCGGCTACTTCCGCCAGATTCCGGTCGCCGGGGCGACGGGCTCGTCGACCATGCCGCACAAGGTGAACCCGATCCGCTTCGAGAACGCCGAGGCGAACCTCGAGCTCTCCAATGCGATCCTCGATTCGCTCGCCGCGACGCTCGTGACGAGCCGCTGGCAGCGCGACCTCACCGATTCTTCGGCGCAGCGCAACATCGGCGTCGGGCTCGGCCACTCGGTGCTCGCCCTCGACAACATCGTCAAGGGGCTCGGTCAGATCGACGCGGCGCCCGAGGTGCTCGCCGCCGATCTCGACGCCAACTGGGAGGTGCTCGGAGAAGCGATTCAGACCGTGATCCGCGCAGAGGTGACCGCTGGTCGGTCGACGATCAGCGATCCGTACGCGGCACTCAAGGAGCTCACGCGCGGCCGTCGCATCGGGCAGGCCGACCTCATCGGGTTCGTGGAAGGGCTCGAGATCGGCGATGCCGCGAAGCAGCGGTTGCTCGCGCTCACCCCGTCGACCTACATCGGCGACGCGGTGCGGCTCGTCGACTTCCTGCAGCGCTGAATCGGGGCCGCCGGAGCGCAGGATCGGCGGACGGCCCGGGAACGCACGGCCGCCCGCCGCGATCCCTCTGCACGGCCCGCCTCCCGCTGATTACGATGTGACTATGAGTTCAGAGCAGAACGTCGCACCGCCGGCGCACGGTGGAGCACCGACTCGCCGGCGCTTCTCGGTGACGACAGCGCTCGATCACTTCTTCTTCGTCTATGCGGGGGTCGCAGCGGTCTGGCTCGCCTGGCTCATCTTCACCGAGAGCTTCCACATCGGCTGGTTCGGCATCTTGTTCGGGGTGATCTTCTGGGCGACGCTGGCGTACCTCGCGCTGCCCCGCCTCCACCGCATTCTCACGACGATCTATGTGCCCGACTACTTCATCGGACGCACGAGAACGAGTGACGGCCTGCTCGGCGATCCCGTCAACCTCGCGGTTCGAGGCGGGGAGGCGGAGCTGCGCCGCGCACTCGAACGGGCCGGCTGGATCCCCGCCGACGCCGTCACCCTCTCCTCCTCGTGGCGGATCATCACGTCGACCGTCACGCGGCGCAGCTACGACCGCGCGCCCGTGAGCCCGCTCATGCTCTTCTCGCGCGTGCAGGACTTCGCGTACCAGCAGGAGGTCGCCGGGAATCCCGCCAAGCGGCATCACGTGCGGTTCTGGCGCACCCCCGACGGTTGGCTGCTCCCGGGCGGGGCGCGCGTGGACTGGCTCGCCGCGGGGACCTTCGATCGCGCCGTCGGGCTCTCACTGTTCACGCTGCAGGTCACGCACAAGATCGACGCCGATACGGACGTGGAGCGAGATCACATCATCGCTTCCGTTCGTGCATCGAACCCGGCGGTGGGGCTCGAGACCCTGCGCGACTTCGCCACCGGCTACCACTCGAGGAATGGGGGCGGCGACAGCATCCGCACCGATGGCGACCTGCCGATCCTCGAAGTCGGGTACCCCGAGCAGTACTCGGCGACCTCGTGATGCGCGATCCCGGCAAGCGCGCCGCCTCTGAGACGGTGAGCGCGCTCGCGAGCCCGTCCGCTCCGGCCCCGGTCTCCGCTCCCCGTCCGGCGTCGCTCACCGGCGGCGCCCTGCTGGTGCTGCTGCGCTGCGTCGGCGGCATCGTCTGGGTCGTCAGCGTCTTCGCCCAGTGGCCGTCGATCCAGCAGGACCTCGAACTCGACGGCGTCGCGCCCGCTGTTGCGCTCGGCGTGCTCGCCGCGTTCGAGGCGGTCTGGCTCGGCGCCCTCGCCCTCTTCGCGTGGCTGCTCTGGCGCGGCAGCAATCGTGCGCGAATGCTCGCGATGGGGTGGGCGGCCGTGAGCGTCACGGCTTCCGCAGTGAGCTACTTCGCCGCGGGCGCGGAGATCACCGTGCGGACGACGCTGCTGACGGTGTCGCTCGACATCCTGCTCATGCTCGCGCTCTCCAGCCGAGATGCGCGTGCCTGGACGCTCGGGCGACGCGACGCTCGCAGGGAGCGGCGTCGCTCCCGACACCGCACGAGCCCCTCGGCGTGAACCGGCGGATCAGTGCCAGTTGGGCTTGTCGTCCGGCCGCTGCAGGTCTTTCCGAGCGTCGATGTCTTCCTGACTCGGCTTGCCGCCCAGCCCGACGAGTGCCACCATCATGATCGAGACGATGAAGCCGATGCCCAGGAATACAGCTGCAAGGATCAGATCCCGTGTCGCCATCAGCACCACCAGTCCGGCGAACAGCCCGAGCACCACGGAGAAACCGATGAGCTCGAGCGGCTTCAGGCGGTCACGGCGCGACGGCGTCACGGGTTCCTGATTGGCGGGCTCGGGGGGCTGAGTCATGTCTGCTTTCCGGAGAATCGTGGTCGGTTATCGGTCGCCGGCGATGGCATCTCGAGACGCGCGCTCCTGGCGCGTGTCGAACGCGGAAATGCCGAGGAACACTCCAGCGAGCACGGCGTAAGCGCCGAGGAACCCGAGTACTGCGACCTGATCGTTGCGTACCAGCACGACGAGTAGGGCGAGGAGCATGCCGGTCGCGCCGAGGAAGATGGCGTCCTGCCGGCTTCCGGGGCGCACGGTGGTCCCGAGGAATTCGAGGATCGCGCTGACGACGGCCCACCCTGCGACGACCATCGCGAACGCGATGGCGGAGCCGGTGAACGCGAGGCCGACCGCGAGCGCGCACGAGGCGATGCCGAGCAGGAGCGGCAACGGATCGCCGCCGGCGGGCCGTCGTGACCACCACTCCACCAGGTGCGCGATGCCGATGGCGCCGATGGTGAGTGCGGCCATGCCACGGTCGAACGCGAGCTGCTCGTGCAGGGGCGCGGAGAAGGCGATTGCGATGCCTGAGATCAGGAGCACTGCGACTCGCACCAGCTTCACTGTGCGCGAGACGGGGGTTTCGGGAGTCGTCGATCCCGCAGTCGTCGAAACTACAGCAGGCATGACACCCCTTTCTCGGTCACGGTCCAGTCTACCCCGGCCTCGCTGGAGAGAATCCCGGCACCGCACGGCGCCGGATCGGTGCCGAGGCGCACGGCAGCGGTCGAGACCGAGGACTCGGCCGTCAGGAGTATCAGACCTGCGGCATGTCCTGGAAGCGGGAGTAGTGGCCCTGGAACGCGACGGTGACGGTGCCGGTCGGCCCGTTGCGCTGCTTGGCGAGGATGAAGTCGGCCTCGCCCGCGCGCGGGCTGTCGCGGTCTCCGACGGCCTCGCGGTGGAGGAGGATCACCATGTCGGCGTCCTGCTCCAGCGAACCCGACTCACGAAGGTCGCTGATGGCCGGCATCTTGTCGGCGCGCTGCTCTGAGGCACGGTTCAGCTGCGAGAGCGCGATCACGGGCACGTCGAGCTCCTTCGACAGGAGCTTGAGCGCCCGCGAGAACTCGGACACCTCCTGCTGACGGCTCTCCGATTTCTTCCCGCTGGAGAGCAGCTGCAGGTAGTCGATGACGACCATTCGCAGTCCGTGCTGCTGCTTCAACCGCCGACACTTCGCGCGGATCTCGACCAGGGTCAGGTTCGGGCTGTCGTCGATGTACAGGGGCGCCTCCGCCACCCGCGCCTGGGTCGCAGCGAGCTTCTGGAAATCGCGGTTGTCGAGCGCCCCTTTGCGCAGCGTCTGCATCGGAATGCTCGCCTCCGCGGCGAGCAGTCGCATGGCGATCTCGGCCCGCCCCATCTCGAGCGAGAAGAAGACTGTCGGCGCGTTGGCGTGCACCGATGCGTTCCGGGCGACGTCCATCGCGAGCGTCGACTTGCCCATCGCCGGTCGCGCGGCGATGATGATCATCTGCCCGCCGGCGAACCCGTTGGTCATGGCGTCCAGTTCGCTGAAGCCCGTCGGCACGCCGAGCATGCCGCCGGTGGCGCTGTTCGCCTTGTTGATCTCCTCGAGCGCCGCGTCGACGGCGAGGTGCAGCGGAACGTAGTCCTCTCCCTGACTCTCCCCCGTGACGCCGTAGATCTCCGACTGCGCCACGTTGACGAGATCGATCGCCTCGCCCTCGCCCGCATATCCCATCTGGACGATGCGGGTGCCGGCCTCCACCAGGCGCCTGAGCAGCGCCTTCTCCGCCACGATCTCGGCGTAGAAGCTCGCATTCGCGGCTGTCGGCACGATGCTCGTGAGCGTGTGCAGGTACTCCGCGCCGCCCGCGCGCTGGAGCTCGCCGCTCTTCGTCAACTCGTCGGTGACGGTGATCACATCGGTCGGCTCACCGCGCGAGTAGAGCGACAGCACCGCCTCGTAGATCACCTCGTGCTTCGGCACGTAGAGGTCGGGGCCCTTCAGCAGCCCCGTCACGTCCGCGACGGCGTCCTTGGAGAGCAGCATGCCGCCGAGCGCGCTCTGCTCTGCCAGCAGGTCGTACGGGGGCGTCCGCTCATGCCCCCGGGAATCGTCGTTGACGAACGGATCCGAAATGCCCAGGTGTGCGATTGACACGTGCAGACTTCCTCTCACAGCGATGGACTCGGTTACTGATCGATCAGACACCAGACCCCGGACATTCACGGTATGGCCCGCGCGGCTCCGATCAAAACAGCAGGATCAACAGGTGCACCAACCCTGTGGATAACTCGGTGAATAACTCACCGCGTCGCCCCACATCTTGTCCACACGCCTGGGGAGAACCTGTGGAGAGCTTGTGGAGCGAAAGAAGTTTGTAGCCTTTGATCGGGTGTTTTAGATATCCACAGGCAGAAAGTTATTCAAGTTTCAGGTACACGTTGAGGCTTCGTGAAACGCCCGACATGTGGAGAACTTGCGGTCGCGAGCCCCGGATTGATAGCGGTTCCGTGGCCCGAATCCCGTCGGGCGTTCACGACCTGTTCAACGAGCCGCCTCCCGGCGGACGGCGGCGCATTCGCGGCCGCCGTCGCCCGTCCGACGCCGCATACGGGAGCGCACACACGAACGGCGGGACGCCGACCCGGAGACCCGGGTCGGCGTCCCGCCGTCGCAAGTGCGCGGTGCTTATCGCTGCGCGATGACCTGCAGCGTCACCTTGGCGTCGACACCCTCGTGGAGGTGCACGATCGCCTGGTACTCACCCGTGGTCTTGATCGCGGGGAGCGTGATCTTGCGCTTGTCGATCTCGCCGATGCCGGCCTCGGAGACCGCAGCCGCCACAGCGGCCGGCTTCACGGAGCCGAAGAGACGTCCACCGTTGCCGGTCTTCGTCAGGAGGCGGATCTTGCCCTCCTGCAGCTTGGCCTTGAGTGCCTGAGCGTCTTCCACCGATGCGAGTGCGCGAGCCTCGCGTGCGGCGCGGAGCTGCGCAACCTGAGCCTCGCCACCGCGAGTCCAGTGCACCGCGTAGCCCTGGGGCACGAGGTAGTTGCGAGCGAAACCGGTCTTGACGTCGACGACGTCACCGGCTGAACCGAGGCCCTGGACCTCGTTCGTGAGGATTACCTTTGACATTTGCTCTACTCCTTACCGGCCGGAACCGGCGTAGGGGAGGAGAGCCATCTCGCGGGCGTTCTTCACGGCCTTCGCGATGAGTCGCTGCTCCTGAACGGACACACCGGTGATACGACGGGCGCGGATCTTTCCGCGCTCGGAGATGAACTTGCGGAGCGTTGCGACATCCTTGTAGTCGATGACGCCGACGGTCTGCTTCTTCGCGGGTGCGAGGGTCTTGGCGTTCTTACCGCGACCCGGCTTGCGGGCTGTGCCGCTGGACTTGCCTGCCATAATTGGTCTCTTTTCGTGATGCGTTCCGGCTGAGCCGGATCAAGAAGTTTAGAAGGGTTGCTCGTCGTCGAAACCGCCGCCGAAGCCGCCGCCCGACTCGCCCTGACCCGAATTGGTCCAGGGGTTGTCCTGCTGCTGCTGCTGCGGAGCTGCGGCTTGACCCCAGCTGCTCTGCCCTGCCGGCTGATTTCCACCGGCACTGCCGCCGCCGAAGCCGCCGACCTGACCACGTGCCTGGCCGCGCGCGACCTGAGCCGTGGCGAACCGGAGCGAGGGCCCGACCTCTTCGACCTCGAGGTCGAGAGAGGTGCGCTGCTGCCCCTGGTTGTCGGTGTAGCTGCGCTGGGTGAGACGGCCCTGCACGATGACGCGCATGCCCTTGGTGAGCGATGCCGCGATATTATCGGCGTACTCGCCGTATGCGCGGCATCCGAGCCACAACGGTTCGCCGTCCGACCAGTCGCCCGACTGGCGGTCGCGCACGCGAGGGGTCGAGGCGATCCGGAAGGTCACCCACGACTTTCCCGCCTGGCTGACGCGCGGCTCCGGGTCGGCAACGAGGTTACCGACGACTGTGATCAGCGGCTCACCGGCCATGAGCTACGCGCCGACCTTCGCGGCTGCGCGAGCGGCCTTGGCCTGGTCGCGCTTCGTCTGAGCTGCGCGCTGGGCGATGAGCTCGTCGGAGCGCAGCACCTTGGTGCGGAGCACGGCCTCGGAGAGACCCAGCTGACGATCGAGCTCAGCGGTGGCTTCGTGCGTCGCGGTGAAGTTCACCACGACGTAGATGCCTTCGGACTGCTTCTTGATCTCGTAGGCCAGACGACGCTTGCCCCAGATATCGGTGTTCTCGATTTCGCCGCCCGCATTGCGGATGACGCCGAGGAACTTCTCGATGCTGGGGGCCACGGTGCGCTCGTCGATACCCGGATCGAGGATCACCATCAGTTCGTACGGATGCATTATTGACCCACCTCCTTCGGACTTCACGGCCACAGGATTTCTGTGACAGGAGGGTGTTGATACATCGTGCCTCCGCGCAGCACAGAGTGCACTGAACGCAGACAACTTCAGAAGCTTAGCACCTTCGGCTCTCAGCGTCACGCCGCGGTCGACGTCGGCGCGATCCCGAAGTACTGCATCGTGTAGTCGTACCACGGGCCGACCATGACGACCGGCCTCCACCCGGTGTCGGTTCCACGACGGCGAGCCGCGTGCGAACCGATGCAGACGTACGCCACGCGGTCGACTCGCGACTCGTAGACGTGCACGTAGAGGTCGCCGAGGTTGTGCCACTGCGGCATCCCGAGCTGCTGCAGTGCGGCGAGTCGGCCTGAACGGAACTGCTGATAGACCCACTCGTTCCCGGCATCGTTCGAGTTCCACGTGCGCTCGAACACGCGTCTCACGGGGGCGCCCGTGAGACGTCGGAGCGAATCGGCGCTGCGATTGAACCACAGGCGGTGCCGGATCATGTAGGCACCCCCGATGCTCAGTGCGAGCACGAAGAGCAATCCGAAGGGGAGGAGGGCCAGCGTGAGCGCGCGGCTCGCGCCGACCATCGTCGAGCAGTCGGCACCGGGCGCGCACGTCACCTCTGACGCGGAAGCGGCGCGGAGGACGACGCCGACGACGATCGTCCCGAGCACGACGAAGCCGATGGACCAGGAGAGGTGGAACGCCGTTCTGCTCTGCCTGACATCGGGCAGCGTCAGCATCTGCTCGACCGGATCGAGATACCGGCTCATCACGGGCTCCGGGAGTCAGCGCGCGGCGGACGACGATCCGTGCGCCTCCGGCGCCGGTGTCAACCGCCGGAATGCTTCGACCGTGCCGATGGGCTCGCGCTGACCGCCGACGTGCACGATCTCGTCGCCGTCGACGGTGAGCTGCGTGGCGTACCCCCGCAGCGCGGCGACCTTGCGGGGGAGCCAGGGGGAGACGTCGTGCACTTCCACCGCCTCGCTCGCAGGCGCCGCCGGGTCGGTCTCGCTCGCGAACACATCGGAGACGATCGCCCAGAAGGGCACGTCGAGCGCGTGCGCGACGGCGCGCGCGAGTCGATGGGCCAGCACGTGATCGGGGTGGCCGTACCCGCCGCCGTCGTCATAGCTCACCACTGCCTGCGCATTCGACTGGTAGGCGGCGGCGAGCAGATCGTTCAGCGCCTCGACCGCAGGAGCCGACGTCAGCGCATCCGGACTCGCGTCGCGCGCGGCGGTCGCCCGGCCATCGGCACCCCACTCCATGCCGGAATCCTCGTAGATGACGGGGGGATAGCCGTCGGCGCGGGCGGGCTCGACTCCGAGAAACGCATGGCGATCCACGCCGAGCATGCCGAGCGCCGTTCTGAGTTCGTTCTGCCGCGCCACCGCCAGTCCGTGCGCTGCCACGAGTGCCTCCAGCGGACCGGCGACGACCTCGCCCTGCTCTCCGCGGGTGAGCGTCACGAGGAGCGGCTCCCGCCCCGCCTCGGCGAGCGCGGCGAGGGTTCCTCCGGTCGCGATGGTCTCGTCGTCGGGATGCGCGTGCACGAACAGCACGCGCGCTCGCCCGTCGAACCAGCTCGTCGGTGCACCCTCACTCACGTCACGGTCTCCCATTCACTCGCCACCCTGTTCTGCATACCATGCCCTGAGGCGCGCTTCAGCCGCCTCCGGGCCGATCGGTCCCTCATCGAGACGCAACTCGAGGAGATAGCGGTACGCCCGCCCGACGACAGGCCCCGGCGGGACGTCGAGGATCGCCATGATCTCCTCTCCGTCGAGTTCCGGCCGCACCGCCGCCAGCTCCTCCGCCTCCGCGAGCTCGGCGATCCGACGCTCGATGTCGTCGTACGCGTGGTCCAGCCGCTCCGCCTTGCGGCGGTTGCGCGTCGTCACATCGGCTCTGGTGAGGATGTGGAGCCGCTCGAGCTCATCTCCGGCATCGCGCACGTAGCGCCGCACCGCCGAATCCGTCCACGGCTGATCGCTGTATCCGAAGAAGCGCAGATGCAGCTCGACGAGTCTCGCCACGCGCTTCACGGTGTCGTTGTCGAATCGCAGCTCGCGCAATCGCTTCTTCACGAGCTTGGCCCCGACGACATCGTGGTGGTGGAAGGTCACACCCCCGCGTTCGAAGCGGCGCGTAGCCGGTTTGCCGACATCGTGCAGCAGCGAGGCGATGCGCAGCACGAGGTCTGGCGCCGCGGCCGCGTCGTCTTCTCCATCGCTCGCGCGCCGCTCGTGCTCGAGCTCGATCGCCTGCCGCAGCACCGTGAGACTGTGCTCGTAGACGTCCTTGTGCCGCCCGTGGTCGTCCTGCGTCGCGATGAGCGCCGTGAGCTCCGGCAGGAATCGCTCTGCAAGCCCCGTCTCGACCAGCAACCGAATGCCCGGAATCGGGTCGCGCGCGGAGAGGAGTTTCACGAATTCGTCGCGGATCCGCTCGGCGGAGATGATGTCGAGGCGTTCGGCGAGCTCCTCCATCGAATCCCGTGTCTCCGACGTGACCTCGAATCCCAGTTGCGCAGAGAAGCGCGCCGCGCGCAGCATGCGCAGCGGGTCGTCGGTGAACGACTCCTCAGGGGCGCCCGGCGTGCGGATCTTCCTCGCGAGCAGATCCTCGAGCCCGCCCGAGACGTCGACGAGCCGCAGGTCGGGGAGCATCAGTGCCAGGGCGTTGATCGTGAAATCGCGGCGCACGAGATCGCCCTCGATGGTCTTGCCGAAGCGCACCTCGGGCTTCCGCGAGTCATCGCGGTAGGTCTCGGCGCGGTAGGTGGTGATCTCGACGGTCTCACCGTGCACGCGCGCAGCGATCGTCCCGAAATCGCGACCGACGTCCCAGACGTTCGTCGAAACGGCGTCGAGCACCGCGCGCGTCTCATCGGGATGCGCCGACGTGGTGAAATCGAGGTCTGTCACGGCGCGGCCGAGCAGCGCGTCTCGCACCGGACCCCCCACGAGGGCGAATTCGTGGCCCCGATCGGCGAACGCCGTGGCGAGAACCGCGACCGGCGCTGAGTCGGCGATCGCGCGCAGAGCGTCCATGGATGCAGCGAGGGAGGGCATCCCTCTAGGGTACCCGGGTCGTCGTGAGGGATCCGGTCCCTAGACTTGACGCCATGCTCTCCGTACTCCGCCTGCACGTGCGCGCGTTCGGGCCGCGGACGCTCGCCGTCGCCGCACTGGTCGGCGCGCTGCTCGGGACGTCCGGCACGGCGACCGCAGCGACGACGGCGAGCGGTCCCGGTTCGCCGCGCACCGCAGTCGAGCACGTGTCGGGCACCCGCGCCGAGGCGACCTCGGACAAAGGCGCCGACCGTGCTGCAGGGGTCGACCTCGTCGTCTCGCCGCGAGAGCCGGTGATCGCAGCCGGCGACGGCGAGGTGCAGTTCGGGCTGCTGATCCGGAATTCGACCACCGCCGAACTCCCGGCCGGTACCGTCACGCTCGTCCTCGACGCTGATCGCCTGACCGACCTCGGAGACCTCGACGAGCCGATGCCCGCTTCGGCGACCCGCTTCGCAGAGGCGACAGTGGAGGCGACCGCGCCCGGTTCCGAGCAGACCGCGACAGTCACGGTCTCCCGCAGCGACCTGCCGATCGGCGCCGCGGCAGAGGCAGGGGCGTACCGCGTGGGGGCGACGTTGCAGTTCGCCGAAGACTCCGACCAGGGCTTCGCGGCGTTCGGCGCAGAGCCCGGCGAGGACGACTCGGCGGTCAGTCCCACCGTGTCGACCGCGACGCCGGTGATCTGGAGGGGAGCCGGGACGGACACCGTGCCGATGAGCGTCATCGTGCCGTTCGTGCTGCCCTCCGACATTCGCACGCTGCCCACGCGCGGTCAGCTCGAGGAGCTCGCGCCCATCTGGGACCGGCTGCTGACGGCGGCGCGCGCCCACGACGCGACGCTCGCAATCGACCCCCGACTCATCGCAGGCATTCGCGCCTACGGCGACGAGGCGCCGCGGAATGCTCAGTTGCTGCTCAGCCGCCTCGAGACGACTCCGCTCCCGTCGTTCCTCCTCCAGTTCGCCGACGCCGACCCCTCGGTGCAGGCGGCGCTCGGCTTCACGACGCTGCTGGAGCCCACGAACCTCGATTTCGTGAGCCGATTCGGCAGCTTCTCGGATACCCCCGACGCGACGGGTCCGGGCGCCGAGGAGAACGGTACCGCTGGGAGTGACGAAGGCGCCGACGCTCCCGACGCTCCCGACACCGACGGGGAAGCCGGATCAGCAGAACTGCCCCTTCCCACGCTCAGCGAGCTGCTCGACTGGCCGCAGCAGGAGACCGCTCACGTTTGGCCGGCCGAGGGCCGCGCCGATCCCGCTCTGCTCCCGCTGCTCGACCAGGAGGGAGTCGACTCCCTCGTGCTGAGCTCGGACGGAGCGGATCTCGACGGCGGGCCTCGCGCTCGCCTCGGGAGCGACAGCGTCACGGTCACGGATGCGGCACTCGACCGGGCGGCGCGCACGGCGCTGCACGCCGAGACCGAGACGGAGCGATCCGGGGGAGTGGCCCGCCTGGCGGCCGAGCTCGTCGTCGACGCCCAGGGCGGATCGGACGGGGTCGTACTGGCCCTCGATCGCGGAGCGACCGGTGACGCCTCCGAACCCGCCGCGCTGCTCGAACAACTCGAGGCGTTCGCGTGGACGACTCCGACGGCGATCGCCGACCAGCGCACGGGGACGGTCGAACTCCGCCCATCCGGCCCCTCTCAAGACCGACTCGAACTCCTGCGCTCGGCTTCGAATCGAGAGGGATCGGTGAACGAACTCGGTGCGGTGCTCACCCACCCCGAGTACCTCAGCGGGTACCAGCGCACGCGATTGCTGCAGCTCTTCTCGACGCCCTACGCCGCCGATGCCGACGGCTTCGCCCAGGTCGCCGCCGACTTCCGCAAACGCGACGCCGAATTGCTCAGCGGAGTGCAGGCGATCAGCACCGAGCACATCCAGCTCGTCGGCAGCTCTTCGCGGGTGCCGGTGCAGCTGCGGAACGCGCTTCCCTTCGATGCGGTGGTGACCGTCGACGTCGACCCCGCGTCCGCCGCGCTCTCGGTCCCGGAGCGCCGCTTCCGCGAGGTGGTCGTGCCCGCGGAGACCAGCGAACGTGTACTCGTACCGGTGAGCAGCCGTGTCTCCTCCGGCGAATCAGGCCTCGTCGTCAGCGTCTCGGCGGCCGACGGCAGCCCGACGGTGTTCACGGGTACGCTGCCGATCACGATCCGCAGCAGTATCGAGACGATCATCTTCTGGGCGCTGGGCGGGCTCGCGGTCATGCTGCTCGTCTTCGGCATCGTGCGCAGCGTGCGTCGCCGCCGGGGCCGGAGCGCACCGGCAACCGGGCCGGACGGCGACGGCGACGACATCGTCCCCGCGATGTAGGCGCCCTCAGGAGCCCAGGAATACTGCGCGCCTAGGATGGGTTGTATCACCCGAGCGGTCATCGCCGCGACTCAATCCCCAGGTGTGCAAGGAGCGTCATGCACCAGATCATCATCATCGGATCCGGCCCCGCCGGTTTCACTGCGGCAATCTACGCTGCGCGCGCCGGTCTCAAGCCTGTGCTGTTCGCGAGCGCCGTAGGCATCGGCGGTGAACTGATGAACACGACGGAAGTCGAGAACTTCCCCGGTTTCCCCGA
This sequence comes from Leucobacter manosquensis, assembly GCF_018304845.1. Classification (NCBI taxonomy): domain Bacteria; kingdom Bacillati; phylum Actinomycetota; class Actinomycetes; order Micrococcales; family Microbacteriaceae; genus Leucobacter; species Leucobacter manosquensis. The sequence goes on along the minus strand of NZ_JAFEVO010000001.1, from coordinate 2,300,118 downwards.
GGGCGTGCAGGGCCCCGACCTCATGCAGAAGATGCAAGAGCAGGCTGAGCGCTTCGGCACCGAGGTCATCTACGACGACATCACCGAGGTGGACTTCTCCGGCGAGATGAAGCGAGTGACCGCCGGAGACGGATCGGTCCACGAGGCCCACACGGTGATCTACGCCACAGGTTCGGCGTACCGCAAGCTCGGTATCGCCGACGAGGACCGACTGTCCGGGCACGGCGTCTCCTGGTGCGCGACCTGCGACGGCTTCTTCTTCCGCGAGAAGACGATCGCGGTGGTCGGCGGCGGCGACTCGGCGATGGAGGAGGCGACCTTCCTCACCCGCTTCGCGGACAAGGTCTTCGTCATTCACCGCCGCGAGGAGCTCAAGGCGTCCAAGATCATGCAGCAGCGCGCGTTCGACAATCCGAAGATCGAGTTCGTCTGGAATTCCGAGGTCGCCGCGATCCAAGGCGAATCCGAGCTCACCGGCATCACGCTGCGCGACACGGTCGACGGCTCGGAGCGCGATCTCGCCCTCGACGGCCTGTTCATCGCAATCGGCAACGACCCGCGCACGCACCTCGTGCACGGCAAGCTCGACCTGACCGCTGACGGGACCATCGCCGTGGAAGGGCGCAGTTCTCGCACCTCTTCGCCTGGCGTGTTCGCGGCTGGAGACGTCATCGACCCGTCATACCGGCAGGCGATCACTGCAGCAGCCTCGGGCACCGTGGCCGCACTCGACGCCGAGCACTACCTCGCGGCTCGCGAGCAAGCCGAGCAGATCGCACTCGCGACTGTCTAACCGCAAGAAATCGTCAGAAGGAGTCACCATGTCACAAGCAATCACCGTCGACGAGCAGAGCTTCGAGCAGGCCGTTCTCCAGAGCGACGTCCCCGTACTCGTCGATTTCTGGGCAGAATGGTGCGGCCCGTGCCGCGCGGTCGCCCCCGTGCTCGATCAGATCGCCGCTGAGAACGAGGGCAAGATCATCATCGCGAAGCTGAACGTCGATGAGAACCCGAACCTGGCTGCGCAGTACCGCATCACGTCCATCCCGGCCATGAAGGTCTTCAAGGGCGGAGCCGAGGTTCGCGAAATCATCGGCGCGATGCCGAAGCCGATGATCGAGAAGCACCTCGACGGCATCATCTAAGCCGTGCAACCGGAGGTTCGCCTCCGTCACGCAGCACAGCGGCCGGCGATCGTCACTCGATCGCCGGCCGCTGTGCTGTCTGCAGGCGACACGCCTCACGCCGCCGGTGCCGCGCCCGGCGACACCGGCGACGTCGAGCAGGCGCGCTCAGGCCACTCCACGCAGGTGCGAGGTCAGGCGCCGAAGCCGGGGTCTCCGAGATCGGAGAGGATGCGCTTGAGGTCTGCGATCGTGGCGAAGTCGATGACGATCTGCCCCTTCTTCGCCCCGAGCTTGACGGCGACACGCGTGTCGAAGCGGTCGCCGAGTCGCTCGGCGATCTCGCCGAGCTGCGCCTGCACGCCTCCGGCTCGCGGTTTCGGTTTGTTCCGCTTCGGCAGCTCCGAGGCGGCAGCCTCAGCGGCACGCACCGACAGGCCCTCGTTCACCACCTTGTCGGCGAGGCGCTGCATGGCATCGACATCGCCGTCGAGCGAGAGGATCGCACGAGCGTGCCCCGCCGTGAGCACCCCGGCGGCTACTCGTGCCTGCACGGGCTCGGGGAGGCGCAGGAGACGAATCGTATTCGACACCTGCGGTCGTGATCGGCCGATGCGCTCCGCGAGCTGCTCCTGCGTGATCCCGAAATCGGCGAGCAGTTGCTGATACGCGGACGCTTCCTCCAGCGGATTGAGCTGGGCCCGGTGCAGGTTCTCGAGCAGCGCGTCGCGCAGCATGTGCTCATCGGCGGTACTCCGCACGATCGCGGGAATCGTCTCCAGCCCCGCGCGCTTCGACGCTCGCAAGCGACGCTCGCCCATGATCAACTCGTAGCGGGCGCCATCGGCCGGTTCGGGTTCGATCGCGCGCACCACGATGGGCTGGAACACGCCGAACTCCCGCACGCTGTGCGTCAATTCGTCGAGCGCCTGCTCGTCGAACTCGGTGCGCGGCTGCGCGCGGTTCGGAACGACGTCAGCGACATCGAGACGGGTCAGGCGAGCTCCCGGCACTTCCTGCAGCGGCGCCGTTTCCGCGGCAGGCGCTCCGTCCTCCTCCGTGGTGACGTTCGCATCGGCACCGGCTGCGCTCAGCCCGGCGCTCGACGGGAAGAAGACGTCGACGGGACGCTCTTCGCCCGACGACGACTGCGGAATGAGCGCGCCGATTCCGCGACCGAGACCGCCTCGTTTCTTGGTCGCCATGCGTTACGCCTTTCCTTCATGCTGTGTGCCGGCTGTCGCCGGGAGACTGCCACGGTCGCCGCGCTCGGCGATCTCAGCCGCGGCCTCGAGATATGCGAGCGCTCCGATCGAAGCTCCGTCATACGCGTGCACCGTTTGCCCGTAGCTGGGAGCCTCAGAGATGCGCACGGATCGCGGGACGATCGCGCTGAGCACCTGTTCGGGGAAGTGCGCACGCACTTCTCCGGCCACTTCCTGTGCGAGGTTCGTTCGGGCGTCGTACATCGTCAACAGAATCGTGGAGATGCGCAGGCCCGGATTCAAGTGCTTCTGGATGAGCTGGATGTTCCCGAGCAGCTGGCTCAAGCCCTCCAGCGCGTAGTACTCGGTCTGGATCGGGATGAGCACCTCGTCGGCTGCGACAAAGGCGTTGACCGTCAGAAGCCCGAGCGACGGCGGGCAATCGATGAAGACGTAGTGATACTTGCGCTCTGATTCCGCGAGGAAGGTCTGCAGCGCCGTGCGCAGCCGCTGCTCTCGCGCGACCAGCGACACGAGTTCGATCTCCGCGCCGGCGAGGTTGATGGTGGAGGGAACGCACCACAGATTCTCGTGATCTGAGGTCGGCTGCAGCGCGTCGGGGATCGTGTCATCGCCGAGGAGCACGTCGTAGATGCTCGTGATCTCGGGGCGATGGGGGACGCCGAGTGCCGTCGAAGCGTTTCCCTGCGGGTCCATATCGATGACCAGCACCGTCGCGCCGCGGCGGGCCAGGGCCGCGGCAAGATTGACGGTGGTCGTCGTCTTTCCGACGCCGCCCTTCTGGTTCGAGACCGTGATGATGCGCGTCTCAGCGGGGAGCGGTGACACCGTCTCCGCGAGTTTGCGCCGTCGCCGAATCTTGTCGACGAGATGGTCGCCGACCAGCGACTTCTCCGCTTCAGCCATGTCTCACGATTTTAGCCCGAAAGACGCGGGTCGTCTCCGCAAGCAGCTCCTGCGCGAACAAGTCCGCACCGAGCTCGACTACAGCCACGTCACGCACCCGGAACTTGCGGAGCACCTTCGCCGCGGCTTCGATCTCTGCATCGACAGCAGCGCCCTTCAGGAACAGCATCTCGCCCCCGTCGCGGAGCAACGGGACCGTCAGTGGGACGAGCTTGCGGAGCGCGGTCACAGCTCGAGCCGTGATCTGGTCGACCTCCCACGCATCGTGGAACTCCTCGGCGCGCCCTCGGCGCACTTCGGCGTTCTCCAATCCGAGTACCTCGATCTGCTCCTGCAGCCACGCGCATCGCCGCTCCATCGGCTCCACGAACAGGAAGTGAGCGTCCGGGCGCACGATCGCGAGAACCAGGCCGGGCATCCCGCCGCCGGTACCGATGTCGGCGACCTGAGCACCACTGCCGATGAGTGGGGCGAGCAGTGCGCTGTTGAGCACATGGCGTGTCCAGAGACGCGGCGCCTCAAGGGGACCGATGAGCCCGAGCTGCTCGCCGCGCGTGCCGAGGTCCGCGGTGAACGCGCGCAGCATCTCGATGCGGTCGCCGGCGAGCAGCGGTGCGGCGCCTGGTTCCTGCTCGATCACCTGCTCAGCGGGCATGGCGGTCCTTCCGGAGTTTCACGTGAAACAAGGGGGTGAGTTCATCCCCGGCTGATGACGAGACGGCGATCACGGCCTTCACCGCGGGACTCCGAGAAGTAACCGCGATCCGCGACATCGTCGTGCACCAGTTTGCGTTCGTAGGACGACATGGGCTCGAGCTCGACCTGCTCGCGGCCCGCGGCGATCTGCGCCACCGCCGAATCGACCATGCGCTTGAGTTCGGTGGCTCGCGCGTCCCGCGATCCCCCCACATCGACGATCAGGCGCGAGAAGCGCCCGGTCTTCGCCTGCACGGCGAGACGAGTGAGATCTTGCAGCGCCTGCACGGTATCAACCCCCGCGAGACGGTCGAGATCGACGTCCCCTCCGGTCACCGAGACGTACGCCCGGCCGTTCGCGACGTCGATATCGATGTCGCCGTCGAGATCCGCGATATCGAGAAGCCCCTCGATGTAGTCGGCAGCGAGGTCGCCGTCGGCCTCGAGTTCTTCGAGGCTGAGTTCAGCAGTCGAGGTGTCAGGTGCGGTGCGATCGTCGGTCGTCATCACTTGCCCTTCTTCTTCGAACGCTTGGCGCTGACCGGCTGCTGGCGCTGACCGGCCTTCGGGGGAGCGATCTCCTCGCCGCGAGCCTGCGCGCGCTTCTCGTCGTCGGTCAGCTTGCCCTTCGCCTTGAGGCGCTCCTGCCGCGCACGCCACGCATCACTGCCCGGGGTCGGCATGTTGCGGATCACGATGAACTGCTGAGCCATCGTCCAGAGGTTGGAGGTGAACCAGTACACGTTCAGCGCGAGCGGGAATGCAACGCCTGAGAAGAGGAACGCGAAGGGGATGATGTAGAGCAGGATGCGCTGCTGACGGTACATCGGCGAGTTCTTCGTCTCATCAGAGACGTTCTTCGACATGATCTGCAACTGCGTGAAGAACTGCGACCCGATCATCAGGATAACGTTGATGCCCAGGAGCACCACGACCGTCCAGTTGCCGGACTCCCAACCCTGCGTGAAGGTCATCTTCAGCGGAGCACCGAAGAGCTCAGCGGCATTGAAGTTCTTCGTCAGCTCCGCCGTCATGAAGCCGATGCCGGTGGTGTTATCGGATGCGTGACGGAGTACGTAGAAGAGCGAGAAGAAGACCGGCATCTGGATGAGGATCGGCAGGCACGAGGAGAACGGGTTGGTCCCGTGCTTCTTGTAGAGCGCCATCGTCTCCCGGCTCATCGCCTCTCGGGAGTACTGATCCTTCTTGCCCTTGTACTTGTCCTGGATCTTCTTCATCTCGGGCGCGAGATCCATCATGCGGCGCTGCGACTTGATCTGCCGCACCGTCACGGGGATCAGCGCCGAGCGGACCACGACCACGAGGCCGATGATCGAGAGCACCCACGTGAGGCCCGACTCGGGGTCCATGCCGATCCACGTGAAGGCCTGATGCCAGACCGCGAGCACGAGCTCGACGAGCCAGCGGAGCGGCCACAGGATTGTTTCGAAGAAGTCCACCGGGTTAAGCCTTTCGCTCGATGGGGCGGACGAAGCCGCGGGTGTTGGTCACGAAGTGGGAGTGCGCACGCGGCGGGACGTCATCGATGCCGCCGGCAGTGAAGGGATTGCAGCGCAGCAACCGCCACGCAGTGAGAACGGTTCCGACAATGAATCCGCGGATTTGATACGCCTCAACAGCGTATCTGGAACACGATGGATAATACCTGCACACTTCGCCATAGAGCGGTGAGACGACGCGGCGGTAGGCGTGCATGCAAGCGAGAGCGGCATTACGGGGTGCCAACCAGATTTCGGCTGCGACCCGGATCATGAGCGCGTCTCCGTCGACGCCTGCCGGCGCTCCACCCGATCGAGCGCGCGGTTGATCTCCCGCTCGAGCTCCGCGAACGGAGCATCCGCCGCGGCGGGGAGCGCACGAAAGACCACGTCGACACCCGTCGCCCCGTTCCGCAGGCGTTGCTCCACGATCGACTTCATTCGCCGACGCACCAGGTTCCTGGTCACCGCATTGCCCACAGCCTTGGAGATGATGAACCCGAATCGAGCGGCATCCTCCGGTGAACGCAAAACCGCGTGGGTGATGCAGAGTGCACCACCCACGCGGCGTCCGGCACGTACGGTCTGCCGGTAGTCCTCTCCCCGGGTGACTCGATTGCGCCGTGCAGGCATGATCGATCCCGGGGGAGTACGACGATTACGCGGTGAGCTTCGAGCGGCCCTTGCCGCGACGAGCTGCGACGATGGCGCGGCCCGCACGGGTGCGCATCCGGGCGCGGAAGCCGTGCACCTTGGCGCGGCGGCGGTTGTTGGGCTGGAAGGTACGCTTGCTCATAGTGAAAACTCCGTGACTTATGGAATAGATCCCCGCGCCTCTCGGGCGGCGAGGAAGTCGGATGTCGGCCACTCGTGTGCGTGCGGTTCCTCATGTGCTCGACACGTTCCGAGCGCACGGTAGCGCACTCGTCTCACACGAGCCACCCATACAAGGTCTTCACTCTACGCCTTCCGCACCATTCCGTCAAAGTTGGGGAGGCAGGATGGCCGCTGGGCACGTGGATCGAGATCGAGAAATGGCGCGTTCCCACATCGACTTGCCTGTGGACAAATCTGTGACTAACGTGGGCGCAAGCGTTTCCACACGGCTGCACTCCGCTGATTTCCCGCGAGATTGTGCCCGTCCCTCTGTGGATAAGCCTGGGTATAACAGGCATTCTTCATGATGAACAGCGAGCCGGGAGCGACGTGACTGAGGACGAACTGCAAGAAGTCTGGGATCGCGTCACCCAGGCGGTGATGAGCGATCCGGCCGTCGGCCCCGCCGTCGGCGCACAGCTCGCACTCGCTTTGCCGCGAGGCATCGCAGCCGGAACGCTCTATCTCGCCGTGCAACTCGACTTCACGCTCAAGCTGCTCGAGAACCGACTCCGTCCCGCGATCATGGCGGCGATCTCCCGCATTCCGGAGGCGCGGGAGATCGACAACTTCATCGTCATCGTCGACGAAGACGCCCACCCTGACATCGACCCCGAGCCCGCTGCCGAGACGCCGTCCTCATCCGAGCACGTGCGCGATTTCGACGGCGGCGGATTCGGCGGCTCACGATTCGACTCGCCCCGTCACGACACCCAGCGCCCCGTTGCAGAACCACGGCGTCGACACGGAGTCGACGATGCCCTCGACAGTCGGCTCAACGAGAAGTATCGATTCGACAGCTTCGTGATCGGGCAGTCCAACCGTTTCGCACATGCCGCTGCCGTCGCGGTCGCCGAAGCGCCGGCCCGCGCCTACAATCCATTGTTCATCTACGGCGATTCGGGTCTGGGCAAGACCCACCTGCTTCACGCCATCGGGCACTACGCGCGCGAGCTCTTCCCGGACGTACGCGTTCGCTATGTCAGTTCCGAGGATTTCACCAACGATTTCATCAACTCCATCGCGAACAATCAAGGAGCGGCGTTTCACGCGCGCTATCGAAGCGTCGACATCCTTCTCGTCGACGACATTCAATTCCTTGAAGACAAAGTGGAGACGCAGGAAGCCTTCTTCCACACGTTCAACACGCTGCACGACCACAACAAGCAAGTCGTCATCACGAGCGATGTGCAGCCGAAGCAGCTTCGGGGGTTCGAAGAGCGCATGCTCTCGCGATTCGAGTGGGGCCTGCTCACCGACATTCAGGTGCCCGATCTCGAGACGCGTATCGCGATCCTGCGCAAGAAGGCGGAGCGGGAGAATCTCGAGGTTGACTACAGCATCCTCGAATTCATCGCGAGCAAGTTCTCGTCGAACATCCGCGAACTCGAAGGCACCCTGATTCGGGTGACTGCATACGCGAGCCTGAATCAGCAGCGGATCGACATGCAGCTCGTGCACACGGTGCTCAAGGACCTCATCACGCTGGACGCCGATAACGAGGTACAGCCCTCCGACATCATCAGCAAGACGGCCGAGTACTTCGACCTCTCGGTCGACGACCTGTACGGTCCGACACGCGCGCAGCAGATCGCGACGTCGCGTCAGATCGCGATGTATCTCTGCCGCGAACTCACACCGCTCTCCCTTCCGAAGATCGGTCAGTTGTTCGGCGGCCGTGACCACACCACCGTCATGTACGCGCACAAGAAGATCTCCCAGCTCATCGCCGAACGGCGATCGATCTACAACCAGGTCACCGAACTGACCACGCGCATCAAACAGGGCAGTCGATAAAGAAGTTATCCACAGGCCGCTCGCCGAGTGTGGATAGTTGGGGAGAACTCGCCCGCGCCTGTGCATGGATCCGGGAAGCCTGTGAGGGAGACTCCTGTCACCGGGTTCCGCATGATTCCGCGGATCGCAATCCATCCACCGCGATTGCACAAGTCACAGACGTGTAGTTCCGTTACAAGAATTGATGTGCCGGGACTTATCCACAGAATCCACAGACGTTAACACTGTTAACACTTCTCATTCTTTTCAACGGGCACTCGATCACACACACGTGATCGGCGAAGAGACCCGTGAACGATGACACGAAGGTCGACCGGATGCTGAGGCTCGACGAGTGTGCAAAGATTGTCAGGCCGAGGAGAACGACGCGACCCAGAACGCGTGCGAAGGGAAGCCCGATGCGATTTACCGTCAATCGTGACGTATTCAGCGACGCTGTATCGTTCGCAGTGAAGTTGCTCCCTCCCCGCCCGACGCAGCCCCTCCTCAGCGGGGCGCTCATCGAAGCCGATGGCGATCAGCTCACGGTCTCGTCGTTCGATTACGAAGTCTCCGCGAGGACCTCGATCACAGCGGTTGTCGCGGAAGCAGGGCGCGCGCTGGTCTCGGGTCGATTGCTCGGCGAGATCGCCCAGCGCCTGCCGCACTCCGACGTTGAAGTCTCTCTGCTCGAGAGCCGCGTCGAGGTTCGCTGCGGCTCTGCGTCGTTCAGCCTTCCGGCGATGCCGGTCGAGGAGTACCCGCAGGTGCCGAGGGTTGATTCCGTCTCCGGGTCGATGCCGGCGGATGTCTTCTCGGAAGCCGTCTCGCAGGTGTCGCTCGCGGCATCGAAGGATGATGTGACACCGGTGATCACGGGCGTGCAGTTCGAGATCGATTCAAATTCAGTGACCCTCACCGCGACCGATCGGTACCGCGTCGCTACGCGAAGCATTGATTGGGAGCACCGTGACTCCGGCGATGCGCTGACTGCGCTGGTCCCATCGAAGATCGTTACCGAGGTCGGAAAGACCTTCTCGGGTGTCGGGGAGGTCCAGGTGAGCATCGTCAAGGATGCCGACCGGGAACTCATCGCCTTCACCGGTGGCACGAAGACGGTGACATCGCTGCTGATCAAGGGCAACTACCCGCCGGTTGGTCGTTTGTTCCCCGAGAGCATCGAGAATTACGCCGTGATCAGCACTTCGGAGCTCATTGAGGCCGTGGGCCGCGTCGGGTTGGTGCTCGAGCGGGAGGCGGCCCTTCGCTTCTCGTTCGCCGAGGGCACTGTGACGTTGGAAGCCGCTGGGACCGAGTCGGCGCAGGCCGTCGAGACGGTTGATGCGCACCTCGTCGGCGAGGAGATGGTGGTCTCGCTGAAGCCCCAGTTCCTGCTCGATGGCTTGCGTTCCACGCATTCCGAGTTCGCTCGGATCGGGTTTACTCGGACGGACAATCCCGGAAAGCCCGGTCCCGTCCTCATCACGAGTCAGCGCAGCAAGGACGACGCGGACGAGAAGAGTTTCCGCTACTTGCTGCAGCCGAACCTGCTCCTTCGGTAGGCCTGAGATGCGGGTGACGCATCTCTCGCTCGGCGACTTCCGCAACTACGCGTCTGCGGAGCTTCCACTCGCCGCTGGTCCGAATCTGCTCGTCGGCCAGAATGGTCAAGGAAAGACCAACCTCGTCGAAGCCATCGCCTACTTCGCGACGCTCCGCTCGCATCGAGTGACCGGCGATCAGGCGCTCATTCGCGCCGGCAGTGATTCGGCAGTTGCGCGAATGGGAGTGCGCTCGGGGGTGCGCGAGGTGCGCCTGGAGTTGCAGCTCAATCAGGGCCGCGCGAACCGGGCACAGGTGAACGGCAACTCGGTGCGCCCAAGGGAGATCACGCGGTGGTTCTCCGCGGTCGCTTTCGCACCAGAAGACCTCATTATCGTTCGTGGAGAGCCCTCAGGACGTCGGCGGTTTCTCGACGATGCGCTGCTCGCCCGCCATCCAGTCGCCTCAGCGGCCCTGGCAGACTACGAAAAGGTTGTCCGGCAGCGCACTTCACTGTTGAAATCCACCCGAAGCCGGGGGTCAACTGTCCCTTCAACGCTCTCGATATGGAATGATCAGCTCGTCGAGTACGGTGTGCAGATCATGATTGCTCGGCGAGAGCTCTTGCGCGACCTCGCTGGTCCGCTTCGTGATCACTATCACGCGCTCGTCGGTTCCGACCACGTTCCTCGGTTGGGTATGACGGAGAGCGTCGCCGCTTCGCTCAGCGAACGGGGCGTTTCACGTGAAACACCGAACGCGAGCGAGCTCCCCGACGTTTCACGTGAAACGCTCGCGCAGGAGTTCCACGAGGCGCTCCGGATGGTGCAAGCTCGTGAAATCGATCGCGGCGTGACGCTCGTGGGCCCGCATCGGGACGATCTCGTGCTCTCGCTCAATGGTCTCCCGGTAAAGGGGTACGCGAGCCATGGCGAATCGTGGTCGTTCGCACTGTCGCTGAAGCTGGGCCTCGCCGAGCTGTTGAGGGCTGAGTCGTCGGCCGGTGATCCTGTGATTATTCTCGATGACGTGTTCGCGGAGTTGGATGCGGGGCGGCGAGCCCGACTGATGTCTGCCGTGGGAGACTATGAACAGGTGATCGTCACCGCAGCGGTGGAATCGGATGTGCCCGATGACGTTTCTTGGCAGAGGATGCGTATCAGCGCAGGCACCGTGGCACCGATGGAGTGCGGTGACGACTCCGCAGTAGACGCGGCCGGGGCGGAAGGCGCCGCGCCCCCGGTGGTGCCGACGACCCCCGATCCAGAGACATCAGTGTCGCGGGCGGAGGCTCGCGATGACGGTTCGACCGAGGGGGACTCCGGTGGGTGAGTCGGGCGTCGAGTTCACGTCGGACGCCTATCTGCGAGCGAAATCCGTGTGGCGCGGGGTTCCGCAACGTCGTCGTTCCCGTCGAAACGGTTCAGAAGCCCCTGGTGGGAGTCCCTTCGGGTTCGGTCGCGATCCAAAAGCTCTCTCAGATGTCCTCGTCAATGTCGCGAGCGACATGGGATGGAGCGTTGAACTCGAGCAGGCTCGGTTGATCGGGGAATGGCCCGAGTTCGCCGGCGATGCAACCGCCGAGCACACCACGGTCGTGGGCATCAGCCACGGCGTCCTTCAGGTCCAGTGCGATTCGACGACCTGGGCGACCGAGCTCAGGCGGTTGCGGGGTGAGTTGCTCACGCGGCTCTTGCGAGATTATCCCGATTCGGAGATTCGGGATCTCCGATTCCTCGCGCCGGGCGCCCCGAGCTGGCGGCATGGCATGAGGTCCGTTCCAGGCCGGGGGCCGAGAGACACGTACGGCTGATAGCGGACGACCTGAGGTGCGCTCAGCGGGACCATCTGCTCAGCAATGACGATTCTCGGGGAGGTGACAGGACGAAGGGGGGACGATCCCCGGCGAATCATCGGTTTGCAAGGCCCGTAATGCCCCGTACAGCGCCTGAATCTTGGTAAGCTGGTGGGCGGAAGTACGCAGGGTTCAATCGCGCCCTGAGACGCCCAGATAAGGATCATTCTACGTATGAGTTCAGAGCAGGCGACCGCCACGGAAGATTACGGTGCCGGAGCGATCCAGGTACTCGAAGGGCTCGAAGCGGTTCGCAAGCGGCCTGGCATGTACATCGGCTCCACCGGACCTCGGGGTCTGCATCACCTGGTGTATGAAATCGTCGACAACTCCGTTGATGAGGCACTCGCAGGATATTGCGACTTCATCGATATCACCATTCTGGCGGATGGGGGAGTGCGCGTGGTCGATAACGGCCGCGGCATCCCGGTCGATCAGCATCCGACGGAGGGCCGCTCAACGGTCGAGGTGGTGCTCACCGTGTTGCACGCGGGCGGCAAATTCGGCGGCGGAGGCTACGCGGTGTCGGGCGGATTGCACGGCGTCGGTTCTTCGGTCGTCAACGCTCTCTCGAAGCGGTTCGATGTCGCGGTGCAGCGCCAAGGTTTCACGTGGAACATGTCGTTCACCGACAGCGTCCCGGACGCGCCGCTCGCTCAGGGCGAGGTGAGCACGGAGACCGGCACGACGATCACCTTCTGGCCGAGCGAAGACATCTTCGAGACCGTCGAGTTCGACTACCAGACGCTCCGCACTCGCTTCCAGCAGATGGCGTTCCTGAACAAGGGTCTGCGCATCGCCCTCACCGATCTGCGCGAGCAGGATCCGATCGAGAATGCAGAGGGGGAGATGGTCGCACCGCCCGCCCCGCATGACGAGTTCATGTACGAGAACGGTATCCAGGACTACGTGCAGCATCTGAACGCGGCGAAGCGCTCCGACCTCGTCAACGAGGAGATCATCTCCTTCGAGGCCGAAGACACCGACCGCAAGATCGCAGCAGAGGTCGCGATGCAGTGGACGACCTCGTACAGCGAAAGCGTGCACACCTACGCCAATACGATCAACACCCACGAGGGCGGCACCCACGAAGAAGGCTTCCGCGCAGCGTTGACCACGCTGGTGAACCGGTATGCGCGTGAGAAGAACATTCTTCGTGAGAAGGACGAAAACCTCTCGGGCGACGACGTGCGAGAAGGCCTGACAGCAGTGATCTCGGTGAAGCTCGGCGAGCCTCAGTTCGAGGGACAGACGAAGACGAAGCTTGGAAACACCGAGGCGAAGGCCTTCGTGCAGAAAGTTGTGGGAGACCAGCTCGGAGACTGGTTCGAGCGGAACCCCGGCCCTGCGAAAGACATCATTCGCAAGTCCATTCAGGCGGCCTCGGCCCGACTCGCGGCTCGCAAGGCCCGCGAGACCGCACGTCGCAAGGGTCTGCTCGAGTCGGGCGGAATGCCCGGCAAGCTTTCGGACTGCTCGAGCAAGGATCCTACGATCTCCGAGATCTTCATCGTCGAGGGCGACTCGGCAGGTGGTTCTGCGAAGACGGGGCGCAATCCGCATACCCAGGCGATCCTGCCGCTCCGCGGAAAAATCTTGAACGTCGAGAAGGCCAGGCTTGACCGAGCGCTCAATAACGCTGAGGTCCAGGCGATGATCACGGCCTTCGGCGCTGGCATCGGTGAGGACTTCACGCCGGAGAAGGCTCGGTATCACAAGATCGTGCTCATGGCGGATGCGGATGTGGATGGACAGCACATCACGACCCTGCTCCTGACGCTCCTCTTCCGGTACATGCGACCCCTGATCGACCTCGGCTACGTTTATCTCGCACAGCCGCCGCTGTACCGCATCAAGTGGTCGAATGCTGAAGACGAATACGTCTACAGCGATGCAGAACGCGATTCGCGGCTCGCCATCGGCGCCGAACAGGGACGGCGGCTCATGAAGGAGAGCGGTGTCCAGCGCTACAAGGGCCTGGGCGAGATGAACCACGAAGAACTGTGGGAGACCACGATGAACCCCGAGACCCGCACCCTGCTGCAGGTCACCATGGATGACGCGGCGATCGCCGACGAGATCTTCGCAACCCTCATGGGCGAAGACGTCGAAGCGCGTCGTACCTTCATCCAGCAGAACGCGAAGGACGTGCGCTTCCTTGACATCTGAGAACGAGACCCCAGAAACAGAGTCCGACGTCACCCTGGCGGCGGACCACGCCGTCCACGGGCGGATCGATCAAGTCGATCTGCAGCTCGAGATGCAGCGCTCCTACCTCGACTACGCGATGAGCGTCATCGTCGGACGAGCGCTTCCCGATGTGCGCGACGGCCTGAAGCCCGTGCACCGGCGTGTCATCTACACGATGTACGACGGCGGCTACCGACCCGACAAGGCATTCTCGAAGTGCACCCGTGTCATCGGCGACGTGATGGGCCAGTTCCATCCTCACGGCGACAGCGCCGTGTACGACTCACTCGTGCGTCTGGTGCAGCCATGGACGCTTCGCTATCCACTGGCGCTCGGACAGGGCAACTTCGGATCTCCCGGAAACGACGGCGCCGCTGCGCACCGTTACACCGAAACGAAGATGTCGCCGCTCGCCATGGAGATGGTGCGGGACATCGACGAGGACACCGTCGACTTCCAAGACAACTACGACGGGCGCACGCAAGAGCCGACCGTGCTCACGGCGCGCTTCCCGAATCTGCTCGTCAACGGGTCAGTCGGCATCGCGGTCGGCATGGCCACCAACATTCCGCCTCACAACCTGAGGGAAGTCTCAGAAGCCGCGATCTGGCACCTCGAGCATCCGGAGGCGACTCGCGAAGAGCTGCTGGAAGCGCTCATGGAGCGAGTGCACGGGCCTGATTTCCCGACGGGGGCTCAGATTCTGGGCTCCAAGGGCATACGCGAGGCCTATCGCACCGGGCGCGGGTCGATCACGATGCGGGCGGTCGTCAACATCGAGGAGATCCAGGGCCGCACCTGTCTCGTCGTGACGGAGCTCCCGTACCAGGTGAACCCCGACAACCTCGCCGTGAAGATCGCCGACCTGGTCAAGGAGAACAAGGTTCAGGGCATCGCGGACATCCGCGATGAATCGAGCGGTCGGACCGGCCAGCGACTTGTCGTGGTGCTGAAGCGCGACGCGATCGCCAAGGTTGTGCTGAACAACCTCTACAAGCACACGCAGCTGCAGGAGAACTTCGGCGCGAACATGCTCGCGATCGTCGACGGCATCCCGCGGACGCTCGCGCTCGACGGCTTCATCTCCGCCTGGGCGAAGCACCAGATCGAAGTCATCGTTCGCCGCACGGCGTACCGCCTGAAGAAGGCCGAGGCCGAGGCCCACATCCAGCGCGGCTACTTGAAAGCGCTCGACGCCCTGGATGCGGTGATCGCCCTCATTCGGCGTTCGCCCACGGTCGACGAGGCCCGCGAAGGTCTCATGACGCTCCTCGACGTCGACCAGATCCAAGCTGACGCGATCCTCGGTCTGCAATTGCGCCGCCTCGCTGCGCTTGAGCGGCAGAAGATCCTCGATCTCGCAGCGAAACTGGAAGCGCAGATCGCCGAGTACGAGAAGATCCTGGCCTCTCCCTCGGAGCAGCGTGGAATCGTCGTGCAGGAGCTCGGCGAGATCGTCACGAAGTTCGGCGACGATCGGCGCACCGCGATCCTGCACGGGTTCGACGGCGACATGTCCATGGAAGACCTCATCCCCGAGGAAGAAATGGTCGTCACCGTGACCCGCGGGGGATACGTCAAGCGAACCCGAATCGATAACTACCGTTCGCAGCACCGGGGCGGGAAGGGCGTCAAGGGCGCTCAACTGCGCGCTGACGACATCGTCGAGCACTTCTTCGTGACGACGACGCACCATTGGCTCCTGTTCTTCACAAACACGGGGCGCGTGTATCGAGCGAAGACGTACGAAATTCCTGAGGCCGGTCGTGATTCGAAGGGCCAGCACCTCGCGAACCTTCTCGCGCTCGCTCCCGACGAGCAGGTCACGCAGATTCTGGACGTGCGCGACTTCGCCGCAGCGGGGTATCTCGTACTCGCCACTCGGGACGGATTGGTCAAGAAGACCGCGCTGACGGAGTACGACACGAACCGCACGGGCGGCATCATCGCGATCAAGTTGCGCGACGGAGACGAACTGGTCTCGGCGCTCATCGCCGAGGCGAGCGACGACGTACTGCTCGTTTCGCGCCACGGTATGTCGGTGCGCTTCACCGCGTCTGACCAGGCTCTTCGGCCTATGGGGCGCTCGACCAGCGGCGTTCGCGGGATGAACTTCAGGGAGGGCGACGCGCTTCTCGGGGCGTCTCGCATCGATGGGAGCGGCGGATACGTCTTCGTCGTGACCGAGGGCGGTTACGCCAAGCGGACCGCTGTCGACGAGTACCGCGTGCAGCAGCGCGGCGGGTACGGCATCAAGGTCGCGAAGCTCGACGAGAACCGCGGCGTGTTGATCGGGTCTCTGATCGTCGACGAGACCGACGAGGTGCTCGCGGTGCTCGCAAGTGGTAAGGTCGTGCGCTCAGGCGTTGCAGAAGTGCCCGCCAAGGGCAGGAACACCATGGGCGTCGTCTTTGCACGATTCCCAGAGCAGGACCGTATTATTGGCATCGCGCGCAATCCGGAGCGTGGGCTCGACGACGATGAGTCCGAGGCCCCCGGGCCCGAGAACGCGGAAAACGAGGAAGACCTGAATGAGTAACACTGTCGCCGACAAGCTGGCCAAGAAGACCCGTAAGAAGGCGCCGGCGAAGCAGGTTCGCCTCAAGCTCGTGTACGTCGACTTCTGGTCTGCGGTGAAGTTTTCGTTCCTCGTGGCGGTGTGCTTCGCGATCGTGAGCGTCGTCGCGACGATCCTGATCTACACCGTGCTGCTGCAGACCGGTGTCTTCGCGCAGGTGGACCAGCTCTTCATGGACATCGTGGGAGAAGACAACAGCCTGATGAAGATCATCGGGTTCCCGCAGGTGCTCGGCTTCGCCGTCGTCGTCGGGATCCTGAACGTCATCGTCGGCACTGCGCTCGGCGCTGTCGGATCGCTCGTCTACAACTTGCTCGTACGGGTTCTGGGCGGTTTCCAGCTCGGTTTCACGAGCAACTGACTCGAGGCCCGGGCCCGAAACGGCCCGGGCCACGCCCGGTATACGAGCCCGATTTCGGATTTGTCTCGGCTTCGGGTAGAGTCATTGCTTGGTCGAGGGGCTATAGCTCAGGTGGTTAGAGCGCTTCACTGATAATGAAGAGGTCCCAGGTTCAAGTCCTGGTAGCCCCACCACAACCACACGAAAGTCCCGCTGAATTCAGCGGGACTTTCGTGGTTTACGGGATCATTCCCGTGGCCGTTGTTCGTCCCCGAACTCATGACGCCGTCAACGAACCCGCTGGTACGCGGCTCGGCTCGTTTTGCACTTCAGTGCAGATGTCTGTAAAGTAGAGCGAGTTGTTCCGGTCTCGTACGGGAACGGTGAGCGGAGGTTCTCGACCTCCCTCGGGTCCTTAACTCAGTTGGTAGAGTGCCTGCTTTGCAAGCAGGATGTCGGGAGTTCGATTCTCCCAGGATCCACCATCAAGCCCCTGTCGTTCACGACGGGGGCTTTTTCGTTTCACGTGGAACGTCGCCAGGGGCATGTGGGCGACATCGCAGCGATGCTCAAACCGCCGGCAGATTCATGCGGGGTGCGAGGCCCCGAGGGCTGCGCCGCCGCTGCGAAGTAGGGAAAACCCGAAGCGCGTTCTCCGGGTCCCACGCTCACCGACGACCCGGGGGAGCACCTACCGTAGAGACATGATCACTCCTCAAGATTCAGAGGCAGCCACGACGCCGCTGCCTCCGCTCTCCAGCGCTGACGCCGGCGCCGTCCCCGGAGGGCCGCAGGGATCGGCGCCCGGCCCGGGTGCGACCGCGCCATCGTCGGGAGCGCCGGGCATCCCGGCGGCGGCGGCGGCGAGTGCTGCCGCAGGCCAGAAGTCGAAGCGGTCGGCACCGCCCGAGGTGAAGACGTCCTCCATCCCCAAGCCGCCGCTCAACCTCCTGCTGACGCTGCTGCATCTCGCAGCACTCGGCGTCGTGGGGTTCACGATCACCGCCGTGCTGCTGGCGCTCATGGGCACCGGCATCGGAATGCTCGTCATCGGAGTCGGTCTCGTGCTGCTCGCAGCGCTGGTCTATGCGCTGTACGGCATCGCCTGGTTCGAGACCTTCCGGGTCGGCGGGCTCTACGGACTGCACGTCTCGGCTCCGCAGTGGCAGCAGCGTCGTGCGCCAGGTTTCAAGGGCTGGTTCACTTCGATGGTGCGGCAGGCGGTGGACGGGCGCATGTGGCGCGCGGTCGCGAACTTCGCCATCGCGAGCGCTCTCGGTGCCGCGATGCTGGGCCTCGTCCAGGGCTTCGTGCAGGCGTTCGTCTCGGTCTTCCGCACGTTCAACGTCTGGTGGCAGCCGGGCATCATCGGCATGCTCCTCTGCGCAGCAGGCATCGTCGGTCTCGCACTGCTGCACCGGCTCATCTCCGTCGCGATCATCGGATCGACCGCGACTGAGGCCGAGCTCACGGAGACCGCACGCCTGTCGGCGCGTCAGCGCGAAGGCGCGGTGCGCGCAGCGGACGTCGAGCGCACCCGTATCGAACGCGATCTGCACGACGGGGTGCAGCCCCGGCTCGTCTCGGTGGGCATGACCCTCGGACTCGCTCAGGAGAAGATCGATACCGATCCGCAGGCGGCGAAGCTGCTCGTCGCCGAGGCGCACACCTCGACGAAGGCGGCGATCACGGAATTGCGGCAGCTCGCCCGGGGCATCTACGCCTCGGTGCTCGACGACCGCGGGCTGGACGCGGCGCTCTCGGCGCTCGCTGCACGCTCCCACATCCCCGTGCACCTCGACGTGCGGTTGACCGACCGCTGCAGCCGCGACGCGGAAGCCGCCGTGTACTTCGCCATCGCTGAGTCGCTGACGAACGCGGCGAAGCACTCCCGCGCCAGCGAAGCCCGCGTGGTGGTGCGCATGCGCGAGGACGGCCCGACGCAGGCGCCCCAGCTGTGGGCTCGAGTGGAGGACAACGGCATCGGGGGAGCCCGGGTCACGCCCGGAGGCGGCCTCGACGGGATCATGAACCGGGTGCTCGCCGCGGGCGGGACGACCCGGCTCGACAGCCCGAACGGCGGCCCGACGACCCTGGAGGTGAGCGTCCCATGCGCATCCTGATCTGCGAGGACTCCGTGCTGCTGCGGGAGGGCCTGGTTCGTCTGCTCGAACACGGCGGGCACACCGTCGTGGCGGCACTGCCCGAAGCCAGCGGTCTCCTCGAAGCGGTGGAGGCCAATGATCCCGAGTTGTGCATTCTGGATGTGCGCCTCCCGCCGACGTTCACCGACGAGGGCATCCTCGCCGCGCTGGAGCTGCGTCGCCTCCGCCCCGGACTCCCGGTGCTGGTGCTCTCCCAGTACGTGGAAGAGCGCTACGCGAGCGAACTGATCGCGGCGCAGGGCGGAGCCTTCGGATACCTGCTGAAGGACCGTGTGGCCGACGTGGGCGAGTTCATCGAGTCGGTGCGACGCATCGCAGGAGGAGCCACAGTGCTCGACCCCGAGGTCGTGGCTCAGCTCCTGACGCGCAGGTCTCGAGACGACCGGATGCGAGCGCTCACCGAGCGGGAGCGCACGGTGCTCGCGGCACTCGCCGAGGGCCGATCGAACCAGGCGATCGCCGCTCTGCTCTTCCTCTCCGAGGCGAGCGTCGAGAAGCACATCACGGCGATCTTCCAGAAGTTGCAGCTCGAGCCAGACGGCGGAGGCAATCGTCGGGTGCTCGCCGCCATCGCCCACTTCGAGAGCATCGGATCCTCCTCAACCGTGGCATCCGACGCCGATCGACCTTCCCAGTACCCACAGACCGGAGCTTCAGCATGAACACCCCCACAGACGCGCACCAGCACCCGTCGCAGCCGGAGGGGCCCTCCGCACAGCATCACGGGCAGCAGCCCTCCGCACCGAGCCCCACCGGGGCTTCGGGCAAGCAGTCCCCGACGTCCCGCGCCATCCTCGTGGTCACCGCGGCTGTCGGCGGCGTGGCGCTCCTGGCGGTCGGTGTCTCGGCGGCCTACGCCGCCATCGCGCCGCAGCGCTTCGACGGGATCGAGGCGATCGTCGGCGACGCGAACGCCGAGAACGGATTCGACGATGCAGACGATGCTGCAGTGCCCGCCGTGGGCGACGGCTCCGGAACGCAGACGTATTTCGCGAACGTCGACGACGTGCAGTCGCTCGACCTGGATATCGCGGCAGCCGGCTTCGAACTCGCATTCGGCGACGTCACCGAGGCTGAACTCGTCACGAGTGGCGACCGGGCCGAGGAATGGGTGGTGAGCGTCGAGGAGGGGGAGTTGAGCGTCGAGACCCCGGCCAGGGCGTTGACTGCTGGGTGCCTCTTCAACTGCGGGGCGGGCGGACTCGGCAACGCGACGGCCACACTGACCCTTCCCGAGTCGATGAGCGAGAGTGGCAGGCTCGATGCGGAGATCAGCGTCGAAGGGGGAGCGGTGCGTGGAGCCGGATCCTTCCGCTCGCTCGACCTCGGACTCGAGGCGGGCGAAATCCGTCTCGAAGGCAGCGCGCAGCGCCTCGCGGTCGACGTCGAGGCCGGGAAGGCCGAGCTGGACTTCGCGGATGTCGTCACCGCAGAGGTCGGGGTCGAAGCCGGCTCGGCGCGCCTGTCGCTGACGGGCGAGGCTCCGGATCGCGTGTCCGTCGATGCGAGTGCCGGCAGCGCCGCCCTCGACCTGCCGGAAGCGGACTACCGCGTCGACGCGAAAACCGAACTCGGTGAACTCGACGATCGCCTGTCGAAGAGCGACGATTCGGCAGCCGCAGACGCGGCGCACGTGATCACGGTCCGCGCCGAAGCTGCGAAGGTGACGCTGCAGTGAGGTGAGCTCGTGCACACCGCGACGTCAGGGTGTGCACGGTGACGACCTTCCGCCCCGCCGCGGCCCATGCGACCCGTACACTTGGCGCATGGACCACGGCGGGGTTTCTGCGCGACACGGCCGATCGGCGAGGCCGAGCGCAGCGGCCCGCGATCCGGCACCCGCCGGGCCGCACACGGATCGTTCGGCGACGACGCTCCCGGCTGAAGCACCTCAACCGACGGTGGTCGAGACTCGCGAGCCGCTGAGCTGGAGGCCCGACATACTCGGCCCTGGCTTCGAGGCGGCCGAACTCGATCTCGGAGCGGATGACGAGGGGCCGCTGGTCGCGACCCTCGTCAGGTGCCTGCCAGACGACCGGTCACTGCTCGATCGCGTGCTGCATCGCACTCGGGTGCTGGAGGACGTCGACGTGCTCTACGTGCACGGGTGGTCCGACTACTTCTTCCAACGTACGATGGCCCGCTTCTGGACGGACCGGGGCGCCCGGTTCTACGCGCTCGATCTGCGCAAGTACGGTCGGAGTCTGCGCGATGGACAGACGCCGGGCTACATCGAGAACCTCGACGAGTACGACCTCGAGATCGGCATGGCTCTCGATGCGCTGGGGCATCCCGAGCGCGGGTCCGACGAGACGCAGCGTGGCCCGGGCTCGGAGCGCAAGCTGATGCTCTTCGGCCATTCCACCGGTGGGCTGGTGTTGAGCCTCTGGGCGTCGCGGCATTCGGGGCGCGCTGACGGGCTCGTGCTCAACAGCCCGTGGCTCGAGTTCCAGTTGACCGGAGCCGGGCGGCAGATGCTGGCACCACTGCTCGATCTGGGGGCCCGATTCAACCTTCGCGACTCGGCGCCCCAGTTCGACGCCGGGCTGTACACGCGCGCGCAGCGCGAGGTGGGCCCCGCCGATGAGCTGGACTTGATCGACGAGCGGTGGCGACCGACGCGGAGCCATGCGGTGCTGACGGTCTGGTTGCGCGCGATCCTGGCCGGCCATGCGCGCGTGAGCCGAGGCCTCGGCATCGAAGCCCCGATGATGATGCTGCTGTCGGCGCGGTCGGCCTTGCCGTTGAAGTGGGACCCGAGTCTCACGAGCGCCGACACCGTGCTCGAGGTCGACGAGATCGCCAAGGCATCCCTACGACTGGGCGCATCGCTCACCATCGAACGGCTCGACGGCGCCCTGCACGACGTCTTCCTCTCCCGAGACGCCGTGCGCGCGGAGGCCTATCAGCGGCTCGACCGCTGGCTCGTCGGCTGGGCTGCGGCGCGCGGTCAGCGGTCGCGGCGCCCGACCGACTAGGCTCGGATCATGGATCTTCGGGTGGCCGCCTACGCGGTGGTTGAGCGGCGTGGCAAGATCCTGCTCACACACTGGCGACGGGGTCACTTGCACGGGTGGACGCTGCCAGGCGGCGGCATCGAGAACGGCGAGGATCCACGGGACACCGTCGTGCGCGAGGTTGCCGAGGAGACCGGGCTCGAGGCGCGCGTCGGCAAACTGCTCGGCGTCGACTCGCGCGTGATGATTCGGGAGGAAGTGCCCGCCGGGGACAATCCGGAGCTGCACACCATTCGCATCGTCTACCGCGCCACCGTCGTGGATGGGCCGTTGCGGAACGAGGTGGACGGATCTTCGGACGAGGCGCGCTGGGTCGCTCTTCGCGATCTCAAATCGCTGCGCACGCTCTCCCTCGTGCAGACGGGGCTGCGGATGGCCGGCCTCAACCGGCGGCCATCGGGAAAGCCCGGAAAGGGCGCGAACCGCCAGAACCGAGCAGCCAAACCGCGGAAGTAAGCGCTGGCGACCGAGCGATTCTCTCCTGACGCTGCCGAGTTCCGGCGTCCCTGATGCTGGCGTGAGAATCAGCCGACGTTCTCCGGTGAAACGACGGATGGCGCCCGGGCTCGTGTGCCAGGACGCCATCCACCGCATCGGAATCAGTTCTCGGGTGCGACCCAGAGCTCATCGTCCGTGCGGAATGCCTGCCAGAGTGCGTACCCGACGCCCGCCGCGGCGACCACGCCGAGACCCAGTGCGATCACGCCGCCAGCGCTCTTCTTCGGCTTGAGATACCCCGAGCGCTCGCCGAATCCGCGAACCTTCTTCGCGGCCTTCGGGTTGTCGATCTCGTCGAGCGCCTGAATGGTGCGCGCAAGGGCGCTCGCGACGAACGGCGTCGTGGCCCGACGCACGGTGTCCGCTGCCCGCCGCGCCGATGCGACTCCGCGATCGACGGTCGGACGGACTGCCTCGATGGCGCCGTCCACGCGCGGCATCAGGTGCTCATCGCTCAGTCGACGAGCCTGCCCGCCGGCCTGACCGAGCACCTCCCCGGCGTGTCCCAGTACGACCCGCTGCTGATCGAGCAGCTCCTGGGCGTTCTTCCGCAGCTTCCGGAGTTCGCGGCGGCGCTTACGTGAGAGATTCATTCGTATCCTCCTTGCTCGACGAGGCAATCCTTTGGCCATATCACCCGTAGCCTCCACGCTACACCGAACCCGCCCGGCGGCGGCGGCCGGATCCCCGGAAACCGCGCGTTGTCAGGGTTTCCCAGGCTCCGAAGGGCCTTGACAGCACTTTCTTCACACGCCCCCCGGCCTACACTGGTCGCATGACGATTCACTCCTCTGTAGCCACCATCCACACGAACCACGGCGACATCGTGGTCAACCTGTTCGGAGATCACGCTCCGAAAACCGTGAAGAACTTCGTCGATCTCGCCGAGAAGGGGTTCTACGACGGCGTGATCTTCCACCGCATCATCCCGAACTTCATGATCCAGGGCGGCGACCCCACCGGCACCGGCACCGGCGGCCCCGGCTATACCTTCGACGATGAGATCCACCCCGAGCTGGGCTTCACTGAGCCGTACCAGCTCGCCATGGCGAACGCGGGAAAGCGTCCCGACATGACCGGTCGCCTCGCGGGCACCAACGGCTCGCAGTTCTTCATCACGACCACGGCTCCTGATTGGCTCAACGGCAAGCACACCATCTTCGGCGTCGTCGCCGACGATGCGTCGAAGGCCGTCGTCGATGCGATCTCGAGCGTGCAGACCGGCGCTCAGGACCGTCCGGTCGACGACGTCGTGATCTCCGGCGTCGATATCGCCGCGGCATAGGGAAGAGTTCAGGTGACGAACGGGTCGGGGCCGGCGTTCGGCGAACGGGTCGAGCCCGGCCCCGACGACGTCTGTTACCGGCATCCGGGCGTGCGGAGCTTCGCGCTCTGCCAGCGGTGCGGTCGAACGATCTGCGGAGACTGCCAGGTCACCTCTGCGGTCGGCGTGCTCTGTCCGGAGTGCACGAAGGAGATGCGCGCGCCGGCGACGAAACGCGCAGCTCGATCCACCCGGGTGGCCGGCCGCAGAATCGCGGCGATGGATGCCCCGGTGACGTACGGTGTCATGCTGCTCTGCGCAGTGGTCTTCGTCGCGCAGTGGCTGAGCGCGACCTTCGGCGGGAACGAGGTCACCGCGGCGCTCTGGTACGCGCCGCTGTATTCGATGCCAGGCGTGTTCGAGCCCTGGCGCATGCTGACCGTGATGTTCACGCATTCGACGGGCTTCATCTTCCACATCCTGTTCAACCTCTACGCACTCTGGTTGTTCGGGCGCAATCTCGAACAGGCCATCGGGCGAGGGGCGTTCGCCGTGCTGTACGTGTTCGCGGGCATCGGCGGATCGCTCGGCGTGATGATGTGGGCGTACTTCGACCCGCAGTCTCTCGTGTATCCGACGGTGGGCGCATCGGGCGCCATCTTCGGAGTTCTCGCTGCCACGTTGGTCACGATGCGCGCAGCCCGCGTCAATGTGACGTCGCTCGCGGTGCTCATCGCGATCAACTTCGCCATCGGGTTGATCCCGGGCGCGCAGATCTCATGGCAGGCCCATCTCGGCGGCATGGTCGTGGGTGCCGCTGCGATGTGGGTGATCCTCGCCACGCGCGGTGTGCGGCGCAGAAAGCAGCGCGTCGCTGGCCTCGTCGCGCTCGGAGCCGTGCTCGTGCTCGCATCGGGAGCGTACTTCGTCGTCGCCCCAGCTGCGAACCTCGTCGCCTGAGACGCCCCCAGAACTGACTGAGGCCCGGCATCTGCCGGGCCTCAGTCAGTTATCCACAGGTTCATCCCCACCTGGGGAGGAATTACACCCGTGTGATTCGGAAAATGACGACGTTACTTCCACCACGGCGTCATGAGGAAGCCCACGAGCACGAGGCCGAAGCCGATGAAGATGTTGGCCTGACCGAACGCGGGGACGGGGAGCTGGAGCCCTGCGCTGGTGATGTAGTAGAGCACGATCCACACGAGACCGAGCAGCATGAAGCCGAACATGACCGGCTTGAACCAGACGGGATTCGGAGCATCTTTCCGTGCGGCCGCTAGGTCCGCACGATTCTGCGCAACCTCGGCCGAGTTTCGCTTACTAACATTCTTTCCAGGTGCTGCCATGGGTGACAGTCTACCCGGAACCTGGCTCACGCCCAGTGAGCGGGCTTTAGAATGTGGGGGTGAGCGAGACAGTCGAGAGAGGCCGCCGGCGCCGT
The DNA here is from genome assembly GCF_018304845.1 of Leucobacter manosquensis. Taxonomy (NCBI): domain Bacteria; kingdom Bacillati; phylum Actinomycetota; class Actinomycetes; order Micrococcales; family Microbacteriaceae; genus Leucobacter; species Leucobacter manosquensis. The sequence goes on along the minus strand of NZ_JAFEVO010000001.1, from coordinate 2,275,122 downwards.
CGCGCCAGGTTGAGCCCGTTGACCGTGATCGGCGAATTGCTGCTGGTCGGGGGTCTCGCCGTCATGGGCTACATCGTCTGGCAGCCCTGGCACACCGGCGTCGGTGTCACAGCCAAGCAGACTGATCTTTCGGCTGAAGACTCTGCCCGATGGGACAGCGAAGCAGCGTCGGCACCGTTCGACGGAGTCGTTCCGGTCACGGCTCGCCCCGCGGAAGCCGAAGTATTCGCGGTATTGCGCGTGCCGTCTTTCGGTACCACCTACGCGAACCGTGTGGCGGAGACCACTGACTGGGACACCGTCCTGAATTTGGACGACAAGGGCATCGGCCATTACGAGATGACGCAGATGCCGGGCGAACCTGGCAATGTCGCGCTCGCGGGCCACCGTTCCGGGCCGCTCATCAACTCGTTCCGCGAGGTGATGAATCTGCGCGTCGGCGATCCGCTGTTCGTTGAGACCGCGGACGGTTGGTACACCTACCGGTTCCGGTCGATCGAGTACGTGCTGCCGGATGAGACCGACGTACTGAACCCGTTCCCCCGTCTCGAGGGAACCCCGGGCGACGATCAGATTCTGACGCTGACCACGTGCCACCCGAAGATGGCCGGGAGCGACGAGCGCGCGATCGCCTACTCCGTGTACGAAGGATTCCAGCCTCGCTCTGACGGCCCGCCGCAGGAGCTTCTGGAACTCAATCCGACGATGGGTGCAACGCAGGCCCTCAGAGGGGATCAGGAATAGTGTTCTCGATGCTCTGGCGTTTCTTCCCCGGCCCGGCATGGCTCCGGGTCATCGTGCTGCTGCTCGTTGCGGCGGCCATCGTGTACGCGCTCATCGCGTACGTCTACCCCTGGGTCGCCACGCAGATGCCTGGCGAGGAAGTGACGGTCAACACGTGAGCAAGATCCTGGTCATCGACAACTACGACAGTTTCGTCTACACGCTGAACGGGTACCTGCAGCAGCTCGGCGCTGAGACGCATGTGCTGCGCAACGACGAGGTCACCCGCGGAGGCCTTGAAGCCCTCGTCTCCGAGTACGACGGCGTGCTGATCTCCCCGGGCCCGGGGACGCCGACGGACGCCGGTGTCTCCATCGCCATGGTCGACGTTGCGTTCCGCACCGGCGTGCCGCTGCTCGGCGTGTGCTTGGGCCATCAGGCCATCGCTGAAGCGCTCGGAGCCACCGTCACTCACGCGGAAGAGCTGATGCACGGCAAGGTCTCGCGCGTCATCCACACTGACGATCCGTTCTTCGACGGCGTGGCTCGTGAGTTCGATGCGACGCGGTACCACTCGCTCGCGGTGGTGCGCGACACGGTGCCCGACAGCCTGGTGATCACCGCGGAGACTGCGAGCGGGATCGTCATGGCGGTGCGTCACCGCGAGCTCCCGATCTACGGCGTGCAGTACCATCCGGAATCGGTACTCACCGAGGGCGGGTACCAGCAGCTGGGCAACTGGCTCGCAGTCGTCGGCGTCCCGAACGCGGCGGAAGTCGCGCGCACCCTGTCGCCGCTGCTGATCGACTGACTCCGCGGCCACCGCGTGCGCGGGGCACTGCGGGGACTGCGGCGGACGACCGCCACGTTCACCCGCAGGTCAGCCCGCGCAGTACTTCAGGGTGAGAGCGGAACGCTGCGCCTGGGACCCGACGATCGACTGCTCGATGATCGGATACCCCTCGACGGTGGGGCATGACGGGTCGGGCGTGTAGGTCACGTTCAGACCGAGGCTCTCCACCATCGACTTCGCGACCTGCATCGGCTGCGCCACGACCTCCGGCACCTGCACGTTGCCGCTCGACACCACCATCTCGACGCCGGAGCCCGACTCGAGCTCCGTACCCGGCTCAGGCGTCACGCTGAGCACGCGACCCGCAGCCTCGGTGGGGTCGTCTTGCTTCGACACGATGCCGACGGTGAGGCCGAGATCTTCCAGCTTCTGCCGATAGTCGTCTTCGGACATGCGGCCGACCGACGGAACCTTCGCGGTCTCCGGCCCGGTAGAGATGTAGATCGTGATGCTGTCGCCGGAGGTCAGCACTGAGCCGGCCTCCGGCTCGGTGGAGATGATGTGGTCGTTGGCGATCGTCTCGCTCGTCTGCTCCACGCTGATGGTCGTGAGCTCGAGATCGCGCAGTCGGTCGAGCGCTTCGCCGCGCGGCATGTCGATGAGATCGGGCACCTCGCGCGAGGAATCGGGGAGGAACTCCTGCGGCGCCAGGGTGACCAGCCAGAAGACGACGGCGACGATCACAGCGCCGATGGTGAGAATCGCGGCCCAGGTCCACATGACCGGCGGGCGGCTCTGCGTGCGTGTCGCGCCGCCCCCCTCGGAGAGCTGGCGGAGCGCGAGATCGGACTCGGACACCTCCTCGCCGCCGGAGAACAGCACCGTGTCCTGCTGCTGCACGGCGAGCTTCGGCATGCGCCCCTCAGCCGCTTCACGGAGAGCCTCACGGAACTCGGACGCCGACTGGAAGCGCTTGGCGCGGTCCTTCGCGAGACCGTAGAGTACGACGCGGTCGAGTTCGGGCGTCACCTCTGGTTCGCGATCGCTCGGCGGCTTGGGGCGTTCGCTCACATGCTGGTACGCGACCGCGACTGCGGTGTCGCCGCGGAACGGCACGTCGCCCGTGAGCAGTTCGTAGAGCATGACCGCGGTCGAGTAGAGATCGGTGCGAGCATCGATCGATTCGCCCTTGGCCTGCTCGGGCGAGAAGTACGCTGCCGTGCCGAGAATCGCCGTCGTCTCCTGCAAGGTCGACGACGTGTCGGAGACGGCGCGGGCGATGCCGAAGTCCATCACCTTCACCTGACCACTCTTCGTGATCATGATGTTCGCGGGCTTGATATCGCGGTGGACGATGCCGGCGCGATGAGAATACTCGAGCGCCGTCAGCACCGAATCCACGACACGGCACGCCTCTGACTGCGACAGCCGACCCTTGGCCTCGAGCTGACGGAGGTTGGTGCCCTCGACGTACTCCATGACGATGAACGGCAGGCGCTTCGGGCCATCGGCCGTCTGAATCAGGTCGTCACCGGCGTCGAAGACGCGGACCACCGTGGGGTGGGCCATGCGCGACGCGGACTGGGCCTCTTGACGGAAGCGCGAGCGGAATTGCGCGTCTCCCGCGAGGTCGGCCTTCATCACCTTGATGGCGACTTGACGGCCCAGCTTCGTGTCGGTGCCCCGATACACGGTCGCCATGCCACCCTGGCCGACGAACTCCCCGATCGCGTACCGGCCGGCGAGAATTCGCTGTTCGCCGACATCGGTCGTTTCGGGCATGTTCACCTCTTCCGTGGTCATGGATTATCGTCCTCAGTTTATCTCGATGCGAACCGGGATTTCGCCGTGTGGCCGAGCTGTTACCCTTCGTCGTCGCCGTTCGCCCCCGAATTCGGGTTGCCGTTCGGGTTGCCCGAACCGTTCGACCCGGAGTTCGAGCCGGTGGTCGGAGCCTTCTCGGGTGCTTCGAGGGTGATCGCGAGGTCGGGCGAGGCCGGCGAAACCCGCTCCGCGCCGTTGCCCTGGCACGAGACCGTGTAATTCACCGTGATGGCGCCGTCACTCGCGCCTTCCTCGAGCTCATCAGCGACGAGATTCGCGGTCGTGCCGGAGATGCTGGCGAGCGAGGCGCCGGTGGGAACGACGTTGTAGTTCGTGACCTGCATCCCGGTGGGGCAGACGTACGTCGGCAGCGAGACGGTGAATGACGCGCCCGACTTGACGGAGCTCGGGCCGGTCGGTGCGCCCGGGGCGGGTGCCTCGCCGTAGGCGACGTTGTAGGTCAGGGTGATCGGCTCGTCGAGCGGCACGCTGCTGCCGGTCGGGTTGACCGAGGTCACCAGGTTGACCTGATCATCGGGGGCCTGATTGCCGGGGGCGGTCGTCACGTTGGTGAAGCCGAGTCCCTGCAGGTACCCGACGGCCTCCTCGACGTTCCGCCCGACGACTTCGTCGCCGTTCACGACGCCCGTGGTGGGCTCGGGAGGAGTGGTCGTCTTCGTGGGAGTGGAGGTGCGCTTCGGCGTCGAGGTCGTCGGCTGCTGGTTGGCGTCGTCGTTGCCGTTCAACAGGGCGATCGCCGTGCCGCCGCCGATGAGCAGCAGCAGCACGAGCAGGGTGATCAGCGGCCAGGTCCAGGGGCTCCGCTTCTTCTTCTTCGGTTCTTCCTCGACCGGGGCCTCGTCGTCCGCGATATCGGCGCCCGCAACGGCGCCCGCCATGGCCGTGGTGCGCGGCAGCGCCGTGGTCGCCGCATCGTTCGAGGCGGTCTGCGGCAGCGCCATGGTCGCGGGCTGGCTATCGCCGAGCACCTGCGGAACGTAGCTCGCGGCTAGCTGCACGTCGCCGCGGTGCAGTGCGGTCGCGGCCTGCGCCAGCTTCGCGGCCGTCATCGGCCGACCTGCCGCATCCTTCGCGAGGCAGGCGTACACGAGGTTGCGCACCGGCTCGGGAATGTCGTTCGGCAGGTCGGGCGGCGTGTCGTTGATCTGCGCCATCGCGATGGCCACCTGCGATTCCCCGGTGAAGGGTCGCTTGCCGGCGAGGCACTCGTACGCGACGACGCCGAGCGAGTAGATATCGGTCGCCGCGGTCGCCGTGTGCCCGCTGGCCTGCTCCGGCGCGAGGTACTGCACGGTGCCCATGACCTGACCGGTCGCAGTGAGCGGTACCTGGTCGGCGATGCGCGCGATCCCGAAATCGGTGATCTTCACGCGCCCCTCAGGCGTGATGAGCAGGTTGCCCGGCTTGATGTCGCGGTGCACCAGGCCGGCGTCGTGGGCTGCCTGCAGCGATGTCGCGGTCTGCGCGACGATGCCGAGCACGCGGTTGGCGGGGAGGCGCCCCTCGCGATCGATGATCGCAGAGAGCGGTTCGCCCGGGACGAGCTCCATCACGATGTACGCGGAGCCCTGCTCCTCGCCGTAATCGAACACGTTGGCGATGCCTTCGTGGTTCACGAGAGCGGCGTGACGGGCCTCGGCTCGGAAGCGCTCGAGGAAGCCCGGATCCCCCATGTACTCGTCTTTGAGGATCTTGATGGCGACGGTGCGGCCGATAATGCTGTCGGTCGCCTTCCACACTTCACCCATGCCACCGACGGCGATCCTCGAGCTGAGCTCGTAGCGTCCGCCGAATGTGATCCCTGCCGCTGGCCTCATTCGCTCAACACCGCTTCCATTACTCGTTTTCCAACAGCCGTGGGGAGATCGAACGAGCCCCCCTCATTTCCGAAGTTCGCGCCGCCGCCGTCGGCGACCACAACGGCTACCGCGACCTCCGGGTCCTCTACCGGTGCGAAACCAGTGAACCACAGCGTGAAGGGAAGATCATTCCCATCTGCGTCCGTGCCGTTCTCCGCGGTACCGGTCTTGCCCGCGACGCGCACGCCGTCGATGCCCGCGTTCTGCGCGAGACCCTCCGGCGTGTTCACACCGCGCTCCATCATGCCCGCGACCGCATCCGCCGTCTTCTTCGAGACCGGCTGACTGAACTCCTCGGGCGCGTACTCCTTCTCGACCTTCAGATCAGGCGTGATCACCTTGTCGACGAGGTACGGCTTCATGACCGTTCCGCCGTTGGCGATGCCCGCCGAGACCATCGCGATCTGCAGCGGCGTCGCACGCACATCCTGCTGACCGATCGAGGAGAGGGCGACCTGCGCCTTGCTCTCCGGCACCGGCGACTGGCTCGGCGTCACCGGAGTCGGAATCGCGATCTCCTGCTCGAACCCGAACTTCGCGGCCATCTCCGGCACGGCGTTGTCATCCATCTTCGTCGTCATCTCGGCGATCGGGATGTTGCACGAGAGCACGATCGCCTGATCGAGCGTCGCCTTCTCACCGGGGCCGCAGGTGCTGCGGGAGGCGTTCTGCAGCACGGAGGTCGACTGGGGCAGCGTCCACTGCGCGGGGTTGTCGAACTCCGTCGACGGCGTCGCCTCCCCGGCTTCGATCGCGGCGGCGGCCGAGATCAGCTTGTACACCGAGCCCGGGTGGTAGAGGTCGCCGGCGATGGCGCGGTTCTGGAGCGGCTGCGCGGGGTCATCGTTGAGCTGGCGGTAGTTCGTGATGATGTCGGCGTCGTTGTTGCTCGACAGCGCGTTGGGATCGAACCCTGGGGTCGAGGTGAGCGCGAGAATCCTGCCGGACTTCGGCTCGACGGCCACGACGGCGCCCTCGAACCCGTTCTCGGTCATCGCCGCATACGCCGCTTCCTGAGCCGCGGGGTCGATCGTGGTCTCCACCGAGCTGCCCTGCGGCTCGACGCCGTTCAGGGTGTTCATGATGCGCGTGAAGAACTGCGCGTTGCCGCTTCCCGAGAGGTCCTGGTTCATCGCGGACTCCAGGCCCGTCATGCCCTGGGTGCGCGAGAAGTAGCCGGTGAGCGGCGCGTACATCGGCCCGTTCGCGTACTGGCGCACGTACTGGAAATCGTCGTCGGTCGGCGTCGAGTAAGCGACCGGATCGCCATCGACGAGGATCGCGCCGCGCTCCACCTTGTAGCTGTTCATGAGCGCGCGCGAGTTCAACGAGTTGGCGCGCAGGTCGTCGGCCTGCACGAACTGGATCATCGTGACCGAGAAGAAGAGCACGATGAACATGCCGAAGACGGCGCGGGTAATGATCTTGAGGGGCTTGTTCATGCGCGGATCACCAGCTTCGGTCGATTGCGTACCGAGTTCGAGAGCAGGATCAGCAGAGCGATGATGATCCAGTTGGAGACCAGCGACGAGCCGCCGGCCGCGAGGAACGGCGCCGTGAGACCCGTCAGCGGGATCACGCGTGTGACACCGCCGACGACGATGAAGACCTGGAACGCGATGGTGAACGCGAGCCCGGCGGCCAGCAGCTTGCCGAAGTCGTCGTGCCCGGCGAAGCCGATCCGGAGCCCGCGGCCGACCAGCAGCAGGTAGGCCGCGAGAATCACGAAGATTCCGATCAGACCCAGCTCTTCACCGAGGCTCGGGATGATGTAGTCGCTGAATGAGAGCGGCGTCACCCACGGGTAGCCCTGTCCCAGTCCGGTGCCGGTCATGCCGCCGTTCGCCATTCCGAAGAGCCCCTGCACCATCTGGTAGCTCGCACCGTTGGGGTCGGCGAACGGGTCGAGCCAGTTCGCGAAGCGGTTGCCGACGTAGCTCAGCGTCTGGCTCGCGATGAGCCCTCCGGCCAGGAAGAGGCCGAGCCCGAGAATGATCCAGCCGATCCTGCCCGTCGCCAGGTACAGCATCGACAGGAACAGGCCGAAGTAGAGCAGCGAGGTGCCGAGGTCCCGCTGGAAGACCAGCACGGACATCGCGGCGAGCCAGAAGACGATGAGCGGCCCGAGGTCGCGGGCGCGCGGGAAGCGGATGCCGAGGATCTTCTTCCCGGCCATCGCGAGCGAGTCGCGGCTGCGCACGAGATAGCCCGCGAAGAAGATGGCGAGCAGGATCTTGGCGATCTCGCCCGGCTGGAAGGAGAACCCTCCGATGTTGATCCAGACCCGTGCGCCGTTGATGGTCTGCCCGATGCCCGGGAGCATCGGCAGGAGCAGGAGCACGACGGCCGCGAGGCCCGTGAGGTAGGTGTAGCGGAACAGCACCATGTGGTTGCGGATCACCCACAGCACGATGATCGCAGCGATGACCGCGATGGTCGACCACAGCAGCTGGCGCACGGGATCGGCTGCTTCCTCGTCGAACGAGATGCGGTAGATCATCGCGATGCCCACCATGTTCAGCATCGCCGCGATCGGCATGATGAGCGGGTCGGCATCGGGAGCGATGCGGCGGATCGTCAGGTGCAGGCCCACCAGTGCGACGGCGAAGGCGATGCCCATCGGCAACAGTCTCGTGGACGGCTCACCACCCACGGTGAGGTCGATGATGACGATCGCGCCGACGCCGATGGCAATCGCGAAGAGGAGCAGCGAGAGCTCGAGCGCCTGCAGCTTGCGCGGCGCGCGCAACGCCGTGATGCGCTGCAGCACGGTCTCGCTGGTGCGGGTCTTCTCGAAGGTGCGGGCTTCCGCGCCGCCCGAGGACTGGGCGTCACTCATCCGTATCCCCCAATCGCAGCACGATATCGCGGGCTTCCTCCAGCGAACCAGCCGTGAGCGTGCGCTTCACCTGGCGCTGCTCGAGGCCGTCGAGGTCTTCGAGAGGTATCTCGGTGTCCTCGGCGACCGAGTAGAGCGAGAGCGCGCCGATGTTCTGCTGCACGCCCTGGTAGATGATCACCGTCTCGTCGTTCGTGCCGACGAAGTAGCGGGTCTGCGTCCACTGATACCCGACGAGCAGGGCGCCGCCGATCGCGACGAGCACGGCGACCGCGCCGAATGCCCAGAGCAGACGGCGACGCCGGTTGCGGCGCTTGGTCTCTGCGATGAGCTCGGCGAGATACTCGTCGACGCGCGACTCGAAGTGGCTCTCCTCGACGACCGGGGCCTTGCGAACCGCGCGCTTGCGGCTCAAGAGGCGATTGCGCGCCGTGGAGGTGGTGCCGTCCATCGCCGCTTCAGTGGTGGCTGCCGAACCTGCGAAGCGCCGGCCCTCCTGCTTCAGCTCGAGCGTGTCACCGGGATCGACCGCGGGAGCGGCGACGGTCTCGACGAGAACCACGGTGACGTTGTCGGGGGCGCCGTGCGAGAGGCTCTTGTCGATGAGGGCGTCGACGCCGCCCTGCAGAGTCGAACGACGCCGCAGGATCTTCTCGATGTCGACGTCGTCGACGTACCCGCACAGGCCGTCGGAGCACAGCAGCCAGACATCGCCCGGCTGCGTGTCGACCACCTGCGTGTCGACCTGCGGCGATGAATCCACGTCGCCGAGCACGCGCATCAGCACCGAGCGGCGAGGATGGATCTTCGCCTCCTCCTCGGTGATCTTGCCGCTGTCGACGAGGCGCTGCACGAAGGTGTGATCCTTCGTGATCTGCTGGAGCGCGTCGTCGCGCAGCAGGTACAGGCGGGAATCGCCGATGTGGCCGATGGCCAGCTGATCCTCGACGGGAATGAACCCCGTGAAGGTCGTTCCCATACCCGCCAGCTCGGGGCGGTCGCGCACGGTGGAGCGGAGCTTCGTATTCGTGTCGAGGATCGCCGTGCGCAGCACATTGGTCATCGCCTCCGGGCTGCCCATCGGCGGCACATCGAGCTCTGCCATGGCTTTCGCCGCGATCGCGGAGGCGACGTCACCGCCCGCGTGACCGCCCATGCCGTCGGCGACGAGGTAGATGTAGTCTCCGGCGAAGGCGGAATCCTGGTTGTTCGACCGCACCATGCCCACATGGGAGCCGATGGCGCTCGTGTACGCGACCGTCACGCTCAGGGCCTCAGCTCGAACGTGGTCGTGCCGATGGTGACGGGCATGAACGGGGGAACCGGCACGGACTTCGTGACGCGGGCGCCATCGAGGCGAGTGCCGTTCGTGGAGTCGAGATCGGTGAGGATCCACTCACCGCCCGTGCGTGCGAGGCGCGCGTGATAGGTGGACGTGTACTCGTCGACGATGACGAGGGTCGAATCGCTGCTGCGCCCGATGGTGACCAGGTCGTCGTCGAGCACGATGGAGGTTCCGGAGGCGACGCCCGACGTGATGACGAGATGCTGCGGAGCTCCCGCGCCCCCGGCGGAGGGCAGAGCACCGCCGCTCGGCGTGATCGCGGGCGGGGCCGCTGCCGCCTGAGGGGCGGCCGGCGCGGGGGAGTGCGTCGGGGAGGAGACCGGCGTCATCGCCTGCACCGATGGGCCGGATGCCGACCCGTCGCCCTTCATGCGTCGCACCGGGGCGCCGAACAAGTCGCTGCGCAGGGCGTAGACGATCGCGAATATGAAGATCCACAGCACCAGCAGGAAGCCGATGCGGAGGATCAGGAGGGTGAGTTCGCTCACAGGCCTCTCCAGAAGTCTTCATCGATGCCCGGGGCCGCGTCTTGCGCGGGCTTCGGGCTCGAGGTGCGTGGGGCGCTGCGGTCGGCGCCTCGGTCGGGTGAGTCTGAAATTCGAGGGGCCGCGCCCGCGCTCGGCGGCGCACTGGGGAAGTCAGCGGCGGGAACCGGGCGGGGCTGAGGCGGCTCCTGCCGGGCGGCCGGATTCACCCGCGTCGGGGCGGCGGGCGCCGGACGCTGCGGTGTCTGAGCTTCGCGGCCGGGAACCAGCTGGAACTGGAGACCCGTCTGACCGATGGTGATGACGGTGCCGGGGGAGAGCGCCGCCTCGCGGAAACGCTGCCCGTTGATCTTCGACCCGTTCGTCGATCCGAGGTCGCGTGCGATGCCCGCCGTGCCATCCCAGATCAGCTCCAGGTGCTTGCGCGACGCGGCGTTGTCTGAGATGCGGATGCCGCAGTCGCTGCCCCGCCCGACGGTCGTGGTGCCGCGGCTCAGCTCATGGCGGGTGCCGTCGACGTCGATGGCGGCGACCCAGTCGACCGCGCCCTCGACGCGCGACGCATCGACCTCGAGCACGCCGACCGTGATCGAACTGTCGCTGCGGATCTCGACATCTGGCTCGCCGAGCAGCTGATAGCTCTGCCGCTTCGCATGCTTCGTGATGACCCCGCGCAATTCCTGCCCGAGCGTGCTGCCCAGCTGGTACAGCCGGTCGGCGTCTTTCTCGGAGACGCGCACGACGAAGCGGTTGGGGGCGAGCACGCGGTCGCGGTCGACGACGACCGCGCCGATGTCGAGCTCGCGCTTCAGAGCCGACGCGATCTCGACCGGCTGCACTCCTGAGCGGAACGTGCGCGCGAACGCGCCGTTGACGGCTCGCTCGAGCCCGCGCTCGACGCTATCCAGAATGCCCACGTGCCGTCTCGTCCCTTCGTCTGCCCGGGCGACGCCCGCGGCGGTTTGGTTTAGTTTAGCCCGCTTTGGTGAGACGGGCTTCGGCTGCTAAGCTAGGGGAGTTGTCTGAGTGGAAGCGCTCAGGAAACGTCTCGCGCGAGTGGCGGAATGGCAGACGCGCTGGCTTCAGGTGCCAGTGCCCGCAAGGGCGTGGGGGTTCAAGTCCCCCCTCGCGCACGAGAAGGTCTTTCAGTACAGGGAAGGCTTCAGATTATTTTCTGATGAGCAGGGCCCGGAATCGGTAACGGTTTCGGGCCCTGCTGCGTTTCTGGCAGTCGGAGGCAATCGACGTCAGTTCTTGTCGGCCGTGGTCGCCGGGGCGGCGGAGGCGTCGTGCGTGAGCGCGACGATCATGCGGGGAGCGATGACGCCGTGGAAGACGACACTGCCCAGTACGACGACGATGGTCAGGTAGAGCGCCAGATTTGCGTAGTCTTCTCGCAGCGCATTGAATGCGAGGAGCCCGAATACGACCGAAGCCGTACCGCGAGGCCCGGCAAGGCCGATGGCCGTGCGCTCCCTCCACCGAAGTGCGCTTCCCCACAGCGCTGCATGCACCGGGACCACTCTCAAGACGGTCAGTGCCAGAACGCCCAGTGCGATGAGCACCCAGTTCACACCCGTCTCCGCAGCAAGGATGATCACGGCGCCGAACACGAACCACACGCCGAGCGATGAGAGAAAGCCGAGGTCGTCGACAGCAGACATCTCGGCGTGGTCGAGGCTCGAATCGGATCGGCGGTGCTCGAGGCGGCCCGACCGGAACGCGATGCCGGCGACGAACGCCGCCACGAAGCCGTTTCCGTTGAACTGGATCGCGAGCACGTACACCAGAAGCGGGATCATCACGATCCCGATGCGCAGGGACTGCGCGGTGAGCCAGTTCTTCCGGTGGGCCACCTGCATCATGACGCCGGTCGCACCCCCCACGATCGCACCGACGAGCACCGCGATGAGCGAGGCCCAGAGAGCGCTCTCGAGAGCCGGACCGATTCCTTGGGCTTCCTGACCTTCTGCGACTGCCAAAGCGAAGATGAAGAGCGGGGAAACGAGGCCGTCGTTGTACCCGCTCTCGACATTGAGGCTGTGCCGCACTCGAGACGGGATGCGCGTGTCGCGAAGCATCCCGGCTGAGGCCGCGAAATCTGTGGGCGTGATGATGCAGGCGAGAACGAGGATCACCGCCCAGGGAGTTCCCGGGAGGAGCAGCATGCAGGCGAGCGACGTGAGGATGAGGGCGCCCGGGAGTCCGATGGAGAGGAGACGGGCGACGATGCGGCCCTCTCCGCCGAGGAAGCCACGTCGTACCTCGGTCGCATCGACGAATAGGAGAACGGCGAGGACGATCTCGACGACCTTCTCCGCCACATCCGTGTCGAGATGCTCGCCGAGATCCTCTCCGAACAGCAGGCCGGAAAGCGCGCCGAGGACGATCACCGCAAGCGGGCCGGCGATGCGAAGCCGCTCGAGTACGCGACTGAACAGCGACCACACGACGATGACGGCCAGCCCGCTCACGATCAATGCATGCACGCCCTGCATGCTACTTGCAGGAAGCCAGCAGGAGGCGAACCCACGGATCAGGCGGACGCCGAGTAGCGTGGCTGGGAGACCGGACATTCCGAAGCGACGGGGGTGGCGATGATTCCGATGTGGCTGCAGGCCCTCTGGTGGGGGTTCGTGGGCGGCGCTGCGCTGATCCTCGGAGCGTTCGTCGCCTGGCGGTGGCGCATACCGCCGAAGGTCGTGTCGACGATCATGGCGTTCGGCGCCGGCGTGCTGATCTCGGCCCTGGCGTTCGAACTGGTCGACGAGGCTGCCGACGGGGGAGGCCTCGTGCCCACCGTCTCGGGGTTTCTCGTCGGTGCGGTGATCTTCGTCGCGTCGAACGCGCTGCTCGCGCGCCGCGGGGCGCGGCACCGGAAGCGGTCGAACGGGCTTCAGTCGAGCGAGACGCAGCAGCCGGGGAGCGGCACCGCGATCGCAGTGGGGGCGCTGCTCGACGGCATCCCCGAATCCCTCGTACTCGGCCTCGGCCTCGTCGCATCGGGCGCGGTCAGCCCGGCGATGCTCGTCGCCGTCTTCATCTCGAATGTGCCCGAGGGGCTCTCGAGCAGTGCCGGCATGAAGCGGGCCGGCCGCAGTGCAGCATACGTGTTCGGCGTGTGGACCACGATCGCGGTGCTGTCGGGCGTCGCCGCGGCGGCCGGGTTCCTGCTGCTCGACGGTGCACCCGCCGCCCTGATCGCGTTCATCACGGCGCTCGCCGCCGGCGCGATCCTGGCGATGCTCTCCGACACGATGATCCCTGAAGCGTTCGAGGACGACCACATGCTGACCGGCCTCACCACCGCCCTGGGGTTCGCCGTGGCGTTCAGCGTGCACTCGCTCGGAGGCTGAAGCGACCGCTTCGTCGCGCGACCTCGCGGAACAACTTCGTGCTTGCGGTGAGCAGTGCAACGGGAGTTTACTGGGCGCAGGGGGGACTCGACTCAGGGGAGGCCTCGATGTTCGAAGTCGATATGGAAGGGGTGCGTCAGCGCGCGTTCACGGGCTCGCTTCCGGGCCAGGGGCGCGTCGATGAGCTGCTGCACGAGGCGCACGCACGGTATGCGGCGCTCCAGGACGGGGTCGTCGCCGACTACATTCCGGTGCTCGCGAGAGCCGATCCCGATCGCTTCGGACTCTCCCTCATCGGGGTGGACGGCGCGACGTACGAGGCGGGTGCCGCTGACGACGCCTTCACCATCCAGTCGATCTCGAAGGCGTTCGTCTTCGCCCTGGTCTGCGAGGAGATCGGTCACCGGGCGGTGCACGAGCGCGTCGGCGTGAACAACACCGGCCTCCCGTTCAACTCGGTGATGGCGCTCGAACTGAACCTGGGCAGCCCGATGAACCCCATGGTCAACGCCGGAGCGATCGCGACGACGGCGATGATGCCGGCAGCGTCGCACGATGCGCGGTGGGAGGCGATCCGAAGCGGACTCTCGCGCTTCGCCGGTCGGGAGCTCGCCGTCGACACCGAGGTCTACGAGTCGGAGATGCGGACGAATACGCGGAACCGGGCGATCGCGCGGCTCCTCGAGGGCTACGGGAGGCTCGAGCGGGACCCCGCCGCCATCGTCGACATGTACACGCGCCAGTGCGCGCTGGTGGTGACCGCTCATGACCTCGCGGTGATGGGCGCCACCCTGGCCGACGGCGGAGTGAATCCGATCACGGGCGTGCGCGTGGTGGCGGAGGAAGTCGCGCGGGATACCCTCACCGTGCTCGCCTCGTGCGGCATGTACGAGCGATCGGGCGAGTGGCTCTTCGAGATCGGCCTCCCGGCGAAATCGGGGGTCTCCGGCGGCATCGTCGCGATCTCGCCGGGAAAGGGCGCCCTCGGCTCGTTCTCGCCGCCGCTCGACCCGGCGGGCAACAGCGTGCGGGGGCAGCGGGCGTGCGCGTTCCTCTCGCGCGCGCTCGGCCTCAACCTTTTCGCGAGCAGGGTGTCACGAATGGAGACCGCAGGATGAGTAATTCGCAGCAGCTGAAGAACGGCGCGGCGGTCGACGAGCGCCGCTCGTGGACGCCGATGATCGGTCTCTTCCTCGCCCAGGTGCTGATGTCGTTCAACGTCGCAGCGCTTCCGATCTCGCTCGGCGGGTTCGTCGAGGATTTCGGCGTGCCGCCGACGACGGCGAGCACCACGATCGTCGTCTACGGGCTGGCGGTCGCCGCCCTGGTGATGACGGGGGCGAAGCTGGGCCAACGCGTCGGATGGGTGCTCATCTTCCGCATCGTCGTGGTGGCGTTCGCCGGTTCGTCGCTGCTCATGATCTTCGCGCCGACCATCGGGTGGGCGATCGCGGGGCAGGTGCTCGCCGGCGCCTCCGCCGCGATCATCGTGCCGTCGCTCGTGGCGCTCATCGCCGAGAACTATCGCGGCGATCAGCAGGCGACGGCGGTGGGTTCGCTGGGCTCCGCTCGCGCCTTCTCCGGCGTGAGCGCCTTCCTGATCGGCGGTACGCTCGGAACGCTGGTCGGGTGGCGCCCGGTGTTCCTGATCACGCTGGCTCTGGCCGTCGCCGTGTTCGCCCTGAGCTTCGGTCTGCGCTCCGATCGGGGCAATCGCGCCGTGCGCATCGACCTCATCGCCTCGGTGCTGATCGGTGCGGCGATCGTGATGCTGACGCTCGGCTTCAACAACCTCAACGGGTGGGGGGTGCTGGCGGCGCGCGACACGGCGCCGTTCTCGATTCTCGGGCTCTCTCCGGCGCCCGTGCTCGTCGTGCTGGGCGTGATCTTCGGGCAGCTGTTCTTCATGTGGACGAGGCGTCGCACCCGCAGGGGGAAGACGCCGCTCGTCGACCTCAGCGTGCTCGACCGGCCCGAGGAGCGCGCGGCGATCTACGCGATGTTCATCATCGTGCTCATGGAGGCGGCAGTGAACTTCACGCTGCCGACCTATATCCAGGTGGTGCAGGGGCGAACGCCGTTCGACACCTCGCTCGCGATGATGCCCTTCAACTTGACGGTATTCATCACGGCGACCCTCATCGTGCGCTTCTACACCCGGTTCACACCGCGCACGATCGCGTTGTTCTCCTTTGCGCTGACCACCGTCGCCCTCGTGTGGCTCGCCTTCGTCGTCACGAACAACTGGGAGACGATTCCGACGATTCTCGGCCTCATCGTCTTCGGGATCGGCCAGGGCGCGCTCGTCACGCTCGTGTTCAACGTGCTCGTCACGTCGGTGCCGAAAGAACTGGCCGGAGATGTCGGCTCGATCCGCGGTACGACGCAGAATCTGGCGTCGGCGGTGGGCACGGCGGTGATGGGCGCGGTGCTGGTGACACTGCTCACGACGGGGGTGGCGCAGGCGGTCGAGGATCACCCGGAGCTTCCCGCTGAGCTCGTCGAGCAGGTGGATCTCGACTCGGTCAACTTCGTTGGGAACGACGAGTTGCGCGACGTGCTGGCTTCGACGACGGCGACGCCCGCGCAGATCGACGCTGCGGTCGCGTTGAACGAGGATCAGCGTCTGCGCACGCTGAAGCTCGGCTTCCTCATTCTCGCGGGGATCAGTGCGGTCGCCGCGCTCCCGGCGTCGCGTCTGCCGAATTACAAGCCCGACGAGATTCCGGATCCCGAGACCGAGTAGCGCTGCACGTCGATCGGTGTGCGGCTCGGCTCACCAGGGGCTGGGCGCGTAGTCCTTCAAGAAGCAGCCGTAGAGATCCTCGCCCGCCTCGCCGCGAACGATCGGATCGTAGACGCGCGCTGCGCCGTCGACCAGGTCGAGCGGGGCGTGGAAGCCCTCCTCGGCGAGGCGGACCTTCGTGAAGTGCGGGCGCTCGTCGGTGATCCAGCCGGTGTCGACGGCGGTCATGAGAATGCCGTCGGTCTGGAACATCTCCTCCGCGCTCGTGCGCGTCAGCATGTTGAGGGCGGCCTTCGCCATGTTGGTGTGCGGGTGCCCTGGTCCCTTGTAACGGCGCGAGAACTGCCCTTCCATCGCCGACACGTTCACCACGTACGTGCGCCGTGCTGCAGCTGCGACCATCGACGCGCGCAGGCGGCTGATCAGCAGGAAGGGCGCGGTCGTATTGCAGAGCTGCACCTCGAGCATCTCGAGCGGATCGACCTGCTGCACGTGCTGCACCCAGCTGTTCACATGGCTGACGTCGGGCACGAGGCCGCCGGCATCGATCGCTGATCCGTCAGCGTGCTTCGCGAGCGACGAGGCGCCAGCCGACAGCGCGAGCGCGCTGAGCTCATCTCCGGTGAGCTGCTGCGAGAGCCCCTCTGCGATCGTGCCGACGAGGCCTCGCGGGCCCTCGGCAGCGTGCACCTCTCCATCGACCGACGCCTCGAGTGCGCGCGGGTGCAGCTGCGCGGACTTGCCGAGTACTCGCATCTCGGGCAGCGGCCCCTCGGGCAGCGGCTCCGACTCGGCCTCGGCGAGCAGCGAGTACGATCCGGGTGAGCGTCGCACCGTCTGCGCCGCGTTGTTGATGAGGATGTCGAGCGGGCCCTGCGCCGCGACCGAGTCGGCGAGCGCGATGACCTGAGCCGGGTCGCGCAGGTCGATGCCGACGACCTGCAATCGATGGAGCCAGTCGGCGGAATCGGGGAGCGAGGCGAACCTGCGCGCGGCATCGCGGGGGAAGCGCGTGGTGATGGTGGTGTGGGCGCCGTCGCGCAGGAGGCGGAGCGCGATGTGCATGCCGATCTTCGCTCGCCCGCCGGTGAGCAGCGCGCGCTTGCCCGAGAGGTCGGCGCTCGCGGTGCGCTTCGCGTGGCTGAAGCGCGCGCACTCGGGGCAGAGCTGGTGGTAGAACGCATCAACGCGGGTGTAGGGCTGCTTGCAGATGTAGCAGTTGCGCGGCTTGATCAACTCGCCCGCGATCGGCGACTCGCTGCTCGACGAGAGCGGGAGGCCCCGGGTCTCATCGTCGATGCGATCGGGGGCCCCGGTCGCCGTCGCGGCGATCACGGCGCGGTCGGCGGCGGCGACCGTTTCACGATTCTGACGTCTCCGCTGGTCCTTCACCGATTTGAACATGGTGGAGGTGGCGCGGCGCACTGCGAGGAAATCCGGGTGATCGGCCGGGAGCTCGTGCACCGCGCCGATCACGCGCAGCGCGGTCGCGAGCTCCTGCGGATCGACGCCGAGCTCGGCGGAGGAGTCTGCCGAATCGGTCGTGGGTTCTGTCACCGGGTCAATGTTACGGCACGTGAGACGGCCCAGAACTGAACATGAGTAATGGTCATCAACGCGCATTGAAGGCCTGATTCTGAGCAATTTTCCCGAAAAGTGATACAGTCGTTCAGAAATCTCGAGCGTCATGGGCGCTCGGTACTCGCACCGGAACAAAGGAGTTTCTCGTGTCACCAGATCTGCACCCCTCCCCAACGCACGACGTCGGGGACGGCGCCCTCGCCAAGGGAAAACTCGGCACCCTCGACATCGTCTTCTTCGTCGTCTCGGCAGCGGCTCCGCTCACCGTCGCGGTGAGCTCGGCTCCGCTCGCGTTCCTCGTCGGCGGGATCGGGGCGCCGGGCGCGATGCTGGCGAGCGGCGTGGTGCTGATCCTCTTCGCGATCGGCTTCACCGCGATGTCGCGATACGTGCGCAACACCGGCGCCTTCTACGCCTATGCCGCGGCGGGGCTCGGCAAACCGATCGGCGTCGGTGTCGCCTTCATCACGATCGTCTCGTACGCCTTCCTGTGCATCTGCTTCTACGCGCTGCTGGGCTTCTTCGCGCAACTCACCTTCGCGCACCTGTTGGGCCTCGACGTCCACTGGGGCGTGTGGTCGATCGCATCCGTGCTCGCGGTCGGCGCGCTCGGCTACCGCCGGATCGACGTCGGCGCCAAAGTGCTCGCCGTGCTCCTCACCGCCGAGATCGCCATTCTCCTCGTGATCTCGCTCGCCGCCATCGTGCAGAACGGGGCGAACATCGGAGCTGCGACCGCCGCTTCGTTCGACCCCCGGAACGTGCTCTTCGCCTCGGGCGCGAGTGCGCTCTTCGTCTTCGGCTTCGGAGCGTTTCTCGGGTTCGAAGGCACCGTGATCTACGCGGAGGAGGCGAAACAGCCGAGACGAACCGTACCGCGGGCGACGTACGTTGCGATCGCCTTCCTCGCCGTGTTCTACGCGTTCACCTTCTGGTCGCTCACCGTCGCATTCGGCGTCGACGGCATCATCGAACTCGCGCAGTCGGAGAACTTCGAGGAGATGATGTTCCTCGCCGGCGAGAGCGCGCTCGGCGCCTGGGCGGGCGTGACCGTCGAAGTGCTCATCGTGACGAGCTTCTTCGCCTGCACGCTCGCATTCCACAACGCCTGCTCGCGCTACCTCTTCTCCCTCGGCCGCGAACGACTCCTGCCCGCGATGTTCGCCCGCACGCATCCCCGTATGCGCTCGCCGTACGTCGCGAGCAGCGTGCTCACCGCGATCAGCCTCGCTGCGATCCTCGCGGCCGCACTGACAGGAGCCGACCCGTTCCTCGGCATCGGGCTCTGGACCTACGCGATCGGCGTGGCCGGCCTCGTCTTCTCGCAGGGAATCGCCGCGGTCTCCGTCGTCGGGTTCTTCTGGAAGGACCGTCGCGGGCACGGCGTTTGGGAAGTAGTCGTCGCGCCGATCCTCGGGGCCGTCGGCCTGCTCGCCGCCTTCCTCGTCATCGCCACGCACTTCGACCTCGTCTCCGGCGTCGAAGGCCCGATCAACGGGCTCATGCTCGCCTGCGTGCCCCTGGTGTTCATCTCGGGCGTCGTCGTCGCTATCGTGATGAGACGGCGTTCGCCGGAGAAGTACGCGGCGCTCACCCAGTCGGTCAGCGTAGTGCCCCCAGCAGAAACGGAGTCCGACTGATGGCAGCAGCGAAGACCGCGCAGCGACGCCGCGATCTGCTCGAGGCGACGTCGCGCATCATCAGCGAGCGCGGACTGTCGGGCGTCAGCGTGCGCGCGGTCGCCGAACGCGCGCAGGTGAGCGCCGGGAGCGTGCTCTACCACTTCGAGAGCTTCGACCAGCTCGTCGAAGCCGCCGTGCGCGGGGCGATCAGAGAGTTCATCGACACCCGCCGCTCCGTCGCCGAGGGGCACCGCGACCCGATCGATCGCCTGCGTGCGACCATCCACGCGGGCATTCCCGAGCGCATCAGCGACGACTTGCGCGTCGTCTACGAGGCCTCGGCGGTCGTCCGCGAGCAGCCGCGCTTTCGGCTGGACATCGCGCTGCTCCTCGAACGGCAGGTCGCGCTCTACACCTCGATCATCGATGTCGGTGTCGCGCTCGGCGCATTCTCACCGCGCATGGAGGTCCCGGCGATCGCAGCCAATCTCGTCGCACTCGAGGACGCATACGACCTGTACCTGCTCGATCCCGACAATTGGCAGCGCGAGACGTACCTCGGCAACACCCTGCAGTTCGCCGAGATCGCGCTCGGCTGCCGGCTCTCGGGCGAACCACCCACCGCCTCCACCGCTGCGCCTGCCGCTGCGCCCACCGCGGCCACCGACCCCGAGGAGACCGAATGACGACATCCGCCGAACCGCGCCGTGCGCGCGACCTGGGCGTGCCCCTCGATGGCGAGCCCGGGCGCTGGAACGCGATCACCGACGTGCCCGGTGTGACGGTCGGGTACACGACCCTCGTCGCCGACGACCCGGCGGTCACGCGCACAGGAGTCACCGCCATCCTGCCGCGCGGCGCCGATCTGGCCGCGGCGCCGTGCGCCGCAGGCGTCGCCGTGCTCAACGGGAACGGCGAACTCACGGGTCGCAGTTGGATCGAGGAGGCCGGCCAGCTGCAGACGCCGATCGCGATCACGAACTCCCATGCCGTCGGCGCGGTGCATCAGGGCGTCGATCAGTGGCTGGCTCAGCATCAGCCGGCCGTTGCCGCGCAGTGGATGCTCCCCGTCGTCGGCGAGACGTGGGACGGGTACCTGAACCCGATCAACGCCGGGAGCGTGCGGCCAGAGCACGCGCATGCCGCCCTCGATGCGGCGGCCTCCGGAGCGATCGCAGAGGGCAACGTCGGCGGGGGCACCGGGATGAACTGCTACGGATTCAAGGGCGGAACCGGCACGGCATCCCGGCTCGTGCCCGCGGGCGAGCGCACCTGGACGGTGGGGGTGCTGCTGCAGGCGAATTTCGGATCGCGACGCGAACTCCGCGTCGTGGGCCGGCCGCTGGGGCGCGATTCTGAGGCTCCGTGCCCGATGGAGACGAGCGGGTGGTTCGAGGGCGAGGTCGCGGCCGCCGGCGGCACCGCTCGCGGGTCGGCGGTGCCGGGAGCCGGGAGCGTGATCGTCGTCGTTGCGACCGACGCCCCGCTGCTGCCCGACCAGTGCCGCGCACTCGCGCGCCGCGTCCCCCTCGGCCTCGCGCGCACGGGCACCACGGGAAGCCACTTCTCCGGCGACATCTTCCTCGCATTCTCGACGGCGAACAGCGGCGGGCTGGGCTCCCGGATGGGCACTCCGGCCGGAACCGTTGAATCGATCGAGCACGTCAGCTGGGGCGCGATCGACGGGCTCTACACGGCGGTCGTCGAGGCGACGGAGGAAGCCGTGCTCAACGCGCTCGTCGCTGCTCGCGACATGGTCGGCCGCGACGGCCACGCCAGCTTCGCACTGCCGCACGACGAGGTGCGCGACGCGTTCGCGTCGGCGAGCTGATGCCGCAGTCCTGGCCGCGACCCGCGCAGATGCGCAGACTGAGCGCGCTCGCCGCCGGCTGCCTCGCGACCGTGCTGCTCGGCGGGTGCGCCGGCACGCAGAGCGATGCGCCAGGGGCCTCCCAGCCGAGCCGAGAGGTGATCGCGAGCGGGCTCGAGGCGCCGTGGGCGATCGCCTTCATCGCCTCGACGCCGATCGTGAGCGAACGCGACAGCGGTCGGATCCTCGCGCTCGACCCTGCCGGAGCGACGAGCGAGCTCGCAACGATCGCCGGGGTCGGCGCGGGCGGGGAGGGCGGTCTGCTCGGGCTCGCGGCGAACGAGCGCGCGCTCTACGCATACGTGACCGTGGGCGACGAGAACCGCATCCTGCGTTTCGCGCTGCTTGACGGCGATGACGGGCCTGCGCTCGACGATCCCGACGTCGTGCTCGACGGGATTCCGGCAGCAGGCACCCACAACGGGGGCCGACTCGCCTTCGGCCCCGACGGCATGCTCTACGCGACGACCGGCGACGCCGGTGTTCCCAGTGCTGCGCAGGATCCCGAGTCGCTCGCCGGGAAGATCCTTCGGATGGAGCCCGACGGCACGCTTCCCGCCGACAATCCCGTTGCGGGGTCGCCGGTCTGGAGCCTCGGGCACCGCAACCCCCAGGGCATCGCCTGGGCCCCGGACGGCACGATGCTGGCTTCGGAGTTCGGGCAGAACACCTGGGACGAGCTCAACGTGATCGAACCCGGAGGGAACTACGGGTGGCCAGAGGTCGAGGGTGCAGCGGAAGATCCCGAGTTCGTCGATCCCGTGCAGCAGTGGCAGCCCGCCGACGCGAGTCCGAGCGGCATCGCGGTGCACGACGGGAGCGTGTGGATCGCGAATCTGCGGGGCGAGTCCATCCGCGAGGTGCCCCTGAATGATCTGACGGCGTCGAAGCTGCACGATGCCGGCGCGCTCGGGCGGATGCGCGATGTGGTGGTCGCGCCGTCGGGCGAGCTCTGGGCCGTGACGAACAACACCGACGGTCGAGGCGCTCCGCGCGATGGGGACGATCGCATCGTCGTACTGCAGTGACCTACGCGGGATTTGGGGCGGCTGGGGCGACTGCGGCGTCTGCGGCGACGGCGGGATCTAGGGCGACTGCGGGGTCGCGCGGCACATCGCGCAGCAGGGCGCCGAGCAGGCGGATCCCGCCGCGGAGCGTCTCGGTGTCAGCGCTGAAATGCCCGAACCACGTGCCGATGATCGTGGTGTGCACCAGCGTGACGAGTGCCGCGAACCCGCCCGGGAGCTGCGCATCCGCGCCGTCGCGCCAGGGCTCCAGCAGCTGCACGGCCTGCGCCCGAATCTGTTCGTGATTCGCATCGGCCAGTCCCGTTCCGCCCCGGCGCACAGAATGCGCGAGGATCTCGAACATCGCGAGGTGGTCTTCGAGCGGCATCTCGATGGTCCGATCGAACAGCCACCCGATCTGCGCACCGAGATCGAATCCCGAGCCAGGGGTGCCGAGACCGGCATCCGTCGCGTGCTGCACGTGAGCGGCCACGGCGTCGAGGAGGGCCTCCTTGCTGGCGAACCAGTAGTGCACGCTCCCCAGCGGTGTTCCAGCCACTTCGGCGACTCGGCGAGTGGTGACCCCCGCGAGGCCGTGCTGAGCGATGACGCTGATGGTCGCCTCGATGAGCGTGCGGCGCGTGTCGTTGGTGCGCCTGTGCGATTCTCGGTTCACCGGGTCAGTGTACGTACTTTCTGACGCGTTTCGAGGAGCGCACGCAGGTGATCGCGCACGAATCGGGCCCACGAGGGGCGGGGTGCTCCTGAATCGACAATGGAAACGCCGCCCTGTTGCTGAATCCCGCTCAGTCCACGCCGACCCGCCTGGCCTCCGATACCGCTCGCGCGGCTCCCCTGACGTCGGGCGCACCGTGCCCGGGGAGGAGCAGTGCGGCCCGCGTGCGCGCCAGGTCGTCGAGCGAACGGAAACCGAGATCGGCGTCCGCGGTCGCAGCCCGTGCGACCGTCCGCGGGCCGCGCTTCCCCGTGTAGGGGTCGTACGTGACGAGCGCGTCGCCCGTGAACAGCACGTCGACGGGTGCGCCCCCCTGCGAGCTCGAGTACCGCAGTGCGCAGTGCCCGAACGTGTGGCCGGGGCTGAACACGGAAGTGAAGCGACCCAGTGCGCCCGAACTCCCCGAGAGATCACCATCCGCGTCGACCCCGCGCACGCCCAGGGCGCCGGCCCCCACCATGCGGGCGAGCCCCGGGAGGGACGCCGGATACCGCAGCGGATACTTCAGCCGGACCGACTCGTGCGCGTACCGGTAGGGACGCCGCAGCAGGGGCGCGTCGGCGTCGTGCACCAGGACGGGAACCCCATGCTCGCGCTGCAGGGTGCGGCAGAGCCCGACGTGATCGAAGTGCGCGTGCGTCAGCAGGACCGCCGTGAGATCGCCGGGGCGGTGCTCGAATCGGGTGACAGCCTTCCGCACGAGGCTCCAGCTGCCCGGCAGGCCGGCATCGACCAGCACCGGCCCATCTGCGGCGTCCACGAGGTAGCAGTTGACATTGGCCCGCGTGATCATCGCGATGTCGTCGGTGACGAGGCGTACGCCGTCGCGCGGCGGCACCATCCCGGCCTCACCCACGGCGTCGTCCTCGAGTGAGCAGGGAGACGACGACGGCGGCCCAGACGACCCACGGGCCTGCCACGATGATGGGGTCGAGCCAGGCGTGCCGAAGATCGACGCGACCCCGCCCGAGGCGCGAGCGGACCGGGCGGCGGCGGGACTCGCTGAGCACGCCGGTCTGCGTGACCGGATTGTCGGGTCGCGCAGAGGCGAAGGAGCGCAGGTGCGCTGCGACGGCATCGACGCGGTCCCCGAGCACGAGCAGGAGCCAGCGGGTGTTCTTCCCCTCTCCGAACCGGCGATACGCCAGCCGGCGGATGACGCCCGACGCGCCGTGCAACGGCTGCGCGGTGCCGAACACCGGGGGCAGCATCTCATGCTCGATCGACCGCTCGCGGTCGCCGCGCTCGCGCTGGCGGTCGGGGAAGTCCCAGTGCGCACCGGTGGGCTCCGGTGCGGCGGTCTCCATGGGCCAGGAGGGGCGGAGCGCGGTATCGAGATCGGCTCCCCAGCCGGGGATGCGAGCTCGCAGCGCCTCCGACGAGGGTGCGCGGTTCGGGTGATCGGCGCGATAGGGCATGGCTTACTCCGTTCCGGGGATGATCGCGGGCTTGATGCAGTCGTCGAGCTTCGAGGAGAACATGTGATAGCCCTCGCCGATGTGCTCGAGGGGGAGTCGGTGCGTGAGCAATTCGCCAGGGCGCACATCGCCGTTCCGGATGTGCTCGAGCAGGCGCGGCCACTGCCGTTTCACCGGCGCCTGGTTCGCTCGGATGGTCACTCCCTTGTTCATCGCGTCTCCGAAGCGGATGGCGGACGGGAGCGGACCGTACGCGCCGAGCACGGCGACGCGGCCGCCCTTGCGCACCGAGTCGATCGCCCAGTTGAGCGCAACGGGGGAGCCCCCCTGCAACTTGAGCTTCGCGGAGGTGATGTGCTGCAGTGCGCTGCCGTCCGCCTCGGCGCCGACCGCGTCGATGACGACGTCGGCCCCGAGCCCGTCGGTGAGTCGCTTCATCTCGACGACCAGGTCGCGATGCTCGCCGATTGCGACGGTTTCGGCGAAGGCGAACGTGCGTGCCTTCTCGAGCCGGTAGTCGAGGTGGTCGACCACGATGACGCGACCCGCCCCCATGAACCACGCGGAGCGAGCGGCCGCCAGCCCGACGGGGCCGGCTCCGAGCACGACGACGGTCTCGCGTTCTGCGATCTCGCCGAGCTGCGCGCCGAAGTAGCCGGTCGAGAACGCGTCGGTCAGCATCAGGGCGTCGTCCTCGTCCAGCCAGTCGGGCATGATCATGGGTCCCACATCGGCGAACGGGACGCGCACGAGTTCGGCCTGGCCGCCGTCGTAGCCGCCGGCGGAGTGCGAGTACCCGTAGATGCCGCCGATCGCGGTCGCATTCGGGTTCACGTTGTGGCAGTTCGACAGCAGACCGCGGGAGCAGAAGTAGCAGGAGCCGCACGAGATGTTGAACGGCACCATGACGCGATCGCCGCGCGAGAGGTGACGCACCGATGACCCCACCTCCTCGACGACCCCGACGATCTCGTGGCCGAAGGTGTGACCGATCCGCGTATCTGGGATCAGTCCGTGGTACAGGTGCAGGTCGGACCCGCAGATCGCGGCCCGGGTCACGCGGACGATGGCATCGTTGGGGTGCTCGATTCTCGGTTCGGGCTTGTTCTCGACCCGCACCTTGTACGGCCCCCGATAGGTCATTGCTCTCACGTCATGCCTCCGCTCTCGTGTCGTTCCTGCACCTTCCACCTTGAAAGGTCGCCGCGTAAAGGGTGAGTGCCTTGCCAGTGCGAGTCGCGTGTAGTAGATCGTCGAAGTCGCGGCAGAGCTGATGCGCGGAACCCGGCACGCGCCGGCGTGCCGCGGCGCGGTGGTTTTCGACACGCATACCGATGGGCCGTATTCGTGGTCGCGGCGGCTATCTTGGAACCGATTCGGCTGTTCGAGCCGAGGCAGGGATACCGAGGGGGCGCCGTTGGCACCACACATCGAGGGAGCTGGCACGAAGCAGCAGCGCGGCATCGAGACGCGTATGGCGCTGCTCGAAGCATCAGGGCGGGTCTTCTCGAGGCTCTCCTACGATCAGGCCAAGCTCAAAGACATCTCCGATGAGGCCGGAGCGAGTCAGGGGTCCATCTACTTTCACTTCGGCAACAAGTACGACATCGCGGAGGCCGTGCTCGCGGTGCAGCAGGAACGCATGCGCGCCGCACTCGATGAGGAGCTCGCGGTCGGCCGCAACGGCTTCGACACGGTCATCGTCATGCTCCGGCGTCTCGCGGATCTCATGGCAACGGACCGACTCGTGCAGGCGGGCCTGCAGCTCGTCGACTCCCTGCCGGAGGCGCTCCGCGATCACGGTCACAACTCGTACGTCACCTGGCAGGGCAATGGCACGATGCTGATCGAACAGGGCATTCGCGACGGATCGATCACCTCGACCGAGTCGCCGCGATTGCTCGCCGAGATCATCAACGAGCTGTACGTCGGAGCGCAGATGATGGCGGGCATGGCGGATCGCTGGGGGTCCCTGCCCGACCGCGTCGACCGCTTCCTGCCCTTCGTGAAGCTGCTCCTCCGGCCGGAGCCCGAGCGCTGAGCCCGCGGCGTCAGCCGGAGAGGCAGGCCCCGGTCGATA
The DNA here is from genome assembly GCF_018304845.1 of Leucobacter manosquensis. NCBI lineage: Bacteria > Bacillati > Actinomycetota > Actinomycetes > Micrococcales > Microbacteriaceae > Leucobacter > Leucobacter manosquensis. The sequence goes on along the minus strand of NZ_JAFEVO010000001.1, from coordinate 2,248,817 downwards.
CCGGCGCCGTCGCCGTCTCGAGCGTCGCGAGCACGGGGAGCAGTTCGGCGAGGGTCATCGCGTAGCCCACACTCGCCCGCTCCGTGTCTCTCGCGAAGACGACTCCCGCGACGCCGCCCTCCGCGGTCAGGAGGGGGCCTCCCGAATTGCCGGGCCGCACATCGGCCGAGAGCACGTGGATCGAGCGCGGCGTCGACGACGTGCCGTAGATGTCCGCGATCGGAGCGTCGCGCGTCGCGAGCACTCCGGCGCCGACCGTCGTGAACGGGCCGCCGTACGGGTAGCCCTGCACCGCACCTCCGCTTCCCGGCACGAGCGAATCGTCGAGGGGAAGCGGGCTGGCGTCGACGTCCGCAGCGATCACTGCGAGATCGTCGATCGGATCGAAGTACAGGACCCGGCCGTCGCGCGCCGGTTCGCCCGGCAGCTCCACGAGCGGGGTCTCGATGCCGGCGACGACGTGGGCGTTCGTGACAATGCGATCCTCGGCGACGACGAAGCCGGTGCCCGTCGGCATCGTGCCGCACCCGTATGCGAGACCCGAGATGCGTGCGACCGAGGCGGCCGAGGCGGCGAGTGCTGGGTCGTCGGTGTCGACGGTCGCCGCGGGGGTTTCCGTGCTGAGGTCTGAGTCGAGCAGTGCATCGACCGTCGGGATCACGGTGTCGCCGAGCACCGCCGCGTGCAAGCGGGCGGCAGCGTCGGTGAGCGGTTTCGGCGTCCACTGCTGCAGCGTGCGCAGCACCGTCGAGGATGCGACCGCTGATGAGACGCCCGGCACGCCCGATGCTGTGATGGCGGCGCCGATGAGGGCCACTGCGGTGACCGAGGCGACGAGGCCGAGCGCCCCGCCGAGCAGGCGTTCGATCGCGCGCAGCTTGAGCCGGTCTGCACCGCGGCGCAGGAAGGAGCCGATCACGGAGCCGAGCCAGGCGCCGAGGGCGAGCAGCAGAATCGCCGAACCGATCACCGCGGTGCTGCGCCAGCCGTTCTCGGGCAGTTCGCGGGCGATGATCGGCAGCAACCAGGGCGAGACCGCCGCGCCCGCGACGAGACCGGCGAGCGCACCGACCACGGAGAAGAATCCCGAGCGCACACCGGCGAGCGTGGAGACGATGAGCACGACCACGATGATGATGTCGACGATCGGCAGCACCCGGCCTCGTTCCTCTTCACGCTCGGGCCGCCTGCCCGTTGCTTCTCAGGAACTGTACTGACACGGCCTGGGAGCGCTCCGCAGAATCGCTGAGCACTCCCCGCGGGCTCTCGGTGAGAGATCGCGCTTCGGTGAGACGCCATCAGGGTTTCCAGCCTCACCGAAGCCGGTCCGCTGACCGAGTCCTGTCTGTTCACCGACGGAAGCCGTGACACCGCCCGACTCGGGGGTCATGGAGAGCAGGATCACCGGGGCCGACAGCACGATCGCGCCGATGAGCCGGTGGCGCAGCGAGGTGCGTGCAGTCGGCTGGGTCTACCCGCGGGCCGCAGCACGTACCTGGCGCGGCTCAGGCGAGTTGCGCGGTGTACCCGGCTTCGTCGACGGCCGCGAGTACGGCAGCGGTGTCGACCGGGTCTCCTGCGGTCGTGACGCTGAGCTGACCGGAGGCCGCGCTCACCGAGATGCCGGTGACTCCAGCGATCTCGCCGACTTCCGATCGCACTGCGCGCTCGCAGTGATCGCAGGTCATTCCGGTGACGGTGAATGCAGTCGTAGCCATGCGTATGCTCCTTCGAGGTGAGGGACGGAGTGCTCCTTCGCGTCGACAGTATACCCTGTGGGGGTATGCTGCAAGGGCGTCAGGAGTCCATCCGGAGCGCGCGGCGGCCCGCCGAGAGCCGGACGCGGCTCAGCGACCAGACCAGCGCGCCGCTCGCGAGCAGCGCGATCAGCAGCCCCAGGATCGTGCCGACGAGCGCTCCCCCGCCGCGCTCCGGGAGGAGAAACCCGTACGGCACCCACCCGTCGGTCGCGCCGCGCACCAGTACGACCCCGATCCACGCGAGCGGATACGGCAGCACCAGCCATAACCGGCGCCACGGGAGCGGCGGGCGATCGCCGACGCCGATCCAGTCGAGCAGGAGGAGCGCCGGGAACACGATGTGCAGCACGGCGCTGACCCACGGAGGCGCCGCACCGGTGCCGGGTACGAGTGCGTTGTAGATCACGCCGACGACGAGCATGCACGCGACGGCGACCCCGCGCGCCGTCGCGGCCCAGCGCGGTGCTGGGCGCTTCCGCGCTCCGCTGCTTCCGAGTGCGATGAGCAGGATGGCGGAGAGCAGGCTCGTGAGGTTCGTGAAGTAGCCGAAGAAATCGAATGGGTTCATGCCACCGACGCCCTGCAGGTACGTGGTGCAGAGAATGACGATGACGATCGCGCCGACGGCGATGCGCGCCCAGGCGACGGTCACGGGTGCCCGGCTCATCGCCTCGGCCATTCCCAGCGCGGCACGTCGAGCAGACCCTGGCCCGCGACTTCCGTGCCGTCCCCGTCGGAGACGAGTTCGATGGCGGAACCCGCGTCTTCGAGCGCCCGGCGCAATACGCTCGAGTGGGTGACGACGACGACCTGCGTGCGGTTCGCCGCGGTCGCGATCAGCGAGGCGAGCGCCGGGATCAGGCTTTCGTGGAGTGATGCCTCCGGCTCGTTGACGACGATCAGCGGCGGCGGATCGGCCGGCAGCAGCGCCGCGCAGAGCAGCAGGTATCGCAGGGTGCCGTCGGAGAGCTCCGCCGTCGAGAGCGGCCGGAGGAGGCCCGGCTGACTGAGCATGAGGCGGAACACGCCGCTGACGACGTCGATCGAGACGCGCGACCCCGGAAACGCGTCGGAGACGGCATCGGTCAGATCGTGATCCTGCGCCGCCTCGATCGCGGTCGCCCAGACCGCGGCCAGATCGGCGCCGTCATCGCTGAGCCACCGCGTGCGCGTGCCGACCTGCGGCGCGCGGGCCGGGGCGTCGCGGTCGGTGCGGAAGTGATCGTAGAAGCGCCATTGCGCCATGCGATGCCGCAGGCGGAGCGTGTCGGGCAGTGCGGTCGCGTCCTCGAGATCGAGCAGCACGCTCTGCCCGGGGCCGAGGGTCTGCTGCAGCACGCGCCATCCGTCGTCTCGCACGCGCACCGCCGCACGCGTGCGATCGACGATGACGGATGCCGGCCGGGCGAACGGCCCGACGAAGACCTGCTCCCGCTTCACCTCCGGGTCCTGCGTGAAGAAGCTGCGGCCCCGGTCGAGCTGCGGCAGGCCGAGATCGGTGAGGTAGCCGAACTCATCCGACCCGAAACCCAGCCTGAGGGAGACCGGGCGCCCCGGGGAGGCGCCCTTGATCGGACCCGATGCGCGACGCGACACCTCTGGACCCGCCCAGAGCACGCTCGCGAGCCCGCCTTCCCGGGCGATCGACCCCACGATGCGACCCTCGCCGGCTGCCGCGAGCAGACGCAGCGCCCGATACAGATTGGACTTGCCGGTGCCGTTCGCTCCCGAGACGATCGTGAGCCGGTCGAGTGGCACGATCAGGTCGACGAGCGATCGGTACCCCGAGACCGCGAATGTGGTGAGCATGGCTGCATTCTTGCAGCGGCCCCCGACAATCGCCGCTACGCCGCCGCGATGAGGGCGAGCGCCGTATCGATGGCCGCGGTCGCACTGCTCCGGTCGATGCGAGCGAGCGCAAGTGCCGCCACCACCTGGCCGGTGCAGGCGTCGGCGAGGCGATCCGCCGCACCCGGGTCGAGGCGGGGGAGCCGGGCGGTGATGCCGCGCTTGAGGGCTGCGCGCAGTTCGTCGCGGTACGCCGAGACCGATGCGGCGACCGCCGCGTCTTCGCCGATCGGAGCGCCGGCCGTGTTGATGAGCATGCACCCGCTGCGCGCGGCGAGCGACGCGGGATCCGCGAAGGCGTCGCGCAGTCCCGCCAGGTAGCCGATGACGGCATCGGGTGAGACCGGCGCTGCCGTCAACGGCTTCAGGCGGGGGCGGATGACGTCGTCGAGGTACTGCTCCACGGCAGCGTCGAAGAGTCCGCGCTTCGAGCCGAAACTGTTGTAGATGCTCGAGCGCCGCAGCCCGGTGGCCCGTTCGAGGTCGGCGATCCCGGCGCCCTCGTAGCCGGTCGTCCAGAAGACGTCCATCGCGGCGCGCACGACTGCGTCGCGGTCGAAGGAAGCTGTACGTGCCATGAGTGCGCCTTTCAGGACTGATCGTTCCAGTATATATTGGAACGACTGTTCCATATAGCCCGGTTCGTTCCGAGCCGGCATCCGAGGGCGCAGGATCGCCCGCACACTCTGGAGGTTCCACGTGACCGCACCCGTCAGCACACAGATTCAGCTCGTCTCCCGCCCGAGCGGTTGGCCAACGCACGACGACTTCCGCACCGTGCAGGTCGAACTCGGCGAACTGCAGCCGGGCGAGGTGCGCGTGCGCAACGCGTTCGTGTCGGTCGATCCCTACATGCGCGGCCGCATGAACGACGCACGCAGCTACGTCGCGCCGTACGCGCTCGGCGAGCAGATCCAGGGCGGCGCCATCGGCCGAGTCGTGGCCTCCGCCTCTGACGAGGTGCCAGAGGGCGCGGTCGTGCTTCACCAGCATGGGTGGTCGGACCTGGTGCAGGCAGACGCAGCGACGTTCCGCGTCGTCCCGGAGATCGATGGGGTGCCGCTCTCATTGCGCCTCCACATCATGGGGATGACGGGCCTCACGGCGTACGTTGGTCTCACCGCCATCGCCGGCCTGCGCGAAGGCGAGACCGTCTTCATCTCGGGCGCCGCGGGAGCGGTCGGCACAGCGGCGGGCCAGATCGCGAAGCTCCTCGGAGCGGCGCGGGTGATCGGCTCGGCGGGATCCGCTGAGAAGGTGGCGCTGCTCACCGAGAAGTACGGATACGACGCGGCCTTCAACTACAAGGACGGCGACGTGCGCGGCCAACTCGCCGCCGCAGCTCCCGACGGCATCGACGTCTTCTTCGACAACGTGGGGGGCGACCACCTCGAGGCGGCGCTCGATGCGTTCAACGACGACGGCCGCGCGGCGCTCTGCGGCGCGATCGCCGAGTACAACACCTCGGAGACCACCCCGGGGCCCGACAACATGGCGAATCTCATCACGCGCGCCCTGAAGCTCGAGGGCTTCACCGTCGGCAAGCATCTGCAGCACGCGCCCGAGTTCCAGCAGCGGATGGGCGAATGGTTCGCCGCCGGGGAGATCGCGTACGACGAGACGATCGTCGACGGCATCGACCACACCGTCGACGCGTTCCTCGACATGATGCGCGGCGCGAACGTGGGCAAGATGCTCGTGCGCGTGTAAGGCGGCGAGATCCGCCGCGGGCATCTCTCCGAGCGAGCGATCAGCTCGAAAGCGCAGTTGATGCTCGCCGCTCAGTGCGAACGGTGCCGGATCGCGCTCTCGCGTCCGTCCCCATCCGCCGTCCGCAGACGACGCAGCGCCCGGACCCCATCCTCGGGGCCCGGGCGCTGCGTGTCACTGCGAACAACAATGTGCCCGCCTCTCCTGTGCGAGCGACGGACACATTGGCCTTGCGGGCGATCGAGCCGCGACTGCGCTGGCTCTCACGCCGGGATTACTGCACCGGCGAGATTACTTGGCCGGGGGCATCAGAACGGTGTCGACCAGGTACACGGTCGCGTTCGCGGTCTGGACTCCGCCGCAGATGATGTTCGAGTCGTTGACCATCATCTCGTCACCCGAGCCGGTCACCTCGAGGTCAGCGCCCTGCACAGTGGTGTGCATGCCTGCGATGTCAGCCGGCTCGATCTGGCCGGGCACCACGTGGTAGGTGAGGATGCTGCTGAGCAGGTCGCTATCGGTCTTCAGCGTATCGATGGTGCCGGCGTCGATCTTCGCGAAGGCGTCATCCACCGGTGCGAACACGGTGAACTCGTCGCCGTTCAGGGTGTCGACGAGGTCGACGTCAGGGTTCAGCTGACCGCTGACCGCCGAGACGAGCGTCTTCAGCATCGGGTTGTTGGATGCCGCGACTGCGACCGGATCCTGCGACATGCCCTGGATCGAGCCGTCGCCCTCTGGCACTGCTTCAGCGTATGCCGCGCAGCCGGGGCCGACCAGGTTCGCTGCCGGATCCATGGCGTCCGACGACTCCGCCGGCTCCTCCATGGGGGTCTCTTCCATCTGCTCCGTGGTCTGGTCTTCGGCGGCTTCGTCCGACGCTCCCATGGAGCAGCCGGTGAGCATTGCGGCGCCGACAAGCGTCATTGCGAACGCGGCGCCGAGGGTCTTCTTCTTGGTGAACATGGTTCCTCCTCGAGATGAGATCCGCAGATTTCCGCGGCTTGTAAACGTCTTCGGAGCCCTTCCGCGGTCGGATGGGAAATTGATCGAAAAAGTTTTCCGGGGCCTTCGCGGTGTCGTGGCAGTGCGCGGGAGCGCGGGAGCGTCGGAGCGCGGGAGCGCGGGAGCGTCGGAGCGCGGGAGCGTGCGTGCCCTCGCGCGCGCCCGCGCGCGAACAAGAACTGCTGGCCCGGCATCCGCAGTGGGGCCCGCACGAGACCCGAGCTCTCCTGGCCTCAGACCCATCCGATCGGCGCTCCGCTCCGAAGTACCTCGCAATAGGAAGGCCTCTCATGGACATCGTGCTTATCGGTCTGCTCGGCGGACTCATCACCGGCATCTCGCCGTGCATTCTCCCGGTACTGCCGGTCATCTTCCTGACGGCCGGCGCGCAGCCGGCCGCGCCGGGGAAGGCGCCGGAGGTCATTCCGGCGAAGCGCAGCCGCCCGTTCTGGATCATCGCGGGGCTCGTGCTGAGCTTCTCCGTGGTGACGCTGCTCGGATCGGTGCTGCTCGGGCTGTTGAACATTCCGCAGAGCGCGATCCGCTGGGCCGGCGTCGCCGTTCTGCTGATCATCGGCGTCGGCATGCTCTTCCCCGGGTTCGAGCAGCTGCTCGAGAAGCCGTTCCAGCGGCTGCCCCGCCGCAAGGTCGGCGAGGGAGGCAACGGGTTCGGCATGGGTCTCGCGCTCGGAACGGTATTCGTGCCGTGCGCCGGCCCCGTGCTCGCTGCGATCATCGTGGCGGGTGCGACCGGCCAGATCGGCATCGAGACCGTCCTGCTCACCTTCTCCTTCGCGATCGGCGTCGCGCTGCCGCTGCTCGTCTTCGCGCTCGCCGGCAGCAAGGTCGCCCAGCGCATCCGCGGCTTCCGCAAACGCGAGCGCACGCTGCGCATCGTCGGCGGCGTCGCCCTGATCGCCCTCGCCGTCGGGCTCGCGTTCAACGTGCCGCAGGCGCTGCAGCGTCTGCTGCCCGATTACACGGCCGGCATCCAGAAGGATCTGGCCGAGAGCGACGCCGGCAAGAGCGCCCTGAACCTGGGCGGTCTCGTCACCGACGAGAACCGCGATCTCGACAAGTGCGCGAACGACGCCGACGAGCTCGCGTCGTGCGGCAAGGCGCCCTCGATCAAGGGCATCGACACCTGGTTGAACACGGAGGGCGGCGAGGCGCTCGATCTCGACGAGTTGAAGGGCGAGGTCGTGCTCATCGACTTCTGGGCTTACTCCTGCATCAACTGCCAGCGCTCGATCCCGCACGTGGTCGCCTGGGATGAGGCGTACGGCGACAAGGGACTGAAGGTGATCGGCGTCCACTCGCCCGAGTACGCATTCGAGAAGGAGCAGTCGAACGTCGAGGCCGGCATCAAGGATTTCGGCATCGAGTACGCGGTCGCCATGGACAACAATCTCTCGACCTGGACGAATTACCGCAACCGCTACTGGCCCGCCCACTACCTGATCGATGCGGAGGGCACGGTGCGACACATCTCGTTCGGCGAGGGCAACTACGAGACCACCGAGAAGCTCATGCGAGAACTGCTCGAGGATGCGAATCCCGACGAGGAGCTGCCCGCTGAGACCAACATCTCGGATGCGACGCCGGAGGTCGGCAGCACCAGCCCTGAGACGTTCCTCGGCTCGTCCAAGGACCGCAACTTCGCGGGCCCCGGCGACTACCGGGCCGGTGAGGGCGAGTACGAGTTCCCGAAGGATCAGAAGCAGGACACGTTCGCGCTCGACGGCAAGTGGACGATCGAGACGCAGTATGTGACTCCGACCGACGATTCGGAGGCGAACATCCGCCTCGACTACCGCGGCCAGGAGGTGCGAGCCGTCATCGCGGGCAGCGGCACGATCGAGGTCGCGGTCGAGGGTGGTGGCACCCGATCCATCGAGATCGACGGAACGCCGCGCTCCTACCGAGTGGTGGAGGCGGATGATCCGGCCGAGGGCACGCTCGATGTGCAGGTTCCCCAGGGCGTGCAGGTCTACTCGTTCACCTTCGGGTAGGCCCCGATCGCATAACGGATTTGGACTCGAGGCACGAGACGAAGGCAGAGCGGAGGTGAATGAGGCATGCTGAGTGTGATGGTCATTGACGGGGTGGAAATACCGGAGGACGGCGCGAGCGTCGATCCGGCGGATAGGGCGCTCGCACGCGCCGCGGTGGGAGACCAGCGCGCCTTCGCCGAGCTGTACGATCTGCTCTCGGCCCGAGTGTTCGGTCTGATCCTCAGGGTCCTGGTCGACCGGTCGCAGAGCGAGGAGGTACTGCAGGAGGTCTTCCTCGAAGCGTGGCAGACCGCGGATTCGTTCAATCCGGAACGGGGCCGAGCTCGCACGTGGCTCCTCACGATCGCCCACCGGCGAGCAGTGGATCGTGTCCGCGCCTCGCAGGCGTCCCGTCGCAGGGACCTCGCCGCCGGTACGCGCGACTTGGCCGAAGCGCAGCCGGCAGTCGATGAGGAGGTGGAGCTCATGATCGACGGCACGCGTGCCGTGCACGGCCTCAGCGAACTCCCCGAGCCTCAGCGCCGCGCGATCGTGCTCGCCTACTTCGGCGGGTACAGCCAGAGCGAGATCGCCGTGCTCCTCGGAGCGCCGCTCGGCACCATCAAATCAAGAATTCGAGACGGTTTGACCCGTCTCAGGAAAGAAATGGAGGCGACGCGATGAACGAGCAACAGTTCCGCGAGCTCTCCGCTGCCCGCGCCCTGCATGCGCTCTCCCCGGAAGAGGAGCAGAGCTTCTCGGAGGCGCTGGCAGCTCATCCAGAATGGCTCGAGGTCGTCGACGAGGATCGCGAGACGGTCGCGGCCATCGCCGTTTCGACGCCCGAGGTCGCGCCGCCCGCTGGAGCCCGCGCCGCGATCCTCGATCTGATCGCGCGCTCGCCGCAGTTCGAGGCCGGTCACGAGCCCGAGCCCCGCGCGGAGGCGACTCCGACGCCTCGACCGACGCCCGCCCGCCCGGGCGATCTGGTGCCGGAGCTGATCGAGGAGCCGGATGATCCGGAGCTGGCGTTCAAGCGTTCGCGCCGCAAGGCGGCCTGGTTCGGGCTCGCGGCGTCGGTCGCGGTGCTGCTCGCGATCGCGCTCGCGCTGCCGATGGGTGGAATCGTGGCCCCGCAGGATCCCGTTTCGGTCGCCCTGCAGCAGGTCGAGTCGGCGCCCGACTCGCAGTCGACGACGGTCAGCGTCGGATCGGCGGAAGCGACGCTGCACTGGTCGGACTCCACGCAGCAGGCCGTGTTCATGACGGACGGCATGGAGGCGGCGCCCGAGAATCACGATTACGAGGTGTGGCTCGTACGCGGCGATCAGCCGATCTCGCTCGGCGTCATGCATGCCGACGCGAACGGCGGCGCTGCGGTGCTCGCCGAGGGGTTCACGCCCGGCGATGCGCTCGCGGTGACGGTCGAGGATCGCGGCGGGTCGCCCACGGGCGCCCCGACCACCGATCCGATCGTGGTGGTCGCTTCGGCCTGAGCCGGCCGCGGGCGCGCAGACACATGCCCACCGAAAGCGCGTTTCGTGCGCTCTCCTCACAGGGACAGAGCACGAAACGCGCTTTCGTCGCAGAAGTCCCCGCGATCCACTCGGATCGCGGGGACTTCGCGGTGGTTACAGCGCGTGCGCGGTGTCTTCGACCTCGCCCACGAGTTCCTCGACGATGTCCTCCAAGAAGAGCACACCGGTGAAGCCGCCCGCCTCTGAGCCGACGCGAGCGATGTGCGCACCGCGCTCGCGCAACAGCTCGAGTGCGTCCTCGACCTCGGCGCCCGCCGCCACGGTGGGCAGGTCGCGCGCGCGGCTCGAAGGAATCGGGGCGCCGATCTCCGCCGCGGAGGAGAGGTCGAGGATGTCCTTGAGATGCAGGTAGCGCTCGGGCTGACCGTCAGCGGAGTGCAGCACGTAGCGCGAGTAGCCGTGCTCGGACACCGCCTGCTGCACCTGGCGCGGGGTCGCATCGAGGGGCAGTCGCACGAGGGCGTCGAGCGGCACCTCGACATCGGAGACGTGCTTCTCGGTGAACTCGAACGCGGCGGAGATCGTCCCGCTCGTATCCTCCAGGGTTCCCTCCCGGGTCGACTGCTCGACGATGCTCGCGACCTGGTCGATGGTGAACGCGGTGTTCGCCTCGTCTCTCGGCTGCACGCCGCAGAGGCGGAGGAAGCCGTTGGCGATCCAGTTGAGCGACCGGATCACTGGCCCGACCACCTTGGACACGAAGACCAGCGGCGGGGCGAGCAGGAGCGAAGCGCGATCCGGCACCGAGAACGCGAGGTTCTTCGGCACCATCTCGCCGAAGACGACGTGCAAGAACGTGACGAGCAGCAGCGCGACGATGAACGCCGTGACGGATACGGCTTCCGCGGTGAGCCCCGTCCACGCGAGCAGCGGGATCTCGAGCAGGTGGTGGATCGCCGGCTCCGAGACGTTCAGAATGACGAGCGAGCAGACGGTGATGCCCAGCTGGCTCGTCGCCAGCATGAGGGTGGCGTGCTCCATGGCCCAGAGCGTCGTCTTGGCGGCCTTGCTGCCCGCTGCGGCGCGCGGTTCGATCTGCGACCGCCGAGCGGAGATGACGGCGAATTCGGCGCCGACGAAGAACGCGTTCACCACGAGGAGCACGACGAGCCAGATGAGCCCGGGAAGATACTCGTTCATCGTTCGACTCCCTGGCGTCGGCTCTGCTGATCGGTCTGGCCAGGCTGCGCGGGCTGGCGGCCCTGCTCGAAGGCGTCCATCACCTTGGTGCGCGTATTGAACGCTGGGTCGCTCTCGCGATCGGATGTGGCGTACCGCAACCGCGTGATGCGCGAGCCGTCGAACTCCTCGACGCGCAGCGTGCCGTTGGCCAGCGCGAGCTCCTCGCCGAGATCGGGGATGCGCTCCAGGGTTTCGAGTACGTACCCGGCGATGGTCTCGTACTCTTCGCTCTCCGGCACGCGGATCGCGAGCCGGTCCCAGAGCTCGTCGGGGCGCAGCGAGGCGGGGAAGAAGATCTCATCGCCGCTCACCACGACGTCTTCGAGGAGTGCGTCGTGTTCGTCGCGCACCTCTCCGAGCAGCTCCTCGACGAGGTCTTCGAGCGTCACGACCCCTGCGGTGCCTCCGTGCTCGTCGACGACGACCGCCATCTGGTAGCTGCGCTGCCGCAGCACCTCGAGCAGCGAGGCCACTCCCGCGGCTTCCGGGACGCGAACGGGCTCTGACATGAACTCTGACACGGAGGTGTAGTCGCGGCGATCGAAGTCGACCGCGTAGGCCGACTTCACGTGCACGATGCCCACGATGTCGTCGACGCTCTCATCGAACACCGGGTACCGGGAGTGGCCGGTCTCGACGCTGCGCGCGACGACTTCGGCCGCGGACGCGGTGCGGGGCAGCATCTCGGCGACGACGCGGGGCGTCATCACGTCTTCTGCCGTGCGGGATGAGAAGGAGAGGGTGCGGTGCAGCATGGTGGCTTCGTCGTGGTCGAGGGATCCCTCGAGCGCCGAGCGGCGCACGAGGAAGCTCAGCTCTTCAGCGGTGCGCGCCCCAGAGAGCTCCTCCTTCGGCTCGATGCCCATCGAGCGGATCAGCCGGTTGGCGGTGCCGTTGAGCAGTGCGACCACGGGGCGGAAGATGAAGGTGAACGCGATCTGCAGCGGGATGACGACCTTTGAGGTCGCAAGCGGCACCGCGAGTGCGAAGTTCTTCGGAATCAGCTCGCCGAAGATCATCGAGAACAGTGTGGCGAGCGTGATCGCGACGACCGCGCCGACGCCGACGACGCCCGCCTCTGGCACCCCCGCGTTCATGAGCGGACCGCGCAGCAGCGCGCTGATCGCCGGCTCGAAGGTGTACCCGGCGAGCAGCGTCGTGAGCGTGATCCCGAGCTGCGCCGCCGAGAGGTGGGTCGACGTGATCTTGAGCGCCGAGATGGTGGGCCCGAGTCGCCGTTCGCCGCGCGTGCGGCGCTGCTCGAGCTCCGGCCGGTCCAGGTTCACGAGTGCGAACTCGGACGCCACGAAGACGCCCGTGCCGAGCGTCAAGAGGACCCCCGCGAGGAGGCCCCAGATTTCCCCTGTCATCGCTCACCCCCAACATGCGCTGAGAGGGTGAGCTTCGTACTATGACCGGGTCTGTCGTCCATGAGTACTGAAACTAGCGGTGGCAGCCGTGAAAGTGCCGTGACTGCAGGACGCTGAACTGCGCAGGATCATGCCGCTTTCGGCGGGTTGCCGCGATCCGGGGCCACGGCTAGCGCGAGCGCGCAGAATGCGAAACCCCCTGATGCCGTCTCGGCGCCCGCCCGTAGTCTCGGCCCATGTCAGGATACGAAACGACCTTTGATGCCCATGACGAATCCTTGATCGCCGCTCCCAGGGCGCTGCTTATCAACTGCACGCTGAAGCCGTCGCCCCAGCCCTCGAGCGGTGACGTGCTCGGCGGGCAGGTGCTGCAGCAGTTGCAGGAGCACGGGGTGCAGGGCTCGTCGATCCGCGCGGTGGATCACCGGATCCTCCCCGGCGTCGAGAACGACATGGGTGAGGGTGACGCCTGGCCCGAGATCAGGGAGGCGGTGCTGCAGGCCGACGTGCTCGTGTTCGTGACGCCGACGTGGCTGGGGCAGCACTCGAGCGTCGCGCAGCGCGTGCTCGAGCGGCTCGACGCCGAGATCTCCGCGACCGACGCATCTGGTCGTCCCACCCTCTTCGGGAAGGTCGCGATTCCCGTCGTCGTCGGCAACGAGGACGGCGCGCACCACATCTGCGGCATTCTCGCGCAGGCGCTCGGCGACACCGGCTTCACGATTCCGGCGCAGTCCTCGGTCTACTGGAACGGTCAGGCGATGGGCGGCACGGATTACCGCGAGCTCGACGAGACGCCGGAGGCGGTGGCGACGACCATCCGCACAGCGGCGGCCAATGCCGCGCATCTCGCGGAACTGCTGCGGGGCGAGCCCTACCCCGTGTGAGTCGTCGCGTCGTCGTGCTGCATCGCGGAGCGGCGGGCGCGCTGAGCGCGGATCGCGATGTTCCAGCGCTTCGCGTTGAGCGCGGTGACGACGGCGGCGACAACGCCGGGAACGGCGATCGTCATGATCAGGATGAGGGCCTGGGGTTCCATGGTTCGAGCCTAAGCAGGTTCGCGGCGCACCGCCTCCCCCGAGAGGATGACTCCCGGCGAGGTTCGCCGCGCACGCATTCCCGAGGGGCGTGGGTACAGTGGGACGCGGAGCCGCGTGATCTCATGCGGATCCTGGCGCGTCGACGCGCCGCCCTATCTGGAGGAAAGATAACCATGTCCAAGTACCGGGTGCAGAATCCTGCCACGGGTGAGGTTCTCGAGACGTTCGAGGCCGCGACCGATGCGCAGATCGAGGAGGCGCTCGCGGGCGCCGACGCCGTATACCGGGAATGGCGGGAGCGGAGCGTGCAAGAGCGCGCCGCTGTCGTCAAACGGGTCGCCGAGTTGTTCATCGAGCGCAAGGACGAGCTCGCTCGTCTGATCGCGCTGGAGATGGGCAAGTCGATCGCCGAATCGATCGACGAGGTGGAGTTCGCGGCCCAGATCATCGACTACTACGCGGTGCACGGTCCGAGCCTGATCACCGATTACGAGATCCCGAGCACGATTCCGGGGAAGGCGTACATCGAGCACCTGCCGGTGGGCGCGCTCCTCGGCGTGATGCCGTGGAATTTCCCGTACTACCAGGTGGCGCGCTTCGCAGCGCCGAACCTGGTGCTCGGCAACACGATCCTGCTCAAGCACGCCGACGTCTGCGCGCGTTCGGCGCTGACGATCCAGGAGATCATGGAAGAGGCCGGCGTTCCCGTCGGCGGATACCAGAACGTGTTCGCCTCGCACGATCAGATCGCGACGATCATCGCCGACCCGCGGGTGCAGGGAGTGTCGCTCACGGGCTCCGAGCGCGCTGGAGCGATCATCGGCGCGCAGGCCGGATCGCATCTGAAGAAGGCGGTGCTCGAGCTCGGCGGCATCGACGCGATGGTCGTGCTCGACTCCGACGATGTGGCCGATGTTGCGAAGCAGGCGTGGGATTTCCGCGTCTACAACGCCGGCCAGGTGTGCAACTCGAACAAGCGCCTCATCGTGATGGACGACATCTACGATGAGTTCGTCGCTGAGCTCGTGAGACTCGCCGAGGGCCTGGAGCCGGGCGACCAGCTCGATCTCCAGGAGGGCCAGTACGTGCCGCTCTCGTCGCGCACAGCTGCGGAGACCGTCGACGCGCAGGTGCAGAAGGCCGTCTCCGAGGGGGCGCGGCTGCTCGCGGGTGGCACGCTCTCCGAGGGGCCGAGCGCGTACTACTCGCCAGCGGTCCTGGTCGACGTGCCGCGGGATTCCGAGTCGTACGGCGAGGAGATCTTCGGGCCGGTCGCCACGGTGTACCGGGTGTCGAGCGACGAGGAGGCGCTCGAGCTCGCGAACGACTGCGCGCTGGGGCTGGGCGGGTCGGTGTTCTCGACCGACGAAGCCCGCGCCACTCGGGTCGCCTCGCGACTCGAGACCGGCATGAGTCACGTGAACATCATCGCCGCGGAGTCGGCTGAGATTCCGTTCGGCGGTGTGAAGCGCTCGGGCTTCGGCCGTGAGATGGGTCCGATCGGCATCGGGGAGTTCGCGAACAAGCGACTCTTCTTCGTCGCCGAGTAGCGCTCTCGTCGCGGTGCTGCGAGCGGGTCGGGGGATGCGCCTCCGGCTCGCTCGCATGCGCGGGGTGCAGACTGGGATGCATGCGCATCCGCACCGAGTTCGAAGCCGCTTGCCCGCCTGACGTCGCCTGGCGCGCGCTCCACGACCCGAGCGTCGCGGCCGAGCTGTACGCGCCGTTCCTCGTCATGCAGCCCGAACGCGCGTTTCCGGAAGCGCTGACCACTGGCACCGAGACGCGCGCGCGGCTGCGCGTCTTCGGCGCGCTGCCGGTCGGCGCCCAGTTGATCCGGATCACCGATCTTCCCTCGACCGCGGGCGCCGACTGGCCCCGCACGATGCGCGATCACGGTCGTCCGCTCACGGGACCGCTCGCACTGCTCGCGGAGTGGCGGCACGAGATGACGATCTCGCGATCCCGCGCCTCGGAGCACCGTGCGGTCTGGACGGATGAGCTGCACATCGGCGGCGCGCTCGCACCTCTCTTCCGGCCGGTGCTCGCCCTGATGTGGCGCTGGCGTGGGCGCAAGCTGCGCCGCCTCGCCCGGAACTGGCAGTAGACGCCCACGCGAACGGGAGGGACGGGGAATGGCCAACGTGCGCATCGGCGGCGTCGACCTGTACGAAGAGGTCACGGGCACGGGCGAGCCCGTCGTGATGCTCCACGGCGGCTTCTGCTCGCTCGAGTCGCTAGCCCCGATCGCGGGCGCGCTCGCCGCATCGCGCCGCGTGCACGCCTACGAGCGGCCCGGGCACGGTCGTTCCGCGGATATCGCCGGGGGCTACTCCTACGAGAGCGGGGTCGCCGATGCGCTCGCCTATCTCGACGCGCACGATCTCGCCGACGCCCACATCGTCGGATACAGCGACGGAGCGATCATCGGGCTGCTCCTCGCAATGCAGCATCCGGAACGAGTGCGCACGCTGACCGCGATCAGTGCGAACCTCGACCCTTCGGCCTACGACCGAGACCCGGCGGTGAACGGGCCGATCCTGCCGGCACTGCCGCCGGCCGGCCGCGCGGTGCACAGCCCCGAAGCGCAGGATCGCGTGAGCCCCGAGCGCGAAGCCTTCGAGCGCCTGTCGCCCGATGGCGCCGCTCACGCCGACGCCGTCTGGGAGAAGTGCATGCGACTCTGGACGACCGAGCCGCACATCGACCCGACCGACCTCGCGCGGGCCACCTCGCCGGTGCTGGTGCTCGCCGGCGACCGCGACACGGTGCGACCGCTCCACTCGCTGCGCATCGCCGCGGCGCTGCCGAACGCGCGCCTCGGCCTCATCCCAGGCACGACGCACGGTCTCGTCGCGGAGAAGCCGGCATTCGTCGCGGCGCTCATCGAGGACTTCCTCGGCGAGGCCGTCACCGGCTGAGCGGGGTGCGCCCCCGCCTCAGGCCGAGCGCCGCAGCAGCCACACGAAGTATGGGGCGCCGATGAGTGCGAGCATCAGCCCGGCGGGCAGCTGGGCGGGCGAGATGAGGGTGCGCCCGAGGGTGTCGGCCACGCAGACCAGCAGGCCGCCGAGCAGCATGGATACGGGAATGATGCGCGTATGCCTGGCGCCGACGATGGCGCGCGCCAGGTGCGGGGCGACGAGTCCGACGAAGCCGATGACGCCGACCGCCACCACGCTGACCGCCGCGAGTGCGGCTGCGATGGCGAGCAGCGAGAAGCGCGTCTTCTCGAGCCCGATGCCGAGAATGCGCGGGGTGTCCTCGTCGATGGCGAGCAGGTCGAGGTGGCGGCGCAGCCCGATGAGGATCGGCAGGGCGATCACCAGCGCGATCGCGACGGGCAGCACGTCCGGGAGCGACCGCCCGTAGGTGGTGCCGGAGAGCCACGTCAGGATGCGCGGGGCGTTCCAGGGGTCGGCGCGCAGCAGCAGGAACGTGGTGAGCGCGGTCAGGCCGTACCCGCAGCCGATGCCGATGAGCACGAAGCGATCGGGCAGCATGCCGCCGCGCCAGGAGAGCACTGCGATGAGCGCGAACGTGGCGAGGCCGAAGGCGAGGGCGAGCACCACGAGCAGCGGTCGCCCGCCCCCGTTGGTCACGGCGATCACGGCGCCGAGCCCGGCACCCGCCGTGATTCCCAGCAGTCCGGGCTCCGCGAGCGGGTTGCGCACGGTCGACTGCACGACGCAGCCGGAGAGCGCGAGCGCCGCGCCCGCAAGCAGCGCAGCGGCCACGCGCGGAACGCGTTCGTCGATGGCGCGCGTGACCAGGTCGGGAGCGGCTCCCTGCAACCAGAGTGCGAGGTCGCCCGTGCGCAGCCACAGGCTGCCCGCGAGGAGCCCGACGATCGCGGCGGCGACGAGGAGCACCCCGGCGATGGCGATGACGACGCCGAGACGGCGGCGGGAGCGCCCGGGGGCTTTCGCCTGGGGCGGGTTCCGCACGCCCCCCGCGTCTCGCATGCGGAGCGCGAGCACCACGATGACCACGGCGCCGAGCAGCGCGGTCGGAATTCCTGTGGGCACAGATGTCGCACCCTCCGCGCCGAGGATCGCGCGGAGCCCGGCATCGGCGAGGAGGATGAGGAGCGCGCCGAGCAGGCCGGAGACCGGGATGAGCAGCACGTGCCGTGCGAGGGGCCGCACCTTCGCGGCGATGAGCCGGGCGAGCACGGGTGCTCCGAGTCCGACGAAGGCGATGGGCCCCGCCAGCATGACGGCGGTGCTCGTGAGCAGCACGGCGCAGGTCACCGAGATGAGTCGGGTGGCGCGAATCGGCACCCCGACCGCGGAGGCGGTGTCGTCGCCGAGGCCGAGCACGTCGAGTCGGCGTGCGAGCAGCAGCGCCACCGCGAGCACGACGACGATGAGGGGGATGGCGCGCAACGAGGCGTCGATGTTGAGCTGCGCCAGAGATCCGCTGCCCCAGGCGAAGAGGCCGGTGGTGTTCTCCTTGAACAGGATCAGCAGCATCGCGGTGCCGGCATCGAGCGCCATCGCGAGCGCAGAACCGGCGAGGATCAGTCTGGTTGTGCCGGTACCAGCGGTACTTCCGGCGAGGGTGAGCACGAGCGCGGCTGCCGCGAGACCGCCGACGAAGGCGACGCCGCCAGACGCCCACATGGGCAGCGACAGCCCGAAGGCCGCGACTGCTGTGAGCGCGAAGTACGAACCCGCGGTCACCGCGAGCGTGTCGGGAGAGGCGAGCTGGTTGCGCGTGATCGATTGCAGCAGCGCGCCTGCGACTCCGAGCGCGACTCCGACGGCGATGCCGGCCGCGAGACGCGGCAGCCGGGAACCGGTGAGCACGTCGCCCACCGGGACGCCGTTCACCGATTCTCGGGCGCCGCCCGCGTATCGCATGAGGTCCCAGACCCCGACGCCCGAGGTTCCCTGGGTGATGTGCCAGGCGCCGACGGCAACGACGCCGACCGCCAGGGCGACGAGCACCGCGACACCGCTCGCTCCGCCGCGCAGGCCCAGATTCCGCAGGCCGGGTCCCTGCGGCCTCGGGCCCTGGGACCCAGTGGTGCCGGCATCCGGAGCCGCGGGTCCTCGCGGCCCCGCGGTCACGGGAGCGGTGCTTGTCGCCATCGCGTTCCTGTGTCCGCTACTTCTCGAGGATCGCGTCGACGAATGCGTCGACGGCCTGCTGGCCCGAGAGCGGACCGCCCGCACCCCAGACCCCGGAGGGGAATGCCCGCGCACGGCCCTCCTCGACGGCGGGGAGCGAGTTCCAGATCGCGCTCTTCTCGAGCTCGTCGGTGTAACCGCCCTCCTCCGTGTAGAAGAGGTTCGCATCGCCGACGGCCGTCAGGCCTTCCAGATCGGTCTGCGCGAGGCCGTAGGCGGGATCCACCCCGCCGTTGCCGTACGCCTGGTCGATGTCGTCCGACCATGCCGGGGTGAGGCCGAGCTCTTCGCCGAAGGCGGTGAACAGCGCGCCCTCGCCGTAGGGGCGGATCACGAGGTTGCTGCCCTCGATCCAGCCGTCGAAGTAGACGAAGTCGGTCGTGGGCAGGTCGGCGGTGGCGACCTCCTCCTTCGCGTCGGCGAGGTGCTGGTCGAAATCGGCGAGTACCGCCTCGGCGCGCTCGGTGCGGCCCGTGGCCTCGGCGATGAGCGTGAACACGTTCTTCATGTTCCCGATCGGGTCTTTCGTGTCGGCTCCGACCGTCACGAGAACGGGCACATCGCTCTCCTGCTCGAGCGTCTGCACGATATCGGCGTCGGCCTCGAAGGCCTCGACGATGATGAGGTCGGGCTTCGCGCCGTAGAGCGCATCCAGGTCGGGCTCGCCTCGGGTGCCCAGGTCGACCACGTCCTCGGGAAGCTTCTCCGCGCTCACCCACGTGGCGTACCCCTCGGGGTCGGAGACCGCGACGGGCGCGACGCAGAGCGTCATCGCGTCTTCGGCCTGCTGCCATTCGAGCACCGCGATGCGCTCGGCCGGTGCGTCGAGCTGCACGGTGCGGCCGACGCCGTCGGTGATCTCGATCGGACCGGTCGACGTCGTGGTCGGGTCGTTCTGGCAGGCCTCTGATGTCGCCTGAGGCGCGTCGTCGGCGCCTCCCTCGACAGAGGTCGTGCCGCAGCCGGCTGCGGTGAACGCGACGGCGGTGACGACCGCGGCCGCGGCTGCGGTGCGAAGAGTACGGATCATGCGGGGTTCCTCTCGGAGGGGGTGGCTGGAGTGAATGAGACGTGGGGGATGCCGGCAGGGCTTCCGGCGCTGGGCGATCGTGGCGCGTGCCTGCTGATCGGGTCGACGCGCACGCGACCGGTCAGTTCGTCGACGTCGACCTCGACGGGGATGCCGTAGACCTCGCTGAGGTGCTCAGCGGTGAGCACGTCGGCCGGGGCACCCGAAGCGCGGACGCGCCCGTGATCCATCAGGATCAGGTGGTCGGCGACGCGCGCGGCGTGGTCGAGATCGTGGAGCACGATGCCGACGGCGACACCGGTCTCTTCGACGAGATCGCGCACGAGGTCGAGTGTTTCGATCTGATAGCGCAGGTCGAGGTGGTTGGTGGGTTCGTCGAGGAGCACCGCGCCGGTCTCCTGCGCGACGCATGCCGCGAGCCACACGCGCTGCATCTCGCCGCCCGAGAGTTCGCCGACCGGGCGGGTGGCCATGTCGCGCACGCCCGTGGCACCGAGCGCATGATCGATCGCCCGTCGATCTGACTCGGTGAGGCCGGCGAAGCGGCGACGGTGCGGATGGCGGCCGAAGGCGACGACTTCACCGACGGTCAGTCCCTGCGGAGCTGGGCGCGACTGCGAGAAGAGGGTCACCTCGTGGGCGAACTCGCGGGCGGTGAGCAGCGAGACGGGGCGGGCGTCTGAGGTCCCGGCGGCCCTGATCGTCACCGCGCCGCTGGGCGCCGGGTGGAGACGGGCGAGCGCGCGCAGCAGTGTGGACTTGCCGCTGCCGTTCGGCCCGACGAGGGCGGTCGCGCATCCGGGCCGCAGCGTGATCGACACGTCGCGCACCACGTCGGTCTTGCCGTACGCGAGATCGAGATGCTCGCCGCGCAGGGTCACGGGCTCGCGCGACGAAGATGCTGAACTGGCTGATGGCATGCGGTGGATCCTGAATCGAAAGGGGCGGGGACGAGGCGACTCCGACTCGGTCGCTCGTGCAACTTAGGACAGCCTTGCTTACATCAGACTAGTTGCGGGCGGTCCGCCTCTGCAATTTCCATGCAAACTCTGAACGCGCGGATCACCGCCCTGAACGCGTGAGTGCGCGCCGACGCTGGCGAGCATCGACGGGGTGCGCGAGAATCGACCCGTGGACGGTCTGATGCTGCAGGAGCGAGCCGCGGCGCGCACGAACGAACTGCCGGGGGCTGCTCTCGAGCACCCGTTCGGCCCCGAGTTCGACGTCTACAAGGTGTGCGGCAGGGTCTTCATGCTGGTGTCCGATCTGCGTGAGACGCCCATCGTGACGCTCAAGGCCGCCCCCGCCGACGCGACGGCGCTGCGCGAGGCCTACGCTGAGATCAATCCGGGCTACCACATGAACAAGAAGCACTGGATCACCCTCACGGGGGGAGGGGCACTCGAACCCGAGATGCTCGACGATCTGGTGACCGAGTCGTACCTGCTCGTGGTCGAGAAGCTGCCCCAGCGCCTGCGTCCGGTCGACCCGGCGACGTTCGGCCGCCGCGTGGAGAGCATCGCGGGTGACTCCGCTGAGCCGGCCCCGGACCCGGACGAGTCGCGAGGCCGGCCCTGATCGGTGCGATCTCAGCGCGTGGTGCGGCGAGCGGCGCGTGCGCCCAGCACGAGGACCCCGGCGAGCGCGAGGGAGGCCGCGAGCCCGGCCAACGGTGCGGTGTCGGCCCCCGTCGCGGCCAGTTCAGGAGAACCGGCCGTCTGCGCAGCAGCACGCGCCGGGGCACCCGTCGACGCACCCGGTTCAACCGCACCCGCCTCGCTGGCACCGTCGACGCCGCCGTCTGCGGCTCCGGTGGCCGTCCCCGCGCCGTCTGCGGCTCCCTCGGCACCGGTGTCGGCATCGGCTCCAGCCGCGGCTTCGACGACCGTCGCGGTCACGGAGAACGGCAGCGGCACCTTCTCGGAGTCCATCGCTGCACCGGTGGTCAACCACCAGGGCTGCAGTTGCGGATCGAGCCACTGCACGAAGTCTGCGGGGTAGGAGTCCGGGTAGGTGCGTCCGTTGAGTTCGAGCGCGCGCCCGGTGAAGTCAGGGGTTGCGGTCAGTGAGAGTCGGTCTCCCTCACGCGTGATCACCGCGTCGGAGAACGTCGCGAGAGCGACTCGTCGATAGCCGTCGCTCGCGAGTTCGCCGGTCACCTTCCACGCCGCATCGAAGGTCAGCGTTCCCGTGCCGTCGGCGGCGATCTGCAGGCGGGGGTTGCCCAGGGTGGTGCTCACCTCGGGCGCGAGGCCCGGGTAATGCTGCACGAAGATGCCGTCGTTCCAGACGATGTCGGCCGCGCCGCTCACGGTGTCGTACCAGCCCGATCCGTCGGCGAACCCGAACTCCGCGTTCTCATGCGTGGTGGCTCCGAGCGGTCTCGGTGACCAGGCCAGCATGTACTCGTTGAGCGCCCACGCCAGGCCGCCGTCACTCGTCTCCGACGCGCCGGCGGGTGCCGGGCTCGGCGCTGGCGCCTCCGGCCCCTCCCACGGGGCCTGCTCGGCCGGGGGCTCTTCGGTGTCGCCCTGACCGGGAGTCTCCTCGCGGATCACCGGGGCCACCAGGTCGCCCGTTCGAACGAGCTCGCTCAGCCGGTCGGAGTACGGGTGGCTGATGTAGGCCCGCGTGCCATCGGCATTCACGTCGAGCCCCCATGTATCGGCATTCCCGGCGCCGGTGCCGGCGGTCACTCCGGCAGCGGTGAAATCGACGGCCGTCTGCGCGGTCCAGGTATCCGGGCTGATGACGGAGACGGTGTTCGAGAATCCGTCTGTCGTGAAGACCTCGTGCGTCGTCGGATTGACGGTTATCTCGTAGACGTTCTCACCCACCTCGATGGGCGTGCCGACGAAGCGGCCGTCTGCGACGCGAAGGCTCACCACCTTCGTGCGGTCCCACGAGTCGGTGAGCGTCGGCGACACGGCGATATGCAATTCGCCGAGGCCCTCATCCATCGCCAGCGCCGCGGCGCGGCCCCCCACCGGCTCCCCCTCGACAGCGAGAGCGGAGACGGGGAAGGCGAGCGAATCGACCCAGGTGCCGGTGATGGTGCTGTAGCCGGTGATCACCTTGGCGCGCCCCTCGGCGATCCAGATCATGTGGTTCGTCGAGTCGTAGACCGCGTCCTTGATCAGGGGGTAGCGCTCGGTGCTGATCGCGATCGGCGCGGAGACGGCGCCCGTTGCCACGTCGACACGGGTGAGGGCGCTCGAGTCGTAGACGTAGAGCATTCCGGTGTCGCGATCCTCGACCACGCCGCTCGGGAAGGCGGGCACCCCTCCGATCTCGCGCACCTCGTGGTCGGCCGACTCGAGGTCGACGATGCTGATGGTGCCCGATCGGTTGTGCAGCACGTAGAGGCTGGCGCCGTCGGCGCTCAGCACGATGTCCGTTGGCTCTGCCTGCGGCAGGTTGATGCTCTCGGCGGCAGGAGATCCGGTCTGCATGTCGAACCACGCGATCCGGCTGAGCGGTCCTTCCGCGGAACTGCCGTCGACGGTCACGTAGACGCGCTGGCGGGCGTCGTCGACTACTGCGGTGCGGCTCACCTCGCCGACGCTGTGCGTGCCGGCGATGGCGAACTGCGAGCTCGCGGCCCGGGCCGGTTGCGGAATGAGGATGAGCGCGAGGCCGACGAGGAGCAGCGCGGCGAGCGCGACTGAGAGGAGGCGCAGAGGGTGTGCTGGAGCGGATCGCATAAGAAGTCGGTCTCCCTGAAACGGTGGTGTGGACAGACCACCCATCATATGAAACTTAGGATACCCTACACAACATCCGATCAATTTCAGCGCGTTGCCCGCCTTCGGTTCGTCAGCGGCGGGGAAGCCGCGGCGCGCGCGGCACCCAGCAACCCACGTCGCGCTCATAGGCCTCGAACTCCGAGCCGAAGCGCGCGCGCAGATCGGACTCCTCATGCGGTCGGATCAGCCAGTTCCACACGATTGAGCCTGCGAGCGCGTAGAGGACGACGAGCCACGATCCGAGCATGCACCCCACCCCGACGCCCTGCACCACGCCCGCGAGCGCCATCGGATTTCGCACCCACCGATAGGGCCCGGCGATGACGAGACGCCGCGCCGACGCAGACGGAAGCGGTGTGCCCTCACCTCGGGTCGACATGGTCAGCGCCGACCAGATGCCGAGCGCACTTCCGGCCGCGAAACACGCACCGCCGGCGACCGCTGCGAGCAGCGGAAACGCGATCCTCACCCCCCAGCGCGCCTCGATCACGGCGATGACGAGGGGCAACACCCCGAGGAAGCACCCCCAGAACACGACGATCTGGCGCCCGGTCCGGGCGACGTATCCGCCGCTCGTCGCGTGATCCGCCTCACGGAACGCGAACGGACCGACGAGCAGCTCGTCGCTCGGAAGGCGCCCGTACCGATCGAGTGCTCCGGCGCCGATGCTGCCGAACGCAGCCGCCGCCATCGCGATGGCGCCCCACCCGCCGAGTCCCGTCACAGTCGCGTACGTGGCCATGCCGAGGGCGACGAGCAGCGTCCAGGGGACGGCGACCCAGACTGCCGACCGCACGCCGGCCGCGACGAGCGCCGAAGCGCCGACGAAGAGCGGGATGTCGAACACCGCGATGGTCTCAGCGTCGAGGCCGCCGAGCGTCGCCTGCCGCACTCCAGGGACGGTGAACACGCCGACCCACCACAGCGCGCCGGCGCCTGCCTGCATCCCGAAGTACCAGCGAGCCATCGCGCGCGCGAACATGCTCCGAGTCTACGAGGCGGGCGCGATACCGCGTCTGCAGCAGCGCGCCGCGCAGGCAGGCGGTCGCCCGTCACGCCCGCAACACCGCGGAGATCCGATCTGCGAAGGGATCTGCGAGCATCTCGGCGTAGGCCCAGCTGACATGGTGCGAATCGCGAAAGGCGAGTACCCCGCCGATCACCGGCGGGCACGAATCCTCGACGATGAAGTACTCGCTCATGTCGACGAGGTCGACGACCGGCGTCGCGTCTGCGGTTCGGCTGCGAGGCGTCGCCGTGGAGAGCGACTCCGCGGCGTCGGCGAGAGGGTCGGCGCCCAGCGCCTCGGCCATCGGCACCGCGCACGCGTCGGCCGCCGTCGTGCCGTGGCCGGATACGCACTGCAGCACGCGCTCGGCCATCTGAGGGGTGTCGCGGATCGCGAGGACCCGCTGCACGGAAGGGGGCAGCTCCCGCCACCGCTCGGCGTATCCGCGCTCCGCCGCCGCTCGCCAGTCACCACTTCCGGAGACCATCCGATTCGTCGACTTCGCCGCCGTCATCACCGTGCCGATCGACGGATCGTCGACGAGGCGCTGCAGGACCGCATCGTTCCAGGCCGCGCAGTCGGAGCGCAGCGCCACGTTCTCGGCCTCGGGCGAACTCGCGAAATCGCGCTCGGCGGCGGTGAACGGGCACGACGCCTTCGCCATCACGATCACGCGCCACCGCTGCTGCTCGGCCCGGTGCACGAGCGCCGGGAGCCACTGCTCCGCGTGCGAATCGCCCACGAGGGCGATCGTGTGCGTTGCGCGTGCGGCGTCCGCTCCGTATTCGCACGGCTCGACCGCGGTTCCCGCTCGCGGGCTGAGACACCGCTCGGGGGAGACCGCCGCGAGTGCCGGCTCGGGAATCGGCAACTGCTCGGGCAGCGCTTCGCACCCCGACTGCGGATCGAGAGCGGATACGCCGAGGCACGGATCGGGATCTTCCAGCACCACGGCCACCCGATCCCGCTCCGCTTCCACCTGCTGATCGGCCGGGTGCACGCCGACGAGCGCGCCGGCGAGCAGCACCACCATGCCGGCGCTGGTGATCGCAAGCGCACGAGCATCGGGCCAGTCGCGGGAGAGCTCCGCACGGAACGGGTCCTCGACCCAGACCTTCGAACCCCACGCCAGCAGAATCGTCGCACCGATCACCGCCATCGCGCCGAGCACGCCGGCGCTCCTCCCGAGTGCGAACGGCAGCAGCACGATGAGCGGGAAGTGCCAGAGGTACGCGCCGTACGAGATGTCGCCCAGCCACTGCATGGAGGGCGCGCCGAGCCAGCGCGTCGGAGCGGCTGCCCCGGCGGGCTCCTGCGCCGCGATGATGAGCAGGGTGGCGATCACCGGGAGCAGCGCGGCCGCGCCGGGAAACGGGGTGGCATCCGTGAACCAGAGGGCCGCCGCGGCGATGCCGGCGAGCCCCGCCCACGCCGCTGCGCTGCGCACCCGCACCGGCAGACGGTCGAGGATCGCGCGGCGCGATGTCGCCGCCCAGGCCAGCAGGCCGCCTGCCGCGAACTCCCACGCCCGGGTGGTCGTCACGAAATACGCCTGCGCCGGGGCGGCGGAAGTGAGCACGATCGAGGTGATGAGCGAGGCGACGCAGACGCACGCGATGAGCCCCGCGAAGACGAGACGGAAGCGGAGCCGCGTGACACGCGCTGCGACCGCGACGGCGAGTACGGCGACGAGCGGCCACACGATGTAGAACTGCTCTTCCACGGAGAGCGACCAGTAGTGCTGCACGGGGGAGACCTGGGATTCCGCCGCCATGTAATCGACCGACTGCGCCGCCAGCACCCAGTTCTGCACGTATCCCGCCGACGCGGCCACCTGCGCGAGGAACTCGGGAAGGTAGCCGCGAGGTGCGAAGCACCAGACCGAGACCAGTGTGACGGCGAGCACGAGGAGCGCGGCCGGCAGCAGTCGCCTGGCGCGGCGCGCCCAGAAGCGCACGAGATCGACGGTGCCCGAGGTCTCGGCCTCGCGGAGCAGCTGACCCGTGATGAGGAACCCGGAGATCACGAAGAACACATCGACGCCGATGTACCCGCCCGGAAGGGCTTCGGGGGAGAGGTGGTAGAGCAGCACGAGGGCCACGGCGATGGCGCGCAGGCCCTGAATGTCGCGACGCACGCGGTGCTCCGATCGAGGCGGTGCGCCGAACGCCGCCCCCGATGCGCCGCCCGCGCCGCCGCTCGCGCCGCCACGCTCGCCTCCGGGGGCCGCTACCGCTGCCGGTACCGGCGCCGCTGCCGCTTGCGCGGGCGTCGAACGGGACATTGCATCGCCTTCGCTTCACCTGTGAGCTCGTCCAGACAGGCTATGCAACGATTCGGCCACGATTCAAGGCCTTGCGCGACTCAGACCAGCCCCATCTGGCGCGCCCTGGCGAGGGCCTCCGTGCGGCTCGAGACCTTGAGCTTCTTGTAGATGCTGCGCGTCTGCGTCTTGATCGTGTTGGAGGACACGTGGAGGTCGCCCGCGATGTCGTCGATGGATCCGCCCCTCGCGAGTTCGATCAGCACCAGCGCTTCGCGCTTCGACAGCTCTTCGAGCACGACCTCGTCGCCCGCGAAGGGGCTGCCCGGGGGAACGCGCCAGATATCGAGCGGCACGAGCGTCCTGATGATGGCCATCTCGCCCGACGGGATCCAGAGGAGCGGCAGTCGATTGTCGAGCCGGTCGAGTGCGAGGAACGCCTGCGTGGCGAGGGATGTCGCGCACTCCGCATTGCCCTGCCGTGCATACGCCGCCGTGCGGAGCAACTGCTGCTGCACGGCTTGCGCCGGAAACGGGCCGCTGTCGTTCGCGCTCGAATCGTGGGCGTCGCGCTCGAGCGCGTCGAGATGGGTGAGAGCGTCGATCGGCTGCGATGCGAGGATCGCGAGTCGTGCGCGCGCCAGACGAGACGAGGCGCCGATCCCGGGGTGCGCGAGGGCTGCTCGTGCCCCGACGAGATCTCCGGTCGCGAGCAGGAACTCGCCGCGGAGCGTCTGCAGCTCTTCGGCCCACCCGGCGCTGAGCGGCAGATGCTCGCGCGCGGCGAGCGCCCCGTCGAGCTCTTGATATCCGAGCGCTGCCTGATCCGCGACCAGCCGCGCGATTCCGCGCGTCCAGACGATCGCCGGCCACAGCTCCGACTCGTCGAGGTGCGTCTCGGTCGATCGCAGCGCCTCGAACGCCTCGTCGTGTCGCCCGAGGCTCGACGCCCGCAGCGCTCTGGCGAGGTGCCAGCCGATGCTGTGCGGGGAGTCCCACCAGTCGGCCCGCGAGGCGTCGACGGCGGCGAGTTCGCGTTTGGCCGCCCGCAGGTCGCCCATGCGCGCGTGCGCGAAGGCGAGCATCGAATGCTGGTGAGTTCGACGGGCCGGGTGCGCATCGTCGGCCAGCCCCTCGGCGAGTGCGAGTGCGCGAGGAATGCGGGCTGCGAGGAGTTCGGTGAGGACGACCTGCAAGCGGGCGGCGTGCATTCCCGACCGCCAACTCGGGGAGCCGAGTCCGCTCTGCCGTAAGAACTGCTCTCCAGCCTCAGCCGCTGCTTCGTAGGAGCGGCTCACGCGCAGCCCGGCGAACCGGGCGAGCTGCAGCAGGCGGCCCGCAGCCCCGCCCGCCTCCGCCACTCGATGCTCGAGCGTCGGCATGCCCAGCTCGAGCAGCTGCCGCATGCGCGGCGTCGGCACCAGGGAGTCCTCGCTCAGGGCGACGGCGATCATGATCGGGATCGTGCCCTCGCGCTGCTGCCGCTCCGCTGAGATGCCCTCCGTCACCGCGACGAGTTCGCGCGAGCGCTTCAGGTTGATCTCCGAGTAGTTGCGCACGAAGTGGGGGAAGATGGCGCGATCCATGTTTCCGTCGATGAGGAGTTCGAGGATGTCGATCGGATCGGCGTGCTCGTACAGGTGCTCGAATGCGAGTCGGCGCACCTCGGCGATGCGCTCCTGCGGGAGCTCGGTGAGCGCTCGAGGACGCAGGGCGCCCGCGATGAGCGTGTGCAGCCGAAACGCCGCGCGACCGTGCCGAGATTCCACGCGGCCGTATCCGAGCGCGTCGAGGCGCTCGAGATTCGCCCAGGCGTTGGCTCCCCCCAGTCGATCCGCGAACGATCGGTCGATCTCCGGCACCAGTGCGGCCATCAGGGCGAGCGTGCGGTCTTCGGGAGCCGGGAACTGCGGAGCGAAGTCGGCGAGCGCACCCTCGATGCCGTATTGCACCTCGTCGGGAGTGGGACGGCGCGCACCGTCTCGCGACAGGCTCGTCATGACGGACAATGCGAGGCGCACCGCAAGCGGGTGGCCCCGAGTCGACCGTCGCAGTGCGGCGAGCTCGGGCGTCGACGGCTGATAGGGCAGCGTCGCCGCGAGCGCAGCGATCTCGTCCGTCGTGAATGCGAGATCGCTGATGCTGAGGGAGGTGACGGCGAGCCCTGCCGCGGTCAGGGGAACCTCGAAACGGGTGCGCGATCTCGATGCGGCGAGCAGTCTCAGGTTCGGGGATCGGCGAAGCAGCGACACCAGTTGATCCTGCAGCTCGCCCGCGACGAAGTGCAGGTCGTCGAGCACGAGCGTGACGGGATGCGGGTCGCGCATCGAGGCCGAGGTGATGAGCGAGAGTGCTTCTTCGGGGCGAATGCGTCCCGCCAGGTAGTCGTTCGCGAGCGACGCGAAGGTCTCGGGGCGTGCGGCCTGCAGCGCCTGGAGGAGTCTGGACCACAGACTGTGCGGATCGCTCGCACCGGAATCGAGTGCGACCCATGCCGGTGCGGAGGGGCGGTGATACGCCAGCCACTGCGACATGAGCTCGGTCTTCCCCGCGCCCTGCTCGGCGTGGATGATGACCACGCGCCCGGAATGGCCGATCCGGTGGAGGAGGCGGTCGCGCCGTACGTGCCCGTGCGCGTCGACCGCGGCGCGCGCTTCGGCCACAACGTCCCCCGGCACTGAGCTTCCCCACTTCTTCAGCCCGGTTCGTTCCCGCGACCACGGGCTGAGGTGCTTCGCGTATCCTGCGGCTCCTGGTCGGGCCGGTCACAGCTTAACCGGAATGTTACCTCAGCCGCCCGGCCGGGGAAGCGGCGGATTCCAGCGCCGTACTGCCGGTCGCGGCAGTCGCTGTATGGACCGGGGGAGAGACTCTGTCACAGATCCGTTACCGGAGCGCAGTAGGCTCGGGGTCGAGATTCAGACCGGACTCCCAGTCCCTTCCGAAACATGGAGACATCAATGAAGATTCGTTTCGCACTTCCCGCTCTCGCCGCAGCGGCCGTGCTCACACTCACCGGGTGCGTCAACAACGCCGAGTCCGAAGGAGGCGCGGGGTCGGGCGATGCCGCACCGGCGACCGAGATCACCGCGGATGACGCCGCGGTCGAACTCCTTCCGCAGGAGCTCAAGGATTCCGGCGAACTCCGCATCGGCACCGACGCGGAGTACCCGCCGAACGAGTACAAAGACGCCGACGGCAACCCCGTGGGCTGGGGCGTCACCCTCGCCGAGGCGGTCTCCGCGAAGCTCGGTCTCGAGCCCAAGTGGGAGATCCTCGGGTTCGACAGCATCATCCCGCGCATCCAGGAGGGGGCACTCGACATGGGCTCCTCCTCGTTCACCGACAACGTCGAGCGCCAGAAGTCGGTGGACTTCGTCGACTTCCTGAACGCGGGCACGCAGTGGGCCGCTGCCAGCGGCTCCGACGTCGACCCCGACGACGCGTGCGGCCTCACCGTGGCCGTGCAGGCGACGACGGTCCAGGACACCGACGAGCTGCCGGCGAAGTCGAAGGCCTGCACCGACGCCGGTAAGGATGCGATCGAGATCCTGCGGTTCGACGGGCAGCCCGAGGTGACGCAGGCCGTCGTCGACGGCCGCGCCGACGCCTTCTCGGCCGACCTGCCCGTAACGGGCGACGCGGTCGCGAAGCTGAGCGACCAGCTCGAGACCGTCGGAGACGTGTTCGATGCAGCTCCGTACGGGTTCGCCACGCAGAAGGACAGCGACACCACGAAGGCGATCCAGGCGGCGCTGCAGTCGCTGATCGATGACGGCACCTACCTCGACATCCTCACCGAAGCGGGGATCGAAGACGGCGCGGTGGAGCAGGCCGACATCAACGCCGGCACGGAGTAAACGCGTAGATCATGTCGCATACCCACTCCTCTGATGCGGGGCCAGAGGCCCCGCATCAGGAGTCGGCGCCGATCGAGGCGATCCGACTCCGGCACCCCTGGCGCACGGTGTTCGCCGTCGTGCTCCTGCTCCTCGTGGCGCTCTTCATCTACGACACAGCGTTCAACCGTCCGGTGTTCAACTGGGGCGAGGTCGGCAAGTATCTGTTCGATGTGCGCATCGTGTCGGGCGCCGGCTACGCGCTGCAGCTGACGGTCTACTCGATGATCATCGCCGTGCTGCTCGGCGTCACCATCGCCGTGATGCGCCAGTCGCCGAACCCGGTCGTGAAGTCGATCGCCTGGGTGTTCCTGTGGCTCTTCCGCGGCACCCCGGTCTACGTGCAGCTCGTCTTCTGGGGCCTGGTCCCCACGATCTACAAGTCGATCAGCCTCGGGGTCCCGTTCACGGAGGCCGCCTTCACGCTCAACACGAAAGATCTGCTGAGCTACTTCACGCTCGCCGTCATCGGCCTGGCCTTGAATGAAGCGGCCTACATGGCGGAGATCGTTCGCGCTGGGCTCCTCTCCGTGGAGAAGGGGCAGAACGAAGCGGCGACCGCGCTCGGCCTCGGCTGGTGGCACACGATGAGTCGCGTGATCCTGCCCCAGGCCATGCGCGTCATCATTCCGCCGACCGGCAACGAAGTCATCTCCATGCTGAAGACCACGTCGCTCGTGACCGCCGTGCCCTTCACGCTCGACCTGTACGGGCGGGCGCGCGACATCTCGGCGGTGACCTATCAGCCTGTGCCGATGCTGATCGTGGCGTCCATCTGGTACCTGGCCGTCACCTCGATCCTCATGGTGGGTCAGTACTTCCTCGAGAAGCACTTCGCCAAGGGGGTGCTGCAGCGACCGGACGTCATGAAGCCGACCGTCGCCACGCAGTCGGTCCGCGTCGTCGGCGTCGAGGACCCGGCGCATCCGACCTACCCCAGTGCGAGCGGCGGCGAGAACATCGTGCCTCCCCACAATCGACCCGGAGGGGGCGGCGCATGAGCGTGCACGCGACAGATACGCCGATGGTGCAGGCGGAGGGCGTCTCGAAGTCCTTCGGCTCGAACCTGGTGCTCAAGTCGATCTCACTCGAGGTGCAGCGCGGCGAAGTGCTCTGCCTCGTCGGGCCCTCCGGCTCCGGCAAGTCGACGTTCCTCCGGTGCATCAATCACCTGGAGACCGTGAACGCCGGCCGGCTCACCGTCGACGGGGTGCTCGTCGGGTATCGGCAGAAGGGCGACAAGCTCTACGAGATGCATCCCCGCGAGGCTGCGGCACAGCGTCGCGACATCGGCATGGTCTTCCAGCGGTTCAACCTCTTCCCGCACATGACCGCGCTCGAGAACGTCATGGTCGCCCCTACGCTGCTGAAGAAGGGCACCAAGGCAGAGCTGAAGTCGCGGGCGATGGAGCTGCTCGCGCGCGTCGGCCTCGCCGAGCGCCACGACTACTACCCGGCGCACCTGTCGGGCGGGCAGCAGCAGCGCGTCGCGATCGCGCGAGCGCTCGCGATGGATCCGAAGCTCATGCTCTTCGACGAGCCGACGTCGGCCCTCGATCCCGAGCTCGTCGGCGAGGTGCTCGACGTGATGAAGGGTCTCGCGGAGAGCGGCATGACGATGATCGTCGTGACGCACGAGATGGGATTCGCGCGGGAGGTCGCCGACAAGCTCGTGTTCATGGACGGCGGCGTCGTCGTGGAATCGGGAGACCCTGCAGAGGTGCTCGCGAATCCGAAGCGCGAGCGCACCAAGGCCTTCCTGTCGAAGGTGCTGTAGACGCCGAGAACCTCAGTGCTCGACGCCGCGGCGTCGGCGCGGGATCGTGGCGGGCCCGTTCGGGCCCCCGCCACGTGTGCAATACCCGGCCGCATCGGAGAAGTCTTCCGACGCGGTTGGAGTCAATGACGACTGAACAGAAAGGCAACGATGGTTACGAAACGGTCATCAACGGCCATGATCGGTGCGGGAGCACTGGTCGCGGCGTTGTTCGTGGGGGGGATTCCCACCGCGGCCACTGCAGCTCCGGGCGATGCGCCCACTCCCATCACCTATGAGATCTCCGACCGCGTGCAGGGGCCGGCCAGCTATCCGGTGCAGTCGCCGCTGCCCGAAGCGCCCGATGATGCGAACGATCGCTCCATCGCGCGCGGTGCCGTGCCGTACGCGGAGGTGGCCCGCACGGTGAACCGCCTGATGACCGAGAGCGATCGTGTCTCCGCGCAGGTCGTGGGCAGCTCCGTGCAGGGGCGCGACATTCAGCTCGTCACGCTGACGTCGCCGGAGACGGCCGAGCAGACCGCGCAGCAGCGCGCCTGGAAGGAGCGGATCAAGCAGGATCCCGCCGGAGCCTCGGCCGATACCGCCCTCACCGAGGGCTACAAGGTGCCGATCTGGTTCAACGGCAACATCCACGGCAACGAGTGGGAGGGCGCGGACATCATTCTCGAGTACATCGAGAAGCTCGCCACCTCCGAGGATCCCGCGATCGTCGAGATGCTCGAGCAGTACCGGTTCTACTTCACCGTGACCAACAACCCCGACGGGCGCGTCAACGGCACCCGCGCGAACGCCGACGGCTTCGACGCGAACCGCGACATGATCACCGGCGTCACCCCCGAGTCCCGCGTGATCCGCGACCTCGCAGGGATCATCCAGCCGACCTTCTACGTCGACCTCCACGGGTACACCGACGTGCTCCAGATCGAGCCCTGCGGCCCGCCGCACGGTGAGAACTACGAGTACGACCTCTTCCTGCCGCACGCCTACTCGGCAGCGCTCGCGATCGAGCAGGCCGTGGTCGGCGCGAACATCGAGGGCAACACCTACGTGGGCGCAGACGGCAACGCGACGACGGAGAACACGGGCAAGATCCTGATTCCGTACCGCGACATCCGTTCGGGCTGGGATGACTGGCCCCCGCTCTTCACGCCCCAGTTCCTCGCATACCAGGGTGCCGTCACCAACACGGTCGAGTTGCCTCTCGGACGCGGCGGCAACCCGGATCAGGCCGAGAGCCAGCGCCGCACCGACGTCAACGTCGAGGTCGGCATGGTCACGGTCGAGAGCGCGACGGATTACTTCGCCACGAACTCGGCAGCCCTGCTGCAGAACCAGATGGAGATCTTCCGCCGGGGCGACGCGGGCGAGCCGCTGAAGTCGATTCCGGCCGACCCGAATCCCGCGGACTACCCCGGTATGCCGCACGAGTGGATCGACGTCTGGGACGAGACCGACGTGTACGGCGCGGAGTTCCCGCGCGCCTATGTGATCCCGGAGAACACGGATCAGCAGCGGTCGGTGACCGACGCTGCGCGACTGGTCGACCAACTCATCGCCAACGGGGTCGAGGTGTCGCGCGCGACCTCGCCGCTGACCGCCGGAGACACGACGTATCCGGCCGGGAGCTATGTTGTCGACATGCACCAGCCGCTCCGAGGAATGGCGAATGTGCTGCTCGCAGACGGCTCGGACATCACGGAGCGCGTGCCCGACATGTACGACATGTCGGCGTGGAGCCTGTCTCTGCTGTGGGGCGCTGACGTCTTCCCCGTCGGCGCGTCGCAGGACGCCTCGCTGGACGGAGTCGGGCTGGAGGCCGTCGCGGCGGCCGCACCGACGGGCGTGCTGCCAGATGCAGCCGGCTACCTCGAACTCGAAACTCCCGGAGCCGCCGAGTACCAGGCGATCAACGTGCTGCTCGAGCAGGGCGTCGCCGTGTCGTCGTTCGCCGACGGATCCGTGATCATCGGCGGCGACGAGGCGACACGCGCCGCAGCGCTGGCCGTGGCCGACGCCTACGGCGTGCAGTTCACCGCGACGACGGGGGTGCGACTCCTCACCGAGACGAGCACCGCATTGAAGCCGCTGCGGGTCGCCTACACCGGCAACCAGGATGACCGCGTGACGTTGAACCGGCTCGGGTTCACCGACCAGGTGCGCGTCGACGCGGCGTCGCTCACGGCCGACCCGTCGCTGCTCGACGACGTCGACGTGCTGTGGGTCGGCGGCAACCTCGCCTTCACCGCTGCCCAGACGGCGGGAGCCGACGCCGTGGCTGCGTTCATCGCGGCCGGCAACGGCGTCGCGGGCCGCGGCACGGCGGTCGCGAATGTCGCGAACGCTTTCGGTCTGACCCAGGTGACCGCGACGGCCGGAACGAACAGCTCGAACGGCATCGTCCGCGTGGACAACACCGAGGGCGGCCTGCTCTCGACCTATCCGCAGGACACGGCCTTCGTCACTCCGGCGGTCTGGTACACCGGGTTGGCGGAGAACGCCGTGATCGAGCAGAGCTACGCGGCGGAGAACCTCTTCGTCTCGGGGCACTGGGCAGATGGCGAGGGCACCGGCCGTGCAGCGGCCGCAGGCCAGGCGTCCGCGATATCGGCGGTCGCCGAGTCGGGCAGCGAGCTCGTGATGTTCGGCACGTCGGTCAACTACCGCACGCACCCGGTCGGCAGCTACCCGTGGATCGCTCGCGCGCTCTTCGAGGTGAATGCGAACGCCGGCACCGCGGTCCCGGTGACGCTCGGCGAGGAGCACCTCACCGACGACACCCGCGGTGGCGTACAGGTGCCCGATGAGATCGAGATCGGCGCATCGTTCGACGTGACCTTCGCGGACATCGCCGACGGCACCGAAGTCGCGCTGAGCTACTTCGGTGCAGGCGTGCCGGCCTCGGACTCGACGGAACCGGCCGCGATGTCACTCCTCGCGATGGGCACCGTCACCGGCAACACACTCACCGTCGATGCGCTCCCAGAGGGCATCGAGCCCGGTGAGCTGCGGATCGCGGCGACGCGGGACGCGGGCGCCGTGCTCATCGGCTGGGACGACACGGTCGCGGTCGCTGCCGAGGTTCCGGGCGGAGACCCGGGTGCTGAAGCCGACGGCACCGCGGCGGGTGGTGCTGCCGGTGCAGCCGACGGCGGCGCGAGCGGCGCGGCCGCTGGTGCGGCCGACGGCAGCGCGTCCGCCGGTGGAGCATCGGCCGGCGGGGCATCGGCATCGGCCGACGCCGCATCGGCGAATGGTGCCGCTGACGGCGGCCGTGGCGAGCTCAGCAACACCGGCGGCATGGAGCTCACCGGTGGAATCGCGCTCGCACTGCTGCTGGTGCTCGGTGGCGGAGCAGTGCTGGTAGCGCGTCGCAAGCGTCTCGCACAGGAGACCGGCGCCTAACCGGCGGGCAGGGTCAGTGCGGGGGCGGGAGCTGGTCTTCCGCCCCCGCACTGCGCGTTACGCGCCCTCGCCGAGGTCGTTCTTGATCTTGGTGGTGGAGACGCCCTCGGTGCGATCGAGGTAGACGACCTCGCAGTAGTCGCGCAGGATCTCGAAGCGCGGGTCGCCCTCCCAGTCGCCGCCCATCACGACGGTGTCGATCTCGTACTTCTGCACGTCGCGGATCTTCTGATCCCACGCTTCCTCCGGGATCACGAGGTCGACGTAGCGCACAGCCTCGAGCATGTTCTTGCGCGTCTCGAAGTCGTGGTACGTCTGCTTGCCCTTGCCGGCGTTGAACGCTTCGGATGATGCCGCGACGACGAGGTAGTCGCCGAGCGCTCTGGCCCGGCGCAGGAGTCGAATGTGGCCCCAGTGCAGCAGGTCGAACGTGCCATAGGTCAGGATCCGCTTCATCCTCCCAGTGTACGGTTCGCGGCGTCGGCGAGGACTCAGGCGACGAGCACCCAGACCCCCGCGATCGCGGAGGCGATCGCGATGAGCAAAGCGATGCCGATGAGCACGGCGTGCACCGTCAAGAATGTGGTCGCCCGGCCCTGCTCGTCGCGTGCGCGCGGATCCTTCGCGATGCGCGTCCAGAACCGCGGCCACACCACCACGTTGTAGAAGGCGTTGACGAGCAGCAGGATTCCGGCGAAGACGACCATCTGATCAGTGTAAATGCCCGCGGGCGCGCGTGCATCGTCGCGCACGCGGGCAGCTTTCACGCGCTCGGGGGGCGGGAGGCGCGGGCGCTCGCGATCCCGAACCCGAGTTCGCAGAGGGCGACGGCCGCCAGCATGAGCAGCACCGCCGGCCAGGTCACTCCGGCTTCGACGAGAAGCCCGGGTACGAGCGGACCGGCCGCCGCACCGCCGTACCCGATGCCCTGGCTGACCGCGGAGAAGGCGGCGGTCTGCGCGACGTTCGGGGAGGTGAACACGATGAGCGCGATCGAGAGACCGAATGCGGAGCTCAGCGCGACGCCGAGAATCGCGATGGCCACCGGCATGAGCGCCACCGGTGCGAACCCGAGGCCGACGAGGCCAACGATGGCGAGGAGCGCAGCCGCGACGATCAGGCCGATGCGCCAGCGCGCACGCGAGGCGAGGCTGGGGGCGATCAGCGATGCGGGGAGGCCGGCGATGCTCATCCACGCGAGGAGGAGGCCCGCTTGAGCCGGATCCGCGCCGCGTGCGATCGCGATGGTCGGCAGCCAGGCGGTGAGCGAGAAGTAGATCAGAGCCTGGCATCCGAAGAACCCGGTGACCGGCCACAGTCCGCGTGCCGCGAAGATCGACTCGCGCGGCTGCGCGGTGACGACCGTTCCAGAGCGCCCGCCGCCGTCGACGCGACGCCCGAACGCGATGGCGAGGGCGCAGGCGATGAGGAGCGGTACCGCCCATGCTGCGAGCGCCGGGCCGACGTGCTCGCCGAGCGCGTGGAACAGCGGAATGGAGAGTGCGGCACCCGTTGCGGCGCTGACGCCGAAGGAGGTGGTGTACACCCCGGTCCAGAATCCGCCTCGCGCGGAGAGGGAGTGGCGGATGATCTGAGGGGCCAGGATCCCGAGGAGTGCGATGGACGCTCCGACGGCGACGGTGCCGATGAACAGGGACGCCGGAACCAGCGGCCGCAGCAGCGTTGCGACGGCGAGCACGGCGAGGAGCAGTGAGATCGCCCGCGTCAGGCCGAGGCGCGACACCAGGACCGGTGCGAGGGGCGAGGCGATGCCGAAGAGCAGCACCGGAATCGAGGTCAGCACCGCGATCGCCGTGTGCGACAGCCGGTACGCGTCGCCGATCTCGCCGAGGAGCGGCGACACGCTGGTGATCGGGTAGCGTACGCTCAGCCCGACGGCGACGACGAGTATTCCTGCTGCGATCCCCTGACTGCGGCTAGGGCCGCTCATCGAGCAGACGTTCCTGCTGGGCGAGCACGCCGAGCGCGGCGTCGCGCGCCTGTTCGGGATCACCGGCGGCGATCGCCCGAAGCAGGGACTCGTGCTGATCCGCGCGATCCGGATCCCCGCCTGCGGCGAGGCACGAGGCATCCGAAACGGATTCGCGCAGGGAAGTGTCGAAGCTCGCGTAGATGTCGAAG
This sequence comes from Leucobacter manosquensis, assembly GCF_018304845.1. Lineage (NCBI taxonomy): Bacteria > Bacillati > Actinomycetota > Actinomycetes > Micrococcales > Microbacteriaceae > Leucobacter > Leucobacter manosquensis. The sequence continues at coordinate 2,210,964 of NZ_JAFEVO010000001.1, read as the reverse complement.
AGCAGCTGATTGCCGGAGGCCGATGCGATGGCGAGGTGGTACGCCACGTCTGCCTCGGTGAACGCCTCCGAATCGCGCGCCGCGATCGCTGCACGGCGCTGCTCGAGCAGCTCTGTGAGGCGCGCGAGATCCTCGTCGGTGCGTGAGGTCGCCGCCTCCGACGCGGCGAGGGCGTCGAGGGCGCGGCGCACGCGGATGACTTCGCGGCTGTCGGCCGAGTGGAGCGCCCGGCGCAGGGCCACCTGCGTCGGATCGGTCGCGATGACGTAGGTGCCGTCGCCCTGCCGGGTTTCGAGCAGGCCGAGCTGCACGAGGGCGCGAACCCCCTCCCGCACCGAGGGGCGACTGACGCCGAGCACCACGGTGAGCTCGGCTTCCGAGGGGATGCGGGTACCGAGCACCCAGCGCCCCTCGCTGATCTCGCGCTTCAGCTCATCGACCACCGTGTCGACGAGTGAGCGCCGTTGAATATGTCGCACGTCACCATCCTTGCAGATTCGGGTACTTGTATGGTTATCATATGTCTTACGTTTAACCGGCGCTATCCCGAACCTGCACGGACGCATGAAAGGCTCTCCAATGACGGCGACCCCCACTCCGACCCGGCTCCGCACCCCCGGCCTCGTCGATGGCCACGTCCACCCGGACAAATCATCGTGGGGCGCTCCGTGGATGTCGCGCCGGCCGGCCTCGACGCTCGCGGAGCTCATCGAGAACGACCGGGCGACGCAGTTCTCGTACGCGCGGAGCGTCGAGGAGCGCGCGTACGCCCTGCTGTCTCACGCGCTCGCCAACGGCACGCTCGGCATGCGTGCGCACGTCGATGTCTCCTCCGAGCTCGGCACCGCGAACGTCGAGGGCGTGCGCGCCGCGGCCGAGCGGCTCCCCGGCCTCACGGTGCAGATCGTCGCGTTCCCCCAATTCGGCCTGGTCACCAACCCCGGCACGCTGGAGGCGATGGCTGCATCGCTCGACACCGGCGCCGATCTCGTCGGAGGCATCGACCCGGGCGGTATCGAGGGAGATCTGCACGGGCATCTCGATGCCGTGTTCGGTCTGGCCGACCGCGCGGGGCGCGACATCGACATCCACCTGCACGACGGCGGTGAAGACGGCCTCGCGCAGATCCGCGAGATCGCCCGCCGGACGACAGCTGCCGGGCGTCACGGTCGCGTGACGATCGGGCACGCCTTCGCGCTCTGCGACACCGAGCTGCCGAGCCTCGGCGAGACGCTCGATCTCGTCGCAGAAGCCGGTATCTGGATCGCGACCTGCGCACTGGGGCCGGATCCGGTGCCCGAGCTCGACCGCTTCGAGCGCCACGGCGTTCGACTGGTCGCCGGCTCCGACGGAGTCCGCGATTCGTGGAGCCCCTTCGGCACCGGCAGCATGGTCGATCGAGCGCACCTGCTCGCGTATCGCACCGGCGCGATCACCGACGCCGAACTCGAGCGCGCCTTCAGCATCGCGTCCGTCGCGGGCGGGGCCATGCTCGGACTCCCCGAGATCGCCGAGTGGACCCCCGAGAGCACCACGTACCTCGAATTCGAGGCTGAGAATCTGGCGCAACTCGTCACCGATCGGCCCGCACCTCAGCGCGTGGTGCGCGGCGGCGTCTCCGTCGTCTGACGCGCCGGCGCGCACCCACTCACACTCGAACCACGCTTACCGCAACACTCATCGCAGCACCTCGCAGGAACAAAGGAGTCCCCGTGTCCAAACGACCTCTCACGCTGATCGGCGCATTCGCCGTCGCAGCGCTGACCCTCACCGCGTGCGCCGGAGGCGGGGGATCCGCTTCCGGTGGAGACGGCGCAGGCGCAGCCTTCGACATCGACGCCGCGAACCTCGCGACCACGACGGAGCCGGGCACGGCCCCCGTCGATGAGGTCACGTGGAACCTCCCGTACGAGCCGCTCTCCCTCGACCCCATGCTCTCGTTCAACTACGCCGAGAACACAGTCGACGCGAATCTCTGCGAGGGCCTGACCCGCATCACGTCCGACCTCGACATCGAGAACGCGCTCGCCGAGTCGGTGGAGTCGCCCGACGACACCACCTACGTCTACACGCTGCGCAACGACGTCACCTTCTGGGACGGCACACCGCTCACCGCCGACGACGTGGCCTACTCGCTCGCACGACAGGTCGGGCCCGACTCGGCGACGTACTGGGCCGACTACTTCGCCAACGTCGCATCGGTCGAGAAGACGGGTGACCTCGAAGTGACCGTCACGCTGACGCAGCCGGACGCGCTCTTCGAGCAGGGCATGTCGAGCGCTGCCGGTGCGGTCGTCTCGAAGGCCGCAGCCGAGGCCGCCGGCGAGCAGTTCGGCACCCCCCAGGGGGGCCTGATGTGCACGGGACCCTTCTCGCTCGAGAACTGGGAGCCGGGCAAGGCCATCACCCTCGCGAAGAATGCGGACTACTGGGACGCTGAACTCGTGCCGAAGGTGGAGCGGCTCACCTTCAGCTTCATCGCAGACGAGTCCACCGCGGTGAACGCGCTGCGCACCGGCGACGTCGACGGTCAGTTCTTCTACCTGCCCCCGGCCGGGCTGACGCAGCTCGAGGACAGCGATGCGACGATCACGTTCGGCGAGTCGTACATCTTCTGGTCGCTCCGCGCGATTCAGGAGACCGGAACCTTCTCGAACCCGAAGGTGCGCGAAGCGCTGCTCGCGGCGATCGACACGGAAGCCATCGCCGACGTCGTGTTCCAGGGCGCGGCCATCCCGTCTCCCGTGCTCACCGGCCCCGCCTACTACTCCGACGACGAGGCGGGCGAGCTCTTCCAGGAGGCGTACGACAGCTACTCGATCGAACCCGACATCGAGCGGGCCAAGTCGCTCCTCGCTGAAGCGGGCGACATCTCGGCTCCGATCGTGCTCGGCGTGCAGGGCTCGTCGGCGGTGCACGAGCAGACGGCCAACCTGATCCAGGCCGCCGGTGAGGCGATCGGTCTCACCATCGAGACGAAGGTGATCCCGGTCGAGCAGTTCGGCAACCTCTACTTCGACGAGACGGCGCGCGAGGGTCTCGACGGCTTCTTCACGACCTACTACGGCAACGTGACGGATCCGCTCGACGTCTACACCACCTTCACCCCCGACAGCACGAACAACTTCATCAAGTACGACGGGGCCGCGGAGGAGCTCGCCGAGGCCCGCAGCACGCTCGACCCGGTCGAGCGCGCGAAGCACACGATCGCCGCGCAGGATAAGATCACGCGCGACCTGCCGTGGCTGCCCATGGGCGACCTCCCGGTGATCCTCGTGCAGAACGAGGCGATCTCGGGCGCCACCGCATCATCGGCCTACCTCGGATACCCGTGGGCCGCGACCATCGGGGGCGTGGAGTAACCCGTGTCCATTCCCGCATTCCTGCTGAAGCGAACGGGTGGGCTCCTGCTCGTTCTGCTCGTCACCTCGTTCGTGGTGTTCGGCATGCTCTATCTCGCTCCCGGGAGCCCGCTCAGCTTCGTGCTCGGGCCCCGGGGCGGCACGGCCGAGCAGATCGCGCGGGTGACCGCGCAGTACCACCTCGACGACCCGTTCTTCGTGCGGTACTTCGCCTGGATCCGCGACATCCTCAGCGGTGACCTCGGCGACTCGGTCGTGTACCGGCAGCCCGTCTCCGATCTCATCGGCGGCCGCATCGGCACCACGGTGGCGCTCATTGCGCTCGCGACGCTCATCATCGCCGTGGTCGGCGTCGGCCTCGGCCTCATCGCCTCGTTGAAGGGCGGCTGGGCCGACCAGGTCATCACGACGCTCTCGACGCTCGGCCTCGCCACGCCGGCATTCGTCGTCGGTGTCGCGCTCATCAGCGTCTTCGCGGTCGGACTGGGGTGGTTCCCGACGAACGGCAGCGGCAGCGGGGGCGTCGATACGCTCTACCACCTCGCGCTCCCCGCCATCGCGCTCGCCGTGGCGAGCGCCGCCTACCAGACCCGCATCACGCGGGCCTCAGTGCTCGAGGAGGAGGGGCGCGAGCACGTGCAGACCGCGGTCGCCCGCGGACTGCGACCCCGCATCATCATCCAGCGGCACATCCTCCGCAACGCGCTGATCCCGATCACCACAGTGCTCGGCCTGACCGTGGCGACCCTGATCGCGGGCGCCGTCGTGATCGAGAACGTCTTCGCGCTCGACGGCCTCGGGTCGCTGCTCGTGCGGGCGATCCTGCAACGCGACTTCGCCGTCGTGCAGGCCGTCATCCTCGTCCTGGTCGTCGCGTTCGTCGTCATCAACGCCGTCGTCGACTTCCTGTACACGATCATCGATCCGCGCATCCAGCTGGGGAGCAAGCAATGACCGCGCCGCGCACGACACAGATCGCCCTGCGACGATCGCAGACGAACGACCCCGGCCGCCTCGTGCTCGCCGGCCGCAAGCTCGGCCCGACCGGCATCATCGCGGTCGTCGTGCTCGCGGTGTTCGTCATCGCCGCCGTCTTCGCACCGTGGCTCGCGCCCTACGATCCCGACTTCCCCGACCTCTTCGCCGCGCTCTCCGGGCCGAGTGCCCAGCACCTGCTCGGCGCCGATGCGCTGGGCCGGGATCTCCTGTCGCGCCTGATGTACGGGGCGCGCATCACCCTGCTGGGGCCGACGCTCGTGATTCTCATCGCGACCGTCGTCGGCACCGCGCTCGCGTTGATCGCCGCCTGGAATCGGGGCCGGGTCGACACCGTGATCTCGTGGGTGCTCGACGTGCTCTTCGCCGTGCCCGGCATCGTGTTCGCGCTGATCGCCGTCGCGATCTTCGGACCCAACCTGCCCACGGTCGTCGTCGGCCTCTCGATCGGCTACATCCCGTACGTGGCCCGCGTGGTGCGCGGTGCGGCCCTCCGCGAGCGAGGCATGCCGTACGTGCAGGCGGCATGGCTGCAGGGCCAGTCGGGCGTCGGCATCAGTCTGCGCCAGATCTTCCCCAACGTGCAGCCCATCGTCGTGGCGCAGGCCGTCTCGTCGCTCGGCTTCGCGGTGATCGACCTCGCGGCCGTCTCCTTCCTCGGTCTCGGGGTGCAGCCGCCGACCGCGGACCTCGGTCTCATGGTGAAGAGCGGCTTCGACTCCCTCCTGCGCGGCCAGGCACTCGAAGCCATCGCCGCTGGTCTCGCGATCGTGCTCATCGTGTGGAGCATCACCGTCATCGGCGACCGGCTCGCCTCGAACGCAAGGAGCATCCGATGAGCGCGCCACTGCTCGAAGTGCACGACCTCCACGCCAGCCTCATCACGAAGTACCGTCGCCTCGACCTGCTGAACGGTGTGAGTTTCACACTCGACCGGGGCGAGGCGCTCGGCCTCGTCGGCGAGTCGGGATCGGGCAAGTCGCTGACCACCCGCGCGATCACCCGCATGCTCGCCCCCGGATTCCGCACGACGGGGACGGTGCGCTTCGACGGAGAGTCGGTGCTCGACATGAAGCGAGAGCGGTTGCGCGGCTACCGGGCCCGGGACGTCGGCATGATCTTCCAGGATCCCCGCGCCCACGTGAACCCCGTGCACACCGTCGGAGACTTCCTCACGGAAGCTCTCGTGCGCGACCGCGGGGTGAAGCTCGACGACGCGAAACGCCGAGCCGTGCAACTGCTCGACGAGGTGGGCGTGCGGCACGCGGAGCGCCGACTCGCGCAGTACCCGCACGAGCTCTCGGGCGGGCTGCTCCAGCGCGTGATGATCGCGAGCGTGCTGCTCGCGGAACCGCAGTTGATCCTCGCCGATGAGCCGACGACCGCGCTCGACGTCACCGCGCAATCCGACGTCATGGCGATCCTCGACGAGCAGCGCAAGGCGCGCGGCCTGTCACTGCTCTTCATCACGCACGATCTCGAACTCGCGAACGCCTGCTGCGACCGACTCGCCGTCATGTACGCCGGGGAGATCGTCGAGCAGGGTGCGCAGGTCTACGAGGCGCCGCAGCACCCCTACACGGTCGAGCTGCTCGGAGCGCGGCCGAGCATCGCGGAGCGGCTCGATCGGCTGCCCGTGCTCGAGTACAACCTGGAGATCCACGAAGCACTGAAGGCGAGGGCCGACGCATGAGCGCACCCATCATCACCGTGACCGACCTGCGCAAGGTGTTCGCCGCCCCGCGCGGCTCGAAGGGCGAGGACGTGGTCGCCGTCGACGGCGTCTCCTTCGAGCTGCACCCCGATGAGTGCCTCGCGATCGTGGGGGAGTCGGGGTCGGGAAAGACCACGGTCGCGCGCATGATCGTGGGCCTCGAGACCGTCACCTCCGGCACCGTGACGGTGCTCGGCGCGGATCGCACTGCCGCACCGCGCAGCCTCGCCGCCCGCCGGGAGCGCGCGCGCGAGGTGCAGTACGTGTTCCAGGACCCGTACTCGTCGCTCAACGGGAGGCAGCGCATCGGCGAGGTCATCATGTCGAATCTGCGGCTGCACGCGAAGGCGGTCGGGGCGCGGCCGACTGAGGGCACGGTCAAGCAGCGCGCGCAGGGCATTCTCGACTCGGTCGGGCTTCCGCAGCGCTTCTTCGACCGCCTCCCGCGAGAACTCTCCGGCGGGCAGCGGCAGCGCGTCGCGATCGCGCGTGCGCTCGCCGCAGACCCGAAGGTGATCGTGCTCGACGAGGCCGTCGCGGCCCTCGACGTGTCGATCCAGGCGCAGATTCTCAATCTGCTCGCCGACATCAAGGCGGAGCGGCAGGTGAGCTACCTCTTCATCTCGCACGACCTCGCGGTCGTCAACCAGATCTCCGACCGGATGGTGGTGATGGAGAACGGTGTGATCGTCGACCACGGCGCCACGGCCGAGTTGCTCGCGCACCCCACGCACCCGTACACCCGGTCGCTGCGCGCGGCGGTTCCGGGGCCGGGGTGGAAGCCGACCCGGCGCGAGAAGCTGGCGTCGTGAGCGCCGCCGCAAGCATCGCGGTGCGCGCCGCGCACGCCATCGTGTTCGACGAGGGGCGCGACGGCGGCCCGGGCTTCACCCTGATGCGCGACGCGACGGTGCTCGTGACCGGCGACCGCATCACCGCGATCGCGCACGGAGGCGCGGGAGAGGAGCTCGTCGCGGAGGCGGCCGAAGTGATCGACCTCGGCGAGAGTCTGCTGATGCCCGGCCTCATCGACCTCGAGGGGCTCGTCGACATCGACCACCTGCTGCTCGACTCCTGGTGGAGCCCAGAGCACGAGGCGCGCCTCGACTGGTCTGCCGACTACGCGAGGGCGCCCCGCGAGGTGCTCTCCCCCGCTGATCGCAGCCTGCTGCGCCGATACGGTCTCGTGCAGCTGATCCTCCACGGGATCACGAGCGCGATGCCGATCTCGTCCGAGATCCACGGCGCCTGGGCTGAGACGCACGACGACCTGCTCGATACGGCCGGCATCGCGAGCGAACTGGGCATCCGCACCTTTCTCGGTCCCTCGTACCGCTCCGGGGTGCACGTGACCCGTGCCGACGGATCGACCGGAGTGCACTGGGATGAGGCTCGAGGCGAAGAGGCCTTCGCCGGTGCCGTGCGCTTCCTCGACACCGTGGACGCGATCGCCGACCCGCTGGTCACTGGCGTGCTCGTGCCGTGCCGCATCGAGACGGTGACCGATGCGATCCTCGCCGAGACCGGGCGCGTCTCCGCGGAACGCGGCGTGCTCGTGCGCGCCCACGCGACGCAGGGCCTCGATTCCGAGATCGGGGTGCTCGCGGGGGATGGCCGAGAAGCGCCGCTCGACGCTCTCGATCGCGCTGGCCTGCTCACCGATCGCCTGATCCTCGCCCACGGCGTCTACCTCGACGTCCACCCCGACGTGCACGGGGAGGATCGCGGTGACCTCGCCAGGCTCGCCGCAGCAGGCGCGTCGCTCGCCCACTGCCCGCTCACGAATGCGCGCTACGCGTTCTGGCTCGAACGGCTGTCGCAGTACCTCGACGCCGGGGTGAACATCGCCCTCGGCACCGACTCGTTCCCACCCGACCTCGTGCGCGCCATCGATGCCGGCGTGCAACTGGCGAAGGCGCAGCACGACGACCTCGGACGCGGCATGCTCGCCGAGTACGTCGAGGCCGCGACGCTCGGCGGGGCCAGGGCGCTGCACCGGCCCGACCTCGGACGCATCGCACGGGGCGCAGCCGCCGATCTCGTCGCCTTCGCGCTCGACGACGTTCGGATGGGAGCGGTCGACGATCCGATTCGTACGCTCGTGCTCGCGGGGTCGGGTCGCGATGCGCACTTCAGCATGGTGGCGGGCCGCGTCGTGATGCGGGACGCGGCGATTCCCGGGGTCGATCTCGATGCGCTGCGACGCGAGGGCCAGCGCGTCTTCGAGCAGTTGCGAGCCGCGTATCCCGAGCGCGACGCACTCGCCGGGCCGCACGGGTCGAGCGAGGCCGAGCTCTTCCCTCCGGTGTTCCCGGCGTACCAGCCGCGTCACGGCTGAGCGCCCCCATTAGGCTGACGGCATGAACGAGTACCGCCAGATCGTCCGCAAATGGGTGAAGCCGGAAGACCTCAATCAGCACGGGGCGCTGTTCGGCGGCCGCCTGCTCCAGTGGGTCGACGAGGAGGCGGCGATCGTCGCCGTCGCGCAGCTCGGCACCATCGACGTCGTGACCAGGCACATGTCGGCGATCGACTTCTCGGCGCGCGCCGACCGGGGCGACCTGCTCGAGCTCGTCTACTCGATCGTCGCCTACGGCCGCACCTCGATCACCTTGGCGTGCCGTGTGGAGAACGCGGTCACCGGTGCCGAGATCCTCACGCTCGAGCGCATCGTCTTCGTCGCGGTCGATGCGACGGGCGCTCCGGTCGTGCACGGGCGCACCGCCCCGACGCCGGGCACTGAGCGCCTCCGCGAGTCGTCGAAGTGACGCCGACTACTCGGCGGGTCGCAGGTCGTAGGTGACCCACGGCGTCAGCGTCGCGACCCGATCGTAGAGGCTGCGGGCGGTCGTATTGCTCTCGTCGGTGATCCACCGCACGAGCGATGCGCCCTCGTCTCGCGCGATCTCGGCCAGGCGGTGCAGGATCGCGGTGCCCGCTCCCGTGCCGCGCGCATCCGGCGCGGTGAACAGGTCGTCGAGGTAGAGGCCGCTGTCGCCGTAGATCGGGCGGGCGTAGGCGCGGTAATGGGCGAGCCCGACCGGCGTGCCGTCGACCTCGGCGATGAGCCCGCGCGTCTGGTGGGCCGGGTCGGTGAGCCACCCCCAGACCGTGTCGTACACCGCTGGGTCGTGCGGTTTCTCGTAGAAGTCGCGATAGCCGCGGTACAGCTCCGCCCACGTCTCCCGGTCGTCGGGTGCGACATCGCGCACGCGGACGCGGCCGGCAGTCGCCCCGTCGCTCATGCGAGGCGCTCCGTCTCGACGAAGACGATCGGCGCGCCGTCGCCGCGATTCTCGACGCGGTGCTCGGAACCGGCGGGTCGCGTGTAGCTCTGCCCGAATACCAGTTCAGCGACGATCTCGCTGCCGTCCGCGGCGACGACGTGCATCGTGTCGGTGACGAGCGGCACGACGACGTACTCGAAGTCGTGCCGGTGCATGGGGATCGCGCCCCCGGGCTGGATCGTCCACCGCGTGACTCTGAAGAACTCGTTCTCGAGCTGCACCTCGCCCTGTGATCCCGTGCCGTGTGCGTCGCTGCTCATGCATCCTCCTCGAACGTGGTGCGGTCTTCGCCGGGAGGCCGGCACCGCAGAACCTGCTCCTCAGCCTACGCCCGCTCGGCGTCGCCGAGACTGGATCGGAGTCCGATGAGTTCGGGATACAGGGCGAGGATCACGTTCGAGAGCACGAACGACGACGTGATGGGCTGCCCGAGCGCCTGCTCGACGCGCGACAGGCGATACCGGACGGTGTTGGGGTGCACGAAGAGTGCTGCAGCGGTGCGGGTGACGTTCTGCTCGGTGGCCAGGTACGTGACGAGAGTCTCCCGCAGCTGCGGTGCGGCGACGGGGGCCAGCGTGCTGCGGATCCGCTCCTCCAGCTGGCGCGCGTCGACGTGCGAGAGCAGCCAGGTGGCGAGGTCGATGCGGTCGATGAGCACGGGGCCCAGCCCTTCCGGGGCGGTGGCCGCTGCGGCCCATTGACGTGCGATGCCGAGACCCGTCTCCGCTTCGCGCACGCACTCGGAGATGCGGGAGAGCGCGGAGAACGGCGCGGAGACGCCGACGAGATACTGGCGTGAGATGTCTGCGAGCCACCGCTCGCTCGCCGGCGTATCCGGCACGATCGCGGAGAGCGTCGCCGGGGCGTCCATTCCGACCCGTCGCAGCATCGCGAGGAGCGGCAGCTCCTCCGACCGCGCCCTGGCATGGAACTGGGTGACGTGCCCCTCCGTGGCCGTCGTGCCGTCGATCGGCGCCGCCTCGATCGTGCGGATGGCGGCGTATGCGGGGAACCGGAATTGCGCGAGCCGACTCCAGAAACGGTGCTCGCGAGCGGGGAGCACCCCGTCGTAGAGCGATGAGATGAGCTGCTCGTTGTCCCGCCGATCGCGCTGGGTCGCGCCGTACTGGATGCCGTGGACGGCGCCGAGCAATCGCTCGGAGGTGTCGAGGAGGAGTTCGCCGAGCTGGTCGAGCGTGTCGGCGCCCCGGCTGGCGATCGCGATGACGTGCACGCCGTCCCTGAGCGCGACCCGCCGCGTGCGCACCGCCCACCGCCCGATCGACAGCTGGAGCTCGCGGCGGTGCGTCGCCGCCACCTCGTTCCAGATGAGCTGGGTGGGTGCCTCGCCGGTGCTCGCGACGATCGTGCCCTCGAAATCGTAGATGACGGCGGTGCCCTTGCAGAGCGTCGCGATGCGGGACGTCAGGGCGTGCACCGGGTCGGTGGAGGCGACCGCGGAGAGCAGGGCGTTCGTGATGTCGAGCGTGGTGCGGAGGCGATCGATCTCGGTGATCGGAACGGACGGCGTCGTCATGCGGTGCTCCGAGCATTGTGTGAACGGGAGATTTCAGAGAGGGTTTCGATGCGATTTTTGGAGATTCTACAAGAGGGCGCTCTGAAAGCTTCGTATTCTCTAGTGACCACGGCGACGAGGCGCAGCAAGGTTGAGGCATCCGGAACTCAACGATGAACTCCAGGAGGAGCCCATGAACCATGTCCGTGTCGCAGTCGACGTCGGAGGCACGTTCACCGATGTGTGCATCTTCGATGACGATACGCAGCAGATGCGCATCACGAAGGTCCCCTCGACGCCGAGCGATCCGATGGAGGCGGTGATGCACGGCGTCGCTCGCGGAGAGATCGATCTGTCGCAGGTCGTCCAGTTCTCGCACGGCACGACCGTCGCGACGAACGCGCTCATCACCCGGAACTTCCCGGCCGCCGCTCTCGTCACCACCCGCGGGTTCCGCGACGTACTCGAAATCCGGGACGGCACGAAAGACGATCTCTGGGATGCGTACAACGACGTCTCGGAACCGTACATCAGGCGCCGGGATCGCTTCGAGGTCACAGAACGCATCGACTACAACGGCCACACCATCACCGCCCTCGACGAGGGCGAGGCGCGCGCACTCGCCGAGCTGCTGCATCGCCGCGGGGTGAAGACCATCGCCGTGTGCTTCCTCAACTCCTACGCGAACGCCGCTCACGAGACCCGCATGCGGGAGATCATCGAGGAGACCATTCCCGATGCGACCGTCTCAACGTCGGCCGAGGTGCTCCCCGAGATCTTCGAATACCCGAGGTTCAACACCGCCGTCGCGAACGCCGTGCTGGCCCCCCTCGTCTCGGGGTACGTGAATCGCCTGGCCGCGCGCCTCACCGACGGCGGCTACCGGGGCGATCTCCTGCTCCTCCACTCGGGCGGCGGCTCCATGACGCCCCGTCTCGTCGAGAAGTTCCCGGTGCGGCTCGCCGCCTCCGGCATCGCAGCCGGAGCGATCTCGGCGAAGCACATCGCGCAGCAGTGCGGGTACGACAACGCGGTGAGCCTCGACATGGGCGGAACGTCCACCGACATCGCGCTCGTCGCGGACGGCGAACTGCGCGTCTCCCAGGAGTGGCAGGTCGAGTACGGCCACCCGATCATCTTCCCCTCGATCGAGGTGCTCACCATCGGCGCGGGCGGCGGCTCGCTCGCGCACATCGACATCGCCGGCTCGCTGCGCAACGGCCCGCAGTCCGCCGGGGCCGACCCCGGCCCGGCGTGCTACGACACGGGCGGCGACGCACCCACGAACACGGACGCCAACGTCGTACTCGGCCGGCTCGGCACGTCGCTCGCCGGTGGCGCGAAGCACCTGCAGAAATCGCTCGCCGAGGCCGCGATCACCCGCGCGATCGCCGAGCCGCTGGGCATGGAGCTCGCGGAGGCGGCCCACGCGATCGTCGCTGTTGCGAACGCCAATATGGCCGACGCGGTGCGGTTGGTCTCGATTCGACGCGGATACGACCCCCGCGACTTCGCCCTGCTCGCCTTCGGCGGCGCCGGAGCGCTGCACGGTGCCGACGTGGCCAGAGAGCTCGGGATCCCGACGGTCGTCGTCCCGCCCAGTCCCGGTGTGACCTCCGCCATGGGGTGCCTGCTCGTCGACATTCAGCACGACTTCGCGCATATGTACACCGGTCTCGCCTCGGGGGCTGATGAGGAGGGCATCGAGCAGGAGTTCGTCGCACTCGAGAACGAGGCGTCGGCCCGCCTGCGCCACGAGGGCGTCGCCGAAGCGGACGGGCTGCTGCAGCGCAAGATCTCGATGCGGTACCAGGGGCAATGGCGGTCGCTCCAGGTGCCGATGGGCTCGGGTCCGGGCGCCGTTGAGCAGGCGGTGCGCACGTTCCACGAGCAGTACGAGCGGGAGTTCGCGTTCCGGCAGGACGACGCGCCGGTCGAGGTGTATCAACTCCACCTGACGGCCGTCGGCAAGATCCCGAAGCCGTCGTTCAGGCCGGCGGAGGTGGTCGAACAGGCTCCGGGTGAGCCTGAGGATCGCCGCGACGTCTACTTCGGGTCCAACGGCTGGCTCGATACGCCGGTCTACGATCGCGACGCGCTCGCCGCAGGCACCGTGTTCAGCGGGCCCGCCATCATCAACCAGCTCGACTCGACCACCGTCGTGCCCCCGCACACGAACGCGGAGATCGACGAATGGCTCAACATCCGCATCCACCTCGAGGAGATCAACTCATGAGCGACACCCTGATCCAGGCGCCGGCGACGGGCGCCGCTCCCGCCCGGAGCACCACCCTCGACCCGGTGACCTTCGAGGTGCTGAAGAACGCCTTCGCCACCAGCGTCGACTTGATGAGCGAGCAGATCCTCCGCACGTGCTATTCGTTCGTCATCTACTCGCGGGACTTCTCCTCCGCGCTCTGCGATGCGCGCGGCAACACCGTGATGCAGGGCTCCGGCGACATCGCGGTGCACGTCGGCACCCTTCACTTCCAGGCGAAGGCGGTGATCGAGCAGTTCGACGGAGACATCCACCCCGGCGATGTGTTCGCGATCAACGACCCCTATCGCGGCGGCACGCACTTCAACGACGTCTCCTTCGTGCGTCCCGTGTTCTCCCAGGGGCGCATCATCGCCTTCGCGCAGAACAAGGGTCACTGGGCCGACATCGGCGGGAAGGTGCCGGGCTCCTTCGACGTCTCGGCGTCCGAGCACTTCGGGGAGGGGCTGCGCATCCCCCCGATCCGCGTGTGGTCGAAGGGCGTCTTCCTGCACGATGTCGCGCAGCTGCTCGTCGCGAACACCCGCGCGCCCGAGCAGGCGCTCGGCGACCTGCACGCTCAATCGGAGGCCACGGCGGTCTGCGAACGGGAGGTGCTGCGGCTCGTCGAACGGTACGGCACCGAGACCGTCGAACTCGCGATGCAGGAGACGCAGGACTACGTGGAGCGGACCGTGCGGCGCCGTCTGGCCGACCTGCCCCGCGGCCGGTGGGAGACCGTCGACTACCTCGACCTCGATCCCGGCAAAGCCGAGGGGCTCGTGCCGGTGAAGATCGTCATGACGCTCGATGGCGAAGGGATCCACTACGACCTGGAGGGCAGCGCCGGCGTCGTCGACACCTTCTTGAACTCCGGCTACGGCACGACATTCTCCGCGATCTACGCCGGCACGAAGACGTTCTTCCCCGATGTGCCGCTGAACTCCGGTTTCTACGCGGCGGTCACGGCGGAGATCGGGCCGGAGGGCACGGTGGTGAACGCCGGCTGGCCGCACGCCGTGACCGGCTTCTGCTCCGGGCCGTACGAGAAGCTGATGAACGGGATCTTCGAGATCTGGTCGCAGATCATGCCGGAGCGGGCGATGGCGTGCGCCTTCAACCTCGAGTATCTGCTCGTGGGCGGGCGCGACTCCCGACGCGAGGAGAACCCGTACTTCATGTGGTACGACTGGATGGCCGGCGGCTGGGGCGGCCGCTCCTCCAAAGACGGTTCGACGGCGACGGCGCCAGTGTTCGGCGTCGGGCTCGCGGTGCAGGCGTGCGAGGGTCAGGAACGACTCACCCCGGTCCTCACCACCATGCACCGCATCGGCACCGATTCAGGCGGCCCAGGCCGGTTCCGCGGCGGGTGCGGCGTCGAGAAGGGCGGAACGCTCACCGATGCTGACGCCTCGGTGATGAGCTACTGCTGCGACCGCGCACGCTCCATCACGTGGGGGATCGAGGGCGGCCTGCCGTCGATCCCGCACGGCGTCTGGCTCAATCGCGACACCGAGAACGAACGGTTCCTCGGCTCCATCTTCTCCTCGGTCCCGGTGCAGCCGGGCGACACCTTCTACCGGCCTTCGGCGGGCGGGGGCGGCTTCGGAGATCCCCTCGATCGCACGCCGGATGAGGTGCTGGAAGACGTGATCGACGACTACGTCTCGATCGAGCGAGCAGCGGCCGATTACGGCGTCGTCGTCATCCCGATCGATCCCGATCTCGACCAGTACGAGATCGATCGGGAGCGCACCGCCGAGCAGCGAGCGCACATCCGCACGCATCGCCGGGGGTGGCTCGAGGAGGACCCCGAGCGCATCGCCGAGCAGTACCGCGCCGGGGAGATCGATCTGCTCGATGTCATTCGGCGGCACGGCGTGATTCTCGACTGGGGCACCGGCGAGCTCTTCGTCGAGACCACGCGACAGCACCGGGAGCAGATGGTGCGGCGATCCGCCTCGCACTGGGCTGCCTAGCGCGCTGCTGCAGCGCGTCTGATCCCGGAGGGGAGGGAAGGGCCGGTATTCGATGGGGCACGCCGCTCGTTGCGGTTTGTGCAAATGCCAGAGAATGTCCCGGCCCTTCCGGCTCCTGCACAGTACTTCATCGGGTCTCGACTTATCACAATGAGATGGCGACGCCCACTCACACCCAATACCAATGGAGGTACGGACCGTGACAATCAACCTCACCGGGAGCAACGACGACGTCGAAGCGACCGATGCACTCGCCCGAACAGGCGACGACCAAGACCAGATGAGCCGTGGCCGATTGACGATGGCGTGGTACGGCACGGCGAGCGCCTTCTTCTTCGTCTACATCGGCGCCGCGATGGCTTCGGCGTACGGCACGGTGAACGCGATCATCGGCATCGTGCTGACGATCATCGCCTACGGCCTCATCAACAGCGTGCTGTCGCGCTACGCGATCAACAACCGCACAACGGTCGCCCAGTTCTCGCGGACGATCCTCGGCAACGCCGGGTCGGCCATCGCGATGATCATCTTCGCGCTCATCGCGATCTACTACGCGGTCTTCGAGGGCTCCATCGTGGCCTACGCGTTCATGACCGCGTTCGGCGGCGAGATGTGGGTGTGGAGCCTCGTCGTCGTCGTCTACTCGACACCGCTCATCATCGGCGGAGTGCGACGCTTCCTCGACAAGATCAACGGCATTCTGATGCCGATCTACTTCTTCGGGCTCGTGGCCGCCGTGATCTGGGCGGGGGTGCAGTACGGGTTCACGGATGCGTGGCTCACGCAGGCGCCCGACGTTCCCGTCCCGCTGTCGATGGGCGGCCCTGGCTGGCTGGCGACCTTCGCCGGGTACATGGGCGTCTGGATCATGATGATGTTCACCATGGACTTCGCCTCGCTCGGCAAGCGCAAGGACATCGCGTACCACCAGCGCGTCACCTTCGGCCCGTTGTTCTACGTGCTCGCCTACGGATTCTCGGCGTTCGTCGGCATCTTCCTGACCTTCACGATCCCCGGGCTCGAAGCCTCGGAAACCGGTCTCGCCGGCGGCCTCGTGAGCCTCATGGGCATCCTGGGCCTGATCGTCGTGATCGCGACGCAGACCCGCATCAACACCGCGAACTACTTCCTCGGCGCCGCGAACCTGCGGGCGTTCGGGGAGAAGGTGTTCAAGATCAACATGCCGAACATCGTGTGGGTGCTGCTGTCGTCCGTCATCATCTTCCTCTTCATGCTGCTGCCCGTCGTGGAGTACCTGCTCATCGCGCTCGCCTGGCAGGGCGTGCTCGTCACGGCCTGGGTCGCGATCGCGCTGACCCACATCCTGCTCGGTCGCTGGCAGAACGAGGAGCACTCGGCGATCGGCGACCAGCACTACAAGGCGTTCAACAACAACGGTCTGATCGCCTGGGTGGTGGCGACGCTCGTTGGCATCGTGATGCTGCAACTCGGCACGTTCAACCCAGACCTCGCCGGCATCGGCGCGACCTGGGGGCCGATCCTCACGGCGGTCTCCGCGGCGCTCGTCTACGGGATCCTGTGGAAGACCAACCCGGTGAGCCGCACCGGCCTGATCAAGGTGGTCGGAGCTTGAGCATCGCGGGATCCTGACTCCCGGGAGTTCGACACGGGGAGCGCGTGCCGTGCTGCGACAGAGATGCGCAGTGCGGCACGCGCTCCCCGTGTGCGTCCGGAAGGAGCGGCTAGTACGGCTCGATCTCCACCAGCCGCAGCGCCATGAGGCACGTGGCGCGGCCGTCGAGCGTGTCGAGCGAGATGCCGAGCAGCTCCTCGATGCGGCGCAGGCGGTAGCTCAGCGAATTGCGATGGATGTAGAGCTCCTCGCAGGTTCGCGACGGCTGAGCGTCGTTGCGCAGCCAGATCCGCAGCGTCGGCAGCAACTCGGTCGCGCGGTGCTCGTCGTGATCGAGCAGGGGGGCGAGAAATCGCTCCGCCGCCTCACGGGCCCCCCGCCCGGCTGCGGCGGCCACGACCGCGCTGAGGCCGAGCACGGGCGCCAGCACGGGAGCCGACACGTGCCGGATCAGGTTGAGCGCATGGACGAGTGCGATCCGCAGCTCGTCGATCGTGCGGGCCGGCCCGCGCAGCACGAGCGGCAGCACCGGCTCGATTCCGAGCAGTCGTTTCGAGACCTCGTCGAACGCCTCCCGCGGGAACTGGGCCAAGGCGATGAGCTGCTCATCGAGTTCGGCGACGCGAACGTCGTGGAACGTGTCGTGCAGTGCGACGCGGAGCTTCCAGGCTGCTGCGGCGTGCTCACCGCTCATGTCGGCGACGAGCAGCGTCGTCTCGGCGCGTCGGCTCAGCCCGAGTTCGTGGAACGCGTTCGCCACGTCGCTCCGCGTCGACTCCGACCAGGCAACGCACCGGTTCACGAAACGCAGCATGTCCTGGTGGCTGCTCGCATCGACCACGACCGAACGGTTCAGCTGCAGGGCGAGGATCGAGGTGACCGGGGCGAGGAGCGCCTCGACCTCCGCGGACGACCCGTAGAGCCGCACCGCGAGCTGGCAGGAGTTGCTGA
Source organism: Leucobacter manosquensis (assembly GCF_018304845.1). Taxonomy (NCBI): domain Bacteria; kingdom Bacillati; phylum Actinomycetota; class Actinomycetes; order Micrococcales; family Microbacteriaceae; genus Leucobacter; species Leucobacter manosquensis. Next base: position 2,193,308 of record NZ_JAFEVO010000001.1, on the reverse strand, counting down.
GGCCCATCGGCAGCGGCACGGTGACGGTGTCCGGCTGCGACGCTCGTGCGGCGCCCGTGCGCCACGTCACCGTCTCCGGGTATTGCGCGATGAGCGAATCGAACGCGTCGTACACGGCGATGGGGAGCTCGAGCGCGGCGTACATGGCCGCGAGCAGCGTCGAGATCTCCGCGCCCTGGCTGGCGAGGCGCGCGCATTCGTCGGCGAGCAGCCAGCCGCGGTCGAGCAGGGCGATGCGCTCCGCCTGCAGCATGCCCTCGACGTGCTGATCGATCTTGAGGAGGGGGACGGTGGTCGGCACTTCGAGCAGCGGCAGATCGTGAGCAGTGCAGGCCGTGATCAGGCCTTTCGGCAGCGAATCGTGCGCGGCGCCGACCGCGAACGCCAGTGCGGCGACCGGCACGCGGGTGAGCCGCTCCACGTAGCCGTCCCAGATGCTCTCCTCCGAGAAGTTCATGCCGATCCCCGAGGTCAGGAGCAGCACGTTGGCGTCGAGAAACGGGGTCGGATCCAGGTGCTCGGTCGGCGCGCAGCGCACGATCTCCTGGCTCAGTCGGTCGGGTCCGGTCGGCGTCTCCAGCCGCAGTTGCAGGGAGTGCTCGGTCAGCAGGTCGGCGACGCGCATCGGGCATCCTCTCGCGCTTGCACAAATCACATCAGAAATTTCTTGCAACTGCATAATAACGTTCGCTTGACGCTCCGCGTAGCTTGGGGGCTATGACATCACAGCGAAGTGACTCGGTTTCGGTGAACTCGGATATGGGCGAGGCCTTCGGTCTCCACACCTTCGGCAACGACCCGGCCCTCATGTCGCTCATCGACGTCGCGAACGTCGCGTGCGGCTTCCACTCGGGCGATCCGGGAACCATGGATGCGACGGTGGCGCTCGCGCAGCAGCACGGCGTTCGCGTCGGCGCCCACCCCGGGCTCCCCGATCTCGTCGGGTTCGGGCGCCGGGAGATGAAGCTCACGCCCGACGAGGTGGAGAGCCTCATCCGGTACCAGGTCGGCGCCCTCGCCGGATTCCTGCGGAAGTACGACCTGCCTCTCAACCACATCAAGCCTCACGGGTCGCTCTACGGGATGCTCGCGCGCGATGAGGCGCTCATGCTCGGCGCCGTCAAAGTCGCGCGCGACTTCGGCGTTCCCGTGTTCGGGATCGCGGGTTCCGCGCATCAGCGCGTCGCGGAGCGCGAGGGCGTCGAATTCGTCGGCGAGTTGTACGTCGACCTCGACTACAACGCCGACGGAGGGCTGATCATCCTGCGGCAGCCGCACGAGACCAACATCGTCGCGGCGTCGGAACGGGCACGTCGCGCGCTCGATACCGGAACCATCCTGGCGATCGACGGCACCGAGCTTCCGATCTCGTTCGGCAGCATCTGCGTGCACTCGGACACCCCGAACGCCGTCGAAGTGGCGACGGCCGTGCGCGCCGTGGTCGACGGGTAGCCGCGCGCCGCCACTCGGCCGCCGCCCACCGGCGACGCCGCGACCCCACGGTTCCGCCGCGACCCCTCCTCGATCCCCTGAAGAAAGCAGATTCCATGAGTTCACAGATCATCGCCCCCATTCCCGGCATCTTCTATCGCCGCCCCGCCCCCGACAAGGATCCGTTCGTCGAGGAGGGCGACTCGGTCGAAGCCGGTCAGACCGTCGGCGTCATCGAGATCATGAAGCAGTTCACCGAGGTGCGCAGCGACACCGCCGGCGTGCTGGCCTCCTTCGCGGTCGAGGATCTCGGCATGGTCGGCCCGGGCGACGTCATCGCGACGATCGACTGACAGCCGCCCCTCGTCCACCGAAGACCTCCGAATCGAGTGAAGGACACACCTTGAAGAAACTGTTGATCGCGAACCGCGGCGAGATTGCTGTGCGGATCATCCGAGCGGCGAAGGAGATGGGCATCGCGACCGTCGCGGTGGCGAGCGAGGCCGACCGGGAGTCGGACGCGGCACGGTACGCCGACGCATGCGTGGTCATCGGCCCCGCTCCCGCCGGGCTCAGCTACCTCAACCAGGACGCGGTGATCGCCGCCGCCGTCGACACCGGTGCCGACGCAGTGCACCCCGGATACGGGTTCCTCTCCGAGAACGCGGGATTCGCGCGCAAGGTGCAGGAGGCGGGCCTCATCTGGGTCGGCCCGAACCCGGATTCGATCGACCTGATGGGAGACAAGGCGCGCGCACGCCAGGCCGCCATCGAGGCCGGGGTGCCCGTGCTCGCCGGCACGGACGGAGTGCTCGACGTCTCAGGGGATCTCGAAGCGCTCGCAGAGGGCATCGGCTATCCGCTGGTCGTGAAGGCATCCGCGGGCGGAGGCGGCCGGGGGATCCGTCGCATCAACGCCCGCGCCGATCTCCGGAGCACGGTCGAGGTCGCGCAGGCCGAGGCGCTCGCAGCGTTCAACTCGAGCGACGTGTACTTCGAACGCTTCGTGACGCACGCGCGGCACGTCGAGGTGCAGATCTTCGGCGACGGCGAGAGCTGGGTGCACCTCGGCGATCGCGACTGCTCGATGCAGCGTCGGCAGCAGAAAGTCATCGAAGAGGCTCCGGCTCCCGGGCTCCCGGACGATCTGCGCGAGCTGATGCGCGCGACCTCGGTCCAGCTCGCGCGTCAGACGGCCTACACCGGCGCCGGCACCGTCGAGTTCCTGTACGATCCCGAGCGCCAGGAGATCGCCTTCATCGAGATGAACACGCGACTGCAGGTGGAGCACCCGATCAGCGAGGCCATCACCGGCATCGATCTCGTGCGCGAGCAACTGCGCATCGCGGCGGGCGAGAAGCTCGGGTACACCCAGGCGGATATCCGTCTCGACGGGCACGCCTTCGAGTTCCGCATCAACGCCGAAGATCCGAACAACAACTTCATGCCGAGCCCCGGCCGCATCGAATCGCTCGATCTCTCGGGCGGGCCGGGCGTGCGCGCCGACTTCGGATTCCGGGCGGGCCAGACCGTCGTGCCGTTCTACGACTCGTTGCTCGGCAAGCTGATCGTGTGGGACGTCGACCGCGACCACGCGCTCGCGCGCGCCGCTCGGGTGCTCGATGAAACGGAGATCGCAGGAATCAACACGACGGTGCCCCTCATGCGCCGACTGGTCGCCCTCGACGACTTCCGCTCGGCCACGCATCACACGACGACCATCGAATCGGTTCCCGGCCTGTTAGGAGAATCCGCATGACGCTCACCGAGCACGCGCGATACAGCTGGGGCGGCGACGAGTTCCTGCTCGTCGAAATCGCCCCCGACATGTCGCTCGAGGCGAACTTCGTCGCGAACGCCATGGCAGCGGGACTCGAAGAGCAGGAGCTCGACGGCATCGTCGACATCTGCCCCGCGAACGCATCACTGCTCATCCGCTTCAACCCGGACGAACTGCCGCACGCCGACCTCGAGCACGCTGTGCGAGCTCTCGAAGCGGAGGTCAAGCAGGCGACGGTGCAGGAGCTGGAAACCCGCATCATCGAGGTTCCCGTCTGGTACGACGACCCGTTCACGAGCGAGACCGAGACCCGGTTCCGCGAGGGCTACCACCAACGACCGGAGGGGTCCGACCTCGACTACAGCGCCGAGGTGAACGGACTCGCGAACGCGGCCGAGTTCATTCAGCGCCACCACGAGACGCCCTGGCTGGTCTCCATGGTCGGCTTCGTCGCCGGCCTCCCGTTCCTCTTCCAGCTGACCCCGAGGGAGCGGCAGCTGCAGGTGCCCAAGTACCTGAGCCCGCGCACCGACACGCCGCCGCTCACACTGGGGTACGGCGGCTGCTTCACCGCGCACTACTCCGTCCGCGGAGCCGGCGGATACCAGATGCTCGGCATCACCCCGAGTCCGATCTTCGACCCGGAGCAGAAGCTCGCCGACTTCGCCGACTTCATGGTGCTGTTCCGCACCGGAGACATCGTGAAGTACCGTCCGATCGACGAAGCCGAGTACACCGAGATCCAGGCCGAGGTCGAGGCCGGAACCTACCGCTACAAGCAGGCGCCGGTGCGCTTCACCCTGGCCGAAGCGCTCGCCGATCCCGACGCGTACAACCGCACTCTCCTGGAGGCTCTCGATGTCGCTTGAGGTACTTTCCCCCGGACTCGCAACGACCGTGCAGGATCGCGGACGCTTCGGTTACTACCGCTTCGGGATCCCGCAGGGCGGCGCGATGGACCAGTACGCGGCGGCACTCGGCAATCGTCTCGTCGGCAACACCGCTGATGCTGCCGTGCTCGAGTGCACCTACCTGGGACCCCAGCTCAAGACGGATGCTCGGGCGGTGATCGCCGTCACCGGTGCGCCCGTCGAGGTGCTCGTCAACGGTGAACCCGCGCCGCAGAACGCGCGTCTCGTGCTCGAAGCGGGAGACGAGCTCTCCTTCGGCATGCTCCGCGGCGGTTCGAAGTTCTTCGTCTCGGTGGCCGGAGGCATCGACGTTCCCCGCGTGCTGGGCTCGAGATCCACCTATCCCATCGGCAAGCTGGGCGGGTTCGAGGGGCGCGCCGTGCAGGCGGGAGACGTGCTGCCGGTCGGCGAAGCGATGCCTCGCGAACTGGCCGTGATGGAATCGATTCCCGAGGATCTGCTGCCGACGTACGACCGCGAGGTGGCCGTCCGCATCATGCTCGGGCTGTACGACCACAAGCTCACCGAGGAGGGGCTCGCCAATCTCACGGGGGCGGAGTGGACGCTGACTCCGGTCGCCGACCGCATGGGGCTCCGCTTCGACGGCCCGGGGGCGGAGTGGAAGCGCGAGGAGCAGCCGTTCGGCGCCGGGCAGGACCCGTCGAACATCACCGATGCGGGGTACGCGGTCGGCTCGATCCAGATCCCCGGCGGCACGCAGCCGATCGTGCTGCACTGCGATGCCGTTTCGGGCGGCGGGTACGCGCAAGCGGCGACGGTGATCAGCGCCGACATGGACCTCTTCGCGCGCATGGCTCCGGGTGCGAAAGTGCGCTTCGTGGCCGTCACGATGGACGAGGCGCTCGCGGCTCGAGCCGAACGGAACGCCCGCTTCGCGCGGGTCTGGGAGTGAGGAGCGCACGATGCCACTGGTGAACGTGAAAATGTTCGAGCACCGCCTGCAGCAGGACCCGGACCTGGCGAGGCGACTCGCCGTCGCCATCGACGACGTGGTGGCCGAGTACTGCACCGGGCCCGACGGCAAGCGGCCGGATACGTGGGTGACCGTCGAAGGCGTGCCGAGGGAGCAGTGGACATTCAACGGCGACACGCGGTGAATGGGCGTGCCCGGGCCGAGATCCGGCTCGGTGCACGCTCGTGCTCGAGGTGATGTTCGGCCACAATGGGCTCAGGGAGCGCTGATCGGCGTTCCCGCACCTCGAGTAGGGGAGGCCGCTATGTCCACTGAAACTTCCGCCAGGTACGCACCGGGCGACGGTATCCGAACCGCGCTCGGCATCGGCGGGCTCATCGCCATCGTGCTCGGCCTGCTCATCATCTTCTTCCCGGCGAAGTCGGGTGCCGTGACCGTGCAGATCGTCGCGGCACTCGCGGCCGCCTACGCCCTCGTCGTCGGCGTCGTGTACATCGCTACGGCGGTGTTCACCCGGATGATCGGCGGATGGGCGAGGACGGGCCGCATCGTGCTCGGCCTGCTCTACGTCATCGGCGGCGTCGTGATGCTCGTGAACCTCGGTGCGACGGCCGCTCTGCTCGCGATCTTCCTGTCGGTCACCGTCGGCGCGCTCTGGCTGTTCGAGGGGGTGCTCGCGTTCAGCACGGTGAAGCAGTCGCCGAACCGCGCGTGGAGCATCATTCACGGTGTGATCAGCGTCCTCGCGGGTGCGACGCTCATCGTCACCCCGCTGCTCGCCGCTGTGACGCTCTGGCTCCTGCTCGGCATCTCGATGCTCGTGCTCGGCATCGTGCAGGCCGTGCGCGCCTTCGGCATGAAGCCCGCGGTGTGACGTCGGGGCGCCTTATCTCATGCCCTCGAGTAGCTCGGCGGTGATCTCCTCGTCGCCGGCGGCGAGCGCGACGTACTTGCGCAGCAGCACGAGTGACGCCGAAGCCTTGTCGAACTCAGCTGCGACGAACCGGTCGCTGGAGATGAGGGCGAGCGCATCGCGGGCCGGCATGACCGCGCCCTTCACCTGGTCGCCGCGGCTCGTCGGAGCCACGGCGCGCAGTTCGGCCATCGAGGTGAAGATCGGCAGCACGGGCTGACCCGTCGTCGACCGGATCATGCGCACGCGGTGCCCCTTCTTCTTCGACGGTGCACCCGTGACGTCGACCACCAGGTACCCGTCGCGCAACGCGGTCAAGAACGACGCGAGGTGCGCATAGTCGGGCTGCTGCTGCAGCGCGGTCAGCGCTTCGCGCACCGCTTCGTTCGCATAGTCGGCGTGCACGTCATCAGGAATCGGCGACTGCTCGGTCATGCGCTCTAGCCTACGGGCTCATTCCTCGCCGATGCCCCGCGCGGCGAGGGCCTCCCCGGTCGATTGCGCATGCGCCACCGTTCGCAGCACGAGCGGCACGACGCGGGCCCGCGGATCCCGTTCGAGGCCGCGCGCCCGCGCCGCGAACGCCGTTTCCCGAGCGATGCCGAGAATGCTGGGGATGGCGCGGATCACCAGGGAGAACGCGAGTGCGGCGCGCTCCGGTTTGGCGCCGAAGCGTTGCAGCGGGCCGAGGGCCCGGGTGATCGTGTCGAGCATGTCCTCGACCGCCGTGCTCGCCGTCACCGCGCTCGCGACGAGCACGAGGGCGAAGAGGTCGCCGATGACGGAGTACCCCCGCGCGAAACCCGACGCCCACGCAGCGGCGTTCGGCAGCTCGACGCCTCCCGGCCCCCAGCCGCCGTCCTGACCGAACGCCGCGCTCGCCGCGGTGAATACGAGCAGTGGAACGGCGATGAGTGAGAATCGCCGTGCCGCTCGCCAGAACTCCCGTCCGCGCAGGCCCGCGATGAGCGCGAGCGCGACGGCGGCGAGCAGCCCGAGCGTGGTCGAGATCGGGCCGCCCGTCGCCATGACGACGCACGCGAAGACGAAGAGGCCGATGAGTTTCAGGCCGGGTCGCACGCGGTGCAGGGGCCCCTCGCGGGCGATGTACTCGCCCAGCGGCGACGACGCGGTCACTGCGAGACCGTGTTCCGGTAGTGCGCGATCGCCGCTGCCGGGTGACCGTCGAAGACGATGCGGCCGTCGTCGACCACGAGCGTGCGGTCGGCGCGAGCCGCGAGATCGAGGTCGTGGGTCACCACGACGACCTGTTGCGGGAGTGTCATCAGGAGATCGCCGATCATGCGCGCATTGCGCAGGTCGAGCAGGGTCGTGGGCTCGTCGGCGACGAGGATCGCCGGGTCGGTCGCGAGGACCGAAGCGATGGCGAGCAGCTGCTTCTGGCCGCCGGAGAGGGTGTGCACGCTGTGGTCGGCGAGGTGCTGCAGTCCGAACCGCTCGAGGGCGGCCGATGCCGCCGCCTGCCGGGCCGCGCGGTCTCGGTGGCTGCGACGGAGCGAGAGCGAGACGTCTTCGATGGCGGTCGGCATGATGAGCTGCGCGGAAGGGTCGGTGAAGACGAAGCCGACGTTTCGCCGCACGGCTGCCCCGTCGCGACGCGTGTCGAGGGAGCGCCGGGCACCGCCCTCGGCGAGCTCGATGCCCACGGTGCCGGCGCTCGGCTCGACGAGCCCGTTCACGAGCCGCGCGAGCGTCGACTTGCCTGAACCGTTGCCGCCGATGACGGAGACGCGGTGCTCGCCGAGCGAGAGCGAGGTGGGGTGGAGGATCGTGACGTCATCGTTCGCGGTCGGCGCCGAGACGACGACGTTCCGCAGTTCGATCGAACTGCTCGCGATGGAGCCCGTTCCCAGGGCGGTCATCGTCGCGGGAGGAGGGCGGGGAACGCCCGGTGCACGGCGGTCGCGACGATCGCGACGATGAGCGTTTTCACGAGGTCACCCGGCCAGAACGCGAGATCGAAGACGAACGCGGCCCCGATGCCCATTTCGGCGCGCCAAGCGAGGCCGAGCGGGCCGAGGGTGTGCACGAAGACGAGGTTCGCGATCAGTCCGGCGACGAAGATGAGCGGGATGCTCGTGGCGACCTTGCGGCGCGGCAGCCGCTCGACGATGAAGCCGATGAGCCACGCTGCGAGCGGGAAGCTCACGAGGTAGCCGACGGTGGGGCCGGCGAACGGCGCGAGCCCTGCTGATCCTCCGCTGAACACCGGAAGGCCGGCGGCGCCGACCGCCATGAAGAGCAGCACGGCGAGCAGGCCGCGGTTCGCCCCGAGTACGGCGCCCGCGAGCATCACCGCAAGTGTCTGCAGCGTGATCGACGCGGGTCCGAGGCTGATGCCCGGGATGATCGAGCACACGGCGATGAGGGCCGCGAATGTGGCGATGAGCGCGAGATCGGTGGCGACGTGGCGACGCGGGGCGTTGGGTGATTCCTGTCGTGCGGCGGTGAGGTCTGCAGCGGTCACGATGTCTCCGTGGTCTGGCCGTTTTGCGGCGATGTCGATGCCGGCGCGACCCGGATGTCGCGCCGGCGGTCGAACCTGAACAGTGTTCTGGTGAACGCTGTTCAGGTTAGCGCTAGGCTGAGCGGATGCGCAACACGCTCGCCGACGTCGTCTCCGCGGCACTGCGCGTACTCGACGAGAACGGGCTCGAGGGGTGCTCGATGCGCCGCGTCGCAGCCGAGCTCGACGTGCAGCCGAGCGCTCTGTACCATCACGTGCCCAACAAGCAGAGCCTGCTGGCGCTCATGGCCGATGTCATCGTCGACGGGGTGGGCGAGCGGGACGCTGGCGTCCCGGACGAGGACGGCGGAGGGCACTCGGGAATGGCCCTCGCGCGGAACGCATGCCTCGCGATGCGCAGTGCGATGCTCGCCGTGCGAGACGGGGCAGACGTGGTCGCGACGGCAGCCGCCTTCAGGCTCGGCGCGTCCGCGGTCGAGCAGCGGCTCGCCGAGTGGGTCGGGGCCGACGGGGCCCGCACGCTGCTCTTCTACACCTTCGGGCAAGCGCAGTCGACGCAGACCCATCGGCATGCGGCATCGCTGGGAGCGCTCATCGGGCCGGAGAGCGGGCGCGCCGGTCAGCGGAGCGGAACGAACGGAGCGCCATCGGACCCGGTGCTCGAACTCGACGCATCGTTCGAACGCGGGCTCGACATCATCCTCACCGGACTCGAATCGGAGCACCGAGCAACCGGGGCGCCGACGAACGGTATTCTGCACTGATGACCTCGCGCGACCTCACGTACGACCTCGGCCCGGTGGCGATGTCGTACGGCGAGACAACCGCGCCCTCCGACTCCATGCACCGCACGTTCGTTCTCGTGCACGGCATCGGGATGGGGCGGGTCGTCTTCGACGGAATCAGCGGAAAGCTCGCTGCCGAAGGGCGGGTGCTCGCGGTCGACCTTCCTGGCTTCGGCAACTCGCCCGAGCCGGGCACGGCAGCGACGCTCGAGCAGACCGCGGAGGTCGTCGCGCAGTTCGTGCGAGATCGCGCCACCGGCCCCGCTGTGCTCGTCGGGCACTCGATGGGCACCCAGATCGTCGCGGAAGTGGCCTATCGTCATCCCGAACTCGTCGAAGCCCTCGTGCTCATCGCGCCAACGGTGAATCCGCGCGAGCGCAGCGCCATCCGGCAGGGCCTGCGCATGGCTCAGGATCTGGTGGGGGAATCGCCCAGGGTGCTGCTGCTCGGGCTTCGCGAGTATGTGAAGACGAGTCCCCGCTGGTTCCTCAACAAGCTCCGATTCATGCTCGCCCATCGCCTCGAGGAGATCTGCCCCGACATCGAGGCGCCGGCGCTCGTGCTCAGCGGAGAGACCGATTGCGTGAGCCCGCGCGAGTGGGCGCGTCAGGTCGCGTCCGCCCTCCCCGCCGGCACGTTCGAGCCGATCCCGAAGCGAGGGCATGAGGCGATCATCCGCAGTCCAGAGCCCGTGGCGTCCATGATCCTCGATTTCGTGCGGAGCCGGTGCCCCGAGCGCGAATAATCACAACGTCGGAGGTCGCTCGTACGCTGCTGCCCGTGGGGGAACGGTCGAATCTGATCCAAGTGGCGAGCGACGAGTGGATCGTCATGCGAGAGTTCGCGCAGTATCCGAAGGCCGTCATTCGCGGAATTCGCGACACCTCGGGAGAAGCGCGCTACCTGCTCCTGGCGTGGCATCCGGTGCGTCATCGGCAACGAATGGTCGGCATCTACAGCTCACGGGAGGAGGCCGAAGCGGCTGTGCCGTGGCCGTCGCGCTCGCCGCAACTGCCCGGCCTGCCGCCGTCGAACGCTCGCCGAACGCCTGCGCGGCGATCCCGCTGACATCGTCTACAATCGAACATATGTTCGAATCAGTCATCGGCCCGAAGATGCCGCTTCACGACGACACGGTGGTCGTCTGGATGGTCGACGGCAGGCCGGCTCGCCTCGTGTTCGAGCGCGCGCGATGGCGGGTGGAGGGCGAACCTCGCCCGATCGTCGAGGTGCCCGACGAGCACATCCACCCCCTGATCACGCACGTCGCCGAGCGGCACACGGGGTGGCGATGCACGGTGCGGCGCGACGGCGGGGCAGAGTGCGTCGAGCTCGCAGTGAGACGCGACGGGGTGCGTTGGATCGCGGAGCGCCTCGCGAGGTGAGCCTCTGGGCCGCTCTGCGACAACGGCACCCAAGAACTCGCGGTCATGGTCGTCGAGGCCGCCCCCGCTCGCCGATCCCCTGCCAGCACCGGCGACGCAACCCCCTGTTCGAAACGCGCCGGGCGACGGAGGCTGGAACTCCAACCGGAAAGGAGTTCACTATGAGCATGCTCGATGACGCTGCGGACGACACCAAGAACGCCGTGAAGCACGCACGGAACGAAGCCGTGGAGGACCGGAAGAAGGACCAGGGCGTTCAGCCCGGGGAGTCCCCGCGGGCCGAGTCCGAGACGACGACCGACTGAGCGCAGATCCTCATCGATCGTCCGTCTCTGGAGAGGAGCAGCATCATGTCGACGAATCTGAATGATCCGGGCCGCGCGGACGCCGAGGGCGCCCACCTGGGAGCCGAGGGCAACGGGCCGCTGGTCGATCCTGATTCCCCCGAGCAGCCGCTCGCGCAAGAGCACGAGGAGGGCACCGGCTTGGACAGCCCGGTCGCTCCGGGGGTGCCCGATCAGCAGGACCCGGACGCGGCAACCGAATCCGAGTAGCCGCCCGACACCGCGCTGACGCGGGGCGGAACGCGATCGCCCTCTTCGCCGAATATTCCGGCGGAGAGGGCGATCGCGTGTGGGCCACCGCTCACCGCTCACCGCTCAGCTGAGGTCGGGGTTCTTCTTCGCGTACTTCTCGGCCTCCTCCTCGGAGATGACGACCAGGCCGCGAGGCGTGTGCGAGAGGGCGTTCAGCACCTTCAACCATCGCTGGTTGTACTCCGGTTCGCGGCCGCCCGAGAAGCGGAAGGCGAGTTCGGCGTAGGGCGACATCCAGAGGGAGAATCTGCCGCTGCCGTCAGCGGCGCCCCGATGCCAGCTCAGGAAGAAGCACTCCTGCTTTCTCAGCTTCTGCCCGATCACGAACTTCAGATGCATTAGCAATCGGTCTTCGAATTCGAACTCTTGTCCCCCGAAAATCAAATACCCCATGCCCGAAGCATTGCATATCCCGACGCGGGGAGGCCGGAGTTCAGTCAAACTCGAGGGTCAGCTAGTGGTCTCCATGCTGGAACATGCAGTCCCTGGGGGAGATCGGGGTGGATACCGGGCGCGCGTCGACAGCGCTCGGGTGATCAGGGCTTCTTGACGCGACCCTTGATGGTGCCGACGATCAATGTCCCTAGGAAGAGGATGATGCCGATGATCGCGAGCCAGAGCAGCCCCTTGAACACGAAACCGATCACGGAGAGAATCGCCCAGAGGACGAGAAGGATGACGACGACAGTCCAGAGGTTCCTCATGGACGAAAGCGTACTCGTGCGTGAAGCCGATGGGATACCCCTTGCGCGGTTTCTGTCGCCAGCCCAGGAGTGAGCGCGGCGACGGGTAGAGTTGTCCCCAGGCGTGGGAACGCCTCCTCTATCCGGCGCCGTGACATGTTCTCTGCACGACGAAGTCAGCGATCGCTGCGGTGCACGGATTCATTCACGAGAAGCACCCTGCAACGTTCGTTAGCGCACCGAGGTCCCTTGCTACCGACGCCCACTGGGGATACGACTATGGAACAGGCGGGCTCGCGCCCCCGGATGGAAACACATGAAAACTGACCACGAAGACAAGCGCACGTTCTCGACGCTGGCGGAGATGTTCCAAGCCCGCAACACGCCCGCGGCCAACCGCGACTTCATCGCTCATGCCTTCGACGATGTCGAGGTCATCGAGATCGTCGAAACACGGTCCTACGTGAAAGTCGTCCGCGGGCACGGAGCGGATCTGCGGATCTATCGCAGCATCATCTGCGGCTACTCGACGGAGAAGGAAGCTCTGCAGCTCTCCGGTGCGCCGCATGCGGTGCTGAGCAAGTCGCGACCCGGATCCTGGTCGGTGGAACTCCCGGAGCGGGCCGGCAACGGCGGTGCCGTCAGAGCCGGCGCGCGGGAGAAGAAGCCCTCATGGATGCGCACGCCGTGCCCGAAATGCCGCTACCTGATGAACGAACAACGAGAGTGCACGAACTGCGCCTGAGGTCACGCGTCCCCTGACGCGGCACCCGCGCTCGGCGTGGCTCAGAAGAGGGTGTTCTGGTCTTCCATGCCGCGCATCGCGTCGTAGTCGAGGAGCAGGCACCGGATCCCGCGATCCTCTGCGAGCGTTCGCGCCTGCGGCTTGATCTCCTGCGCCGCGAAGACCCCGGTCACGGGAGCGAGCTTCGGGTCCCGATTCATGAGCTCGAGGTAGCGGGTGAGCTGTTCGACGCCGTCGATGCCGCCCCGTCGCTTGATCTCGATGGCGACTGATCCGCCGGCGGCGTCTTTCGCCAGGATGTCGACGGGGCCGATCGGGGTCATGTACTCGCGGCGCACGAGGGTGTGGCCGGCGCCGGCGAGCTCGATCTGATCGGCGAGCAGCTCTTGCAGGTGCGCTTCGACGCCGTCCTTGATGAGGCCGGGATCGACACCGAGATCGTGCGCGCTGTCGTGGAGGATCTCGAAGATCGAGACGATCAGCTTGTCGGCGGTCTTCTTGTGGGTGACCTGCCAGGCCTCGACGATTCCAGCACTCGTCTGCGTCTCGTCGAGTTCGAGCTGCGCGTGCGAGCACGGCGGGCTCATCCAGTTGAGCGGCTTGTACGACCCGCCGTCCGAGTGCACGAGGATGCTTCCATCGTTTTTCAACATGAGCACGCGCTTCGCACGCGGCAGGTGCGCCGAGAGGCGGCCTGCATAGTCGACTGAGCAGTCTGCAACAACGATTCGCACCCGCAGGAGTTTACCGGGTCGGGCTTAGTGCGCGGACCCGGACCCCTGACGCGGCTCGCGAGCGGCGCGGGCCATGATGAAGACGAACACGGAGAACGCCGCGAGAGGCCAGAAGGCCTGCAGCAGACCGAGGTGCTCGCCGAGAAAACCGATGCCCATCGGGCCGAGCAGGAACGCGGTGTAGGCGATCGCCGACACGGCGGCGACGTCACGGGTCGCGGTCGCCTGGTTGTCGGCGGCCGCCGAGATGCCGACCGGGAATCCGAGCGAGCATCCGACGCCCCAGAGCACGGCGCCCACCACCGACGCCCAGGCGAAGGGGACGAGGATGACGAAGACGAGCCCGATGATGACGAGGATCGCGCCGCCGCGAAGCACGCGTACGCGCCCGAAGCGGATGAGGAGCCAGGAGCCGGCGATGCGCACGAGCGTCATCGAGACGAAGAAGACGCCCAGCGTGAGCGCCGCTGATTCGTTCGCGAATCCGCGTCCGTCCGCGAGCGCGAGAGGCAACCAGTCGCTCGCCGTGCCCTCGGCCAGTGCCATGGACATGGCGATGAGGCCGATCACGAGGATGCGCGGCTCTCGCCAGGGCGAGTAGCGCGCGCCCGGGGTGGGAACGCCGCCCGTCACCGGAGCCACGGGGATCGGACCGGTGTGCACGTTCGGCAGGCTCTCGGATGCCGAGTCCTCGAAGTTGCCCCGAGGCAGGTTCGGCAGCGCGAAGATCGACACGATCAGGATCAGCGCGTACGTCGCTCCGAGGTGCACCGGAACGATGATCCCGGCCGATTCCGAGATCGCGGAGACGCCCATCGCGCTGACGCTGCCCAGGCTGTACGCGGCGTGCAGCAAGGGCATGCGCGGCTTTCCGAGCGCGCGCTCGGCCCCAGCGCCACTGACGTTCATCGCGACGTCGGACGTGCCGAACATCAGGCCGTAGACCACCAGGCACGCGATCGCCGGAGCGGTGGCGTCGACCCAGAAGAGGGTCGCCGCGGTGGGCAGCATGAGTGTCTGACCGATGATCCCGATGACCAGCGTGCGACGGGGCCCGAGCCAGGAGACGGTGCGTCCTGAGAAGACGAGGCCGGTGAGCGAGCCGAGTGCAAGTGAGAGGCCGAACCAGCTCATCTCAAGCGTGCTCGCGCCGAGATGGTCGCGAAGCGCCGGGATGCGTCCCAGCCAGCTGCCGAAGCCGAAGCCGAGCAGCGCGAAGATGACGAGCACGCCGGAGGTCCAGCGCGCCGCGAAACGATTGTCGAACGAACGAGGCAAGCTGCTCCTGTGCAAGATGAGGGGGCGTGAAAAGCTCAGATTATCAATTGCGGGGCCCTGCGCGTGCGGTTCCACCCGCTACACGCCGAGCCGCACCCAACTGTCGCTCCTGGCGCGAACGCCCAGCGTCACGGCGCGCGCCGCCATGAACACGATCGTGAAGGCGGCGGTGAGTGCAATGAGGCCGCCAGTGCCCGTCGGGACGAGCACCGTGAGTATCCAGAGCACCGGCAGGTAGGCGGCGAGGTTCACGAGACTGGTCCACGCGAGATACCGTGCGTCACCGGCGCCCATGAGCACGCCGTCGAGCACGAAGACGAACCCGGCGAGCGGCAGCGAGAGCCCGAGTACGAGAATCGCAGCTGGCAGGATCGACAGCACCGATGCGTCGTCCGTGAACACCCGCCCCACCACGGGGCTTGCGGCAGCCAGTGCGCCGCCGAAGACGACGCCGCAGCCGATGCCCCAGAACACGCTGCGCCGCACGATCAGTCGAGCACGACGCGAGTCGCCCGCACCGAGTGCGTCGCCGATGAGTGCCTGAGCCGCGATGGCCAGCGCATCGAGCGCGAACGCGGCAGTGGAGAAGATCGTGAAGACGACCTGGTACCCCGCCGTCGCCGCCGTGCCGTGACTCGTCGCTGCGAAGACCGTCGCGAGGAGTGCGGCGCGCAGGCCGACGGTGCGCACGAAGAGCCACCCGCCGCTCTGCCCCGCCCGGCCCAGGCCCTCGCGGCGCGGGAGGAGACGCGCACCCGCACGCCTCGCGTGGCGTACGACCACGATCAGATAGACGGCGACCATCGACCACTGCGCGATGACGGTGCCCCATGCGCTCCCGGCGATGCCGAAGCCCAGACCGTAGATGAACCACCAGTTGAGCAGTGCGTTCAACGCGAACCCGACCGCGGCCACCGCGAGCGGGGTGCGCGTGTCCTGCAACCCGCGCAGCAGCCCGCTGGCGGCGAAGACCACCAGCATCGCCGGAATGCCGAGGCAGGAGACCGTGAGGTAGGCGAGGGCCTGCCGCGTCGCCGCCTCGGTGGCCCCGAAGGCGGCGACGACGGGGCCGCTCGCGAGCCAGAGCGCTCCACCGACCGCGACGCCGATGCCGAGGGCGAGCCACAGGCCGTCCACGCCGAACTGCACGGCGCCGCGCAGGTCGCCGGCGCCCCGCGTACGGGCGACGAGAGGCGTCGTCGCGTAGGCGAGGAAGATCATGAGCCCCACGGTCGTCTGGAGCACCGCGCTGGCGACGGCGAGACCTGCGAGCGGGACGGCGCCGAGGTGGCCGACGAGCGCGGAGTCGACGATCAGGAACATCGGCTCCGCGATGAGCGCACCCAGCGCCGGTATGGCGAGATGCGCGATGCTGCGATCGACGCTCCTGCGCTGCATTCGTGGGCCGTTTGCGGTCATGCGACAACGGTAGCCCCCACCGCGGACACCACCAGTAGGGTGGTCGCATGAGCAACGCAGCGCCCGTCTCCGGCATCGACATCTCCGAACTCGATCCTGCGGTTCGGCCGCAGGACGACCTCTATCGTCATGTGAACGGCAAGTGGATCGACCGTACCGAGATCCCTTCGGATAAGGCCCGATACGGCTCGTTCGCGGTGCTCGCCGAGAACGCCGAAGAGGCCGTGCGCGACATCATCACCGGGACGGAGCCTCCCGAGGCGGGCGCGGAGGCGGCGACCGAGGCGGACAAGGTCGCAGCCCTCTACGCGAGCTTCATGGACGTCGAGCGCGCTGATGCCCAAGGGGCGGATCCCATCGCCGCAGACATCGAGCGGGTGCGGGAGATCGGCTCCGTCGACGAGCTGCTCACCGTCGTCGCGCAGTTCGAACGACAGGGTCTCGGCGGGTTCTACGGCATGTACATCGACAACGACCCGGGCGACCCGGCTCGGTACATCGTCTTCGTCATGCAGGGGGGCCTGGGACTGCCCGACGAGTCGTACTATCGCGAAGAGCAGTTCGCCGAGATCCGGCAGCAGTACCAGGCGCACATCGCGCGCATGCTCGGGCTCGCGGGCGTCGCCGATGCCGATCGCCTTGCGGGTCTCGCCTACGACCTCGAGCGCCGCATCGCCGCGACGCACTGGGACAAGGTGGCTAGCCGCGACATCCAGAAGCTCTACAACCTGCGCACGTTCGCCGAGCTGCAGGAGCTGACGCCGCAGCTCGACTGGAGGGCGTACCTCGCTGCGATGGGCGCGCCAGAATCCGCGTTCGCAGAGGTCGTCGCCGCGCAGCCCGACGCGATCGAGGGGCTCGCCGCGCTCTTGGTCGACGCAGAGCTCGACGCCTGGCGGGCGTGGCTGATCTGGAGCCTCGTGCGCTCGTCGGCCGCGCTGCTCTCGCAGGAGATCTCCCGCGCCAACTTCGACTTCTACGGCACGGCACTCACGGGTGCGCCTCAGCAGCGCGAGCGCTGGCGTCGCGGCGTCTCCTTCGTCGAGGGCGCGATGGGGGAGGCGGTCGGGCGTCTGTACGTCGAGCAGCACTTCGACGAGCGCGCCAAGGCCGCGATGGACGGGCTCGTCGAGCATCTCATCGAGGCGTACCGCGACTCCATCGAGCAGCTCGGGTGGATGAGCCCGGAGACCCGCGCCCGGGCACTCGACAAGCTCGACCGGTTCACACCCAAGATCGGATACCCGACGAAGTGGCGCGACTACTCCGCGCTCGCCGTCGACGCTGGCGATCTGGTGGGGAACTCCCGCCGCGTGTCAGAGGTCGAGTTCGCCCGGGAGATCGGGAAGGTCGGCAAGCCCATCGATCGCGACGAGTGGTTCATGACCCCGCAGACCGTGAACGCCTACTACAACCCGGGCTTCAACGAGATCGTGTTCCCCGCCGCGATTCTGCAGCCGCCGTTCTTCGACGTGAGCTGGGACGCCGCGGCGAATTTCGGTGCGATCGGCGCCGTCATCGGCCACGAGATCGGCCACGGCTTCGACGACCAAGGCTCGCGCTACGACGGCGACGGCCGCCTCACGGACTGGTGGACCGAAGACGACCGCGCGGCGTTCGAGGCGCTCACCGGTGCGTTGATCGGGCAGTACAACGAGCTGTCGCCGGAGGGGGCGGACGGCCAGACCGTGAACGGCGAGCTCACGATCGGCGAGAACATCGGCGACCTGTCGGGCCTCGAGATCGCCTGGAAGGCGTACCTCCGGTCGCTCGAGGGAGCCGAGCCTCCCGTGATCGACGGGCTGACCGGCGCCCAGCGCTTCTTCCTCGCCTGGGCGCAGGCGTGGCAGCAGAAGTCGCGCCCCGAGGAGACCGTCCGGCTCCTCACCATCGACCCGCACTCGCCGAACGAGTTCCGCTGCAATCAGATCGTGCGCAACCTCGATGCGTTCCATGAGGCGTTCGACACGCGGGCGGGCGATGGCCTGTGGCTCGATCCGGCCGAGCGCGTCTCGATCTGGTAGCGCTCAGCCCGGCTCTCGTCACCTGCCGGGCGGCAACGACGTGATGTCGTAGTGGTCGGCGCTCGCGCTGGCGGGCTCCGGATGCGGCAGGGGCGGCGCGTACCTGGGTGCGGCCGGTGCTGGGCTCGCGCCCGCGTCCGGACCCGCTGCGAGCGGGCCTGGCACGAACTCGAGTTCGATCGGCAGCGCGAACGGCGCGGGGCCGAACGCCTGACGGGCCGCCTTGGTGACGCGTCGCGCCAGGAGATGATTGCCGGTGCCGCCGACGACCGCGCCGATGCCGAACGGAAGCGCCTTGCCGACCACGGAGGCGCCCCCGACTCCGGCGAGCCGGTGCATGAACGAGGTCTTCAGGCGATCGAGCAACGGCCCCATCGCGTACCGCGGAATCGCGGAGGTGAGCATCTTGCCCCAGTAGTCCCGGCGTGTGCCGCCGCCTCCGACGGCCTGCATGGTGACCTGGCGCACGAGGTCGGCTCCTTCGTTGCCGAGCATGAGCGCGAGCACCAGTGCTCTGGTGCGCTCGCGGTCGGTCATCGTGATGCCGTGCACCTCGGCGACGGAGTGCGCGAACAGCGCCGTCGCCTCGACGAAGCCGAGCGTCTCGGCGCCGGCCAGCCCCAGGGCGATGCCGGTGCCGACGGCCGGGATCACCGCGGCGGCTCCGACTCCAGCACCGCCTGCGGTGACGGTCGCGATGTAGCGCGTTTCGAGCACGTGGATGATCTGCTCCGGCGTGGCCTGCGGGTACTTCTTGCGAATGCGGCGGAGATGGGCGAGCACGGGCGGGCGCTGGACCGCGAGCAGTCGGTCGAGTGAGCGTTCGACGACGGGGCGCGGTTCGCCGCTCGCGCTCGTGCGCGGCTGGGTGAAGCGCGTGATCATGCGTTCGCGCCGGGGAGGTCTGCTCATGCGGGAATCGTAGAGCACCACCCTGCGCGATCGGCGCATGCGCATGCCAGAAGCGAACAGGGCTTGCGCCAGCGCACCCGGCGCCGGCCGGCCCGGTCGGCCCGGAGCACTCAGGGGGAGCCGGCGGGCTGGAATACCTCCGCTCCATGTGTCGTTCGACTGCACAAGCGTTCGCGCGCCTCGCGCGAATGCGAGATACTTGCGGATTGTGAATGCGTCGCATTCGGGGAGCTTCATTGCGGAGCGCACGACCGTCGACGACAGAAGGAGAGACACCATGAACGCAGCCTCGCAGCCCGCCGCGGTTCCGACGCCCGAGTCGGCGCACGAGGCCTGGCGGGCGGGTCGGCGCGCGTCGGTGACCTCCGCCACGGGCAATCTGAGTCTGATCGAAACGCGATGGTTCCCCGGCGACGTCGACGAAGAAGCGGCCGCCCGCCTCGTCGCAGCCGAACGCGATGCCGCGCCCGAGGGTGTCACGGTCACCTCCGTCGAGCGGAAGAACATCGCGAGCGGCCGTGCCGAGCACGGTCTGCGCGTATGGGATGCGAACGCACCGGCGATCCGCGCCTTCGAGGAGATCGAGACGTTCCCGTTCGATCCGAGCTGGATCATCGAGGCCGAGTTCACGCCGGTCTCGTCCGACCGCACCGTGCCATTCGAGCACATCCGCGACGCCGGTGGCAGCCGCGACCTCGTCGTGCCGGGCGACATCACGTTCGAGCGCGACGGGCAGCGGTTCACCCTCGCTGCGTTCGACGACGCCGGCCAGCTGCTGCTCGTGTTCGGCGACCCCACGAACGGGCTGACGGACGACACCGGCACGTACGGGTCCGGTCGTTTCCTCTTCGTCGAGCGCGACGCTGCCGAGTTCGGAGAAGCGGGGCACGTGCGCCTCGACTTCAATCGGGCGTTCGTGCCGCCGTGCGGCTTCTCCGCCCAGTACAACTGCCCGATGCCGCCACCTCAGAACCGCCTGCCCTGGCCCGTGCACGCGGGGGAGCGCTTGCCGCGCTTCACCGATGGCTTCGACATCTACACGATCTGACGACGCCAGACCCGAAGCTCCACCCCACCACTCGAAGGAAACCCATGCCCTCCCTCAAGAAATCAGCGCTCGCAGCGATCGGCGCGCTCGCTGTCACTGCGCTGGCGCTCACCGGGTGCGCCTCGAACGGCGGCGCCTCCGCCGGCGGCGCCGACGCCACGATCCGCATCGGGTCGCTGTACGAGCCCGTCAACCTCAGCAACACCGCGGGCGGCGGGCAGGGCGTGACCGAGGCGCTCACCGGCAACGTGTACGAAGCGCTGTACCGCCTGAATGACGACGGCACGACCGAGCCGCTGCTCGCGACCGGGTACGAGGTGAGCGATGACGGACTCACCTACACGTTCACCCTGCGCGACGACGTGACCTTCCACTCGGACAAGGCGCTCACCTCGGCCGATGTGAAATCGAGCGTCGAGGCCGTCGTCGCACCGGAGTCGCAGTCGGCGCGCAAGTCGAGTCTCGAGGTCGTCGCCGATATCGCCACGCCGGACGACCGGACGGTGGTCTTCACGCTGAACGAGCGCTCGATCTCCTTCCCCTACCTGCTCACGTACATCTGGATCGTGAACTCGGAGGCGACCGACCTCGAGAACTCGGAAGACGGCACGGGGCCGTACACCCTCGGCGAGTGGAAGCGCGGCAGCACCCTGACGCTCGAGCGCTGGGACGACTACTGGGGCGACGCGGCGAAGAACGCCGAGGTCGTCTACAACTACTTCACCGACGCGACCGCAGAGGACACGGCGCTGCAGAGCGGCCGCATCGATCTCATCACGAGCGTGCAGAACCCCGACTCGCTGCCCCAGTTCGAAGACTCGGGCAACTTCACCATCACCGACGGCCAGTCGACGACGAAGGAACTGCTCGCATTCAACGACCGCGTGGCGCCGTTCGACGATGTGAAGGTGCGCCAGGCGATCTACTCCGCCATCGACCGCGAGAAGCTGCTGGGCGCGATCTGGGGCGATTACGGCACCGTGATCGGCTCCATGGTGCCCCCGACCGACCCGTGGTACGAAGACCTGAACGACCTCAACGCCTACGATCCCGACCGCACGAAGAGCCTGCTGGAGGAGGCCGGCCTCGGCGACGGATTCGAGTTCACCCTCGATACGCCGAGCTACGATCCGCACCCCGCCGTCGCCGAGTTCTTGCAGTCGGAGCTGAAGAAGGTCGGCGTCACGGTCGACATCAACACGATCAGCGCCGACGAGTGGTACACCAAGGTCTTCCAGGAGCACGACTTCGAGGCCACGCTCCAGGAGCACGTCAACGACCGCGACGTCGTCTGGTACGGCAACCCCGACTTCTACTGGGGCTACGACAACCCGCAGGTCGCGCAGTGGATCGACCAGGCGGAGCAGGCGGAGACCGAGGCCGAGCAGACCGAGCTGCTGAAGCAGGCCAACCGTCAGATCGCCGGAGATGCCGCGAGCGCGTGGCTCTACCTGTACCCGCAGATCGTGGTCGCGGCCGATACCGTTTCGGGCTACCCGGTCAATGGGCTCAACTCGCAGTTCTTCGCCTATAACATCGTCAAGGAGTAGTGGCGTCGGCGCCCGGCACGTCGGCCGGGCGCCGCGCGCACCCGCGATCGACGCGGCACGCCGCGCACCGCCGATACAGACACTGCAAGGGGAGGGCCGATGACCGGATATGTGATCCGGCGCGGCCTGCTGCTCATCGCCTCGTTCGCCATCGCGATGGTGCTCATCTTCGTGCTGCTCCGGCTGCTTCCCGGTGACCCGGCGAATGCGCTGCTCTCGGTGAACGCGACGCCGGAGCAGATCGCCGCAGCGCGCGCGCAGGTGGGGTCGGATCAGCCGATCCTGGTGCAGTTCGGTGCGTGGGTCGCGCAGATGCTTCGGCTCGACCTCGGCGAATCGCTCATCACGGGCGCTTCGGTCGGCGATGAGATCTCCGCGCGCCTGGCCGTCACCCTCCCGCTCACGGTGTTCGCCTTCGCACTGGCGGTCGTCGGCTCGCTGCTCGCCGGCGTCACCGCCGCCGTGCGCGCGGATCGCTGGTACGGCGTGGTGCTCTCCGGGGTGGCCCAGCTCGGGATCGCGGTGCCCGTGTTCTGGGTCGGCATCATCCTCGTGTGGGTGTTCGGCCTGCTGCTCGGATGGTTCCCGACCGGCGGCTTCCCGATCGACGACTGGAACGACCCGGCGGGCGCGGTCTCGTCGCTCGCGCTCCCCGCGATCGCGATCGCCTGCGTCATGGGCGCATCGCTCACTCGTTACGTGCGCTCGGCGACGCTCGATGTGCTCGGCAGCGACTATCTGCGCACGGCCCGCGCGCACGGATCTGGATTCGGCGAGGCGCTCTGGCGTCACGGGCTGCGCAACGGCTCCGTGCCGGTCATCTCGGTGCTCGGGATCGAACTGGCGTCGACGCTGCTCGGCGCCGTGGTCGTGGAGAGCGTCTTCGCGCTTCCCGGCCTGGGGAGCTACCTCGTCGACGGCATCTCGCGCCATGACTTCTCCGCGATTCAGGGTGTGCTCGTGGTGACCACGCTGCTGGTGCTGCTGGTCGGCTTCGTCGCCGATGTCGCGCAGCGCATCGTCGATCCTCGGTTGAGGCGAACGGTAGGGGTGGGGGCATGAGCGAGCTCAGCGGCACGGTCGCACCCGGATCCGCGGATCCGGGTCCCGAGACGGCTCCGACTCATCGGCGCGGGGGCCGGGCCGTGCGGCGCAGTGCGACGCTCACGGCCGGACTCGTGCTCGTCGGCATCGTGGTGCTGATGGCGCTGGTCTCCCTCGTCTGGCTGCCGTATCCGCTCGACGACACTTCGGGCGGGCGGCTCTCCGGCCCGAGCGGCGAGCACCTGCTCGGCACCGACAAGCTCGGGCGCGACCTGCTCAGCCAACTCATGGTCGGCGCGCGCATCGCGCTCCTGGTGGGGGCCGGATCCGTGCTGATCGCCGCCGTGCTCGGGGTCGCCATCGGCCTGCTCGCCGCGCTCGCCGCGCCCTGGCTCGACGATGCGATCTCGGCCTTCATCGACGTCGCGATCGCGTTTCCCGTGCTGCTCACGGCGATGCTCATCGTGGCGCTGCAGCCGCCGTCGCTCGGGTCGGCGATCCTCGCCATCGGGCTCGCGATGTCGGCGATCGTGGCGCGGGTGTCGCGGATCCTCGCCAAGCGCGCGGTCGGATCGCAGTACGTGATCGCTGCGCGCACGAGCGGTACGCGCACCCTCGGCATCATTCGCCGTCACCTGCTGCCGAACATGGCACCCACGCTGGCGGTCACCCTGGCGCTGCAGTTCGGCGCCGCGGTACTCGCGGAGGCGAGTCTCTCGTACCTCGGCCTGGGCGCCCCGCCTCCCAACGCCTCGTGGGGGCGCTTGCTCCAGGAAGCGCAGGGCACCGTGCTCACGGCTCCGATCGGCGCCATCGCCCCTGGCGTCGCACTCGTCGTGCTGGTGCTCGGCGTGAACTTCGTCGCCGATGGTCTGCGCGATGCGGCCGACCCGACTCGACGCGGGAGGAGCGCATGACCGAAGCACTGCTGCGCGTGAGCGCACTGCGCGTGCGCTCACGAGACGCCGCGCTCGTCGATGGAATCGATTTCGAGGTCGCCGCCGGTCAGCGTCTCGGGCTCATCGGGGAGTCAGGATCCGGCAAGTCGTTGACCTCGCTCGCGATCACCGCGCTGCTCCCCGACGGCCTCCGCGCAACGGGATCGGTGCGGCTCGCCGGAGTCGAGACGGTGGGCGCCGACGAGCAGAGCGTGCGTCCGCTCCGAGGGCCGGCCGCCGGCGTCGTGTTCCAAGAGCCGCTCACGGCGCTCGACCCGCTCATGCGCGTCGGCAGGCAGATCGCGGAGCCGATCCGGCGCCACCTCGGGCTTCGGGGCAGCGCACTCGACCGTGCGGTCGCCGAGGCGCTCGACGAGGTGCGGCTCGGCGAGCAGCGGTTCGCTCGTGCGTTCCCCCATGAACTCTCCGGCGGTCAACGACAGCGGGTCGCGATCGCCATCGCGCTGGCTGCGCGCCCCCGACTGCTCATCGCCGACGAGCCGACCACCGCGCTCGACGTGACCGTGCAGTCCGAGGTGCTCGATCTGCTCGACCGGCTGGTGGCCGAGCGCGACATGGGGTTGCTGTTCGTGAGCCACGACCTGGCCGTCGTATCGCGCATGACCGACCGTGTACTCGTGCTGCAGCGGGGCGCGGTCGTCGAGGAAGGCGCGGTGCGTCAGATCCTGCGCGCGCCGCAGCACCCCTATACGGCCCAGCTCGTCGCGCACGCGCGCGTCCTCGACGCGGCGCTCGACGGTTCTGGCCCGACTGACGCGGAGGGCAGGCGATGACGGTACTCGAAGCGAGCGGCGTCGACTTCTCGTACGGCGCCCGGCGAATTCTGACCGGCGTCGACCTCGCAGTGGCTGCGGGTGACTCCGTCGGCATCGTCGGAGAGTCGGGGGCGGGCAAGTCGACGCTGCTCTCACTCCTGCTCGGGCTCGCGGCACCAGCGCGCGGCGAGATCCGGTTCGACGGCGCTCCGCTGCGCCTGCGGGATCGCACGCTCATGCGCCGGTTCCGCAGCGGCGTCCAAGCCGTCTTCCAGGATCCGTACTCGTCGCTCGATCCACGGCAACGGGTCGATCGCATCATCGCAGAACCCCTCGAATCCCTCGGCCTCGCCCGGGGGGCGGAAGCGGGCGCACGCGTGCGCGCCGCGCTCGCATCCGTCGGGCTGCCAGCAGACGCCGCTTCCCGCTACCCGCACGAGTTCTCGGGGGGCCAGCGTCAACGCATCGCGATCGCTCGCGCGACCGTCGTTCGGCCGCGCGTGCTCGTCGCCGATGAGCCCGTCAGCGCGCTCGACGTCAGCACCCGCACTCAGGTGATCGAGCTCATCAACGAGCTGCGCGCCGAACACGGGCTCGCGCTCGTCATGGTCTCCCACGACCTCGGCGCCGTTGCGGCGACCTGCGAGCGCACCGCGGTGCTCGAAGGCGGCCGCGTGGTCGAGACGGGCGCCACCGGTGATCTGCTGGCGAGGCCGCGAGAGGCGTACACGCAGCGCCTGATCTCGGCGATCCCGCGCCTTCCGACGGACTGACCCGTCAGACGCGCCCGTCGCCACTCACTCGAGCGGGGTCACTCTTGGTGCGTGTCGTGGTGCAACACGCACCAAGAGTGACCCCGCTCGCAGGTGGGGGAGGGGGCGGGGCGCTCCCTCACACCGCTGCGTGCTCCTCGCAGGGGGCCCCGGCGTGCTGGTCGCACACCACGAAGCGGTGCTTGCACGCAGGGTCGGCGCAGTTCGCCACGGTGTTCGAGGGGGCGTCGCACACACGGCACCTGCCGACGACAGCTGCGCCGGGCGCGAAGTCGAGCGCTTCGCGGCCGTCGAATACGGCAAGCGATCCTTCCCACAGTCCGTCGTTGCCGAAGGCCTCGCCGTATTTCACGATGCCGCCGTCGACCTGGTACACCTCGTCGAAGCCGCGATCCCGCATCGCGGCAGAGAGGATCTCGCAGCGGATGCCGCCGGTGCAGTAGGTGACGACGGGCCGGTTCTTGAGCGCGTCGAAGTCGCCGGCGTCGATCTGCGCGATGAAATCGTGCGTCGTGCGCGTATCGGGGACCACCGCGCCCCGGAACCGACCGATCTCGGCCTCCCACGCGTTGCGCCCGTCGAAGAACACCACATCGTCTCCGCGCTCGGCCACGAGTTCGTTGACCTCATGCGGGGAGAGATGCACGCCGCCGCCGACGACGCCGTCGTCGTCGACGCGGGTTTCGTCGGGGATTCCGAATGCCACCAGCTCGTCGCGCACCTTCACGCTGAGCTTCGGGAAGTCGCTGATGCGCCGCCATCGCGGCCCGCGCTCGGTGCCGTGCAGTCGCTCATCCGGGGCATCGACCAGTGCCGTTCCCATGCTCCACTTCGGCTCGAGCCCGGCGAACGGGGCGTACTCGCGAGTGCGCCGCACATACTGCTTGCAGGCGTCGAGCTCGCCGCCGACCGTGCCGTTGATGCCGTGGCGCGAGATGATGATGCGTCCTCGCAGGCCCAACGATTCGCAGAGCTGCCGCTGCCACAAGCGCACGGCCTCGGGATCGGCCACGGGGGCGAAGACGTAGTACAGCAGGATCTTGGGCTCGCTCACCCGTTAATGGTACGCGGGAAGCGCGCAGCGAACCGCACCAGCGCAACGCTTGACATTGACGCGGCGTCAACGCGTAGCGTGACATCTGGAACGGAGAACACCATGACGACCACGAATACGCGTGCGTTGCACAGTGTGCAGGCGGTGGCTCGCGCGGCGAGCACGACCTCGCGCACGCTGCGGCACTACGACCGCATTGGTCTGCTGCCGCCCACGTGCATCGGCTCGAACGGGTATCGCTACTACGACGACCGGGCGCTGCTCCGCCTGCAGCGCATCCTGCTGCTCCGCGATCTCGGTCTGGGCCTCGACGCCATCGCCCGGGTGCTCGCGTCGCAGGATGCCAGCAGCCGCAGCGCGCTGTCGGATCGCACGGCGCAGACCGCCGAGACCGAGATCCTGCAGTCGCACCTCGCGATCCTCCGCCGCGAGCGAGAGCGCATCACCCGCCAGATCCGCGCCGTGGAGCGTACCATCGCCGCCCTCCCGGGCATGACCGACACCGCACCAGCAGGAGCACTGATGACTGAGAACATCTTCGACGGATTCGACCACGCACAGCACCGTGAGGAGGTGGAGCGGCGCTGGGGAGACCGCGCGTATGCGGAGGGCGACCATTGGTGGCAGGGGCTCGGCAGCGGTGCGCGCGAGGCGTGGCAGCGGCACAGCGCCGACCTCGCCGCAGCGTGGCGCATGGCCGCCGAACGCGAGCTCGACCCGGCGGGAGCCGAGGGGCAGGAACTCGCCGCCCAGCACGTGGCCTGGTTGCGGGGGATACCTGGGACCCCCGCCGCCGACCCCGCGGGTGATCTCGCCGGATACGTGCGCGGGCTCGGCGAGTTGTACGTCACGGACGAGCGCTTCGCCGCGAACTACGGCGGAGCGACGGGGGCGGAGTTCGTGCGGGACGCGCTGGTGCACTACATTGCCCACGATCGCGCAGAGGGCGCGAGCGGCGCGCGGTGATCTCGCGCGCGTCAGCGCGAGGGGTGCGCGCTCGCGTCGCGCGAGTGACTCGCTTCGAGCAGGGCCGCGGCTGACGCGTACGCATCGCGCTGCTCACGCACCGGAACATCGAAGATCCGTGCGGGGCCGGTTCCGTCGCGGTCGGCTTCCCACCCCGGGTCCCCGTCGCGCGCGAAGCGCACCAGGGCGCCGTGCACGGCGTCCGCGAGAGCTTGCGGAGGGGCGGTGCCCGCGACGCGCTCGACGCCCACGGCATCGAGGCGGTCGAAGACGAACGGCACATCACTGCAGTGCCCCGCGAAGTGCGGTGCGCCGGCCTTGGTATCGGGTGCGTGCCAGGAGTAGCGAGACGTCCAGGTGGTGCCCGCAGCTGCAGACGCTCCGCGGGCCCGGGCGACACGGGGCACCCATGAGCGGAACACGGCGTCCGTGGCGTACCGCCCGACGAGCGCGACGCTGCTCGCGGTCGCCTGGACCTCCGGCGTCTCGAGCCAGCGATCCGCGACCGCCGCGGACGCTCCGAGGGCGCGCAGCACGGCACGGCGCGGCGCACGGTCGAGGATGGCGCGCGGTGTGAACATTCCCATGAGCTCGTCGTCTGCGGTGCTCAGCGCCAGGGGCACGTGCGCGCTGGGCCCGTGCGCTGTGCCCTGCAACGCGTCGAGCGGCACCACGTCACCGTCCGGGAGCGGGCCGATCATGAGCCCGTCCCGGAGCATGCCGTGCACGTCGCGAAGGATGCGGGGCGCGGCAGGCGCCGTGATCCGGCGCTGCAACTCGATGATTCTCGCCTCGGGCAGCGACCCGAGACCGGCGAGATCGGGAGTCACTCCGCCCAGACGGGCCAGGTGCCGGGTGCGAGCCGCCGCGGCGTCGAGCGACGGCGCGGCGACGGCCGCCGACATGGCGTAGCCAGCGGCGAAGAGCCCCTCAGCCGCTGGAACGCCGAGCAACGTGAGCACCGCGCCGCCTCCGGCGGATTGCCCCGCGATGGTGACGCGATCCGGATCACCCCCGAACCCTGCGACGTTCTGCTGCACCCATTCCAGCGCGCGCACCCAATCGAGTACCCCGCGGTTGGCCGGAGCGCCGTCGACGGAGCCGAACCCGATGAAGCCCAGCCGGTACGAGATCGTCACGAGCACCACTCCGTCGCGGGCGAACGCGCGGCCGTCGTACCACGGGCTCGCCGGGGAGCCTGAGATGAAGCCGCCGCCGTGGATCCAGACGATCACGGGCAGTTTTGCCGATGCCTCCGGCGCAGGTGTCCATACGTTCACGTTCAGTGTGTCGTCGCCCGGAATCGAGTGCTCGGGGATCAGCGTGATTCCCGTATCGCCGCGCTGCGGGGTGGGCCCGAACGCCGATGCGTCCCGGATCCCGTCCCACGCCTCGCACGGCTGCGGAGGTGCGAATCGCAGGGCGCCCACGGGCGCAGCCGCGTACGGGATGCCTCGGAATACCGCGGCGCTCGACCCCTCTGCCGCGCCCGGACTGCACGGCTCCCAGGTCCCCCGAACCGCTCCGGCGGCTGTCCGCACGACGGGGCGCGACGCGCGATCGCTGACGGTCTTCACCGGACGAGTCAGAGTCGCGACTGGGCTTCCGCCCGCGCGAGCACGTGATCCTGCGCCATCTGCGCTTCATTGATGCGCTGCTGCTGCTCTGGCGTGCGGGCGAGCGGAGGGATGACCTCGTGCTGATCGTTCACGATCACGACGTCGTGGTCGACGTGGTTCACCATCGCATGGACGGCGTCGATGAAGTCCTGGCGTCGAATCGCGTCGAGCACGCGGGCGTGGTCGCGCTCCATCTCCGCGCCGGTCGCGACGTTCGCGAGACGACCGCGGTGCTCCGGAGTGCGCAGGCGATCGTTGATTCCGGCGTAGAGCGCGGCGAGCAGACGGTTCTTCGCGGCGTCGAACACGAGACGGTGGAAGCGGCTGTCGAAGGCCGTGTCGACGTCGCCCGCGAACCCGAGCACGGGGCAGCGGGTGCATCCGACCTCTTCGATCGCGGCTCGTTCGAGCGCCGCGATGTCTTCATCGGTGCGGTGCAGGGCGGCCTGCTGCGCGGCTTCGATCTCGAGGGCCCGGCGGTAGCTGAGGATCTCCTCGAGGGTGAAGTCGGTGAGGAACTCGTTGAGGAGGGTGCTCGTCGGCGCGGCCGAGCGCACGAACGTGCCGCGACCGGGCAGCGTCTCGAGCATCCCGATGCTCGCGAGCGACCGCACGGCTTCGCGCACGGTCGACCGACCGACGCCGGTCTGCTCTGCGAGCTCGGGCTCGATGGGAATGCGCCCGCCGACCGGCCATTCGCCGGTGGTGATCTTGCGACGCAGGTAGGCGAGCGTCGCGCGTGCTCGATCTGACCCTGTGGTCGCTGCCATGATCACTCCGATTCGTCGGGCGCCGTGTGCGCCGATGCCGAGAACTCAGTATATCGAGCGCCTTCGAGGGCGTCGGGGCGCGAAAGATCGGTTCGCGGAAGCCATTGGAGCGGTCAGCCGCTGACCGTAGTCTGGAGGTCAGAACACCAGGGGGTGCCATGACGAACAAGAATCCGAGCCGCGGCGACATCGACCCGTATGCGCGCATGCGGCAGGTACCCGGCTTCACGCTGCGGAGTGCCGACATTCAGGACGGCGAGCCACTGCCTGCCGAGCAGTACGCCGAGGCGGCAGGGGGATCCAATCGCTCGCCGCAGTTGAGCTGGGCCGACTTCCCGGCGGGCACGAAGAGCTTCGCCGTCACCTGCTTCGACCCGGACGCGCCGACGGGGTCGGGGTTCTGGCACTGGGCCGTCGCGAACCTACCGGCGAGTACGCTCGAGCTCCCGGCCGGTGCCGGCGCTCTCGCAGGCGCGCCCGGCGGCGCGCTGCTGCCGGCCGCTGCGACGACCATGCCGAATGAACGGCGCGAGCGCGCGTTCACCGGTGCTGCGCCGCCGGAGGGCACCGGCGTGCATCACTACTGGTTCGTCGTGCACGCGCTCGGCGTCGAGCACCTCGACATCGACCCGGATCTCACACCGGCGGTCATGGGGTTCATGATGCGCGATGCCGTACTGGCCCGTGCAGTCATCGTCGCCACCGGGGAGTTCGGCCAGGCTGACTGACCGATCGATCGGTCAGGAATTACAACGCCTCGGTCACGAAGAGACCCCGAGTTGCTCCCGCGGGGGGATCGCGGTCTACGATGCTTGAATCGGCGTAAGTTCTCGCCGACTCGCTCAGTTCGCCGAAGCACTGACCCGGCGACGTCCCCCACAAAGGATTCGATACCCATGCGACAGACCTCGTTCCGCCGCCGCGCCCTCACCATCGCCGGCGTCACCGCAGCGGCAGCACTCACCCTCAGCGCCTGCTCCTCACCCGACTCGTCAGGCGAGGGAGGATCAGCGGAGACCTTCAACATCGGAATCAGCCAGTTCGTGCAGCACCCGGCACTCGACTCCGCGACCGAGGGCTTCAAGCAGGCGTTCATCGACGCGGGATACGTCGATGGCGAGACGGTGAACTTCGACGAGCAGAACGCGAACGCAGAGCAGGCCACGGCCGTCACCATCGCGCAGGGCTTCGCGACCTCCGACAACGATCTCGTGCTGGCAGTGGCGACACCGGCAGCGCAGGCGGCCGCTCAGGCGATCACCGACAAGCCGATCCTCTTCACCGCGGTGACGGATGCGGTGTCGGCGGAGCTCGTCGACTCCAACGAGACCCCCGGTGGCAACGTGACCGGAACCAGCGACCTGGCCCCGCTCGACGAGCAGCTGAAGATGCTGCAGGAGATCGTTCCCGACGCGAAGAAGGTCGGCATCGTCTACGCATCGGGCGAGGTGAACTCCGAGGTGCAGGTCTCGGCGGCCGAGGAGGCCGCGAGCGACCTCGACCTCGAGATCGTCACGAAGACCGTGACCACTGCCAACGACATCGCTCAGGCGACCGAAGCGCTCGGAGACGTCGACGCGATCTACGTGCCGACCGACAACCTCGTCGTCTCGGGCATCGCCTCGCTCGTGCAGGTCGCGGAGGAGAAGCAGATCCCCGTCATCGGGGCCGAGGCCGGCACCGTCGAGGGCGGCGCGGTCGCGACGCTCGGCATCGACTACACGGATCTGGGGCATCAGACCGGTGAGATGGCCATCAAGATCCTGGAAGACGGAGCCGACCCTGCAGAGATGGCAGTCGAGGTCTCCAAGAGCTTCACGTACGTGGTGAATCCGGGCGCCGCAGAGCGCATGGGCGTCGAGATCCCGAAGGATATCCTCGACCAGGCGGAAACCGTCGAGTAACCCCGGGCCCCCGGCCCGCACGGTTTCTCCAGCACACGACACGAACAGGATGACCATCGCATGATCGGCGCGCTCGAACTCGGCCTCATCTACGGGGTGATGGCACTGGGCGTCTACCTGACGTTCCGAGTGCTCAACTTCCCGGACCTCACGGTCGACGGCAGCTTCACCACCGGCGCTGCTGTCGCGGCCGCGCTGATCACGAACGGTCACAACCCCGTCCTCGCCACCCTCGCCGGTGGCGGGGCGGGGATCGTCGCGGGCATCATCACCGGCCTGCTGCACACGAAGGGCCGCATCGACGGCCTCCTCTCCGGAATCCTGACGATGATCGCCCTCTGGTCGATCAACCTGCGAATCATGGGCACCGCGAAGGAGGGCACCGCGGTCGCCGCCAACCTCCCGCTGCTGCGGGCCGACACGGTCTTCACCCCGCTGCGCGAAGGAGAGCTCCTCGGCACCTGGGGCGGCGTCGCCATCATTCTCCTCGCCGTGCTCGTGCTGAAGGTCGTGGTCGACTGGTTCCTCTCGACCAACCTCGGGCTCGCCATTCAGGCGACCGGAGACAACGGGCCGATGATCCGCAGCTTCGGCGTGAACACCGATCGCACGACGATTCTCACCCTCGCCATCTCGAACGGATTCGTGGGGCTCTGCGGGGCGCTCGTCGCGCAGTATCAGGGCTTCGCCGACATCAGCATGGGCGTCGGCCTGATTCTCGTCGGGCTCGCATCCGTCATCCTCGGCCAGGCCATCTTCGGCCAGCGCTTCATCTGGCTCGCAAGCCTCGCGGTCGTGCTCGGCGCGGTCATCTACCGCCTCATCATCTTCTTCGCACTGCGCGCCGGTCTCGATCCGAACGACATGAAGCTCATCACCGCGCTCCTCGTGATCGCGGCGCTCCTGCTGCCGCGGTGGGGGTTCCTGCGCAAGATCCCGATGCTGCGACGCAAGGACGGCCGCGTGGTGCTCGAGGAAGTCACCGCCCCGGCCTCCGCCGACGCCTCGCCGAGCGTTGCTGCGCCCGCCGGAGCCACGACCGCGCGCGTCGGCGCTGATCCCGCGTCGCCCGCGGCCGGCACTACGCCCGAACCCGACACCCAGGCCGGAAGGTAGCCGCATGCTCACCATTGAACGCATCGAGAAGACGTTCTTCCCCGGCACCGTCAACGAGCGCCGCGCACTCGGCGGCCTCAGCCTGCGCCTCGACGAAGGCGACTTCGTCACCGTCATCGGCTCCAACGGCGCCGGCAAATCGACATTGCTGAACGCCATCTCGGGTCGCTACAGCGTCGACTCCGGCAGCATCGAGATCGACGGCCAGCGCGTCAACAAGCTCAAGGAGTACCAGCGCGCCAAGTTCATCGGCCGCGTGTTCCAGGACCCCATGGCGGGCACCGCTCCCGATCTGACGATCGAGCAGAACCTTGCGCTCGCCGAGCGTCGGGGCAAGAGCCGCGGGCTCGGGCTCGCACTCAGCCGTACGCTCCGCGACCGCTTCCGTGAAGAGCTCACCGCGCTCGAACTCGGTCTCGAGCACCGGCTCACCGCCAAGGTCGGCCTGCTCTCCGGCGGCCAGCGGCAGGCGTTGTCGCTGCTCATGGCCGGATTCACGCGTCCCAGCATCCTGCTGCTCGACGAGCACACCGCCGCACTCGACCCGCAGCGCGCGGCACTCGTCACCGAGCTGACCGACCGAATCGTCTCCCAGGGCGCGCTCACGACGCTGATGGTGACGCACAACATGGAGCAGGCGCTGCGACTCGGCAACCGCCTCATCATGATGCACGAGGGCAACATCGTGTTCGAGGCGTCGGCGGAGCAGAAGCGCGAGCTCACCGTGCCGCGCCTGCTCGAGGAGTTCGCGAAGATCAAGGGCGCGCAGCTCGACGATCGCGCCCTGCTGGCCTGAGGCGCATCGCCGACGGTGTCTCCTGCGGGATCTCCGACGGCCGAAACAGCCGGGAGATCCCGGCTTCGGCGCGCGCTCCCGCCAAACATGCGCGACCACTCATACAGTGGGGTCATGGCAGCTGAACCCATCGCCCCGGCGTCGGTGTGGGACG
Organism: Leucobacter manosquensis; assembly: GCF_018304845.1. NCBI lineage: Bacteria > Bacillati > Actinomycetota > Actinomycetes > Micrococcales > Microbacteriaceae > Leucobacter > Leucobacter manosquensis. The sequence goes on along the minus strand of NZ_JAFEVO010000001.1, from coordinate 2,159,781 downwards.
CCGTGTCCGAACGATCCGAAGCGCTGGCGCACGCTTGGATCTCAGGCCTGCGCGATCGGGCGCCGGATGAGACGGTGCACCCCCGCGGATCCGGGCACCTGCTCGAGGGGCTGCGCCGCGATCCCGAGAGTTTCGAATTCACACGGAGGCTGCTCGAGCTCGTCGCCGGAACGGAAGACGCGTTCGCTTCGGCGGTCGGACTCCATGCCATGGCGCAGGAAGTACCGGATTCCATGCCGGCGCGCGACCGGTTCGCGGTACGGGCGGGTGGAGCGACATCTCTCGGGCTCCCCTGGGCAGTCATGCCGGTCGCTCGCCGCTGGCTCCGGGATCGCGTCTCCGGGCTGGTGCTCGCCGCTCGGCTGCCCGGCGCAGCGGGCGGAACCGGAACCGCGACCTGGCTCAGCTCGGCCGCGGGAGCAGCGCTCGCCGACGCGCATCGGAGGTACTCCGACGCCGGACTGCGGGCAGTCACGCGGCCGCTCGGCAACGGCGTGCACGGGCCCGACGGCGCTGCCGGGGAAGTGGCGCGACTCGCCGCCCTCGCAGCGCATCCAACCGTCGCACATCTGGTGGTCGAACCGGAGCGCATCGCCCCCGGCGGCACGGAGTGGACGTTCGACGACGACGTCGCGCGCGCCGCATCCGCACTCGAACCCGTGCTGCGCGCCTCGGCTGAGCACGGAACCACGATTCATCTGTCCGCTCGAAACGTGCGGTGGGCGCGCATGCTGCCCGAGATCGCGATTCGTGCACTCGTCGACCCCGCGCTCGACCGAGCGCGCATCGGGGTGCAGTTGCTCGCCGAACTGCCGGAGTCGCGCGAGTACTACGGCCGTCTGAGTCGTTGGGCGCAGCGCCGCGTCGCCGAGGGCGGGGCGCCGGCCGAAGTCGTCATCGGCGTGGGCGGCGTGGCCGGTGGCGAACGCATCGCGTCGATCGAATCGGGGCTCCCGGTGCCGGTGCTGGAAGAACGCGTGGACGTGCTCGCACAGCTGCTGCGGCTGACGGAACTCGCGCTGCACCCGGGACGAGCGGCGGTGCTGCGGCCCGTGATCGCCACAGAGGACGTGCTCGTGCTCGCGGCCGCGGTCGCCCTGGCCGACGAGCTCGGATCGCGAGAACTCAGCGCGGTGCAGTTGCGCAGCGGCGTCGCCCCCGGGCTCGCATCGGTGCTTCGCGAGACCCTCCCCGATGTGCGCGTCGTCGTGCCCGTCGTCCCTCCGAAGGAATTCGGCGGTGCCGTCGATCTGCTCGTCGGCATCGCAGCTGAAGCCGCCGATCCAGACTCGGGACTGTCCAGACTCGAGGCGCTCATCGCACGGGAACCCGAATCCGGGGGAGGTGAGGACGACGCCGGAGAGATCGCGAGCGAACCCGCTGAGCTGACGCGCGAACGGGCGCTGTCGCAAGCGTTCACCGAGTTCGGCACCGCACTCGCACGGGCAGCGGAGCCGGCTCCGGCGTCGCACCGCACCCAGAACCGGGCGCGCGAATGGGATCCGTCGGAGCGCGACAGTGCGTTGTTCTACCGCGCCCCCGACGAACCGGCGCGATTCGAGACCGGTGGCCTCACTGCTGCGGTACTGGGGCTGACGAGGGGGTCGACGGGAGAGTTCACCCTCGAGGCCGTCGCCCCGCCGCGCGCGATCCCCGCCGTGTCTGAATCCGGTTTCGCGAACGAGCCGGCCACCGACGCGACCGTGGCGGCGAATCGCGAGTGGGCGCGAGACCTCTTCGCGGAAGCCCGTGCACGGACGGGTGACGACGATGCCGCGAACGCCACGATTGCCCTCTCGGCAGCCGATCTCGATCCGGAACTCGTCGCGGAGGATGCGCGTTCTCGAGCCGAAGCGTGGTCGGCCCAGTCGACTCGCACGCGGGCGTCACGGCTGCGCCGCTCGGCACTTGCGATGGTCGCCGCACGGGATCGACTGATTCAGCTGCTGGCCGCCGACACGGGCGCCCCGATCGCCGAGCTCGACGCCGAAGTGGACGACCTGGTGGATGCGGCCCGATACAGCGGCCAGCTCGCCGAGGCGCTCGGTGCGGTGCGCGGCGCCACGTTCGTTCCGGAGCGGCTCGTGCTCGTCGCCGCCGATGCGCCCACCCCGCTCGCCGTGCAGGCGGAAGCGGTCTTCGCCGCGCTGGCAGCGGGAAGCGGGGTGCTCTGGCTCGTGCCGCACCGCCTCCTGGCATCGGCGTCGGCCGTGATCGAAGAATGCGAGGTCGGTGGCCTGACGCCCGGTGTGGTTCGGCTCGAAGCCGCAGTCGTCGGCCGAACCGTTGCCGAGCTCGCGGCACATCGAAGCGTCGATCGCGCGGTCGTGATCGGATCCCGTACTGACACGACCGACCTCGCGCGTCGTCGGCCCGACCTCCGGGTCGAAGGGCAGTTCCGGTCGCGCGGCTTCGTGCTCGTCACGCCGTCCGCCGACCTGGATCGAGCGATCGACGACGTCGTCGCCTCGGCGCTCGGCCGCTCGGGAGGCAGTCTTCGCGCCGCCAGGGGCGTGATCCTGCTCGGCAGCGTGGCGCGATCGCGGCGTTTCCGAGAGGGGCTCGCCGATGCGGTACGAGCCCTCCGGGCCGGCGACAGCGCGCGCGAGTCCGACGCCACGATCTTGGGCCTCCGGGTCGGCCCGCTGCACGCCCCGGCCGACGAGGCCGAGCGGCGTGCGCTCTCCGAACTCGCTCGCGGAGAGGAATGGCTCGTGCAACCCGAAGCCCTCGATTCGGAGGGACGGGTGTGGAGCCCGGGAGTGCGGGCAGGGGTCTCGGCGAATGCGACCTTCTGGGACGATGCGCGGACGGTGCCCGTGATCGGCATCACCACAGCGCATTCGCTCTCCGAGGCGTTGGCGCTGCAGAACCGTGAGGGCACCGGCGGCGTCGCGGCGATCCACTCCAACGACGGGGACGAGATCGGTGCCTGGCTGGAGGGCATCGAAGCGGCCGCAGTGTCTGTCAACCGTGCGACGACGCACGTTCGCGTGGAGCGGCACCCGGGCGGAGGGTGGAACGATGCCGGCATGGGCCTCTCCGGCCTCGCCGGCGGGCCGAACCGATTGATTGCCCTGGGCTCGTGGCGCGTTCGGGAGGGGAGCCGGAGCGAGACCCTGCATCTGCGCGGGCTCGAACCCGAGATCCGGTTGCTCATCGAGACGCTGCAGCCCGTGCTGCCCTATCAGGCGTTCGACGAGCTCAGGCGCGCCGCGCTCGCCGACGCCTTCACGTGGCGCACGTCGTTCGGCGTCGATCGCGACACGATCGGGCTCGGGATCGAGCGCAACCTCATCCGGCACCGACCCGTCGCCACGCACGTGCGCCTCGCGGAAGGCGGAGCCCTCGTCGCCCTCGCACGCGTGATCGCCGCCGCGCTGCTCGCTCGCGCACCGATCACGGTCTCGACCGGAGAGGTGCTCCCCGTCGAACTCACCGATTTCCTGGAGCACCGCGACATCGAGCTGTCGCTCGAGCGCGATGAGGACTGGCTCGAGCGACTGGCGGTGGCCGGGGCGGTAGCCGCTGACGGGACCCGGGCCCTCCGGGTGCGCCTCATCGACGGTGACCGTGTTCGGGCGGCGGAGTGGCTCGGACCGCAGGATCGCGTCGCCATCTGGGCGGAGCCAGTAACGATGGCGGGTCCGGTCGAGTTGCTCTCCCTGGTTCGGGAGCAAGCAATCTCTGCGCGGGCGAACCGGCACGGGCTCGCGGTGACCGTGCCGGGGCTCGATGACGCGATCGAGCCGTGAGGCGTTAGTTCAGGCGCATGGGAGTGTGCGGAATGCCGTCCTCGAGATACTCGGCGCCGCAGCTGATGAAACCGAAGCGCGCGTACCAGTCGACCAGGTGCGATTGCGCGTGGAGCATGATCGGTCGCCCGGCGCACCGTTCGATGGCCGCTTCGAGCAGCACCGCGGCGACACCGTGACCCCGCCACGTCGGGGCGGTGACGACACGACCGATGCTGCGGGTGCCGCGCTCGCCGGGCTCTTCCACGAGGATCCGCACGGTTGCCGCGATCGCCCCACTGGCCTCTTCCGCCCAGATCTGAACTGAGCCGCCCTCCAGATCGCGTCCATCGAGATCGAGGTACACGCAGTCCTGCTCGACCACGAAGACCTCCTGCCGAAGTGCGGCGACACGGTAGAACGTCGTCGCGGACATGTCGGCGACGTGAGCGGCCTGCAGCGTCAGTTCCTCGGGAAGATCTCTCATGCACCGATACTCCCATGCGTCGGCAGCGCGTGCGGGCTCGTCTCGGTGCGTCGAGGATTTCCGTTCGCGCACTGGAGCCGCTAGGGTAGATTCCTGGTTGCGTTCGCGCGACCGATGGCGGGTTACCCGAGCGGCCAAAGGGGGCTGACTGTAAATCAGCTGGCAACGCCTACGGGGGTTCGAATCCCTCACCCGCCACCAGTACTGAAGGCCCCGGCCTCATTGAGAAATCGATGAGGTCGGGGCCTTTCGCTTTTCCCGGGGCGAGTGGCCGTGGGATCGGGGGAATCGAGATCCGGCGCCGCTCGCAGTAGACACGCCCGGGATGTGGGCGCTAGTTGCCCTGCAGCCAGGATCCCCGTAATGTATTCCCTTGTCAGCGAAACGGAAAACGGCGCGAAAGCGGCCGAGATTCGAATCGGACATCGGCTCTCTCGAGATCACCGAGAGCAGGACTTGCGAAAGTCTGGCTCGGGCGTGTAAAGTGAGAGACTCGATCTCACCGCAAGGTGGACGCCCCAAGGGCGGTCCAGCTGGAGCGCGTATTGCTCCCAGCGGTAGATGACAGGTTGCTGTTCGGAGCTTCCCTTGGTTGGGTGTGACGGGTGGTGTCTGGTCTTTGAGAACTCAATAGTGTGCACTTAAATTGTCATATGCCAATTTAATTTATAATCCCCGACATCCAGGTTTCTGGGTGTGGGAGATTCCTTTTTTGGATAACAAGAATCGTCAGTATTGATGGTTCTGTTGCCAGATTGAACTCGTTGGATGTTCCGGTTTTTCCCCGGGGCGTGTGGCAATCGTTTTTTACGGAGAGTTTGATCCTGGCTCAGGACGAACGCTGGCGGCGTGCTTAACACATGCAAGTCGAACGCTGAAGCTCCCAGCTTGCTGGGGGTGGATGAGTGGCGAACGGGTGAGTAACACGTGAGTAACCTGCCCCGAACTCTGGGATAAGCGCTGGAAACGGCGTCTAATACTGGATATGTCCTATCACCGCATGGTGTGTAGGTGGAAAGAATTTTGGTTCGGGATGGACTCGCGGCCTATCAGCTAGATGGTGAGGTAATGGCTCACCATGGCGACGACGGGTAGCCGGCCTGAGAGGGTGACCGGCCACACTGGGACTGAGACACGGCCCAGACTCCTACGGGAGGCAGCAGTGGGGAATATTGCACAATGGGCGCAAGCCTGATGCAGCAACGCCGCGTGAGGGATGACGGCCTTCGGGTTGTAAACCTCTTTTAGTAGGGAAGAAGCGAAAGTGACGGTACCTGCAGAAAAAGCACCGGCTAACTACGTGCCAGCAGCCGCGGTAATACGTAGGGTGCAAGCGTTGTCCGGAATTATTGGGCGTAAAGAGCTCGTAGGCGGCTTGTCGCGTCTGCTGTGAAAACCAGAGGCTCAACCTCTGGCCTGCAGTGGGTACGGGCAAGCTAGAGTGCGGTAGGGGAGATTGGAATTCCTGGTGTAGCGGTGGAATGCGCAGATATCAGGAGGAACACCGATGGCGAAGGCAGATCTCTGGGCCGTAACTGACGCTGAGGAGCGAAAGCATGGGGAGCGAACAGGATTAGATACCCTGGTAGTCCATGCCGTAAACGTTGGGAACTAGATGTAGGGCCTGTTCCACGGGTTCTGTGTCGTAGCTAACGCATTAAGTTCCCCGCCTGGGGAGTACGGCCGCAAGGCTAAAACTCAAAGGAATTGACGGGGGCCCGCACAAGCGGCGGAGCATGCGGATTAATTCGATGCAACGCGAAGAACCTTACCAAGGCTTGACATATACGAGAACACTGTAGAGATACAGGACTCTTTGGACACTCGTAAACAGGTGGTGCATGGTTGTCGTCAGCTCGTGTCGTGAGATGTTCGGTTAAGTCCGGCAACGAGCGCAACCCTCGTCCTATGTTGCCAGCACGTAATGGTGGGAACTCATGGGATACTGCCGTGGTCAACACGGAGGAAGGTGGGGATGACGTCAAATCATCATGCCCCTTATGTCTTGGGCTTCACGCATGCTACAATGGCCGATACAAAGGGCTGCGATACCGCGAGGTGGAGCGAATCCCAAAAAGTCGGTCTCAGTTCGGATTGGGGTCTGCAACTCGACCCCATGAAGTCGGAGTCGCTAGTAATCGCAGATCAGCAACGCTGCGGTGAATACGTTCCCGGGCCTTGTACACACCGCCCGTCAAGTCATGAAAGTCGGTAACACCCGAAGCCGGTGGCCTAACCCCTTGTGGGAGGGAGCTGTCGAAGGTGGGACTGGTGATTAGGACTAAGTCGTAACAAGGTAGCCGTACCGGAAGGTGCGGCTGGATCACCTCCTTTCTAAGGAGCACTCGACACCTTTCGGGGTGTCGCAGAATGGCTCGATCAGTGGCATACGTTCACTGCGAGCCGCTCATGGGTGGAACATATGACAAGCAAGCTTGCTGGCTCGCCTGTGTGAGTACGTCATGTCCGTTTCGGCGGGGGTGATTGGAAATCCTGGGTGGGTGTGGTGAGTGGGCAGAAAGTGCATACTATTGGGTCCTGGGAGACCAGCCGGTCGCATCCTTTTAGGGGTGTGGGTGACTGATTCCTTGACCTGCTGTCACGAGACGTGTTGCTCGTGGGGGTGGGATCGACCGTACGTTGAGAACTACACAGTGGACGCGAGCATCTTGCAGTGTCATATCTTTCCGTGTCTGGATCGCCTTTGGGTGTGATGGGTGTGGGCGGGTGTGGTGCTGCTGATACTAATTAATTTCATTGGTCACACACCTGGCGGATCCCTTTGGGGGTTTGGGTGGGTGTGTGTTTCTGAATACTTATGTGATTTCAAGTTTCTAAGAGCAAACGGTGGATGCCTTGGCATCTGGAGCCGAAGAAGGACGTAGTAATCTGCGATAAGCCTCGGGGAGCCGATAAACGGGCTATGATTCGAGGATTTCCGAATGGGGAAACCCCGCCAGGGCGCGTGCGTACCTGGTGACTCCCGCCTGAATATATAGGGCGGGTAGAGGGAACGTGGGGAAGTGAAACATCTCAGTACCCACAGGAAGAGAAAACAACAGTGATTCCGGGAGTAGTGGCGAGCGAAACCGGATGAGGCTAAACCGGTCATGTGTGATACCTAGCAGGGGTTGCATGGTCGGGGTTGCGGGACGTGCCGTGAAGGGCTGCTGACCTTCGAACGTGAGAGTGAAGCTATAGGAGAACGCCTTGGAATGGGCGACCGGAGTGGGTGAGAGTCCCGTATCCGAAATGGTTTTACCGCGTGGTGTGTATCCCAAGTAGCACGGGGCCCGAGAAATCCCGTGTGAATCTGTCAGGACCACCTGATAAGCCTAAATACTTCCAGATGACCGATAGCGGACTAGTACCGTGAGGGAAAGGTGAAAAGTACCCCGGGAGGGGAGTGAAATAGTACCTGAAACCGTTTGCTTACAATCCGTCGGAGCAGGCTTTGTATCTGTGACGGCGTGCCTTTTGAAGAATGAGCCTGCGAGTTAGCGATATGTGGCGAGGTTAACCCGTGAGGGGCAGCCGTAGCGAAAGCGAGTCTGAATAGGGCGATTCAGTCGCATGTCCTAGACCCGAAGCGAAGTGATCTATCCATGGCCAGGTTGAAGCGACGGTAAGACGTCGTGGAGGACCGAACCCACTTAGGTTGAAAACTGAGGGGATGAGCTGTGGATAGGGGTGAAAGGCCAATCAAACTTCGTGATAGCTGGTTCTCTCCGAAATGCATTTAGGTGCAGCGTTGCGTGTTTCTTGCCGGAGGTAGAGCTACTGGATGGCCGATGGGCCCTACAAGGTTACTGACGTCAGCTAAACTCCGAATGCCGGTAAGTGAGAGCGCAGCAGTGAGACTGTGGGGGATAAGCTTCATAGTCGAGAGGGAAACAACCCAGATCACCAACTAAGGTCCCAAAGCGCGTGCTAAGTGGAAAAGGATGTGGAGTTGCTGTGACAACCAGGAGGTTGGCTTAGAAGCAGCCACCCTTGAAAGAGTGCGTAATAGCTCACTGGTCAAGTGATTCCGCGCCGACAATGTAACGGGGCTCAAGCACGCCACCGAAGTTGTGGCATTCATATTTATAGGTAGGCCTTCGTGGTCCAGCCGTATGGATGGGTAGGAGAGCGTCGTGTGGCGAGTGAAGCGGCGGTGTGAACCAGTCGTGGATGCCACACGAGTGAGAATGCAGGCATGAGTAGCGAAAGACGGGTGAGAAACCCGTCCTCCGGAAGACCAAGGGTTCCAGGGTCAAGCTAATCTTCCCTGGGTAAGTCGGGACCTAAGGCGAGGCCGACAGGCGTAGTCGATGGACAACGGGTTGATATTCCCGTACCGGCGGTAAACCGTCAAAGACCTAACCAGTAGTGCTCAGCTATCCAAAGCCTGTTACGGATCCTTCGGGTGATGTGCGGGTGGAGGTTGCGAACCCGATACTGGGGTGGTGAGCGTGAGGTGTGACGCAGGAAGGTAGCCTGTGCCGGGCGATGGTTGTCCCGGTGTAAATGTGTAGCCCGTCGATTATGAAGAGTTTTCGGCTTTGGGTGAGACATGATGCGGACCCGTATGGGGAAGCAGGTGATCCTATGCTGCCAAGAAAAGCATCGACGTGAGGTTTGCTGTTGCCCGTACCCCAAACCGACTCAGGTGGTCAGGTAGAGAATACTCAGGAGATCGAGATAATCATGGTGAAGGAACTCGGCAAAATGCCCCCGTAACTTCGGGAGAAGGGGGGCCATCCACTTATACCAACTTGCTTGGGAAAGGGTGTGGTGGCCGCAGAGACCAGTGGGAAGCGACTGTTTACTAAAAACACAGGTCCGTGCTAACACGCAAGTGGATGTATACGGACTGACGCCTGCCCGGTGCTGGAAGGTTAAGAGGAGAGGTTAGACCTTTGGGTCGAAGCTTTGAATTTAAGCCCCAGTAAACGGCGGTGGTAACTATAACCATCCTAAGGTAGCGAAATTCCTTGTCGGGTAAGTTCCGACCTGCACGAATGGCGTAACGACTTCCCAGCTGTCTCCACCGTGAACTCGGCGAAATTGCAGTACGAGTAAAGATGCTCGTTACGCGCAGAAGGACGGAAAGACCCCGTGACCTTTACTACAGCTTGGTATTGGTGTTCGGTGTGGCTTGTGTAGGATAGGTGGGAGACTGTGAAGCTCAGACGCTAGTTTGGGTGGAGTCGTTGTTGAAATACCACTCTGGTCATATTGGATATCTAACTACGGACCCTGATCGGGTTCTGGGACAGTGCCTGGTGGGTAGTTTAACTGGGGCGGTTGCCTCCCAAAAAGTAACGGAGGCGCCCAAAGGTTCCCTCAACCTGGTTGGCAATCAGGTGGCGAGTGTAAGTGCACAAGGGAGCTTGACTGTGAGACTGACAGGTCGAGCAGGGACGAAAGTCGGGACTAGTGATCCGGCAGTGGCTTGTGGAAGCGCTGTCGCTCAACGGATAAAAGGTACCTCGGGGATAACAGGCTGATCTTGCCCAAGAGTCCATATCGACGGCATGGTTTGGCACCTCGATGTCGGCTCGTCGCATCCTGGGGCTGGAGTTGGTCCCAAGGGTTGGGCTGTTCGCCCATTAAAGCGGTACGCGAGCTGGGTTTAGAACGTCGTGAGACAGTTCGGTCCCTATCCTCTGCGCGCGTTGGAGATTTGAGAGGATCTGACCCTAGTACGAGAGGACCGGGTTGGACGGACCTCTGGTGTGCCAGTTGTTCTGCCAAGGGCATGGCTGGTTGGCTACGTTCGGGATGGATAACCGCTGAAAGCATCTAAGCGGGAAGCCGGCCTCGAGATGAGATCTCCGTCACCCTTGTGGTGGTGAGGCTCCCAGTAGATTACTGGGTTGATAGGCCAGATGTGGAAGCACTGTAAGGTGTGGAGCTGACTGGTACTAATAAGCCGATGACTTGATTTCTTCCTCCCCTTGAGTGTGGGAGGGCATGAGTATCTTCAGTAACGATTGTTTCGCGTCCACTTTGTGGTTCTAGACGTACGGCCACACACGTCCACCTGTTTGGGGTGGGGTGTGGTCATATGTGAATAGAGTTACGGCGGCCATAGCGTCAGGGAAACGCCCGGTCACATTCCGAACCCGGAAGCTAAGACTGATTGCGCCGATGGTACTGCAAGGGGGACCTTGTGGGAGAGTAGGACACCGCCGGACACCTTTTACAGAAAGGGTCGTACAGTGTAAGCCAGAGACGGCACACACTGTACGACCCTTTCGCCATTTCAGGGCCTGCAAAGCCCTGACAGTGTGACTCATGATCGGTGGACTCATAGTCCGCACGACCGGCAAGGTGGTTGAGTGGAGATTCCAGCTCATCGCAAAGCCTTCGGGTCCCGTCTTCGTGAGCTGCGGGTCGCTCGCGGCTGGAGCTCTCAAGAAGCATTCGCGTTGCACGCAGGCCTCGACCGCACGTACGTCAGCGGAATCGAGAGCGGACGCCGCAATCCGACTCTCGACGTTGCAGCGCGCATCGCGGGTGCCCTGGAGGTGCCGCTGTCCGAGCTGTTCACCCAGGTGACGCTCGACATGGGCGCATCCGCACTCGCGGACGCCGCGAACCGGTAGCTGCTCCTCGCGCGAGTCACCAGCGGCTCTCGAAGACTCGCTCGCTCGGGACGGCTCGGAGGAGTCTCGCGTACTTCGCGTGGAACTCGAACTCATCGGTGCGGCCGAGCTCGAGTTCGATGAGAGACGGGTGGGGGCGTCGCGTGCCCGGGAGTCTCGTGAGGTGCTGCGCCTTGTCGGTGCTCGGCGCCCAGATGGTGACGTGCGCGCGCTCATCGGTTCCGGGGATCGGGAGCTCCACGTACTCGCTTCCCGGTGGGAATGACTCGGCACGCGTCAGCCATTCCCAGAGCCCTGGATCATCGCCGTACAGTACGGTGGCACCCTCGGGGTCAATGTCGTCGAACAGTGCGATCACGAAGGGTTGGAAACCGGGGGAGCCGTCGGGTGCCATGAGCTTCTCCATCTCATCTGCGCGTCGTTGTGCCCCCGCACCCCGCCGCCCTGCAGGCGGGTCCATGTGACGCATGGTCTACACCGTTTATTGTGCCTCATGCCTCCGACACTCGCTGAGCCGGGTGTCGCGACCTCAGCGGCAGGTCGAGAACTCGTACGCTGAACTCCCCGGGCGCGACAGCTGCCGATCTCGCAGGACCACGGAACGCGGCGTTTCTGGGTCGGCGCACATCTCGGAGAACGCCCGCGGCAGAGCATCGTCGTATTCGATGTCGATGACGGCGGCGCCGTACACCTCCGTGTACCGTGCGCATTCCGAGTACACCGCGCACTCCTCGGTGATCGCGAAGTCGAAGCCGGCAAGCCGGCGCAGCAGTTCGGCATCTTCGGCAGAGTTCTTCTGAGCCGCGGCAAGCCCGGCATCGTGCGCGACGCGCACGTAGGCGGTTGCAAGGGCGAGATTGTCCTCGCGCGCGAGCGCTCCATCGCTCCGGGTATACGTATCGAGGTTGTCGAACTCCACAGCGTCGAACCCCGCCTGGGCGCATGCGTCGATCCAGGGCGATACGACCTCGAGGATGCGTTCACGAGATGAACGGGACGACGTGTCGAGGAGTGTCTCATCGGGCCAGTCCGGATCGGCCACGAACTCCGAGCCCGCGCGCAGGAGCGCCTCGTCTGGCCAGATGCCGCGCTCGCCCGGCTGCGTCTGGAAGCCGTTCACGTAGCAGATCGAGTACCGAGCCCGATCCGGCTCGTCGAGACGATCCCGAGCGACGATCTCCACTTCAGAGGCCGGCTCGTAGCCGCCGCCCAGCTGATAGTCAGGTATTCCGCCCTCGGGAGGGAGCACCACGGCGCCGGCGGGCGGCGACGCGCAGCCGGCGAGCAGCATCAGCATGCACCAGGCCAGCGCCCGCCCGCCTCGCTTGCCGCGACTCGTCATGTCTGATCCTCCCGGTGCAGCACGCGCTGTGCCGCAGCCTCTCGATGCTACAGCTGACGCTAGACTCGCAGCCATGAGTGACCTCGTCGTGTCTCTGCCATCGGACCCCGGACTCCGCGAGGCGGTGGGCGACGTCGACGGAGTGGATTTCTGCGCATGGGACCTCGACGGGCCGGCGCCGCGCGACAGATTCGATATCGTCGTCCCGCCGTACTGGGGAGGCGCCCGCCCGCTCGCGCATCTCTCCGAGGTCGAGGCGAGGCTCGTCCAGTGGCAGTCCATCGGGTACAACGGCGTGGCGAAGCACCTCCCCGAGGGCCTTCCTCTCGCAAACGCTGCGACGGTGCACGAGGGTTCGACCGCCGAGCTCGCTCTGGGACTCGCGCTCGCCGCGCAGCGCGGGATCCCCCAGTTCGTGCGCGACAGTGATGTGGAACGGTGGCAGCTTCGCTCGCTTCCAAGCCTGGCCGACCGTCGCGTGCTGCTCATCGGCTACGGGGGCGTGTCGAAGGCGATCGAGGCGAGACTCGCCGGGTTCGAAGTAGAGATCACCCGCCTCGCGCGCACCGCCCGACGAGAAGAGAACCTGGCCGGCGACACCGTCGAAGTGCGCGGATTCGACTCGCTGCACGAGTGCCTCGCCGACGCGGAGATCGTCATGCTCGCGGTGCCGTTGACCGACGGTACGCGGGGCTTGCTCGACGGTGCAGCGCTCGCGGCATTGCCCGATGGGGCCCTGATCGTGAACGTGGCGCGCGGCCCGGTCGTCGACACGGACGCGCTCGTCGCCGAGTTGCAATCGGGTCGATTGCGGGCAGCGCTCGACGTCACGGATCCCGAGCCCCTTCCCGCTGGGCACCCGCTCTGGAAGGCTCCCAACGTGCTGATCACCCCTCACGTGGGGGGAGACTCGAGCGCAATGCTCCCGCGCATGTCGGCGCTGATTCGCCGTCAGATCGCCCATTTGCAGCGCGGCGAGGCTCCGGAGAACCTCGTTCTCGGGACCTGGGGCTGAATTCGCCCGAGCGACCCGGGGCGCGGATCCCTCAGCGGTGCTGGTGATCCGAAGCGGTTTCGCGGGGCGCCGTCAGCAGCTGGAAGAACTCGACGGCGGCTCCCACAGCGGGATCGGGTTTGCGCCCGACGCGATAGCGCAGAGAGATCTGGCGCGTGCCGAGTCCGGGGAGCTCGTGAGTCTCGACCCCTGTCAACGTGAACTCCTGCAGGGCGAGCTGGGGAAGGAGAGCGACGCCCTCTCCGGCGGCGATGAGGGCGAGCGCTGACTGATGGCTCGCGTACCGGTGCGGAGAGGTCGTCGAGGATCTGAGCCGCTCGCGTACCCGCTGGGCCGCGTGATGCACGCCTGAACTGCGGTCGACCTCGAGCCAGGGGAGCCGCAGCTGATCCAACGCGATCACGCCCATCGTCGCCTGCGTTCCCGCCGGGGCGACGAGCACCCACGGGTCATCGAGGAGTGCGACCTCGCGCACACCTGGACCGAGGGGCGGTGGCGGTATCGATTCGTCGCGCTCGATGGCGACGAGATCGAAGGCGGCGGTGCGGAGGCCCCGCAGGAGATCGGGGAGGTCGCCTTCGACGGCCTCGAGGTGGACGCCGGCGAGTTCCGTGCGCCACCGGGGGAGCGCAGGTGCGATCACGCCGCTCAGGAAGCTCTGAAACGCGCCGAACCGCACGGTGCCGCTCGGCATTTCGCTTGCCGCTCCGACGCGAAGGGCGGCCTCGTTGACCTCGCGTTCGACGTTCTCGGCGAGTTCGACGAGCTCGCGACCGGCAGCGGTCAGCGTGACACCTCGGGGGCTCCGCACGACCAGCGGCACACCCACCTCCGCCTCAAGCCTCGCGAGCTGCTGAGACACCGCCGACGGCGCGAGGCTCAACGCCTCCGCGGCGGCCAGAACCCCGCCGCTGCGCGCGATCTGGAGCAGGAAGGGCAGTCGGAAACCGCAATTCTCATATTCAGAAATTCTACATCCGGCATGACGAAAGATTCGATTGTGCTGGATCGCGGGGCGTTCGAAAATTGACGAGTCGGCGCGTCGGGCCGGTGGGGGCATCGGTCGGGGTTCCTGAGGCGTGTCTGAAAACGAGTGGGAGGTGGGCGGCGTTGGAAACGTTGATCGGGAGCGTACTGGGCTGGGTGGGGACTCTCGGCACATTCGTGGCGTACGTGCTGATGCTGCGCGGTACCTGGTCGCCGTCGACGCGGGCCTATCTCACGTTGAACACCGTCGGCGGACTGCTCGCCGCGGGCGGCGCGCTCGCATACGGGGCGTGGCCCTCGTTCGCGTCGAACATCGTGTGGGGTCTCATGGGCGCCTACGGCCTGCTCGCGACGTTCAGGCGCAGGTCGGCGCCGATGTGCGTGGAAGACGTGCCCGGGTCACCCTCCACGTCGGCGGCGACGCTGGCGATGACGGTGCCCCTCCCGGTGCTGCCGCTCCCGCAATCGCCCTGGGATCCCAGCAACACCGTGGCGGCGCCCATCAGCCTCCCGTGGCTGCCGCGCGCCGACACCGCCGAGACTCCTTCGAAGCTCACTGCGAGCCAGACGCAGCCCGCCGCGCTCGCAGCGTAGCGGGCAGCAGCTCACCTCTCGACAGGCACCGTCGGGATGAGCGGCATCGGTCGGTAGACTGGGCGTCTCTGCCGTTGCGTCACGAGCGCATCGGCGCCAAGATCCCCGCTTGCACCTTGGAGTGATACAGAATTATGGCTGAGCAGTCCCGCCTCGATAAGGTCATCGCCCTCGCCCGCCACCGCGGCTTCGTCTTCCAAGCGGGTGAGATCTACGGCGGATCGCGCTCCGCGTGGGATTACGGCCCCTTGGGCACCGCGTTGAAGGAGAACATCAAGCGCCAGTGGTGGAAGGCCATGGTGCAGAAGCGAGACGATGTCGTCGGCATCGACTCGAGCGTCATCCTTCCGAAGCAGGTGTGGGAGGCTTCAGGGCACGTCGAGGTCTTCAGCGACCCGCTGATCGAGTGCCTGCACTGCCATAAGCGCTATCGCGAAGACCACCTCATCGAGGCCTTCGAGGAGAAGAAGGGGCGTGCTCCGAAGGACGGGCTCGCGGAGATCGTCTGCACGAACTGCGGCACCCGTGGGCAGTGGACGGAGCCTCGCGCATTCTCCGGTCTGCTCAAGACCTATCTCGGCCCGGTCGACGACGAGGCCGGCATGCACTACCTCCGCCCTGAGACCGCGCAGGGGATCTTCGTGAACTTCGCGAACGTGCTCCAGGCAGCGCGCATGAAGCCGCCGTTCGGCATCGGACAGATCGGCAAGAGCTTCCGCAACGAGATCACGCCGGGCAACTTCATCTTCCGCACGCGCGAGTTCGAGCAGATGGAGATGGAGTTCTTCGTCGAGCCAGGCACGGACGAGGAGTGGCAGGAATACTGGATGAACGAGCGCATGGCGTGGTACGTCGGCCTCGGCATCGACCCCGAGAACCTGCGGTTCTTCGAGCACCCGAAGGAGAAGCTCTCCCACTATTCGAAGCGCACCGCCGACATCGAGTACCGCTTCGGGTTCACCGGCGGAGAATGGGGCGAGCTCGAAGGCATCGCGAATCGCACCGACTTCGATCTCTCGACGCACTCGAAGCACTCGGGCAAGGATCTCAACTTCTTCGACCAGACGAAGAACGAGCGGTACACGCCGTACGTGATCGAACCAGCAGCCGGCCTCACCCGCTCGCTCATGGCCTTCCTCGTCGATGCGTATCGTGAGGAGGAGGTCGCGAACGCGAAGGGCGGCACCGATAAGCGCACGCTGCTCGCGCTCGATCCGCGTCTCGCGCCCATCAAGGCGGCGGTGCTTCCGCTGAGCCGCAACGAGGCGCTGTCGCCGCTCGCGCGGGAGATCGCGCAGGAGCTTCGCGATGACTGGAACGTGGACTTCGACGATTCGGGGGCCATCGGGCGTCGCTACCGGCGGCAGGACGAGATCGGCACGCCGTTCTGCGTGACGGTGGACTTCGACTCGCTGGACGATAACGCGGTGACTGTGCGCGAGCGCGACACGATGGAGCAGGTGCGCGTGCCGCGCGCAGAGCTGCACGCCTTCCTCGCCGAACGCTTGCGCGGAGCCTAGCGAAACGCAACGCGTTTCGGTCGGCTCCGGTGACGCGGAGCGTCAGCCCATGGAGCGCAGCGAAGGGTGGGAGCCTAGCGAAACGCAACGCGTTTCGGTCGGCTCCGGTGACGCGGAGCGTCAGCCCATGGAGCGCAGCGAAGGGTGGGAGCCTAGCGAAACGCAACGCGTTTCGGTCGGCTCCGGTGACGCGGAGCGTCAGCCCATGGAGCGCAGCGAAGGGTGGGAGCCTAGCGAAACGCAACGCGTTTCGGTCGGCTCCGGTGACGCGGAGCGTCAGCCCATGGAGCGTTCTCGGGCCGAGCCCCCGGTCGCCGGGCCGAGCCCCTATCGAGAACACGTTTGTTCGATAGGGGCTCGGCGCGCGCACAGGGATTCGGTGTCGAGGGCTGACGACACGCCTCAGGCGTCTGCGGGTGGCGGGTGAGAGGATAGGGATCATGACGAGCACTGGATCCGAGCCTCCCGAGCTTCCCGAGCGCCCTGAGTTCCCCGCCCCGCAGCAGCCCGGCGCGCCGGGTGCGCAGCAGGGCGGTCCAGCACCTGAGTGGGGCTGGGTGCGCCCGCAGGCGGTGCTGCAGACCGTGGAGACGGAACCCCTGGAATATCATCGCCTGCTCCGTGGCGTCGCGAATTACCGCTGGTGGAAGCCGTTGCTGCTGTTGCTGCTCTCCGCCGTTTACTTCGGTATCTTCACCGTCATCATCAGCATCGCCTTCGTTCCGATCCTGATGACGGACCCCGCTTACCTCGAGGGCATCGTCTCCGGCGAGGGGGACGTGCTTGATACGCAGGTACCGGTGTCGGTGCTGCTCTCCCTGGTGTCGATCATCATCATGATTCCGTCGGTGATCCTCGCGATGCTGACCCTCGGCATGCGTCCCACCGGGCGCATCTGGTCGGTGGCCGGCCGCATTCGGTGGGGATTGCTCGGCCGCGTCTCGCTCGCGGCACTGCTCGCCGTCATCGTGATGAACGTCGCTGGAATCGCGCTCGAGATCGCGATGGACCCCGCTTCGCTGATGGAGACCGCGGAGACGTCGTCTTCGGGAGCGGACTTCGACTGGACGGCAGCCTGGACGTCTCTGATTCTGGTCGTGCTGCTCGTTCCGCTGCAGGCGACGGCTGAGGAAGTCGTCTTCCGCGGTCTGTTCATGCAGGTGCTCGGATCGTGGCTGAAGAGCCCGTGGTTCGGGATCATCATTCCCTCGGTCGGTTTCGCGCTCGCCCATATCTACGACATCTGGGGCCTCCTCGCAGTGGGCGCCCTCGGGCTCGTCGCCGGCTGGGTGACCTGGCGCACCGGTGGTCTGGAGGCGGCCATCGCCATTCACATCGTGAACAACCTCATCGCCTTCGGCTTCATGACCTTCGCCGTCGGCGGCGAAACCGCGCAGGTCGAGGCGACCGGAGGCCCGGGGTCGTTCATCGGTTCGCTGGTCGGATATGCCCTGTTCATCTGGCTCGTGCTGCGCATCTTCCGCAAGCACGGGTACGGCCGCTCGCGCATCGATCTCGTGCAGGTGCCGGTGACGGAGCCGGCTCTCGCGGGCGGAGCGCCGATGACCGGCGGTGGGGCGCCGCAGGGTCCGCAGCAGCATGGTTGACGTCTACGTCATCGGCGAGGGCCCAGTGGAGCTGGCGGCGGCTCTCGAATTCGCGGAGGTGGGCCTCAGCGTGCGCATCGGACGCGCCGCGACGTCCGGTGGCGCGGCGTTCGCCGCTGGAGCTGCCGATGGTGGCGGTGCCGACCGAGCTGACGAGGCTAGAGCCGGGTTCTCGCCCGATGAGGTCACGGATCCAGACGGAACGCTGCGGGCGTTCCTCGACCATGTGGCGTCGCCCCTTTCGCCGGGTGGCGCCCCGTTGATCGGTGCTCGGCCGATCAGCGAGGCGCCGGTGCCGGTGCTGTTGCGCGGCGCAGATCGAGCCTGGACCATGCAGCCAACGCCCGCGGTCCTGGGGATTCCCGCGGTGCCGCTGTCTCGAGAGAGCCTCGCGGTGCTGGGGCGTCGCGGTGCCGCGCGTGCATTTCTCGATCGCGTGCGCCCCGTGCTGACGATTGGCAAGACGCGCTCGCTCGGTCGACTCGTGCGATCGCGGCTCGGGAAGAGCGCGTTCGACCGACTGGTGGACCCTATCGCGCGAGCGAAGTACGGCGTGAGCGCCGATCAAGTCGACGTGGCGATCGCTGCCCCAGGGCTCAATGAAGATGTCACCACAGCCGGGTCGCTCTGCGGTGCAGCGCTCGCGTACGCAGAACGGCATGTTGCACGTGAAACCCGCGTGCGACCCAGTGCCGGCTGGGAAGCGCTCCGCGAAGCTCTGCTCGAGCGGCTCGCGCTGTACGGTGCCGAAGTCTCTGACGCGCCCGTCGTCGGCGTTCGCAGTATCGGGGCCGCAGGCGGTGACGAATCAGACGCCGGTGACGGATCAGGCGCCGGTGACACCTCTGCCCCCGACGCCGACAGTGATCGCGGCGGAGCGACCGAGTGGCTGATCGAGGAAGCGGGCGTGCGGGTCCCGGCGAGCGCCGTCGTGATGGGCGACCGCGCAGTCGGTTTGCCCGGCGTGCCCGCCGAGGGGCAATTCCCGGAGGCGTCATCGATGCGATGGGTCGCGGAACTCGACGTGACGGCACCTGACTTCGTCACGGCCGCTCGCGCAGCGGGAGGCCGTCGTGCGGCAGTCGAGACGGTTGCCGCGCCGAACGGCGAGCTGTGGAGCGTCGCCTGGGAGAGCGCGCTCGACGATTCCGAGACCTCGACGTGGCGGATCCGCTTCGCAGGGCCGGCCCGCGACGTCGACGGGGCGGGTGCTCCACGAGCTGAGGCGCTCGCCGACGTTCGCGCCGCGATCGCCACGATGCTGCGCGACGTGCTCGACGCCTCGGGGGCGCGGCGCACGGATCTCGACCTGCCGGTCAACCTCCGGATGGTCCCGGCTCTGTTCGCGAGTGTCGAGGCACGCGACCGCTCCCTGCTCCATACCACTTCACCGGTCGCAGCGGAATCCACTTGCCTGAGGGTGGGTCCCGCAGTGCATAGTGGAGACCTCGCTGCAGCCGTCGCTGAGGCTCGAGAGCGGTCGGTGCACCTGCGCCGAAGGCTCACAGGCATCGCTGAGTGACGACAGCGGCGCGAGATGGGGGAATCGCCGGAGAAGCGACCCCCAAGCGCTGCACCCGCACCCGCACCGGGAGTAGGCTGGGCGAAGACCAGGAACCGCCACGAACTGGAGGCATCATGAAGGGCAAGATCGCATTCGTTCTCGGCGCAGCTGTGGGGTACGTGCTCGGTTCACGTGCCGGACGCGAGCGCTACGAGCAGATCAAGCGTGGCGCAGAGCAGGTGTGGAACACCCCATCAGTGCAGCAGGGCGTCGACGCTGTGCGCGACGCGACCCGGGGAACCGTGGAGAACGTGAAGGACACGGCGCTGCGCGCCGGGAAGAACGCCTTCGCTTCCCTCGTCGGGGGGCAGAGCCGCTCGTCGTCGCAGTCCGGTGCAGCTCCGCAGCGCAGCGCCTCGTCGCAGCATGCCGCGTCGTCCCAGCACGCATCCTCGGTGCCGGCTCAGCCGAGCAGCACCCCGAAGAAGTCGCCGAGTGACTCGTCGACCTCCGCGCAGGCTGACTCCGCGGACACCAACGCGTCCGCGGAGGCGGACGGAGGGAACGCATGAGTCGAAGGAAGGACGAGGCCGGCACGTTCGAGCTGCTGACCCGCCTGCCGCATCAGATCGTCAGTCTGGCGAAGATCGAGTATCAGAACGCCAAGCGCGAGATCATCACGAAGGCCAAGCGCGCAGGGATCGGAGCCGGTGCGATCGTCGTCGCGCTGTTCTTCCTGTTCTTCATGCTCGAAGCTCTCGTCATCGCGGCGATCGCCGCTCTCGCGATCGTCTGGCCGTGGTGGCTGGCGGCACTGGTGGTGGCGGCCGCGCTGCTGCTGCTCGCGGCCGTCGCGATCCTGGGCGGGATCGCGCTGATCAAGCGCGGCAATCCGGTGCCGGAGGAGACGCTCGACCGCGTCGGCGGAGATCTCTCTGCGATCGGTGAGGTGCGTGTGAACGCAGAACCGACCGCGACGCACCATTCCGCGCGCGAAATGCCGCGCGTCGGTGAAGAAGGGAACTGGCGATGAGCTCCGAAGAGAAGCGCCACGGCATCGCCGAAGCGGATCAGGCCCGAACCGAGCTGTACGACACGCTCTCACAACTCAAGGTGCGATTGAACTACGCCCAGCGCGTCGACGACGCCGTCGAGGACGCGAAGGTGCGGATCGCCGAGGAGAAGCGGGACAACCCGGCAGGCTTCGGGGCAGGAGTCGCCGGCGTCGCGGTGCTGGCGGGCCTCGCTGTCTGGGGCATCGCATCGGCGGTCGCGCGACGCTTCTCCTGATTCGCGCGCAGGTCACAGTTCTATTTCGTTCACCCCGGGAACCGTCGTCGTTTTGCTTCGGCGCGGTGGCAGGGTAAGAATAGGGTCAATGGATTTCCGGGAAGGGCCCGTATGCAGCTCTGCGCTGCAGGCGATGGCCATTCGTATTGGTATCGAGTGAGTGGGGTGTATGTCTGCTGAGGCGAAGCCGCTCAGTGGCCTTCGGGTGCTCGTTCCTCGGGGCGGTACCTGGGGCGATCTGGTCTCAAGAGCCCTGCGTGAACGCGGTGCGCACACGGTCATCGCACCGCTCGTCGACTTCGCGCACACGAGCGAAGAAGACAAGCTCGTCAGCGCGCTGAAAGACCTCGAGGCCGGTGCGTTCGACTGGCTGACGGCGACGAGCTCAACAGTCGCCGACGTGCTCAAGCACCACAACGCGGTGATCCCTCCGGAGACGAGTGTCGCTCTGGTCGGAGAGGCGACGGCCGTCGCCTTCACCGACGCCGGATATCCCATCACCCGGACGCCGAGCGAAGAGAACAGCACGCATGCGCTGCTCGATGAGTGGAGCGAGATCGAGACGGACGCGGTGCTGAAGGTGCTCACGCTGCGTTCCGATGTGGCGATTCCCGTGCTCACCGAGGGGCTCATGGACCGCGGGCACGACGTGACCCAGGTGCTCGCGTTCCGCACCGTCGGCGTGCCCGCATCCGTGCACATCCGAGAGGACATCGAGTCGGGCCGCATCAACGCGCTGCTCGTCGCTTCGGCGAAGATCGCCGAAGAGGTCGCGGCGCAGTTCCCGGACCTCCCCTCCGACACGATCGTGGCGTGCGTCGGCGTGAACACGCTCGAGACCGCTGCGGAGCTCGGACTCCCCGCAGATGCGGACGATCCGTCGCACCCCGACTACGCGCTCAAGCGCGCGCTCATCGAGACCGTCGAATCGGTCATCGACCAGAGCGACATGCTGGACTGACCGATGGCACGAGTCGAGGTGCACCCCGATCGCGTGGTGATCCGCATGACCGCTGCCGAGCGGTTCGCCGCGATGCGCCGCCGGGACATCGTGCTCGATCGGTCTGCGATCACATCGGCCATCGTCACGGACGACCCGTGGGTCTGGGTGCGTGGCGTGCGAGTTCCCGGTGCCGCCATTCCCGGCCGCCTCGCGGCAGGAACCTGGCGCAATTTCACCGGCAGGGATTTCGTGCTGGTGCGCAGAGGCCGGAAAGCGGTCGTCATCGACTTCGAGAACCCCGAGGGCGCCGAAGAGGATCACGGCTGGCAAGGCGAATTCGACCACTTCTCGCGGGTGATCGTCTCATCGGTGCACGCGGGAGAGCTCATTCAGGCCCTGCGGCTCGATGGCGGCGAGACCGCGGTCGATACCGAAGCCTGACGCGCCGGCGCGCGGCGAAGCCGGACGAGAACCGGTGCACGCCCGCTCGGTGCTGGATACCCGGTACCGAGGCGAGGCGCGGGGCCAGCGGGTCAGTCGCGGACGAGCACGAGCGAGTCGAGATCGAGACGCGTGCGCGGGGCGAGCTCACGTTCGCGGAGCACTTCGGGAAGGCTGTCAGCTGAGCCGAGCTTGCCGATCGCGCTGATCGAGACCGGCACGAGACGATCCTCCAGGTCGAATGCGGCGCGGATGGCGTCGCGGTCGAACCCGCCGAGCTGATGCAGGTGCAGTCCCTCCGACGTTGCTTGCACGCTGAGGTGCGCGACCGCCTGTCCGAGGTCGTATTCCGCCCACGGCCGAGCGTTGCCCTCGGCGTCGGTGGTCTCCGCGACGTTCACGATGAGTGCGCCCGCGTTCACGGCCCATTCGCGGTTGAACCCGACCAGGGTCTCGGTGATCCGAGCGAAGATCTCACCGCCCCTGCGTGCGATGATGAACCGCCACGGCTGGGTGTTGTTCGCGCTCGGCGCCCAGCGGGCGGCCTCGAGGATACCGCGAAGAGCGCCCTCAGGGAACGAGTGCGTGGTGTCGAAGGCGCGCGGGCTCCAGCGTTCGGCGAGAGATTCGATGACGGGTGCGCTGGTGATTGCGGTGCGCGGGCTCACGATGGGGCTCCTCAGGTTGTGCGAACGGGGTATCCGACTGACTGCAACTGCGGGGGCGCGCGGACTATTCCCGGTTCGAAGGCGAACGTGGCGGCTGCTCGATTCAGCCGAGGAGCCAGGCGACGCCCGCGATGATCGGCAACGACGCGAATGTGGTGAGGAAAACGGTGTCTCGCACCATCGTCTCTCCGCGTCGGTAGGTGGCGGCGTAGTTGTACACGTTCTGCGCGGTCGGCAGTGCCGCGATGGTCGTGGCGACGAAGACCTCATGCGCGCCGAGGCCGAAAGCGGTTGCGAGGCTCCAGGTGACCACGGGCATGAGCAGCAGCTTGAGCGCGGAGGCAGTGAAGACCGCGGCGCGGCCGGTGCCGCGCTGGAGGGCGCGCTGCCCGTAGAGCGAGATGCCGAAGCTCAGCAGGACCATCGGGATGGCGGCGTCGCCGAGCATTTCGAGCGGGGCCGAGACGATCTCAGGGATGGGGAGGCCGATGAGCGCGACGATGAGGCCGAGCACCGACGCGATGATGATCGGATTGGAGGCCGCGCGTCCGAGCGCGGCGAGGGCGCCGTGGAAGGCGCCTCGAGGCCTCGGCGCGGACGCCGCGGCCGCCTCTGCCTCGGGAGCGCCGTCGACGAGTCTGCCGGTGCGCGTCGCCTCGAGCATCGACAGAATGGTCGGCGCGAAGCAGAGCAGCTGCACGAGAATCAGTGGCGCCACGTAAGCGGCGTCGCCCAGGATGTACACCGCCACCGGCAGCCCGAGATTGTTCGCGTTGACGTATCCCGAGCAGGCAGCGCCGAGTGTCGTCGTTGCCAGGTCGCGCTTGAACCAGAGACGGGAGGCGATGACGAAGACGGCCGCGACGATGACAGCGGCGAGACTCGTGATGAGGATCACGGGTGACAGGATGACGCTCGGGTCGCTCTGTCGGAGCACGGTGAACAGCAGCGCCGGGGTTGCGACGAAGAACGCCACATTGTTCAGCACGCGGCGCTGGTCGCCCTGCACGACTCCGAATCGAGCGGTGAGGTATCCGGCTCCGATGATCCCGAGAATGAGCGCGAACCCCTGCAGCACTCCGAACATTCAGCTCCTCCCGGCCCCTCCCATCCTAGGGGGAGGCCCGGAGATCACCCGAGCGCCGCCGCTGCCTCTGCGGCGATGATCCGGGAGAGATCGTCGAGCACGGGGGAGTCGAGTTTCCAGCGCTGCCAGAAGAGCGGCATGAGGATCGGCCGGTCGCCGAGCGCGACGAGGCGCCCGTCGGCGAGCCCGGCTGCGCACTGCAGTTCGGGGAGCATGCCCCAGCCCATGCCGAGTTCGATGGCGTGCGCGAACTCGGCCGAAGATGGAATGAAGTGGCGGGGCGGTGCGACGGTGGTCCGCGTGATTCGGCGGATGAATCGCTGCTGGAACACGTCGTGCCGATCGAACTCCAGCTGCGGAGCCGTGGCGAGCGCGGCCCCGGTGACGCCATCCTCGAAGTGACGCGCTGCGAAGGCGGGGCTCGCCACGGCGAAGTACCGGTCGGTGCCGATGCGGGTCGAGGTGCATCCGGGCACGGCGGTGGAAGTCGCGGTGAGCGCGGCCATAGCGGCGCCGCTGCGCAAGCGCTCGGTGGAGATGGTCTCATCCGCGCGCATCACCTCGAATGCGGCGCCGGTTTCGCGGGAGGCTCGTGCCAGCGCCGGAACGAACCACGTGGCCAGTGAATCGGCGTTCACGACGATCGGAATCAGCGTGCCGGTCGCCTCGTCAGCGCCGAGCTCCGCAGCGACATCGACCGCGATCTGCTGCACCTGACGGGCTGCGCGCAGCGCGACGGCTCCGGCAGCGGTGACGGTGACGGGACGCGTGCGCTGGAGCAGGACCGTTCCGACACGCTGCTCCATGGCGCGCACGCGCTGGCTGATCGCCGACGGCGTGATGTGCAAGCGCCGCGCCGCGCCTTCGAAGCTCCCCTCGTCGAGGATCGCAGCGAACGTGGCGAGGTGCTCGACGGGGAAGTCCATGCCCCGATCTTAAGCAGAATTCATGATGGTGAAGGATATGCACGCAGGTGCAATGAGGTCCTCCGCCCCTGCGCATCGTACCTTCGAATGGTGATCATTCCTTTTCTCATCGGCGCGGGCAGCGGGCTATCGCTCATCGTCGCGATCGGTGCTCAGAACGCGTTCGTCTTGCGGCAGGGCATCAGGCGAGAGCACGTGCTTCCCGTGGTGCTCATCTGCGGACTCGCCGACGCGATTCTGGAATTGCTGGGAGTCGCCGGGATCGGACTCGTCGTCGAACGCGCACCGGTGCTCCTCGAGATCGTGCGCTGGGGCGGCGTCGCCTTTCTGCTCTGGTACGCCTGGTCGGCGGCGCGTCGAGCCCTGCGCCCCGCCGGGCTGGTCGCCGGACAGGCCGACGCCGCGTCACTGCGGCAGACCGTGACGGCCTGCCTGGCGATCACGCTGCTCAACCCGCACGTGTACCTCGACACGATGGTGCTGATGGGGTCGCTGGGGAACGCGCAGGGGGATCCGGATCGCTGGTGGTTCGTGCTGGGCGGGGCCCTCGCGAGTCTGTGCTGGTTCGTCCTCCTCGGGTACGGCGCACGAGCGCTCACGCGCTTCTTCGAGACCCCTCGATCGTGGCGCATCCTCGACTCCGTAGTGGCTGTCACGATGCTGGTGATCGCGGCGCGCATCGCCTTCGGCGGCATCGGCGCCTGAGGCCAGAGCTCGGGAGAGGGCTAGCCGGCGGGCGGCGGCACCAGGCGGTAGAGCACCTCGGGGCGCCCGCGCTTGCCGTAGCGGTGCGCGAGGTCGATCGCACCGGTCTCGACCAGATGATCCAGATAGCGTCTCGCGGTGGCGCGGGAGATCTCGCACCGTTGCGCGAGCTCCACCGCGGAGAGCGGAGCCACGGGATCGAGCGCGGAGAGCACCGCCGACAGGGTCACCTCGGAGATGCCCTTCGGCAACGCGGCATCGGCTTGATCCCGCTCAGCGCGCGCCGGTGCGCGGAGGTCGATCCGCCCGGTCGACTGCAGGCGATCGATCTCCCCCTGCCCGAGGGTCATCTCCCGCGCGGCGGCTGCGGCATCCCGGCGTTCGTCTCGGTAGCTCGCGAGGCGCGCATGCAGGGCCTGCTCCGTGAACGGCTTGACGAGATACCCGATGACGCGCGCCGCGAGTGCCTGCCGCACGGTCACCTGATCGCGCGACGAACTGATCACGAGTACGTCGGGAGAGGCCTCCCGCACCGTGCGCAATCGGTTCAGCACCTCGATGCCGCTGACGTCGGGCAGACGCATGTCGAGGAGCACGAGATCCACGTCACCGCGCAAGCTGTGCTGCACGGCCGCGCGACCCGTGCCGACCGTCGCCGTCACCGCGAACCCTGGGGCCCGCGACACGTAGTGCCCGTGCAGCTTGCGCGCGCCGGCATCGTCGTCGACGACGAGCACGCGAATGGGGGCCGGATCAGACGGGCTCATGTGCGCGCCTCGAGCTCGAAGCGGAACCGGGCGCCGCCCAGATCGGATCGCCCGACCTCCACGGTGCCGTGCCGGTCGGCGATGACGCGTCGCACGAGGTCGAGCCCGATGCCGCGCCCGAACCCCGTGGCGTCGCCCTTCGAGGAGAAGCCGCGCGCGAACACCCGGTGAGCGGCCGGCGCCGCGATTCCCGGTCCGTCGTCGGCGACCTCGCCGTGCAGCACGCCGTCGGCCTCGATGAGTGCGCAGCGCACCCGAGTCGCGCCCGCTTCTCCCGCATTGCGGCAGAGATTCGCCAGCACCAGGGTCACGTCCTCGTCGACATCCCGCTCGACGTCGATGGCCGTCTCGAGCACGGCTCCGAGCCCTCCGAGCTCCGCCCGCAAGGCGTCGAGCGTCGCGCGCAGCAACGGGTGGTGGACCTCGGCGGGACCATCGCTCTCGTCGATGGGGGCCGCGCTGGCGATGTACGCGAGCGCCTCCGTCGTATCGCCGTGGGAGACGAGCCCGTGGATGACGTGGAGTCGCGTGTGGAACTCATGGGTTTGCTCCCGCAGGGCGGCGGACGTTCGCCGCATGCTCTCCGCCTCCGTGGCAAGCGCATCGAGGCGGCGGAATCGTCGCTCGAGGAGCGCCGCGAGTGCGGAGCTCGCGAGCGTGCCGATGAGCAGGGCGCCGAGAGCCCAGGGCAGCAGCTGGCGGAGCGCACCCTCGAAATCGGCCGATATGCGCGACTCGAGAATGCCGACGGAGAGGGAGCCGATCACAGCGCCGGCATCGTCGCGGACCGGTACCTTCGCTCGCAGCGTGGTGCCGATGGTGCCGCGTTCGGTGCCCAGGAACTCCTGCCCGGCGAGCACGTCGTCGATCGAGGTCGACACGTGCCCGCCGCGCAGCGCGGGGGTGGGGTGCGTGATCCGGATGCCCCGATCGTCGGTGATGACCAGGTAGTCGACGCCGGCCGCCTGCTCGACGACGTCTGCCAGTGGTTGCAGTTCGCGCGTTGCATCGCCGACGTCGTCACCCGTGCGTTCGAGTACCGAGCGCACCTGGTCCAGCTGCGCCAGGCTGGTCGCGACGTCGCGCACCCGCTCGCCGGTGGCCTCGCGAATGCTCGACTCCTGCACTGAGACGGCGATGCTCGTGGTGACCCCGACGCTCGCCAGGACGAGCAGGGTCGGGAGCAGCAGGATCGCGAGCCGCGCGAAGCGCGACGTCGACCAATGCGGCATCGCAGCACCTCCTGTCACAACCGTCGCCTTCCGCTTTGCGCGCCCCGGATCGCGCCGCTGCGATCACCGTGAGCATTTATGAGCACAAATCGCGTGGAGCGGGCGCGCACGGGAAATGGTTGACATCTTATAGGCGTCAGTGCGGCACAACGGCGTCCGCACGAAGGAGTGAACATGACAGATACACCGCAACGAAACGTGCGCCGCACGGTGCTGCGCGTCATCGGCGGCGCGATCGCCGCGTGCGCCGTCGGCGTGGCCGCATTCGGATCGATCAGCTCCGCGTCGGCCGGCAGCGACATCCACTCGTCATTGACCATCGTCGCCCCGGCCGCAGCGGGTGGCGGCTGGGACACGGTCGCGCGTGAGATGCAGCAGGCGCAGCGTGCGAACGGCCTGAGCACCAATGTGCAGGTCGTCAACATGCCGGGAGCCGGGGGCACGATCGCCCTGGGCAACCTGTCGACGCTCGAGGGGGAGGCGAACACGATGCTGGTGGGAGGCACCGGGCTGCTCGCCGCCACCATCCAGTACGGCTCGGATGCGACGCTCGACGACGTCACCTCCCTCGCCGTCGTGTTCGAGGAGTACGACGTCATCGTCGTGCCGGCCGACTCGCCCTATGAGACTCTGGACGACCTCGTCGAGGCCTGGCGCGACGACCCGAAGTCGATTCCGTGGACAGGAGGCGGCTCGTTCGATCAGCTCGTCGTCACCGATCTTGCGCTCGCCGCGGGGATCGAGCCCACCGAGACGACGTACATCTCCTCGGACGGCGGCGGCGAGGCCGTCGCAGCGCTGCTGAACGGCACGGCCCAGGCCGCAACCGGGGGCTACCCCGACAACATCGACCAGATCGAGTCGGGCAGGCTTCGGGCGCTCGCGATCGTCGCCGAGGAGCCCATCGAGGGAATCGACATCCCGACGGCGCGCGAGCAGGGCTACGACATCACGCTCGCGAACTGGCGCATGCTCGCGGCACCGGCGGGGCTCACCGAGGAAGAGACCTCCGGGCTCAGCGAACTCGTCGCTGACACGCTGGCGACGCCCGAGTGGGCAGCCGCCGTCGAGCGCTACCACTGGACCGAACAGGTGATCACCGGCGACGACCTGGACGCGTTCCTCGCGGAGGAACGGGATCGGATCGCTCGCCTGTATGAGGAGATGGGGCAATGACGCCGACCAGCAACCCGACCGCGATGTCCGCGGTCGTCGGCGAGGAGATTCGCTTCTCGACCGGGAGCCCGCGCACGACCGCCTGGCTCAAGCATCTGATCATGCCGGTGCTGCTGCTGGCATTCGCCGCCTATCTCGGCTTCGGCATGCTCACCATGCGCGTTCCCGAGGGCACCGCATTCCCCGGCCCGCGCTTCTTCCCAGCGATCATCGCCGGCGGGCTCCTGCTCTTCGCGATCCTGCTCATTCTCGCCGCGGCGAGGCAGCTTCGCGCCGACAGCGCCGCACGTACGGCTGCGACTCGCCAGGTCGATGACTTCGAACTGCTCAGCTCGGAGCACGACGCGCTGGCGGAGCGCGACGGAGCGACGGGCGATGGAGCTGCGCGTGATGGAGCGCGCGCGGTCAAGATCGACTGGCGGTCCCTCGCCTGGGTGATCGGATCGTTCGCCGCGTTCGCCCTCCTGCTCGACGTGCTCGGGTGGGTCATCGCGGCCGGCCTGCTCTTCTGGTGCGTCGCACGCGGCTTCGGCTCTCAGAAGCCGATCGCGAGTCTCGTGACGGGCTTCACCGTGAGCTCGCTCGCCTACATCGCGTTCGACATGGCGCTCGGCATGTCGCTGCCCTCGGGCATTCTGGGCGGGGGGTTCTGACCATGGAATCACTCCAGCTCCTGATGGAGGGCTTCGCCGGAGCCCTCACCTGGCAGAACCTCGTCTGGGTGCTCGTCGGCTGCCTCCTCGGCACCGCCGTCGGCGTCATGCCGGGCCTCGGCTCGTCGATGGCGGTGGCGCTGCTGCTGCCGGTCACGTTCTCGCTCGAGCCCACGGCCGCCTTCATCATGTTTGCCGGCGTCTACTTCGGCGGGCTCTTCGGGGACTCGACGATGGGCATTCTCATGAACACGCCGGGCCAGGCCTCGGCGATCGCCTCGACGTTCGAGGGCCACAAGATGGCGTTGAACGGCAAGGCCGCGCAGGCGCTCGCGACCGCTGCGATCGGCGCCTTCGTCGGCGGGTTCATCGCGTCGATCCTCGTCGTGTTCCTCGCGCCGGCGCTCGCCGACTTCTCCTCGAGCTTCGGCCCCGCCGAGTTCTTCGCGCTCGCGGTCTTCGCGTTCGTCGCAACCTCCTCGGTGGTCACCGATAACGCGGTGAAGGGACTCGCAGCGCTCTTCATCGGTCTGGGCATCGCGGTGATCGGGATCGACGGCGCCTCCGGCGCACCGCGCTTCACCCTCGACTCCCCGTTCCTGTTCGACGGCATCTCGCTGGTCACCGTCACCGTCGCGGTGCTCGCGCTCGGCGAGGTCATCTACGTCGCATGCCTCGAACGGCACATGAACGACAAGGCGATCATCAAGCCGAAGGGGCGCCCGTGGCTGTCGAAGGCGGAGTTCCGTGAGGCGATGCCGGCGTGGCTGCGCGGCACCGTCATCGGCGTCCCGTTCGGCGTGGTGCCGGCCGGCGGCTCGGAGATCCCGACCTTTCTCGCCTACGGTCTCGAGAAGCGGCTCGACGCGCGTCGCAAGACGCCCCGCTTCGGCACCGGTGCGATCCGCGGTCTCGCCGCCCCCGAGGCTGCCGGCAACTCGACGACGGGCATGGCGATGGGCGCCCTGCTCGCACTCGGTCTCCCGATCTCGGCGACCGCCGCGATCATGCTCGCCGCCTTCCGCCAGTACGGCCTGCAGCCGGGCCCGCTGCTCTTCGAGCGCGCCCCGGACCTGGTGTGGGTGCTGCTCGCGAGCTTCTTCATCGCGATGATCGTGCTGCTCATCCTGAACCTGCCGTTCGCGATGCTGTGGGCGAAGCTGCTGCTGATCCCGCGGCCGTACCTGTATGCCGGAATCACGGTCTTCTGCGCCCTCGGAATCTATGCCACGTCGGGCTCGATCTTCGACCTGTTCCTGCTGCTCGGCATCGGATTCGTCGGATTCCTGATGCGGGCGCTCGACTTCCCGATCGCACCGCTGATCATCGGCATGGTGCTCGGGCCGCTCGCGGAGACGAGCCTGCGCGACGCCGCGATGAGCGCGAACGGCGATTTCTCGGTGCTGGTGAGCGGGCCGATCACGATGGCGCTGTACGGACTGCTGCTGCTCGTGCTCGTCTTCGCGGTGCGGGGGCGGATCGTCGGTCGGCGCCGCGCGAAGGCGGCCGAGGAGGCCGATCGGCAGTCGGTCGGGGCGTAGGCGCTCGGGCGCGGTCTCCGTGAGAGGTCCGGCTTCGGTGGGACGCTCGGACGACGAGTCGTCCGACCGAAGCCGGATCTCTCACCGAACATGTGGCGCCGGGGCGGGCGCGAGGAACGCCGCAGCGCTCGCACGGCGATACGATTGCAGTCATGCCGATCTCCGCTCAAGACCGAACGTATCTCGACCTCGCCATCGAACAGGCGCAGCTGGGCTGGGACGAAGGCGGGGTGCCCATCGGCGCCGCCCTCGTGCGCCACGGCGCCGACGGACCCGAGGTGCTCGCCGTCGGCCGAAACCGACGCGTGCAGATGGGCAGCGTGATCCGCCACGGCGAGACCGACTGCCTCGAGAGCGCCGGTCGCCTCCCGGCGAGCGTCTACCGGGAGTGCACCCTCTACACGACGCTCTCGCCGTGCACCATGTGCGCCGGCACGGCGATCCTGTACGAGATCCCGCGCATCGTCATCGGCGAGCACCGCAGCTTCGAAGCCTCCGAGGCCTGGCTCGCGAGCAACGGCACGGAACTCGTGATCGCCGACGACGCGACCTGCATCGACCTGATGGATCGCATGATGCGCGAACGCCCCGAGATCTGGGCCGAAGACATCGGCATCGAGACCGACGAGCTCGCCGGCGGCGCCCGGGTCGGCGAGTGAGCGCAGCACCCGAGACCGAGACGGTCATCGACCGGGACTACCCGGTCACCCCCGTGCCGCAGCACGCACGCAAGGGATTCTTCTCGCTCATGGTGGTGCTGCTCGGCTTCACCATCTTCACACCGACCATGCTCGCGGGCGCCGCGCTCGGGCAGTCGTTCGCGCTGAACGATCTGCTCGTCGTCATCCTGCTCGGCTCCGCCGTGCTCGGCGCATACGTCGCGGTGCTCGGATGGATCGGTGCGCGCACCGGACTCACCACGGTGGTGATGGCCCGGTACACGCTCGGCAGCCGCGGCTCGAAGCTCGCATCGATCCTGCTTGGAGGCACGCAGATCGGCTGGTACGGCGTCGTGATCGGCACGATCGGCGAGCTCACCGCGCAGGCGTTCGGGTGGGAGAGCTTCGCCGCGAAAGCCGCGGTCATGGTGGTGGTGAGCGCGCTCATGTGCGCGACCGCCGTCTACGGGTACCGCGGCATGTACTGGGTATCGCTGATCTCGACTCCGCTGATCCTCATCCTCGCGTTCTGGGTGATGTTCCGGTCGCTCGAAGAGGTGGGCGGCTGGGCCGGTCTCGCCGCCGTGCAGCCGGATGCGTCGATGTCGATGCCGATCGCGGTCGCCGTCACCACGGTCGTCGGAACGTTCGTCTCCGCTGGCACGCAGGCGCCCAACTGGACGCGCTTCGGGCGCACGGGCCGCCAGGCGGTGCTCGCCTGCGTCATCGGATTCTTGATCGGCAACGGGCTGATGATCTTCTTCGGCGCGGTCGGCGCGATCACGTTCGGCGAAGGCGACTTCGTGCTCGTGCTCTTCAACCTCGGCCTCGTCGGCTGGGGGCTCTTCCTGCTCTTCGGCAACCTGTGGAAGTCGAATGCCGACGCGGCGTACTCATTCGGCGTCGCCGGTGCCGAGCTCTTCGAGAAGCCCAGCAAGACCCGGTTCGTGATCATCGGCTCGATCATCGGCACCGTGCTCGCGCTCTTCGGTGTCAACGAGCACCTGCCCCAGTACCTCGGGCTGCTCGGCACGTTCATCCCGCCCCTCGGCGGCGTCATCATCGGCGATTACCTCGCACGGTGGCGGCGCACCCAGATGCCAGAGGGGGAGGCGCTGCCGCGCGCGAACTGGGTCAACCTGGGCGTCTACGCGATCTCGTGCGCGCTCGCCTGGTTCGCCGGTGAATTCGGGATCGGGATTCCTCCGATCATCGGTGTCGTCGCAGCCCTGGTGCTGTCATTCGCCCTGGCGCGGCTGTCGCCCCGGCGGCCGCTCGCGGGCTGAAGCCGCTCGTGGGCTGAAGCCGTTCGCGGGCGGAGCGGGTCAGCCGGCGAGCACGGTCAGCAGTGCGTCGACGTCCGCCTCGGTCGTGTCGAACGCGCACATCAGGCGGTAGAGCCCGGGCTGCGTCGGCCACGCGCCGAACGCGAACGCGGACTGGGCCCGCGTTGCGGCCTCGGCGGGCAGCTCGACGAATACGGCGTTGGACTCGACGGGGTGGGCGATCCTGACCCCGGGCACGGTTTCTTCGAGGGCGCGCACGCCCGACGCCAGGCGCTGCGCGAGTTCGTTCGCACGCGTTGCGGAGCGCAGCCACAGGTCGCCCTCGTACAGCGCGAGTAGCTGCGCTGAGATGAAGCGCATCTTCGAGGCGAGCTGCAGGTCGATCTTGCGCAGATAGCGGATCCCGTCAGCAGCTTCCGGTCGCAGCACGACGACGGCCTCCGCACCCAACAGGCCGTTCTTCGTGCCGCCCAGGCTCAGCAGGTCGACGCCGACGTCAGTGGTGAGCTCGCGCAGCGACGCGCCGAGGTGCGCTGCCGCATTGCCGAGCCGGGATCCGTCGACGTGCAGCACCAAGCCGAGTTCGTGCGCCTGATCCGCGAGGGCGCGGATCTCATGAGGGGTGTAGACGGTGCCGAGCTCGGTCACTTGCGAGATCGACACCGCGCCCGCCTGAGACCGGTGCTCGCTGCCGAAGCCCCACGCCTCGCGAGCCACGAGTTCGGGGGTGAGCTTGCCGTCGGGCGTCTCGATGCCGAAGAGCTTGAGACCGCCGGTCTTCTCCGGGGCACCCGCCTCGTCGGTGTTGATGTGCGCGGTGCGAGCGCAGATGACGGCGCCCCAGCGGGGGAGCGCGGCCTGCAGTGCGAGCACGTTCGCGCCGGTGCCGTTGAAGACGGGGAACGCTTCCGCCTCGGCGCCGAACAGCTCCCGAGCCACCTCTTGGAAGCGGGCCGTGACCGGGTCGCCGCCGTACGCGGGGACGTGGCCCGTGTTCGCGAGCGCGAGCGCCTCGATCACCTCTGGGTGCGCGCCCGACCAGTTGTCGGAGGCGAACGCGCGGGAGACTGGCGCGGTGGCTGCTTCTGGCGATGCGGCGTGCTGGCTCATCGCTCCAGCCTACGCTCGGCGAGCCCGTGGCGGGAGCGCGGACCCCACGCGGAACCCGGCGGGGTCCTCCGATCGGTGGACATCAGGTCGCCCATCCGGTCGTTCCCCGCCGCTTCGGCACCGGGCAGTCTGGAAACATGAACAGCACACTCAGCTCCGCGGCCGTTTCGGTGCGCGGGCTCACGAAGCAGTACGGATCGCGACGGGTGCTCGACGGCGTCGACCTCGACATCGCCCGAGGCGAGACGTATGCGCTGCTCGGGCCGAATGGCGCGGGTAAGAGCACGGCCATCGAGGTGCTCGAAGGCGTGCGACGAGCGATGAGCGGCGACATCTCGGTGCTCGGCGAGCACCCGCTCTCGGCGCCGCGCGTATGGAAGTCGAGGATCGGCATCGTGGCGCAGTCGACCGGGGACGCCGGCCCCTACACCCCGCGTGAGCTGATCGCGCACTTCGCGACGCTCTACCCGAACCCTCGCGGCGTCGACGAGGTGCTCGATCTCGTCGGGCTCACGGAGCAGGCGAAGACGCGGGCGACGAAGCTCTCGGGCGGACAGCAGCGGCGGCTCGATGTCGCACTCGGCATCATCGGGCGGCCGGAGCTCGTCTTCCTCGATGAGCCGACCACCGGTTTCGATCCCGAAGCGAGGCGTCACTTCTGGGCGATGCTCGACGGCCTGACGGGTGAGGGCGCTGCGGTGCTGCTCACCACCCACTATCTCGACGAGGCGGAGTACCTGGCCGATCGCGTTGGCGTGCTCTCCGGCGGCAGGATCGTCGCTGAGGCGACGCCCGAATTGCTCGGCGGCGCCGAGGCTCGCACCCCGGTGGTCAGCTGGCGCGACGCCGCGGGGGTGCGTCACGAGGAGCGCACCGCTGTGCCCGGTGTGGTCGTCGAACGGTTGATGCACGAGGCGCGAGAGATCGGCATCCCGACCGGGCCGGCCGAGCTCGAAGTGCGACGCCCGGCACTCGAAGACATCTATTTGAACCTGATCGGCGCGAACGGAGCGGAACGATGACGACGAACGATGCGAAACGGGGGGCGGGTCCCGCTCAGGTGGCAGGGCCAGCGCGAGCGGCAGGAACGGACGCCTCGGGGCCCCACTCGAACGGCGTCGCACCCCGGCTCCCCGGGATCCTCCGCTCGGGGTGGAACAACATCGGATTCGAGTTGCGCGGTTACTTCCGGACGCCCGATGCCGTCTTCTTCACGTTCCTCTTCCCGCTCGTGATGCTGGGCATCTTCGGGGTCGCCTTTCAGACGTCCGGCGAGGTCGGTGCGCGGGCAGACGGCACCGGGGGCGTGACGATGGCCGCCTACTACCTCCCCGGCATGGCCGCTGCAGGATTGCTCCTCATCGGAGTGCAGAATCTCGCCACCGATATCGCCCGCGAGCGGAGCGACGGATGGTTGCGGCGCTTGGGCGGCACTCCGCTGTCGCCGGTGAGCTATTTCATCGGCAAGATCGGCATGATCCTCGTGACCGCCCTCGCTCAGCTGCTGCTGCTCATCGCGTTCGCCGTGGTCGCCTTCCAGGTGGAGCTTCCGACGGAGCCGGAGCTGTGGGGGCGATTGGCCTGGCTGTTCGGGCTCGGGATCATCGCGATGGCCCTCCTCGGCGTCGCGCTCTCGGCGCTGCCTCGCTCGTCGCGCAGTGCGACGGCGGTGATCCTGCCGGTGGTGCTGCTGCTGCAGTTCATCTCGGGCGTGTACCTGCAGTTCTCGATGCTGCCGGAGTGGTTGCAGCAGGTGGCGAGCCTGTTCCCGTTGAAGTGGTTGGCGCAGGGGATGCGCTCGGTGTTCCTGCCCGATCATTTCCAGTTGCAGGAGCTCGGGGAGTCGTGGGATCTCGGTCTCGTCGCCCTGAACCTGGCGGCCTGGCTCGCAGTGGGCCTCGCGCTCAGCCTCCTCACGTTCAGATGGCAGCGGCGGTCATAGGCGAATGCGTGAGCATTCGCGACCGCCGCTGGTGCCGCCCACGGCGGCAGCCCACGGAGCGGAGCGCGGGGTGAGCGGCGGTCATAGGCGAATGCGTGAGCATTCGCGACCGCCGCTGGTGCCGCTCACGGCGGCAGCCCACGGAGCGGAGCGCGGGGTGAGCGGCGGTCATAGGTACGAGATCGGCCTCGGTGCGCGGGGCGTGAGAGAGTGATGCCATGAGTCAGCTGGAGACACCGGGGATCGCGTCGGGGCGCTTTCCGCTGCGCTGGTGGGATGCCGGCGTCGTGGTCACCCTCGTCGCGATGGCCATTGTCGGCGGTCGCGAGCTGCAGTTCGACGGTGCGCCCGCGGCGCCGGATCGGGTGGCCTGGACCTTCGCGCCGCTGGCGGCGCTCGCGCTCTGGTATCTCGCGGTCGGGCGGCGCGTGATGCTTCGAGCCGTGCGCGATCTGCCTGCGACCGCTGCCGATGCGCTCTTCCTGGTCGGGCTGGTGCTGCTGGTGGGGGTTGCGACGTTCGGGGTGACCTCGTACGCCACGCTTCAAACCATCGGGTATCCGCTGGTCTGGACGGTCGCGCGCCGCTATCGCGAAGCGGTCGCATGGAGTGCAGCACTCGCGGTGGCGGTGTGCATCGGTTTCGTCGGCCCGGGTGACCCTTTCGGTCGCGCCGGCGGCTTCTGGGGTGCGTTCGCCGTCTCGGCCCTCTCGCTCGTCTTCGCGCTGGTCATGGGAACGTGGATCACGGGCATTCACGCGCAGGGGGAGCGTCACCGCGAACTCGCAGAGGCGCTGCGGCGCTCGCAGCACGAAGTGGCCGCGCTCTCGGAGGCCGCCGGTGCCTCTGCCGAGCGGGAGCGGATCTCGCGCGACCTGCACGATACGCTCACGCAGACGCTCACCGGTCTCGTGATGCTGAGCGAGCAGGTGGATCGCGCGCTCGCCGCAGGTGATGCCGCTGCCGCGCGGGATCGGCTCGAACGGGTGCGCTCAGCGGCCCGAGAGTCGTTGCAGGAGGCGAGGGTGCTGGTTGCGACGACCCAGCCGCTCGGCGACGGCGGCCTGGAGGCATCGATCGAGCGGACGGTGACCCGCCTCAGGGAGGATACGGAGCTGCGGGTGACGTGCGAGCTCGAGTCGTTGCAGCTGGATCGCGAGCGGCAGGTGATGCTGCTGCGGGCGACTCAGGAGGGCCTGGCGAATGCGCGCAAGCACGCGCAGGCGACGAGGATCTCGGTGATGCTGGTGCGCGGTGATGACGGATCCGTCGTCCTCCGAGTCGATGACGACGGGGTGGGGCCGCAAGCGGCGGGTGGCGGGGCCTCTGCAGGCGGGTACGGCCTGTCGGGCCTTGCCGACCGCATCCGAGGAGTGGGCGGTGAGGTGCGGTTCGGCGATGGGCCGGGGTGCGGTGCGCGCCTGGAGGTGCGACTGCCGGCGACCGTTGCGGCGGCCGCGCCCGGTCACGAGCGAGAAGGAGTTCGTTGATGGTACGCATTCTGGTCGTGGACGATCACCCGATCGTGCGTGCTGGTATCGCGGGTCTGCTCGCGACCGAGCCTGATTTCGAGGTGGTCGGCGAGGCGGCTTCCGGGGAAGCCGCGCTCGACCTGGTGTCGGCCGCGCGCCCGGACGTCGTGCTCATGGATCTCCGGATGCCGGGAATGGGCGGCGTCGAGGCCACCCGGCGACTCGCCCGCCTCACGGCGTCGCCTCCGCGCGTGCTCGTCTTCACGACGTACGAGGAGGATGATCAGATCCTCGCCGCCATCGAGGCCGGGGCGAACGGGTATCTCGTCAAGGCTGCGCCCGCTGACGAGCTGGCGGCCGGTGTGCGCGCGGTTGCCGCCGGGCAGACCGTGCTCGCGCCGTCGATCGCCGCGCAGCTGGTCGCTCGGGCTCACGCCGGCCCTGAGGATCGCGCGGAGCGGGGCCCGCGGCTCACTCCTCGGGAGGTCGAGATTCTGCGGTTGGTCGGGGATGGGATGAGCAACCCGGAGATCGCGGGGCGGCTGTTCATCGGCGAGTCGACGGTGAAGACTCACCTGCTGCGAGCGTTCGAGAAGCTCGGCGTGTCGGATCGCACGCGAGCGGTGACGCGCGCGATGGAGTGCGGGATCCTGTAGCGCTGCGCCGCGCCTGTGGATAACTACACGGGTGTGATTCACACTGTGGATGGTCGATGCTTCCGCGGAATCACGGCGTTCTTGAGGGTTGGTGCGCGCTTCCCTGAGCGGCTCTCGGGATGGTTGTGCACAGGACTGTAGCGGCACTGTGGAGAATTACACCGTTGTCATTCGGGCCGGGATCGGTCCGTTCCAGAGCTCTAACGCTGCCGCCAGTATCCGCAGAAATCGACCGCCTGCTTGGCGACGCCGCACTCGTTGACGAGGTGACGTCGGCCGCCGGTTGCGAGCTGCTGCTCGCCTGCGACGAACGCCGAGACGGGGCCAGCCGTCGCCGATGCCGGGAGTCCGCGAAGCGCATCGAGGGCCGCGGATCCGGGGTGAGCGCCCGGCTCGCGAACGATCCACTGCACGTCGACGCCGCTCGGGGCCTCGACCGGTTGGCGATCCGCAGCGTCGGGCACCTCGATGATCGCGTGGCCCGTGCTCTCCGGTCCGATGTCGCGCAGGACGCCGAGCACCGCGGGGAGCGCGCTCTCGTCGCCCGCCAGCACGACGCGATCGGCGTCCTCGACCGCGCGGTATCCGCATCCCTGATCGATCAGCGCCACCCGGTCGCCGATGGGGAGCGACGTGGCCCAGGGCGCGGCGACGCCCGCGTGCGCCGGATCATCCGATTCGTGCGCGACGAAGTCGATGTCCATCTCGTTCGTCTCGGGTCGGAACGCCCGCACGGTGTAGTTGCGGATCTCGGGCCGCGTCGCCTTCGGCAGGGCCAGGTACTTCAGGTACCCGCGAGTATCGAATCGATCGGACATGCGATCGAATCGGGTCGCTTCGCCGGCAACGGGCATGGCGAGTCTGAACCACTGATCGAAGCCGAGGTGACGCCAGCGTGAGAAGTCGTCGCCGCCGACGGTGAGGCGCACGAAGCCGGGGGATATGCGATCGGCGCGCAGCACCTCGGCCGTGACGAGACCGGTCTCCGCGTGGGCGACGACGATGTTGCTGGAGGGCATGGCGGATCCTTCGGTTCGCGGGAGTCGGCGGCATGACGCGGCCGGAGCACCCCAACGGTAGTTCATCAGATGAATGCTCCGCAAGTGCTCGTTGACAGACTCGGCGGCGGTATGTAGGTTCATTAGTGAAGTAACTAACCAAGGAAGCTGCGAGGCGAATCCGTCCGAGTCAGCGACCCCGACTGAAACGAGGTGAGGAGTGTTCGATGACAACCGTCCGATCTTCCTCCAGCTCGCCGACCGCCTCGCAGACGACATCCTGCGCGGCACGTACGACGAGGACGAGCAGGTTCCCTCGACGAACGAGCTCGCCGCGCACATGCGCATCAACCCCGCGACGGCGGGCAAAGGGCTCAGCCTGCTCGTCGATCAGGGGATCCTCTACAAGAAACGCGGCATCGGCATGTTCGTCGCCGCAGGCGCGAGGGCGCGTATCGCTCAGGAGCGTCAGCACGGCCTCACCGAGCGATTCGTGCGGCCGCTGCTCCATGAAGCCACCGCCCTCGGCCTCACCCACTCCGATGTCATCCGACTCATCGAACAGGAAGCGGAACAATGACCCAGATCGCTATTGAGACGCACGGGCTCACGCGGCGCTATCGCGGCGCCACCGCGCTCGACGACGTCACCGTGCAGGTGCACGCGAACACCATCACCGGGCTGCTCGGCCGCAACGGCGCGGGCAAGACCACCCTCATGTCGCTGATCACGGCGCAGGATCGGCCGAGCTCTGGCTCGGTCAAGGTCGGCGGCCACGATCCCTTCGAGCGCGCCGAGACCATCGAGCAGATGTGCTTCGTGCGCGATAACCAGCGATACCCCGACGATTACACCCTGAAACTCGCTACCCGAGCAGCACGATTCTCGTTCCCGAACTGGAATCAGGAGGTCGCGGATCGCCTCATCGACGCGTTCCGCATCCCGTCCAAGCCGATCATCAAGAAGTACTCGCGCGGACAGATGTCGGCGCTCGGCATCGTGCTCGGACTCGCCTCCCGGGCGCCCATCACCTTCTTCGACGAGCCCTACCTGGGTCTCGACGCGACGGCGCGGGCGATCTTCTACGACGAGCTGCTGCGCGATTACGCGGAGCGCCCTCGCACGGTCGTGCTCTCCACCCATCTCATCGATGAGATGGACCGGCTGCTCGAGCGCGTGATCGTGATCGACCAGGGGCGCATCGTGCGGCACGAAGACGTCGATGCGATGCGCGGGAGCGCCTTCCAGGTCGCGGGCAAGGCGAGCGAGGTCGACGGCTTCCTCTCAGGGCTGCCGGTGCTGTCGCGCCGACGCGTCGGCGGCCTCGCGACAGCGGTCGTCAACACGCCGATGACGGCGCAGCATCGAGCCGAGGCCGGCGGGCTCGAACTCGCCCCCGTATCACTGCAAGATCTCGTCGCCGCCTACGGCCTCGGCGACACCGTCGCGGACGACGGGGCGGACACGCATATGGAACGGAGCGCAGCATGAACCGCATCATCAATGTGACTCGCCTGCACATGAACAAGATCGGGAGCTTCGTCACAGTTCCGATCGTCATCCTCGCACTGGTCATGGTGATCTCGATCGTCATCGCGCTCGCCATCCAGCGCGCCACGGGAGGCGCGGGCGGTGCCGAGTACGTCGACGGAGCGCGGCAGAACGGCGGCGTCGTCTGGTCGCTGCCCGGATTCCTCGTCTACTACGGCGTGCAGGCCGTGGCGACGACCTATCCCTTCGCGCTGACGCTCGGAACCACGCGCCGCAACTTCATCCTCGGCACGATGCTCTCGAACGTGCTGCAGGCCGCGTACATCGCGCTCCTGCTGGTGCTGCTGCTCGGCATCGAACTCGCCACGGACCACTGGTTCATGTCGGTGTACGTGCTCGACGTGTATCTGCTCGGCGCCGGCGACCCGTGGGTGCTCGCCGTCACCGGCTTCCTCGGAGTGCTCTTCTGCCTCACGATCGGCGGCTTCTTCGGTGCGATCTGGGTGCGATTCGGGGCGAAGGGCCCGGCGATCGTGGGATCGGCCATCGGGCTCGTGCTCGCGGTTCTCCTCCTGGTGTTCGCACCGCAACTGCCGGAGATCGTGATGGGCATCACCCGGGCAGACATCGCTCTGGGGGCGATCGTCACGATCGTGCTGGCGCTCGTCGTCACCTGGTTCGCGATGCGGCGCGCGGCGGTGCGATAACGGCCGCGCATCTCCTGCCGTACGACGCCGAGCGGGCGCCGGCCGGGTTCGATTCGGAACCCGACCGGCGCCCGTCTCCGATGCTCAGCGCACGATTCGGGAGGGCCGAGTGTCAGCCCCGGCGCAGCGTCGCTTCGCGCGCGTCTCGCGACGCCTCCTCCGACGCGCGGTGCTCCTCGACGTCGGTGTTGTCGAATGCGAGCCCCTGACGGGGCGCGTTGTACAGATCGAGGTCGATGATTCCCTCGCGCTTCGCGACGATCGCGGGAACGAGCGCCTGACCGGCGACGTTCACGGCCGTGCGACCCATGTCGATGATGGGGTCGACTGCGAGAAGCAGCCCGACGCCCTCGAGCGGAAGCCCGAGCGTCGACAGCGTGAGCGTCAGCATCACGGTCGCGCCCGTCGTGCCCGCGGTCGCCGCGGAGCCGACCACCGAGACGATGACGATCAGCAGGTACTGCACGATCGTGAGGTCGATGCCGAAGAACTGCGCGATGAAGATCGCCGCGACTGCCGGGTAGATCGCGGCGCACCCGTCCATCTTGGTCGTCGCTCCGAGCGGCACGGCGAAGGAGGCGTAGCCGCGCGGCACGCCGAGGTTGCGCTCGGTGACGCGCTGGGTGAGCGGCAGTGTGCCGATGGACGAGCGGCTCACGAAGCCGAGCTGCACGGCCGGCCACACTCCTGAGAAGTACTGCTTCACGGAGAGGCCGTGCGACTTCACGAGAATCGGGTAGACCACGAAGAGCACCAGCGCGAGTCCGAGGTACAGCACCGCGACGAACCACGTGAGCGTGCCCATCTGGTTCCAGCCGTACTCGGCGACGGCGTTGCCGATGAGGCCGATCGTGCCGATCGGGGCGAGGCGGATGATCCACCACAGGATCTTCTGGATGATTGCGAGCGCTGATTCCGTGAGCACGATGAACGGTTCGGCCTTCTCGCCGATCTTGAGCGCTGCGATGCCCACGGCGGCCGAGATCACGATGACCTGCAGCACATTGAAGCTCGGGCTCGCAGAGAGCGCGCCGCTGCCGGCATCGACGCTGCCGGAAACGCCGAGCCCGAGGAAGTTGGTGGGGACGAGGCCGGTGAGGAAGTTCCACCAGGTGCCGACCGAACCGGGCTCTTCGGGGGTCAGCGCGGTCTGCGATGCGGTCGAGCCGGGTTGCAGCGTGACGCCGAGCACGATGCCGATGGTCACCGCGATCAGCGCGGTGATGGCGAACCAGAGCAGAGTCTGGCCCGCGAGGCGAGCCGCATTCGTCACCTTGCGCAACCCGACGATGCTCGAGACGATCGCCGTGAAGACGAGCGGGATCACTGCCGCGCGCAGTAGCGAGACGTAACTGTCGCCGATGGTCGCCAGCGTGGCGTGCAGGCCGTTGGGGTTGTCCTCGGCGTCGGGGCCGAGCGACATGGCGACGCCGCCGAGCACGAGGCCGATGACGAGGGCGGCGAGGATCTGCCACCCGAACGACGTCATCCAGCGGGGGAGGCGGCGAGCCCGATGCGGGGCGGCCTGAGTTGCAGACACGGTGAGGAGTCCTTTCGAGTGCGGTGCGGCGTGCGGAACCCAGACAGCTTAGCAAATCATTCGTTCAGCGAATACGTGTCATCACTTTTTGTAGCTCCCCGTGCGACCCGGATCGGGAGGGGGTGGCGGCGCTGCCCCTCGGGTACGCTGGGGGCATGGCTGATTCTTCGTTTGACGTGGTGAGCAAGATCGACTCGATGGAGGTCGAGAACGCGGTGAACCAGGCGCGCAAGGAGGTCGAGCAGCGCTACGACTTCAAGGGCGTCGGCGCCGACGTCTCGCTCTCCGGTGAGAAGGTGCAGATCAAGGCGAACACGGAAGAGCGCGCGAACGCCGTGCTCGACGTGCTGCACTCGAAGTTCATCAAGCGCGGGCTCTCGTTGAAGGCGCTCGACACCGGTGAGCCCTACGCCAGCGGCAAGGAGTACCGCATCGACGCGCAGCTGAAGGAAG
Source organism: Leucobacter manosquensis (assembly GCF_018304845.1). NCBI lineage: Bacteria > Bacillati > Actinomycetota > Actinomycetes > Micrococcales > Microbacteriaceae > Leucobacter > Leucobacter manosquensis. Next base: position 2,116,655 of record NZ_JAFEVO010000001.1, on the reverse strand, counting down.
GCATCGATCAGGCCACCGCGAAGAAGCTCAACAAGCTGATCCGCGACGAGGGCCCGAAGGGCGTGAAGTCCCAGATCCAGGGCGACGAGTTGCGCGTCTCCTCCAAGAGTCGCGATGACCTGCAGGCGACGATGGCGCTGCTCAAGGGCGCTGACATCGACGTCGCTCTGCAGTTCGTGAATTACCGCTGACCACTCGCGTCAACGGAACGGTCGGCGCTACGGTGAGCGCATGCGAACGATCCTCACCTGCGCTGCCGCGGTGCTGTGCAGTGCGATCCTGCTGACCGGGTGCGCGACCGAGCCCTCGACTGCGCCCGGAGCGACGAGCACTCCGTCCACGTCCGATCCCTCCGCCACTCCGACCGAGACATCGGAACCGGCGCCGACTCCGGAGCCCACCACGCCGCCGGAGCCCACCCCGGAGCCGTGGGATCGCGCAGGTGACGCGGCCGGTCCCGTGAGCTTCGAGCTGCCCTCCGGGTGGTCGTTGGTGCGCCTGCCCTCCGCCTATGACGAGATGGGGTTCTTCCAGGCGCAGATCGTGGACCCGGACGGTGCTGCACAGCTCTACTTCTCGAACCGGGTCACCGGGCTGGGCGGAGCATGCACTCCGGAAATGGCCACCCTGCACATCGAGGAGCTCGACGCGGAGCCGGTCGAGATCGCGGGGTTCGTGCCCGAACCCACCGATGAGGCAGGCGCGCCGACCACGGACGCGCGGTTCGTGTACCGGGTCTCGAACCTCGGAGACGGCGCCGTGGCCAGCCTGTCGCTCGCGAACTTCACCCCGCGCGACAGCTGCATGTATTACAACCGGCTGCTCGGCGGCACGGGGGCGACGCCGTCGAATTCCGTTGTCGCCGCCGACTGGATGCAGGTCGACAGCACCTCGAGCGGGCGCGTCTTCGCGAGTCGAGCGGAAGCCGAAGCCTTCATGCAGACGGAAGAGTACGCGACGCTCAAGCGCATCCTCATGTCGATGCGGCTGCAGGCGTGAACCGGCGTCTCCTCGGAGCCGCATCGCTACACTGACAGGATGATCGGCGCGAATCTGCTCGAACCAGAACCCACTCTCCTGGCTGCCGACACCGCGGTGTCGCAGGCGCTCGACTCGGAGCGCGACCTCGACGCCGTCGTGCGCGAGCACCCGGAGTCGCCGCTCGTCTGGGCGCTGCTCGCCGACGCAGCCGACGCCGAGGGGCGCGAGATCGAGGCGTACGCCTTCGCGCGCGTCGGCTATCACCGGGGCCTCGACGCGCTGCGCAAGGCGGGATGGCGCGGGGCGGGCCCCGTCCCGTGGTCGCACGAGCCCAATCGCGGGGTATTGCGCGCACTGTACGCGCTGCGACGCGCGGCCGAGCGCATCGGCGAGACGAGCGAGGTCGAGCGGCTCACCGAGTTCCTCGACGGCGCCGACCCGGCGGCGATCGCCGCGATCGAACGGGAGCGCTGACCGTTCCGCCCCGGCGATTCGTCGCCGGACGGCGGGCTCCGCCGGGAGACGGCGGCCCTTCGCTAGACTGGGCCGGTACGTGCCGTTGCCGAAGGAAGGGGCTGAAATGCCCGCAGTGCTCATCACCGGTGCCCAGTGGGGCGACGAGGGGAAGGGTCGGGCCACCGACCTCCTCGGCAGCCGCGTCGACTACGTCGTCAAGTTCAACGGCGGCAACAATGCCGGCCACACCGTCGTCGTCGGGGCGGAGAAGTACGCGCTCCACCTGCTCCCGTCAGGGATTCTGACCCCCGGCGTGACCCCGGTGATCTCGAACGGCGTCGTCGTCGACCTCGAAGTGCTCCGCGGTGAACTCGAAGCGCTCGGCGGCCGCGGCGTCGATGTCTCGCGGCTCAAGGTCAGCGCGAACGCCCACGTCATCACGGCGTACCACCGCACGCTCGACAAGGTGACGGAGCGCTTCCTCGGAAAGCGTCAGATCGGCACGACGGGTCGCGGCATCGGTCCCGCGTACGCCGACAAGATCAACCGCGTCGGCATCCGCATCCAAGACATCTTCGACGAGGGCATTCTGCGGCAGAAGGTCGAGGCCGCGCTCGAGTTCAAGAACCAGGTGCTCGTCAAGATCTACAACCGCCGCGCCATCTCCGCCGACGAGGTCGTCGAAGACCTGCTCAGCTATCGCGAGATGCTCGAGCCGATGGTGTGCGACACGGCGCTGCTGCTGCACGAGGCGATGCAGGACGACAAGACGGTGCTGTTCGAAGCCGGACAGGCGACCATGCTCGACATCGACCACGGCACGTACCCGTTCGTCACCTCCTCGAATGCGACGGCCGGCGGCGCGAGCACCGGTTCGGGGCTGCCGCCGCACGCGCTCGACCGCGTGATCTCCGTCGTCAAGGCGTACACCACGCGCGTGGGCGCCGGACCCTTCCCGACCGAACTGTTCGACGAGTCCGGCGACTACCTGCGCAAGCAGGGGTTCGAGTTCGGCACCACCACTGGGCGGCCGCGCCGCTGCGGCTGGTACGACGCGCCCATGGCCCGCTATGCCGCACGCATCAACGGCGTCACCGACTTCGTGCTGACGAAGCTCGACGTGCTCTCCGGCCTCGAGACCATCCCGGTCTGTGTGGCCTACGACGTCAACGGCGTGCGGCACGACGAGATGCCGGTGAACCAGAGCGACTTCCACCACGCGAAGCCCGTGTACGAGGAGTTCCCGGGCTGGAACGAGGACATCTCGGGCGCCCGTCGCTTCGAGGATCTGCCGAAGAACGCCCAGGACTACATCATCGCGCTCGAGGGCATGAGCGGATCGCGCATCTCGGCCGTCGGCGTCGGCCCCGAGCGCGAGCAGGTCGTGGTGCTGCACGACCTCCTCGGATAGGCGGAGGACCGCATGAGCGAGCCGACCCCCCTCGAACGCCTCGAACGGCTGCGATCGAGCATCGACAACATCGATGCGGCGCTGGTGCACATGCTCGCCGAACGATTCCGCTGCACGCAGGAGGTCGGGCAGTTGAAGGCGGAGCACGACATGCCGGCCGCCGATCCCTCGCGGGAATCGCGTCAGATCGACCGACTCAAAGGGCTCGCCGTCGACGCGCACCTCGACCCGGAGTTCGCCGAGAAGTGGTTCAACTTCGTCGTCGCCGAGGTGATTCAGCACCACACGCAGATCGCCGACGAGCACAACGCGTAAGTCGGCCCCGACGCAGTGATGCGCGGTGCACGTCGATGAGAACGTGCACCGCGCATCACTGACGCCGCTCGGGGCTACGACACCATGCCGTGCGGATCGATCACGAACTTCTGCGCGGCGCCCGCGTCGAACTGGGCATAGCCCTCGGCCGCCTGATCGAGGCTGATGGTCGTCGCTCCGACCGCCTGGGCGATGTGCGCGCGGTCGGCGAGGATCAAGTTCATCAACTGCCGGTTGTACTTCTTCACCGGGCACTGACCTGTCACGAGGCGGTGCGACTTCGCCCAGCCGAGGCCGAGGCGCACGCCGATCTGCCCGTGCTTCGCCGCCTCGTCGACGGCTCCGGGGTCGCCCGTGACGTAGAGCCCCGGAATGCCGAGCGATGCGCCGGCCCTGGCGACGCTCATGACGTCGTTGAGCACAGTCGCCGGAGCCTCTGCCGCATCATGACCGTGCCCTCGCGCCTCGAACCCGACGGCGTCGACGGCGGCGTCCACCTCGGGCTCGCCCACGATGTCCGCGATGATGTCGGCGAGTGCGTCGCCCTTCGAGAGGTCTGCCGCGGCGCAGCCGAAGCTCTCGGCCTGCCGCAGGCGGTCGGCGTTCATGTCGCCGACGATGACCGTCGCGGCGCCGAGCAGTTGCGCGGAGTACGCCGCTGCGAGGCCGACCGGCCCGGCACCCGCCACGTAGACGGTCGATCCGGTGGTGACGCCAGCCGAGACCGCGCCGTGGTACCCGGTCGGGAAGATGTCGGAGAGCATCGTGAGGTCGAGGATCTTCTCCAGAGCCTCATCGCGGTCGGGGAACTTCAGAAGATTGAAGTCGGCGTAAGGGATCATGACGTACTCGGCCTGACCGCCGAGCCAGCCGCCCATGTCGACGTACCCGTAGGCTGCTCCCGCACGCGCGGGGTTCACGTTCAGGCAGATCCCGGTCTGGCCCTCGTTGCACATGCGACAGCGGCCGCAGGCGATGTTGAACGGCACGGAGCAGATGTCGCCGACGCTGTGGAAGAGCACGTCGTCGCCGACCTCGACGACCTCGCCCGTGATCTCGTGCCCGAGCGTCTGGCCGACGGGCGCCGTGGTGCGGCCGCGCACCATGTGCTGATCGCTCCCGCAGATGTTGGTCGTGACGAGCTTGAGAATCACGGCGTGCGGGGCGGATCGCTTGATCCCGAGCCCCTCAGCGACTTCTTGCGGCAGCTCCAGCGTCGGGTAGTCAAAGTTCTCGACCGCCACTTCGCCCGGGCCCTTGTAGACGACGATCCTGTTGCCTGACATGGAGACTCCATTCTGAAGAGGCGCTGCGTTGCGCCGCTGCGTACCGTGTAGCATCACCGGTAACACCACGGTATGGCACCGAATGCCCGTCGGCATGTGCCGCCTCTGCAGGAGCATTGGCAGTATCTGCGCGAGTGAGCGGCGCTGATCGGGTGCGTGATGGCGGATTGCAGCAAAGCAGTGTCGAAGCGCCGGGGGATGCCAATGGAGCCGATGAGCGTGCACGGGATCGAAGCGTGGCAGCGCCTGGCCAGTCGCATGTTCGTCCCGCTCCGCTGCCGTGCGGATGGGTCCCGTTTCTCGGCCCGGATCGCCCAGCGCCGCATCTCTCCGTCGATGTGGGTGAGTCGCGTGGCGTTCGACGCGCACGAGGCCGAGCGTCCGCGCGCCCTCGTCGACGCCGATGCCACCGATCACCTGCTCGTGATGATGCAGCTGCGCGGATCCTGGACGCTGACGCAGCGCGGCCGCGGCGCGCGGCTCGGCGCCGGTGCGCTGGCGTTCGTCGATGCCGGGGAGCCGTATCGCATGTCGGTGCCGACGCAGGGGCAGGATCTCATCGTGCTGCAGCTGACCCGGGAGTCGCTGGGGCTTTCCGACCGCGCGATCGGCAGTTCGGTCGCGCGGTTGATGGAGTCTTCGGTACCGGGCCAGGCGGCGCTGCGCGCGCTGCTGTTCAGCCTGCAATCGCGGCAGCTCTCGCTCGACCCCCACTCGGGGGCGGGTATCGCGCGGGCCGTGAGCGACACGCTCGCTGTCGTGATGCGAGCCCTCGCGCAGGAGGGGGCGCCCGATGAGGATCGCCGGGCGCGCCTCGCGGTGCTGCAGCGCTGGCTGCGAGAGCACTGCGGTGATCCCGGTGTCACCGTCGACCGCCTGGCGGCGCATCACTTCCTCTCGGTGCGTCAGGTGCACGCGCTCTTCGCCGAAGCGGAGGACTCGCCGGCGGCGTACCTGCGGCGCGTTCGCTTGAGTCGTGCGACGGAGCTGCTCGATGAGCGGGTTCGCAGCGGCATGACGGTGCGCGCGATCGCCGGAGAATCGGGGTACTCCGACTCCGCGACGTTCATCCGGGCGTTCACGCGCAGCTACGGCTGCTCGCCGACGCAGTGGCGCCGCGGCGTGGCGGGCGAGTCGCACGAATAGCCGTCGGCTGGCGATTCGCTTGCAATCCATTCGAACATATGTTCGAATACTCGCATGAGGTGGAGTGGGCAATCGGTTGCGGCATCCGAGGACGGGGCGCTGGCCGGTCTGTCGATGTCTCAGGTGGCCGCAGTCCCCGGGCACCTCCGCACCGTGCGATCACCGGAATACGCTGGCATGGCGTTCCATGAAGTGCTCGCGAAGAGCGCGCTGAATCGTGTGCCGGGCGAATCGTCGATGCCGTTCTCCTGGACCATCAACCCGTACCGGGGGTGCTCGCACGCGTGCGTGTACTGCTTCGCCCGCGGCTCGCATCGGTATCTCGATTTCGACACCGGCAAAGACTTCGACGCGCAGATCGTCGTGAAGGTGAACGTGGCCGAGGTGCTGGGCCGCGAGCTGGCGAGGCCCGGATGGGGGCGCGAGTGCGTCGCGCTCGGCACCAACACCGACCCGTACCAGCGGGCCGAGGGGCGGTACCGTCTCATGCCCGGCATCATCTCAGCGCTCGCCGCGAGTGGCACGCCCATGTCGATCCTGACGAAGGGCACGCTGCTTCGGCGGGACCTGCCGATGCTGGTCGACGCCAGTGAACGGGTGCCCGTCGAGCTGGCGATGTCGATCGCCGTCGGCGACCACGAACTGCAGCAGTCGATCGAACCGGGCACTCCGACCACTCGCGCGCGGCTCGACACGATCGCGGCCGCCAGGGACGCGGGCCTCGCGGCTGACGTCTTCATCATGCCCGTGCTCCCCGGTCTGACGGATGGGCCCGACCAGCTCGAGCGCTTGATCAGAGACATTCGCGATGCCGGGGCGCGATCCGTCGTCTACGGAGCACTGCACTTGAGATCGCACCTGAAGCCGTGGTTTCTCGAATGGCTCGAACGGGAGCACCGCGAGCTTCTGCCGCTCTACCGATCGTTGTACCCGGGCGCATCGAGCCGGGCGCCGCAGGCGTACCGCGTGGAACTCGCCGCACGCATCAGGCCGCTCATCTCGAGATACGGCCTCGAGCGCACGGGCACTTCGCGCACGCGCACGCTCGCGCAGAACGCGGCGGCGGAGGCGACCCCCGGCGTGCCCGCGCCCACACTCTTCTAACGCTGCGCATCCATCGCTGCGCACGCTACACGCAACGTGCGAGCGGGGTCACTCCTCGTGCGTGTCTCCCGTGCGACACCCACCAACAGTGACCCCGCTCGCATCGGGCGCGGCGGCGCTACCGCTCGCATCGGGCGCGACGGCGGCGCGAGCCGCCGCGATCGCGTCGAGCACGCGTCGACGCAGCGCATCGCCGCGTTCGGCGAAGCCGCGCTGGAGGTGCGCGTACTCGCGCTTCCCAACTGCGGTTTCGATCGCCACCGCGGCGAGCGGCCGTCCGTCGACGCCCGCGTACGCGCTCACATCGTAGGGGGAGGCTCGCATGTCGACTTCGCGAATATCGCGGGCCAGCACGAAGGCGTCGAGCAGGACCTCGCCGGGGACGATGGGCCCGAGCTTCGCCGTCCACTTGTACACGTCCATGCCGGCGTGCAGGCAGCCTGACTGCTCGGTCTCCGGCTGCGTCTCGCGCGTCGGGCGCATCGTGTTGAGCGGCGCCGCATCGGGGGTGAAGAAGCGGTACGCGTCGAAATGGGAGCACCCGATCGGGTGCGTCTCGACGACGTGGTCGGTCGCCGCGTGCCCGATGCGGAGGGGGAGCGAGGTGTGCCGCAATTGCTCGGGCGACATGCGGTAGACCATCGCCCACTCGTGCAAGCCGAAGCATCCGAAGCGCGGCGGCCGGGAGAGCGTCTCGCTCAGCAGCCGCTCCACGTAATCGACCGTGCCGCCGCGGCGCGCGAAGAACGCACCCGCATCAACCTCGGCAGCGCTGACGCGACGGTCGGCGTTGCCAGCACTGATCGGATCCGTGCCGACCGCGCGGTAGTGCTTCCACGTGGCGCGATCGTGCGCCTCAGCGAGCCGCACCCCGGCGCCGGGATGCCACTTCGCGAGCTCGGACGGCTTCACGGAGTAGTAGGTCCAGAGGAAATCCTCGACCGGGTGGCGCTCGTGCCGGAGCCGTCGGTCGAGGTGTGCGGCGGTGAGTGCGCGGGCCCGGCTCGCATGGGATTCCGCACGTGCACACCACTCGGATGACGCGAGAACAACGGGAGCCGGCACCCAGCGAGTGTAACGCTCGGAACCCGCACGCTTATGATCCTGCTGCTCACCGGGGCGGGAGCGCTGCTGATCGTGCGACGACGACGTGAGGCGGAAGCGGTGGCGGCGGGCTAGCCCTCGCCGTCGCGGCCCCGCAGCCGGTCGATGTCGCGCCGTTCGCGCTTCGTCGGCCGGCCGGCGCCGCGATCGCGCACGATCTCAGCCGGCCGCTCCACTCGGGGGAGCGGAGGAGGCGTGAGGTCTTCGAAGTGCTTCGCCGCCTCATCAGCGCTTCCGCGGCGCACCGGGAGGCCGGTGACGCGGTAGACCTTGTCGAAACCGTGCTGACGCACGCGCACCTCGTCTCCGAGCCGCACCGCCTGCGACGCCTTCGCTGTCGCGCCGTTCACCCGGACGTGGCCGGCGCGGCACGCAGTCGTGGCCTGGCTCCGAGTCTTCGCGAGGCGCACGCCCCAGACCCACGTGTCTACCCGTACGCTTTCACCGCCCATAGACTCGATGGTAGTCGGGGCGGGAGCGAGGCCCCTGGTCGGAGCGAGGGCGATGGAATACGAGACGATCGCGGCCCCGGTGGACGCCGAGCAGGAGATCTCCCGCTCACGATTTCTCGTTCGGCTCGAGCGCGTGGAGGACGAGCACGCGGCGCGCGCGGTGATCGCCCGCGTGCGCGCAGAGCACCCGCGCGCACGGCACCACTGCTCCGCGTTCGTGCTCGGGCCGGACGGGCGGGTGCAGCGCTCGAACGATGACGGCGAGCCGAGCGGCACAGCTGGAGCCCCGATGCTCGACGCCCTGGTATCGGCCGGGCTCAGCGACGTGGTGGCCGTGGTCACGCGGTACTTCGGCGGCGTGCTGCTCGGCGCCGGAGGGCTGACGCGCGCCTACCGGTCGAGTGTCGCGATCGCGACGCAGCGGGCGGGCCGGCAACGACGGGCGATGCGGCGATCCGTCACCGTGAGCTGCGCGTACGACATTGCGCCGCAGATCGAGGCCGAGGCGCGTCGCCGGGGATGGGCGGTGGGAGCAGCGGAGTACACGGATCGGGTGCTGCAGCGAATCTCCGTCGCCGAGGAGGAGGTCGCCGTGCTGGCATCGCTCGCCGCGGAACTCAGCGCGGGAGCGGCTGCAGTGGAAGCGGGAACCGCCGAGTACGTCGATCTCCGCTGAGCGGGCACGAAAAAGCCCCCGAAATCCTGGGGGACAGGTTCGGGGGCGTGTCTCCCGTGCCATATGGGGAAACACGGCTCGGGAGCGTGGTCTGAACTCGGGGGAACGAATCTTCAACCACTGAAGAGCATATGCCCGGGGTGCGGTCTTCGGGAGGGCCCGACGCACTATTCACCCGCGGTTTCACCCTCGGCCGGGACGAGGGCGGTGCGGGTGCGGGACGGGTCGAGCGATTCGCATCGCCGAGGGGAGGTCACCCATCGCGGTGTCGGCGGGGCGCGATACGATTCCGGGGTGGAGTACTGGGCGGAGATCGTGGGTCAACCGGAGGCGGTGCGCACCCTTGACGCCGCCGCAGCCCTCGATACGACGCCGTCGCACGCGTGGCTCATCACGGGTCCCCCGGGTTCCGGTCGCTCGAATCTCGCGTTCCGCTTCGCCGCGGCCCTGATCGCGCGCGGGCAGGATCGCGACGCGGTCTTCGCCCAGGTGCGCGCCCGCACGCACCCCGATCTCGGCGTCCTCACGACGCAGAAGCTCCTCATCGACATCAAGGCCGCACGCGATATCGTCACGACGGCCCACTACTCCCCGGCTGCAGGCCGATACCGGGTCATCGTGATCGAAGACGCGGACCGGATGCCGGAGCGCACATCCAATGTGCTGCTGAAGGCGCTCGAGGAGCCGCCCGAGCGCACCGTCTGGATTCTCTGCGCGCCGAGCGAAGCCGACCTGCTCCCCACGATTCGCTCCCGCGCCCGATCGCTGCGCCTCGTGACGCCTGGCGCCGCCGACATCGCGCGACTGCTGCACGAGCGCGATGGCATCGATGCCCGAGTCGCGGAACGGGCGGCGCGGCTCGCGCAGAGCCACATCGGCATGGCCCGACGACTCGCGAGCGACGCGGACGCGCTGGCGCGCCGAGAGCGCACGATCGACGTCGCCCTCAGCGTTCAGACGCTGGGGGACGGCATGCGCGCCGCGGCGACGCTCGTGAAGATCGCAGAGGCCGACGCTGCCGCGCTCACCGAGACCCTGGACCAGCGCGAGCGCGAAGACGCGTTGCGCAGCCTCGGCCTCCCCGCAGGGGCGGCGATCCCCCCGCAGATGCGCAGCCAGATCCGCGTGCTCGAAGAGGACCAGAAGCGCCGCGCGACGCGAAGCCTGCGTGACGGCATCGATCGGATCCTCACCGATCTGCTCTCGCTCTTCAGAGACGTGCTGCTCACCGCACTGCGCGCATCACCGGAGCTGATCAACCTCGAACGCGAGCCGGCGATCGCCGAACTCGCCGACCGATGGGGCGCGGAGCGCGCGCTCGCCGTCGTCGCCGCAGTGGAGGTCGCTCGGGAGCGCCTCGGGCGCGGCATCACGCCCGGGTTGGTGCTCGAAGCCCTCTTCGCCACTCAGAGCACCGCCGACATGCTCGTGCTCGGGGCATCGGAGAACGGAGCGCTTCGATGAACCGCCCGTTGCGTCGCTCCGCGAATGATCGTGGGCGCGACTCGCGCTCGACCCGCGCCCGTCGCGTCCTCGGATTCGCCGCACTCGCCACCGTCGCGGCCCTCACCGTCACCGGCTGCGCACCGATCGCCGCACTCCTGCAGCAGGCGACGGCACCGGAGCCCGAGCTCCCCGCCCTCCCCGACGGCACCGTGGCCGGCTTCGGCGCGCAGCAACCCGAATGGGTCGGGTGCGAGGACGGCCTCGAATGCGCCGTCGTGCACGCCCCGCTCGATTGGAATCAGCCGTCGGGGGAGACCATTGTGCTCCGGCTCGTGAAACAGGAGGCGCTCGGGGGTGAAACCGCCGGCACGCTCTTCGTGAACCCCGGCGGCCCCGGCGCCTCGGGCGTCGACTACCTCTCGGGCGGCGCCGACGGCGCCGTGCAGCCCGACGTGCAAGAGGCCTACGACGTCGTGGCGTGGGACCCGCGAGGGGTGGGGGCCTCGTCGCCGGTGACCTGTCTCGACGACGCCGGAATGGACGAGTACCTCTTCGGCGTCGACCCAGCCGAGGCCGACCTCGACGTCGGCAGCGACGCATGGATGGAGGCGGCGCTCGCGCACGAGCAGGCCTTCGGGGATGCCTGCCTCCAAGAGACCGGAGACCTGCTGGCGCACGTGAGCACGGCGGAGACCGTGCAAGACCTCGACATGCTGCGCGCGATCGTCGGCGATCCGAAGCTCAACTACCTGGGGTACTCCTACGGCACCTACATCGGTGCGCGCTACGCGGACGCCTATCCCGAGCGTGCGGGCCGCCTGGTACTCGACGGTGCGATCGACCCCGCGGCCAGCCTCTCCGACGTCGTGCGCGAGCAGACACGCGGCTTCGAGACGGCGCTGCGCACCTACGTTGCCGATTGCATCTCGCGGCAGGACTGCCCCTTGAACGGACCCGTCGACGTGGGCATGGCGCAGATCAGCGCACTGCTCGACCAGGTGGACGCGAAACCCCTGACCGGGTCTGACGGCCGCTCCTTCACGGCATCGACGATGCTCACCGCGATCATCACTCCGCTCTACGCGCAGAGCAACTGGGGCTACCTCGACGAGCTCTTCTCGTCGGTGGCGCAGGGGGATCCAGACATCGGGCTCACGCTCGCAGACTTCTACTACGACCGGGAGAACGGGACGTATCGGAGCAACTCCACCGAGGCCTTCACTGCGATCAACTGCCTCGACTACCCGGCCGGAGACGTCGACCGCGATCAGATGCGCGCCGACGCCGCCGAGCTCGCCGAGATCGCGCCGACGATCGGACGGTTCCAAGGCTACGGCGACCTCGCCTGCGCTGCGTGGCCCGAGCAGCCGGCGGCGGAGCGCGGGCCCGTCACGGGCGCCGGCGCCGATCCGATTCTCGTCGTCGGAACCACCGGGGACCCCGCAACGCCGTATCGCTGGGCCGAGTCGCTCGCGGAGCAGCTCGAGAGCGGCGTGCTCGTGACCTACAACGGCGAGGGGCACACCGCCTACGGCGAGAGCGCCTGCATCAACGGCGTGATCGACGAGTACCTCCTCACCGGGGCGGTGCCGACCTCCGACCCGCAGTGCTCGTGAACGACGTGTGCGAACCGGGTGCCAGAACGTGCTAAAGTGATCTCTCGTGTGCGAGAGCGTTCTCGCACTCCGCCGACTTAGCTCAGGGGTAGAGCAGTTCCCTCGTAAAGAACAGGTCTCGGGTTCAAATCCCGAAGTCGGCTCTCATCGGCCCCCGCCTCGGCGGGGGCCTTCTGCGTGGGTCGCCGGCGCTTCATCGCCTCGTCAGCTCGCGCGAGATCTCGTCCGAAGCGTGCTGCACCTCTGAGACGAGTGCCGCATCTCCCGGGCGCTCAGGATCCAGCCACTCGTCGTGCATCTCGCGGGGCAGCACGAGCGGCATGCGCGGCCAGACCTCCGCGGCCTCACCCACGGCGTCCCGCGTCACCATCGAATAGCTGATGAGCTCCGAGCCGTCTTCGAGCGTGACCGTCGACGTGAGTGCGGCGATCCCGAACGCCTCGTCACTCGGAAGACGGAAGCGCCCCTGTTTCTCGACGTACCAGGTCGCCGGCAGTATCGCACGGTGCTGAAACGGGCGCTTCCACGAACGCAGCAGCCGATCGTCGCGAGAGTTGAACGCCGAGAACTTCACCGGACCGCTCGCATCGAGCCAGAGCCACCACCAGGCGAGCTGCACGTGGCGCTCGCCCGACGCATCGGCGGTGATCACCGGATTCAGGTTGCGCGCGTTCTTGCCCGTGATCTTCGCGTTGCCCGACCGCTGCTCCAGCCACGCATCGATGAGCGCTGCACTGCCCGGTTCGCTGAGCGGCTCGAGATCGAGTGGGAGCGAGCCGCCGAGGCCGTAAGAAGCGCACATGCGGTCAGAATACGCCGGGCGGCGTCGCTAGGCTACAGAAATGAGTTCTCCGACGACGGCATCGGTGGCCCGACAGGCGGGGGCGCCCCGCGTCGCCTTCTGGGACAACGCCCGCTTCGCGCTCATCGCGCTCGTCGTCGTCGGCCATACGATCTCCACCGTTCGTCACGATACGGCCCTCGCCTACGGCGTCTACACCTACCTCTACCTGTTCCACATGCCGGCGTTGATCCTGCTGAGCGGCTACTTCTCTCGCGCGAACGCCTCGTCGAAGACGATCCGCGCGACGGTGCAGCTCATCGTGGTCTGGGTGCTCTGGGAAGGGATCTGGGCGGTGATCGGATTCGCCGTCGTCGAGGAGACACCAGCCGAATCGTTCCTGATCTCGCCGTCGTGGACGCTCTGGTACCTCGTCAGCATCGTCACGATGCGGATCATGCTGCCGTACCTCGCCCAGCTGCGTCGCCCGCTGGTCGTGTCGGTCGCGATCGCGCTCGTCGGCGGTGTGATCCCGGTGATCGGCACCGAATTCTCTGCGGCCCGCACGCTCACGTTCCTCCCGTTCTTCGTCCTCGGCTGGCTCGCGAGAAACCGGGGATGGCTGAACGGCCAGTGGTTTGCGCTGCCCCACCGGTGGGTGCGCACCGTGTCGTGGGGCATCCTGGCGCTCGTCGCCGCGATCCTCATCGCAGTGCCCGGCCTGCGGTCGTGGTGGCGCGTCGATGATTGGCTGACCTGGCGCGACGGCTACGGCGCGCGCTTCTCCGAAGCGCCGATCGGTGATTGGGCGCCGCACCACTGGCTCGAAACCTCACTGGGGGGAGTCGCCGTCACCGCGGCGCTGTTCGTGATCGCGGCAGCGATGACGTTCGCGGTCCTCGGGGTGACCCCGCGTCGCCGGCTCGTCATCACCGACTGGGGCGCGCGCACCCTCTCCGTCTACCTCCTGCACGGCCCCATCGTCTGGGCGCTGCGCCAGACCGGGGTGATCGATACGATCGGCGGCCTCGGCGCGTCCGGCGTCGTGATCCTGATCGCCGGAGCCGTTTCGCTCGCGGCGGTGCTCGCTCTCGCGCCCGTCGAACGCGCCTTCCGCTGGATACTGACGCCGAATGTTGACTGGCTGTTCGGGAGCGCGCGACAAGACGCTGATCGCGGCGGTCCCTGACGCCGCAGCTGCAGGCGTCGCTCAGCGATCTTCGGGCACGAGCAGCTGATGCTGCGCGAGCTCGCGATACAGCGGGGTGCTCGCGATGAGCTGTTCGTGCGTGCCCTCGCCGATGACGCGTCCCTCGTCGAGCACCACGATCTTGTCCGAGTCGACGACCGTCGACAGTCGATGCGCGATCACGACGAGGGTGCGCCCCGTCGAGACCGCGTCGAGCGCCTCCCGCATGAGGCGCTCGTTCACACCGTCGAGGCTGGCGGTCGACTCGTCGAGCAGCAGGATCGGCGGAGCCGTGAGCAGGGCGCGCGCGATCGCGAGTCGCTGCTTCTCGCCGCCCGAGAGCATCACGCCGTTCTCGCCGACGGGCATGTCGAGCGCAGTGGCGAGGGCAGCATTCGCATCCCCCGTCTTCCACGCGCCTCCGCGCTCGAGCAGGCCGCCCAGGTTGACGGCGCGCAGCACGCGCTCACAAGCAGCGTCGCTCGCCTCGGGTGCAGCCAGAAGCAGGTTCTCGCGCAGCGTTCCCGCGAGCACGGGCGCATCCTGTTCGACGTACCCCATCTGGCGGCGCAGCTCGCCCCGATCGAGCGTGCGCACATCGGCGCCGTGCAGTGCGACGGTTCCCGCTTCGGGGTCGTAGAAGCGCTCGATCAACCCGAGGATCGTCGATTTGCCGGCACCGGAGGGGCCGACGAGAGCGACCCGCGATCCGCGGGGCACCGTGAAGCTCACCCCCCGCAGCACCTCGGTCTCGATGAGTGCAGCGGGAGCGGCCTCAGCGTCGCGGCGCGCACCTCGGCCTCCGCGCACGAGCTCGCGCGCGTCGGCGCGCTCAGGTGCGGCCGAACGGTAGGTGAAGCGCACATCGGCGAGCTCGATCGCGGGCGCGTCGTCGTCGCGGACCTCGGCGAGCGGCACGAGACGGCCGAGCGGGGAACGGGCGACGTCGCGCTCCGCCTCGGTCTCCAGGCTCGCGATCTCCTGGATGCGGCCGAGCGCTCCGAGTGCCTGGTTGACGGCCGAGATCGCCCCGAACGCTTGGGCGAGCGGCGTCACCATCAAGAACAGGAAGATGATGAACGTGACGAGCTGGGCGATGGTGATCGCTCCCGTGGCGACCCGGAACCCGCCGAGCCCGAGCACGATCAGGAACGAGAGCTGCAGCGCGAGGAACGACACGGGCACGATGAAAGCCGAGATGCGAGCGACCTTGATGCCGAGCAGATACGCCTCGGTCGCGTCGCGCTCCGTCGCGGCCTGCTCGCGTTCGGCGGCCCCCGCCGCCCTGATGGTGCGGATCGACGAGATGGACCGGTCGACCTGCGCGGCGAGGTCGCCGACCTTCTCCTGCGCGCGAGCGACCGCCGGCCGGATCCGGGAGGAGACCGCGACGACCACCACGAGCGCGACGACGATCACGCTGAAGGTGATCCCGAACAGCGCCGGGTCGATCACGAGCATGCCGACGAGAGCGCCGACGAAGATGAGGATGCCGCTGGCCGCCTCGACGAGGCCCTGCGTCAGCACCGCGCGCAGCAGCGTCGTGTCGCTGCCGACGCGTGAGACGAGATCGCCGGTGCGGCGGCGATCGAACTGCGCGATCGGCAGATGGAGGATCTTGGCGATCAGGCGCTTCCGGCTCGTGAGCACCACGCCCTCGCCCATGCGCTGCAGTACGTAGTGCTGCAGACCGCTGAGCACGGCACCGACCACGACGATCGCGGAGAGCAGGCCGAGCAGGCCGGCCAGGGGCAGGCCCTCTTGGACGCGGGTGATGATCTGCCCGAGCAGGGGCGGCTGCACGAGCGAGGCGACCGCGGCGACGAGGCCGAGCACCAGGGCGACGACGAGCAGTCGGCGCTGCTCGAAGAGATAGGGGAGCAGCTCCCGCAACGAGGCCCGCGGCCCGCGGGGTGCGGCGGTGGTCGTCGCGCTGCCGGCCGATGCGGTGTCGTCTGCGGCGGAATGTTCTGCTGATGCTGCTGGCCGGGTCACCCGCCCAGCCTACGCCGTCGCGCTGATCGGCAGCGCGGAGCGACCCCCCCTTTGCGGCCCCAACCTCCCCCTTTTTTTTGCGAGCCGGGTCACTCTTCGTGCGTGTTGGGATGGTGACACGCACGAAGAGTGACCCCGCTCGCAGAGAGTGGGTAGGGGAAGGGGGACGTGAGGCGGCTACGCCGAGATGCGGCGGAGGGCGACCGCGAGGTGCAGTGCGGCCTCGGCGGCCTCGCGACCCTTCGACTCTGGAGCGCCCGGGCGGCCGGAACGGTCGAGCGCCTGCTGCTCCGTGTCGGTGGTCAGCACGCCGAACCCGATCGGCTTTCCCGCGTCGAGCTGCACGCGCGTCAAGCCGTCCGTGACCGCGGAGCTGATGTACTCGAAGTGCGGGGTGCCGCCGCGAATGACGATGCCCAGGCACACGGCAGCGTCGAACCCGCCGCCCCCCGCCTCACGAGGCGCCAGGGCGACCTGGGCCGCGAGCGGCAGCTCGAACCCGCCCGCCACAGTGAAGGTTTCGTGCTCCGCTCCGGCTACCGAGATCGAATGCTGGGCGCCAGCGACGAGGTGCTCCATGATCTCGGCGTGCCAGCTGCCGGCGATGATGGCGACCCGCAGGCCGGTGGCGTCGACGGTGAGATCCGGGGCTCCGGCTCCGCTCATGATGTGCTCCTTCGAATCGGGTGTGTGGGTGGGGTTGGTGATCGAGCGCTGGATCGCCGCCTACTGGGCGTCCCGCACGTTCTCGGGCAGCTGATGGCCCATGCGGTCGCGCTTGACCGCGAGGTACGCGAGGTTCTCCTCCGTGACGCCGACGAGCAGCGGCACGCGCTCGGTCACGGCGATGCCGTGCGCTTCGAGCTGCGAGACCTTCTCGGGATTGTTCGTGAGGAGGCGTACCCGGTCGATGCCGAGGTCTGCGAGGATCTCCGCCGCAGCCGTGTAGTCGCGGGCGTCAGCGGGGAACCCGAGCTGCAGGTTGGCGTCGAGCGTGTCGACGCCCTGCTCCTGCAGCTGGTAGGCGCGCAGCTTGTTGGCCAGGCCGATGCCGCGACCCTCCTGCCCCCGCAGGTAGACGACCACGCCGCCGGTCTCGTGCACGCGGTCGAGCGAGGCGTCGAGCTGCGGGCCGCACTCGCACTTCAGGGAGCCGAACGCCTCGCCGGTGATGCACTCGGAGTGCACGCGCACGAGGGTCTCGCCCGAGGGCAGTGAGCCGTCGGGCAGCGGCGCGACGAGCGCGATGTGGTCGATGCCGGCTCGCCGGTCGCGGTAGGCCATCGCGCGGAACTCGCCGTGCTCGGTCGGCAGCAGCGTGTCGGCGCGCAGGCTCACGCCGCGGCGTTGCTGCTGCACCGCGGGAGCGCCCTCGGGATCGTGGGCGTTGAGGTACGCGATGAGCTGCTCGATCGTGATGACCGGCACGCCCTCGCGGTTGCCGAGGGTGATGAGCTCCGGCAGGCGCATCATCTCGCCGTCGTCCGCGACGATCTCGGCGATGGCCGCGACCGGCCGCAGGCCCGCCAGCTGCATGAGCTCGACGCCGGCTTCGGTGTGCCCGTCGCGGGCGCGCACCCCGCCGTCGACCGCTCGCAACGGCAGCACGTGGCCGGGGCGGCGCACGTCGGTCGGCTTCGCCTCGGGGTTCGCGAGCGCGCGGAGCGTGGTGGCGCGGTCGCTCGCGCTGATGCCGGTGGTGACGCCGTTGGCCGCGTCGACGGTGACCGTGTACGCGGTGCCCCGCACGTCCTCGTTGCGTGAGACCATCATGGGCAGATCGAGCTCGTCGGCGATCGCGTTGGTCATGGGGGCGCAGAGGAGGCCGGACGACCAGCGCACCGTCCACGCGATCCACTCGGAGCTCGCGAGCTCGGCCGAGATGATGATGTCGCCTTCGTTCTCGCGATCCTCGTTGTCGGCGACGATCACCGGTCGGCCGGCGCGGATCGCCTCGATGGCCGATTCGATCGTCGAGATCCCGGGGGTGCGGGGGGCTGCGGTGCGCGGGGTGGCCGCGGGGTCGGTGGTGCTCATGCGCGGGTTCCTTCGGTGTTCGGATGGGCTGATGCATCGGTGACGCCGAGGCGCAGCATGCGGGCGACGTGACGGGCGAGGATGTCGGTTTCGACGTTGACGCGGTTGCCGGGTTCGAGGTCCCCGAGGATCGTCGCGGTGAGCGTCTCGGGGATGAGGGAGACCTCGAACCACTGCTCCGGATCCGATTCGGGGGCGATCGCCGAGACGGTGAGGGATACCCCGGAGAGCGTGACCGATCCCTTGTCGACGAGCAGGGGAGCGAGCGCTCGGTCGAGCGAGAACCGGAGCACCCGCCAGGCCTCGTGGGGCGTCGCGGAGATGAGGGTGGCGGTACCGTCGACGTGCCCCTGGACGATGTGGCCGCCGAGGCGGGTGTCGACGCGCACCGCGCGCTCCAGATTGACGCGGGCGCCGGCAGCGAGGTCTCCGATGGTCGACATCGCGATCGACTGGGCCATGACGTCGGCGGTGAAGGTGCCGCGGCCGTCCTCCGTGGTGCCGCGATCGATCACGGTGAGGCATACGCCCGACACTGCGATGGATGCCCCGTGGGCGGCGTCGCTCGTGACGAGCGGCCCGGCGATGACGAGTCGCAGTGAATCGTCGACGGGTTCGACCGAGACGACCTCGCCGATTTCTTCGATGAGTCCAGTGAACATCAGGATCCTTCCGTGGCGGAGCCAGGAGCTCGGGGGATGAGGGGCGCGGAGTGGAGTGCGGGGAGCGCGGCGGTCACGAGTACGTCGTCGCCGAGGGGCTCCAGACGGGCGTCGGCGAGGCGCTGGATGCCCGACATGCTCGGGATCCCGAGGTCGCCGATCGCCAGCCGCCCGCCTCCGAGCAGCGCGGGAGCGACGTACACGAGTACCTCGTCGGCGAGGCCCGCCGCGATGAGCGCGCTCGCCACCGCGGGTCCGCCCTCGACGAAGACGCTGCGCACGCCCCGCGCGGCGAGCGAGGCGAGGTCGGCGACGAGATCGGTGCCGCTGTAGTGCAGCGGCTCGGTCAGGCCGTTGGCTGCCAGCGCTGGGTGGGCGCGAACACGGGCGCCGTCCGGAATGGAACGGCGCCCGAGCACGACCGGAATTGGCTGCTCGACCGCGGGTACGAGCAGGTCGCCCGAGGCGGCACGGGCGGTGAGCGCCGGATCGTCGGCGAGGAGCGTGCCGGTGCCGATGAGGATCGCGTCGGCTGCCGCGCGTCGGCGATGCACGTCTGCGCGAGCCTCGGCTCCCGTGATCCACTGGCTCGACCCGTCGCTCGCGGCTGCGCGGCCGTCGAGGGTCTGCGCCCACTTGACGATGACCTGCGGGCGCGCCGAGGCGTCGGCGGGGGGACGTCGAGCCGCCGCACGCGGTGCGGCCGCGGGATCCTGCTTCGCGAGCCACGTGCGGAGCAACTCGCGAGCCTCTGAAGCGAGCACGTCGCCGTGCACCTCGACGCCTGCCGCGCGCAGCGTGTCAGCTCCGCCGGACGACTCCTGGCCCGGATCGGAGAGCGCGTACGCGACGGCCCCGACACCAGCGGCGATCAGCGCTGCGGCGCACGGGCCGGTGCGACCGGTGTGGTTGCAGGGCTCGAGGGTGACGACCGCGGTGAGTTCTCCTGCCCGATCGCGCCACTCGCCGGGGAGCCGGGAGATCGCGTCGACCTCCGCGTGCGGAGTGCCGGCGCCGCAGTGCCAGCCCTCGGCGACGATGCGGCCAGCCCGGTCGAGCAGTACGCAGCCGACCTGGGGATTCGGGGTGTCGGAGGGCCCGCGCCGTGCGATGGCGAAACCGCGGCGCATCCCATCCTCGATGAGGCTCTGCTCGAGCATCCCCGGTCCACCGTTTCACTCAGTGCCGGGTGCGCAAGGGTCCACGGACGTCCGTGACTCACGCGTTCCTCTCATCCGGACTCGAACGCACGAGGCGTCCATCACCGTCGGTACCGGAGTTCCACCGGTTCAACATCGCTGGAGCGACGCTCGCGGACTCTCACCGCCGGTTCGGAATCACACCGACCCCGGAACACGATCCTCATCGTAGTCGCCCGCGCGATCCAGCGCGCACTCGATGGCGGATATTTCGCCCGGGGCGCAACACTCCGCAACGCTCCGCAGTGTTCCGCGCCAGCTCTCAACAGCGTTTCGCGACGGGGTCGAGGGACGCGATCAGGATGCGCCGTGCGACGACATGCCGACCGCGGACGAGACGAGGTCGCGCATCGACGCGTCCGGCAGATAGGCGC
The DNA here is from genome assembly GCF_018304845.1 of Leucobacter manosquensis. Lineage (NCBI taxonomy): Bacteria > Bacillati > Actinomycetota > Actinomycetes > Micrococcales > Microbacteriaceae > Leucobacter > Leucobacter manosquensis. The sequence goes on along the minus strand of NZ_JAFEVO010000001.1, from coordinate 2,096,425 downwards.
GCGTGAGTGCGATGCCGATGCGGGGCAGATCGCCCTCGTCGCGGTAGAGCAGGTACAGCGGCTCGGAGCGCGGGTTGAATTTCTGCTTGAAGCGGTGCAGCGACTTGAACCCGTAGAGCGGCTCGATGAGCTCGCCCAGCTGGTCGAGCACCTGATCGACGGGCCCCGCCTGCGCGTCCTCGGGTCGCACCAGCGGCGCCCCTGAAAGCGAGACGAACTCGTAGCCCGCCTCCGAGAAATGCAGTGCCGACGAGGCGATGAGAAATTCCATGACCGGTCCGAAGCCGCCGTCGCGGCGTCGCATGAGGTCGAGCGTCCAGCCCACGATGCGCGGCTCGGTCTCGCCCGAGCCGTCGTCGCGCGCCGCCGCGGGCCCGTAGACCGGGAGCCACGAGGTGATCCCGTGCAGGTTGCCGCCCGCATCGACGGCGAGGCCGACGTAGACCGCCGGATCCAGCGCCTCTTCGACCGTGCCCAGTGTGAAGCGCATCTCGGGTAGGCCCTTGTCGCCGGTCCACTGCTCGGAGATCGCACGCACCTGCGCCAGTACGTTCCACGGCTGCTCAGCGAGACGCACCATGCGGAACGAGATATCCTCGCGGCCGGCGCGGTTGATGGCGGTGCGCACCGCGCCCCAGGCCTTGCCCGTGAACGCGAGCCCGGGCAGATCGACGATCGTGTCCTCGGCGACGATGACCGAACGCCACCCATCGGGCTTCGCCGCGGCCGAGACTCCGCCGGCCGAGAACGCGCACGGTATGAGGCCGGCCTGCTGCGTGGCGTGCGCGAACTGCTCCAGGGCGTCGGCGTGGCCGCCCTCCGGGACGATCGGATCGCCGAGCATGATGGCGACCTCCGCGTGCGACTGGTAGGCGATCGCACCGGTGCCGCTCGCGATCCGCTGATTCGCCTCCCACGTCGACATCCAGGAGATCGTGCCTCCCCCGAAGCGCTCGAGCCGGTGCACGAGCTCGTCGCGAGTGAGCGCCGCTGCGGGCAGCACGCGTCGCGACTGGCGCAATCTGACGCGGAACGCACCTCGACCGATGACCAGGAAGACGAGGATCGCGGCCCAGAGCAACGCCGGAGCGAGCAGCAGCGCGAAGACCTGCCGCGGTGAATCCAGCGCTCCCGTGTCGACGAGCGCGGGGAGCAGAGCGAACCCGAGCGCCGCGGTCAGCAGGTTGAACCCGCCGAGCACGAGCGCGCCGATCCAGGCGACCCGGTAGCCCTTTCGAATGCCGTTCGCGACGAGCGCGATCACGATCACGTCGATCGCCACGTCGATCAGCGACGCCGTCGGGTGGTTCTCGCCCAGCGGCCCGTTGAAGGGGACGATGAGATCGAACACCTGAATGACGCCGACGGCGACCAGCCCGGAGAGCCCGATCAGGCGCCACTCGCGCTGGGTGGGGCGTCCCGCGGGGTGCCGGAAGGCCGGCAGCCATCCGCTCACAGCGAGGCCGGCGGTCATCGCGACGGCGTGCTCGAGATCGTAGAGCTCGCCGAGGTAGAGCACGGAGATGCCCACCCACAGCCCGATCGCGATGCGCGCGCGCAGGCGCCAGGGGGCGGGGAGCGTGGCGATGGCGAACACGAGGGCGGTGAACGCCGCGCACGACGGCCCGACATCGACGGATTCGGTGAGTCGTACGGCCCAGTGCCACCCGGTCGACGAGACGAGGAGGAGGATCCCGGCCGCGCCGAGCACTCCGACGATGTGGCCGCCGAGTGCGATCGCCACCGTCCGCAACGACCCGAATCGCCACTCCGCCCAGCCGAGCCCGCCCACGACGAGGGGGAGCAGCGTCAGGTAGACGAGCGGGTGATCGACGAAGAACGGAGATGTCAGCAGCGTCCACCAGCGACCGTCGGCGAACGACGGGATGCCCGTGGCGACCTGCGAATACCAGCTCTGCTCCGCGGTCGGTCTCCAGAGCGTCCCGGTGGCGAGCCCGACGGCCAGGAGAGCCACGATGAACGACGCGGTGAACGGCGTCCTGCGAAGCACGTGCCCCACGCGTGATCGAGTGCGTGCAACGGGCTCGTCGGCGCTCTTCGGCACCACGGGGGCAGTCATGGGCTCAGTCTAAAGAGCGGACTGCGAGGCGGCTAGCGAATGAGGCCGATGCGTTCGTAGACGAGGTCGAGGGTGCGATTCGCCACTTCATCGGCCCGTTCCGCAGCGCGACCGAGCAGCCGGTCGAGCTCAGCCGGGTCGGCGAGCAACTCCTCGGTGCGCGTGCGCACGGGCGCGAGGCTCTCCTCCACGACCTCGACGAGGCCCTTCTTGAGGTCGCCGTAGCCGCGGCCTGCGTACTCCTGCTCGAGTGACGCGATCGGGCGGCCGCTCAGCACCGAGTAGATCGTCAGCAGATTCGCGACGCCCGGCTTCGCCTCGCGGTCGAAACGGATCTCGCCATCGGCGTCGGTCACCGCTCGCATGATCTTCTTCTTCGTGACGTTCGCGGGGTCGAGCACCTTGATGAGGCCCGCCTCCGACTCCGCCGATTTCGACATCTTGGCGGTGGGCTCCTGCAGGTCGTAGATCTTCGCGGTGCCCTTCGGGATCTGGGCCTCGGGAACCACGAACGTGTCGCCGAATCGCGAGTTGAAGCGGTTCGCGAGATCGCGCGTGAGCTCGACGTGCTGGCGCTGATCTTCACCGACGGGCACGCTCTCGGCCTGGTAGAGCAGGATGTCGGCGGCCATCAGCACGGGGTACGTGAACAACCCGACCGAGGCGGCGTCGGCGCCGTTCTTCTGCGACTTGTCCTTGAACTGCGTCATGCGGCTGGCCTCGCCGAACCCGGTCACCGTGTTCAGCACCCAGGCGAGCTCCGCGTGCGCCGAGACCTGCGACTGCACGAACAGCGTCGATTTCTCCGGGTCGATGCCGGCGGCGATGTACTGGGCCGCGGTGCGTCGGGTGCGGGCGATCAGCTCTGCCGGGTCCTGGGGGACCGTGATGGCGTGCAGGTTCACGACGCAGAAGAACGCGTCGAAGTCCTCCTGCATCTGGGTCCACTGGCTCAGCGCGCCGATGTAGTTGCCGAGCTGGAGCGAATCGCTCGAGGGCTGCATGCCGGAGAAGAGGACGGGCTTGGAGTGTGCACTCATAGGAGTTCCTTGCGGGAGATGCTGCGAAGCGTGGGTGGGGATGGAAGAGGCGCGTGCCAGGGCCGGATCGGCCGGAGGTGCCCGCGCCGCGCGTCAGACGCGGTAGTCGACGACGACTGCTGCGTGATCCGACCATCGCGCGTCGTACGACGCGGCGCGATCGACCGTGTACGACTCGACGCGCTCGGCGAGCGCCGGCGTGACGACCTGGTAGTCGATGCGCCAGCCCGTGTCGTTGTCGAACGCCTGCCCGCGGTTCGACCACCAGGTGTACGGCCCATCGACCTCGCCGTGGAAGCGGCGCCCCACATCGACCCAGCCGTAGCCGACGCCGTCGGTGCCGTCGACGCCGACGACGGGCTCGCCCGCAGCGCCGAAGAAGCGGTCGAAGTAGGCGCGCTCTCGGGGGAGGAAGCCGGCGCGCTTCACGTTGCCCTTCCAGTTCTTGATGTCGAGTTCGCGGTGCCCGACATTGAAATCGCCCACGATCGCGACGAGTTCGCGCTCTGCCGCGAGTTCGTGCATGCGCTGCCCCATCGCGTCGAGGAAGGCCCACTTCGCCTCCTGGCGCGGGGTCTCCACCTCGCCGGAGTGCGTGTAGTTGCTGACCACCGTGAGGGGGGTGCCGCCGAGATCGAAGTCGGCCTCGAGCCACCGACCCGACGACTGGATCTGCTCCTGAGCGGCGAGCGCCCCGAGTCCGACGCGGTGCGCGGTCGCAGGCACGCGGCTCGCGATCGCGACTCCGGCGCGGCCCTTGATCTGGCAGGGGTCGTGGATGAAGTGCCATTCGTCGCCGAGGAGCTCTGTCAGGTGGGCATCGTCCGCCCGCACTTCTTGCAGCGCGAGCACATCGACACCGCGGGCATCGAGCCACTCGCCCATGCCCTTCCGGAATGCGGCCCGGATGCCGTTGACGTTGACGGATGCGACGCGCAAGGTTTCAGCCATACCCGCCAGTCTACGTCGGGAGCGGCGGCAGCATCGAGAGCCGCCGGTATTCGACCCGGCCGGGCCGTGAGGCGCCGAACGCGTCAGAACACCATCGGGCGGTCGTCGTCGTCGTCGAAGGTGCCGCCGAGCAGATCGACGTCGATGTCGCAGACGACCGGAACGTGGTCGCTGGGCGCATCGCCCTTGCGTTCGTCGCGTTCGATCGACGCGCCGGTCACGGCGTCGGCGAACGCGGGCGATCCCATGATGAAGTCGATGCGCATGCCCTGGTTCTTCGGGAACTTGCCGGCCTGATAGTCCCAGAAGGTGTAGCCCTCCGGCACGATCGGGCGCACGACGTCGGTGAGGAGCGTTTCGAAGGAGGCGAACATGGAGCGCTCCTCCGGGGAGACGTGCGTGGAGGCTCCCGGACGGAACGAGGGATCGGCCATGTCCGTCTCGAGCGGCGCGATGTTCCAATCGCCCATGAGTGCGAGCGGCAGCTGCGGATCCTCATCGAGCCAGGCGCGCGTGTCTTCGCGGAGCGCCTCGAGCCACGCCAGCTTGTAGGCGAAGTGCGGATCGTCGAGCGAGCGGCCGTTGGGCACGTAGAGACTCCACAGGCGCAGGTCGCCCACCGTGACGCCCAGCGCACGGGCCTCGTGCGGCAGCTCGTTCGGGCCGAAGCCCTGCACGGCCTCCTGGCCCTTCACCGGCTTGCCGAACCCGGGCATTCCGTCGAACTCTCGCGCCACGTCCGTCATCTCGTGACGGCTCGCGATCGCCACGCCGTTCCACTGGTTGAGCCCGTGGATCTCGACCGAGTAGCCGGCCTGCTCGAACGCGGCGATCGGAAACTGCTCGGGGCGGCACTTGATCTCCTGCATCGCCAGCACGTCGATGTCTTCTCGCACGAGCCAGTCGACGACGCGGCCGAAACGAGTGCGGATCGAATTGACGTTCCAGGTGGCGATGCGCATGCGAATCAGCCTACCGCTGGGCGCTTGCGCAACTCCGCTTCCCGAGTCAGACTCTGGGCAAGGCCCGCGAGGATTCGGGGCGCGGAGGGAGCGTCATGGCGGCGCGGGGGCAGGGCGGTCCGGTCGGGAGCGCATCGCGGTTCCACGACGCAGGCTCCGAGACGTCGTCGAGACCGCGCGCGCCGAGGGTTCGGTCACGCTGCTGCTCGGAGAAGCGGGGAACGGCAAGGGATACCTCGCGGAACAGGCCGCGCTGGCGCTCGCCCACGAGCATCCGGGCGTTGTCTCGGTGCACGTGCTGCCGCGGCCCCCGCGCCCTGCGAGCGGCATCGCCTCCGTTTTCGCCGCGGATGCGTCTCAGTCTGCGGGGGAGCACGCGCTCGGAGACGCCTCGCCCGCCGACCGAGTCGAAGAGGTGCGCGCCACCATCGGGCGCGCGGATCCGGCGGCGCCCGTGATCCTCGTCGCTCCTGACATCGACGAGTACTCCCCGCAGGATCTGCGCATCCTCACCGAACTCGCGCGCACCCGCGCGTTGCGCATCATCGCCACCGCGCGTCAGCTGTCGAGTGCGATCGAGCGCGTGGGCAGCGGGCCGCAGGTGCGTCGCCTCACCGTCGGACCCCTCGACCTCGAAGAGAGCGCTCTGTTTCTCTGCACCATGCTCGGCGTCGACCGCATCGACCCCGATACGCTCCGCCGGTGGCACACGGTCTCGGGCGGCAACGGGTACGCGCTCGCGGTGCTCGCGCTCGCCGCAGACCGGAGCGGGGAGCTCCGCCGCAGCCACGGCACGGCGTGGGCGGCACGGCTGCACGACGTCGTGACGGGGGAGTACGCCCACCTGCTCGCCGACTCGTGCACCGACGAGGAATGGCGGGCGCTGGAGTTCGTCGCGCAGGCGGAGCCCATCATCGAGACGGCGCTGCTGCGCAGCGTCGATGCGGGCGCGCTCACGGCGCTCTTCGAACGCGGCCTCGTCGTCACGCAGTCGCGCTCGGGCACCCCCTCGCTCACGCTCGGGCATCCATTGCTCGCCGCATCGTTGCGGGCAGGCATATCGCCGGTGCGGCGCATCGAACTCGACGACCGCATCTTCGTCCTGCTCGATGAGGATCGCGCTGGCGTCGACCCGGTGCTCGACACCGAGCGACTCATCCGGCTCGTCGTGTTCGGCACGGCCGCGGGCCGGAACGTGCCGTTCGCCTGGATCTGGCGAGCATTCGAATCCATGGCCACGGGCGGCGACCCGCGTCTGCTGCTGCGTCTCGCGCGCGTCATCGCCGCGCACACGGATGCCGACGGGGCGCAGGCCGGAAGCGCTGCGCTTCGAGCCGTGCGCATCGCTCGGCTGCTCGGCGACGAACCCTCCCGCCGCGGCACGCTCGACCGCATCGAGGAACTGCTCGACGACGCCCAGCGCCGCGATGAGATGCCCGCGACGCTGGAGATCGGGCTCGCGACCACCGTCGCACGGGAACGGGTGAGAGACGGCGGCGATCTGGACGCCGTGCTCCGCGATCTCGACGCGCTCGAAGTGCGAGCGTCGAACGACGCCGCCATGGCGATGCTCGGGAGCACCCGCGTGCACGTGCTCGCCTACACCGGCCGACTGCGCGAGGCGGCGGACGCATGCCCGCCGCTCGAACTCTCGCCGGATCTCGGCATCGAGTGGGCCAGATCTCCCGGTCGTGCGATGGCCTCCCTCATCCTGGAGCAGCGCGGCGCGTTCGAGGACGCCGTGGCGAGCGCCGAGCATGCGCAGGCGCTGAGCCGCCTCGGGCCTCGTTCTCGGAGCGATCTGGTCGACATCCACGGTTTTTGCACCTTGCTGGGCTACTGGGTCAGCGGCAGCCGCGAGAGCGCGCGGCGCGTGTACGAGGAGCTCTCCGGTCAAGCGTCGGCAGATGCGCACGCGGAAGCGCACTACTCCGGGCTCGTCGAGGTCGGAGCGATGCTGCTCGCGGTGCAGGAGGGGCGATGGACCGAGGCGGCCGCGAGCGGTGATCGACTGGCGGATCGCCTCGGCGCGAGCGACCCGTACTCCCTCGCGCCGCTTGTTCAGGCCGCCATCGCGCTGGCTCTCGCGGTGCTGGGGGAACGCGACCCCGCACTGCGCGCGCTCGCCGCATCGGAGTCGCCGGAACGCGGGGTCGCGCTGGCGCTCAGCGGACACCGACGGATGCTCGCGCTCCGCGCCCGACAATGGCTGCGGGATCCGAACGCGGTCACCGGCGCGGCCGACATCGCCGAGTGGGCTGCGCAGGAGCACCTGCCGTACATCGAACTGCTCGCGCGGCACGCGCGCGCATTCGAGTCCCGCAGTGCGACATCCGATGAACTCGCGCATGTGCGGCACCTGGCGTCCCGTGTCGATGGTCCCCTCGGGGCGGCGCTCGTCTCCCACATGCAGCGGCTCGCTCGCGCGGACGGGGCCGGATCAGCGGCCGGAGGCGGTGTTCGCTCACGAGCGGGCACCGCTGCCGGGCAGCAATCCGCCGGGCAGGATGAACCCGAGATCCGGTTGCTCGCAGATCTCGGAGTCTGGCTTCCGCTCCCCCCAGCCGGTGGGTTGACCCCCCGCGAACGCGAAGTCGTGCTGCTCGCAGCGCTCGGATACTCGAGCCGATTCATCGCCGAGCGACTCTCCATCTCCGCCCGCACAGTCGAGACGCATCTCTCGCACGCCTTCGGCAAGATCGGGGTCGAGAACCGCGATGAACTGCGCGAGTGGGTGGCACGGAATCGCTCCGTGATGGCGCCCGCGAAAAGTACGTAATTCCCCCGGATCCGCCCCGGAAATCGCGCACGTAGCCTGCGATCAGGTTGACCGAAGTCGCGCGGCCCGGGGGAATTCTCAAGTGCCATGCGCACCTGAGAAGCGAGACGAATCATGCATACATCGATTCGGGGCAACGGCGATGGAGCCGCACCCCGTCTGCAACGCAGTCGCTGGTTGATTGCTCTCGTCGGCGCCGTTGCGCTGACGCTCGGCCCCGGTATCGGCGCTGCCGTCGCGGCAGAACCGCTCTCCCCGGCCGACGGCACCGTCGAGGTTTCCGCCGCCGATGCCGGCGCGGTGACGGAGCCGGAACCACAGATCGCGCAGCCCGCCGCGGCACCCGTTCCAGAGCCGGTGGTCGAGCCGGTGGTCGAGCCGGTGGTGGAGCCCGTCGTTGAGCCGGCGGTGGAGCCGGTCGTTGAGCCGGTGGTCGAGCCCGTCGTTGAGCCGGTCGTTGAGCCGGTCGTCGAGCCGGTGGTGGAACCCGTGGTCGAACCTGCCGCAGAGTCGGTGGTCGAACCTGCCGCAGAGCCGGCCGCACCCGCGGCGGCACCCGAGCCCGCTCCAGCGGAGGACACCAAGACGAAGACCGGCAACGGCAGCGAGAACCCGCATAACAAGGTCACGCTGTGCCACGCCACCGGCTCGGAGAAGAACCCGTACGTCTCCCACACCGTGAACGCGAACGGCACGGCCAGCGGACACATCGGTCACCAGGGCGGCCGCGACATCATCCCCCCGTTCACCTACAACGAGCACGGCTCGGAGATGTCATACGGCGGCCAGAACTGGGATGCAGCAGGTCAAGCGATCTGGGCGAACGGCTGCAAGCCGGTCGATCCTGATCCCGATCCCGGTTCGCCCGTGCTCACCATCGATCCCATTGCCTGCGTCGCAATCGATGCCCCGCTGCCCGAGACCGTCGCCGTCACGGTCTCCGGCCTCACCGAAGCCGGCAGCTGGACGCTGACCGTGACCGGTGGAGCCAACGGGAGCAGCTCGGTCGACGTGACCGGGAACGGCGTGTACGCGGTTCCCGTCAGCGGTGTCGGCAGCTACTCCGTCACCATCGGGAACGGCGACACCGTCGCCGGTTCAGCGAGCTTCGTCATTGCTCGGTGCCCCGACCCGCGCGGAACAGATAAGCCTGTCATCGAGGTGCCGGACCTCGCCTGCGTCGAGGTCGACGCGGAGCTGCCGGGCACGATCTCAGTGATCGTCAGCGGACTCGTCCCGCCGGAGGACGGCGCAGCACTGGCCGACGAGGGCGGGTACCTCCTGCAGATCAGCGGCGGATCGGGTGAGACAGCCTCTGTGCCGGTGGACGGAAACGGAAGCTACGCACTGCCGCTCAGCGGAACAGGAACCTACACCGTGGAACTGCTGAGGGGCGGCATGACCGTCGCTTCGGGCTCCGTGGTCCTCGAGCGGTGCGAGCCGGTGACTCCGGTGACCCCGCCGGAGCCGCCTGCACCGCCTGCACCGCCTGCACCACCGGCCGTGCCGGTCGAGCCGAGCCTCGTCCAGCCACCGACCGTCCCGTCGATGACGCATCAGCCCGCACCCGCGGCGCCGATGCACGTGACGCAGCAGCAGCCGTTGCTCGCAGTGACGGGAACGTCCGGTGACGCCGCCCTGCTGGGAGCTGCAGCCCTCGCGCTGATCGTCGGGAGTGGGCTGATGATATCGCTGACGCGTACTCGTCGCTCGTAGTCGCGACACGACGCACTGGAGGCATCGGGGATCTCCCCCGATGCCTCCAGTGCGTCGTGCACCGGCATGCTCAGCTGAGTTTCCAAGGGCACACCCAGTGCCACCATGTACATTGAATCGTTATGTCGGGCGCGATCAGCGCTGCCCGCGCGATCCTGGGAAGCTGAATGACACAGAAACCTGCTGGAGCACTCGAACGGCACTCGTTCGTGCGACATGGCAAGCTCCGTCGTTCGAGCGCATGGGGCAACGCGCTCCGCGTGCTGCTCACCACCGCAATCGTCGTGGTGCTCAGCGGCGTCGCGACCGTCTCGTACGCCGTCTGGGGCCTGGTGCAAGACATCGACACGGTCGAGCTCGGCAACGAGTCGACCGCTGTGGGCGTGGGCGATGCCACGATCGACGGGCCCCTGACGATTCTGCTCGTGGGCTCCGATTCACGGGCCGGCCAGGAGATCGACGACGGCGAAGAGGGTGAGCTCAACGACGTCACGATGATGCTGCATGTGTCAGCAGACCACAAGAATGCGACGGTCGTCAGCTTCCCGCGAGACCTCATGCTGCCGATTCCGAGCTGCCCCGGACCGAACGGCGAACCCGACTACTTCTCGGCGATGAGCGAGCAGCAGCTCAACTCGACCCTCGCAAACGGAGGATTGCCCTGCGTCGCCGAGACGGTGTCTGAACTCACCGGCATGGAGATTCCCAACGCTGCGCTGATCACGTTCGACGGCGTCATCGGCGTCTCGAACGCGATCGGCGGCGTCGAGGTCTGCCTTGCGCAGCCGATCGTCGACGAGCACACCGACCTCGACCTTCCCGCCGGTGAGAACACTCTCGTGGGGCTCGAGGCGCTGCAGTTCTTGCGCACCCGCCACGGCGTCGGCAACGGCGGCGATACCAGTCGCATCAGCAACCAGCAGGTCTTCATGTCTGCGCTCGTGCAGAAGATGAAGAGCGCCGACACGCTCTCCGATCCGGTGAAGGTGTACGGGCTCGCGAAGGCTGCGGTCGAGAACATGACCATGTCGAAGAACATGGCGAGCGTGCAGTTCATGCAGCAGGTCGCGAACACGGTGAAAGACATCGACCTGCAGAACATCAACTTCGTGCAGTACCCGTCGTTCGACCACCCCTACCAGTCGGGCCGACTCACGCCCGACTACACGAGCGGCAACGCGCTGTTCGAGGTCATCAAGAGCGGCCAGCCGTTCGCGGTGAACGGCGTCGGCGAAGGCGTCGAGGTCGAAGGGGCCGACGACGGCACCGTACCCGAGACGGGAGCCGAGACTCCGGCGACGGAAGAGGCGCCCGCGAGCGACCCGAATACGGGCGAGCCGATCCCGGACCCGGCAGTCGAGGACCCGGCAGCCGACCCGGCTGCTGAACCGACGGACCCGGCGACAGGGGGCGGCGCGGGGGAGACTCCGCTGCCCGACAACGTGACCGGCGTGCAGGCGGACAAGTCGGTCTGCTCCCTCGGTCGCACCGCGTACTGAGCCCGATCGATTTCCACCGCGCCCGTTCGTTCGGGTAGAGTGGATGACGTTGTTCGTGTATGGAGACGTGCCAGAGCGGCCGAATGGACTTCACTGCTAATGAAGGGTCGGGGTTAACTCGACCGGGGGTTCAAATCCCCCCGTCTCCGCCAATTGAACAACACCGAGAACCCCCGAACATCGTCGAGAAATCAATGGAGTTCGGGGGTTCTGGCCTTGCGTACTCGCGGATCTGGCAACAAATTGGCAACATCCTGGGAAGCGATCGCTTGATCGAGGCGCTTTGTGAGCGCTTCGAGGTCGTCATCGAAAAGGTCGGAATAGACATCGAGGGTCATTGCCGCCGACGCGTGACCGAGCATTCGTTGAACCGCTTTCACGTTAGCTCCGGCGCTCACAGCAAGCGAAGCTGCCGTGTGCCGAAGGTCGTGGAGCACCATCCGATCCACTCCAGCATCGTCTAACGCGCTTTTCCACCACGATTTCGATCCTCTACTGGCTCGAACCCGCTTCATGAATCCGCCGTAGCCGTTATCGAAGACGAGGTCCGTAGATTGTTTAGTCGCGCATCGGATTCTGAGTCGCTCGAGCACTTCCGCGGGAACGGGTACCGCGCGAGTCTCATGAGTTTTGGGAGTGCCTTCATGAAATTTGCCATCTACCTCGACTACGTTCCGTGTGACATGGATGCGGCTCTTGTTGAAATCGATGCTTGATACTTGGAGTCCAATGAGCTCGCCCCATCGTAGGCCGCAATAGCCAAGCGTAAGCACGAGCGCGTGGTGTTGGCCTGCTGCCGAAGCAACTCGCCAGAGCTCTCGGTGCGTTAAGTATCGGCGTTTTCTGTGAAGCGTCTTTCGGGGAAGTGAGATACCGCGGGACACGTTGCTCGCTACGCGTCGATCCCTCTCAGCCGTATCAAGAATGCTGGCGAGAATTCCGTAGGCCCTTGCGACGACCGTAGAGCTCATGCCGATGCTGGATACCCACGTCTGCACCTCAGAATGACGTATGTCCGCGATCGCGCGCCCACCCCACTTCGGTTCGACGTAGTTCTTCCACGAGGCTTGCAAGGAAGCAAAGCTCGAAGGCTTCAAGACGCCTTTCTTGGAAGCGAGCCAGGTAGCGCCAAGTTCGCGCACCGTGACTCTACCTTCACTGGCCGTGACGTACTCGCCACGGGCCTTTGTGATCTCCACTTCAGCGAGTCGCAGTTCGGCATCTCTCTTGCGCCTGAAGCCTCGCTCACTAGTTTGTTTGTGATCGGGACGTCGGTAGATGATGCGATAACGTTTCTCGCCCTTCGCTGTCTGATACGCGGAGATGCTGCCCATGATTAAGCCCCGAGCTCTGCAGCGGTGTGCAACGCTTGTTGGTTGTGCTTCCCTTCGGCTAAACGGTGCGACAGGTTGAGTATCGGAGCTCCATCCTTTTCACCGCGCGTTGTCATAAAAATGATGATGGCAGCACTCTCGTTTGGGAGAAGGGCTGAAGTCCATCGACTTTCGCGAGCGTGCCTAAGGCTCGTTCGTGTGGCTCGCCGCCACCTTTGGGGGTCATGACTCGTGTCCTCCATCCCGTAAAGCGCTTTTGTAATAGCCGGCGGTATGTGGAGGGCGGGTTTCACAAAGCGCGCGGCCCGCGTTGTGTCCTCCGCCGGGATCGCCCCATCACGTGTAGCAACGGGTCCACAGACACACGCGTCGGATGGTACGTCAAGGTTGAGATCGTTCAAGCTGTTCATTTTCATTTGGAAAGCGTATCGGAACAAAAACTACATGTACACTTTTTACGTACACGATGCATAAGGGGGGGGATCTGATGGGCGAACGGCTGCTTACTCCAAAGTCGCTTACGGAGCTAGTTCCAGGCACGACAGTCAGTTACTGGGCTGGGCTGCGTTTCAAGGCAGTAGGACCGAAATATTTGAAGCCCAGTCCTCGAAAAGTTCTGTACGTCGAAGCGGACGTACTTGCGTGGCTGCGAAGTACTGAGCGCGGTGGTGCTGCGGAGGCCGCCCGACGGGCGTAACGACTTCGTGCGCATCCGCACGAGAACGAAATGGACAGCACGGGGACCCGCGGTATGCGGCTCATGCTAAACATGGTTTTGAGCCTATTCCCGCGGTTGGATGGAGTCTGAGCAGCAGTGTCGAGAAACTCGATCTGAGCTGGCGGAGAACGTACACCATAGAATGCCCCAGAGTCTGCCGCACCGACCCCACCCGCGACGACCGATACAGTCGCATTCGAGTTCCCCTCAACTCCGATGGCGGAAGACGTGCCTAAAGCTGTCCCCGCCCCTGGGCGTCCCCAAGCGATATGCGATGAAAAGGTACAGCTCGGTGTGAAAGTGAGCGAAGAGCTGAAAGGGCGAGCGCGGGCCGCCTACAAGGAAGCTGCGTATCACGAAGACGTGTCCACCTTCCATCAATTCGTATCGCAGGCGCTCGAAGCTGAAATTCACCGCATCGAACTTGCCTACAACAACGGAGAACGACTCCAGCCGCGCGCAGAGAACCTCCGCCGTGGCAGACCAGCACTCTAACTGTCAGGCCGTCAGAACCCCGCGCTGCCAAGCCGGCGCGAGGGGTTCGTCGTTGCCTTCACGAACTGACGCACCAACGCGCGCTTCTTGAGGAAGTACGCATGCCGTTCGAGCTCGCCCGCCGCATACTGTGACTCGAGTTCCACGAGGGTCTCATCCGCGGCCGCCGCACCAAACCGAGAACGGTCCTGCCCGAAATCATCACTCGATCTGATCTTCATGCTCTTGCCTCACGCACTTCATCTCAATGTGTTGTGGCACGCCTAAACAGCATCTCTCGTTTCATCGTCCACACCGGAGCGCCCTAAAGCCCGCCACGGCCGATCCTGATCGTGCGCGGGCCGAGCTTCTGAGTGATCGCATCGAGCGTTTCCCCGATGCGTCGACCCTCATACTCCGGCTCGAATAAAGCCAGGGGAGTGACGTTCGTCTTCGTTCGCAACCCCGTGAGCACGACGCCCGCTCGCACGTAGTCAGAGCCCGGGCGAATCTTCGGGAGCACCGTGAACGCCGCCTTCGTCAGGCCCACCGGGTCATCCGTCTCGGTCGGCATCCCCACGGCCACGTGGGCGGTATGGAATTCGCCATCGCGGAAGGGCCTGGTCGACGCCCACGCGGACACGATGCCGGCGACCAGGCCGTGCTCGCGTAGCCGGCTGCTGGCGCGCTGCGCGTAGATTGACAGCATCTGCTGCATCGACTCTCTCGTCTTGACGGGCTGAGAGAACGAGCGCGAGAGCATCAGCTGGTCTTTCTGGGGCGGCTGCTCCTCGAGCGGGATGCACGGGATGCCCCGCAGCTCGAACACGGTGCGCTCCATCACGACGGAGAATTTCTTCCTGATCCACTTCGCGTCCGTATCGCGGAGATCTTTCGCGGTGAAGATGCTCATCGCTGCGAGGCGCTTCCCGGTGCGGCCGGCAATGCCCCAGAGGTCGGTCGTTTTCGTGCCCGCGAGAATGCGTTCCAGCCATTCGGGGGAGTACGCCCCCAAGTGGCACACGCCGCCGAGTGAGAGGTCGGCTTTCGCGCCCCGGGACGCGAGCTTGGCCTGCGTCTTAGACGGGGCGATACCGACCCGGACGGGGATCCCGGTGTAGCGGAGTACTTCGGCGCGGATCTCGTGCCCGATCGCGGTGAGCTCCGCAACTGTGCCGTGCAGACCGATGAAGGACTCGTCGATCGAGTACACCTCCTGCCAGGCGGAGTATCTGCCGATGATCTCCAGCACCCGGGCCGACAGTGAGCCGTACAGTTCGTAATTGCTTGAGCGGGCGACGACGCCGGCACTTGCTGCCCAGTCTTTGATCTTGAACCAGGGAGCGTCCATCTCCACCTGCAGCGCTTTCGCTTCGCGCGATATCGCCACCACGCAGCCGTCGTTGTTGGAGAGGACCACTACTGGGCGGCCATAGAGGGAGGGGTCGAGTACGCGCTCACAGCTCGCGTAGAACGATTCGCAGTCCACGAGCGCGATCATCCGCTTACGATCGGAGGACACGGAGCAGGATCCTCGTTACGACGCCCCAGATATGCAGCTTGGACAGCTCGGCGACCTCGATGTTGGGATGCTGCCGATTCTCCGCCGACAGGATCACGCCGGAGGGGGTGACGCGGAGGCGTTTCACAGTCATCTCGCCGTCGACGACGTGCCCGTCCTCCGGTGAGATCGAGCGGTCCACGATCAGCTCGTCGCCGTCGTAGATCCCGGCATGGGTCATGCTGTTCCCGCGGGCGCGGATCAGGAACGTGGCGACCCGGTTCGGCATCAGGTGCTCGTTCCGATCAAGCTCGGTGGTCTCGTAGTCCTGAGCGGGGGAGGGGAACCCACACGCCGCCTCAACGCTGGCGAAGGGAAACGCTATGGCAGGCGCGTCAATGCTGAGTACCCGCACATTTTCCACCCACATATCGCCCCACAATCATCGAACACATGTAACCGACCTCAACGATGGATCACCCGCTATCTCGTCGATTACGAGTCGGACATACTCGAGCGCCTCGCATCATGGGTGACAATTCCCTCGGTCGCTGCGGGTGGTGGTTGGCGTGTCGAGAGGCCAGATGTTATCAATCACAACCGTGGCAAACGCAGATCAGTGAAGCCTGGGATGGACCGGGTCTATGTGGCCATCTGGGACCATTCTCATCTCGCGTACGCTCGTGTGCTTCCGGATGAGAAGGGTGCAACATGTGCACCGTTTCAGCGGGACGCGGCAGCGTTCTTCCATGGTCACGGGGTCATGATCCGAGAAGTAATGACGGACAACGCGTTTAAATATTGGTTATCGTGGGAGTTCCAGCACTAACTCGAAGTGCTGGGGCGAATCAGGTGCTGACAAGGCCGCACTCGCCATCGCAGAATGGGAAAGCCGAACGGTTCAGCCGCACGATGCAAGAAGGCAAGAAGGATGGGCGTACCGTCGCCCCTTCACATCGAACCAAGAACGCACAGATGTGCTGGGGCCATGGCTTGAGCACTACAACTATGATCGGGGACACACCGCTTGCGGAGGCCTACCCTGATCAGTCGTGTGTCACCAACGATCTCACCGGGTATATCTAGATCTGCATACCCGACGCCTGCCCCAACCCGCAGGATGCAATCTGCCTTGCGGTGCCTGGAGTCGAACTGGTCGAAACTGCATCGGCTGAATGGCTCCAATGCTTACTTTCCAATGCTTGCCGCCTGCCGACACTGCAAACATCACCCTCGGGCGTACTGGCGCAAGATTGGGAATATCCATAAAGGCCTAAATTATCTTGAATGGTATCCAGATTGGATAGGCCTGTTTGGAGCCCGTCGATCTATCGTGTAATCACACGTACTAGGTGGACTCGCCATAGTCCCGTACGCATTTGGAATCAGCTTGCACCAAGGAAGATGTAGGTAAATCATGCAAATGACTGGTAACGCACTCCTTTTTGAAGGTGTAGGCAGCGAACCGTATCTTCAGTCTATAGAAACACGTCCGCCTCGCCATGGCGAAGTCCTTGTCAAGTTAGAGGCCGCTGGTATCTGTCACTCTGACTTGCATGTGTTGAAGGGTGAATGGCCGATCTGGGAACGGACCGCGCTTGGGCACGAAGGTGCGGGCATAGTTGTCGGGTTGGGTGAAGGGACTACCGGCCTTACCGTGGGAGATCGTGTGATACTGAGCTGGTATGCCGCGTGTGGGTACTGCAGTGCATGCGTGGACGGAAAAACCTGGCTTTGTAGTAAAAGTAATGCTGTAAATCATATGCTTCCTGACGGCACCACGCCGTTGTCTGCGAAAGACGGCCGACCAGTGCAGCCCTATCTCGGCGTGTCCGCCTTTTCAGAGTACGCGGTGGTTCCGCGTGAAGCAGTAGTGAAGGTCCCGCACGAAGTGCCTCCCGAGATTGCGGCGTTGATCGGTTGTGCGGTTACCACAGGTGTAGGTGCTGTGTTGAACACTGCCGGGGTTAAGGCGGGCGAGACTGCGGTGGTTGTGGGCGCTGGCGGCGTAGGGCAGGCGATTGTGCTCGGACTGCGACTATCGGGGGCAAGCAAGGTCATTGTGCTCGATCCATCAGAGGAACGACTCGAAATAGCCGCTCAACTTGGTGCCACAGATGTCATCGATGGCATGTGTTCGCAACGCTTCGAGAAAGTTAAAGAACTGACTGATGGTGAAGGCGTGGACTTCGTATTTGACGCCATCGGTATATCTCGTGTTACCGCCGACGTCATGAAGTACTTGAAGTATGGCGGCGCAGCCGTTCTCGTAGGTATGCCAGCGAAAGACGACAAAGTTACCATCGACCATTGGCCTCTTGTGTACTCAGGTCAGAGAATTTTAGGTTGCCACTACGGTTCTTCGCGACCCCAAGCAGACTTTGTGAAAATCGCGCGGCTCTACCTCTCCGGGTTACTTCCCCTCGATCAGTTGGTCGGCGACAGAATTCCGCAAACGCAAATTTCTGATGCGATCTTGGGGCTTGAAAAGGCGGCGGGAAAACGTGTTGTCGTCGACTTCAAAATGACCTGAAGTCCAGTCGAAAGCTTTAACCACTGACGTAGAAACCCATTTTTTAGCGAAAAGGAACATTGTGAAGAAACAGTTTCGGAAATGGGCCGGTATGGCCGCATCAAGCCTTAGCGTTGCAGCACTGCTGGTCGGATGCAGTGCCTCTAGTAATGAACCGGGCAATGACGCCCCAGAAGCAACCAATGGCGCCATCGCTATGGGCTTTGCAGGACTGGACATTGACATCTGGAATGACATCCTGGCTCTCATGGAAGAGGAAGCAGCGGAAGCCGGATATGAGCTCTTGAGCAGTGACCCACAGTGGGACGTGCAGAAGCAAGTTTCTGACTGGGAAGCGTGGGTTCAGCGGGGTGATGTGAAAGCCATCATGGGCTTTCCAGTTCAGAGCGACGCAATGGTGCCCGTGACGACTCGAGCAGTGGAAGCGGGTGTTCCAGTACTTGCTTACGGAACTTTATGGGATGGTGCGCTCGAAGGAACTATGTTCGACCCTTACGAAGACGGCTACATGGTAGGTACTGCGGCCGCGAAATGGATCAATGAGAATAAGGCGGAGGAGAGCACAGTCCCTGTTGCTCTCATCGCCGACAAGACTTCGGATCTCGGTAATGGCCGAGTTCAGGGCATCCAGGACGCTCTGAGGGAGTTGGCACCCCAGGCGAAGGTACAGGAGCTTCCAGGAATTTCACGCGAAGATGGCAATAGTGCAGCTAAGAGCCACCTAATCGCTGTTCCTGAAACTTCGGTTTGGATCGGAAACAACAATGACAATGCGCTCGGTGCGTACCAGTCACTGCTCGATTCGGGTGTAGCTAAAGACGATGGGAATTATTGGATTGGCGCGCCTGACGCTACGAACGAAACACTCGATGTGATTTCTATTCCCAACAGCATCTGGCGAGGTGGGTTCATCCTTCCTGCAGCACCTATCGCTGAAAGCAATGTGAAATTGCTCATCGCAGCCGCTGAAGGAAGAGAGGTCGTAGCTAACACGGTACCGTTGACGCCCGTTGACGCCTCGAATGCCAACGAATTCTACGTTGACTAACGCTCGCGCCCTGCCCAACGTAGCGGTTGGGCGCGTCTCTTTGCGTAAGGGTTGTTTTGAGAATTCATAATGTGATCGGAGCAAAGATGGCTCGGTTGAGCTTCTCGGGCGTTTCAGTACGTTTTGGACCCACAGCTGCACTGGACAACGTAAGTCTTGAGTTCTCGGCTGGAGAGGTAGTCGGACTTCTCGGTCACAATGGTGCGGGAAAATCAACGATGTTGAATGTAGCCACCGGCGCACTTGCGGCTACGTCGGGATTTTTAGCGCTAGATGGGGAGACTATTGGGAGGCGTGCTACGCCGGGTGAGATTGCCGACCGCGGGGTAACCGTTATTCACCAAGAGCCAGCGTTGGTCCCAAACCTCAGCATTATCGATAATTTGTTTCTAGCTCGGGCAGACGCGCCGCTTCGAGCTAGCCGTGTCAAACGTGCCAGGGAAGCCCTTTCTGAGCTGGGCGCAGATCATTTACACCTTGAAGCACCAGTATCGACGCTTTCGCTGGGCGAACGACAACTCGTCGACTTGGCACGAGGCCTACTGAGAGGCGATATGCGTGTACTCCTTCTCGATGAGCCGACTGCAGCTCTTGGTCAGGCCGAAACTACGGCGCTACACCAGCTTATTCGCAAACTCGCTGCCAAAGGCACGACCGTTATCTATGTGTCGCATCGCCTACCAGATATCTTGGATGTCTGCGAGCGTGTGGTTGTTCTCCGTGGTGGAGGCGTCGTCATGGACACGCCTGCCATCGGGCTTAGCCTTGCTGATCTCACCCATGCGCTCGCTCCCGAGGTGGAGCGCGAAGAGGAATGGATCCCAAAGCCATCTCACTTGCGACTTCAGGTGCGCGAGCCGGCGGCCGACTTGGAGTTTTACGATGGAGAAATTGTCGGACTCTTTGGAATGGCCGCAGGTGAACAATTCCATTTGCTCGAGCGACTTTTCGGGATTCGTGGAGGACTTGATGCAAACCTCAGCGACAAACGATACCGTATTGCAAAACCCATTGATGCGATCATCCAAGGGGTGCACCTAGTGCCTGCTGATCGCGAAAGCGACGGCCTTATAGGCGGGCTTAGTGCCATCGACAACACATATTTGCCATGGTTCTCAAGAGGTTTTCGTTCGCGAAAAAATATCGCGCAGGCTTATGCGGGAATTCGTTCGACGCTCAATGTTCAAGGCCCAGCTGGCGATGCTCCAGTCATGAGTTTCTCTGGTGGAAATCGGCAAAAACATCTCTTAGCGCGATGGATGTTTCCCGTTGCACCCAAAGTTCTGTTGCTTGCCCAGCCCACGCAGGGCGTGGATGTAGGAGCGAAGCAAGATATCCGACTTGCGCTACGGGAACTAGCCGATACTGGAGTTTGCGTGCTCGTCGCTTCAGCGGAAGCGGATGAAATTACGTCACTTTGCGAACGTAGCTACGTCATAGCCCGCGGAGCCTGCCGTGAAGTGACACGCTCCTCCCGTTATGAAACAGAACTCCTTGAAACCCTTTTGGATATTTCACGCGTAGGAAGCAACCGCAAATGAATCGATTGAAAATATTCCTAGTACAGAACAGCACCTTCGTCGCGTTGCTCGCACTTGTTGCGTTTTTCGCCACAGCGAATCCCCGATTCTTGAGCTTTGGCAACGCTCAAACGATCCTGCTTCAAATTGCGGAGCTTGGCTTAATTGCTCTGCCCCTTGCATTCCTAGTTATGGCGGGCACTCTTGATCTTTCTGTTGGTTCAGTAGCCAGTCTTGCCGCGATCCTGAGTGCTCTTACTATCAACGAGACCGGGAACATAGTTCTTGGTCTCGTCGCAGGGGTCGGTATGGGAATCGTGGCGGGATTGTTAAACGGGATTCTAATCGCTTATCTTAGAATGAACGCTCTTGTTATTACCTTGGGTTTTCTCAGTGTCTGGGGAGGAATGGCTCTTTTCCTGACAAATGGTGCAACAGTTTCCGGGTTACCGGAGGCGTTTACGTCTATTGGTACTATGGCACTCGGGCCGGTGTCGCTCCAAGTGATCATCCTGTTGCTCGTCACGTTCGCCGCTTGGTGCATGCTTAACCGTTGGGCCGTAGGCCGCAATGTACTCGCGATTGGTGGAAATAGCCGAGCAGCGCACCTTATGGGCATCAATGTTCCACGCACCAGGCTATTCCTGTTCGTTCTCACAAGTGTGATGGCGGCGCTCGCGGGGATGCTTCTCACTGCGAAGCTCCACTCTGCTCCGCCTACGGTGGGGTCCGGAATGGAGATCCAGGCACTCACTGTGGTTTTGCTCGGAGGAGTCGCACTTGAGGGTGGGGCAGGACGTATCAGTGGCGTGATTGCTGGACTTCTGTTTGTGGGCGTCCTTAGAAACGGCCTTGTCATTATGGGGGTGTCCCAGTTCCTGCAGACAATCCTTATTGGCGCGACTCTCGTTGCGGCTGTTGTACTAGATGGATCGGTCCAGAGGCTTCTCAAGCAAGCCTGGAATAAGGTTGGAGTTGCAGAAGCAAAGCCTGCAAGGGTCAGTTCGCGGTAGCTATTCTCAGCTGCAACTGGGCTGGTTGGCTGGGGTCTGATGCAGGAATCGGCGAAAACTGCTTTGGCTTGTTCGGAAGGGCGGCCTAGAGGAATATCGGCTTTACCCGCTCGGGAAAGAGCTCGCCGCTGACGAGGTTCCCGTCGGGGTGACATGGCCTCTCGCCTTCCCGCCAACCGTATTGCCGGTGGTTGGCACCCCAGTCACGGCGGTTTCATGTGGTCGTTGCAACACCCTTCATTTGAAGGGACGTACCCGCTTATGCCTCATATCAGCAGAATCCTGCAACAGCATATCGACACGTTCTGGTCGGGTATCGCTCGCGGCCTGTCTACTGAGGACGCGGCTGTCCAGGCTCATTGCAGTCGGGGCTGGGGCGAAGGAATGTTCCGCAATGCTGGAGGAATGACCCCACCCCCACGCCCGGCTCTATCGGGACGATACCTCTCAAAGCTTGAGCGTGAGCAGATCCCGATCGGAATCCCTCAAGGAGACTCGATCCGGCACATCGCAAGGACTTTGGGGCGATCCCCATCAACCGTGCTGCGAGAGCAACGCCGCGACCGGGGCATGCTGCCGATGTATCGCCAACGCCACATCACTCGTCCTCCTGGGTCTGCTGCACGGATAGGTGACAGGTTGTAGTCACGCCGCCAGTGCGACGGTCGTGTTTATGATGGTCTCGAACTCGATGGGCGTCAAACGGCCCAGGCGGGGTTGGCGTCTCCGGCGGTGGTAGGTCCGTTCGATCCAGGTCACGATCGCGATCCGGAGCTGCTCTCGGGTGGTCCATGAACGACGGTCGAGGACGTTCTTCTGGAGCAGGGCGAAGAACGATTCCATGGCCGCGTTGTCACCGCTGGAGCCGACATGACCCATGCTCCCGACCAGGCGATGACGGGTCAGAACGCGCAGGAACTTCCGGCTTCGAAATTGAGATCCTCTATCGCTGTGGACACTGCAGCCGGCAACGTCGCCGCGCATCCGGGCGGCGTTCTCGAGGGCCTGAACGGCCAGTCGGGACTTCATCCGGGAGTCGATCGAGTAGCCGACGATGCGGCCGGAGTACACGTCTTTGATCGCGCAGAGGTAGAGCTTGCCTTCGGCGGTCTTATGCTCCGTGATGTCGGTCAGCCAAAGTTCATTAGACAACTTGGCCGTGAATACATGCCGCGTCCGGCCGTGCTCGTCGACCACGGCGCACAAGTCGTCGTGCGCCGGTGGCCCAGGCTTGCGACCCTTGCCGCGCTTGGGCTTCCCGAACGCGCTGAACCAGCCGTTGGCTGACACGATCCGCCACGCGGTCCAATCCGACATCGTCTCACCCGCATCGCGGGCCTCGTCGGCGAGGAGCCGGTGCCCGAACTCGGGGTCGTCCTTGTGAGCGTTAAAAAGCGCGTTCGCGCGATACGCCTCCACTACCTCGCTATCGGTGATGGGGTCCGCCAGCCACCGGTAGTAGGGCTGGCGAGAGAGCTTGAGCACCCGACACGTCACCGTCACAGGGACCCCTGCAGCGGCGAGCTCAGTCACGAGCGGGTAGAGCCTTTTCCCGGCAGATTTGCCTGAGACAGATACGCCGCCGCACGCCTCAGCACCTCGTTCTCCTGCTCCAGCAGCCGGTTCCGCTTCCGCAGCTCACGGACTTCAGCCGCCTCGGTCCGCGACTGGCCGGGCTTCGCGCCTTCGTCGACGTCGGCGCGACGCATCCACTTCTGCAACGTCATCGGATGGACCCCGAAGTCTCTCGCGATCTGCTCGATCGTCACACCGGGCTCACGGTTCCTCGCGACTCGCACAACATCGTGGCGGAACTCTCGGGGATAAGGCTTAGGCACAATGACATCCTTCCAGCCCACCCTCCCGGGCAAGCCAACTCAGATGTCACCTATCCGTGCAGCAGACCCGTTTCGAGAATCGGTCTCGACGCTCCTGGGACCATCCGTAGTGGATGCCTGGAGGCTCTAGCTTGTCCAGTAGGTATAGGCATCATGCTCTGAATGTTTCCTAGGCTTTAGAAGCGGCATAACTTTGACGTGATGCCAGCTACACCATCCTCCTTCCCGGAGGGTCAGATATAGATACATAGCTTCAGAAAATGTGAGGAGAACCTCGATGGTTTACAAGGTCGTGAACCCGTATACGGGTGAGAACGGAGAGGCGTTACCGGTATTGAGCGAGGCCGAACTCGAGGCTGGCATTGAGTTGGCTCACGAAGCTTTCTCGGCGCTTAACAAATTAAGTATTAAGCAACGTTCTGCCATGCTTCTTCGGGCTGCTGAGCTCCATGAGGAGCGCCGGGATCAGCTCGCTCACATAATTGTTCGCGAAGTGGGCAAGCCCTTGTGGCAGGCCATTGGCGAGATCAGGTTCGTTGGGTCGATCTACCGCTATTACGGTGAGGAAGGTGCGCAGTATCTCGCTGATGAAGTTCTCGAGTCTAAGCGAGGGCGGACGGCGATCGTGCGGTCGACACCCTTGGGCGCCCTGCTCGGCATCATGCCCTGGAATTTCCCGGTCTACCAGATCGCCAGGTTCGCGGCCCCAAATCTGCTCGCGGGGAACACCGTGCTCATCAAACCAGCCTCCCAGTGCCCGGAATCCTCGGCCTTTATCGCCGATATTTTGCGTGATGCTGGATTTCCAGAAGGTGCGTACCAGAATCTCTACGTCGAAAGCGGTCGAATCGATCGTGTGATCGCCGACCCGCGAGTTAGGGGCGTCTCGCTCACGGGATCGGAAACCGCCGGCCGTTCCGTCGGTGAGGTTGCGGGCCGCCACCTGAAGCCGGTGGTGCTCGAACTCGGCGGCTCCGATCCGTTTATCGTTCTGAGTGTCGAGAACATGGATAACGCGGTCGCCGCTGCACTCAACTCACGGTTGCATAACAGCGGCCAGGCCTGCAACGGTGCGAAGCGGTTCATCGTCATTGCCGAGCTGTACGAAGAATTCCGCAGTCGGTTTCTCGCTGCGCTTGAAGCTGCCCCACTGGGCGATCCGCTGGTCGAGGGGGTTCGTGTCGGCCCGATGTCGTCTGCAATCGCGGCTGCCGAGCTGGAACAGCAGGTCGGTCGCGCAATTGAGGAGGGCGCGAAGCTGGTGCTCGGAGATGGCAGGGCCGATGGTGCATTTTTTAAGACAGCCGTGCTCGAAGAAGTGCCCGTCGGGTCGGAGACCTCGCAGGCTGAGTTCTTTGGTCCGGTATCGCAGCTCTATCGTGTTTCCTCTGAGGATGAGGCTATCGAACTGGCTAACGACATCCCCTTCGGTCTGGGCTCGTATCTCTTTACCATCGACCGGGACCAAGCCCTGCGTGTAGCCAACCGCCTCGATACCGGCATGGTCTATGTCAATGAGTCGCTCGCGGATTCCCCTGAGCTCCCGTTTGGTGGGACCAAAGCTTCAGGCTTCGGCCGAGAGCTCGGTCGCTTCGCTATCACTGAGTTCGTGAACAAGAAACTAATCCACTTGCCTAATGAGTCCGACTGGCCTCTGGCGCGGTAGCATGCATACTGCACTCGGAGGGAATTCAATCCAAACACGCCCCTGTTTGTGTACTAACTTTCTACCGATCTAGCAATTTCTACTCAGAATCTAACCTTGGCGTACCTTGCGGTGATAGTGGATGCCGCTCCGGAGGTCTGGACTGTCGCTACGTCTTAGTCTCACTAAAAGCTTGATCGTTGAGGACGAGCCGTGATCGCTTTCAGAGAATATTCGATTTATGACGTTTCCGTGCGCTCCATGGAGGAATGCGATGAAGCACGGACGCCTCTGGCCGCTTGTCAAAGGATCTGAGCATTCTGCCCGTCACCCGCAACCATATATTTGCCATTCTGATTGGGGAGCGGGCTCGCAGGCTTGCTCCCGAACTAGCGATTTTGGGCTCAAGCCACCCAACAATGGGCAGCGGACGCGTTGTGGGGCAGCAGCAAAGGGCTCCCACCGCGCGACAGCTTCACGTTCCTCACCAAGGTACTTCGAGCGGTAGGAACGCATCGAGGGGATCCAGGTGTGTGGTGCGTTTACACCACCGGCGTCAATTTGCGAGATGGTATCACGGTGCGGAGCGCCCTTCATGAGCTCCGGATTCGGCGACCACGGTGCGCAGGGAGGAGACGAACTGGTCGAGTTCCGTTCGCGTAAAGGAGGCGGTTTCAGGATGCTAACGCAACACCGGTGAGTAGCGCTCCGAGTTTCTCACGAGGCGTCGCCCAATCTAGAGTCTTCCGCGGGCGATCGTTCAGCAGATCCTGCATCTGAGCGATCTCTTCACCAGCCACCTGGTTGAAGTTCGTGCCATTGGGATAGAAGTTTCGGATCAGGCCGTTGAGGTTCTCGTTCGATCCTCGCTGCCAGGGCGAGTGCGGATCGCAGAAATACATCTCGCATTCCGTCGCGATCGTGAAGCGGCGGTGCTGCGCCATCTGTTGCCCTTGATCCCAGGTGATCGTTTTCGTGAACTCGGAGGGCAATGAATGGATCATGCGCTGCATCAACTCGCTCACCGTCATCGACGCTCGTATTCCGGGAAGCCTCCCGACCAGCGCGAATCTGGTCCGCCACTTCACCAGGGTCACCAGGCCGGAGTTTTCAGGCCCGACCGCGAGATCCCCTTTCCAAGGCTCTGGGACTGCTCGGTCTTCTACCTCGGCGGGACGATTCGATAACCGTGCCCCTTCGAGCCAGGGCCGGTTCGAACGACGCGGAAGTTTTGACTGTGGAACCCGGCCAGTACGCCCAGACCGGAGTGCTTTCTCAACGGGGAGCTCGTGCCGGAGCGCGTCTTTGCCCTGCACGTAGAGTAAAGCGCCCTGGATTCGGTGGAGGCTCCATAGTTATGGAACGAGAATGGGACCATGCCCCGACACAAGCACAAGGGACGCCGCTACTCGACTGAGGAGAAAGCTGCAGCCATCCGGATGGTGCGCACCTTCCGCGCCGAGTTCGGCACCAGCCAAGGTACGACCATGCGCGTGGCTGAGCAGCTCGGTTACGGGATCGAATCGGTACGTGCCTGGGTTCGCCAGGCCGATATCGATGACGGGGTGAAAGTCGGAGTCACCACCGACGAGCAGGCGCGGATGCGCGAGCTTGAGCAAGAGAACCGTGAGCTCAAGCGTGCGAATGAAATTTTGAAGCGGGCCGCGTCTTTCTTCGGGGCGGAGCTCGACCGCCAACACAAGATGTAGTTCGATTCATCAACCAGAACAAGGACGACATCGTCGCCCGTCGACGTCTCGGCGTTGAGCGCATCTGCAAGGTATCGTAGGTGGCCCCGTCCACGTATTACGCGAACGGTAGGCCGGAATCAGCGCGACAGCTCCGGGATGCGGAGACCGCGCCGCGACTACTTGACCTCTGGGAATCGACTACTCCTTCTACGGGGTACGGAAACTCTGGAAAGCTGCCCAGCGGGCAGGTGTCGAGTTCGGCCGCGACCAGGTTGCCCGGCTCATGAAGGCCCTAGATATTGAGGAGGTGTGCTGAGAGAAGCGGTTCAAGGCCATGAAGCCTGACCCGAAGATGCCCAGGCACCCTGACCTTGTGATCCGTGTATTCAGTGCTGCTGCACCGAACCCAGTTGTGGGTGACTGATTTGACGTTCGTGCCGACCTGGCTGGGCGTTGCCTAAGTCTGTTTCATTGTCGACGCGTGTAGTCGCATGATCGTCGGTTGGCGCTGCGCAGCGAACATGAAGACTGAGACGGTGATCGATGCGATCGAGATGGCCCGGTGGTCGCGGGGAAAGCATCTCCCGGAGCTGTGTTGTCACAGCGATGCGGGCAGTCATTCACGTCAATTCGGTACAGGAACGCCTCGCGGAGATCGGGGTGACACCCTCGATGGGGACCGTGGGCGACAGCTACGATAACGCTCTCGCCGAGACGATGAACGGCTACTACAAGGCTGAGCTCGTCCGTGGGCCCGCGAAATCAGGGCCGTGGAAACATCACTGCCATTGGTGACTGCTTCGCGCAACAGCAGCCCACTCCCAGCGTTCCAGGGGTGTCGCCTCTCATTCTGATGGTGAAGCACATTGAGGGCTGTTATTTTTACCCCGCACGCCATCTCGCTCACGACGCGCTGCCGCGGGCGCAAGCCACATCGATGCAAAGCTGATCACTCCCATAAGCGCGAGGTACGCGGCGACCGGCCACCACGCCCCATCGAAGAGCGTGTATAGGCCGGTTGCGATGAAAGGTGAGAGTCCGCCCGCGAAGACGGCGGCGACCTGGTAGCCGATCGACACTGCGCTAGTGCGGATCTCGGCTGGGAACAGCGCGCCCATAATGACGGGCTCGAGCGCGAACATGATGCACGCGATGCCGACGGTGAGCGACATCGCCGTCGCGATGACGGCGAAGTTACCGGTGTTGAAGAGTAGGAAGTAGGGGAACGCGACGAGCACCGACGCCGCCGCGGCCCACAGGAAGAGCTTTCGGTGCCCGAGCTTCTCCGACCAGCGCCCGAACGCGGGAATCAGCAAGAACTCGATGAAGGCGCAGATCAGTACAGCATTGAGAATGAGCGAGCGGTCGAGTCCGAGCGCCTCGACACCATAGGTGATCGAGAACACCGTGACGACGTAGAAGCTGGAGTTTTCGGAGAAGCGAGTGCCCGCTGCCGCGAGAATGGAGCGCCAGTGTCCGCGCACCGCGACGGCGAGTGGCATCTTCTGCACGCGCCCCGCCGACGCGACGTCCTGGAACTCGGGCGACTCCTCGATGGAAACGCGGATGAAGAGGCCCACGAGCACGAGCAGGAAGCTCGCGAGGAAGGGGAGGCGCCAGCCCCAGGCGAGGAACTGATCCTCAGGCAGCTGTGCGAGCAGCGCGAATGCGCCGGTGGAAAGGATTGTGCCGGTCGGCACACCCATCTGCGGGATCGAGCCGAAGAAGCCCTTCCGTCCCTCGGGCGCGTGCTCGACGCTCATCATGACCGCGGCACCCCACTCGCCGCCGACACCGATGCCTTGCACGAGGCGGAGCACGACGAGCAGTATCGGCGCCCACACGCCGATCTGATCGAACGTCGGGAGGAGACCGATCGCGGCGGTCGCGATCCCCATGATGAGCAGCGTGGTGACGAGCACCTTCTTCCGGCCGATGCGGTCGGCAAGGTTGCCAAAGATCGCTCCACCGAGCGGGCGAGCGGCGAAGCCGACGCCGAAGGATCCGAATGCAAGGAGCGTACCGATGATCGGATCCTCTGAGGGGAAGAACAGAGCGCCGAACACGAGCGCTGACGCTGTGCCGTAGAGGAAGAAGTCGTACCACTCAATGCTCGTGCCTATGAAGCTGGCGAGCGCGACCTTACCGGGCGAACCGCGGTGTCCGGTCTGGGTGGAGTGAGAGAGTTGCTGCGTCATGGTGTCCTATCTGATGGTGAGTTGCGGTTGCTTCGTGCTGCGCAGTTGCCGGGCAGATCGTCCGGCATTATAATGGCGGCGCGAGCTGCAGGCCGCCGGCGACGTGCAGCACCTCGCCCGTGATGAATGCGCCTCCCGGGCCGGCGAAGAACGCGACGGCCCTCGCGACGTCCTCGGGGGTCGCCACCCGACGCAGGGGCGAAGCGGCGGCGTAGCGGCGGAAGTTCTCGGCCCGCGACTCGCCCATCACCATGTCGTCGACGAGCGGGGTGTCGACCGGCCCCGGGGCGACCACATTGCACGTACCGCCGCTCGGGCCGAGGGCGTGAACGAAGGATCGCGCGAGGCCGACCACCCCAGCTTTCGAGGCGGTGTACGCGGGATTGCCTCCAGCGAGCCAGGTGCGAGAGCCGACCATCACAATCCGTGCCGCGGGGGCGGCACGGAGGTGCGGCAACGCGGCGACGCTCATGAGGTAGGCGCCCCGGAGGTTCACTGAGATCGCACGATCGAAGTCGACGAGTTCCGTGCTGCCGACGCCCCCGGGCGGCGAGTAGCCCGCGTTGTTCACGAGCACGTCGAGTCGCCCGTGGCGAGCTACGACGGCGTCGACGCACGCGGAGATCGAGCTCTCGTCACCGAGATCGAGGGCAACGAAGGAGGCCCCCTCGATTGTCGCGGCGACGCGCTCGGCGGCTTCGAGGTCGCGATCCGCGATGATGACAGTGCAGCCGTTCTCTGCGAGCTCCCTGCTGATCGCCGCACCGAACGCTCCAGCGCCTCCGGTGACGACGACGACTCCACCTGTATTCACGGGTGTACATCCTCTCTATTGCTGGTTCGGAATTCGATGGCCATCCATAACTCCAGGAAGTTCTCGGGAAGCGTGAGGTCACGCCCGGTGAGCTGGGTGATTCGCAACAGTCGCGAGCGTACGGTGTGCCGGTGTACCCCGAGGGCCTCGGCGGTGGCGGCGTGATTGCCGAGCGCCGTAACGTACGCTCGTACCGTAGTGAAGAGCTCGGTACCCTGGCTCGCGTCCGACGCATCGATCGCGCTGAGTACGGTGTCGGCGAACTGATGGCGCACCTCCGCGGTGCCGAGCATCATGAGCGCTCGGTATCCCCCGGTGTCGATGCGCTCGAGCACGGGCACATCGCGCGAAGCCGCGACAGAGCGCACGAACCGAGCCTGCGCCACGCTCTCCTGCACGTCCTCGAGCGCTCGCCGCTCGCTGAGTCCCGCTGGGCCGAGTCCTGCCGCGACCACGAGAGGCGTGAGCGCGTCGATCACGCGCGGTTCAGTGCCGAGGAGCAGGAAGAGCCGTTCGCTACCGCTACCCGCCACCACGACCTCCTCGCACAGCCCGAGAGCCTCGACGACGAAGCCCTCAAGCGCCGTCTGATCCTGCGGCTCAGACGCACATAATACGTGCGAGTGAACGATGTTGACGTCTGCTTTGGTAAAGTACTCGACCGTCTCGGGCAGCGTTGTGATGTCGTCGAGCAGCCGCTCGAGCAGCTGCGTCTCGCGCATTCGGCGGTGCTCCTGTGAGGCGTATCGGCGCTCGAGCAGGATGCCGAGGAGCGACGCGACGAGACCAAGGGTCGCGCGGCCGTGCATTGTGATGGCGCCGGGCGAGACGACCGTCAGGATCCCGGAGAGTCGGCCGGCGGTACCGAGTGGCAGGACCACGAGCGTGTCGTGCACGCCACCCTCCGAGATGGACCAGCGCAGTCCGTCTCGGAGCCGACTCTTCAGCTGATCCCGAATCGGTTCGATGCGCGCCTCAGCGCCGCTGTCGCTCCGCGCGAT
Organism: Leucobacter manosquensis; assembly: GCF_018304845.1. Classification (NCBI taxonomy): domain Bacteria; kingdom Bacillati; phylum Actinomycetota; class Actinomycetes; order Micrococcales; family Microbacteriaceae; genus Leucobacter; species Leucobacter manosquensis. The sequence goes on along the minus strand of NZ_JAFEVO010000001.1, from coordinate 2,066,070 downwards.
AGTGCGCAGCCGGTCGTCGAGTACGACTACCTGGTACCGAAGCACCTGCGCGAGTACATCGATGATGCGCTGCGCGCCGTCAGGGCTCGATGCAGCCTCACTCAGTTGGCGTTGCAGTGAAAGTGAGCGCATGAGGTCCTGGTTCTGGGCCTGGTGCAGCGCGTTCGATACCTCCTGCACGACGTGCTGCATCAGCGTGTCGTGCGGCACGTGTACCAGCGCCACCTCGTGCTGGCGGGCCGCCGCGACGAGCTCCTCGGGAACTGTGCGGTGGGGGAGGCTCGGCCCAGTGCTGAACCCGATTGCCGCGACACCCGCGTCCCGGAGGCGTCGGCAGTATGCGTCCCATTCCTCGGGCTTGTCGACGAGCGAGATGCCGGTCGTCAGCAGCAGTTCCTTGCCGAGCAGCCACGGCGAGGGATCGACGAGCTCGGTGACATGGGCCCAACGGATCTCCGACGAGGGGCCACGCGGAATGTGGACCGGGGTCAGGCCGAGCTTTAAGATGTGGAACACATCGTGCAGGCGGATCATCGTCGACTCCGGGAGCTCTGGGCTAGGGACTGCCATCCATGTTCGCGGTCGCGCACACTCCACGGCATATACAACGAGTACGAATCTGAATTCTTCACCGGACCAAATGTATAGGTCTCCCGCCCACGTGCGTCTTTAGCCTCGAATCCGATCGCGCGCGCGAAAAGACGCGCGCGATCCCGAGCGGGTGGGACGGAGAGGGAATGCCGATGGTCTATCAGGTGATGAATCCCGCGACGGGCGAGCATGGCGATCCGTGGCCCTCGCTGATGCTGTGAGCTCAGCCGCGAGCTGAGTCGTTACGCAGCGCCCCTATCCAAGCAAGTCGTGAAGGACCGAAACCCGGTACTGGCGCGTCGGTGAGTTCACCAAATGCAAGCGAGGAGGGGCACAGAGAAACTCACTCCTCCAGACGAAGAAACCTCCACCGGTCTTCTGTCCGAGTTTCCCCGCCTCTACCATGTCGCGCAGGATCTGCGGTGGAGTGAAGCGCGGGCCGAACTCCCGCTCCATGTGCTCGGCGATGGCGAGGCGTACGTCGAGTCCCACCATATCGGTCGTGTGCAGCGGGCCGACGGCGTGCTGGTGCCGGAGGTTCATACCGAAATCGATGTCCTCGGGGGTCGCGACGTTCTCTTCGGCCATCCGCATCGCCTCGAGCCCGATGGCGAGGCCGAGTCGCGTGGTGGCGAATCCGGCGGTGTCGGTCACCGAGATAGGGGTGCCCCCAGTTCCTCGGTCCACCGCTGCGCAGCGGCCACGGTCTCGTCGGAAACGCCGCCGTGCAAGATCAGCTCGGTGAGCACCGTGTCGGGCACGGGCTGGAAGAAGTGCATCCCGAGAAACCGCTCCGGCTGCTCCAGCGCGTCGGCGAGAGAAACGGCGCTGAGTGAGCTGGTGTTTGAAGCGAGGATCCCGCTCGCGCTCAAGCGCTCCGCGGCGGCCAGCACTCGGGTCTTGAGCTCGGGGATCTCGGGTACCGCCTCGACGATGAGGTCCGATTCCGGCGCCACTTCGATGCTACCGACGACTCGCAGGCGCTTTACGGCGTCGCCTCCGGTGCGTGCGCGCACGTCTGCTGCGATGCCACCGATGAGCTTAGAGGCGCGACCCGCGTTTGTCTCGACCACGGTGAACTCGCGAGTGGTGCTCATGGTGGTCCTTTCAGGGGTGCGAGGAGCTCGACGGCTGTGCGCCGAGCACGCGCGGCTCGGCGGCGTTGCGAGGGTGGGCGTTCTAGCGCCCAGCGATACCGGACGGGTCGAAGAGCAGCGCGCCGCCGACAGCCGTGGCCGCGATTGGGATGCTGGGGAGCGTCTCGGGCGCTGCGGTGAGCGGATCTCCGTCGAGTAGTACGAAGTCGGCGTGGAAACCGGCGCTCAGTCGCCCGAGGCGGTCTTCGCGGTGCACGGCGAACGCTGATTCGCGAGTGTACCCGACGAGGGCGGTATGCACGTCGACGCACTCGTCGGGGCTGAAGGAGCGCCCGCTCGAGGTGCGGCGCATGACCATGTCGCGGATCGCGGTGAGCGGGTTGCCCGAGACCACTGGGCGGTCGCTACCGCAGGCGAGCCGCACGCCGGCGTCCATAATCGACCGGTGCCGGTACGTCCACGCCTCGCGGTCACCGACCCCGGCTAGCACGGCGTCGCCGAGCGAGCTCACGAACTGGGGCTGGGTCGACGCGATGACGCCGAGCTCCGCCATGCGGGGCAGCTGATCGTCGCGCACGATCGAGGCGTGCTCGATGCGATGACGCTTCGTGTTGGTGGGTGCGGCCTCCCGGGCCCGCGCGATCATGCCAAGGGCAACGTCGACCGCGTGGTCGCCGATCGCGTGCACCGCGAGTTGCCACCCAGCGCGCGCCGCCGAGGTGGCGAGGTGCTGGAGCTCCTCCTCACCGAACTGCATGACGCCGGTGCTGTCGTGGTCGCAGAACGGGGTGGTCAGCGCCGCGGTGCGACTGCCGATCGCGCCGTCCGTGAACATCTTGAGGGCACCGATGCTGAGCTTGTCGTCGCCGAGCCCGGTGCGGAGCCCGAGGTCGATGCCGAGGTCGATGAGGTCATCGGGGGAGGCCGTCACCTCTTTGAGATTCTCCATCGACACCATGAGCTGAGCGCGCACGCCGAGGCGCCCGTCCTCGGCGGCGAGCTGGTACGGCGCGAGCTCTATGGGGCTCGAGCCGACGACGGGGGAGTTGCCGATGCCGGCCTCGACAACGGATGTGATGCCTTCGGCCAGGAAGTGGTCGCTCGCGCGGCCGATGGCGGCGGCGAGGGCATCAATCGAGTGCGGGCGGGTGAGGTCCCGGAACGGTCCCATCGCCTGCTCGCCCACGAGCCCGGTCGCTTCGCCGCCCTCGTCGCGCTCGATGAAGCCGCCCGAGGGCACCGGCCAGTCGGCCGAGAGCGCGCCGACACGCTCGAACACCGGGGTGCTCGCCACGAGCAGGTGCGTCGTGTTGTGATTGACGATGATGGAACGCCCGGGCGCCACCGTGTCGAGCGCCTGGCGCGTGGGGTGACCGCCGAGGCGGTGCTGATTGTAGGAATCGGCTACGACCCACTCGCCCTCCGGCAGCTGTTCGTGCCGCTCGCGGATCGCCGCGTAGAGCTCATCGAGGGAGCTCAGCCCGGAAGCGTCGATGTTGATGAGGCTGCGGCCGAAGGTCGACATGTGGTTGTGGGAGTCGTGAAACCCCGGCATGAGCGTCATGCCGCGCGCATCGATGGTACGCGCGAAGCGCAGGCCGTCCAGCTCCTCATCAAGGCCGATGATGAGCCCCTTCCAGATGCCGATCCGCTCGGCGCGCGGACGCCGCGGATCCATCGTCACGATGCGGGCGCCGATTATGAGGAGGTCCAAGATCACGTCTCCATGTTAGATTCGGGGAACCGCGAGGGTCGGTGTCGGTCGCCCGCGATTTGGGTGGTGGTGGGTTTAGCGATGCGCAGCCGGGGCGTTGCGTCGAGGCTCTGGCAGACCTTCGAAGGGCTCCCAGCGCGGCACCTCGGCTGTAGCCTCGCCCAGGTACTTCGAGCGGTAGGAGCGCATGGACGGGATCCACGTCTCGGGAGTGTTCACGGCACTGTCATCGATGCGAGAGACGGCGACGCGGTGCGGAGCGCTCTGCACGAGCTCGGGATCCGTCGCCGCCTCGGCGGCCACGGCCTTGAGTGACGCGATGAACTGGTCGAGCTCGGAGCGCGAGTACGATTCGGTCGTCTCGAACGTTGCGGGCTCGGGCACCACGTACGGGTGGTGGCTCGTCCAGTAGTGGAAGCCGAAGTCGGCCATCCGCACCGCGAGCTCGGCGGAGCGCACGCCCGTGCGATCGGTGAGCTTCTTCAGGCTGAAGCGCACCTGCTCGAGGCGGTGCCCGTTCGGCGCGAGCGGAGCCTCGATACCCTCGATCTGCAGCAGCTCGTGCAGCAGGTAGTTGTTGTTGAGAACCGCGCCCTGGGTCACCTGCGCGAGGCCCTCGTCTCCGAGCGCGAGAATCCAGGCATACGCTCGAACGATCTGCCCGGTGACACCGTAGAACGGGCGCACCTTGCCGATTGAGAGCGGCCGATCGTGATCGAGCGCGTAGACGCCGTCCCGCTTCACGACGACAGGCGCGGGCAGGAACGGCTCGAGTTTCTCCGAGACCAGGCACGCACCCGAGGCCGGGCCGCCCGAGAAGTGCGGTGCGCCGAACGTCTTGTGCAGGTTGAATTGGCACGCGTCGAACCCAGCGTCGGCCGCCCGGGTAATCCCGAGCAGCGCGTTCGCGTTCGCCTGATCGTAGACCGCGAGGCCGCCGAACTCGTGCACGAGGTCAACGAACTCCTTGATGTGAGGGTTGTAGACGCCGATGTCCTCGGGGTTCGTGATCATGAGGGCCGCGACGTTCTCGGTGAGTACCTCGCGCAGCGACTCGATCGACGGATACCCGTCCTCGGTCGACTCGATGGTGACGACCTCGTACCCCGCGGAGCGCGCTGTCGCGGCGTTCGAGGGGTGCGAGAAGCTCGTCGTGATGACGACGTCGCGGTGCTCCTCATTGCGCGAACGGTGGTACGCCTGCACCATGCGGATGTTGGTATAGATCGCCGCCGAACCGCTGCCGGGCTGCAGACTGCAGGCGGAGAGACCCGAGATCTTGCAGAGGAACTCCTCCATCTCGACGAAGATCTGAAGCATGCCCTGCACGGTGCTCTCGGGCTGCAGCGGGTGGAGCTGCGCGACCTCGTCGGAGAGCGCGAGGTCGTCGTTGATCATCGGGTTGTACTTGATCGTGCACGTGCCCTGGCCGATGTCGACATTCAGGTGCGACCCGAGTGTCTCCTGCGACAGGCGGAGCATGTGGCGGAGCACCTGCGCCTGGCCCACCTCGGGCAGGCGCGCGAGGTCGGGCCGAGTGGACGGGATCCCCGCCCGTGCGCGGCTCCCGCTCTCGCGCATGTCGGGATCGGATCCAGGCGGCAGCACGCCCCGTTCGCCGGGAGCGCCGAGCTCGGTGATCAGCGGTTCATTCCACTTGGCGCCGTGGTATTGAAACGGTTGCGTGGCTCGCGTCGGGAAGGAGATCATGCCGCCACCTCCTGGGCGAGTGCGTCGATGTAGGTGTCAATGTCGTCGCGTGTGTGCACCTCGGTGACCGCGACGAGCAACTCGCTGTCGTTGAGCGCGACACCTCCGAAGACGCCGTGCTCAACGAGACGTTCGAGGAGGGCATCCGCGGTCGGCGCGGTATCCGGCAGCACGACGACGAACTCGCGGAAGTGCGGACGATCCGCGTCGCGCACCTGGGCTCCGGCCCGTGCCGCGATGGCCTCCATCGCGTAGCTCGTGCGATCGAGGATCGCGTCACCGAGCTCGCGCATGCCGTGCGGCCCGTGCAGCGAGAGGAAGACGCTGGCCACGATCGCCGAGAGCGAGGACGCCGTGCCGATCCACTCGACGCCGTTTTCGCGAGCCGCGAGCGAGGTGCGCTCGTATGCGAGGTCGGTGAAACCGAGTTCGCCCTCGACCCGGGTCGGCGCCGCACCGAAGAGGCGTGTCGGCAGCTCGTAGACGAACCGGGGATCGTCGTGCACCGCGAGGAAGCCCGCGTGTGCGCCGCCGAAGTGCATGCCGTTGCCGAGCGACTGCAGGTCGCCGCAGACGATGTCGGCGCCGAGTGAGGCGGGGGCTGCGAGCAATCCGAGCGCGATTGGGTCGACAGAGACCACGAAGATCGCCCCGACGGCGTGGGCCGCGTCGGCGATAGCTCGGATGTCGGCATCGATGAGCCCCTCGGCGTCGGGGATCTCGAGGAACACCGCGGCGGTCGCCTCGTCGAGGGAGGCGCGGACCGCCGCGATGTCCGCGGTGGAGTGCTCGATCCGGTCGATCGTTGGGGCGACATACTCCGCGATGCGGGATCGCTTGTCGTCAAGGAGAGACCCGACTGCCACGGCTCGTCGGTGTCCGGTGATCCTTCCGGCCATGCGCAGTGCCGTGCCGGCGGCCTGGTAGCCGTCATACGTCGGTATGCTCACGACGTCCATCTCGAGCAGTTCGGCCATCACGCACTGGTACTCGAAGAGCGCCTGGTGCTTGCCGTGATCCTCGTAGGGTTCACCCGCGTAGGCGCTCACGAACTCCGCGCGGCCCGCAACCTCGACGCAGACCGACGGCACGTCGTGCTGATAGACGCCGGCGCCGCAGAAGTTGAGCGCGCGCGTGGCCGGAGTGTTGCGAGAGAGTCGACGTCGGACGTAGCGTGCGAGATCGGCCTCGCTGCGGAGTGCGGGCGGCAGGCCGAACGGCTCGAGCTGGCGCAGCGCTGAAGGCACGTCCACGAAGAGCGACTCGAGGCTCTCCGCTCCGATGTGCCGCAGCATCTCCTCGGTAGCGTCACCCGCGGTGTGTGGGAGGTAGGGGTGCGTGCGGGCGTCGCGAGCGCAGACGGTCGCCTGGGGCGCCTTCTCGGACTCTGGTGTTCGCTGCAACGGGCTTCTCCTTCGAAAGACCTTGAGGGCGGGCTCTCCCGATCAACCGATCGTGATGCTCACCACTGTAGAAATCCGCGGCCGGTAATGGGCGCGACACTGTGTACAGTCGATCTGATGGGAGTGTCCAAGATGTCGACTATGTATACGTTGCACAGCCCACTCCAGCAGTGGTTCGTCTCGCACCGTCCACATCATGGGGTCCTTGCGTTACTGGAAGAGGCCGAAGAGTCGACGCGGAATCTCGCCCGTTTTGCTTGGAATCGGGTATCGCCTTCTTTCCTCTCGGGTATCGAGCGGAACAGTCGAGATGATGTTGCCTCTCCCACCCGCGGTAGGCGCAGCATTACTCGCTTAGCGGAACGACGGTCCGGCCAGATCCCAGATCCCAGACGGCGGAGGCTGGCGGCTTGACGGACGTCACGAACGGCCACATCGTAAGCGGGGACTCGGCTACGACTATGTCCGCACCGTGATTGATGATCACTCCCGTGTCGCCTATGCCGAGATCCACGACGACGAGAAAGGCGTCACCGCAGCAGGAGTCCTCGAACGTGCGATCACGTTCTACGCGACATTGGGTGTGAGGGTCGAGCGCGTCATCAGCGACAACGCGTTCGCCTACCGGCACTCCGCCGCGTTTCGAAGCATCATCGAAGCCCACGCAATACAGCAGAAGTTCATCAAGCCGCACTGCCCCTGGACCAACGGCAAGGTCGAACGACTCAATCGCACCCTCGCCACCGAGTGGGCGTACGCACGCGCCTGGACCTCGAACCGGGGCCGAGCTGCAGCCTTGCAGTCCTGGCTCGACTACTACAACCTAGACAGAGCCCACCTCGGCATCGGGGGCAGCACTCCCATCGACCGAATCAACAACGACCGGGTCGGTGCAGCTAGGGCCGCACCCGTGGCCTCAGCGTCGAGGACGTGCTCGGTACGACCTTCAGTATCGACCGCCGCCCCGGCGCGCGACGACGCCGACTGGGGCATGGTCCGCATCGAGGCATCAGGACTCCTGTCGATGTGCGGTCACGGCACGATCGGTGTCGACACCGTGCTCGTGGAGACCGGCATGGTCGATCGATTCTTGTCTGCTCCAATCGAAGGGCATCGGGTGTTCAGGCGGCAGAGATCTGGGACCCTCCACGCCTTCATGCCAGATGCATGAAGGAGGCGACCGATACCACGCATTCCCCACCCATTCCGGTTCGGCCGTTCACCACACTGCTTTGGGACTTGCGTCTAAACGGCCAATCTTCATACTCGAGATGAGCTCGCGCTTGCCACGTCTCTAGGGAATGATTCCTTTGGCGCTACCGGGTCCACTGGTCGGCTCAGGATCAACTCTCGTCCCGCCCAGCCCACCAGCCGATGACGTGTCCAATGTGGCAATGCATCACGGCTTCTGCGCTCTCACCATCACCGGATTCGAGCAGATCCAGAAGCTCGTGATGCTCGGCGGCGGAGCGGGAGAGCTTCTGGGTCGCCACCATGTTTGCAAGACCTGGTAGGCGGGTTTCTTTGCGTAACTGCGAGATGAGGTTGATCAAGCGAGGGTTGTCGCTGTTTGTGTTCACCGCGTAGTGGAATGCCCGATCGGCCTCGAGATATGTGGTCAGATCGCCTTCCGCCGCTCCCTGCACGATAGTGTCCGCCATCGCGCGAAGATCGGAGTAGGCGTCCGCGGGGATCTTCCCTGCGAGGTGACGCATCAGAGGCGGCTCAAGCAGCTGGCGCACGGCGACGATGTTCGCCACGTCTTCATCGCGAATCGTCGTCACACGGAAGCCCTTGTTGCGCACTGCCTCCACGAAGCCGAGCTTCTCGAGGTTCAACATCGCCTCGCGCACGGGGGTGGCCGACACGTTGAATCGGGCAGCGAGCGCCGGGGCGGAGAACACCTCGCCGGCGGGCATCTCGCCGGACCGGATGGCGGCTTCGAGCGCCACCTCCACGCGCTCGCGCAGGTTCAGTGCGGGTCGGAGGGGTGTGACAGTGGAGGAAGGGGTCATGTGCGGCCGATCGACGGGGGATGCGTGTGCACTGCGGCAGAGCACTGACTCCACAACCTACCGGACGGCGGCACGGCCCGCTGAGGTGCCGCGCCGCCGTTCGGTGGGTACTCGCCGAGCGAGCCGTTGCCGGCGATGCCTTTGCATCCGTTGCCTGGGAGGAAGGGAGCCTGCTGATACACTCTAGTTTCTTTCCAGCTAAAGCGGCATTGTCGCCATATATGGAAGGTTATATATCACATAAGGCTCGACATCCAGCGTTCAAGTCCCGCCGCGTCAATTGGTAGATCGGAGCTTAGGACCTCGTGCCCGTTCTCGGTCACTATGAGGTCGTCCTCGATGCGCACGCCGATGCCGCGAAGCTCTGGTGGCACGGTTTCGTCCCAGGCGTGAAAGTATAAACCGGGTTCGACCGTCAGCGCCATCCCCGGCCGCATCGTCGTCCCGAAATAGCCCTCATAAGATGACGCTCCGCAATCGTGCACGTCAAGGCCCAAGTGATGGCCCACGCCGCAGACAATGTAACGGCGATGGTGCTGCCCGTCGGCCGATAGCGCCTCGTCCACTGAAACTGGCAGCAGGCCCCAGTCTGAAAGCCCGCTCGCTAGGACTTCCATGCAACCGGTGTGGAAGTCGCGCCAATCGCGCCCCGGCGCGACCGCGGCTAGACCTGCACGGTGCGCGCGCTCGACCAGATCGTGCACCTCACGCTGCGCAGCGCTGAAGGTGCCGCTGGCGGGAACTGTCCGAGTGACGTCAGCGGTGTACCCGCTGCGGTTCTCCACGCCCATGTCCAACAGCAGGAGCGCCTCAGGATCGACTGGGCTCTCGGCACGTACCCAGTGCAGGATCGGCGCGTTCGCACCCGAGCCGATGATCGAGGCGTATCCGGGCGCCTGTCCCATCGTGCGCGCATAGCGGTCGAAGGTGCCTTGTAGCCAGCGCTCGCCCCCGAACTCCACGGCCCGCGGAATCTCGCGACGCACCGCTGCGAACCCGTCAACGGTGTGCTGCACTGCGCTGCGCAGCTCGCCCAGCTCCCACGCATCCTTCTCCATGCGTAATTCTGCCAGCACGCGCGCGAGCAGCGACGATCTCTCGCGACCGGCGAGCGCGGCTCCTGCGCCCCTTCCGACCACTGAGCTTCCGGCGATGAGGGCGTCCAACGGCGCCTCCAACTCCTCGAGCGATCGCACGCGCAGTTCGAGAGCGGTGTCCAATTCAGCGATGCCGGGCTGCGCGCCAACCCACAGCTCGCCGTGCGCAGGATCGGCATGGAAGGCATCAGCACCCGGTCGCGCCGGAGGTGTGATGAACAGCGTCGCAGTGTGCCCGCTGCCGGCCGGTGTCATCACCAGTACGCCGTCCTCGACGCCGAGACCGGTCAACCACAGGAAGTCGCTATGAGCGCGGAAATCGAAAAACGAGTCATTCGCGCGAACATGTGCACGCCCCGCCAACACGATCAGCGTCTGGTTATGAAGGGCGGCCGACAGTCGCTCGCGGTGCCCACGGGCGGCTTCTACTGCGCCCGGCACGACCCTTGGCGTGCGATCTGCGGAACCCCAGCCGGTGCGCATCCAGTCGGAGAATCCGGCTGCTTTCGCCAGTGACGGCATCAGCGGGTCTTGGGTACTCGTCCGAGCATTTGGGATGCTGCCCTCCCAGTCAATGACGAGGACGGTGTCGTCATAGCGGGGGCTGTGCATGTGCGTGCTGGTCATGGCGATCTCCTGGTCGATTTTGTAGGTCAACGCCCACGATGAATGTTGTCAGCGGGTGCGCAGTGTGCCGCCGAGACGTCGCTCTAGGGCGGTGAACAGCTGCTCGGCGACATCGCCGCGCACGAGTCCATCGTGTTCGTACTCGTTGGTAACCCAGGCGTTCAGCCCCTTGACGTCGCGGGCGGTTTCCAACGAGAGCCCAGCATCGACGTACATGTCGTCGAAATAGACGGCGGCCTCCACCGGCACATCCCCGGCGGTGAGACGATCTCGGTCATACAAGCGAATTGGCCATTCACCTGCCGCGAGCGCCTCGACGCCAGCCCGAAAACCGCGCAAAGCGCGAATTTCGTCGAACATCCAGGGGAACACCATCTCACCAGTGAACAGCAGGGGACGGGCTGATTCGTCGAATCCCGGATGCCGTGCGCGCTCACGCTGTGCCGCCCAGGCCGTGGGGCCGGGGCCGTAGATGCTCTCCTGCAGTGCGATGAACAGCGGATTGGTGTCGAACGCAGTCGCCGCTGCGACCGTGGAAAGGAACGTCTCACTCAGACGCGTCTGCGCTCGGTCGGCGAACGCCTCGTCGAACATCCAGTGCATCCGGTCTAATCCGGGGGCCATACCGAAATCGAATCCGAGCGTCTGCAGGCGGCGCACCGTTAGACGGTCCCCGTCGGGTAGGAGGACCTTCTCATGCTGCAGCAGATCCGCCACTCGACCGATGCGCTCCACAAGGTGCGGCGCACGCTCGCGGAACAGTTGGTTCTTCTCCGCGACACGCGGGAACGTGCGCCGGTACACCTCGGCAGGATCGGGTGCGAGCGAGGGGAGCCCGCCGGTCACGGCCGAGGCGACGATAGCCTCCGGAGCGGTCGACAGGTAGTGCATCGTGAGGAACCCGCCGTAGCTCTGACCGATCGTCCACCACTGCCTGCCCTCGTAGTGCGCCGCGCGCAGCGCCTCGAAGTCGCGCACGATCGAGTCCGCTCGATGCAAAGATAGGCGGCGGGCGGCCTCATCGGCCGGGAGCGTCTGAAGATCCGATCCCGACAGCGGGGCCGAACGGCCGGTACCGCGCTGGTCGGGGACAATCAGACGAAAGCGCGACAGCGCTGCATCGATCCAGCTGTCGCGACCGATCGGGCGCACGCCCTTACCCCCCGGCCCGCCCTGCAGATGCAGCAGCAACGGCAGTTCCTCATTGCGGCGTTCTGCGGCCACGAACTCTCGGGCGAAGAGGTCGATCGTCTCACCGGAGGGGTTGTTCCAATCGAGGGGAACCGTGGTCCAGACGTCCCGCGCGACGATTTCTTTACTGATGAAGTACTCCGTGGTCATGCGTTACATCCTGCCGATCGCGTTTAGTGAGCCCGGGTGCGCACGCGGGAGTCCAGCAGCGCATAGAACAGGTCGACGATGAGGTTGGAGAGCGCGACAAACATTCCGCCCAGCAGCACGATCGCGATGATCACCGGGCGGTCCTGCATGGATACGCTGGAGATGGCGAGGGCGCCAACGCCCTGCAATCCAAAGACCTGCTCGATTACGATGACACCGCCGAGCAGCAGTCCGATGTCGATGCCGAGCTGGGTGACCAGCGGAGGCATGGCGCTGCGGAACGCATGCACATAGATCACACGACGCTCCGTGAGTCCTTTGGCCCGTGCGGTGCGCACGTAGTCCTCGCCGAGAACATCGAGCATTTGCCCTCGGGTTAGCCGGGCGTACACCGCTGCGGTGACCAGGGCCAGAGTCAGCCAGGGCAGTGCCAGGTGCCACGCCCACTGCAGCGGATTCTCGGCGAAGGGAACATAACCTGAGGGAGGAAAGAGGAGCATTCCGAATTTCGTCGGCAGGAAGTAGAGCAGGTACAGCGCCAGCATGCCGAGCACGAACGTGGGAAAGCTGATCCCCACCAGGGCGAAGCCCTGGCCGAGGCGGTCGCGCACGCTACCGGGACGCTTGGCGGAAGCGAGGCCGATAGGGATGCCGATGGCCAGCCACACGATGACCGCGCCGAATACCAGCGACACCGTCGCTGGTATTCGGGCGAGCACCAGGTCGGCGACCGGCAGATTCGACCGGTACGAGTATCCCAGGTCGCCCTGCAGCAGGCCGCCGAGGAAGCGCAGGTACTGCTCCCAGAGCGGTTTGTCGAGACCGAGATTGGCGCGGATCTGATTCATCAAATCTTCGGTCGCCTTGTCGCCGGCGATGATACGTGCCGGGTCGGACGGGGTTACGTAGAACAGTACGAAGACGAACACGCTCAGTAGGAACAGAACGAGCAATCCGAAACCGACGCGTGAGAGCACGTAGCGGATCATGCCCTGGCTCCCTTCATAGAGGACGGATCAAGGGCGTCGCGCAGCCCGTCGCCCAGCAAATTGAAAGTGAGAGTCAACGCAAGTAGAGCCAGTCCCGGGACGAGGACCATCCACGGCGCAACCATATACATCGACCCGTTCGCGGCGTCCGCAAGCATGTTGCCCCAGCTTGGAGTCGGGGGCACGATACCCAAGCCGAGGAAGGACAGCGTCGCCTCGAAGACGATCGCGGCGGGGATCATCAGCGTCGTGTAGACGACGATTGGCACCACGAGGTTTGGCAGCACATCACGAAACATCGTCGCAACACCGGACTGGCCGATCGATCGCGCGGTTTCTACGAACTCGCGCTCACGCAACGCGAGCACTTGGCCGCGGATGACGCGGGCCAGTCCTGCCCAGCTGAAGAACACGATCACCCAGATCGACAGTTGCAGGCTCGGTCCGAGCACGGACACCGTCGCGATCGCCACCAGCAGGAACGGAACGCTCATCACCAGATCGATCAGGCGGCTGAGCACCGTGTCGACGACACCGCCAGCGAATCCTGCCGTCATCCCGATCAGGATGCCGATTGTAGCCGCAGCGAGCGATGCAACCACACCGACCAACAGCGATACTCGTGCGCCGTATGCCAGGCGCACCAGCACATCGCGGCCGAGCTGATCGGTTCCAAGCAAGAATTCTCCGTTTGGCCCTACCGGCATTCCTGCAGCCGACAGGCCGGTCTCACGGAACTGTTGCGTGGGACCGTGCCCGGTCCACTGCGCGATGAGCGGAGCGCCGACAGCGAACAGCACGATGAGAACGATCAGGATCGCCGAAACGATGCTTGCGGGATCGCGGCGCAGGCGCTGCAGGGTCAAGTGCCATGAGCTCTTGGCGGCCTTCGCTGCCTTCTCGGCTCCGCGCGACGGCAGCACGAGCGTCATCGTCTCTTTGGAGAAGACGTTCATGAGGTGACCTCCTTTGCTGGGAGTTCGAGATCGGGTGCCTCGCCGGTGAGTGTCTCCAGGAAGGATGCCGCTAGCAATCGCTTCGTGAAGGGCTCGCGCGGCGAGTTGTAGATCGTGCCAGCATTGTCGAGCTCGATGATGCGACCGCTCTCCATCACTGCGATCCGATCGCACATGTGCCTGACCACGGCCAGGTCGTGTGAGATAAAGAGGTACGTCAAACCCAGGTCGCGCTGCAGGTCGTCGAGTAGTTGCAGCACCTGAGCCTGCACGGTGACGTCCAGAGCCGACACCGGCTCGTCGAGGATGACCAAGTCAGGATTCAGCGCGATCGCGCGGGCGATGCCGATGCGCTGACGTTGGCCGCCCGAGAACTGGGATGGAAAGCGGTTGTAATGCTCAGGGTCGAGACCGACGAGCTCCAGCAGCTCGAGCACCCGGCGCTGTCGCTCCCGAGCGGTGCCCATGCCGTGCACGCGAAGCGGGTCCTCGATGATTGACCCGACTCGACGTTTCGGATTCAGTGACGAGAATGGATCCTGGAAGACCACCTGCACACGCTGCCGCATGCGCCGCCACTGAGCGCGCTTGATCTGCGAGACATCCGTGCCGTCGAAGCGCACGATGCCCTCTGAGGGTTGCACGAGACCGGCAATGGTACGCGCGAGCGTCGTCTTGCCGCATCCGCTCTCCCCCACGAGCCCGAGGGTCTCGCCGCGGCGCACCTCGAGGTTGATCCCGTCGAGCACTTTGCGGGTGACTCCGCGGCGCTGCGAGAACGACAGGCTGACATCCTTCACCTCTGCGATCGGGCCAGGCGCCGGATCGGCGGTCGGCTCGATCGGTGACTGGCGTTCGCTCTGCGTAAAGGAAGACGACTCGATGAGCGCAGCCGTGTACGGGTCCTGGGGGCGGGTGAGCACGTTTGTGCTCGTTCCCAGTTCGACCTGCTCGCCGTGGTACATCACCATCACGCGGTCTGCGACGCTGGCCATCACGCTGAGATCGTGGCTGATCATCAGCACCGTCGCTCCGAAGTCCTCCTTCATCTCACCGAGAAGCTGCAGGATCTGCGCCTGAACGGTCGAGTCGAGTGCGGTGGTGGGCTCGTCGGCGATGATCAACGCGGGGTCGAGTGAGAGGCTCATAGCGATCATCACGCGCTGGCGCATGCCTCCGGAGAACTGATGAGGGTAGGCGTCGAAGCGGGATTGGGCATCGGCGATGTGTACCTTCTCCAGCAGCTGGATCGCGCGGGCCTTCGCAGCCTGCTTCGAGACTTTGTCGTGCGCGCGGATTTGCTCGACGAGCTGCCAGCCGATTGTGTACTGCGGGTGCAGGCTCGACAGGGGATCCTGGAAGATCATGCTGATCTCCCTACCGCGTTTACGGCGCAGCTGTTCCGCGTTGAGCGAGAGCAGATCTTCGCCACGGAAGCGAACCTCGCCGGTGGTCCGGGCATTGGGGATCAGTCCCATGACTGACTGTACGAGAACAGATTTGCCCGATCCGGACTCTCCGACGATGCCAAAGAACTCGCCTTCGTTGACATCGAAGGACACATCCTTCACGGCGTGCACAGTACCGTTCTCGGTCGGGATATCAACGTGCAGCCGGGATACTTCGAGAATCGACATGCGATCCCTCCTCAAGTGATGCTGCTGTGGCGCCGGCGCCACAGCAGCATCGTCAGCAAGTGGTCACTTGTCTAGCCAGATATTGGCCCAGTCACCGTTCTGCGAGAGGGCGTAGATCGCGAAGTTCTGCACGCGGCCGGAGTGGTAGTTCGCCTTTTTCTTGGCGGCGATGCTGACAATGGGGGAGTCCTTCATCACCGTCTCATCTACCTGATGCCAGAGCTTGCCGGCTTCTTCCGGCGAGCTCGCCTCCAGCGCCCTAGCGGCGAGAGCGTTCGCCTCGTCATTGTTGTAGTCAACGTAGTTGTACGCCTGGGGAGTGCCAGTGAAGGTGAACTGCGGTTGGAAAACGCTGCGTGCCGCCCCGCCGACCCAGTCCGGCGACCAACCGACCAGCGCAATATCCCATTCGCCGCCGGCGGTGTTAGACGGGTTAGTCATGAAGTTCGCGTAGTAGTCGGTGGGTGGGACGGGGAACAGCTCGACTGTGACTCCGGCGGCCTCCAGGCTCGCCTGCACGGTTTGGGCGATATCGGGCTGCGAGCCCAGGTTGCGGTAGGGGAGCTTCAGGGTGAGATTCTCGGCGCCTGCCGCTGCAAGCAGCTCCTTTGCCTTCTCCGGGTCGGCTTTGCCGCTGCCGTCGCCGTAGTGGGAGTACTCCTCATAGCCGTTGATGCCGGGACCAAACAGACCGTTCGTCACCGTGGCGATCTCAGAGCCGCCCATGACCTGCACGACCGCGGTCTTATCGATCGCGTACTGCAGCGCCTGCCGCACCTCGGGCTTCTGCAGGGCGCTGCCGTTGTTATCGGTCTTGGTGTTGAACCACATGAACTGATCGATGCCGCCGTTCTCGAGCGTAGAGAACTTTTTGTCTCCGGTGCTCGTAAGCTGCTGAATGTTCGCGGGGCTGGGTTGAATGTCAAACAACATGTCCGCCGATCCCGCCTGCACCTGCTGCATCGCGGCATCCACCTCGATGCCCATCGTCATCTCGATGGTGTCGACATAGGCCTTGCGTAGTGGGTCGCTGTCGGCCATCCATGACGGGTTGCGCTCGAGTGTCATCTTCACGTCGGGCTTGTGCTCGGCGACGGTGTAAGGTCCGGAGGCGACGAAGTTGTTGCGGTACTCGGGGGAGTCGGGGAGATAATCCAACACCTCGACCGGAGCGGGATTCGCGGTGGCGAGGCTGAGCATACTGGTGAAGTCGGATGCTGGCTCCACCAAATGGAACACCACAGTCTTCTCATCCGGAGTCTCAACGCCCGAGATGTCGTTAGATTCAACGTACTCCTTCATTGCCGCAGCCTCCGGGGCGACCGAGGCGAAGCCGTCGCAGAATTGCGACATGCCGTCGATGAGTTCGATGAAGTAGCTCCCCAGCGCCGCGCCGACGTAAGGGTTGCAGATGCGCTTCAGGCCGCGCTCGACGTCAGCGGAGACCAAATCGCGAGCCCCGCCCGGAGCATTCCACGAGGAGCCGTCGCGCAGAGTGATGGTGTAGCTGAGTCCGTCGTCAGCTGCTGTCGGCACCTCGGTAGCGAGATCGCCCACGAGTTTCGAACGCTCATCTGGATCATTGGAGGATTCATAGCTGAGGATAGAACGGGAGATCGTACGTGTGACGCTATTCGAAGGAACGTACGCGATTAGCTGCGGGTCGAGGTGGTCGACATCCCCGTCGGCCAGCACCTTAAGAGTTCCGCCGGTTTGGCCCTCACCCTCACCTCCGGCGGAGCTCCCATTAGAGGAAGCACACCCGCTGAGCACCAGGGCCAGCGCGGACGCAGTCACTAGGGGAATGGACAGGGCTTTCGTCTTGCGAGTCATAGATTCGTCCTTGAGTCCTTGAGTCCTTGATTCGGGGGCTTGACACCTTCGATGGTGCGCAAGCCGAGGGGTACGACGCTGCGACATATAAAATAGCACATGTCAGATTTCACCCGTTCTCCATCCCGACAACCTCGTTTAGCGGGAGTGGCAGCAGAGGTACTGACCAACTAACGTGTGTTCTCGTCTTCGTGCCGTATTCACATCTGTCTGAAAACAAGAGTCGGGGATGCCCCGGTCGTCAGTTTGATCTTGTGCCCGAACTTCGTCCCACCGTTCCTGAGGTCTGACAAGGTGGCTAAAGTCAGGCAGGCATCGATTGCAATTCGTCGGACCGAACTGAGTTTCCGGCGCGTCTTGCCGTACCTAGCCGGTACGCTGGAGCGTATCCGCGCGGCTCTCGGGTGTGGAGGGGTCTCTTCGGCGCTGCTAGACAATCGGGTTTAGCACCAACCGCACCGCCCAGGGTTGTCAGCACGTGCGGTCGAACAAGGCTGGCACCGAAGTGTCCACCCCAAGGACAAGTGCGCCCTTACGCGAACGCGAGCGACCTTAAGAATTGGGAACATACGATCGTCTACGACCCCGAATTCAATATCTGGAATTGTTGTTCACATTTGAGTACCTCGTGCGCGCCTATTTGCACATACAGGTGTGGACACGAACTCGCCGAAGATGCAGGAAAAGATCTTTAGAAGTCCCAGTCCTCGTCTTCGGTCACAACGGCCTTGCCGATAACGTAGCTAGAGCCGGAACCGCTGAAGAAATCATGATTCTCATCACTACCGGGGGAGAGCGCAGCTAGAATCTCGGGGTTCACCTCGGTCTCCTGGGGAGCGAAGCGCGCGGGGTAGCCGAGGTTCATGAGCGCCTTGTTCGCGTTGTACCGTACGAAGACGGCGACGTCGTCCGTGAGTCCGAGTGGCTCGTACAGTTCACACGAATACTGGAGCTCCAGTTCGTACAGTTCATCGAGCAGGTCGTAGGTGAAGTCGCGCATTTTCTGCTGCTCGGCCTGCGAATGCGTTTCGAGGCCGCGCTGGTATTTGTAGCCGGAGTAGTAGCCGTGCACGGCCTTGTCGCGCAGGATCAACCGGATCATGTCGGCCGTGTTGGTGAGTGTGGCGTGCACCGAGAAATGCAGTGGCAGATAGAAGCCCGCATACAGCAGCAGTGAGGAGAGCAGCGTCGATGAGACCTTGCGCTTGAGCGGGTCTTGCCCGAAGTAGTGCTGCAGCACTTTCTTGCAGCGTTCCTGCAGCAGGTCGTTGCCTACGGCCCACCGGTATGCGTCATCGATCTCAGGGGTGCTGGTGAGGGTCGAGAACACCGACGAGTACGAGCGTGCGTGCACTGACTGCATGAAGGCGATGTTCGTGTAGACGGCCTCCTCGTGCTCGGTGCGGGCGTCCTGGATCTGGCAGATCTCGCCGACCGTCGCCTGCACGGTGTCGAGCATCGTGAGGCCGGTGAACACGCGCATCGTGAGCGTGCGCTCTTCCTGGCTCATCTTCTGCCAGGCGGGAATGTCGTTCGAGAGTGGCACTTTCTCGGGGAGCCAGAAGTTTGCGGTGAGCCTATTCCAGACCTCGAGGTCTTTGTCGTCGGTGACGCGGTTCCAGTTGATCGGACGCAGGCGCGCGGCAGGGTCGTGGCGGTAGGCGGGCGGAGTGACGGACAGTTCGGTGAGCGGGCGGTCGAACGCGATACTGGTCATGATGGAGTCTTTCTGGTCGGGGGGATTGGAGAGGCTAGAGGGCGCAGGATACGCAGCCCTCGATCTCGGTACCTTCGAGGGCGAGCTGCCGCAGACGGATGTAGTAGAGCGTCTTGATTCCCTTGCGCCATGCGTAGATCTGCGCCTTGTTGATATCGCGCGTCGTGGCGGTGTCCTTGAAGAACAGCGTCAGCGAGAGCCCCTGGTCGACGTGCTGGGTGGCGGCGGCGTAGGTGTCGATGATCTTCTCGGGACCGATCTCGTAGGCGTCCTCGAAGAACTCGCGGTTGTCGTCGGTCATGTGCGGGGCCGGGTAGTAGACGCGGCCGAGCTTGCCCTCTTTGCGGATCTCGATCTTCGCCGCGATCGGATGGATCGATGCCGTGGCGTGGTTGACGTAGCTAATCGACCCTGTCGGTGGCACCGCCTGCAGGTAGGCGTTGTAGGTGCCGTGCTCCCGGATCGAGTCTCGCAACTGCTCCCAGTCGGCCACGGTGGGGAGGTCGATGCCAGCCTCTGCGAACAGCTCTCGCACCCGGGCAGTAGCGGGATGCCACGCGGCCGCCGTGTATCGATCGAAGTAAGAGCCGTCGGCATAGGCCGACTGCTTGAACCCGGTAAAGGTCTCACCGCGTTCGATCGCGAGCCGGTTCGAGGCGCGCAGTGCATGGTAGGCGATGGTGCGGAAGTAGGCGTCCGTGAAGTCAATGCCTTCCTTGCTGCCGTAGTGGATGTGCTGGGAGGCGAGGTAGCCGTGCAGGTTCATCTGCCCGAGCCCGATCGCATGCGAACCCGCGTTCCCGGTCGCAACCGACGGAACGGCGTCGACATCGGTATGATCCGACACACTCGTGAGCGCCCGCACCGCCATCTCCACTGTCGCCCCGAAATCGGGCGACGCCATCGCCTGCGCGATGTTCAGCGAGCCGAGGTTGCAGGAGATATCCCGCCCGACCTGCTCGTACCCGATCGCGGGGTCGTAGGTGGAGGGGGTGTTGACCTGCAGGATCTCCGAGCACAGGTTCGACATGTTCACCCGCCCCTGGATGGCGTTCGCCCGGTTCACGGTGTCCTCGAACAGCACGTAGGGGTAGCCCGACTCGAACTGCAGTTCCGCGAGGGTCTTGAAGAACTCGCGGGCGCTGATCGTGGTCTTACGAATTCGCGGGTTCGCGACGAACTCCTCGTAGCGATTGGTTACCGACTGATCCGACAGCGGGATTCCGGTCTCGCGCAGCACATCGTACGGGCTGAAGAGATGCATCTCGCGATTCTGCTTCGCGAGTTCGAAGGTGATGTCTGGGATCACGACTCCGAGGGAGAGGGTCTTGATGCGGATCTTCTCGTCGGCATTCTCCCGCTTCGTATCGAGAAACCGCATGATGTCCGGATGGTGCGCATGCAGGTACGCAGCACCCGCACCCTGGCGGGCGCCGAGCTGGTTCGCATAGGAGAAGCTGTCCTCGAGGATCTTCATCACCGGGACGACGCCGGAGGCCTGGTTCTCGATCTGCTTGATCGGGGCGCCGGTTTCGCGCAGGTTGGTGAGCAGCAGGGCGACGCCGCCGCCGCGCTTGGAAAGCTGCAGGGCGGAGTTCACACTGCGGCCGATCGATTCGAGGTTATCCTCGAGGCGCAGCAGGAAGCAGGACACGAGCTCGCCGCGCTGCGCCTTGCCCGCATTCAAGAACGTCGGGGTCGCCGGCTGGAATCGACCCGACAACATTTCGTTGACGAAGCGCGTGGCGAGATCCCCATCGCCCTGCCCGAGGAACAGCGCGGTCGCGACGACGCGCTCCTCGAAGCCCTCAAGGTAGGTGGTGCCGTCGAAGGTCTTCAGTGCGTAGGAGGTGAAGAATTTGAACGCGCCGAGGAAGGTTTGGAAACGGTGCCCGACACCCACCGCCCGCTCGTGCAGCAGTTCCACGAAGTCCCGGTCGTAGGCGCGCAGGTATGACTCTTCGTAGTAGTCGTTCGCGATGAGCCATTCCAAGCGCTCCCACACGGATCCGAACTGCCGGGTGTTCGGTGCGACGTGCTGGGCGAGGTAGGCATCGGCGGCCTCGCGATCCTTGTCGAACTGGATCGACCCGTTCGGTGCGAAGAGGTTCAACTGTGCGTTCAGGGCGTGATAGTCCTTGCGCTCTCCAATCCCGCCACGCACCGGAGGAGCAACGGGTTCGGCGCCGGCAGTACGGGGGGTGGGTGGTGCGGTGATGGTCATGCGATTTCCTTCTCGTTCAGTGGGGAGGTCTGGCGTGCCCAGAACTCGGGGATCCCCTCGTTCACGCGAGCGATGTCGCGGCCGGTGCCGAGGAGCTCGAAGCGATACAACTCGGGAACCCGGCACTTGGCGGAGATGATGGGCCCGGCGAGGCAATAGTGCTCGCCGAAGTTTGTGTTCCCCGCGGTAATGACACCGCGGATCAAGGCCCGGTTGGCGGGGTCGTTCAAGAACTGGATCACCTGCTTCGGCACCGCTCCCGACCGCTCGCCCCCGCCGTACGTCGGGAGGACGAGCACGAACGGGCGGGTTACCCGGATCATGCCGTCGAGTCGGGGCCGTAGCGGGATCCGTGCTGCGTCACGATCAAGTCGCTCAACAAATCGCCTGGTGTTCTCCGACACGCTCGAGAAGAACAGCAGGTCGGGCGACTCCTGGCCTTCCAGCACCCGAACTTCCCGGTCGGCACGCCCCGGAAATCGGCGCTTCACACTCATACGCGAATCACTCTCCTCTCAGTCAAGAACCCAATATGTAGTAGGCGTTGGCCCGCATTTCACTAGATATAGTGTTAGCACGATCTTCGAGTGCGGGACTACGACACGCCCATGTTTGCAACTACGGGTAGCCGAACATTAGAGTTAGACGCGCTGATCATGGTGGAGTGCGGGCAGGGCGCCTCACCAGTCCACGCGGGCCGAGACCGGCCCATCGAGAATGAGTGAGGTTGTGCCATGAGCGATCCGACCAGGATCCAGATTCCTGCCGAGATTCAGAACGAGAGCATCCGTGCATTCGTGGAGGAGTGGGCCGGAGTTACCGAGCCCGACAGAATCGAGCTCGTCTCGGCTATCGATGACCCTCGGCTTCTCGGCGAAGCCCTCACCTCCGGTGAACTCCTGCCCGCAGGTGAGGGCCGCTACTACGCGAGATCCCACCCGAAGGACACCGCCCGCTCCGAGGAGCGCACGGTCGTCGCGACCTCGGATCCTGCCGATCGCGGCCGCTACAACAACTGGCGGCCAGCGAGCGAGGTGAAGCCGCTCATCGTCGAGCGGATGCGTGGCGCATCTCGCGGGAAGACGATGTACGTCGTCCCCTACCTGATGGCACCGCCCGGCACCCCGCTCTCAGCTTACGCAGCTGGCGTGGAGCTGACCGACGACCGCACGGTCGTGCTGCAGATGATCCGCATGGCCCGCGTCGGCCTCGAGCACTTCGACGGGCTCACCGACGCGGACTTCTTCGTCCGCGGCGTACAGGTCACCGGCGATCCCGATACGCTCGGGCACGGCACGCCTGAGGATGCGCGCTTGTTTGCGACCATCGCCGACGAGCGCACGATCCTCCACTACGGCTCCGCTTACGGTGGGAACGCACTGTTAGGGAAGATCGCCCACGGCCTGCGCCAGGCCTCCTACGACGGCTACACCTCCGGGAAGTTTCTCGCGGAGCAGTTCCTGCTGCTTGGCATCCGCGATCGGAAGACCGGGGAGACGACCCATGTATGTGGCGGGTTCCCGAGCGCGTCGGGCAAGACCAATCTCGCGATGTCCCTGCCACCGGACGCGCTCGGCGACCGGTACCGCGTCGATTTCTTCGGTGACGATATCGCCTGGATGTGGATCGACGACGAGGGTCGCTTGCGGGCGATCAACCCCGAGAACGGCGCATTCGGAGTCGCGAAAGACACGAACGAGCACACAAACCCGACCGCGATGGCCGCGATCGCGGAGGGCTCCGGCACGATCTTCACCAACACCGCCTACAACCACCTCACCGGCGACGTGTGGTGGGAAGGCCTCACCCTGCAACCGCCCGCGGAACTCGACGGCTGGCTCGACTGGACCGGCGCCCCGATCGCCGACCGCGGCCCCGACCAGCAGGATGCTCCGTGGGCGCACCCGAACAGCCGGTTCACGATCCCGCTCGCACAGATCCCGAATCTCGCCGCCGATGCAGCAGACCCCGCAGGTGTTGTGGTCGACGCGATCATCTTCGGGGGACGCACCCGCGACCGCGAACCCCTGATCCGCGCCATCGATGACCCCGCAGTCGGCGTCTACGATGGCCTCACCCTGGGAGCGGAGGCGACGTTCGCTGCGGAAGGTATCGACGGACAGCTCAGATACGACCCGATGTCGATGCGGCCGTTCTTCTCCTACTCCGAGGGACGCTACGCCCAGCACTGGTTGAGTCTTCTCCGGCAGGTGAGGGAACTGCCGGTGTTCGCGCACGTCAACTGGTTCCAACGGGACCCCGAGGACGGCCATTACCTCTGGCCCGGCTACCGCGAGAACCTCCGCGCCCTGAACTGGCTCATGCGCTACCGAGCAGGGGACGCCCACGGGCGGCCCACGCCGGTAGGTGTCATTCCTACGGCGGAGGAGCTCGATCTCACCGGCCTCGATATTCCCGCTGAGGATCTCGACCGGCTGCTGCGAATCGACACGAAGCGCTGGATGGAGGAAGTGCAGCATCGGCAGGGGCACCTCGCGAGCCTGCCCGATGTTCCACGTGAGATCTTGGACGTCCACGAGGCCCTCAGTACGGCACTCACCAGGCAGGCCGCCTCGGCAGGTCACGAGCACCCCAGATCCCGCCCTGGTTGCACTCACCCCGACATTCACTGATACTGGAAGGCTGCCTCTCTTGAAGATCACCAGGAAGTTCCGCGCCGGAGTCGCGATCATTGCGATTGCCGCACTCAGTCTCACTGCCTGTGCGAACACCGGAAATACTGAGCCCGGCGGGGATGGTCATCCGCTCAAGGTCTACGCGACCACCGGATACCTCGCCGACGCGGTGGCGAACATCGCGCCCGATGCGGAGGTCACAACCATGGTCGGCCCCGGTGGGGACCCGCACACCTACCAGCCGTCGACGAAGGACATCGAGACAATCCAGAACTCGGATCTGGTGTTTTGGAACGGTTTGCATCTTGAAGCGCAGATGACGGACATGCTCACCAGTCTCGGCGACCGGCAGCTCGCCGTCGGTGACCAGCTCCCGGAGAACCTCCTCCTTGACTGGCCCGAAACCGACGACCAGGGAAACCCGCTCCATGATCCGCACGTCTGGAACAGCCCCGAGGCATGGTCACTCGTGGTGGAGTACGTCGCCGACAAATTCGGGGAGATCGACCCCGAGAACGCGGACAAGTACCAAGCAAACGCTAACGCCTACCTCGACGAGATCGATGCGGCCGTCACTGAAGCGCACGAACTGCTTGGCGACGGGAAGATCGAGCCGCGCATCCTCATCACCGGGCATGACGCATTCAACTACTTCGGGCAGACCTTCGACCTCGAGGTGTATGCCACCGACTTCGTCTCGACCGAGGCGAAGCTCAGCGCGGGTGAGCTGTCGGAGCTTGCGCAGCTCATTGCCGACAACGCGGTGCCGGTGATTTTCCAGGACAACCAGGCCAATCCCCAGGCCATCACGAGCCTGAAAGAGGCCGTCCGGTCACTCGGGTGGCAGGTCGAGGTGTCCAGTGAGGAACTGTTTGCGGACTCTCTGGGTGCGGAGGCTTCTGTGAACACCTATGTCGGTGCGTTCTTGCACAACGCGCACGCTGTTGCGGAAGCGCTGAAAGCATCTGGAGAGTAGAAAGTGACACGCCTGAACAGCACACACGAACCCCACTCCGGAACGGATTCGCTCCGAGAACACACGACTCTTCTTGCCTGCCGTACCCGTTACCTCTCCGTCGCTTATCATGCGGAGCCGGTACTGCGCAGCGTGGACTTCACGGTGCCCCAGGGGGTGGTGATGGGGATCGTCGGGCCGAACGGGGCAGGGAAGTCGACGCTCATCAAGGCCATGCTCGGTCTCGTGAAGCCGCTGACCGGCACTTCCGAGTTCTTCGGGCAGCCCCTCGCACGCACGCGGAAACGGGTCGGCTACATGCCGCAATCGACCAGCGTCGACTGGGACTTCCCGACTACCGTGCTCGATGTGGTCACGATGGGCACCTACGGCTCCCTCGGCTGGATCCGTCGCCCCGGGAAGCGCGAGCGTGAGCGTGCGGTCGCGGCTCTTGAGCAGACCGGGATCCCGGATCTCGCGTCCCGGCAGATCGGGGAGCTCTCCGGCGGGCAGCGGCAGCGCGTGTTCCTCGCCCGTACGCTGGTGCAGGCCCCGGATCTGTACTTCATGGACGAGCCGTTCCAAGGCATCGACGCGAAGAGTCAGCAGGCCATCGTCTCCGTGCTGCACACGCTCAGGGAGCAGGGCAAGACGGTGGTGATCGTGCACCATGACCTCGCCACCGTGCGTGACTACTGCGACCATGTCACCCTGCTGAACCGCCGCGTCGTGGCCTCGGGTCCGGCCGAGGAATCGTTCACGCGGGAGAACATCCGCACCGCGTACGAGGTCACGGCAGGAGACGACGCGTTCCTGGAGTTCGCGTCGTGAGCCTGATCGAATTCCTCAGCAACCACACCTACCGGATGGTGCTCTTCGGCACCATGACCATCGGGCTCGTCGCCGGCGCGCTCGGGTCCTTTGCCTATCTGCGCAAGCAGTCGCTCATCAGCGATGTGATCTCCCATGCGGCGCTGCCCGGCACGCTGCTCGCGTTCCTCACCGCGGTCGTCGTACTGGGCGCGGACGGCCGCAACATGATCGCACTGATCATCGGCGCGGTCATCGTCGGAACGCTCGCGGTGCTCTTCGCCAACGGCGTGACCCGGGTCTCGAAGATCCGCATCGACACCGCGATGGCCGTGTCCCTCACGGTCTTCTTCGGCGGCGGCATGCTGCTCATGCGGATCATCGCGAACGGAGCCTTCCCGGGCAAGGGCGGCATCCAGGACTACCTCTTCGGCAACGCCTCCGTGATCACGATCGCCGACCTGACCACGAGCATCACCGTGGGCGCCCTCGCCCTCGCCCTGATGCTGGTGTTCTGGAAGGAATTCGCGCTGCGCACCTTCGACCCGGATCACTCCACGGTGCTCGGGTTCAGGGCGCGCACGATCGACACGCTCATGTTCACGACGATCGTCATCGCGACCGTAATCGGCGTGAAGGCCGTCGGCCTCGTGCTCATGGTCGCGTTCGTTGTCACCCCGCCCGCTGCAGCCAGGCAATGGACGCGCACCCTGCAGGGCATGGTCGCCTTGTCCGCCGCGTTCGGCGCGGTCGGCAGCGGCGCCGGAGCCTACCTGTCGATCGTGCTCGGCAAGGTGCCGACCGGCCCGCTCATCGTGATCACGCTGTTCGCGATCTTCCTCCTCTCGCTGCTGTTCTCCCCCCGGCGCAGCATCATCACCCGCGCCGTCTCACGCGCGCGTGCACGCACAACCCTGAAACGCGAACTCCTCATGGAAGGAGGACACCCATGAGCTTCGTTCTCGGAACTATGCTCCTCGCGGTGATCACCGCCTTGGCTTGCGCGCTCCCCGGCGTATTCGTGGTGCTCCGACGCAACTCGATGCTGGTCGACGCGATCAGCCATTCAATCCTGCCGGGGATCATCTTCGGCTACTTCTTCACCCACAACTTCAACTCTCCCTTCATGATCACCGCCGCCGCCCTCGCCGGCCTTGCCGTCGTGCTCGGCAGCGAATGGCTCACCCGCACAGGCTTGCTCACCGGCGACGCCCCGCAAGGCCTCATCTTCCCCGCCCTGTTCAGCGCCGGAGTGATCCTCGTCACACTCGAGTTCGCGAACATTCACCTCGACACGCACATGGTGCTCGCCGGAGATCTCAATATCGCGGCCTGGGAACCGCTCATCATCGCAGGAACACGAGTCGGGCCCGCCTACCTGTATGTGATGTTCGGCGTACTTCTCATCAACGCCATATTCCTCGCACTGTTCTACTCGAAGCTGAAAGTCACCACCTTCGACCCTCAGTTCGCGACCAGCCTCGGCATCCAATCCGGACTAATGAACACAGCATTCATGTTCCTCGTCTCCGTCACCGTCACCGCCGCATTCAACGCCGCAGGCGCGATCCTCGTGATCGCACTCGTCGTCGTACCGGCAGCGACCGCGTACCTGCTCGCCACCCGCCTTCCGGTGATGATCGCACTCACCGCGCTCATCGCCGTCGCCGGAGCGCTCGCCGGGTTCTGGGTCGCCTACGTTTTGAACGCCGCTACAAGTGCAGGCATGTCAGTGTTCTATGGTCTCGTATTTGCCGCGGTACTCATCGTCACGAAATCGCGCCAAGGTCGGATCCAGCGCCGGCACCAACCTGCCGTGTTGTCGTGAGCGCGCAGGCACGTGCATGTCGACTCCGAGAAATGCCACGATCATCCCGTACCTCAAAACGATTTGGATCCTGCAGAATGAAGAAATGGCCCGCGTCGGCGTCACGATCCTCAGCGAACGGCTCTCGAAAGCTACTGCCACCGTGTCTCAGACCGTTCGCACGCTCGCAGACGCGCGGCTCATCCACCACGAACCGTACGGGCCGATCGAGCTCACCCTCAAGGGTGAGCAACTCGCTCTCAAAGTAATACGCAACGACCGGGTCGCCCGCGCCTTCCTCTATCGGGTCCTCGACTACCCGTGGCCGGACGTCGCGAGAGAAGCCAACACACTCATGCTCGTGCTCCACGATGACCTCGCAAATCGCCTACATCAGGTGTCAGGCTCGCCGCTCACCGATCCCTACGGCAACCCCATCCCTGGAACCAAAGGAGAACCGAACGCGCGGAAAGGTCGTCCGTTGGGTGATCAGCCCAGAGGCGTCGAGCTCGAGATCCTGCGTGTCTCCGATACGGATCAAGCGCTACTCGACCGCTTTGATGTCCTCGGCCTCACTCCAGGCCAACTTGTTCGCATCGAGCATATGGATCACACGACCGGGGTGATCTATGGAACCTGCAACAACACGGCGCTCACGATCGGAGTCCAGGCTGCCTCCCGGGTCCTTACCGCAAGGTCGGATGGGAAGGAGCACCCGAAGCCGACTCAGTCCAGTAGCTCCACCCAGACCGCATCGGTGGCCGCGCGCCCCAGCGTGAGCCGTCCGGACCGACCATCGACGAGAACCTCAGTCACGTCCGAATAGGGCGCACTCGGATACGCCTCGAGGGCCGTGCCGAAGCGAATGCCGTTCTCCGCGAAGAACTGCAGCAGCTGCGGATCATCGTCAGAGATGCGCTCCACCCGCGCCCGCTGCCCAGGCGCCAGCGCAGTCAGTAAGATGGCGTCGGGGCGGCCCACGGTCCCGTCCGCAGACGGGATCGGATCACCGTGCGGGTCTCGATCAGGATGCCCGAGGAGCTCGGCAAGACGCTCGATCAGGAAATCGGATACCGCGTGCTCGAGTACCTCGGCCTCGTCATGCACCTGATCCCACCGATACCCGAGCGTCTCCACGAGGAACGTCTCGATCAGACGATGCCGACGCACCATCGTCACCGCAGGCTCCTGCCCCTCCGGCGTCAGAGTCACTGCACCATACGGGGCGTGCTCGAGAAGCCCCTGCTCAGTGAGCTTCCGAACCGCGTCTGAGACGGAGGAGAGCTTTAACCCCATCCGATCCGATATCAGCTTCGGCGTCACCGGGCTCTCCGACCACTCCGCTAACGTCCACACCGCCTTCAGATAATCTTGACTACTCGCAGACAAATTAGAGACGGACACCACGACAGGATAACGCGCCAGGATCAGACGATGGTGCATCGTAGTCAGAACCTTGGATTCGTGGATTGAGAGACACTAGAGGCGCACGATCGCGACGGGGTGGAAGTAGGTATCGATTCGTGTGGCTACCTGGATCTGTCATTCGCCAGCGACCGACATCGTCAGCAGTGCTTCCTCCTCACCGGTATCTGGATGGATCCGTGGGGCCACAGTGAAGGGGCCGTGTTGCTGTTCCGGGAGTAGCGCCTCGAGGGTAACCTCTTCGACCATGACGGGTTCGTCGTGGTCTTCGAATCGGAATGAGAGCGTGTTCTCGCCTCTGACCACGGGAGCGATAGCGCCGTCGACGGTGAGCCCTAGAGACCTTGTATAGAGGGGTGCCCCCTCGACCGTAACCGCGGGGATTCGCCGGCGTCGTGGTGTTCGTCTGGGGTGTTCGGGCTGATGCTGCTGAGAAACTCGGTGACCGCGATGAGGAGCAGGGCTTTGGCGGTAAGAGTATGGCGCAGGCTCCCCATTGCCGGCGTTCGCTGAACTGCCTAGTGATGCAGAGCGACAGGTGAAGTCGGTACCGTGCGGCGAGCAGGATCACGGCTACGACGACGCCGAGCTTGATGCGCAAAATACGTCCTTAGTCGCTGCCGAAGAGCGTATCCAAGGCACTGCCGACGAAGATGGCGATGAAGGTGCCGCTGATCGCGAGCATACAGATTTAGTTTAGCGTGGATCAGGAGGGCCTTTTTGGGTGTGAAGCGGTTTTCTAGACAGCTCCACTTCACAACAGAAAGCCATCTCGCCCTGAACTCACCCGTGGTTCACGAAACAACGTCCCCAAAACATCACGCCTAGCCCACCATCCTGCTAAAACTTCGTTGCTTACGCGATATATCCGAGATAAACCGCGCGGGTAGCGAAGTTTCAGCAGGACGGGCTCAGCGTGCAGCGAGGCAGGTCTGGACCATGACGGTGGCGGCGGGGCCGAGCCGGGACACGTCGTAGCGCATCGCTGAGTCATGCAGGCCGGGTGTCACGTCCGCGCCAACCGCCAGCATCGCGGCCTGCAACTCCGGCCGCCGCAGCGTATAACAGTGGAAGTCATCCGAGCCGGAGGTCACGGCACGGGGGGGAACCGTCGGCAGTGCGCTCGATCGAGGCGGCGAGCAGGGCCTCAGTCTCCTCACCACCGAATGCGGCTGGTACGAAGTTCTCCGCCTCCAGCACGATCTCACTGCCGTATAGCTCAGCGTGGCAGCTCCCGATCCGGCGCACGCCCTTGCGCAACTGGGCCATCGCATCGTTCGTCTGCGCTCGTAAGTCGATCCCGAACGACACCGATCTGGGGATCCCATTGAGATTACCACTGCCTGAGGGTAGCTTCGTGAACTTCGCGGAGTGCGAAACCTGCGGGTCAGCGCGCGATTCGGCGACCTGCGACGCGAAGGTGGCCGCCACCTCGATCGCGTTGACCCCTAGATTGGGGCGCGCGCCATAGTGGTCGCTCCCGAGGATCTTTCCGCGCACGAAACAGCACGAGCCATGCGAGATCGAAGGCGCGAAGAGGGGGCTGGAAGCTCGTTTCCCGGCCGCAGATGCACCCCGAAGAGGTAGCTCAGCTCGTCGGTCACCCCGAGCTCGGCGACTGAAGCCGCACCGTTCCCCTGTTCCTCAGCGGGCTGAAACACCGCGCGCACGGCGTGCGACAACTCATTCGACCGCTCCGCCAGCCGTAGCATCGTCTCCGCGACGATCGCGAGGTTCGCGTCGTGACCGCACGAGTGCGCGATCATGGTTCCCTCGGGGGTCTCGTGCGCAAGCGCGTCGAGGTCCCCACGCATTCCCACGAGAGGCGTCCCGGGTCCGACATCTAGGATGAAGTCGGGAAAGTCCCCGAAATGCTGGGGCTTGAGCCCTGCGTCGTTCAGCAATCGGGCAAGGTAGTCGGAGGTGCAGGTCTCCCGCCAGATCGTCTCCGCATGCGCGGCCAGGTGAGACCGGATCCCGACGACACGTGAGTCGTCAGTTGTCACCGGGATCGCGTCGCCAACCATCAGGCTGGCACTCCCAGATGGCGCCAACGACGAGGACGAGTGCCGCGATCACGAGCCACGCCGCGATGAGCTTCCAGACGAACTTGACCCACAGCTCGTAGGGGATCCGAGCGACGGCGAGATACCCCATGAGCGCGCCGGGGGTTGGAATGATGGAGTGAACGAGGAGCTCGCGGAGCATCTCGGGCACCTGATCCGCATCAAGTTCCGGTTGGCGTCGACCGGTGGTGCGCTGCGCGGGGATGGCGGGCGTCCCGATTCCGTCGCCACGTGAGAACGCATCGCGGTCCTCGTTGACGAACCCTTCTCAGTGACTATTCGGCGGTGGCCTCGAGATAGGGTTCGAGCTGCGCCTCGCGCATCACCGAGAATTCAGGAGCGGCGTTGGCGGTCATCGATACGCCGTACACCCCAGGCACGGGCAGCGAGTTGTACGCGAACGGGTTGCTGGCGTAATAAGCACCGGTGTCGAGGAGTGCCACGATGTCTCCCGGGACCAGTGCAGGCAACTCGCGACCGCGCGCGACGAGGTCACCCGCAAAGCAGCACGGGCCGGCGACGTCTTGGACAACGGTGTGCTCCAAGCTCTTCGCATCACCGCTCTGCGAGAAAGCCTCGATACGCAGAGGCCACGCCACAGGCATGAAGATCGTGCGCGTGGCGATCTGCGCGCCGGCGTGGGTGATTGCAATATCGCGCCCGCCGACCTGCTTCGTGTACTCGACGTATGCGGCGATGAAGCCTTGCTTCGCCAGAATACTCCGGCCGAATTCGGTCACGATGGCGTAGTCGCCGGAGAACAGGCGGGGAGCGCCCTCGCCGAGCACGGCAACGTACTCGTCGAACGCCGAGAGGGGAGCATCGGTCTTGAAATCGACGGGAAGTCCGCCGCCGATATCGAGGGTTTGGATCTGCGCGAACCCGGCCCGCGTGTTCACCTCGTCGGCGAACCGCACGAGCTCGTTCACGCCCTGCCCGATGAGCGGCAAGGGGCAGCCTTGCGAACCGACATGCGTATGTGCCCTGCGCAACCATGGATGCGCGAGATACGCCTCGATGAGTCGCTCGCGCATGCCCGGGTCCTCGAGCGGTATGCCGAATTTCGAGTGCACGCCCGCGGTGCTCATTGCGGCGATGTCACCGGTACCCACCTGAGGGTTCAGCCGGATCCCGATCTCCGAGGTAGAGGGCCTCTCCTTCACGATCTGTCGCACTCGCTCCAGCTCTTGGAAGTTGTCGATATTCAACGAGACGCCAAGCTCGAGCGCGCGGCGAAGCTCCTGCCACGACTTCGCTGGCGAATCGAACACGATGCGTTCGGGGGTGAACCCCGCCTGCAGCGCCGCCGTCAGTTCGCCGTCGCTCGCGACTTCAGCACCCATTCCGAGCTCCCGCAGCCGTGCGAGTACAGGCACCAACGAGTTGGCTTTCACCGCGAATGCATGCAACGTCGAAAGGTCAGCAGGAAACGCGTGCATGAGGTGCTCGACATTCAACGTCACCCGCTCCCAATCCACGAAAGCGGCGAGCGGCGCGCGCTCGGGGTGCAAGATCCCCCTGTCGGTAGCTGCTTGCAGAATGCGTGACCGTCTCCCGGTATCGCTCATGTTCGTCACTCGTGCACTTCCGTCTCCGCTTGAGGGCGTGGCGTCGCCATTGCCCGGCTCTGCTGCAAGACTAGGATTCTTTGGAGTTCGGCGGATCAGTCCACCGGGATGACTTCTGACCTCGAATTCATACCGACAGGATGAGATTCGGCCACGCACGAGACCATATGGTGAATCGTGTCCTCGCGGAGCGGCATCGGACAGGTCCCCTCAAGTGCTGCGACAGGACGACGGCAACAGTGAGCAGCTCCGTGTGCGGGTTCGATCAATGATGAAGAAAGATATGACATGACAAACGCTTCCGTTCCGGGCACCGCCGCACAGACAGCGAAAACAAGGCCGCACGGCACCACCATCACCTTCTTGCAGGGCGTGGCAATCATCTTCGGCGCGAACATCGGCGCCGGCATTCTCGCGCTGCCCTACGGTGCGAGGACGGGCGGAATCCCCGCCCTACTAATCGCACTTGCCATCGCCGGCGTGCTCACTACGGCGTCCATGCTGTACATCGCCGAGGTCGCGCTGCGCACGAAAGAGCCGCTGCAACTGGCCGGATTGGCGAAGAAGTACCTCGGAAACACCGGATCATGGCTCGTTTTCGCCGGCGTCGTCGTGAACGGGCTCGGAGCGCTCATCGCGTATGCGTCGGGCAGCGGGGGTATTCTCTCGGCGATGCTCGGAATCCCCGAGGCGCTCGGAAGCCTCCTATTCTTCATCCCAGGAGTGGTCGTGGTCTGGTTCGGACTCAAAGCGACTGGTCGCTCTGAGCAGGCAATCACGACCGCGATGCTCGTGCTCATCCTCGTGCTTTGCGCCTGGACGTTCGTTGGACCCGGCATACAGCTCAGCAACATTTCATACGTGCAACCGTACTTCATCATCCCGATCGTGAACCTCGCGGTGTTCGCGTTCATCGCGCAGTACACAGTCCCCGAATTGGCGCGCGGTCTCGCCGAACACAACCCGAGAGCGCTCCCCCGTGCCATCGTGGTCGGCATGTGCGCGACAGGCTTCCTACTCGCACTCGTCCCGCTCGCGGCGCTCGGCATGATGGGCCCGGATGGCATTACCGAAGTGGTCACCGTCGCATGGGGCCGTGAACTCGGCGAGCTCGCGTACTACCTGGCGAACATCTTCGCAGTGCTCGCGATGATGACCTCGTTCTGGGCGATCGCACTCACCCTTATGACGAACGTGTTCGACCGCTTCAACTGGCCGTCAGAGAACGCGCCCGGGTACCGGGTTGCCGCGATTCTGCTCGTCACGGTCCCGCCGCTGCTGATCGGCGTGTTCAAGCTCGCCGGATTCGTATCCGCGCTCGGGTACGCGGGCGGCTTCGCCGGCGCGATCATGTCGGTGATCCCGGTGCTCATGCTGCACAAGGCGCGCAAGTTCGGCGATCAAGAGCCCGCATGGAAAGCGGGATGGATCTCGCATCCGATCATCCAAGCGGTCCTCATCATCGTCTTCGGCCTCGCCTTCATCTATTCGCTCGTCTCCGCGTTCGGGCTCGTGCCCGACGGCTGGGCGTGATGATCTGCGTCCCGGCAACCTCCGCGATCACCGCGTTCTCGATCGAGAATGTTCCGGTCGCGGAAGTCGCACTCGGCGAGGTGTTCGAGTGCGAGACCGCGGACTGCTACGGCGGACAAATGGGTTCAGAAACAGTGCTTCGCCCGGAGATTGACATGGCGCAGTTCAACCGCGCGACGGGTCCGGTGCGTATCGCGGGGGTGGAAGTCGGAGACGCGATCCGCATCGACGTGCATGCGATCGATATCGCCGACCACGGTGTTATGGCGCTTTCCCCGGGACTCGGCGTGCTGGGCGACCGCGTTCACCAGGCGGACACGCGCATCGTGCCGTTCACTGACGGAAACGCCTGGATCACGCCGGACACCCCGGTGCGCATCGCTCCCATGATCGGTGTTCTGGGCGTGGCGCCCGCGGGCGAGGCGATCGGGTCTTCGTGGCCCGGCGCGCACGGGGGCAACCTTGACACGCGCGTGCTGCAAGCCGGCTCGTCGCTGCTGCTTCGCGCCGCCCACCCCGGTGCACTGCTCGCGGTGGGCGACCTGCACGCGGTGCAGGGCGATGGCGAGCTCGGCGGAACCGGCGTCGAGGTTGCCGGGCGTGTTCGCTTGAGCGTCGAGCGGGTGGCGTATGCGGGTCGGTTGCCCGCCGTTCGGCACGCAGAGGGGCTGAGCATCCTCGCGAGCGCAGGGACGCTTGACGAAGCTGTTCGGCTCGGGTTCTCCGAGGTCGTGTCGCTCATCGAAGCCTGGCGCGGCCTGAGCTGGGCTGACGCCTACCGCACGTCGAGTGTGATCGTGCGTGCCGAAGTGAGCCAGATGGTGAACCCGCTCGCGACGGTCCGTGTAACCATCCCGCGCGAATGGTGCCCCGAAGACCTCTACGCGGCGTCACTGCTGTGAGCGACACGCACACCATTCTGCTGGTCGAGGATCATCCCATCGTGCGCCTCGGGCTCGCGACAGTGCTCGGCGCCCAAGACGACCTCGAGATCGTCGCAGACGCGGCGTCAGCCGCGGAGGCGTTGACGGCCACCGCCCGGTACCACCCCGACCTCGTCATTCTGCCGCTCCGACTCGGGGGCGTTCGGGACGGTCTCGAACTGTGCCGCGAGATTAAGTCGATGGAAGACGGGTTGAAAGTGATGATGTACACGTCTTACACGGGCAAGACGGACGCATCGCTCGCGTTCCTCTCGGGCGCCGACAGTTTTCTCACCAAAGATCATCCCGAGGGGCGCCTCCTGGAAACCGTTCGGGCCACGGCGCAGGGGCACCGTGTGTGGGATCTCAGCGCCGATACGGGAGAAAGCGCTCGGAAACTCGAAGCGCGCGTGCAGGAGTCGTCACTCACGCTGCGCGAGCAGGAGGTGCTCGGATTCATGCTGCAGCGATACTCGAACTCCGAGATCGCGCGAGAGCTGTTCGTGAGCATTCCGACCGTGAAGACCCATGTCTCGAATGTGATCCAAAAGCTCGGCATTGAGAGCCGGAAGGACCTTTTCGAGTAAGCGCGGGTGGCAGACCTCCCGGTCATCGTTCCTCTTTAGCAGGGCGTCCCTCGATGAAGGCGGAAGCGCCCGCGCTAGATCTCTAAAGGGTCGTTTCCCGCCCGCCCTTGCTGCTCAGTGGGTCGACCCTTACTGCTGAGTTTGATCAATCACTTTTCAACGGCGTCCATCCCAGCGAAAGAAGGCGAGCGACGTCGGCGCGATTCCGATCTGAGGCTTCAGACCACCCCTGCCCACCATTGATGTCTGCCCCCTGGGCCACGCGTCCCCGGGCCACGCGAAAGCCGACATCCTCCACAATGGCGTCAGGAGCATTGCCGCGTCGCACGCCGACCCGGCAACTCCATTCGGGATCGGCCCAGCCTCCGCCTTGGAGTAGCCGATAGTCGGCATACCGTGCCGGGTCGACGCGGTCCCAGCACCATTCCCAAACGTTTCCGATGGTGTCGAACAATCCGAACCCGTTTGCAGTCTTATCGCCCACTGGCTGAGGACCATCCACGCCATCGAGCGCAGTCCATCCGATGTGAATGAGCTCACCGTATCGTGGCCTCGTCTGGCCTCCCATGCTGGCGTAAACCCATTCGGCTTCTGTGGGCAACCGGTATCCGTCCGCCGTGGCATTCCGGCGAACAGCACCCTCGTTGGTCGTATAGGCCATCTCAAGTCCTTCCGCATTGGAAGCCGAGTTGCACCAGGCAATGGCGTCCAGCCAGCGAACACCGGATGCAGGGGAATCGGGCCCAGCCGATCGCGAGGTGTCAGGCGAATCCGGGTCGAACTCTCTCGCTCGCACTGGGACCGCACTGATCATGAATGGCAGAAGCGCGACGGAGCGTTCGGTCGATCGGCGAGCGTCCTTCAAAGTCACCGTTCCGCCGGGAATCGAGACCACGTCCATGTATGAATCTTAAGCGCCATGCTGAAGATGCATGATTGCCGGATGTAGGTGTCGATGAACCGCCGTTTGCGAGACGCATTCAGACTTCCCAAGGTCTCGGCGCGTTCCAATATTTGTTCCAGAACTCTGGTGTCGTCCCGGTCCACCGTGTACCCCATACATAAGCCTGGGAACGACGAAGCCGCCCCTCCCAGAGCTTCGGGAGGGGCGGCTTTCTTGCCGTTCAAATCAGGTCGGGGTTATTCTTTGCGAACCGCTCCGCCTCCTCCTCGCTGATCGCGATCAGTCCGCGCGGAGTGTGCGCCAGGGCGTTGAGCGCGCGGACCCACACTTTGCTGAGCTCAGGCTCCTTACTCCCAGAGAAATGGAACGCCGTCGTCGTGTACGGCGAGATCCAGATCGACATGCGGCCTTCGCCTTGATCGTGGGGCTTTTGCCAGCTCAGAAAGAAGCACTCTTGCTTCTTGAGTTTTTGTCCAATGACCATCTGTAGGTGAGCCAGTAGTCGATCCTCGAACTCGTAGTCACGCCCAGCATGCTTTATGTACCCCATGACCGCCATTCTCACATCTTCTATGTCGCGATGTGAGTTGTAGTTGTAGTTGTAGTTGTAGTTGTGTAGACCTTCCCGCTCCGGCGCGTTGGAAGCGTTAAGAGTTCGCCTCAAGACCCAATATGAAGGGTATTAGTGTGCGCTCGACGAGCGGCCGGCGTTCTGATTGGGGCAGCATGAGGCACTGTACCGTGACTCCGTCGATCATTGCGAAGAGCTGCGATGCCGCGTGGTCTGAGAGTTTTCGGCCGATGAACCATCGCCGAAGTTCTTCATCGAGTTCAGCCGAGGCGGCGGCGAGCTCCGGGTCGGCAGCTGAGATCGCGGCGTAGGCGAGCCAGACTCGAGCGCGGCGCTCGCGTCGATCGTCCAGGGGGAGCCACTGCTGTACGAAGTCCATGAGTGTGACGGGCTGCGCGGCGACCACGTCCGCGAGAAACTGCTCTCCCGCGTAATCGAAACCGGCCCGCACCAGTTCGCTTTTCGTTCGGTAGTAATACTGTACTTGTGCTGGGGATACACCCGCCGCCGCGGCAACCGTACGGACGCTGAGGGCTCCGACGCCTTGTTCGGCGAGGACAGTCAGCACGCCGTCGAGTAAGTGGGGGACTGTCATCAGTCTCGTGTTCGTCGGGACCCGACCATCGACCACGTGGTCGCCACGATCTCGATCACGCCGAGCACTGCGAGTACCAGGCCGACTTGTCGCAAGCCGACGACAGGGGTTTCGACGTCAAGGAAAGCGAAGAATATCACCAGCCCCCCGACGATCATGACTACACCGACAACGAGTGCCCACGCGTGCTTGCTCATAGTTTCCCTCTCTCAATACGAATGTACAGTACGACCGTATAGGCCGGTGTGAGGCGTTGTCAACGTGGGGTCAATGGGCATCTAGCAGAACCGAGCGTGAGCGATGCATGACGCCGACGTTCTGTTACTGGACAGAGAGCCTGCAGATAGGTCGTTGATCGCTGAGGAGCACCGGCTTATGTACAACCACCTAAACAGGTCGAGCCGGTATCGGCGAGGCTCAAGGAGGAAGAGGCCGCAAGGCACATCAAAAACAATCCTGACCTGATGCAAGCACACCGCCCGTCCTCGCTCGCAGGACGGGCGGTTACATTTTCTCCGAGAACATGCCCCAGCTTTGTTGGCATGACTGCTGTCATCGTCCAAAA
Source organism: Leucobacter manosquensis (assembly GCF_018304845.1). Taxonomy (NCBI): domain Bacteria; kingdom Bacillati; phylum Actinomycetota; class Actinomycetes; order Micrococcales; family Microbacteriaceae; genus Leucobacter; species Leucobacter manosquensis. The sequence continues at coordinate 2,028,174 of NZ_JAFEVO010000001.1, read as the reverse complement.
GGTTGAGATTCGATTCAACCTTGTCCACGATGTTCACTAACGCGATGCCTGATGAAGTTGATGACATGGCAACTTCTCGTGTTCGCACACCAATTTCCGTCCGATTGACTTCCCGGACTGGTGCCTGGGTCTCGCTCGGCCTCGTCCTCTTCATCATGGTTGCGCTCTTTGGTGCCTTCGGGTCCGCTCAAGCGCCAGCGAGCAACGATCAGGCACCGAAGAATTCTGAATCCGCACGCACGAGCGAACTCATGGCGAAGTTCCCGAATGCAGACCGCCAGTCGGTGCTCGTCGTCGCGACCCGCGATGACGGTGCGAAACTCTCTTCCGAAGAGACCGCAACTCTCGAAGGACTTCTTCGCGTACTTGATACCCGTACTGACGCGGAATCAACCGGTCCGACGGTGAGCGAAGACGGTGAGGCAGCGGTCCTCATCGCGCCGATCACAGTCGGTGAAACTAGTACGGACACAGCAGCAGTGATCAAAGCACTGCGTGCCGATATCGCTGACCACGCGCCGACGGGCATGACCTTGCAGGTGACCGGTGGTCCGGCGTTCGGCGCGGATGTAGCGGCATCGTTCGAGGGCGCAGACTTCACCCTGCTACTAGTGACGGTCCTGATTGTCGCGATCTTGCTCATTGTGACCTATCGGTCACCCGTGCTGTGGTTGATACCGCTTGTCGCCGTCGGCCTCGCGGATGGGCTCGCGGGTCGCGTGACAGCCGCGGCAGGCGCTGCATGGGATCTGCAGTTCGATGCGGGCATCATCAGCGTGCTCGTCTTCGGCGCGGGCACGAACTATGCACTCCTGCTGATATCCCGATATCGAGAGGAGCTGCACAGCACTGAGGATCATCGACAGGCGCTGAGTGCGGCATGGCGGAAGACGGTCCCTGCGATTCTCGCGTCGAACGTTACCGTTGTGCTCGCGTTGCTGACGCTCGTGCTCGCCGTGATCCCCGGCACCCACGGACTTGGGATTTCCTCCGCGATCGGGTTGCTGATCGCCCTCGCCGGAGTGCTGTTCCTGCTCCCACCACTGTTGGCCGTATGCGGAAGAAAAGTATTCTGGCCGTTCGTGCCCCGCCCCGGTGAGACGCCGAGGCAGGGCCGTGCATGGCGGAGCATCGCATCAGGCGTAGTACGACGCCCGATCGCGAGCCTCCTGGCTGGTACAGCGCTACTCGCGGTAATGATGACCGGCCTTTTCGGCACTTCGGTTGGGCTCGACCAGGTCGAGAAATTCCGAGTGCAGTCTGAGTCTGCGACCGGTCTCGAAATTCTCTCCGACCATTTCCCGGCCGGTGAGGCGCAGCCGATCTTCATCGTGTCCAATACAACGGAGGCTGATGAAGTGCTCGATGCTGTGGGAGGTGTTGCAGGCGTCGTCCGTGCGCATCCGATCGGAACCACAGATGACGAGTCGCTCACGAAGATCATGGTGACCAGCGAGTACGCGCCGAGCACTGATCAAAGCTTGGACCAGATCACGCAACTGCGAGACGTGGTGCATGAGGTGCCCGGGTCGGACGCGGTCGTGGGTGGTGCGGTCGCCACCGACCTCGACTCTCGCATCGGGAATCTGCAAGATTTCTGGTTGGTCGCGCCGCTCGTGCTCGCAGTGAGCTTCCTCGTGCTCCTAGTTCTGCTGCGTTCAGTCCTCGCACCAGTGCTGCTGCTGACGGTGAACCTCGCGAGCGCGGTCGCCGCGATCGGTGCCGGTGCCTGGCTGAGCCGAGTCCTGTTCGGTCAACACGCACTCGACCTGCAAGTACCACTGCTCGCGTTCCTCTTCCTTGTCGCACTCGGTATTGACTACACGATTTTCCTCGTGCACCGCGCCCGCGCAGAAGCTCATCTGCGTGGCACCCGGGAAGGCATGGTCGAGGCGGTCGCCCACACCGGTGGCGTTATCACGAGCGCTGGCATCGTCCTCGCGGCAGTATTCGCTGCGCTCGGCGTATTGCCGCTGGTCACGCTCGGTCAGCTCGGCTTGATCGTAGGCGTAGGAGTGCTCGTCGACACCCTGGTGGTTCGCACGGTGATCGTGCCCGCGATCTTCAGTCTCCTGGGTGATCGCATCTGGTGGCCGGGGAAGTTCGTTGCGCGGCAGGGAGAATTGACGCATGAACCTCGTGAACGCGCCGTTGATACGCACTGAGACCGTGGAGCCAGCTCCGGCTGGCCCCACGGTGCGGGCGATGGAGATCGGGCAACACGGCATCGCCGCACTCTTATCTCTGATTGGCACCATTCGTGCTATAGGTGATGGCACCTCGGTGTCAGCGGCCATCATCGCAGGCATCGCGATTCTCGCTTGGCATACCGCCGGTACGATCCTGCCTTCCCGAACTCACTCGCGCCGGGCCGTAGTGTGGTGGCTGGTCGGATTTGCTGGGATCTGGATTGCCGTGGTCACGGTTTCAGCAGAATTCGTGTGGGTCGCGTTCCTGCTCTGGCTGCTCGCCGGTCACCTGCTCCCGATCCGCTGGGGCCTATTGTTCTCGACACTGGTCCTAGCCGTGGTGATCATCGCACCAATCCTCCACCACGGTCTCACCAACTACGCGATCGTATTTGGGCCGCTCATCGGCGGTATTTTCGCATTCGGGATCTCACGCGGCTATCTTCAGCTCCTCCGTGACGCGGCTGAGCGTGAACGCCTCGTCGACTCGCTCAGGCGCGCTCAGCAGGAGATGGCCGGTCTGCAGGACGAACTCGCTCTCGCGCAGCGACAATCGGGTGCGATCGCGGAACGCACCCGAATCTCCCGCGACATACACGACACCATCGCACAGGCACTTTCATCTATCCGTCTCCTCGCCCACGCCAGTGCTGCACGCGCCACGGACGCAGAGGTCGCACGCACGCTCGAACAGGTGGAGGGGCTTGCAGGCGACAGTCTCGCCGATGTGCGACGGATCGTCTCCGCGCTCGCACCCGCCGAACTCGAGGACAACGCCCTCGCTGCAGCACTCCAACGCATGCTTGACCGATTCCAAGATGAGACGGGGCTCCACGGTGAGTTGCACGTCGATACCGGGCTGCCGACGCTTCCTATCGAGGTGGAAGTGGCGCTATTGCGCTCTGCCCAGTCGGCCCTCGCAAACGTCCGCCTCCACGCCGGTGCGACTCGCGTTGCCGTGAGCCTGATCGACGCAGACCGAACGGTCCGACTCGACATCGCTGACAACGGAGCAGGGTTCAACGTCCCCGTCTGGGAGCAGAGCGCGCAACCTGGAAGTGTGTCCACCAGCTACGGGCTCCGCTTCATGCGAGCACGGTTACGAGAACTCGGCGGTGGCATCGATATCGAAAGCACTTCGGGGGAGGGCACCGCGATCTCCATTCATCTCCCGATCTTTCACAACACCGGCCCAGCGGCGAACATCGAGCCAACACCCGAGGAGATGGCATGACCACCACCGTATTGCTCGTTGATGACCATCCCGTCGTCCGCAGCGGACTTCGCGCCGTACTCAACACCGATACCGTGCACGTTGTCGGTGAGGTTGCAACTGGTGAGGAAGCCATCCTCCTCGCGGACCACCTGCACCCGGATGTCGTGCTCTGCGACCTCCGTCTCGGAGACGGGATGAACGGCATCCAGACCACTGCTGCTCTGCGCGCACTCGACCCCGCCCCGGCTGTACTCATTCTCACTACTTTCAATCGCGACGCCGAGATCCTCGGCGCCATCGAGGCCGGCGCCACCGGGTACCTCCTCAAAGACGTCGCACCGGAAGTCATTGTCGAAGGCCTTCAACGCGCAGCGCGCGGGGACATGTTCCTCGCCCCTGACCTCGCACACCGCGTGCTCAAAGGCATGCGAAACCCGCCTCCACGCCTCACCGTTCGGGAAATCGAGGTGCTGCGCCTCATGTCGACGGGAGCCTCGAACAAAGACATCGCCAGCGCCCTATTCGTAACGGAGGCGACAGTGAAGAGTCATATCGCGCACATCTTCACCAAACTCAACGTCGACAGCCGCTCTCGTGCCATACACCTGGCCCAAGAATCCGGCCTCATTTAGTACCTGACGTTCGATAGGAATCCCTGCTGTGAAGACGCTGCTCAACGCCGCATTCATCTACATGCTCGCCGGAGTCGCCTCCGGACTCTTCTACCGTGAGTTCACGAAGGTCAACGGCTTCCCTGAAGGGAAGTTCACGCGGCTCGGGTTGGCACAGACGCACCTCCTCACACCGACATACCTACTGTGACAGTCAGCGGCGGGTATGGCTCTTCGGTGCAGACGGCACTTCCGTCCGACGTCCACGGCCTTAGCCGCGATGGATACGCAGCCGTCAGACCTGTCGATGTTGTAGACCAGCTCTGTGTCGGCGAGTACGGTTGCGGGTCTAACTCGGGCTGATATGAGCGTTCTCCATGTAGACAGTGTTTTGCAGGCGTGGTGGCGTTGCCGTAATGCGATCGAATATCCTGGCGCGAGTGGAGTCTGGCTTCTTGGAAAGGTGGGCGTCTTCATGGAGTCCCACCTTCCAATTAAAGGTGCAGAGGAATTCACTCGGTCGGCACGAGAAGTCGTTGAGTATCTGGCAGCTAACACGCCGCTCACGGATTGGTCTCTCTCGCGTGTTACCAATGGTGAGCAGGTGCATGTCCATGTGCATCATCAGCAACTTATCGCTGCGGGCGACCGTATTGAGTGGAATAAGACGTTCTGCAGCCGGATGGCGAGAGGGGCAGCTCATGTTGTGCGTGACGCGCGTACCGATCCTGACTACGCAGATCTGCAGGCAGCTCAAAAGGTGGGTGCGTACGTGGGCTATGTCATCGAAGACGACACAGATGAGTTGTTTGGTGTTCTCTGCGGAGTCCGTCGCGCTCCACTAGTGGCTGATGAATACGTAGACGAAGAGCTCGTACGACTTGTCAGCGAAATGCTGTCAACTCAACTCAAGCTTTCACGAGTGGTGGACCGCGAACGACGCAAAGTGGCAGTTGCTGAAGCGTTAGCGCAGTCTGACGAGCTGACTGGGGCGCTGAATCGGCGCGGATGGAATCGTGTCATAGCGGATGCGCAGGAACGCCTGACAGCATTCGGAGATCCCATAGCGGTCGCTCTATTCGATCTCGATAATTTGAAAAGCGTCAATGATCAACATGGGCATGACGCCGGCGATCGGCTCCTTCAACAAGCTGCTGCGGCACTCAAGCGTGCGAGTGCCCCTTCGGACAGGATTGCCCGGATCGGAGGCGATGAATTTGCGATCCTGTCCAACGGTGTCTCGCCGCAATCGATGGAACGGCATTTCGGTCCCTTCCGCCATGCTCTTGCTTCTGCCGGACTTTCTGCTGCGAGCGGGTATGCCGCTGCTACACCGGCCGACGTGACGATCGAGCAAGCGTTGAAATCGGCAGATACTGCGATGTACGCCGACAAACGAAACGGTAGAAGCCTCCGAGGATGAAACTCCGGAAGGCCACGGAGGATGCTAGTAGCCCCCCATAACACGGTGCGTAGAAGGCCGGCGCTGGGAGAAGATGACGGCGAGATCAGGTCTTTCCTTTCTCCCGTCACATCAGTTTTCCTTCGAAGTTCGGAGCGAAGGATTCTCACTGTGAAACCGTGATCCGACCGCTTTAACTGGGTTTGCGAGCTGGATATGTGACAGCACCGTCGGAGACTCTGGCACCAGGGCTCAGCTCAGCAGGCTTCACTTGATTCTTACCAAGAATGTGCCAAACTCTTTTCCCTTGAGCCAAAAGATGGTCTGCGATGATCCGTCGATGGCATCGCCACCACACGGCCTCTGCACACATCAGGACCGAACGATGAGAGGTGCGTTGTTCGTACAGCTCCATGAACGCTTCTTCGAATTCCTTCGACAGTGCGTGGTCTGCATAATTGTGGAAACTTCGGTTTTCCCACCATGAATTCACCTCGAACGGGACCACTTTGCTGACCGGTCGCCGACCAGTAAGACCTTCAAACCGAACCAACTGAATTCCCTGCGCAGCAAGAGAGTCGCGAAGAGCTCCTTCGTTGAACTGAGGGTACTTCGTCGAACCCGGTAACTTGCGAACGTCAACGACTCGATGGATTTTGTTGTCTGTAAGGAGGTCAAGGAACTCATCAAGGGAGAGGTTGGAGTGCCCGATCGTCAGAAACGACCGCCGTAGATCACTGCTCACCTTGAGCTGATTCCTTTTCATTGAGATAATGCGGGCCTTGTTCACGATCACACAGCAATTTGTCACATTGAGATTCTCCCGAAATGCCTCGTTCGTGATATTCACGACTAGTCACGTGAGCTTGGGGGAACCATAAAGTTCAAGTTTAGGTTGAATTAACTTGATGCAAAACAGCGACATCTTGAATGTCGATGAACCGAAAGGGCAGCGGTGCGGGAGTGGACTTCTCGGAAAACACCTTCATGCGCTCCCTAGACACGATGTTTCTCAATTGCTTGAGACTGCTGATGCTAATTTGACGCGCGTCCCGTGTCGATAATCCATTCGAGGCATCGCCTTGTATAGGGGGCGTATCCGTTCGCTTCCGACACTTGCTGCTTGACGGTCGGGTGATCGAAGTACAGGCGAGCCTCTTCGTATCCGGGGGTCTGCAATCGTCGGAAAAAATCGACAAAGGCGTCCATATCCGCGATTTTTGGTTGCTCTGCCGTGTTCAAGAACGGGCCGTGGGAAAGCAGCGCGAGAAGGCGCTCTAACCCGTCTTCACCAAGGAACTCAGTGAGCTCAAGAGAGAGCTCGTTTGCGTCGATGTCGCACGGCCCTTGGTGTGTGATCGCGAAACCAGACGCCTTGTGAGCGTCCGTTATTCGCCATGTGACTAGTGCATCGAGCAAGTCATAGATTTCTTCATGACACGCGTCGCAGTACCAGACGGTGGTCTTCAACTTCTCTCCTTTTGTCTCTCCTATCGATCATGGCGTGAGCATGAGGGGAAAGCCATTCGTGCGCCGCACAGACGCAATACGGCGAGGAGAGAATCGTGATCCACTTCATTTGGAGCAGCGCTATTGCGCCGAGAACGCCGCGAACGCTCTCAAAGTCGCCCAATGTCAAGTACTACCGCCGATGTAGGAGTCGCGGTTCGATTTGGGTACTTGGCAGCGTTCTGCGGGGAGCCTCCTTACAGCTACCTGCGTATGAACAGGAGCTCTCTTGGGATCAATCCGATATGACGGTCTAACCACACACTTTGACGACAGAGTCCTCTCTCATCTGCAGATCATCATCGTGCAAAAACTCATGCGAGAAGAAGCCATCTTAATGTCCTGGAAGGACAGCGCAAGCGCACGAGACGGCCGTACCGCAATCTGGGTTTCCCCACAGACCACCATCACATTTAAGTTCCTCGGAAGCCGTGTCCCAGAGATCAACAAGGACTGGTTGCTGCGACTTGGTGAATCGGCCAACTCGACCGCAGGGCTCATCGTCACGAAAGAGGATGGAACGTTGGCTGAAGCGGAAGCGACGGGCAACAGGTACCCGGGCAGCATGCGAACCGACAAGTAAACCGGTCAACGAAGTTCTCAATGCCGTAATGAACTTTCTGAGTAGTTGTGGCGATCTACGTCTTGTTTTCGCTCCGTGTGCGCAGCGGAATGTAGGGCCGAGATGCCTCCAGTAGCGACTGTTTACTGTTCTTCTGGGCTAGCTTCCACCACGAATCAAGGGGGTGTCCTTGCCTGACGAAGGACACGATACTTAGAACTGTCGCACTTCCGGAAGCGCACGTCTGCGAAATGCGACGAATCGGCTGATGGTCGTCTCGTTACCCATGGCGAGGCGGCCATTCGCCTTTCCAAACACTTCCGAAACTCTGCACGTCGTCCATGAGCCATTCCGCGCGACTCAGTGCGAAGTGATTTCTTACAGGTTAGGGCAGAGCCAATATGGTGCAGCGAACAAGTGGAAACGGTGCCAGTAATGACTGAACAGAACCCCACCCTCGAAGGAATGGGTCGACTGCAGCCGACGCGGGCTCGCGCGACCGACTTCCCTCCGATCGCCAAGGCGTATACGCGGGTATCGCAGGTCGTACGCGAATCAGGGCTGCTGCGCCGCGCGCACTGGTTCTACGCCTCCGTGGCGCTGGCCATCACCGTGGCCCTCGGCGGGGCCGTCACCGGGTTCATCCTGCTGGGCGACAGCTGGTTCCAGCTGCTCATCGCGGGCGCTCTCGGCATCATCTTCACGCAGATCGCCTTCCTCGCGCACGAAGCGGCGCACCGCCAGATCCTGGCGTCGGGCCCGGCGAACGATCGGCTCGCACGCTGGCTCGCCGGAGCAATCGGCATGAGCTACTCCTGGTGGGACTCGAAGCACAGCAGGCATCACGCGAACCCGAACAAGGTCGGCAAGGATCCAGACATCGAGGTCGACACGATCTCGTTCATCGAGGAGGATGCCGTGCAGGCGCGCGGGTTCGTCCGGGCGATCACCAAGCGTCAGGGCTGGTTCTTCTTCCCACTGCTGACGCTCGAAGGCTTGAACCTGCACTTCCACAGCTTCAAGTACCTGTTCAGCAAGGAGCCGGTCAACGGGCGCTGGACGGAGCTCGCAATCATCTTCGCGCGCTTCGCCATCGTGCTCGTGCCCGTCTTCCTGATGCTCCCCATCGGTATGGCGTTCGCCTTCCTCGGCGTGCAGCTCGCCGTCTTCGGCGTGTACATGGGAGCCTCGTTCGCGCCCAACCACAAGGGCATGCCGGTCATCGCGCACGATGCGAAGCTCGATTTCTTCTCGAAGCAGGTGCGCACGTCGCGCAACATTCGCGGCGGATGGTGGGCGACCTGGCTCATGGGCGGATTGAACTACCAGGTGGAGCATCACCTCTTCCCGAGCATGGCGCGCCCGCACCTGTCGAAAGCGCGGGCGATCGTGCGCGAGCACTGCCGCACCCTCGACGTGCCGTACACGGAGACGTCGCTGTGGCGCTCGTACGCGATCGTCGTGGACTACCTGAACCGGGTCGGCCTGGCGGCACGCGATCCGTTCGACTGCCCGATCACCGCGCAATACCGCAAAGCGTAATTCTCAATCGATCCTCTGAGGGCCTGTTGCTCGAGAAGCGATCCGAGTACCGTACGGGCATGCACATCCTCCTCATTCTTCTGTTTCTCGTGGCAGTTGTGATGATCGCGTGTGGTTTCTCATCGATGGCCTCCTCTGGGTAGCGGTCGTCGGAATCGTAGTGCTGGTCGTTACATTGCTAATCTCTCTCTTCCACCAAAACACCCCGAACTCGTAGCCAAACCCGTTGACACCGGTCGGTCCTTTGACCGTGTTCACGAATGGTGAATCCGAGCCGTGAGAATGGAGTTCTTTCTGGAGCTGCTCACGATCGCCGTTAGGAGCTCCAACAGGGCGTTTATCTCTGAGATTCAGACTTCGACGGCTGTGGAGTCACACGCGATCTAATCCGGCGGGAAGCAGGGAGAAAACAGGCTTGTGTCAGTGACGACGAGCTCAGCAGTGTTCACACCACTGTTGTGTACTCCTGAAACGTAATGACACCGTCCACGACTGTCCATACGTACCGGCAGTGTGGGGAGATCATCCGGCGCGGTTGTAACGGGGTCGCCGCCGAACACCGCGAGATCGCCGACTGAAGCGATCAGGCACGGTCGTGGAGGGTGATGTGATACCCGTCAAGGTCTGCAAATGTGAAAGTGCGACCGAATGGTCCGTCGAGTGGAGCAGCCACGATCTTGTGACCGTCGGCGACAAGAGCATCGTGGATCGCCTGGGCGTCAGCGGCATGGAACCAAATGGCCGCACCAACGCCCGGACATGGTGCGGTGTCGAGGTCGACACCGGAGGCGCGATCGCGGAGCGCAAACGCGATCGGCTTCGTTTCGAAGACTACTGCGTGGGGAGGTCCTGTCTGTGAGCGGACGAGGCCGAGGTACTGCTCGTAAAACGCCTGTGACGCGTCACGATCGCGAACTTGCAGGGAGATGAAGTCGGGCCCAGTAGCGGCCATAATGTCCTCTTTCGTTGTAAGAATACTGACATGTACCAATGTATGTCAGAATACTTACATGAGTCAAAGTGGGAACGCAGTGAACTTAGAGACTTCCATGGGCTACCTCATTAAGGAGGTGTCGGTCGCCCTGCGGATCGCGATGGAGGAAGTGCTTCGACCGCTCGGAATGAGTGTCACCCACTACTCGTGTCTCGAACTACTCGCACAGCGACCAGGACTATCGAATTCTGACCTCGCGCGCGGAACGTTTGTCACGCGGCAATCCATGAACGTGCTACTGCAAGCGCTTGAACGCGACGGGTTTGTGACGCGTCCGGCGGGAGCTCGCGTGGGACGGATTCTCCCAGCTCAGCTGACCGCGGATGGCCGAGCACAACTGGAAAAAGCGACGGTTGCGGTGCATTCGGTCGAGCTGCGGATGCTCAACGACCTCACCGATGTCGAGCGGGAAACTGCCTTCCGGGTGCTGCGGCAAATGGTCTGGTCTCTGCAAAGCTGCGCCGATGTCGACGGGCCTGTTGCGGAACCTATATAGACACCGCCGCACAGGCTCCACGACGAGACCGTGTCGCGTATCAGTGCTGCAATCCCGTTTTGCGTTTTTCCGGACGGCTCTTCTCGCTCTGCCTGAGGTGTCCAGCCCCAGCAGTAGACTGCTGCACCTCAAGCGGGATTGCGGCCCCTTGAAAGAGCATCGCTTACTTGGTCGCGTTGGGGTGGCTTGTGTGCACTTGCTCGAGGTACACGTTTTGCCCGTCAACGTAGAACCAAATTCGTGCCGTGCCACCTGCCGTGGGCTTATGCTGCCAGCGATCGTAGGTTGCCTGGTTTCGTGTCACCTCACTGAGAGCGCCTTTGAGTGGGTAATTCGTCGGAGTGACTTGAAGCGGCGTTCGAGTAAGAAAGTCCCAAGCCTCGGTCACAGCGTTTCTGTGGGTGGCGAGGAGGTCTCGCCACCCAGCCTCTGCTGAGCGAGTGGCACAAATGATCGCGTACTCCGACTTCTTGACGGGCCGTGGAACATGATGCTTCCTACTCATGCACTGGGAAGCCCGACGGGGATATCTTCATCAAACCATTCCATCGGCTGTACACCGAGACCTGCTGCGACTGCTTCGGCGGTTTCCTTCCAGGAAGTGAGTGCAGCCGCGACGAGATGAGGCTGTTCCGTCGCGAATGAAGCCCGTGCCGCAGCAACAAGCTCGGCGGCACATGCAGCTTGATCCACCTGAGAAAGGGCAAGCATCCACGGGAATCGATCGGACATTCGCTCAGCGAGAGTTCCACGATCATCGGTAGTGACTGCAATCAACGTAGCCGCGAACTCAAAGAGCGTCCGATGCGCCCGAGAGTCACGTTCGCTCATCAGAACAAGAGGCTCTGCATTACGGCGAGTCACTGTAACGGCATGCGATTCAGCGGCCGCAAACACCTCGGCTGAATTACGGCTGAGCTCTGAAGATTGGAACTCCGTGCGTGTAGTAGTGACGGTCATGGAGCCATCATACTTCAGAATGTATTCAGAACTCTCTCGGTTTGCAGCGCTGACAGCGGAGGCTTAAGAGTGAGGTTCCTACGGTCCCGAATCACGACGTTGATGGGTGGCCGGATCGGTATTCACTTCGGTCGCTTCCGGCTCTTCAATTTGATGACGAGTGTGGTGTGTAACAGCAAATTGTCGCGCAGCTTCGACCGCATCTTCTTTATCAAGAAAGTTTCTCGAGAGGTGCGGGGCTCCTTCGACCTCATTGACCCACTGGCCATTTTGGGGCCTTGTAGTCACATCGAAGGCACTCATTTCGCTCCTTTCCTACTTCGGCAGTGTTGGTCCCGATGAAGTCTCAAGGTGTTTCCATCCGAGGAAAGCATCAGTACTTTTCGAGCCCGTTCACACTCAGCCGCGGCCGCGAGCATCTCGAGCACGTCGGGATGCGGTGAAACCATATTGTTCGCCACATGCATGGGTTCGTCAACCAGGTGGCCCGTAGTGAAGCGGGAAGCTACCTTCGAAGCATGATGGCACCGAACCCCCGCAGCTTAGGCGACAACTTTCCCGACGATCCGCGCTTCTTTGAGGAGGATGCCGGAGTAGGTAGTAAAAACGTAGACGATGACGCCTCCCAGGGTGTCGAGCCCCCTCGGAAGACTGAGAGTGGGCAGGATTTTCAGAACCCAATAACGGAGGAAGACGTCGCATCGGGAGGCCCCGCAGATCCGTCGCGCGACTAAGCCCAGCCCATGACTGACCGAGCATCCGCCAGACCATGCCGAGCTACATCACTGTCGACAGGACTTGACACTCTAAAAGACCAGAGGCGATGACGTTGAGGATCGCCCCACCAGCGTCGGAGCCGAGGGTAGCGGCGAAGGCACTGGTGAGGTGAAGAGGCCCGAAAAAATTCGTCCCCAAGTCGCCGTGTATCGCAGAGGTCTTATCACCAACCCGCTTCGTCACCGCATGAGACGGAGCGGGGAACCGTGCGCGGCCTATTCTTCGTGCCGCATTCTCTAGGTGCTGAGCTGGTCGTCGAAGTCCGAGCCGCTTACGAGGAAGTGTTCCTTTGAGTTGACCATGGGAGCTCTGGGGTGGATGCTGGCGCACAACGCATCGTCCCGGCACCGGCCGTTTCGAAAGCCGTTCCATATGCGAGCAGCGCTAGATCCGTGTATGCGGCTCCCACGAATGTGAGTCCCACAGGCATGCCAATGTCAGCCATGATTCCCATGGATACGGTCACCGTGGGGAGTCCGACATGGCGAAGGGCGTAATTCCCATGAGAGAAGAGGGTTCCATTTGCCCACGCCGCATTTGCTGCGGTTGCGTCCACGTCAGCGTTCCACGGCCCGACATCTGCATTTGCGGGGAACACCACCGCGTCGAAATTGTGGTCACGGAGCCAGTCTTCAAAAAGGTTTTTGCGCAGATCGACGAGTGCTCGCAGACCTTGCGCGAATTTGGGATGTTGTCGAGGGTCCGTGATCCCCAGACGGGCGTGCTCGACGATGTCTTTGAACCGGTCATCATGGTTTCCGACTCGTTCGTAGCGATCGGGGAGTGCTCCCGGCGGCGTTGGATAGATCTGGGTTGAGTCGACGACACCGAGCGACGGGAGCGTCGGATCCCCGTTCGCGCGCAAGAAGTCGTCCCACCCGAAGGCGAGGAAATGCTTGAATTCGATCTCCGACCAATCTGCCGGAAGGTCGCCCAGATCTCCGAGATACTTCTGACCAGGACGGTCGCCTTCGTAGGTTGATATGAGAGGGAAGTCCGTGGTGATCACCTCTGCGCCGAGGAGTTCGAGACGGGCCTTTGCCCGGTGCCACCGTTCGAGGGTCGACGCTCTTGCGTGAACTGGGTAAGAGGGGTCTTGACCGAGATACATCGCCGGGACCGCCAACCGCTTGCCTTTGAGTGCACTCGGATCTCTCAGATCAAGGTATGACAACGGTCGGTATTCACTCGGCTTGGGAAGCTCAATCACGTTTTGGTGACGCCAAAAGTCGCCCCGAGTGTCCTCATCGTCCTGTACGAGCACGTCGAGCAAATGGAGCATGTCGTGCATCGAGCGCGTATGCGGTACCACTACGTCTCGCGCAGGGAATAGAGGCCAGTTTCCACGAATGGAAAGGATTCCCCAAGATGGCGTATACGCACAGAGGGCATTGTTGGAAGCCGGGCTTCGACCTGATGACACTGTTTCCTCACCCATGCCAAACATGGCGAGGTTGGCGGCCGTAGACACAGCAGAACCGTTTGACGAACCGGACCCGTACGCTGCCGCCAGGTACGAACGGTTGTAAGGACTCTCTGCTCGACCGTAAAGTCCACGCTGCATGCCACCATCTGCCATCGGAGGCATATTCGTCTTTCCGATGAGTACAGCTCCGGCTTCTTTCAATTTGGCTACCGTGAAGGCGTCCCACTTTGCGATGAGGTTCTGGAATGCCGGAGAGCCAGCGGCGACGGTCAAGCCTGCGGCCATGTAGGAGTCTTTTACGGTGAATGGCACGCCTTCGAGAGGTCGGGCGCACCCGGATTGCCAGCGTCGATCTGATTCGGCAGCCGCCGCTCGCGCCTGCGGGTTGAGTACGACGACGGAGTGCAGGCCGTCGGGGCCGAGGTCATAGGCCTCAATCCGGGCAAGGTACTGATTGAGTAGCCAGGTCGACGTGATTTTACCGTCGCGTAGAGCAGCGAGAACACCTTCGATGTCTGCCTCAACTAGGTGGAATGGTCTTGTAGAAGCCATGAGTAGTTCCTCATTCAGTTCTCGTGCGGATGCGTAATTCGCGCCTCCTGTCGTAGACGATGCATAGTTCCGGGAGGTGATTCGCTCTGCAACCAGTGTTTCAGGTCTAGTGCATACTCTTTGCGGTCCAAACATGCCAATTCAGCTCGTCTTCGTGTGCTTAAGCAGGCTATTCTGAGTTGATGGTAGACAACTCGGTTCCTACTTTTCTGCGATCCCTCACTAGGGGCGACCATCAGGGGTGGCAGAGGCTCATCGAGGAGCTCGAACCGGAAGCCCTGACAAATTCGCTTCTCGCACTGTTGGAGCAGGTTGACGGATACCAGTCGACCCCAATTCCGCTATCGGAGATCCGTCGAACGACTCTTCTCTCCTTTACTGCCATCATTGAGGGCCTTCGAACCGGAAATCTGGATGTCACCATTGCTCATGAGATCGGAACTTCAAGAGCACGAGCGGGTATACCCCTGAGCTCCCTTTTGACTGCAATCCGCTATGACTTTTCGGTCCTCTGGGACGCGCTCGTTCGTATCGCAGATGAACGGGATGCGAGTCTCATCGTGCGGAACACTCGAACAGTTCTTCACGCCGTCGACGAGTACGTGGGACAGGCTCAACGAGCGTACCTTTCCCAGGTCCAGCTCATACGGGAAGAATCTGCGTCGATACGGCGCGAACATATTGAGTCCCTCTTCCAGTATCGGCACCTCACCCATGAGCATCTCGAGATGGTCGCAAGAGAGCTCCAAATCCCTGTCAACGCTCCGCTATTGGTCGCAGCAGCCGTCCGGGGTGATCGTTTGGCACTGCAGTCCTGCGTATCTGAACTCCACAACCTTGGTGTGCCATTCCATGCCCTTCACTTTGAGGGGGCCACCCTCGTCTTCACCGAGAAAACACATCGCCCGAGAATGCTGATCGAAGATCTCGAAGAGCGGCTCAAAGCGCTCCGGGTGGGGCTCATGATTGCTGGTGGAGGTCTCTCTGATCTTCGCCGCGCCGGAATGCTTGCTCGTGATATGGCTCTTATGCTCTCACCAGATGAAGTTGGAGCCATGACTTGGGAGCGGGGGTGGGCTCGTCAAGCGGCACGCAGTCTCCAGGCGGCTGAGTATCCAGTGCTTGCCGACGTAAATGCGGCACTGTCGCACTGCAGGGAAACGAAGCGAGAACGGATTCTCGAAGCCGTACATAGCTATCTCGAGACAGGAAATGTCGGGGAATCAGCGCGAGAACTGTATTGTCACCGCAATACGATCTCGAAGCATCTGCGGCAGTTCCAGGACATCACCGGGATCGACGTCACAGTGCCGAAGCAGGCTGCCCGTCTTGTTGTTGGGTGGGCGTAAGGACTTCTCTATGGGTATTCAATTGATCAACTTCGTAAGCCTGGCACTTGCTCATGTGCGGCTCGTGTAGGGCGGACCCTCCCAGCGCAGCTCACCGGACATGGTCGAGGACAGCGGGGAAAAGCGACGGTCTTGGTGCATGCAGTCGAGTTTCGGATGCCTTCCGACGTCAAGGACGCCCAGCGAGAGACCACCTTCCGGCAGCTGGGAAAGATAAACGGCCACCGAGAAGCGATGCCGGAATTGATCAATCTGTTGCGGGTCCCCCGCAAAGCGGCAGGATCAACCCGTTTCAGCCTCCAAGACTCGCGCTGGTCAGAGCCTTCGAAAACGGTCGTTTATGTGACAGTCTTCGAGGGCCTCCGTTTTAAGCCTGAATGACGTCGCATAAGTCGTGTATGAAATCTATGTGTCACAACCAGCGTTTGCAATACAGTTGCACCATGGCACTCATCGGTTATGTACGCGTCTCCACTCGGGACCAAAACCCCGACGCCCAAACGGACATGCTCAGCGCGGCCGGATGCGAGGAACTGTTCGTCGACCATGCCTCCGGCAAACTCGCAAAGCGACCTGCGCTCACCGAGGCTCTCCGGTATCTGCGCAACGGCGACACTCTCGTGGTGACGAAGCTTGATCGCCTGGGCCGTTCAGTGAAGAACTTGAAGGAGATCTCCGACGGACTGCAGAACCGGGGGATCGGGCTGAAAGCTCTCTCCCAAGGCATCGACACCACTACACCGGGAGGCAGGCTCTTCTTCCATATGCTCGCCGCGATCGCAGAGTTCGAGCACGATCTCATCGTTGAACGCACCCAGGACGGACTCGCCGCTGCGCGGGCTCGTGGTCGCAAGGGAGGTCGGCGGCCGAAAATGACGGACAACCGGATTAAGCAAGCGCGTGCGATGTACGACGCTGGCGATCACACCGTCCAAGAAGTCGCAGACACATTCGGTGTCAGCCGCGCCACGATCTACCGTCACCTGGAACGGACGGAAACCAAAGGAAATCCCGAGTACTGATCTCGTGGTTCCTCCAGCTGATTTAGAGACCTACTGCGTGGAAGGAACCTGTTCCGTCCGCTTCTTTCCATTTACATCGACGTAGGTGATGGTGAAATCGAATCCGAGCGTAGCTCCAAGATCGCTAACACGGCCGTAAAAATCCAACTTCCCTGCACCGATCAGATCACCGAGTTCCTTCTTCTTCGTGAACGTGAAGAACTCCGGATCTGCACTAACCGTGATACCTCTCCCGACGAAACCCGGCGCGCCATTTACAAGAACAAAGGCGTCTCTGGCTGAATCAGGTCGCTTGCCGAACTGCCAAGTGGGCTGAATGATGGGGTGAGACGGCTGGAAAAATACTTCCCCCGGAAGGTGAGAACCTGAGCTTTCGGGTTGTGGATCCCCATTCTGATCGACCCAGCTCACGGAAAAAGTCACGCCCTCCTTTAGACCCAGTTCTGTGGCGCGTCCGAAAAATTGGCGACCCTGTCCGGCGCCGGGGGTGTTGTCACCGAACCTGCCGTCGAAATACGCCTCTCGGGTGAATACGAAATAGGCGGGATCTGCTTTGAGAAGAACATCGCGTACTGAGTATCCAGTGTTGTGGAGGAAATGAACGTCTTCAGCGTCTCCCCACTCCGGTTTTTCAGTCACCATCCAGGATGGGCGAGGTGACCGCTCCCGTTGCTGCTTGACCTCAGCATCTCGTTTTGAGTAGCCCTCTTTAACCAGCGCCGCGCGACTCTCGGGAGTCATTACACGGAGGCCCCGTAACCTTCTGGCTTGATCTCGAAGCCATCGGAGCAACGCTGGGAATACACGTCGCAACTTCACAATGATCGTTATAAGTAGGGCAGCGATGAGGGTAGCGACGATAGCGGAGATGGTGGCAGAGCTATCGACTTGCTCCAATAGATCCGATAGAAAACGGGGGGAGCGGCTCATGGCCATTAAGCATACTTAGGCGACGCATACGTTCAGGAGGTGTACCCAAGTGCCGGCCAAGGCCGGGACCCGCACGGGGCTTCGTTTCCCCCCAAGTCTGATGCGAAGGCGACGCTTGCTTGATCCCTCCAACACGACTGAAGTTCGGGGAGGTACTGTCCACTATCCTCTCGAGAGTGGTAGGAGAACATGATCGGCAGGAGAGCGAAGCGCAGACGCGTCTTGCAACACAAGCTATTCAATTCGCGCGCAGCTTGTTTAACAAGCTGCCAAGTGACCTGCCTACCCCCGAAATTGGCTCGATGCTCCATTTGGAGCGTGAGTATACGAAACGCGGGTCAACGGACACCCTTGTGATGACGCATAGGGCGCGGGCTCATGAGAATCTCTCTCGTATTTTCGACACCATGATCGATGAAGAAGGAGGACGACTTCTTGCTTACCCTTTTTCGATCTACTCGCTCATTCGGCCGTCTATCGAAGCTGCTGCTGTTGCAATGTGGCTAGTGAAGTCTTCGAAAAAGGCTGATCGAGTGCTTCGGGCTCTCCAGATGGCATATCGCGACTCGAGCGAGACACTGAAATTTGTCGAGATAATCAAAGGCAAAAATGGGGCGAAATCGGCGCGAGACGCGAAGGAGAAGACTCTTGAGCGACTCAAAGAACTGCAGAATACCGTGGGTCCGCTGCGTCAGGTGGAGCTCGGAAATCCTCCAACCTACACACAGATCCTTACTTCAGTGTCACCGAAACCTCGTGGGTCGGCGACAGGCTATGGGATTTCGTCACCACTAGTCATTTGGAAGGCTTCGAGCGCATTTCTTCACGGCAGCGATGAGACGGTGCGTGCGTTGAGCGATATTCGGCAGATCGACGACTTCGAGGAGGGAGTTGCGTCTTTTGAGATCACCCCAAATATGCAGATGCTCGCCGTTTCGATCCGTGCTGTCGTGGATCTGCTCTCCGAACTAGATGAACGGTATCTATTTCTCGCGACGCACGACCACAGACATCGCCCTGTCGGCGGCAGTAAGTGATGCTAGCGAGATATCGTCGACCGAGCACGACCGATTAAGGCCGCTCGATGGAACCGATGAGAGTTTAATCGAGCCAGGACACTTCCTCGACGCAGAACTTCTCGGGGAGATGGCACGTCGTATCCGCGTGAATCACGAGAGCAACGTAGGCGGCCGCCGCGACCATGCCGATCGCGATCAGCACGCTGAACAACCTCTTCACGTTCACCTATTCATTGATCGGAGCGCACGTCATGCGCCTGGAGGAGCCGGCACGGAGGCCGGCTCTTTTCTTCTCGGGCTACGCCCGTTTTTTGCAGTGAAGCCTTCGGCAGCATACGGCCACTTCTCGTTCCACCCAACCGGCCGCACCCCCGCTTCGCGGCGTTGCTTGACGGTACACCCTCGCGTGTCTGCGCCACGCAGGGGTGCCCCTCCGGTCAGGCTCCACGCTGCGCGCCGCCGCAGGCACATACGTGCCTTCACGGCAAAAAACGTGAGGGAGGAAATCACGAACAGCGCGGGGTACCGCATCTAGGTCACAGGAGGCACCATATGAAAACCATCACCGTTTACACAAGTCCCAGTTGCGGCCAGTGCATGATGACGCACAAGGAGCTCGGCAAACGAGGGATCGAGTATGTCACCGTCGGTCTATCGGAAGATTGGGCTGCGGGTCCGATGCTGCGAGAGAAGTACGGTTACACCCAGGCGCCTGTTGTCGTAGTGGATGACGGACGCCACTGGACCGGGTTTCGACCCGATAAGATCGCCGGACTCGTCGGCTGATTGAATCATTACGTGCGCCCCGCAGCGGGGTAGCTCACCTGAAGAACAAAGGACAGCGATATGGAACAGCAGACAACCAAGCCAGGCGTGTGGATTCTGCAGTCGACCGAGGAGGGGGATCACAGTCTCTTGGGCGTTTTCGCCTCGTGGGATGAAGCGCAGAAGTTCGCCGAAGAAATCGCCGCATCCTTCTCGCCTTCTGAGCCCGTGTTCTTCCCGATTGGATATCGCGCTGGACAATCGGGGCAGTGAGAGTGCGGGGATAGCTTTGGGCGATCTGTGACCTTCAGAACGTCGCGCTCATCAGTGAGCGGTCCCAGGGTCGTAGAGGAAGTAAGTAGTGGTGCCCGTCACTTTCGGTCGGGCACCACTACTCAGTGGGGGACTTTAGCTGCAGGAGAGACCGAGCTTGTCGGTTTCAGAGTAAGAACCACCTGCAATGGGCTTGAGGCCGTAGTAGGTAACAGAACCATTGGCGACCAACCGAAATTGATTCTTCTTGGAGTTCGACTTGCAGATGTACTCGACATTCGTGGGCTGGAGTGACGCCATGCCGGAATTGAAGCTCTTGAACGGACCGGCTACCTTCACCCACGCACCGATCGAGTTCTTCTTGTAAATCGTCGAAGTGAGCGAGAGTGCGGCTACTGGTTTCCCGCCACACTTAATCGAGGGCTTTCCACCGATCGAACCAAACTCGTACTTCTTCTTGCCCGACGTTCGTTCCCAAATGACCCCTGTGTTTTGGGTGCAGACGGGAGCTGCGGCTTTTGCTGACAGGCTCGCGCCCGAATCCGGGGTCGCGCCGGCTTCCGGGACGAACTCCATCGGTCCGTCGTCGAGGTTCTGCATATCTGCGGTGAGAGCTTCCATCTCTTCGTCCGTGAGGACATCGGGAAGTTCCGGGGCAGCAGCATCGACAGTGCCTGGTTCTGCGACACTGGAACTCACGTCCGGTTCCGCAAAAGCCGCGGATCCACCAGAGGCAACAAGCGCGCCACTGAATAGCAGCGCCGCTGCCGCTGCCGCGAACCCCTTGGAAATCATGGTTTTCTTCACTGAGTACCTTTCTCGTTCGAGGCGTTTGCCCCAAAATTTAGTTTACGACCCAATTTCAGATTAAGGACAACGATATGAACCAGCAGGCAGACAAGCCAGGCGTCTGGATCGCGCAGGCGAGCGACGAATTCGAGGGCCGAATTTTGGGAGTTTTCGCCTCAGATGACGAAGCACGTGAGTTCGTTGACGAGCTTGGCGACCTCGACCTCTTCCCAGATACTGGGATCGCGTTCGTCCCGATTGGATATCGCGCCGGCTACCGCAACTAGAGCACAGGAAGAACCGTGAACAAGCGCACGGTCACCCGCATCACGAAGCTCGCCGTCACACTCGTGGCCGTAACGATCGCTGCCGTCATCGCCGCACAGAACATCGACGTCGACGCCCCGGGCTCGAACCTCGGCACGGCGACGGACTCATCGACGCAGCAGGTGGTTGCCGTGATCGACGGAGACACGATCAAGACCGTTGACGCCGAGGGCACCGTCAACCGCGTCCGCATCATCGGCATCGATACCCCCGAGCTCGGCAAAGGCGGCGCAGACGAATGCTGGGCGCAGGAAGCGCGCACCGCACTCGTCGCGCTACTCGACGGCCGGGACGTCGACCTCATCAGTGACCCGTCCCAGGGCGACGTTGACCGGTATGGGCGTCTCCTGCGCCACCTCCACACCGACGCCGGCAACGTGGCCGAGCAGCTCCTCGAGCAGGGCGCGGGGTACGAGTACACGTATTCCAAGCCGTACATCGGGCAGGCCGAGCTCCGCAGTGCAGAGAGCAGCGCACGCAATGCTGGAGCGGGACTTTGGGGAGCCTGCACGCCCACGAACTGAGCAGGCAGAGCGGCTGCTCGACTGGCATGTGAACGTTGCGAGCTGTGCTGAATAGCTCGAGGCGGATCGTGATGGGGAAGTGCGCTGAGTGCTGCGTCTAGGTGGTGAGCCCCGAGATCCCATGCAGCGGATCGACAGCGGGGGAGTACCACCAGCAAGGAGACGCAGATGCCAGAAAACGTGAACGCTTATGACTCCGGTTACCGGCTCGAACCCAAGCCCTGGTCGACCGGCGCCGGCGCCGCCTCGGACGACTTCGGCAAAGTCGATTTCACCAACGAATCCGGTGAGACGGTCTTCACCGGTTGGATGCAGAAAACCGAGGCCGGCTACATCCTCCGCGTCGACGAGCACCAGGACGTCGAACTCGCCGTGGAAACCAGCAGCCAACGGCAAACGCGCGAGGCCGCGATGATGCTGCTCACTCAAGAGCTCCAGGGCATCACCGCCCAGCACGAGAAAGCCGTCTCAATGTACGAAGATGATCCCGACACATTCGGCGCCGGCCACTACGTCATCGAGAATACCGCGGGGGATCAGTGCCTTGCCGTGACTGAGCAGTACCTCGGTACTGATTCCTCAGACCCTGATCGCGTACCGAATTCGTGGGAAGTCGATCACTACACCCGGCCTCACACTGATGCCCGGTGGGAACTGCGTGGGAAGCGCACCTATGGTGCGGACGACGTCGAAGCGCTCATCGAATTCACGGCCGACTGGGTGAACCACCGCGCCCGCGAACAGTCCACCCACGATGCACTCCACGCCCCCACCGCACAGGCATCACAGCACCAGCAGCAGACGCAGTCAGCGGGTCCGACGTACTGAGTTCAGCGCTCGTCAACCTCGCAGTGCACCCCGGCACGGTTCGCACCGTGCTGGGGTGCTCTGGTCTATAGGCGTGCATCTATCCTGAGCGTATGCGTGCTGCAGCCCTCATCTACCCGAACGCCGCCACCATTGCTGAAGACCAACGGCACCTCCGAAAGGCTGACGACTTCGCGAGCGAGCTCATCGAGGGAGCTGAAGCATCCACGTGGGAGGCCGCAAAGATCGCGTGCCTGATCCCTGCAGGCGCGATGCTCCTGAGCTGGCAGCGCATCGACTGACTTTGAAAGGAAGAACGATGACCTCGTCCCAATCGTCTGAGAACGACGTATGGATACTGACGCTCGAAGGAGAGCTCGATCACCCCGTCATCGGAGTGTTCGATAACAGGAAAGCGGCGGACGAGGGCGCCGACCTCTACTCGAGCACGTGCCAGGGCACGCAAGTGAACTACACGGCCTACACGATGAATGCGCTCGTAGGTAACTGGCCCAACGACGAGTAACCCGCAAACACGCGGGACAATGGAGACATGGGATCCGGAGACTTTGATCTGACAACGAGCGAGCTGCGAGCTGTCGTCAGGTTCGCCTCCGACTGCGCTCAGGAGCTACTTCCCTGCTTTGAAGCCGTCGCCCCTGAAGACTCACGGCCCCGCGAGGCGCTCGACGCGGCACGCATATTTGCCGACGGTGCTCCACGCTCGAACCTGCAACGCACGGCCGCCTTCGCGTCACACCGCGCCGCCAAGGGTGTCTCCGATGAGACCGCCCAGCTCGCGGCACTCGCTTGCGGCGACGCCGCGGCAGCAGCCTACCTACACCCATTCGCGAAAGCATCACAGGTCGGCCACATACTCCGCGCCGCCGCCTGCGCCGCGCGGGTGACCGAGCTGAGAACAGGAACTACGGACGGCGACACTGTTGGCGTTCTGGCCGATCGGGCGGCTCCGCCATTGCCCGAGATACTTCGTCGATATCCGGCAGCGTCGCCCGGTGGTTCGCGAGTCTCACAGCTCATGAGCGCACTCGACTCAGCGATACGGAACCCGAACTAAGGACCGAAGTCGCTTCTCCCGAAACGTGGTTTCACCCCAGTGAACCTTCTCATGACAGAGCGCCCTGCCCCGGTTATCACCGCGGCAGGGCGCTCTGTCATATGGAGAGCACTCAGTTTTTGTCCCTCAGCCATGCTCGAAGGCGTCCGCGAGCGTTCGCGTAGGGCGAGGACGTATTGAGAGAGATCATTCGGCCCTTTGTCCATTTTCCGTACCAGGAGGTGCCGTATAGCTCCCGATCACTGTGGCTCTTGACGAGATCGATGATGCATTCCTTGGATGAGACAAGCTGGCTTCGCAGAGAAGCCCACGAATCGGTGTCGTGTTCGGCGTAATAGCGTTCAGCTAGAAGCCCAAGTTCGTTCCATTTGATCCCCGCAGCGGGGAACTCATCCGAAAGACCTGCTTCACGTCTTTGGTGCCAAGCCATTACTTGATTGCCCCAGCCGACGAGGTAGGCGAGGAGATCAGCAGGGCTCATGATGGTGCCCTTGTTGTGTCCGGGGAGAACCTGGTTGCGTGCTGCCTCGACCGGAACGCGATCGAACTCTTTCTGGAGCTTGCAGAAGCTAGATTCTATGGCTTCGAGGAGCTCGACTTTCGACGACGGTACACCCATACCTTCCAGACTACGTGCGAGCAGGAGCGCCATATTGCTCAAGAGACTCAGGTTCTCGTTGTGTCGGGGCGGGCCTCTCCAGTCTGTTGCACTCACCCGCCGTGAACATCGTCGTGGCCAGCAACACTAACAGTGACTGGCGCGAATGACAGAGCGCCCTGCCACGGTGATCACCGCGGCAGGGCGCTCTTGTCAGTTACGAGAGTGCCCCAGTCCTTCTAGAACGGGTTCTCCGTGCCGATGTTCTGATCACCTGGGTCAGCGAGATCCAGGAGGAAATCGTCGACGGACGATTCCTTGTGCTCGATCCAGAACTTCGCCCGATTGATCCTGCGAGCGAGCGTCGTGACTTTCTCGTCGTACTCGTCCTCAGTCATCCGTTCTGACTGCACGAGCTCCTCGTACAAGAGCCGCAGTGCGTCGTAGCGAAGCTCGGTGCCATAAGGGATCTGTTTCTCAGAGCCCTGCAGCGGCGGCATGTCCATTCGCTGCGCATCATCGAGGGCGGTTTGCAGACGAGCCGCGCGCGCGGCCTTCACTTCCGCGGAGACGGGCTTTGCCCGCTGCCGAGCGGCGAACATCTCGGCGTTACACGGCCTGCATTCCTGGGTCGCCCACCATTTCGCCTTATCCGAACGCATCGATGCCGCCGTGTCGGAAAAGTCACGCGCATGAGCGTGACCGCACGCGTGCGTGACGATGATGTTAGTCGTTGCAGTCGCCGTGGCCATCGCTACACTCCTGCCTCAGCGCCACGCTTGCGGCGGCCAAACGCGAACAGGCCAGCCCCTGCAGCCAGCGTCGCTGCCGCAGCGGCTCCGAGCCAGCTCGCCGGCTCCCCGCCCGTTGTCGCCAACGCGTCAGGGTACGCGATCTGCTGCATGTTCTGGTTCGGCGTCTCCGTCCAGTCCACCGGAGCGACAGGCTCACCGGGCACCACGCCCGGATCAACGGGTGCCACCGGTTCGACCGGATCCGCCGGCACCACTGGGGGCACGGGGTCTACCGGCGCGACGGGGGCTACGGGATCCACCGGTTCGACAGGATCGACCGGATCGACGGGGTCGATCGGGTCGATGTGCCCATCGCCCGGGAGCGAGGGGATCGTCGGGGTCCCGCAGTCGACCGGATCGGCCGGGACCTCAGGCGGCAGATCACCGGGGATTACCTCAACGTTCTCGACCACCGCAGCATTCTCGGCGGACAAGTCGTCGGTGACTGGTGCGGGCACTTCAGCCACTACAGCGCTGTTGGCTACCGGTGCGGGCGGTGCCGGAGTTGCTTCGCAGTCCTGCGCGTTCGCGAAGACTTCGGCCTCCTGGAACTCAGTGGTCATGGGCGTTTCTGTGATGGTGTCGTCTGCCATCGCCGCGGTCGGGGCGAGGACGATGCCGGCAGCGACTGCTGCGGTGATGAAGGGTCTGATTTTCACTGGGTTCTTCTCCATAAATGTGGGGGTGGTGGTCGATGGCCGGCCTCGTGGGAGGTCCACGCATTCGGGCCGGCTTCATGAGACAGATCACGGGGTCCGCGCACCTGCGTCGGTGGATGCCGGGGTGAGGGAGGCGATCGTGTCGCCGGTACTCACGACGAGATCTCCATCTGGCGACATCGCGACCAGGGTCACGCGGTCGCCTGCGAGGGGCGTCGCCTCTCCGGCCGGGTTCATGAGAGTGAGCGGGCCTGTCGTCACGAACTGCTCGCCGACGGTCCCGTCGATGTCGTGGCTTGTTTCGGTGATGGCACCTGTCGTCGCGTCGATCAGCACACCGGCGTACGCGACATGCGCCCCGTCCCGGGTCGATGTCGCTGCGGCTTCTCGGTCAGCAGTGAGGGGGAGGGACGAAACGGCATCACCGCTCTCGAGCGAGTGGACGGCAACCGTGTGAGTGTCGCCGTCGCTCCACACGACATAGACATGCTTCGTGTCGCCGCTGATCCAACGAGACACAGACGCAGCGTCTATGGGCGCGGCGAGGACGGTGTCGCGACTGTCGCTTCCGTCCCGGGCGGTGACGTAGGCGACACCCTTGTTGGTGCCCCAGGTGATCGTGTCGCCGGATGCTGCAACAGGGACAGCGCCCTCTGTGGGGACGGCCACGGCGTCACGTGTCGCGTCAGCGTGGACAAGTTCGTACTTGGCCCCGACCTCCGCGACAGCGAAGACCGCGTCGCCGCGAAGCGACACCGTCGCGTCGCCCAGCTTCGTCGTCGCCCACCCCGCCTGGTCGCTTTCGGTGTCGCCCGATTCATCCGCGTCAGTACTGTTCTCTGCTGACCAGAGGTGCAGGGTGTCGCCGTCGACGACGAGGGCAGTGTCGCCTGCCCAGTAGGCGCGCGCCGACGTGTCGCCGCCGAGCTCCTGCGTCGCGAGCAGATCTCCGGTCGTCGTGTCCACGATCGACGCGTCATCCGGGGTCGTGACGAGCAGTGTCGCACCGTCAGCGCTTTCGGCGGTCTCCTCCGCTGCCGCGTCGAGCGTCCAGGCGGGTGTCGCGTTCCAGCCTTCGAGGGTGATCGGTGTCGCCTGCTTCGGTGCTGCGTCAGCCGATGCGACACTCGGAGGTGCCGAGAGCAGCACCCATGTCGTGATGATCGCGCCCACGATGAGGATCGCGAACGCGCCAGTGATGACCCACGGATGTATCGGCGACCTTCGCGTCGGCGTCGGTTTCGCTGTCGCCTCGGCTGTCGCTGTCGCTGTCGTCTCGATGGGTGGTGCATCGACGACGGAAGCAGCCTTGTCGGGCGACGTCTCATCAGCGAAGAGCGTCGCGATCGCCTGAGCCCCGTTGGCGGTGTCGTCCGGCCCCTGCGAGAAGACGGTGCCACCGGTTTCGGGCGGTGTCGGGGCGGTGCTTGAGGCGCCCAGGCGGGAGAGGTCGAGGCCGCAGTTCTTGCAGAGCGCCTCGGGATCGTCGGCGTTGATGATGTTGGGGCAGAGGCAGAACGTGCACTGCACGATCGCGGGCACTGTGGGGGTGGTGTGATCGCTCATGCCTGTAGATGGGTCGACGCGCGCACCCAGGGGGAGTGCGTCACCCCGCGCCGGCTCCCGCCGGCCACGCCACTATTCGCCCGTCAGCACACTCGCACTCCGTCGTTCGTTTCACTGCGCGCACGAACCTCATCTGTACCCGCAGCCCTGCGGTCTGCCTGTGCCCGCAGCGCCTCGCGCTGCTCTGTCCGGCTGCATTGCATTTCGCCGGACTTTTACCCATACACCACTGGCATTCGAGGGAAACCGCGTCCCGCGTTCCGTGACACAAGGTGCGCGCGTCACGGCATCTACAGATCGAGTACGCACGCCACCCACCACAACTTGGAGACCAATATGCACTTCAGACAGACCCTCGTCGCTGATCGGGAGCTGCCGTGAAGACCCGGCAACAACGTGAGTTCGAGTCGCGTATCCGGCAATCACGGGGACTCGCTCACCCTGCTGCTCCTCGAGCAGACGGAACTGGTTGGGAGACCCGGTGTGAGCGGCAAGGGTGCGAGCGCACGTTCCTGACCCCCACGAAGCAGCGGCGATATTGCAGTAACACCTGCCAGAACCTTGCCGAGAAAGCCCGCGCGCGTCGCGTCGACGTCCTCACCGGCCTTCTGCTGTACTCATGCGCCGCCCCGCACTGCTCTAACGTCTTCCTCCCGGATCCACGCAATCCGCGTCACATGTACTGCTCCCCAAAGTGCCGCAAGCGTGGGTACCGAGCAGAGATCGATCTTTCCCCGGTCCGCTGCGCGTTCTGCATGGCTCCGTTCCCCACTGGAAAGAGCCGGCGCCGGCGCTACTGCGACGCCACATGCCGCAAACGCGCTCAACGAGCCGCCCAGAGAAACGAGAACTGAACCGTGATGACCGTCACCCTCATAGGTGCGTCGCGCGACGCCTGGGGCTACCTCATGAACACCGTCGCCGACGAGCACACCATCGACCGCGCCGAAGGGAAAGCCGCGTACTACATGGCGAACGGCACCCCACCAGGCGCGTGGGCTGGAAGCGGGGCCACTGCCCTCGGCCTCGACGTCGGCGCGCCAGTTGAAGAACGCGAACTCGTCGCACTCTTCGGAGATGGCGTGCACCCCATCACCGGGCAACAGCTCGGCCGCAAATACAACACCGTCCTCCCGCTCGAGAAACGCATCGAGCAGAAGATTCAGGCGGCAGCCGCCGACCCCAAGAACCGTGACCTTAGCGAGGCCGAATTCGAAGCGCTCGAAGACCAGATCCGGCAAGAGGTCACCGAGAAGCCCGAGAGACAGTCCGTGGCCGGGTTCGAGTTCGTGTTCTCCCCGCCCAAGAGCGTGAGCTCGTGGTGGGCGCTCGCAGATCCGGCACTGAAAGACGAGATCCGGCAAGCTCACCACGCCGCGATCCAAGCGACGATCGAGAAACTCGAAACCGACATCATTCGCACCCGTACCGGTGCCGATGGTGTCGCCCAGGCGCACGTGCGCGGGATCGCCGCCGCACTGTTTGATCACTGGGATTCCCGCGAGGGTGACCCGCAGCTCCACACGCACATGCTCGTCTCCAACCGTGTCCAAGGAGAAGACGGCCGCTGGCGAACGATCGATTCCCGCTGGTCATTGATGCCGGCCGTGGCCACGGCCGGCGCGTACTACGACGGCGTCCTCATGGACGAACTCTCCTCCCGCTTCGGCATCGAGTGGACCGTCGAAGACGTACTGCAGCGCCCCGAGCAATACCGGGAATGGTTGGTTGAATCGCAACGACCCGATACGCCGGCATCACGGCAGCAGTTCTCGATTGACGCCGGCACCAATCCCGGCTCGGTGAAGTGGCAGATCGACGGCGTACCGAAGTCACTCGTCGACGAGTACTCGTCGCGATCGAAACAGCTCAATCAGCACGTCGACCGCGAGATCGCGAAGTATGTTGCGAAGCACGGCCACCGCCCAACCGACCGCACCATCATCAAGCTCCGGCAGCATGCGACCTTCGCAACACGCACAGCAAAAGCCGTGCGCTCACTTCGCGACCTCACGCAGAACTGGCGGGAGCGAGCACGGCCGCACGTCGGAGACTCGTTCCTGTTCGCCGACCGCATCTTGGACACAGCCGCAGCCCGAAAAGACGACCTCCCGCTGTGGTCATTTCGGCACGACGACGTCGACGACGAAGCTGCCCGAGACGCAGCCGAATTCGTGCTGCACTCCCTCGCAGGCGCACGGTCAACGTGGGGAAGACGCAATGCTGAGACGGCGGCACTGCGCGCGATCGCCGGCTGGCGCTTTCGCTCTCCCGCAGACCGCGACCAGACCGTGCAACGAGTCGTTGATCTTGTCCTCTCCCAAGCCATCCCCCTGACGCCGAAAAACCACCTCCACACCCCGCACCGGTTCCGCACCGCGGACGGGCAAGACATGTTCCACCCCGAAGCACGCGACCTCTTCACGACTCGCGAAGTATGGGATGCAGAAGACCGGCTGCTCGAAGCGGGACGATTTCTTGGCGGCCCGAGCATCGAGCAAGCGATCGTCGATGCACGCATCTCCCTGCCAACAGGGACGGAGGGGCGCATTCTCTCCAGCGACCAGGCCGCCGCCGTAGAGAACATCGTCACCAGTGGCAGACAGGTCGACGTCCTCGTCGGCCCTGCCGGCGCAGGCAAAACCACGAGCCTTGAAAAGCTCCGCGAGCTCTGGGAACTCACGCACGGCGCGAACACAGTGCGCGGCCTTGCCCCGACCGCGCGGGCGGCCGAAGTGCTCGCGGAATCACTCGGTATCCAGACCGAGAACACCGCGAAGTGGCTCCACGAAACCGCGCGCGGCACCGACACGAAAGACGGTCTCGACTACCGACTTCAGCCAGGCGAGCTGATGATCGTTGACGAAGCGTCCATCGGAGGTACGCTCGCGCTCGACGCGATCCGGGCGCAGGTCCAAGCGGCCGGCGCGAAGCTGCTGCTCGTGGGGGACTGGGCGCAGCTCGCCGCCGTCGACGCAGGCGGCGCGTTCGGGCTACTCGCCTCCGACCGGCAGGACGTCGCTGAGCTCGTGAACCTGCACCGCTTCACCGCCGACTGGGAAGCGGACGCCTCCAAACTCCTCCGGCTCGGGAAAACCGCCGGCCTCGACGCCTACATCGAACACGACCGCGTCTCCGCTGGGCTCGATGAAACGATCATCGACCAGGCCGTCGACGCTTGGCGGACGGATGAGGCGACCGTGAACGATGCCGGCGACCGGCTCGTATCGCTCCTGATCGCCCCCACCAACGAGATGGTGGAACGCCTCAACACCATCGCCCGCACCTGGCGCATCGAGCAAGGCGACGTCGACGCGACACAGGAAACGGCGATCGCCTCCGGTGTCGCATCCCCGGGCGATCGCATCGTGACGCGTCAGAACGCGAGAACCCTCCGCACCGATCACGACCGGTGGGTGAAAAACAACGACGAATGGGTCGTCGCTGGCATCAACCCGGACACGGGCGACATCGTCGCCGTCACCGGAGAAGAATACGTCACCCTCCCCGCCGACTACTGCCGTGAACACGTGCAGCTCGCCTACGCGACGACCGCGCACCGCTCCCAGGGCCGCACCGTCGACACCGCCCACACCATCGTTGATTCCAGCGCCTCCCGCGAGACGTTCTACGTCGCCATGACGCGCGGGAAGCGCTCGAACAAGGCGTATGTCGTGGTCGACGAGAACGGCGACATGGGCGACCCCGGGGCGCTCGGGATGACGCGCACCTGGCGGGAAACCCTCGAACACGTCGTCACGAAACAGGGCGGCGACATCGCCGCCCACGACACGCTCCGAGAAGAAGCGGAACGCATCGGTTCGATCCGGCAACTCGCGGCCGAGTGCCAGACTCTCACCGCCGACCAGCTCGAACGCGAATACCTCCCCGTGCTCGCAGACCTGAACCTGGTCGACCCGGAATCGCCAGACTCCCCGTATCTCGGGCCGGTACTGGCGAACCTCCGTCGCCTGGAAACGCGCGGCCACGACGTGCCAGGCACGATCACGGAACTGCTCGCCACCCGAGAACTCGATGGCGCACGCGACGCGCTCGCGGTGCTGCACTACCGCCTCAATACGCATCTGGAAGATCTGCGCGAACACGACGCCTACGCCCGGTTCGCACCCCTCCTGACCCCCTTCGGCATTGACTCGGACGAGACCCGTTCGGACCTCCGTCTCGGGCGGATGCTCACTGCGTTGGAGGGCGCGGCCGACACCACCCTCGAAGACGCAGTGCGTGGGTCATTGGAGCGCATGGATCGGGGGAGTACTCGAGATGTCGCCGCACGGCTCGCTCACCTGCTCCGCACGGAGTACCGCATCGACCCCGACGCGCTCGACGCCCCAGATCATCTCCGCAGCGCCGACACGGCGCACCATATCGCCGGCCTCATCGAACCAGCCCCCGACTTCGGAGATCCCGACTTCGGGCAGGCCCTGAAAGATCGTGAGCTCGCGATGCAGCTCCGTGCCGAACTCGTCGTCGACCGCGCGATCGCAGACAAAGAACCGTGGCTCGAAGCACTCGGCGAGCAGCTCCCTGGCGCCGAAACAGAATGGCGCAGGCGCGCCATCACCGTCGCCTGCTTCCGCGACCTGTACGGGGTGGACACGGACGAACCGCTCGGCCGCGAGCACGCCCACGCACGCAACCGGGAACGTGATCGCCAGATCGCCGCAGCGGCGCTCAGAGTCGATCCTGCAGCCCAGCCTGCGGATCGTGCGGGCTCGCCCTTTGATCCCCCAATGCGGTCCTCCATCGGGCTTCCTATTGGAGGAGATGCCCCTGCGAGCCAGTTCCGTTACGGTCATTGATATGACTCTTTCGCGGGCTTTGAAAGCAGGGGTCCTTCTGCTCTTCAGCGCTTCACTCTTTGGGTGTGCACCGAAAGGTGTTGATGTCCCCGAAAGATTTCAAGACCTTCCCCGCTGCTCGTTGGTGAAGATCAAGATCGAGGATCTTGCCGCTAGCGGAGCACCAGGTTGCGACCTGGAGGGCTCAGAGGTGATTGCGCCCGATGGTTTGGTGCTTGGAATCGGTCCCGTTGGCGACGTGACCGAGTTGTCGTTCTCGTCCTCAGACAACAGCGCTGAACGGACCTTCATGATCGTCAACTGGGGAGTCCCAGGAGTAGCAGTTTCGGCTACGCATGAAGAATCTCAAATATGGGCTTCCACGCCTGAAGCTGAAAAGCTTCAGAAACGGCAACTGATGCTCTAATCAGTGCCGGAGATTGTCCTTGAAAGTCACACCGGGTATGACGGTGTCCCGAGAATCATCAGTAACTCATCCGCGGCTCGTGACCGGGGCCGTCAGGGCCCCGGTACTGGTCCGGGTGCACCATTACCTGCTGCACGGGAGCTCCGTCCGGGCGCCGCGACAACTTATCCATCAAGCGCCGCTCCTGGGATCGCTCCGCGTGCCCGCGGTGCAGATTGAGGGTGCGCTCGATACGAGATTCCAGATCGCGCGGAAACCACGTCCGTAGCTCGGCGGCATACTTCTCTTTCGAACTCTGTCCGATAGCGTTCGCAACGCGCTGCTGTTCCAGCTTCGTATACGGTTTCTCGTTGCGTAGCTCACTCGCTCTCACGAGCGGCCCGACCGTGAGGATGTCAGCCAGGTGCCGGACGCGGTACGGATCGTGAATGATCTCCTGAAAACCGGCAGCCTTCGCCACGATGATTCCCAAGGCGGTCGGAGTGCGTACCTCAGTGGCCTTCCCGCCAAGGCGTATCTCAACCATCTCGGTACGTGAAAGCAGATGCTGCGCGCCCGGTGCCCCGATCGTCTCCAGCCCCTGCTTGTTCAAACGATTCTCGATGCGATCACCGAGATGCCGCGGTTGCAGAACGTCGATCTGCGCGTCCCCACGAACCCATCGATGCATGCGGCCGTTACCGTCGCGTCGCGTCGCGTCGAACCCGATCTCGCGAAGCGCGTTGGTCAGTTTTCGTGATGCGCCGGGATCTGCTCGGAGATCGATCACGAGATCAGCATCCGTACTGGGTCGATCCGGCACGCTCCCGCGTAGCGCCGTCTGCACGAACACTGCTTGACCGCCCGCCAATGACCAGCCATCTGCGCATACGGCAGCAAGATCAAGAACTCCTGCCCATGCGGCTTCCGATTCATGGGTGAGGCCGGTGAGGTCGAGTTGTTTCAACATTTCTCCTGGAGTAGCTCGTGAATGATCCGATTGGCCTCCCGCATTTCGCGTGCGCGGCCCCAGTCGGCGAGATCAGCAGCGATCGCTGCTTTCCCTGGCTCTCGAACCTCAGCGACGCGCAGTCGCACGTTCCCGTCAGCCTGTTCGTGAAGCAGAAAGTCGCGCTTTACCTTCTCGATCACAGACGGTGCGACATAGCCCTCAACCACATCGCCTGCCATCATCCCCGAGCCTGGAGCTCCGACTCCCGAAAGCGCGATCCGTTCGTCGTCGCGCATTTCTGCGGCGTCCTCTGGGTGAGCGAAAAACACGTGCAACTGGGCGCGGGCAGACACCTTCTGCGCAAGTACATGAGCTGGGTTTTCCGCTTCACGTACCCCTTTCACGTGGCCTTTGAGTCTGGATCTTTCAGCGTCCCGAACCCCGGCAGGAATCTCACCGTCGAGCATTCCGAGCAGTAGCCACGCCATGCGGGGCGACAACGGACGTGCGTGTCGCGGCTGCCACGCCATCGCAGCGTCTTCGAGGATGATGCTGCCATCGTTCAACTCGCGCACGGGAAGCACCCCGGACCGAGCCAGCCGGTATGCCCGTCCACGACTGATCCCTTTAGCTTTAGCAAACTCGCTCACCCGTTGCATAACACTAGGGTACACAGTTGTTACCTAAAGTGTTAGTGATGGCCGGTCGTCAAGAATGTTGGCCCTCCTTCGTCGCGGCGAGAGCGGGAAGGAGGGCCAAAGGGACCAATGCGCGGTTAGGGCTAATCTGCGGTTTCGGCCCTGATTCGGGTTAGCGGAACGACTCGTGCCATTTCCGAATGAGGTAAAACAACTGCGCCTTCTCTCGCCCGTAGACCATCCCTTCAACCGAAGGGTTGGACATATCAGCGTTGTACGCCATACATGTTTGGGCGACTTCGCTTGGGGTAAGCCCTCGCTGGTTCACTGGCGCGACACCGCTGAATGTCTCGGCGTTGTACATCATGTAGAACATCGCCGACTGGATCGCAAACTCTTCGTTTGCCTTGAGCTGTTTCCAAACGGCCCACATATCCTGCCAGTCGTTGACGTCATAGGGACCATCTGAAATGTACCCTTTCGCCTTCGCCCAGTTCCTGGTCGTGATGCATGTCGACGCGAACATCTGACACGGGCCAGTGGAGGAATCCGATGTTGTACCGGGAGGGGCGGGAAGACCCGCCTCAAGCGCCTCGTAGTAGGCGACGACTCGCGCGTCCGCTAGGTCATCTCCTGCATTTATGACCATTGCTTCCCAGATAAGCGGGGTCAGTGCCATCGCTTTGTATACCCCAAGGTTGGCCGCTTGGGTCGTAATAAAGGCGTCATGGGTGCTTACCAGACTTTTCACCCGGGCCCGATTGGCCACCATGACGTCGGCGATAACCGCCTGCGGATGATTCCTGCACCACCAGTACCAGGCATCTTCGAAGCTATCGAGCTGACCAGACGGGATCAGTGGGTCATTTCGGACACCAATCTCGGGTGCCAGCGATCCGAAGCCTGTGTCGGCGCCAGACACAACGTTCCGGTCGATACGGATCTGGCCAGCTCCACTGCCGACATCAAGCTCGTAGATTTGATCAAATGCCCAGTTGCTCGGCAGCAAGTATCCCTTGTTGCCGCTGAACGCTTCGGACATGTCGGAGACGAAGGAGGAGACCGAGAATCCAGCGTCCGCAACCCGCTGGCACACCAACCGTGGGGCATAGATTCCCACTCGGTAT
This sequence comes from Leucobacter manosquensis, assembly GCF_018304845.1. Classification (NCBI taxonomy): domain Bacteria; kingdom Bacillati; phylum Actinomycetota; class Actinomycetes; order Micrococcales; family Microbacteriaceae; genus Leucobacter; species Leucobacter manosquensis. The sequence goes on along the minus strand of NZ_JAFEVO010000001.1, from coordinate 1,993,516 downwards.
GAAGACTGCCCCCAGGTGCCGATGAAGTTGGTCACTGCATCGAAGTACGGCAAGATCAACTCGTTGATCTGCGAGTCGAGGACATCAAAATCGACAGCGAAGTAGATGATTGAGTTCGCTGGAATGCGATACGCCCACGCCGCATTTGCGGCTTCCTCCGACACCTCGTAACCCCGTCGGTAGGTGAAGTGGCTCGGATCTGCGCCACCTGTCTGGAAAATGGGCCAGACGCGTCCTCCATACGTGTGGATCACGCCAAGTTCGTTTCGCTTGATGCACTTATCGAGATCAGTCGGACCCATCGTGTTGACCAAGCACCGACCGAAGTAGTTGTACCCCTGACCCTGCAACGTGGCGAGGCGCGAAACGGTGATCTCCATCGACGCGTCCGCACCTGTTGCTGGTCGGTTCGGATCGCCACTACTGACGAGCAATGACGCCCACGTGGAGAACGTCGCACCAGACGTATTCGCCAACTTGATGAAGTTCTGGAACGCCTGCATCTGCGTTTGCGTTGCGGTATCGAAAGTGCCAGTGAATGGAGTGGCCGGGTAGCCGTTGAAGCGGAGAGCGGCCTGGAACAGATGACACCAGTAGCCGCTGCTGTCGCTGAAGCCAGGCCCGAACACACCATTACTCTGAATTGCTGCCTGCGTAGCGGGGCCGAAGTTGCCGTTTGGTGCGGCAATTCCAGCTTCGTACTGGATCGCGATCATCAGCTTTTCCTGCATCTGACGGCCATACAAGCCATCAGTTGGGCACAAGAAATACTCCGGCTTGCCGATATACCGGTTGTTGAGTGCCTGCTGAGCTTGGCGTGCCGCTGCGGTTCCACCCGCCACCAAGGACCAGGCATCCATCGTAAGGAGCCCTTTGAACATCTTCGGTGTCACGGTCGCGGGCGTGGACGGAAGTCCGAGGCTGGTGCGCATGGAAGCAACCGCTGTCTGCATCTGGGCGTCAAAGACGCCGTTGATCGCACCGTTACTCGCATTGAAACCCTTGCAGTACGAGCCACCCTGAATGATCTTCACGACGCCCGACCCGTGGTGCTGACCAATTCCGATGTTCCCGTACTGGGATGTCAGCATCGCGAGAGTGGTTGGACCAAAGTTCGGGGACAAGCTCGTGATACCGAGCTCGATTTGGAGGGCCCGGGTGAGACCCTCCATCGTTGGCCACCCAGTCAGCCCATCTTCTTCAACCCACACCCACTGGGCATGAGTGCCATACGTCTGATTGAGCCATTGTTGCGTTCCAAGAACCCACGGATCCGCCATAGTTTTCTCCTTTCGCTTGTAACACGCAGCGCCACTCTTCAATGAGTGGGCGAGGAACTGCGAACCGGTTCCAAAACCCGGTCAGATCGGATGCCGGGCTCAGGGCCCCTGCCAATGCAGCTCGCCGTAGAAGGTGCGCAGTGCTGGCGCCCCACCAGCTGCCTTATCCCACCGCGTGTTTAGGTAGAACGGCTTTTTGCCGGTGATGCCGTAGCCGTTGTGGATGGTGTAGTTCGCTCCGTAATTCCAGGTGGGAGCCGTGATGTCTTTGCGCGCAAATTGATTGCCGGATGTATCGCGAAGGCCGATTGAGAATGCGTAGATGCCAGTGGCGTTGTCCCAACCGTTATGCCTGTAGGACACAGCAGGCGTGCTCGATCCCATCGTGCGCATATAACCCCACTGCTGTACGTAGTAGCGGGGAGACTGCACGGCAAGTTGATCAATATAGAGCGTCGCTTCGGAGGACGTTGCGGTGCTGGGTGCCGCATTCACTACGGCACCGGCCAACAATGCGGCGGCAAGTGAATACAGTACGGTCGCTTTACTGAATCTGCGTTTCACTGTGCAGCTCCTTCCGTCCCGAAGGCACCACATACCTCAGAGACTTCAATGTCGACTGGCATCTCGTTGGCGTCTCGCGCGAGCTGCTCAATGTTTGATTGCATCTCCTCGACGTTGCTGAGTTCGGCGATAGCCGGCTCGCTCGCGTAGGTTTCAAACTGCTCATCAGCCAGAGCTTGCGCACTTTCATCAGTCACGGCTGGGTCCGTGGTCCACCCGGAAAGCTGAATGCAGCGCGAAGCTGTGGCGGCGACGGATTCGACGTATCCGACTTCATACTCGATCGGAATGCCTTCCTCATCGACGGCAGGGAACATCGCTTGAGCTCCGGACGTCGCGACACTGGTGTCGAAACCTGTGAGGGCCGGGTCGGAATTGACGATGGAAAGAAAGAGCTCGGACCCTTTCTCGGCAGAGTAAAAGACTGGCTCCGGGCCGACGTGCATGGCCACGCTTTCGGCTTTCGCCTGTTCGATGGATTCGGCAGGTGTTTCTTCCGCAGATGCCGCTGATACAGCGCTCACTGCAAAGAACCCACCGGCCAGCGCCACCGCTATGACGGGCGCGAGAAACTGCTTCTTCATGGAACTCCTTCTTCGTTGTAGGCGGTTCGTGAGACAGCCTACTCATAATTTGGAGCGCGTAATAAAATAATTCTTGGGGATTCATCGTCTTGTTTTGTCACGTTTCTCAGTGTTGTGAACAGGTAGTCACTAGACGGCAAGTAAGGAAGAAACCATGCAAATGACACCGACCGATCGAGAACTTGATCTCCGGCTCAGGGCCCAGGCCCACCCCGACCCGATCCTCAGCGAAGGGGCTTGCCGCGCTGTTGTGGCTCAGGCCGAAGGTGCGGCAAAGTCCAAGAGTCGCCGCTTCCGTGTATCGGTTATTGCCTCGGCGGCGGCGCTCGTGGCGGTCGCCGTACCGTCGGCCGCCATAGCGAATACTCTCTTCTCGGCGCAAACGGGGATCTTCAACGCGACTGAGAAGCAGATGGCTGAGGGAAACACTGCTGAAGAAGCAAGTGAATCGGGCGAAGACACCGTCTGGCCGGGGAGCGAAGGGTCGCCTGGGGCTGAGTGGATAGATATGAGTTCCAGCGACCTCGACGGGTTTATTGCCTCGCGAGCGCCTCGAGACATTCCTCTACCTGCAGGCGTGAGTTGGGATGATGCGCTCGATCGGTTCTTTGAACGTTTCGACCAGGAAGAATACGTCGCCTATAACGACCTTGGCGGAGGGGGCCAGATCATGGCGGAAAGCCTGGTCATTGACACCATGCTGGAGAACACCGCGAAGCGGGAATGGCTGACGGCGTGGTTCGCCGCGCATGAATCCGGTGATGTTGAGGCGATGAATGAGGCTGGAGGCGCATTGGAACGATCTGTCGATTGGCCAGCGGAACGGGCAAGCACTCGTGGTGCTTATGCTGAGCAGATGCGGGAATGGGCGCGCCTCATTGCGGGAGGAGACTATGACGCGGCTCAGGCGTATGCCCAGTACTACGAATGGACCGATCTGCACGATGGAGTCGACCGAAATGTTGTGAGTGACGAGATCTTCTCGGGGGCGCGTACAGCTCAGGCTGCCGAGGGTTCTCAGTGAGTCAAGGAACAGTCCCGATCGCAGCTCACGTCGACCAGGTGAAGACGAGTCTGGCAACCATGCTTCCCGAGCTCGTTGGTTATTTCGCTCGAAGACTCGGCAATTGGGATGACGCGGCGGACGCTGCGAGCGACACTTTGGTGGAACTTCTCAAGCGCCCTGATCGAGTCCCCGCGGAAGAAACTCGTTGCCGGCAGTACGTGTACGGCACCGCTCGTCATGTGCTGGCCAGAAGCCGAAAGCGGCGAATCCGGTATGCGGAGCTTGCTGATCGCCTCAAAGCAGAGCTTCGCACTCAAGAACATACGACGGCGATACCCGCGGACCCGGACGTAGCCGACGCAATTGGTGAATTGCGTACTCGGGATCAGGAGCTGCTCTTGCTCGTGGCGTGGGAGGGTTTCTCCGTAATCGAAGCTGGTGCAGTTCTCGGACTCAAACCAGAGGCGGCGAGAAAGCGATACTCCCGACTCCGAGTAGCTCTCAGAGCCAAGCTCTCGTAACCGTCGAGGAGAATCGGAACGTCATCCGCATGCTGCTAAGAGATCAAGTGAGGAAACCATGAACCGAAGTTGGTTTCGTGAGAACCCCGTGCGTTGGAGCATGCTGGCCATCGTGTTGCTTCTCGCGCTCTCGATGATCGGCACATATGTCGCGGTGCACAACGTGAACAACGCCTCAGCACAACAGCTTGAAGCACGGTTGCAGGAGATTCCGCTTCCTCCCAACACTAAGCTGGTCGACTCGGGATGGGCCGCGCAGCGGCTTGCCGGCGCCGGAAATGGGATGCAATATGCCGGAGCGCTTCTCATTCGCAGTGAGCTCGGCCCCGCAGATCTTGAAGAGTTCTACGATGAGCACGGAAGTGATGGGTACGTCATCGCGACGAACGATGAACTTCTCGGCCGTGTCTCCCTGATTTTCGACGCAGATCACGACCTGGATCGGCCCGGCCTCTTCATGATCGTTTCCTCCGACGAACCCAAGGGCGGGTCGATCCGGCAGCTCGATCTCCGAGGCCATTGAGCTTCTCGAAATTCAAAGAAAAATAAGCGAGAGGCGCCCTAGCACTAGGCACGACGCCATCTGCTTCGGCATAGGCTGCAGTTGTGAGCGTTCGTAGACCACCGAAGATGTCGATACTCGAGGTAATCGATACCTTCTTCCATCGAGACCCCGCGAAAAATGTACTCCGGCTTTCCGATGCAGAGATCGAAGCACTTGGTGACGCCGTGCACGCGTTTTATGCTTCGGCCAAGCTAGAAGCCCATCCGGGTGCTGTCTACTTAGGGGGATGGCATAGCGGGTACCACTCGTTATTCGACCCCCACGCAGGCGAAACGCTGAGCTCACTTCTGTACTACGACGCGGTTGTCATTCATGACCCGCTTGCCGAGTACTTCAAAGTAGGACCACCACGCCTCCCGGAACTGAAGCCGCTGCGCGAACGCAGGCGGCGCTTCACCATCTCGCCTCTTATCGCAGCCTCGTCAGGAACGCGGACCTGGGAGCTGGATCGCTCATCGCCCGAACTCGCGCGAGAGACTCTTGCGAACATTCTTGAACGCCTTGAAAGCGTGCGCCCTGCAATCGAAGCAGGGTTCGTCTTGCCTCGAGCAGTCTGGCCAGCGGTTGAATCCCGCATTCATGAGCTCGCGTCATCCATCCGTAACGACGTGAGAGATGACCGCATTCAACGTGAATACTCGTCTCTAATACGAGAGAATGATCCGCCGCTCTCTTGGGACCATGTGCGCGGTCTTGTCGTAACCCCAGAAGGCGGGGTGCTGCCTGCAGATGAACCATTCATCGCGCAGACCGCTCTGCTGTACATGGCGAAATCAATTGCGATAGCCGACGCCACCAACTCTCGTTATGCACCATATACTTCACCGGATTTCCGACTCTTTGCAGCAAAAACCGAATCGACGATTGCCCGAAATGAGAGCCGTGTTGCTGGTGAAGTCATCCGTTCTATCGGAGGGCTCTTGCTACCTGACCTGAACCTTCCGGTGCCCGAACTGGTGAAAATTCGCGAGAACGAAGCTGCGTTCAATGCTTGGCGGTCCGAACTGGGGACCCTGAGTAGAGATTACGGCGGTCTACCGTCCGAACAGCTCCACCTTGCTATTGCAGACCGGATGGCGCCGCAGATTCACGAAGTCGATACCGCTCTCGAGAACAGTTCTGTTCTTCGAAGAAGTAAAGACGGCGCAACAGAGATCGCAGTGACCGCCCTCGCGGCGGGGGGTCTAGGTGCAGCGATCGGCGTAGACGGACCTGTTGAAACGGCCGTTATGACGGGTGGTCCAGCGATTGCAACGTGGATCCTCAAAATGCTCAGCCGCCCGATGCCAGCACCAGGGAAAGAAATCCTGTGGTCACTGAGAAAGAGCGTCCGCCGCAAACTGGGGTGAAACCGATAGTGAATACGGCTTCGAACGAGTTGCAGGCTTGGTCAAGCGGGAAGCGTCATGGACGCCGAGATCAATCCTAGGGTTACGTTTCTAAGATCGGACGCGAGAAACCGGCCCGGGGACGAATGGTCAACTGTGCCGATGGCTTGCTTCCCGTCATCGGCTGTGAATGTGACGGCATGGATGACAGCATTTCTTCGATGTACTGCGGGTCGGCCGTGCTCGTTGACCCAGCTCACTTGATCTGGACGCTCGCCCTTTCTGGCCAAATTTTCAAGCTGAGCGATTGCTTGCCCCAACGTCACTCCAAATGGCTTGTCAGACGGGGCGTCATGGTGGCGATTGATTGCATCTCGCACGCCGAAGTGTAGGCGAGCTGCGGCCCAAGAAACTCACCCCAATTCAATGAGAAGGTCTGCGTCCGCGGGCATTGAGTCGACATAGCTGTCAGGAAGAGAGTTCACGTTCTGATGGTGCCACTATCAAAGCAAAGGTCCAGCAGATAGTACTCGGACCCGATAAAACGCTACGCACAAAAGTTGCATGGTGGGGCGTGTCATGCAACTTTACGAGTTCAGGCGGGTTACCTGCCGTGCCGGCCAGAAAGCCAGCCGCGCTTCTTCTTCGTCAGCTTCGCCGCAATCTGGTCGAGGCGGGGGAGGATCTCTTCAGTGCTCTCCGAATTCGCGTACAGCTTCCGAATGCTCTGCAGCGCGTTCTGATGCCGCTCGGGACTCATCGCCCCCATCGCGTCGTCGACCAGGGTGAGCCGGTAGCCGAGATCCGTGAGATCTCGAACCGATGCGCTCACGCACTGGTCCGTGTAGAAGCCCGTCATGATGACGTTTTGTGCTCCGAGATTTCGGAGCACCTGGTCGATGTGCGTTCCCACGTGGATGCCGGAGCACGTCTTCGTCAGCACGATCTCCCCTTCGAGCGGAGCAGCTTCCGGAAGGAACTGGGAATCGTAGGAGCCGGGTGCGTACAACATGCCGGCAGCTTTGTGCAGCATCCCGGCGTCGGCCGAGTCCGGCAGATACGACTGAATGCCCACGTGGATGGGGCGAATGCCGACCTCGCGGCACTTCGCGAGCACCAGGCTGATGTTCGTGAGCGCCGCCTGCAGGTCAGCCTCAATCGCGGTCAGCACCGGTTCGGCGCTCTCGTTGTACACACCGACCTGCTTCAGCGAGGCACGGATCGAACGCGTTGACAGGTGCTGCTGAATGTCCACGAGCACCAAGGCGGTATCGGCGGGATGCAACGGCAACGGCTCGGCGTACCCGACAGATCCGAGCGTCCCGTAGTAGTTCTCGACGAGCGCGTTGACCTCGGCGGCCGTGGCCCGTGGCTCGGAACTACTCATGACTGGCGGTCCTCTCGACGGGTGCAACGACAACAGCTATGTTCCCAGCATTTGATGACGAATCTGGGACGTCCACTCACTTGACCGCACACGAAAGCGGCGACCTTGCATCATCGAAATGACGCAAGGTCGCCGCTTTTGGCCTTCCTACGGCTACATCGTGTGTCCACTGCTCATTGTTTGCTCCACGGTGTGTTGCGCCGTCGCCGTCGCATCTTTCGGTCCCGCGGCTTCTATTTCGAGCTCACGAATGATGCCGGCGAGCCGCAACTGCTTCTCAACCAGCTCATCCTTCCGGGGCCACTTCTCCGCACTCATCACCTGCAGCTCCCGCACCTCGCCTCGGGTCGACAGCAGCACATCCTCATGGCGATCGATCTCATCGGGGATGGTCCGAGCGTGGGATTCGAACCCCTGAGAGATCATGCCGACTTCGCCGTCCATCGCCCGCGACCACAGCATCTTGTACTGCAGCGCGTGGATCGTGCGGCCCGCGTGGAACTCCACGATGGGATCGTTGCTCGCCTTCGGGTTCCACCGGAGCCGTGCTTCCCAGTCCAGACCACCCACCGACACTGTGAACTTCAGTGGTGCCGGGTAGCCGGCGTTGTTCGTCCCGAAGTACGGCACTGCCGCTCGAGCGCGCTCGAGTGTGGTGCGAAACGCTGCCCCGAACTCCTTCCGGTCCCGATATGTCGGTGCTTCCGCCCAACTCGACGGCTTCACCCGCCCCGAGAACGCATCACCGCGCGTCTCGACCACCTTCGGAGCCAAAGACCGCAGCACCTGCAAGTCGTGCTCGAATACGCCGACCTGCTGCTCCAGCATCTTCTGCCGAACCTCGATCGAACCGATCTTGCGCTGGTGGCCACGCTGCTGCCTGGCGAGCTTCTGCGTCTCGTTTCGGAGGTTCGCGACCTCCAGAATGCGCATGTCGCCCGCGGTGATCGCCTGCATCTCCGCGAACTGCAACGCCATCTCGGTCGAGTTGTCGACCTCGCGTACGTCGAGTCTGCCGGTGAGCACCTGCTCGATGAAGGCCGCCTTTCTTGCAAGCGTGCCCCACATGTACGAATCGAACGAGCCCTCCGTCGCATACCGGAGCAGATGCACCTCCGGGTTCTGGTTGCCCTGACGAATCTCCCTACCTTCGCGCTGGGTGACGTCGGCTGGCCGCCACGGCGCGTCGACGTGATGCAGCGCGATCGCGCGCGCTTGCACGTTCGTGCCGACGCCCATCTTCTCCGTCGACCCGACCAGCACCTGCACGCGGCCGTCGCGGGCCTGCTGGAACAGTTCGGCCTTCGCCTGGTCGTTGCTCGCCTCATGGATGAAGCGCACCTGCGCTCTCGGAACCCCACGCGAGACGAGTTGATCTCTCAGCTCGTTGTACGCATCCCAGCGGCCGTCAGTTGCTGGCGTACCGAGGTCCGCGAACACGATCTGCAACGCACCGGGAGTGGGGGACACCTCGCCCCATTCATCGAGGTACTCGCGATCCTTGTTCTCGTCCCAGATCTCGAACACTTTGTCGGCCACGACGTCGATCTTGGTGGTCTCGTGGTCTTCCGGACCCGGCTCGTCCATGAGGCGAGCATCGAGGGCGAGCGCGCGCCCGTTTGACGTGATCTTGAGCATGTTGTCGTCGGTCGGATCGACGGTGCCGTTTCGCACCGCTTCGCCCCGGTCAATCAGATCCAACATTCCGGCCTCCTGCGCCGCAGTAGCGGGTACGACCACCATTTCTGGTGCCCGATTCCCGTCACTGTTCTCCACGAGCTTGGGCACGGGCAACGCCAGATCCGCTTGCGTCTTCACGTCTCCGGGTACGTGCCACATGCGCAACAGCTCGGGCACATTGCGGAACTTCGTCGTGCGGGTCTTCACCTGGAAGCCGCCCCCGTTGGGTTTCGCCTCAACGGCGGTCACCTGCTCCGTGAATTGCCTCGCCCAATCATCGGCTGAATACACTTGCGCTTCACGCAACAAGTCAGGCCGCATGTACCGCATCATCACGTACATCTCGATCATCGAATTCGGCAACGGTGTGGCCGTCGCGAGCGTCGTCACCCGCGACTGCCCCAGATGCTCACGGTGGTACCAGAGCTTCATATCGAGATCCGTTGCACGGTTCGAACCGCCGCCCTTGTTCAGATCCTCGACCTTCGTCATTACCGTCAGATTCTTGAACTTGTGCGCCTCGTCGATGCAGAGGTAGTCGATCCCCGTCTCTTCCCACGACACTCCTTCGTCCTGTGGGAGGTCGATCTGAGCCTTGAGCTTTTCCTCGGCTTTCGCGACATCGGCCTCCAACCGCTTCACCGAACGCTCCGAGAGCGATGAGTTGAGCTTCGCTTCTAGAACCTGCTTCAGTTCGCCCAGGCGCTCCTGCGCGTACACGGTTTTCGCCTCACCCAGCCCGATCCGCTCGAACGCAGAGTGGGTGAGAATCACCGCGTCCCAGTCACCGGTCCGGGCGCGCGCGACGAACAGTTTCCTCCCGTTCTTCGTGCCCGACGTCTGAATGTCGTCGCTGCCGGCAGCGAGGACTTTCGCCCGCGGGTAGATCTGCTTGTACTCGCGGGTGAACTGCTCCAGCATCTGATTCGGGACGATGATCGCGGGCTTGTTCACCATGCCGAGCCGCTTGAGTTCCTTCACGCCGAGCACCATTTCAGCGGTCATTCCAGCTCCCACCTCATGGAACAGGCCCGTCGCCGGTTCAGCGAGCATCCGTGCGACTGCCGCGTGCTGGTGGGGGCGCGGCTCGAACGTGGCGGCTTTCCCGGGGAACGTCAGCTCGACACCGTCGTAGGAGCGCAGCACGATCCCGTTGTAGAGATCGTTGTAGCGCTCCTGCAGGCGCTCCACACGCTCCCCGTCCTGCCAGAGCCAGTCCTGGAATGCCTCGTGGAGCTCCGCAGCGCGTTCTTGCAGTGTTTCCGTGGCCACCTGGTCTACGACGTACTTGCTGTCGGGGTCGGGCTTGTACGTCACTTGCAGCGACCTCCCATTGATGATGCGATCAAAGACGGTTGACGCGCTGAGTTTCACCTGGTCGCCGCTGACGCCCCACTTGCCTTCTGCCGTCTGCGCGGGCTTTCCGACGGTGCTGAATTTCCACTCACCGTCGATCCGCTCGATCGCTTTGACTTCCTTCTTCAGCTCGTGCTCCAGGAACATCGACACGTCGTCGACGGGCACCCAGCCGGCCCCGAACTTCACGTCAATCTCCGCGGGTCCAACTTCCTCGGGAATGACCTGCTCCAACGCGTCGAGATGCCGTTGGAACATCGCATCGGCGGCCGCGAGCTCACGCATCTCCTTGCGCTTCTGCCGCACGTTTCCGGACAGGAACTCGCCTGCGGGGATATACGTTTTCCGGTCATCGGGGTTCAAGAACACCAGCTCGCCCAGACGCTCCGGCACGGACGCCTCGTCGACGTCGAGCAGCTCCGCAACGAGCGGCACGTCGACGTGCCCGACCCGGTCGAGGGAGACACGGATCGCATCTTCAGGTGAGTCGACGCGGTGCACCTCGGTCACGGCACCGACCACGCGTTCCGTGAACACCGTCGCCTTCCGCGCTTCCCCGGTGTCTTCGTTGTATCGCTCGAGCGCGACGACCGTCGCGAAGTGCGGATCTTGCCGCAGTGCCCGCACCGCAGCCGGGTACCGGCGAATGATGCTCGGGTCCTTCCCTGCCCGCTCTTTCACCGTGACTGAGACGCGGTTCACCGGCCCAAACTTCTCCACGTACCGGTCGTAGATGCCGTTCAGTGCCTCTCGATGTCGACCGATCTCCGGGGTGTCGTCTCTGGTCGACGCCTCTGCCTCCAGCAGCCTTACTGCCGCGTCGCGCAGACGCACCAGGTGCTGCAGTTCCGCCACTGCATTCTTCGGCACGGTCACCGGCTCTGGCCCGTCGAGCCCCACCTGAGTGAGGAGGCCCGTTTCCTCGTCGACGCCGATATGCCCGATCACCTGATCGGGATCCTGCACGATACGCGCGACCGGCCGATCCGCCACCACCTGGCCGGCTGCCTGCCACGCCTGACCATTCGCGATCGCGTCATCCACGATGCGTTCGAGTGAGTGCCGAAGTGCTGGAGCCACCGCCGTAGCGGATACGTCGGCCGCGGTGACTGTGAGCTCCGGCCCGAACTGTCCGAGCCGGGTCCCGAGTTCACCCAGCACCCTCTCGGGGTGATCCTCGAAGTAGGAGTTGATCGCCGCGGTCCCGGCTGCCCCGTCGACGTCGACCGTGCGCAACCAAGCAGGCTCACTCTCAGGCGCTTCACCCAGGTGGCGCCGGAACACGAGAACGTCGATCGTTGCGTCAGTGCCGGCGATCTCGCCGTGAGCTCCGCGCGGCATGCGGACCGCGCCGAGCAGCTCCCCGTACTTCGCGATCTCGCGCCGCGATCGCGCCGTCTTCCCATCCATCGTCCACCGTGACGACATCACCATGACGATGCCGCCCGGCTTCGTCTGCCGCAGCGATTTCACGATGAAGTGATTGTGGAGACTGAGCTTCGCCTCGTTGTACGCCGGATCGTAGAGCTTCGTCTGCCCAAACGGCACGTTCCCGATCGCCAGATCGTAGCCGTCATGATCGAGGAACGTGTCACCGAACGACTCGTTCCGCACCGTCGCTCCCGGGTGCAACAGGCGCGCGACCCCGGCTGTCGTTGGGTCAAGCTCCACGCCCGTCACTCGCTGGCCCGGGCGCGATTGGCCGATGAAGTTGCCGGTGCCGCAGCCGGGCTCCAGCACGCGCGCGTCTGCCGGCACTCCGAGCCGGTCAGCAGCGTCCCACATCACTCTGACGTAGTCGGCGTGCGTGTAGTGCGCGTTCAGGACCGTGCGCCGTGCGGCACCCCACTCCGTGTCGCCCCACATCTCCTGCAGCGCTTCACGATCGGCGGCGTACTTGGTCGAGTTCGGGTCGAACAATTCCGGTGTCGCACCCCAACCGGGGAAGCGACGCAACTCATCGAGTTCTACTTCGTTGGGTTCGCGGCCTTCTCGAAGAAGTCGCTGGAGAGTGCGGACCGCAGACACTCCTCCGCCCACCCGGGAGACTGCTCCGGCTCCTGTTCCAGGAACAGGCATACGTTGAACAGGATCGACCCCTGTGCGAGGGTCAGCGCCGGCCCTTGATAGTCGTGACGGGTCGCCGTCTGATCCGCCCACGCGAGGAACTTCTGCTGCAGCTCCGGCAGTGCCCACAACTGCTGCTCGTCCGAGTCCGGCAGGTTGAACGGGCCCTCGTCCAGCACGTCCCAGCTCAGACCCGAGCTCTCCCCGTTGAGTCTGATCTGCTCCTGATCGAATTCCTCCCGAATCTCCCGATACGAGTCGACCTGACTCGCGCTCGCGATCTCCATCCCGTCCCGGTGGAGGAACCACAGCACCGTCACCGGGTTCGGCTGCTTCGTCAGATCCTCCACGCCCACCGCCAGATGATCCAGCCACGTTAGGGACGCCTCGTACTCGTCCCGCTGCGAGATCTCCCTCAGCACTGCCAGATCGTTGTTGACCTGACCAACCCGCCGCAAATAGTCCGTCGTCTCCGGCCACGACTGCTGCAGTTTGTCGAGGCTCTCCTGATCGTGCATGTGCTGTTCCTTCCGTCGCTGCTGCTGTCTCAAATTCGCCCCACAGGTCGAACGCCATCTGGGTATCCGGTACCTGCTGCTTCCTACGTGCCATTCTGGCCCCCACCTTCGACGTCTCTCGGCTTCATGCCCCTTGAAGCCCAGACACGCGCAGTCCCACAACGGACAGAGGGGGTCGCGCTTAGAAGCGCGACCCCCTCTCATCACCGCAAGGTCAGGAGATGACGCGAGTCACCTCCACCTGACGATCGCGCTCCCGCTGCTGCACCACAGCATTGCCTTGGTACTGATCCGCGCCGAAGGCCCGCACGTGCGCTGAGGACTCCGCCCAGGACTCCGGACGACGCCCTTCCGGTGTATCCATCGCTGACGTCAGGTACCGCTGTTCGGTGGCGTCCATCAATCGAGGTCCGCCATAGAGAAGTCGCGCCTTGAAATCCTGAATACTGCTCGAATCCTCGGCCATCTTCTGCAACTGCAGTTCAGTATGCGGGCCGATACGCCCCGCCGCTCGCAGCTCATCGACGCGTTGCCAGAACTCGAGGTGTTCGAGTTCCGCCACAACGCTTCGCTCAGTCGTCTCGGTATCCATGCTCTGTCCTCTCGATCAGGTATTGGTACCTCAAGAAGGGGCGGGCAGCGCATACACGAAAGCGGGGTTGGCACGATCCGTGCCGACTGTGCTCGTGCGAGGATGCCAGTAGCAGTCCGAGTCAATGACGATGGGGGAGGGCTTACTCATGATCGACACCACAGTCACGAGACCGGAAAAGCAGGCGATGGATCAGCGGCTTCTCGCCGCGGGCGCGTTGATCTTGGCGGGGGCCGTGTGTAACTTGGCCGCCCCTTGGATGACCGTCTGGGGTGAGATTTCTTCTCTTACTCTGATCAGCGCTGGATATACCGTGTTGGCGCTTACTGGCCTGGCATCACGGGGCCCGCTCGGCCGTCGCCGGTTTGCGGCATATTGCGCACTCTTCTACGCGGGCTGGTCTTTTGTCTGGGGGATGCTCGCGCTTTCAACGGTTTTCGGTGGCGAGGGCAGCGCTCCGCTGTGGCTCATTGCAGCGTCACCCTTTGCGATCGTCATCGGCATTTCAGTCGCTCTGATCAGCGCAGTTACCGCGGCGCGATCGCTGCAGAGCTTCGGTAAGTGGAAGTGGGTTCCCGCGATCATGTTTGCCGCCCAGATCGTCATCGTGCTTCTCAATAACTTGCTCGCCCTGTTCGTGCCGATTCAGGGCGAGATGAGCGAGATTTGGGCGGTGTTCTTCCCGGTTTCGGCGGCCGTGACGATACTGACTCCCATCGCCATCGGCGTGCTCACTCTGGTCTTCACTGCAGTCACCCGAGACCGCGAGTAGGCGCTCGGGCGCACGAAAAGAGGGGCCGGCGCTTTGGCGCCGGCCCCTCTCGTTATGTGGATGTCGTTACATTCCGGGTGTCTGGGAGGCGCTTGCGGCTACGTCACGTCGCGCCTGATTCACCATCGCCCAAGTATCGTTCGCGGGCGGAGCGGGGATCGCGGCCGCTGCAGCTTCGTTCCAGCTCATCGCGTGCCCGCCACCCGCATATTCGTCAGCGACGCTCGATACGTAGGCCACGACTGCCTCGTTCGCACCTCCGGCACGCAGCGCGCTCACTGTTGCCTGCCCGAGCTCTGGCACCGGCAGCGCCGGATCATCCCAGGCAGCAACGACCTGGTCGGCGACAGCACCGTCGATGTACCGCTTGCCCACGACGTCGTGCAGTCGGCTGACCACCGTCGCCCGCGCGGCGGCTCGCGCCCGCTGGTCTGCCTCCGCGTCGACGGCCTGAGTGGCGGCCTGCGACGCCTGCTGCGATTGCTGCTGCTGACGCGCGGAACGGTCGATCGAAACCTTCCGCAAGCGCGGATTGACCGACACGGCATCAACGAACAGTTCCTTCGACGCGAAACTCTTCCCGTCCACTTCTCGCGTGCTGTCGCGGATGTTGCCCCACAACAGCACCGGGTCGCCGTTTTGCAGGGTGTCCCGCACCCAATCGGCGTCTGCGCCTTTGAAGCGGGCCTGGTACCAGACCTTGTCGCCGTCTTCCCAGTCGCCAGCCTCGTTCTGCACTCGCTGCTGCTCAACGACTCCGACATACAGCGCGCGGGGCTTATCGTCGGTCGCTTCGAAGTATCGCGCTTCGCTCAGGTCTCCCAGGTTCGCCTTGACCAGGATCATGATTGGACTCCATTCCATGATGGGCGAGCGTCGGATCGGCCGCCTCACCCCGTAGATAGCGCCGCCAGCGCAGCCTAAGTCAGGCGTTGCAGATGCGCCAAGTGCAACTTCATCCCCTCTCGCTCGCGAGCAAGAAAGGGCAACGTAGAAACGCGGACTCCACGTTCAAATCGCGCCTCCGCCAGAATTGCGGGTACGAGCTGTACAAATCGAGGCCCGTGGGGACAGCGTGTTTCGGGGCGGCTTCCGTGTACTACGGGGTTGTCAGTGGGAAGACCAATGATTGGAACGGCAGTTGAAACGACCGGTATCTCTCCAGGTAGGCCGCTTACTGTTGTGCGTTGCTGCCGTCATGTTCGGAATCTCCGGATGGGCCTTCATCAGCAGTCTGAACTTAGGTCTGCCCGCTCCAATATGGGGAGGGATTCTTGTGCTGATCGCAACGATCACAGGAGTCTCAGGTACCTGGTTCGTCAGCTACGAGAAGAACGCTGCTGCCTGGCTTTCAGCTGTTTTCCTCTTGATTGGAGTTTCCCTGCTGGCTGGTCTGATCATCATCAAGACCGGGTGGGGCGGAGAAACCAATATCGGCGCTGGCGGAATCTTCTTCATTGGGATGCACCTGCTGCCCGTGGCTGCAGTGATCGCGCTCCTGACCGTCATCGTGACATGGGTGCGGGACTCCCGCGCTCGAACACGGCACGCTCATATGTCTGAGTAGATGCGTCTGGTTTGCATGGCCTGCGCCTGAGGACCAACAAATAGTGCGGGGCTGCGGCGATATGCAGCCCCGCACACTTCATAGGTAGGCCCTCAATGATCTGGGAGACGGTGGCTCATACGTGCCGGCCAGGATCGCGAGCGCCTGCCGGTTCGCTTGCCGCTTAGGCAGCTTCCGCCACGAACGAGACGAATCGAGCAGCTGGTGTAACTCCGTGTGACAGCTTCGGCACATCGGCCACAGATCCTCGTGCGCCTCGTCTCCGAGACGGTCGTAATCGCAGTGATGCAGGTCATCCCGGTCCAGGTTCCACCCGTTCCCGCACCCGCCCCGGCACAGGATAAGTGCCGGTGCAATCCGAGCACTTTCCTCCAGAGCCCATCGCGCACGCCGGCTAAACCATTTCGCGGACCTGATGTAGTCGGCGTAGAACGCGCGGTGCGCGTTGCGCCCCTGCGACTGTCGCGCCCACGGATTCAGATCACGCATGAGCGTTCGCGTGCTCTGCGATCTGTTCGGTGTACCTCGAGGTTTCCCGAAACGATGCGTCAACCTGCTCGGCATCCTTCATGCATTCAGCGAATCGGGGGTGCTCCGTGAACGGCTTGGTGCGGATGACGACGGGGGAGAGGTTGCGGTAGAACACAAACGCGTAATCGAGATCCATTTCGCGGATCTCTTTCTTCGAGAACGCGGCACGCTGCTCCGTGCTGTACTGCGCGGACGGGTCACCGCTTCCCAGCGTCTGCGACTGCCGCTCCACCCACACATCACCGATCAGGTTCGAGATTTCTTCGAGCGCTTTCGTGTCGCCGCCGCCAGGGAGGATGATCTTCGTCGGCGCCGCATCCCAGAGCGTCGCCCCGACCTGGTTGTCGCCGAACTGCTCGAGCTGGTTCTTCGACTGGAACGTGGCCACGACCACGCGCCCGTACCCTCCACCCGCGGTGATGATCTCGTACATGCCCTGGTACTCGATGTTGCCGGCCTCATCGAGCACATACGACACCGGAGGATCAAGGCGGGAGCCGGGGGACGCGGCCGCGATCCCCTTCGTGATGTAGTCGAACTCTGCGAGCAGACCGTCATTCATGCGCGTGTACTCGGGGGCTGCCATCTTGTCGCCCACGATAAAAACCGAGCCGCGGCGCAGGATGAAATCGACCAGGTCGACCGTCTCCTCTTCGTCGGGTTTCATCCACCAGCGCGCCGCACGCGAGCCCATGAACGCGAGCACCGTAGGGAGCACTCCCCAGCTCGTGGCGCGCTGCTCGGCAGGCATGCCCAGCACGTATTCGAGATGGTCGGCATGCTCGGGCATCCCCTCGGGATGCTCTCGGATCATGCGTGCCGCCTCTTGAGCCATCGTGGGTGACATCACCCACCCCCAGATCTCGTCGACGCCGACACCGCCGCACGCGGCCGCGTGGAACAGGTGCCCCGCGAGCTGCTTGCCGAGAGCATCCCAGTGGCCACCGTTCGACGTCGACCCGCCGAACGCCCCAGCAGGGATCAGCGCATTCATGCGACGCACCAGCGTTTCCTCTTCGACGCAGCCGGCCACGGGATCCCATTTCAATGTGCGGCCGGTCTCCTTGCCGCCTTCCACGCCCGGCGCCCAGATCAGGGTGGGGGAGCCGGCGCGCTCACGCGCGCGCATCGTGATCTTCGCGTTGTCCAGACGCACGCTCGTGGTGATGACCGCGCCTGGTGCATCCAGGATCATGCGCAGCAAGAACCGAAACCCTTTACCCGAACGCGACGGGCCAATGAGGATGATCGCATCCTCCACACGCGACCACACATCCATTCCCCGGAACTGTCCGAGCCAGTACCCCACCCACTCGGGTTTGATGAGCTTCCCCGCAAGCGACGGCCGCAGCTTCGGGCCACGCTGCTCCACCAACTGCTTCGTACCCAGCTCCCGCTGCACATCTTTCTCGGAGGCGAGGCCCGCACGCAATTGCGGGTTCTTGCGGCGCTTCATGCTCCACCACACGATCGCGCCTGCTGCAGTACCGAATACGCCCAGCAGCAGTACGGCGATCGCCCAATGCAGCACCACTGAGCCGGCCATTCCGTACGCCTCAGCCGGGTTTGCGCGTCCCCACTGGGCGACGTACTGCAGCACACCGAGCACCTGGAAGTTGCGATTGCCGTTGATCGCGAGCACGATCGCCTGCGTGATCGCCTGCACGACACCGAGCAGCATCGCGGGAAGCATGATGAACACGACGACGCGCTGCCACACTCCCATCATGCGAACGACGCGGCCGAACTCGGATGCGGGAGCGACGCGATCTGGAGAACTCATCAGGAGATACCTTTCAGGAACGGGGGTTCAGAGGGCAGGAACAGCGCGCGTGAGACTGTCCCGGTAGACGCTTCCCGCACGCACGGCGAGATCCAGCACGTCCAGTGCGGGACGAGCGGGACGGCCCGCGGTGCGGGTGAGGTATGACGCGTAGCCGGCGATGATGTGCGGCATCGCGAGCAGCAACTGGCACACCTCGTCACGGTGCGGGGAGTGCTCCACGAACCGGCCGGCCGCTTTCAGTGGTCGCAGCGCGATCGCGGGGACCTGGAACGGTGCCTCGCGGGCGACCTGCGACACGCGTTCGAGCTGTCCGAGGTACAGCGCCACTTCGTCGGCGGCGCTGATGAGTCCGCCGAATCGGTGCTCCATGAGCCTGGCACCGGCCATCTGCACGAGATCCACGAGCAACGCCCACGCCTCCTCCAGGTAGGGGTCCGTGATGCCCGGGTCGCATTCCGCGAACAAGGTGAGGGATTCGTCGACGAGCGAGTCCACTCCGTTGTCGGTGTTCATGCTGCGACCCCCAGGGTTTCGTGCTGCGCCTCGCGGGCGCGCATCGCCCGGTCGGTGTCGAACAAGTTGCGCTCCCACGCCGTCGACGTCGAGCGGCCGTCGATCACGAATGACCGCTCGTCGGCCTGCAACAGGCACATACCCTGCTGCCCCGAAAAGCTCGCCAGCATCGCAGCCTCGCCTGGGGTGAGATTCCCGGACTCGACCGCGCGCCTGCGCGTGCGATCGCCCTGATGGAACGTGAACGAGACGGCGTACTGACGCAGCAGTTTCTGCGCGAGCTCCCGCTCTTTCGAGCCCTGCGTACCGACCGAATCGAAATCGCCATCCTCGTGAACGGCCATCATCAGAGAGATGCCGTACTCCCGGGAGAGCTTCAACTGCAGCTCGTGCGCTTCGAGGCCCTGCAGCGTCTTCATATCGCGCCACCCCTCCTCGCGGATGACCTGAATCATCCGTCCGGCCGACTTGTTGGAGACGACGTTCATCACCCAGGAGTTCGTGATCGTCTGGGTGAGGGCGAGCGCGAGATTTCCGCGTTTTTGCATCGCGTACGTGTCGAACACGGTGTACGGCGAATCCGGGTTGAATCTGACCGTCCCTTCGTCCTCGAACATGCCGGCGAGATTGCCGGTGAGCATTGGATCGAACAGGAATCTGAGCCGCCGTTCCTCACCGCGTTCAAAGCGGCCGCCGCGCGCGTTGCTGAGCGCGTCGGCATCGTCGATCTTTTGCACGACCTTCCTGATCGTGGGATGGTCGTTGGTTTCCCGAACGACTTCTTCAAGCGCCCACGCCAGGATCGACTTCTCAATCGCGGTGAGGGGTTCCTCGTCCTCGAGGAGGAGTCCCGCGAGCTGCTGGGCGACCAACTGCCGGGAGGCGTGGATGCGCTGATTGTGCTCGATCTCGGTCTCTTTGAAGTGCCGCTCGCCCTTCTCAAACGGGTTCACGCGCACGTCCGTGCCGAACGCCCCGACGCGGTACCACTGGCCACCGAGCGCTTCAGCTACGACCCCGTGCTCGCCTTTCACGTCGCTGGTGTTGATCGAGATCACGCCGAACAGCACCCCGAGCGCGACCATGCGTTTCATGAAGTAGCTCTTGCCTCGCCCGATGCCGCCCTTGAACAGGACGTTGGGGGAGGTGATGATGTCCTCGTTGTACATGTGCCATGCGTGAAACGAGAACGGTTGCCCGCCAGAGGTGCGCTCAAGCCCGATCACCGGTCCCGCAACGACCGGCACGTCGGAGAACGGGAACGGGTTCAGTGCCGCCCACTCCCACCCGGTCCCGGTGTGCTGGGGGAGCTTCAGGTCTTTGGTGTGGCCGAGCATGATGCGCCCTACGCGAGACAGATAGGGTGCTTCTTCCACGTCGACGGCCGCAGCGGCCTCGTCGCCACCAACGGTGTGCATTTCTTGGAGGATGCGGCGTTCTTTCCTCGACAGCTTCTGAGGGAGGAACGCCAATTGCTGGTGCTGATTCATTACATGCCCGTTCCGGCTGGGTACGCCACTGTCATGAGCGCAGCGGCCTGCTGATAGGTGAGTGGAACAAGTTCGATCGAGGCAGTGCTGCCCGCGAGCTCCATCGACGTGCAGCTGCGGAGGAGCGCTTCATGGCTCAGCGCCGACACGACCACGAACCCGGTCCAGGCCAGCTCGCCCTGCCCGTTGATGAGGTCTTGCTCGCGCGCATCAAGGTTCTGCCAGTCGGAGTTGTCCGCGATCGTCATATCGTTGCCGCGCCGCGCCTTCAGCGCCGCGTTCTGCTTCCACGACTCTCGCTGCTTGCGGATGCCCTTGAGTGCCTGTTCGATCGGGACGGGTGTTCCCACGATCTGCAACGTGTGCCGCACCGGGATACCCGCGGAAGTCTCTGCGCTTGCCACCTCGCCCATGAACCCCGGCAGGGTCTCCAGCCGCGGATATTCCGCGATCCAGTACACGCGATGGAACGCTGAGTCGGTCTCGACATGGTTTTTCTCGTCGATGCACGACATCGGGCCTGCAAGCTCCGGGGCGATGCCCTCGAAAGCGGTCCCCAGGCGGATGTCGATCTTGCCTTCCGCGACTGGGTCGACAATGCCGCGCCCCCACGCGCCCCACTCGCGAGGAGAGGTCCACACCACCTTCGTGAAACCTGCGACCCGCAGCGACTCAGTCGTTGCTGCGATCTCCTGCTCGACCATGCCGAGGATCCCGGCCTTTCCGCCGCCGAGGTCTTTCGCGGCCGCACGCCCCGCACCACCGCCGGCGTCGATGGTGAGCGTGATCGACTGCGGGTGCAGAACGCTCTCTTCGGCCACACGCGTGAGCGCTTCCTGATACGACTCAGCGAGATCTCCGGTCGCACCGAGCGCGTCGAACGTGCGCTGCTCGCGGACGATCGTTCCCGGCCGGGTCCGCTCCTGCATCGAGACGCGCATGATCTGCCGGCGCCGCGTCCACGAGCCCGCAACGCTCATCAGAGCAGCAGTGAGGTGCTCCCGGTCGTGCGCGGTCATCACCTGTGTGCGGTGCCTGGCCATACCGGGAGAAGTCACCATGCAGGTAATCGACGCCGTCTGCCGTGCTTTGTCCCAGACGACGGCGATCCCCGAGGGGGACTCCCAGATCTGGAACCGATCTTCGAGCCCTGGAAGCTGCAGCTCGCCGCGAATGATCGGCTCTGCCCGCTTCACGCGACGCTTGAACATTGTTCGTCCCATCATCTTTCTCAATCGAAAACGTGTCGCCCAGACGAGCCACAGCGTGAGTGCGATCCCGTGCCGTTTAATCAGTCCCGTGATCGCGAGCGGTGACATCAGAATTGCCACGAACACCGCATTGAACGGCCCTTGGGTGACGACGGTTGCCAGCACCGGGGCGATCGCGATCCCCAGCGACCAGATGCCGGGTTTGTCGATACCCAGGACCACGCCCTGGGAGGCGCGGCGGGAGAAACGAACTGTCGCCAGTTCTTCGTGAGCCATCAGTTATCACCACTTCGGAGTTGTAGGCGTTCCCGGCTTCGGTTGCGGCACGCTGCCGCCACCGGGCGCGGGAGGTGCAGGGGCGGACGGAACCTGAGGAGACCGGCCGCTGCTGACGCCGCTGCCCGCGCTCACTGGGGCCCCGCCAGCCGGCGCTGGTGCTCCACCTCTGCTGCCACCTGCGCCGCCGGGTGCTCCGCCAGCCGGAGTCGCACCGCCACCCGTCACAGCGCCGTTCTTGGCTGCGGCCGAAGCATCGCTCTTGCCGGAAGAATCGCCCTGCTGCCCCTTCGAGCTGGTGGGGGAGCTTGACGCCTGTGAGCTCGTCGACGTCGCGCTCTTGGCCGCACCCGCAGCGCCTGAAGCGCCTGCAGCGCCCGCAGCGCCGGCCCCGATCTTGCCCGTGGCTGCCCCCGCTGCGCGCTGCACCGGGGCAGCCGCTTTCTGACCGGCCTGGCCGGCCATGCCTTGGCCGGCCATGTTCTCGTTGCCTGAACCGAGGAACGCGAAGAACGAGTACGACATCATCGGCATGAATGACACCACGAACAGGCCCGTCATCACCGTCAACGTTTGTGGCGAGAACAGCGCCATCCCATCCGACGTTTTCAACAGCATTGCCAGGATCCCGAACATGAGGGGCTTGGCGAGCAGCAACGCGATACCCGCCATCGCCCACTTCTTCGCGATACCCCAACCACCAGGCATCGGCACAGCCATGAACGCGAGCGGGGAGAACGCGATGAGCACCATCAATCCCAGATTGCGGAACGCGAGCGCGAACGACATCAGCAACAGCCCGAGGAGGATGCCGATCAGCATCAGAATCATCGGAATGGCTGAGCTCAGACCCGTGAGGGTAAGCGCTGCCCCGCCCACGTCCGACCCGGTGCCGCCTTGCACGACGGTGCGGAACAGGTTCTCGAACCCGTCCTCACCACCGATGCGTTTGAGCGCGAGCTCACTGAGCTGATTACTGATCGCGAGCAGCTCGCCACCGAGGGCGAGCGAGAGGAACGTGGAAGGTATCGCTGCGGCAATACTCAGCACGGACACCCACAAGCGGCGGCCTTTCATCGACAACATGCCAGTCGACACCCCCACGATGCCCGTGATGAGCATCACGACGATCGCGATCGCGAACCAGTTCGAGGCTTCACCGATCGCGTTATCCCACAGCGTCGTCCCGGGGGCGAACTCCTGCGAACCCAGTACGGTCTGTGCGAGCCACCCGATGAAGGAGCCCATGCCGCGTGCAGTCGATTCTGCGCTGACGCAGATGGGGTAATCGAGACCCGGCGTGCAGCCGAGCTCGATCTGGTCTTCCAACAAAAACACGATGATCCCTGTGCTTAAAACAGTGGGATGTTGCCGAAGAACCTCATCATCGCGACGATCGACCCCAGCACCGCGGCTCCGATACCGGCGACAGCAAGCGCCACCCACGCGCGGGTCTTGTTGCGACTGTCCAGGCCGGCAAACATGAGCAGGCACCCAGCCGCGATGAACGCGACGATGCCGACGACCGTTCCCACGGCGAGGATCTGGTTCACGAGCGTCATTCCGGCCCGTGCGGGACCGGTGCTGAAGTCCGCGTTGATATCGGGCACTTCGAGCACCTTACGAACAGTCGTTTCGGCGATCGCCGAGAAGGAGGGGAGAGACATGAAATGTGTCCTTTCGAGGTTGGTGGATCGCCTCATAGAAGACGGGGACCGCGCACCCCGCGCACAAGAAGAAGGGGGTGCCCCGTTCCCGGAACACCCCCTCTTCGCCCTTTCCTCTCACATCGGGTACAGGTCGCACCCTCCGGTGCAGGGACCCATCGTGACTCCTTGCTCGCGCATGAACTTGTATGCAGGCGTAAACGTCCCCCAGCTCGTGGGGTTCGGTCCTATCCGGACCTCGAAGTGCAGGTGGGCGCCGTTGACGCACGATCCCGAGGCGCCGGAGTATCCGATGAGCTGACCGGCTTTGACGTGCTCTCCTGCTGCCACGGCGAATGAGGACATGTGCGCGAACGCGGTCGTGTACTGCACGTCGTGCTGGATGCCGATGACCATCCCCCCGCACCCTTCGGAGAGGTCGAAGACCTTCCCCGCAGCGGGCGCGTACACGGGGGTGCCCGTACCGACGTGCACGTCCATCGCGCCACCAGCGTGGTTGGGGTACGTCGCCCACGTCTGCATCCCCACGGGGTTCGCCCAGCCACCCACGACCTGTGGGGGAGTGCCGCCGTCGCCACCCTCGCAGATGGCCGTGGTGTCACCCAGCGCTGCAAGCACTGCGTCGGCGTCCGCCGAGCGTTCCTGATACCGGTCAGGAAACGCACTGACCTGCACCATTTGCGCGGCCTCACCCAACCCCATCGACTCCCAGCCGGGAATGTCGAGCAACCCGCGCGGGCTCCCACCGTTCGGGCCACTCGGACCACCGAAGAACGCACGAGCGGCGAACTCAGGTTTCATCAACTCGGCCGGCGTGCCCCACCCGGAGGACGGACGCTGCTGCATGATGCCGACCGAGTCATGGTCAGACCCCATGCCCTGGTTCGGGAGCAACAGCGACTCGGGGACGCCCGTATTCGCCAGGTTCAGAAGATCCGACTCCACGAGCGACACCATGATCGCGATCTTCACACCCGAATCGGGGACCTCCATCTCCGCTGCGGCTGCACGGATCGCTGCCGCGTTCCCGAGTTGCTCACTCGAGAACCCTCCGGCAGCCTCACCAGTGGTGCACGTCCCGGACTCCCCGGTTCCGACAGCGATCGCCATCGCGGCGCCACCGATGAGGATCGCCGGCAGCATCACGATCAGCAGAATCAGGGCGAGTACGCCCGCAATGATGCGCCGCCCAGTCTTTGACTGAGCAACTTGGACCGCAACTTTCGCGGCGATGGGTGCAGCCATTAGTAGCTCGTCTTCCAGCCATCCGGGTACCGCGTCATCAGCGAGGTCACACCGCACACCCCACCGTCAGCGGGCGGATCGCAGTACACCGCGAGGGCCACTGGGTAGCGCTGCGTGGTTGCCCCTTCACCGGCATCAGTCGCGGTCTCTACCCGCACCCAGTACAGCTCGAATGACGCTTCGGGATCGATGTCGACGGTGATCTGATCAGACGGTTTCGTCCAGTACGACCCACCGGAATACTCCTCCATCTCTTCCTGGTCGTACACCTCGATCGCACGCGACGTGAGGCTCGCGCCGTAGGATGCGAACCCGCCGAAACTCTGCGTATCGCCGAGCAGCCACCACCACCCGTCAGGGGAGTACTTCTCCGTCGCGAGCATCTCCGGGGCGCGGTCGATCAGCTCGTCACCGTAATAGGTGTCACCGCCGAACGCCTTGACCTGCAGCCCGTCACCCGGGCCGACGTAATCGGAGCTTGGGCGCATGACCCGTGAGAGGGATTCTTTGCGGAAATCCTCGACCCACTCGATCTTCTTCGTATCCGCCGACATCAGCACCTGTGCCGCAGACGCCGCGGCGACACGCGGATCTGTGGTGACCTCCATCGACGCGAACCCGTCATCTCCTAGCGTCGGAGCTGCCGCAAGCTCCTGAACCGCTTCTTCCGCCTCTTGCTCGGGGGCTGGCTTGTCACTGTCGGTCGACTGCGAACTGTCACGCGACGGCCGCGTTTCGTTGGTAGCCGCGGTGTCGCCCGGGCCGATGATGATGCCGATCATCACCACTACGACCGCGGCCGCGAAACCGCCGGCGCCGGCCGCGACCAGTCGGGGCTTCCACTTCTTCCAGTTGGCCTGCAAATTGCTCATGACTCTTCTCCGTTTTCGAGGGCAGATGATTCAGACACGTCAGGTTCAGCGAACGCCACCAGCTCGCGAGCGAACTCGTCCAGATCCACCGACCACATCGCAAAGTCAGTGGTCGACGAATCTGCCCATGACGGGCGGTGCTGTGCCAGGTGCTTCGAAGCTGTGCAGCCGGCGTCGCCTGTGAGAGATCGCATTCGCTGCCGCCAGAGACTGAACTGGTACTGGAAGTCGATCGCGGCAGATACGGGCGGGCCGAGCTCCATGTTGAACTGCTGCTGCTGCCGATACTGGAACAGCGCCAACAGCTCGTGAATCATGGCCGAATGCCGATACCAGCACCGCGGCACCACCTGCTCACTGAGGGCGAACTCGCATACGATCTTCGGCACCCACTCACCGAGCACGCTCCGGAGTGTTTCGCTCTGCGCAACCGCATCGAGCGCCATCCAATCGATCGGAAGCTCAGGCACCCCCCGCACGGGTTCTGCGGGCGGGGGAGCCGCAGGACTCTCGGGACGTTGACCGCGCTCACGCACCACGAAGCACCCACTTCAGCAACTGATCCCAAGTAGATGGCAAGTCCGTGACGGTCGCACCTGGCTGCCTAAGCAACTTCCGATAGATGTACGAACGCACTTGCGGCCGCGGATCATGAACAGACCATTCCGTGAGCCGAGGGAGCGTTGAATCTCCGGGAGCGAATATGGCACGCACGCTCTGACGCCGGACAGAGGCCACATATGCAATCAAGCAAATGCCGACCGTGAGAAGGAGAAATCCGGCCCAAGCCAACTCCCACACCGCGAACGCAAAGACACTCGCGACAACAGAGCCGACGCCAAACGTCCATCCCCAGGAAAGGCGCGGAGTCTTCTCCACCGCGAGGCCGGTCTGCGTCATCGTTACCTTGACCCCTTTAAGACGCGAGAGCTTCTTCTGGACGATGAGGAACACACGCTGCTCTTGAGCGTGGCCGATGACCGCCTGCTCCGCGGTAGCGCGCTGGGCGACGGCTTCTTCTCTTCGGACTTGGACGCGGTCAACACGGGATCGGGAAAGCGCGTAACGGTTCATACTCCACAGAACCCGCCAGCTGCGCAGCAGCCGCTGCGCGGGAAGGACCACACCTCCGGGGTGCTCCTGGTGGACGCCGACACGGAGGCCGGCGTCATTCCTTTTCGGGCTACGCCCGTTTTTTGCCATGAAGCCTTCGGCAGCATACGGCCGTTCCGCTCTCCAGGGGCACGGTCGCACACCCGCTACGCGGCCGAGCTTGCCGCATCGCTCTCGCATGTCTACGCCATGCGGGATCGACGCTGCGTACCCCCTCCGAGCTCCACGCCTCCGCAGGCACATACGTGCCTTCACGGCAAAAAACGTGAGGGAGGGATCAAGAACAAGGAGCAGACAATGAGCGACTACACGATGCAACTCGCGGCCCTCGGAGCACGCGTCATGGGGCTGTGGGGTATCGCCGGGTACCGCTTCTGGATTCTCCCCGCACTCGCCAAGAAAGGCACCCACCAATGAGCACCGCACAACTCAGCTTCGACATCGACGCCCTCATCCATCAGGCCGCCGTCGAAACCGCACCCACCTGGGACGGGGCACCGCTCGGCTATCACGAGCAGTACCGGACCCCTGCCGAACTCGACGCAGCATGGAAGCGCTGGCAGTTCGAGAACGGAAGCTTCGGGTGCGTGCCCTACAGCCACATGTGGCACAGCGACAAGTACCGCAGAGGCGAAGAGATCAGCATCGGAGCCCACCAGAACGCATCGTTCCAGGCCGACGCCCGGTGCGACGGTGGCCGCTTCGGCGGACCAGAGCACGACCACGCAGACGGGGAACTCCCGGGCGACCTCATGTACCAGATCATCTGCGGCCCGTGCCGCTGGCACACAATCAGCACCAGTGAGAACGCAGCCGTCGAAGCGTGGCACGACCACGTACTTCCCGGCTGGCGAGATCTCCCCGTCGTCCCGAAGAAGCTCGCAGAACACGGAGGCGAACGCAAGAAGCTCGCACGGCTCCAGACCTGGCTCGAGGAACACTACCCAGCCGCGTGGCAAGCACCCGGCTTCCCGATCATCAGCGAACGGAGCACGTACGGCACCCGTCACGTCCCTGGCCGCTCACCCTGGGGCGGCTACGACCTCTCCGACTCAGCACTCTGAGGCCACCGTGTGGGGCCGATCGGCCCCACACTTCCAGGTAAGCACCACTTGCGCTGACCCACTTATCAACCTTTGGAGTCACTCATGCGTCAACTCATCATCCCTCGCACCATGTTTGGCCTCGGCGTCCGCATCGCAATGCTCTACGCCGTCCTCGCTGGTTTCGCCTATCTCGCCCACTTAGCGAGCATCGGAGCAATCACTCTCGTCATGATGCAGCTGCAGCAGTTCACCCGAATGATCCACGCGGTCGAGTGGTTCCTCTCATAGAGAACCGCCACAGCACATAGAGAGGCCCTGGCCAGGATGATCCTGACCAGGGCCTCTCTATCCCCGTTTACCCCCATGAAGTGTTAGCTGTTGAGCGTCACATCACCTGCCTCGACCGATGCCATCTTGCGGCGACGGAGCTGCAGCAGTGCGAGCGCTGCGCCAGCTGCGAGCAGGAACGCTGCTGCGACACCAGCGCCGAGCATTCCGCTGCCACCCGTGAGAGCCAGCGCAGGCTTCGGGGTGATCTCGAAGTTCTCGGACTTCTCGCCGCACTTACCGACGTGCACGACGGTCTCCTTGCCGTCCTCGATACGCACGAGCGTCTCGACGTAACCGCCCAGGCCGACGTGCTCCTCTCGGGTGACAACCTTCTTCGACTCGTACGAACCGGGTTCAGTAACCTTCACGCCGGTCGCGTCCTCGAAATCGGAAAGCTCGCGCTCGGTGGAGCACACCATCTGCTCACCCTCGGTGCGCTCATACGCCTTGAAGGTGACCTTGTACTCGACCTCGGGACGATCCGACAGCGGGCCCTCGACGATCGCGGTGTCAAACATCTCGTCACCGACGTTCACGGTGCCCGCGGACTCCGTGCGTACGGTCGGCTCCTCGACCACAGTGGTCTCGTTCGGCAGGCCGCACTCGCCACGGTGCAGGCTCGTGGGCGGCTCCTCGCCGTCGATCACCTTGAGATCTTCCACCCAGTAGGTGGTGCCCTCGGAGTTCGTCACGACATCAGGCGACTTCACCTTGCCCGGTCCATCGACCTTGACCGGCTTGGTCTGAGCGACAGGCTGCGCGATGCAGACAGCGTCCGGGTTCTTCACCTCGTCCTCGGTCCACAGCACGGCGTTGCCGTCCTTGTCGACGATCGGCTTCCAGTTTTCGTCGTGCTTCGGCTGTCCTGCCTCGGGCTTGAGGTACAGCGTGAAGTCAACCTCGTAGCTGACCTCGGGGCGCTCAGAGAGCGGACCCTCGACGTCTGCGACGTCGTGGATGTTGCCGCGGACGGCGCCCTTCTCGATTGCCTTCGTGGTGACCTTGGGGTTCTCGACCTCAGTGGTCTCGTTCGGCAGGCCGCACTCGCCACGGTGCATGACGATCTCGTCGCCACCTTCCTTGGGAGTCGCGGTGAGCTCTTCCACCCAGTACACGGTTCCGGCTGTTTCAGCCTTCACACTCGGGGACTTGACCTCGCCCAGCTTCGTCACGGCCACGTCCTCGGTGTGCGCGACGGGCTGTGCGGCGCAGACTGCGGCGGGGTCTGCGACCTCTGCCTCGGTCCACAGCACCTGGTTACCGGCGTCATCGAGGACGGGGTTCCAGTTCTCGTCGTACTTCGGCTGCCCTGCTTCAGGCTTCAGGTACGCGGTGAAATCGACGGCGAGATCGTACTTCTGCGTGCTCGGGAGCCCGCCTTCGATCTTGGCGACATCGTTGATGTCACCCTTGACCGCGCCGGTTTCCTGCGCCTGAGTGGTGACCTCGGGACGAATGACCTTCGCCGTCTCGGCGGGAACACCGTAGTCGTCGCAGGTCTCCTCGAACTTGCCCTTGCTTGCTGCGGGCTGGTCCTCGTCGATAACACACCACTGAACCGTGATGTAGTTCGCCTTCGTGTCGATCGGGAGCGAGAGAATGTCTGACGTCTTCTTCTGGCCCGGAGTGTCGATCGTCATCGTGGTCGTCTGCAGCACCTCGGCACCCTTGGGGGCGTTCTGCTGCTGCTTCGGCTTCGAATCAGATGCGTAGACGGTGCCACGAACCGTAGCTGGCGTGCGCTTGCCATCGGTCTGGAGCCAACCGCCGCCACCTGCGAGCTTCACCTCGAGGTCGTCCGTGTAGTCGTTGCCGACCGTGATCTCGGACGCTGACAGATCGCTCTTGAACTCGAGCTCGGTCGGGGTCCACTGCGTTTCGGTCTTCACGCCGTAACCATCGGTGAAGTGGTACTTCTCCGGCAGCGATGCCGCCTGGCGGACACCGTTAGGCTTCGGCTTCACGACGCTATCGAGCTGATCCTCGAAGTCAATCTCCCAGACCCAGGTGATGTACCCGGTCTCCTTGGAAACCTCCTTCGACTGCACCTCGTACGTTACGTTCGGACCATCTGCCGTCGACGTCGTGATCTCAGCAGTCGCTGCGATGGGAGCGTTCTTCGGCGGTTTGCCGGACGGGTTCTCGGCCGGGTCCTGCAGGAACGGGCCGTATGCGGTGCCCTTGGCCTTGATGGGCGCGAACATCCACTTCTGTGCAGATTCGTTCCAGGCTTTCCGCCAGATTCCGGAGCCCACGTTGGGGTCCGCGGCGAAGGTGAGAGTGTCGGAGTATTTCTGCCCCTTCTTCACCTGCTTCGTGACGGTGTCTGAAGTCAGCGTCGGTGCCCAGATCGTGTCGGGGTCGACGTACTGTGCTTCGAATTCACCGGTGCGGCTCTCAGACGTCGACGGACGCCCGATACCGATCTTCTGGTTCAGACCACCCAGGTCCGACACCACGAGCTCGCCCGCGGTCGTGACGGTGTACGAGAACCCGCCCGTGAAGCTCACCCGGTAGTAGCGACCGAATTCGTAACCCTGTGGGGGTACGCCTTCCCACTGAATCTGATGCGCGGCACCATCAGTGATCGTCGCCGTCTTACCATCGGCAGAGACATCGACGCCAGCCTGAGCGGTGAACTTGCCGTTCTCGATGCTCATTGTCGTGGTGCCCGCTTCAACTGACACGTAGCCGGCATATGCGCCGGTCGGTGTGATGACGGGGGCGTTGGGCTGAATAGCTGGACCGCTGCCACCGGCAGGGTTCGCAGCGTAGGCGCGTCCCTCTGCGATCATCGCGGCGGCGAAATCGACTGCGTTCTGGTAGCCCTTGTCCGCAAGACTCTGCTTCACCTGAGCGATGGTGCTTGCATAGCCAGCGTCACCCTGCGCAGTTCGCAAATCCCAGACGGCCAGCTGTACTGCAGCAGCTTGGACGCTGTCTGAGGTGGTGCCGAAGTTGCCGAGAATGTATGTCAACGCAGCTGTATCGGCCGGGGTGAGATCCCCAGCTGTACCGGATGCGCCGTTGATGCCGAGGAAGCCGTTGACCCAGCCCTGGAAGCTGTAGCCTTCCACGCCGGAAACGGGAACCAGGGGTGCGTCAGTGCCCTCGGGTACGATGTGACCCATTTCGAGACAGTAGACGATCGTGCCATCACTGTGCACGAGCGCGCCGATGCCGGAGCCGGCACCATCGTAGAAACCTGCTCCGGGGGTTGCTGCCTGAGCCATCTGCGCGGGAACGAGCACGGTGCCCACTCCTACGCCGCTTGCAGCGAGCAAGCCGGAGAGCATAAGCACTCCAGCGCGACGAGTGAAGACTCGACGCTTTCGGCGTTCACGACGTGTGAACGCTCCCTCTTCTGTCAATGACATGAAAGGCCTTTCCTGTCCTATGGGGGTGCAAACGGTTTGCCGTCTACGAACACAAGATGTGGACGGGCGCGCAGTTGACACACCGAAGGGGTGCAACGCAATCGCGCTGCACCCCTTCGGTGTCTCGATTTAGTTCCAGCCCCCGGTGTCCGTGCCCCCGGAGCCGGCCCTTTCACAGTGGATGCCATTGATGTTGTCCCATGAGCCGGTCGGGATCGTGCCCGGAGGGCAGGTAGTGGCAGGAGGCGTCCCGCCGCCACCAGCACCGCCGCCACCGCCGCCACTAGTGCCGCCAGCGCCTGTGCCGCCGCCGCCGCCACCAGCGCCGCCGCCAGCCCCTGTATCGACTGGAGGCTGCCGGGCCGGTTCCCCGCCGCCGCCACTGTTCCCTGAGTCGGTCGGGGGCGTCCACCCGCCGCCGCCACCGTTCACAGGCCAGTCGCCGCCTGTTCCCCCCGTGCCTGGATCGTACGTGTACCCCTCATCCGCCGGCGCCGGCCCCTCACCCGCGGCCGCGGCTGCCGCGGCTTCCTCAGCAGCGACCTGGTCGGCGTGTGACTTCTGAGCCGCACGGGCCGACTCGACATAGGCGGCGAGCTTGTCAGCGACGCGCTTCGCCGTCACGGATTTCTCGCCGGCAGTCTCCTTCGCGGTCTCGGCAGCGCTCGTCACGCTCTTACCCGCATCGGCAGCTTTTGTCGCAGCGGCGACGATGCCCTTCGCCTGAGTCGGGGTCGCCTCCGAGACCTTCACGAGCGCCGGGAGCGTCTTAGACACTGCATCGGTGTAGCTCGAGGAAAGTTCCAGCTCGGCGTCGACGGCGCTCTGCACGTCGTGCAGCTGGGACTGGGCCGCCTTCAGCTCGCCTCGGGCAACCTCGACCTTGTCGCCCTCTTCTGCGGTACGTCCGTCAGGCTCGACATGGCTGGCAGAGGTGTCCTCACCGATCATGCCTCGAACGTCGTCGACGGATACGGCAAGAAACGAGCCTGGAGCGGTCGCTTCGGGGGCGTCCTTCTTGGCTTTCTTTGCCTTCGCCGCGGCGTCCTTATCCGCCGCTTCCAACTCGATGGCTTTTGATTCAACCAGCTTCACGGCCACCGTCCGCTCGTCGGACTTTTCGGGGCCCTTACCGATCGACTTCGACACCGATGCGGCTGCATCTGTGAGGCTCTTGGCCTGAGCTTCCGTGATGATCGGATCAGCGGTCTTTCCGAGAGCGGTGAGCTCCTTCGCGAATGCGGCGGCCTCGGTGTACTGCAGGCTACTCAGCGCGAGTGCCGCTTCAAGATCGGCACTCATCTCATCGGTCTGCCCGTAGGTGTAACCGATTTCTGCGGTGAGTTCCGCGTGCTCGCGATCGCGGATGCTTTGCACGATCAGGGGCGTCGCGATCGCGCCGCCCAGGACCAGCGCTCCAGCAACACCGCCAGCGATCCACAGATTTCGCTTCTTCTTCGAGCCACGAGGTGCGGGAACTTCCTGCACCGATTCAGTGGGACCGCCTACGGGTTCCATGTGTTCTTCCTTTCGGCCGTGCCCCCACCCGTTTCCAACGGTAGCGGGGGCCACTGACAATCGTTGATTCAGATCTACGGCGACAAGCCAGAGCGGCTGTCACGGGTGTTCACCTCAGTGAGCGTTGACTTCCAAGCGCTCCACGTCGGGCGTGAAAGCGCCGTCTTCTTCCATCTTCTTGAGGAAGCGCTGCCCGGTCTTTTGGGTCTTACCGCCCAACCATTCCCCGACGAGCTTCCCGGTCGGGCGCTTCTGCTCGGTGAGGAAGAAATCAAGCACCTGGGCGCGTACCTCCTCCTCGGGAACATCGCGAGGGGCGACGTCGATCAAGCGCAGCGGCAATGTCGCCTCCGGCTCCTGCGTCATAGCCGGCTGCGGTTCAGCTGGCCTCTGTGCAGGCTGTGCGGCTTTCGGGCGTTCGATCTGTGTCCGCACCGGTTCGCTCGCACGCTGCGCGTCCACCCGTTTGGCAGGCATCGCCTCAGCGCGCTCGCGGATTGCTTGGAGCTTGGCACGTTCTTTCTCGTCCGGGATGAGCATCATCACCAAGTGCGTGATTGCCAAGAGCGCGGTCGGCGGAGTGGAGGCCAGGATTGCGGCGGCCCACGGGCTAGTGAGGGTCAGATCTGCCGCACGCCACGCATGCGTGGCGTTTGCCACGATAGAAACGCCAGACAGCAGGACGAAGGTGGTGTACGCGAGCCAACGGCCGGGAACTCCGCGCATACGAAACTGTGCAGCAGCGATCATGGTGGCCACGGTGCCGACGTCGACCACGACCGGGAACAGTTCAGGAAGCGGGAGCCCGTTCACGCGGGCGACGTCGATCAGGGTGGCGTATGAGATCGCCATAGCTGAGACGCCCACGATTGCGAGCGGGATGCCCAGCGACATCACCATCGCCCAGGTACGGTTCGGTTTCTTCGCCATCAGTCGTTCCCCGCCTTGCGTGCGTCACGCTTCACCTGCAGCGACGTGAGGCCAGCTACGAGCGGGATCGCCGCACCGAGTACCGCGACGCTCAGCAATGAGATCGTGAGCATCCACATCAGCATGGGATATTCCATGTAATCGTTCATGTTCACACCCAATCCGTGAGCATCCGGGAGCCGGTTTCGCCGGCACGGAACGCGTTCTTGAAAGACGTGAGCGCCCGGTAGTGGGAACCCGATTCTGAGACGCGGAACGAATCGTTCAGCAAGAACTGCCCCATGAGGCTGGTCGCTGCCGTATTCGGCCGCGAGCCGCGAGCGATCTTGATCACCGCAATAACCTGCTCGATCGACAAGGACGGGCAGAGCCGGTGTGCGGCAACACGGTCGTCGATGTCGTAGGAGAGCCGCTGCGGCGGGTTTGCAGCAATCCAGTACAGCAATTCCCGTACTGCTACGTGGTGGCGTGAATCGATGACCTGAGCGACGATCCCGAAGGTGAGATCCACGACGTCCTCAAGCGGTGTGAGGCCGTGTTCGTCACCCTGGTTGGTGCAGAGGTTCGTGTATTCGGCGTAGCCGACGTTCTCGAGCGGTGCCCCGCGGATACCCCACTCGTTCTGCAACCATCCGATGGCGGTCGTGTGGAAGTACGCCCAGGGCTCTGCGACGGCCGCGATGTAGCGTGCCGGGCAGCGGTCAGGATTCTTCCGAGTGGACAGCAGGTTCGCGATGATGACCTGCACCGTCTCCTCAGAGGAGATGGAGTAGCCCCAGTCCCGCGCGGCCTCTCGCAACTGAGCGACTTGGTAGGCGTGCAACTGCTCGATGAAGGCCGCCCCTTCGGCGGTTTCGAACACGTCGACGCCGGAATCTGCGATCTCAGTGAAGATCGCTCGCGTGCGCCAGTTGGAGAACTTGCCGACCTTAGCCACGACGATCCTCCAACCCGAGTTGACGGAACGACTGCGATGACAGCAGGTTCGTCACTTCGCCACCGATCCGCTGCAAGCTCTGCGAAACATCCCCGTCGACCGTGCACTCGACCACCACGATCGTGGAGAGCGCGTTCACGAGCGCCACACGGATTGCCCGGAGCGATTCACGCGCCATCTGGTCCTTCTGTGCGGCGAGAGTGAGTACGTCCCGGAAATCGCTGTTTTCGAGCTTCTCCTGCAGCAGCGTTGATTCGGACACCGTGTCATCGAGGCGCTTCTCTGCGGCACGGAGCTTTGCAACCTCGGGATCTTCCGAGCGACGTTCGATCGCCTCACTGGTCTTCATGACCTCTTTGAGTACCGGCTCGATCTTCGCCCCCACGCGATGCAGCTTCTCAAAGCCCATCTTCGCCACCTCGCGAACCTCCGGAGGAGCTGTCTCGCTCTCTGCGAGATCGCGGATTGTAGCAATCTTCTGAATGGCTTCGTAGTTGTAGCCGGTCGACTCTTTCGCTGCCTGCCGGATCGAAAGGGGCACCGCGTCCGATTGCTTACCCCTATTAGGGGTAAGCAATGAATCGTCTCCGGTCCAGCGCTCTGACAACATCGCCGAGGCAGCGTCAGACTGCTTCTTGCGAGCTTTCTCTTCGAACAGCGGAAGATCGAACGTTTCCCATGCCTGAAGGATCTCAGCGGGCGTGAGGTTCTTGCGCTCACGGTTCGTGCGAAGCTCCAGCAACCCTTCGAGGTCTTCGGTGAGGTTTGTGTAGATCTCTGCGCGGATCGTGTCTCTGTCGTCCTTCTTAGCAGCTTCGAGACGGTGAGCGCCGTCGATCAAAACCAGCGCTCCACTGGCCTGTTCGGAAAGCGCGATAGGGACGATCTGCTTGCCCGTCTCGCGGACGGACTGTCGCAGGATCTCGACGTGCTTCGGGTCGATTTCGCGTTGCCGCTTTCGGATGACGATTTGGGTAGTGGGAACATTCGCGTGGCGAATTTCGACGGTGTCGGGGAGCAGTGCTTTCGTCATTGGGTGACCTCCAGGAAGAGCGAGACGATGTTGGGAGTTTGAGCGGCGTCCCACACCACGGCTGCGGCGGAGTCGCTGTGCGCCGTGCAGAGATGCCGGCGAGTGGGGTGAGTTCTGCAGGTGCACTGCCGAACCCTTTCCGCGTGAAGCGGGCAGTAAGAGCGAAGTTGCGAGGTGAGCGCGAACGACCAGCCGGCTTCCACGAGACCGTGGAGCTGAGGCGCTTGGTCATGCCAGGTGGCTCCGAACGGGATACGTGGTGAGGCAGGAACCTGCACGGCACAGGCCCGCACATCGCAGCGGATCGCGATGACTTCTTGGAGAATGACTCGTCCCATCAGCGGTTGCCTCCGACCGAGGACATTTCTCGTTCGAGTTCCGCAAATGTGGGATCGACGTTGCGTCGCGGTTCTCCGCAGTCTGGGCAGTGCGAACGGTCGATTTCTGGGAGATGATCGGAGCCCCACCAGTGCTCACCGCGAAGACATGCGGCTACAGGCGATTCGGTAGAGAACGTGCTGGCTGCCGGTGCGGGATCGAATGGTGCTGTCCCGTCGCCGCCGACCGGCCACTTCTCGGGATAGCGGACGATGACAGACGCGATGTAGCTCGCAGGCTTATTCACGCGGCCGCTGGCTCGCAGCAGAGTGTCTCGTGTGGCCTGAACGACGTCCACACTCGCAAGGTCCACTCGGCCCTGAATCTCGCGCTCCACCGCTGCGAGCGTGAGGCCGCAACCGGGAGCGAGCGCTCCGAGCTCAGCGTCAATTTCCGCGTCGCGCGTGGTCTGGTTGGTTGGTCGAATTGAAGATTGAGAACCAACCAACCAACCTTGGTTTTCTTCTTCCTTTATAGGGGTGGTGCGAATTTCGTCGACCGGTGCACCGCTATGCGAATTTCGAGAGGCGGTGCTGACCTGGTGTTCTTCACCGGGGTGCGAAATTCGGGGGGCGGTGCCGTCACCGCTATGCGAATTTCGTGGGGCGGTGAAAGTGGTCTCAACCGGCCTCTGCTCACCGGTCCTCGAAAGCAGCTCATTCTGCTTTTCGAGCCACAGCTCGTACGGTTCGTCGACTTCGATCACGCCGCCGTCTGGTCCAAGGTCGACGTTCTCGTCAGGGTCTTGTGTGAAGACACGTACCCGAAGGTTGCCGGTCAAGTCCGTGTATCGAGGCTGCCCTTTTCGGTCGAGTATCGGGGACCCATCACGCATCATCGGAGCAACTGAGCCGGCCGGCCACCGGTCACGCACCTCGAGGAAGAACCCGTAACGACGGAGGGTGTTCTTCGCGATCTTCCACGCGTAGTCGGTGAGGCCCAGATCGCGCTTCGCTATGGCTGGTGTGACCTCGAAGTTCTCCGCATGCGACTGCATGTACAGGAACAGAGCGATCGGCAACCCGGTAACGCGAGGATCTCGCACCCACCAGTTGCGGTGCGTCCCGTACTGGTCTTCGAAACGCATCCTTTGCCGGACGATCGGGGTGTTGCTCATCGCGTCTTCCCCTTAAGCAGAGCCAGAGCCGCGCTGGAAAGCTGGCTATTCTCGCGTGCAGTGAATTCGCTTCCAGACGTGACCGCAGCGCGCGGGAATGTGTCAAAGTCCTGAGACATGAATCGGAGTTCCTTCCAAGGAATTCGCTGGCCCCTGGTGTTCCCCCACCAGGGGTCAGATTCGTTTCTGGGTTACGCGATGTTGCACGAGCAAGGCGACCGAAACGCATCTGGCAGAAACGAAGCCGGAGGTAGGCCTATGAGCGCTGCGATCCGCAGCAATTGAGTCATCGTGATCTCGTACTTCTCGTCCCCCTGCAGCTTGCGATGAAAAGACGAGGCCGCGAGGTTCGTCGCATCGGCTGCGCCGCGCTGCGAATACCCCGCGTCTTCAAGGGCTGCGACAACGAGAGCTGCGATCTCGCCAGCGACTGGGGTCGGCTTTGTCTCCAGGGTGATCACTTATTCCTCCAACTCTTGTTCCACTTGGAACACCAATTGGAAGAGTACATATATACATCGAATGACGTCAAGTATTCTTCCGATGTGAATACTGACGAGCCTGGTGCGAGCTTTGCCCAAGCTCTTGCAGCTGAGCAGAAATGGCAGCTGCGAGGGCTGAGCATTTCTGGGTCGGCTCTCGCCGGCATGCTCCAGATCGGAACTCGAACGCTCACCCAGTGGCTCAACGGGCGTAACAAAATCCCGTTTGCGTTCGTGTACTCGGCCTGTCTCGTGACGGGCATAAGGCCCAGCAGCCTGTTCAAGCTCGCAGAACGACGGCTCAAAAAAACAGATCCTTCTTTGATTTCCGGAAGCCTTGAGCGCACTGAGCCCTCCACCCTTTCTCCTGACGAGCTCCAAGCGCGCGGAGTGCGGTTCATTCAATGCGTTTCGGCCGAGCTGCGGACCCAACTCGCCGCGCGCGACATCTCTGTGCGACAGATCGCCCTTCGACTCCGCAAGGCCCCTGCCGTCGCCGGGGAATGGCTGAGCGGGAAGAAAACCATCCCGGTCCATTTCGCCTACAACGTCTGTAGGGCGATCGACTTCTCAATAGCCGAACTCGTCGACCGTGCTGAAGCTCGAATCGATCTGTATCCCGAGGACGAAGACGAAGTCGCCAAGACCGAAATTTCCAGCCGTGGCGAGACCACCCGGACCGCACTCTCACCTGACGAGATCAGTCGCCGCCTGCGCGCCCTCCTTGAGCTCAAGGGGATGGATGAGACGTCAGGATACGAAGCCGTTCGCGATACAGCCGTACATAGGCATGTTGCGATCGAACGCGTGGAATGGGACATATTCCTGAAGGGAACGATGGCACCGGATCGCAAAGTAATTGCCGCGATCGCGGATGCGCTTGATGCCCCCTTGGACTACCTCACTGTCGACAATGAAGAAGTCACTGCGCGCGTAGAAGCGGAAGCGGCACTGGCGCGAGTCGCTGCCAACGCGGGCGTCAAAAACATCGCGGCAAGAGGCACCAGCCTCTCCCCCGAAACGCTTCGGGAAATCGCGAACCTCATAGGTCGCCTACCCAAGTAACGTCGTTACGTCCGCACTCAGCAATCAGGAGGTGAATGGCGGCATGAACGCTCAGCAGAAGGCAGAACGGCTCGTAGAGAGCCTGGAATGCCCACCCGGAGCAGGAATCGCTGACATTCGAGAACGTGTCTCGCAGGCCCACCAGAAGGACGTCGTTCTTCATCCCACCAGTGACTCAGAACTTCGCGATATCACAGGGCTTTGGGTTGAAATGGAACACGCAAGCCACGTCTTCTACCGAGCTGACGATCCCGAGATCTATCAAGCCCACTCGATATTCCATGAGTTTGGTCACATCATCGCTGACCACACCACATGCGGCGTCCTCGAATTCATCGACAACAGCGCCATCAGCTCCGCTTCACTCGGCGGCCAGATCCAGCGAGCCAGAGCCCGAGGGTTCCGTTATAACGACGACGAGGACTTGGCCGAGGAAATCGCCTACGCCCTTTCCCGCGTCGTCATTGCTGGCACCAAAAGCAACGTGCGCGCCGTCTTCGAGTAACGCCCGAACATGACGCGCCCAACTTAGGTATTCAGTTCGACTTCGACCCTTTGGCCGCCCACTCGATGATATTCAGCTCCCAACGCGGGAGACGCGCGCGGGCCTTCCGGGGCTTTGTGAACATCTTGCGGGAAACCAGGTGAGAGGCGCGCTCAACGCGCTTCTTCTCGTCATTGTTCAATGATGACCCGTCGGCCTGCACGTGGTCATTCACGGCGATCACGCTCCTATAGAGATGGTTTAGTGCGGTTTCACCATTCAACCAGGTTGTCGTCATCGCCGGGCGCGCAGGAACCTCGAGATCTTTCCGGCGCAAGATGGATTCGACTGACTTGATCGAGTGCTTTACCCGGCTCGTGCTTCGCAGCCGTAATAGCGCCAGCCCAGCCATATTGCCGGCCATCAGAACGACGCCGCCGCTGAAGCTGGTCAGCGCGAACGTGTAGACGGGCCGGCTAACTCCTTCTGGCAGCCAGTTGAAGCAGATAGAGGCGAGCGCAAGGATCTGGAGCACGCACCCGACTGATACGAAGGCCCCACCGAGATGCATTGTGGCAAAGCTCTGCGCGCCGCTTCGCCAGATCTTTGCGATGAGGTATACGCAGATTCCCGCAATGAGCGCGAGGTACAAGCACGAGTAGAGAAATCCCGCGAGCTGATCCGAACGTTCGAGCATGAAATCTTGTGTCGTAGCACCACGTTCAATCAAAAAGAACGGGATGACGAAGGAGAAAACTCCGACGTACAGCGGCCAGCGGAAGAGCTTATGGAGTGGGTAGTGACCCTGAGTCACTACGGCTTGGGCTACGAGCCAGAAAGCAACCGCAGCGGCAACGTTCTGTAGCAAGCTTAGGAAGTTCGTTCCACCAAGCCATCCATCGAGTACTGGAATGGAGATCAGCGTTCCACAACAGAGTAGCGCGACGGCGCCGACTCCAGAAGCGAGCCAGGTGTGGCGTGCTGTGGGCACACGAATCGCATTCCGTATGCGCACTACAAAGGCGATCGCCAGGGCGAAGAATGCCAGATTCGACGGATGCATCATTTGTTCCATATGGAATTCCCCTTGTCTTAAAAAGATTCCTCAATCATCTTAAAGGCGATGGCGTCCGGAAGGGTTGCTCGTTCTGTTCGCAACGGCCGAGCAAGGCGCCTAAAGGCAGAGTGGAACGACACTGCATAAAGTTAGGATTTCGGAGTGCGCGCGATCATACTTCTTGCTCAGAAAAACACCAGCGAAGAGAAGCGCGCACATCGCTTCATGGTGTGGTTCGCTCAACGATCGTGCGCGTTTTCACCTCGGACTTAGGCGTCGGTGTGCTTTCCTCGTGCCTCCTCCAGGCGGAGGATCTAGCAACAGAATGGCAACAATCGTGCCACATTGATCTATCACGTACATTGCTCAAGAAACTATAAATCGTTGAGAGAACAACGGTTTCACACCTGCGCAAGGGGGAGTAAGAGCC
The DNA here is from genome assembly GCF_018304845.1 of Leucobacter manosquensis. NCBI lineage: Bacteria > Bacillati > Actinomycetota > Actinomycetes > Micrococcales > Microbacteriaceae > Leucobacter > Leucobacter manosquensis. The sequence continues at coordinate 1,952,841 of NZ_JAFEVO010000001.1, read as the reverse complement.
GTCGTCAGGTTTCAAATCCCCCCGTCTCCGCCAATTGAACAACACGAAAGCCCCTGAGATTCCTTGGAAACATGCGGATCTCAGGGGTCTTTTGTTTGTTGGCGCGTTCCCGCTCGTGTGACGGGCGTCGATGCCCGCAACGAGATCAGAATGAAACGCGTCGAGAGCCGGTTGCGTTTCTGCGCCACCTGAGTTTCGAGAGCGGGGATGTTGAGCCATTGGGAACCATCCGAGTGCCTCCTCGCTCCTGAGGTGCCGTTCGGGATGCCGCAGGGGCGTTTTCGTCGTTTCGGGCCGCTTCCTCCAAGTGTCAAGGTCTTGTGCCTACGAGCGGCGGGCGTGCTTTCCTGGAGGTCTGGCTTACTCGCACCCGAGTGGTCGAACAAACGTCAACGGAAGGACGACCACCATGGGCTCTATTCGCTACGACGGAATCACCACGCATTTCAACGACGAGTTGCTGACACACATGCAGATCGTCATCGTGCAGAAGCTGATGCGCGAAGAGAGCTTCTTGATGTCCTGGAAGGCTGGCCAGAGCAGTGGCGATGGACGCACATCCATCTGGCTCTCACCTCAGATACCACTCACCTTCACGTTCATGGAGCATGTCATGCCCGAGGTCAACAAGGAATGGCTGGAACGTTTGGGTGAATCGGCGAACTCGAGTACCGGCCTAGTAGTCACCGAAGAGGACGGCTCGCTGGCGATCGCCGAAGCACCGAACACGACCCATTACCCGGGCGACATGTGATCCAAAGACGCAGCCACAGCTGATTTTCGAGGCTGCACACTCTGCGGTGGAAAGCAACCTCTACCGCCGTTTGTTTTGACTGACAGACTGCCGAATATGGGGAACTTCATATACGGCGGACAGCAGTACGAATTCGAAGACAGATTGTTAGCGCACCTGAAGTTCGTCATCGGGCAGAAGCTCAAGAAGCAGGAGAGCTTCTTTCTCAGCTGGCACAAGCCGCATGATCAAGGAGACGGACGAGTCTCTCTCTGGATGTCTCCCTACGGCACTGTGGCGTTCCACTTCTCGGGGAGCAAGGAGGCAGAGCTCAGCAAGGTGTGGATACGGGCGCTCAACGCGCTCGCGTACACCCCGCGCGGCCTGATCGCGATCTCCGAGGAAGAAGCAGAGCGCTTCGCCAAGCAGAACCCCGACGTGATCTGACGTCGAAGAAAGCCGCCCCTCCCGTGGTTCTGAGAGGGGCGGCTGTGTCGATCCCAGTCACAGGTATGGGGTACACGGAGATCCGGGACGACAGCAACATTCTCAAACGGTGGACGCAGTCCACGATGGGGCTTGACCTCTCCCGAATCACTCAGCAGCTTGCGCGCGGAACGTTTCGCATCTCAGCGCCAGGAATGACCGATTCGATCACCGTCGTCTCGTGATCCACGCGACCCGTGATTCCGGCCGCGATAGAGTGCAGGCAATAACCCGGAGCAATGTCCGAGGTTCTCCATGCCACGGATCGCCGAAGAGTGAGGAACGTCGCAGTGTCGAATTCACGATCACAGCGGACATGGTCAGCGCTGGCTGCCAGTGCAGCGATTGCTGGATCCTTGGTGCTTAGCGGATGCGGATTGCTCCCGAGTTTCACGACCGACGACAGTGCTCCGGGCGCTGCCGCTGAGTCCAGCGCCTCGGACAAGCGTGGTGATGCTGCAGCTCAGCAGCAGTTCTTCGACAATGTCATGCTGATGGCCCCGATGGTCGCAAGCCTCGATCCCTCGTCCTCCTGGGCTTCCGTCGAACCGACGGCGTGGGACGATGCCGACCCGACGATGCGAGAGACCGTGGTGGGCATGGGGCTCGACGCCTGCAAGCGGGCGGACGACGCGGCTGCCGCATCGGAACTCGAGGATCCGGCCATCACTTGGCTCGCCGCACGGTTCCTCTGCGAAGAGCACCGCGAGGTCGCGGACGAGTTCCTCTCCAACGACGCGAGCATCTCACCCACGCACACGATGGCCGATCTCTTCGAGTTGGCGCTCGTGCACGAGGACGCGACGGTCAACGAACTCCTCGATGCCAATACCGTCTGCATCGGCGCGCTTGCAATCGCGTGGGACGTTCATGAGGGCTTCACGCCGGACGCAACGTGTTGGCTCATCCGCGTGCAGTCGGTCGAGGAGACCGGGGGCGACGCGGAGTACCTTTCGCTCTTCACGGACGCGGGCGACGCAGCGAACACGGCCTCTGATGCGCGCTTCGGCGAACTCGCCGAGGCTTCCGGCGCGACGCCGAACAACCTCTCCGAATTGCTCGAAGGTATGGAATAGCGTCGTTCTCGGGCGACGCGTCGAGCACGATCGGTCACTAGAACTGCCGGGCGATGACGTCCGGACGGCGCGAGGCGCTGAGCAACTGGCGCAGGCGTTCCGCCGATAGGGGCGTTCCCGCGTCGGCGAGGTAGTCCTCGCGGAAGCCGTCTGAGCTGGCGGCGTAGATGGCCGTGTAGGCGCCGGATTCTGGTTCGAAACGCCACGACTCCGCGAGTGCGCCGGCATCGACCGGGTCGAAGCCGAAAGAAGCGATGACGCCGGAGACTCGTGCCTTGTCTTCATCCCTATCGCCGGCAATAGGCAGCGCCGTACGGGGGTGGGAGCCGGCGAGAAGGGGGATGTGGTGGGCGACGATGTTGTTGAAGGCTTTGACGATTCTGGAGCCGGGAAGCAAGCTCTGCTCGTACTCTGCGGTGGTCTTCTCGAGCGCGTCCAACGTCTCGATGCGGCCATCCCGGTGCGGGTAGTAATTGCCTGACGAGAGAATCGTCTTATCCGCGAAGTCGCCCGTGGGGAGGCTCGAGTACGCAGTGAGCGGCACGGCCAGAATGGGGATGTCGCCGAATGCGGCGGCCTCGCGAACGTTGCCGGCGCGGGCCTGGGGGCCGAGGTCTTTGAGTAGGTTCCTCAAGGATTCGGGACCGCGAGAATTTGCGATCATGACCTCATACTCGGCTGCGATTGCCAGACGGGCGAGGGCTGTCCCGATCGCTCCGCTCCCGATGATCCCGATGCGTTGCATGTTCTTGTCCTTCCTGGCTGCGTAACCGGCCGACATCACGCAGCACCGCGATCGTGCGTTGCGAGGAGCGGGGCCGAGGGCTATTTTCTCACCGCATTGCCAGAGGTCAACCCCCGCGCGCGGAGAGGAAAGTCAGGGGAGCCTGGTGCCAGGCCCCCACATGGAGAGGCTCGATCCCGCACTGACGACGAGGGCAGGAGCACGGAAATGAACACTGAGCACAATTCTGAATCTTCGGGAGACCACGCTGCTGTTGCGGCGGAGCGAGGCCCGACCCGCCGAGAAGAGGTTCTCGATCGGGAGAAGCAGCAGTTCGGGGGAATCAAGTGGGGTTCCGCCTTCTTCGGCTGGCTCACGGCGATGGGAACAGCAGTTCTGCTGACCGCGATTCTCAGCGCTGTCGGCGCAGGAGTCGGGCTCGGGGCTGCGGACGGGGATGCGCAGGCGGCTGCCGAGGATCTCACCTCGAACGCTGACACGGTCGGGATCATCGGAGCGATTGTGCTCGCCGTGATCCTCTTCGTGGCCTACTTCTGCGGCGGGTACGTCGCCGGACGCATGGCCCGATTCTCCGGCGCGAAACAGGGCGTCGCCGTGTGGGTGTGGGCCATCGTCATCGCGATCCTCGTCGCAATACTCACGGCGATCGCCGGTTCCCAGTTCAACGTCCTCGGAAATCTCAACGGGTTTCCCCGCATTCCGATCGATGAGGGCACTCTGACGGCCACCGGCATCATCACCGCGGTTGTGCTCGTCGTCGTCAGTCTGGGCGGAGCAATCCTCGGCGGCGTCTCGGGGATGCGATACCACCGGAAGGTCGACCATATCGGTCTCGGACGATGAGGTCAGCACGTCACCGATGCACCACTGACTGAGAGGAATGCACCCATGATCGATTCCACCTCCATCAACGGCATGTTCGACGCGAACGTCTTCGACGCCGACGGAGACAAGATCGGCACCGTGAAGCAGGTGTTCGTCGACCAAGACGATCAGCAGCCACTGTTCGTGAGCGTCGCGACCGGCCTCTTCGGAACATCCGAGTCTTTCGTCCCTCTGCGCGACGCGAGTTTCGACGGAGACTCCCTGCGCGTGGCGTATGACAAGGCCACGGTGAAGGACGCGCCCAGGATCGACGCGGACGGCGCGCTCTCCGACGGCGAGCACGATCGACTGTGGGACTACTACCGCGGGAAGACGGGGAACGAGCACGATCACACTGCAGCAGACGACGCCCAGGCTCCCGGTGGGAGTCAGGCGCCGGGGAGTGACGAGGATCCGGGGGCCCAGCAGGAAGCGCGCCGGAACCGGTCTGAGAATGACGTTTCCAGGAGCCGCGTTCGGTTGCGCAAATACGTGATCACCGAGCAGCAGACCATCACTGTTCCCGTGCGTCACGAGGAGATCCGAGTGGAGCGCGTGCCCGCGGCGGACTCGCTCGGATCGGAAACCGGATCAGAGCGCCCGGACGTCTCCGAGACGAGTGCGCACGAGGAGACCGGGACGGACGACCGAGACGAGGCACCCGGCAGGAATCGCTAGCTCTGGCGTGCGCAACGGCGGAGATCAGCGTTCGCGGTACTTCCGGAACGTCCCGGGGTGCTGATCGTCGGTCGCATCTGCGATGGCGAGGGCGCCGTCTTCCGTTGTCACGATCAGGCCCGTCGTCGCGCTCGCAGACTCTGCCAGGCGCTGCAACCACTCCCTGTTGACTTCCGGCACGCGGCTTTCCGAGAACTTGAAGGTGAGAGTGGTCCGGGGAGAGATCCAAATCGCAGTTCGTCCGCTGCCCGCGCTCGTGCCGTCCTTCCATGACATCAAGAACGACTCCTCCCGCATGAGCTTCTGCACGATGACGATCTGCAAGTGCGTGAGCAGACGATCCTCGAACTGCGTGATCAGGCCGTCGTACTGAATCGATCCCACCTGGCGATGGTCCTTTCCCGTGAACGTGAGACTGCGCGCAACAGCCGAGCAGTGCTTTCAGTCAACAGGCAGCGGGGCTTCCCGGTCCAGGCTGTGACACCGAGTGCAGGTTTTCTGCCGATTGTGTACTCGTTGCGTCGTGGTCGGCCAGTGCGCCGGACGAACGTTCCGCGTTCCTTCCCGGCGTCAGCGCGCCGCACCGTCGCAGTCCCGGTACAGTCGTGTTGCAAGGCACCACTGTGGCACGCCGAATCCGAGGACGTTTGATGCACTTAGTTGTTCGGCGTCTCGTACGCACCGGCGCGCTCGCGATGGCCGTCGGACTTCTCCTCTCACTCGGTGCCGCGGGTGCCCACGCGGCACCGCGAGCGGTGGAAGCTCCCGAGCTCACACGTGAAGACGTGAATGCGTGGTTGGACGGCATGCTGCCGTCGCTGTTGGAGCGAGAAGCGATTGTGGGAGCAACCGTGGCGGTGGTCGGCGACGGAGGCGTGGTCACTGAGCGCGGGTACGGAGCGGTCGAAGATGCGTCCGACGGGGCGCAGGCGCCGGTGGTGCCCGAAGAGAGCCTGTTCCGCATCGGCTCCATCTCCAAGCTCGTCACGGCGACTGCGGTCATGCAGCTCGTCGAACGCGACCTCGTCGACCTGGACGCGCCCGTCGGCGAGTACCTCGACTTCAGCCTTGAGACCCGTTTCGCCACTCCGGTCACGCTGCGCCACCTCCTGACGCACACGGCGGGCTTCGAGGACAAGGTCGCCGGTGTCATCGGCGACCCGACTGCTGCGGCGCCCTCCCTGCGAGAAGCGGTGACCGTGGATCCGCCGGAGCAGATCTTCGAGCCAGGCACGACTCCGGCCTACTCCAATTACTCAAACGGGCTCGCCGCGTATGTCGTCGAGCAGGTCGTGGGAGAACCGTATGCGAAGTATGTGCAGCGGGAGATATTCGACCCGGCGGGCATGTCGAATGCGACGCTCGACCAGCCGGTAGCCGCTTCGCAGCAGGAGAACATGTCGCACGGGTACGCGTACGCGGGCGGTGACGAGATCCCATTCGAAATGAACTCGCCGGCGCCCGCAGGGGCGATCTCCGCTACGGCGTCGGATATGAGCGCTTTCATGCTCGCACTCCTGCCGGGGAGCACCGCTCTGCTGCAGCCTGCGTCCCTCGATGAGATGCAGGCGCCAGCGCTTTCGGAGGAGCAGCTCGGCGGGCTCGCGGCCGGCCCCCGGATGGCCGTGGGGTTCTTCGGCGGCGACCGCAACGGCCATCGCATTCTGAGCCACGGGGGCGACCTCACGGCGTTCCACGCCCAGCTCGACCTCTATCCCGACGACCGGGCCGGTATCTATATCTCGCTCAACAGCACGGGTATCAGGGGGGACGGAACGACGGCGATTCGCGACATGCTCTCGAGGGCGTTCTCCGATCGGTACTTCCCCGACGAGCGGGATGACGCGAGCGCAGCAACCGAGACCGCCGGTGAGCACGCCGACGCCATCGCGGGCGCCTACCAGGTCGCTCGCCGCAGCGAGTCGACATTCATGCGATTGTTCTTCGCGCTCTCCGCGGTGGATGTCGTGCGCGGCGGCGGAAGCACGGTGTCGATCTCTGCACTGACGGATGCGAGCGGTGCGCCTGTGGACCTGATCGAGGTCGAACCCTGGGTGTGGGAGGAAGTCGAGGGTCAGCGTCGGGTCGCGGTCGACTACGAGAACGGGGAGGTCCGCGCCATCGGGCTGAACCCGGCGTTCGCGCTCCAGCCCATGCCGGCGACCTCTGCAGTGCTTCCCATGCTCGCGGGCGTTTCAGGAGCGATTCTGCTCCTCACCCTGCTGTCGGCCCCGCTCATGTGGCTCTTGCGCCGCTGGTATCAGCAGCCTTCGCAGGCAACTCGTTCCGAATCGGTGCTGAGCTGGACGAGGTGCGCGTGTCTGCTCGCCTTGGCATGCGCTGGGGTGCTGTGGGGCGTCATCGCCTCGGCGTTGCTCTCCGATGCGCCTCCGGTATCAGAAGCTCTGATTCGCGGCGCCCAGGTGTTGACGCTCGTCGCCGTCCTCGGAGTGGTCCCGGCAGTGCTCCTGGCTGTGATCCGCGGCCGACGGGCATGGAACGAGCCCAGTCGGAGGGGGTGGCTGCGCTGCATCGCTGCACTGATCGTTGTCGCCGGTTTCTTCGGGCTGGGGTACGTGGCGGTGATCGGCGGGCTCCTCGCGCCCAGTATCAGCTACTGATGTCTTGAGTGCGGCTCACACTCGCGTCGTCGAGCGAGACACCGTCTGCGGGCGGCAGCGGCGTCGATCGGCCTGTCAACCCCACGATGAGGTTGGCGCATCAGCGCCCCGAGATCGTACGATGAGCAAATGGTCGATACCCATCTGAAGACTGCTGCCGTCATCTACAACCCGATCAAGGTCGACCTCGACGTGCTTCGGGGTGAAGTGCAGCGAGCGGCTGCAGATGCCGGCTGGAACGAGCCGGTCTGGTTGGAGACCACGGCGGACGATGCCGGCCAGGGCATGGTCGAAGAAGCGAGGCGAGCTGATGTCGACCTCGTGATCGCCGCCGGTGGCGATGGGACGGTGCGCGCGGTCGCGGAGGGCCTTCGCGGATCGGCGATCCCGCTCGCCCTGCTCCCCTCCGGCACGGGCAACCTGCTCGCGCGCAACCTCAAGCTGACGCTCAACGACATGCCGGGATCCGTCACCTCGGCGTTCACCGGGAGGGATCGGCCCATCGATCTGGGCGTGATCGACATCGAGCGGCCGGATGCGTCGAGAGACCAGCACGTCTTCGTCGTGATGGCAGGTATGGGCATCGACGCGAAGATGATCAAGAACACGGATGGCGACCTCAAGGCGAAGGCCGGCTGGCTGGCGTATCTCGGTGCGATCGTCAAATCGCTCAGGGACCCGAACGAGCTGCACTTCCGCTTCCGTCTCGATGACGGGCGGACGAAACGGGCCGTCGCGCATACGGTGATCATCGGAAACTGCGGGTCTCTGCCGGCGAATATCCTTCTCCTGCCGGACGCGGTCGTGGACGACGGTCAGTTCGATATCCTGCTCATTCGCCCCGGCGGGCTGCTCGGTTGGATCAGGGTATGGGCGAAAGTGGCGTGGGTGAACGGCGTCATCCGCCGCACTCGTTCGGGCAGAGCGCTCACCGGGAAGCAGAAGGACGACGGCGACCTCAGCTACCGCACGGGCAAGCGCTTCGTCGCTCGCCTCTCCCGCCCGGAGGAGATCGAGCTCGATGGCGACGGCTTCGGCAAAGCCGCAGCGTTCAACGCGTGGATCGAACCCGGGGCTCTGCAGATCCGAGTTCCTGCCGATGCCCAGTGAATGCGTCGCGAGGGAGCTGCATTCGCGTTGGCGGCCTGAGCTTCGGCGTGTTCGCGACGCGAGCACCTCACGCTTCCGCCGCTTCCGCCGCTTCCCCCGATTCCCGGTACGTTCTCGTACATGGCATCGGCACCTCGCATCACTACCTCTCGCGGTTGCATCGCGAACTCGCGCGAAGCGCTGACGTGTGGTCGATCGACCTCCCGGGGTTCGGCAGCGCTCCGAAGCCTGCGTCGGCGCCCGACGTCGGTGAGATGGCGAATGCGCTCGGCCGGGTTCTGGAGGGAGTGGGCGGGCCGCCGTTCGTGATGATCGGACACTCCATGGGCGCCCAGTGGGTCACGGAGCTCGCGCGGCTGCGACCCGATCTGGTGCGCGCGGTGGTGCTCATCGGGCCGGTGGTGGATCGGGAGCATCGATCGGTGCTGGCGCAATGCCGGGCCTTGGTGGTGGACGCCCTGAGGGAGACACCGTCGGTGAACGGGCTCGTCCTCATGGCGTACCTCCGTTGCGGGCCCCGCTACTTCTTGCGACAGGCGCGGTACATGGTGCGGTACCGCCTCGAGGAACGGATTGCTGAAGTGAGTGTCCCGGCACTCGTCGTCCGAGGCGGCCGCGACGTCGTGGCGGGTGCGCGATGGTCCCGGCTGCTCCGCGACCGTGCGACCCGATCGGGTCTCGTGACCTTCGCCCGTCATCGTCACGCGGTGCAGCACACCGCTCCTCGTGAGGTGGCTGCCGCGATCCGGGAATTCGCCTGAGCCGGAGGGCTGGCTGCCGAGCCCCGCGAGGCCGTACAGTCGGCGTATGACCGATCTGAACGGCGACGGCCGCTCCGAGTCGACGAACGAGCGCGCCGACCGAAACTGGAACGAGATACTCCAGGAGTTGCGCGTCGCGCAGACGGGCACGCAGATCCTCGGCGGCTTTCTGCTGGCGCTCGCGTTCCAGCCGAGGTTTCAGGATCTCGATCGGTTTCAGCTCACCCTGTACCTGGTGCTCGTGGCGCTCGCCGGCATCGCCGCCGTGCTGGGTCTCGCTCCGGTCACGTTGCACCGCACGTTCTTCGGGAAAGGGCGCAAGCCAGACATCGTGCGGCTCGGCGGGCGTCTGCTCTCAGCCGACCTCGTCGTACTCGCACTGCTCGCAGCGGGCGTCACGGCGCTGGTGTTCGACTTCGCCGTCGGGCGCTCCGCGGGGCTCATCACGCTGGCGATCGGCGGTGTCGTCGTCGTCGGCGTGTGGGCCGTGCTGCCGCGCATCGCGTTCCGGCGCGGCAGCACGCCCGACCCTCGCGGGCCGGGCGATGATGAGTGATCAGTCGGGGGTGTCGACCGTGATGTGATCCAGGTCGTCTCGCTCGCCGCCCTCGTCTCGGTTGTTGCGATCCGCTTCTTGCTGGGTCTCGAAGGCATCGGCGCCCTCGTCGTCGTCGAGTTCCTCATCGGACGCCGGCTTCGAGGTCTTGCCGTCGAGCTGCGCGTCGCTGTTGGGCTTGCCGTTCGTGCTGTCGAGTGGATCGTCTGCGCCGGCGCGCGGTGGGTCTGCAGCGTCGGGGCCGGTCTGGCCGACCCGGTCCATGGCCTCCGGCACCGATTCCTCGACGGAGTCGGGCGATGCTGCGGTCGGGTGTGATGCGTCTTTCGATGTCATGATGACCTCCTTGGTTCTCGACGCTACGGGAGGCCGCCGCTTCGCGGAGCGGGGTTGTTGTCGGCAGATGTGACTGGTAACGCGCGAGGATCGCGGCGGCGCCGCGCCGAAGCTGCGCGCGGTGCGCGGCGGATCGCCTTACCCGTGCCGATCCTCTTGCGGGATCAGCGGGATGGCGATCAGCGGGGCGAGCGCGATGATGCCGAACACGAGCGGGTAGCCGAGCAATGCGATCGCCGCTCCGATACCTGGACCCACGGCCGATGCGGCGATGAACTGACCCGTGTTCTGCACACCCAGGGCGCGTCCGGCCCAAGCGCTGCCCGCCGCCTCGGCGACGGAGGTGTACGCCAGGCCGTTGTCGGCCACGCTCACCACGGTGGCGAGCACGAGCACGATGCCGCCGATGGCGAACCCTCCCGGGATCGCTTCGTGGGTGAAGCCGATGAGGGCGAGGAGCACCATGACGATCACGCCGCCGATGGCGACCCAGCGCAGTACGCGCACGCGATCGCCGACGCGGTCGCTCAGGCCGCCGATCACGATGCGGCCGAGGGCGCCGATGAACTGAGCGCCGCCCATGAGGAGACCTGCAGCAGTGGCGTTCCATCCGAGCCCCGAGATCAGCCACACCATGCCGAAGGTCGCGAGGGCGAACTGAGGCACGACGAGCAGTACGGAGACTCCATGGATTCGCGCGAGGAACCCGCTCGCTCGGTACGGATTCGAATGGCGGACCGGCTCACTCCTGGCGGCGCCGATGAGGCTCGGTCTCGGCGGGTTGCGGATGCCGATGGCGCACGCGACGGTGATGACGGCGAGCAGTGCGCTGAGCACGAGGAAGACGCCTGCGGTCTGCAGCGCCGACGCGATGGGAGGCACGGCGACCGCGGCAGCTGCGACACCGAGGGGCTGAGACATCTGTCGCACCCCCATGGCGAGTCCGCGCCGGTGACGCGGAAACCAACCGACGACGACTCTGCCGCTTGCCGCGTTGGTGCTCGCGGCGGCCGCGCCTCCGCAGAAGAGCGCGATGCCGAGCGGGATGAGGTCGCTGGTCAGCGCGGCAGTCACGGCGGCAGCGCCCGCCGCGGCCGCCGTGAGTCCGAGCCCGCCTGCGATCACCCAGCGCTCGCCGAAGCGATCCGCCGCTGCGCCCCAGAGCACGAGGGTGAGCACCATGCCGAGCGTCGGAGCAGCGGTGAGCATCCCGACGGCGGCGAGAGGCAACCCCAACTCGAGGTGCAGCAGCGGGATGAGGTAGACGGGTGCGCTGACCAGCATGGTGCCGGCAGCCTGCGCGAGGAGACCGAGCACGAGCACGGCCCAGGCCCGCGCGGGTACTGCGTCGCTCGATCTCGCCGACTCGTGACTCATCCTGCCCCCTCTGGTGTACCCGAATGGTATACCAATTCGGTATGTCATACTGACGGCATGGTGACGAGCTCTGAATCCGGAGCGTACGAAGCTCTGCGAACGGCGATCCTCGAATTCGACGTCATGCCCGGCGAACGGCTCTCGGAGCGGGGGCTCGAGCAGGCTCTCGGCGCATCGCGCACCCCGATTCGCGCCGCATTGATCCGGCTGGAAGCGGAAGGGCTCACCGGGCGCGAGGGTCGTGGCTGGCGCGTCGCCCCGATCGACGTGACCGAGGTGCGCGCGGTCATGGAGTACCGGGAGCTCCTCGAGGTCGGCGTCGTGCGCCTGGTGGTGGAGCGTGCGAGCGACGCCGAACTGCGCGCACTGGAGGAGTCGCTCATCGCGCCGGGAGAACTCGACGACCAGGCGACGAGCCTGCGTGAGGGGAGCGGATTCCACCAATCGCTCGCCCAGCTGAGCGGCAACCCCTTCTTGCTCGACGCCGTCACGTCGACGCTCACGCGGCTTGCTCGCCCGCGATGGCTCGTCGTGCGCACCGCGGCGTCTCGAGCCCAGGTGCGCGACGGCCATCGTGAGATTCTGGGCGCCGTGCAGGCACGAGACGCCGACCGGGCGGCGACGCTCATCGCCGCTCACACGCAGGCCACACGAGTCCGGCTCGTGGACTATCTCGCCGAGGAGCGCTCCCGGCTACGCGGCCGCGGTTTCGCTATCGTCGAGAGCTGAACTCCCGCCGAGGCGGTCGCGGGGGATCGAGCGGTCCGCGGTTGCCCCGGCACTCTTCGACGCCCACCGCAGGTAGGCGATGTACGGGTCATCATCGGGGAGTGCCGAATTCGCGGGAACCGACCGGCGGCGGCTCAGACCGAAGAGCGCGGCGAGACTCGCGAGCCGCAGCGGGTGCTGCTGCTGCTGCTCCGCGTCCGCGTGCACCGGAATCACGGGTTGCGAACGAGCCGTCGACGACAGTGAAACCGCCGTGGCTGCTGCGACGGGTCCCGCCGAGGGCTGGGTCGACCGAGCGCGATGCGGCTCTATCACGATGAGCTCCTTTGGAGATGGATGCGGTGCGAGATGCGGTCGGACGGATCGATGCCGGTGCACGCAGCGACGTCGTCGATCGGCTCAGATGGGCAGTGGATCGAGCACCGATGATGAGGGGCCGATCGAGCGATGCGTCTGCTCGATCGCCTCCTCCACGAGCGCCCGGGCGCTGCGACGGGCGTGCAGTGCGCGAAGCTGCCGCTCCGCACCGGTCCCGTTCGTGAAGACGTCGGCGACCATGCGCGACACGCGATCGAGATCTCCGGACGCCGAGAGGGCCGGAGCGATGTGCGCGAGGAGCGCGTCGATCGCGACGTCGGGGGCGCTCGGCTTGCCGAGGATCGGGTTCAGGAGCGGACCCGTGACACCGTGCCGGCTCGCCGACCACATTGCGAGGCGCAGCACGGGGGTCGGCAACGGGTCGGGCGAGAAGCCCGAGCGCCACTCGTGCGCGGCGGTCGTGACGAGGGCGCGGATGATCCCGGCGATCGCAACGGAATGCGTGGCCTCCAGGCAGACATCGGCGACGCGGATCTCGACGGTCGGGTAGCGCGGGCTGAGGCGCGCGTCGAAGTAGATCATTCCCTCGTCGACGAGCACGTCGGTGGCGAGCAGCTCGTCGACCGTGCGGTGGTAGTCCGCGGGAGACCCGAAGGTGTCGTACGGCCCCGCCGTCGGCCATCGGCTCCACACCTGGTACCGCTGGCTCGCGTAGCCGCTGTCCGCGCCGTTCCACATGGGGGAGTTCGCGCTCAGCGCGAGGACGAGCGGCAGCCAGGGCCGAATGCGATCGAGCACGGCGACGCCCTCGGAGTCGTCGCTCACTCCGACATGCACGTGCAGGCCGCAGGTCAGCTGCTCGCGCATCATGCCCTGGAATCGCTCTTCCATCGCGCTGTAGCGACCGGAGACGGTGAGCTGCGTCGGCCCCGCCGTCGCGCTGGTCGCCATCGCCGCCGCGCGCAAGCCGAGCTGCTGAGCGGCCGCGTCGGCGAGCGTGCGCCCCGCCATGACGCTCCGTGCGAGGTCGGAGAGCGAGGTATGCGGCACCGAGATGACTTCGATCTGCTCGCGCTTGCTCTCGCGCTCGAGATGCGTGACGCCCGCCGCCTCGGGAACGAGGGCGGCGACGTCGTCAGAAGCGGCGGCGGCGAGAACGAGTTCGATCGCCGGGGCCGGCCGGCCGGTGCGCGGGTCGACGAGCAGCAACTCCTCCTCGACGCCGACGGTGCGGAGGGCTTCCGGTTCGCGGCTGTGATCCGATGGGAAGCGCATGCCAAACTCCTTCTGAACTGCCGCGGCAGGGGACCCCGCAGTGCGGCTCCTGCATGCATCAGCGTACGAGTGCGCGCCGTTTCCCGATAAGCCCTTGACGTAACGAGGTTCTTAGGGCACGAAATGTTGCGAACGGGAGCAGCGGCGAGACCGAGTCCTACGCGGTGCGCAACCACCAGACGATGAGAATCATTGTGACGAGCGCCCCCGAGGCGTAGTTCAGCCAGATGAAGCGGCGCCAGGCCCCATTGGTGCGCCCGGAGTCGGCGTCGCTGATGCGGGCGTACGGCGCGCAGTTCGCGAGATACGGAATCGCGACGATTGCGGCGAGCGGTCCGGGGAACGGCGTGAAGAGCATCAGCACTCCCGCGAGCGCCCACAGTGCGAGCGCGACTCGCACGGTCGCTGCCGCGCCGAGCACGGTCGCGATCGACCCGATATCGGCCTCCCGGTCGGGCACGACGTCTTGCACGGCGCCGAAGGCGTGCGCGGCCATGCCCCAGCAGAAGAAGGCGAGCAGGATCAGCCAGAGCTCCGGGGTGAAGTGCGCGCCGGCCGCCGTGAGCCCGACGATCGCGGGGCTCACGAAGTGGGTGCTCGATGTCGCGGAGTCGATGAACGGTCGTTCTTTGAATCGCAGCACCGGCGCGGAGTAGGCGAGGACCGCGAATGTGCTCACCGCGAGGGCGAGCCATGATCCGGGCCCGCCGGCGATGGCGAGCACCACGAGGAACGGGATATTCGTCAGCGCGGCGAGCCACAGCATCGGCCGGTGGTACTTCGGAGCGAGCAGAGCGCCCTCGATCCCGCCCTTTCTGGGGTTGTTGATGTCGGAGGCGTAATCGAAGACGTCATTGATGCCGTACATGGCGAGGTTGTACGGAATGAGGTAGTAGATCGCTCCGACGATGAGCACCCAGTCGACCTCGCGGGTGGTGAGCAGCATCGCGGCCGCGAAGGGGTACGCCGTGTTGATCCAGCTCACAGGTCGAGATGCGACGAATGCCTGCCTCAGCAGCTGTGCGTTCCAGCCGGAGTGCTCACGCGCGTGCATCGGTCGGGTCCTCTCCTGCGACGCGTTTCCGCGTGGTGAGCCGGGTCCAGAGCGCCGGGGCGAGCAGCGCCACGGTCACCGGGTAGCTGAAGTCTTCCACGGGGACGAGGCCGACGGTCGGGCCGAGCGTGCGCCCGTGGCCGTACGAGAAGAGATCGGCGGCGATCATGAGTGAGTCGAAGACGGCGGTGAGGATCGCGAGCACGACGATCGCGATGCCGGTCGCCGCCCATTGGCGTCGCGCGACGGCCGGTTCGCGCCAGGGCGTCAGCGCGAGCGCTCCGAGGAGCGCTGCGCCGAGAAACGGGATGCTGATGAGGAGGTAGGTCATCGATCCTCCCCGTTGGTTTCGCCCTGGCCCGCGCGGCCCGCCCGGCTCGTTCGCCGTTCGATGATGCGCACGGCGCCGGTGAACGTCACCATGGTGCACAGCACGAGGAAGGCCAGGAAGACGGGCTCCTCGATCGGAAGCTCGTGCGCGATGAGAATGCCCGTCATGCCCGGGCTCGCGCCCATCTGGAAGACGCCCGTCACAATGCCGACGAGATCCCAGGCGAGCAGGAACAGCACGCCGACGGCCGTGACGATGGTCGCGGCGCGCCAGTCGCGCCAGAAGAAGAGCCGGAAGCGCGCATCGAGCAGCAGCATGCAGCCGCTCGCTCCGAGCAGGGATGCGAGGTAGATGATTCCCACGTCAGGATCGCTCCGGGGTCGGCAGCGGGCCGGCCGAGTGATCGCCTCGGATGCGCTTGAGCACGAGTTCGGCGCTGATCAGGCACATCGGGATGCCGACGCCCGGAGCGGTCGTCGCCCCGGCGTAGTAGAGGTTGTTGACACGCTTCGACTGGTTCTGGGCGCGGAACAGCGCGCTCTGGCGCAGCACGTGCGCCGGCCCCAGCATGCCGCCGCTCCACGAGTGGTAGTCGTCGACGAAATCGCGCGGGCCGATCGTCTCGCGCACGACGATGCGCTCGCGCAGGTCGGGAATACCCGCCCACGCACTGATCTGATCGATCGCAGCATCGGCGACTCGTTCGACGACGCCGTCACCTGCGCCGTCGCTGCCCCCGCTGCCGATCTCAGGATCGGCCGGCACGGGCACGAGCACGAAGAGGTTCTCGTGGCCGGCGGGCGCCACGCTCGGATCGGTCTCGCTCGGCTTGCACACGTACGACGAGGCGGGCGCCGGGATGCGCCGCGGCTCGTCGAAGATGTCGCCGAAGTTCCGCTCCCAATCGCGGGCGAAGAAGAGCGAATGATGGGGGAGTTCCGGCAGCGCCCCGCGCACCCCGAGCAGCACGAGCACGGCGCCGGGGCCGCTGATCTGCTTCGACCACCAGGCTTCGGGGTAGGTGCGAGCGGCCTCCGGCAGCAGCTGCGTCTCGGTGTGGTGCAGGTCGGCGGTGGAGACCACGACGTCCGCGGGAAGGCGGTGCTCGTCGCCGTCGGCATCCCGCCAGCGCACGGCCCGCGCGGACGTCGAGAAGCCGGTGCTGCGGCCGGCCGCCGGGTGATCGGCCTGAGGGGATCCGGCGCCCACCTCGATCTCGGTCACGTCGGCGCTGAGCACGATGCGCGCACCCGCCTCCTCCGCGAGCGCGGCGAGGCGCTCGACCAGGAAGTGGAAACCGCCCATCGGGTAGCGCACGCCCTCGTCGAGGTCGAGGGCGCTCATGAGGTGGTACATGGCGGGGGCGTCTTTCGGGTTCGTGCCGAGAAAGACCGCCGGATACCCGAGCACCTGGCGCAGCACCGGGTGCTCGAAGCGCTGCGCCACGAAGGATCGCAGCGAGGTGCCGAGCAGCCGTGCCAGCCGGGGCAGTGCGCGCAGCACGGGCGGGACGCCGAGCGTGCGCAGCCGGGTGAATGGGTTGTAGAGGAAGTACCGCTCGGCCATCACCGTGGTTTCGGCCGCCGAATCGAGGTATGCATCGAACGCCTGCCCGCTCTCAGGCTCGAGGCGCTCGAACACGGCTCGCGCGGCGCCGCGGCCCGCGGGGATCGTGATCGGCTCCGGCGCGCTGCCGTCGGCGCCCGGCTCACTGAAGACGCGGTAGCCGGGGTCGAGCAGGCGGAGGTCGAGCTGCTCCCGCGTCGTCGTGCCGAGCATCTCGAAGTAGTGATCGAACACGCTCGGCATCAGATACCAGGAGGGTCCGGTGTCGAACCGGAAGCCGTCTCGTGAGACGGTGCCCGCACGGCCGCCGACGCGGTTTCCGCGCTCGAGCACCGTCACGGCATGGCCCTCCTTGGCCAGGAGCGCAGCCGTAGCGAGACCGGCGATACCGCCGCCGATGACGACGGTGCGCGGAGCCGCGTCGAAGCCGCGACGGCGTGCGGATGCCGCGCTCATCGAGTCTCCCCCGCAGTGCGGGCGATGGATCGCACGATGATCGCGGTCTTCTGCCAGTCGGGCACGCGCACCCTGCGAGCGTACAGCTCATCGATCGTCGTGCGCGAGATCCGGCGGCTCAGGGCTGCGAAGAGGTTCAGTGCGGAGCGCACCGCGGCCCGCGCGTCCTTGGGCAGGAGCGGCAGCACCGCTCGCGCGTCGGCGAGCTCGGCTTCGATTCGACGCACCCAGTCGATCCGATCGGCGTCGGTGAGACGCTCCTGCGTGCCGAGATAGTTGCGGCCGAGGCGGTCGGTGTCATCTGCGAGATCGCGCAAGAAGTTGACGTTCTGAAATGCGGCGCCGAGGCTGCGGGCCCCGCGTTCGAGGCGGTGCTGCTCCAGTGCGTCGAGCGAGCGATGCCGGGTGAAGATGCGCAGGCACATGAGACCGACGACTTCGGCCGAGCCGTAGACGTAGGCGCCGTGCTGCTCGGCGTCGAACCCGCGCAGCTCTGCCGTATCGGTCGGCGCGGGCAGGTCGGCGCGCATCGAGGCGAAGAACGGGGCGGTGAGCGCCGCGTCGATCCCGGCGGCCCGCGCGGTGCGCGCGAAGGCGTGCACGATGAGGTCGCTCGAGTAGCCAGAGCCGATCGCTCTCCCGACCTCGCTTTCGAGTCGCTGCAGCGCGTCCGCCTGCTCGCCGGGCGTGAGCCCGGCCCCTTCGGTGACGCCGTCGACGAGTTCATCGGCGACGCGCACCAGTGCATAGACATTGCGCACGTGCGCGCGGTGCCGTCGCCCGAGCAGTCGGGTCGCGGCGCCGAACGAGGTGGAGTAGCTGCGGATCACGACGGCGGAGGCGCGCATCGCTGAACGGGTGTACCGGTCGAGCGGGGTGTCGGCCCTCACGAGCGTCGCCCGTCGAGTCGACCGGCCAGCGCCGCGAGAGGCTGCCGCGCGCTGTCGGGGAGGCCGGATGCGGGATCGGCGAGCGTTTCGTGCAGTGCGCGCATCTGATCGTCGATGAGGCCGCGCACGAACGCTTCGGCCCCGCACTCCCGAAGCAGGCCTCTCAGGCGTTCGCCCTCGGCGTTCGTGAGGGATCCGGTGCCGAACGACGGCTCGATCTCGGGCCACGCGCTCGTCATCCGCGCCGCCGAGATGACAGCGGTCTCCTTGCCCTCGCGCAGATCCGAGAACGCATCCTTGCCGTGCGCGGCGGGATCGCCGAAGGTCGAGAGGACGTCGTCCTGCAACTGGAACGCGAGCCCGAGGTGAGCGCCTGCCGCAGCGAGCGCGGCGTCGGTTGCGGGGGAGTCGGCCCCCGCCAGGATGGCGGCCGCTCGCAGCGGCAGTTCGAACGTGTAGGTCGCCGTCTTGAGGCGGCACATCTCGAGGACGGTCGCGGTGTCGGCGACGACGGTGCCGTCTTCGAGCCCGATATCGAGCTGCTCTCCGACCACGGATTCGGTGATCGCGTGAGCGAGGAGGTCGAGGAGGCGCGTGCGCATGGCGGGCTCGACGTCGACCCTGGCGAAGATCTGATGCACTTCGGCGAGCAGGAGGTCGCCCATGAGAATGCCGCAGCTGCGCGCCCAGTGCAGGCGCTGCGGGGAGGGTCGCTCGTGGGACAGCCGTTCATCGTGCGCGAGCAGGCCGACGAGGTTCAGGGAGCCACGGCGGGTCAGGTCCCCGTCGAACACGTCGTCGTGCAGCAGGAACGAGGCGTGCAGCAGCTCGATCGCCGCTGCGATCTCGATCGCCGCGGGAGGCAGATCGTCGTCGCTCAGCGCTGCGAACATGTCGAGCATCAGACGTGGGCGGATGCGCTTGCCGCCGGCGATGCGTTCCCCGCAGATCTTCCAGAGCTGCGCGAACGCGGGGTGATAGGCCTCAGCTGAGCGCCCGCGGGTGGCGAAGACTTCGGAGATCGAACGGGAGACCAGGCCCGCGTTGTCGAGCGGCGCTGCGGTGCCCGGCACCGCGCGGTGTTCTCGCAACTCGTCCACGTTGCCCCCGCTCATGTAGAAATCTTGATTACTCACCTAGAAAGTGATCAACTTCAGGATAATATTCTCGTGTGACGAAAAACAAGCGGAGCGCTGAGACCGACGTGTCGGGCGATGTCGGCGACGCCTCCGCCCTCTACCGGATGGACCATTCCGACCCGAAGTCAGAACTCGTCGACCGGACCGGTCTCAGCCACGACGACCTGCAGCAGATCGCGCGGCTCATGGAGGCGCTCAGAACACTGCGAGAAGCGGAGGAACGACTCTCGGCCGCTTCGCTCAAGTACATGCGCCTCAGCAGCGTCGACATGCGGGCGCTGCACTTCTTGATCGTCGCAGGCAACACCGAGGTGCTGCCGACACCCGGAGCCATCGCCGCCCACCTGGGGATATCGAGCGCCTCCACGACGAAACTGCTCGATCGTCTTGAGCGAGGCGGTCACATCTCGCGAGAGCGGCATCCAGATGATCGGCGAGCACTCGTCATCCGCATCACGCCCGAGACCCATGAAGCCGCGAAGCGCACGGTCGGTCAGCAGCAGGCGAACCGCTTCAACGCCGCCGCGCGCCTCACTCCCGACGAGCGCGAGGTCGTCGAGCGCTTCCTGCGCGACATGACCGCGGAGATCGACGTCAGCGGCATCGCCTGGGCGGAGGCGGCCGAAGCCGGAGCGCTCGCAGAGACGGCTGAGGGCGCCGCATCGGAGTGATGCGACGCCCTCAGGGGTGAGTACGCGCTGCTCAGCGCACTCCCGCCGACCGCGGCATCGCTGCGGTCGGTGCGGGTCAGTGCTCGCCGAG
The DNA here is from genome assembly GCF_018304845.1 of Leucobacter manosquensis. Classification (NCBI taxonomy): domain Bacteria; kingdom Bacillati; phylum Actinomycetota; class Actinomycetes; order Micrococcales; family Microbacteriaceae; genus Leucobacter; species Leucobacter manosquensis. The sequence goes on along the minus strand of NZ_JAFEVO010000001.1, from coordinate 1,932,978 downwards.
CGCGACCGCGAACTCGTTCGGCGTGTGCTCGAGCTCCGCTGTGGCGGTGACCTCACCGGTGCGCAGGTCGACCGCGTGCACCGAATTCGCCGCCGGTTCCGTCACGTACGCCGTGTCCCCTCCGGTGCCGATGATCGCCGGGTGCGCATCCTGCCACTCGGCCGGACCCTCCCAGGCGTCGATCACGGGGAACTCGTCGACCAGTTCACCGGTCTCCGGATCCAGCACGTGGATGGAGCCGTCGGTCGAGAGGATGTACGCGAGATCGTCGGTGCCGCGAGTGACATCGCGGAAGGTGTAGCGCACGTTCTCCGGCAGATCGACGACCTGCAGCTCCTGCGTGGCGGTGTCGATGAGTGCGACCGAGCCGAGCAGGTAACCCTCCGCGTCGGGGTCGGACTTGTAGTCGCCAACGACGATGGGGCTCGTCTCGGAGACGAATGCGTTGCCCATGCGGCCGTAGGTATCGGGGGCATCGAGCTTGGTGAACGTGCCGTCCTGGTAGAGCAGCGCGCCGTTCTCGCATCCGAAGACGACCGCCTCGTCAGCAGCAGTCCCCTCGCCGTGGATGCCGGGGCACTGGTCGTTCGAAGCGACCTCGTCCCAGTGGTCGTCGTGCGCGTGCAGGGCGACGGCCCCCGAACGAGTGGTCTCATCGCCGAGGGTCGTCACGAGCGTGCCGTCCTCGAGCTCGATCGATACGCCGTGGTGCGGGTGCTCGGCGGTGTGCGTCACCGATTCAGGCAGCGCATCCTCCGCGTGGGCGAGGTCGTGGGAGTCGAAGATCGTCGTCTCGCCCGTGCCGTCGTCGAAGAGCACGGTCTTGCCGGCATGGCGCACGACGTGCCCGGCGGCCGAGGCGTCCACGGTCAGGCCGGTGAGCGCCGGCTTCGCGGTATCGAGCAGCTCGAACCCCTTCGACGTCGTCACGAAGACGTGGCGGCCATCGCCAGCAGCGTTCAGACGGGTGAACTCCTCGCTCTCGAATTCGTCGACCAGCTCGAGCGTCTCGGCGTCGAGCACGGCGATGCCTCCCTCGTACGAGACGGCGACGCGCTGCTCGTCGGAGTGAGCGTGATCCTCGCTCGACGCGTTCGCTGGCGAGTCTTCCGCTGCTGAATCGTTCGCGGTGCTCGAGGAGCAGCCGGTTGCGAGCAGCGCGAGCCCGAGCAGCGCCGCGGGAGCGGCGTATCGAAGGTGTCGTCGGGTCATAGTGGTGTCCTGCTTTCTTTTGGTGGGTGTTACTTCGTCAGTCCCTCGGAGATGCGAGCGGTGTTCGCGCGCATCATCTCGAGGTAGGTCTCTGCGCCCTCGCCGGGGCCCGTGAGCGACTCCGTGTAGAGCTCCTCGACGCGCACATCGATGTCGGCTTCGCTGGCGAGCACCTGCACCAAGCGGTCGGGTTGGGAGGATTCGGCGAAGATCGTGGAGACCCCCGCCCGGGTGATGGCATCGCTGAGCTCCCGCAGGTCGGCGGCGCTCGGGGCGGCGAGCGTCGTGCCGCCGGGAATCGCCGCACCGACCACGCGGAAGCCGTAGCGTTCGGCGAGGTATCCGAACACGTGATGGTTCGTCACGAGAGCGCGGCGCTCCTGCGGAATGGCCTCGAAGGCGGATGTCATCTCCGCATCGAGCGTGCGCAGTTCCTCCCGGTACGCATCCGCGTGCTCGGCGAGCTTCGTCCGGTCGATGCCGTCGATCTCCGACGCGGAGACCTCGATGGCATCGACGACGTCGAGCATGGTGCCGGGGTCGGTCCAGAAATGCGGATCGGGGGCGCCTGCGGCGTCACCGCTCGCGTAGGGCAGCGCTTCGACGGCGTCGCCGGCCACGAGCAGGGGGGCGCCCGCCTCGGCGGCGCGATCGAGGTGCTGCTGCAACCCCTCTTCGAGGCCGAGCCCGCTCGACACGATCAGGTCGGCGTCGCCCAGCATGGCGGCCTCCTGCGCTGAGATCTCGAAGGAATGCGGGTCGGCGTTCGCGCGCATGAGCGTCGTCACCTCGGCCTGATCGCCAACGACCTCGCCGACCACGTCGCCGAGGATGTTGGTGGTGACCACGATCTGGGGCTGATCGGGGCCGCCGGATCCGGCCGCTGCTGAGCAGCCCGTGAGGGCGAATACCGCGATCGCGAGAGCGGCGAGAGTCGCGTGCCGGATCGGCCGCCGCGTGCGATGATCTCCCCGCCGAGCGCGGCGTCGAGATGCGGACGCCTCGAACGCCCGGGTCACCGGCCGACCTCCGCGACGAAATGAGCCGGGACCCCGGTCTCGAGCGTGCGAGCGACGCGTGCGCCGTCGGCGTAGTCGATCTCGAAGACCGCACCCGTAGCGGGGTCGTTCACATAGGCGCGCTGCGCGTCGACGGTGAGCGAAACCTGGCCGCCGCCGCCCACTGCATCGGTGACGATCGGATCGGTCGCCGCGCGCTCCGCCCCATCTGCGTCGAAGACGCGCACCCTGCCGTCGGGAGTCAGCGTCACGACGTGACCCGCCTCATCATCGACGGCGGACGCGGCGACGGGACGCTCGGGCATCGCGATCCAGCGCCATGACTGCTCGCGGGTATCGAGGAGCCAGACACCGCTCCCATCTCCGAGGCCCGCGACGGTGGGGCGGCCCTTTCGGGCGGAGAACTCCGTCGCGGGAGGGGCGTCACCGCTCGCGTCAGCGGGGTACGCCACCTTCGTCAACGCGGTCTCGCCTTCCGCGGAAGTCGCGAGCACAGCCCCGTCGGCGCAGCCCACCACGAGCGCGAGCCGCGTGGTGATCGTGCCAGAGGCCTCGGTGCACGCGATGGAGTCGATCTCGTCGCCCGCGGCATCGACGGCGCGCACGCGCTCGATCCGCCCACTGCCGTCAGCCTCGGTGACGAGCGCTCCCTCGCGGAGCGGGGCGATGAGTCCGTCGTGCGGCGCGACCTCGAGGCGCAGCGTCTCGTTGATCTCACCCTTCGAGAGGGCTCCGTTGTCGAGCAGCACCGCCTCACCCGAGTCGGGGAAGAAGACGCCGGTGCCGCCGGCGGTCGAGAGCATGCCGGTGGCGATCGAAGCGACGCCGGAGCCCTCGACGGTTCCGGGCGAAGCCGGGTCGGCCCGGTAGTAGTGGAAGTGGTCGACGTGATCCCACGTCCAGGCGCCGCTGTCGACGACGTCAACGCCGTGCTCGTCAGCGACGAAGGCGTACCGCCCATCAGAGGCGACCGAGCGCGGAGCGCGGACGCCGTCGAGTTCGGTCTCGGTGCCGTCGAGCAGGTCGAGCAGCGAAACCGATCCGGAAGCATCGATGGAGACGAGATGCAGCGGCGGCTCGGAGGCTTCGGCGGCTCCTTCGATCTCGCCGTGGCCGGAGCCCGTGTCGTCGCTCGGAGTTTCAGCAGACGACGCTGCGTCTGCTGGCGCACTCGAATCGGAGGGGGAAGCGCTGCATCCGGCGAGCAGCAGGCCGAGGATGGCGGCTCCGGCCAGAGGAGTGGTGCGGGACGGGCGGAGGGGGTGCGGAGACATCGTGCCTTTCACGAGAGTGCGGTGATCTGGGGAAGCGGGGCGCGACGGACGACATCGACCATGCGGACGCCGATCCCGGAGAGGGCTGCGAGAGCGATGGCGGCCGCCGCGATCGATGCGCCCGCGGCGGTGCCGAGATGCCACGATGCGAGCAGGCCTGCGAAGACCGCGAGCACGCCGATCGCGGTGGCGAGCGCCATGCGGGTGGCGATGCTGCTGGTCCATGGCGCTGCTGCGACCGCGGGGGCGAGCAGGAGGCCGACGACCAGCAACGAGCCGACGGCCTGATAGGAGCTGACGACTGCGAGCGTGACGAGGCCGACCAGGACGACCTGGGCGAGATGCGGCCGCAGGTGCAGCGTTGCAGCGATGCGCTGATCGAACGCCGCGGCGACGAACCGGCGGTGGAACCCGGCGGCGACCGCGATCGTGATCGCGGCGGCTCCGACGAGCAGCCAGAGATCGGCGGGGGTGATGGCGAGAATATCGCCGAAGAGCATCACCGTCGCATCCGTGGCGAAACTGCGGGAATGCGACACGATGATGATGCCGAGAGAGAGCATGGCGACGAAGAGCAGGCCGATGCTGGTGTCGTACGAGAGGCGCCCGCGGCGTTGCACCCATCCGATGAGCACGCTCATCGCGACGGCGCTCACAGCGGCCCCGGCCAGGGTCGGCAGGCCGAGCACGCTCGCGACGGCGACGCCCGGCAGCATCCCGTGTCCGAGCGCTTCGCCGAGAAAGGCCATGCCGCGAATCACGACCCAGGTGCCGACGACGCCGCAGACGACTGCGACGAGGGCGCCGCCGACGAGCGCGCGGAGCACGAAGTCGGCGGTGAAGGGTTCGAGAAGTGGCAGCACGCGTTCATCATATTCATAAACGAGAATCATTATCAAAATCAGTTAGGCTTGAGGCATGTCACTTCTCACGGACCCGCGCACCTCCCGCACGGCCGCTCCGCCGGCCGTCCTCCGCGCCACCGGCATCCACTTCTCGTTCGACACCACCCCGGTGCTCCGAGGCATCGACATCGAGCTCGAACCCGGCAGCGTCACCGTCATCGCTGGAGCGAACGGCGCGGGCAAATCCACGCTGCTCGAAGTGCTGGCGGGCGTGCGCACCCCGTCGAGCGGCCGCGTCGAGCGATCCGGATCCGTCGCGCTCGTCGTGCAGCGCATCGCCGCACCCGACGCGCTCCCCGTCACCGTTCGCGAGGTGGTCGCCATGGGCACCTGGGAGCGGCGGCGACTCGCCCGCAGCGAGCGGCGGGACCGGGTCGTCGATGCGCTCGAGCGAGTCGCCCTCGCCGACCTCGCCGAGCGCCCGTTCACCGCGCTCTCCGGCGGGCAGCGCCAACGGGTGCTCCTCGCCCAGGGCATCGCACGCCGGGCTCGGATATTCCTCCTCGACGAGCCGGCATCCGGCCTCGACGCCGCGAGCCGCGCACGCACGCAGACGATTCTCGTCGAAGAAGCGAATCGCGGGGCCACCGTCGCGTGCGTGACCCACGACGACGCGGCGATCGCAAATGCCGACCGGATCGTGCGACTCGATCACGGGGTGCGCGTGGCGTAGCAGAGGGGTGCGCGCAGGTTGCACTGCGCGCGCGGCCTAGACTGGTGGGTACGCTGCGTTCCGTACGTGGCGGCGAACCAAGGAAGGGTGGTTGCCGCTCAGATGATCACCGAACCCGTAGCCGAAGTCGACCTCGACGCGATCGCGTCGAATATCCGGGTGCTCGCCGCGCTCGCGCCCTCCGCCGAGCTCATGGCAGTCGTCAAAGCCGACGGATACGGGCACGGGGCACTTCCGGTGGCGCACGCCGCCATCGCGGCCGGCGCAGGGTCGCTGGGCGTGGCCACGATCTCCGAGGCCCTGGCGCTCCGCGCCGGTGGGGTCACCGCCCCGATACTGAGCTGGTTGTCGACGAGCGGATACGCCGAAGCCATCGCGCAAGACGTGCGTCTCGGCGTGAACTCGCGCAGCCAGCTCGACGCGATCGCCGCCGCCGCCCGCGAGATCGGCCGGCCCGTGGAGGTCCACGTCAAGGTCGACACCGGGCTCAGCCGCAACGGCGTGACCGAGGCTGAACTGCCGGAGGTGCTGCGTCAGCTGGGGCGCCTTCGGGCGGAAGGCGCCGTGCGCGTGCACGGCCTCTTCAGCCACCTCTCGCACGCCGATGTCCCCGATCATCCGCAGAACAGCGCGCAACTCGAGCGACTGCTGGCCGCCCGGGCCTCGTTCGACCGGCACGGCATTCCCGTCGAGCAGATGCACCTCGGCAATTCTGGCACCGCACTCGCCCGCCCAGACCTGCACCTGGATGCTCTGCGCCCGGGACTCGCGATGTACGGGTACACCCCGTTCGAGAACCCCGACACGTCGCTGAGGCCCGCGATGACGTTGAAGGCTCCGCTCGCGCTGATGAAGCGCGTGCACGCCGGCGACGGCGTCTCGTACGGCCACACCTGGACCGCCGAGCGAGACACCACGCTCGGGCTCGTGCCGCTCGGCTACGCCGACGGAGTGCCGCGCATCATGTCGGGCAAGTTCGACGTCGCCATCGGAGAGCGCCGATTCCCGAGCGTGGGACGCGTCTGCATGGACCAGTTCGTCGTCGATCTCGGGCCGGATGCTTCGGGCGTCGCCGAGGGAGACGAGGTCGTGCTCTTCGGCCCGGCGGAGGGGTGGCGCCCGAACGCGCGGGAATGGGCGCACGCCGCTCAGACGATCCCGTGGGAGATCCTCACCAGTATCGGTTCGCGCGTGCCGCGCAGCTACATCCACTCTGCCTGACCAGCCGCAGCGCTGCGCTGCCGTCCCTGCGCTGCGCTGCTGCGCTGCCGTCCCCATGCGAGCGGGGTCACTTTCGGTGTGTGTCGGCCGGTTTCGCTTCGCGACACCCTCCGCAAGTGACCCGGCTCGTACAGGCAAGGCAAGGCAGCGGCGGTGCGGCGGGCCGGGCGGCGCGGCAGGCCGGACGGCGCTGACCCGGCCTGCCGGGCGGCGCGGCAGGCCGGACGGCGCGGAAGGCTGGGCGGCGCTGACCCGGCCCTCCGGTACGAATACCAGATGCGGACGTCTCGAAACCGCAGAGTTCGCAACTCCTCAGATTCATACTCTCCGCATCTCCTAACCTGGCGCCCGGCCCCAACGGCCGAATGAACCGATGCCATGAAAGCGAGACACACATGCCCCGCACCCGTTCGCCACACGCCTCCACCCCGACCGCCTCGACAGCGTGGGGTCTGCTGATCATCCGCCTCGCGCTCGGCGCGGTCTTCCTGATGCACGGCGCGCAGAAGCTCTTCGAATTCACGATCCCGGGCACGGTCGAATCGTTCGGCGCGATGGGTGCTCCGCTTCCCGAGATCACCGCGCCGCTGGTCGCCGTGCTCGAATTCGCCGGCGGGATCCTGCTGATTCTGGGGCTGCTGACTCGGCTCGTCGCCCTGTTGCTCGCCATCGACATGGTCGTGGCGCTCGTGCTCGTGCACGCGGCGGCCGGATTCTGGGTCGCCGAGGGTGGTTACGAATTCGTCGCGGTGCTCGGTGCGGCGGCGCTCGGGATCGCGCTCACGGGCGCCGGATCGCTCTCCCTCGACCGCCCGCTCCTGCGCGGTCGCGCGCCGGCCTGGCTCGCCTGACGCGACGCGGCACCGCACCCCATCCCACCCCACCCACCCACCACCCACCCACCCCACCACCGTCACCCCACCACACCCCACCCACCCACCACCGAGCGGGGTCACTCTTCGTGCGTGTTGCATCCCCGACACGCACGAAGAGTGACCCCGCTCGCAGATTGGGGCGGGGAGAGGCACGCCGCGCCGAGCGCGGCGTGCTAGACAGGAGGTACGCGAGTCGGCGACCAATGGAGGAGCAACATGGCAGAGTACGCACCGTTCACCGCGCACAACGGGTTCGTCCTCCCGCCCATCGGGCTCGGAACCTATCGACTGAACGGCGACGCTGGGGCTGAATCGGTCGCGGCAGCGGTGCGTGCCGGCTACCGTCTGCTCGACACCGCCGTCAACTACGAGAACGAGGGCTCCGTCGGCCGCGGTGTGCGCCTCGCCGGTGACTCCGGTGCCGGGGTGATCGTCACATCCAAGCTGCCCGGCCGGCATCATGAGGCGCCCGCGAATCAGACGAGCATCGAGGAGAGCCGCTCCCGTATCGGCGTCGATGCGATCGGTCTGCATCTCATCCACTGGCCGAATCCGTCGCAGGCGCAGTACGTCGACGCCTGGCAGGGTCTCATCGACGCTCGCGAGCGGGGTGTGGTCGATCAGATCGGCGTGTCGAACTTCCTCCTCGAACACCTCGAACGCATCGAGGGGGAGACCGGCGTGCGTCCCGTCGTGAACCAGCTGGAGGTGCACCCGTACTTCCCGCAGGTGGAAGCGGTCGAAGCGCATGGCGAGCTCGGAATCATCACGGAGGCGTGGAGCCCGATCGGGCGCGCGGGGGCGATCCTCAGCGAACCCGTCATCCGTGAGCTGGCGCAGTCGCATGAGTGCACCCCGGTGCAGGTCGTGTTGGCGTGGCATGCGGCGAGGGGCGTCGTCTCAATCCCGCGGTCGCAGCACCTGGAGCGGCAGCGGGAGAATCTCGCGGCTGTCGACGTGGTGCTGGACGAGGCCGAGGTGTCGGCCATCACCGCGCTCGGGCGCTCCGACGGCCGATTGTTCGGTGCGGATCCCCGAACCCACGAAGAGATGTAGCCATTCCGTCGCACACCCGGTGGTCTCGGAGTGCGGGATCAGCGGGCGTTCGGCGTGGCACGCGATGCGACGCCGACGATGTCATCGGCTCGCACCGCGATCCATTCGATGAGCGGGAGCATGCGGTCCATCAGGTCGCGGCCGCGCTCGGTGAGGCAGTACTCGACGTGCGGCGGCACCGTCGGCAGTGACTCCCGGTGGACGATGCCATCCGCGACGAGTTGGCGCAGGGTCGAAGCGAGCATCTTCTCGCTGATGCCCTCGACCTCACGGCGCAGCTCTCCCCAGCGATGAGTGCCGTCTGAGAGCGTGCAGAGCACGAGCACGCCCCAGCGACTCATGACGTGATCGAGGACTACGCGCGTCGAGCACGCCGGAGCGAAGGCTCCGGTTTCGCGCAATTCCGCATAACTTACCATTTGGGGAGTACCTTACCGGAAAGTGGGTACCCGCGTTCGGGAATGTGCGGCCGTCGAAGACCGCTGCACTCCTCGAACCCCTCCCGAAAGGAACCCCATGACCATTCTCGTCACCGGCGCCACCGGCGCCCTCGGCCATCTCGTCATCGATGCACTGCTCGCTCGCGACATCGCCCCTGCGCAGATCGTCGCCGGTGCGCGCACGCCCGCGAAGGCCGCTGACCTCGCGGAGCGCGGCGTCACAGTCGTGCCGCTCGACTACGACGACGCCTCGTCCGTCGAGGGAGCGTTCGCCGGCGTCGACCGCGTACTGCTCATCTCGGGGAGCGAGGTCGGCAAGCGCACGGCTCAGCACCTCGCCGTCATTGAGGCGGCGGCCCGCGCGGGCGTCAAGCATCTCGTGTACACGAGCCTCGCGAACGTCGAGCGCAGTTCCCTGGCGCTGGCGCCGGAGCACCTCGCTACGGAGCGCGCCATCGCGGAGTCGGGTCTCCCCGCCACGATTCTCCGCAACGACTGGTACGCGGAGAACTACGTGGCGAACCTCGACCAGGCCGAGGCGACGGGCGTGCTGCTCTCCGCCACGCACGGGGGTCGCGTCTCAGCGGCTGCTCGTGCTGACTATGCGGCAGCGGCAGCGGTCGTGCTCGCCGATGACGCGCACGTCGGCAAGGTGTACGAGCTCGCGGGCGAACCCGTCACGTACGACGAGATCGCTGCGGCGATCGGCGAAGCGGTGGGTCGCGAGGTCGTGCACCACGACGTGTCAGCTGCCGAATTCCGTGCGGCGCTCGAACGCGCCGGACTGGATGCGGGGACGATCGGCTTCCTCGAGGGGCTCGACGCTGGCATCGCGGCGGGGGATCTCGATGTCGAGGATCCGACGCTCACCGAGTTGATCGGCCGCCCGACTACCCCGCTCGTCGAAGTGCTTCGCGCAGCGCGAGTCGCGAACGCCGCCGCCTGACCGTCACCGTCTTCCGGCGGCAGCCACTGGTTCGCCGAAGGCGCCACTCGACGTCAGCAGCGGCCGAAGCTCCTCACCACGCAGAACGGGCCGCGCACGAGTCTTCGTGCGCGGCCCGTTCTGCGGGAGGGGGAACTCAGACGGCGATCTTCTCGCCGGCGAGAATCTTCTCGACCTCTTCGTATGCGTCAGTCTCCGAGATGCCCCGGGCGAGCGCGAACTCCGTGACGAGGATGCCGCTTGCCCGCTGGTACATCGCCTTCTCGCCCGTGGAGAGCTTTGCGCCCTGGCTGCGGCGCCACAGGTCGCGTACGACCTCGCCGACGCGGTGCACACTGCCGGAGGCGAGCTTCTCGCCATTGGCCTTGAAGCGCCGCGACCAGTTGCCTGGCTCCTCGGTGAACTCCTCCTGAAGGATCTGGATGAGCGACTCGATGCCATCGCGATCGATGAGTTCGCGCACGCCGATCTCGTTCAGCTGATCCGCGGGGATCTGAATGGAGAGCTCGTTGAGCAGGGGCTGCAGCGTCAGCCAGGTGCGCTCGACGCCGCCGATCTTCTTCACCTCGATCGCAGTGATCGTAACCGCACCGTGGTGCGGGTACACGAGGGTGTGTCCCACGACGTGAGACTGCTGCATAGTGATCTCCTCAGGCAATGTCGTGTGCGGACGCGCGGGCTGGGTGCCTCACGGTCTCGACGAGTGCGAAGGGACTGGACGCCGCGATATGCGGTCCGCTGTGCCCCCGAACTTGCACTTCCTACTAATTTTAGCCGATTCCGGCGGATTTGCCCAATCGGAGGCAGTATGATGCCCCGATCTTCTCAGGGAGACGACGCCCCCGCTTCAGTTGAGGACGATGATGCCGATGTTCAGCGTGCTCGCGAAGCACAGCCACAGGAGGTAGGGCACCATGATGAGGCTGGCGATCCGCGACCACTTCGCAGCAGACACGGCGAGTGCGATGACCACGACGATCAGAGCGATGATGATGACGGCGGCGATCCACCAGGCTGCTTCGCCGAAAATGGGATATCCGGCGAAGAACACCGGGGTCCACAGGGCATTGAGCACCAGCTGCAGAACGAAGAGCGAGAGGGTGGAACGGGCGGCGTTCGGCCCGCCCATGCGGAAACCCGGGCGCCAGATCAGGAAGCCCGCGAGTGCGATGAGGGCGTACAGCGCCGTCCACACGGGCCCGAATACGGCGTTCGGCGGATCCCACGGCACCTTCTCCGCATCGGCGTACCACCCGTCGACGTTGCCAGTGGAAGCGATGGAACCGCCGAAGGCCACTGCGGCCACGATGACCAGGAAGATGACGGCGACGAGCACCTGGCGCAACGTCGTCGGTCCCTTCGCCCGGGCGATGACATCTTCGTCTACCTGCGCATCCATATGAGCGACGCCCCCTTCGCTGATCGCATGGCCGCCTCGGCCACGTGCGCTCCACTCTGCCCATCCAGACCGAGGAGCGCCAGGGGGTTGCGGTCGGAGCGGGCGTCGCCGAACGGAGGCCCTGCGGCGACGGGGGCGGGCACCGGGCCACACACGCCAGTGTCCGGCGCCGACGAGGCGCCCGCCGAAGCGGGCGATCCGTCGACGCCGGACGACTCGCCGGCACCGGCTCCTACTGGTTGGAGAGGTTCTCGCGCGCCTCGCCCGCGCGCGACTGCACGTCTCCGGTCGCCGAGGTGGCTTCGCTCTTCACGTGCTCGGCAGCCTCCGTCGCCGTCGACTTCACGGCCTCAGCGGCCTCCGTGGCGGGGTCCTGCAGGTTCGATGCGACCGACTTCGCCGCAGCCGTGGCCTCGTCGACGAGGGGCTGCGCCTCGTCGCGGAGCGTCTGCGACAGTTCCTTCTCCTTGTCAGTGCTCGGGATCAGCGACGCCGCGACCAGCCCGACGCCGAACGCGATGAGCCCGACGGCGAGAGGGTTCCCCTCGGCCTTCGCCTTGACCGTGTGCGCGGCGTCATGGGCGGCATCCCCGGCTCGCCCTGCGACTCCCGATGCGGTGCCGCTCGCATCGTCCGCGGCGCCCATCACGCGCTCCTTGATGGATCCGAATTTCGTGCGCACCTTGTCCTTCTGGCGGTCCACGATCTTGCCGGGAGTGACCTTGTCGACCAGCGCGTCGGTGTCTTGGCCCAGGGAACGGCGCGTGCGCTCGATATCGGCTCGGATGGCATCCGGTGACTCGTTCATAAGTTCTCCTCATTTCTCTTGAGTGTCGGAATGAATTCCTGCAGGGTTTCCATCGTCTGCGGCGCGCCCTTGACCTTCTTGAGCTGCGCCTTGCCGATGACGAACAGTACGGCGGCGATCACCGCCCAGATCGCGGCCACGATGACGCCAGACCACCCGCCGCCGACCAGGGTCGCGAGCGCTGCCCAGAGCGCGATCGAGAGGAAGAGCACCACCATGCTCCCGGCGTACGCCGCGCCGCCCAGCATTCCTGCTCCGCGGCCGGTGTTCTTCGCCGATTCGCGGAGCTCGGCTTTCGCGAGGGCGAGCTCCTGGCGCATGAGCGTCGAGAGATCTCCGGTCACCTCGCTCAGCAGGTCACCGAGCGATTCGTTCGCTGCCTGTTCTTCAGAGGGGGTTGGGTCGGCCATCTGCGCCTCCTCCCGTGATGTCGCCGTGGCGCGAGGCTCCGGGCGCACCCGGCGCGGTTCCCGGGGCGCCGGGGCCCACTCCTGGAAGGGGAGATTCCGGCGCGACCGGAGCGTGGGGTGCTGGCTGACCAGATGCCGGCGCGACCGGGGCCGGGGGCGCTGCCGGAGGTGCAGCGGGAGCGACGGGGCGCGATACGGGTGCAGCCGGGCTCGAACCCGGAGCAGACGTGCTGGTGCTGGGACTGGTTACGGGGCGCGCCGGGGTCGTCCCGCCCGCGGGAGCGCTCGACTCGGACGAGGACTGCTCGTGCGCATTCGCAGCGAGAGCGCGGGTGAGGCGCCCCGCGACGACGCCTGCGACCGCGGCGATACCGATGAAGGCGCCCGGCCGTCGGCGCGCGAACGCCTTAACCTCGCTGACGACTTCGCGCGGTTCGTGGCTGTCGAGCCAGTCGCCGATGCGCGCGACCTTCTCAGAGGTCTGGCGCACGAGATCGGGGGCGACACCACCGCCCGAAGCGCTCGAAGCCATTGCTTCGAGATCGTCGCCGGCGCGCTGCAGGCCGGAGGCGAGCCGCGACTGCTGCTTGGAGGCTTCGTCGTTCAGCTCGCGAGTGGTCTGCGCGACGAGCTCGTGCAACTGCATCGATGCTTCCTCAGCGACGTTGCCGATCTCGTCCTTCGCGGTGTGGGCGACGTTGCTCGCACCGTCCTGCACCGTGTGGGCGAGTTCGCCAGCCTCCTCCTTGGCGGTGTCGACCGTGCCGGATGATGGTGTGCGATTCGGATTCGCGTTTCCGCTCCCGAGGAGCTCATTCTCATGGGACATGTTCTCTCCTTCCACGCCGGATCGTTGCCGGTGTGACTCCGTTTGTAGTCGAAGGAATTCGAGAGGGGACGGGCCTTGCACGAGTGCCGATCATGTGCCATCCGCGCGTAATCACGGGGAGCGAGTCAGGCGTCGCGATCCACGGGGATGAGCTCGACGGAGAGATCCGCGCCGTCGACATCGGCGAGCATCATGGTGCACTGCGGCTGGCGGCGACGATCGGTCGGGGAACCCGGGTTGAGCAGGCGCATGCCGCCGGGTGAGACCGTGTCCCAAGGAATGTGCGAATGGCCGAAGACCAGCACGTCGGCGTCGGGGAATGCGGTGTCCGCCCGTTGCTCGCGCCCCGCTGCGGCACCGGTCTCGTGCACCATCGCGATGTCGAGCTCCTCGACGCGGACGTGCGCGACCTCGGGAAGCCGCGCGCGCAACTCCGGGCCGTCGTTGTTGCCCCACACGCCGACGAGCGAACGAGAGGAGGCCTGCAGCAGGTCGAGGGTCGCGGCATCCACCCAGTCGCCCGCGTGCAGCACGACGTCGGCCGTCGCCGCAGCCGCGAGCACCGCCCCTGGCATTCGCTTCGCCCGTTTCGGCAGGTGGGTATCGGCGATGATGAGCAGACGGGTGGGCATGCCACACTCTTATCGCGGGAGACGGGCCGGACGCAAGGCTCTGCCGTGATCCCGCACCGCATTCGACGATGGGCGCATGGCATTCCGGATCGCGATCGCCTCGGCGGGCTCACATGGCGCGCCCGATTGAGTCATATGCACCGATCGGCGACGGCCGCACGGTCGCCCTGGTCGGCTCGAACGGGAGGATCGACTGGCTTCCCCTGCCGAACCTCACGAATGTTCCGGTGTTCGCGCACCTTCTCGACGCCGACACGGGCGGGTACTTCGAGGTTGCGCCAGACCTCCCCGAGACGGAGTACCGGACCGAGCGTCGATACGTGCCCGGCACCAACGTGCTCGAGACGACGTTCGTCGCCGAGTCGGGAAGCGTGCGCGTCACCGATGCCCTGCTCGTCGGCATCTCGGGCCGTCTCCCGTGGGCGGAGCTCGCGCGTCGGGTGACGGGCATCGAGGGAGAAGTGCCCGTGCGCTGGTCCGTGCACCCTGGCACGTCGTTGCAGACCGCGGCGCCGTGGATCGAAGCGACCGCTCATGGGCATGTGGTGCGCAGCGGCGCGACCGCCTTCACCGTCGTCGGTCTCGAGCATGGCCCGGGTGAGCCCGACTCCGACGGTGCTCGGGGGCCGGAGCTCGAAGGCGGGTTCACCGCACGGGCGGGGTCGCGGCATCTCATCGCGATCGCCGCGACGCATGACGAGCCGTTGCACTTTCCGAAACCTGAGAACGTCGACGCTGGGATCGATCGGACCATCGAGAACTGGCGGCATTGGTCGCACGTGTTCTCCTACGACGGCCCCTACGCCGAGCTGATGCAGCGGAACGCGCTTGCGCTGAAACTCCTGATCTACAGTCCGACAGGAGCCATCGCTGCGGCAGCGACGACATCGCTGCCCGAGAACCCCGAGGGTGGCAAGAACTGGGACTATCGCTTCGCCTGGGTGCGAGATCTCGCGTACACGGCCCACTCGCTGGTGCGGTTCGGGCTTCGAGAGGAGACCCAGGCTGCGCTCTCCTGGATGCTGCAGACCATTCGCAAGCACGGCCCGGAGCTGCAGGTGATGTACACACTCGACGGTGATCTCGTGGCGGGCCCTCAGGAGCATCATGTGGCCGGATGGCGAGGAATCGGTCCGGTCGTCTCGGGCAATCCCGCCAGCGAGCAACTGCAGCTCGGCGTGTACGGCGACCTCATCGCGATCTGCCGAACCTACGTCGATGCCGGGAACGTTCTCGACGTGGCGACGGCTCGCATGCTCGCTGGCATCGCCGACCGCACCTGCGATCTGTGGCGCAATCCGGATGCGGGAATGTGGGAGCTCGCAGTGGAGCGGCACTACATCTCCTCGAAGATGGGCTGCTGGAAGGCCCTCGACGACGCTGTCGCGCTCGTCGAGGCTGCGGCGATCCCGGGGAACGCCAGCCGATGGCGGGCGGAGCGAGACCGCATCCGCGCTTGGATCGATGCACACGGCTGGTCTGAGGAGCGCGGCTCGTATCTCTTCTACGCGGGAGGGAACGAATTGGATGCATCTGTGCTGCTGCACGCCCCGACCGGCTTCGACCGCGGCGAGCGCATGTCGTCGACCATCGATGCGTTGTCCGACGAACTCGGGGCCGGCCCATTGCTCTA
This sequence comes from Leucobacter manosquensis, assembly GCF_018304845.1. Lineage (NCBI taxonomy): Bacteria > Bacillati > Actinomycetota > Actinomycetes > Micrococcales > Microbacteriaceae > Leucobacter > Leucobacter manosquensis. Next base: position 1,917,646 of record NZ_JAFEVO010000001.1, on the reverse strand, counting down.
CCGCTACAGCGGCGCCGAGCGCGAGGAGCACACGTTCGTGGCGTGCGCCTTCTGGCGCGTCGAGGCACTCGCCTGCGTCGGCCGCCACGCCGAAGCCCTCGAGCTGATGGAGGCCCTCGTCGAGCATGCCAACGACGTGGGCATCTACGCAGAGATGATCGACGCCGAGACGGGGGCCGCGTGGGGCAATACGCCGCAGGCGCTCAGCCACCTCGCCTTTCTCGGAGCGGCGATGACGATTCATGATGTCGTGCCACCAGACATGCTCGACGGCCGCTGACGGTCGCACCGGGCGCACGCACCCCCAACAGGAAACACGAGTGAAAGGAAACACCATGTCACGTGACCAGTACACCTTCGTCAACCCTGCCGAACTGTACGCGGATATCAAGCCGCAGAAGCAGCACATGCCCGAACCGGGCCTCGACGCCGACCTCACCCCGAAGGCCGATCTCGGCGAGGAGAGCTACCGCGGAACCGGCCGCCTGCAGGGCCGCAAAGCCCTCATCACCGGTGGTGATTCGGGAATCGGTGCGGCGACCGCCATCGCCTTCGCGCGCGAGGGCGCCGACGTCGCGATCTCCTACTTGCCGGAGGAGGAGACCGATGCGCAGCGCATCGCAGGCATCCTCCGCGACGCCGGAGTCACGGTGGCGACGCTGCCCGGAGACCTGCGCGATGCCGAGTACTGCCGCACGCTCGTCGCCGATGCGGTGTCCCAGCTCGGCGGGCTCGACATCCTGGTGAACAACGGCGGCAAGCAGGTGTTCCAGGAATCACTCGCCGACCTCAGCGATGAGCAGTTCGACGATACGTTCAAGACGAATGTGTACGCGATGTTCTGGATCACGAAGGCGGCCCTGCCTCATCTTGCTCCCGGGTCGACCATCATCAACACCACGTCGATCCAGGCGTACTCGCCGGCTGCGATCCTCGTCGACTACGCGTCGACGAAGGCGACGATCAACGCATTCACAAAGGGGCTCGCGGCTCAGCTCGCCCCCAAGGGCATTCGCGTCAATGCGGTCGCGCCGGGGCCGATCTGGACGCCGCTGCAGCCGAGCGACGGCCAGCCGCAGGAGAAGATCGAGGAGTTCGGCGCAGAGACCCCGTTCGGCAGGATGGGCCAGCCTGCAGAGCTCGCGCCCGCATACGTCTTCCTCGCTTCGGCGGAGTCGAGCTATGTCGCGGGGGAGACGCTCAACGTCAACGGCGGCATGCCGACTCCGTGATGAGCGAGCGCGAGACGCAGGTGTTCCGCTCGACGCCCGGAATTCTCGTCGAGAGCATCTGGTGGGATGCCCGTACCGAGGAGGTCGTGTGGGTCGACATCGTGGCTGGACTGCTGCATCGTGGACGCCTCGACGGGGCGGTGGATGGCAGTGAGGATCGCGTGGTCCACCTGCCCCCACCGCTCTCGGCGGTGCAACCCGGCCCCGACGAGGGGTATGTCGCATCGCTCCGGGACTCCGTCGTGCTGCTCGACGCCGAAGGCGCAGTGGTTCGCGAGTTGGCGCGGCTGCGGCACCGTCGCGACGGGATGCGTCTGAACGAGGGAAAGGTCGATCCGTTCGGACGTTTCGTGGTCGGCGGGATGACCGTCATCGGTGATACGCCGGATGCGGATCTCTGGTCTGTCGCGCCGGACGGCGCGGTCACGGTACTCCGGGGCGGTTTCGGCATCACGAACGGCATGGAATGGTCGGACGACGGGCGCACCATGTACGTGACGGATACCTCGACCCAGACGGTCTACCGCGGCCCGTACGGCCCGGATGGCCTCCTCGGGGAGCTCGAGCCATTCGTGTCGGGCCGTCCGAGCGACGGTCTCGCGCTCGCCGCGGACGGAACGTTCTGGAATGCGCTCTACGGCGAGGGCGTGGTGGCGCGGTGGTCGGAAGCGGGAGAACTGATCGAGGAGGTCGCGATTCCTGTGCCGAATGTCACCTCGGTCGCCTTCGCCGGGCCGGGTCTCGGTCGGGCCCTCGTCGGCACCGCCCGCGAGAATCTGACCGAAGCGCAGCTGCGGGCCGCTCCGGGTTCAGGAGCCATCTACATGTTCGACGGGGGCGCGCAGGGAAGGCCGGTGCACGCGTTCGGTTCGGCGTAAGCGCTCTCGCGGGGAGAGCCCACCGTGTGACCGGCGCGTCAGGATCGATCGAAGTCTTCGAACTCGTAATCCCAATCGGGGGCTCGCATCTCTTCATCGAGGAGCGGGCCTCCGGTCACCAGCTGCGGGAAACTGGGATGCGTGCGCAGCTCTTCGGCGTGCTCTGAGAAGTCCGGCTGCTCCTCTCCCTCCCACCTGGCGGGGAGCGAGAGCACGTCGTTGCCGACTCCGATGACGAGATCGGCGGTGCCCACCCGATCGTGATCGTCGGTCACGATCGGGATCCTCACCGCCTCGGCACGTCCGTTCTTCGCAACGGCGGCCGTGAGTTTGACCAGCGCCTCGGCGACGTCGTCAGTGGTGGTGACGGTTTCTCCAGCGTAGGTGATCGTTCTCATGGTGAGACTCTCGCATGCATTCGCGGTATTGATTAGACGGTTGTGTTTTCGGGGGAGGGACGGGTATACGCGGGAGTCGAGCGGAGGCCGCAGCACTGCGGGTAAAACGAAATCGAGCCTGCCCGAATCCGTCCGGATGTGCCATGCTGCTTGCATGGGTTTTCTGATTCATGGCGGCAATGATTACGAGTTCGAGGATCGTCTCCTCACGCATTTGAAGACGGTCATCGGGCAGAAACTGGTGAAGCAGGAGAGCTTCTTCCTCAGTTGGTCGCGCACTCCGGACCAGGGCAGCGGACGCGTATCGGTGTGGCTCTCGCCGTACGTCACGGTCGCCTTCCGCTTCTCCGGCAGCAAGCGCCCCGAGCTCAACATGACCTGGTTGAAGGCGCTGAACGCGCTCTCCAACACCCCGCGTGGGCTGATCGTCATCAGTGAGGAAGAGGCGGAGGCCTACGCGAAGAAGAATCCCGACCTGATGTGACCGCACGCTGATGGTTGCGGAGGTGCCGTGGACGCTGCTCGCATGTCTCGCGTATTCCGGCAACGTCTGCATTGGCACGGCGAGCCTGCGCGGCCGCCGTGTGCCGCGCTCATGGCACGGTCGCGTCTTCCTCGTCGCGCTCGCGCTCACCGCGATCGCCGCGGCGACCTCGTTCCCAGAGCACGGTGCTCGAGGCGCCGCTCTCATCGTCGCGCTGGTGCCACTCCTGACGCTGCCCTTCTTGGGGAGACCGGTGCGCCGCCGTCCCAGTACGCACATCATCATCGGATTGGTGGCCGCACCGTGCTTCGCGGTTGCGCTGCTGCTCTGGGCGGTCGCCGCCTTCTGACACTGCACCGCGTGTAGGGTCCAGGAAGGAGTGAGAGGAAGGCGAGCATGGAGTTTCGCGATGTGCTGTTCAATCGGAGAACGACGAACGGACCGTTCCTCCCGGATCCGGTCTCAGAGGAGCATCAGCGTCTGCTGATCGCGGCCGCGGCCTCCGCGCCGTCGCAGTTCAACAGTCAGCCCTGGCGCTTCGTGGTGATCGAGGATCGCGACACCATCGAGACGATCGCGCGGGTGAGCGGAGAGTCGATGACCGCGGTCATCGGCGAGGGATCGTTCTTCACCCGCTACAAGCGACACTTCCGATTCAGTGCGGAGGAGATGGCCGAGCATCGCTCCGGCATGTACTTCGACAAGCTGCCCGCACCTCTGCGCCCGTTCACGCGCGCGGTGTTCACGGCCTCGGGGCTCGCGATGATGCGGATGCTCAGGGTGCCGCAGACGCTCGGCGAGGAGAATCGCAAGCTGGTCGCGGGATCCCCGCTGATCTTCGGCGTGATGCTCGATCGGGCGGAGCGCGGGGCTCACCCGCTCGCAGACTTCTACTGCCAGTTCAGCATGGGGGCCGCCGTCGAGAACATCTGGCTGACGACCGTCGAGCTCGGCATGGGCATCCAGTTCATCTCGTTCCCGATGGAGGCGCCGGAGCAGTGGGAGCGGTTGACGAAACTGCTCGACGTTCCCGATCACCTCGAACTGATGGCGCTGTATCGGCTCGGCTACGTGCCGCAGGACCAGCGACGGCCGAAGATCGACTGGTCGAGTCGTGAGCGCCGCCCGCCATCGCAGTTCGTGTACCGGGAGACGTGCCGCACGCCCCAGCAGGGCTGGGACGAGGCCACCCTCTGATGCCCGGGCGAACGGGTCGAGCGCGCCGCATCGTCGGTATCGGCGGAGCGGCGATCGGTGCGCTGCTCGTGCTCGCCGTCGTCGCCTTCGTGGTCTGGGCCAACCTCACGTATCCAGCGGAGCGAGGCCCGCTCGAATCGGTGGCGCAGGACGAGCGCGTCACGGTGACCGAGCGAGACGGGGCGATCGTGATGAGCCCGTCGCAGGGTGCCGAGACGAGCGGCCTCGTCTTCTTCGCCGGGGCGAAAGTCGAACCCGACGCGTACCAGGCGACCTTCCGTGAGACGGTGGCTGCAGGCCAGACGGTGGTCATCGTGCAATCGTTCTTGAACCTGCCCCTGTTCGAGACGCGCCCGTTGAGCGATTTCACGAGTCTCGCCCCGGAGATCGAGACGTGGGCGGTCGGCGGCCACAGCATGGGCGGCGTCAAGGCCTGCATGTTCGCGGAATCCGAGCCGGAGGACGTCACAGCTCTCGTGCTGTTCGCGTCGTACTGCGCAGACGACGCCCTCGCCGGTCGCGATGATGTCGACGTGCTGTCGCTCTCGGCGACGAATGACGGGCTCGCGACGCCGGAGAAGATCGAGGCGTCGGCCGCGGACTTGCCGCATGGCACCCGCTTCGAGGCGATCGCAGGGGCCGTGCACGCGCAGTTCGGCGCGTACGGCGAGCAGCCCGGAGATGGAACGCCGACGATCTCCGACGACCAGGCGCGCGCCGAGATCACCGAGGCGCTCGCCGGTTTCCTCGGAGGTTAACGGTCTGACGCGGCGTCAGCGCGGCCATCCGTCTCGGGCGCCCGATCCTCGCGGTTCCGCTGGTACACGTCGGGGATCCCGTCGCCGTCCTCGTCGACCGCATCGCGCAGCGCCATGCGCCGGTACCTGCGATTGCGAGAACCGAGGAGCAGCGAGGCGAGCACGGCCGCGACCACGGATGCGCTGAGAATGGCGACCTTCGCGATGTCGTGCTCCTCGGTGCCCGGCGCGAAGGTGAGCTCCGCGATGAGCAGCGACACCGTGAACCCGATTCCGGCGAGGAGCCCGACGCCGACCATGTCGATCCACCGGAGATCCGGGTCGAGCCGGGCGCGCAGCACCTTCGTCGTCAACCAGGTCGATGCGAGAATGCCGATCGGCTTGCCGATCACGAGCGCCGCCATGATGGCGAAGGTGAGCGGATGCGTGAACGCCTCACGGAGTCCGTCGACGCCGCCGAGCGAGACCCCGGCGGCGAAGAACGCGAACACGGGAACGGCGAACCCGGCGGAGATCGGTCGGAAGCGGTGCTCGAACTCCTCGGCGAGGCCCGGGGCGGAGGAGAGGTCGTCGCGCGCTCCCTTCCGGTGCAGCACGGGGATCGCGAAGCCGAGCAGCACGCCGGCGATGGTCGCGTGGATGCCGGAGGCGTGCATCAGCGCCCAGGCGACCGCGCCGACGGGCAGGAGGATGCACCACGCCGCGGACGCATGGCGACTGAAGAACACCCGGAATCGCTGCGCGAGCACGCCGTAGACCAGGATCACGGCGACGGCGAGAACGAGGGGAACGACCTCGATGTGGTCGGTGTAGAAGACCGCGATGATGCTGATCGCGAGCAGATCGTCGACGACCGCGAGCGTGAGGAGGAAGATGCGGAGCGCCGGCGGCAGGTGCGAGCCGATGATCGCGAGCACCGCCACCGCGAACGCGATGTCGGTGGCGGTGGGAATCGCCCAGCCGTGATGCAGTTCGGGTCGCTGTGCAGCGACCGCGGTGTAGATCAGGGCGGGAACGAGCACGCCGCCGGCGGCGGCCACGATCGGTACGACTGCGGAGCGGAAGCTCCGCAGATCTCCGGCGACGAACTCTCGTTTGAGCTCGAGCCCGACGAGGAAGAAGAAGATGGCGAGCAATCCGTCTGCTGCCCAGGTGCCGAGGCTCAGCTTCAGATGCCACGGCTCGTAGCCGAACTCGAAATCGCGCAGTGCGACGTACGCGTCAGACCACGGCGAGTTGGCCCAGATGATCGCGACGATCGCAGCGACCACGAGCAGCATGCCGCCCACCGTCTCCTTGCGCAGCAGTGTCGTGATACGCCCGGCTTCGCGGTAGCTCCCGTACTCGGGGAACGTCGATCCGGTCTGCGGTGGTGACTGCGCCATAGTGCTTTCTCTGAAATGGTCGACGGATGCGCACGGCATGCGGTTCCTCTCGCCCCAGCGAGGAGAACGGGTTGTACGCTTACCCATGGTAGAGGGCCGAGGAGGTGCCATGACAGCCGTGCGTTCATCGGAGGCTCGTGTTGCGCTCATCACGGGCGCGGGGAGCGACCGCGGAATCGGGTTCGCAGCGGCTCGGGCGCTCGCGGAGGCGGGTCACCGGCTCGGGATCGCAGCAACGTCCGACCGCATCGAGGAGCGTGCGGCGGAGCTCCGCGCTCTCGGGCACGAGGTGGTGACCGTGATCGCCGACCTCACCGATGCGGCGGAGGCGGATCGTGCGGTCGCCGAGGTGCTCGAGGCCTTCGGTCGACTCGATGTGCTCGTGAACAACGCGGGCATGACCTCGGTCAGTGATCCGGAGCAGCCCGCGGGCATTCGAGACATCTCGAACGCGCAGTGGGACGCGGCGCTCCGCCGCAATCTCGACACCATGCTGTTCGTCACGCGCGCGGCGACCCCGCCCCTGGTGCGCAGCGGCGCCGGCCGGATCATCAACGTCGCCTCGCTCTCCGGGCCGGTGACGGCCTACGCGGGCGACATCGCGTATCACGCGGCGAAAGCCGGCGCCGTCGGTCTGACACGGGCCGCCGCCATCGACCTCGCCGAGCAGGGGGTGACGGTGAACGCTGTGGCGCCCGGGTGGATCGACACCGGATCGTCCACGCCCCACGAGCTCCGCATGGGAGACGCGACGCCGGTCGGACGATCGGGGCGGCCCGAGGAGGTCGCGAGTGCCATCGCCTGGCTCGCCCGGGCAGATGCCTCGTACGTGACCGGCCAGGTCATCGTCGTCGACGGCGGCAATTCGATCATGGAGGATCGCGGCGGGGCGTCTCGGGAGTAGAACGACCTGCCCGCTTCGCCCGTGGGTGCTTCGCCGGGACGACGGAGGGCCGGCGGAATCCGCCGGCCCTCTGCGTTCATCGGATCAGTAGTGCGCGGGCGGGTCGCTTCCGGGGAAGGAATCCTCGCCCCATTCGTCTGCCACGGCGTCCGCGTGCTCGTGCGACACCTCGGTCGAACCCGGGTGCTCCGCGATATCCTCGCGTGACTCCGCATTCTCCGCGTTCTCCGTGATGTCCTGCGACTCCTCGGATCCGGGTACCTGCTCATTCACCTGTTCGTCATCGGCGCGACCGGTCATGAGTGCTCCTTCCTGTTCGCACATTGCGGCGAACGAGTCCGCCGCGCAGTGGTTCCATGGTCGAAGAATGCGTGGCGACGTGCAAGCCCCTGGCACTGCGGCCTCGAACTGTGCGTAGGAGTCAGATCCACCCCTGTTGCCAGGCGTGTTCAGCCGCCTCTTGGCGATTTCCCATTCCGAGTTTCGTCATCGCCGCGGAGAGGTAGTTGCGCACCGTGCCGGGTGAGAGGAACAGCGCTTCGGCGATGTCGCGCACGTTCGAGTGGGCGCGGGTGGCGCGCAGCACGTCGAGTTCGCGATCCGTGAGCGGGCAGTGCTCGGCGGAGAGCGCGGCGGCCGCGATCTCCGGATCGATGTAGCGCTTGCCTGCAGCCACGTCGCGAATGACCTGCGCGAGTTCACCGGCGGGCGTCGACTTCGGCACGAATCCGACGATCTTCGCGGCGAGTGCGCGCCGGAGCACGCCCGGCCTCGCGTGTCGCGTGACGATGATGATGCGCGTACTGGGAGCGCCTGCCGCGATGAGCGTTGCAGCCTCGATGCCATCGGTGCCGGGCATCTCGAGGTCGAGCAGGCACACATCGGGCCGCAGCTCGATCGCGCGCGCAGCGGCTGTTGCGCCGTCGTCGGCGCCCGTGACGACCTCGATATCCGGTTCGAGTTCGAGAAGCGCTTCGAGTGCGCTTCTGATGAGCTGCTCGTCGTCGGCGATGAGCAGCCGGATCGGTTCTGTCATCGTGCTCCTCCGCCAGGGACCCATACCGTGAGCTCGAAACGTCCCGCTTCGTCGTGCGACGCGGTCAGCGTGCCGCCGACGGCTGTGATGCGGTCTCGCAGCCCAGCGAGCCCGGAGCCAGCATTCGTATCGTACGTGGTTTCCACGCCGTCGTTGGTGATCGCGAGCACGAATCCGTCTCGCTGAGGCGCGAGTGCGATGGTCGCGCGGGAGGCGACGCTGTGCCGGAGGATGTTGGTCGTGGCCTCGCGCACCGCGAAGGCCAGCGCGCGCTGAGCGGCTGGGTCCTCCGGGCTCCTCGCGATGTCCAGCGTGCATTCCGCTCCCGAGAGGGTCAGCACGTCGCGAGCGTTCTCGAGTTCATCCGGGAGGTCGACGTCCCGGAGTCCGGCGACGAGCGCTCGCGTCTCCTCCATGGCGTGCTTGGCGGTGAGGCGGATCTCGGTGAGCTGCTCGGCGGTGCGAGCTGCGTCGCGGCCGAGCGTGCGTTCGGCGAGTTCGGCCTGCAACGCGATGACTTGCAGATGGTGACCTTGAATGTCGTGGAGGTCTGCGGCGAAGCGCAGTCGTTCTCGGGTGACGGCGAGCGTCGCCGCGAGAGACCGGGCCTCGTCCAGCCGCCGGATGATCCGCCACATCCACAGGCTGGTGAACAGCATGAAGGGGAGCAGAGCGCCGTAGAGGAGCACGAATCCGCTCGAGATATCCAATGAGTGCTGCAGGCTCGCCGATCCCCGGCTGATGTGAACGAGGAGCGGGATCGCGGCCAGAGCCAGCGCCAGGCCGGTGGCCCCCCATCGGCGCCCGCCCGAGAGCACGGCCGCGAACAGGACGCCGGAGAACCAGAGCTGCGCCGCGGCGTAGACCGCCAACTCGGGAGAGGCGAAGGCGAGGGCCCACGAGATCGCGGGGGGCAGGAAGAGTGCGACGGTCCACCCGCGGTGCGGTCGCGTGTCGGGCGCATCATCGCGGAGAAACCAGCAGTAGCGGATCCGAGCGGCCGCGGCGAGGACGCTCGTGATCAGGAGCGCGAGCACGAGAGGATCGCGCGTCGCCGCGAAGTCGGCGACGTAGTCGAACGCGATGATCGCGTCGATGACGACGAACAAGAACACGATGGAGCCGAGCGTGTAGTTCCACGTCGCGGTCACACCGGCGCCAGGAGCCCGGTGCATGTCAGCTGAAATCATAGCGTTGACCAGACTACGAGCATCTCGGGCGATCGGGCCCGGCGTGCGCCGTCGCGTGACACATGTCATGCCGAAGTGGTGCGGATGTGCATGCCGACCGATGACACGGGGGCACTACGGCGCCGACGACGAGTGGGAAACGATGGACGTACCTCATCAGCAGCGCCCTGACGACCGACGGCGGGGCTGATCCTCTCCCGACCTGAAAGGTCCCCATGATCACCACTCTCCAGGAATTCGCCGCCTCGCTCCCGGAGCCGCTGCAGTGGCTCGGCGTACTGGTCATCGCGGCGATTCCGTTCGTCGAGTCCTACTTCGGTTCCGCGATCGGGGTCATCGTCGGTATTCATCCGGTGATCGCGGTTGCAGCAGCGGTCGTCGGAAACGCGATCTCGATGCTCGTCTTCGTGCTCACCGCGCACGGGGTCCGTGCCAGCGCGACGAAAGGCAAGGACGCGAAGCCGCTGACGCCGCGACGCGAGAAGCTCAAGCAGCGGTTCGAGCGCTACGGGGTGCCCGGGGTCAGCCTGCTCGGCCAGGTGTTCCTGCCGAGTCAGATCACGTCGGCGGCGATGGTCTCGTTCGGGGCTCCGAAGAACCAGGTCATCTTCTGGCAGATCATCTCGATCATCATCTGGGGCGTCGTGTTCGGCGTGCTCGCGGCGCTCGGCGTGGCCGTACTCGCATAGCTCTCAGGCGCGCTGAGCGATCAGCGATGCGGCGATCGCGCGAGCAGTGCCCGTGGTGTGATCGGGCGCGCGCAAGCGCATGGCGAGGTCGCCGCTGACGATGAGGAGCAGTTGCTCCGCCAGTGCGGGCGCGTCCTGCGCCGACACCGGTTCGGCGAGTCGCGTCAAGCGATACCGCATGGCGTCGGTGTCTGCGCGGATCGCCGCAGCCACTTCGGGAGGAGCCGACGCGTATTCGGCCGATGCTCCGAGAAACGCGCACCAGCGCGAGCCGCGGGGCAGCTCGCGAAACGCGTCGAGCGCCTCGAAGATCGCGAGCAGACGCTGCTCATCGGTCGAAGCTCTCGCGATCGCCTCATCCCAGGATTCGATCCAGGCGTTCTGGCGTCGCTCGAGCACGGCCGCGAGGAGTGCGTCTTTGCTGGCGTATCCGCGATACAGCGTCGCGGGGGAGACTCCGGCGCGCGCCGTGATGGCGTCGATCGGGGTCGAGATGATCCCCTGCGAGAAGAACAGATCTTCGGCGGCGTCGAGAATTCGCGCTTCCGTACTCGACCTGAGCCCCATGGGAATACTCTAGGCTAGCGATAAGTGAAACGCACGTTATCGTTTTGGGGGTGCGCATGTCGGCGCAGCAGCGAACTCGTTCACGGCGAGCCACGCCGCAGATGTGGGCACTCGTCGTCGCGGGCACCGCGGTGATCGCCGCGACCTACGGCCTCGTCAGACTCGCGTTCGGCCTCCACCTCCCCGAGATGAGCCGTGAGTTCGGTCTCGGCATCGCGACCCTCGGGTTGATCTCGGCCGGGGCATCCGTGGTCTACGGGCTCGCCGCCTGCGCCGGGTTCCTCGTCGGGGACCGCTTTCCGCGCGCGCTGGTGCTCGCGGCCGGTCTCACCGCGGGCGGCGGATCGATCGGCATCGCGTTGACGCACGACGTCGGAATCTTCAGCGCGTGCGCGATCGTGAGTTCGGCCGGTGCAGGGTGCGCGTCTCCCGGGCTCGTGCGCATCATTCATCGGGCCGCGTCCCCCGGCGACCGGGCGACGATGCAATCGGTCGTCAACGCGGGGACCGGCCCCGGCCTCGTCGCAGCGGGCTGCATCGCGTGGTCGCTCGCGCCCGACTGGCGGCTCGCCTGGGTGATCGCCGGCGGAGTGACGGCGCTCGCGACCATCGCGGTGCTCTGGTTGGGTCGGGAGCAAGCGTCGGAAGGCGTGGAAGCGCGGTCCGCGCTCCGGTTGCCGCCCGCGGCCTGGTGGGCGTCTCATCGCGCAGCGCTCCTGGCCGCTGCCGCCTTCGGCTTCGGAGCTGCAGCGGTCTGGAACTACGGGCGAACCGCGCTCATCGATGCCGGCGCCTCTGCAGGTGTCTCATTGCTCGCGTGGGTGCTGCTCGGTGTCGGCGGGACGGCAGTGATCCTCACGGCGCCGCTCGTGCGGAGGCTGCGGCCGCGCAGCCTCTGGGCAGTCTCCACGATCCCGGCCGCAGTCTCCACAGCCGCTCTCGGAGTGTCCTCCGGCTCTCCTCTGCTTGCGGGAGCGGTGTGCGCCGTGTTCGGTTGGGGATACGTGACCGCGACCGGCGCCCTGATCGAGTGGACTACGCAGATCGATGGTTCGCGCGCTGCTACGGGCACCGCCGTGCTCTTCGTCGTGTTCATGATCGGCCAGGCGGCGGGGGCGGCCGTCGTCGGCGCCCTCGTCGCGCAGCTGGGGTACTCGGGAGCGTTCGGCGTCGCGGCCGCAGCGGCTTGCGCGGCAGGCGTGCTCGGCTATGAACGGCAGGCGCGGCGAGTTCGAATCAAGTAACGGCTCGAGCGATCGCAGCGACGGCTCCTGCGGCCGGTACGGTGATCGTCAGGAACGTCACGAGGCGGTACGCGGGCTCCAGCTGAAATCGGTGCTCCGCCTCGAAACGACAGAACCCCCGCCGCTTTCGCGACGGGGGTTCTGCGTGAACTGGTGCGCCCCAAGGGATTCGAACCCCTGACCTTCTGATCCGTAGTCAGATGCTCTATCCAGCTGAGCTAGGGGCGCCCGTTGGTTTCCCAACTCGAAAGAGACTACACGAGACGATCGAAAAACGAAAATCACGCCCCCTTCGCACAATGGCGCCGCGCGTGTCGCGAGCGAGCGGTACCCTGGAACCCGTGTCACTGAGCCCAGAACTCGCCCGCGCGGAAGCACTGATCCGCGAGATCGCCAACTATCCGTCGCCCGGCATCCTCTTCCGCGACATCACGCCGCTGCTCGGCGATGCTGGCGCGCTGCGCGCGACGGTCGACGCCCTCATCGAACCGTTCAACGGTTTGTTCGACGTCGTAGCGGGCCTCGAGGCGCGCGGGTTTCTGCTCGCGAGTGCCGCGGCGTACGCCAGCGGCACCGGCCTCATGCCGATTCGGAAGGCGGGCAAGCTCCCCCGTCCTGCGGCGAGCGTCGGCTACAAGCTGGAGTACGGCACCGCAGAGGTCGAAGCGCACGACGATTTCGCGCCGGGCACCCGCGTGCTGTTGATCGACGACGTTCTCGCCACCGGCGGGACGCTCGCGGCCGCCCACGAACTCGTCGAGCGGCTCGGCTACGTCGCCGCAGGCACGTCGGTGCTCTTCGAGATCGATGGCCTCGGCGGGCGCGAGACCGTCGCCGATGCCTCGCTGCACACGGTCTTCCGGAGCTGACGCCGCGATGTCCGCGGTTCGCCTGATGCTTGCAGTATGAGTCGATCATCGAAGCGCAGCGGGCAGCGGCTGCCCGCCCCCGACTTCTTCGATCTCGCGGGAAGCGACCCCGAGTTGCTCACGTCCGGGAGGATCCCTGATCCGCTCCCCGAGCACACGCCCGTGTTCCGGTGGCTCGCGAACGTGCTGCAGCTCGTCGAGTCGCGCCTGCGCGCTCGCGGCGACACCGCGCTGCGGAACGCGATCCGGTTCTTCTGGGTTCTCGTAGCCCTCGTCGGAGTCTTCCTGCTGGTCGGCCCCATCATCAATGAGCCGCTCGACTTCGATGACGTCATCGCATCAGCCGAAATCGACGACGTCGACTGGGTCGCGCGAGACGCCGAGGTGGACTACGTCATCGACCGCGACGCAGCAGGAGGCTTCGTCGCGCAGGTGAGCGAGCGCTTCGACGCCGAATTCCGCAACGGCCCCGAACCGAGCGTGGCGCGCACCGTTCTGACCGAGTACCACGGACACGACGTGCGCTTCTCATTGACGAGTGCGACGATCGACGGCGCCGAAGCCGAGATCGACGTGCAACGCGAGCCGACCACCACGGAGGTGCGGCTCACCCGCAGCGACGGCGAAGCGCTTTCCGGTACACGGGAGATCGCGCTCACATACGAGCTGCACGACCTCGTCACGACGGATGTCGACGAGGCGACCGCGGAACGCGTCGATCGTTTCGACTGGCCGCTCTTCGCCCCGACGTGGCCGCAGGCGACGAAAGGCATCGACGTATCCGTGACGCTCGCCCGCGAGATCGACGAGGCTCTGGTGCGGGCCCCGCGGGCCTACATCGGCTGGTTGCTCATCAGCGGCACCGAGTGGTTGACCCCCGAGGGGGAGGACGCCGCCGGGGTGCGGTACGCCTTCTCGAACGATGACGCGCTGCCGCCGAACGCGGATCTCTCGGTCAGCGCCCAGTTCGCACCCGGCACGTTCACGCAACCGCAGACGACGACGCTCTTCTGGGTGCAGACGTACGGGCCGCTGCTCCCGATGGCCGTGCTCGTCGTGCTCACGCTGTTCGCGTTCGCCGCTCGGCGCGTGGTGTGGGCCGACAGCGCCGGCGACCCCTGGTATCTCCCGAGAAACGAGCCGCCGGAGCGGCTCTCGCCCATGCTCGCCGCGGAGCTCATGGGGCGGCGACGGCACGTCGAGCTCCTCACCGCGCTCGAGCACCCTCCCCGGCCGCGGTCGTCTCGACGAGCGGAATGGCTCCGGCGTCTCGCCCGGGCGGGCCGTCGGGCGGGCAGCCTCGGAAACACTCCGACGGTGCTGCGGCGCACGCGGTCGTGGGGATCGAGCCGAGCCGCCGTTCGGGCCGGGCTTCGATGGGTGCCCGACAGCTACGTGCGCGATTTCTTCACCGTCGCCCCCGTCGCCATCATGCTGCTGCAGTGGGGGTTGCTGCGTCAGCTCTCGCACCAGGTGATCCTCGCAGTCGTCTGGTGGCCGGCCGCATTCGTGCTCGTCTCGACCGTGCTGGCGATCATGTCGAACATCGCAGTCTCCCGCCCCCGCCCGCTCACGCGAGCCGGCGCACTCGCGATGCAGCAGCTGAAAGGCATCGACGTGTGGGCGCGGGCTACCCGGCTGCTCGACCGCGGACCGCTCGACGACCCGCTGCTGCCCTACGCCCTGCTGTTCGAGCGCCCCCGCCGCGCCGGTCGGAGGATCGCGGAGCACGCGGCAGCAGAGACGGGCGATCGCGCAATCTCACGCGGATGGCGCACCGAGCATTTCGTGGGTGCGCCCGCGCTTCTCGCACTGTTCGCATCGATCGTGGTGCTCGCGGGCTCGATCGTCACCGTATCCACGCAGCCGGCGCCGTACCGCACCGATATCGACTTCGTCACCTGGTCGAACGATCTCCCCGGCACGCTGTACACCGAGGTCTCCGGGTTCGACATCGAAGCCGAGTTGCGACGCGGCGACGACGGCGGAGCGCGCCTCGACGTCGTCGAGCGGCTTGACGTGGTCTTCGACGATTCGGCTTCGAAAGTGCCGCAGTTCGCGAAGGAATGGCCGACGGAACGCCTCGGGCAGTCGCTCGGCTTCGAACTCGAATCGGTCACGATCGACGGGGAGGCCGCGCCCTACACCGAACTGCCGCAATCGGAGACGAGCAGCCTCGCGATGCTCACCCAGTTCTCCGACGTGCGTTCTGGGGAGCACGAGATCGAGATCGCCTACTCGCTCGACCACGCTGCGGTCGACGCCGACGCCGACGCCGACGCCGGGGACGACGCTGTCCAGGAGGTGCGCTGGGCGGCGTGGTTGTCGTTCTGGGAAGACGAGCACTCCGCGGAGCCGGGCGACTACTCCGGGGCGAAGCTCCCCGTTCGGCCGCTCCGAATCCAGCTCGCAGTGCACCCCGATCTCGTCGGGAACCTCACCGACGCCGGTTGGATCACCACCGATTCGGATGAAGACCGCTCGCCGCTCGAAGACGGCAACGCTGCCAAGCCCTGGGTGACGCAGCAGAGCCACTACTCCGACGAGGCCGACTTCGAGGATCGCACGCACTCAGAGCTGCGCATCGGATCCGAGCGGGTGCGCGACGACGGGGCACTCGTCGTCGAGATCGACGCGGACACCGTCGAGTCGCGCGTCGCCGAGGACCTCGCCGCGGGCACACCAGCTGGCGAATGGACGGTCGATGCGGACCTCAACCGCACACTCGGCCAGTACGCACTCGACCTCGACGACGATCTCGGGGCGCTCCTGCGGTTTCACCCGGATACGTTCGGCGGCGTCGACGACGGGGCCCTCGAACGCTCCGAGCGCGGCCTCAACCTGCCGTTCGTCGCGGTCTTCGGGCTCCTGGGCATCGTCGTCGTGGCCTCGGCCGGCGTGATCGTCTTCACGACGCGCGTGCGGCGCCCTGCCAGCGCCAGTCTGCGGACGACCGCGTGGCTCACCATTCCCATCCTGGCGCTCGCGCAGTGCATCACGTTCTGCTGGGTCGTGCTGCCGATGGCGGGCAGCGACGTCAGGGGCGGCGGAGCCATCGCACTCGGCGCGGTGATGCTCACCGCGGTCATCGCCCAGGGCGCGATGGTGGCGCGGCGAACGGGATCCGGCACTCGGAAGAAGGGACAATAGGGAGCATGACCGAAATCGACGCCACGGCCTCATTCCTCGCCGCACGGGATCAGCTGCTCGCGCTCGCAGGAGAGCCGCAGCGCCAACGCACCGAATTCGAGTGGCCCGAGGTCGGACCGGATTTCAACTGGGCGCACGACATCTTCGACGTGATCGCCGAGGGCAACGACACCACCGCCCTGTGGATCGCCGAAGCCGACGGAAGCGAGCTGAAGCGGACGTTCGCGCAGCTGAAGCAGCGCTCCGATCAAGTCGCGAACTGGCTGCGCCGCATCGGCGCCAAGCCCGGCGACGTCGCGATGCTCATGCTCGGCAACCGGGTCGAGCTGTGGGAGATCATGCTCGCCGCAATGAAGCTCGGTGTCGTGCTCCTGCCCACCTCGGTCGTGCTCGGGCCGCACGAGCTCGTGGATCGCGTCGAGCGCGGCACGGTGCGATGGGTGTTCGCCGCCGCCGAGGACGCGATGAAATTCGGCGAGGTCCCCGGCGACTACCGTGGCATCGGGGTGGGATTCGATGCGGCACCCGCCGATCACCGTGCGCGGCTCTACGACTGGGCGCGGTACGAGGAGTCGTCCGCGGCATCACTCGCTCCGATCGCGAAGACGACGACGAGCGATGACCCGGCGCTCCTGTACTTCACCTCCGGCACGACGAGCCTGCCGAAGATCGTGGTGCACTCCCACACGAGCTATCCCCTCGGGCATCTCACGACGCTGTCCTGGCTCGGGGTGCGCCCCGGCGACACCCACCTGGTCATCAGCGCCCCGGGCTGGGCGAAGCATGCATGGTCGAGCTTCTTCGGCCCCTGGCACGTCGGCGCGACCATCTTCGTCGCGAATTACGCCCGCTTCGACGCGGAATTCCTCGTCTCCGAGCTCGACCGCGCGGGGGTCAACACCTTCTGCGCTCCGCCCACCGTGTGGCGCATGCTCATCCAGAGCAAACTGTCGAGGAAGCCGCGCGCGCTGCGCGAGATCGTCTCGGCAGGCGAGCCGCTGAACCCCGAGGTCATCGCGCGCATCCGCGAGTGGTGGGGGCTCGAGATCCGTGACGGGTACGGTCAGACCGAGACAACGGCGCTCATCGGCAACCTTCCCGGAGATCCGATCGTGCCCGGCGCGATGGGGCGGCCGCTCCCCGGAGTCTCGGCAGTGCTCATCGATCCGGCGACCGGCGAGGAGGCGCAAGAGGGCGAGATCTGTCTGAGCCTGGACCCCGAGCGCCCCGTCAACCTGATGCCGGGATACTACGGCGATCCGGAAGCGACGGCGCGCGCGACCCGAGGCGGCCTCTTCCACACCGGCGATGTGGCCCAACGCGACGAGCACGGCGTGCTCACCTTCGTTGGCCGCACCGACGACATCTTCAAGTCCAGCGATTTCAAGGTGTCGCCCTTCGAAGTGGAGAGCGCACTCATCGAGCACGCCTTCGTCGCCGAAGCCGCCGTGGTCGGAGCGCCGGACGGCACGCGACTGAACGTGACCAAGGCGTATGTCTCGCTCGCAGCCGGTGTCACCGCCGACGAGGCAGCCGCACGCGAGATCCTCTCCCACGCACGCGGCGCACTGCCGCCCTACATGCGGGTACGGCGCGTCGAGTTCTTCGAGCTGCCGAAGACCACCTCTGGCAAGATCCGTCGCATCGAGCTGCGCCAGCGCGAGGAGGCTGCCCATGCGGCGGGCGAACGCATTGCGAGCGAATGGCGCGAGGAGGACTTCCCGGGGCTCAAAGGCTGAGCGCCGCGCAGGATCGGCGGACCCCGACCTGACGACCGCCCGGCTGGCTGATCCGCCGTCATGCGGCGTCACGCGATTGCCGTTTGAGGGATCCTGCCGGATAGTTTCGAGGTATGACGCAGATCGAAACCACCACCGCAGGCAGCCTGCCCCGCACGCAGGCGCTCATCGAGGCGAACGCCGCACGCACCTTTGCCGATGACGGCCTGACGCTGCAGTCGACGCCGGAGTTCGACGCGCTCGTGACCGAGGCCGTGCGCGACGTCGTCGCACGCCAGCGAGACCTCGGCATCACGCAGCCCGGCGACGGCGAGTTCGGCAAGGCGATGTCGAACGCCGTCGACTACGGCGCATGGTGGACGTACTCGTTCCAGCGCACCTCGGGCCTCACGATCACCGAGCGCAACATCTTCACCCAGGAACCGGTGCGTTCGACGCCCGGAAACATCCAGCTGACGTCGTTCCCGGATCGCCGCGACTGGGTGCGCTTCTCCGAGGCCTACCAGGCCGAGATCAACGTGGGCACGAACGCGACGCCGTTCCCCACCACGACCGACGCGATCACCTACACCGGGCAGGAGCTCGTCGCGACCGACACCCGCAACCTCCGAGCGGCGCTGCAGCCGGGCGAGCAGGGGTTCATCACGGCGATCGCACCGGGATCGGCCGCGCGCATTCAGAACGACTTCTACGCCTCTGAGCAGGAGCACATCGACGCCTGGATCGCGGCGCTGAGCGAGGAGTACCGGGCGATCACCGACGCCGGGCTGATCGTGCAGCTCGACGACCCCTCACTCGCCGAGAACTGGGATCAGATCAATCCGGAGCCCTCGGTCGAGGACTACCTCGCGTTCACGCAGATCCGCATCGACGCGATCAACGAGGCCATCAAGGGGCTGCCGAAGGAGCAGGTGCGCCTGCATCTGTGCTGGGGATCGTGGCACGGCCCGCACACCACCGACATCGAGCTGAAGCACATCCTCAAAACCGTGCTCGGAGCGAACGTCGGTCAGATCTCCTTCGAGGCGGCGAACGCGCGCCACGAGCACGAGTGGGCCGTGTGGGAGGAGAACAAGAGCATCATTCCGGACGACCTGATCCTCGTCCCGGGCGTCGTCGGCCACTCGACGAACCTCGTCGAGCACCCCGATCTCGTCGCGCAGCGCATCCAGCGCTTCGCCAACGTCGTGGGAGCGGATCGCGTCATCGCCGCGACTGACTGCGGCCTCGGCGGCCGCGTGCACCCGCAGATCGCCTGGGCCAAGCTCGAGGCGCTGGGCGAGGGCGCGCGCCGCGCGGCGAAGCTCGTCTGAGGCGGGCCCGGCGCCCGCCTAGCGCTGGTCGCGTCGGGATCGCAGCAGCGCGTAAGCGCGAGACGCGCGCTGCCGCCACCACTCCTCGCGATCCGGAGCCGCTCGGTAGCGCTCGAGCAACGCGGGGTCGAGGTCGGGCCGCCGCACCTCGATCGCACCGTCGAGCGGCACCAGGGGCGACGCCGTCACATCGCCGTCGAGCAGCGCGACGGTGCCCAGACCGCACGCGCCCGCGAGCATCCCCTCGGGGAGGGCGGCAGCCAGATGCAGTCCCATCGCGATGCCGGCCGACGTGTCGAGCGCGCTCGACACCACGACGGGCAACCCGGCCTCGATCACGAGCGACCGCGCGCGGCGCACGCCGCCGAGAGGCTGGGCCTTGACGATCAGCAGATCGGCGGCTCCGGCTCGGGCGACCGCGAGCGGATCCTCGGCCTTCCGCACACTCTCGTCGGCCGCGATGCGCACTGACACGCCCGCCGCGCGCAGCCTCGAACGCACCTCGACGAGCTCGTCGACGCTCGCGCTCGGCTGCTCAGCGTAATCGAGGTCGAAGTCTGCGAGTGCCGCGAGGGCGGCGACAGCGTCGTCCGCACTCCAACCGCCGTTCGCATCCACGCGTACGAGCCCCGCCGGCCCGAGCGCTTCGCGCACCGCTCGCACCCGGGCGACGTCATCGGCGAGCGACTGCCCGCGTTCGGCGACCTTCACCTTCGCGGTCGTGCAGCCGGGGAAGCGGGCGAGCACGGCGGGTGCCTCGTGCGCGCCCACCGACGGCACCGTGGCGTTCACCTCGATCCGCTCGCGGAGCGCCTCCGGCTGCGGCGCCCATCCGAAGTCGAGGGCCGCCGCGAGCCACGGAGCGGCCTCTGCGTCGTCGTACTCGAGAAACGGCGAGAACTCGCTCGCGCCCAGCGGAGCATCGAAGATCATCGCCTCGCGCACGGCGATGCCGCGGAACCGCGTACGCGTCGGAATCGAGACGACGTGCGCGGCCGCGAGCACTTCGGCCAGCGGAGGGGCGGCGGGCGCGGCGCTGCGGGTGTCGGTCATGCCTCGATCCTGTCACGCCCTGGCGGTGTCCGTCCTCCGAGCCATCAAGTCAGGTTGACGCGCTCCGGTAGTGAACGTCTGTCTCCACGCAGAGATCTGAGATCCCGGACAGGTGATGACGAAGAGTCACGAACTCCTCGTTGATCGCGCCCTAACCTGCCGGAAGTGCGAAGACGCGCTGCCCAACGATCAACGAAACGAGGACGGACGATGAGGACCGACACTCCCAGTTCGGAGAGCTTGATGACTCGCGAGATCCGCACGATCGAGCGCGTACCCGAAGCGGAACGGCACGGCCGGGTGAGCAACCAGTTTTCGCTCTGGTTCGGCGTGAACCTGCAGATCACCGCCGTAGTCGACGGGGCAATCGCCATCACATTCGGCGCGGAAGCGATGGCAGCCATCATCGGTCTGTTCATCGGAAACGTGATCGGCGGAATCACCATGGCGTTGCACTCGGCGCAGGGCCCGCGCCTGGGGCTTCCCCAGATGATCTCCAGCCGAGTGCAGTTCGGCGTCAAAGGCGCGGCCCTGCCGCTGGTGCTCACGATCCTCATGTACCTCGGCTTCCAGATGACGAGCGTTGTGCTCTGCGGCCAAGCGCTCAACCTGATCTTCGGCTGGAACGCTCCGGTGTGGGGCATGGTGCTGTTCGGGCTCATGACGACCTGCGTCGCCGTCGTCGGCTACCGACTCATCCACATGATCGGTCGCATCGCCTCGGTCATCGGGCTCATCGGATTCGGCTACATCGCCATCCGCCTCTTCGCCGGGTATGACGTGCAATCGGCTTTCGGACAGGTCGACTTCACCTGGGCGTCGTTCATTCTCGCGATCGCGCTCGCCGCCGGTTGGCAGATGACGTTCGCGCCCTACGTCGCCGACTACTCGCGCTACCTGCCCCAGCGAACGTCCGTACGCGCCACGTTCTGGAGTACGTTCCTCGGGTCCGTGATCGGTGCCCAGATCGCGATGACCCTCGGGGTGCTCATCGCCGGCGCCCTCGGAACCGACGCGTTCCTATCCAGCCAGGTGGGCAGCCTCGGCGAGATCGCCGGGGGCGGCCTCGTGGCGATCTTCATCTATGCCGTTATCGTCGTGAACAAGCTCTCGGTCAACTCGTTGAACGCCTACGGCGGATTCATGTGCATTCTCACCATCATCACCGGATGGACGAACCATCGGAGCGTCTCCCAAGCGGTTCGCACGAGTATCATCGTCGGATTCACCGTCTTCGCCACCGTTGTAGCGCTGATCGCGAATGAAGTGGGTTTCCTCACTGTGTTCAAGAACTTCGTGCTTGCGCTGCTCACCGTCTTCATCCCGTGGAGCGTGATCAACCTCGTCGACTACTACCTCATTTCGAAGGAACGCGTCGACATCCCGGCGCTCTATGACCCGAGCGGCCCGTATCGGGCGTTCAACTGGGTCGCGATCGCGAGTTACGGCATCGGCGTTCTGGCCCAGCTGCCCTTCATGAGCCAGGCCGTGTACGTCGGCCTGGTCGCCCGAGCCCTCGGGGGCGCCGACCTGTCCTGGCTCATCGCGATCGCGGTGACGTTCGCCGTGTACTTCCCGTGGGCGAGGCGCACGCAGTACGTGCCTGACCGGCTCATCACGGGGAGCGCGGACGACTCACCTGCTCGAGGGGCCCGCGCCTTAGGCTAGGGGCATGACGCAGCAGGTATCCGAGCTCTTCGACCCCGCCGAGTGGGAGATCGCCCCCGGGGCTCAGCACTACTCCGACATCACCTCCCACCTCAGCCTCGACGGCCGCATCGCGCGCGTGGCGTTCGACCGGCCCGAGGTGCGCAACGCCTTCCGCCCGCGCACCGTGGACGAGCTCGCCGATGCGCTGGAGCGTGCGCGAGTGAACCCGAAGGTCGGGGTCGTGCTGCTCACCGGAAACGGGCCGAGCCCCAAAGACGGCGGCTGGGCGTTCTGCTCGGGCGGCGACCAGCGCATTCGTGGCCGCGATGGGTACAAGTACTCGGATGACGAGACCGAGGTGGGGCCGGAGGCCGCGGCGCGCGCCGGGCGGCTGCACATTCTCGAGGTGCAGCGGCTGATCCGATTCATGCCGAAGGTCGTCATCGCACTCGTCCCGGGCTGGGCGGCCGGCGGCGGCCACTCGCTCAACGTGGTCTGCGATCTCACCATCGCGAGCCGGGAGCACGCCAAGTTCAAGCAGACCGACGCAGACGTCGGCTCGTTCGACGCCGGTTACGGCAGCGCCTACTTCGCGAAGCAGGTCGGCCAGAAGTTCGCACGGGAGATCTTCTTCCTCGCCGAGGAGTACTCCGCCGAGCGCGCGCGCGAGATCGGCGCCGTTAACGAGGTCGTGACGCACGCGGAGCTGGAACGCACCGGCATCGCCTGGGCGCGCACGATCCTCGGTAAATCGCCGACCGCGATCCGGATGCTCAAGTACGCGATGAACGCCGTCGACGACGGCATCGTCGGGCAGCAGCTCTTCGCGGGGGAGACCACCCGCCTCGCCTACGGCACCGATGAGGCGGTCGAGGGCCGTGATTCGTTCCTCGAGAAGCGCGAGCCCGACTGGAGCCCCTTCCCCTACCACTACTGAGCGCTGCGGCCCGCTGCGCTCACTGTCTCCACCGGAGCGGGGTCACTGTTCGTGCGTGTCAGACCCGCGACACGCACGAACAGTGACCCCGCTCCCATGTGGGTGGGTGGG
Organism: Leucobacter manosquensis; assembly: GCF_018304845.1. Lineage (NCBI taxonomy): Bacteria > Bacillati > Actinomycetota > Actinomycetes > Micrococcales > Microbacteriaceae > Leucobacter > Leucobacter manosquensis. The sequence continues at coordinate 1,894,862 of NZ_JAFEVO010000001.1, read as the reverse complement.
CTGGCACGGGGCGGCGGCGGCCACACCACCCGCCCGCCCGCCGTGCGCCGCGCCCGCTCGCCGGCGATGCGCACAGCAGGGCTGCGCGGAGTACCCTGGTCGGGTGACTGCGCCCCACAGACTCCGTGCGATCCCGACCGAAGATCGTGCTTGGCTGACCGCCGGTCTCGCCGATGCGTTGCGAGGCGGGGCGCCGGTCGTGCCGGTCGCTCCCGGTGCCGACCCCGACGCGATCGTCGCATTGCAGCAGCAGGATCTGCCCGAGGGTACAGCTGTCGTCGTGCGCACGTCAGGGTCGTCGGGCACTCCGAAGGCGGTCGCGCTCTCCGCCGACGCCCTGCGCGCGAGCGCCGAGGCGACGGCCGAGCGGTTCGGCGGGCACGGGCAGTGGCTGGTGGCGCTGCCGACGCACCTCATCTCGGGCCTGCAGATGCTGGTGCGCAGCGATCTCGCCGGTACGCAGCCCGTCTTCTTCGACGGCCGCTTCGAGCCAGCCGCCTTTCTCGAGCAGGCGGAGACCCTCGACGCCGATCGTCGCTACGTCTCGCTGGTGCCGGTGCAGCTCGCGCGACTGATCGATCACGTCGAGCAGGATCGCTCGGCGGCCGATGTGCTGCGCCGTTTCGATGCGGTGCTCGTCGGCGGGCAGTCCGTGAGCGTGTCGCTCCGCAGCCGTGCGCACGCGCTGGGCATCGCCTTGACGCGCAGCTACGGGATGTCGGAGACGGCGGGCGGGTGCGTGTACGACGGCGTCGAGATCGGCGACACCCGTGTGCGCATTCGCGCCGGCGAGGTGCAGCTCGCCGGCAGCACCCTCGCGCTGGGTTACGTCGGAGACCAGGAGCTCACGGATCGCGCCTTCATCACCGACGCGGGGCGTGACGGGGTGCCGGTGCGCTGGTATCGCACGGGCGACTCGGGTGAGCTGCTCGGCGGCATGCTGACGGTCACCGGCCGTCTCGATCGCGTCATCATATCGGGCGGCGTCAACGTGTCCCTCGACGAGGTCGAGCGCGTGGTGCGCGAGCAGTCAGGGTGGGAGCACGCCGTGGCACTCGGCGCCCCGCATCCCGAGTGGGGGGAGCGGGTGTCGATCGTCGTCGATGTGGTCCCGGGCGCAGGCACGGGCGCCGCCGTGGAGAGCGCCCCCGACGAACGCGCCGCCTTCGAGCGCGTGCAGGAGGTGCTGCGCGCGTCGCTCGGCCCTGCGGCCGTGCCCGAATGGGTGACGGAGGTGGACGCGATTCCGCGGCTTCCTGGCGGGAAGCCCGACTACGCCGCGATCGGCGAATGGATGGGGCGACTGCGCTCGAGTTTCAGCGAGGTGCGGCGCGGCGATGCCGCCCACGTGCACGACATGCGTGCGCAGGGCGATGCGCACGGCGAAGCGCACGGAGATGCGCAGGGCGATGCGCACGGAGAGAAGGATCAGACGTGAACCAGGCACACGACCGTCGACGATCGGGCAATCCCGCGACTCGGGCCGCTGCTGAGCGGCAGGCCGCAGCGGGGGCGCCGCCGCGGATCACCTGGCGCAACTGGGTGGGCGGAGCACGGTTGCGCACCCTGCCGCTCGCCGTGGCGCCGGTGGCTGCGGGCAGCGGCATCGCGCACATGGTGCAGGAGTTCTCGCTCACACTGAGTCTGCTCGCGCTCGCCGTCGCCGTGTTCCTGCAGATCGGGGTGAACTACGCGAACGACTATTCCGACGGTATCCGCGGTACGGACGAGTTTCGAGTCGGCCCCGCTCGGCTCACCGGGTCGGGGCTCGTCAACCCGAAGCGGGTGCTGGCCGTCGCGCTGACGTTCTTCGCGCTCGCCGCGGTCGCGGGCCTCGTCGCAGTGGTGCTCAGTGAGCGCTGGTGGTTCCTCGCTCTGGGCGCGGTGGCCATCGTCGCCGCCTGGTTCTACACGGGGGGCAAGCGCCCCTACGGGTATGCGGGGCTGGGGGAGATCGTCGTCTTCGTCTTCTTCGGGATCGTCGCGACGGTCGGCACGGTGTGGCTGCAGACGGACATCGACGTGCAGGAGCCCTGGGTCGCGGGCGCCGGCGTCGGCCTGTTCGCGGTGGCCGTGCTCGTGGTGAACAACATCCGCGATATTCCGACGGATCGCCTGGCGGGCAAGCGCACGCTCGCGGTTCGCATCGGCGACCGCGCGTCTCGCATCCTCTACGTCGTCTGCGTGCTGCTGCCGTTCGCGGTGCCGGCGTTCTACGCGCTCGCGCAGCCGGGCATGATCCTCGTCTGGTTCGTGCTCCTCCTCGCCATTCCGGCTTCGATCATCACACTCACCGCCAAGACGGCGCGGGAGCTCATCCTCGTCCTGCAGCTCACGAGTCTCGCCGCGCTCGCCTACGGTGTGCTGCTCGGAATCGCCTTCGCGTTCTGACGCCGAGTGATCCGGCGCAGGATCGCCGAGCGTTCGACGCGATCCTTGTGCTCGAGCGCGCAGCCTGGCTAGGCTGAGGTTCGGAAACCCTGACCCCGGAGAGGAGCGCACCATGGCAATCATCACCCAGCCGTCGGCGCCGCGACTCCCGGGCACTCCGAAGCCAGGGCAGTAGGTCGACGCGGCTCCGATCGCGGGCCGCCCCTTCTCCGCTTCCACCTCAGCATTTCCTCTCGCGCCGCGCGCGGTCCGCCCTTGGGCGCCCGCGTCCAGGCGCCGGCATACGTCAGGCATCATGAACCATCTCGCTGCGACTCAGCACACACCGAGCGATCCCGCTCGCGTCTCCACGGCGCGCGCGCTCGCGCGTCTGCTCCCGTTCGCCCGTCCCGCACTCCCGAAACTGATCACCGGCGCGTTCCTCGGTCTGGGCGCCGCACTCGCGAGCCTCGTCGTTCCGCTCGTGCTGGAATGGGCGGTGGACGGTCCCATCGCGTCCGGCGACCGCATCCTCATCGCCTGGGCGACCCTGGCCGTGCTGCTGCTCGGCGTCCTCGAAGCGCTGCTCGTGTTCATGCGCCGGCGTCTCGTGCTCGGCCCGTCCGCTGCGATCGAGTACGCGGTGCGTCAGTCCTTCTTCGAACGACTGCAGCGCTTGCCCGTCGCCTTCCACGACCGGTGGCAGTCGGGCCAGCTGCTCAGCCGCATGATGCAGGACATCAGCTCGATCCGCCGGTGGTTGGCGTTCGGGTTGATCCTGCTGCTCGTCAACGTGCTGACGATCGTGATCGGTATGGGGCTGCTCTTCCGCTGGCATTGGGCGCTCGGCGTCGTCTTCGTCGCGTGTTCGATCCCGATCTGGGCCGTCGGCTACCGCTTCGAGCAGCGCTACGGCGTGCTGTCGCGGCGCAGCCAGGATCAGACGGGTGATCTTGCGACCGCTGTGGAGGAGAGCGTGCACGGCATTCGCGTGCTCAAGGCCTTCGGCCGGGGCGGCCATGCGCTCTCGCAGTTCACGCGTCGGGCTGAGACGCTGCGCGAGACGGAGATGCGCAAGGCGCGGGAGGTCGGCGGACTCTGGTTCTGGTACGAGCTCGTGCCGATCCTCGCCATGGGTGCGTGCTTCATCACGGGCGTCTGGCTCGCTGCGCACGACCTGCTCTCGACGGGGGAGCTCGTGGCGTTCTTCGCGATGGCGGCGGCGCTGCGGTGGCCGATGGGCTCGCTCGGCTTCCTGTTCGCCTTCTTGATCGACACGCGCACCGCGACCGACCGGGTGTTCGAGGTGTTCGACGCCGAGCAGGCCGTGCGGGAGCCCGAGCGCCCGCAGACGATCGCCCAGGCGCGCGGCGAACTCGTATTCCGCGACGTGCATTTCCGGTATCCCGACGCGGGTGCCGAAGAGGTCGACCTCCTCGACGGGCTCGACCTCGCGCTGCGTCCGGGCGAGACGCTCGCGATCGTCGGTGCGACGGGGAGCGGCAAGACGACCCTCACGACGCTGCCGACGCGGCTGTACGACGTGACGGGCGGGGCGATCACGCTCGACGGGATCGACGTGCGCGATCTGGCGCTCGACGACTTGCGGCGCCGGATCGGCGTGGCGTTCGAAGAGCCGATCCTGTTCTCGGCCACGGTGCGCGAGAACGTGCTGCTCGGTCGCCATGATCTCGCTCTCGGCAGCGCCGAGGCGGATCGGGTGCTGCAGGATGCGCTCGCCGTTGCGCAGGCGGGGTTCGTCGACGATCTCCCCCGCGGCCTCGACACCGAGGTGGGGGAGGAGGGGCTCAGCCTCTCCGGCGGTCAGCGCCAGCGGCTCGCGCTCGCCCGGGTCGTGGCGGCGGCCCCCGATGTGCTGGTGCTCGATGATCCGCTCTCGGCGCTCGATGTCGACACCGAGGCGCTCGTCGAGGCGGCTCTGCGACGCGTGCTCGCCGACACGACCGCGCTCATCGTCGCGCATCGTCCGTCGACGGTGGCGCTGGCCGATCGCGTCGCGGTCATGCTCGACGGTCGTATCGATGCCGTCGGCACCCATTCCGAACTCCTGCGCACGAGCGCCCAGTACCGCAGCCTGATCGCCGGGATCGAGCGGGACGCCCTCGCCGACACGGCGGAGACCGGTCGGACCGAGACCGATCCGACCGACACCGCAACCGCTGACGCTGACACCGACACCGATACCGATACCGAGGAGGTTCGCTCATGAGCCTCGCGAGCGTGCAGGGAACGAGCGGCGAGGATCGCGATTCGTACACCCGCGAGGAGAGTCGCGCGATCCGCCGCCGCTCGTTGCGTCTGCTCGGTTCGATTCTGCGGCCGCTCCGGCGCCTCATCGCGCTGACGGCCGTCGTCGTGATCATCTCATCCGCGATGCGTGCGGTGGGTCCGACACTGATCGCCTATGGAATCGACACGGCGCTGCCGGCCGCACTGGACGCCGGGGACTGGGTGCCGGCCGTCGGGGTCGCGCTCGCTTTCCTGGTGACCGGCGCGATCGGCTCGCTGCTCGTCGGCTGGTACGTCGTGCTCATTGCACGCCTGACGCAGGCGGTCATGATCGAGCTGCGCACGCGCATCTTCCGGCATACCCAGCGGTTGAGCCTCGAATTCCACGAGGGGTATACATCGGGTCGCATCATCTCGAGGCAGACGAGCGATCTCGAATCGATTCAGGAGCTGCTCGACGGCAGCCTCAACGAACTCGTCGACGCGGTGCTCATCGGCACGTTCACGATGGTGATGCTCTTCCTGCTGGATTGGAAGAGCGGCCTGGTGCTGCTCTTCATGGGGATCCCGCTCGCGATCCTCATGCGCTGGTTCGTCGTGGAGTCGCAGAAGGGGTTCCGTTCGACGCGCGTCGCGAGCGCGCACCTGATCGTGCAGTTCGTGGAGACGATGACGGGGATCCGGGCGGTGCAGGCCTTCCGGCGCGAGCGCCGCGGCGATGCCGACTTCGGCGCCGTCTCCGACGAGTACCGTCGCGCGAACCTGCGCGTGCTGCGGCTCTTCGGGGTGCTCGATCCCGGGCTCATCCTGCTCGCGAACGTCACGGTCGCGGTGGTGCTGCTCTGGGGCGCGCTCCGCGTGACGGGCGGCGAGCTCGCGATCGGCGTGCTCATCGCCGCCGTGCTCTACGTGCGCAACTTCTTCGGGCCGTTGGAAGAAGTCGCGATGTTCCTCAACTCCTATCAGTCGGCGACGGCGGCGCTCGAGAAGGTCTCGGGCGTGCTCGAGGAGGAACCGACGGTGCAGGATCCCGCCGCGCCCGTGCGCCTCGAGCGCCCGCGCGGCGAGCTCGGCTTCGATCACGTTGATTTCGCTTACGGGGGCGGCCGCGGTGGAGCCCGCACGGTGCTCGCGGACTGCGACCTCGAGATCCCGGCCGGCCAGACGGTCGCGCTCGTCGGAACGACGGGTGCCGGAAAGTCGACGCTCGCGAAGCTCGTCGCGCGATTCTACGATCCGACTGGCGGGGCGGTGCGACTCGACGGCGTCGACCTGCGCGAACTCGATACCGCCGATCTGCGACGCGCCATCGTGATGGTGACTCAGGAGGCGTATCTCTTCAGCGGAACGGTCGCCGAGAACATCGCGCTCGGCAAACCGGACGCGTCGGCGGCCGAGATTCGGGCGGCGGCACGCGCCGTGGGTGCGGAAGGATTCATCGAATCCCTCCCCGACGGGTACGAGACGGACGTGAACAAGCGCGGCGGGCGCGTGTCGGCCGGGCAGCGCCAGCTGATCTCGTTCGCACGCGCGTTCCTCGCCGATCCGACGGTGCTCATCCTCGATGAGGCGACCGCCTCGCTCGACTTGCCGAGCGAGCGACTGGTGCAGCACGCGCTGCAGCGTCTGCTCGCCGATCGCACGGCGATCATCATCGCCCACCGGCTGTCGACCGTGGCGATCGCCGACCGGGTGCTCGTCATGGAGAGCGGCCGCGTCGTCGAGGACGGGTCGCCCGCGGAACTGGTGGAGCTCGGCGGACGGTACGCGCAGCTCTACGCGGGGTGGGAGGCGACCCAGGTGTAGCGCTGCTCCGAGTGCGCCGCCGCGCCGGTACTCGGTGTGGGATTTGGCTTCGGTGAGATCATTCGCGCGGAACGTGGCTCACCGACGCCGAATCGCGTACCGAAGCGGGTTCAACGCGAGTTCGATGCGGTGCCAGTGCCGGTGCCAGTGCCAGTGCCGGACGCGCCCGGTCCGGCGGAAGGGCCCGGCTGGGCGGCCTCGCTCGGCGTCTCGCGCGCTTCGACGGCCTCGTCCTCGACGATGTCGTCGGGTGTGCGGTCTCGATTGCGCCAGTCGTAGATGCTCTCGGAGGCCGTCGACCGTGGGCGGGCGAGGAAGATGACCGAGAGGGCGACCCCGATCAGGGCGGCGAAGACGGCTGCGATCCACGGCTGCAGGCCGATGAGGAAGAGCACGGTGAACGGCACTGCGAAGAAGAGCAGACGAAGTACGATGTACACGATCCAGGCGGTGCGCGGGTTGTTCACCCGCACGAGTGTACCCGCGGCACCTGAAGCGAGGCTCCGCGCAAGGCCCAGGGTTTCGCGAACGCTTGCGAGTACGATTAAGGGTATGGTGCGGTTCGTGATAATCGGGGTCGTCATCGCCGTAGCACTGACGCTGTATGCGCTGGTCGACGCGGCGATGACCGAGGGATCGCGTGCGCGCGGAATGAACAAGCCGGTGTGGATCGTCATCATCGCGGTGCTGCCGGTGATCGGCGCGCTGCTCTGGTTCTTCATCGGCAAGGGGTCCGCCCAGGCGCAGGCGACGCGACGGCCTGCACCCGACGATGACCCGCGCTTCTCGGGCACGAGTCTTTCGAGCACCGACCTCGATGCGCACATGCGGGATCTCGAAGACCGCTTGCGCGAACTCGACGACGAGACGTTTCCCGGGGAGGAGCCGACGCTCGCCCGCGGTGGCGATGGTGCGGAGACGCCGGATCGCACCGGCGATGCTGCGTCTTCAGATGCCGCTGCAGCGCGCACATCCCCCGCGGAAGCGGGAGCGCCGATCGTGAACGAAGCCGATGCCGAAGCCGAGATCGATGCCGACGCCGACGCTGATGCCGATGCTCAGCCCGCTGTTCCTGACGCGGTACCCACGGAGGAATTGCCGAAGCCCCGGAGTGCGGACGAGCCGGGAACGCGTTCCGACGGCGACTCCAAGCCGTGAGCTCGGCGCAGCCGGCAGCAGCCTCCGTCTTCGCAGTCGAACTGCTCGCCGAACTCGTCCGTCGCGGCGTGCGCGATCTCGTGGTGTGCCCCGGGTCGCGTTCTCAGGCGCTCGCTCTGGCTGGTGCGGCGGCGCAGCACGCCGATGCGCTGCGGCTCCACGTGAAGCTCGACGAGAGATCGGCCGGGTTCTTCGCGTTGGGGGTTGCACGTGAAACGGGCATGCCGGCACCGATCGTCGTGACGAGCGGGACGGCGGTCGCGAACCTCATGCCGGCGGTGCTCGAAGCGCACGAGGCCCGTGTGCCGATGCTGCTGCTCACCGCGGACCGCCCCGAGGAGTTGCGCGGCATCCGCAGTAACCAGGCGACGCACCAGGCGGGCCTCTTCGACGCATTCGCTCGCTGGTCGGTCGATGTGCCGGCCCCCGAATTCGTCGACGGCGACCTCGTGCGCGATGCCCTGCGCGATCCGGCGACGCTCGTGACCCGGGGCCTCGCCGCGGCTCTCGGTGCTTCCGGCGGAAGGCCCGCCGGGCCGGTGCAGCTGAATCTCTCGTTCAGGGACCCGCTCTCCGGGACCGCAGGTTTCGAGCGCATGATCGTCGCGGGCTTCGAAGCGGCCGCCCGCGAGGCCGCAGAACGAGCAGCGCAGCACCCGGAGCCGGACGGGTCGGGGCCGATCGCGGACGATGCAGATGTCTACGAGCACGCTGGGGATGCGCTCGCGGTCGTGATCGCCGGAGCGGGTGCGGGCCCCGAGGCCGAGGCCTTCGCGCAGGCCGCGGGCCTGCCGCTGCTCGCCGAGGTGGTGAGCGGAGCGCGATTCGGGCGCGAGACCATCGCCGCCTACGCCACGCTGATCGACGACCCGCAGATCGGCGGCCTCACGGAGCGCGCGATCGTGTTCGGCCACCCGACCCTCACGCGTCAGATTCCTCAGCTGCTGCGTCGCGACGACGTCGACGTGGTCGTGATCGATCCGCACCACGGATCCGGTGCCGAGTACGTCGATCCCAGCCGCGGTGCTCGAGTGGTGTCGGCCGCACGCGTCGCACCCGAGCATGATGCCCGCGCCCTGCGAGGCTGGCTCGGGGCCTGGGTCGTCGCGGACCGCGCGCTGCAGCGCGAGCGCTCCACCGTGCACGAGCCCGACCTCGAGGCGGCGCTCGCGCCGGGCTACAAGGAGCGCAACGCTTACGCCCGCACGGAGGTCGCCATCATGCGCGAGCCGGTCTCGCGCGAGCTGCTCGTCGAGAGCGTGTGGCGCGGCACGTGGCCCCACGATCGGCTGGTCATCGCGGCGTCGCGTCTGGTGCGCGTGCTCGACGCGCTCGCGCCCGCCCGACGCGTGGGCGTGCACGCGAACCGAGGTCTCGCCGGCATCGACGGCACCGTCGCGACGGCGCTCGGCATCGCGGTGACGAGCCAGCTCGCCGATGATCCGGCTCGAGCGGCCGGGACGACGCGGGTGCTCATCGGGGACCTCGCGCTGCTGCACGATGCCGGATCGCTCCTGCTGCTCGAGGGGGAGCCCCGTCCGCGCATCCAGGTCTTCGTGGCGAACGACGGCGGCGGAACGATCTTCGACGGTCTGGAGGTCGCCGAGACCGCGGACGCCGACGCATTCGCGCGGGTGATGCGCACCCCGCAGCGGGTCGATATCGCGTCCCTGGCCGCAGCGTATGAGTGGGACTACCGCCGGGTCGCCACACGCAGTGAGCTCGAGCGGCTGCTCACCGAGCCGGTCACCGGGCCGAGCATCGTGGAGATTCCGCTGGCCGAGTGACGCGACCCGGCGAGTCGGTGCGCCCCTACAGTGGACAGCGACGAACACAGAAGGAGACACCATGACGCAGGCGTTCTGGACCGATGAAGTGGGAGAGCTGCTGCGCGTGCGGCCCGGCTTCCAGTTGAGCGAGGTCGATCCTTCGGCCACTCCGGGCACGGATGCGCGCAAGCGCGAGGGATATCAGGAGCTCGAGCGAGCCGCTCAGGAGTTGCGTGTGCTGCAGGAGAAGCTCTTCGCGCAGAGCCGCTTGGGGGCGAAGGATCGCTTGCTCGTCGTGCTCCAGGCGATGGATGCTGCCGGCAAGGGCGGCATCGTCAACCACGTCTTCGGGCAGACCGAGCCCTACGGGCTCGCATTGACCGCCTTCAAGTCGCCGAGCGCTGAGGAGCGTGCGCACGACTTCCTCTGGCGCGTCGAGCGCCGGGTGCCGGAGCCGGGCGTGATCGGGGTGTTCGATCGTTCGCACTACGAGGACGTGCTCATCCAGAAGGTGCGCGGTTTCGCGCCGCCCGAAGAGATCGAGCGGCGATACGGTGCCATCAACGAATTCGAATCGAGGATCACGGCTGAGGGCGTGCGCATCGTGAAGATCATGTTGCACATCTCGCCGGAGGAGCAGGCGGAGCGGCTCATCTCGCGGCTGGACGACCCCGAGAAGCACTGGAAGTACAATCCCGGGGACGTCGATGAGCGGTTGCACTGGCCCGCGTACATGGAGGCGTTCCAGACCGCGATCGAGCGGACCCACTCGGAGACGGCGCCCTGGTACGTCGTACCCGCCAACGCCAAGTGGTACGCGCGCGTCGCGGTGCAGCGCATTGTGACAGCGGAGCTCGCGAAGCTCAGCCCGCATTGGCCGGAGCCGGAGTTCGACGTCGCCGCCGAGCGGCAGCGCGTGGTCGACTCGCTCGACATGCACTGGCCCGCGTAGCGGATCCCGGTCCCGCCCGTCCCCGCCGGCCTGCTCACCACAGGTTGGAGACGGCAGTGCCGGACGCCGTCAGCGAGCGAACGCCTCCGTGATGGGGCGGAACTTCGACACGGTTTCCCCGAGCTCGTGGTCGGGATCGGACCCGGCGACGATGCCCCCGCCGGCACTCGCCACCACGGGCCGCGCTCCGGTCTGCGCATCGGGCGCTCCGAGTTGCGCGCAGCGGAGCGCGATGACCCATTCTCCATCGCCATCGGCGTCGATCCAGCCGACCGCGCCCGAGTAACGGCCGCGGTCGAAGGGCTCCAGTTCGGCGATCGCTGCGACAGCGGTCGCAGTCGGGGTGCCCGCGACTGCGGCGGTCGGGTGCAGCGCGCCGACGAGCTCGATCGACGAGCTCTGCTCGCCGAGCGCCGCTCCGAGGTCGGTCGCGAGATGCCAGACGTTCGGCAGTTGCAGCGGAAAGGGCTCCTCGCTGGTGCGCAGGTCGCGCACGTGGGGGGACAGTGCGGTGACGACGCTCTGCACTGCGAATGCGTGCTCGTGCTGCTCTTTCGCGCTCGTCAGGAGTTCGTCCCTGGCGCGGGCGTCTCGCGCGGCGTCCTCGGAGTGGCGGCCCCTGGTCCCCGCGAGCACGCGCGCCGAGACGGCGCCGCTCGTCGACCTGATGAGCGTCTCTGGGCTCGCGCCGATGAGTCCGTCGACGGCGAAGGTCCAGCAATCGAGGTAGTGCTCGGCGAGGCGGGTGAGGGGCACCCGCAGGTCGGAGGCCCCGGGCAGCGCCCCCTCCAGCTGGCGGGCGATGACGATCTTCTCGAACTCGCCGCGCTCGATGCGAGCTCCCGCTTCGCGCACGCCCGCGAGGTATGACGCCACCGAGTCTCCACCGGTGGCGAGCGCGCGATCTCCGAAGCGGACGCCCTCCCACGCGCGGCTCGCCGGAGGATCGGGTACGGCGAGCGGTGCAGGATCAGCATCGACGGCGGCGATCTCCGTGATCCAGGCCTGCCCGCGGTGACGGGCGACCAGCAGACGCGGCACGATGAGCACGCTCTCGGCAGAGCTCTCGTCGGCGAACGCGAACGTTCCCAGCGCGATGAGGCCCGAGCCGGGCATGCGGACGGAGTCGTCGACGATCGCCGTCTCAGCGATCCGGCGCCATGCGGCAGCAGCATCGGTGAACCGGTGCGGTCCGGAGAATGACAGGCGCAGCACCTCGCCGACCCCTACGCAGCCGCGATCCCCTCGCGTCCAGATCATCGGGGCGTTCGGGTCGGCGAGCGAGATGAGATCGGGGGCGTGCTCCAGAGGCCGGGTCGTCGCGCGCAGGCGGGGCGCCGGAGGAGTGCTCGTCACAGTGCCAATCTACTCCTCCCTCCTGGGCGCACTGGCCCGAGCGCTGCCGCCAGCACTGCTCCAGGAGTTGCATAGCCGTTCGGGATACGATGGAGGGGTGACCCGCCCCGATACCGCGACCAAGCACGCAGCAGACGTCTCCGCAATGTTCGATGAGGTCTCGCCGCGATACGACCTGATCAACGACGTGCTCACGGTCGGCAACGACCGGTTGTGGCGCGTGGCGACGACCAAAGCGATCGCACCGCGCAAGGGGATGCGGGTGCTCGACCTCGCGGCCGGCACCGGAACGTCGTCGGCTGCCATCGCCGCGCACGGGGCGCACGTCGTCGCCGCGGACTTCTCCGAGGGGATGCTCGCCGAGGGGCGCAGACGGCATGCCGGCAACGACCTCATCGAGTTCCAATGGGCCGACGCGACGCAGTTGCCGTTCGCAGACGACGAATTCGATGCAGCCACCATTTCGTATGGGCTGCGCAACGTGAACGACCCGAAGGCGGCACTGCGTGAGATGCGTCGTGTGGTGAAGCCCGGCGGGCGAGTGGTCATCGCCGAGTTCTCGACGCCGCCCGCCGCCGTCGTGCGGGGGCCGTACGCCTTCTACGGTCGGCACGTGCTGCCCCGCATCGCCGGGGCCATCAATCGCGATGCCGCCGCCGCCTACCGCTATCTGAACGAATCGATCGAAGCGTGGCCCGACCAGGGCGAACTCGCTGCGTGGATGCGCGAGGCGGGGTTCGAACGCGTCGCCTACCGCAACCTCACGTTCGGCATCGTCGCGCTGCATCGCGGCTTCGTCCCGCGTGAAGCGCCGAAGCGGCCCGCTGCTGCCAAGCCCGCTGCCGCGAAGAAGCCGGCTGCAGCCAAGCCCGCTGCCGCGAAGAAGCCCGCTGCAGCGAAGCCTGCTGCCGCGAAGGTGGCCGCTGCTGCGAAGCCCGACCCTGCCGCGAAGCCCGACGCTGCCGCGAAGCCCGCTGCCGCGAAGCCCGCTGCCGCGAAATCCGCTGCCGCGAAGCCGACCGCCGCCAAGAAGCCTGCGGCCGCGAAGCCTGCGGCCGCGAAGCCTGCGGCCGCGAAGAAGCCGGCAGCCGCGAAGCCTGCGGCTGCGCCGAAACCGGCCGCGCCGAAGCCCGCTGCTCCGCAGCCGCAAGCCTCGACAGAAGCCGCAGGCGAGACCGCCCCTCGACCTGGAGACACCCCGTGAGTCGTCCCATCGCCGAAGACACGGCAACCCAGGCGCTGCCGATGCGCCTGTTCCGCGGGGCGGCCGACCGTCGTCACGCGAAGGAGATCCAGCAGCAGCTCGAGCTCGTCGAATCCGAACTTCTCGAGCACCTTCGCTTCGCCTCACCGGTCGCCGACGCACCGGCGCGATACCTGATGGGTGCCGGAGGCAAGCGGATCCGCCCCATGCTCACGCTGCTGACGAGCGAGCTCGGCTCCGGACCGAACGAGCTGGTTCGTCGCGCGGCGGAGGCCGTCGAGATGACCCATCTCGCGTCGCTCTACCACGATGACGTCATGGACGATGCGAAGCTCCGTCGCGGTGTCGACGCGGCGCAGACGGTGTGGTCGAACTCGGTCGCGATCCTCGCCGGAGACCTGCTCTTCGCGCGCGCATCATCGCTCGTCTCCGGAATGGGCGAGGAAGCGATCCTGCTGCAGGCCCGCACCTTCGAGCGGCTCTGCCTGGGGCAGCTGCACGAAACGGTCGGCCCGCAGGAGGGCGATGATCCGAAGGGGCACTACATCGAAGTGCTCGCAGACAAGACCGGCGCGCTCATCTCGACGGCCGCGCGCATGGGCGTGATGTTCGGCGAGGCTCCGGCGGAGTTTGCAGATCCGGTCACGGAGTACGGCGAGCGCATCGGCGTCGCCTTCCAGCTCATCGACGACGTCATCGACCTGTCGCCGAAGAAGGAGCAGACGGGCAAGCGCGCCGGCACCGACCTGCGCGCCGGCGTCGTCACGCTGCCGTATCTGCTGCTGCAAGACAGCGCGGCGGCCGGCAATGCTGAAGATGCGGCGCTGCTCGCACGCATCGAGGCGGGCGTCGCCGAGATTCGGGGCGGCGCGGATCCGGCGTTGCTCGATCCCGAGGTGCAGGCACTGCAGACGCACGCCGTCACCCGTGAGACCGAGGCCACCGCGCATCGCTGGGCCGCAGATGCCGTTCGCGCGCTCGATGCGCTGCCGAAGTCCTCGGTGAAGCGCGCGCTCGAGCGCATGGCCGACTCGATCGTCAACCGCGAAGGCTGACATCGGCGCGCTGAGGCGCCCTACGAACACCTCAATTCTCGACTCCCCGCGGAGAATACCGTCAGGGGAATGGAAGGAAGAACCGAGCGATGAGCAAGATGCGACTGGCGATCGTAGGAGCGGGACCTGCGGGTATCTACGCTGCTGACCTGCTGCTGAAGGCGGAGCGCGATTTCGCGGTCGAGATCGACCTCTTCGAGCAGCTTCCCGCGCCGTACGGGCTAGTGCGCTACGGAGTATCACCCGACCACCCGCGCATCAAGGGGATCATCACCGCATTGCGCGACGTGCTCGATCGTGCGAGCTCAGGGGAGACCGGCGAAGACTCGATTCGCTACTTCGGCAACGTCCGCTACGGGCAGGATCTGAAGCTCGAAGACCTCAAACGGCACTACCACGCGGTGATCTTCTCGACCGGCGCGATCCGCGACGCGGCGCTCGATATTCCCGGCATCGATGCGGCGGGCTCGTACGGGGCCGCCGATTTCGTGAGCTGGTTCGACGGCCACCCCGACGTTCCTCGCACCTGGCCGCTCGAAGCGAAGTCGGTGGGCGTCATCGGCAACGGCAACGTCGCGCTCGACGTCTCCCGCATGCTCATCAAGCACGCCGAAGACCTGCTTCCCACCGAGATTCCGCAGAACGTGCACGAGGGCCTCGAAGCGAACCCCATCGAAGAACTGCACCTCTTCGGCCGGCGCGGCCCGAAGTACGTGAAGTTCACGCCCCTCGAGCTGCGCGAGCTCGGCGAGGTGCGCGACGTCGACATGGTGATCGACGAGCGCGACTTCTCGCACGACGACGCGTTCGCCGACGAGACGCTCATGAAGAACAAACAGGTCATCGTGATGACTCGCATCATGGACAAGTGGCGCGACGAGCAGCGCGCACGCGAGGCAGGCGAAGTGGCGCCCGCTTCGCGTCGCCTGCACCTGCACTTCTGGTCGAAGCCCGTTGAGGTCGTGGTCGAGGACGGCCGCGTCGCGGGGCTGAAAGTCGAGCGCACAGCTCCCGACGGGCAGGGCGGCATCGTCGACACCGGCGAGTTCGAGATCGTGCCGATCCAGTCCATCTACCGCGCGGTCGGGTACTTCGGCTCCCCGCTCGACGAGATTCCGTTCGACGATGCGAAGGGCGTGATCCCGAACACGCAGGGGCGCGTACTCGACCTCGAAGGGCAGCAGATTCCCGGCGTCTACGCCACCGGTTGGATCAAGCGCGGCCCGGTCGGCCTCATCGGGCACACCAAGTCCGACGCGATGGAAACGCTCGAGTGCCTGCTCGAGGATCGCGACAACCTCTGGACTCCGGAGGAGTCCGAGCCGCAGGTCATTCCAGCGCTCCTCGAAGCGCGAGGCGTGCCGTACACGACGATCGAGGGCTGGCACCGCCTTGACGCGCACGAAGTCGGCCTCGGAGAGCCGCACGGTCGCGCGCGCGTCAAGGTCGTGCCCCGAGAT
Source organism: Leucobacter manosquensis (assembly GCF_018304845.1). Taxonomy (NCBI): domain Bacteria; kingdom Bacillati; phylum Actinomycetota; class Actinomycetes; order Micrococcales; family Microbacteriaceae; genus Leucobacter; species Leucobacter manosquensis. Next base: position 1,879,482 of record NZ_JAFEVO010000001.1, on the reverse strand, counting down.
GAGATGACGCGCATCTCCCGCGGCGAGTAGCTGAGGCGCGGGCGGCGCGTCGTCAGCGCAGGATCTGCTCGAGCTGCTCGAGGGTCTCGGCCGCCCCGGCGTCGATGCGCATCGAGACCGACTTGCGCGCATCGATCGCGGTCGGCCCGCGGTTGATGACGGCGATCGGGATGCCCCGCAGCTGCGCGCGATGCACGAGACGGATGCCGGTGTTCACCGCGAGCGAGGTTCCGATGAGCACGAGGCCGCCTGCGGAGGCGACCAGTGACTCGGCGGTCTCGAACACGGGTTTCGGTACGAGCTCGCCGAAGTAGACGACGTCGGGGCGGAGGATCGACCCGCACTCCGGGCACGTCGGGGTTTCGACGGAGTCGGTGCCGCTCACGATCGCATCACCATCCGGTGCGATCTCGGCCGCGTCATTGCGCGCGGCGAATCCCGGGTTGAGCTCATCGAACCAGCCGAGCACCTGATCGCGGGTGAAGCGATGGTCGTGCTCAACGCACCTGATCACGCTCCCGTTGCCGTGCAGCTCGACGACGCTTCGGGATCCTGCCCGTCGATGCAGGTTGTCGACGTTCTGCGTGATGACGCCGTTCGTCAGCCCGGCGGCTTCGAAGCGCGCCAGAGCGAGGTGACCGGCATTGGGCGCGACACCCGCAGCTCGCAGCGCGCCGACTCTCGCGCCGGCCCAGAAGCGGCGGCGGTAGGCCGGGTCCTCCATGAACTGCGAGATGCTCATCGGCGTGCGCGGGGGAGCACCCGCACCTCGATAATCGGGAATGCCCGAGTCCGTGCTGATGCCGGCGCCCGTGAGCACCGCGAGCGGTGCGGCTTCGAAGAGTCCCGCGAGCCGCTCGAGTGCGATCGAATGCGCCATGTGCCTCCTCTTCCGGCATTCACGCTAGCGCACGCAGGCGCGGGAGGTCAGGGGCTTCCGCCGAGGGCGCACGCGAGGCACGCTCTTCTCCGCCGGTAGAATCGGCTTCATGACCAGCGCGCGCGAACAGCTCATCGACCTCATCACGAGCGAAGCCGTCTTCCACGGCGACTTCACGCTCACCAGCGGCAAGCAGGCGACCTACTACATCGATCTGCGCAAGCTGAGCCTCGACCACCGTGCGGCGCCGCTCATCGGGCAGGTCATGCTCGACCTCATCGAGGATATCGACGGTGTCGTCGCGGTCGGCGGGCTCACGATGGGCGCTGACCCGATCGCTTCGGCGATCATGCACCAGGGCGTCGCGCAGGGCAAGGTGTACGACTCGTTCGTAGTGCGCAAGGAGCCGAAGGACCACGGCCGCGGTCGCCAGGTCGAGGGCCCCGACCTCGCAGGCAAGCGCGTGGTCGTGGTCGAGGACACGTCGACGACGGGCGGATCCCCCTTGCAGGCGATCGAGGCGCTGCAGAAGGTGGGCGCCGAGATCGCGGCGGTCGCGGTCGTGGTGGATCGCCAGGCGCCTGCCAAGGCGCGCATCGAGGCAGCGGGCTTCGAGTACCGCTACGCGATCGGCCTCGACGACCTCGGGCTCGACCCGCAGTAGCGCGCGCGGCCCGTGCGCTGCACGCGCCGAGACGGCGACGGCCTCCGAACCCGCCAGGGGATCGGAGGCCGTCGCCGCTTCAGTCGGGCTCAGAGCACCTTCGACAGGAACTGCCGCGTGCGCTCCTGCTTCGGATTCGAGAAGACCAGCTCGGGGTCGCCCTGCTCGATGATGGCTCCCGCATCCATGACGATGAGGCGATCCGCCACCTCGCGGGTGAAGCCCATCTCGTGGCTCACGATGATCATCGTCATGCCCGCCTTCGCGAGATCCTGCATCACCTGCAAGACCTCTCCCACCATCTCGGGGTCGAGCGCGCTCGTTGGCTCGTCGAACAGCATGAGAGCCGGGCGCATTGCGAGCGCCCGAGCGATCGCGACGCGCTGCTGCTGCCCGCCCGAGAGGGAGCGCGGCCGCACGTCGGCCTTGTCGGAGAGCCCGACGCGGTCGAGCAGTTCCCGTGCGTAGGCGATCGCTTCGGCCTTCTTCTCGCCCTTCACCCGCACCGGCGAATGCCAGATGTTCTCGAGCACCGTCATGTGCGGAAACAGGTTGAAGTGCTGGAAGACGAAGCCGATGTCGGCGCGCTGCGCGGCTAAGGCCTTCGCCGAGATCTCGGTGACCTTGCCGTTCTCGTTCACGCGCTCGCCGATGCGCTGCCCGTCGACGTAGATCTCGCCGCTGTCGATCGGTTCGAGCCGGTTGAGGGTGCGCAGGAAGGTCGTCTTGCCGGCGCCGGACGGCCCGACGAGCACGACCACTTCGCCGCGTTCGATCTCGAGCGACACATCCGTCAGAATGTGCCGGTCGCCGAACCACTTGTTGATGTCGACGGTGCGAACGATCGGCCCGTCCGATACGGAGACGGGGGCGGTGTACTCGCTGAGCGCGTTCATGCCGCGACTCCTTCCAGGTCGGCGATCGGGCTCTTCGGTGCGACGCGATCGCGCTTGCTGCGGAAGCCGAACAGGCGCTTCCAGATCGACTCCGCCTTCGGCAGGCCGGCCTTCGCGTTCAACCAGTTCTCGATCATGGTCTGGATGACCGTCCACACCGTCGTGAGGAGCAGGTAGTACAGCGCGACGACGATGTAGATCTCGAAGACCTTGAACGTTGCAGCGCTCATCGAGCTGCCCACCTGGAACATCTCGGCGACGCCGATGATGGAGAGGATCGATGTGCTCTTCATCAGGCCGTTGAAGGAGTTGCCGAGCGGCGGCACCATCACGCGGATCGCCTGGGGCACGATGATCCACCGCATCGAGGCGAGGGGAGTCATGCCGAGCGACAGCGCCGCTTCGGTCTGACCCTTCTCGATCGACTCGAGCCCGCCGCGCACGATCTCCGAGATGTACGCGCTCTCATTGAGCATGAGCGCGACGATCGCCGCTTGCACGGCTCCCTTGATGAGGAAGCCGACTGTGACGTCCTGGAGCTGCATGGTCAGGTTCAGATCTTCGAATCTGAACAGGTTCGCCGCGGCGAAACCGGTGTAGATGATGACGAGTTGGACGAGCAGCGGGGTGCCGCGCACGATCCAGATGTAGAGGCTCGCGAAGATGCGGAGCGGCACGAAGCGGCTTCGGCCCATGAGCGCGATGAGCAGGCCCAGCACCAGTGCGAGCGCCATCGCGGCGATCGAGATCACGATGGTGAGCGCGAGTCCGTTGAGGAAGCTCTCGCTCGGCGTGAAGAGGCTCTGCCAGAAGTAGTCCCAGTCGAATTTCATGAAGTGTCTTTCCTGTTGCCGATGTCTGCGGCGGCCGGCTGAGCCGCCGCAGACATCGGGTTACTCGGGCTGGGTGATGTCGTTGCTCTCGACGCCCCACTCGGCGAGGATGTCGGTGTAGGTGCCGTCGTCGATCATGGCCGCGAAGGCCTCGTCGAGCGCGTCGTTCAGCTCGGTGTTGTCTTTGAGCGTGGCCGCGCCGATGCGGATCTTGCCGAAGGGCTCGCCGACCGCGACGACGTCGCCGTCGGACTGCTGCTCGTAGTAGCTCATGATCTCGGTGGTGTCGATGAAGGCGTCGGCTTGATCGGCGAGCACCTGCTGCAGCGCGCCGGTCGCCTCGTCGACGAGGGTGATCGCGATCGGCTCCTTGCCGTCGGCGACGCACTCGTCAGACTTCTCCTGGGCGGATGCGGCGCCCGTCGCGCCCGTGATGCCGACGACCTTGGTGCCGCAGAGCGAGTCGTCGAACCCGGTGACGTCCTTCGGGTTGTCCTTGCTCACCGCGACGGCCGTGCCCGAGTAGAGGTAGGGAACGAAGTTCGCGATCTCCTCGCGCTCCGGCTTGATGTAGAGCGAGCCCATGATGACGTCGCACTGCTTCGCCTGCAACGCGGGGATGAGGCCGGCGAACGAGTACTCGCCGAGCGTGGTGCTCACGCCGAGCTTGTCGGCGAGCGCGTTCGCGATGTCGATCTCGACGCCCTGCAGCTCGTTGTTCTCGTCGTAGAAGATGTTGGGTGCGCTATCGCCGGTGCAGACGGTGAGCGTGCCCTCCTTGATGATGGTCGGGGGTGCGAGGGTCGCTTCCGCGGAGCTCGTGTCGCCGGAGCCGCCTGCGTCGCCGGCGTCGTTCGAGGTCACGGTGCACGCGGCGAGCGACAACATGAGGCCGGCGGCCGCGGTGAGTGCCAGCGCGGGAGCGATGCGCCGCGCGGATGGGGGGAAAGCCACGATGATTTCTCCGTTCGGTGGACCCCGGCTGGTGCCGGGAGAAACATTGCATACTCCGATTCGTTCGGGTGTATGCTCGATCAGCAGTTGGTCAGACCAACCGATGAACTGAATGGAACATACCCCGGGTTCGGCTCCCACGTCAACGGGCAGGCCGAGCCGAAATGCAACTGAAACACAACCGGTCCCATCGCGGGGTCGGATAGCATCACGAGGACGCAGACCGCATCCCGCGAGCACGATGGAGGCACACGTGGACTGGAACGACATCGGTCGGGCGACGACGCTGTCGCTGCCGGATCGGCTCTCGGTCGACATCGAGCGACTCATCCTCGACGGCAAACTCGCTCCGGGGGAACGCCTTCCACCCGAGCGCGAACTCGCCGATCACTTCGGCGTCTCGCGCGTCTCGATCCGCGAAGCGCTGCGTGAACTCGAGAACCGCGGCCTCATCGACCGCCGCCCGGGTCGGGGCACGATCGTCCTCGGACCCGGCGAACGCGCCGACGTCGCGGATGGGGCGCTCGGAGGGCTCGCCGCGCTGCGCCCGGAACTGCACGACATCATGGAGCTGCGCGCCATCGTCGAACCGCCGATCGCCCGCATCACCGCCACGCGCGCGACCGACCGCGACGTCGCGCAGCTGCGCGAACTCGTGGAGGCCATGGAAGTCGACGTCACGAAAGAGCGCTACGCCGAGCTCGACCGCGCATTCCACCAGGCCATCGCGCAGTACGCCCACAACCCGCTCCTCGAACTCATCAACGAGCAGATCGCGCAGCGCATCGCGCCGAGTCGGGCGAGCCGCTATCAGACGCGGGCACGACGCCAGGCTTCGAGCATCGCCCACCGACGCATCTTCGAAGCGATCGCCGCCGGCGACGCAGCGCTCGCCGAAGACGAAGCGCGCGCTCACGTGCTCGACATCAGCAACCAGATCGCGCATGCCGCGACGACCCAGGAGGAACTCCCCGTATGACGACCGCATCTGCCGCTCGCGGCGCCATCTCGACCTCACACCACCTGGCGACGGAAGCCGGTGCCGCGGTGCTGCGGGCCGGCGGCAACGCCATCGACGCGGCGATCGCGGCAGCAGCCACCCTCTGCGTGGTCTACCCGAACAACGTCGCACTCGGCGGAGATCTCGTGGCGCTCGTGCGCAACCCCGAGGGCGAGGTGCGGTTCTTGAACGCAACGGGCACCGCTCCGGCCGGCCAGTCGATCGACGTGCTGCGGGAGCGCTACGGCGATTTGCTCCCAGTGCGCGGCATCGACACCGTCACGGTGCCCGGCGGCATCTGCGGCTGGAACGCCCTGCACGAGTACGGCGCCACACGTCGATGGGAGCAGCACCTCGAAGCGGCGACCCTGCACGCCGAGGCGGGCGTGCCCACCGCCCGATCGGTCGCCGCCGCGATCGTCGAGAACCGCGAGGTGCTGGAGCTCGACGAGGGGTGCCGCGGAGTGTTCTTCGATCAGGGGCTGCCGCTCGTCGAAGGCGCCCCGTTCGTGCAACCGGCGCTCGCCGCATCGTTGCGGGCGCTCGCCGACGGCGGATCCGCCGCGTTCTACGAGGGCGAGCTCGCCGAGCGATGGGTCGCCGGCCTGCAGAAGCTCGGTTCACGCATCACCCTCGCCGACACCGCCGCGTACTCCGCGGAGTGGGGCGAGCCGCTCGAAGGGTCGTTCCGAGCGCACCGCGTGCTCACGGGCCCGCCCAACACCTCAGGCTTCATGCTCCTGCGCGCGCTCCGAGACATCGAGGCGGGCATCGAGGATCCGCTTGGGCGCGGTGCCGGCGAACTCGCCCGCTCGTTCCGTGCGAGCAACGCCGTGCGAGCGGCGTCCCTCGCCGACCCGCGCTTCGGCGGCGCGACGGGGAGCGACCTGATCGACGCGGAGGCCCCCGCGCACCCGCCCGTGCGGGAGGCCAAACCGAGCGGCGACACGGTCGGGCTCAGCGCCGTGAGCGCCGACGGCTGGGCCATCTCCCTCATCAACTCCGTGTACTTCGGATTCGGCGCTGCCGTGCTCGAGCCGGAGACGGGCATTCTCTTCCAGAATCGCGGGACGTCGTTCTCGCTCGACCCCGCGCACCCGAACGCGTTCGGCCCCGGCAAGCGGCCGCGGCACACGCTCATGCCCGTGCTCGTGCTCCAAGGTGACGAACTCGCATGGGTGCCCGCGACGATGGGCGGGTCGGCGCAACCGCAGATCCACACCCAGCTGCTGGTGCGGTCCCTCGCCGGTGCGACCCCGGAGGAGGCGACGCACGCGCCGCGCTGGATCGTCGACGAACCCGGCGCCGACGGGGTCGTGCGCGTTACCATCGAAGAGGACGTGCCCGCCGCGGTGCACGAAGCGCTCGCCGAGGCCGGATTCCCACTGAAGGTCGTGCCTCCCGTCGACGAGGATCTCGGCCACTCGAACCTGATCCGACTCGCGCAGGAGGGTGTCCACGGGGCCGACGGCGTCGACGCCGCGAGCGATCCGCGATCCGACGGCTCCGCGATCGTCGTCTGAAACGACCAGCCGGCATGCACCCGAACGCGCGCGTCCCACACGAACTCTCAGCACCAGCTTCAGCGAGAAAGCAGCACATGAACCAGATTGTCCGCCCCGGATTCCTCCCGCTCCTCCTCGTCGGCATCGCCGGCGGCATTCTGTCCGGGCTCTTCGGAATCGGCGGCGGCACCATCATCGTGCCCGCACTCGCGCTCTGGTTGAGCATGCCCCAGAAGCTCTCGGCCGGAACGTCGGTCGCGGCGATCCTGCCCACCGCGATCGTCGGTGCGACGACCTACGGGCTGCAGGGCCACGTCGACTGGATCGCCGGCGCCTGCCTCGCCGTCGGCATCGTTGCCGGGGCGCAGCTGGGCGCCGCGCTGCTCGCGAAACTGCCGGTCGGGGCGATCCAGTGGGGGTTCATGGGCTTCCTCGCGATCGTGATCGTGAGTCTCTGGTTCGTCGTGCCGCAGCGCGGTGACGAGATCGAGATCTCCGTGTTGACGGTGATCATGCTCATCGTGACCGGCTTCATCACGGGAGTGCTGTCGGGCCTGCTCGGCGTCGGCGGCGGCGTCGTCGTCGTGCCCGTGCTCATGTTCTTCTTCAGCTCGAGCGACCTCATCGCGAAGGGCACCTCGCTCTTCATGATGATTCCCGGATCGATCTCGGGCACCATCGGCAACTTCCGCAGGCAGAACGTCGACCTGCGCGCTGCGGCGATCGTGGGGCTCGGCGCGTGCGTTTTCGTACCGGTCGGCAATCTCTTCGCCGTGCTGATCGACCCCTTCTGGGGCAACGTGGCCTTCTCGATCTACCTCGTCTTCATCCTCATCCAGATGCTGGTGCGCAAGCTCCGCAAGAAGAAGTAGCACCCCAGCGCCCGGCATCGGCCCCCCGCGCCCTCATGGCGGCGGGGTCACTCCTCGTGCGTGTTGCACCGCCGACACGCACGAAGAGTGACCCCGCTCGCCGCTCGAAAACGCCCGAAGAGCGCCCGTCTCATCGCGTGGCGCGTCCGCGAATCGCCTGGAGAGCGCACGCCGCACCGAGCACGGCGACGATCCCGATCCCGACGGCCATCGTCTGAGCCGAACCCGCCGCGGTCGGGCCGCCAGCCACGACGAGCGAGCCGACGACGGACGACGATACGGCGTTGGCGATGAGCTGCGTGGTGCTGACACCGGCTGCCGCCTTCCCGCCCTCGACCGGGTCATCGGTGCTGCGCATCGCCGCGACGCTGAGATGCGGGAATGCCATGCCGATGCCACTTCCGGCTGCGAACAGCACAGCCGCCCAGGCCAAGACGAGCCAGGCGCCGGCTTGAGGAGTGACGAGAGCTGCGTAGCCGAAGAGTCCGGCGGCGAGGATCGCCGGGCCGAGCAGCATGACCGCGTTTCGGCCGCGCTGCGACTCGATGTTGACGCTGCAGAGTTGCGCGGCGGTCCACCCGACGGAGAGCGACGCACCGAGGAAACCGGCGAGGAGCGGTGGCAGGCCGGCGAGTTCCTGGCCGAACAGCGGAATGAAGGCCTCGGTCATCGCCCCGGCGCTCAAGAGCCCGAGCGCGAGATACACCCACTTCAGCGCATTGCCGCGTCGGTACGTGAGCTTCGGCAGCACCGTCGTCGCGCCGAATCGTTCGCGGAGCACGAAGGCGAACAGCAGGAGCACTGCGGCCGCCAGGCACGCGACCGTGCTCGCACCGCGGGGCAGCACCGATGCGACGCTGAACGCGGCCGCCGTCGATGCGAGGAGCGCGAGCGAGAGCACCGGCACCGACGGAACCTCCCCCGTCTGCTCGGCGCCACCCGGAACCGCGTTGCGCGACACCCAGGCGAGAACGAGGGCGAGCAGAGCCATCGTCGCGAACGCCCCGCGCCAGAGTCCGATCTGCGCGAAGAACCCTCCGAGGGCCGGCCCGAGAAGATTGCCGACGCCCCACATCGCGGAGACGAGGCCCGCAGCTCGTGTCCACAGCCGCTCGGGCAGCGCCGTGCGGATCACCGCGTACCCGAGGCCCGCGAGCAGTCCGCCGCCGAGGCCCTGCACGGTGCGCCCGACGAGCAGCAGCTCCATGGATGGTGCGAGCATGTTGATGAGCGTGCCCAGGGCGAACACCGCGAACGCCCCGACGTACGCTCTCGCCGCACCCGAGCGGGCGACGGCGCGCGTCACGAGCATCGATGAGATGACTGAGGCGGTGAGAAACGCGGTCGCTGCCCACGCGAAGTACTGAGCGCCCCCGAATTCGTCCACCGCGGACGGTAGAAGCGCGGCCGTCACGTAGACGTTCGTCGCGTACAGTGCGACGCCGCCCGCGAGAACGAGGGCGGCCGGGAGGTGGCCTGGGCTGAACAGCTCGCTCCAACTCCCCGGCCTCGGCGGTCGCCCGCTACGGAGGCGGCCGCGCCCCTGGGCGGCGGCATCGGTTGCGATGATCGGGAGGTCAGCGGTGTGATTCCGCATTCCTGTACCGTAAAACCTGAACTAAGGTTGAGGTCAAGTGGTCGATGCGGTGTCGACTGCCGTTGGGAGGGAAGATGCCTGGATCCGAGCCCGTGACGCGTGCACCGACCGACCTGCTCTCCGTCGGCGAGGTGGCCGCGCGCACGGGAGTAGCCGTCTCAGCACTCCACTTCTACGAGCGCGAGGGCCTCATCAGCAGCGTGCGGACCGCGGGCAACCAGCGCCGCTACGCACGACACGTGCTGCGCCGCATCGCCATCATCCGGGTGGCGGCCCGCATGGGGGTGCCGCTCGCCGAAGTCGCAGAGGAACTCGCCAGCCTGCCGGCGGACCGCATGCCGAGTCGACGCGATTGGGAGCGCATCAGCGAGCACTGGCGCGGCAAGCTCGAAGCGCGCAGGCTCGAGATCGAACGCATGGAGCGCGAACTCACGGGCTGCATCGGTTGCGGATGCCTGTCACTCGGTACCTGTCGGGTCTTCAATCCCGGAGACGCGCTGTCCGTCGACGGACCGGGCCCGCGCCTGCTCCCCGAGATCGACCCGAAATCGCTCGATCCCGTCGCACCCGCCGCCGGGGCCCCGCCGGCGGCGTAGCCGCCCCGCGCCGTAGCCGCCGGCCGGTAGCCGCCGGCCCGGGGCGCCACTGCCCTCTGCAGCGGGGTCACTCTTCGTGCGTGTTGCACCGCCGACACGCACGAAGAGTGACCCCGCTCGCACAGGGGGAGGGGGAGAAGGGAAAGCGGGCGGGCTACAGCAGGTCGGCGACCGAGCCCAGCACCTCGTCCGGGCGGAACGGGAAGCGCTCGATCTCCGTGCGATCCGAGATCCCGGTCATGACGAGTACCGTGTGCAGTCCCGCCTCGATGCCGGCCACGACGTCGGTGTCCATGCGGTCGCCGATCATGCCGGTGTTGTGGGAGTGCGCGCCGATCTGGTTGAGCGCCGAGCGGAACATCATCGGGTTCGGCTTGCCGATGATGTACGGGTGCTTGCCGGTCGCTTTCGTGATGAGCGCGTTGATCGCTCCCGTCGCGGGCAGCGGGCCCTCCTGGCTCGGCCCGGTCGCGTCGGGGTTGGTCGAGATGAAGCGAGCGCCCTTGATGATGAGCCGGATCGCCTTTGTGATCGCCTCGAACGAGTAATTGCGGGTCTCGCCGACGACCACGAAGTCGGGGTCCGATTCGGTCATCACGTAGCCGGCATCGTGCAGGGCGGTCAGGATCCCGGCCTCGCCGATCACGAACGCCGAGCCGCCGGGCTGCTGCTGCTTCAGGAAGGCGGCGGTGGCGAGCGCACTCGTCCAGATGCGGTCCTCCGGCACCGTGATCCCGGAGGCGGCGAGGCGGGCGCTGAGGTCGCGGGCGGTGAAGATGGAGTTGTTCGTGAGCACGAGATACGGGATCTCGTGCTCACGCCAGTGCTGGATGAGGTCGGCAGCGCCGGGGATGGCGCGGTTCTCGTGCACCAGCACGCCATCCATATCGGTGAGCCAGCATTCGATCTCAGCGCGGCGAGGGTGCGGTTCGTTCTGAGTCATGCCCTCAGCGTATCTCGCACGTGTGAACGTGCAGTTTCGCGCGCACGCCGCTCCGCTCCCGGCCCGCCCTCCCCGATGCCAAGAGGGAGTGCAGGATCGCCGAGCGCTACCCCTCGCGTCCGACGAGGGCCGGCACCGCGCCGAGCAGTTCCCGCGTGTACGGGTGCTCGGGGGCCGTCCACACGCGCTCCGTCGGCCCCTGCTCGACGAAGACGCCGGCGCGCATGACGGCGGTGCGATCGGCGATGGTCGCGACGACGGCGAGGTCGTGCGAGATGATGACCATTCCGATCTGCAGGTCGTCGACGAGGCGGCGCAGCAGGTCGCCGACGTGCTTCTGCGACGAGGCGTCGAGCGCTGAGATCGGCTCGTCTGCGACGATCACGTTCGGTTTGGCGAGCAGTGCTTTCGCGATGGCGATGCGCTGCCGCTGCCCTCCGGAGAGTGCGTGCGGGTAGCGGGTGCGCAGCGCCGGGTCGAGGCCGACGCGCTCGAGCACATCGGTGATGTCTGCGAGGCGTTCCTCCGCCGTACGACGCTCTCCGCGGGCACGCGCGGCGGAGTTCCACACCTCTTCGAGTTGCTGCGTGATGCGCCGACGCGGGTTCAGCGATGCGTACGGATCCTGGAACACCATCTGCAGCGGGACGAGTCGCGCGGGGCGCCGACGAATCGGGAGCGGCGTCACCGGTTCGCCCTTGAAGCGGATGCTGCCTCCTGAGAGCTTGTTGATGCCGACGAGGGCCCGTGCGAGTGAGGACTTGCCGCAGCCGCTCTCGCCCACGATGCCGACGATCTCGCCGGGGTGCACCTCGAGGTCGACACCGTGGACTGCGACGAAGCGTCCTTTGCCCTTGACCCGGTAGCTCACGACCGCGTCGGCGACCTCGATGAGTGGCTCCGTCGGCGGCTCTGCGAGCGGTGAGCGGTCGGTCATGAGAGTACCTCCTCGGGCAGGGGCCAGGGCACCTTCGGCACCGCGTCGAGCAGCACGCGGGTGTAGGGATGTTGCGGGGAGCGGAAGACCCGATCGGAGTCGCCGGATTCGACGATCTCGCCGGTGCGGAACACGTTCAGGCGGTCCGCGATCGTGCTCAGCATCGCGAGGTCGTGCGTGACGAAGATGATGCCCATGCCGGATTCGCGCCGCAGTTCGTTGAGCAGCGCGATGATGCCGGTGCGAATGTTCGCGTCGAGCGCCGTCGTCGGTTCGTCGGCGATGAGCAGCTTCGGGTCGCAGGCGAGTGCGATCGCGATGGAGACGCGCTGCTTCATGCCGCCCGAGAGCTGGTGCGGGTACTGGCCGAGCAGCCGCTTCGGTTCGCGCAGGTGGACGCGCTCCATCAGCTCGATCGCACGTGCTTCAGCTGCGGGCTTCGTGAGGCCGAGGTGCTGCCGCATGTGGTCTGTGAGCTGTTCGCCGAGTTTCAGCATGGGGTGCAGGCTCGATGACGGATCTTGGAGCACCATCGCGATCTCGGTGCCGCGGGTGCGCTCCCACTCGCGCTTCGACTGGGTGAGGAGCTCGCGGCCGTCGAAGCGGATCGAGCCGTCGGCGACGAGGCCGTCGGGGAGCAGGCCGAGCAGTGCGAGGCCGGTCAGGGTCTTGCCCGATCCGCTCTCGCCGACCACGCCGACGACTTCGCCGGCCTCGACGGTGAATGAGACTCCGTCGACGAGTGGCGCCCCGGCACCGCTGGCGCGCCTGACCGTGAGCTGGTCAACGTGCAGGAGAGTCATGATCCGGATCCGTTCTCGTTCAGGCGGGGTTCGATGTTGTCGCGAATCGCGTCGCCGATGATGTTGAACGCCAGCACGACCGTCACGATCGCGAGTCCTGGCGCTACGGCGAGCCACCATTGGTCGAAGTACTGCACGGCGCCCGAGATCATCGATCCCCATTCCGGGGTCGGCGGGACCGCTCCGAGTCCGAGGAATGAGAGACCGGCGAGGAAGAGGATCGCGGAGCCGATGTCGAGCATCGCCAGCACGAGCACGGAGCCGCTGACCGCCGGGAGCAGATCGACGATGATGGAGCGCAGGGGCCCGACCCCTGAGAGTCGGTTCGAGAGCACGAACTCGGACTCGCGCAGGGCGAGCACGATGGAGCGCACGGCCCGGGCGTACGCCGGCCACCAGCTGATCGCTGCGGCGATGACGGCGTTCTGCACGCTCGGCCCGAGCGCCGCTGCGATGGCCATCGCGAGTATGATTCCGGGGAACGCGAACACCAGGTCGGCGACGCGCATGAGGATCTCGTCGATCCATCCTCCGAAGAACCCCGCGATGAGGCCGATTGCGGTGCCGATCAGGGCGGCCGCCGCAACGATCATGAGACCGTTCGGAATCGAGGTGCGCGCCGCTGCGAGGGTTCGGCTGAAGTTGTCGCGCCCGAGTGCGTCGGTTCCGAGGAGCGCGGTCGCATCGGGCGGGGCGAGCGCTGGGCCCACCGTTGCCAGGGGATCGAAGGGCGTCAATGCGGGAATCAGGATCACGGCGAGCCAGGCGAGGAGCACCGCGCCCGCCGCGATCACGGAGGGCGTGCGGAGCCAGGCGGGCACTCGGCGTCGCGAGCGCTCTGGGGCGGCGATCATTGAGATGACATCGGTGCGGGTCATTGGAGTCGGATCCTCGGGTCGAAGGCCGACGCGAGCAGGTCGGCGATAAAGTTCACGGCGAGGAAGATCACGGCGATCACCACGGAGATTCCGGTGATGGCGGTGACGTCGAGGTTCGTCGCCGAGCGGTAGGCGTACTGGCCGAGCCCGCCCCAGGCGAAGATCTGCTCCACGTAGACGGTGGCGGCGAGGAGGAAGCCGAAGGAGAGCGCCGTGACGGTGATGATCGGGCTCGACGCGCTGCGCACGGCGTAGCGGATGAGTACGCGCCGCCCGGGCAGCCCCTTCACTCGGGCGGCTTTCACCGCGTCGGTGTTGAGCCCGTCGAGCACCGCGCTGCGGGTGAAGCGAAGCACCATGCCGAGGTTCGAGAGCGCGAGGATCGTCGCTGGCAGGATGAGGTGCGCCACGGCAGACGTCCACGCGGTCACGTCTCCTGCGAGGAGCGTGTCGATCGTCATGAACCCGGTCACGCGCGGTGGCGGCGTCGAGGCTGCGTCGAGTCGCCCGCTGCCGGGAAGCCAGCCGAGCTGGCGGAAGAAGAACGTCGAGCCGATGAGCGCGAGCCAGTAGGTCGGCAGACTGACGCCGATGAGCGACACGACGCGTGCGAGGTGATCCGGCCAGCGGTTGCGGGCGTATGCTGCGACGATGCCGAGCGAGACCCCGATGAGCACGGAGAGCACGGTTGCCCACAGCACGAGTTCGAGCGTTGCCGGTGCGTACTTGGCGAGGTCCGTCGCGATGGGCTGACCGGTCTGCTGCGAAATTCCGAGGTCGCCTTGGAAGAGCCCGCCGAGGTAGCGCAGGTACTGTTCCCAGATCGGGAGGTCGAGTCCGAATTTCGCTCGGAACGCGGCCACCGCCTCGGGGTTGGAGAGCGCCTGCTGGCTGAGGTTGGCCGTCTCGGGCCGGAGCGGCACCAGCACGCCGAGCCCGAAGGAGACGAGCGTGATGCCGAACAGGGTGACGAGGGAGGTGCCGAGGCGGCGGAGCACGAAGCGGAAGTACCCGCCGCCGCCGCCCGTCGCCGGGGCGGGCGTCTGAACGTCCGCCCCGGTCTCGGAAAGGGTGTGAGTCACGATGCGTATCCCCGCGCGCCTAGTCGATCTGCGACAGGTTGATCGCCGCGAGCGGGTCGTGGCTCACGTGCTCGACGCTGTTCGAGGCGACGAGGAAGAAGGACGGTTCGAGCAGGAAGGCGAACGGCGCCTCCTCGTTCATCGAGGCGTTCCACTCGGTGAAGGCGGCCTCCCGGTCATCGCCCGTGGCGACGCGCGCCGCCTCGGCGAGCTCGGCTGTTTCAGGGGCGGCGTCCGCCGGCCAGTGCACGCGCTCTCCGATGAGGCCGCCCGGAGCGAAGACGAGCTCGTCGGAGGCGTCGGCGGTGTCCGGCGGCCATGACCACAGCGCCATCTCCGTCTCCCCGTCGACGTATCGCTGCAGCGAGGTGGAGGTCGGCGTCGGGTTCAGCGTCACCGTGAGGCCGATGGCCTCGAGCTGCGTCTGCAGGCCCTGGGCGAGGATGTTGTAGTCGATTCCCGCGAGACGCGTGTAGTCGTTCGCGTAGTCGAGCGAGATCTCGGTGCCGGTCTTGCCTGCATCGGCGAGGAGCTTCTTCGCGGCATCGGGATCCGACTTCGGCCCTTCACCCTCGGGCAGGGCTCCGATCATCATGGATGGGATGATCCCCGTCGCCTCTTTCGCGCCGGCCCCCACGAGTGTGCGGAGTGCTTCGTAGTCGATGCCGGTCTTGATGGCTTCGACGACGTCGGGATCCGCGGTGGCCGCGCCCTCCTTCTGCGAGAGGGCGAGGTAGAGCACCTCTGGCGAAGACGACGACTGCACCTGCAGTGCGTCCGATTCCATGCCCTCGGCGATGCGCCCGGGGATGTCGAGGGCGATCTGGCTGTCCCCGCCTTCGAGGTTCGCCTTCTGCTGCTGGGCGTTGTTGACGTTCCGGATCACGATGCGGTCGTAGGCCGGCGCCTCGCCCCAGTAGTCCTCGTTCTTCACGAGTACGATCTGCGCATTCGTGTCGTAGCTCTCGAGCGCATAGGGCCCGCTTCCGGCGCCGTTGCCGGGCTGCGTGAAGAACTGGCCTGCCGTGTCGGTGTCCGCCGCGTCTTCGGCATCGGTGCCGCCCGCGGCGCGCACTGCTTCGTCGTCCACGATGGCGAGGGGCGGGGCGGTGAGGGTGTGCTCGATGTAGGGAGCCGGGTTCTCCGTGGTGATCTGCACGGTCCGCTCGTCGACCTCGGTGACCGTGATGCCCTCCATCCGGTAGGCCGGGCTGGCTGCGAGGTGCTTGAGGCGGTTCAGCGAGAAGACGACGTCGGCTGCGGTCACCGGGTTGCCGTTCGCGAAGGTCGCGTCCTCGCGCAGAGTGACGGTGAACTCGGTCGCCGCGTCGTTGCCCGTGATGGACTCGGCGAGCAGCGGCTCGGGTTCTGCGACGTTGTCGATGTAGGTGAAGAGCGTCTGGTAGATGCCGCTTCCCGTGATCGCGTCGGTGACCTGGAAGATGGTGGCCGGATCGATCGATTGGGCGGTGAACGCCTGGTCGATCACGAGCGTTCCGGACTTCTCCGTCGAAGCGCCTCCGCTGTCTTGCGCGCTGCTCGAGCAGCCGGTGACGGCGAGCGCTCCGGTCAGCAGGAGGGCGCATGCCCCCACTGCTTTTCGCATTGGCTTCGATGCCATGACGCGATTCCTTTCGGTGTCGGGGTTGCCTCGAGCTGCACCGATTCGTCGGGAGGGCTTGTCAGACCTCGTCGTCCAAACTAGTGTCAACTATATCGTGACAGCTGCTTCCATTTTACGAAGCAGTGAGAGCGATATTACCGGTCGTGACCGCGCCGTCAAGAGGCGATTTTCCTCGGAGTCGCTCGCCTCGTGCGAAACAGACACGTTCACGTCGGCAAAATATTCGGGTTGACGAACCGACGATGTCTGGCTAGTTTCGTGTCATTCAATGCGCGGCTCTGTCAACTATGTAATGACAGACGAATGGAGAAAACATGTCTGAGATCGTTCCGGGGACGAGCGGCACCGCGCCGCTCACCTCGAATCTCAAGATGCTGCGCCTGCTCGAGGAGATCGCGAAGACGAGTGCGCCGTTCGGCGTCTCCGAGATCGCGCGGCGCGTCGGCGGGTCGCGATCGATGGTGCACCGCCAACTGGTGACCCTGGTGGCGGCAGGGTGGCTGCAGACCGACTCCCAGGGCGCGTATTCGCTGACATTCGCACCGGTGCGCGTCGCCCAGGCCGCACTGCGGCACGCCAGCGTCGACCAGCGCATCGCAGAGGAGCTCACCCGACTCGCGAGCGAACTCGGCGAGGGCACGTCGCTCGGCACGCTCGACGGCGACTCGGTCACCATCGTCGGCCGCGGCCTGCCCCCGCGCAACGTGCACGTGTCGCTGGAGCACGGTCAGCGCTTCGGCATCGCGGGCAGCGCGCTCGGATCCGTGCTCGCCAGCTACCTGCCGGACGACGATCTGGATCGTCTGCGCCGGGCGAAGGTCGAGCTGCCCACCCCTGCCGAGTGCGCCAAAGTGCGCGGCGCCGGATACGCCATGCTCGTCGACGACGAATTCGATCCGATCGAGATCGTCGCCGTTCCGGTCGGTCGCACCTCAGGGCGCGTGCGATTCGCGCTCTCGGCGCACTGGCCGCACGGCCGTACCAAACCCGATCACGTGATTTCCACCCTCGAAGCGGGGGCGCGAGCGATCGAAGACCTGACCGTGCAGAGCGCGGGAATCCTGCTCACCTGACTCACCCACATCACGAAGGAGTGCCGATGTCCACTACGCCCCCGATCGTCGAGGTCCCTCGCCGGATTCTCGATCCCGATCTGCTGCTGCAGCCATCCCGGCTGCAGTCGCTGCCCGCGAGTCGAATCTCGGCGGGGCGTAGTCTGCTGGAGAAGATGCAGCGCGAATCGTGGACCTTCGAACTCGTGCACCTCGACATCGACGAGCGCGCAGACGGCGAGGCGCTCTACCGCGTGCACGCCGGCGGCGGGAAGATCTTCGACTTCGTGATCTTCAGCTTCGAGCCGACGCTCGACGGCCGCACCGGTCGCATCACCGGTCAGAATTGGGACATGATGGGCGCGCTCATCGAGGGGCCGACCACTCCTGAAGACCGCGCGCACACCCGCGCCGAACTGCCGAAGCTCTACGCGGGACGGGCCGTGCCCGGCACGCTGACC
Source organism: Leucobacter manosquensis (assembly GCF_018304845.1). Classification (NCBI taxonomy): domain Bacteria; kingdom Bacillati; phylum Actinomycetota; class Actinomycetes; order Micrococcales; family Microbacteriaceae; genus Leucobacter; species Leucobacter manosquensis. The sequence continues at coordinate 1,861,905 of NZ_JAFEVO010000001.1, read as the reverse complement.
TGGGCGCGATCGAACCGGAGCTTCCGCGCCTTCGATCACGCGGTCCAGGCGCTGTCAGAGGGGCGGCAGCCCGACACCCGGGCGCTCTGGGAGGTCGGGTACCTGATGCGGAACACCGGCCTGGACGGCAACGGCACCTTCCTCACGCGGTCGTTCCTCACACTGGAGCACGACCATCCCCTGCGATTGCCGCTGCACGCGCAGCTGCTCTCCGCGTTCATCATGCGCGAGTTCGCCTCCGATCTCGTCGAGACGATGGCGAAGCACCGCAACGCGCAGGCGGTCGTGCTCGACCGCGAGGTGCGTCGCATGATCGGCATCGGCAACGGATCGGCGCTCGGGCTGCTGTTCTTCGTGAACACGCACCCCATGCTCGTCGGCACGTGGCTGGAGCAGCGGCAGACGCTCCTCGCCGAGGCCACGCAGCTGCCGCTGCCGCGGGGCGCCGACGCGACCGAGCAGTACCGGGAGCTGCTGCAGCGAGCGGCGGAGTTCACCCGGGTCGATCCCTACGTCTACGCGCGCTTCGATGACCCGCACCGAGTCTCGGAGCAGCTGGAGCAGGCGATCGACGTGCTCGACGAGCTCCTCGCGCGAGGCGCGACGACCGGCGCCGAGCTGCTCACCCGTCTCGACGGCGTGATCCGGGACGAAGCGTGGGAGCTGGTCGCTGCGAACCTCCTCGAACTACTCCCGTACGAGCGCATCGTGGAAGCGATCGAGGGCGGGATCCGCTCCGAGCAGTTCGTCGCTGAGGCGGATATGCCCCTGATCGAGCTGCGCGCGATCATCGACCGGGATTACTCCTGGGCATTGGAAGTCGACATGGAGGCTCCAGGCGCGCGGCAGTTCGTCTGGTACAAGTCGGCTGACGCGGAGGAGCCGCGGCGGGGGCCGGCCACTGAGGTCGATGGAGGCCGCAACTGGGCTCTGGATCTGCCGGGCGACGTGCAGGCGCTCGATGCCGCACTGCGGGCATCCAGCGGCGAGAAGGTCGGCGAGCTGCTGCGCGAGCACCCTGAGCTGCGCGCCACCGTGGAGCGCATCCAGTCGCTGCGCGATTTCCGCTATCACTCGCCGCACATGAACATGCTGGGCGACGACTTCGTGCCGGTCTCGATCGTCCGCTTCATGAATTCTGCGGTGCACGGCCTGCTGCGCACCGTCGACGAGGGCGATGACCGCAACGTGCTCGGTCTCATCTATCTCGGTGCCCCCACTGCGGCCGACCTGAACGAGGGGCTCGAACTCGAGACCCGCTACCCCCAGATGCCCGTGACCACGATCGGAGCTGCACGATGACCACCGAGATGCTGGCCTCCGCCCGAGAGATGCGCCACATGGTGGGGCGCTACCTGCACGCCCGATCCTGCCCAGGGTACGCGGTCAACGCCATCCGCGATGCCATCATGGCCGCTCAAGCCGAAGGGGTCGACGCGGTCTCCGAGATGGAGCGGGTGCGCGACCACTACGACGGCGCGCGCACGAGTTTCGACGTGAGCCGCGACGGCGACACCGTCGTGCTCGACGGGCACGGCACGCCCGCGATCCTGCTCGCTCCGGCGCTCGTCGACGAGCTGTCCCTCGCGGTCGTCGACGGCGCGGCGCGCGTCGAGGTCGTCAACACCCCTGGGGTCGGGATCGCCGCAGCTCTCGGCGACTACGCCGCTGTGCGCGGTGTGGCATTCGGCATCGAGCCCGAGGCGGGCGGCGAGGGCGCCGGAACGGACCGCGCGATCCTCACCCCGACCCGGACCTCGCGGACTCCGGTGCGACCGGCCGAATCTGCAGCAGGGCCCGCGATGCGCCGAATTCTGCTCGAGGGCTACGTCATGGACGCCGATCAGTTCTGGCGGCTCTTCCACGAGTCCAACGAGGCCCTCACTCCTGACTCAGAGGTGTCTCGACGCCATGCGGGATCGCAGCTGTACGACGAGGACGGCAACCTCCTCGGCGAGGTCAGCGAGGAGACGTACCTGCACCTGCGCCGCGGCGAGGACGATGCGGAGCGGGCGGTGCTCGCATGAGCGGAGCTCCGGTGATCGACGGGTTGCAGTGCGGCCGCTACGACCGAGATGTGCTCGAACAACTGCGGGACGGCGGGGTGCGGGCGGTGACGATCACCGCCTCGTTCTGGGAGGACGCGCTCGAGACGATGGATGCGCTCACCGGGTGGAACGACGTCGTGCGCGAGCACGGCGACGTCGCGCTCATCGCTCGGAGCGGCGCCGATATCGATGAGGCGGTCGCGTCGGATCGGGTCGCGATCGTGCTCGGCACGCAGAACGCATCGCTCTTCAACGAGCGCATCGGCTTCATCGAGCACTTCTGGAACCTCGGCGTGCGCGTCGTGCAGCTGACGTACAACATCCAGAACGCGATCGGATCGTCGTGCTACGAACCGGTGGATACCGGGCTCTCGCGCTTCGGGCACGAGGTCGTGGGTGAGATGAACCGGGTCGGCATGGTCGTCGACCTGTCGCACGTCGGCGAGCGCACCTCGCTCGAGGCGATCGAGGCATCGGAGCGGCCGGTCGCGATCAATCACGCGAACGCGCGCTCGATCTACGATCACGCGCGCAACAAGGGGGACGACGTGCTCCGGGCGCTGGTCGCCCGTGGCGGCGTGCTGGGCGTGTGCACGTACAACAACATCGCGGGGGAGTACGCGGCGACGCTCGACGGTTCGGCGGAGCTGATCGCGAAGCACGTCGAGCTGCTCGGCGTCGATCACGTCGCCTACGGGTCCGACCTCGATCCGAACGCCCCCGAGAACAACCTGGCCTGGATGCGCAACGGGCGTTGGAGTCGCAAGGTGCAGCACGGCGCATCCCGGCCCGACATCGCCCCACCGCCGGCGGCGTGGATCGACAACTTCGATTTCCACAAGTTCGGGGAGGTGCGCGATCGCCTCGTCGAGCGCGGCCTGCTCACCGCTGAAGAAGCCGGGCAGGTGTTCTTCGGCAACTGGAAGCGGCTCTACGACGACGGATTCGCGCCGGCGGCCGGAGCACTCGCGTGAGCGCGGGCGTGCGGCGCGTCCCGGCCGAGTCGAACGGTGCGCTCTCGTCGAGCGTCACCGTGATCGGGGATACGGCGTACACGACCGTCATCCCTCTCGACGCGTCGGGGGAGCTCGTCGAGGGGATCACCGCTCAGTCGGAGGCCGTGATCGACGCGCTCGAAGCCGACCTCGGCGAAGTCGGAGCCGGGCTGGCCGACATCGCGCACCTGACCATCTACCTGCGCGATCTGGCCGAGAACCGGGCGGCGTTCAACGATGTGTACGCCCGGCGGTTCGGCTCCCGAGTGCCGGTGCGCTGCGCCGTGGGCGTGGCGGAGCTCGCCAGGCCGACCATGCTGGTCGAGCTCACCGCCGTCGCTGCAGTGCCGCGGGTCTGATACTGCGGGGCGGGCGCGCGTCAAGCCCGCCCCGCGCCAGCCGGGCGCCTGGCACACTGGAAGCATGCACGAACGAGCCGGCACGCCCGCCCGCCCCGAAGACCTGATCGACGTCGACGCGCTGCTCGCGGCGTATACGGAGATCGTCCCTGATCCCGCGAACCCGGCGCAGCGCGTCGTGTTCGGGACGTCCGGTCATCGCGGCTCGGCGCTCGCCGCCTCCTTCAACGAGGCGCACATCGCTGCGATCAGCGCGGCGATCGCGGAGTACCGAGCCGAGCAGGGCATCGACGGTCCGCTGTTCATCGGCGCAGACACCCACGCGCTCTCGGCGCCCGCCCAGCGCACCGCGATCGAGGTGCTGCTCGCGGCCGGCGTGCGCGTGATCGCCGCCGCGGGCGACGGCGACGCGGCATTCGTGCCGACACCAGCGCTGAGCCATGCGATCCTGCGCCACAACCGCGGTCGCGACGCCGATGACGCCGGACGAGCCGACGGCATCGTGGTCACCCCCAGCCACAACCCGCCGAGCGACGGCGGGTTCAAATACAACCCGCCCCACGGCGGCCCGGCGGACAGCGACGCGACCGGTTGGATCGCAGCTCGGGCGAACGAGTTGCTCGAGGCCGGCGCCGACATCGCGCGCGCGGACGCGGGAGCGGTCGCCGCCGTCGAGCGGTACGACTTCGTGAACGCCTACGTCGACACCCTCGGCGAGGCGATCGACCTCGACGCGATCCGCGCCGCGAAGGTGCCGCTCGCCGTGCACCCGCTGGGCGGGGCGAGCGTGGCCTACTGGGCGGCGATCCGCGATCGACTCGGCATCGAGCTCACCGTGCTCGGCCCGGGCGTCGACCAGCAGTGGGGCTTCATGCATCTCGACTGGGACGGCAAGATCCGCATGGATCCGTCGTCGGCCCACGTCATGTCGACGGTCGACGAGCACCGCGGCCCGTTCGCCATCATCGCGGGCAACGATGCGGATGCCGACCGTCACGGCATCGTCACGAGCGACGGCTTGATGAATCCCAACCACTACCTCGCCGTCGCCATCGACTACCTGCTCGGGCACCGCCCCGGCTGGTCTGCCGAGGCGGGCATCGGCAAGACGCTCGTCTCCTCCGGCATCATCGATCGCGTCGTCGCCGCCCAGGGCCGCGACCTGCTCGAGGTTCCGGTCGGCTTCAAATGGTTCGTGCCGGGGCTCGCCGACGGGAGCGTCGTCTTCGGCGGCGAGGAGAGTGCTGGCGCCTCATTCCTCTGCTTCGACGGCAGCGCGTGGAGCACCGACAAAGACGGCATCCTGCTCGCACTGCTCGCCGCCGAGATCCAGGCGGTGACGGGGCAGTCCCCGTCAGAGCGCTACCGAGAACTCACTGCGCAGTTCGGCGAACCGGCCTACGCGCGCGTCGACGCGGCGGCGTCTCCCGAGCAGAAGGCCCGGCTCGGTGCGCTGTCGCCCGACGACGTCACCGACACTGAGCTCGCGGGGGATCGCATCACGGCGATCCTCACCGAGGCTCCCGGCAACGGTGCGTCGATCGGGGGGCTCAAAGTGCAGACGGAGCACGCGTGGTTCGCCGCCCGACCCTCCGGCACCGAGGACGTCATGAAGATCTACGCGGAGTCCTTCCGCGGCGCCGAGCATCTCGCGGAGGTGCAGGCAGCCGCGCAGGCGCTGGTCGGGCGCGTGCTCTCCGACTGACGCCGGTACGCTAAGAGGCATGTCGCACGCCTCAGCAGCCCCCCGCCGGTACTCCTACCTGGGGCCGGCTGGAACGTTCACCGAGGCGGCGCTGCGGCAGGTGCCGGAGGCCGAGGGGCAGGTCTGGAACCCGGTCGACAACCTCGGCGAGGCGCTGAACGATGTCGTCACGGGCGCCAGCGACGCGGCGATGATCGCCATCGAGAACTCGATCGACGGCGGAGTCACCGTCGCGCAGGATGCGCTCGCCACGATCCCCGGCCTCCGCATCATCGGCGAATACCTCGTGCCGGTGCGCTTCGTGCTCGTGGCGAGGCCGGGAACCGCGCTCTCCGACGTCAGCGTCGTCGCCGGGCACCCGGTCGCGTACGCGCAGTGCCGCGCATGGCTCGACGGAGCGGCGCCCACGCATCGCCACCTGGTGGCGACGTCGAACGTGCAGGCCGCCGCCGACCTCTTCGACCCGACGAAAGGCGTCGACGCCGCGATCGCGCCGCCCGGCATCGAGGCGCATTACGACGTCGAGGTGCTCGCGGAGGGCATCGCCGAGAACCCCGACGCGGTGACGCGCTTCGTACTCGTGAGCCGCAGCGTGCCGGTGGGGGACCCCACCGGAGCCGACAAGACGTCGCTCATGGTGGAACTGCCGGAGGATCGGCCGGGCGCTCTGCTCGATCTGCTCGAGCAGTTCGCAGCGCGCGGCGTGAACCTCACGCTGCTCGCATCGCGTCCGATCGGGGATCGCATGGGCCGGTACCGCTTCGTGATCGACGCTGAGGGGCACGTCAAGGATGAGCGCGTCGCCGACGCGCTGCTCGGCGTGAAGCGCTTCAGCCCGAAGGTCTCGTTCTTGGGTTCGTACCCGCGCGCCGACCGGGTAGCGGCGACCATCCGCGACCTGCACGACGACGACACGTTCCGGGATGCGCGGGATTGGCTGCGCGGCGTGATCGAGGGCACGCGCGACGGCGAGGCGTGACGCCTACGCGCGCGCCTGCCACTCGGGCAGCACGCGCACGATGAGCGATCCCGGGTCCACCTCGCCGCTCACGGTGAGCGCGAACCCGAAATCGTCGCCGTCGAGCTGCACGGGCTCCGGCTTCGCCACCGCGAGCGCATAGCGTTCGGCGCGCATGTACGAGACGCTCCGCGTGTCGCGCACGAGATCGATGATCTTCCGCCCCGTGCGCGAGCGGCGCAGCACCCCGTTCTCCCATCCGATCTTGCGCCAGATGCGCAACCACGAGAACGCGCCGAGCGGGTGGAGGGCGACGACGTCGAGCTTGCCGTCGTCGAGCTGGGCGTCGGGGATCAGCAGCACGCCTCCCGGCATCAACCCGCAGTTGCCGATCATCACCGTGTAGACCGACAACGGCCGCACCGGCGAACGGTCGATGGAGTAGTGGATCTGCAGCGGTCGGTCGGAGATCATGGTGCGCACGCCGGCGTCGACGTAGGCCAGCCACCCGAGCCGCTTCTTCAACGTTGACTTCGTCGCCGAGATGGCCCGCGCGTCGAGGCCCATCCCGGCGAGCACGAGGAAGACGTGCTCGCTCTCCGACTCGTCCTCTCGCACGATGCGCACGATGCCGAGGTCGATCGGTCGGTTGCGCCCGGTGAACGCGGCACGCACGACATCGTCGAGGCGATTCAGCGGGGCGCCGAGATTCCTCGCGAGCAGGTTGCCCGTGCCCTGCGGGACGACGGCGACCGGAACCCCGCTGCCCCTGAGCGCCTCGGCCACTGCCCGAATCGTTCCGTCGCCGCCGCTCGCGAGCACGACATTCGCGCCGTCGTCGACCGCGCGGCGAGCCGCCGAGACGCCCGCATCCTCCGCGCTGGTCTCGTACCACCGGGCTGCACCCCACCCGGAGGCCTGCTCCTGCTGCGCGACGGCCGCTCGCAGTGCCGAGAGGTCGGTCTTGAACGGCTGATACACGACCGCCGCCCACGGAATGTGGTGCGAGCGGGTATCTGGCATGCGTCCAGCGTAACGGCGGGCAGCAGTTCTGATGCTGGGCGCGGGTAAGCTGGAGCGCGTGATCGATCCAGTCCTCCTCCGCAACGATCCCGAAGCCGTGAAGCGCTCGCAGCGCGCTCGAGGAAACGACGAGGCGGTGGTAGATGAGGCGCTCGCCGCCGACGCGAGTCGCCGAGCCGCGCTCGGAGAGTTCGAGACGCTGCGCGCCGAGCAGAACGAGTTCGGCAAGCGCGTGAAGGCGGCCTCGAAAGACGAGAAGCCAGCACTGATTCAGCAGGCCCAGCAGCTCGCCGCTTCGGTCAAGGCGGCCGACGCCCGCGCGAAGGCGGCGGAAGCCGAATTCGACGCGATCTCGCTGCGCATCGAGAACCTGGTCATCGACGGCGTGCCGGCGGGCGGCGAGGAGAACTTCGTCACGCTGCGCGAGGTGGGCGAGCAGCCGACCTTCGACTTCGCACCGCGTGACCACCTCGAACTGGGCGAGATGCTCGGGGCGATCGACATGGAGCGCGGCGCCAAGGTGTCGGGCGCGCGCTTCTACTTCTTGCGCGGCGTCGGCGCACGGCTCGAACTGGCGCTCATGAACATGGCCCTCGATCGCGCCCTGCAGCACGGATTCACGCCGCTCATCACCCCGACGCTGGTCAAGCCCGAGATCATGCAGGGCACCGGATTCCTGGGGGAGCACGCGGACGAGGTGTACCACCTTCCCGCGCAGGATCTGTACCTCACCGGCACCAGCGAGGTTGCACTGGCCGGCTACCACTCCGACGAGATCATCGACGTCTCTGCCAGCCCGATCCGCTACGCCGGGTGGTCGACGTGCTACCGCAGCGAGGCCGGTTCGCACGGCAAGGATACGCGCGGGATCCTGCGCGTGCATCAGTTCAACAAGCTGGAGATGTTCGTCTACGCCGACCCCGCAGAGGCGGAAGCTGAGCATGATCGGCTCGTGGGCTGGCAGGAGGAGATCCTCCAGGCACTCGGCCTGCACTACCGCGTGATCGACGTCGCCGCAGGTGATCTCGGCTCGAGCGCTGCGCGCAAGTTCGACATCGAGGCCTGGGTGCCGACGCAAGACGCGTACCGGGAGCTCACCTCGACGAGCAACTGCACCACGTACCAGTCGCGCCGGCTGTCGACCCGCTACCGCACGGAAAGCGGCAAGACCGCTGCGGTGGCGACGCTGAACGGTACGCTCGCCACCACGCGATGGATCGTCGCGATCCTCGAAACGCACCAGCAGGCCGACGGCAGCGTCATCGTGCCGGAGGCGCTCCGCCCGTACCTCGGCGGACTCGACGTGCTCACACCGATCGCGGGGGTGTGAGCCGATGAGTGCCGCGCCTCGCATCTCCGCCGATGAACGGCACCTCATCGCGCTCGACATCGACGGGACCGTGCTCAACCACGGGTTCGGCGCGGGCGCTGGGGACGATTCCGCCGGCGGCCACATCGACCCCGACCTGGCCGACGCGATCCTCGCCCTCCATGAGATGGGGCATGAGGTCGTCATCGCGACCGGGCGCTCGGTCGACGCGACGCTGCCCATCGTGGAGCGGCTCGGGATCCGCCCCGAGTGGGTGGTCTCGGCGAACGGCGCGGTGACGCTGCGTCGCGACCCGCTCGCCCACCGGGCGTACCGACGCGAGTTCGTCGAAGCCTTCGACCCGAGCGATGCCCTGCGGAAGATCCGCACGCAGCTCGTGACGGCGCGTTTCGCGGTGGAACTCGCAGACGGCGGATTCCTGTACACCGACGACATCCCCACGGGCACGCTGCCGTCGCGACAGCGGCGGGTGCCGTTCGAGCAGCTGCTCGGCGTGCAGGCGTCGCGCGTCGTCGTCGTCTCGCCCGACCATCGGCTCGAGGAGTTCCTCGACGTCGTGAACACGCTCGGGCTGACGCACGTGTCGTACGCGGTCGGCAGCACGTCGTGGCTCGACATCGCCCCCCACGGGGTCACCAAGGCGAGCGCGCTCGAGGTCGTCGCCTCGCACCTGGGGATCGACGGATCGCGCGTCTTCGCTGCGGGTGACGGGCGCAACGACATCGAGATGCTGCAGTGGGCGGCGAAGCGCGGTGACGCGGTCGCCATGGGCCAGGCCGTCGACGATGTGCGGGCAGTCGCCAGTCGCGTCACCGGCACGATCGACGAGGTCGGTCTGCTCACCGCGCTGCGCGATCGCTTCCCCGTGATCCGATAGCTCGCGGCGCGCTTCGCCGTCATTCGGGCCGCGCCCCGTTTGCTAAGCTCGTTCGCGGAGGGTTGTCCGAGCGGCCGAAGGAACTTGTCTTGAAAACAAGCACTGGGTAACCCCCAGTCAGGGGTTCAAATCCCCTACCCTCCGCCACCAGTGAATCCCCCCGACCGAGTTCCGGTCGGGGGGATTCTCGCTTCAGGGACTACTCCGCGATGGCGGCGTCCAAGGCGTCGAAAAAGTGGTCTGGGATGCTCACGAAGAGGGCATCAGATGGTCGACGTCGTTGGGTACGCGCGGGTATCGGCTCGTGAGCAGCATCTGGAGTCCGAGCGACATCCGACGCTGAGAACGTGCCGTCACGGCGAGGGTGTACCGCGCAGCGTCCCCTCTCGCCTGGTCGGTGGGTTCTTGGAACAACGTGCGCGGCGGAAATTCCATCCGTTGCGTGCTCGGCGACGAACACACTATGCAGGGCAAAAATGATCTGCCGATCGAGAGGCGACGACGATGGCGAAATCGACCGCACCAACGACCAAGTCGAAGAACCGCCGCGGGGTCTGGGCCCTTTGGAGCGCGCTCGCCGGCATTGTGAGCGCTGCGGCGTTCCTCGCCGTCGCCGAACTCGTCACTCTGCTCGTCGCCCCTGAGAGCAGCCCGATCCTCGCGGTCGGGTCGTTCGTGATCGACATCGTGCCGCAACCCATCAAAGAGTTCGCAATCGCGACCTTCGGCGAAGCCGACAAGGTCGTTCTGCTCTGCAGTCTCGGCCTGGCGGTCGCCGTCGCCGCCGCGATCGGCGGCATCCTGCAGTTCTTCGCGCGCCCGTTCGGGCTCGTCGTCCTCGTCATCGCCGGAGCGCTCTCGACTGCCGCGACCGTTACCCGTTCCGGTGCATCGGTGCTCGCCGCCGCCCCGCCGGTCCTGGGAACCTTAGTCGGCTGCGCCGTGCTCATCCTGCTCATTACCCGGCTGCGCGTGTGGTCGGGTGACGTTGTCGCGGGTTCCGCGGCTCGGACCGGGCCGCCTGACGCCGAGACACCCGCAGCACGCGAGGTCGGCCGCCGGTCGTTCTTGATCGTCACTGGCGCTGTGGGCCTGTCGGCCGTGGTTGTCGGGATCGGGGCTCGCCTGCTCAACGCCACGAGCGCCTCCATTGACGCCGCCCGCCGCGAGTTGCGGCTGCCCGAGCCGCGGACGATCGTCACGATCCCTCAAGGTGCCGAGTTCGAGGTTGATGGTCTGTCACCGCTCATCACCCCCAACGCCGACTTCTACCGCGTCGACACGGCTTTGACGGTGCCCGCGGTCGATCCCACCACATGGCGGCTCGTGATCGACGGGATGGTTCGAGAGCGGGTGGAGCTGAGTTTCGATGACCTCGTCGGCATGGGGCTCGACGAGTATTCGGTCACGCTTACGTGCGTCTCGAACGAGGTCGGCGGCGGGCTCGTCGGCAACGCGATCTGGCAGGGCGTCCCCATCCGCGACATCCTGAAGATGGCCGGGCCTCAAGCAGGAGCCGACATGGTGCTCTCGCGCAGCGTCGACGGCTACACGGCATCCACCCCACTCGAATCGCTCACCGACGACGGGCTCGACGCGATCTTCGCTGTCGCGATGAACGGTGAGCCGCTGCCCCTTGAGCACGGCTTCCCCGTGCGCATGGTCGTGCCCGGCCTGTACGGCTACGTCTCGGCGACCAAGTGGGTCACCGAGCTGAAAGTCACGACGTTCGACGCCGACGAGGCGTACTGGACACCTCGCGGATACGCCGCGCAAGCGCCCATCAAGTTCGCCTCGCGCATCGATACGCCTCGTTCCGGAAAGCCGGTCGTGGCGGGCACAGTCGCCGTTGCGGGCGTCGCGTGGGCCCAGACCGTCGGCATCGATCGCGTCGAGGTGCGAATCGACGACGGCGGCTGGCAGTCCGCCACCCTCTCGAATCCCATCAACTCCGACACGTGGGTGCAGTGGATGATGCCGTGGGAGGCCACCGCCGGAACCCATTACGTCGAGGTGCGGGCCATCAACAAGAACGGCGAGACCCAGACCGAGGAGCGCGCGCCGATTGCCCCCGACGGGTCGAGCGGTTGGCAGCGGGTACTCGTGACGGTCAGCGCCTGACGGTCACCTCCTCACCGTCAGCTCTTGCTGTTCGCGCCGTCGAGCCAGTGGAGCAGGGCGCGGAAAAAGCCTGGATGTATCTCCTGGACTGAACGGTCGCTCGGCGCCACGACGTCGCTAGGCGCGCACCACCTGGCGCGCGCCGTACGCCGCCTCGGCGCTGCGGCGGCTATCGGCAAGCGCCTCGGGGAGCGTGCGACGCGGCGGACGCCGCGAGAGCATCGACGCGATCGCCGCCTGCAGCTCGGGCACCGACGCCTCGTTCGGTGCGAGCACCTCGGCGAGCCCGGCCCGCTCGAGTGCTTCGGCGCCGGCGAACTGGTCAGTCGAGAAGGGGAGCACCACGAGCGGAGTGCCGAACGAGAGGGCCTCGGTCACGCTGTTGTTGCCGCCGTGCGACACCGCGCCTGCCGCGCGTTCGAGCAGCGTCACCTGCGGCAGGAACTCCTGCACGAGCCAGTCGGCGGGCAGCTCCCCGAGTGAGTCGACATCCGACGAGCCGTGGGCGATCGCCGCCCGTACGCCGAGCAGGCGCAGCGCTTCGACGATCTTCCGCAGGACGTCGCCCCGCACCGACAGGAAGCTGCCGAAGCTCACGTACACGAAGGGCTCGGCGCTCGCATCGAGCCAACGCTGCACTGCGGCGTCGGGCTGTTCTGGTCGCAGTGACGAGCCGATGAAGGTGTGCGGCGGCAGTATCTCGCGGCGCTCCTCGGGCACGAGCTCTGCCGGGTAGTTGAAGACCAAGAAGTCGCCGTGCTCGGCGAACGCCTCGCGCGAGGGGGGCAGTGCAGGATCCAATTCCGCGAGCGCGTGGTTCCACTCAGCGGTGAACGACGCGCTGACACGGGAGCAGAGTTCGCGCAGCTCGTCGAGCTGGTGATCGCTCGGCGAGAACGCCCGAGGCCACGCCGACGGGTATCCGTAGAGCTCGCCAAACGCGGGCAGCGGCAGCGCCGTCGGGTGCCCCAGCACCATGTCGATCAAGTCGATGCCGGCCGATCGCAGGGCGAGTCGCGCGCTGAATGCGAGGTGATCCACCAGGATCTCGTCGGGCTGCACCTCCGCGACGATGTCGAGCACACGGCGCGCGGTTTCGACGGGCTGCCACATGAGGTCGTGCAGCCGCGCACGCGCCTGGAAGGCGAGCGTCTCGATCATCCCGGCGCGGGTCGCATCGAAGAAGCCGCGCAGCACGTCGTCTTCACCTTTCGGCTGCTGCTCGGCGCGAATCGTTCCGGGGTTGGATCCCTTGCCGAGACTCAGCGGCACGTGCTCGTAGTCGAATGACCGCACGATGGGCGCCGTCGCCGGGCCTGTGGCCACGACGACGCGGTGCCCGTGATCCCGCCAGGCCTGGCCGATGGCTGCCAGGGGGTACAGGTGCGATGCGTAGTCGGGACTGATGATGAGGAGGGTCATGCGTTCGGTTCCAAGTCTCTGGTGAGCCCAGTAGCAGTGCGACGTCGATGAGCCGTTGCGTAGATGCCCGCGAGCGTGCGGGCCATCGTGTGAATGGAGAATCGGTCGGATACGAGCGTGCGCGATGCGGCGGCGCGATCGTCGGGGCGCTCCGCAGCCAGGCCGAGTCCCTCCACGATCGCGGCTCGCAGGCACCCGGCGTCCGTCGTGTCAGTGAGGATCCCGGTGCGTCTCGGCTCGATGTACGTCGCCGGGCCGCCGCGGCGCGGGGCGATGACGAAGAGCCCTGCAGCCATGGCCTCGAGGATCGCCAAACCGAATTCCTCCTTCATGCTGCCGCAGACGTACACGCCGTGCGGCGCGGCGAGTCCCGGAATGCCGAAGCGGGCGGCGGCGATCCACTGGGCGGCGACCTGATTCGGGCGGTGCCCAACGATGAGCAGGCCGCGCGCTGCACGCGCCTGCGGGTCCACCACGGCGTCGATCAGTGCGAGCTGGTCGGCTTCGTCGGCTGATGGACGCGCGAGGTTGCCTCCCACGATCAGCAGGTTGCAGCGCTCCTGCAGTGCGGGGTCGGCCCAGGCGTCGACGATCGTCGACATGCCCTTGACGCGGTGCAGGCGCCCCACACTGATGAGGAGTGGGAGGCCGCGGCGGTGCGGCGGAAGCTCCTCGAGCAGGCCGGTGAGCTCCCGCAGTGCGGTGCCGGCAGGCGCACCCGCCGCGGCTGCGCGGGCCTCGGCGACGGCGGCGTCGATGACGGACACGTCGATCCCCTCGGCGACGGGCGTGTACTGTGCGGGGTCGTCGATGTCGATTCCGACGAGACGCTGCAGGTCGGCCTGCAGGTGCTCGCGCGGCATGAGCACGGTGTGCGCGGCGGTTTCCGCGAGCTCTCGGACGAGTTGGGCTCGGAACCAGTAGCGATCCTGCGCGTCGTGATCTCCGAAGTTCTCGCGGGTGAGGGCGCCTGCGAGCTCCAGTGATTCGATGAGGGCGTGCGGATCGGGCGCAGCGGTGAAGATCACCGGTATCCCGGCTGCACGAGCGACATCCCATGCCGCGAGCGTTCCCACGTCGGCCATGCGCAGGTGGATCGCGTGGACGGTGCTCTGCGCGGCCAGTGCCCGGGCGATGCCGCGTCGCGCGGCGACGTAGTTCGACCAGGCGTCTTCGGCGCGCGTGACGGCGACGGGGAGCCCGATCTGCGAGTAGGCGTGACCGTCCGGGGCGGCCTTCGCGTCGCCGTCGGCCGTCGCGTCACCGCCTCGGGAGATCGTGAGTACACGGCCGATGGCGGGGCTCTCGGAGTGCGCTTCTGCACCCGCATCGCTGCCGGCCAGGAGCGCATCGCCGAGCCGGACCAGGAGTGTGGCGATGCCCCCGTTGTTGCCGCTCCCCACGGTGCGCAGGCCGGAGTCGATGTCGGCGCCGAGGAAGAGCTGGGCGACGGTCAGCGCTTCGTCTGCGCCCGGGTCCACGGGTGTGGTTGCGCGAGGTGCGGCGTCGCCTCGTCGGGCGTCGTCAAGCGCGTCTCGTGCGGCTTCGCGCACTGCGTCGGCCTCGTCGGTATCGAGTGCGATGCTCTTGAGTGCTGCGATCGCGCTCGGGCCGCTCATGAGCCCGAGGGTTTCCGTCAACCGGCGCCGCACGGGTGCGTCCGATCGCGTCTGGAGTGCGACGGTCAGATGGTCGACGATGGCGTCGCTCGCGTCGATGCGCCAGGCCTCCAGCGCTCGTTGAGCGAGCATGCCGTCCAAGCCTCCCGCAGTCAGCAGGGCGACGAGCGGGGCGATGGAGGGGAGGTGCGGGCGCCGCCGCGCGGCGCCCCAGGCTGCGTGCGCGCGCATGAACGCTCGAGGATCGCGCAGTGCTTCTGCCAGTACCGTGTCGGCCGCGCCGGCAGCTCCGTGGGTGTCGGGCCCGTCGTGCTCGATGTGCGCGACGGCGTGCAATGCCGCGATTGCGACGGCCTGATCTTCGCCCTCGATCGCCGCGATCAGGGCGTCGACGGACGTCGGCTCGTCTCGCGCCGCGTCGGAGAGCCGTTCGGACGCCATGAGCACCTGGGTGAGACTGCCCGTTTCGCGCATCGTTCGCAGCAGCGATTCCACTGTCATGCCGCACCCACGTCCTGTCGATAATTGCTTAGATTTTAAGCTTAGATGTGTTTTACACAAATTCTAAGCTATTGTCGCGGTAGGTCATCATCTGACGGGTACGGAAGCGGCATCGGCTCCGTCTCTGCATCAGTCTCTACCGAGAGTTGAGTCATCGGCTGTGAATACGCGAACCTCCCGCAGAGCTCCTCGTCCCGAGGACGAACGACTGCACTGGACGAAGAACCTCGCCCACGGCATGCAGCACGTGCTGAGCATGTACGGCGGCATCATCGCCCCACCGCTCATCATCGGCACCGCCGCGGGCCTGTCGAGCACGGAGATCGGCGTGCTCATCGCGAGCTGCCTCTTCATCGGAGGGCTCGCGACGATCCTGCAGACCATTGGCCTCCCGTTCTTCGGCAGCCAGCTCCCGCTCGTGCAGGGCACCTCCTTCGCCTCGGTCGCGACTCTCGTCGCCATCGTCGGAGGCGGCGGCGGCCTGCCCGCCGTGTTCGGAGCGGTGCTCGGCGCCGCCGCCATCGGCCTCCTGATCGCACCCTTCTTCGCGAGGATCGTGCGGTTCTTCCCGCCCGTGGTCACCGGCGTCGTGATCACCACGATCGGCATCTCCCTCATTCCCGTCGCGGCGCGCTGGGCGATGGGAGGATCGGCGACCGCCGACGACTACGGCAGTGTGGGGAACATCGCGCTCGCCGGGGCCACGCTGCTCATCGCGCTCGTGCTCTCTCGCGTGCGAGCCTTCGGTATCAACCGGATGGCGATCCTGCTCGCCCTCGTGCTGGGCACGGTCATCGCCTTCATCGCGGGCAAGACCGACTTCTCGTCGGTCGGTGACGGAGCGATCTTCGCGATTCCGCAGCCCTTCGCCTTCGGGCTGCCCGTCTTCGAGATCAGCGGAATCATCTCGATGGTCATCGTCGTGCTCGTGATCCTCACCGAGACGACGGCCGACATGCTCGCCGTCGGGCAGATCACCGGATCGAAAGTCGACTCGCGTCGCATCGCGGACGGACTCCGCGCCGACATGCTGTCGAGCGTCGTCGCCCCCGTCTTCAACACGTTCACGCAGAGCGCGTTCGCCCAGAACGTCGGGCTCGTCGCGATCACCGGCGTGAAAAGCCGATTCGTCGTCGCGACGGGAGGCGGGATCCTGCTCGTTCTCGGCCTGCTGCCCGTGCTCGGCCGCGTCGTCGCCACCCTGCCGATGGCCGTACTCGGCGGGGCGGGGATTCTGCTCTTCGGCACGGTCGCCGCGTCGGGCATCCGCACCTTGAGCAAAGTGCAGTACGAGAACAACTTCAACTTCTTGATCGTCGCGGCATCACTCGCCATCGGGTGCATCCCGGTCGTCGCACCCGACTTCTTCGATCAGTTCCCCTCCTGGTTCAGCACGGTCTTCCACTCGGGGATCAGCTCGGCCGCGATCGCCGCGGTACTGCTGAACCTGCTGTTCAACGAGATCGGGCGAAAGCGCCATCCCGTCGAGTCCGAGGCGGCGCCGACGACCGCCTGACCGGCTGCTGCGGCTGCGTGCGCTGAGTGCTGCGGCGGCAACCCTCGGGTTCGGCAGGGTGGTGGTGGTGCTCAGAAGTCTCCCTTCTTGTAGTACCTGCGGATCGTGAGGTCGTGGCCGCGCACGCGCTCCAAGTGCGTGCTCAGGCGTTCGAGCACGGCGGCGAGCACGATCGGTGAGACGAGTGCCCGCGCGCGCGGACTGAGTCCGGGGAGTTCGAAATCGAGCGTGTCGATGACTCTGACGCGTTCGGTCACCGTGCGTGCGAAGCGCTCGACTCGATCCGTCAACGGTCGTTGCTCGTCTTCGCCCTTGAGGATGAACACGCTCGTGTCTGACTCCAGAAGTTCCAGGGTGCCGTGGAAGAAGTCCGACGCGTGCACGGGGCGGGTCCAGATCCACTGCATCTCTTCGAGAATGCACATGCCGTAGTACATCGCCTCGAACCAGGAGCCGCCCGCGCTCGTCATGATGTGATGCTGTTCGTCGGCGATCTCGATCGCGAGTGCTTCGGCGCGCGCCTCGAAGGCCTGCTTCGCCGCGACCAGGAGATCGGGGAGTCGGCGCAGCTCTGCCACGACGGCGTCGTAGTCTTCGAGTTCGCCCCGGGCATCCATAATGGCGAGTGCGAGCAGCAGCGACTGCAGGTGGAAGTTCTCGCTCGAGGTCGGATCGGCGCAGGCGTTGGAGAATGTGATGTCGGCGAGTTCCGCGATCGGGGTGGACGGGTGAGAGGTGAGGCTCAGAATCGTCGCGCCGCGCGACTGGGCGAATCGAAGCGCGGCCACCGCCTCCTTCGTGGTGCCTGAGACCGAGGGGAAGACGGCGAGTGATCCGGGACCGAGGTGCGCACTGCCGGAGTGCACGATCTCGGCGCTCATCTCGATGTGCACCGGCAGGGTGGATCGGGTCTGCAGGAGGCGAGCCGCCGGCAGCATGAGGAAGTTCACTCCACCTGCACCCATGAAGAACAGATTCCTGCCTCCGTCGTCGAGCCAGGCGCGCACGGCGGTGCGGATCTCGGGGGCGAGCGCGACGGCTCCGCGCTGCACGGCGAGATAGGACTCGGGATCGAACTTCAGCATCATTGCTCCTGTCTGTTGATGACAATAGTTGTCTGACAACTAATCTAGAAGTGCAACAATATTCGCGCAAGCTCCGCGTTCTCCATGCCATGCGCAATCTCGTTAAGCTGAAGCGGAGATGCGCGACTCACCACTGGGCCGCCGATCATGTTCTGTCAGAGGAGGAGCCTTGTCCGACACGACCGCGGGAAGCGGGGCTCGGGAGAGTGCCGTCGACCGCGCTCGATCGCAGATCACCGCGCTCATCGACGAGCTCGACCTTCGCCCGGGCGAGCGTCTCCCGACCGAGGCGGCCCTGACCGACCGCCTGAATACGTCCCGCTCCACGGTGCGGGAGGCATTTCGTCAGCTCGAGCAGAGCGGCATCGTCGTCGCGGTGCAGGGGCAGGGGCGCTTTCTCTCCGCCTCCGGCGGACTGTGCGTCGAGCGGCCGGTGACGAAGTACGAGAGCATCACCGAGGTGCTCACCGCACGCGGCTACCGCGTGACGAGTGCCGTGCTGAGCGTCTCTGAAGCGGAGGCGGACGCCGAAGCGGCCGCTGCCCTCGAAGTCGAGATCGGCGCGCCTGTGATCCGGCTCGTGAGGATTCGCTTCGGAGACGACCGCCCGCTCGTCGTGAGCGAGAACATCGTACCCAGAGAGCTCCTCCCCGGTCCGATCGAGCATCGGGACTGGGGTGGTTCGTTGACCGCGGCCCTCGCCGCACACGGGGAGTACGTGCAGACCGCGCTCGCGACCCTCTCAGCGGTGGAGCTGCCGGCCGACTGGGAAGCGCAGTTCAATCTCTCTGGCATGGGACCGTGGCTGCTGGTCACCGAGGTGGGACTCAGCATCTCCGGGCGCCGCGTGCTGCACGCGAAGGACTACCATCGCGGGAGCGAGATATCGTTCACGGTGCTGCGCCAGCGATAGTCGCGCTGACCCTCGAGCCGTTCAGCCGTTCAGCTGTTCAGCCGTTCAGCCGTTCAGCTGTTCAGCCGTTCACCTGTGCGTGGGAGCGGGGGCGACCGACTCCCGCTCGATGAACTCCGTCTCGAGCTCGCGCTGCATGGGCGGCTCGGCATCGCCCGCTCCCGAGTCGATGCGCCTGAGCAGCAATTCGGCGGCCTGGCGGCCGAGTTCGAGCATCGGCTGACGCACCATCGTGAGCGGAGGGTTCATCACCGCAGCCCAGGAGCTGTCATCGAACCCGACGATCGAGACCTGGCTCGGGATCGCGAGGCCGGCATCTCGGAGTGCGTGCAGAGTGCCGGTCAGCGCATCGGTCTCGGTGCAGAAGAACGCGGTGGGCGCTGCATCGAGTGCGAGCATGCGGGTCACCGCCTCGTACGCTCTCATCTCCGTCTTCTCGCCGAGCATGATGTGGTCGAGGTCGAGCGGAATCGCTGCATCGTCGAGGGCGTCGAGGTACCCGGTGAGTCGCTCGCCGTCCGACCAGAGGTTGCGGCCGGCGGCCTCGACGAGCTCTCGACGGTACTCGATCCGGTCGGGCACGGGCGGGCCCCAGATGAAGCCGATGCGCGAGTGTCCCGCAGCGATCAGCTCCGTCGTCGCATGTCGAGCGGCAGCGCGATTGTCGATGACGACGGCGTCGAGGTCGAGCCCCGGGATCAGTCGGTCGAGGAGTACGAGTGGGATGCCCTGCTCGTTCGGCAGCTGGAGGTGCGCCGTCGAATCGGCGGCGCACGCCGCGGAGGACAGGATGATGCCGTCGACCCGTTTGTCCACGAGTACGTTGACGGCGTTGATCTCTTCTTCGAGGTGCTCTGCGGTGCTCAGCACCAGCGCGTCGAACCCGCGTGCGCTCGCCACCTCGGATATGCCGAGCGCGACGCCGCCGAAGAACGGATTCGAGATGTCGGCGACGACCACGCCGATCGTGTGACTGACGCCGGTGGAGACGCTTCGTGCGAGCTGATTGGTGCGATACCCCAGGGCATCGGCCGCGGCGAGCACGCGGTCTCGCATCTCGGCGCTGACATAGCCGTACCCGCCCAGTGTGCGCGCTGCGGTGGCCCGCCCGACGCCGGCGGCGGCTGCGACTTCTGAAATCGTCGGGGCGGAAGGGCGAGGCTTGCCCACGGTCTACCTCCTCGATGCCGAAGACTCCAGTTTAGGGGCCGCTGCGAACGGCGTCGCCGGTCGAAGCGTAGCGCTGCAGTTCCTCGTCGGGGATCGCCCGGCCTCCGCCGAACGCCGACTCGATGAAGCACTGCGCGCGTGATGATGCGTTCCCGGCGTCGAGGCCGGCGCGCAGCGCGTCGTGGCTCGGCGCGTGTTGACGGCTCCACCCGCGTTCGAGCAGCTCCACCATGAATCCGGTCACGAACGCGTCCCCGCAGCCCATGGTGTCGACGATGGTCGCCGGATCGCTGATGATGGCGGCGGGCGCCGAGACGCGCTGCGTTCCATCCGTCACGATCGCCCCGTCGGTGCCGCGAGTGGCGAGGGCGATGCCGGCGCCGGCCGAGATCAGTCGGTCGAGCAACTGGTGCGTCTGCGCGACGCTCTGATCGGAGCACGAGACGAGCGCGAGGTCGATGTGCGGCGCGACACGGGAGATGTACGCGTTCGTGCGAAACTCCGGTTCGGAGGAGAAGTCGAAGCTCACGAGCGCGGGGGTCTGGCGCAGGCGCGGAAGTTCGGGTTCGGTGCGCGAATACACGCTGGAGTGCACGAGGTCGAAGGTCGCCGCATACTCAGACCGGCCGTCATCCAGATCGATGGGCTCCCGCACGGTGACGCCGCCGTCGTTCCATTCGAGGAAGACGCGCTCGCCGTCGATCACATTCAGGGTGGAGATGCCGGTCTCGCCGTGACGCACGATGGAGCGGGAGTGGTCCACACCCGCGTTCGAGAGCGCGGCCTGCAGAAAGCGTGCGAGGGGATCGTCGCCGAAGGCTCCGAGATACCCGGCGCTCGCGCCCAGGCGACGAGCGTACACGGCGACGTTCACGGCGTTGCCGCCTGGGTAGTCGAGACGGCGATCGAGAAAGCGGTCGACGATGTTGTCGCCGAATCCGAGGATCTTCACTGAGCGTTCCTCTCAAGCGCGATAGTCGTGCGGAACGGGCGTCGCGCACGGAGGGGAGGGGTGGCCCGGGCCTGCGCGGACGGCGAGGTCTGCGCAGGCCCGGGTGGGAATCCGGGTCAGTAGTCCATGACGCGGTAGTAGCGGCGGAGGTCGAGCGAGTGATCCCGAACTCGCTCGAGATGCTTGCTGAAGCGCCCGACGGCGATGTCGAGCACGATCGGCGCGATGAGCGCCCGATTCTCCTGGCTGAAGCCGGCGAGTTCATAATCGCGGTTGTCGAGTACGGTGACGTCCTTCGAGATCCGCTTCGCGAATGCCTCGGCGCGATCGGTGAGGGGACGCGTCTCGTCTTCTCCCTGGAAGATGAGCACCGGCGTGTCCTCTTCGAGCAGCTCGAGCGAGCCGTGGAAGAACTCCGCAGCATTCACGCGCGTGGTGTGGAGCCACTGCATCTCTTCGAGCACGCACATCGAGTAGAGGTAGGTGAGCCCCCAGAGCGGGCCGCCGCCGATGAGGAAGTAGTAGTCGGAGTCCTTGTGCGCCTCCGCGAATGCCCTGGCCTTCTCCTCCGTCGCCTTGGCGGCCTCGATCACGGCGTCGGGCAGGTGCACGAGCTCGTCTGCGAGCGACGGGTATCCGTCGAATTCGCCCCGAACGTGCATGATGCGGCCCACGAGGAGCAGCAGCTGCGGATCGAACGGCCAGGTCTTGGGCGCGCAGACGAGCGCATGATCGACGTTCTGCGCGATCGGGGAGTCTCCGATGCCGGTGAACGCGACCGTGGTCGCTCCCTTGCTCTTCACGTAGTCGATCGCCAGCAGCACGTCCTCGGTGGTGCCGGATGCCGAGGCGAAGACCGCGAGCGTGCCGGTGCCGAGCCAGGCGTCGCCCGATTCGATGAGCTCACGGGAGATGGCGGCGCGCACGGGGAGCTTGGAGTGGCGGCGGGCCAGGTACTCGTAGGGCCACATCTGGGCGTAGGTGCCTCCGGAGCCGATGAGGAGCACGTTGTCGATGTTCTGCAGCTGATCGACGAGTGATTCGATCTGCGGGCGGAGGGCGACCGCACTGCTGAGCTGCTCACGCAGTTCTTCCTCGTTGAAACCGAGCATGGTGACGTTCCTTTCGTGACGCTTCCTTGACCCGGCCTGATACCGGTATCACGTTCGAGTATCGTGCCATGACGAATCCGACCCCGTCAACACATTTCCGGTAACACGGGGATTCATGCCCGAAAATACCGAGTACTCGCGTCATCGGGGCTTGCGGTGCCGCCGCCATTCGGTCACAATACTTTTCAGGCAGGTGGGACCGGTATCAGTACGCCGGACGAAAACTTGCCGACGCCGTTCAATACACCTGGCGGGCCGTCGCGCACCAGCGGCGCTCTCAACGAGGAGGGCATGAATATGCATCGGAAGACAACATCGGTCATGGTGATGGCCGCCGCGGCGGCGATCGCGCTCAGCGGATGCACCGGGGGCGGCGGTGGCGGCGGTGAAGCCGTCGACGTCACGGCCGAGCCTGAGTACTCTGGCACGCTCAGCGTCCTCACCAAGTTCGCCGGCGAACCACTCGAGCCGTACTTTCTCGACGTCGCCGAGGAATACCAGAAGCAGCACCCGGACGTGGAGTTCGAGTTCATCCAGGAGACGGATCAGTCGGTCAAGGACAAGACGAAAACGCTGACGGCTTCGGGGGCGCTCCCCGATATCTACTTCACGTGGGCGGGCACATGGGCTCAGAACTTCGTGGAGGGCGGGCTCGCCGCAGACCTCAGCGAAGTGATCGCGCCGGGAACGGAGTGGGGCGGGCAGTTCGGCGAAGCCTCGCTCGACGCCTTCAAGTTCGATGACAAGTACTTCGGCGTACCGCTCTACAACAATGGCAAGTTCATGGGCTACAACGTCGAGGCATTCGAGCAGGCCGGCGTGGAGGTGCCGACGACGTTCGAGGAGCTCATCGATACCTGCGGGCCCCTGCGAGAGGCCGGGTACGAGCCGATCGCGTTCGGAAACAAGGACGGCTGGCCCGCTCTGCACTACCTGCAGCAGCTGTTCGGGTACAACGTGCCCTCCGAAACCCTGCACGCCGATTTCGACCCCGCGACGGCCGAGTGGAGCGACCCGGGCTACGTCGAGTCGCTCGAGCAGTTCGATCAGCTGGTCACGGAGTGCACGGACTCCGGCAGGGGAACCAACGGGGTGCTGTACACCACCGCGCAGGAGGCCCTCTCCGGGGGCCGAGCGGCCATGTACTACCAGGAGATCCTCGAATTCGACACGGTGACCGCCGAGGGCGCAGCGCTCACTCCCGAGAACTTCGGCATCTTCAAGCTGCCGGTTCCCGAGGGGGCGAAGGGCGACACCGACGCCATCCAAGGGTCGCCCGAGGGCTACCTCATCAACGCGAAGTCTCCTCGTGCTCCGCTCGCCGTGGACTTCATGAAGTTCGCGACCGACCAGGCCAACGCCCAGACGCTCTCATCTCCGCCCTACGGTCAGCCGAGCACCGTCATCGGAGCGGTGACCGAGGAGACCTCGAGCGCAGCGGTATTCAGCGGGATCGAGCAGGTCAATGATGCCTCGCAGCTCGTGGTCTGGCTCGACACCGTCACCGTTCCGGAAGTGGCCGACGCGTGGCTCGCGGGCGGTGAGGCGCTGATCAGCGGCGATACGTCACCCGATGAGATCCTCGCGAGCGTGCAGAACGCGAGTTCGATGGCGCAGTGATCCTGCTCGGGGCGGTCGAGTGCTGCAGCTCGGCCGCCCCGCCGGATCCTGAACGGATAGGTGACTGACATGCAAAAGCGCCTCGCATCGCTCAGAGGGCTGCTGTGGCTGGCCCCCGCGATTCTCATCCTCATCGCCTTCGTCTATCTTCCCCTCGTGCAGAACTTCGGTTTTGCGACCGGCGAGTGGGATATCTACTCGGGAACGCAGGAGTTCGTCGGAGCGAAGAACTTCGAGAAGCTGCTGCACGATCCGATCTTCTGGCGCTCGCTCGGCAACAACCTGCTCTACGCTGCCGCCTCGATCATCTTCCAGGTCGGCGGTGCGCTGGTCATCGCCTCCATGGTGGAGAGCGTCAGGAACGCCCGGGTGCGCAACGCACTGAGGGTGATCTACTTCATCCCATCGGCCATCTCGATCACGGTCTCAGGCCTGCTCTTCTACTTCATCTACGAGCCGAACATCGGCATGCTCAACAGCGCCCTCGGGTTCTTCGGCCTCGACGCCCTCGCGCAACCCTGGCTCGGGCAGGAGAGCACGGCGATGTTCGGGATCATCGCGATGAGCCAGTGGCAAGGATTCGGCTACTCCGCCCTGCTCTTCACCGTCGCGATCCAGCGGATCCCGACCGAACTCTACGAGGCGGCGCAGATCGATGGCGTCGGCCCGTTCCGGCGGTTCTTCACCATCACCCTCCCGCTCGTTCGCGAGATGTCGGGGCTCATGATGATCGTCACCATCTCGGGCGCATTCCAGGTGTTCAACGAGGTCATGGTGATGACGAGTGGCGGACCCAACAACTCGACGCAGGTGCTCGGCACATGGCTGTACCGCAACGGGTTCGTGAGGAACGACTTCGGGTACGCGGCGGCGATCGCCGTCGTGATCTTCCTGCTATCGCTCGGGATCGGCCTCGCACAGCTCTGGTACACACGGAAACGGAGGGTCGAGGTATGAGTACCGAGACGGCAGTACTGCTGACGGTGCGACCGCAGCGAGCTCGCATCGGCAGAGCGGGTTTTCTCGGGATCATCGGTCGTGTCTTCGCCTGGTCCTTCTTGATCGGCCTCGCGGTGATCGTCATCTACCCGCTGCTGTGGATGATCTTCAACGGCTTCAAGACCAACACCGAGCTGTTCGGCAATCCGTTCGCCCTGCCGCAGCAGTGGAGCTGGGAGAACTACGCGAACGCCTGGAATCGCGGCGTGAGCGACTTCCTCACGACGAGCCTGCTCGTCACGGTCGTCTCGACGGTCACGACGGTGCTCGTGAGCGCCTGGGCCGCATACGGGCTCACTCGCGTGAAGATCCCGTTCAGCGCATTCTGGTCGGGCATCATTCTCGGCGGGCTCATGCTCGCCCCCGCCGTCGCACTGGTACCGCTCGTCAAGATGTTCCAGGCGCTCGGGCTCTACAACACCTTCTGGGCGCTCATGGTGCTCTACACCGCCTTCCGCATTCCCTTCACGACGTTCTTGATCCGCTCTTACATGATCGACTTGCCGATGGAGGTCGACGAGGCCGCGCAGATCGATGGCGCGAGCCGCTGGACGACGTTCTGGCGGATCATTCTGCCGATGTGCAAACCCATTCTCGTCTCCACGGTGCTGCTGCACGTGCTCTTCGCATGGAACGAATACCTCTTCGCGATGGTCTTCACCAGCAGCGTCGGCGCGCAGACGCTGCCGGTGGGGCTGACGAGCCTGATGAGCAAGCACGGCACCGATTACCCGGTGGTCTTCGCCGGGATGGTCATCGCGGCGGTGCCGGTCGTCGTGCTGTTTCTCGCCTGCCAGCGCTATTTCGTGAAGGGCCTCGCCGACGGGGTCGGAAAGTAAGGAGACGCATCGTGTCGCTCGCGCTCACGCAGGTCAGTGGATCCAATTTCTCGTATCAGCACCACTCGCTCGACCAGTGCCTCGACGATCTTGCGGCGCTCGGCCGCACCGGCGTCGAGCTGTGGGGCGTCGCACCGCAGTTGCACGTGCCGTGGATGAGTGACGCCGATGCTCGGGCGATGCGTCGTGCTGCGGCATCGCGCGGTCTCGAGATCGTCTGCTTCACGCCCGAGCAGGTGATGTACCCCGTGAACATCGCATCCCCTGATCCCCGGATGCGTGCGACGAGCGTTGCAACGTTCCGACGTGCGGCCGAGTTGGCCGTCGAGCTCGGCGCACCGAAGCTCTTTCTCACCCCCGGCCGCGGGTTCGAGAGCGAGGCTCGAGAATCGGCGTGGCGGCGATCGATCGACGCACTCGGAGAGATCGCCGCATACGCGCAGACGCTCGGACTCGAGTGCCTCCTCGAGCCGTTGCAGCGGGTGGAGTCGAACCTCGTGAACACCGCTCACGACGCCGCTCGAGCGCTCGAAGACGTGGGCGCTGCGAACCTCGGCGTCGCGCTCGACACCGTGGCGATGGCGGCGGCGGGAGACACGGTGGACGGATACTTCGCGCTGCTCGCAGACCGTGTGCGTCACGTGCACCTCATCGACGGCACGCCGACTGGGCACCTCGCCTGGCGCGACGGCGAGCTTCCCCTCGAGGGCATTCTGGCGGCCCTCGACCGGCACGGCTACTCGGGGTGGATGACCGTGGAACTGTTCGGGGACGGAAGCTACGCGATCGACCCCCGGCCCGCGCTCGCCCGGTCGCTCACGGCGATCGAGGCTGCACTGCCAGCGTCTTCGCGCTGACACCGAGGGTTCCTCTCGACTCCGAGGGTTCGAGCTGCGTTTCTCGGTGCACGGTCGATGGGAACCCTCGTGTTCACGGGAGGGGAATGCTCAGGCGAGCGGATGCGCCATCATGGCCGTGCCGCCACCCGGGTGCTCGTCCAGGTGCTCGTCTTCTTCCGGCTTCGGGTCACGGGCATCCGCATACGTGAATGCGAGCGAGGCGATCGCGAGCGTGAACGCCAGGATGCCGAACGGGTTGCAGAGCGCGAGCGACATCTCCGCCGAGAACGCGGAACCCCCTGCGAGGCTGAGGATGGAGACGAGGTCGTCGCCGACGCGGTCGGGAACGGTCAAGCCGAAACCGATCGCGCAGACCCACGCGAGGATCAGCGTGACGATCGTGCTCCGGCTCGTGCGACGCCCGCGAGAAGCGGTCACGCGCAGCCGGCGCGCCTGCCACACCTGCAACCACATGAACACCAACCCGATCGTCGGGAGGTACCACCAGGTCAGGCTGCCACCGATGCCGAACAGCCAGCGGCCGGCCGCCATCCACAGCGCCAATACCACTCCGACGACGACTACGACCGAGCTCCGCACGCCTGCTCCTCACCTGTGCTCAGCACCTCCGGCAGAAGACCCGCCCGGGTGCGCAGTACTAGCCAACCAGATTTCACTTTGTGCCGCGAACAGTGCTATTCTCTAACGGTTGTCATCGCACGGTGGCCACGCCCCGATAGCTCAGTGGTAGAGCACTTCCATGGTAAGGAAGGGGTCCCGGGTTCAAATCCCGGTCGGGGCTCTGACTCTCTGGCTCGCACTCGTGCGGGCCAGTTTGGCTGAGTAGCTCAGCTGGTTAGAGCGCACGACTCATAATCGTGAGGTCGCGGGATCGAGCCCCGCCTCAGCTACAGAGAGTCTCTGAGAAACCCCCTCTTCGGAGGGGGTTTCTTGGTTTCCGCAGGAGGTGACCGACGTGCTCCGGTTACTTCGGCTCGGCCGGGGGACCGGCTTCCAGCTCAGCGAGGCGCGTGATCCAGGGAACCCGGTGCACGGCAGCAGCAACGATGGCGGCTACGCGCTCGAAATCCCGGTCAGTGCGCAGTCGAAGGATGGGCCGTGCCGCTGTCGCGCCCCGGCATCGTCTGGTCGGTGAGATGGTCAAAGCCGGTGACGGCAATGCACTCCGGACGCGACGTGGCGACACCGACCATCGGGAGGCCATGCCGTCCACTGTGCAGCAGTCGGTGCAGAGCGATGTCGAACTCGGTGCTGAGCGCAAGCATGACGGGCTCGAGATCGATGAAGATGAAGCGACCACGGGCGATGTCCGTTTCGCCCATCGTGAGCGAGGCCAGTACATCGAGCGCGGCATCGCCGTAGAGCGTCTCGTACCGGCTCCTGTAGTGGTCGAACTGGATGTCGTCGGGAAGCAGTACGAGTGGTTCGAGTGCGCGAAGGTCGCTGACGGTTTCGAGAATGGACTTGCAACGCACTTCCCACAGTTGGTCGAAGGTGCCCTGAAAGAGCACGCGAGATGCGTCGGCCCACGGTGGAGCGAACGACTCAGTGTCGACCAGGTTCTCCGCTGCAATCCGACGCGCGGCTTCCCCATCGGGACAGCTCTCTACCAGCATGCGATCTAACTCTCGACGTATTCGTGCAACGGTTCGGTTGGCGGGCGACCACATGCGTCTGCAGGTCGAGCGCGTCCTGGCTTCCATGAGCGCTGGCCGTGCCGCGGATACGGCAAACCGGCGCTCAAGCGTTTCGCCGATAAGTACAGCACTCGCCGACGCTCATGCAGCAGCGTTGGTGCACATTTGCGCACTCGCCCGCATAAAAGCCGTATTCGCTCGATTACATTGAGTGCTCTGCGCGCCGCGACCGGTAGTCATGCATCTCTGACGGGACCTCTGAGGACAGTGGGCCAGGCTTCGTCCTTGGAAGGAGGATCACTCACATGAGATCAGCATTCTTCTTGACGTACTGCTCGGCTACTGCGCCACTCAGCACGACGAGGTCGCGGGACACATGGGGAGCCGTTCAGAGAAGTGCACCCACGCTTCACTCATCGGCGGTTCCCTGCTGCCACAGAAGTGAAACGTGACCGGGATATATGGTCTATTTCAGATGCGCGAGCAAGTGGTCATCGAGTGCGTCTCGTTGCCGCCTCACATCCTGAACTGCGGCTGGCCTACTGCTCGATGATGCGCTTGAGCGCGGCGAGCGTCGCGGGGATGTCCTCGCGCGCCGCCGCGCTGCGCACTGCCACCTGGTCTGCGGCGTGGTCACCGAAACGCTCGGCGAAGTACGCCTGCCCCTCCGTCGTGAACTCCCATGATTCGCTGAGCAGGGTCCCGTCACCCGAAGGCTCCATGCGGTAGGTCCATACGACGCGGCCCGGGCCGACGCTCCAGCCGAACGCGACCCCGGGGTCGGCGACGACGACCTGGCTGCGGGTCTTCCACTCCCGCTCGGACGTGACGTTGAGCCCGGTGAACCAGGCGCCCGTGCGCGCGCCGTGATCCTCATCCCACCAGCACTCACGGCAGGTCGGCGACCACTCGCCGGTGCGCGTCACGTCAGACACCACGCCGTACACGGTGAGGGGATCCGCTGAGATGCGAATGGAGCCGGCGAAGTTGAGCGGTGCAGACATGATCGTCAGTCTATGAGGGTGTGCGTTCCCCGCGAGGGGTGCACACCGCGAGCCACCTATTGCGACTCCTCGCTGCTCGTGTGGTGCGGCATGCCCACCGGCTTCGACTCACTGGACCCGCGCTGACGCAGGTAGATCGAGAACGCCACCATCGCCCCCACTGCCAGGAACTCGGACTGCCAGTTCTGGAGCGTGCGGTTCCAGAACTCCGCCGACACGACGTATGCGCCCCAGGTCTCGGGCGGAAGAGCGTGCTGCATGTTCTCATCGTTCGCCACGATGTGCCCGGCCAGCGACTGGGCGAACCAGGAGAGCACGAACACGGCACCCATGGTGAGCAGGAGGGAGTTGGAATAGATCCACAGTCGCACGCCGTGCGCGCGGGCCCAGCGCGGAGAATCGCGCCGTGCATGACTTCCGACGAGCTGATCCTCATCCGAGCCGAGTCCTTCATCACCAGGCTTCTTCGATTCCGGCGACCCTTTCTGGATGAACCAGATCGTCGCCAGAATGAAGAGGAAGAACTGCAGGAACTCGGACTGCCAGTTCTCGGCGACGTCCACGAGGAACGCCGAGGTGGTCACGAATTCGAAGTAGCCGATCTCCGGTTGGCCGTGCTGGGTGAGCTCCTCGTTGTTGTAGAGAAACCCCACGACGGACTGCCCGATGAGCGTCAGCAAGAAGATGATCAGGAACACGAGGCTGAGTCGCGTACTCCGCATGAACTCCCGCATGACGCCTCACCGCCCCATCAGTGGCAGTGCGATCATGACGACGAGGCCGACGACCACGATCGTCATCCACGCCCAGAACGGAACCGCCTGGGAGATTCTGTTGTTGCGTTCATGCTGCCGCACAGCGTCCTCGCCTTCTCTTTTCGCCCCCCGCTTCTCTGAGCTGAGCATGACGCACCGACGAGCCGGGTGCAGGGGGATTGACGGGGTCGCGGCAGCAGTGGCAATATCCGGAACCGCTGCATAGGGAATCGGGTGGGCCGAGCGCAAGCCGTTGATGCACCCGGGCAGGCCTCAGTAGCCTCGTGTCTCAACAGTGCGCAGTCGTGCGCACGGGCGCGAGCGGCCGAGCCCGTGCCCGGCCGGAAAGGGGTCTGACAGATGGCAGTGATCGGCTACCACGCGTCGCACGAGCAGCACTCTCCGAGAGAGCTGCTGGAGACGGTTCGCCTCTCCGAGCACGCCGGATTCGAAGCGGCGATGTGCTCGGATCATCTCGCGCCTTGGACACGACAGCAGGGCGAATCAGGGTTCGCGTGGAGCTGGTTGGGAGCGGCGATGGCGACGACCGACCTGACCTTCGGCGTCGTGAACGCGCCCGGGCAGCGGTACCATCCGGTGATCGTCGCCCAGGCGATCGCAACCCTCGCCGAGATGTTCCCGGGCCGCTTCTGGGCAGCGCTGGGCAGCGGCGAGGCGCTCAATGAGCATGTCACCGGCGAAGAATGGCCCGTGAAGTCTGCGCGCCAAGACCGGTTGCGGGAGTGCCACGACGTGATCCGACGACTGCTCGACGGAGAACGGGTGAGTGTTCGCGGCGACCTCACCCACGTGCACAACGCCAGGGTGTGGAGTCGACCGGAGGAACGTGTGCCGCTGCTCGGCGCTGCGGCGAGCGCCGAAACAGCGCAATGGGCGGCAGGTTGGGCGGACGGGTTGATCACGGTCGCGTCGACGCCAGCGGAGACGCAGGGCATCCTCGAACGATTTCGAGCAGGGAACGCTGAGGGGAGTGCCCGGCTGCAGGTGCATGTCAGTCTGGGCGAGACCGCGGAGGAGGCGATGCGCGATGCCGAGGAGCAGTGGGCGCACAGCACCGTCTCGAGCGAGCTCATGTGGGATCTGGAGGATCCCGAGGACTACGAGGCCGTCGCCCGATTGTCGGACGGGGCGCTCGAAGACGCAGTGGTGATCTCTGATTCGGCGATCGATATGGCCGATCGCATCGCGCAGCTCGCCGCCGGTTTCGATCACGTGTACCTGCATCACGTGGGGCGCGATCAGCTGACGTTCCTGAGGCGATGCGAGACCGAGTTGCTGCCCGAATTGAGGAGGATCCTGTGACGGCACCGAAGTTCGACGTGGACCCGTGGGGCCTCAGCACCGGCGGGATCGATGCGGGGTACCTCGCGCACGAGGAGACGATCTTCGGATTGTCCAACGGTCACGTCGGGTGGCGCGGGAATCTCGACGAGGGCGACCCTCGCGGTGTCGCTGGCAGCTACCTCAACGGCGTCTTCGAAGAGCATCCGATGCCGTATGCAGAAGACGGTTACGGGTACCCGGAGACCGGCCAAAGCGTCATCAACGTGCCGAACGGGCAGATCATCCGGCTCACGGTGAATGGGGAGCCGTTCACCGTGCGACACGGAACGGTCGACGACCACGTGCGACGCCTCGATTTCCGGGAGGGGACGCTGAGCAGGAGTCTGACCTGGATGACGCCGGCGGGCGAAGCTGTCGAGATCCGCTCCACGCGAATGGTCTCGTTCGAACATCGATCCATCGCGGCGGTGCGGTACTCCGTTCGGGCGTTGAAATCGCCCGTCGAGATCACGGTGGAATCCGAAGTGCTGGCCAACGAGCCGCTCCCGACCGATCATGGCGATCCTCGTGTGAAGGATCTGCTCGCCCAGCCGCTCATCGGCCGCGCGAGTGCGGTCGCCGGTACCTGTGCCACCGTCGTGCACCGCACCAGGGAGAGCGGATTGACGGTCGCGACCTCCATGGATCACGTGCTCTGCGGCGGACGGACGGCCGCGGGTGTCGGCGCGACCCTGCACTCTCACGCCGAGGGCGATGTCGCGCGGACGACGATCCGAGCCTCATTGGGTGCGGGAGAGACGCTGGAGTTCGTCAAATTCGTCGGCCACGAATGGTCCGCGAGAGCATCCGACGCCACACTGCAGGAACAGGTTGCTGCAGCCGTCGCGGGCGCCATGCGCCTGGGCTGGGACGGCCTGCTGGAGAGCCAGCGGCAGCGCCTCGACGAGTTCTGGAGGGGTGCCGATGTTCGCGTCGAAGGCGAGCCGCGGCTGCAGCAGGCG
Source organism: Leucobacter manosquensis (assembly GCF_018304845.1). Taxonomy (NCBI): domain Bacteria; kingdom Bacillati; phylum Actinomycetota; class Actinomycetes; order Micrococcales; family Microbacteriaceae; genus Leucobacter; species Leucobacter manosquensis. Next base: position 1,830,179 of record NZ_JAFEVO010000001.1, on the reverse strand, counting down.
GTGCGCTTCGCTCTGTTCCAGATATACCAGGCTTCGGCGCGGTTGGAGCTGCGGTCGATCCCGGGCAAAGGGCTGACCGGGTCGGGGTACGAGGGACACACGTTCTGGGACTTCGAAGCGTTCGTGCTTCCGGTGCTCATCTCCACCATGCCCGGCGCTGCCGAGCAGGCGCTCCGCTGGCGGTATGCAACGCTCGATCACGCACGCGAGCGCGCCAAGCTGCTGCATCTGCGGGGGGCGTCGTTCGCCTGGCGCACGATCGATGGGCATGAGAGCTCGGGGTACTGGCCGGCCAGCACCGCGGCGTTCCACATCAATGCCGATATCGCGGCCGCCGTCGTGCAGTATGTGCGCGCCACGGGCGACATCGACTTCGAACGCGAGTGCGGCGTGGAGATGCTCACGGAGACCGCACGGCTCTGGCTCTCGCTCGGCCGCACCGATGGCCAGGGCGCCTTCCACATCGACGGCGTGACCGGCCCGGACGAGTATTCAGCCGTCACGAACGACAACGTCTACACGAACCTGATGGCTCAACTGAATCTGCGGGGAGCCGGGTTGGCGGCACGGGCGCATCCCGACGTCGCACGCCGCCTCGGCATCGCGGACGACGAGGTCGCCGCATGGGACGCTGCGGCGGATGCGATGCACATCCCGTTCGATGCCCAGCGCGAGGTGCATCCGCAATCGGCCGGGTACACGGATCTCGAGCGCTGGGACTTCGAGTCGACGCATCCCGAGCAGTACTCGCTGCACGATCACTTCCCGTATTTCGATCTCTACCGCAAGCAGGTGGTGAAGCAGGCGGACCTCGTACTCGCGCTGTTCTTCGCGCACGAGCACTTCTCGCACGAGGAGAAGGATCGCGCCTTCGCCTACTACGAAGCGCTCACCGTGCGCGACTCCTCGCTCTCCGCTGCCGCCCAAGCCGTGGTAGCCGCAGAACTCGGTCACCTCGACCTCGCGTACGACTATCTCGCGGAGGTCGCGACCCTCGACCTCGACGACCTCCACGAGAACACGGACCAGGGCCTCCACGTCGCGGCGCTCGCAGGCGTGTGGACGGCGCTCGTGTGCGGATTCGGGGGCCTCCGCGACAGCGCTGCAGCGCCGAGCTTGAGCCCGCGGCTGCCTGCGCGCCTCAGCCGTCTCAGCTTCGCGGTGCGCCTCCACGGCTCCGTGATCGAACTGGATATCACCCCGGACGCGACGACGTATCGCCTGCGCGAGGGGCCACCGCTCCGCATCCGGCATTTCGGTGACGAGGCGCACCTCGAACCGGGTCGCGACGTGCGCCTCCCGACGCCGGATCACTCCGCGCCGGGAGACGCACCCGCGTCGCCCAGAGGACGATCACCGCGACCGGCGAGCCGCGCATTCACTGAGCAGTGAGATCCCCTGGGCGGGGCTGCGCTTCGGTCCGGCTATCCGAGGTCGGTCTCCGGGAGCACCTGCTGCCCCCCGTCTTCCTCGGCGTGCTCGGATTCCGCCTGCTGGGGAGTGTCGCTCTCCTGAGTGGTCTCGACGTCCTCTTCGGCCTTGTCCGCGCTGTCGCGGATCACTTCTGGATTCTGGTCTTCCATCGGATTCCCTTTCTCTCGGTGCGGATCGCTGCGCCTGCCGGCGCCGATCCTGGCCGGCTGCATCAGCGGAGTCTGGCTGCCGCCTCGTGCGGCGGCCTCATGAGCCGGTGATGGGGGAGTTTAGGGGGACTCCGGCATTGCTTCAAGGCCGTCGCGAAGACGCCCCCGACGCCCCAGGTTAGAAGTGGAGCTTCGATGCCGAGGCCTTTCGATCACCGAGAGGAGATGTGATGACCGCAGGAAGAGAACTTCGGGACGCAGCGCAGGCGCCTGGGCCGTGGACGACGGTGTACACCGACGGAACCAGCGATGAGCCCCAGGTCGTAGCAGAGGCCCGCGAGGAGCGGACGCTGCGCGGAGTGGCGACCGCCGGCGCGCCCGACGCAGATGTGGAGGCGATCCGCGAAGTGCTTCGCGATCGCACCGGAGCGCCCGACCCGACAACGCTGTTTCTCCTCGTGCGCGACGGGAGCATCGTGATCCGCGAAGCGATCGCGGGCCCCCGCCGCGGCCCGGAAGTCTTCGCGTACGGGAGCCTTCCCCAGCTCGTACCGCTCATCCGGCACCGAGGCACGATGCTTCGCTATCTCATCGTGGAGACCGCTCGCGACGGAGCTGATGTGCGCCTCGAGACCGCCGGGCAGCGCGGCGTCGAAGCGGCTGAGAGCGTTGAGGGGCGCACCGATTCCCTTCCGAAGGTGCAGGCAGGCGGATGGTCTCAGCCGCGTTGGCAACGCCACTCGGAGGAGATCTGGAAGCACACCCAGTCAGAAGTGGCGGAGGTCGTCGAGCGATTGACGCGGCAGGCATCGCCGGCATTCATCGCGCTCTCCGGCGACGTGCGGGCGCGTCAGTTGCTGCGCGATCAGCTGTCACCCGACAGTTCGGCGCTCGTCGTCGAAGTCGACGCGAACACCCGAGCAGACGGCGCGGATGATGCGGCGTTGACGGACGCGATCGAGACCGCGCTCGATCGCGTCATCGCGGAGGAGACGGCGGGAGCCATCGACGTATCCCACGCCGAAGGCGGGCGCCTCCGAGCGGAAGGCGTGGAAGCGGTCGTCGCCGCGCTGCAGCAGGCTCAGGTCGCGCAGCTCTTCCTCGACGCGCGTCTGATCCCGGGTCCGACCGAGGATTCGGCCGCGACGCTCTGCGTCTTGGATGCGGAGCCGTGGGTCGCCTCCGAGAGCGGTCCGTTCGCGGCGGCGCACGAGATCGCGCGAGTGCCCGTCGCCGAAGCGCTCGCGCGGGCCGCGGTGCTCACCGATGCCCAGATTCGGATCATCGAAGACGAACCCGAGGCCGATGATGCGGCCCGGGAGGCCCGCGAGCCGCGCCCGCCGTTCGCGCTGCTGCGCTGGTAGGGCCGCGCCGCGGTGGGACGAGCACGTCGAATACGGAGGGAACGGTAATGGGACAGTCAGAGGAAGAACGCGCCACCGTCGCAGACGCGATCGTCGAGCGTTTGTCGGCCTGGGGAGTCGAGCGACTGTACGGCTACTCGGGCGACGGGAACAACCCGCTCCTCGGAGCGCTCGATCGGAGTGACCGTGCGCCGCGGTTCATCCAAGCCCGGCACGAGGAGAGCGCGGCATTCATGGCCGTCGGCGACGCCAAATACTCCGGCGGAGTCGGAGTGGTCACGTCGACGCAGGGCCCCGGAGCGATCCACCTGCTCAACGGGCTCTACGACGCGAAGCTCGACAGCGTTCCCGTCGTTGCCCTGGTCGCGCAGCAGCACCGCAGCGTACTCGGATCGGATTACCAGCAGGAGGTGGACCTCCAGACCCTCTTCCACGACGTCGCCGCGCCGTTCGTGCAGCTCGTGAGCTCTCCCGAGCAGATCTACCTCGCCATCGACCGCGCTTTCCGGTCGGCGCGCGCCCGATCGCAGCCGACCGTGGTGATCCTTCCCCACGACGTGCAGGAGGCCCCCGCCCCCGACCTCGGGCAGGAGCACGGTCACCTGGTGACCGCGCCGCTCTCCACGCGAGGAACGCCGCGCCCGCTCGCGGCGGATCTGGATGCCGCCGTGAACGTGCTCGAAGCGGGGGAGCGCATCACGATCCTCGCCGGGCGGGGAGTCGCGAATGCGCAGTCGGAGCTGCTCCGCCTCGCAGATCACCTCGGAGCGGCCGTCACCACGAGTCTGCTCGGGAAGCCGTACGTCGACGAGTCGCACCCGCTCGTGGCCGGAACGATGGGGCACCTCGGCTCCGACGCGTCGGCCTTCGCACTGCAGCACTGCGACACCCTGGTGATCGTGGGCTCGAATGACCCGTGGACGGAGTTCTACCCCGCCCCCGGCAGCGCTCGGGCGGTGCAGATCGACGTCGACGCAGCCGTGCTCGGCAACCGATACCCGGTCGAAGTGGGTCTCGTCGGCGATGCCGGCGAAACCCTCGAGGTGCTGCTTGCTCGAGTGAAGCCGCGCGACCGGACGCCGTGGCGCGACGAGGTCGAAGGCAGCGTGACGCAGTGGCGCGAGACGGCGCGACTGCGCTCCGAGGTGCCGGCTCCTCCCATCAACCCGGAGCTCGCGGTGCGGGAGTTCGGGTCGCGCCTCGCGCCGCCGGTGCGCCTGGCCTGCGACGTCGGCAGCTGCGTCTACCACTACGCGCGGCAGATCCCGCTCTCAGGCGGGGTGCCGGCGCACCTGTCGAGCACGCTGGCCAGCATGGGCTGCGGCGTACCGTACGGCGTCGCTGCGAAGGAAGCCGATTCCAGTCGGCCTGTCGCCGTACTGGCCGGCGACGGTGCGATGCAGATGCTCGGAAACACTGAGCTGATCACCGTCGCGCAGCGATGGCAGAGCTGGAAGAACCCGCAGTTCATCGTGCTGGTGCTCAACAACCGAGATCTCGCAGAGGTGAGCTGGGAGCAACGCGAGATGGGGGCGCAGCCGCGCTTCGTTCCGTCCCAGGAGCTGCCCGAGTTCGCCTACGCCGAGTACGCGAAGCTGCTCGGCCTGGAGGGGATCCGGGTGGAAGCCCCCGAGCAGCTCGGATCTGCGCTGGACGAGGCGTTCCAGGCGCAGCGCCCGGTCGTCATCGAAGCGGCAGTGTCCCAGCACGTTCCGCTCCTGCCGCCGTTCCCGGGGGCGGAGGAGAAGCTGTCGTCGGTTCGGGCCGGCCTCGATGCCGAAGGCGCTCGCGGCACCGAGGCGCTTCGTCTCCTCGAAGCGTACGAGCACATTGCCGCAGCCGCTGAGCAGTGAGGCCCGCGCTGGCAACGGCGCACAGCCCGACCACCGAGAACTCCCCACCAACCACTGATCCAAGTACAGAAGGGATGCGCGTGCATCAGAGCGACACGAACGCAGCCGCCGAGAGCGAACTGCACATCACGAATCCGGCGGACGGCACGAGCGTCGGCAGCATCGCTAAGACCGGGGAGGCCGAGATCCGCGAGACCATTCAGCGTGCGCGGGAGGCGTTTCCCGGATGGCGGGGAACCTCGGCGGGCGAGCGAGGACAGGCGCTTCGCGCAGCCGGTCGCGCGCTGGCAGAACGTGAAGCGGAGGTCGCCGAGCTCCACCGCCGAGAGACGGGGAAGGATCTCGAAGGCGCGCTCGGCGGAGTGCGGGCAGCTGTGGACACCCTGCTGCAGTACTCCGAACTGGCACCCGTGCACCGGGGGAAGAGCCTCTTGGGCTCTGGCACGTCGCTCGACGTGATGCGCCCAGAGCCCCGCGGGGTCGCCGCGATCGTGACGCCGTGGAACGACCCGGTCGCGGTGAGCGCCGGTCTGCTCGGAGCCGCGCTCGCGATGGGGAACACCGTCGTCCACAAGCCGAGCGAGCGCTGCCCGCACCTGGGAGTGCTGCTGGGTGAGATTCTCGCCGAGCACTTCCCGCACGGCGTGCTCTCGACCGTCACCGGCGGCGCCCGAGAGGGCGAGGTGCTCGTCGGCTCTGCAGAGGTGGACCTCGTCGCCCACGTGGGATCCACGCATGCCGGTGAGCGGATCGCGCGGAGCGTCGCGCTCACCGGAGCCCACCTGGTGCGCGAGAACGGCGGAAACGACGCCTTGATCGTCGATTCCGGCGTTCCCGTGCAGTGGGCTGCCGAGCAGGCGGCGATTGGGGCGTTCACGAACGCCGGCCAGATCTGCACCTCTGTCGAACGCATCTTCGTCCATCGCGACATCGCGGCCGACTTCATCGATGCGCTCGCCGCCGAGGCGCAGCGATGGGACGCCGAAGAGCGTGTTCCTCCGCTCGTCGACGATCGGATGCGGGACGAGGTGCATGAGCAGGTGCGCTCGGCGATGGATCGCGGGGCGCGAGCGCGCGTCGGCGGTGTGGTGCCGGAGGGGCCGGGGAGTCGGTATCCCGCCACGGTGCTCGAAGCGTGCACACCCGACATGGCCGTGATGCGGGAGGAGACGTTCGGACCCGTCGCTCCGGTCATGGTCGTCGATGATTTCGCGGAGGCGCTCGAGCGTGCCGCAGCAGACGAGTACGGTCTCTCGGCGTCGGTGCTGACGTCGAGTCTGGGGCACGCCAACGCCGCGATCGATCGCTTGGCGGTGGGTACCGTGAAGATCAACAACGTCTTCGGTGGCGCTCCCGGAGGGGCCGCTCAGCCTCGCGGCCGCAGCGGCGCCGGGTTCGGGTACGGGCCGGAATTGCTGGACGAGATGTCGACGGTGAAGGTCGTGCATCTCGAATCAGTGCCCGAATAGCGTGGTGCAGGCCGCCGCTCGAAGGAGGGCCTCACGCACAGGGGTGGGGCGCGGAACTCACGTTCCGCGCCCCACCTGCGTACTCCCGAGAATCACTTCTTGAAGGCGTCCTTCGCCTTTTCGGCGGCCTGCTTCATATCGGCCTTCGCCTGATCGGCGCGCCCTTCAGCTTCGAGCTTCTCGTTGCCCGTCGCCTTGCCAGCGGCTTCCTTCGCCTTGCCGCCGAGATCTTCAGCTGCGTTCTTGATCTTGTCGTCGAGTCCCATGATGATCCCCTTTCGTCGGTTGGTTCGGGCCGGAGCCCGCTTGCGGTGACACCACCGCGATCCAACACTTCCTTTGTAACACAGTTTCTTTCTCATTTGCTGAGAGGCGTCCATCTCGTGAGCCGGTGCCTGCTGCTGAGAAGCCTGGCAAGAGTGCTCATAGATCAGATCTATGCTGATTGGAGCAGGTGTGATGGGAGGAACCGTGATGGACAGTAGTGACGCATCGTTGACCGAGAGCGCTCCAGGGGAAACGGGCTACCGGCCTACGGGTCGCCGGGAGACGAAGCCGCCCGCAGCGACTCGGGTGCATCTCGACCCGGGCGCACGCGTGCCGAGTGCGACCTCTGCGACGAAGGACGGACCAGAGCACACCACAGTGCCGTTCGCCTACGACGCGATCCTGCTCTCGGGGTTTGGCGGCCCGGAGGGTCAGGACGACGTGCTGCCGTTCCTGCGCAACGTCACACGCGGGCGCGGAATCCCGGATGAGCGTCTGGAAGAGGTGGCGCACCACTACCGGCACTTCGGCGGCGTGAGCCCGATCAATGATCACAACCGGGAGTTGCTCTCGGAGCTGCGCTCGGCACTGAGCGCCGCGGGCATCGACCTGCCCGTGTACTGGGGCAACCGCAACTGGGCGCCGTATCTCGATGAGGCGCTCGCAGCAGCCGCCGCGGACGGGGTGCGCACGATGCTGGCGATTCCGACGAGCGCGTACTCCTCGTACTCGTCGTGCCGTCAGTACCGGGAGGACTGGGCGGATGCGCTCGAGAGTGCTGGCCTGCAGGAGACGCTCCGCATCGACAAGGTGCGGCAGTTCTTCTCCCATCCGGGCTTTCTGCAGCCGTTCGTCGAGGGGGTGCGTGCCGGCGTCGAGCAGGCGCTCGCCGCGGGGAACCGCGGGGATCAGATCGAGATCATGTTCGCGACGCACAGCATTCCGACCGCTGACGCCGAGCTGTCCGGCGCCGGTCTCTTCCCTGACTCTGATGGCGGAGGGTACGCCGCGCAGCACCTGGCCGCAGCCGCCGAGATCATCGCTCAGGCCGCCCCGGAGTTCTCGTGGCAGTTGGTGTATCAGTCCCGTTCCGGCCCGCCGTCGCAGCCGTGGCTCGAGCCCGACATCAACGACGCGATCACTGCACTCGAGGGCCGCACGGCTGTGGTCATCGTTCCGCTCGGGTTCGTCAGCGATCACATGGAGGTGATGTGGGATCTCGACGAGGAGGCGACGGAGACGGCGACCGAGCGCGGGCTCTGGGTGACGCGCGTGCCCACTCCGGGGGTGCACGCCGCGTTCGTCGAAGCCCTCGTCGATCTGGTGCAGGAGCGCATCGAGGGGCGGCCGGTCGAGGAGCGTGCGAACGCCACGTCGATCGGTCCGTGGTTCGACGTCTGCCGCCCCGGGTGCTGCGAGAACCCGCGGCTCGGCTTCAAACCGGCGATCGCAGGGTTGCAGCCCTAAGCGAGGTGATCTGAGCCGCCGTTGCGCTCGCGTGTTCGCGGGATGCAGCGGCGGCTCGACGCTCGCGGGAGAGCGTGGCCCCTCGCGAAAATTGGATTTGGTTTAAGAAAGAATTAAAGTCAACTTCTTACCTTTCGCGGCGCGCCGCGTGACCGAACTGTGATCTCCTGGCACGCTACCGGTGGAGTCGGTGACGGCGACTTTGATCCGCGGACCCCTCGAACGGGTGCGCGGCGACCGATCAATGGCGCACCGGCACAGCCTCAGTGAGCCGTGCGCCCGAGGGGAGACCAGCGTTGCAGTACCCGATGAGCCCGAGCGAACTCGCCGATGAACTCGGCCACACCCCAGGGGTGCATCCCGGGCATCGCGTGCGCAAGTTTCTGCGCCTCCGCTACCCCGATCATCCGAGCCACCAGCCCTGGGTGCTCGATGAGCAGATGGCTGATGCCGTGCGGGCGCACTTCGAAGTGCGCAGTCACTTCGACCGCCGGGCGGGTCGGCGACCGCGGCTCCTCGATCGGTAGCTCGGGCCGGCCACCCCCGGCCTCAGCGGTCACGCGACGTCGTTCAGTGCGGCGGTGAGTTCGCCGAGCACGCGAATCGTGGTATCCACGTCCTTCTGCGGAATGCCGTTCGCGGCGGCGATCAGTGCGGCATGATGCTCTTCGAACGCGGCATCGACCTCATTGATCGCGACCCCGGTCGGCTTCAAGAACCGCGCGCGCCGGTCGGTCGGGTGCGGATCACGCGTGACCAGCGACTTCTTCACGAGGCGGTCGATGACGTTGGTCACATTCGCGCTCGACGTCTTGAGCATGGTGATCAGATCCTTCGGGCTGATCGGCTGCCCGCTGCGGTCGGCCTGCACGATGTAGCGCAGCGCGCGCAGGTCCTGACTGTGCAACCCCGACTGATCGAGCGACCGGGCCTCCTGGCGCTGCTGGGCGCCTCGCAACTGCTGCATCGCGGTGATGAGCGCGCGCGCGGAGTCCGTGATGGGCTCCGTGGAGTACAGATGCTCCTCTTCGCTGCTGATGATGCTCTTCACGACACTTCCTTCACGCGCGTATTCTTGGTCCCCTGACCATTTTAAGTCAGGTTTTAGTACAGAATACGACTATTCCAGTGCCTGCGAGCTTCCGGTCGCCTGCGACAGCGGCTTTCCGACTGGTCAGCGAGCGGATCGAACTTTGAACCAGAATGTGAGCTCGCTCGCCGCGCGAGCGGTGATCACGTCATCTGCGCCCTGCTCGAGGTCCGTGAACGTATCGCGGAACCCCGCGGGAACGGGTGTCTCGGTCGTGCGCATGCGCTGATACCCCATGGTCCAACTGGAGAACTGCCGCTCCGCGATGCGCTCGTCGATGAGAATGCGCACGTCCGTGTGGCGCGGGTCGGCCTCGATATCGGCCATGAGTTCCGCGACGTGCTCTTCGGAGCCTTCGAGGAACTGGATGAAGCTGCCACCGCGGTACGAGAGCATGCCAGTCACACCCAGTGCCTCGTTGCGCGCACGCGCCTGCAGCAGCAGGGCGTCGAGTTCGGCATCGTTGAAGGGGGCGACGGCGACGCTCGAATAGACGAGCGACTTGAGCGTCTCGGTGCGCGTCTCGGTGGATGCGATGTTGGTCTGCATATCAGGCGACTCCTGTCTGTTCGAGAGCGGCGAGCGATGCGTCGCTCAGCGCGGCCATCGCGCTGTCGAGCTCCGAGTACTGCCCGACCGGACGAGAGAACTGGTTGCAGACCACGTACATGCCGGATTCCTCGATATCGATGAAGCCGAGGAACTCGCCGTCCCTGCTCCCGACGAAGAAATCGTCTTCGATTCTCGCCCACGTGATCGCTCCCGCGAGGCTGCTCGTACTGACGTTCATTGCGTACCTTTCAAAAATGCCATCGACACGAAGTCGCACAGAACGCGATGGGCCACAGCGAGGGGGCGACGCGAGTCGCCCGCAGCAATCTTATCGCTCACGTACCGCGGCCGACAGGATAGGTCGCGCCATGCCTCCGTGTGGGCCGCGACGTGGGAGGCATGTCGCTTGTCACGCCGGCCTGAGCGCGATACCGTCGCACGCGAGCAGGAACGTACTGCCACGGCGACCAAGTGACCTCGGGCCGCGGTGCGATGACGATCTCGGGGGGAAACGACGAACACGAACGCGCCGCCAGTCCCAGCGCCTCGCGCGTCGACGAGCGCCCCGGCCGAGCGCCGCTTCAGCACCGTGCGGCGCCTGGCCTGGTGGGCCGCGGATTATGTCTACGCGGTGCGCCGGCAGGCTCGCGCGCTCTGGGATCGCTCGGGTCCGCGCGATTTCCTGAACGGCTCGGAATCGCCGGTCGTCGTGATTCCCGGCGTGTACGAACCCTGGCGGTTCATGCTGCCGCTGATCCGACGGCTGCATCGCGACGGGCACCCCGTGCACGTTCTCGACCCGTTGCGCAACAACCGCGTTCCGGTCGCCGAGGGGGCGCGAATCGTGGACGAGTATCTCGCCGCGGCCGGGCTGGCCGACGTCGTGCTCCTGGCGCACAGCAAGGGCGGGCTCATCGGCAAGCACGTGATGGCGTTCGGGCGGCACGCCGACCGGGTGCGGTCCATGGTGGCCATCGCCGCTCCGTTCGGCGGATCCCGGTACGCGCGATACCTGCTCGGGCGCACCCTGCGTGCGTTCTCCCCTGTCGACCCGACCATCGTGCTCCTCGCCGAGGCTCCTGAGGTGAATGCGCGCATCGTCTCGGTCTACGCCCGGTTCGACCCCCACATTCCCGAAGGCAGTGAACTCGCGGGAGCGCGCAACGTGCCGATCGACACAGGAGGGCACTTTCGCGTCCTCGACAATGTCAAGACCATCGCGGTCGTGCGGGAAGTCGCGGATCATGGGGTGGAGCGCGAGACGGGTGCCGTCTCGGCCGATGATGTGGGGGAGCGGATGAAGAGCAGCGCAGATCGTTCAGGGGGCGAAGAGGGCCTCAGCGCCCCGACCGGGCAGGAAGAAGTGCTTCGTGCGATCCCTCGCCCCGATGGGGAGATGCCGCGAGTGCTCGTGCTCGGAGCGACCGGGTATCTCGGCGGGCGGCTCATGCCGCGTCTGCTGAATGCGGGATATCGCGTGCGCACGCTCTCTCGCTCGGAAGAGCGCATCCGCGCCTATCCGTGGTCGGAGGAGACGGAGATCGAGGTCGGCGACGCGGGCGATGCCGAGGCGATGGCCAGGGCGGTGCGCGACGTCGACATCATCGTGTACCTGGTGCACTCGATGTCGAGTGGGGCGGAGTTCGCCGAGAAGGATCGCGAGATCGCCGAGAATGTCGCCGCACGGGCGCGCGAGGCCGGGGTGTCGCGCATCGTCTACCTCGGGGGCCTGCACCCCGAGGGGGTGCGGCTCTCTCCCCATCTCGCGTCTCGCACAGAGGTGGGAGAGATTCTGCTCGCCTCGGGAGTGCCGACGCTCGAACTGCAAGCCGGGGTCGTGATCGGATCGGGATCCGCATCGTTCGAGATGGTGCGCCATCTCACGGAGGTGCTCCCGTACATGCCGGCCCCGAAATGGGTGCGCAACTTCATCCAGCCGATCGCGGTGCGGGATGTGCTGCACTACCTGCTCGCCGCGGCACGGGTGGAGCACGACGTCAATCGAGCGCTCGACATCGGTGGGCCAGACGTGCTCAGGTACGGGCAGATGATGAACGGGTATGCCGTCGAGGCGGGTCTGCCTCAGCGAGGAATCGCATCCCTGCCGGTGCTGACCCCCCGGCTCGCCTCGCACTGGGTGGGGTTGGTGACGCCGGTGCCGACGTCGATCGCCCGGCCGCTCGTCGAGTCGTTGCAGCATCGCTGCGTCATGCAGAACCACGACGTCGATGCGATCCTGCCGCAACCGGAGCACGGCCTGACTCCCTATCGCGAAGCCGTGCGGCTCGCGCTCGGCCGGATCGAAGTCGACGGGGTCGAGACGAGCTGGGTCGACGCTCGCGTCGCTGCGCCGAGCGAGCCCTTGCCGAGCGACCCCGAGTGGGCGGGGCGCACCGTCTTCACCGATCAGCGCGAGCGCGAGTCGACGGCGTCCCCCGATGCGGTGTGGTCGGTGATCACGCAGATCGGCGGTGAGACCGGCTGGTACTCGTCACCGCGGCTCTGGGCGCTGCGCGGCTGGTACGACCGCATCACCGGGGGTGTGGGGCTGCAGCGCGGGCGGCGCTCGCGCACTCGGCTGGTCGTCGGCGACGCCGTCGATGTGTGGCGCGTCGAGTCGATCGAGCCCGGCCGTCTGCTGCGACTCCGTGCAGAGATGCGGGTTCCCGGGCTGGCGTGGCTCGAACTGTCCGTCGAGCCGACGGGCCGCGGTTCCGTGTACCGGCAACGCGCGGTGTTCTTCCCGCGCGGACTCACGGGCCGGCTGTACTGGCTCGCAATGCTGCCCTTCCACGGATTGATCTTCAGCGGCATGGTGGCGCGCATCGTCGGTCTGGCGGAGGAGGAGCGCAGTCGTGGCGCTGATAGCTGAGACGACCTTTTGATTCAGCAATTAGACTGCATATAACTTGTGTAATATGCTGAGTATCGAAATGGAGTGGCGCCTGCTGGAGGGGTGACGATGCCGCAGAACATCATCTTGAACGAATCGGAGCACCTGTACGCGCCCGAGCCCGCCTCGGAAGCCGGACGGGCGCTCTCGGCCGCGCTGCTGCGGATGCGCCGGGCGGAGCAGCGCCAAGAAGCCAGAGCGCTCGGGCTCTCGGGTCTCTCCGATCTCGACCTGCGTGCGCTCCGATACCTCGTGCAGGCGACGAGGGACGAGCGAAACCTCGGGCCGAAAGACCTCATCGGCATGCTCGGCACGTCGAGCGCGAACGTGACCAACGTGGTCGATCGACTCGTGAAGCGGCACCTCGTCGCGCGGGTCGAGCACCCCAGCGATCGTCGTGCCCACTACCTGCGGCCCACCGCGACGGCGATCTCCAACGTCGAGGCGATCTTCATGCGTCACCACGCCGCGCTCGTCTCCGAGATCGAGGAGATCGACGACGCGGATGCCGGCACGGCGGCGCGGGTGCTCGAACGATTGACCCGAGCGCTCGACGAACTCGACTGACCTCTCAACCCTCCCACCACCTTCCATCACCGTGGTCTCGCATTCGCCTTCCATCGATGCGGAAACCGAAGGAGCAGCGCATGCACATCCCACCCGATTCGAACGGCGCCGGAGCCTTCTGGCGAGGATGGTTCGCTCGCTTCCAGGCGAAGAGCGCTGAACCCAGGCGGCTCACCGTCGACGATGTCCACGTCGTCGACCGTCCCATGCTCAAGCGCGCGATCGCCGGGACGGTCGTCGGCAACCTCATGGAGTGGTACGACATCGGGATCTACGGGTACCTCGCGGTCATCATCGGTCGCGTGTTCCTCCCCGAAGCCTCGGGAGGGGCGCAGGCGCTCTTCTCCCTCGGCGTCTTCGCCGTCACCTTCGTCGCCCGCCCGCTCGGCGGCGTCGTGCTCGGCCAGCTCGGCGACCGAATGGGTCGGCAGAAGGTGCTGGCGTTCACGCTCATCATGATGGCGGCCGCGACCTTCCTCATCGGCGTCCTGCCCGATTACTCGGTCATCGGCGTCTTCGCCCCCATCCTCCTCATCGTGCTGAAGCTCGCGCAGGGGTTCTCGACCGGCGGCGAATACGCCGGGGCCACGACCTTCATCACCGAGTACGCACCCGATCGGACGCGCGGCTTCTACGCCTCGCTGCTCGACATGGGTTCGTACCTGGGCTTCGCGATCGGCGCCGCGTTCGTCTCGATCCTGCAGCTGACCGTCTCGGCAGAGGCCATGGAAGGCTTCGCCTGGCGCATCCCGTTCCTCGTGGCGCTGCCGCTCGGCCTGATCGCGATCTACTTCCGCCTCAAGATCGAAGACACGCCAGCGTTCAAGGAGGCGCGCGACGCGGCGGAGCGCGCCACGGAATCCGCCGAGGCATCGCCGGAAGCCCCGAAGAGCGTGCTCGCGCTGGTCCGCGCGTACTGGCGCGAGCTGCTCACCGCGTTCGTGCTCGTCGCCGCCGCGAACACCGTCGGGTACGCGCTCACGTCGTACATGCCGACCTACCTCACCCAGACCCTCGGCTACGACGAAGTGCACGGCAATCTCCTGACGCTGCCCGTGCTCGTGGGAATGGCACTGTGCATCCCGCTCACCGGCAAGCTCTCCGACCGGATCGGTCGACGCAAGGTGCTCTTCATCGGCTCGAGCACCGCGATCGTGCTCGCCGTTCCGGCCTTCCTCTTCATGATGCACGGCGAGACGTGGTCGACGCTTCTCGGGCTCGCCCTGCTCGCCGTGCCCGTGACCTTCTACGTCGCCAATCTTGCGTCTTCGCTGCCCGCGCTCTTCCCGACCTCATCGCGATACGGCGGAATGGGCATCTCGTACAACCTCTCCGTCGCACTCTTCGCGGGGACCGCGCCGGTGATCATGGAATCGCTCGTGCAGCTCAGCGGGTCCGCGCTGGCACCGGCGTTCTACGTGATCGGCACCTCGATCGCGGGCTTCGTCGCCGTCGCCCTGCTGAAGGAATCCGCACGGCGCCCGCTTCCCGGCGCCATGCCCAGCGTCGGCACCGATGCAGAAGCGGCTGCACTCGTGGAAGGACAGGACACGAACCCGGATCTCGACCTCGACGAGTTGTTCCCGGAGCGAACCGCGGACCAGGCGTAGCGACCCGGCCGCACGCGATCCCGCATCGAAACCATGAACGCAACCAGCGGACCCGAGCGCACCCCAGACGGTCGGCACATCATCGTCGGCGGACGCCGATGGCGAGCCATGGATCCGGCACTGCCCGAACGCCTCACAGCGCCGCTGAAGTCGGAACTGGGCAGCGCGCGCTCACGCATTCGCACCGCCCCCGACGACGCAGGGCGCGCGGCCCTCAGGGACCGCGTGCAGCTCGCCAAGGAGGGGCTCGGAGAACGCGGCACCGCATGGTGGGAGATGGACGAGGGCGACCGCACCTCGAGAGCGGAGGATCGACTGCGACGCCTGCAGGAGGAATGACGACGGGAGCATGACGGCGGAACGGGGGCTAGCACGTCCGTCCACGGTGACCAAGGGGGTGTCTGCGACCGCCCCCGCCCGGGCATGCTCATCCTGTGCCGAATGGTGAGCGAACCGAGACCTCGCGCGTGGCGGTCGTGCTGCGCCGCGGGCTGAACACCGCGCGACCGATCTTCACGCGCTTTCGCCTCCTCCTCGCGCTCAAAGCCGCGATCGGGGTGACAGCCGCCTGGCTGATCGGGCGGCTGCTCCCGGGCGAACTGAACGAGTACGCGTACTACGCCCCGCTGGGCGCGCTGCTCGGGGTGGCGCCGACCATCGTGAGCTCGGTGCGCACGAGCGTCGAGCTCATCACCGGCATCGTCATCGGGTTGGGCATCGGATGGGTGCTCGTCGCGACCGGCAGTCCCTGGTACGTGCGCGCGCCCGTCGCCGCCGGCCTCGGCATGCTCATCGCGGGCGTGCGCAAGCTGGGCGAGGGCCGATCGTACGTCGCAATCGCCGCGGTGTTCGTGGTGATCATCGGCGCGGGCGACCCCGACTCCTACGTCGCGGGGTACGTCGCGCAGTTCGGGATCGGCTTGTTCGTCGGCACCGTCGTCAACCTCGTGTTCATCCCGCCGCTCATGTACGGATACGCCCGATCGCGCATCGCCGACTTGAAGAGCGATTTCGCTGCCGCCGCGGAAGACCTCGCAACGGTGCTCACGACGGCGTGGCCGCCGGATCGCGCCGACTGGCTCGACGACGCCCGTCGTCGTCAGCGCTCCGTCGACGACGCGGAGGAGATGGTGCGGGAGGCGAAGGAGAGCGGTCGCGGCAATCCGCGCAACATCTGGCGGCGGTTCGACGCGTCGAGCGATGACGCCGATATCGAGGCGCTGCGCTACGTCGGGCTCAGGCTCGCCGATATCTCAGACGCGCTCGGGGGCGCGATCTGGCATCAGCCCGTGGCTGTGACGATTCCCGACGAGGCGATCGATTCGCTCGGTCGAGCGCTGAGCGCACTCGCCGAGTACATCCGCGCGTGGAACACGGACGTGGACGTCGACGAGGCGCGGGAGACGTACGCCGCCGCAGTGCAGGATGTCGGCGACGTGTTCGAGCGGGCCGAGACCGAGTCCGGCTTCGGCACCATCGTCTTCGCGCTCCGCAGCATGCTGGGGCGCATCGACGAGCGCATCGAGGAGTCGAGCGCCGCGGCGGAGTGAGGCCGGTCCGCCGTTCGGCAGCGCTGCCGCGCCTCCGCGCCTCTGCGCCTCCGCGGCTCCGCGGCAATCCCCACCGCAGCCGGGTCACTTGGAGAGTGTGTTGCGCCAGGTCGACGGGGCGACACCCTCCCCAAGTGACCCGGCTCTGATGGAGCGGGAGGATCGGACGGAGCGGGTGGCTCGGACGAATCGGGCGGAGCGGGAGGAGCGGGCGGTGCGGGCGGCTCGGGAGAACCGAGTCGAGCCGACCGGCCTAGGCCTGCGACGCGATTGCGGCGATGCGCACGGACTCGAGCTGCTCGGCCCGGGTCGGCGCGATGTGCACCGTGACGAGTTCATCGACATCGGCGAATTTCGCGAACGCCTCGAGTTCTTCGTGCACGCGAGTGGGGCCGCCGATGGCGGTGTACTGCATCATGCCGCGGATCTCCCGCCCGGCGGGCGTCTCGATCAGCTGCGACGCCTCGTCGAAGGTGAGCTCGCGTTCACGGCCGCGCGACAGGAAGCGCCGCACACGATCGACCTCGGCCCGCGCGAACAGGGATTCCGCTGCGGTGTCAGTGTCGGCCGCCACCACGTTGATGCCCGCGCTCGCGTAGGGTTCGGGGTGGGCCTCGCTGGGCACGTACTGGGAGCGGTAGTGCTCGATGGCCGCTTTCAGCGCCTGCGGCGCGAAGTGCGACGCGAACGAGTAGGGGAGGCCGTACTGAGCGGCAAGACTCGCGCCGAACAGGCTGGATCCGAGGATCGTCAACGGCACCCGCGTTCCGCGCCCGGGGTATGCGTTCACCGCATTGCGCGGCAGCTCGTCCGAGAGGTACCGCTGCAGCTCCGCGACGTCGCTCGGAAAGCTCTCCGCCGCCTCGTAGGTACGGCGGAGCGCGCGGAATGTCGCACCGTCCGTTCCGGGGGCGCGACCGAGGCCGAGATGAATGCGCCCGGGGTGGAGCTCGGCGAGCGTGCCGAACTGCTCGGCGATGACGAGCGGGGAGTGATTCGGGAGCATGACGCCGCCCGCGCCGAGGCCGATCGACGCGGTCTGCGACGCGATGTGGGCGATCAGCACGGACGTCGCGCTCGAAGCGATGGACGGCATGTTGTGATGCTCGGCGTACCAGATGCGGCGGTATCCGCTGGCTTCCGCCAGTCGTGCGACGTCGACGGAGTGCCGGAATGCGTCGGCGATCGTACCGTCCGCTTCGACAGTCGCCAGATCCAGAATCGAAAGCGGGGTTGCAGTCATGGTGAGTGCAACCCCGCTCGATCAGCGCCTATTCCTCGGCGGCGGCCTCAGGCGTACGCCGTCAGCTGAACTCAGGCCGGGTCGATGATCGACAGCAGCAGGTGACCGTTCGAGACCGTCTGGCCGACCGGCGCGTCGACGCCCGCGACGACGCCCGAACGGTGCGCGTAGATCGACTGCTCCATCTTCATGGCCTCGAGTACGAGGAGCAGATCGCCCTCTGCGACCTCCTGGCCGTCTGCGACGGTCACCTTCACGACGGTGGCCTGCATCGGGGCAGCGACGCCGTCGCCGGCCGAAGCGGCGATGCCGGCTCCCTTGGCGCGGCGGGGTGCGGGCCCGCGGGTGACCTCCTGGTCGACGAGGGGCAGCAGCGTGGCGGGCATCGTGACCTCGACACGGCGGCCCTCGACCTCGACGGTGACGCTGCGGCGCTTCGCGTCCTGACCGATCGGGGGCACCTCGCCCTCCCAGGGCTCGATGTCGTTCTCGAACTCGCGCTCGATCCAGAGGGTGTAGACACCGAACGTGCCGTCGGGCGCGGTGAACGCGGGATCGCGCACGATCTTGCGGTGGAACGGCAGCACCGTTGGCAGGCCCTGGATCTCGAATTCGTCGAGCGCGCGGCGAGAGCGCTCCAGCGCTTCCTCGCGGGTCGCGCCGGTGACGATCAGCTTGCCCAGCATCGAATCGAAGGCGCCGGAGACGACGTCGCCCGACGCGACGCCCGTGTCGATGCGCACGCCCGGCCCGGCGGCCGGCTTGAACAGTGCGACCGGGCCTGGGGCGGGGAGGAATCCGTTCCCGGGATCCTCGCCGTTCAGCCGGAACTCGAAGGAATGGCCGCGGGGTTCGGGGTCGGCGTAGTCGATGGTGCCGCCCTCAGCGATGCGGAACTGCTCGCGCACGAGGTCGATCCCGGTGACCTCCTCGGAAACGGGATGCTCGACCTGGAGGCGCGTATTGACCTCGAGGAAGGAGACCGTACCGTCTTTCGCGACGAGGAACTCGCAGGTACCGGCGCCGACGTACCCGACCTCCGCGAGGATCGCCTTCGACGCCGCGTAGAGCTGGGCGTTCTGGTCATCGGTGAGGAACGGGGCGGGCGCCTCTTCGACGAGCTTCTGGTGCCGACGCTGCAACGAGCAGTCGCGGGTGGAGACGACGACGACGTTGCCGTGCTGATCGGCGAGGCACTGCGTCTCGACGTGGCGCGGCTTCTCGAGGTACTTCTCGACGAAGCACTCGCCGCGACCGAAGGCGGCCACGGCTTCACGGGTCGCCGACTCGAAGAGCTCTGCGACCTCGTCTCGTTCGTATGCGACCTTCAGACCACGGCCGCCTCCGCCGAACGCCGCCTTGATCGCGATCGGGAGACCGACCTCATCGGCGAAGGCGAGCACCTCGTCGGCGTTCTGCACCGGGTCGCTCGTGCCGGCGGCGAGCGGTGCGCCGACCTTCTCCGCGACGTGGCGTGCCGAGACCTTGTCGCCGAGACGCTCGATCGCGTCGGGGCCCGGCCCGATCCAGGTCATGCCCGCATCCATGACGGCTCGCGCGAAATCGGCGTTCTCTGCGAGGAAGCCGTACCCGGGGTGCACCGCATCGGTGCCGGAACGCCGTGCGATGCCGAGGATCTTCTCGATGACGAGGTACGTCTCGCTGCTCGTGGTGCCGCCCAGCGCGTACGCTTCGTCGGCGAGCTGCGCATGCATCGCGTCCCGATCTTGATCCGCGTACACCGCCACCGAAGCGATTCCGCTGTCAGCAGCAGCTCGAATGATACGGACGGCGATCTCACCGCGGTTGGCGATGAGCACTTTACGGATGCGCGACATGAGGTACAGCCTATTCGAGGGCCGGGGCGGAGCCTTGGATATATGGCACAAACCTTTTCGTGATTCGTTACCGGAATCAGCCTGTATGCGCGCCAGATGCACCGCTCGGTACACTTGCACCGTGGTGAATCCAGAGATCGCAGGCCGGGTGTATCCGTCGACCGCTCCCTATCTCGTGGGGCGCGAGAAGGTGCGCGAGTTCGCGCGCGCCGTGTGCAGTGCGTCGCCGCTGCACCATGATGCAGAGGCGGCTCGTGCTGCCGGGTACGCCGATGTCGTCGCACCGCCGACCTTCGCGGTCGTGGTGCAGGAGGCGACGCTCGCCCAGCTCCTCGCCGATGATGCAGCCGGTGTCGACTTCTCGCGCGTCGTCCACGGCGACCAGCGGTTCACCTACACGCGGCCCATCGTCGCCGGAGATGAATTGACCGCGACGTTGACGATCGCCGCCGTGAAGCAGCTCGGCGGCCACTCGATGGTGACTGCATCGAGCGATGTCGTCGATGCTGCGGGTGAGCACGTGGTCACGGCGACCTCGACGCTCGTCGTACGTGCTGCTGAGGAGGAGACCGCATGACCGCGCCTGATTTCGCATCCCTGTCGACCGGCGACGTCGTCGCCGAGCGAGAGTTCGAGCTGACGCGTGATCGCCTGGTCCGCTACGCGGGAGCCTCGGGAGATTTCAACCCGATCCATTACCGCGACGACATCGCGGTCTCGGTCGGACTTCCCGGCGTGCTGGCGCACGGCATGCTGACCATGGGGATCGCGGGGTCGGTCGCGACCGATTGGCTCGGCACGACCGGTAGCGTGCGCGACTTCCAGTCCCGATTCACTCGTCCCGTGCCCGTGGATGCCGTCGACGGCGCCCGTGTCACGGTGACCGCGACGGTCGGCGCGGTGGACGCCGATGCGCGCACCGCGCGGATCGACCTCCGGGTGACGTTCGACGGGGCGACCGTGCTCGGTAAGGCGCAGCTCGTGGCGGCGTTCGCGTGATGCTTCCCGAGATCGGACCGGAGCCCGCGGGTGACGGCACCCCGTTCTCGGAGCTCACGACGATGCGCGTGGGCGGGCCGGCAGAGCGCGTGCTCGTGGCGCACGCCGTTGATGAGCTCGTCGCCTATGCGCAGGGCCTCTGGGATACGGATGAGCCGTGGATGCTGCTCGGTGGCGGCTCGAACACGGTGATGCATGATGACGGCTTTGCCGGGACCGTGCTGCTCGTGCGCACGAACGGGATCGCACCCGTCGCGGACGACGCGCTCCCCGAAGGCAAGATCCGGTTGCGCGTGCAGGCCGGGCACGACTGGGACCACCTGGTCGCCGCCTGCGTCGACAACGGCTGGTCTGGCGTCGAGGCTCTCTCGGGCATCCCCGGTCTGGCGGGAGCCGCGCCGGTGCAGAACATCGGAGCGTACGGCCAGGAGCTCTCGGACGTGCTCCACTCGATCGAGTTCCTCGACCGCGAGCGCGGGCACGCCCGCCGGATCCCGGCCGACGCGCTCGGCCTGGCCTATCGCGACTCGGCGATCAAGCAGGGGCTCGAAGGCGTCGTTCTGTCGATCGACATCGTGTTGAGTGTGGGGGAGGAATCCCCGGGCCGGCGAGCGCACGCGGCACCAGAGGTGCTCTCCGAGCCCATCGCTTACGAGCAGCTCGCGAGTGCGCTCGGCGTCGAACTCGGCGAACGCGTGCCGATCCGGGATCTGCGCGATTCCGTGCTGCGGCTGCGGGCATCGAAGGGCATGGTGCTCGACGCCGCTGATCACGACACCTGGAGTTGCGGCTCCTTCTTCACCAACCCGATCGTCTCCGAGCATTTCGCGCGCGAGCTGCCGGAGAGCGCTCCGAGGTTTCCGCAGCCGGTGCCCGAGCCCGAAGACGCGATCACGACGTTCGCCGAGCTCGAGGCCGGGCTGCCCGTGCGCGTTCCACCGCCGCCGCCGGAGCGCATGGTGAAGCTGTCGGCCGCTTGGCTCATCGATCGTGCCGGGGTGCGGCGGGGGTTTCGGCTGCCGGGATCCGGTGCCGCGATATCGTCGAAGCACACCCTCGCGATCACGAATCAGGGCGGGGCGAGTGCGGGCGACGTCGCCGAGCTCGCGCGCTTCGTCGTGCAGCGGGTGCAGCAGGAGTTCGGGGTGATCCTGGCCCCCGAGCCGAACCTGTACGGTCTCGAGCTGTAGGCGGCGATGCGCGTTCAGGTCGTCGGAGCTGGTCGCATGGGCCGAGCGATCGATGGCGCCCTGCGAGCGGCCGGAGCCGCGATGCTTCCGATCGGCGGTCGAGGCGCCGACGGGGCGGGTGCAGATCTCGTGCTCCTTGCCGTTCCGGATGCTGCGATCGCCGAAGCATCGGCGATGATCGCGCCGGGGCCGATCGTCGGCCACCTGTCGGGGATCACGACGCTCGCACCTCTGGTCGGGCATGAAGCCTGCAGCGTGCACCCGTTGCTCTCAGCTGCAGGTTTGCACACGCGATTCGAAGGGGCGTGGGCGGCGATCGACGGATCGACGGAGCGCGCTGTCGACGCCGCGGCCGAGGTCGCTCGCCTGCTCGGGTTGCGAGTGTTCCGCGTGCGCGACGAGGATCGCGCGGCGTATCATGCGTCCGCCTCGATCGCGGCGAATTTCCTCGTCGTGCTCGCGGCGACTGCGGAGCGGGTTGCGGCGACGGCCGGCGTCCCGCGGGAAGCGCTGATCCCGCTCGCCGAACGGTCGCTGGCGAACTGGGCGCGACTCGGGCCTGCGGAAGCGCTCACCGGCCCGGTCGTCCGCGGCGAAAACGAGACGCTTGCGCTGCAACGCGCGGCGATCGGGGAGCGCGATCCGGCGAGTGTCGCCCTGTACGATGCGATGGTGGACGCGAGCCGGCGACTGCTTGATCAGCCCGCTGCGCCGGCGGAGGAGGCCGAATGAAGATCGTACGCAGCGTGAGCGGAGTGCGTGCAGCGGTGCGACTGGCGCGCACGAGCGAGAGGTGACCGTCGTGCAGCGCCCCCATGGTCGGAACGAGCCCGACACGGGCGACTCCGTCCGTGCGCGCCGCTCAGCACGGCAGCGATCTCGTCGTGATGTCGATCTTCGTCAACCCGAAGCAGTTCACGGAACTCTCCGACCTCGAGCGGTACCCGCGTCAGGAGGCCGCGGACGCGGCACTCGCCGAGGCCGCCGGAGTCGACATCCTCTTCGCGCCGGAGCCGTCCGAGCTGTACCCGGACGGCTTCGCGACGACCGTGCATGTGGGCGGACCGCTGACGCAGACGCTCGAAGCCGCGGGCCGAGGGCCCGAGCACTTCGACGGCGTCGCGACCGTCGTGTCGAAGCTGCTGCTGGCCGTCGACGCCGACACCGCCTACTTCGGGCAGAAGGACGCTCAGCAGGTGATGGTGGTGCGCCGCATGGTCGCCGATCTGAGCATCCCCACCGAGATCGTCGCGTGCCCGACGGTGCGCGACGCCGACGGCCTGGCGATGTCGAGCCGCAATGTGCGCCTCAGCGCCGAGGAACGAGCGCAGGCCACAGCGATCCCGCGCGCGCTCGAAGCCGCCGAAACGGCGTTCGCGCTGGGGGAGACTCGGGTCGAGCACGTGCACGCGCGAGTCGTCGCCGTGCTCACCGCCGGCGGCATCGCCCCCGAGTACGTGGCGTTCGTCGACGCCGACTCGTTCGTGCCCGTCGCAGAGATCGCCGGGCCCGTGCTCTGCGCGATCGCGGCACGAGTCGGTGCGGTGAGGCTCATCGACAACACCCTGCTGACCCCGCCCGATGTGATCGAGGAGCACTGACATGCCACAGGTGACGATTCCCGCGCTCGCACAGAAGCGCGCGGCCGGCGAGCCGATCGTGATGGTGACCGCCTACGACTTCCCGGGAGCGCGCGCCGCGGAGCGTGCCGGGGTCGACATGGTGCTCGTCGGCGATTCTGCGGCTCAGGTGGTACTCGGGTACGGCTCGACCGTGCCGGTGACCACCGACGAGATGCTGGTGCTCGCACGAGCGGTGCGTCGCGGCACCGAAACGGCGTTCCTCGTCTGCGACGTTCCATTCGGCTCGACCGAGGTCTCCGACGCGCAGGCCGTCGACACGGCCGTGCGGTTCGTGAAGGAGGCCGGAGCTGACGCTGTCAAGCTCGAGGGCGGCTCTGAGCCGCGCTTGAGTCGGATTCGCGCGATCGTCGCCGCAGGCATCCCCGTGGTCGCCCACCTGGGCCTGACCCCGCAGACGGCGACGGCCCTCGGGGGGCTCCGCGCTCAGGGGCGCACCGAGGCGACCGCGACGCGACTCGTGCGCGAGGCGCGTGGCGTGCAGGAGGCCGGAGCGTTCTGCCTGGTGATCGAGGCGGTGC
The DNA here is from genome assembly GCF_018304845.1 of Leucobacter manosquensis. NCBI lineage: Bacteria > Bacillati > Actinomycetota > Actinomycetes > Micrococcales > Microbacteriaceae > Leucobacter > Leucobacter manosquensis. The sequence continues at coordinate 1,806,483 of NZ_JAFEVO010000001.1, read as the reverse complement.
CGGCGGAGATCACGGCGCTCCTGCGAGAGCATCTGAGCATCCCGATCATCGGCATCGGGGCCGGCGACGCCGACGGCCAGGTGCTCGTGGCGCACGACCTGCTCGGCATTACCGAGGGTCGGGCCGCGAAGTTCGTCAAACGGTACGCCAGCATCGGCGATGATGCCGCCGCCGCCATCGAGGCGTACGCGGCAGACGTGCGCTCCGGCGCGTTCCCGGCGCCCGAGCACCGTTACGCCGCCACGGACGAAGCGCTCGCCGCGGCGCGCGCCGAACTCGGCGTGTGACGATCAGCCCGCGAGAGAGATTGCGGGCATCGCGAGTGCGGCGACGCGATCCAGCCCGGCGCGAAGGTCGCGCTTCAAGTCGTCGACCGCTTCGAGACCGATCGAGAGGCGCAGCAGACCCGGAGTGATGCACAGCCGATCATTGATCTCCTGCGGGAACGTCGCGTGGGTCGAGGACAGCGGATGAATCACCATGGACCGGGTGTCGCCGATGCCCGTCATGCGCGAGAAGACGCGCAGACCGTTGACGAACGCGCGGGCGCCGTCGATGCCGCCGCGCACGGTGACCCCGAAGACGGAGCCGGTGCGGCCGTCGTAGTCTCGCAGCGCGAGCCCGTGCAATGCGTTCGAGGGGAGACCGGCGTAGTCGACCGACTCGACCTCCGGCTGCTGCTCGAGCCACGCGGCGATGGAGAGCGACGAGTCGACATGCCGCTCCATGCGCAGCGACAGCGTCTCCATGCCCTGGTGGAGCAGGAAGCCGTTGAAGGGCGACAGAGAGGGGCCGATGTCGTTCACGACGGCTTCGCGAACGGCGCGTGCATACGCGCCCGTGCCGAACCGGTCGAGCATGGACCCGAGACCCGGCCGGGGCGCGGCCGTGATGAGCGGGTACGCGCGCCCAGCCCGTTCGGCCGCCGCCCAGTCGAAGCGGCCCCCGTCGACTACGGCACCGCCGACGGCGGCGCCGTGCCCGGTGAGGAACTTGGTGGTCGAGTGCACGACGATGTCGGCACCGTGCTCGAACGGGCGGATGAGCGCTGGCGTGCCGACCGTGTTGTCGACGACCACCGGCAGGTTGTAGCGGGCCGCGATCTCCGAGATGCGTCGAAGGTCGGTGACGTCGTTGCGCGGGTTCGGAATCGTCTCCGTGAAGATCGCCTTCGTGGTCGGCCTGATCGCGCGCTCCCATTCCGCGTCGTCATCCGCGTCCCAGACGTAATCGAATTCGATGCCGAACCGTTTGAAACTGCGCCCGAACAGGATGCGCGTGCCGCCGTAGATGGACGCCGTCGAGACGATGTGGTCGCCGTGCTGCGCCAACGCGAAGAGCGCAGAAGAGATGGCTGCCTGCCCACTCGAGACGGCCACCGAACCCGTTCCGCCCTCGAGCGACGCGAGGCGCTCCTCGGCGACCGCATTCGTCGGGTTCCCCTGGCGCGAATAGATGGGGTCGATCGATCGTCCGGCGAACCGGTCGACCTGATCGTCGAAGTCGTCGAAGACGTACCCTGCGGACATGGCGATGGGGGGCACGCGAAGACCGGTGTTGCGGTCGGGGTACTCCCCGGCGTGCACCTGCCGGGTGTCGAAGGAGTAGCCCTCCCAATCCGTGACCGGCTGGGCGGCGTCGTTGGCTGATTCACTCATCGGGATTCCTCCAGATCGAGATTGGGCGAGCGGGTCTCCGGTGAGGCCCCGCCGTCGAAGGGCGGCAGGATCGACGCGATGCGATCCACCGCCGCATGTATGGTCTGCGGCGCGCACGCCACGTTGATGCGGGCGTAACCGGCCCCACCAGCACCGAAAGCGGCGCCGTCGTTCAGGGCGACGCGAGCGTCGTGCAGGATCCGGCTGTACGGGTTCGAACCCAGCCCGGCCCCCCGCAGATCGAGCCAGACGAGGTACCCCGCTTCGGGGGCGACGAGACGCACGCCGGGGAGGCGCCGTGAGACGAGGTCCGTCAGCAGCGCGACATTCGCCTGGACCTGTGCGATGGCGCGATCGAGCCACTCTCGCCCCGCGGTGAATGCGGCCGCGTTCGCGTGCAATCCCAGAATGCTCACACGCGTGACGGTTTCAGGAGGCAGCCGGCGAAGCAGCTCGTTGGCGGACGCATCGGCGGCGACGAGCACCGCGCACTTCGCGCCCGCGAGATTCCAGCCCTTGCTCGCCGAGAGGGTCGACACGGAGAGTGCCCCGGCCTCGGCCGCGAGCGGAGCGAACGGAGTGAAGCGCGCGCCGGGGAAGGTCAGCGGGGCATGAATCTCATCGGAGACCACGAACACGTCATACGCGGCGGCGAGACGAGCGAGCTCAGCCAGGTCCGCCTGCGTATGCACGAGGCCGTGGGGGTTGTGCGGGTTGCAGAGGATGAAGGCGTCGATCCCAGGGTCGCTTGCGAAGGCGCGCTCGATCGCCGCGAGGTCGAGACGCACCGGCGGGGCGAGCACGGCCGAGCCGCTCGTGGCGCAACCTGGGGCATCGGTCCCCGCGCCTGCATCTCCCGTGAGCGGCACCTCGACGACCTCGAACGGTACCTCCTCCAGCATCTCGAAGAACCCGGGGTAGGCGGGCGTCGAGATCGCGAGACGCCCACCGGCCGGGCGCCCGACGCGCAGGGCCTCGACGACGGCCGTCGCGACATCGGTGGCGAGATGCACATGCTCGTCCGGAACATGCCAGCCCCAGCGGTCCAGGGCGAATGCGGTGAATGCCGGAGCAAGCGCGCCTGCGCCGTCCACGTACCCCAGATCGGATGCCTGCACGCGTTCGATCATCGCGCGCTGAATCTCGGGCGCGATCGCGAAATCCATCTCGGCGACGAAGAGCGGCAGCACGTCCGGGGCGAATCGCGTCCATTTGAGGCTCGTGCGCTGCTCGCGGAGGAGGCGAGGATCGAGTGCCGCGAAGGGGACGCCTGCAGGATCGGCGGTGGCCTCGGTTGACGGGGGCACCGACGGGTCGACGGCAGTCGGGCTCGGTGCACAGTCTGCGTCGCTCATGCCCCCATCGTCTCGCGGAGCCGCTTCCGGGCGCGAACCGCGAAGTAACGGGCCGTCATCTACCCGCGAGACGTCATGGGTGCTTCCACTGACCTGAAGCCGTGCAGTCGCCGGGTGGAAACACGACAGCGGGCCCCGATCCGAAGATCGAGGCCCGCTGTGCTGCGCGACTGCGTCAGCCGATGCGCGGATTACTCCGCGGCGGTGGCCTGCAGACGACGCTGGGTGAAGACGATCGCGCCGCCGCCGAGGATCAGCATGCCGAGCGCTGCGAGCCCGAAGGGCAGCATCGAGAAGCCGGTACCGGTGTTGACGAGCTCTGCTCCGCCGGTGCCACCCTGTCCGCCCGGGGCAACCGGGTTGGAGGGATCAGCCGGTGCGCCCGGGGTGCCCGGGTCAACCGGTGCGACCGGTGCAGCGGCCACGTTGAAGACGAGGCTCGTCGCGCTCGAGGTCGCGCCGTTGATCGCCTGAGTGGCCTCAACGGTGTAGGCGCCTGCACCGAGCTGAGCACCGAGATCGATCGTCCAGGTGCCGTCCGCGCCGACGACTGCTGCCTCAGCCGACACGCCGGACTCGGATGCCGCGCCACCTGCGGTTGCGGTGCCGACCTCTTCACCGTTGAGCTTCACGATCACCGTGGCACCCTCGATGCCGGTCCCGGAGATTGCGGAAGGAGCATCGGCGGCCTCGAAGGTAGCACCGGGCTCGACCGAGGTGATTGCGGGGGCTGCGGGAACCACTGCGACCGTGCCCGTGCCAGCATCAGAGGTCTGACCCTCGAAGGTCTGCGTTGCGGAAACCGTGTAGTTGCCGTACTCGAGCTCGGTTGCGACCGACCACGTACCGTCTTCCTTCACCGTAGCGGTGAGCGAGACGGGGTCCGCGCCCTCGCGGGTCACGGTGATGTCGAGCTCGGCGCCGGGGACGCCGGTTCCGGTCAGCGTGACGTCGGACTCTTCAGAGGTGATGTCGTCGACGCCGGGGGCTGCGAGGACTACCTCGAAGTTGACCTCGACCGACTCCGACTTGCTGAAGCCGTTCGTAGCAGTGAGGGTTCGCGTGTACTGGCCCGGCTCCTGCGGAGCGGGGAAGGACACCTCGGTGCCCTCGACGGGGATGACCTCGCCCGACTGGCCCTGGCCAACGGAGAGCTCCTTGGCGTTGCTCGGGACGGTCACGACGATGTCGCTGCCGCCGGCCACGCCGTTCGAGACGTCGGTCTTGACGACCGGCTCGTCGATGTCGAGTGCGACGGTGTAGCCGTCGGTGAAGCCGAGTGCCGGCTGGAGCAGGGTGTACCAGGCGTAGTCATCGGTGCCTGCGGGAACCTCGTCCGGACCGCCGCTGACGACGCCGACTGCGGTCTCGCCCTGGAACACTGCGCCGCCCGAGTCGCCGGGGCTGGTGGTCGCGCCGCCGATGAAGCCGTGGACCCAGCGGTTCGAGACCTGCATGTAGCCGTCGAGGATCTCGGTCGCACGAATGCTTCCATCGCTGTAGCGCAGGTTGACCGTGGTGTTACCCGTCGACAGACCAGTGGTGCGGCCCGACTTCGAGATGGTGCCCGACTGCGGCAGGCCGACGGACTTGATCGGCGTCGTGCTCAGCGACAGATCGTCCTGCGCAGCCGTCGTCCAGTCGGTGACCTCAGGGAGCAGGTTCAGCGCATCGTTGGTGATGTCGATCACAGCGATGTCGGTCGAGTTGGGATCGTTCTCTGCTCCGGGGGTGTTTCCCACTCCACCGAACTGGCTGAAGGCGAAGCTTCCGGCGATGCCGTTGCCGTCGGGTTCGATGAACTCTCCGCCGGCCGCATCATTGGAGGGATCGCTGAACTGCACATCAGTGACCGCGCCATCGCTCGAGCAGTGCCCGGCGGTGATGAGTGCGGGCTCGCCCTCAGGCGTGAAACCGGTGAATCCGGTGGAGCAGGTGCCCACCCGATCGTCGGAGAGCTCGCCGAAGTATCCGGCGCCGGCGACGATGTCGGTCGATGCGTGCGAAACGACGTTGCCGACGATGGCAACGTTGCTGACGCCGTGCTCAGCGGCAAGCGCTTCGATCTGGTCGGCGTTCTTGGCGGTGACTTCTTCAACCATCACGATGGGCTGGCCATCGGTCGTGGTGCCGGCACCGACTGCGGGTGCTTCAGCTACTTCCTTGTTGATCTCAGTAACTGCTGCCATTGCCGAAGCAGTGGTGTCAACGGTCGGCGTCTCCTCTGCCATTGCCGGTGCGGCAATGAAGAGACTGCCGAAACCGAGCACCGCGGCCGCGCCAAGCGCGAGTGGGCGACGTTGTGTCACGTGTTTTCCCCTAAGCGTTCAAATGTATGAATTGGGCTTCTGATTCCGTACTCGTCGACGCCGATCAGTTCGTGTTCGCGCTACCCACACGCGACCACCTCGGCTCGACACCAGAGGCCAAGGAAACGGTAACCTGATAATTTGCACCATGCAAGGGGTGAGACCTCTGGGTGGTGTATCAATTCGTTATAAACCCCAGGTGCCCGTCCGATTCGAGAATTTCGGATGGAGTGCGCATCTCGCGTCGTTACGATACCGCTATAGGTACGGAAGCAATGTGGTCAATGCGGGGGAGAGCGATGAAGCGACGCACGAGAATGGCTGCCGGCGTCTTCGCGATGACCGGCGCGATCGCGCTTCTGGCGGGATGCGCAGCGCTGAACGGCGGCGGTGCAGGCACGGATCCGGGAGCGGGGGACGACGAGATGGGTGCGCAGTCAGATGTGGTGGGCACGTGGACCTCTGATGAGAAGGGCAAGCCGACGCTGACCTTCGACGACGCCGGGAAGGTCTCGGGCACGGACGGGTGCAACGGCATCGGTTCCACGTACAAGGTCGAGGGCGATCGCGTGCTCATCGAGAGCTTCGTGTCGACGATGATGGCCTGCCCGGGGGTCGATGACTGGCTGCGCGGCGTGCGCGAAGTGCAGCTCTCGGGCGACGAGCTCCAGGTGTTCAACAGCTCGGGCGCCGAGATCGGCACCCTGCAGCGAGAGAGCTAGCTCCCGTCGCGGAACGCGTCCCAGGCTCGCTTGCAGGCATACGCGAGGAACTCGACGCGCTCGTGATCCTCCTCCACCCATGCTTCACCCGGCTCGGAGAGCTCGTCCAACGCACGCGGCCCGAGCACGTATGCGCGGGAGAACTCGGCCTGCACTGCGGCGAATGAAGCGTCGGCGGGTCCCGTCTCGGCGGAGACGCGGGCGAAGCGCTCGGCGGCGTCGAGAATCTCGTGACTGCCGCGGTACGGCCGGTTGAGGGTCACGGCTTCCGGCTCGGCGACCTCGAATTCCCGGCGGTGCGCCTCGGCGAGACGTCGCAACTCGACGGGTGCCATCGTCACGGGATCGGCAGCACCGCATGGCTCGCCGGCCTCGTCGCCGTAGTTCGACAGCGCCACGACGGCGGGCATCTCGGCCTGCACCGCCGGATCGTCGTTGAGGGCGCCGTCTGCGCGCATGGGCGCGTGCATCGAATCGTGGAACGACAGGCGCGTGAACGCGCCGCCCTGCGCGAGCACCTTCGTGATGAAGAGATCGGTGAGCTCTTCGCGCGTGGCCTCGTACACGTCGAGCCCCTGGGACGCGACGTGCGAGAGCGTCTCGACGAGCCGTGCGAGTTCGACGTCACTCCGAGGGGCGGAGAGAATGGGGAAGGACGAATAGGTGACGGGCCGCACCGCATCGACCCCCGTGAGGTCGGCGTCCCGGCGAGGGCCCGCCGCGCGCACGCGATCGAAGGCTTCCCGCACGTCGGCGCGCAGATCGGACGGCTGCACTCGGTTCGGGTCGCGCACGAGCCGCGGATGCGGATTGATGACGGCGACGATGCGCGGGTCGATCTCGGCCCACCGCTTGACCACGGCCGCTGTCGCGATGTCCGAGAAGTCGACCTGCAGGCGACGGGTGAGGTCAGGTGAGAGGAAGCCGGCGAGCTCCTCCGGAATCGCGGCGCCGGCATGCGGAGCGGTCACGAGCACATCGGCGTCCGAGATCGCCTGCGCCAGATCCCGCATGTCGGGGTCGGCGTAGTGGATGATGTCGGCCGGCGAGAACACCGTGCCGGCAGGGATCAGATCGACATCATGCGCGTCCATGGCACCAGCGTAGTGGTCTCGCAGGCGGCAAGTCCCGGCGCTGGCGCCGCGGCTTCAGGCTTTCCCGCGATTGCGGCGTCGAGTGTCCCGGGGCGGCTTGCCGCCGAGGAATGAGGCCGACGAATCGACGACGAACCCCTGTCGGAGCGCTTCGCGGCCGATGAGCATGCGGAAGCCCATCTCCTCGCGATCGGTCAGGGTCACCTCAGCCTTGATCCTGCGGCCGGCGAGCGTGATCGTCATGAGTACGACGGGGCGCAGCTGAGCATGCCCCGACGAGCTGCGCACGGTGCGGCGGTCATGCACTGGCAGCTCCACCTCGACCGCGTCGTCATCCGTCACCTGCCAGGGCTGCACGAGGAAACGCACCCACGACGCGCCCGAACGTTCGAACTCGGTGATCTCGGTCGCGTGCATCGCCGATGTCTGGGCTCCGGTATCGATCTTCGCTTTGATCCACGGCACGCCGATTCCGATGAGCTTCACCCATTCACGCCACCCCGTGAGAGTGCTTGAATGGTCGGGTACGGTCACGCATCTATCTTGGCAGGAAATCACGATGAAACTCGCGATTCTTTCGCGCGCCCCGCAGGCGTACTCCACCCAGCGCCTGCAGTCCGCGGCTCTCGAGCGCGGGCACACCGTGCGCGTGCTCAACACCCTGCGTTTTGCGATCGACCTCGCGGGCGAGGCGCCCGACCTCCTCTACCGCGGCAAGCAGCTCAGCGACTACGACGCCATACTGCCGCGCATCGGCAGCTCGATCAGTTACTTCGGCACGGCCGTCGTGCGGCAGTTCGAGCAGATGGACGTGTACACGCCGAACACCTCGAACGGCATTGCGAATGCGCGGGACAAGCTGCGGGCGAATCAGATTCTGTCCCGCCACAACATCGAGATGCCGGCCACGGCGTTCGTGCGCAATCGTGCGGACGTGCGGCCCGCGATCGAGAGCGTCGGCGGCGCGCCGGTCGTGATCAAACTGCTCGAGGGCACGCAGGGGATCGGCGTGATTCTCGCCCCGCAGGTGAAGGTTGCCGAAGCCATCATCGAAACGCTGCACTCGACCAGGCAGAACGTGCTCATCCAGCGTTTCGTGTCGGAGAGTCGCGGTCGCGACGTGCGCGCTCTCGTGATCGGCGATCGCGTGGTCGCTGCGATGCGGCGCACCGCGGGTGGAGACGAGTTCCGGTCGAACGTGCACCGCGGCGGCACCGTCGAGCCCGTCGAGCTCGACGCGGTGTACGAGCAGACGGCCGTGCGCGCGGCGCAGATCATGGGTCTGCGCGTTGCCGGGGTCGACATGCTCGAGGGCGACGAGGGGCCGCTCGTCATGGAGGTCAACTCCTCGCCGGGCCTGCAGGGGATCGAGAGCGCGACCGGTCTCGACATCGCCGGTGCGATCATCGACTTCATCGCCAACCAGGTGAACTTCCCCGAGATCGATCTGCGGCAGCGCCTCAGCGTTTCGACCGCGTACGGGGTCGCCGAGTTGACCATGCACGGCTCGGAATATGTCGGGAAGACGCTCGGCGAACTCGGCCTCTGGGATCGCGACGTCACGGTGCTGACGCTGCACCGGGGCGTGCAGGTGATCCCGAATCCTCGCAAGAGCCTCGTGCTCGAAGCCGAAGACCGACTGCTCTGCTTCGGGAAGCTCGAGGAGATGCGATCGATGCTTCCCGAGCGTCGGCGTCGCCGGACGCGCGTGCGCAAGCTGTCGAAGGCCGCGCGCGAACTCGCCGACGGGTAGCCGGCGAGCAGCGGCACCGGCTACCGCTGCGCTGGTACGGCGGTCAGCTGGAACTCGACCGCGCCGCTGTCTTCCACCGACACGAATCCGAGACTCGGTGCTTCGACGCCGAAGTCCGAGAAGGTGATGGGGATCGAGCCCGCGATCTCGGCGGTCTCTCCGTCGCTGCGCACCTCGATCTCAGCGGTGACGGTCTGCGTCTCGCCGGCGATGGTCAGCTCACCCGTCGCCTCCGTCTGCACGACATCGCCCAGGGCCGGAGCGCCGTCGAGCGTCACCGGCTCGCTCAGCACGAACGTCGCCTCTGGAAACTCGTCGGTCCGCAGCGCCTCGCTGCGGAAGTACTGGTCGCGGTTGCTGTTGTCGGTCGCGATGGTGGCGACGTCGACGGTGAGGTCGGCTGCCTCGAGCGTGAGCCCGGTGTCGCCGATGGTGAATGAGCCCGTCACGTCATCGGTGCGCCCGGTCACCGTGACGTCGGTGCCGTTGAGCACCTCGTCCACGCGGTATCCGGCCTCCGAGTCTTCTGCGACGTTCCAGTCGCCGACGAGGAACCGGGGGTCGAGCTCCGCGACCGCATCATCCGTGTTCCCGGAGCCGCCGTCGGCCTCATCCGACGCCAGAGATGGAGCATCAGCGGCGGGGGCTGCGATCAGGTCTCGATAGATCGTCGGTCCGGCGATGACCGCGACCGCGGCCAGCACGATGACTCCCGCGCCGACGCCGATGAGGATTTTCTGGGACTTCTTCACAGTGTCTCCTGTGGCCTGGAGCGGGTGGGGGCTGCCCGTGCGCTGCGTTCGATGGACCTCAACCATGGCAGCGCGTCCCAGGAGCACCCCCGGGGAACCCGGTGAAGAAGCTGGGAACCCCCGGTTTCTCTCTCGCATGCGCCTGCGCTCAGCGCAGGCGCAGGGCTCCGGGCAGGATCTCCACGGTGAACGCCGTGACCTCGCCCACCTCGTCCCCGTCGACCTCGAAGGCGAGTGGCAGCGGCAACGCGACTGAGACGGATCTGGCCGTGAGATGCTCGATCGCGTCGGCGCTCTCCGCTGTCTCAGATCGCGTGAGCATCCGCTTCAGGCCGTTGTGCCAGACGAGGTTGTGCATCGTCTCGAGCCACGCGGCCACGCCATCGGCGCGCAGTACGAGCAGATCGAGGTCGCCGTCGTCGGGGCGCGCATCCGGAAGGAGTGTGATGCCGCCCTGAATCGATCCGCAATTGGCGATGAGCAGCGTGTGCGCGGCGACCGTCTCGGCCGGCGCATCATCGAGCTGGAGCGAGAACTCCACGACCTCCGCGCCCGACGCCGCTCGGCCGAGCGACTCCACGTAGGCCAGCCAGCCGGCCTTCGCCTTGAGCTCGTCGTCCGTCTCGACGATCATCTGCGCGTCGATGCCGAATCCCACCATCACGACGAAGCCGTGTCGTTCCTCGACACCGGCGGCGTTCGTGAACGTCACGCGTCCGAGGTCGAGGGGAGACGCATGCTGCGTGAGCACCCGTGCGAACGCTGCGCGCGGATTCGCGAGCGGGATGCCCAGATTGCGGGCGAGCAGGTTGCCGGTACCGAGAGGGACGACGCCCAGCTGTGCGCTCGATGATCCCGAATCGCCCAGTGCCTCCGCCACCGCTCGGATCGTGCCGTCTCCGCCGGCGGCGATCACGACATCGCACCCATGCTCGAGAGCCGATGCGGTCGCACCGAGTCCGGCGTCTTCCGGATCGGTCTCGAACCACAGGGCCTCGGGTGCTGGTCCGCTCACGCGGGAGACCGCCGCTTCCCAGGCGGCACGGATCTCGTGCTCCGCGACCTTCGATGGGTTCCACACGATGCCGATGCGTTCAGCAGACATACTGCACTCCCTCATTCCCCATTGGGCGGTGCGATCAGAGCGCCGCGAGCAGCGACTTCCAATGAGCGCGCCATACTTCAATGCGCTCACCGTCCGCGAGGCCGTCCTGGCTGATCGCGAGGGTCACCTTCTCGCCCTTCGGAGACGCGGACACCTCAACCCTGCCAGCGCCCTCGAGGCCGAACCGCCAGAAACTGCGCTTCTCGGTGCGCGACGCCCGCGCATCGACCACCGCGTGCCCGAGATGTTCGACGCGTGCGCCGTGCGCCTTGCGCCACGCCTCGATCGCCGCATCCCGATCGAACGGCAGGGTGCGACTCGCGCTCACGCGGAACGTTCCCGAGGACGACTGCCCCGGCACGCGCAGGCCGGCGTGCTGCTCGTACGCGATGGCGATGGCCTGCGCCCACCAGTCGGGATTGCGCAGTTCGTCGGTCAGCGCTGCGCGAGCGATCTTCGCGATCGCAGGGTGCTGCAGCGTGGGGGCACCTTGCGCTTCGAACAGGGTCACCCAGGCGCTCCACTCGCGCCCGGTCGCCCGCTCGATGCCGGGAATGCTCTCGGCGCGGGTGCGGTTCGACCCCGTCGCCGATGCCCCGGACTCGTTCGGAGCGACGTCTGAGGATCCGGCTGCATCGCTCATGGAAGACCCCTTTCGCCGTTGCGATCAGTGTAGTGGCGCGGCGCATGCTTGAATAAGGGGTATGCAGGGAGTGGGGGGCGGGCGCGAACACCGGCGCTATGTGGAGCACGTCTCGTCGCAGCACCGCCCGGCCGGAATCGCCGACTCGCAGTGGCCCGCCGACGTCGAGGGGCTGTCGGTCGAACCGCAGGAGTACCGGGTCGACCTCGAGCGCATCCGCTTCTCGTCGTACTTCGCCCGCCTCTCCGATGTGACGCAGGTCGTGCCCCAGACGGGGGTCGGCCCCGTGATGCACAACCGGCTCACGCATTCGCTCAAGGTGAGCGCGGTGGCGCGGGTGATCGCGGCGCAGCTCGCGGGCCGCGCCGCGCAGCACGTCGAGTTCATGCGCGGCAACCGCGGGGAGGACGACGCGATCGGGGCGATCATCACGCGCCTCGGCGGCTGCGACACGATCGTCGCGCAGTCCGCGGCTCACGCCCACGACCTCGGGCACCCGCCGTTCGGGCACCTCGGCGAACGCGTGCTCGATCGTGTCGCCCGGGAGCGCCTCGGCCTGGCCGAGGGGTTCGAGGGGAATGCCCAGAGCTTCCGCATCCTCACGCAGCTCGACACCCTCGGGCGCGACTTCCCCGGGCTCAACCTCACCGCGGCGACGCGAGCGGCGACCCTGAAGTACCCCTGGACGCGCGGGGCATGGGTCGGGGTCCCCACGAGCACGCGACCGGCGGCGGATCGACCCCGCGGCGTCGGGGTCGATGTCGCGGGTGGTGCCGAGAAATTCTCGGTGTACGCGCTCGACGTCGCGGAGATGGAGACCGCTCTCGCTCCGTTCGGGCGCATCGCCGACGGTGTGCAGACGGTCGAGTGCGCCGTGATGGATCTCGCCGACGACATCGCCTACGCCGTGCACGACCTCGACGACTTCACCCGGGCGGGCGTGCTGCAGCAATCGTCGGTCGCCGGGGAGTTCCGCGCCTGGCTCGATCACGCGGGGGCGCTCGCGACCGAAGCGGATGACGCTGTGGCGGCGGAGTGGCGCACGCCGGGGCGCTCGCTGGAACTGCTGTGGCGCAGGCTGCACGCGAAAGACAGCTGGATCGCGGATCGCGACGCATTCCGCGCCGCGGTGCGCCGAGTGAGCGAAGAGGTGGGGCAGACCCTCCTCGCCGCCCCCTACGACGGCGGCATCGACAGCGAGCGATCCGTCTCCGACTTCACCCGACGCTGGATCGACCACCTGCGGACCTCGATCGTCGTCGAGGAGTCTCCCCACGTGCGGAGCGGCCACGTGCGGCTCAACACGCAGGCCTGGCACGAGGTCATGGTGCTCAAATTCGTCCACGCGCATTTCGTGCTCGAGCGGCCGGAACTGGCGCAGCCGCAGCGCGGGCGGGCGAAGATGGTCGAGCAGCTCGCCATCGGGTTCGACGCCTGGCTCGCCGACCCCGACGACGCCGGTCGTGCGCCCCGCCGCCTCCTCGAATGGGCCGACGAGGCCACCGAGGCGGGGTTCGCCGTGCGCCGCGACCGACCCGAGCTGCTGATGGGCGACACGAGCGACGCCGGCATGCGGCGACAGGGGCGCAGTCGCGCGATCCTCGACTATGTCGCCTCGCTCAGCGACCAGCAAGCCGTGACCACCTATCGTGCGTTGACCGGAGGAGTGACCAGTGAGTGAGCCGTTGCGGGATCGGGACCGACTCGTCGAGGAACTGATCGAAGTCGGCCGCGACGCCGTCGGGCGGGGGCTGGTGCTCGCGAGTGCCGGCAACCTCTCAGCGCGCATCTCGGATCGGGAATTCGTCGTCACCGCGTCGGGCACCTGGCTCGATCGCTTGACCCCCGCAGACTTCGCGGTGCTCTCGCTCGATGCCTCCGAGTCGGGGGACGCAGCGCTTGGCGGGCCGCGCCCGTCGAGCGAGTGGAAGTTGCATCACCGGGCGTACCTGGCGCGGCCCGACGCGGAGTGCGTGCTGCACCTGCACCCGCGAACGGCTGTGGTGCTGGCCAGCGTCGGCACTCCCATCCGGCGGCTCACCCTCGATCACGCCTACTACCTCGGCGAGATCGCCGTCGTCCCGTTCTACCACAACGGCACCGACGAACTCGCCGACACGGCAGCCGTGGCCCTGCGCGATCACAACTGCGTCGTGATGCAGCATCACGGATGCTCGGTCGTCGCTGACACCGTGCAGATGGCGTACCGCAGGGCGCTCAACCTCGAGGACGCCGCGCAGGCGACCGCCCTGGCCGTGCAGCTCGGCGACACCACCACCGCGTTCCCCGAGGACGGGGCGACGCACGCCTGACCGGGAGCCGGGCTCGGCGGGGCCGGCGGCTACGGGGCGACCGGGAACTCCTGCCGGGGGTCCCACGGCTCCGCCCACCCGAGCTCGTCGAAGAGGCTCGCGAGGGTCATCCCGGTGAACCCCCACACGAGGTGCCCACCGAGGTGCGGGCCGAGGGCGAACGCTGCGCCCCGATACGTGGAAGCGCCGTGCTGCAGCACCGATGTGCCGCGTGCGGCCGGGTCGAGCATCTCGGCGACGGGAGCTCGGAACACCTCCACCGACTCCGCATGGTCGGCGGCGACGGCGCTCGCACGGCGCCACCACCCCACGACCGGAGTGACGAGATTGTTGCTCACCGGGATGTGCACGGGCTGGAGCGATCCCAGCACTTCGACGCCCGATGGATCGATCCCCGTCTCCTCTGCGGCCTCCCGAAGGGCAGTTTCTGAGGCATCGCGGTCCTGAGCCTCAGCGCCTCCGCCCGGAAACGCGATCTGGCCCGCGTGATGCCGCATGCTGTCGGCGCGGCGAGTCAGCAGCACGTCGAGTTCCGGCGGCACCGTGCGGGCGCCGTGCTCGGCGGGGCGACGGTCGAGGGCGCCGAACAGGATCAGCACCGCCGACCGCCGAAGCGGCCGGTCGGTGCGGGGGGCCTGCGGTTCGTACGAGACGGCGACGCGGCGGCTGAGGAGCGCGCGGAGCTCGCCTTCGGTGTCGGCAACGGTTCGCGGCATACCCGTCACCCTACAACCGCCCGCTCGGCTCGCGGACGGTCAGGCGTCGGCGAGCAGGTCGTAGATGCTGTCCGGTACGCGCTGGGAGCGCGCCCAGGGCTCACGGTCGCGTCGGGCAACGCGCTTCACCTGGTCGGACTCCTCAGCCCGCACCTGCGTGAGCACAGCGATCACCGCAGCGCGCTCCGTCTCGTCGACCTTCCCGGTGACGAAGCGGATGTCGTCGCCGTGAAGCACGTCGTCGAGCGCCGCATCTCGTTTCGCCGCATCGCGCTCGGAGGCATCAGGGGGCAGGATCGGCCGGTCGATGTCGGTCTCGACGTCGGTGGGCGGTGCAGCGTGCTTGGCCACGTGGTGCTCGCTCTCGGTGCTCGTGCTCGGAGACGGCCCGCTCACAGCGGGATGTTGCCGTGCTTCTTCGCCGGCTGCTCGGTGCGCTTGCCGCGAAGCCCGCGCAGGGCCTTGATCACGGCGAGGCGGCTTCCGGCGGGCTCGAGCACGTTGTCGAGCTCGCCGCGTTCTGCGGCGAGGAAGGGCGACGTCACATCGGCGGTGTACTTCGCGGTGAGCTCGGCGCGCAACGCCTCGACGTCGTCGCCGCGTTCGGCGGCCGCTGCGAGTTCCTTGCGGTAGAGGATGTTCACCGCTCCCGCGCCGCCCATCACGGCGATCTCGGCGGTGGGCCAGGCGATGTTGAAGTCGGCCCCCATCTGCTTCGACCCCATCACGATGTACGCGCCGCCGTAGGCTTTGCGCGTGATGATGGTGACGAGCGGCACCGTCGCCTCGGCGTAGGCGTAGAGCAGCTTGGCGCCGCGACGGATGACGCCCTGGAACTCCTGGTCGGTGCCGGGCAGGTAGCCGGGCACGTCGACGAGCGTGAGGATCGGAATGGAGAATGCGTCGCAGAAGCGCACGAAGCGCGCCGCCTTCTCGCTCGCATCGATGTTGAGCGTGCCCGCCATCTGGTTCGGCTGGTTCGCGACGATGCCGACGGTTCGGCCCTCCACGCGACCGAAGCCGATGAGCATGTTCGGGGCGAACAGCGGCTGGACTTCGAGGAAGTCGCCGCCGTCGAGAATCGCGCTGATGACCGTCTGCATGTCGTAGGGCTGGTTCGCGCTGTCGGGGATCAGCGTGTTGAGTCGACGGTCTGCGTCGGTGATCTCGAGCGCCGTGTCGGTGTCGTAGATCGGCGCTTCGGCCAGGTTGTTGTCGGGGAGGTAGCTGATGAGCGCACGGGCGTAGTCGAGCGCGTCGTGCTCATCGCTCGCGAGATAGTGGGAGACGCCGCTCGTCTTGTTGTGCGTGAGCGCGCCGCCGAGCTCTTCGAAGCCGACCTCCTCGCCGGTGACGGTCTTGATGACGTCGGGGCCGGTGACGAACATGTGGCTCGTCTTGTCGACCATGATGACGAAGTCGGTGAGCGCGGGGGAGTACACGGCGCCTCCGGCCGACGGGCCCATCACGATGGAGATCTGCGGGATCACTCCCGAGCACATGGTGTTGAGCCGGAAGATGCTCGCGTACTTGGAGAGCGCGACGACGCCCTCCTGGATGCGCGCGCCACCGGAATCGAGAATGCCGAGCACGGGAGCGCCGGTCTTCAGCGCGAACTCCATGGCTTTCACGATCTTCTCGCCGGCGACCTCGCCGAGCGATCCGCCGAAGGTGGTGAAGTCCTGCGAGTACACGACGACCTGGCGGCCGTGGATCGTTCCCGCGCCGGTGACGACGGAGTCGCCGAACGGGTGGGACTGCTCCATGCCGAAGCCCTGCGAGCGGTGCTTGACGAACTTGTCGAACTCGACGAACGAGCCGGCATCGAGGAGGGCCGCGATGCGCTCGCGCGCGGTCATCTTTCCACGCGCATGCTGCTTCGCCGCGGCGGCTGCATCGCGGTCACCCACGGCTTCCTGGTACTTGCGGCGATGATCCGCGATGCGGTCGGCGGTCGTCGCGGGTGCGATGTTCTCTGCAGTCACGCCTGCCAGCCTAGCGCGGAGCACCACCCCTGACCCTCCGAACCTCTCCAACGGAATCGAAACTCCTTGGTGCGATACCTACGAATCAGTCGAAGATATCGCCGAGCAGCCCGCCGAGCAGTACGCCGCCGATCACCGGTCCGAGCATGCCGCCACCGCCTCCGCCCGCGCCGCCGCGACCGCGACCTCCGCCGCCCCACTGGCCGCCTCCGCCTCCGCCGCCCCAACCCCAGTCGTCGTCGTCGGGTCGGGACGAGTCGATGTCACGCTGGGCCAGCCGCAGCGACTCGTCGGCGAGATCGGAGGCGCGGCGTGCGAGCTGCAGCACCTGCTCGCGGGTGTCTTCGGAGACCGGCAGTGCAGCGATCTCGCTGCGGTGGCGACGCGCCTCCGCGAGCCGTGTGCGGGCGTCGGCGCCGATCCAGCCGCGGTGTCCCTCGATCAGGCTGGCGGCGATGCCGATGGCGTGGTCCGCTGCCGAGACCCCGTGCTGCACCTGCGCGGCCGACGGCACTGGCTTCGCCGCGCGCGCACGAGCGGCGTCGAGCGCGGAGTTGGCCGATGATACGAGGGCGAGGTCGGCGAAGGGGTCGCGCTGGCGGCCCGTGCTCACCTCCGCGAGCGCCTGCTCGAGCCGCTCGATCGCGGCGTCCACCGTCTCATTGCGGGGTTCGGTGCGGGCCGATGCGATGTCGCCCCGCGAGTCGTCGATGACGTCGGCGAGCGTGTTCTGCGCGCGCAGCGCCTCGATCTCGAAGCTGTCGACGCCGTCGAGAATGGAGGCCGCCCGGCGCACGGTCTCGGTCGCGGTCTCGAGCGCGAGGTTCGCGTCGGCGAGTGCGCCGGCCGTGCGGCGACGATCCGAGAGATCGGCGGAGTGCTCGGCGAAGTCGAGCAGCTGCTCCACGTCCTCCGAGTGCAGACGCACGCGCTGCAGCGCTGACGGGCTGTAGCGCTCGGCCAACCGGGCGGCAGCGCGCTGCGCGTCCGGCACCCGCGCGCGCAGGGCCGCGGCGTCGGCGCGCACGCGCTCCACCATCTCCGGCGCGCGGCGGGCGCGCTCCACTCTCGCCTGCAGCGCCGTCGTGCGCTCGTCGAGCACCGACTCGGCCCATTCGCACAGCTGCAGAATGCGCGCGTTGCGGGTGCGCACCTCGTCGGGCGTATCGGGGATGTGATCGTGGTTGAGCTGATGCAGCTGGAACGCCTCGCTCAGGTGCTCGCGCACGGAGTCGAGGCCGGCCCGCAACTCGGCGGTGGCGTCTTCGCCGAGCTCCGCGGTGGCGAATGCCAGTTCGTCGCTCGTCGCGCGGATCCGCTCATCGGCGGCGACGATCGCACTGCGGGCGCGCTGCGATTGCTGCGCGTCGGAGGCGTGCTGTCGTTCCTGCGACTCGCGGTCTCGGCGTCCCCAAAATGCCACGGTGTGTCCTGTCTGCTTCGTGCGATGGCTTACTGCGGTTCGATGGAAGAGCGGAGCGAACCCGCCTCGGTCCGCTCCGCTCGGTTCTCCGTGGTTACTGCTCGAGCGCCTGCGGCGTGCGGCCGGCCTTCAGTGCGGCGAGCCGCGCTTCGACCTCGGTGACGGCTTCGAAGTTCTCGAGTTCGTTGAACTGCGAATCGAGCGTCGACGCCGCGATCTCCTGCTTGCCGCGTGCGAGCGCCTCCTGACGGCGGATCTTGTCCTCGAACCGGCCGAGATCGCTCGTGGGGTCGAGCACGTCGATTGACTTCACGGCGTCGGCGACGCGGTTCTGCGCCTCTGCGGTCTTGGCGCGGGCGACGAGTTCAGAGCGCTTGGTCTGCAGCTGCTGCAGCTTCACTCGCATCCCGTTGAGGCCGTCCTTCAGCTTCGCAGTGACCTCGCGCTGCGCGGCGATGGTGGGTTCCGCGGCACGAGCCTCGTTCTCCTCGGTGATCTGGCGCTGGAGCGCGACCTTCGCGAGGTTGTCGAACTTGTCGGCGTCGACGGAGTTCCCGGCGGAGCGCAGCTCGTCGGCCTTCGAACTCGCCGCAATCGCCTTGCGCTCCCACTCGCGAGCGGTGCGCACGTCCTCGTCGTAATCCTGCTCGAGCAGTCGGAGGTTGCCGATGGTCTCCGCGATGGCCGTCTCGGCGTCTGAGATGTTGGTCGAGAAATCGCGGATCAGCTGGTCGATCATCTTCTCGGGGTCTTCGGCCGAGTCGAGCATCGAGTTGACGTTTGCGCGGACCAGGGTGGTGATGCGCCCGAGGATGGACTGCTTCGACATGTGAGTTCCTTTCGGCGGAGCGGTTTGGATTGAGTGTAGGGATCAGTACTGGGGAAGCGCCGAGTTAGAAGCGGCCCCCGCCGCTGCGACCCGACCGGCCGCCGCTGGAGCGGCGCGAGGATCCGCCCGAGCGTCGAGACGATCCGCTCGAGCGTCGCGAGGTTCCGCCCGAGCGTCGGGAGGAACCGCCGCCCCAGGAGCTGCCGGAGCCGCTGCCCCAGAAGCCTCCGCCCGAGCCGCCGTAGCTGGAGCCCCCGCCGCTGCCGAGAATCCCTCCGAGGACGGCGGCGAGGTCGCCCGATGCTGACGGGCTTCTGCCTCCGTACCCGAAGCCGGAGACGTCGGATTGAGCGGCGGAGAGCGACTGGTGGGCCAGCTGGCTCGCGCGTTGCGCATCTGACAGCGCAGTGGCGGGGTCGGCGCCGCGCGCGGCCCCGGCACGGGAGAGCGCTGCCCGTGCTTCGGAGGCCCGGGTGCGCGCGATCGAGCCGACCGCTCCGCGACGCGCCTCGATGAATGCCTCGGCCTGGCGCACGTCGCCATCGGCCTGGATGAGCTGCGCGTCGAGGAGTTGTCGAGCGCGCGCCGCCTGCTGGGCGGACTGCACGACGCCGTCGATGTGCGCGTTCGCGGCCTCGAGGGCGGCGACGGCGCGCGACGGTCGGCGCCCGGCGCCCGAGAGATCGTCCCGTGCTTCGGCGATGCGCCCCTGCGTCGCAGCGATCGCCGCCGCGACGGCGCCATCCGCATCCGGGACGGACTGGGCCCCAGCGATGTCGGCCTCCAACTCGCTGATCAATTCGGCGCATCGCGCTTCGACGCCCGCGAGTTCCGGGCCGCGCGCCGCGATGGACTGGTGGATCGTCTCCGCCTGCGCGATCGCTGCCTCTGCCTCGCGGATCGACACGGCGGCAGCGCCGGATTCCGGTGGCGTGGCGCTGAGCGCGGAGGCCGCGGCGTTCTCCCGCTCCGCGGCGAAGGCGAGCAGTGCCTCCGCCTGCTGGGGGGCGCCCTCGAGGGCGGCGAGCTCTTCCGGGGCGAACGTCGCCGTGAGGCTGGCGACCTCGGCAGCGGTCTGCGCCGCCTGCGCGGCCGCCTGTTCCCGGCGTGCCGCCGCAGCGGCGAGCGCAGCCGGAGCGTTCTGCTCGATCGCGCGCAGCCGCTCGAACGATTCAGCCTGCGCGTCGAGCTCGTCGTCGACGGAGGCGCAGAGCTCGATGACCCGTTCCAGCCATTCCCGCCGCTGAGCGTCGGTGTCGGGAGTGGCGTCGTCGAGTTGCTGACGCAACGCGAAGGCTTCGAGCAGGCGGGCTCGCACCGACTCGATCGATGCGGCATAGGCCGCGACCGCGGCATCTCCGAACTGAGCGCGGGCGAACTCGAGCTCTTGCGCACTGCTCTTCACGGCATCGTCGGCGGCGACCAGCGCGGAGCCCGAGACGCGCTCGAGCTCCGCGAGCTCCTGCTCGGCTGCCTCCTCGGTGCGGCGCTTGCGCACGACGCGCGTGATGCCGTAGGCGGCTCCACCGAGACCCAGCACTCCGGCGCCGATCCCGACGGCGACCGCGGTGTTGCGGCCGGGAGCCGCCTGCTCCGCTTCAAGCTGGTCGGCGGCGGCGGCGATCGTGCCCGCCCAGTCCTCGTCGCGGAGCTCGGGAAGCAGCTGCTGCTCGATGCTGTCGAGCGCGTCGTTGCTCAGCGCCCCGTTCTCCGGCGAGGAGATGTAGTACTGGCGGCCCTCGGTCGCGACCGCGAGCAGATACTGCGTATCTCCGAGACCGTTGCGCTGCGCGGTCTCGTCGGCCCACGCGATTCTGTCAGCCGGATCGGTGAACTCGTCGACGAACACCACGAAGAGGTCGAGCCCCGTCTCGTCGAAGGCGGCGGCGAGACGAGCGTTCGCGGTCTGCTCCTCAGCGGGGTCGAGCACGTCGACGGCGTCGGTCACGTACTCGGTGCCGAGGGAGCCGGGAGCGACAGCAGCAGCGCTCGACGCGCCGAGCGCGAGCAGTCCGACGCCCATCAGCGCGCTCGCCCACCAGCGCCCGATGCGCGGCCGATGAGGATGCGGACGGGGGGACAAGCCTGAGTGCTCCACAATCGGAGTGTATTCGTGCCTCGGCATCCGGGTCCAATTGTTTTCCAAGCGCTAACGTAAAGCTCATGGAGCTCCTTCGCACGCGTGCGGCACTGCCCGACGTCAGATGGGCAGAGACCTCGCCCTCCACGAACGCCGAGCTCCGCGCTCTCGTGGTGACTGAGACGGGTCGAGACGCTGCCGGCATTCCGCACGGCACGTTGGTGGCCACGAGTGATCAGACCGCTGGCCGGGGTCGTCTCGACCGCGGGTGGGTGACTCCGCCGAACACCTCGATCGCGGCCTCGTTGCTGGTGCGCGGATTCGGAGCGAGCGGACTGGGGGTGAGCTGGCTTCCCCTGCTCGCCGGCTCCGCCATCGTCACCGCGCTGCAGCCGTGCTTCACGGCAGCTGCCGAGGCCGCAGGCGGCGAGGCGAAGCGCGTCGGGGTGAAGTGGCCGAACGACGTGCACGTGCGCGATGAGGAGGACGCGATCGCCGGGAGGCCGGGCAAGAAGCTCTGCGGGATCCTGTGCGAACTGCTGCCGGGCGACACGACCGGCGGGCACACCGTCATCGTCGGCACTGGCATCAATCTGCTGATCCCCGAGTGGGAGCTGCCCACCGACCGCGCGACCTCACTGCTCGCAGCGGGCGCCGACACGGGTGGCGCTGAGAGTCTCGCCGACGCCGCGGGCCGGGATCTCGCAGACCGCGTGCTCTCCGAGTACGCCAAAGAGCTGCTCCGGCTCGTGC
Organism: Leucobacter manosquensis; assembly: GCF_018304845.1. Classification (NCBI taxonomy): domain Bacteria; kingdom Bacillati; phylum Actinomycetota; class Actinomycetes; order Micrococcales; family Microbacteriaceae; genus Leucobacter; species Leucobacter manosquensis. Next base: position 1,784,994 of record NZ_JAFEVO010000001.1, on the reverse strand, counting down.
GCCTCGCCGCCGACGACCCGGGGGCCGCACGGGCGCGGATCGCCCGCCACTCGCTCACGATCGGCACCGAGGTGCGGGTGCACCTGCCCGGTGACCGGATCGTGGACGGGCGCGCCCGGGCGCTCGCCGCCGACGGGTCACTCGTCGTCGATCTGCCCACCGGTGGCGAACTCACCGTGTCTGCTGGTGACGTCGAGCACCTCAGGTGACGGCGTCGCGCCGCGTCACTCCGCCCGGTAGAGCTCCTCGCCGAGCACCGTGGTGCTGCGAACGCGCGAGGTGAGCAGCGCCTCGGGTGCCGCTTCGAGCGGGTTCACGTCGAGCACGATGAAATTGGCGCCGAGGCCCGGTCGGATTCGGCCCGTCGTCGCATCCATCTCGCCGGCGAACGCACCGCCTGCGGTGATCGCCGTCAGCGCGTCCGCTGGGCTGAAGGCGCGCTCCGGGTGGTACGGGGCCCGTTCGGGATCGAGCGCTGAAGCGCCGGTGAGCGCGATGTAGAGGTTGGGAATCGCCTCGTGCGGCGCCGTCGGCGCATCGGTGCCGAGGGTGATCGCAACGTTCGCCGCGCGGAACTTGTGCCAGGGGAACCCGAGTTCCTGGCGTTCGTCGCCGAGCTGCGCCTTCCAATTGTCGAGTACGGCGGGATCGCAGTGCACCGGCTGCATCGACGCGATGACGCCGAGCTCGCCCATGCGGATGATGGTGTCGTCCGCGACGCTCTCGAGGTGCTCGATCCGGTGGCGACGAGCGCGGGGCCCGTTCATGCGCACGCAGTGCTCGACCACATCGAGGGCGATCTGACTGGTGCGATCGCCGATCGCGTGCATGGCGATCTGCAGGCCGGCTCGATCGGCGGCCTCGGCGACGGGGAGGATGCGCTCAGCTGTCCAGATCGGCTCCGCGTTGCTGCCGTTCGCGTAGGGCGCGAGCATTGTGGCCGTGCACGCGTCGATGACGCCGTCCATGATGAACTTCACTCCGGCTACCCGCAGCCAGTCGGCCGCACTGCTCGCGGCGATCTCATCTCGGAGCGTCGCGATGCGCGCTGCGCCTGCCACGTCGCGCGCCGCGTCACCCGTCGGCTCGAGGATCCAGTGGGCGGTGATGGGGAAGGGGAGACGGCCGTCCCGGTCGATGATGGCGCGCAGCCCGTCGATCTCCGCCGCATTCAGCGACATCTCGGTCGCTCCGGTCACGCCGGCCTCGAGATAGCTCGCGAACGCGCGATCGAGCGCGGCGACGACATCGGCTTCAGTCGTCTGGGAGAGCAGGAACGCCGAGGCGTATTGCGTACCGGCGGTCTCCAGCAGCAAGCCCGTCGCATCGCCCGCGGCGTCTCGCACGACCTCGCCGCCGACGGGATTCGCGGTGTCGCGCGTGATGCCCATCTCTCGGAGCGCCGCACTGTTCACCCAGACCGAGTGGAAATCGTTGGCGTCGAGATACACGGGCACATCGGGCAGCACCCGATCGAGCATCTCGGCGGTCGGCATGCCGTCGCCGATCGCGTCGAACAACCAGCCGCTGCCTAGCACTCTCGCCCCGGCCGGGTCGGCGGCTCGCGCAGCGACCAGGCGTTCGTGCATCTCGGCGAGCGAGGCGCAGTCGCGCAGCTGCACGCGGGCGAGCGATTCGCCGAACCCGACGAGGTGGGTATGGGAATCGATGACGCCGGGAGCGACGAATCGCCCCTCGAGGTCCACCTCGACGACCTCCCGCGATCCGGCGCCGCCTGCGACCCCTCCGACGGCCGTGCGCACGTCGTCGATCGACCCGACGGCGATGAAACGTCCGTGCTCGACGGCGAAGGCCTCGGCGATCGGGGTGGGCTGCTCGGGGTGGGGTCGGCGGTGAAGACGACGGCGTTGCGGTACAGGGTGGTCGTCACGGTGGCTCCGGAGGTCAGGTGGTGAATGGGGGATCGGGCGCGCGCTCGTGCGGCGCCCCCTGCACGGGCTAGCGCTCTGAGCGCGCCTCTGCCGCGTCGAGCGGGTACTCCGCCGAGAGGGCGTCGATCGCTTCGGTCGACGGGATCTCCTCAGAGAAGTTCAGCTTCGGCACGGGCTTGCGGAAGAAGCCGGTCTTCAGCGCCAGAATGACGACGCCGATGAGCATCCAGATGCCGCCGACGATCCAGGTGAGGCCCTCGAGCGAGGTCCACAGCCAGATGGTGAGCCCGAATCCGATGAGCGGGATCACGCCGTACCGGAACCAGCCCCACGCCGAGACGGGCTCGGTGCGGCCGCCCTTCGGGAAGAGGTAGGTGCGGATGACGGAGAGGTTGACCATGGCGAATGCGGCGAGCGCGCCGAAGCTGATCATGAACGCCGCCTGGTCGAGGCTGACGAAGAGGCTCGCGAGGGCGACGATCGAGACGGTGGTCGCGGCGACGATCGGGGTGCCGAAGCGCTTCGAGAGGATGCCGAGCGGTTTCGGGAGGATGCCGTCGCGGCCCATCGAGTAGAGGATGCGCGACACGGCGACCTGGCCGGCGAGGCCGGAGCCGAAGCAGCCGGCGACGGTGATGATCACGAAGATGGCTGCGAGCACTTCGCCTCCCACATGGCTGAAAAGCACGGCACCGGCCGCGTCGAGCAGCTCGGTCGACGCGGTGCTCCAATCGTCGAGGTAGTACGCGCGTGCGCCGACGTACGAGACGACGATGAAGATCAGGCCGCCGATGATGGTCGTGAGCATGATGGCGCGGGGGATGTCGCGGCGCGGGTTCTTCGCTTCTTCGGACAGGGTCGACACGGCGTCGAAGCCGAGGAACGAGAGCGCGAGGATGGCGGCGCCCGTGAAGATCGGGCTGTAGCCGACGGAGCCGGGGATGAAGGGTTCGAGCAGTGACGGCGCGTTCGGGTCGTTGATCGCTGCCTTGATGGCGAGGATCGCGAAGACGATGACGGCGGCGAGCGAGACGACGACGATCACCGTGTTGATCTTGCCGACCAGCGAGATGCCGAGCACGTTGAAGACGAACACGGCGATCAGCGCGGCGAGCGTGAACACCCACGTCGGGACGCTCGGGAACTGGGTGCTGGCGTAGAGCCCGAGAATCAGGAAGTTGATCATCGGGATGAAGAGGTAGTCGAGCATGAGCACCCAGCCCGTGAGGAAGCCGGTCGTGCCCCCGAAGGCCTGCTGCGAATACGTGTAGGCGGATCCGGCGACGGGATAGCGGCGCACCATCGCCGCGTAGCTCGCCGCGGTGAACAGCATGACGACGAGGGCGACGATGTAGGAATCGACGAGGTGGCCCTCGGTGAGCTGGTTCACGATGCCGTAGGTCGTGAAGACGGTGCCGACCGCCATGTACGAAAGCCCGAACAGTGTGAGGGTGATGGGGCCAAGAGTGCGCTTGAGATGCGCCCCGGTTGCTTCGCTCACTGAATCTCCTGTGATGTGGCGGCTGGTGCCGGTGCCGTGCGCCGATTCCGTCTGCGGAACGACCACCAAAATGAACAAGGTTCTTTTTGACGTGACTAGACTAGACGGAGATCGTCGGGAGCGCGAGTCGAGTGCATCTGGTTCGCGCCGCGAAGCGTCAGCGAAGGAGTGATGCGCGTGACTGAGTCAGTGCGGCGACGCGTGGGGCGCCCGAGCGAGCAGGTGCTCTCGCGGGTCAGGATCGTGGAGACCGCGCTCGATCTGCTCGACGAGCACGGCGAGGGCTTCGGCATGCGCGACCTGGCGCGCGAACTCGGGGTGCGACCCTCAGCGCTCTACAACCACGTGGAGAACAAGGAAGACGTCTTCCGCGGCATCCGCGAGGTGATCGCGGGCCGGGTGTCGCAGCGCGAACTGGAGCACGAGCCCTGGGACGTGGCCCTCGCCGCTTGGGCGAGATCGTATCGAGACGCATTCGCCGCGCACCCTCCGACGATCGCACTGCTCGCCGTCATGCCGTTCGACCCCGGCTCGCACGTATTCGCCTCGTACGATCGCATCGTCGCGCTGCTGACCTCGGAGGGGTGGAGCCGGGCGGCTGCCCTCAACATCCTCGTCGCCTTCGAGTCATTCATCCTCGGCTCCGCGCTCGATGCGGCTGCCGCGCCCGACATGATGCACGCGCGCGACCGCGACGACGTTCCGAACTTCACGGCGGCGTACGAGGAGCGCGATCGGCAGGGCTCGGACACGTGCACCGGGCCCGCGGACCAGGCCTTCGCCGCCGGCCTCGAGCTGCTGCTGCGCGGCCTCCGATCCGAGCAGCGCGAACGGGGGGACCAGCTGGATCCTCGCTGAACAGCGCGGAGCCACTGCGCGAGCGCGAGCGCGAGCGCGAGCGCATGCATAAACGCACAGCGGCCCCCACCCGTGCGGGCCGGGGGCCGCTGTGCGCGCGGCCGCAGTGACTATCGCGGGTCGAGCGGGTAGTCCTCCGCCAACTGATCGATCTGCTCGGTGCTCGGATCGCTCTCCGAGAAGTCCATCTTCGGCACGGGCCGACGGAAGCCGCCGGTGACGAGCGCGATGATGACGACGCCGACGGCCAGCCAGATCCCGCCGACGAGCCAGGTGAGGGCCTCGAGCGAGCTCCAGAGCCAGATCGTGAGCACGAACCCGATGAGCGGCATGACGCCGTACCGGATCAGGGCCCAGGCGCCCTCCGGTCGCTTGCCGTGCTTCGGGAAGAGGTAGGTGCGGATGACCGAGAGGTTGACCATCGCGAACGCCGCGAGGGCGCCGAAGCTGATCATGAACGCGACGGTGTCGAGCGAGAGGAAGAGCGCGGAGAGCGCGAATACCGACACGACCACCGCGGCGATCACGGGAGTGCCGAAGCGGGAGTGCAGTCGCGAGAGCGGCTTCGGCAGCATGCCGTCGCGGCCCATCGCGTAGAGGATGCGCGACACCGACACCTGGCCGGTCATACCCGAACCGAAGGCGCCCACCACGTAGATGGCGACGAAGAACGACGTGAACCAGCTCGTGCCGAAGCTGTCCATCACGGTCGTTCCCGCAGCGTCGATCTGAGCACTGCTGAGGGTCGACCACTCGGGGTTGAACGCCAGGGCGCCGGCCCACGAGACGAGGATGAAGAAGAAGCCGCCGAGCATCGTCGCGAGCAGGATCGCGCGAGGGATGTCGCGGCGCGGGTTCTTCGCCTCCTCGGACAGCGTCGACACCGCGTCGAAGCCGAGGAAGGAGAGCGCGAGGATCGCGGCTCCCGACGCGATCGCGCCGATGCCGCCCTCACCGAAGGTGAAGGGGTCGATGAGGCCGACCGACTGGTCGCCGCCGAGGTACTGCTTGAATGCGAGCGCGACGAAGACGACCACGAGCACCACGGAGAGGGCGATGATGACGAAGTTGACCTTGTTCACGAGCGTGATGCCCAGAATGTTGAAGACCAGCACGAGCACCAGCGCGACGAGGGTGAAGACCCAGATCGGAATGGCCGGGAACTGGGTGTTCATGTAGATGCCGATGAGCATGAAGTTGATCATCGGGATGAAGAGGTAGTCGAGCAGCATGACCCAACCGGTCAGGAACCCGGCCGCGCCCCCGAAGGACTGCTGCGAATAGGTGTACGCCGATCCCGCGACGGGATACTTGCGCACCATCGCCCCGTAGCTCGCCGCCGTGAAGAGCATGGTGATGACCGCGACGACGTAGGCCGCGGGGAGGTGCCCATCGGTGACCTGATTGACGATGCCGTAGGTCGTGAAGACGGTGATGACCGTCATGTAGGTGACCCCGAAGAGGGTCAGGCCGGTGAGGCCGAGTGCCCGCTGCAATCGGGGCTTGGACTGGGTGTCGCTCACGATGGTCTCCTTTGATTCGTGCAACGTCGAGGAACGGGTCAGGTGGTGATGGAAGTGCTCAGGAAGGTGGTGTCGCCGGCGAGCCAGGTGCCGTTGACGACGATCTCGGCGATCGCCTCCGGGGAGATGGTCAACGGGTCGGCCGAGAGCCAGGCGGCGTCGGCGACGCGGCCCACCTCGAGGGTGCCGCGATCATTCGCGAGGGCCTGCCGCGCGATGCCGGTGGTGTAGGCGCCGAGCGCGGCCGCGGCGCTGATGCGTTCCTCCGGCAGCCAGGCGTCGGCGTCGGGCTCGGTGTGGCTGTGGCGGGTGATGGCCGTGGAGAGCGCCGGCCGCCAGTCGCGGGTCGTCACCGGCCAGTCGCTGCCGAACGTGACAGTGGCTCCGCTGCGATGCACCGACCCGATGAGGTACTGCCATCCTTCGCGGGAGTGGCCGAGATGCGGGATCGTGAGGTCGCGCATCACCGCGTCGCACTGCGCCCAGTACGGTTCGAAGTTCGCGATGACCCCGAGTTCGGCGAAGCGCTGGACGTCGGCGGGATCGAGCAGCGCGACGTGAGCGATGACGTCGGCGCGCTCCCTGGCGGGGTTCGTCGCGCGGGCGTGCGCGAGCGCATCGAGCGCGCTGCGGTTCGCGGCGTCGCCGATCGCGTGGAGGTGCAGTTGGAATCCCTCCGCGTCGAAGGCGCGCACGGCCTCGGCGAGCTCGGCGTCGCTCCAGTTCGGCAGCCCGCGATCATCGGGCCGGTCGGCGTACGGCTCGATGAGTGCGGCGGTGTGGCTCTCGATGACCCCGTCGAGGAAGAGCTTCACCGTCTCTCCGCTCAGTCGCGGGTGGTCCAGCGACCTGACGCGGTTGCGGTTCGTGACGAACTCGGCGACCTGCTCGCGCCAGCGCGCCGGGTCGGCGCGGAATGCGAGGTTGACGCGCGTGTGCAACCGTTCCTGCTGCGCCGCTTCGAGGTAGAGCTCGAGGTCGGCCGGCTCCACCCAGGCGTCCTGAATCCAGGTGGTGCCCTGCTCCGCGTAGCCCCGGGTCGCCCGTTCGAGCGCTTCGAGCCGCTGATCCAACGCGAACGGGGGCACCACGTCCGCGATGAAATCGTTGGCCGCCGCCTCCTGCAGGGTGCCGAGCGGTGCGCCATCGGCCCGGCGCACGATGCGGCCGAGCTCGGGGTCGGGGGTGTCGGCGGTGATGCCGCCGGCGGCCAGCGCCGCACTGTTCACCCACGCGGTGTGGTAATCCCAGGCGCGCAGGATGGTGGGGGTGCTCCCGGTGACCTCGTCGAGCCAGCGCGCGTCGAACAGACCGCCTTCGGAGAAGGTCGCGTCGTAGCTCGCACCCACGATCCACTCGGCGTCGGGGTTCTCGGCCTTCCACGCTGCGACGGCGGAGACGATGCCTGCGAGGTCGGCGGCTTGCCGCACCTGCGGACCGAGCGCCTCGACGCCGCCCAGGACGGGGTGAGCGTGGCCGTCTCCGATGCCGGGCACGAGCGCGCCCCCGGCGAGATCGATCACGGTCGTCGCCTCAGCGGTGAGCGCCCGCGCGTCTTCCCCGATCGCGGCGACCCTGCCCGACCGGAAGGCGATCGCGTCGCTCGTCGCACGGTCCGCGCCCCCCATCGGATCGACGATGACGGTTCCGTTCACGAAGACGGTGACGTGCGAGGCTTCACTCATGCTGCATCCTTGCTGCTCGGTGCCGGAGGGCGGGAGGTCTAGAGTGGTAAACGAACGGGGTTCGTTTACCGGCGGGTCGAGAATAGTACGGATTCTCCGGCAGAGCGAGCGAACGCACGGATTCGTTGCGCAATCCGTATCGGCGAGCACGAAGGAGTGGCATGGCCAGCGAGGAGTCTGCGAAGCGGCGGCGAGCCGGCCGGCCCAAGCAGAACGTGCTGTCGCCTCGGCTGATCCACGAGACGGCACTCCGCCTCATCGACCGGCACGGAGTCGAGGGCGCGGGAATGCGGGCGATCGCGGCTGAGCTCGGTGTGCGGCCCTCATCGCTCTACAACCACGTCGCTGGTCAAGCCGAACTCATCGCGGGCGTGCGCGACCTGGTGAGCGAACGGATCCCCACCGCCCCGTTCGCCGAGCTGCCGTGGGATGCGGCGCTCGAGCAGTGGGCGCTCGGGTACCGGCTCGCCTTCGCGTCGCACCCGCCGACGATCGCGCTGCTCGCCGTGCAACCACTCGACCCCGATTCGAGCACGTCGTTCATGTACGACGCGGTCGCGGCCGGCCTGGTGCGCGCTGGATGGCCGCAGGAGCGGGCGCTCTCGGTGATCGTGGCCTTCGAGTGCTTCATCCTCGGGGCGGCGCTCGATCTCGCGGCGGACCCGGCCATGCTCGATCCGGGGCGGCGGGGCGATGTGCCGGCCTTCTCAGGGGTCTACCGCGCGCGAAGCGAGGCGCTCGAGGCCTCCGGGACCAGCCCGGCCGACGACGCGTTCGGCATCGGCCTGCGTGCGATGCTCGCGGGCCTCCGCGCCGAGTACGCCGCTCTCGCAGCGCAGAAGAACGACGATCGGCGACACTCCTAGAAGATGATCGTGCGATCGCCGTCGACGAGCACGCGGTTCTCGGCGTAGGAGCGCACGGCGTGGCGCAGTACGCGCGCCTCCACGTCCTGGCCCAACTGCGTCAGCGACCGCACCGTGTAGCCGTGATCCACGCGGATCGTGTCCTGCTCGATGATCGGCCCCTCATCGAGATCGGTCGTGACGAAGTGCGCTGTCGCCCCGATGAGCTTCACGCCCCGCTGGTGCGCCTGCTTGTAGGGGTTCGCGCCCTTGAACCCCGGCAGGAAGGAATGGTGGATGTTGATCGCGCGTCCCTCGAGCGCGGCGCAGAGCTCGGGCGAGAGGATCTGCATGTACCGCGCGAGCACGACGAGCTCGATGTCGAGCTCGTCGACCGCCTCCAAGACGCGCGCTTCGAACGCCGCCTTGTCGTCGCCGCCGGCGATGGCGCGGTGCTCGAACGGCACGTCGTAGAACTCCGCGATGTCGCGCACCGTCTCGTGATTCGAGAGCACGAGGGGGACGTCGATGGCGAGCTGGCCGGCGCGGCGACGGTAGAGCAGGTCGTTCACGCAGTGCGTCGCCGTCGAGGCGAGGATCAGCGTGCGCACCGGTCGGTCCGCACGATCCAGGCGCCAGGTCATGTGGTAGCGCTCCGTGACCGGGGCGAGCGCAGCGGCGAACCGCTCATCGAACGTCTCCGGCTGGGCGACGGCCTCCACCTGCAGCCGCATGAAGAAGCGGCCGGTATCCGCCGAGGCGAATTGCTGGCTCTCCACGATGTTGCCGCCGGCTGCCACGATGGCGCCGCTGATCGAGTGCACGATCCCGGGTCCGTCGATGCAGGAGAGGGTCAGGACCCACTGGGTGTCGGAAGCGGTGGGAGGTGCGGAGAGCGTAGTCACGGTCTCCAGGGTAGTGCGTGCGCCGTATCGGCCCAATTTTGCTACAGTGACGCCAGGGGCGGCGCCCGGAGTTGCGCGCAGAGCATCAACCGGGCGGCGAGCATCAGCGCAAAGGAGTGAATCGATGTCGCAGCTACGTACCGGCGAATCGTCTGACCCGATCTTCGAGCAGGACCCCGGCCTTCCGCCGGTCGCGCTCAGCGATGACGAGCGCGCGGAGGACGCGGGCAGGCACCGCGGTCTGAAGATCGCGATCTGGATCGCGGTCGGCGTCCTGGGAGCGGTCGGCTGGACCATGCTCGCCCTGGCGCGAGGCGAGACGGTGAACGCCATCTGGTTCGTGTTCGCGGGCGTCTGCACCTATCTCATCGGATACCGCTTCTACTCGAAGTTCATCGAGTGGAAGATCGCGAGACCGGACGACCGCCGTGCGACACCCGCGGAGTACCGGGCGAACGGCAGCGACTACGTCGTCACCGACCGGCGCGTGCTCTACGGCCACCACTTCGCCGCGATCGCCGGCGCCGGGCCGCTCGTCGGTCCCATCCTCGCGGCGCAGTGGGGCTTTCTCCCCGGAACGATCTGGATCGTCGTCGGCGTGATCGTCGCAGGCGCCGTGCAGGACTACCTGGTGCTGTACTTCTCCATGCGCCGCGGAGGCCGCTCCCTGGGGCAGATGGCCCGCGACCAGCTCGGCCGGATCGGCGGGACGGCGGCGATTCTCGCGACCCTCGTCATCATGGTGATCATCGTCGCGATTCTCGCGCTCGTCGTCGTCAACGCGCTGGCCGAGAGCCCGTGGGGCGTCTTCTCCGTCGGGCTCACCATCCCCATCGCGCTCTTCATGGGGGTGTATCTGCGCTACCTGCGCCCGGGGCGCATCACGGAAGTGTCGATCATCGGATTCGTGCTGCTGATGGCCGCCATCATCTCCGGCGGATGGGTGGCCGAGACCGAGTGGGGCGCGGCCCTGTTCACCCTGGACAAGACGACGCTCGCCTGGTGCATCATCATCTACGGCTTCATCGCGGCCGTGCTGCCGGTCTGGTTGCTGCTCGCGCCGCGCGACTATCTCTCGACCTTCATGAAGATCGGCGTGATCCTGCTGCTCGCCGCGGCGGTGATCCTCGTCATGCCGAACGTCGAGGCCCCGGCGCTCAGCCAGTTCGCCTTCACGGACACCGCTCCGGTCGTGACCGGCAGCATCTTCCCGTTCCTCTTCGTCACGATCGCGTGCGGCGCCCTCTCCGGATTCCACGCGCTCATCGCGAGCGGCACGACCCCCAAACTCGTGCAGAAGGAACGGCAGACCCGCGTCATCGGGTACGGCGGCATGCTCATGGAATCATTCGTAGCGCTGATGGCGCTGGTCGCCGCAGTGACGCTCGATCAGGGCATCTACTACGCCATGAACGGATCCGCAGCAGCAACGGGCGGCACCGTGCAGGGCGCGGTCGACTTCGTCATGGGTCTCGGCCTCGCCGGAGTCGACGTCTCAGCGCAGCAGCTCACCGACATGGCCGCCGCTGTCGGCGAGGAGAGCATCGTCTCGCGCACCGGCGGCGCCCCGACCCTCGCGCTCGGCCTGGCGAACATCATGAAAGATCTCATCGGCGGCACGGCCATGATGGGCTTCTGGTACCACTTCGCGATCATGTTCGAGGCCCTCTTCATCCTGACCGCCGTCGACGCCGGCACGCGAGTCGCCCGCTTCATGCTGCAGGACTCGATCGGCAACGTCGCGCCGAAGTTCGGCGACAACTCGTGGCGTCCAGGGGTGTGGATCACGACCGCGATCATGGTCGCGGCATGGGGATCGATCCTGATCATGGGAGTCACCGACCCGCTGGGGGGCATCAACACGCTCTTCCCGCTCTTCGGGATCGCCAACCAGCTGCTCGCGGCCATCGCCCTCGCCGTCGTCATGGCCATCGTCGCGGCGCAGAAGAACTTCAAGTACCTCTGGGTGGTCGTCGTGCCGCTCGCCCTCACCGCCGTCGTCACGATCACGGCCTCGGCGTTCAAGATCTTCTCGCCCAATCCGGCGATCGGCTACTGGGCGAATCACGTCGCATTCCGCGAGGCGCTCGCCGCAGGGGAGACGTCGCACGGCACGGCAGAGGGAGTCGAGGCGATGAGCGCCGTCGTGCGCAACACCGCGATCCAGGGGACGCTCTCGATCCTGTTCGTCACGCTCGCGATCATCGTCATCATCGCCGCCGTACTGGCGGTACTCCGCTCGCACCGAAGCCCGGAGGCCGTCGATACGAGCGATCCGCCGGTCGCATCCCGCACCTATGCTCCTGCCGGCATACTGGCGACTCCGAACGAGCGCAGGCTCGAGCGCCGATGGGCCGACGACCAGCCGCATGCGGCGCGCGCGAGGGGGCACTGAGTGCGTCAGCTCGTGCGCGCGATCGGGGCAGGCGGGGCGCGTCTGCGCTGGTTCTGCCGCGAGCTCTTCGGCGACGCCAAGTACGAGCGCTACGTTGCGCATCTTCGGGTCGCGCACCCTGACGCGCCGGTGCCCGACGTGCGCACCTTCTGGCGCGAGCACTACGCCGAGCAGGATCGGAACCCCGGCGCGCGCTGCTGCTGACCGACGAGCCGGCGGCGCACCGCGATACGGCGAGCGGGCGAGGCCCGACCGCTCGCCGCCGCCGTCGCGGCTTGCTAAGCTGAGCCCGTCGCGACTGGCGTACAGATGGTCACCATCGGGAAACGACACACTGCTTGCATGGGACGGCCGCTCGCCTGGGTCGGATCCGGAAATGTTGCCGCGCTCGCGCGCGAATCACCACCGAGGAGCATTGCATGACCACCCAGTCAGCCTTTTTCAACGAGCCGCTCGAAGTCGTCGATCCTGAGATCGCCGAGGTCCTCAAGAACGAGCTCAACCGCCAGCGTTCCACGCTGGAGATGATCGCCAGTGAGAACTTCGTACCCCGCGCCGTGCTCGAATCGCAGGGTTCCGTGCTCACGAACAAGTACGCAGAGGGGTACCCGGGCCGCCGCTACTACGGCGGCTGCGAGTTCGTCGACGTCGCCGAGGATCTGGCGCGCGAGCGCGCCAAGTCGCTCTTCGGTGCGGCGTACGCCAATGTGCAGCCCCACTCCGGCGCGTCCGCCAATGCCGCCGTGCTCTCCGCGATCGCGGAGCCGGGCGACACGATCCTCGGTCTCGAGCTGTCGCACGGCGGGCACCTCACGCACGGCATGAAGCTGAACTTCTCCGGCAAGCTCTACAAGGTCGCCTCCTACGGAGTCGACCCCGACACGTTCCTCATCGACATGGATGTCGTGCGCCAGCAGGCGCTCGAGCACCGGCCCAAGGTGATCATCGCCGGGTGGTCCGCCTACCCCCGTACGCTCGATTTCGCGAAGTTCCGCGAGATCGCCGACGAGGTGGGAGCCACCCTCTGGGTCGACATGGCGCACTTCGCGGGTCTCGTCGCTGCGGGCCTCTACCCGAACCCGGTGCCGCACGCGCACGTCGTCTCGTCGACCGTGCACAAGACCATCGGCGGGCCCCGTTCTGGTTTCATCCTCACCAACGATCTCGACCTGCACAAGAAGCTGAACTCGAACGTCTTCCCAGGGCAGCAGGGCGGGCCGCTCATGCACGTGATCGCCGCGAAGGCGACCGCGTTCAAGCTCGCCGCGACGGAGGAGTTCGCCGACCGCCAGGTGCGCACCCTCTCGGGAGCGAAGCTCGTGGCCGAGGCGCTGACGACCGAGGCCGCGCGCGGAGCCGGCGTCGATGTGCTGACGGGCGGCACTGACGTGCACCTCGTGCTCGCCGACCTGCGCGACTCGTCGCTCGACGGGCAGCAGGCGGAGGATGCGCTGCACTCGGTCGGCATCACGGTCAACCGCAACGCCGTTCCCTTCGATCCTCGCCCGCCCATGGTCACGTCGGGCCTGCGGATCGGCACGCCCGCGCTCGCGACCCGCGGATTCGGCGACGCCGAGTTCGCCGAGGTCGCCGACATCATCGCACTGACGCTGCAGCAGTCGGGTGACGTCGATGGGCTCTCGGCCCGCGTCACGGCGCTCGCTGACGCGTTCCCGCTGTACCCCGGTCTCGAGGAGTGGTAACCGATGGCCGCTGAACTCCTGGACGGGAAGGCAGCTGCCTCGGCGATCAAGCAGGAGCTCACGGGCCGCGTGTCGGCGTTGCGCGAGCGCGGAATCGTGCCCGGGCTCGCGACGGTGCTCGTCGGAGACGACCCCGGATCGCAGTGGTACGTCGCCGGCAAGCACCGGGACTGCGCCGAGGTCGGCATCGCGTCGATCAAGCGCGACCTCCCGGAGTCGGTGACGCAGGAGGAGCTCGAGGCCGTGCTCGATGAGCTGAACGCCGACCCGGCGTGCACCGGCTACATCGTCCAGCTCCCGCTGCCGAAGCACATCGACACCGATCGGATCCTCGAGCGCATCGATCCCGACAAGGACGCCGACGGGCTGCACCCGACGAACCTCGGGCGGCTCGTGCTCAACGCGAACCGGCCGATCGAGTCGCCGCTGCCGTGCACCCCGCGCGGTGTGATCGAACTCGTGGAGCGCAACGGCATCTCATGGGCGGGCAAGCACGTGGTGGTGGTGGGCCGGGGTGTGACCGTTGGGCGACCGATCGGTCCGCTGCTGACGCGTCGCGAGTACAACGCGACGGTGACACTGACGCACACGGGAACGCAGGATCTCCGCAGCATCCTGCAGCAGGCCGACGTGATCGTCGCTGCGGCCGGCTCCGAGGGCATCGTGCGCGCGGAGCATGTGAAGCCCGGCGCGATCGTGCTCGACGTCGGAGTGTCGCGCAAGACCGATCCGGTGACGGGGAAGAGCCGTGTCGTCGGAGACGTCGATCCCTCGGTCGCCGAGGTCGCGGCGTGGGTCTCACCGAATCCGGGTGGCGTCGGGCCGATGACGCGTGCGCTTCTGCTGCAGAACGTCGTGGAGATGGCGGAACGGGCCTGACGCATTCCCCCGGACTGGTCGTTCAGGCGGGCGCGGCATACTGGTGTGCGTCGTGCCCGCCGCCCATCCCGACGAAAGTTGAGCTCCGCACGTGACATCGACGACCACCGCACTCTCCATGACCGTGACGGTCCCTGCGCTGCTCGGCATCGACTGGCTCGATCCGGAGACCCTGCTTGAGGCCGGTGGGTGGATCGCGCTGGTGCTCGCGTGCGCCTTCGTGTTCCTGGAAACGGGCGTGCTCGTGCTGGCGTTCCTCCCCGGCGATTCGCTCCTCTTCACGGTCGGGCTCTTCAGCGCGACGGGCATCATCGATGTGCCGATCGGGATCACGTGCGCCCTCCTCTTCCTCTTCGCCTTCGCCGGCGACCAGATGGGCTTCATGATCGGGCGGAAGCTGGGACCTGCGGTCTTCAACCGGGAGAAGAGCCGCCTCTTCAACCCCGAGAACGTCGCGCGTACGCACGCGTTCTTCGAGAAGCACGGACCGAAGGCGATCATCATCGCGCGCTTCCTCCCGATCTTCCGAGCATTCGTGCCGGCTGCTGCCGGCGTCGGCAAGATGGAGTACCGCCACTTCGTCCTCTACAACGCGATCGGCGCCCTGCTCTGGGGCGTCGGGGTGACCCTTCTCGGGTTCTTCCTCGGGCAGATCCCCTTCGTGCGCGAATACAGCGAGGTGTTCATCATCGTCCTCGTGCTGATCCCGGGCATCCCGATCCTCATCGAACTCTTCCGCGCCCTCTCGCATTGGCGTGCGAAGCGCGGGGCTCCGGTCGCGGCGCCCGTCTCGCGCGACGGCGACGAGATCGCCTGAAGAGGACGCGCAGACAGATGAATACGCACCCGGGCAGCGAGTACGAGGGCCTCATCGGCTGGATCCTGACGCTGATGGAGCGCATCGGCGAGTGGGGGGTCGGGCTTGCCGTCTTCCTCGAGACGTTCATCCCTCCGATTCCCTCGGAGGCGCTGCTTCCCGGCGCCGGCTTTCTCGCGTACGAGGGGCGGCTGAATTTCTGGTTCGCGTGGGCGATGGCCACACTCGGGGCTCTGGTGGGCGCCTGGGTCTGGTACGCGATCGGCGCCGCCTTCGGCCGGGACCGGACCCGTCGGGTCGTCGGCAGGATCCCGCTCATGGACCACGACGACTTCGATCGTGCGGAAGTGTTCTTCTCGCGGTGGGGAGGCACGGCGGTGCTCCTCGGCCGCTGCGTCCCTCTCGTCAGATCCTTCATCTCTATTCCCGCGGGCATCGAGCGCATGTCGATCGCGAAGTTCAGCATGTACACGCTGCTCGGATCCGGTGTCTGGAACGGGATCTGGATCGGACTGGGGTACGCGTTCGGGCCGGCGATCAAGCCGATACTCGAGCAGTGGAGCGGCGTGCTCTCCGACGCCATCATCGTGATCATCGTCGCGCTCTTCCTGTGGTTCGTGATCGCCCGACTGGTGCGCAACGCGCGCCGCAAGCGGGCCTCGTAGAGCGCTCGGCGTACGATCGGCATTCGCCGGTTGACGGCGCGCTGATCCTGCCTTAAAGTACAACCAAATGGTTGCACAAATCTCGCCCCAGTCCGCTGACGCCAGCGCCGAGCCCGCGCTCGGGCTGACGGACGAGCAGGTGAACCGCGTCTTCCGCGCCCTCGCCGACGCGACACGGCGCGACATCGTGCGACGCACCCTGACCGAAGAAGCCTCGATCTCCGAGCTGGCGGCCGACTACGACATGTCGTTCGCGGCGGTGCAGAAGCACGTCAGCGTGCTCGAAGCAGCGGATCTCGTCGCACGAACCCCCAAGGGAAGGGAGCGCATCATCTGCGGCAACCCCGAGACCATCCGTCGGGTCCAGGAACTCCTGGGCCACTTCGAGCAGATCTGGCGCTCGCGCATCGATCGGCTCGACGCGTTCCTCTCCGAACGCCCCGAGTAACCCACGTCGGCGCTGCACCGACGCAGCGATCCCGGCACGCGAAGAAAGGTCGACATCATGCCCATCACCTCCGTCACGACCGATACCGAGGCGTACACCCTCACCGTGGTCGCCGATTTCACCGTCCCGGTGCGCCGCCTCTGGGACGCCTACGTCGATCCCAGGCAGATCGAACGCTTCTGGGGGCCGCCCGAGTACCCCTCGACGTTCACCCGGCACGACGCGGTCGCGGGCGGCGTGAGCAACTACATCATGACGGGCCCGGGCGGAGACCGGAGCTGCGGATACTGGGAATGGGAGTCCGTCGACGCACCGCACTCGTTCGCGGTGCGAGACGGCTTCGCGAACGACGACGGCACGCCCAACACCGAGTTCCCCACCGTGCGCATGGAGTTCGCCTTCACCGAGTCGGCTCTCGGCTCCAGACTCACCACCGTCTCCCGATTCGGTTCGCTCGAAGCGCTCGAACAGCTCAAGGCGATGGGAATGGAAGAGGGCATGCGCGCTGCGATGGGGCAGATCGACGCGGTCGTCGAGGACCTCCGATCGTTCGCCGCCGGGCGCGAGACCGAAGTGCAGCTGCTGGGCGAGACGCAGGCGCGGGTCTCCCGCATCATCCGCGGGTCGGTCGAGCAGGTGTGGCAGGCGCACGTCGACCCCTCCCTCTTGCAGCGCTGGCAACTGGGGCCCGACGGCTGGAGCATGCCCGTCTGCGAGTACGGCGCCGAAGTCGGCCAGCGCCTGCGCACCGAATGGCAGAACGACGAGAGCGGTGAACGTTTCGGCTTCGCCGGGGTCGTCGTCGAATCAGCCGCACCGCACCGGCTCGTGACGACGGAGCGGATGATCTCGCCGCAGGATCCCGAGGGCTCTGGCAGCCCCGAGACCCTGAATGAGATGACGCTCGTTCCCGTCGACGGCGGCACACTGCTCGCCTACGTCATCACGTACCCGGACGCGACGGTGCGCGAGGCGGTGCTCGCCACCGGCATGGCCGAGGGCATGGAGACGGGCTACCAGCGTCTCGAGCAGGTCGTGCTCGCAGGCTGAGCGAACGACGGGCTCGACGGGCCCCGTTCACAGCGGGAGCGGCTACTCTAGGGGACTGTGCTGCTGACGGAACTGGAAAACTACTCGACCATCGCCCTGTACTCGGCGATGATCGTCTACGCCATCGCCTTCGTGTTCTACGCGGTGGATCTCGCGAACCGCAGCGGTGACGCCGCAGCGGTCCGTACGCCGGCCGCCGACGCTGAGGCGGCGACGGCCGGCGGCGGCGTCGCGACGATGGTGCGGACGGCGCCGCCGAGCCGCGCCATCGGTACCGTGACCAAGCCTCGGCGATCACGCTCGCTGCGCATCGGGTTCTCGCTCACCGTCCTCGGGTTCCTGCTGCACCTCGGAGCGACCGTGCTGCGCGGCATCGGGGCGGAGCGCGTTCCGTGGGCGAACATGTACGAGTTCGCGCTGACCGCGACCTGCGCGATCGTACTGATCTTCCTGGTCGTGCAGTTCTTCGTCGACCTGCGCTTCCTCGGCGCGCTGATCACGGGCATGACGATCCTGTTCCTCGGCGTCACGAAGGTGAACTTCTACGTCGCGATCGTCCCACTGCAGCCGGCGCTCGACTCGTACTGGCTCGTGATCCACATTCTCGTCGCCGTGCTCGCAGTCGGGTTCCTCACCCTCTCGTTCGGACTGTCGGTGCTGCAGCTGCTCCAAGCCCGACGCGAAGCGCGCGATGTGCAGGGCGCCACGCCGACCATGCGGTTCCTCTCCACCTTCCCCGCAGCCGTGCGTCTGGAAGATCTGGCCTACCGCCTGGCGATCATCGGGTTCGTCTTCTGGACGTTCACGCTCATCGCCGGCTCGATCTGGGCGGAAGCCGCGTGGAGCCGTTACTGGGGCTGGGACACGAAGGAAGTCTGGACCTTCGTCATCTGGGTACTCTACGCGGGGTACATCCACGCCCGCGCGACGCGCGGCTGGCGAGGAACGCGATCAGCATGGCTGTCGGTCATCGCCTACACGGCGGTCATCTTCAACTTCACGATCGTCAATGTCTTCTTCAAGGGGCTGCACGCCTACTCGGGCCTGTAAGCGGGAGACCAGCGGCGGTGGGCCGATGGGCTACTGCAGCACCTCGACCATTTCCGCCGGATCGATGAGGCGGCCCGCGATCGTGCCGCCGGTGACGCCCGAGCGGTCGCCCGCGTCGCGCAGATGGTCGACGATCCAGACGAGCTCGTCGGCCTCACGGGTCACGATCCAGTCGGTGTCGCCGATGCCGCAGGTGGCAGCCGACTGAACCGAGACGGCCGCCGAGGCGCCGGCCAGGCCCGGCCGGTCGCTCGCCCCGCTCACGGAGAGCCACTGCTTCGGCGACTCATCGGCTGCGGCAGCATCGACGACGACGCCGAGAGAGCTCCAGGTGCGAATGAGGGGCTGCACGATCGCCGTGCGCCGCAACTGACGCAGGGACCACTGCAGATCCTCGGGTGCGGCCCCCTGCAGCCAGACGAGCACGTCGGCGTCTGAGCGCACTCCGCTGACGTCGTACCAGCCGCGGACGACGACGCCCTCATCATCGATCTCCCGCGACACGTCTTCGAGCTCGCGGACGATGCCGGGCACGTCACGACCGTCGAGCACGACCGGGTGCGACGAACTCACGCGGAATGCTGCGAAGAGCGAGAACGTGGTCTCAGGCACGCCGCTCTCCAGCGCTTCAGAAGGGATGGCTGCGGGATCGATTCCGAGTTCGCTCATGCCTCCATCGTGGTGGCCGGAGGCGAGGGATGCAAGGGGCGGCGACTCGGCCGCGATGGTCAGCGCACCAGCCGGGCGATCGCAGCCGAAGCCTCATGCAGCTTCTCGGCGGCCACTGCCCCGCCCTCCGCAGCGGCAGACGCGACGCAGTGACGCAGGTGATCGTCCAGGAGCTCGAGCGCCACGCGCTCCAGGGCCTTCGTCGCCGCCGAGACCTGCGTGAGGATGTCGATGCAGTACTCGTCCTCCTGCACCATGCGCTGGACGCCGCGCACCTGGCCCTCGGCGCGGCGCAGCCGCTTCAACAGTTCGTCTTTGTGCTCGATGTAGCCGTGCGTGTGCTCAGCGCAGGCAGCATCCATGACTTCGCTCATGCGAGAACTGTACCCGGGTTCAGCCGTCCGTTCGCCGACGGCGCAGCAACCCGACGACACCCCCGCCGATCAGCACGAGCACGGCCGCCCAGATGGCGAGGTAGAGCGGATACTCCTCAGGCGCGATGCGTTCCCCGTTGAGCATCGATGCGACGACGAGGAGTGCCGGCTCGAGGTAGCTGAGCAGCCCGAACACGCTGATCGTCAGCAGTCGAGAGGCGAGGATGTAGCAGACGAGCGCGATGCCGGTGCCGATGCCGAAGACGGGTCCCAACCAGAGGAGATTCGGGTTGACGGCGAGGGACGTGCCCGTGACGAGCTCGCGCGCCAGCAGGATCGCGGCAATCGGTGTCATCGCGAGGAACTCCCAGAACATGCCGCCCAGGTGCGCGAAACCGAGTGCCCTCCTGAGCACGAAGTACACGGGGTAGCCCACGGCGACGAGCAGCGTCTCCCAGGAGACGCCACCGGCGCGCACGAGTTCGAAGCCGACGCCGATCGCGGCGATGCCCGCGGCAGCCCACTGCCACCACAGCAGGCGATCGCGGTACAAGAACTTGCCGACGAGCACGAGCATCAGGGGGAGGAGGAAGTACCCGAGGGCGACCTGCAGGCCGCGCCCGTGCAGCGGCGCCCAGGTGAACACCCAGAGCTGAACGGCGATCAGCGCGCCGCATGCGATCACTCCGAGCACGAGCAGCGGCGTGCGCCGGAGTCTGCGGCCGAGCTCGGCGACGAGATCCCACTGCCGTGCGGCGAGGAGCGCGAGGGCGATGATGGGAATCGCGCAGAGCGTGCGCAGCGCCCAGATCGCCTCAGCCGGGGCCGGGGCGAGCAGCGGCGTGACGAAGTAGATTCCCGCGAACAGTACAGAAGAGGCGACCGAAACGATCGCCCCTCTCGAGTCGCGGCTCAGCGAGCCGGTCACTCCTTAGAGATCGATTGCGCCGATGACCTCGCCGTACGGCGTCTCGCCGATCGGGGCGAAGCCGATGTGCAGGAAGAACCCCTCCGGCCCTTCCTCGCCGCGCTCCCAGAGCACCGTGACGCGCTCGAACCCGCGGCGCCGAGCCTCTTCGATGAGCGCCTTGACGGCGAAGGTGCCGACGCCCGTTCCCTGCTCCTCGGCGTCGACGTTGATGCGCCAGAGCGCTGCCTTGAACTCCTCCTGCGAGGCGTCGGGATCGAAGTTGCCGTGGATGAACCCGACGACCTCGTCATCGCGCAGGACGACGCGCTGCCACGCCGTGTGCGCGGGCGTGACCGCCGCCGCAGCAGCGTAGGAGACGGGCGTGATGAACTGCTCCTGGCCCCGCTTCAAGCCCAGCGTATTCACCGCGACGATGGTCGCTGCGGAAAGCTCTTCGAGTCTCAGGTCGCTCATGAATCAAGGCTAGCGCCTCGCGCCGCTCGCGCAAGGAGGAGGTGCAGGATCTTCGGCGGCCGCTCCGCGGCGCCGGCGGCGGGCCCGACGCGGATCGGGGTCGGTTTCGGGGCGTCGCCGGGTCGGCGAGTGCCCGGAGATCGACCCCGATCCGGAAGCGGGCGCGAGCGTCAGGAGAGGCGAGCGCCCGACTCCCCGTCGAATACGTGCACGCGCGAGGGGTTGGGGGCGAGGGTGACGGTCTCGCCGGCCTCCGGGTGCACGCGCCCGTCGACCCGCGACACGACCTCGGTGCGCACTCCGTCGACGTCGGCGTGCCCGTACAGATAGCCGTCGGCGCCGAGCTCCTCGACGAGATCGACCTCCACCCGTATCCCGGCGTCTCCCTCCGGCACGACCGTCAGATCTTCCGGCCGCATGCCGATGGTGAGCGCCCCGCTCGCCGCGGCGCTGCGGATGGAGGGCTCCAGGGGAATATCGAGCGAGCCGGATCGCGCCGCGTCGCCCGTGATCGTCGCAGGCAGCAGATTCATCGCGGGCGACCCGATGAAGCCGGCCACGAACACGTTGTTCGGGGTCTCGTACAGGTCGCGCGGAGTGCCGATCTGCTGCAGCACCCCCTCTTTGAGCACAGCGATGCGATCGCCCATGGTGAGCGCCTCGGTCTGATCGTGCGTCACGTAGACCGTGGTCACGCCGAGCCGGCGCTGCAGGGACGCGATCTGCGTGCGGGTCTGCACGCGCAGCTTCGCGTCGAGGTTCGAGAGCGGTTCATCCATCAGGAAGACCTGAGGCTGGCGCACGATGGCGCGGCCCATCGCGACGCGCTGCCGCTGGCCGCCCGAGAGCGCCTTCGGCTTGCGGTCGAGGAACTCCTCGAGGTCGAGCATCCGGGCGGCCTCGCGCACGCGCTCCTCGCGCTCCGTCTTCGAGACGCCGGCGATCTTGAGGGCGAAGCCCATGTTGTCGGCGACCGTCATGTGGGGGTACAGCGCGTAGTTCTGGAAGACCATCGCGATATCGCGATCCTTCGGGGGAACGTCGGTGACGTCGCGCTCGCCGATGAGGATGTGACCGCCGTCGATCTCCTCCAGCCCGGCCAGCATGCGCAGCGTGGTGGATTTGCCGCAACCCGATGGGCCGACCAGCACGAGGAACTCACCGTCCCCGATGTCGAGGTCGAGCGCATCGACCGATGGGCGCGAAGCACCCGGGTAGACCCGGGTGACGTTGTCGAACGTAACTGTTGCCATGATGAACTCCTCTGCCGGCAGGCACGTGCCGGACGATCCGTTGCAGTGGAAGACGGCTGCATCGCCGTCGGTACCCGGTTCGGGTGAGACCCACATTAGGGGAGCGATGGGGCCATGCGCTACGGGCGAGGCGCACGCGATGTGCGGCGGCAGGAGGGCCGCAACGGGGCGGCAGCGGAGCGAATATATCTCGATGTCGAGATACTCAAACGGACTCGGGTAGAATGAATCCCGGCTCATATACGACGAAAAACGGGAGAAGCGTTGGCGAAGATCAAGGTTGAAGGCACGGTCGTCGAACTCGACGGCGACGAGATGACCCGCATCATCTGGCAGTTCATCAAGGACCGCCTCATCCACCCGTACCTCGACGTCACGCTCGAGTACTACGACCTGGGCATGGAGCACCGCGACGCCACCGACGACCAGGTGACGATCGACGCGGCCAACGCCATCAAGAAGCACGGCGTCGGCGTCAAGTGCGCGACGATCACGCCCGATGAGGCCCGCGTCGAAGAGTTCGGCCTGAAGAAGATGTGGCGCAGCCCGAACGGCACGATCCGCAACATCCTCGGCGGCGTCGTCTTCCGCGAACCCATCATCATCTCGAACATTCCCCGCTTGGTGCCCGGCTGGAACAAGCCGATCATCATCGGCCGCCACGCGCACGGCGACCAGTACAAGGCGACCGACTTCAAGGCCGGCCCGGGCAAGGTCACACTGACCTACGAGCCCGCCGACGGCTCCGAGCCGCAGCAGTTCGAGGTCGTCACGCTGCCCGAGAACGGCGGCGTGATCCAGGGCCAGTACAACTTCAACGACTCGATCCGCGACTTCGCTCGCGCATCGTTCAAGTACGGTCTCTCACGCGACTACCCGGTGTACCTCTCCACGAAGAACACCATCCTCAAGGCGTACGACGGCCAGTTCAAGGACATCTTCCAGGAGGTCTTCGACGCCGAGTTCAAGGAGCAGTTCGAAGAGCGCGGCCTCACCTACGAGCACCGACTCATCGATGACATGGTCGCCTCGGCCATGAAGTGGGAGGGCGGCTACGTCTGGGCCTGCAAGAACTATGACGGCGACGTGCAGTCGGACACCGTGGCGCAGGGCTTCGGCTCGCTCGGACTCATGACCTCCGTGCTGATGACCCCCGACGGGCAGACGGTGGAGGCGGAGGCCGCCCACGGCACCGTCACTCGCCACTTCCGTCAGCACCAGCAGGGGAAGCCGACGTCGACCAACCCCATCGCCTCGATCTTCGCCTGGACGCGCGGCCTCGCGCACCGCGGCAAGCTCGATCAGAACCAGGAGCTGATCGCCTTCTCCGAGACCCTCGAAGACGTCGTCATCAAGACCGTCGAGTCGGGCAAGATGACGAAGGACCTGGCGCTGCTCGTCGGCCCGGATCAGGGCTACCAGACGACCGAGGAGTTCCTCGCTTCGATCGACGAGAACCTGGCTGCCCGTCTGGCCTAGTGCGTTCGGCGCGAAGGCGCGCGGTGAAATGGGGATCGGTGCTTCGGCGCCGGTCCCCGTTTTCGTGTGCTCGGGATGAGCGGGTCCGGCTTCGGTGGGAGATTCGGCTTCGGTGAGAGCTGAGCCCGGCTGTACGACTCACCGAAGCCGAATCTCACACGGCGGCAACGCGATGAGCGGCAACGCGATGGGCGGCACCGGGATGAGCGGCGGCCTCAGCCCCGCATCGTCGACTCGCGCACGTCGAGCGTGGCTCGAGGTACTTCGAGCGGCACCGTGAGCGGCGTGCCCTCGGCGAGGTGCACGGCGACTTCGACGGCTCGCGCCGCGATCCCCTCCGGGTGGAGGTCGAGGGTGGTGACGCTGGGCTGTGAGATGCGGTTCTGCAGCGCTCCGGAGCCCGCGGCGAGCAGCAGGTCCTCCGGCACGCGGATCCCGTGGCGGTGTGCAGCGGCATTCAGTCCGGCGGCGTGGCGGCCGGTCAGGCAGAAGAGTCCGTCTGGGCGGGTTCCGGTCGCCGCGCCGAAGAACCGTTCGATCGCGGCTTCTCCGATGCGCTCGCCCTCCGCTTCGGGGAACGCTGCGATGTCGGGTGTCTGGCCCCGACGCTCGCACCAGGCGAGGTAGGCCTCTTCCGACTCCCGGTTCCAGGCGTTCTGATCGGTGCCGGTGAGCAGTGCGACGCGTTCGGCGCCCGCCTCGGCGAGGTGGTCGAGTGCGAGCTCCGTCTCCTCCCAGTCGCGCGTCGCGAGCTCGATGAACTGGCCGCGCCGCGCGGGGTCGGAGCCGACGGAGACGAACGGGATGTGGCGTTCGGAGAGCATCGTGAGCACCGGGTCGTTCGCGAAGGGCTCCGACACGATGTACGCGTCTGCTGCGGTGGCGCTCAGCGGCGCACCGGGGCGGGTGGGGTCGTCGACGAGCATCATGCTGTAGCCGCGCTCCATCGCCGCGAGTGAGGCCGCGCCGGCCATCCTGAGGAAGTAGTCGACGCCTTCCGGGAGGAAGGTGTCGAGCGATCGCAGTGGCCGGATCACGAGTGCGAGCAGCCCGAGGCGGGAGTTCTGCAGCCCTCGGGCGATCGGACTCGGCCGATATCCGATCTGGCCCGCGACGAGGGCGATGCGGTCGGCCGTCTCCTGCCGCACGACGCCCTTGCCGTTGAGGGCGTGCGAGACGGTGGTGGGCGAGACGCCGGCGGCTTTCGCCACGTCTTTGATGGTTGGTCGCCCGCTCGCTTGCACCTCGTCAGAATAGCCGGTCGGCTGTGGGCCGGCAGAACGATTCCCAGGCGGCCCTCGGCCGATCCGTCACCGAAACGTGATAACCAAACCGTTTTTCACAAACCGTTTTGGGTGCTAGCATCGCCGGTGGGTCTTCGCTCGGCGGGTGTCGGGATGAGGAGCTTCAACGATGAAACTTCGAATGGAGAACAACGTGAAATTCGCACCGATTCGGGCGTCTATCGCCCTGCTTGCCGTCGGGGGCCTCGCCCTCGCGGGCTGCGCGACCGGAAGCCGCGGAGGTGACGCCGCGACACCGTCGGAAGACACGGAGCTGCTGCAGACCACGCCGGAGGCCACCGCGGAAGCCGACACCGTCGCCTGGAACTCGACCTACGGTGAGCTCGCCAGCCTCGACCCGGTCAAGGCCTTCAACTATCCCGAGAACACGATCGTGTCGAACCTCTGCGAGCCGCTCTTCGAGATGCAGCCGGACTTCTCGGTGCAGCCGAACCTCGCGACCGAGTCCAACACCGATGACGGGAAGACCTGGGTCTTCGGCATCCGCGACGACGTGACGTTCTGGGACGGCACACCGATGACGGTCGACGACGTCGTGTACTCGATCAAGCGCCACCTCGATCCCGCCGAGGGCAGCTACTGGGGCGGTGGCGTGGTCGCCAATATCGCCGAGGTCGCTGCCACGGGTGAGAACGAGGTCACGATCACGCTCCAGACCCCCGACTACACGCTGCCGTCGTCGCTCAGCACGATCATCGGCGTCGTCGTGCAGCAGGCGCAGCGCGAGGCCGCGGGCGAGAACTACGGAAACCCTGAAGCCGGCGTGATGTGCACCGGCCCCCTGAAGTTCACGCCGGGCAACTGGAAGCAGGGGCAGTCGATCACGCTCGAGCGCTACGACGACTACTGGGATGCCGACGGAAAGGCGATGGCGAAAGAGGTCAGCATCGGCTTCGTCGTCGACCCGACCGCCATCGCGAACGGTCTGAGCACCGGCGAGATCCAGGGCTCCTACGACGTGCCGCTGCCCGCCCTGAATCAGCTGGGATCGAGCGAGACCGGCGAGCTGTACGCCGGCCAGGGCATGCAGAACATGGCGATCATCTCCACCGGCGAGGGCGTCTTCGGCGACCCAGCGGTGCGTCGGGCGCTGACTCGCGCCACGGATCGTCAGGCGATCGCCGACACCGTCTACGAGGGCACGGGAACACCGGCGCGCTCGGTCGTCCCGCAGTCGCCGTGGGACGCGGTCGAAGAGACGTCGCCCGGCATCGCCGACCTGCGCGACGAGCAGCTCCCGGACCTGAGCTTTGACATCGAGGCCGCGAAGGCCGAGCTGGAGGACGCGGAGGTCGACCTGACCCAGCCGATCAAGATCGCCTACCCGAGCGAGCGCAGCTTCTACGCCGACATCCTGAACGAGATGGCGAACGGCGCGAAAGAACTCGGCATCACGCTGGAACCGACCGGAGTGCCGAGTGCCCAGTTCGGCGCCTTCTTCTCCGATCCGGAGGCGCGAGCGGGGTACGACGGGTTCGTCACCACCAACTACCTGAGCGCACCCGATCCGCTGCTGCATCTCATCAGCGTCGCCAAGACCGGCAGCGATCAGAACTACTCCGGCTTCTCCGATCCCGCCGTCGATGCGGCGCTCGACGCGGCCATCGGCGAGAGCGACGATGCCGAGCGCGCGAAGCTGACGGTCGAAGCTGAGGCTCTGATCATGCAGGAGCAGCCGTGGGTGCCGATCAACGACCTCGCGGTGCGCATGTACATGGACGAGAGCATCACCGGTGCTCCTGCGTCGTTCGTGTACCTCTACTACCCGTGGGCCGCTGACCTCGGCGCCACCGCCTGAGCCGAGTACCAGCAGGAAGGGATCGTCCATGGTCTACGTGTTCAAACGGCTCGGCGCGCTGCTCGCCGTGCTGATCGTCTCGAACTTCATCGTGTTCTCAGGCATGTACCTGGCTCCGGGAAGCCCCGAGCAGTTCCTCGTGCAGGGGCGAACGGTGAGCCCTGAGGTGCTCGCCTCGATCCGTGCGCAGTACGGCCTGGACGATCCCTTCCTTCTCAGGTACTGGCATTGGCTGATCGATGTGCTCCAGGGCAACCTGGGGCGCTCGCTGGTCACTCAGCAAGACGTCACGACGCTCGTCGCGACCCGCATCCCGACGACGCTGTACCTCGCCGGTTTCGCGGCCCTGCTCATCATCGTGTTCGGGATCGGCCTCGGCGTGCTCGCCGCGACCCGTTCAGGCGTGTTCGAGAAGATCGTCGTGTTCGGATCGAACCTCGGGTTCGCCGTCCCCACGTTCTTCGCCGCACTGGTGCTCATGTTCATCTTCGGATCCAATCTCGGCTGGTTCCCCGTCTCGGGCTCCGGCGAGGGATTCCTCGATCGGCTCTGGCACCTGACGCTCCCCGCAATCGCGCTCGCGTTCCCCGGCATCGCCGTGGTCGCGAGGATCACGCGAACCGCGGTGCGCGAGGAGCAGGGATCCGAGCACGTGATCATGGCGATCGCGCGCGGAGTGCCGAAGCAGCTGGTGCTGTGGCGGCACACGATCCGGAACTCGATGCTGCCGGTGACGACCGTCATCGGCACGCAGGTCGCGGGGCTGCTCGCCAGCGCCTTCGTGATCGAGTACGCGTTCACGCTCGACGGCATCGGATCGCTGCTCGTGAACTCCGTTCAGAAGAAGGATTTCGCGGTGGTGCAGGCGATCGCGCTGGTCATGGTGCTCGCATTCGGCATCGTCAACCTCATCGTCGATCTGCTGTACTCCGTGATCGATCCCCGAGTCCGTCTCAGCAAGGGAGTGACGACACGATGACATCCCAGAAGCCCGCGAGCGAGCCCGGCACCGGCACTCGCTCGCAGAACACCATCGCGGTGCAGCTGCTCCGCAAGCACCGGGGCGACGTGCCCGTGTCGGGCTGGCGTCTGCTGAGGCGCCGCCTCGGGCCGGTCGGCGTCGGCAGCCTCATCGTCATCGCGCTGGTGGTGCTCATGGCGATCCTCGCTCCGATCATCGCCCCCTACGATCCGTACGCCGGCGCCGTCACGGCCCGCCATGAGGCGTGGAGCCTCGCGCACCTGCTCGGCACCGACCAGTCGGGCCGCGACATCCTCTCCCGGATCATCTGGGGTGCCCGCACGAGCCTCATCGGCCCGACCATCGTCACGATCGTCACCGCGGTGCTCGCGACCCTGCTCGCACTCACGGCGGTCTGGTTCGGCGGAAAAGTGGACGCCTTCATCAGCCGCATCCTCGACATCCTGTTCGCGTTCCCCAACATGCTGCTCGCGATCCTCGCCGTCGCCATCTTCGGGCCGTCGATCCTCACCGCCTCCCTGGCGCTCGCGATCGGGTTCGTCCCGTACTCGGCGCGCGTGATCCGCTCGGTGGCGCTTCGCGAGCGCAATCTGCCCTACGTCGCCTCGGCGCGCCTGCAGGGGATCTCGGGCTTCCTCATCACCGTTCGCCACATCCTGCCCAACGTGCGCACGCAGATTCTGACCGGCATGACCATCAACTTCGGGTACGCGATGATCGAACTCGCGGCGCTCTCCTTCCTCGGGCTCGGCGTGCAACCGCCGACTCCCGACTGGGGGCTCATGGTCTCCAACGGTCAGGCTTCGCTGCAGCAGGGGTTCTGGGAGCAGAGCATCTTCGCAGGCCTCGCCATCGTCATCACCGTGGCGGCGTTCGGCTACGTCGGTGAGCAACTCGGCGGACGTCGTGCCGCAGGAAGGATCCGCTGATGCTGCAGGTCGATTCACTCGTGCTCACGGTCACCGACCCGGATTCGGGTCAGGCCACCGAGATTCTGCACGGCAACTCCTTCACCCTCCGCTCGGGCGAAGCGCTCGGCCTCGTCGGTGAATCGGGCTCGGGCAAGTCGATGACCCTGAAGTGCATTCTCGGCATCGAACCCTCGAGCGCGCGCGTCGAAGGCTCCATCGAGCTCGACGGCACCGACCTGCTCGGCTCGGGCGGCGAAGAACTCCGCCGGATCCGCGCCAATGATCTCGCCCTGATCTCGCAGAATCCGCACGGATCGCTGAACCCCGTGCTGCCGGTCGGCCGCTTCCTGATCGAGGGCATGAGCGACGCCCGTTCGCTTCCCGCCGCGCAGGCGCGAACGCGTGCGGCGGAGCTGCTGCGCCAGGTCGGCATCGATGACACGGAGCGCGTGCTGCGTTCCTATCCGCATCAGCTCTCGGGCGGCATGCTGCAGCGCGTCGTGATCGCGGGAGCCATGTCGGGCGACCCGAAGCTGCTGCTCGCCGATGAGCCGACCACCGCTCTCGACGTCACCACCCAGGCCGAGGTCGTCGCGATCCTCGATGAGAAGCGCCGCGAGCACGGGCTCTCGATGATCTACGTCACCCACGATCTCGACCTCGCGGCGGCGATCTGCGACCGGCTCGCGGTGATGAAGGACGGCGAGATCCTCGAGATCGGCACTCCTGAGGAGATCCGGGATCGGCCGAAGACGGAGTACACGAGGGCGCTCATGTCGGCGCGGCCGCAGCTGTACCCCGATGGGGCTCCGCAACAGGCTCCCGGCACCGGCCCACTGACGAACACGGAGGATCGAGCATGACCGAGACGTCCCCTGCCCAGTCGGCGACGCGGGGCGATGCAGCCCCCATCATCGAGGTCGAGCACCTCGAGCGCACCTTCCACCTCAGCCGCACCGCGAGCGTCACCGCGCTCGACGATGTCTCGTGCGCGCTGCGAGCCGGCACCTGCCTCGCGGTCGTCGGCGAATCGGGTTCCGGGAAGTCGACCCTGGCGCGCGTGATCGTCGGGCTCGAGACGGCGGACGCCGGGGAGGTGCGGATCGCAGGGACGCCCGTGCGGCCCACCACCTCGCGACGGGCGCTGCACGAGCGCGCCAAACTCGTGCAGATGGTCTTCCAGGACCCGCAGGGGTCGCTCAACCGCTCCCTGCCCGTCGCGGCGACGATCAACGAGATGCTGCAGGCGCACCGCCCCGATCTCGACCGGGCCGGGCGCCGCGCACGTCTGCTCGAGCTCTTCGCGGAGGTCGGTCTCACCGAGCGTCACGCCGACGCCAAGCCGGAAGCACTCTCCGGCGGGCAGAAGCAGCGCGTCGCGATCGCGCGAGCCCTCGCGGCCGAGCCGGAGGTGCTCGTGCTCGACGAAGCCGTCTCCGCGCTCGACGTGTCGGTGCAGGCGCAAGTGCTGGATCTGCTGAAACGGCTGCGGAGCGAGCACGGCCTGTCGTACCTGTTCATCACCCACGATCTCTCGGTCGTGCGCGACATCGCCGACGACGTCGTGGTGATGCGCACCGGGCGCATCATCGAGCGCGGCACGGTCTCCGACATTCTCGACCACCCCACGGATCCGTACACCCGCCTCCTCCTCGCCTCGGCGCCCCGCCCCGGCTGGAAGCCCCGCCGTGGGCTTCGCGACGCTCTCATCGGCGGGGCTGATCGCACGCCGTGACACCGGCGACGACGTCGCCCTCCGCTCCGCGGGCACTCGCCCGACCCTCCACAGAAAGCACTGCTGCATGACTACACAGACCGATCGCCTGCACCTCGACGTCACGGGTGCGACCGCCCATGAACTCGGGGTGAGCCGCGGCTCAGCACTCCGCGGCTCGCTGCCGACGGCATACGCGAAGTACGCCGAACTCTTCCGCATCCTGGGCGTCTCCGAGGAGATGGAACGCGATGGCGTCTCTCGCGTGGTGGCAGCGGTGGATTCGTGGCGCCCCGAGCTGCTCGAGCAGCTCAGGGGTGTCGCTGACGGAGCCGGTGTGCCGTTCGAGCACGTCGTCGCACTGAACGCGCGCACCGAGCTGATCGCACTCGGCACCCGAGGCGCGAGCGAGTGCTCGACCGTCACGGCCCGCCTCGGGGATCACCGGCTCGGCGTGCAGACCTGGGACTGGCACGTCGAACTCGACGCGTACTGGCACACGCACACCGTGACGGGGCACGGGCTGCGGTATGCCGGTCTCACCGAGCAGGGGATCCTGTCGAAGATCGGCGTGAACGAGGCCGGGCTGGCACTGCACTTCAACATCCTCGGTCACGCGAGCGACGGACCGGATGGCATCCCCATGCATCTGCTGTCGAGCACGGTGCTGTCGGAGTGCGCCTCGGTCGATGAGGCGGTTGCGCTGGTGCGCTCGGCGCCGATCGGATCGTCGTCGGCCTTCACCATGCTCGACGCCGCGCGCGCGGTCTCGCTCGAGATCAGCCCGGTCGGGATCTTCGAGATACCGGAAGTCGAGGGGTCGGTGCAGCGAACGAACCACTTCCAGCACGCTGAGCCGCTGATGGCGCAGAAGAGCGAGATCTACGAACCCGATTCGACCGAGCGGCTCGATCTCGTGCGCGAGCGGCTGGCCGCTGGAGTACCGGAGTCGTCGACCGAGCTCGTGCGCCTGCTGCGCTCCGAACCCGGTCAGCCACCGCTCACCTGCATTCCCGACATGTCGAAGGAGTACGGCGATCGGTGGGGCACGCTCGCGACGATCGTCACCGACCCCGACGTCCGGACGATTCGGATCTTCGACGGCATGCCGCAGGCCAGTGAAGCCGGGGAATGGCGCGTGCTGACCGTCTGACGGGCGCGGCCGCTCTGGGCGGCCGCAGCTTGGCGTCGCCGCAGCTTCGGGCCCCCGCAGCGGGTCGCCGCAGCTACGGTGAGCGATTCGGCTTCGGTGAGACAGTTTGCTCGCCGAACTCCTCACCGAAGCTGTATCCCGCACCGATGCCGCGGGGGACGGCCGGCACTGGCATGGGCATGCGGGACACTGCTGCCTGCAGCGCGCCACTGGCATAAAACGTTTTACTTGCCTAGGCTGACGGTACGCACCGCGTCCGATGTGATGCGCAGCGCCGCTCACGCCGCAAGGAGTCCCTCATGCACACCTATCCGAGTTACGTCGCTCCGTCAGGTCGCGCCATCGTCGAGTTCGTGAGGGATCACCCCTTCGCCGTGCTCGCGACGTCGACCGGTGGGGCGCCCGTCGCGACCCACGTCCCCATCGTCTTCCCACCGGAGGTCGAGCCGGGGGAGACTCTGGTCGGCACGCGCCTCTGGGGGCACATGGGGACGGCGAATGCGCACTGGCGGCAATTCGCTGAGCGGCCTCATGCGCTGCTCGTCTTCGCGTCGTCCCACGCCTATGTGTCGCCCAGCGTCTACGAGTTCACCCCGGCCGTGCCGACGCTCGACTATGCGACGGTGCACCTGACCGGCCGCGTCACCGTGCTCGAAGCGGCGGAGGCGAATCTCGCCGTCGTGGAGCAAACCGTCGCGCAGCTCGAGGGCGCGCGGGGAGAGCCGTGGGACCCCACGGAATCGAGGCACGTGTTCGAGAAGATCCTCGACGGGGTGGTGTCGTTCACGATCGACATCGAGAGCGAAACGGCGATGTTCAAGCTCAGCCAAGACATGCCGGCGGACGTGCACGGCCGCGTGCGGCACGACTTGCTCGAGGGGGATCACCTGCACCCCGACGTCGCCGAGCTGATGGAGCAGGTCGGGATCGACTGCCCGCACCGGGCGCGAGAGTGAGGCACGGCAGTCGGCGCACTGCACTGGGCTGACCGCGCCTGGTCCTGCCTCACTCCGCGCGTTGCGACGACCTCCGCACGATGAGTTCGGAGGCGACGAGGCGCCGCCCTTCCGGGGCCTGGCCGCGCGTGATTCGCGCCAGAAGCTCGACCGTCTCCCTCGCGAGCACTTCGGGCCTCAGGTCGATCGCGGTGATCGGCGGCTCGGCGGTTCGCGTCTGCGCTGCATCCGTGCCGCAGGCGAGGAGGTAGTGCTCGGGGGCGACGTAACCGCGCTCTCGCATCGCCTCCTGGATTCCGGCGGCATGGCGCCCCGTCAACGAGTAGATGGCATCGGGCACGCCGTTCGCGAGGAGCTGCGGAACGAGGTCCCGCCCCCCGGCCTCGCCGAGCCCCTCCGGGCTGCGGAAATGGCGCGGGGTGGCGCCGTGTTCTGAGCACCACTGCAGGTACGCCGATTCGGCATCGGCGTTCCACGAGTTGTCGTCGGTGCCCCCGACGAAAGCGATGCTGCGGGCGCCGCCTGCTGCCAGGTGATCGAGCGCGGTGCGTGTTGCGGCAGCGTCGTCCGAGGCGACCCAGTTCGATGCCTCGGGCTTGCCGGGGTCGCGCCCGAGGGTGACGTAGGGGATCGACCGGCTCTCGAGGAGATCCACGACGGGGTCGTCGCGCACGGGGTCCGTGACGACATAGCCGTCGAGTGAGAACGCCAGTGGTGTGACCGGCCCCTTCACGAGATCGGCCACCTGCATCAGGCTGAGGCCGTGGTCGAGCGCGCTCACCGCGGCGGCGCCGGCGAAGCGGAGGAAGTAATCGACGCCGGGCGGGCTGTAGTTCGCGAGCGCGTCGAGCGGTCGGAGCACGATGCCGATGACGCCGATCTGCGAACGGCGGAGACCGCGCGCGAGCGCGTCGGCCTGGTAGCCCATCGCGGTGGCGATCTCCCGGATGCGCGCACGAGTCTCCTCGGAGAGTGTTCCCTTCTCGTTGAGGGCGTGCGACACCGCCGTGATCGATACGCCAGCTCGAGCGGCGACGTCCTTGATGGTGACGTTGCGGTGACCGGCCATTCGTTCTCCTCGCATCCTGTGAACGACCCTAGTGGCAATGGCGGGCATAAATCGATACATGCATCGTTTGATGACAATTCGGTTACGTGATTGCATAAAACGATTTGTGAAGCTAGCTTGATGACTCAGGGCATTCCGCACCGAAGCGGAGCCGCGGGACTCGTCACGCTGCGAACCCCACTCACCACAGTCTGTCGAAGGAGTCACTACGGTGTTGAAACTCTCACGAACGCGCGTCAGGACCGCATCCGGCGCCGCACTGGCACTCGGGCTCGCCTGCATGCTCAGCTCTTGTGCAGCGCCGCCTTCGAGCGGCCCAGCCGCAGCGCAGGAGGAGGCGGCTCCCGGCTTCTTGGCGGTCGCCGACTCGGCGCTCGACGGGCAGGGCGCGCTCACCGTGCAGCTCGACTACGACACGAGCGAAGCCGACGGTCTCGACCCGGCAACAGCGCAGACCGCCCGCTCATGGAGCATCATGGGCCTCGTCTACGAGACGCTCGTCACCACCGACGAGAACTTCGAGATCCAGCCCGAGCTTGCCACTGCCTGGGAGCAGCCCGACGACACCACGTACGTGTTCACCATCGACACGACCGCGACCTTCTCGAACGGGCGGGCCGTGACCGTCGACGACGTCGTCGGCAGCCTGCAGCGCCAGGTCGACAGCATGAGCGTCTGGTCGGGGCAGATGGGGCCGATCGAGTCCATCGAGGCCACGGGCGACGATCAGGTGACGGTGCGACTCAGCAGCCCCTACGCGCCGTTCCTCGCGGCGCTCGCCAACACCCCTGCCGCGATCCTGCCCATGCAGGAGGTGAACGACGGCAGCCTCGACCTCGCAACGACGATGCTCGGCACCGGACCGTACGTCGTCGACGCGCATCGGCAGGATGAATCGTGGACGTTCACGGCCAATGCCGATTGGCGCGGAGGCGACGACCTCGCCGTCCAGACGCTGGAGCTGCAGATCGTCGATCAGGAGACCACGCGTCAGGCCGCACTGCGAGAGGGCAGCGCGGGTCTTGCGAACTTCGGCAGCATCGACGCGCTCACCCAGCTCGCCGATGCCGGCGACGTGCAGGTCGTCAATCAGACGCAGAGCGACTTCTACTACGTCAACGTGAATTCCCAGGTCGAAGGCTCACCGCTGCAGGATCAAGACGTGCGGTTCGCCATCAACACGGCGATCGACCGTCAAGCGATCGCCGATATCGTCTTCGCAGGTGAGACGACTCCGACGGGCGCGACCCCGTCGAACCTGCCAGGGGCGTGCGCCGTGGACGCACTCCCGTCGGTGCAGGCCAGTGTCGAAGACGCGCAGAAGCTCATCGAGGAGTCGGGCGCCGGCGACGTCACGCTCGACATGGTCGTCTACACCTCGGAGCCGGTCATGGGTCAGATCGCCCAGCTCGTGCAGCAGCAGCTCGCCGAGATCGGCGTCACCGTCAACATCGAGCAATTCGACACCGCGACCTACAACGCTCGCGTCTTCACCGCACAACCGGGCGACTTCGATCTGTCGCTGGGCTGGTTCGCGGGGTACGTCGACCCGTCGATGGTGACGAAGTGGTGGAATCCGGAGCAGGCCGGCTTCAACCTCGGATTCACCGGTCAGCATGACGACCTCAACGCGCTCATCGCTGAAGGAGCGGAAGTCACCGACCCCGATGAACGAGCCGAAGTGCTCACGGAACTGTGCGCGACTGCGGATGAGTACTCCGAGATCGTGCCGCTCGTGCACCGTCCATCGATCGTCGGGTACGACGCCGGAGCGGTGAGCCCGACGATCCAGAGCAACGAGGGCTACGGCGACATCTTCCGGGACATCACCGCGTACCGCCTTCCCGACACGGCTTCCGAGTAACGAAGGACGGGCATGCTGCAACAACTCCGCTGGTCGGCCGGGCGGGTGATGAGTGCGCTCATCACCCTGCTCGGTGTGTCGATCCTGATCTTCACCGCGGTGAGACTGATGCCGGGAAGCTACGAGGACATCATTCTCGGCCCGCTCGCCTCGCCGGAGGAGCGGGCGGCACTCGCCGCGGCCTACGGCCTCGATCAGCCCCTCATCATCCAGTACTTCTCCTGGATCGGCCAGATCGTCTCCGGCGACCTGGGGACCTCGTTCGTCACCCAGAGCCCGGTCAGCGCCGAACTCGGCGCGCGGATCCCGGTGACGGCCCTGCTGACCGTCATGGCCCTCATCATCACGGTCGTGATCGGCATCCCTCTCGGAGTGTGGACCGGGGTGCGCGCAGGGGCGAAACAGGGCGGTGCCGTCGGTCGCATCGTGTCGGGCCTCGGCATCAGCGTGCCGGAGTTCGTGCTCGGCAGCGTGGTCGTCTTCGTCTTCTCCCGATTGGCGCTCGGCATTCAGGTCGGCGGCTTCTCACGCATCGGCTCGGGATTCGGGCCGACGTTCCAGGCGCTCCTGCTCCCGGCCGTCGTGCTCTCGGTGTTCTGCGTCGCGGCCGCGGCCCGCACCACGCGCGACGCCGTGATGAACGTGCTCGTCGAGCCGCACATCGCCGCCGCGGTCGCCCGAGGTGAGACGCCGTGGCACATCGTTCGCAACCATGTGATGCGCAATGCCGGCATCCCCATCCTCACCCTCCTCGCCACCATCACCGCTTACCTGCTCGGCGGTGCCGTGATCGTCGAGACCATCTTTAACATCCCCGGCCTCGGCTCCTTCATGGTGACCGGCCTCGACCGCCGCGACTTCGCCGTCGTGCAGGCATCGGTGCTCTTCGCCGCGGCCGTATTCATCGTGGTGAGCCTCGTGCTCGATCTGATCACGAGCGCGCTCGACCCTCGTGTCGCAGTCACCGGGAAGGCAGGATCATGACCACGTATTCGCTCCCGCTCGTCCGCCGCAAGCGGCCGCCGAGCACGCGCCCCGCCAGAGACGGGCTCTTCGTCGGCGCAGTGGCGACGCTGACCGCGATCGTCGGCATCGCCGTCGTCGCCGCGATCGTGCCGTTCGCCGGCGACCCCGCCAAGATCGTCGGCCCCCGGCTCAGCCCGCCCTCAGCGGCGGCACTGCTCGGCACCGATGCGCTTGGCCGCTCGGTGCTCGCCCGGCTGCTCGAAGGCATCGGGACCACGCTCGTGCTCTCCGCAGTGGCCGTGCTCTGCACCGCGGTGATCAGCATCGTGCTCGGCATGGTCGCCGGGTACCTGGGAGGGTGGACGCGCGAGGGCGTCATGCGCTTCGTCGACGTGCTCTACTCGTTCCCGTCGATCGTGCTCGCCATTCTCATCGCGGCGGTCGTCGGCCCTGGCCAGGTTGCTGCTCTTGCGAGCATCGTCCTGGTGACCGTGCCGCTGATGACGCGTATGGTGAGTGCAGCTTCCCTGGCGGTCGCGAAGCGAGACTTCGTGACGACCGCCAAGATCAGCGGCGTCTCCGGCCCGGTGATCCTCTTCCGCCACGTGCTGCCCAACATCAGCGGCACGATCGCAGTGCAGGGCACTTACGCGCTGTCAGTCGGCATCCTGGTCGAAGGCGGCTTGAGTTTCCTCGGGTACGGCGTGCAGCTGCCGCAGTCATCGCTGGGGCTGCTGATCCAGGAGGGGTCGAGCTACATGGTGCAGGCGCCCTGGCTGCTGTTCGCACCCGCCGTCGTGCTGGTGCTGGCGATCCTCGCCATCAATCTCGTGGGCGACACCCTGCGGGATCGCCTCGACCCGCGCGAGACAAGGAGTCTGGTATGAACGCGGACGCACCCGAGCCATTCGTCTCGATCTCGAGCCTCAGCGCGGAGTACCGTTCGCGGCTCGGAGTGACCCGCGCCCTCGAAGACGTCTCGCTCGACATCGCGCCCGGCGAGCTCGTCGCGATCGTCGGGGAATCCGGATCGGGCAAGACGACGATCTCCCACGCCATCGGGCGCATGCTGCCTCGCGCATGCCGCATCACCGCGGGCGAGGTGCGCGTGCTCGGGCACGACCTGGCATCGCTCGCCCCCGACGATGTGAGGCGGATACGCCGTGAATCGCTCGGCTTCATCCCGCAGGATCCGATCGCTTCCCTCAACCCGACGATGCGCATTCGGCGCCAGCTCGAGCTCGCACTCGCCCCGCTGGGGCGCCCGACGGACGCGGCCTCGCTCACAGCGCTGCTCGGGAGCGTGAAGATTCTCGAACCCGAGCGCGTGCTTCGCCTGTTCCCGCACGAGGTCTCTGGCGGCATGGCTCAGCGCATCGCGATCGCGCTCACCATCGCCCGCGAACCGCGCATCCTCATCGCCGACGAGCCGACCGCGTCGCTCGACGCCCAGGTGCGCGACGAGATCCTCGAACTGATCGTCGACTTCGTGCGGCGCTCAGGCGCGAGTCTCATCTGGATCAGCCACGACCTCGGGGCCGTGCGCAAGTGGTGCGATCGAGTCGTGGTGATGCACCGCGGCCGGATCGTCGAGACCGGACCGACCGCACGGGTGCTCGACGCGCCAGAGGCCGAGTACACGCGCGCCCTCGTGGCGGCGATCCCGGCGCGCAAGGGACCGGACGGCACGACGCCGGATCGCGCGCGGGCCGCATCCAGCACCAGTCGTGCGACGTCGCACCATTCGGAGGAGATCTCATGACGGCGACCGAGACGAACGCGGTACTCGAGATGCGCGATGTGAGCGTCTCGTTCACGAGTGGCGCCGGCGCGAAACGACGCACGGTACGAGCGATGAACGGCGTCACGCTCGACGTCGCTCCCGGCGAGACCCTCGGCCTCGTCGGCGAATCCGGGTCGGGCAAGACCACGACGGCCGCCGTAGCGCTCGGACTGCGCGCGCCCGACAGCGGCGAGGTGCGTCTGCTCGGCCGACCACTCAGCCGGTCGCGGAGAGCCACGGCCGGCAAGATCCAAGCGGTTCTCCAGCACCCCCACTGGTCGCTCAACCCACGGCGACGGGTGGGCGAATCCGTGCGCGAACCGCTCACCGTCGCGAGACGAGATCTCTCGCGCGAGCAGCAGCGGGCGAGAGTGGGCGAGATGCTCGAGCATGTCGGGCTGAACCCCGGGTTCGCCGAACGCTACCCCCACGAACTCTCGGGCGGGCAACGGCAGCGAGTCTCGGTCGCACGCGCACTCATCACGGAACCCCGCTTCATCGTCTTCGATGAAGCGGTCAGTGCGCTCGACGTCGCGGTGCAGTTGCAGATCCTGTCACTGATTCGCGAACTCCAGCAGGAGCACCGCTTCGGCGCGCTCTTCATCTCGCACGATCTCGGTGCGGTGCAGCGCGTGGCGGACCGGGTCGCCGTGCTGTTTCGAGGCGATCTCGTCGAAACCGCGCCCACCGAGCACTTCTTCGACGCCCCGGCCCATCCCTACTCGCAACAACTCCTGGAGTCCCTGTGAACACCTCATCCCACGAACCGCACGCGCTCGCAGACATCGACTCCGGCGCGGTGATCGACCCAGCACCGCGCCTCGCCGGCGCACCCGTCTTCGGCGGACCGGGCAACGGCGACTTCGACCTCGTGCCGCAGCGGAGTGACGGACGCGAACGGCTGCGCTTCGACTTCCCCGGTGTGCGCATCGGTTCGGCGCATTACGCGGAGGGGCCGACCGGGGCGACCGTGATCCACCTGCCGGCAGGCGCACGCACCGCGGTCGACGCGCGCGGCGGCGCAGTCGGGCTCGCTGGCGGCTACGACTTCAATCACGCCATCTGCCTCGCCGGTGGCTCCGTGTACGGGTTGGAGGCAGGAGCCGGTGTCAGCGATGCGCTGCTCGAGCGCTTCGAGAACCGCACCGGGTTCGCCGAC
The DNA here is from genome assembly GCF_018304845.1 of Leucobacter manosquensis. Classification (NCBI taxonomy): domain Bacteria; kingdom Bacillati; phylum Actinomycetota; class Actinomycetes; order Micrococcales; family Microbacteriaceae; genus Leucobacter; species Leucobacter manosquensis. The sequence continues at coordinate 1,745,960 of NZ_JAFEVO010000001.1, read as the reverse complement.
CTGCAGCTCGTCTCGTCGGCGATCATCTACGACTTCTCAGCGCGCTCCACATCCGTCTACCCTGACCGGGAGCTCGGCCGCGCCGCGTTCGACTTCGCGGTCGAGGGCGAGTTCGCGCAGGGCCGCGCCGGCGCCGGAATGAGCGCCTCTTCCGGGAAGGTGGATTGGGAGCGCACGGAGATCACCGGTCAGGGCGCCGCATTCAGGCAGATCGGGGATGTGCGCATCCTCGCGGTCGTGGTGCCGAATCCCGTCGGAGTCATCCTCGATCGCGCCGGGCGCGTGGTCCGGGGAAATTACGATGCGGCTACGGGAGAGCGCCGCCATCCCGTCTTCGACTACGCCGAGGCGTTCGCCGAGCACCGGGCGGCAGAGACGCAATCGGGCAATACGACCATCAGCGCGCTCATCACGAACGTGAAGATGAGCACCGTCGAGCTGAACCAGTTCGCGAAGCAGGTGCACAGCTCGATGCACCGGGGTATCCAGCCCTTCCATACCGACATGGATGGCGACACCCTGTTCGCGGTGACGACCGATGAGATCGACCTCCCCATCAGTCCCGGCTCATCACGAGGCCGGCTCTCGGTCAATGCCACCGCGCTCGGAGCAATCGCCTCCGAAGTCATGTGGGACGCGCTGCTCGAAGCGGCGAAGTAGCGGGGGACGAATGGACATCATCACGACGACCGTTGCAGGAGTCGGACCGCGAGCGCGCGGCACCGAGATCGGGGTGCGCTTCGGCGCCGAGATCCGCGAGACCGTGGGTGGCTACCTCGACTTCTTCGGGGTGCGCGGACTCACTGAGGATCGCGTGCGCGAGATCGCAGACAGCTGCTTCGACGCGTTGCGCGCCTGGGCTCCCCACCTCGCCGTCGAGCTCGAGGCGACCGCGCTCGCCGCTGAGGTTCCGCTCTGGCAGCTGGCCGCGCTGAACGCCCGAACCGAGGTGCTCGCCGTCGTCGAACCCGACGCCGAGGGGGAGTGCTCGACCGCGGTCTTCGCGCCGCGCGGCCCTGGTCTGCCGGAGAGCATCCAGACCTGGGACTGGCACGAGTACCTGTGCCGCGCGGGGCTCGTCATGTCGTACACGCCGGATGCCCCGGCGGGGGCGTCGGCTTCCACGAGGGTGGGGCGCGTCACGCTGTTCACCGAGTTCGGCGTGCTCGGCAAGATCGGCGTCAATGACGCGGGCGTCGGCGTCCACTTCAACATCCTGCATCACGCGAGCGATCGCGGTGTCGGGGGAGTGCCGGTGCACGCGATCGCCCGGCGCGTGCTCGACGAGGCGACCTCCGTCGATGCGGCGGAGGCCATCATCGCATCGGCGCCGGCCAGTGCGTCGACGGTGCTCACCGTCGTCGCCGGGGCGGACGCCGAGCACCGCGCTGCGTGCTTCGAGATCTCGTCGGACGGGCTCGCTGCGGTGCGCCCCGACGAGCAGGGGTGGCTCGCGCATACGAACAACTTCCTCGCCCCGTCCCAGGTGCCGGGGGAGGCGACGACCGACACCTCGACGACCTACGCGCGCTTCGACCACGTCGTCGCACAGCGGCCGCACATGGCTGGGCTCCCCATCGAGCAGCGCGCTCGGGCGATGGCGGGTGAGGCGGGCGCGTTCGCTCCCATCTGCTTCCGCCCCGACCCCTCCGAGCCGCTGCACGAGCAGTGGTCGACGCTGCTCACGGTCGGCTTCGATCTCGCGGCGGGCCGGCTCGAGTACTACCCTGGCTCACCCGTCGCGATGGCGGAGCACGGCGCGAGCCGATTCGGCTGACCGCCTGACGCTCACCAAATTAGCGGTGGCTTCGCCGCTGGGGCTTCTCCGTTGGGGTTTCGCCGGCCCGGCTTCGGTGAGCGATTCGGCTTCGGTGAGGCGCTTCGTGCACCGAGCTCCTCACCGAAGCCGGATCATCCACGGGCGAGCGCGGCGCCGGCCGCGCGCGGTTCAGCGCACCACGGGCACCCCGTCGACGTACGTCGCGACGACGCCGATGGTGGCGAGCTCCTGCGCTGAGACCGAGAGCGGGTCTGCGGAGAATACGGTGAACGCCGCGCGGGCGCCTGGCCGCACCTCGCCCTCGTCGACGACCCCGATCGCGCGGGCCGCGTGGGAGGTGTACCCCTCGAGCGCCTGCGTTGCGGTGAGCGCCTGCTCCGGCTGAATCGGGGCGAGTTCGGGCCGGGCAATCGGGGCGCGGAGGATCGCCTCTGCCATCATCACACGCGGGTCGTACGGGGTGACCGGCCAGTCGCTGCCGAGCGCCAGCACCGCCCCCGAGTCTCGGATGTCGCGGCACCGCCACCCGTGCGACGCGCGCTCCTCGCCGAGTCGCACCGACCAGTTGTCGGTGCGGTCCGCCCGCGTGTGGCGCGTGCCGTGGATGGGCTGCATGCTGGCGGCCACGCCGAGCTCGGCGAAGCGCGGCACTGTGCCGTCGGGGATCGTCTCGATGTGCTCGATGCGGTGCGCAGCCAGGCGGGCGACCGCTCCGAGCGATTCGATCGCGTCGAGCACGAATGCCACGCCCTGATCGCCGATCGCGTGCGTCGCCGTGGCGATCCCCCGCTCCGCGAAGAACCCGAGTGCCTCCCGGTAGGCTGCCGGGTCGGTCCAGATGGAGCGGCGCCCCTGGCCGTAGCAGTCGGGCTCGTGCAGCCAGGCCGACCCGTTGTCGACGGTGCCGTCGATCATGAACTTGACGCCTTCCACGCGCCACCTGCGTCCGTGCAGACCCTGCAGTGCCGCGATCTGCTCCAGCGTCGCCGTGGTCGATCCGGGCGGCACCATCGGTGAGAATCGCAGCCGGATCGGCAGGTCGCCGCGCGACTCGAGCGTTTCGAGCACCTCCCGGCTGCCCGGGTGGAAGTCCATAACGTGCGTACCGGTGATGCCGCTCGCCGCCATCCCGTCGAGCACGACGCCGAGCCGGTCGGCGAGTTCGTCGGTGCCCTCGCTCGGGATGTGCGCCAGCACGAGGTCCATCGCGGCGAGCTCCAGCAGGTACCCGGTGGGGGCGCCCTGCTCGTCCACGCCGACCGCCGACTCGTCGGGGAACGTCTCGCGCCCGGTGAGGCCGACGGCAGCGATGCCAGCGCTGTTGATCACGGCCGAGTGAGCGTCGCGCAGGCGGAGGAACGCGGGATGCCCGGCGGCGGCGTCATCGAACAGCTTTCCGGTGAATCCCGTCTCGGTGAAGATGTTCGGGTCGGTTCCCCACCCGAAGATCCACGTGCCGGGAGCGGCCTCGGCAACGGCACCGGCGATGCGATCCTGCGCCTCTGCGAGCGTGAGATCGGTGAGCTGCACGCCTCGCGTCAGTTCGAGCCCGAACACGATGTGCGTGTGGCCGTCGACGAGGCCGGGCACCAGCGTCGCACCGGGGTGCTCGTCGATGACGGTGCGGTCGCCGACGTGGATCGCCAAATCGTCTCGCGAGCCCACGGCGATGATACGGCCGTCACGGATCGCCACGGCGTCGGGGTCTGCCGGGTGGGAGGCCGCCGCGTCCGCGAAGGTGCGGATGCGGTCCACGGCGATCACGCGGTCCGCGATTTCGAAGGGTTCGGCGGTTGCCGCGGGGGAGGAGGCTGAGTGGGTCATGCTGGTCTCCGGGTCAGTGCTGCTGGACGGGAGCGGTGTCGGGGTGCGCGGCCGCTGCTTGAACGACGGGCACGGCAGTGGTGTTGCCCTGCTCGAACTTGCGGCTGCGGCGCGCGATGACGAAGAGCGCGGCGGCGAACACCACGCTGGGAATCGACACGGTGATCGCGTACTGCAGCGGGGTGAGCAGCCCGACGAGCTGGCCGCCCACCAGGGGGCCGAATGCGACGCCGGCGAGGTAGAAGCCCGACACGAGCACTCCGGTGCGGCCGGTCACGTCCATGATGGCGGCGAGACCGGTGAACAGCACGAGGATCGCGCCGTACATGACGCCCCAGATGAGGATCGCGACGGTGTACGCGAGCGGGGTCGTGCTCGTCACCATGATGAACTTGGTGACGGTGCTGACCGCGATGATGATGGCGAATGACCAGCTGCGTCCGAGCCAGCGCAGTGCGAGGGGTGCGAGCAGCGCTCCGACGAGACCGCCGAGCACCTTCCCGGCGAGCAGCGAGCTGTTCGTCTCGGGGCTGATGTCGGATTGCTGCGCGAGCACGCTCGTCATCGAGTAGACCATGTCTTCGGTCAGCGACCAGAGCAGGATGGAGACGGCGAAGACCAGAGCGGCGGCTCCGATGGTGGTGCGCACCCGGCCGTCGCCCCTGTCGATGGCGCCGGTCGCGTCGAGTGCGCTCGCCGGCAGGTTGGGCAGGCCGCCGGCGAGCAGCAGCCCGATGACCCCGAGCGCAGCGATCACGATGAGCACGGTGCGCAGGTCGTTGTGGAAGATCGGGGCGATGGCGAGCAGCGCGGCCGCGCCGAGGCGGTTGATCACCATGATCGTGGTCACCGTGCGATCGGGGTTGCGGGTCGATGACGCTGCGGCGGTGCCGGTCGCGATCATGATGCCTGCGCCGATGCCGCCGACGATCAGTCCGATCATCACGGTCGGTGTGGTGAGGATCGCGGCGGGAAACCCGTATCCGACGATCATCAGGAGGAGGCCGACCCGTCCGAGCTTCGGCCGGTCGGCGCGGGCGATGAAGCGGTTCGTCACGAACATGGCGAGCGCGGATCCGGCGGTCATGCCCGTCGCGAGCGCGCCGGCTGCCGCGATGTCGACACCGAGGTCTTGCACCATCGCCGCGATGAGCACGGGCACGAGGTTCGCGGCCATGAGTGCGAACACCCAGGTGCCGACGAACCCGAAGACGACCCTGCCCGTGAGTGCGGCGAGACCGCTTGCGGCGGGATTCGGGGGAGAGGTGTTCGACATGGGACTCCTTCGTCGCGTGATCGGGGTGAGCGCGGCGGGCGCCGACGGCGCTCACAAGTGCGGGAACGTTCCCGCAACGCCTGCAAATATACGTCGCGCGAGTCGTGCCCGCAACTCGTCCGCGTCGCCGGGCCGGTGCGCGGACCGTACACTGAGGCTATGGCGAGTGAGGGATCCGGGGTCACGATCGTCGACATCGCACGCGCCTTGGGCATCTCGAAGACCGCCGTATCGGCGGCGCTGCACGGCAGCGGCCGCGTCTCAGAGGCGACGAGGGACCGCGTGCTCGCGGAGGCCACTGCGATGGGGTACGTCTCCAATCGAGCCGCGCAGCGCCTGCGCGGCGGCCGGAACGGCGCCATCGGACTGGGCGTTCCGCACGATGTGAGAGAACTGTCGTTCTACATGGAACTCGCATTCGGCGCCGCCGACGCCGCGGCCGAGGCGGGAAGCGACCTGCTGCTGCTCGCGGACACCGTGCCAGGTGCCGCGAGGAGACCCAGCATGGACGGCGTGATCGTGGTCGATCCCACGCCGTCCGCGTTCCCGCGACTGCTCGAGCGCATCGGCGACGTCCCGGTGGTGACCGTCGGGGAGTACCTCGGCCCGGAGCGGCAGCGGATCTCGGCGTGGATCGCCGCCGATCATCGGGCGCTCGTCGCCGAAGTGCTCGACGGCTTGGCCGAGGCGGGGGCGACGGCGCCGGCACTGGTGGCGCTCCCCGCCGACCGCGAACCGGCGTGGGCGCACGATGTCGCGGAGGGGTATCGCTCCTGGTGCGCGGCGAACGACGCGCGGCCGGTGCTGCTCCGATCAGTCCTCGACCCCGACGAGACGGAACTCGCCGAGACGATGCGCCGCGCCGTCACCTCGGGCTCCGACGGCATCGTCTGGGTGGCGCAGGGCCTCGTGCTCCGAGCACTCGCCGCGCAGTCGGCCGGCCGAGGCGGCCGTCCGGGCGGGGCGAAGGGGACGGCCGGCGTCGAGCGCGACGGCAGCGGAGCTCCGGGATCGCGACTCGTGATGGCCACGATGGCCGCGGAGCCGGGCGCTCCCGGAGTGGCGGGAGTCGACCTCCGTGCGCGCGAGTACGGCCGATCAGCGGTGCGGTTGCTGCTCGGAGTGCTCGACGGGCGCGTGGCACCCGGAACACGCGAGGTGCACGACGCCCGGGTGATCCGCCCCGCCTAGATCACGACGCGGCGAGCAGCTCCCGCACGCGCGGCATCACCTCGGTCGCGTAGAGCTCGATGCTGCGCATGAGCAACGCGTGCGGCATCGTGCCGTTGGCGTACTTCAGGTCGAACCGATCGGCGGCGAGACTGCGCACCGTGGCCGCGATGCGCTGAGCCACGGTCTCGGGGGACCCGACGTACAGCGAGCCGCTGTCGGCCTCGCGCTCGAATTCTGCGCGCGTGGTGTTCGGCCAGCCGCGCTCGGCGCCGATGCGGTTGCGATTCTTCTCGAAATGCGGCCACAGCTGCTCCCGCGCCTCGGCGTCCGTCTCGGCGATGTGTCCGGGGGAGTGGACTCCGAGCGGCATGGCTGCGCGACCGAGTTCGCGCTGGGCCTTGCGATACAGATTCGCGAACGGGGCGAAGCGAGACGGGTCGCCTCCGATGATCGCGAGCATCATGGGGATGCCCATCTGCACCGAGCGCACGACCGACTCGGGGCTGCCGCCCACCCCCACCCACGCCCGCACGCCCTCGGGCTGCTCGGTCTTCGGGTAGACGTGCTGGTCGACGAGCGCTGCGCGATGCTGCCCCGACCAGGTCACCGGGCACTCCTCGCGGAGCCGCGCGAAGAGGTCGAGCTTCTCCGAGAAGAGCGCATCGTAATCGTTCAGATCGTAGCCGAAGAGCGCGAATGACTCGATGAAGGATCCCCGGCCGAGCACCGCCTCAGCGCGACCCGAGCTCACAGCGTCGAGGGTGGCGAATCGTTCGTACACGCGCACCGGGTCGTCGCTCGAGAGCACGGTCACTCCCGTGCCCAACAGGATGCGCTCGGTGCGACCGGCGATGGCGGCGAGCACGATCTCGGGCGATGTGAGGGCGAAATCGTCCCGGTGATGCTCGCCGAGCATGATCGCGTCGACGCCGAGGCGGTCGGCGAGAACGGCCTGCTCGATGACGTCTCGGAGCACCTGCGCGTGCGACTTCCGCCCGCCCGCGTCGTCGAATGTCACGTCACCGAACGTGTCGAGGCCGAGGATGAGCTGATCGGGGGTGGCGCCGGCGACGGCGCGAAGCGGGGTCATGCCGGTGAGAACACCGACGGCGCCCCTGCTATTCCGACCGCGGCGCTGAGACGCGGTGCGGAGAGACGCGGTGCGACTACGCGCGGCGGCTTGAGACGATGAACCCGACAGCTGCGGCGGCGACGCCGAAGGCGGCCGGCCACATCCAGAACACGCCGAGCGCGAGGAGGGCGGCGACCGCAGCGGCGATGAGGCACAGCTCGAACAGCGCCTGCGCGAAGCGATCCACGCGCAGGACCGGCTTCGGCGAGAGGAAGAGCGCCCAGAGCAGTACCGCGAGTACGAAGAGTCCGAGGCCCGTGAAGATGCCGGGGAACGGCAGCGGCCAGGCGAGGAAGCCCCACACGGTGACGATCACGATCGCTGCGAGGTGGAAGAGACCGCGCGCAAGCAGCAGCGCGGGGCTCGCAGCGTGCGGGGCGGGTGTCGAAGAACTACTGGTCACCGAACCAGTCTACTCACCGCCGCCTGCGTCCCCCGCGCCCGCCCCCATCCCCCACCCCCCACCCCGGGATCCGGGTCACTTTCGGAGCGTGTCGCTGGTCTGACCGTGTGGGACACCCTCCGAAAGTGACCCGGATCGGGATGGGGCAGAGAAGAGGGGAAGGGCGGCGCTCGGTGGGCGACGTGGTCCAGCGCCTGGGTCGGGAAGTGGTTCACTCACGGGGGCTTCCATATGGTGATGAGATAGACCACACTTCCGCGCCGCACGCATTCCCAGCACCGCCCACCGACATCACAGTTGAAGGAGCACCATGACGACAGCGACGTTGCGCGTCATGGGCGCCCACGGCGACTTCTCGGCGCCGCAACGGGTGTCCTGGCACGGGGGACGCTTCACGGCGATCGGCGACCCCGCCAACGCGGCGCAGTCCGGAGCTCTCGGCACGGCGGCGCCGCGCATTCCCACTGAGGCCCGCTGGATCATGCCCGGCCTCGTCGACGCCCATCTGCATGCCGCGTGGCACGCCTTCGACGCGGCGGATCGCGCGCAGTTCACGGAGGAGGAGGCGCACCGGGCGACGGCAGACGCGCTCCGTCGCACGCTGCGCGCCGGCTTCACGAGCGTACGCGACGCCGGGGGGCTCGCGACCACGACCCGTGAGCGCATCCCGGCCGAGTCCAGGCCCAGAATCGCATGCTCGGTGGTGCTCATCGACCGGGAGCGAGCCGATGCTGCCGGGGGGATCGACCGTGCGGTGGAGGAGGTGCTCGAGGCGGGAGCGGCCTGGGTCAAAATCGTCGCCACCGATGGAGTGGGATCACCGGCGGGCGCGTCCCTCCAGTCGCACTTCTCGGCGACCGAGTTCGCGAGCGCCGCTCGCCGAGCGGCATCGGCCGGGGCCGGCGTCATGGTCCACGCGTGGGGCGGGGACGCCATCGACTTCGCCATCGAGTCGGGAGCGGCGAGCATCGAGCACGGCATCTACCTGACCGTCGAGCAGGCCAGACGCGCCGCTCAGTCGGGTACGGCGTTCGTGCCCACGCTGCGCATCTACCGCCTCGTGCAGCAGATGATCGCCGCGGGGAAGCTCCCCGCAGGGCTCGCGGCCCGAGTCGACGCGGCGGTGGCTGCGCACCCCGACGCGGTGCGCATCGCCCGCGACCAGGGCGTGGCGATCGCGCTGGGCACCGACTTCGGCACTCCTGAGCAGCACGGCACCAACCGCGTCGAGTTCGATGCGCTGGTCGAAGCCGGGCTCAGCGTCAGGGAGGCGCTGGTCGCGGCGACGGCCTCCGGAGCAGCACTGCTCGCGCGTGCGAAGGATCCCGACGCGCCGAGTCACCCTCCGCCGTTCGGAGTGATCGCGCCGGGAGCGGTCGCGGACGCCGTGCTGCTGGCCCGCGATCCCCGCGAACCCGGTGCCCTGTCCGACCCCGCGTCGATCGTCGGCGTGCTGCTCGAAGGGCGGCTGATCGATCCGCGGCGCCCCGATTTCCCACCCCATCCTCGAGAGGACCACCTGTGACCCCGCCCTCCGTCTCCGCACGCCCGGTGCCACTGAGCCCGGTGCCACCGAGCCCGGCGCGATTCAGCTCCGCGCCGCCCAGCACGCCCCCCGCCCGAGCCGACGCGCCGGCCGTCGCACTGCGACCGCAGCTCTCGCGCTCTCCGCTGCACTGCTGCTGAGCGCGTGCGCGGGAGGATCGTCGAGCGGTGCCGGCTCCGGCGACGCCGGTGATCCGGTGAGCGGTGGCACGCTCGAGTTCGGGCGGGTCGCCTCGGTGACCGATCTCGATCTGAATCAGCAGATCACCGCGAACAACGCGTTCGCGATCGACAAGATCTTCGAGCCGCTCGTCAGCTTCGACTCGGACGGCGAGATCGTTCCGTGGCTCGCGGAATACGCGGAGTCTGCAGACGGGCTCACCTACACCTTCACGCTGCGCGACGGACTCGCGTTCTCAGACGGCACGGAGGTCTCTCCCGCCGACGTCGTCTTCTCGCTCGAGCGGCATATCGAGGTGGGCGGGCCGTTGCCGCTGGAAGCTCCGATCGACGCCATCACCGAATCGGGCGAGCGCGACGTGGTCATCACGCTGAGCGAACGCTACACCCCGTTCCTCTCGGAGCTCGCGAGCTTCTCGAACGGCATCTTCCCGCAGGACTTCGGGGGCGCGAGCGAGGAGGAGTTCTTCGAGGATCCGATCGGTACCGGCCCGTTCGTGGTCGAGACGTGGGATCCGAACGGGGACCTCGCCTTCGCGAAGAACGAGCACTACTGGCAGGAGGGCAAGCCCTACGTCGACTCCCTCGTGTACAAGCTCGTGGCCGATGACACGCAACTGCAGCAGCAGCTCGCGGCCGGCCAGCTCGATGCGATCGACGACGTGCCTGCGGCGAATGCGGCGCAGGTCGAGAGCGGTGACGGCACGGTGCTGTCGCAGACGAGCGGATGGTCGACGGAGCAGGTCTTCTTCAACACGCAGCGGGAGCAGTTCGCGGATGAGCACGTGCGCCGCGCCGTCGCGCTCGCGCTGGATCGCGAAGGCATCACGCAGGCGACCACGTTCGGTACGGCAGAGGTGGCCAACGCGCTGCTGCCGCCGACCATCACGGACTCGGCCAACGAGACGGTGCGGCCGCTCGACTTCGACCTCGATGCCGCACGGGAGGAGCTCGCGAAGTCGCCGTATCCTGACGGGTTCTCCGTCACGCTGCTGCTCGCGAGCGGTGACTCGCAACGCGCGCAGATCGCGCAGATCGTGCAGGAATCCCTTGCGCAGATCGACGTCGACGTCGAGATCGAGCAGATCGACATCGCCGCCTTCCGCGAGCGCTTCTTCGCGTACGACTTCGACTTCATGCTCAACAGCGGGCAGTCCGACGCCCCCGACCCCAACGGGTTCATCACCTTCCAGGCCGACCCCGACGGGTTCAGCAAGTCGTACTGGACGCACTACTCGAACGAGCGGGTCACCGAACTCATGCGGCAGGGACGCACGACTCCCGAGGGTGAGGAGCGCACGGAGATCTATCAGGAGATCCAGCAGACCCTCGCCGATGAGGTGCCCTATATCCCGCTGTTCTTCCCGGCGAACCTGAAGGCGACGCGCGACGACGTGCACGGCTTCACCGTGCTTCCGAACGGCAGCGTGCGCTTCGAGGACGCGTGGCTCGCCGGCGGCGCCCAGTAGCCGGAGGCGACGCCATACAGTGGGATCGTGGTGAAACGGGGAGTGCAGGCCGCGGGGCGCGTCATCGCCCGGATCGTGCCGGTGATGCTGGGGGTCGTCGTCGCGACATTCTTCCTCCTGCGCCTCGTTCCCGGCGACCCCGCGGCCATGATCCTCGGCGAGCGCGCGACGCCTGAGTCCGTTGCCGCGCTGCGCGCGCAGCTCGGCCTCGATCTGCCGCTGTGGCAGCAGTTCACCGATTTCCTCGGGCAGGTGGTGTTCAACTTCGATACGGGCGCCTCGCTGGTCACCGGGGTGTCGACGCGGGAGCTCATCCTGGACACAGCGCCCGTGAGCGCCGGCATCGTGGCCCTCGCCCTCCTGCTCGCCGTGCTCATCGCCGTGCCGCTGTCGCTCGTCGCCGCGCTGCGCCGCGACGGCCTGGCGGATCACCTCGTGCGGATCCTCCCCGCCATCGGCATGGGAATGCCGCTGTTCTGGGTCGGACTCCTCCTGATCATCGTCTTCGCCGTGCAGCTCGGCTGGTTCCCCGTCGGGGGCGTCGGGTCGGGGCCGGCCGAGCCGCTCCGCAGTCTGTTCCTGCCCGCGCTCGCCGTCGCGCTCGGCATGGCGCCGCCGCTCATCAGGTCGCTCCGCGCCCAGCTCATCGATGTGCTCGAAGCGGAGTTCGTCACGACGCTGCGGGCGGCGCGCATCCCAGAACGGCGGATCGTGTGGCACCACGTGATGCGCAGCGCTTCGCTCCCCACGCTGACCCTGCTCAGCGTGAACACGGCGTATCTCATCGGAGGAACGCTGGTCGTCGAACGAGTCTTCGGCATCAATGGCCTCGGCTCCCTCCTCTTCCAGTCGATCAGCACGCGCGATTTCCCCGTCGTGCAGGGGATCGCCCTCTACTGCGCGGTCGTCGTCGTACTGATCACGACGCTCGCGGAGGTGCTGTCGAGCGCGCTGGATCCCCGCTTGCGGGTGGGCGACGCACGAAGTCCCATCGGCGGTGCGGGATCGAATGCGCGGCTCCTGCCCTCCGGCGAGGCCGCACTCCCACCCGACCCGACGGAGGACGAGCGATGAGGGATCCGAGCGCCGCACGCGGCGCCAGCCGGTCGCCGGCGCTCGTCGTCGGCGCGATCCTCACCGGTCTGTTGCTGATCATCGCGCTCGCCGCGCCCGCCCTGGCGCCGTACTCGCCGACGGAACAGCATCTCACGCAGGGACTGCTGCCGCCCTCGGCGGAGCACTGGTTCGGCACCGACCAGCTCGGCCGCGATGTGCTCTCCCGCATGCTCTACGCTGCGCGGATCGACCTCGGAATCGCCGTGCTCGCCTCGCTCGCCCCGTTCGTGATCGGTGTGGCCGTCGGTCTCATCTCCGGCTACTCCGGGGGCGCAGTGGATTGGGTGGCATCGCGCGTCACCGATACCGTCATCGCTTTTCCGTTCTACATCATCGTGATCGCGCTCGTCTTCGCCCTGGGGGCGGGCGCGGGAGGGATCGTCGTCGCATTCGCCCTCGTCGGCTGGGTCGGGTACGCGCGCGTGCTCCGGGCGATGACGGCCTCCATGCGCGACGCCGGCTGGGTGCGGAGCGCCCGGGGAGGCGGCCTCTCCCACGCGCGCGTGCTGCTCCGCCACGTGCTGCCGAACGTGCTGCCGCAGGCCATCGTGCTGCTCGCCTCTGAGATCGTGCTCATCATGGTCGCCATCGTGACCCTCGGGTATCTCGGTCTCGGCATCCGACCGCCGACGCCCGACTGGGGCACCATGATCGCCGATGCTCAACAATTCGTGACGACGCACTGGTGGCTGGCGGCCCTCCCCGGGTGCGCGGTGGTGCTCACCGGCATCGCGCTCTCACTGCTGGGCGACGGCATCGGCGATCTGATGCGCGTGGGCGGCGCGCGCAGCCGGGTTTCCCCGGTGTCGCCCTCCCTCACCGGCACTCCCGGTGCGCGCCGCCGCGAGCGTTCGCTCAGCCGGGAGCATCCGCGCCGCCGGCTGCGCGAGCACGTCGCGCCCGAGCGCGGGACCGTGAGCATCCGCGGATTGCGCATCGCGACGACGAGCGGCGCCGTGCTCGTCGGGGAGCGCGCCGGTATCGACCTCGAGCTGCAGCCGGGTGAGGCTCTCGGTATCGTTGGCGAATCCGGCTCGGGCAAGAGCCTCACCCTGCGCGCCGTGCTCGGCCTGATGCCGCGCGGACTCCGCATCGCCTCCGGGAGCATCGCGGTCGGCGGCTCGGTCGGCATGGTGTTCCAAGAACCGCTCACCGCGCTCGATCCGTTGACCCGAGTCGGCAGGCAAGTGCGCGCCGCCGTGCGCTCCGCAGATCCGGGTCTCAGCGCGCGTGCCGCAGACGAACGTGTGCACGACCTCCTGGATCAAGTGCGTCTCGTCGACACGGTGCGCATCGCCAGCTCCTATCCGCATCAGCTCTCGGGGGGTCAGCGGCAGCGGGTGGTGATCGCGCTCGCGCTCGCCGGGTCGCCCGACGTGCTGCTCTGCGACGAGCCGACGACGGCACTCGACGTGACCGTGCAGCGCGACGTGCTGCTCCTCCTGCGCGAGCTGCGCGTGGAGCGCGGGCTCACGCTCGTGTTCGTGTCGCATGATCTCGCGGTGGTGGCGGCGATGTGCGAGCGGGTCGTCGTCATGGCGCGGGGCGAGATCGTCGAGTCCGGCGCCGTCGCCGCCCTGGTCGCCGCGCCGAGCGCAGCGGAGACCCGCGCGCTGCTCGCGGCGGTCCCGGCGCTCCCGAGGCTCGCCGCACGCCAGGCTCCCGCCGAGCATTCGGATCCCGCCTCGAGACCCGGCGAAGCGCAGGCCCAGCACGCGCTCGGCGTCGACGCGCACCCCTCGCTCCTCGAAGTGCGTGACGCCGCCGTGAACTTCGGAGCGGTCAGCGCCGTGTCCGGTGTCTCGTTGCGCCTGAGCGCCGGCGAAGTGCTCGGAGTCGTTGGGGAGTCGGGCTCGGGCAAGACGACGCTCGCGCGCGCCATCGCCGGTCAAGCCACGCTCTCCACAGGCGAGGTGCGGCTCGACGGGGTCGCGCTCGGCACGCGGCGCGGTCGGTCGGAGCGGCGGCGGATCCAACTCGTGCCCCAGGATCCCTACTCGTCGCTGACGCCGCGTCGCACGATCGGCAGCGCGCTCGACGAGGTGCTGCGACTGCGACGCGCCGACACCGCGCGCGAGGCGGGATCGCGCGGTCTCGCGCCTGCTCGGGCGGTTCGGATCGCGGAACTGCTGCGTCAGGTCGGGCTCGATCCAAGCCTCGCCGGCGCCACGCCCGACCGGCTGTCGGGTGGTCAGCGCCAGCGCGTCGCGATCGCCCGCGCGCTCGCCGCCGACCCGCAGGTGCTGGTGGCCGACGAGCCGACCTCCGCGCTCGACACGACCTCTCAAGCCCGTGTCATCGAACTGCTGCAGAGGCTGCGCGACGATCTCGGACTCGGCATCGTCTTCGTCTCGCACGATCTCGCGGTCGTGCACGAACTCTGCGATCGGGTGCTCGTGATGCGCGATGGTGCGATCGTGGAATCCGGCGACCGCGCCTTCTTCACGGATCCCGGAACGGATTACGGCCGAGCGCTGCTCACCTCGGTCGTGCGGCTCTGAACGATCTGGATCCCCGAGCGCACCCCTGAGGATGCTCGACCGTTGCGCGCTGGCAGCGGGCGCTTGGTACGCTGCCAGTGACAGCCATCGAGGGGGCGGCCATGGACGGCATCATGAACTGGATCGAGCGCGTGTTCGACGGCTCGCTGTTCGATGGCGGAATCTTCCTCATCATCGGTGTGATCGGCGGCGTGCTGCTGCTGATCTCGCTCCTGCTCGACGGCATCTTCGATGCTTTCGACTTCGGCGACGGGCCGCTGAGTCTCACGACCATCGCAGCATTCACCGCGATCTTCGGATTCGCGTCGTTCGCGAGCGTCGGCGCCGGCATGTCGACCCCCGTCGCGACGATCGTGGGCGCGCTCTCCGGCCTGCTCGGAGCCGCAGCCGCGTGGTGGCTCTCCCGAGCCATCAGAGGGGCAGAGTCGAATACCGCCGTCAGCGGCACCGACCTGGTCGGATCCACCGGCGCCGTCGTCCTCGCGATCCCGGCGAACGGACTCGGCGAGGTCGCGGTCACGCGGCACGGCGAGCGAATCTCCCTCTCAGCGTCCGCCGAGGCTCCCGTGCCCCGAGGCGCGCAGGTGCGCATCGTGCAGGTCGTGACCTCGACCTCGGTGCGCGTCGAACCCGTACTCCCTGAATCCCACGCCCAACCGTTACCCCGAACGGAGACGTAATGTTCCTCGCAAGCCCGGCGATCATCGGCATATTCGGTGCGGTGATCGCACTCGTGCTGATCGCGCTCGTCATCATCAAGCGATACCGGATCGCAAAACCGGATGAGGCGATCATCGTGACCGGCGGCAAGGGCAAGGAGGTCGTCGACGCTGCCGGCAACCGCGGTCGCGACCTCTCCGGTCAGAAGGTCGTGACCGGCGGCGGTGTCTTCGTCGTCCCGTTCGTGCAGAAGTCGTTCACGATCTCCCTGCGCTCGCGCCGACTCTCGATCACCACGGAGGCCCAGACCACCGACGGCATCACGATGCAGGCGCAGGCCGTCGCCGTCGTCAAGGTCGGTGGAACGCAGGAGATGATCCGCGCCGCCGCCCAGCGATTCCTGTCGAACTCCGATGAGATCGACGAGTCGACGCAGGAGGTGCTGTCGGGTTCGCTCCGCTCCATCATCGGCGGCCTCACGGTACTGCAGATCATTCGTGATCGCGCTGTCGTCGCGCAGAGCGTGCTCGAAGCGGCGGAGGAAGCCCTGACGAAGCAGGGCCTCGTCGTCGACACACTGCAGATCCAGGAGATCCGCGACGGCGCGGATTACATCTCGAACATCGGCCGTCCTGAGGCGGCCAAGGTGCGCCAGGCCGCCGACATCGCCGAGACCATCGCGTACCAAGCATCGCAGGAGGCGAAGATCGGCGCCGAGCGCGTGCTGCTCGACCGCAACCGCGAGTTGAAGCTGCGTCAGGCCGAGATCCAGGTCGAGACCGATAAGGCCACCGCGCAGGCATCGGCCGCCGAGCCGCTCGAGCAGGCGATCCAGCAGCAGGCGATCGTCGAGCAGCAGCAGATTACCGCTCAGAAAGAGGTCTCGCTGAAAACCGAGCGACTGAACGCCGACGTGCGCGCGGTCGCCGAGGCAGAGGCGTACCGCGTCGAGGCCCTCGCGAAGGCTGAAGCCGCCGCATCCGTGTCAGCGGCCGAAGGTCGCGCGAAGGCCGTCGAGCGCGAGGGCATGGCGAGCCGCGTGGCGCGTATCGCCGCCGCAGAAGCGCTCGAAGCCGAGGGTCGCGCCGAGGCTGCGGCACTCGAAGCGAAGGGTACCGCGGAAGCGACGGCGATCGACGCGCGCGCCCGCGCACTCGAGACGCAGTCCCAGGCGGTGCTCGCCCAGGAACTCATCCACCTGCTGCCCGAGATCGCGGCGGAGTACGCGCGCGCCATCGGCGCGATCGAGCACATGACCGTCGTGTCGGCCGACGGAACGTCGAAGGTCGCCGGGGAGGCCATGGGCAATATCAAGGGCCTCCTCGAGATGGCGAAGGACACGGTCGGCATCGACCTCGCTGGCATGCTGAACGGGGCGGTCTCGGGAAGCGCCGCGGGTGCTGCCGCCGGTCGCGCGTCGCGGGATGCGTCGGAGGGCGGCCGCGGCGATCACGGCGATCGCCGCGCGGGGGATCGATTCGATTCCGGGTCCTCCGAATCGTTCCGGCAGTCCGATCTGTCGGAGAGCTCTCGCCGGGTCGCGGGGAGTGCGACCAGCGCGGCGTCTGCAACCGCGGATGCAGCGGCGGACGCGGCGGACAGCGCAGCGCAGGCGGCGAATGACGCGGCGCGCACAGCTGCTGCTG
Organism: Leucobacter manosquensis; assembly: GCF_018304845.1. NCBI lineage: Bacteria > Bacillati > Actinomycetota > Actinomycetes > Micrococcales > Microbacteriaceae > Leucobacter > Leucobacter manosquensis. The sequence goes on along the minus strand of NZ_JAFEVO010000001.1, from coordinate 1,729,255 downwards.
CTGCAGAGCGTGCCGCTGCCGCCGGCGACCAGACGAACCCGTTCGGCGGGGGATCCCAGTAGGCCCCGCCGGAGCTCCAGGCTGAACGGTGCAGAATAGGGGCATGCCCTCACGCAACCCGCAATCGCTGACGTCGGAGGTCGAGTCCGTGCTCGGCCCTGCGCCCGCGGATTACGGTCAGCCCGAGGTCGTGCTCCTCCGGTTCCGGCGGCACGGACGCAGACTCGTGCTGCCGGTACTGGTGCTCGTCGCTCTCTCGAGCGGAGCGGGCTACTGGGTCGGCGCCTTCGCCGAAGGTTGGATGAATCTGCTGGCGGGTGTGGGAGCGGTCGTGCTCGCGCTGCTGCTCGGCGTCTTCCCCGTGCTCCGGTGGCTGACGTATCGCACGACGGTGACGACGCGGCGGGTGATTCAGCGGCACGGCGTCTTCTCGCGCCATCGCAGCGAGGTCTCGTTCGTGCGCATCCGCGAGGTGCGCACCCGGCGCTCGCTGCTGCAACGGCTCTTCGGGGCGGGAGACGTCGACCTGTTCATCGGCCCGGAGCGCACGACGATCCCCGATGTGCCTGGAGTGTCGGCGGCAGCGGATGCCCTGCAGGAACTCGTCGAGCGCAACTACGCCCACGCGACGCGCGTCGAGCGCCGAATGGGAGAGTTCCGGCCCACCTCCAACGTGGCCTTCACGAACCTCGAGGCGTGAACACGCAGCGTGCTCGGTGCCGGGTCAGGTCGTCCGGGCGATGAGCACGTCGATCAGCTCGCCCGCCAGCTTCACGAGGCGCTCGATCTCGTTCTCGTCGCGATCGACCCATCGGCACTCGGGATCGCCCACTGGCACGAAGTTTTCGTGCCGCTCCCAGACCATGAGCGTGCGCTCCGCGCCCAGCACGTACTGCTGCCACCACACCTGGCGCAGGTAATTGCGGGGGATGGAGCGCCATTCCTTGTTCGTGGTCTTGATCTCCGCCAGTTCGATCGCGCCCGTGCCGCGGAATGCGAGCCCGTCGGGTGTCGCGAGATGCCTGAGATCGGTTTCCGCGTGGAAGAGCGCCTGGCTCGGTTCGATCTCGTACTCGCGCAGCACCCAGGATGCGATCTCGGGCTCGCGGAGTTTCCCGTGCTCGGTGTAGACGTTCCCCATGAAACGACTGCCGTGCAGTTTCTCGTGCGCGGCGGCGGCGATCGAGCGCGAGGTCGACAGCTTCGCGACGTCGGTCGCGGTGATGCCGCGGGCACGGGCTCGCATCCACGCCATGCGATCGGACCCATCGGTCACGATGCGCTGGAGATGAACGGGAGCTGGGGCGAACACCCCTTCAGTTTCTCACGGCTCGCTCTCCGCGGCGCGCAACGCGCGGTCCGGCAGCAGCTCGCGCAGTGCGCGAATCGGGGGATCGCGACCGCCCAATGCGGGGCCGTGCCTCGGCGCAACCGCGTCCGGGGAACCGGCCGGTGACCCGGTGCAGACGCAGCATTCGCATAGGTGACACATGGAAAAACACTGGTTCTAGAGGTTTGAAGCAGGCGAAAACGCAGGTGAGGTGAGTATTCTGAAGCCCGCAACATTTCGCCGCACTCCGCGCAGGGGTGCCGCGAATCGGGAAGACGAAGCCAACCGCTTGCGACGCGCGTTCAATTCGGGAGCGCGCGATCATATCGGCTGAGAGGAGCGTTCCGAGGAATGGAATCATCATCGCTGCAGCGTGCTGACGGAGGCAAGATCCGCGCCCTGGTCGTCGACGACGAGGAGTCGATCACGCAGCTCGTGGCCATGGCGCTCCGGTACGAGGGCTGGCAGGTCGAGACCGCTGCGACGGGCCGGGAAGCGCTCGAGAAGATCGCCTCGTTCAATCCGGATGTCGCTGTGTTCGACATCATGCTGCCAGACCTCGACGGCATGCAGTTGCTCGCTCGACTCCGCTCGGCTGGGGAGATGTTCCCGGTGCTCTTCCTGACAGCGCTCGATTCCGTGGAGGATCGCGTCAACGGGCTCACTGCCGGGGGCGACGATTACGTCGTCAAGCCCTTCAGTCTGGAGGAGCTCATCGCTCGCCTCCGCGGCCTCGTGCGCCGTTCTCAGCTCACGCTCGCGCAGCATCCCGACCCCGTGCTGCGTGTCGGGGATCTCACGCTCAACGAGGACAGTTACGAGGTGGAGCGAGCCGGTGAGCCGATCACGGTGACCAACACGGAGTTCGAGCTGCTGCGCTATCTCATGCGCAACCCGAATCGGGTGCTCTCGAAGGCGCAGATTCTGGATCGGGTCTGGGCGTATGACTTCACGGGGAAGTCGACCGTGGTCGAGCTCTACATCTCATATCTCCGCAAGAAGATCGATGCCGGCCGCGTGCCGATGCTCCACACGGTGCGTGGCGCGGGCTACATGCTCAAGCCAGCGGCTTGAGCATCGCAAGAGCATCGCTCTTGCGCAGCCCGCGGCGCGGCATCGCCGCGGCTCACGGAGCGCAGCGAGGAGTGGCGGGCTACATGCGGGGGCCAGCGGCTTGAGCATCGCAAGAACATCGCTCTTGCGCAGCCCGCGGCGCGGCATCGCCGCGGCTCACGGAGCGCAGCGAGGAGTGGCGGGCTACATGCGGGGGCCAGCGGCTTGAGCATCGCAAGAGCATCGCTCGCCTCACCCACCTTTTGCGTTCCCTCCTCTGTGGTGGTAGAGTCTCCCCTGGCCCAAGACCGCCGGTAGGATCCGCAAGGATTCCGGAACGTCCGCGAGAGCGGAGACCTGCGCAGGTGCAGAACTCCTTGAGTACGGGATCTCGATCCCGATCTTATGAAGCTCCGTGCATGCGCGCCGGAGCTTCTTTTCGTTTCGGTGAATTTCCGAGCGAATCGCTTCGAGCGGCGCGGCCCCCGAGCGGCATCCGCCGCGCGGGTACGACAAGCTAGGGAGCGCCATGGCTACGAAGGACGCTACGGTTACCGATCTTCAGCAGAAGTTTGAAGAGTCGAACGCCGTTCTGCTGACTGAGTACCGCGGTCTTTCGGTTGCTGAACTGCGGGAACTCCGCGACAGCATCCGCGAGCACGCGACGTACGCTGTGGCGAAGAACACGCTGACGAAGATTGCGGCCAACAACGCCGGGATCACCGCATTCGATGACGAGCTCGCCGGTCCTTCGGCTCTCGCCTTCGTGCACGGTGACACCGTCGCGGTCGCAAAGTCGCTGCGTGACTTCGCCAAGGCACACCCTCTTTTGGTGGTGAAGGCGGGCTACTTCGATGGCAACGCCATGACCGCCGCTGAGGTAGGCAAGCTTGCCGATCTCGAGAGCCGCGAGGTGCTGCTGGCCAAGGCTGCCGGCGCCATGCAGGCTGCTCTGGTCGGTGCTGCACAGCTGTTCGCCGCCCTGCCCGCCAAGGCCGCACGCGGCTTCGGCGCGCTGCAGGAGAAGCAGGACGCGTAAGACTCGGCTCACGCCGGATCGGTTATACAACCCCGCCCGCACGCTTCGCGTGAGGGCACACATCAAGGAGAAACATTATGGCTAAGCTTTCCACCGAAGAGCTGCTCGAGCAGTTCAAGGAGCTCACCCTCATCGAGCTCTCCGAGTTCGTCAAGGCATTCGAGGAGACCTTCGACGTCTCCGCTGCTGCTCCGGTTGCCGTTGCTGCTGCTCCGGCTGCCGCTGCTGAGGCCGTCGAGGAGAAGGACGAGTTCGACGTCGTCCTCGAGTCGGCTGGCGACAAGAAGATCCAGGTCATCAAGGTCGTGCGCGAGCTGACCGGCCTGGGTCTCGGCGAGGCGAAGTCGCTCGTTGAAGAGGCTCCCAAGAACGTGCTCGAGGGCGCGAAGAAGGAAGCCGCTGAAGAAGCGAAGGCAAAGCTCGAAGAGGCTGGCGCTGGCGTCAAGCTCGTCTAACGAGCGGTGATGGGGCTCAGTCGCTGAGTCTTGTTTCCTGTGGGGGTGGGTTCGCCGTAAGGTGGACCTGCCCCCACTTGTTTTTCCACCCGGCACGGGAGTTGCCCCGTCGCCGGTACGACTGCTGGTACAGCCGTCGCAGAGTGAGTACCGTGTTCCGGCCGCGCAGGCTCGGCGCCCACGCTTCGGGTGCGTCCCCGCCCCGCGACACTTGGAGAAAGGATCCCCGTGGCTCTCATCGCCTTGACGTTCCGCCACGCGAAGCAGTACTGGCCCTTCATCGCCGCCGTGCTCGGGCTCCAGCTGCTGTCGACGATCGCCGCTCTCTGGCTGCCGAGCTTGAACGCCCAGATCATCGATCAGGGCATCGCGCGCGGAGACACGGGCTTCATCTGGAACACCGGTGGCACGATGCTGCTGGTATCGCTCGCACAGGTCGCCACGGCGGTGACCGCAGTGTACTTCGGCGCGCGCACCTCGATGGGTGTGGGGCGAGATCTGCGTCGCGAGGTGTATCGCAAGGTCGACTCGCTGAGCACGCTCGAAGCCACCAAATTCGGGGCGGGCACGCTGATCACGCGAGGTACGAACGATGTGCAGCAGATCCAGATGCTGGTGCTCATGACGCTCAACTTCATGGTCACGGCACCGATCATGGCGGTCGGCGGCATCATCATGGCGCTTCGCGAAGACGCGGGGATGTCGTGGCTCGTCTGGGCGTCTGTGGCGATCCTCGCCGTCATCGTCGGGTTCCTCGTCTGGATCCTGCTGCCGCTGTTCCGCACGATGCAGACGCGGGTCGACACGATCAACGGGGTGCTGCGCGAGCAGATCATGGGGATCCGCGTGGTCCGCGCGTTCGTGCGAGAGAACTTCGAAGCGGATCGCTACGAGCGGGCGAACCGTGACATCACCGAGGTCTCGGTCAAGGTCGGCAACGTCTTCGTGCTGATGTTCCCCGTCATCATGATGGTGCTGCACTTCGCGACTGCCGCGGTGCTGTGGTTCGGCGGGCATCGCGTCGACGACGGCCTCGTCCAGGTCGGGTCGCTGACCGCGTTCCTGCAGTACCTGCTGCAGATCCTGATGGCGGTGATGATGGGCGTCTTCATGACGATGATGATTCCGCGCGCGGTCGTCTGCGCAGAGCGCATTCGTGAGCTGCTCGACACGCGTTCGACGCTGTCGTTCCCGTCTGAGCAGACGGTGCCGACGCCCGCGGCCGGTCGCATCGAGTTCGATCGGGTCACCTTCGGGTTCCCCGGTGCGGAGAAGCCGGTCATCACGGGCGCGAGCTTCGTCGCCGAAGCCGGGAAGACGACGGCGATCATCGGGTCGACCGGCGCGGGGAAGACGGTGCTGCTCAACCTGCTGCTCCGCCTCTACGATCCGCAGGAAGGCTCGATCACGATCGATGGAGCGCCCGTCGATGCGCTCACTCGCGCGCAGCTGGCCCAAGCGGTGAGCCTCGTTCCGCAACGCCCGTACTTGTTCTCCGGCACGATCGCGTCGAACCTCCGCTTCGGGCGGGCCGATGCGAGCGACGAAGAACTGTGGGAGGCGCTGCGCATCGCGCAGGGCGACGATTTCGTGCGCGAGAAAGAACTCGGGCTCGACGAGCCCGTGTCGCAGGGCGGCACGAGCGTCTCCGGCGGACAACGGCAGCGACTGTCGATCGCCCGCGCGCTGGTGGCGAAGCCGCGGGTGTACCTGTTCGACGATTCGTTCTCGGCGCTCGACGTCGCGACCGACGCGAAACTGCGGGCTGCGCTTCCGCACGCGACCGCCGGAGCTACGACGATCATCGTCGCCCAGCGCGTCTCCACGATCACGGAAGCCGATCAGATTCTCGTGGTGGAGGCCGGCGAGATCGTCGATCGGGGCACTCACGCGGAGCTGCTCGACACCAGTGAGGTGTACCGCGAGATCGTCCGGTCTCAACTCGAAGCGACGGAGGCGGCGTAATGGCCCGGAAGCACTCTTCAGCCGAGGCTCAGAGCACCGAAGACCTCGAACTGCCCGACGACTACCAGCCCGATAACGACGACTGGACGGGCAGTCAGCCCGTCAAGAAGGCGAAGCACTTCTGGCCGTCGGCGAAGCGCCTCGTCGGGTTGCTCGCGCCGCACAAATGGCAGTTCTCGCTCGTCGTGCTGCTCGTGATCGGCTCGGTGGTGCTGACCGTGATCGCGCCGAAGATCCTCGGCCAGGCCATGGACGTGATCTTCAACGGCATTCTCGGCAAGCAGCTGCCCGCTGGCATCACGCTGGACCAGGCCGTCGACGCCGCGCGCGCATCCGGCAACGAGCAGTTCGCCGACGTGCTGGCCGGCGCGCAGATCGTGCCGGGCGAAGGGATCGACTTCGACCTGCTCGGTCGCCTGATCCTGACCGTGCTCGGCATGTACCTCGTCGCATCGGTGCTCATGTGGCTGCAGGGGTTCATCTTGAACCGCCTCGTCATGAAGGTCGTCTACCAGCTGCGCGCCGACATCGAGGCGAAGATCAATCGTCTGCCGCTCAGCTACTTCGACGGCCGTCAGCGCGGCGACGTGCTCTCGCGGGTGACGAACGATGTCGACAACATCCAGCAGGCGCTGCAGCAGGCCCTGTCGCAGCTGGTGCAATCGCTGCTGATGGTGATCGGCATCACGGCGATGATGTTCATCGTCTCCTGGCAGTTGGCGCTGATCGCGCTGATCGCCCTCCCGCTGTCGGGCATCATCGCCGGAGTCGTCGGGGTGCGCGCGCAGAAGCTCTTCGTCGCGCAGTGGAAGCACACGGGCGACCTGAACGGTCACATCGAGGAGTCGTTCACGGGCCACGAGCTGGTGCGCATCTTCAACCGCGATGCCGAGATGCTCGAGGAGTTCGACCGGCGCAACGAGGGGCTCTTCGGCGCCGCGTACCGGGCCCAGGCGCTCTCCGGCACCATCATGCCGGCGATGCAGTTCGTGCAGTACCTGAGCTACGTGCTCATCGCTGTGGTGGGCGCGCTCCGGGTGACCGGCGGGCAGATGACGCTCGGCGATGTGACGGCATTCATCCAGTACTCGCGGGAGTTCTCCCAGCCCATCGCCGAAATGGCGGGGATGGCGAACATGCTGCAGTCCGGCGTCGCATCCGCCGAGCGCACGTTCGAGCTGCTCGACGCCGATGAGCAGGACGCGGATACGGCTTCGGAGCGCTTGCCCGAGCGCACGAGCGGTCACGTGCAGTTCGAAGACGTCGCCTTCAGCTACGAACCGAATCAGCCGCTGATCGAGGGGTTGTCGCTCGAGGCGAGCCCGGGGCACACGGTCGCCATCGTCGGGCCGACCGGCGCGGGCAAGACGACGCTCGTGAATCTCGTGATGCGCTTCTACGAGCTGGATCGTGGGCGCATCCTGCTCGACGGCATCGACATCACCCATCTGTCACGCGCGGAGCTGCGAGGCCAGGTCGGCATGGTGCTGCAAGACGCGTGGCTCTTCGAAGGGTCGATCCGCGAGAACATCCGGTACGGGCGACTCGATGCGACCGACGACGAGGTCGTCGCAGCCGCTGAGGCGACGATGGTCGATCGGTTCGTGCGGCAGTTGCCCGATGGGTACGACACGGTGATCTCGGAGAACGCGTCGTCGTTGTCGGCGGGGGAGCGACAGCTCCTCACCATCGCTCGGGCCTTCATCGCGAATCCGTCGCTGCTGATCCTCGACGAGGCGACCTCGTCCGTCGACACGCGCACGGAGGTGCTCGTGCAGCAGGCCATGAGTGCGTTGCGCGCCGATCGCACCTCGTTCGTGATCGCCCATCGGCTGTCGACGATTCGCGACGCCGACACCATTCTCATGATGGAGCGCGGCAGCATCGTCGAGCAGGGGTCGCACGATGAGCTGCTCGCTCGTCGCGGAGCGTACTACGCGCTGTATCAGGCGCAGTTCGCGGGCGAGGACGCCGAGGCGCATGCGGAAGAGGTGCTGGCGGCCGAGGCGCAGCCGGCGGGCGACGCGCAGGCGTAGCGGCGCTCCTGCCGGGGTCGGCGGGAGCGCCGCCCGGCGCGGTGCTGGCCGCGTACCGAACGGGGCTCAACGTCGGGTAGACTGGACTGGCTCCCCACGTGGCGCTATCTCAGGGAACTCCCCCAGGTCGGAAACGAAGCAAGGGTACCTGGGCTCTGGCGGGTGCGTGGGGAGTATTTTCATTCCCACGCCGCCCCTCTGAAGCCGGTCCGACTCGGCGTTTCGGCGTGGGAGCGCATACGAAGAGTACGATCGGACTATGCAGTCTTCTGGGGGAGCGGCCGTCATCGGTGCGGGCCCGAACGGGCTCGCCGCCGCTGTGACGCTCGCGCGGGCGGGTGTTCCCGTGACGGTGTTCGAGGCCGCCGAGACGATCGGCGGTGGCACGCGCACCACCGAACTCGTGGAGCCGGGGGTGCTGCACGACGTGTGTTCCGCCATCCACCCCATGGCGCTCGCGACGGGGTTCTTCCGGGCCTTCGAGATCGAACGACGCATGGAGTTCGTGGTTCCGGCTGCCTCCTACGCGAATCCGCTCGACGGCCGAGCCGGGGGCGGGGCGGATCGCGCGGCGATCGCGTACCGCGACCTCGATCGCACGATCGCCGAGCTGGGGCGCGACGGCGCGGCCTACGGCCGGTTCTACCGACCGCTCCTGCAGCATCTCCCCGGAGTGCTCGACTTCACGCTGGGGGGTGGCATGCTGCGGTGGCCAGCGCATCCGATCGCCGCGCTGCTCACCGGTCTTCGCGCGCTCGAACAGGGCACTCCGCTGTGGAATGCGCGATTCCGCGAGGCCGCTGCCCCGGCCCTGCTCTCCGGTGTCGCCGCGCACAGCATCGGCAGGCTCCCGAACCTCGCGACCGCGGGCGTCGGGCTCGTGCTCGGCGCGCTCGCCCACACAGTGGGGTGGCCGGTGCCGGTGGGGGGATCCCGCGCCATCACCGACGCACTCGCGGCTGATCTGCTCGCGCACGGAGGGCGCATCGAGACGGCGCACCCGGTCGATGACGTCCGCGAGCTCTCGTCGTTCCGGGTTCGCGTCTTCGACACGTCGGCGCGCGGGCTCGAGCGGATCGCAGGATCAGAGCTCCCATCGCGGTACCGGCGCGCCCTGCGTCGCTTCTCCTACGGTGACGCTGCGACGAAGGTCGACTTCGTGCTCGACGGACCGATCCCGTGGAGCGATCCGCGCGTGGCGCAGGCGCCCACGGTGCACGTCGGCGGCAGCAGACCGGAGCTCGCAGCGTCGGAACGCGTCGTGGCCTCGGGCGGGCACCCCGCTCACCCCTATGTGCTGCTCGCGCAGACCGAGGAGTTCGATGCCGGCCGCAATGCTCCAGGAGTGAACGCCGTATGGACGTACACGCACGTGCCGAGCGGGTCGACGGTCGACATGGGCGAGCCGGTGATCCGGCAGATCGAGCGCTTCGCTCCCGGGTTCCGCGACCGGATCCGCGCTGTGCGCGTGACGACCGCGGACGAGATGTCGCGCTACAACCGCAATTACCACGGCGGCGATTTCAGCGCGGGAGCCATCACGCTGCCGCAGCTGATCGCGCGGCCGACCCTCTCAGTCGACCCTTGGCGCACTCCGGGCCGCGGCATCTACCTCGCGTCGTCATCGACGCCTCCGGGCCCCGGCGTGCACGGGTTGTGCGGCTGGTACGCGGCGAAATCGGCGCTGCGCCACGAGTACGGGCTCGAAGCGCCTGACCTGAGCCTCAGGTAGCCCTCGGCCCCGGCCAGAATGTCGGCGGCCGCCGGTAGCATGGTGTCGTGGTTGCCGCACTCTATCGCCGATATCGGCCAGAAGCTTTCTCCGAGATGATCGGGCAGTCGCAGGTCACCGAACCGTTGATGACGGCCCTGCGCACCGGTCGCATCGGGCACGCCTATTTGTTCAGCGGCCCGCGGGGCTGCGGCAAGACGACCTCGGCCCGCATTCTTGCACGGTGCCTGAACTGCGCCGAGGGGCCCACTGATACGCCGTGCGGAGTCTGCCCGAGCTGCGTCGAACTCAGCCGCGACGGTGGCGGTTCGCTCGATGTCGTCGAGATCGATGCCGCGAGCCACGGCGGCGTCGATGATGCCAGGGACCTGCGCGAACGCGCGGTCTTCGCCCCGGCGCGCGATCGGTTCAAGATCTTCATCATCGACGAGGCGCACATGGTGACGCCCGGCGGGTTCAACGCGCTGCTCAAGATCGTCGAGGAGCCGCCGCCGCACGTGAAGTTCGTGTTCGCGACGACCGAGCCAGACAAGGTCATCGGCACGATCCGCTCGCGCACCCACCACTATCCCTTCCGCCTCATCGCACCCGGCACCCTCATCGACTACGTGCAGTCGCTCTGCGACAGCGAAGGCGTGCAGGTCGAGCCCGGCGTGCTTCCCCTCGTCGTGCGAGCGGGCGGCGGATCGGTGCGCGATACGCTGTCGATTCTCGACCAGCTCATCGCGGGGTCCGAGACTCCGCTCGTCACCGCCGACCGCGCAGCCGGCCTGCTCGGCTTCACCCACGCAGAGCTGCTCGACGACGCCGTCGCCGCATTCGGGGCGCATGATGCCGCCGCAGCATTCCGAGCGACGGATCGTGTCGTGCAGACTGGGCAGGATCCGCGTCGCTTCGTCGAGGACCTGCTCGAACGCCTGCGCGACCTCATCGTGGTGAATGCCACGACCGTCGACGGTGCTGCAGCGATCTTCCGCGGCGTGCCGCAGGATCAGCTCACGCGGATGTTCGAGCAGGCCCGCGCTTTCGGGCCGGGCGAGCTGTCGCGCATCGCCGATGTCGTGAGCGCTGCCCTCGACAAGATGGCGGGTGCCACCGCGCCGCGGCTGCAGCTCGAACTCATGATCGCGCGAGCCCTGGTGCACGCCGCGCAGCCGGTGGAGCGCACTGAGCCGCGTGCGCAGTCGGCGCAGTCGGCGCAGCCCGGCTCGGTGCCGACCGGCGAGCGGCCGTCGGGTGCAGCTCCCGCGAACGCCGCCGCGCCGGCCCAGCCGGCGCCCGATCCCATGGCCGCGCTCGCGGCGGCTCGCAGCGCTGCGGTTGAGCAGACGGAAACGCCTCGGCCGGCGCCGGCTCCGGGCGATCCGGCCGCGCCGAACGCTGCACCTGGCACCCCGAATGCCGCGCAGACGGCAGCATCGATCCGGGAGTTCCTGTCGCAGGATGCGCAGGGCGGGGAGGCAGCGCGGCCAGCAGCGACGGCGCAGGCGCCTACTCCTGCGCCGTCGCCTGCTCCTGCTCCTGTGCCCTCACCTGCTCCTGCGTCCGATCCTGAGACTGCGGGGGCGACTGCAGTCGAAGACACCGCGACTCCGCCAGCCGCGCCGAGAGCCGCGCCGCCTCGACTGGAGACCCCGCACGCCGGAGCACCGCATGCTGGAGCACCGCATGCTGGAGCTCCGCATGCTGGAGCTCCCCATCCGAATGAGGGCGCAGCGAAATTCGGCCGTCCGATCTCGGCAGTGCTCAGCTCGGCGCAGATCGAGAGCATCGGCAACGATGCACCGGCACCCCGGCCGGCGGCGCCCGCAGCAGGGGCCACCGTCGGTGGCACCGTCGGTGACACCGCGCCGGCTCCGGCTGAGCAGGCGGCCGCGGCCGAAGGGCCCGTCTCTGACGAGGCCGTGACGGAGTCCGACGCCGAAACCTCCGGCGGGTACGAAGACCTGATGGAGGTGTGGCCCGATCTGCTCGAGGAACTGCTCGAGCTCGATCGTGATGCATGGAACGCCGTGCGAGTGATCGCGCCGCTGGCGCTCGAAGGCGACGTGCTCACGGTCGGCCTCGCCTCGGAATCCGATCTCGCCGCATTCAAGACGACCGGAGCCGGTCCGCTCCGAGAGACGATTCTCTCCGCCGTTGGCATCAGCGTGAAATACAAGCCGAAGCGCATGACCGCCGGCGAGGCGGCTGCCGGTCACGGCGCCGCGCGCGAGCCAGAGGCCGCAGCTGACGCAGAGGAGCCTCACCCAGCCGGGCATACGCCTGATACCGCATCCGACACACGCTCCTCCGAACCGCAGGGCGTGACCGTCGCCGCCCCAGACGCGAACGACCCGATGGTTCGGGCAGCGGCACGCCTGAGCGGCTTGGGTCCGGCTCTCGCTGCTCCCGCCTGGGCAGATCCGCAGCCCGAATCTGCGCCACCGGCCGCATCGAGCTCGATCGACGCTCCGACCCCCGCATCGAACTCGAACGATGCTCCGACCACCGCTGAGCAAGAACCGTCGGCCTCTGCCGCCGCGGCGACGCGCGATGAGGCAGCCATGACGCAGGACGCAGCCGAGGCACAGCCCCCAGCGGGAGAAGCGCCTGCGGCCGCGCGTGCAGCGGTCGACGCAGATGCGGCGCCCGCACGGTTCGCAGATCCGGCGGAGTACGGCGACCCCTATGCGGGAGACCCCGGCGAAGCGCCGGACGACTCGGCGGAGGGCGACCCGTACGCACCGACCCCGGCATCTTCGGCAGGTGTCGCATCTACGCTCGGCCAGGCGCCCGCAGCCGTCCCTCCCGCCCCTGCCGCGCCGTCGGCAGCCCGGATATCGTCCGGCGGCCAGGCTCCAGCTCCAGCTCCAGCTCCAGCTCCAGCTCCAGCTGCCGCTGCCGCCCCCGCCTCGCCGGCGGCTCGGCCCGCATTCACACGGTACGGCGAGTCAGTGGTGCGCGAAGTGCTCGGGGCCCGGTTCGTCGAGGAGCGCCCGCTCCCGCCGCGTTGAGCGGCCCATGCAACGTCGCGACTAGGGTGTGTGCTGAACGGCGCGCGTCACGTCGTCAACCCGAGGAGGCTCCACCGTGTACGACGGCATCGTCCAAGACCTGATCGACGAGTTCGGTCGGCTGCCTGGCATCGGTCCGAAGTCGGCGCAGCGCATCGCGTTCCACATTCTGCAGACGCAGAACTTCGACGTCTCCAAGCTCGCCGAACTGCTCAGCGAGGTCCGCGAGAAGGTGCGCTTCTGCGACGTGTGCGGCAACATCACGGAGCACGAGCGGTGCTCGATCTGCCGAGACCCGCGCCGCGACGACAGCATCATCTGCGTCGTCGAAGAGCCGAAAGACGTGGTCGCGATCGAGCGCACGCGTCAGTTCCGCGGCCTGTATCACGTGCTCGGCGGCGCCATCAGCCCGATCGACGGCGTCGGACCCGACGATCTCAGCATCCCCGCACTGATGCGTCGCGTCGGTGAGAACCACGTGCAAGAAGTGATCATCGCGACCGATCCGAACCTGGAGGGCGAAGCCACCGCGGCGTACCTGTCGCGGCTGCTGACCTCCATCGAAGTGCCGGTATCGCGTCTGGCCTCGGGGCTTCCCGTCGGCGGCGACCTGGAATTCGCCGATGAAGTCACACTCGGACGCGCCTTCGAAGGCCGCCGTAAGGTGGAGTAACCGGAGACATCACCCGAAGTTCTGGTCCGATAGACTGAGCTTTCGGCTCGGATATTCAGGAGGAACCCGCGTGGCGTTGATCGTGCAGAAATTCGGGGGCTCGTCCGTAGCCGACGCCGAGAGCATCAAGCGCGTCGCGAAGCGCATCGTCGAGGCGCGTCGCGGGGGCAACGAGGTCGTCGTCGCCGTGAGCGCCATGGGCGACACCACCGATGAACTGCTCGAACTCGCAGCGGCGTGCACGCCGATCCCCGCACCGCGAGAACTCGACATGCTCCTCACCGCGGGTGAGCGCATCTCGATGGCCTTGCTCGCGATGACGATCAAAGGCATGGGCATCGAAGCGCTCTCTTTCACGGGCAGCCAAGCGGGAATGATCACCACCGCCGAGCACGGTTCGGCGAAGATCGTCGATGTGACGCCCGGCCGCGTGCGCGAGGCCCTCGACCAGGGCGCCGTCGCCATCGTCGCAGGCTTCCAAGGATTCAGTCGCGACTCGCGAGACATCACCACGCTCGGGCGCGGCGGATCCGACACGACCGCCGTTGCACTCGCCGCCGCCCTCGGCGCCGATGTATGCGAGATCTACACCGACGTCGACGGCATCTTCACGACCGATCCTCGCGTCGTGCCGCTCGCGCGGAAGATCGACGCCATCACGGCGGAGGAGATGCTCGAACTCGCGGCGTCCGGCGCGAAGGTGCTGCACCTGCGCGCCGTCGAGTACGCCCGCCGCCACGGCGTCGTGCTGCACGTCCGCTCCTCGTTCTCCGACGAGCCGGGCACCATCGTCTACGACCCCGCCAAGGGGCATCCGAAGGGAGATCAGGTGGAAGAGCCGATCATCACTGGTATCGCCGCTGAGAAGAGCGAGGCGAAGGTCACCGTGGGCGGTGTGCCGGACATTCCGGGCAAAGCTGCCCAGATCTTCGAGATCGTGGCGAAGACGCACGCGAACATCGACATGATCGTGCAGAACGTCTCGGCGGCGCAAACGAACCGCACCGATATCTCCTTCACGGTCCCGCTCGGCGACGGTCGGAAAGTCATCGAGGCGCTCGAAGCGGAACGCGAAGCACTCGGATTCGAGAGTCTGCAGTACGACGATCAGATCGCCAAGCTCGCCGTCGTGGGCGCCGGCATGCGCACGAGTACGGGCGTATCCGCGCAGCTCTTCCGTGCGCTGTACGAGGCCGACATCAATATCGAAATGATCTCGACTTCGGAGATCAGGATCTCGGTCGTCACCCGAGCCGACCTCCTCGACAAGGCGGTCCGCGTACTCCACACGGCGTTCGGCCTCGATGCCGAGACCGAAGCCACGGTCTACGCCGGCACCGGCCGATAACTCTTTCACGGCGAAACACAGAACAGGATCTCGAAACACATGGCTGCACAGCAGGGACTCTCGATCGCCGTCGTCGGCGCAACCGGTCAGGTGGGCGCAGTGATGCGCCGTTTGCTCGACGAGCGGGACTTCCCGATCGCGAACATCCGCTTCTTCTCCAGCGCGCGCTCGGCGGGCTCGACGCTTGAATTCCGCGGCGAGAGCATCGTCGTCGAGGACGTCGCGACAGCGGACAAGAGCGGCATCGATATCGCGCTCTTCTCCGCCGGTGGCGCCGCTTCGAAGCAGTACTCGCCGGAGTTCGCCGCCGCGGGTGCCACGGTCATCGACAATTCGAGTGCGTGGCGACTCGACCCGGACGTTCCCCTCGTGGTGAGCGAGGTCAACCCGCACGCGATCGACGAGGCGCGGAAGGGGATCATCGCGAACCCGAACTGCACCACGATGGCAGCCATGCCGGTGATGAAGGCACTCGACTCCGAGGCCGGGCTCGAACGGCTCATCGTCACGACGTTCCAGGCCGTGTCGGGCTCAGGCCTCGTCGGGGCCCGCGAGCTGGCCGGTCAGGCCGTTGCAGCCGTCGAGTCGGGCGAGCTCGAGCAGCTCGTACATGACGGGGGCGCCGTGGACTTCCCGGCTCCCGAGGTCTACACCAAGACGATCGCATTCAACGTACTGCCGCTCGCCGGCTCCATCGTCGAAGACGGCGAGGGTGAGACTGACGAAGAGAAGAAGCTGCGCAACGAGAGCCGGAAGATCCTCGAGCTCCCCGAGCTGCGAGTCGCCGGAACGTGCGTGCGCGTGCCGGTCTTCACCGGGCACTCGTTGTCGATCAGCGCCGAATTCGCTCGCGAGATCTCGGCGGATCGTGCTCGTGAGGTGCTCGCAGCAGCTCCCGGCGTCGAACTCACCGACGTCCCGACGCCCCTCGAGGCGGCAGGCAAGGATCCCTCGCTCGTCGGGCGCATTCGCGCTGACCAGTCCGCTCCCGACGGCCGCGGTCTGACGCTGTTCATCTCGAACGACAATCTGCGCAAGGGTGCAGCGCTGAACGCGGTGCAGATCGCTGAGATCATCGCGGCGCGGCGGGCCGAGTAGGGGCGGGTCGCCAGTACAGCATCAGGCCCCGGTCGTTCACGTCGACGACCGGGGCCTGATGTTTGTCTCGAGGCTGGAGTGCGTTCTCCGGCCTACCGCGATTCCAGTGTGATCAGCGATGCCTCGGGGCGGCAGGCGAAACGCACCGGCGCGTAGATCGAGTTGCCCAGCCCCGCGCTGACGTTCAGGAACGCGGCGCGGTGCGCGTCGAACCAGACGCTCAGGCCGCGTGCTTGCTCGGTCGGGAGGTCGCAGTTCGCGGTGAGCGCCCCGACGCCCGGTACGCGCACTTGGCCGCCGTGCGTATGCCCGGCCAGGATCAGGTCCGATCCGGCCGTCAGCAGCGCGCCCAGGGACTCCTGATAGGGCGCGTGCACGACGCCGAGGCGCACCGGGGCCGGGTCGGCTTCGACGGCTGCGCCCTCGTTCTGCGTCAACGCTGCGGCGGCCGCGCGCATACGATCTGCGTCGTCGTAGCGAATGTGCGGGTCGTTCAGGCCGAACAGCTCGACGCTGCTGCCGCGAATGGAGAGCCGAACCGCATCGTTGTTGAGGTCGATCGCGCCCAGCTCGGTCAGCCCGCGGGTGATCGCACCGTTGTCGAGATCAGGGGTGCGCGTGCTCTGCCTACTCGGCTCGAGCAGGTACTTGACGGGGTTCTTGAAGAGCGGACCGTAGTAGTCGTTCGAGCCGTGAACGAACACCGTGGGCGTCTGCTCGACGAGCGGCCGCAACGCATGCAGCAGCGCCGGGAGCGCTTCGCGATGGCCCATGAGATCTCCGGTCAGCACGACCAGGTCGGGGCGAAGCTCCGCGAGGGAGCGCACCCAGTCGACCTTCTGCGCTTGCCATGGCGCCAAATGCAGGTCTGAGAGCTGCAGTACCCGGATCGGACTGCGGGAGTCCGGCAGCACGGGCAACGTATGGCGCCGCACCGTGAACAGCCGTCGCTCGATGAGCGTGGACCAGGTCAGTACGCCGACGGCGGCCGCTCCGAGAACGGCCGCCGTCGAACGCGCGGGATGCATTGCCAAGGTCAGTTCTTCTTGCCGCAGGCGAGCGCCAGCGTCACCGTGTCACCACGGTTGACCTCGGCGCCGCTTTCGGGGCTGACCGAGAGCACCTTGTTCGATTTGGGTTTCGAATCGCTGCCGGTGCCGCAGGCGAACTCGACGTTGTCGAACCCTGCGCTATTCAGTGCAGACTTCGCGTTGTTGCCCGTCTGACCCACGAGCCCATCCGGGATCTTCGACGCCTTGCCGTTGCTGCGGTAGAGAGTGATTCCCGAACCGAGACCAACCGACGAGCCTGCCTCCGGATCGGTGCGAGCCGCCAGGCCTTCGGCCTCCGACGATGGGACTTCGCCGCCATCATTCACCGAGAATCCGAGCTGTGTCAGCATGCCCGTCGCCTCTTCAACGGATTTGCCCTTCACGTCCGGCACCGAAACCATCGTCTGGCGGATAGCGGCCTCCGAAGGCTCGGGGAAGGCGTCACCGCCATACCGCGCGTCCGCGGTGTTCATGATCGCTGGCCAGATCGTCTGATCGGCGTACATCAGGTTGCCGAAGCCCATCGTCGACACTCGGGAGCAACTGTCGGGGTTGGCGGGATCGACACAAAACGGATCCGCGTTTCCCACCCAGGTCGCCGTGGCGACTTTCGTGCTCGCACCGACTGTCCAGTTGTCGATGACATCATCAGTCGTTCCGGTCTTCGCGAGATGCGGAACACCGGTCGACGACCTCGCGTGGTCAGCGAGACCCGCCGTTACCGCGTTCTGCAGGGCGAACGCCACGCCGGCAGCCACCTCCGGTGCGATGGCTTGCGAGCATTCGCTCTTCGTGAAGGGCACTTGCTCGCCGGAGTCATCCACGATCGATTCGATGGGAACCGGGGTGCAGACGGTCCCGTCGCCCGCAAACGCGGAGTACGCCGCTGCCATGGTGATGGGAGCGATCTCGTCGACGCCGCCGTATGTGTTCGACGGCACCATCGAGAGGTCACGCGGATCATTGGTGAGTGTCGGGACCTTGGTGGTACCGAGGAGCTCCGGCGGAGCCATTCCTTGATCGATCTCTTCCTGTGACCAGACCGGAAGGTCCGAAGCTCGATGTATGCCGAGAGCTTTGGCCGTCTCGAACGTGCCGCAGAGGTCCATCTTCTGCTGCATCGAGACGATACCGCCATTGATGGAATTCGCGATGGTCGTGAGTACGGACTGGTTGCCCTTGATGCCCTCATTGTCGTTCGAGAAGTCGAACGAGCCGTAACTGTAGACTCCGTCTGGCATGCAGGTCGCCTGGAACGACTGGTACGGGACGCCCTTTCGGCTGTTGACATTGACAATGTCACGCACTGAGTGCCCCGTGCGGATCCACTCCGCGAGGGTAACCGGTTTGAAGGTTGAACCCACCTGGAATCCGCTCGAGCCGCCGAACTCCTCATCCGTGTTGTAGTTCACCGGCGTGAATTCGGGATGCTCCTTCAAGAACGATTCGGCGTTGTTGAAGGGGCGATTCTGCACCATTGCGCGCACCTTGCCGGTGCCGACCTCGACGCTGCTCGACGCCGACCCGACCTTGATCCCGTCCATGAGCGCGGGAACTGTGCCGCGCGTAGCATCATTGCCGGCGGCCTGCATGTCGAGGTCGATGGTCGTATAGATCTTGTATCCACCACGACTGAAATTGAACTCGCGTTCTGTCGGGGTGTCACCGAAGTTCGGATCCGCCTTGATGTACCGCTGCACGTAATCGCAGAAGGCTCCGAGGCCGTAGTTCTGTTCTGCGACGTTGCACCCCTGAATGCGAGGGGTGATGTTCGGAGTGACAGGGGTCGCTACCGCTTCTTCATGCTGAGCCTCTGTGATCTTTCCGTGGCTGAGCATGCTGTCGAGAATCTTGTTGCGACGCTCGGTATTGGCAGGGAGATTCGCCTCGACATCGATTTGCAACTCAGACGGGTTGTTCACGATCGCCACAAGGCTCGCGGACTCCGCGAGCGACAGATCGGCGGCCGATTTGCCGTAGTAGAACTTCGCGGCTGATTCGATGCCGTAGATCTGTCGACCGAAGAGCGCAATATTCAGATACCCGAGCAGAATCTCGTCCTTCGGGTACTTCTTCTCGATGGAGATCGCGTACTTCATCTCTTTGAGCTTGCGGTCGACGTCCTGACGCATCGCGTCTTCGTAGGCTTCCTTCTGCGCTTCCTTGTCGGGAATCGCGATGGCCTCCTGAATCAGCACGTTACGCACGTACTGCATCGTGATCGTCGATGCGCCCGAGAGGTTCTGCCCCGCTGCGTTCTGCAGCACGGCACGGGCCGTTGCGAGCACGTCGACGCCGCCGTGGGTGTAGAAGCGGGGATCCTCCTCTGCAACTGCAGCATCTTTCACGAACTGCGGAATCTGGGCCCACTCCAGCGTCTCGCGATCCTGATCGTAGAATGTCGCGACCTCGACATTATTTCCATCGCTCGTCGTAGCGAAGATCGACGACGGCTCGGCGAGCTTGCCCGGGTCCAGATGGTCGGGCAGGCTCTCGAAGATGCCGACTGCGGATTTCGTGGCCGTGCCGCTCAGAGCGACCACCGGCGTCACAGCTGCGGTGACGAGAACACCGGCGATCACGCTCATGGCGAGCGCGCCGAGGAGCCCGGCGAGGGCCCCTCCTGCGGTGCGAGGTTTCTGCGAGCGCACGCGCGAAGACTGAGATGTCTGACGGGTCATAGAATCAAGGGTAAGCGACGTAGCTGACAAAACAGCAACGCGCCCGTCCGCGTCGCGGCGATGCCGGTCGCCGGCATGCGCTGCACACCGTCTACCGAGGGAGATCCGCACGTGAGTGAATCCGCCGAAGCCGCCCCGACCTGGGAGTACTTCGTGACGCCGCTGCTGCTGCACAACGAGGCGCAGATTCTGAACAACTGGGGTGCGCAGGGGTGGGAGCTCGTGCAGATCATCGAGGGCCCGGCCGGCGGCAACGTCGCATACATGAAGAAGAGGAAGGCCTGACATGGCATCTGTGATCGAGGACCGGCTGCGCGAACTGGGATACGAGATCCCCGAGGTCGCAGCGGCGGTCGCCGCGTACGTGCCCGCGCTGCGTGACGGCAACTACGTGTACACGGCCGGCCAGCTCCCGTTCGTGAACGGTGCTCTGCCCGAGACGGGCAAAGTGGGTCTGGGAGCAGGGCTCGTGTCGCCCGAGCGCGCGGAAGAGCTCGCGCAGCTCTGCGCGTTGAACGCCCTCGCCGCCGCTCGAGGCGTCATCGGGTCGCTCGACAAGATCTCTCAGGTCGTGAAGGTCACTGCCTTCATCGCATCCGATCCGTCGTTCACGGGTCAGCCCGCCGTCGCGAATGGCGCCTCGATGTTCCTGGGTCGCGTCTTCGGCGATCTCGGCATCCACGTGCGTTCAGCCGTCGGCGTCGCCGTCCTCCCGCTCGACGCGCCCGTCGAGATTGAATTCGTGTTCAAGATCGAGGACTGACACCGCGCGCTCCGTGCAGCGAACCCGCGCACGTGCGAAACGACCGAGGCCGGGAACCCTGAAGCGGGTTCCAGGCCTCGGTCGTGTGTCGCCTGCGGTTCGGTAACGTGCGGCTCAGTCGCCGCGCTCGCTGCGCACGCGATCCGAGATCGTCTGCATCACCGATGTGTCGGCGAGCGTGGTCGTGTCGCCGACCTCTCGGCCTTCTGCCGCGTCCTTGAGCAGCCGCCGCATGATCTTGCCCGACCGTGTCTTCGGCAGTTCGGAGACGATGAAGATCTGGCGCGGCCGCGCGATCGCACCGATCTGGGCTGCGACGTGCTTCTTCAGCTCGGGCTCGGCGTCATCGAGCGACAGGATGCTCTGCTGCGACTTCAGAATGACGAAGGCGACGACGGCCTGTCCCGTCGTCTCGTCATCCGCCCCGACGACCGCCGATTCGGCGACCGCGTGGTGCTCGACCAGCGCCGACTCGATCTCCGCGGTCGAGAGTCGGTGGCCCGACACGTTCATCACGTCGTCCACGCGTCCGAGCAGCCAGACGTCGCCGTCCTCGTCGAGACGGGCGCCGTCGCCCGCGAAGTAGCGGTCGCCGAACTTCGCCCAGTAGGTGTCGATGAAACGCTGATCGTCGCCCCAGATCGTGCGCACCATCGACGGCCAGGGGCGCTGCACGACGAGCAGGCCGCCCTGCCCGTTCTCGACGGGGGCGCCATCCTCGCCGACCACCGTCACCGAGATCCCTGGCTGCGGCACCTGCGCGCTGCCCGGCTTCAGGGGCGTGAGGCCCGGCAGCGGTGAGATCATGATCGCGCCGGTCTCCGTCTGCCACCACGTATCAACGATGGGGGCGGTGCCCGCGCCGATGACCTCGCGGTACCAGCGCCACGCCTCGGGGTTGATGGGCTCGCCGACCGAACCGAGCACCCGGATCGACGAGAGGTCGTACTGCTCCGGAACCTGGCGCCCGACCTTCATGCAGGCGCGAATGGCCGTGGGCGCGGTGTAGAAGATCGTCACACCGTACTTCTGAATGATCGACCACCAGCGGCCCCAATCGGGCGTCTCCGGGGTGCCCTCGTAGATCACCTGAGTCGCGCCGTTCGCGAGGGGACCGTAGACCACGTAGCTGTGCCCGGTGATCCATCCGATGTCGGCTGTGCACCAATACACGTCGGTGTCGGGCTTCAGATCGAAGACGTCGCGGTGGGTGGTCGACACCTGGGTGAGATATCCGCCCGAGGTGTGCAGGATGCCCTTGGGCTTGCCCGTGGTTCCCGAGGTGTACAGGATGAAGAGCGGGTTCTCGGCGGGGAAGCCCTGAGCTTCGTGCTCGCCGTCGAATGCGGTGATCTCGCGGTGCCACCAGAGGTCGCGATCCTCATCGAAGGCGACGTCATTGCCCGCGCGTTCGACGACGAGCACGCGAGAGACGGTGCTGCCTCCGCCGTTCAGCGCGAGCGCATCGTCCACGGTCGGCTTCAGCGCAGACACGCGTCCCTTGCGCCATCCGCCATCGGCCGTGATCACGAGACGCGCCTCAGCGTCGTCGATGCGAGCGCGCAGACTCTCAGCGCTGAAGCCGCCGAAGACCACCGAGTGCGCTGCGCCGAGGCGCGCGACGGCGAGCATGGCGATCACCGTCTCCGGGATCATCGGCATGTAGATGGCCACACGGTCGCCCTCGGCGACGCCGAGGCTGGTGAGCATGTTCGCGGCGCGCTTCACCTCGTGCGTGAGCTCGGCGTACGTGAGGGTGCGCGTGTCGCCCGGTTCGCCCTCGAAGTGGAGCGCGACGCGGTCGCCGTTGCCCGCTGCCACGTGGCGATCGAGGCAGTTCGACGCGACGTTCAGCTCGCCGTCCTGGAACCACTTCGCGAACGGCGGGTTCGTCCAATCGAGCACCTCACTGAACGGCTTCGTCCACTGCAGGTTCTGGGCCTGCTCCGCCCAGTACCCCTCGGGATCCTGCGCGGCCTTCCAGTAGACGGACGGGTCGGTGACGTTGGCCTGCTCGCGGAACTCCGGACTCGGAGCATACGTCTCCGCCGTTGCTCCCTTGGGGAGGTGGTGGCTTTCAATACTGCCGGTCTGATCGCTCATTGACGCCCTTATCTTCGATCGATTCCCGGGGCGATCGCTCGCTCCCGGCCCCTCAGTCGCGTACGGGATCCGTACCATCCCGAAAACGCAGAACCAGGCTATACCTTTCGTCTATCTCCGCTCACATCGGTGAGCCCGCGACGGTGTTGCCGCGACAGCGCACAGATGCTCGGGCGAGCGGTCTGGTCGTGGCGAACCCTGCTGGTATGGGCTCATGCCCCCTGCTGAGATTCCGGATCACCCACGGCCTCCCGACCCACGGCCCTCGGTGTCGACACGATCTGCGGCGCTCAGTCGCGCCGCGAAGCGTTCGTTCGGCGGCCTGCTGCCCCTGCTGGATGACCCCGATCTGCGAGATCTCATCGTGCAGGTGCGCGGCGGCGCTGCTCGACTGTGGCTGGACCGATGCGGAGCGCTGCAGGAGGTGCCGGATTGGCAGGCTGATCCTGAAGCGGTGCACGGGTTGGCGACCGGGTTGATCGCTGCTGGCGGGCGCCACCTCGACGAGCTGCACCCCTGCGCCGACGTGAGGCTGGGCGATGGCATTCGAGTGCACGCAGTACTGCCCCCGATCGCCGTCGAGGGCGCGGCCGTATCGATTCGGCTGCCCCGCATCTCGCCCCCTCGGTTCGATGAACTCGTCGCCGGCGGCCTCTGCGCGACGAGCACAGCAGAGATGCTGCGCCGGGTGATCATCGACCGCAGCAACATTCTGATCACCGGAGGCACCGGAAGCGGAAAGACGACGGTGCTGGCCGCACTGCTGGATCTCGCCCCACCGCACGAGCGCATCCTCACGATCGAGGACGTGGCGGAGCTGCGGTTGAGGCATCCGCACGCCGTGTCTCTCGAAACGCGTCAGGCGAGCGCGGAAGGGGTCGGGGAGGTCTCGGTCGATCGACTGCTGCGGGAAGCGTTGCGCATGCGGCCCGACCGCATCGTGCTCGGCGAGTGCCGCGGTGCCGAGATCTCGACGCTCCTGGCGGCACTGAACACCGGCCACGACGGCGGCGCCGGAACCCTCCACGCGAGCCGTCTGGAAGAAGTGCCCTCGCGCCTCGAAGCGCTGGGTGCGCTCGCGGGATGGACGCCGGAAGCGCTCGCTCGACAGGCCGTCAGTGCACTGCACGCGATCGTCCACGTCGAACGGGGTGCTCTCGGCCCTCGGGTGCGCGCGATCGGCGGTCTCGAGCTCACCGGTGACCGGTTGCTCGGAGTGCGAAGGGTGGTGGCGTAGCGCGTGTGGAAGCGACTCCGGTCCCTCGCCCGGTCACGAATCGTTTCAGCTTCGGGCTCGGCTTCGAGCGTCACCGCGCATCAACGGAATGAGGCGACGGTCGTCGCGGAACGAGCAGCGGCGCTCCTTCGCGGGGGAGTGCCGCCCGGTCGGACGTTCGCAGTGATCGCCGCCGACGCAGAGCCGACCTCTGCCACGGGAATCATCGCCGCCCGTGTGGCAGACGGAGTCCCGGTCGCCTCCGCGCTCGCAGCGACCCCCGATCCGGAATGGCGCGTGCTGGCAGTCGCCTGGCGCCTCGCCGAAGCATGCGGTGCTCCGCTCGCCCCCGCGCTCCAACGCATCGCGTATGCGCTGCGCGAACTCGACCAGTTGCGGGAACGACGTTCCGTGCTCCTGGCGGGTCCGCGGGCGACGGTGCGCATGGTTGCGGCCCTGCCGATCCTCGCGCTGCTGCTCGGCCTGCTGCTCGGATTCGATCCGATACCGGTGCTGTTCAGCGGGATGGGGGCGGCGATCGCGGCGATCGGCATCGGTCTGCTCGGCATCGGCGTGCACTGGTCTCGCGCCATGCAGCATCGAACCGCGAGTGACGATCACATCGCCGGTCTGCCGTTCGAACTGCTCTGGGTCGCGCTGGGAGGCGGCGCCCCTCCTTCCGCGGCACTGAGACACGTGGTGGATCGCGTGGACCAGTACGGGGCCGAGTGGATCGCCTTCGACGACTTCTGTTCCGGGAGCCCGCTGCTGTCGACGATCGCCGCTGCGGAAGCCGCCGGTGTTCCGATGCGCCCGCTGCTGCTCGAACACGCGGGTGCAGAGCGCGTGGCCTCAGCTGCGCGACTGGAACGGGAGGCGGAACGCCTCGGCGTGCGCGTGCTGGTGCCCCTGGGGGTCTGCGTGCTGCCCGCCTTCATCGTGCTCGGCGTGCTGCCGGTGGTGCTGTCCATGTTCGGGGCTGTGTGATGCTTCCCGACAGCGTTCGTACTCCACAGGGGATGGCGATCGCATCGGCGTTCGGGTTCTCCACAGATCGTTCGTCGGGCCGCGTCGGGCCGAGCCTCTCCCGTGAGGATGGATGCACCGGCGATCGCCGGGGCCGTGCGAGGTCAAGGAGGTTCCCGATGCAGCCCACACTCCAACTCGTATCCGACCGAGGTGCGACATCCACGGAAGGCGGGCCCGAGCGCCGCCGCACACGTCTGCAGCGCGTCCGTCGCGGAGGCCGACGACGCGGGCGGGCGTTCGTCGGCGAGATGCGCGCGCTCGCCGACGATGAGCGCGGCGCCGTGACAGCGGAGTACGCGATTGTCATCATGGCCGCCGTAGCATTCGCCGGTCTGCTGGTTGCCATCATGCGGTCGAGCGAGATCCGAGCGATGCTCGTGGAACTCGTCGAGAACGCGCTCGGCGCAGGGTCCTGATGCTCGCGGCGCTGCGGCACGACGAACGCGGCACGGTCACGGCGGAATTCGCGATCGTCGTGCCCGCAGTGCTCGCCGTACTCGGGCTCGTGATCGGCGGCATCTACGTGGCGGCGCATCGCATCACCCTCGTATCGGCGTCGGCTGAGATCGCGAGATCAGAGGCACGCGGTGATGCCGAGCTCGCCCAAAAACATCTGGACTCGCTCGGTGATCGAGTGGAGATCGAACGTGTGGAAGACGGCGTGCTGCACTGCGTCACGCTTCGGTCGCGCCCGGGTGGAGGACCCCTCGCCCGCATCGCGGTCGAATCGCGCTCGTGCGCCGCCCGAATCGGTGAGGGAGCGACCTCATGAGCGCACCGGCGACCCTCGTCTGCGCAGCCGCTGCGATATGTCTCGGCCTACCGATCATCGCGGCGTCGTCGCACCTCGAAGCCTCCCACCGTGCAGCAGGGGCCGCTGACGCGGCAGCGCTCGCCGCAGCCGACTCGGCCGCCGGGTTTCTCGCGGGAGACCCCTGTGACCTGGCGGGGGCTGTCACGAGTGCGATGAGCAGCGAACTCGTGTCCTGCGAGCTCGATCCCGCCCTCGCCGACGCCCGCGTGAAGGTGGTGGCGGACGGGCCGCTCGGGGCCGTCGGCGCGTCGGCGCACGCTGGTCCACCGCCGAGTTCCGCGATGCCGGGAGGTGCGGTCGGCGCGAATGGCTGGGCGTGGCCCAGCTCGGAGTCGGGCATCACGCAGGGGTTCCACGACGGCTACTCCATTGATCTCCGTGCGGTTGAAGGGTCACCGCTCTACGCTCCCTACGACGGCGTCGTCGTCGCAGCCGGAACGGACAGCGGTGGGCCGCCCGAGAAGTGCGTCGCCGAACCCTCGTGGTGGCATGGCCCGAATCACACGATCATCATCAGACACAGCTATCGGGGGGAAGTGCTCTTCAGCTCCCACAATCACGTGGCCCCCGGATCGACCGACGCCTTCGGGCTATCGCCGGGCACTGCAGTGCGAGCCGGACAACCGGTGGCCCTCGCAGGCATGAGCGGATGCACGTCGGGGCCGCACTCGCACTTCACGCTGTCGACCACCCCGTCGAACGCGTTTCCCGACGTGAATCCATACCTCTATATCGGTGGCCCTGAGATCCGTTGACGCAGTGCGCAGAAACTCCAATGCGAGTACTTCGGCCGGCGACGGACATAATGAAGAGAGAACATGCGTGGAATCCCGCAGGTGGATTCTCACGCCAGAATGTGTATCGTGTCGGAGCAGAACCCTCAGCCGGTCCTGGCGGAGCAGCCCTACACTGCGTGAAGCAACGAAGGAGACCCGTGAAGGGTACGAAGAAACTCGTCATCGTCGAGTCACCGACTAAGGCGAAGACCATCGGCGGCTACCTCGGAGACGACTACGAGGTCATTGCATCGGTCGGACACGTTCGTGATCTCGCCGAGCCATCGGCCCTGCCCGCGGAGCTCAAGAAGGGCGCATTCGGGAAGTTCGCGGTCGATGTCGAGAACGACTTCGCCCCGTACTACGTTGTCAATGACAACAAACGCAAAACGGTCTCCGAGCTGAAGCGCGCGCTGAAGGGTGCCGACGAGCTGTGGCTCGCAACTGATGAGGACCGCGAGGGCGAGGCCATCGCGTGGCACCTCCTCGAGGTGCTCCAGCCCAAGGTGCCGGTGCATCGCATGGTGTTCCACGAGATCACGCAGGACGCCATCGAACAGGCCAAGCAGAACACGCGCGACCTCGACACGGCGCTGGTCGATGCGCAGGAGACGCGACGCATCCTCGATCGCCTGTACGGGTACGACATCTCTCCGGTGCTCTGGCGCAAGGTCGCGCCCAAGCTCTCCGCAGGCCGAGTGCAGTCGGCGGCGACGCGACTCGTCGTCGACCGCGAGCGCGAGCGCCAGGCGTTCCGCGCTGCCGAGTACTGGGACCTCACCGCGACCTTCCGACCCGACGACAGCGCTACCGACACCACGGCGTTCCAAGCTAGGCTCGTGCGGCTCGACGCCCAGCGCGTCGCCACCGGCGCCGACTTCGGCGACGACGGCAACCTGACGGCTCGTGCGTCGAAGGCGGGGGTCATTCCGCTGGAGCAGGAGCGTGCCGAGCGCCTCGCATCCCTGCTCGCTGCGGACGCCAGGGGAGAAGTCGTCTCCGTCGAGACGAAGCCGCACACGCGTCGCCCTGCAGCGCCGTTCACCACGTCGACGCTGCAGCAGGAGGCCTCTCGCAAGCTCCGCTACAGCTCACGGCAGACGATGTCGTTCGCGCAGTCGCTGTATGAGAACGGCTACATCACGTACATGCGTACCGACTCGCCCTCGCTCTCGAAGCAGGCAGTGCAGGCGGCCCGGTCGCAGGCTGCGGAACTGTACGGCGCGCAGACGCTGCCCGAGAAGCCGCGCGTGTACACGGGCAAGTCGAAGGGCGCCCAGGAGGCGCACGAGGCGATCCGGCCGGCCGGTGAAGTGTTCCAGCGTCCGAGCTCTCTCAAGGGGAAGCTCACGCAGGGCGAATTCGCGCTGTACGAGTTGATCTGGAAGCGCACGGTTGCCAGCCAGATGGCAGACGCCAAGGGCTCCACCGACACCGTGACCCTCTCGGCACAGGTGTCGGAGGCCGGAAGCGCTGCACCGACCGCTGCGGAATTCACGACCAGTGGCACCGTCATTACCTTCCCCGGATTCCTCCTCGCATACGAGGAAGGCCGCGATGAGAACCGCGGCGACAAGTCCGGCGATCAGAATGCGAAGCTCCCGCAGTTGTCCTCGGGTCAGGGGCTCGGCATCGAAGAGCCGACCGCGAAGGGCCACGAGACGAGCCCGCCGCCGCGCTACACGGAGGCCAGCCTCACCAAGCGACTCGAAGAACTCGGCATCGGCCGTCCGTCGACGTACGCCGCGATCATCAGCACGATCATGGATCGCGGTTACGTCACGAAGAAGGGGCAGGCGCTCGTTCCCAGCTGGATCGCCTTCTCCGTCGTACGACTCCTGGAAGAGCACTTCAGCGAGCTCGTCGACTACGACTTCACAGCCGAGATGGAGAACGACCTCGACCGCATCGCTTCGGGCGAGGCGGATCGCGGCAAATGGCTCGGCGAATTCTACTTCGGCACCGACGCGCACCCCGGCCTGCGCGGCGTCGTCGACAACCTGGGCGAGATCGACGCGCGTGCGATCAACACGATCAAGATCGATGATGAGATCTCGCTCCGCAACGGCAAGTACGGCCCGTACCTCGAGGTCTTCGACGACAAGTGCGAGGTCGATGAAGACGGCGTGGTGAAGCCGCGCAGCGTCAACATCCCCGACGGCCTCGCGCCCGATGAACTGACGCCTGCCAGAGCCCACGAGCTCGCCGACGCCGAACCGGCCGAGGATCGCGTCGTCGGTCTCCACCCGCAGACTTCGAAGCGCATCGTCGCGAAGAACGGGCGCTTCGGTCCCTACGTCACCGAGCTCCCCGATGAGGGCGAGGAACTGCCGAAGGGCCAGAAACCCCGCACGGCGTCCCTGTTCAAGAGCATGGACCCCGCCACGATCGAGCTCGACAGCGCGGTCGCGCTGCTCGACCTTCCCCGTGTCGTCGGAGTGGACCCCGAGTCCGAGGCTGAGATCACCGCGCAGAACGGGCGCTACGGCCCGTACCTGAAGAAGGGAAGCGACACGCGATCGCTTCCGAGCGAGGATGCGATCTTCTCGATCGATCTCGCCGGAGCCCAGGAGCTGTTCGCTCAGCCCAAGTACGGCGCCAAGCGCGCGTCGAGCGCGCTGAAGGAATTCGATGCCGACCCCGTGAGCGGCAAGCCGATCAAGGTCAAGGACGGCCGTTTCGGCCCGTACGTCACCGACGGTGAGACGAACGCGACCATCCCGCGCGGCGACAGCGTGGACGAGATCGACTTCGCCCGCGCCGTCGAGCTCCTGGCGATCAAGCGCGCGAAGGGCCCCGCGAAGAAGAAGGCTCCCGCGCGGAAGCCCGCGGCGAAGAAGGCGGCGACGAAAAAGCCTGCAGCGAAGAAGCCGGCGACGAAGAAGCCTGCAGCGAAGAAGTCCGCTTCGGGCGCGAAGGCGGTGGACCCGGCGCGGTCGGCAGCTGCGAAGAAGGCGGCGGCGACCCGAGCCGCGAACCGAGCTGCCGCAGAGTCCCAGGCATAACGACGAGTGCGGCCGCGTGCGGTCGCGGAGGAGCACATGAGCGGAACCTTCATCACCCTCGAAGGCGGCGACGGCGCGGGGAAGACGACGCAGGCGGAGTTGCTCGAGCAGTGGCTCGAGGGCCGCGGGCTCGAAGTCGTCCGCACCCGTGAGCCGGGCGGCACCCGTCTCGGAACCGAAGTGCGTCGCCTCCTGTTGCACGGAGGCGACGAGATCGGAGAGGTCGACGTGCGCGCTGAAGCCCTGCTCTACGCCGCAGACCGCGCCCAGCACGTCGCAAAAGTCGTGCGCCCCGCCCTCGAGCGGGACGCAGTGGTGGTGCAGGACCGGTACATCGACTCCTCGCTGGCGTACCAGGGGGCGGGGCGCGTGCTCGACGTCGACGAGGTGCGCCGCATCAGCGAGTGGGCGACCGGGGGGCTCTGGCCGGACCTCACGATTCTGCTCGACCTCGACCCCGAGACCAGCTCCGGCCGCCGCCGCGACCGCGGTGGGAGCAGCGACCGCCTCGAGTCAGAAGCAGTGGACTTCCATACGGCGGTGCGCGACGGCTTCCGTGCGCTCGCGAAGGCGGACCCGCACCGCTTCTTCACCATCGATGCTGCACTGCCCGTCGATGAGATCCACACGCGCATCGTGGGACGCGTTTCGGGGTTCCTTACGCGGTGACGCCGGCGCTCAGGTCAGTGGAGCGAGACAAACGTCCGAGCCGTCTGACGATGAGGAAGCCCTCGGCGAGATTGACGGGTTAGTCGTCGATCTCCACCACGTCGCCGGTGAACGCGTCAACGTCGATCTCACGATCTTTGCCCTCGAAGTCCACCTGGTAGACGAGCCTTCCGTCAGAGTGGGTGAGGGTCCAACTCTCGACAGGCCCGTCGATGATCGTGTTCGCGCTCTGCATCGCATCCTGCGCGTCGATCACGTCCGAGAGGGAGATCGCGGGGTCAGCCGGATCGAATGAATCCGATCGTTCGATGCGCGAATCGAGCAACACTCCGTCCGTAGCGTCCACCACGACGTCCGCTTCGTTCTCCGCCGTGGCGAGTTCAACTCGGTACACGACGCCACTGCGGGTGGTGGTGAGTTCAAGTGATTGCAGATCACCCGGGTGTGATTCCTGAGCAGTGGCTACGGCCTCTCGGGGCGTCACTCCGGGTGTGTGGTTCCGCAGATCCGTGGACGACGAAGAACTCTCGTTCGCTCGTTCCGAGGGCGCCGATGTCGCAGGCGCCGGAGAATGGCTCTCGGTGCTACCAGTGCCGCCTCCACACCCAGAAAGCAGGAGGGCGGCAACGAGGGTGGCGGGCAATGCAAGTGCAGTGGTTCGACGATTCATTGGTGTTCCTTTAAAGCGCGCGGGACAGGTTCATGTGCTTCCAGGGCGTGCGCCCACGTGAAGACACTGGGTTCGACGATAGGGTGACGAACGGACGGAACATCTCGGGTGCGTGCGTGGTCAGCTGAAAATCAGTAGGACTGCAAGGGGATTTCCGCGCATGATGGTCGGAAAAGCAGTGTTGTGGGGTGCACTCGCGGGAATGTCCACACATTCGCGCGGCCGATCATGGCGCCGCCACCCGTCCGATCCACCCACCCGGGGCCAGTGGGGGCGTTCTCGGGCAACGTCCCCCACCGACTCCGAAGTTCGCGGGTACGAACGAGAGCGAGGCGCGCCGCGGCACGAACTCCGCCGCTCGCGCGTCTGTGCTGAGTGAAAATCCGGAGCTAGCCGCCACCCCGCGCTTCGCTCCGTGGGCTGGCGCTGTAGCGCCACCGCGGTCGCCGGCCGAACGCGGTGCGTTCAGCCGATGACCGCCACCCCGCGCTTCGCTCCGTGGGCTGGCGCTGTAGCGCCACCGCGGTCGCCAGCCGAACGCGGTGCGTTCAGCCGATGACCGCCTCCCCGCGCTTCGCTCCGTGGGCTGGCGCTGTAGCGCCACCGCGGTCGCCGGCCGAACGCGGTGCGTTCAGCCGATGACCGCGCCGAAGCGATCGGGAAGGGTGGCGCGAGACGCGGCGCCGAGCTCGGAGAGCGGCAGGGTGAAGCGATCCTGCACCTCGATCGCGGCATCCGCCCCCGCACCATCCGTGACACCGATGCGCAGCACCGGGAAATCGCGGCCCGAGCAGAGCCCGCGGAACTTCACCTCTTCCTCGTGCGGCACCGCGACGAGCACGCGCGCCTGAGATTCCGAGAAGAGTGCAGCGGTGGCGTCGACGTCGTCGCGCGACATGATCTCCTCGATCCACACGCGGGCACCGACGCCGAAGCGCAGCGCGCCATCGGTGAGTGCCTGAGCGAGGCCGCCCTCCGAAAGATCCACAGCCCCGGAGATGAGTCCGCCCTGTGCGCCCGCGTGCAGCAGCTCGGCGAGCGCGCGCTCCTCGGCCAGGGAAGCGATCGGCGGGCGGCCGCCGAGGTGATCGTGCACGGTCTCGGCCCAGGCTGATCCGTCGAGCTCGTCGCGGGTGGTGCCGAGCAGGTAGAGGTGCTCGCCCTGATCCTGCCATCCGCTGGGCACGCGGCGCGCGACGTCATCGATGATGCCGAGCACGCCGACGACGGGCGTCGGATAGATCGGGGTGTCGCCGGTCTGGTTGTAGAGCGAGACGTTGCCGCCGGTGACGGGCACCTCGAGAGCGAGGCACGCATCCGAGAGTCCTTCGACCGAGCGCGAGAACTGCCACATGACCTCGGGGTTCTCGGGGCTGCCGAAGTTCAGGCAGTCGGTGACGGCGGTGGGAACGGCGCCGGACGTGGCGACGTTGCGGTACGCCTCGGCGAGTGCGAGCTGCGAGCCGACGTACGGGTCGAGCTGGCAGTAACGGCCGTTCGCATCGGTGGCGATGGCCACGCCGAGGCCGCTCTCCTCATCGACGCGGATCATGCCTGCGCCGTCGGGGAACGCGAGCGCCGTGTTGCCGAGCACGTACTTGTCGTACTGGTTCGTCACCCACGAGACATCGGCCTGGTTGGGCGATGCGGCGACGGCGATCATCTGCGAGCGCAGCTCATCGCCGGAGTCCGAACGCGCCAGGCCCGAGGCGTTGACGCCGGAAGCCTGCAGCGCATCGATCCATGCGGGGTACTCGACGGGGCGCTCGTAGACGGGGCCGTCGACGGCCACAGTCGAAGGATCGACGTTGACGATCTCCTCACCGCGCCAGTTGATGACGAGGCGGCCGGTGTCGGTGACCTCGCCGAGCACGCTCGTCTCGACGTCCCACTTCGCGGTCACGGCGAGGAACGCGTCGAGCTTGTCGGGGTGCACGACCGCCATCATGCGCTCCTGGCTCTCCGACATGAGGATCTCCTCGGCCGTGAGCGACGGATCGCGCAGCAGCACGCTGTCGAGCTCGATGAACATGCCGCCGTCGCCGTTCGCCGCGAGCTCGGAGGTCGCGCACGAGATGCCAGCGGCACCGAGATCCTGAATCCCCTCGACAAGCTCATCGCGGAAGAGTTCGAGGCAGCACTCGATGAGCACCTTCTCAGCGAACGGATCGCCGACCTGCACGGCCGGGCGCTTGGTCGGCCCGCCCTCGCTGAAGCTGTCGGAGGCGAGGATCGACGCCCCGCCGATGCCGTCGCCACCCGTGCGAGCGCCGAAGAGCACGACCTTGTTGCCTGCGCCGGAGGCGTTCGCGAGGTGCAGATCCTCGTGGCGCAGTACGCCGACGCCGAGCGCGTTGACGAGCGGGTTCGCCTGGTAGACGCTGTCGAAGACCGTCTCGCCGCCCAGGTTCGGGAGGCCGAGGCAGTTGGCGTACGACGAGATGCCTGAGACGACGCCGTGCACGACGCGTGCCGTATCCGGGTCATCGATCGCGCCGAAGCGCAGCTGATCCATGACCGCGACGGGGCGAGCCCCCATCGAGATGATGTCGCGGATGATGCCGCCGACGCCGGTCGCGGCTCCCTGGAACGGCTCGATGTACGAGGGGTGGTTGTGGCTCTCGACCTTGAAGGTCACTGCCCAGCCCTCTCCGATGTCGATGACGCCGGCGTTCTCACCCATGCCGACGAGCAGACGCTCGCGCATCTTGTCGTTGACCTTCTGGCCGAACTGCCGGAGGTAGATCTTCGACGACTTGTACGAGCAGTGCTCCGACCACATCACCGAGTACATGGCGAGCTCGCCGGAGGTGGGACGCCGGCCGAGGATCTCGCGGATGCGGTCGTACTCGTCGGGCTTCAACCCGAGTGCGCCGTACGGCTGCTCCTTCTCGGGCGTCGCGATCGCATCGGCGACCGTGTCGGGGCGGGGGCCGCTCTGGGTGGCGTCGATGTCTGTCACGCTCGATGTGCTCCGTGGATCGGGGGTGGTTTCGGCGCACGGGAGCGCCGAACGTACGGGGTTCAGTCTACGTGGTCGCGTCACCCGGCTCGTCCCGTACTGCTCCCTCATCGCGGGAGCATTCCCGAGCCTGCAGGGCTGACAGTCTAGGGTGGAGATTGTCAGCAGATCAGGGGAGACTGAACGCCATGAGCGATCCGAATACTCACGCAGCAGGCCAGACGCCCGTTCCGCAGCCGAGCGATCATGCGCAGGCCCCGTCGTACACGCCGGACGGAGCGCGCCAGGCGTCGCGGCAGGCCGCACGGCCCACGGCGGGCCCGGCCTCCGGGGCGGCGAATCAGCAGCGCAAGCTCTCGACCTTCTTGAAGGTCAGCATCATTCTGCTCGCCGGTCTGACCATCGCCTCGATCTCGTTGCTGTTCATCGGTGACTTCGAGGGCAAGTTCGAGCGCGTCTTCTCGACGTTCGCGCTGTTCGCGGTGTTCGTCATCTTCACGGCGCTCGACACGCGGCGGGAGCAGAAGTCCGAGTGGTACGCGCCGGTCGCCCTCATCGCGAACGCCTACATCCTCGGCCTGCTGATGATCGTCATCTGGATGACGCCTTACAACCCGTACTCCTTGCTCTGGGAGATCTTCTGGAAGTCGTTCTTCGTGATTCTCGTCACGCGACTGGTCATCCTCTGCGCGCAGCTTCTGCTGCGGGTCGGAGCCGAGCGCTCCGAGACGATCACGCGGTTCGCCTTCGTGACGAGCGTGCTCGCGGTGCTCTCGGGCATTCTGTTCACCGCGCCGGTCGGCATCGAGGCATTCGAGCTCAATGTGCCGGATATGTACTGGAAGATCGCGACCGCGATCCTGATCCTGACCGCGCTCGGCCTGTCGATCACCCTGCTGCTCCGCTGGTTCTTCGGCGCGGATGAGCGTGATGCGGCTCGAGCCGCGCGCGCCAGCATGCGCCAGGGCGCGCCGGCGCCGTACATCGCGCAGCAGCCCCACGGGCGCGCGCAGCAGCAGCGAGCGCAGCAGCAGAACTCCCAGGCGCAGCAGGCGCAGCAGCAAGCCCAGATGCAGCAGCAGCATCAGTTGCAGCAGCAGTCCCAGCTGCAGCAGCAGCCCCAGGCGCAGCAGCAGCCTCAGGCGCAGCCGAGCGGCCAATCCGAGCTGCTGCCCTGGCCGACCTTCGCCGACGGCCGCCCGATTCCGGCCGGGCCCGACGGCCAGCCCGACTTCTCGGTGCCGGGCGCGCCTCGTCCGCCCCAGGCGAGGTAACCGCCCGCGAGACAGGGCCTGCGGCAATCCGGCGTTCATTCCGGGCCGTTCTTCACTGCTCCCTGGGCAGTGGGCTTCGATGAGATCGAGTGCCTACTGCACAGGGAGCAGTGGTCTGTCATGCACGGGATGCACTCGCTCGGCTCCCTCCGAGGCTCAAGAATTGAAATCCATAACACCCGTCTGACCGGGGGCGATGCTGATCTGATCGGCTGAGGCGAACCCCTTCGGCTTGAACATCAGATGAAACGTTGGCTAGGCTAACTCGGGGCCGCGAGAACGTGCGCGGCCGCTGCGATCCGATGCAGTCGTCGGCGCAGATCGATGAGACCCGAGACGAAAAGAGCAGCCATCGTGTCCACCCAGATGTTGCGCGGCGCGGGCTTCGCAGCCCTTGCCCTGACCGCTGCGTTCACGCTGTCGGCGTGCGCCCCCGGCGCGGAGGCGAACGAGGAGCAGGCCGCGCCGGCCGAGACCACGGTGACCATCACCGACAACCACGGCGAGGTCGAGGTCCCCGTGAACCCCGAGCGCGTCGTCGCGCTCGACAACCATGTGTTCGAGACCCTCGATGAGTGGGACGTTCCACTGGTCGCGGCTCCGAAGGGCATCATGGGCACCGCGTGGCCCGACTACACGGACGACGCCGAGGTGGCAGACGTCGGGACGCATCGCGAGCCCGACCTCGAAGCCATCGTCGCCGCTCAGCCCGACCTCATCATCGGCGGCTACCGCTTCTCCGAGTCGTACGACACGATCGTCGAGCAGAATCCCGACGCAGCCGTCATCGAGATCGCACCTCGCGACGGTGAGGACCCGATGGAGGAGCTCAAGCGCGAGACCGAGATTCTCGGGCAGATCTTCGATCGAGAGGACGAGGCCGCAGAGATCACGTCCGAGCTCGACCAGTCGATCGCCGATGCGAAGCAGGCCTACAACGGCACCGACTCCGTGATCGGGCTCATCACCTCGGGGGGAAAGATCGAGTTCGCCGCTCCCGTCACCGGCCGCAGCGTGGGGCCCGTGTTCTCGGCTCTCGGCCTGAAGCCCGCGATCGAGCAGCAGGCGGAGGACACGTCGCACGGCGACGACATCAGCGTCGAGGCGATCGCAGCGGCGAACCCCGACTGGATCGTCGTGCTGGATCGCGATGCGTCATTCGCCGAACCAGAACCGGGAGCTGTGCCGGCGGATGAGCTGATCGCCGGCTCTGAAGCGCTGCAGGGTGTGACGGCCGTCGAGCAGGATCAGATCGTGTACCTCGACTCCGACTTCTACCTGACGGAAGACATCCAGGCGTACACCGAGCTGTACGAACAGCTGCAGGAGGCGTTCGCGGGCGCATGAGCGTGACGCAGCAGGCAGCGCCAGCAGCCAGGGACGGGGCCCGCACCGATGGTGCGGGCCCCGCTCGCCGTTCGCGCTGGAAGGGCTCCCTCGCGCTGGTCCTCGCGATCCTCATCGTCACGGGCCTGCTCGTCGCGTCGCTGCTCATCGGGGCGTACGACATCGCGGGCGGTGAGCGCGGCGGCGAGATGTTCTGGATCACCCGAGTGCCGCGCACCCTGGCGCTGGTGCTGGCCGGTGCGGCTCTGGCGACCAGCGGTCTCGTGATGCAGATGCTCACGCAGAACCGCTTCGTCGACGCGACGACCTCTGGCACCACCGAATGGGCGGCGCTCGGACTCCTCCTCACGGTGCTGATCGCGCCCCAGGTGGGCCTCGTCGGCCGGATGATGATCGCAAGCCTCTCGGCGTTCGTCGGCACGCTCGTCTTCATGGCGATCCTGCGTCGCATCGTCATTCGCACGACGCTGGTGGTGCCGCTGATCGGGATCATGCTCGGCGCTGTGGTGAGCGCGCTGACGACATTCCTCGCTGCGCAGTTCAACCTCCTGCAGATGATCGGCACCTGGTTCATGGGCAGTTTCACGGCGGTGGTGCGCGGACGGTATGAGGTGCTCTGGATCGTCGCCATCGTCACGCTGCTGGTCTTCGTCCTCGCCGACCGCATCACCGTCGCCGGCCTCGGCAAAGATGTCGCGACGAGCGTCGGCGTGCGCTATGAAGTGGTGCTGGTTGCCGGCACGGCGCTCGTCGCGGTGGCGGCGGGAGTGACGACGGTGGTCGTCGGGTTCCTGCCGTTCCTCGGCCTCGTGGTGCCCAACGTCGTCGCCATGATCCGCGGCGATCACGTGCGCAGCAACCTGCCATGGGTGTGCCTCGGCGGCATCGCACTCGTGACCGTATGCGATGTGATCGGGCGCACCGTGCGCATGCCGTTCGAGGTGCCCGTCTCCATGGTGCTCGGCATCGTCGGATCGGCGGCCTTCATCACGATTCTGCTGAGGCAGCGCAATGCGTAGCGTGGTGGGGGAGCAGCGGCTCGCAGGATTGCCGCGCGGCAGCCGTTCACGGCGCGCATGGGTCGCCGAGCACCGCGCGGTGCTCCTGGTCGGTGCGACGGCGGCCGCGCTCGCCATCGCGATCCTGGTCTACGGCAATCCGGCGGCCCCCGGATCCGACGGGTTCTGGATCATCGTGCGCTCCCGGCTCACGTCGCTCGGAACCATCGCGCTCGTCTCGGTGTGCCAGGCGGTCGCGACCGTGCTCTTCCACACGGCGACGGCGAATCGGATCCTCACCCCCTCGATCCTCGGGTTCGACGCGCTGTACGTGCTGTCGCAGACGGCGCTCATGTTCGTCTTCGGCATGGCGGCGGTCGGCATGGAGGGGATCCCGAAGATCATCGCGCAGAGCCTCCTCATGATCGCGTTCGCGACGGTGCTCTACGGGTGGTTGTTCTCGGGGAAGCGGGCGAACCTCCACCTGCTGCTGCTCGTCGGCGTGGTGCTCGGCATCGGATTCGGCTCACTGTCGACATTCATGCAGCGCCTGCTGACTCCCAGTGAATTCGACGTGCTCAGCGCGCGCCTCTTCGGCAGCATCGGCAAGGGAAACCCCGATTACCTTCCGATCGCCGGCGCAATCGTCGCCGTGCTGCTGGTGATCATCTGGAGGAGGCGCCGCCTCCTCGACGTCGTCGCGCTCGGCCGCGATGTGGCGACCGGGCTCGGGGTCGCGTACCGCAAGGAGGTCGTGCTGATCCTCGTGACCGTCGCGGTGCTGATATCGATATCGGCGACGATGGTGGGGCCGATGACGTTCTTCGGGTTCCTCGTGGCGACGATCGCGTACCAGTTCACCCGGGAGGATCGGCATGCCGAAACGCTCCCGCTCGCCATCGGAGTGGCGCTCGTCACGCTGCTGGGCGCCACCTTCGTGCTGAAGCACGTGTTCGCCGCCGCGGGGCTGGTGACCGTGATCATCGAGTTCGCCGGCGGTCTCCTGTTCCTCGCGATCCTGTTGAGAAAGGGGCTCAGATGATGAGCCGTCCCACTGTTCGCCGACCGAGAGGAGACCGCGCATGATCGCGCTCACGGGGGTCGAGAAGCACTACGCCGGGCACCGCGTGCTCGGCCCCATCGATCTCACCATCGAACGCGGCGGAGTCACGGCGCTGATCGGACCGAACGGGGCCGGGAAGTCGACCATGCTCACGATCATCGGGAGACTGCTCGACGCCGACTCCGGCAGGGTGACGATCGGCGACCTCGACGTGCGCGCTGCGAAAGCGCGCGAACTCGCGCGCGCGGTGTCGATTCTGCGCCAGGAGAACCACTTCATGTCGCGCCTCACCGTGCGGCAACTCGTCACCTTCGGGCGCTTCCCGCACTCCGCGGGACGACTCACCGAAGCCGACGCGCACGCCATCACCTCCGCCATCGAATTTCTCGATCTCACGGCCATGGAGCATCGCTTCATCGACGAGCTCTCCGGCGGGCAGCGACAGCGGGCGTTCGTCGCGATGGTGCTCGCCCAGGACACGGACTACGTGCTGCTCGACGAGCCGCTCACGGGGCTCGACATGCGCCACGCCGTCTCGATGATGGCGCAGGTGCGAGCCGCGGCCGATGCGCTGGGCAAGACCGTCGTGCTCGTCATCCACGATGTCAACTTCGCCGCGGCGTACGCCGATCGGATCGTGGCGCTCGCCGAGGGCCGCGTGGTCGCGTCAGGTACGCCCGACGAGATCTTCACCCCGGAGGTGCTGCAGCGCGTCTTCGACACTCCCGTCGAGGTCGTCGAGCACGGCGGGGGGCGTATCGCGGTGTACTACCGCCCGTAGAGCTCGGACGCTGGGCGTGACGGCCCGGACGCGACCCGACGCGAGAGCGCGCGCGCCCCGCCCAGCGCGGTCAGGAGCGTTCGGCAGACTCCAGACCGAAGAGCGCGGAGAGCGCTTCGGAAGCCTCCGATGCTCGCCCCTCCCGGCCGAGCGACCGGATGCGCGTGGTGGGGGCGTGC
This sequence comes from Leucobacter manosquensis, assembly GCF_018304845.1. Taxonomy (NCBI): domain Bacteria; kingdom Bacillati; phylum Actinomycetota; class Actinomycetes; order Micrococcales; family Microbacteriaceae; genus Leucobacter; species Leucobacter manosquensis. The sequence continues at coordinate 1,690,148 of NZ_JAFEVO010000001.1, read as the reverse complement.
AGCAGGCGGCCGGTGAGGCGCCGCAGCGCCGCCTCGACATCGGCGGCAGTCGCATCATCCTCGTCGTCTCCGGCACGACGGGCGCGGCACAACTCGTCTTCCAAGATCGCGTTCACATGGCCGCGCAGCGCGAGCAGTACCGGCAGGGTGTCGCGCTCCGCCTGAGATGCGCCGAACTCGACCGCAGCATCGTGGACGATCTCGAGAGCCTCGTGCTCGGTGCCGAGCTCGGTCACCGGAGCGTGCCGTGCGACAGTTTCGAGATCGAGCAGTTCGATGCCGTCGATGCGGGTGACGGCCGGGTCGATATTGCGAGGCATGCCGAGGTCGATGAGGAGGCGCGGCGAGACCGGCCTCGAGATCCCAGTCGTCGCCGTCGCGCCCGGTTCCAGAGGCGCGAAATCGGCCTCGGTGAGCAGTGGCTCCTCGGTTCGGCTGCACGCGATGATCACATCAGCGGCGTCGAGCGCGCTGCGCAGCTCGGCGGGATCGACGGGGGTGAGGTCGTGGCGCTCGGCGTACGCTGCCGCCCGGCCGGAGGGGGAGTGCACGCTGATGCGTTCGGCGCCCCGTGATCGCAGCGCCGCGATCGTCGCGCCGGCGTACGCGCCCGTGCCGATGAGCAGCACGCGGGCATCCTGCCAGACGGGCACCCGGCTCTCCGCGAGCCGGAGGGCGAGACGCACGAGCGAGCGCCCCTGGGAGTGGATCTCCGTGCGGTGCTTGACGGTGCGCGACGTGCGCGTGGCCGTCTGGAAGAGGCGTTCGAGGTGGTGCGTCACCGTGCCGCGCTCGCGAGCGTCGACGTGGGCGCGGCGCACCTGCCCGGCGATCTCCTCCTCGCCGACGACCGCTGATTTGAGACCGGACGCAACGGCAAAGAGATGCTCGGCGGCCCGGTGATCCAACTCGACATCGACCGCCATGGAGAGCGATGACACCGGCACGCCGGCGACCTGCGAGATCAGTTCGACCATCGCCTCGCTCGTGTCCCGCCCGGCCTGCGCGTACACCTCGAAGCGGTTGCAGGTCGACAGCACCACGACGCCGTCGAGGTCATTCGACGCGGTCAGCGCCTCGGTGATCTCCGGGGTGCGCGCAGTGAGGCGCTCCAGCAGAGGGAAGGAGCACCCGCGGTGATCGAAGGAGAGGCACAGCAGCATAGATAATCGATACGTTTTCTGATCAGGGATTCGTGGTTGTTTCGCGCGGCATTTCGCTCGAATCTGAACACATCAGATGTGACACATCAGATCTATAAGCTAGCATCTCGACCGATGAACTTCCTCCCAGCTTCGCACCCGCTCGTCGACGGCCGAACGGGCGACGCGCCATTGATCCGAGCCCTGAGGGGCGACCGACCCGAGTCTACGCCGGTCTGGTTCATGCGCCAGGCCGGTCGCTCGCTGCCCGAGTACCGCGCCATCCGCGCCGACCACCGCATGCTCGATGCGTGTCTCACCCCTGAGCTGGCCAGCGAGATCACGCTGCAGCCCGTGCGTCGGCACGGCGTCGACGCCGCGGTGTTCTTCAGTGACATCGTCGTGCCGATGAAGCTGGTCGGGGTGGACGTCGATCTCGTCGCCGGCCGAGGGCCCGTGTTCGCGAACCCGGTGCGCACCGCGGCTGACGTCGCACGGGTGCGCGAGGAGTTCACCCCCGAGCGGCTGCGGGCGGCGCTCGACCCGGTGCGCGACGCGGTGCGTCTGACCGCCGAGGCGCTCGGCAGCACACCGCTCATCGGCTTCACGGGGGCGCCGTTCACCCTGGCCGCGTACCTCGTCGAAGGCGGGCCCTCGCGCGACCACCTGCGGGCCCGCACCCTCATGCACGCCGACCCCGAGACCTGGGCGTCGTTGCTCGACTGGGTCGCCGACCTCTGCGGCGTGTTCCTCGAAGCGCAGGTGGAGGCGGGCGCGAGCGCCGTGCAGCTGTTCGATTCGTGGGCCGGATCGCTGTCGCCTGCCGACTACCGCGATCGAGTCGCCCCCGCCTCTCGGCGCACACTCGAGCCCGTGCGCCGACTCGGTTACGCAGCGGGTGAGGGGTACGCGGCCGCGGCGCGCGCCGTCCCGATCATCCACTTCGCCGTCGGTTCCGGCCACTTGCTCGAAGAGCTGGCCGAGGTCGGCGTGGACGCGCTCGGCGTCGACTGGCGCACGCCGCTCGACGAGGCGAACCGCAGGCTCGGCGGCGCTTTCCCGTTGCAGGGCAATATCGATCCCGCGTATCTCGGTGCTGCGACCGACGTGCTCGAAGCCCACGTCTCCGATGTGCTGCGCCGGGGCCGCAGTGCGCCCGCCCACGTGCTGAATCTCGGTCACGGGGTTCCGCCGGAGACCGACCCCGATGTGCTCACCCGCATCGTCTCGTTCGCCCATGGAGCCTGACTCTCCCCGACCGCGCATCGCCGTCGTCGGCGGTGGCGTCTCCGGCTTGACTGCGGCGCGCGAGCTCGCCGTCGCGGGCGCCGACGTGGTCGTGATCGAAGGCTCCGAGCGGCTCGGCGGCCGCATCCGGGGCGCCGCGCTCGCCGGAACGACGATCGACATCGGCGCCGAGTCCTTCGCGACCCGCGGAGGCACCGTGGCCGAGCTGATCGACCAACTCGGTCTGTCCGACGAGGTCGTGCGGCCCGCGCCGCTCGGCTCCTGGGTGATCGACGGTGCGCGGTCAATCCCGCTGCCGGCCGCCGGGACCCTCGGGATCCCCGCCCAGCCGCTCTCCCGCGCCACCGTTCGCGCGCTGGGGATGCCGGGCGCACTGCGGGCAGCCGTGGAGCCGCTGCTGCCCCGAAGCGTCGGGAGCGAGGCCGGATCGCTCGCCGAGCTCGTGCGCGCGCGGCTCGGATCACGCGCCCTGCATCGCCTCGTACGGCCCGTTGCGCTCGGCGTGTACTCGGCCGACCCTGAGCGCCTCGGTGTGGCCACCGTGCCGGGGCTCGCCGCGGCCTACGCGAAGCGGGGAACGCTCATCGCCGCCGCTCGTGATCTGCGAGACGGCCAGGCAGCGGCGGGCGGAGCGGTCGCGGGCCTGCGCGGCGGGATGACGCAGCTGATCGACGGGCTCGAAGCCGACGTGCGGCGTCGCGGCGTCGCCGTGCTCCGAGGAACGAAGGCGCGGAGGATCGAGGCGCGGAGGATCGAGGCGCGCGAGACCGCTGCAGCGGGCGCCGGCACGTGGCTCGTGCTCGGCGATGACGATGCCGTGCTCGCAGCGGCCGACCGTGTCGTGCTCGCGGTGCCGGAGAACGTGGCTCGACGGCTCGTCGGCGGGACGGGTGCCGCAGGTCAGGCGACCGACCGCATCGAAGTCGTCGCGCTGGCCATCGATGATCCGAGGCTCGACCGTGCGCCGCGCGGCACCGGTGCGCTCGTCGCGCGGGACGCCGTCGGGGCCGGTGCGCGCCGTGAGAGCGGAGCGGCTCCAATCCTCGCGAAGGCGCTCACGCACGTCACCGCCAAGTGGCCCGAGCGTGCGCGCGAAGCAGGACCCGGCCGTCACATCGTGCGCCTCTCGTACGGCCGGGCCGGCTCGGCACCGGAGACCGTCGGGCTCGATGATGCGGAGGTGCGTGGGATCGCCCGGTACGACGCCTCACGCATTCTCGGCGTCGATCTCCGCGCCGACACCGTCGTCGACCTCGTGCGGTGCACGTGGCGCATGGGCCGCCCCCCGGGATCGCGCGACGCTCGCCCGTTCACCGCTCCCGCCGGCGTGACGCTCGCCGGAGACTGGGTCAGCGGCACCGGCCTCGCGGCGATCGTGCAGGGGGCCCGCACCGCGGCAGCCGCCGCCCTCGCCGCCTCCCACTGACGAATCGAATCGAAAGACCTCTGAAATGAACGCATCGCTTCCCTCCCCGTCCGGCCGAGTCTTCCGGTCAGACGCGCCGCTCGCGCCCGCTCCCGGGCTGCTGCGCGTCGGAACGCGGGGAAGTGCCCTCGCCGTGTCGCAGACCACGATGGTCGCCGAGCAGATGGCGACGGCGACCGGCCTCGATGTCGCCCTGGTGATCATCACAACGCACGGCGATGTCACGCGCGCACCGCTCTCGCAGCTCGGCGGCACCGGCGTCTTCGTGAGCGCGCTCCGAGACGCCCTCCTCGCCGGTGAGTGCGACCTCGCCGTGCACTCGCTCAAAGACCTTCCGACCGGGGCGTGCGCGGGCATCTCGCTCGGTGCCGTTCCCGTTCGCGCCGATGCGCGCGACGCCCTGTGCGCGCGCGACGGTCTCACCCTCGCCGACCTGCCGGTCGGCGCGCGGGTCGGCACCGGTTCGCCGCGCCGCGCCGCGCAGATCCGCGCCCGCCGCTCCGACATCGACGTGCACGACCTGCGCGGCAACGTCGACACCCGACTCGGCCGCGTGGGGGTCGACCTTGACGCCGTCGTGCTGGCAGCAGCGGGACTCGATCGCCTCGGCCGCGCCGATGCCATCACCGAACGGTTCCCCCTCACCGACGTTCCGGCAGCCCCCGGACAAGGTGCGCTGGCGATCGAGGTGCGCGCGGCCGACGCGACGACCGAGCCGTACATCGCTGCCCTCTCGGCTGTCGACGACGCCGAGGCCCGGGCGACGGCGCTCGCCGAGCGGTCCTTGCTCGCAACGCTCGAGGCCGGCTGCGCCGCACCGATCGGGGCGTGCGCCGAAGTGACGGGCGACGAGCTGCGGCTGCGCGCTGTCGTGTATCGCGTCGACGGATCGGAGCAGTTGACCGCCGAGGCCTCGCTTCCGTGGAGCACGACCGCGCCGGACTCCGGGGTGCCGGTGCCTGAGGTGCCGGCCGAACTCGGGCGTCGGGTCGCGGCCGAGTTGCTCGCGGCAGGGGCGGCCGATCTCGCGCCGCTCGGGGGCCGTGCATGACCGACGCCGACCGCGCCGGGCTCGCCGACCGCGCCGACCGCGCCGGGCTCGCCGGCGTCCGGGTGCTCATCACGCGCGGCGGCGCCGCGGGTGAGCGCGACGCTGCAGAGGTGCGGGGCCTGGGCGGGGAGCCGCTGCTCGCCCCGCTCACCGACATCGCACCCCCTGCGGACTCCGGTCCGCTCCGCGATGCCGCGGCCGCATGGAATCGCGGCGACTACGACTGGCTGCTGATGACGAGCGCGAACGCTGCCGACGCATTCGCTGCCGCGGGGGCCCGTGCCCTGCAGAGCGACACCCCTGCCGCGTCGTCGGCCCGCATCGCGGCCGTCGGCCCGGCCACGGCTGACGCGCTCCGGGCGCACGGCCTCGACCCCGATCTCGTGCCTCCTGCCGACTACTCGGCCGTCGGTCTCGCAGCCGCGCTGCTCGAACTCCCGCTCGACGGCTCCCTGCGGTTCCTCCTCCCCGTCTCGGAGCTCGCCGATCGCACGTTGGAGACGGCGCTCCAGGGCGCGGGCCATCGCGTCGATCGCGTGACGGCCTATCGCACGCTGCCGGCCTCCCGGGATACCGCGATCGAGGAGCGCGTCGCCAGAGGTGAGATCGACGTGATCCTCGTGCTCAGCGGGTCGGGAGCGCACGAGGTCGCCCGGCGTTTCGCCCCGCTGCCCCCGGGCGTGCGCCTCGCAGCGATCGGCGCCCCATCAGCGCGCGCGCTCGCGGAGCACGGACTGGTCGCCGATATCGTCGCCGAACCGCACACCGTCTCGAATCTGCTCGATCGCGTCGCGCTCACATCGTTCCCGAGTACCTCCGGAGGTAGCCCAGCATGATCCCCACCGTTCGCCCCCGCCGGCTCCGCACCAGCCGAGCGATGCGCCGTCTCACCGCAGAAACCCGTCTCCATGCCGCTGACCTGGTACTGCCGCTCTTCGTCCGCGAGGGCATCGCCGAGCCGCAGGCCATCTCCTCGATGCCCGGGGTCCACCAGCACACTCTCGACTCCCTGCGCCGAGCCGTTGCCGACGCGGCGGAGGCCGGGGTCGGTGGAGTCATGCTGTTCGGCGTGCCAGAGGTGCGCGATGCGGTCGGCAGCGCGGCCGACGACCCCGATGGCATTCTGAACGTCGCGACGCGCGCGGTCGCCGAAGAAGTGGGCGACGCCCTCGTCGTGCAGACCGACCTCTGCCTGGACGAGTTCACCGACCACGGCCACTGCGGGGTGCTGCGCGTCACATCGAGCGACAGCGACCAGATCGTCGTCGACAACGACGCGACGCTCGAGCGCTACCGGGACATGGCGCTCGCTCAGGCGGCCGCCGGGTCCGCTCTGCTCGGGCTCTCGGGCATGATGGACGGTCAGGTCGCCTCCGTCCGCGACGCCCTCGACGCGAACGGCTTCTCTGACACGGCGATCCTCGCCTACTCCGCCAAGTACGCGTCCGCCTTCTACGGACCGTTCCGCGAAGCGGTCGACTCGCAGCTCGTGGGCGACCGGCGCACCTACCAGCAGGATCCCGCCAACCGCCGCGAGGGGCTGCGCGAGGCAGAACTCGATCTCGCAGAGGGCGCTGACATCGTCATGGTGAAGCCCGCGATGAGCTACCTCGACGTGCTCGCCGACGTCGCGGCCGTGAGCCCGGTGCCCGTGTGGGCCTACCAAGTGTCGGGGGAGGCTGCGATGATCGAGGCGGCCGCGGCGAACGGCTGGATCGATCGCGAGCGCGCCATCGAGGAGGCGGTGGTGAGCATCAAGCGCGCCGGCGCCGACACGGTGCTCACGTACTTCGCCACCGAGCTCGCTCGTCGCATCTGATACCGCCCGCTGGCCTTCGCCCGAGTCTCCCGAGCCCGCCCGCCGATGCTGAGCTCGCCCCACCGCACCCGAATCGCAGGATGGAACCCATGAACGCACACCTGATTCCCCACCCAGATGCCTCCGGCAGCGCCGCCCTCTCCGAGCGTGCCGCTCGCGTGATTCCCGGCGGGGTGAACTCGCCGGTGCGCGCCTACGGGTCGGTCGGGGGCACGCCGCGATTCCTCGTATCCGGCTCTGGCCCCTACGTCACCGATGTGGACGGCAACGAGTACGTCGACCTCGTGGCCTCCTGGGGGCCGGCGCTTCTCGGGCACGCGCACCCCGCGGTCGTCGACGCCGTGCAGCAGGCTGCCGCACGCGGCCTCGGGTTCGGTGCTTCGGTTCCTCAGGAGGCCGAGCTCGCGGAAGAGATCATCTCCCGGATGCCCGTGATCGAGCGCGTGCGCCTCGTCTCGACGGGAACCGAGGCGACGATGACGGCGATCCGCATCGCCCGCGGTGCCACCCAGCGTCCGCTCATCATCAAATTCGCCGGGCATTACCACGGGCACTCCGACGGACTGCTCGCGGAGGCGGGCTCCGGGCTCGCGACTCTCGCGATGCCGGGGTCGGCCGGCGTCACAGCCGAGACCGCCGGGCAGACGCTCGTGCTGCCCTACAACGATCTGACCGCGCTCGAGGCGGCTTTCGCCGAGCACGGGGATCGCATCGCTGCGATCATCGCCGAGTCCGCCGCAGCCAATATGGGCGTACTGCCGCCGATGCCGGGGTTCACCGAGGCGATGATCCGGCTCGCGCACGCCCACGGCGCACTGGTGATCCTCGACGAGGTGCTCACCGGGTTCCGCGCCGGACCATCGGGGTTCTGGGGCATCGAGCAGGATCGCGTCGCCGCCGGCGTCGCACCCGACCTCCTGACCTTCGGCAAAGTCGTCGGCGGCGGGCTTCCCCTCGCCGCGCTCGGAGGGCGCGCCGATCTCATGGAGCTGCTCGCGCCGCTCGGACCGGTGTATCAGGCGGGCACGCTCTCGGGCAATCCTCTGGCCGTCGCGGCCGGCCTCACCACGCTCCGCCATGCCGACGCCGACGCCTACGCTCGGCTCTCGCACGCCGCGGACGTGCTCACCGGAGCCGTGACCGCGGCTCTCGAGGAGGCTGGGGTGCCGCATCGCGTCCAACGCGCAGGCACCCTGTTCAGCGTGCTCTTCGGCGACTTCCCGTCGGCGCCGCGCGGTTACGCCGAGGTGCAGCGCCAGCACGTCGGCGCGCATCGTGCGTTCTTCCACGCGATGCTCGAGCGCGGGGTGAACCTGCCTCCGAGCGCGTTCGAGGCGTGGTTCGTGACCGCGGCGCATGATGACGTCGCTCTCGCCCGCATCATCGAGGCTCTCCCCGACGCGGCGCGCGCAGCAGCCGGAGCCTCGGGAGCAGACGCGCGCTGAGTCGTGCGCAGGGCTGGCACCCAGCCGTGCGCTGAGCCGTGCTCGTCCGGCGCGACCGGCGCCGTGCGCGCACCTCGTGGAGAGGAGTAGGCTTCCGGGGTGCAAGAAACGATCACGATCCGGCGCGTGAGCCCCGACGAGTACGCCGCGGTGGGCGCGATGGTGCGGGCGGCCTACGAGGGCGACTACACGCTGAACGACGAATACCTCGCTGAAATCGAGGACGTCGCCGGGCGCGACCAGATCTCCGAGGTGCTCGTCGCCGTCGACCGTGCGAGCGGTGAGCTGCTCGGCTCGATCACGGTCCCCCTCCCGGGCGAGCGGCTGATCGAAGACACCGAGGAGAACGAGTTCGACGTGCGTCTGCTCGGCGTCTCGCCAGCCGCTCGCGGGCGAGGCGTCGGCAGAGCCATCATGCGGCATGCAGCAGATCTGGCGCGGACGCGAGGGCTCGACCGGGTCGTGCTGCACACCGGTGAGCAGATGGTCGCGGCCCAGCGCCTCTACGAGCGCCTCGGATTCGTGCAGATTCCTGAGCGCGAGTTCACCATCGAACGCGAGATCGGCCCGTTGCGCATCCTGTCGTACGGCCTCGACATCGGCCACTCGGACGAGTCGCCGTCGAGCGGCCCGATCGGGGTCGTTCTCGGGGCACCGCGAGGGCAGCGATAGCCCGGACCTCGACCCCCATCGAGGGGTGAGGCCGAGTCGCGCTCAGGCCGCGCGAGCCACCAGCGCTTCGACGGCGCTCTCGAAGAAGCGCAGACCATCGATGCCGGATCGCATCGCTTCCGGCGTATCCGGCCCGAAACCCGCTTCGACGGCGTGCTCGGGGTGCGGCATGAGGCCGACCACGTTGCCCCGCTCGTTCGAGAGCCCGGCGATGTCGTTGAGCGACCCGTTGGGGTTCACGCCCGCGTAGCGGAAGGCGACGAGACCTTCTCCCTCGAGGTACTTGAGCGTCTCGTCGTTCGCGATGTATCCGCCGTCGCCGTTCTTCAACGGGATGACGATCTCCTCGCCCGGCTGGAAGCGATGCGTCCACGCCGTATCCGCGTTCTCCACGATCAGCTTCTGATCGCGGCGGATGAACTGCTGGTGGGCGTTGCGAATGAGCCCCCCGGGCAGCAGGTGCGACTCGACGAGCACCTGGAAGCCGTTGCAGATTCCGAGCACGGGGAGGCCGCGGTTCGCGGCGGCGACGACCTCGGTCATGATCGGCGAGACCGCGGCGATCGCGCCGGGGCGCAGGTAATCGCCGTAGCTGAAGCCGCCCGGAAGCACGATCGCCTCGACATCCTGCAGATCGTGATCGGCGTGCCAGAGCGCGACGGGTTCGCCGTCGGCGCGGCGGATCGCGCGCTGCGCGTCACGGTCGTCGAGGGAACCGGGGAAGGTGACGACCCCGATCCGCGGCATCAGCGAGCCTCGCCCGCGAGCGCGTCGGCAGCGGGTGCGTCGGCGGAGACCTGCACGCCGTCGACACTGATCGCGACGACGTCTTCGATCACTCCGTTCGACAGGATGTCGTCTGCGACCTGGCGCACCTCGGCGAGCACGGCGTCGGTCACCTCGCCGGCGACCTGGAACTCGAACCGCTTTCCGATGCGCACGTTCTCGAACTTCTCGTGGCCGAGACGAGCGAGCGCCCCCGTGGTGGCCTTACCCTGCGGGTCGAGCAGCTCGGCCTTGGGCATGACATCAACGACAATCGTGGGCACCCGGGATCTCCATTTCTCGTGGTGAAGCTACTGCATATTCTCGCACGGATCACGCTCAGCCCCGCGCGGAAGGCGGCACGAGGCGCAGGGCCCCGGTCTGCTCAGATCGCGACGGGCGCGACGGGCGGTTCGTCGCCGGTGAGCCGCACGTACAGTTCGCGGTAGCGGTCATAGGTCTTCGCGACGATCTCATCGGGCAGTGCGGGTGGCGCTCCCGCCCGGTCCCAGTGCTCCGACAGCCAGTTGCGCACGATCTGCTTGTCGAACGAGGCGAGGCGATCCTGCCGGGAACGCGCCGCGTCGTGATACGCCGAGGCGTCCCAGTACCGCGACGAGTCGCTGGTGAGTACTTCATCGGCGAGCACGAGTGCCCCCGTGAGCGGATCGCGCCCCAACTCGAACTTCGTATCGGCGAGCACCACGCCGCGCCCGGCAGCGAGATCGCGTGCTGCGGTGAAGATCTGCAGCGAGGCATCGCGCAGGGCGGCCGCGGCCTCCGGCCCGACGAGTTCGACGCTGCGCTCGAACGTGATGTTCTCGTCGTGCTCCCCGAGCGGCGCCTTGTAGGCTGGCGTGAAGATCGGGCGGTCGAGCAGATCGCCGTCGTCGAGGCCGCTGGGCAGTTCGATGCCGCACACCGCTCCGGTGCGCTGGTACTCGGCGAACCCCGACCCGGTGAGAGCTCCGCGCACGACGCACTCGATCGGGTACATCTCGAGCCTGCGGGTGAGCATCGCGCGGTCGGCGACTTCCGCTGGCACCGCCGGAGCGTCGGATTCTTCGGCGACGAGATGGTTTGGGAGATCGATGCGCGCGAACCACCAGTTCGACAGCGCCGTGAGCAAGGCCCCCTTCCCGGGGATCGGCGGCTCGAGAACGTGGTCGAACGCGCTCACGCGGTTGCTCGCGACGACGAGGAGGTGCGCATCTGATCCGTCTGCGGGGGTGTACAGGTCGCGCACCTTGCCGGAATAGATGTGGCGCCAACCGGCGAGCTGCGTGGGTGCGGGAAGAAGGGTCACCCGTTCATTCTCGCACTGCGCGCACGGCTCATGGTGTCGTGAGGCGCGGGATGGCAGGATGCCCGCCCATGACCCCTTTTCCGCAGCAATACCACGACAGGCGCCCGATTGGAACCTGGATGTCAGGGGGTGCGGTTACGCTCTGTAGAGAGACGGAAACTCGCGCGTGCGCTGAGCTTCCGGTTGCCGGTCGGAATGACCGGCGCGAGCGAGATGAGGAGAACTATGATCCCGCTGGGGCCTGTAGTGGCGCGAAGTCGAGTGGGCGTCGCGCGAGCTGCTGCCTGGACGTATCTCGCGGAGCAGCATCGCCGCTCGGAGTGGTGGCCCGAGCTGCAGCTCGAGCCGCACGTGGGCGGCACCGTCGCCGAGCGGTGGTCCGAGGGTGAAGGCGACGCCGCTGTCAGCCGCGACGCCTCCGGCACCGTCGACGTCTGGGTCGAGGGCCATGCCATCGGCTTCACCTGGCGCGAAGCGGGCGACGAGCGAGACACCGCCGTGCTCATCACCCTGCGCACGCAGGGGGTCGACACGGGCATCACGGTGACCGAGACGGGGTTCGACGCGCTGCCTGCGGCGAGCGAGCGGGCGGCAGCCTCCCAGGAGGGGTGGCAGGTGCTGCTGAACGATCTGGTGACGGCGCTTGAAGCCGCCCAGGCGGCCGGTGCATTCGGTGAGCGGGAGACGCCCGCAGCCGGTGTGGGCGAGCTCGAGGTCGTCGAGCCCGAGGTCGTCGGTGAGATCGATGAGGCTGCCGAGCCCGTCGATCAGGCGGACGCCGACGAGATCGAGCTCGAAGCCGAGCCGACGGTGGGCGACCACCCCGAGCTCGAGACCGGCCCAGTGGCCGTGGTCGCTGGAGCAGACGACGCAGCATCCGGCGCGCCACTCGATCTCGACGAGACGATTCAGATCGACCGCGCGCAGCTCGACGCCGCGCTGGCCCAGCCCGGGGAGTCCGTCGGCGATGCGGGGGAGATCCCCGCGGACGAGGGAGACGCATCGGCGGAGCAGCGCCGCGCTGAGCGGCCCGACGAGCCCGACTTCGACACCCTGATCCGCGGCAACTGACGCGGCTCGCAGAACGGGCCCGAGATCGACGATCCCGGGCTCGTTCGTGCTCGCACGCGCCGCGGCGCCGGTCTCGGACGTGGGCCCAGGATGCGGAGCGCCGCCGATCGCCGGCGTCAGACCACGCGGGCCGCGATGTCCGTGCGCGACTGACCACCTGCGAGGGCGATTCGCGAAACGCCCGCGTACGCCCGATCGCGGGCCTCGGCGAAGTCCGCGCCGCGCGCGACGACGCCGAGCACCCGTCCACCCGTCGCGATCCACCCGCCGTCATCGGTTCGCGCGGTCGCCGCGTGCACGACGTGCACGCCCTCGAGAGCTGCAGCCTCTTCGATGCCGGTGATCGAGCGACCGGTCACCACGTCGCCCGGGTAGCCCTCGCTCGCGACGACGACGATTACCGCTGGGTCGGGAGAGAACACCGGCTCCGGCTCAGCAGCCAGCGCACCGTTCGCAGCTGCCAGCAGATACCGGCTGAGCGGCGACTCGAGTCGGGCGAGCACGACCTGGGTCTCCGGGTCGCCGAAGCGCGCGTTGAACTCGATCACCCGCACACCCTGCTGCGTGACGATGAGCCCGCAGTACAGCAGCCCGACGAACGGGGTTCCCTCGGACTCGAGCTGTCGGACGGTCGGCAGTGCGACCGTCCGAGTGATCTCCGCGACGAAGTCATCTGCGACCCAGGGGAGCGGAGAGTAGGCGCCCATACCGCCCGTGTTCGGCCCCGCGTCACCGTCGAAGATGCGCTTGTAGTCCTGCGCCGGGCTGAGCGGCAGCACGTCGTGGCCGTCGGCGAAGAAGAAGAGCGACACCTCCTGCCCGTCGAGGAACTCCTCGATGAGCACCTCTCCGTGGGGCGCCCAGGTCTCGACATGCGCCAGTGCCGCATCCCGGTCCTCGGTCACGAGCACGCCCTTGCCAGCGGCGAGCCCGTCGGCCTTCACCACGTACGGAGCGCCGTACTCGTCGAGCACCGCCCCGGCCTCCACGGTCGACGTCACGCGCGACGCACGACCCGTTGGCACCTGCGCCTCGTCCATCACCCGTTTGGCGAACGCCTTCGAGCCTTCGAGTTGCGCAGCGGCCCGGTCGGGCCCGAATACCGGAACCCCTGCGGCGCGCAGCGGATCCGCCACTCCGGCGACGAGCGGCGCCTCAGGGCCGATCACCACGAGATCGAATCCGCGATCCTGCACGAAGGAGGCGACGGCCCGGGGATCGCTGTACTCCAGCTCCGGGGTTTCGACACCGCTCGCAGAGATGCCGGCGTTCCCGGGCGCGCAGACGATCTCGTGATCGGCGCCCTCGGCGAGGAGAGCGAGGACGATGGCGTGTTCGCGGGCACCCGGGCCCAGGACGAGGATCTTCACGCCGTCCAGACTACCGAAGCGCGGATAGGCTTGACCCGTGGCCAAGCGGAGGATTTCCATCGATGACGGGCGCGCGGCGCTCGCCGCAGTGCGTGCGGGCGGCACGGCGCGCAGCGAGGTGGCGACCGCCGTGCGCTACCTCCTCGAGGAGCTCGCCGAGCGTGCGCCGGGGAACACCGTCGAGGTGCGCGTGCCGCCCTACGGGGCGACGCAGTGCGTGAGCGGCCCGCGGCACACCCGCGGCACCCCGCCGAACGTCATCGAGACCGACGCGCAGACCTGGATCGCGCTCGCGTGCGGGGAACTCGACTGGAGCACCGCGGTCGGCGATGCACGGGTGGTCGCATCGGGATCGCGGGCGGCGCTCGTCGGCCTGCTCCCGCTCGTGCGCGAGCACCCAGTCGAAGCTGAGACACTAGAGGTATGAGTCAGTCCGATCTTCCGACGGGTCTCCCAGAGCAGGAGCCAGCCGACGCTGCACCAGCGGGGAGCGCGCCCGCACCGCAATCCTCCGACGCGCCGCTGGGCACCGACCCCGGCGAGCGGGAGCCCGTCGTCGAGGTCACGGAGCGGGAGGTGACGCTCGAGCGCTCGGTGCGCGTCGGTCGCATGGTGATCGGCGGCATCATCGCCGGTGCGGTCATCGCGATGATCGCGTGCCTGTTCTTCCCGATCGAAGAGGGCGCCGAGTACACGCTCGGCCAGGTCGTCGGGTTCATGGCGCTCATCGGCGCCGCGATCGGAGCCTGTCTGGGTGGGGTCTTCGCCCTGCTGCTCGGCCTCGCCGTGCGGCGTCAGCGAGGCACCGGTATCGCCATTCAGTCCGACGTGCGATAATCCACTCAACTACGATTCGGAGACTCAGCCATGCTCGGAAACCTCACAGGCGTGCACCTCATTGCCATCCTCTTCATCATCCTCCTGATGTTCGGCGCTCCGAAGCTTCCGGCGCTCGCTCGGAGCCTCGGCCAGTCCATGAAGATCCTCCGCAAGGAGGTCGGCGGCGACGCTGAAACACCAGTGGAGGCGCAGCCCTCCAACACCAAGACGGACGCCTCGTAAGCGTCTCGCCGCAACGATCGGAGCCTGTTTTCCATGATCGGTAATCTCTCGGGACCGACGTTGATCGTCATCCTCTTCATCGTGCTGCTGCTGTTCGGCGCACCGAAGCTTCCCGCGCTGGCGAAGAGCCTCGGGCAGTCGATGAAGATCCTCCGCAAGGAAGTCAGCTCGGATCGCGACGGCGCAGCGGGCGACGCTGCTCCCGCAGAACCGACATCGCCGGCCGTGCCGAAGAGCCCGGTCGATCCGGAGCGCCAGGCAACGCCGCCGGCCGCGCCCGCCGTGCCGCAGAGCCCCGCGAACCCGGCCGGCACCGCTGAGCCGACCGCTTCACCCGCGGTCCCGCAGAGCCCCGCTCACGATCCCGAGCAGCCCGTGACTCCGCAGGCGCCGCCGGCCGTGCCGCAGAGCCCCGTGGACCCGGAAGAACCGAAGCGCTGAACGCCCGCTGAAGCACGAAGCACCCCCTGCCCGCGATCTTGGACAGGGGGTGCTTCATGTGTGCGGGACGCGCCGCTCCGTCACATCGCGGGGAGTTCGATGAACGCCGACGCCTGCGCCGCCTGGCTCGCGGCCGCGCGCTCGTTCAAATCCCGGCACCACGCGGGGTACACGCGGAAGCCGCGCTTGCCGGGGCGGCGCGCCGTCGCCGTCACGCCGAGCCCGCGCAGATGCTCTGCAGTGAAGCGGAAGACGCCGCGGCGCTCCCCATCGGCGACGAAGACGAGCAGGCCGCGCGCCGGGTCGTCCATCGGCAGCGGAACCGTGTTGCCAGCCGCGTCTCGCGACCAGACGGCGACGAACGCGCCTGGCTTCTTCGGGGTGTTCCGCGCGGTGCGAATGTGCCAGCGCTCGTTATCGATGACGGCGAGCCCCGATTCGTAATCACTGTTCTGCTCTTCCGGCACGACCGAGCGCACGCAGTCGGCAGAACCGAATGCGTGCGCGACGTACTGCTCGAACGCGGTGAACGCCATGATGAGGGAGCGGGCCGAGGTCTGCGGATCCTCAGCTCTCCTGCGTCGCCTCGACCCAGGCGAGGTACTCCTCGTCGACGCTGCCCGTGATGTACTCGCCGGTGAAGCAGCTCTGCTCGAGCTCGGTCACGCGATCCTGCCCCGCGAGAATGGCCCGATTCATGCCCTCGACGCTCATGTAGACGAGGTGATCGGCGTTCAGCTCGGCGGCGATCTCGGCGGGCGTGCGACCGTGAGCGATCAGCTCGCCCCGCGACGGCATGTTGATGCCGTAGACGTGCGGGAAGATCACGGGGGGCGCCGCCGAAGCGAAGATGACCGACTTGGCGCCAGCGGCGCGAGCCATCTCGACGATCTCGCGCGACGTGGTGCCGCGCACGATCGAGTCGTCGACGAGCAGCACATTCTTGCCGGCGAACTCCGAACTCATGGCATTGAGCTTCTGACGCACGCTGCGCTTGCGCACCGCCTGACCGGGCATGATGAACGTGCGGCCGATGTAGTGGTTCTTGAAGAAGCCCTCGCGATAGGGAACGCCCAGCCGCTGCGCGAGCTGCATCGCACTCGGTCGGCCGGAGTCGGGGATCGGCATGACGACATCGATCTCGACGGCCGGCAGTTCAGCCTGCACCTGCTCGGCGAGCACGTCGCCCAGGCGCAGACGCGCCTCGTACACCGAGATGCCGCTGAGCACGGAGTCTGGGCGGGCGAGGTAGATGTACTCGAAAGCGCAGGGAACGAGCTTCGTCTGGGTGGCGCACTGCTGCGACTTCATGGTGCCGTCCGGGGAGATGAGGATCGCCTCTCCCGGTTCGACATCACGCACGCGCTCGTAGCCGCCCGATTCGAGCACCAGCGACTCAGAGGCGACGACCCACTCGTTGCTGCCGTTCGCGCCGGTACGGCGCCCGAGCACGAGCGGACGAATGCCGAACGGGTCGCGGAACGCGAGGAGCCCGTACCCCGCGATGAGCGCGATCGCCGCGTACGAGCCCTCGACGCGCTCGTGCACGCGCGAGACGGCCGCGAACACCTGCTCGGCGTCGAGCGAGAGCCCGCTGATCGTCGACTGCAGCTCATTCGCCAGCACGTTGAGCAGCAGCTCGGTGTCGGAGTGCGTATTGAGGTGACGGCGGTCCACGTTGTAGAGATCAGCCGTGAGCTCGCGGGTGTTCGTGAGGTTGCCGTTGTGCACGAGGATGATGCCGTAGGGGGCGCCGACGTAGAACGGCTGCGCCTCGTCCTCGGCGGCCGCCGAGCCGCGCGTCGCGTAACGCACGTGGCCGAGACCGACGTTGCCCGTGAGGCTGCGCATATCGCGGGTGCGGTAGGCCTCGCGCACCTGGCCCTTGGCCTTCACCATGTGGAAGAAATCGCCGTCGAGCGTGGCGATGCCCGTCGAGTCCTGCCCGCGGTGCTGCAGCAGCAGGAGGCTGTCGTAGATCTGCTGGTTGACGGGTTCGGGCGAAACGATACCGACGATGCCGCACATGCTGTAGTGAATGCTCCCTGCGAAGTGGGTGGTGCGTCGAGTCGAGGTGACGCACCGCCTAGTCTCCCACACGCAGCCGGGCGATCGATCGGCGCGACCAATCGCCGTGCGCTGCACCGCAAGGTACGCTGGTCGGGTGAGCGAAAACGCGTCGATCTATGCCCAGTCCGGAGTCGATACCGCTGCCGGCGACCTGGCCGTCGAGCTGATGAAGTCCGCGGTGACGCGCACCCACGGCCCCGAGGTGATCGGGGGCGTCGGCGGATTCGCCGGGCTGTTCGACGCCTCTGCCTTGAAGGAGTACCGTCGACCGCTGCTCGCGAGCGCGACCGACGGGGTGGGTACGAAGGTCGCCATCGCCCAGGCCATGGACATTCACGACACCATCGGGCAGGACCTCGTCGCCATGATCGTCGACGACATCGTCGTGGTGGGCGCCAAGCCGCTCGCGATGACCGACTACATCGCCTGCGGCAAGGTCGTGCCGCAGCGCATCGCCGACATCGTGCGCGGGATCGCCGAGGCCTGCGAGGCCACCGGCACTGCGCTCGTCGGCGGTGAGACCGCGGAGCACCCCGGGCTGCTCGGACCGGACGACTACGATGTCGCCGGCGCCGCGGTCGGCGTGGTCGAGGCCGATCGCGTGCTCGGGCCGGAGCGCGTCGCCGACGGCGACGTGATCCTCGCCCTCGGCGCCTCCGGACTGCACTCGAACGGGTTCTCGCTCGTGCGCCACATTCTCGCGTCGAAGGGCGTCGCGTACACGGATGCGAGCGCAGACCTCGGCTCGAGCTACGGCGAGGCGCTGCTCGTGCCGACAGCGCTCTACACCTCGCCGCTGCTGCGCGTGCTCGAGGACCCAGCGCTCGACGGTGCGATCCACGCCCTCTCCCACGTGACCGGCGGAGGCATCGCGGCGAACCTCGCCCGGGTGCTGCCCGTCGGCATGTGGACCGAATTGGATCGCGGTGCCTGGTCGCCGCTTCCCGTCTTCCGGCATCTCGCCGATCTCGGCGGGCACTCGCTCGAGTCGGTCGAGGGCGCCTGGAACCTCGGCATCGGCATGTTCGCCGTGGTCGACGCAGCGTCGGCGCAGCATGTCGCCGCCGCGCTCACCGCCGAAGGGCTCGACGTGTGGGTCGCGGGTTCGATCTCCGCATCCACCCGCGATCTCGCCGGCTTCGAGCAGGGAGCCAAGGGCGTGCAGGGCGGCGCAGTGCGCCTCGTGGGGTCGTACGCGGCGTAGGGTCCCGCACGTCGCGCGGGTGGCCTCGCGCCCCGAGCGGCTTCGCGCGCTCGGCCCGTGCGCTCGGTCCCTCGAGAGCGCACTTTGTGCTGAGTCGTGCGAGCTATCGGTGCTGAAGCGCGCTCTCGCCGACCCGACAACGCGCGGGGGTCGGCAAGCGCGCAGGCAGGCATACGGGGGAGCGAGGCGCAGGGCCGCGGCTCGCGGTCTGCTCGCGCTCAGGCGTCGGCGCGTGCGATGAGCGCCGTCGCGATGACCGCGAGGCCCTCGCCCCGGCCCGTGAAGCCGAGGTGATCGGTCGTCGTTGCGGAGAGGGTGACGGGAGCCCCGACGAGCTCCGACATCACGAGCTGAGCCTCGTCGCGTCGTGGTGCGAACCGCGGCCGATTGCCGACGATCTGCACGGACACGTTCACCGGCGACCAGCCGTTCGACGCGAGCCGTTCGAGGGCCGTCGTCACGAATCCCGTGCTCGCCGCCCCGGCCGTGCCGGGCTCGTCGACTCCGACCAGCCCGCCGATATCACCGAGGCCGGCAGCCGACAGCAGGGCGTCGACCACCGCGTGGCAGACCGCGTCGCCGTCGCTGTGGCCTGCGAGCGCCGGCTCGCCCGGCCAATCGAGGCCGGCGAGTCGCAGCACGGGTTCGGCGCGGGCCTGGCCGTCCGCTGCGGCCTCGGCGTCGGCGTCGGCGTCGGCGTCGGCGTACGCGTGCACGTCGAATCCCGTGCCGACGCGAATCACTGCTCAGTCTCCAGCCCGGCGATGTTCGCCGCCAGAAAATGCTCGAGGATCGCGATGTCATCGGGCGTCGTGAGCTTGTGGGCGCGCAGCTCGCCCGGCACCGTCCGCACCCGTCCGCCGCCGCGCTGCACCACGGCCGCATCATCCGTCGGGGGATCGCTCTGCAGCTCGGCATCTGCGTACGCTGCAGCCAGCACCTCGCGCGGGAACCCCTGCGGAGTCTGCACCCCGACGAGCGCATCGCGATCCACCGTCTCGTGGACGAGGCCGTCGGCATCGACCCGCTTCAAAGTGTCGGTGACGCGGAGCGCCGGCACGATGCCGTCTCCCGTCGCCCGCACTTCGGCGATCACGCGCTCGAACAGGCCGACGCTGGCGAACGGACGCGCCGCATCGTGCACGAGTACCGTGTCGATCGATTCGGGCAGTGCGTCGAGGCCGAATCGCACGGATTCGTAGCGTTCCCGGCCGCCGGGGACCACGGACACCTCCCACCGGGTGCGATCTGGCAGCACCTGCTCAACGAGATCGAGCGTCTGGGCCGCATGAGTCTCCGGTACCACGACCACGAGGTGCCCGGCGTGCGGAAGCGAGGTGACGACGCCGATGCCGAACTCGATCAGCGGACGGCCGTGCAACTCGAAGAACGCCTTCGGCTGCGCCGCGCCGAGGCGCTGCCCGCTGCCCGCACCGACGAGTACGACCCCCAGTGTCGCGAGCGGGTGCGGAACGGCGTCGTCCGCTTCGGTGAGAAAAGCTGAGCTGCTCATGCGCCCAGGCTACTCGCGCGGAGACCCGAGGCGTAGCGCTCGGGGTGACGGGCTCGGCCCTGCTCGGCCGGAGGGAAGGCGGCGAGGCCTAAGAGGCGAGTACCTCGTCGACGAGCGAGCCGGCCTGCAGCTCGTCGGTCTTCTCGGCGAGCGCGATCTCGGAGACGAGAATCTGGCGCGCCTTGGCGAGCATGCGCTTCTCGCCCGCGGAGAGCGCGCGGATATCGCGGTCGCGGCGCCACAGGTCGCGCACCACCTCCGACACCTTGAGCACGTCGCCCGACGCGAGCTTCTCGAGGTTCGCCTTGTAGCGCCTCGACCAGTTCGTCGGCTCCTCGGTGAAGGGAGCGCGAAGAACGTCGAACACCCGCTCGAGTCCCGCTCGGTCGATGACGTCGCGGACGCCGACGAGCTCGCAGTTCTCCGCGGGAACCTCGATCGTGAGATTGTCTTCGCTGACCCGCAGCTTCAAGAACGTCTGCTCTCGGCCACCGATCTTGCGCTGCTTGACATCGATGATTCTCGCAGCACCGTGGTGGGGGTACACGACGGTTTCTCCGACCTCGAATTGCATCGAACGGCTCCTTCACGATCCGGGTCCAGAATATCACAGGGCGCCGCTGAAGTTAGGAGAGCCTAAGCTGCAGGCCGGCGATGCCGCCGATAAGATGATCTCAACTGTGCGCTTGTGATTCAGCGCGCACATCGCGGATCACCATACGGCTCGGAGGACCACCTTGAAGACTCGGATCGCCTCGACCGTCGCTGTTGCGGCGGCCATCGTGCTCGGCGCGACCGGCTGCAGCCTCGTCGCTCCGATCGCCACCGCAACCCCTTACGGTCCGAGCGACGGAGTCAACGTCGATGCGGGCCCCGTCGATGTGCGCAACATCATGCTCGTCGCGGACGAGTCGGGCGACAACTTCAACGTGGTCTTCGGCGCGGTGAACCGCAGCGGCGAGCCGCAGGATCTCACGATCACGTTCATGGGCTCCGGATCGCAGCAGGCGAGCGCCGATTTCGAGGTGCCGACGGGCAACACGCTCTTCGGTGATCCCGAGGGCGAGGAGACCCCCGTGCTCGTGTCCATCGACGGGCTCAAGGTCGGCGCGACGATCGAGGCGTACTTCCAGGTCGCGGGCGCCGCTGAGGTTCCCTACAAGGTGCCCGTACTGGACGGCACGCTCGAGGAGTACCGCAAGTACGTACTCCCGGCAGACTTCACCGCGAGCAAGAGTGAAGACAGCACCGTGGGCGAGAAGATCACCGAGGCCGACGAGATCGCGGATCAGTCGAAGACCGGCGACGATGTGACCGACGAGGAAGCCGCCGCCGGGGAGACCGACTCCGAGTAGACCGACGCTGAGTCGACCGACTCCGAGCGGTCGTTCGAAGAAGCCCCCGGATCCGTCAGGATCGCGGGGGCTTTCTCATGCGTCGCGCGCCCGCGTCGCCGGCTACCCGAAGCGGTACCCGACCCCGCGCACGGTGGAGATGAGCTTCGGCTTCGAGGGCTCCTCCTCGATCCGGGCGCGGATGCGCTTGATGTGCACGTCGAGGGTCTTCGTGTCGCCGTAGTAGTTGCTGCCCCAGACGCGGTCGATGAGCTGACCGCGGGTGAGTACGCGACCGGCGTGACGCATGAGCATCTCGAGCAGTTCGAATTCGCGCAACGGCATCGAGATCTCCTCGCCGCGCACGGCGACCGCGTGCCGCTCCGAGTCGAGGCGCACGCCGAGCTCGTCGAGTACGAGGGCGTCGAAGTCGTCGACGCGTTCCTCTTCGGCGGATCCCGAGCGCCGCAGCGCCGCCCGCACGCGGGCGAGCAGCTCGCGGGTCGAGTACGGCTTCGTGATGTAGTCGTCGGCGCCGAGCTCGAGGCCCACCACGATGTCGATCTCGCTGTCTTTCGCGGTGAGCATGATCACCGGCACCTGCGAGGTCTGGCGGATCGCGCGGCAGACTTCCGTGCCGGGCAGGCTGGGCAGCATCAGGTCGAGCAGCACGAGGTCGGGCTGTGCGGCTGCGAAGGTCGTGACCGCTTCGGCGCCGTCGTCGACGACCGTGACCCGGTATCCCTCGCGCTCGAGCAAGAAGGAGAGCGGCCGGGAGATCGACTCCTCGTCTTCGACGAGCAGGATGTGTTGTGCCACTACTGTGGTCCCTTCTCATGGTCCGGCTCCGTGGGAACCGGTGGAATGGTGCGAGCCGCCTCGTTCGCGCGCACGGCCGTCTTGAACGCGCGCTTCGCCTTCTTGACGCGCTTCGCGCTCTTCGTCGGATCGTTCTCGAGCTGCAGCGGGAAGGTCAGCGTGAAGCTCGATCCGACGCCCTGCTGCGACCACACGTCGACGTCGCCGCCGTGCGCCCGCATGGTGTGCCGCGCGATGCTGAGGCCCAGACCCGTGCCGCCGTCGACGCGGGTGCGCGCCCCGTCGACCCGGTAGAAGCGTTCGAAGATGCGGGGGAGGTGCTCTGACGGGATGCCCTCGCCCTGGTCGGTCACCGTGACGACGAAGCGGTTCTTCTCCCGTGCCATGCCGACGCCGACGCGTCCGCCCTCGGGGGAGTGCCGAATGGCGTTGCTGAGCAGATTGGCGACGGCCGAGCTGAGCGAGGCCGGGCGGCCGAGGATCACCGCATCGCGATCCTTCGAGTTGTCCGCCGTGATGACGAGGTCGACCCGGTGCTGCTCCGCGAAGGCGCGGTGGGTCTCGACCTCCGCGCGCACGAGGTCGATCAACGAGACCGACTCGCGATCCTCCGGACGCAGCGTCGACTGGGCTTCGGAGAGCTGGATGATGTCGCGGGAGAGCTCGCCGAGCCGGCGGGACTCCTTCACCAGGCTCTTCGCGAAGTCTCGCACCAGCACCGGCTCGTCGGCGGCCTCCTGCACCGCTTCGGAGAGGAGCCCGATCGCCGCGATCGGCGTCTTCAGTTCGTGACTCACATTCGCGATGAAATCGCGGCGCATCGCGTTCACGCGCTGCTCCTCGCCCATGTCCTCGGCGAGGATCACCACGAAGCGCTGCTGCAGGCGCACGATGTGGATGCGCACGGTGTCCGACGGATCGCTGGGGTCGGGATCGTGCGTGTCGGGGATGCCCGACGACATCACCCGGCGCACGCGAGCGAGGAACTCGGTGTCCATCAGCTCGTCGTCGCTCAGGTGCCGCTCCTGGCGGGCGACCGGGTTGACGTAGACCGGCGCGAGGGCCGAGTCGAGTACCACGGCGAAGGTGTCGACTTCGTCGAGGATGGCGGTCGCCACCTCCGGCAGTTCCGGCCGCATCTCCTTGGCCCGCCGAACCCCTGCCGCGCGAGCCCCCACGATTGCTAGGGTGGTGCCTACGCCGATGAGTATGCCGAGTGCTGTCGCAGCGAGTACGAGCAGGGTCGGGTCCATGTCTCTCATCGTAGATGCGCGCACAGAGTCGGGACCCCAGAGTTCAACTGTTGTTTACCTGTTGGTGCGCCATGGTTCATCGGTCGCGCCCAAACTGGTTGAGGTTGCGCGTCTGCGCAGACAGAGAGGAAACCCCATGCGTGAGGTCTTTCAGCAGTCGCTTCGCGATGTGCAAGATCGCCTGGTACTGATCGCCGAACTGGTCGAGCAGGCCATCACCGAGGCGACTACCGCCTTCGGCAGCTCGGACGTCGCGATCGCCGAGAAGGTCATCGACCGCGTCGACGAGATCGAGATCCTGGCCGCCGAGCTCGATCAGCTGACCATCGACATCCTGGCCCGCCAGCAGCCGGTCGCCTCCGATCTGCGCCTGATGGTGGGGTCGTTGCGCATGAGTGCGTCGCTCGAGCGCATGGCCGACCTGGCGCAGCACATCGCCCAGCTCGCCCGCTACCGGTACCCCGAGAGCGCGATCCCCGCGGGGCTCACCAAGACGTTCGCCCGCATGGGAGCGCTCGATGTGGAGATGGCGAGGAAGATCGTCGATCTGCTGCGCACGCAGGAGCCCCGCATCATCGCCGAGGTGCGCGACCTGGACGATGATCTCGACGAGCTCCACGCGAAGGTGTTCGAGAAGGTGCTCAGCGACAACCTCGCCGAGACCCCGGCGAACGTGGTCGATTCGACGCTCGCGAGCCGGTATCACGAGCGCTTCGGCGATCATGCCGTCGGTATCGCACGTCAGATCCAGTACTTCATCAGCGGCTCGCTCGACTGAGACCCGCTATCATCCGTGCCCCGTTCGGCTCTGCGCCGGACGGGGCGCAGTCGCTTCTGCGGCGGGCCCAGCACACGGCTGCCGTGCGACGGCAGCGGGCCGCTCGCGAGCACCGGCGGTAGGCTGATACCCGTGACTCAACGCATCTACGACTCGCGCGCGCAGGCGATCGTCGACTTCATCCCGCTCGAAGCCGGCAGGGTCGGTCTCTACGTGTGCGGCCCGACCGTGCAGTCCGCGCCCCACATCGGACACCTCCGCAGCGCACTGGTCTACGACCAGATGCGGCGGTGGTTCGCCGCGACCGGGCACGACGTCACCCTCATACGCAACGTCACCGACATCGACGACAAGATTCTCGACAACGCGCGGCTCGCACAGGCGGAGCAGGGCTCGAGCGAGGAGTGGTGGGCACTGGCCTACCGCGTCGAGCGGGTCTTCTCCGCAGCGTACGACGCGATCGGCGTGCAGGCCCCCACCTACGAACCGCGCGCGACGGCCAACATTCGCGAGATGGTCGAGCTCATCGAGCTGCTGATCGAGCGCGGTCACGCATACGCGGCAGCGGACGGCTCTGCGAGCGTCTACTTCGACACGGCGAGTTGGCCCGACTACGGCGCCCTCACACGGCAGCAGCGCGATCAGATGGAGGACGCCGCAGACTCCGAGCCGGTCGGCAAGCGCGACCCCCGGGACTTCGCGCTGTGGAAGGCGCACCGCGACGGCGAACCGCTGACGGCGGCGTGGCCGTCGCCGTGGGGTCTCGGACGGCCGGGCTGGCACATCGAGTGCTCGGCGATGGCGACGCGCTACCTGGGTGAGGAGTTCGACATCCACGGCGGCGGGCTCGACCTGCGCTTCCCGCATCACGAGAACGAGCTCGCGCAGTCGCAGGCAGCGGGCCACCCCTTCGCGCGGCACTGGATTCACAACGGCCTCGTGAACACGGGCGGCCAGAAGATGTCGAAGTCGCTCGGCAATTCGCTGTTCGCCGAAGACCTGCTCGCGCAGGCGCGCCCCATCGTGCTGCGCTATTTCCTCGGCTCGGCGCATTATCGCTCGGTGCTCGAATTCTCGGAGACGTCACTCGCCGAAGCCGAAACGGCGTTCTCGCGCATCGAGGGATTCCTCGAGCGGGTGGCGGAGCTGCCCGGCTTCGACACGACGACCGGGGACTCCGACGCGGGCAGCGCCGCCGACCGCCTTCCCGCTGCGTTCGTCGCTGCGATGCTCGACGACTTCGCGATCCCGCAGGCCCTCGCCGCAGTGCATGACGCGGTGCGCGCCGGCAACTCGGCGCTGGCGGAGGGCGATGCTCAGCTCGCGGCACACCACGGCGGCGAAGTCTCGCGTATGCTTGACGTTCTCGGCTTGCATCCGCGCGACCCGCACTGGGCTGCGAGCAACGCCGACACGAGCAACGCCGAGTCCGCACTCGGCACCCTGGTCGATGACCTCCTCGCACAGCGCACCCGGGCGCGCGCCGATAAAGACTTCGCTACGAGCGACGCGATCCGCGACCGGTTGCTGTCAGCCGGCATCGCGCTCGAAGACACCCCGAACGGACCCCGCTGGAGCCTGACATGACGAATAAGAAGAGCCGCACTGGCGCCGTACGCAAGAAGGGCCTCGGCAAGGCCGTCGGTTCGGGTGGTCAAGGGCGCCAGGCGCTCGAGGGTCGCGGCCCCACGCCGCGCGCCGAAGACCGCGAGTACCACGCCAAGTACAAAGAGAAGAAGGCCCGCGAGCGCTACGACGCCGCGAAGGCCCGGTACACCGAGCGCACCGGCCGCCCGGCCGAGCGCGGTGGCCGCAACAAGAAGGACGAGAGCGAACTCGTCACCGGCCGCAACGCCGTGCTCGAGGCGCTGCGGGCGAAGATTCCTGCCACCACGCTCTACATCGCGGCGCGCGTCGAGATGGACGACCGCATGCGCGAGATCCTGCGCAACGCGACGAACCGCGGCCTCGCCGTGCTCGAGATCATGCGCCCCGAGATGGACCGCATGGTCGAGCGCGACACCGTGCATCAGGGCGTCGTGCTCAAGGTGCCGCCGCTGGAGCACGCGCACCCGATGGAGGTGCTCGACGAGGTGATCGATCGCGGCGAGACACCGCTGTTCGTCGCCCTCGACGGTGTGACCGACCCCCGCAACCTCGGTGCCATCATTCGTTCGGTCGCCGCGTTCGGCGGACACGCGGTCATCGTGCCGCAGCGGCGTTCGGCGAGTCTGAACTCGGCGGCGTGGAAGACGTCGGCCGGCGCGGCAGCGCGCGTGCCCGTCGCGATGGCGTCGAACCTGACGCAGACGCTCAAGGAGTTCAAGAAGCAGGGCGTGTTCGTCGTCGGGCTCGACGGTGACGGCGAGGTGTCGCTGCCCGGTCTCGAGCTGGCGGATCGCCCGGTCGTCGTCGTGGTCGGCAGCGAAGGCAAGGGGCTCTCCCGTCTGGTCACCGAGACGTGCGATGCGGTCGTGTCGATCCCGATCTCGTCGGCAACTGAATCGTTGAACGCGGGCATCGCCGCGAGCGTCTCGCTCTACGAGATCGCTCGTCTCCGCGCCGAGCGCGCCGGAGCGTAAGCCGCGTCGCGCCCCCGTGAGCGGCCACTTTCGCCCGGGCGCCTCGTGCCGCCGGTGAGCGGTCAGTAATGTGCACTATTCGCGGGTTTGGTGCACGTTACTGACCGATCGCGCGTCATTGGGGTCCAACCGCGGTCGCGCAGCGCCGATTCCACGCGCGAACGGAGCACGAGCGCGCGACCGTACTGCAGCGATCCCGTGATTCGGATCGCCCGCCAACCCGCGCTCTCATACGCGTGGTACTTGTCGATATCGCGGTTCCACTGCGCTGCGTGCACGCGATGGTGCGACCCCTCGTATTCGAGGGCGATCTTGTACTGCGGATACGCGAGTTCGCTGGCGCCGAGTAGGCGACCGGCCGCGTTGTACACGTCGACGTCGAGCTCGGGTTGCGGCAGGCCCCACTCGTGCAGCTTGAGGCGCAGGTGGCTCTCGGGGGCTGAGGCGCTGCCGGTCACCAGGAGCGGAAGCGCCTGGCGCAGTGCCGCGTTGCCGCGGCGGCGCATCGCGGTGATCACCGCCTCGAGGTCGGCGAGCGTCGCGAGCGGTGCGCGCTCGAGCCGCTGCGTTCCGGGAATGCGCGGGCGGCGGATCACGGCGTCGCCGAGGGCGACGAGGTCGGGGAGCGAAAGCTCGTCGCCGAGCATTGCCCAGACGTCTGCGGGCGACGCAGTCGGAAGGCCACGAGCGATACCCACACGCACGAGGCCCGGCGCGAGACGATGACTGCGCACCCCGGGGGCCCGCGACACCCACCGGTCGGCGCTGCAGGCCGCATCGATGTCGTTGTCCGCACGGTGCGGCACGGGCAGCCCGAGGATCACGGCAGCGGTGGCGTGACTGAAGTACTGGCCGTGGGAAAGCGCCCTCAATATTGCGCAAGCTTTCGTGAACTGCAGCTGGCGCCAGCGCTCCGCAGGATGGAGGTCTGATGCATCGCCGGCACCGAAGTCGATGCGGCGGTACACGCCGCGCACGACTCGTTCGATATCGGGACCGGCCAGTCGCCGCGACGAGACACCGGCAGCGCGCGCTTCCGAGGTGGTGAACGTCGCCCCCAAACACCCGGGAAGCGGTGCGTGGGGCCTTGCCATGCATTCAGTCTGCCGTTCGGTGTTCGCTCAATCAGGAGTGGTGCTCGATCTCTGAAGAACCCGGCGCACAAGGCGTTCGCGGGCCCCTGTGAGCGAAGCAAACGCGCTGCCCTGCCCCGCCCTTCCCGTGCGGTTGTCGGAGCCCGTGCACCCGCTCCCCCCGTGAGCGGTCATAAAAGTGCACGATCCGCGGGTTTGGTGCACCTTACTGACCGCTCACGGGGGTGGAGGGAAGGGGGCAAGGGGAGCAGGAGGAGCAAGGGGCAGGGCCAGGGGCCAGGGGCCCGGTGAACGCCACGCGCTAGGGTGGATAACGTGCCGACCGCCGATTTCTCCCTGCTCCTTCCGGTGTACGCCGGTGACGATCCCGCATTCGTGCGAACCGCGTTCCGAAGCTCGGTGGGGGAGCAGACGCTGAGTCCGGCCGAGGCCGTGATCGTGCAAGACGGGCCGGTGCCCGACGCGCTCGCGGCCGAACTCGACCGCATCGTGGCCGAGAGCCCCATTCCCGTTCGGCTCGTGCGCCTCTCCGAGAACCTCGGCCTTGCCGAAGCGCTCAATCGCGGGCTCGACGCCGTCAGTCATCCGGTCATCGCTCGCATGGACGCCGACGACGTCTCCGTGCCCGAGCGCTTCGCCCGGCAGTGGGAGCTGATCGAGGCGGGATTCGACCTGGTGGGCACGGGGATGGCGGAGTTCGAGTCCGATCCGGATCGCCCGGCCTCCGTCCGCACACCGCCCGTCGGGGCCGCCCGCATCCGGGAGCACGCGCGCACTCACAACCCGTTCAACCACCCGACGATGATGTACCGCGTCTCGGCGCTGGAGCGGATCGGTCGGTACGAGCCCTTCGGGCGAATGGAAGACTATTGGCTCGGTGTGCGCCTCATCGACTCGGGGGCGCGCGTCGAGAACATCGCGGAGCCGCTGCTGCGGTATCGCGTCGGCTCCGGCTCGTTCGCGCGCCGCGGCGGATGGCGCGAAGCCCGCACCGAGTGGAAGTTGCAGCGGGAGCTGCTGCGCATGGGCTTCGTGACCGTGCCGCAGTACGCGCGCAACGTCGCGATGAAGGGCGCGTACCGCCTGCTGCCCGCGGGTGTGAAGCGCGTGCTGTTCAGGCGCCTGATCAGCCGAGGGCTTCCCGGGGATCGCGCGTAGCGTCTAGTCGCTCTCGAAGATCTGCCCGGCCGCGTTGCGCTTTTCTGCCTGGAAGCCGTCCTCAGCGCGGCCGAGGGCCCAATACGCGGAGAGTGACAGCGCGCGTCGTTCGATGCCCCAGGTGTCGTGCAAGAGAACGCGAAGTTCTTTCATCGCTCCTCGTTCACCGTGGGCGAAGACCTCGGGAGTGACCTCGGGGGCCGGCAGCTCACATGCCGCTGCAACCAGCGTCGTACCGTGCACTGCGCTGGTGCCATCGGCGTGTTCGCGGAACAGCCATCTCACCTCGATCCCGGCGGGGCGACGCAATTCGATCCGATCCGCTTCGCTTCCCACTTCGAGGAGCACGAGTCCGTGCGCGCTCGCGGGCGTGGCTTCCAGTGCTGCCGCGATCGCGGGGAGCGCTGATTCGTCCCCGAGGTACAACCTGGGCACGAGGGAGTTCATGGAAGGTTCGAACACTCCGCCCGGGCCCGAGAAGCAAAGAAGATCACCCGGTTTCGCAGATGCCGCCCAGGGCCCTGCGATGCCCTCGTCGCCGTGCACGACGAACTCGATGGCGAGCGTCTGGGTCGCCGCGTCAATCGAGCGGATCGTGTAGGTGCGTCGTACCGGCAGGTCTGCGAGCGGCAGGCACTCCCGGAGCGCTTCGAGATCATACGGAGGCTCGAGACCGAGTTCGGGCTTCGCGAACAGCAGCTTCACGTACTTGTCGGTCTTCGTAAGGCGGGCGGGATCGGCTTCGCCTATGAACGCGGCGAAGTCCTCGCCACCGAGGTGCACGCGCACGAGGTGCGGGCTGACGCGTTCGGTGCGTTCGACGGTCAGGACGCGCGGTGGGCCGACCCGTCGACGGGCAGTGGTTTCATTCATCCCTTCACCGTATCCCTGCTGAGCTGCTCTGCTCTAGCTTCGTCGGACGAATCACAGGCTCGACCGTGCACGCGCAGTCACGAGTACGATGAAGATCGATGATTGAAATATTGAACGACGACCAGTTGAGCCGCGCGCGACGCGCGGGGGCCCTTGTCGGTGCTATTCTCCAGACGCTCCGGGAGCGCGCAGCCGTTGGTACCAACCTGCTCGAGCTCGACCAACTGACGGGGGAGATGATTCGCGACGGAGGCGGCGTCTCCTGCTACGTCGACTACGCGCCCTCGTTCGGCAATGGGCCGTTCGGTCACTACGTCTGCACGGCGGTCAACGATGCTGTCCTGCACGGCATGCCACACGACTATGCTCTGGTCGATGGCGACTTGCTCACCCTCGATCTCGCCCTCTCCGTCGACGGTATCGCAGCCGATTCCGCCATCAGCTTCATTGTCGGGGAGACGCGCGACCCGGCAGACGTCGCACTGATCGAGGCGACGGAAGAAGCGCTTCGCGCAGGCATCGCCGCGGCGCGGCCCGACGCTCGCCTGGGTGATATCTCGAGCGCTATCGGCAGGGTGCTCACAGGCGCCGGGTACTCCATCAACATGGAGTTCGGCGGCCACGGCATCGGCTCGACGATGCATCAGGATCCACACGTCGCTAACAACGGCCGCGCCGGACGCGGCTATCGGCTGCGACCGGGTCTGCTGCTCGCGATCGAGCCATGGGTGATGGCAGACACTGACAAGCTCGTCTTCGACGCCGACGGGTGGACGCTGCGGAGTGCGACGGGCAGCCGCACGGCGCACTCCGAGCACACGGTCGCGATCACCGAGAGCGGCGTTGAGATTCTGACGCTCCCCCCGAAGTAGCGCCGAGATCGTCGACCGCCGCAACGAGTTCGCGGTGGATGACAGGCTCGAGCGTGTCGAGGTAGAACGTGCTGAGGTGATTCTTATCGATGTACACGACTACATTTCCGATTACCGCAGGGCAGGCGTCAGGGCAGTAATAGGTGCTGAAATCGAGCGCGGCGACATGCCCTGACTTCAGCTCGTCGAGTGGATTCGTTCGAGCCAGTGTCTGGTGCGCCTGAATCCCGCATTCGGCGTTGACATCGCGGTTTCCCTCTTCGGCCTCCTCAACGCATTGGTAAACGTTGTACGTGAAACGCGGATTGTCGCGCACCAAGATCGTCGGAATCCCCATGCGTCCGAGGCGCTTGACGGCGCGCTCGAGCCCGTCGGGCACCGATTCGCTCTCCCCGGCTGTGCTCGGACTCTCGGAGTCAGCCGCCACGGTCCGCGTACCGATGGTGAAGACAACGTCGGGGTCGATCTCCTCGATGAGGTCCATGACATCTTCGTTCCAATCCCGGCATTCCTGCCGGGAGTACCCGTCGGTGTCCGGCTGCACGTCTCGCAGGCCGAACGCGCATGCGCCGAGGAGAAATGAGACGACGCGCCAGTTCTCACGTTTCCCGATGGTGTCGATTGGTGCGAGCATCTGCTGTGCGTGCGAATCGCCGACGACGACGATGGTGCGATCGGCCTCGCGCTCGGAGATCTCGTTGTCGAGGCAAGCGGGCACGCTCGAAGGAATATCGACGATGCTTCCGTCTCCGCAGTTACGGGACAGTGTGCCCCACTGGTCGGCTACTTCAGCTGGGCGGGGGCGCAGCGGGACGTTCGTCGCTATCCTGCCCGTCCAATCGTCAAAGAGCACGCGGGCGCCCGGGTTGCGGTACGTGCGCTGCTCCTTCGCCCGCTGTTCAGCCTCCGCGAGCGCGGTCGCTTCAGTTTCTGCTAATCTGCGCGCCTCCAACTGCGCGGGCGCGATGATTGCAGCGACGAGCGCGATGGAGAGGACGATGACTCCAGCACCTCGCCAGTTCGAACGATTGACCCACTCGAGTCGGCGCAGTGGAGTATCGACGATTGCGGTGAGTAGGCGAGCGACGGCGATAGCGCAGAGGATCACGATCAGGCCCTCGATGAGATTGAGCGGTGCACCGTCTCGGGCCGCCAGGATGAAGACGAGTGCTGGCCAATGCACAAGATACAGCGCATATGAACTCCTTCCGAGTGCCAGAACGAGCGGCTTCTCGAGGAGCATCGCGGGCCCATAACGACGGTCCTCGTCGTTTCCGGAGACAATGACTGCGGCAACGCTCACCACGGGCCAGAGGGCGAGATACCCCGGAAACCCACCCTGCACGTCGAGCACGAGGCCACAGGCGATGAGGGCGGCGAGTCCCATCCAGCCGATGACCGCGCGTGCGATCACGGGGAGCCGCAGTCGGTGGATCGTGAGGGCGAGGATCGAGCCGGCCGCGAACTCCCACAGCCGCGCACCTGTGTTGAAGTACGCCAGGGTCTGGTCGGCGGCCGTGCTCAGGATCGAGTACGTCAGCGAGATCGCGAAGATCGCCCCGAAGACGGCGAGGGCGATGCGGCGCGCAGGGATCCTGCCGCGCGCGAACCTCGCGATCAGCGCGATCAGCACGAACAGCAACGGCCACACGATGAAGACCTGCCCCTGCACGGAAAGGGACCAGAAGTGCTGGAGGGGGCTCGCCTGGGAGTGGTCGGCGTAGTAGTCGGCGCTCTCGAAGGCGAGCAACCAGTTCTCCGAGTAGAAGAGCGACGCCCAGGCATGGCGCCAGAGCGACTCGTGCGTCGAACCGGGCAAGATCTGTACGCCGATGGTGACCGTCGCCGCGATGACGATTGACGCAGCAGGCAACATGCGTTTGAAGTTGCGGATCCACTGCGTCGGGGCCCGCACACCGCCGGTCGACTCCAACCGGCGCATGAGCGAACCTGTCAGCAGGAACGCTGAGATCATGAGAAAAGCGTCAACGCCTCCCGAGACCCGCCCGAGCCAGACGTGGTACACCACGACGAGCAGCACCGCGATGGCGCGGAGGCCGTCAATGTCGTCGCGGTATGCTGGCACGCCCAGGCCGCGCGATACTTCCACTGCGGGTGGCGCGCCCGCTCGGCCCATCGCGGTCGGTGAGTCTGATCGCCGCTGCACGGGCTGCGATCCGGTCAGTTCTTGGTGAACCGCAGACCGCCCTCGATGGCGAACCCTGCCGTTCCGTTCTGGAATTCCATGGTGCGCACTTCGAAGTTCTCCAGGATGCCGGTCGGCGCGCCCGCCATGAACCCCCAGGGGCCAGCTGGTCCGCCCGCCCTGCGGTATGCGGCGAGGAAGACGCCGTTGCCGAGGCCGACGGTGCCGTCTTCGATGCCTCGTCGCGACGCAAGCGCGTGCGAGGTCGTGATCATGCCGTGGTCGAACTCTTGCACGAAGCCACCGCCGTTCTCCGAGATCTCGATACGAGGTCCGGTCGGGCGACCCCATCTTCGCGGGTCGCGCTGATAGAGGTCGTAGATCGCGCCGGTGATTTCGTGAACATTCTGCTCGTTGTCATCGCGAGGCTTCACGAACTCGACGGCCTCGTCGATCGGGCCGTCGAAGATCATGCGACCGTGCTCGAGGACGATGCCGCGTTCGCACAGCTCCTGCACTTGACTCGCGTTGTGGCTCACGACAAACATCGTCTTGCCCTGATCTTGCAACTCGAGCATCCGAGTCGTGCACTTCTTGCGGAACTGCGCATCGCCGACTGAGAGGATCTCGTCGACGAGCAGAACATCGAGCTCGGTGTGGATCGCAACCGAGAATCCAAGACGCGAATACATGCCGGACGAGTAATGCTTGACTTCTGTGTCGATGAAGTCGCCGATCTCGGAGAAGTCGAGTATGGACTGAAAATGGTCGTCGGTTTCTTGCTTGTTCATGCCGAGAATCGCGGCGTTGAGATAGACGTTGTCTCGACCCGTGAGGTCGGGATGAAAACCGGCTCCGACTTCGAGGAGACCGGCGACTCGGCCTCGGGTGCGCACCCACCCCTGATCCGGCGCCATAACTCCGGAGAGCAGCTTCAGCGTCGTCGACTTGCCAGACCCGTTCCGGCCGAGCAATGCAACCGATTGTCCTTCCCCGACGGTGAAAGAAATACCGTCGAGTGCATTGAAAGCGCTCGAGAGCGGCTTGCGGCGTATCGAAGCGATGAAGGTCTCTTTGAACGAGTGCGTGTGCTTGATCGTGAAGGTCTTGCGCACGTCTTCGAGTACGATCGCAGGCTTAGTAGTGACTTCAGAGGCTCTGGGCAAAGGAACCCTCCATTTTGCGGAAGACGATCTGACCAATCATGAGAGTGACAAGCGAGATTGCGAAGCCGATCAGCACGTATACGAGGAAGTTGTCGGGCCGGGCAATCGATGGCTCCAGCGGCAGCCAGAAGGCATCGTGGAAGAGTTCAACGGCGCCCGTGATGGGGTTCGACATATAGACGTGATAGAGCCACAGCGGGGCCCGGTCATACACGAGGTTCCAGACGTACAGCACGGGAGAGGCCCAGGTGGAGAACATCAGGATCAGATCCACGAAGTTGCGCGCGTCGCGGTAGGCAACGTTGATCGCGCCGAAGAACAAACCGAGTCCGAGCGCGAATAAGACGATGATGAGCGTGCCGATGACGAAGGCGACGATCTGCAACCAGCCGAAGGTCCATCCGCACAACAGCGCGACGATGAAGAGCAGTGCCGCCTGCGGCAGGAAATGCACCAGTGCGACCCCAGTCGCTGCGACCGGGAAAAGCTCGCGCGGCAGATAGATCTTCTTGATCAGCGACGCATTGTCGACGACAGCGTTCGTCGTGTTGCGCAGCGTCTCGCTGAAAAGGTTCACCGCGACGATACCCGCAAAGAGATACACCGGGAAGAACGACATCCCGTGATCGGCCTGCAGAATAACCCCGATCACGAGGTAGTACATCAAGAACTGCGCTCCGGGCCGCACATACGACCAGACCCAGCCCAACACCGAGCCGTGGTAGCGGGTGGCGACTCCCTTCTTCAGCAGAAGCGTGAGCAGATACCGGTGCCGGAAGACGTCGAAGAGACCTCGACTCGCGCCTGGCACGCGAAAATCGGGGTCATTCAGCAGGGAAGCTTCGCTCACAACGAGATTCTATCTGCGACAGCTGAAGGAACGAGCGCACCGTGCGAGCGCCACCATGCTACTGGGGCGGCGAGCGGTTCGAGGGCCTCCGGGATAGCGCCGCTCACGAGCTGATCATTCCCGCGATAAGCGAGCAGCAGTGCGTCGAGAACGTCCGCAGAGAATCCGGCGCGCTCCAAGCCGACTGCATTGATGCCGGTGATGCGTGGCGGTGTGCCGTACACCTTCGAAAACGGTGGTACGTCGCGGGTAACCGGGGTGCCCATTCCGATCATCGCCCCGTCCGCGATGATGCGACGCTGGTGCACGACGGCGTTCATGCCGATGTTGACTCGATCGCCGATTGCGCAGTGCCCACCGACGCTCACGCCCGCGGAGACTGTGGAATCTGCTCCGAGGAGCACGTCGTGCGCGAGGTAAGCACGGTTGAGCACCCAGCTGCGGGCACCGACGGTGGTCGCACGGTAGCTTCCCTGATGGATCACCGCGCCTTCTCGTATGACGGCGCCGGAGCAGATACGCACTCCCGCGTGCGCCAGCTCGCCGGTCCATGCAGGGTTCTGTCGGAGGTTGCTCATCTCTGGAGGTGAGCCGATCAGGGCGCCCGCTCCGATCCACACCCCGTCCTCGATCACGGTGGGACCGAGGATCACTGCGCCGGGGCCGACCGAGACGCCCGCGCCGAGCTCGACGCCCTCGCCGATGAAAGCGTGGGAGCTGATCGCGGTGTCGGGGCCGCTCACGATCCGGGCCTCAGGTTCACGGCAGCACCCGCCTGCGCCGACTCGATCACGGCCTCAGCGACACGGAGGGTCTCAGTCCCCTCTCGCAGTGTGACCGCATCTTCACGGGTGCCGAGAATGGCATCGCGGAACGCCTCGTGCTCACTGCGCAAGGGTTCGCGTTTCTCGAGCGAGAACCGCGTCACCGTGCCCTCGCTCACGCCCCTGAATGCGGCGACGGTGTCCCACGATCCAGCGTGGGTGCCATTCTCGAAGAACGTGAGATCTGCCGTGATCGTGTCGGCGACGAACGCGCCGAACTCTCCCGTGACAACTGTCAGGCGCTCCTTGAACGGGGTGAGCCAGTTCACAAGGTGATTGATCATGATGCCGTTCTCGAGCTTGCCGGTGATCGAAACCATGTCTTCATGCTCACGTCCGGAGCGATGAGCCGTCTGCGCGGAGAGGGTCGCATAGGGAGATTGTGCGAGCCAGGAGGTGAGGTCGATATCGTGGCTGCCGAGATCCTTGACCACACCGACATCCGCGATGCGCGCTGGGAAGGGCCCCTGCCGGCGCGTCTGAATCTGGTACACGTCGCCGAGATCACCGTTCTCGATGCGCTCGCGGAGGCTGATGAGCGCCGGATTGAAGCGCTCGACGTGCCCGACTGCCGCGACTCGCCCGGCCGATTCGAACGCCTCGACGAGGCGTTCGGCAGCGGGCAACTCGTGAGCCACCGGCTTCTCTATCAGCGCGTGGATGCCGGCTTCTGCGAGTGCGAGACCGACCTCCTCATGGTATTTCGTCGGAACGGCGACGACTGCCGCGTCCACCCCTGCGCGGATGAGGCCCTGCACCGAGTCGAACATGGGCGTTCTCCCCGATACACCGTGCGGGTCTCCCATGGCGTCAGCAACAGCGATGAGCTCGATCCCCTCGACCTCTCGGATCACCCGCGCATGGTGGCGGCCCATCATTCCGAGGCCGATCAGGCCGTACTTGATTGTCACTTCTTCTCCAATCGGTTCAGGCGTCGATCGCGATCGACGAATCTGTTCAGTCCGCACGGCACCCGGTGATGCGATACAGCACTGCGCCACCCTCACGGTCGACCTCGGTGAGCGTAGCGGAATCCTCGACCCCAGAAATTCCGAAGTACGGCTCGGCGCGCGGTGTCTCCGGGAAGACGAACTCCCGGCCGAAATCGAGCACGTACTCGACTTCGAGAGCGGCGGCGGCGGCACAAGCCTCGGGGGTGCCCCGGTCAATACCACTCGTGATGTCGGTGATGCGCGGGTCATAGTTTCCGCCTGTGTGCGGCACGAGCACCTCTTGACCGGTCAGCGCGTAGACGAGTGCGCCGCCGTTCCACGGGTTGTCAGCCACCACGGAGTCGGCTGGCACGTGCTCGGGGAGGCGTTCGATCAGCGCCCTCTCATCGGGGCTCAGCAGGGGCGACCAACGGTCGAACTCGTATTTCGAGCTGACGTAGTTCACTCCGGCGAACGCGCCGGCGCCCTGCGTCGCGGCGAGGAGGAAAAGCGCGGCGATCGCGCCCAGGGAGAGACGGCGTGCACGGGCGTTCCGTCCGGGGAACATCCGGGAAGCGCGACGTATCGCTGGCCCGGCAACGGCAGCAACCGTCGAGGCTCCGAAGACCGCGAGTGGCAGGGCGCCTAGGGGGACGAGCGCCGCGAGCCGCCAAGGATCGTTGTACCAGGGGGAGAGGAAGAAGGTGCGCCATTCAGACGTCGGAAAGCCATCGGCGATGACGTAGAACGTGATCAGCACCAGCGAGACGCCGAGGAGCCAACGCTGCCTCTTACGCAACGCGACGAGTGCGGCGCCCAAGATCACGAGCACGGCGATCGGCCAGTTGTGCCCTTCGATACGAGGGGTCGTTCCGACTGCGTCGAGTATGGCTCCAAATGGGGTGGGATGTCCGCCTTCCCATGGGTTCGTGCTTGTGCGCCCGATGTACCACGCGGCGATGACGATGGCCCCGAATGCACCGAGCCCGGCTGCCGCGAAGGCACCGCGGAGTGCGCGACTGCGGCTCGGCAGCACGAGCAGGCCGGAGTCGTTGGCAATCCGGCCCCCGCGCAATGCGCGCATAGCGGCCGTCAAGACGGGTACCGCGAGCCACAGGCAGAGCACATGAATCGCGTTCGGGTGCGCGAGCACTGCGGCTCCGAGCGCGCCGATGCCGAGCAGCCATCGCCCGCCAGAGCTGAGTGGAAGAGCTCGCCTGGCCCATCCGAGGTCGAGCAGTTGCAGCGCCGGGACGAGCACAAACGGAAGGAGTGCCAGCGAGAGCAGATTCGGGTACAGCACACCGAAGCCGGCGAGCGAGAGTGGAAAGTTCGGAAACGCGGCGGCGACGACACCTGAGACGATCGCGACGCGCGTCGCCGGCCCAGCAATAGCCTGCCCGAGAGCCACGACGCCGATCGGCCAGATTACGGCGCAGACGGTGAACAGCACGGCGTTGGTTGCAACGGGGATCGAAGCGCCTGAGAGTTGCGCGACGAGAGCGACGAAGCCGTGCCACAGGGTGGGATAGAACGCAGGGTTTCCGGGTGACGCGAGATCCATCGCGAATGGGGATGCATTCCCACTATCGAGAATGAGCCGCACCGCGTTGAGATGGAAAATCGCGTCATACGTCTGTGAAATCGCATCGGCAGATTTCAGGCTGAGCATGAGCGTCGTCGCCGTGGCGGCGCCCCCGATCGCGGCGGCGCCGAGGGGGAGCCAGAATCGCTGCGCCGGAAGCAACCGGCCGAACTCACGGAACGCACGGGGGTGCCCGACCCATTTGCGCACACTGAAGAGCACGAGGGCGAGCGCTGCAGCTACGGCGACCGGAGACAAGAAGCTCCATGGGATACCGATCGCTCCCGAAATGATCGGTGCAATGGCAAGCACCGCAAATGCTGCGGGAACGGCGACGATCGCGAGAGCGAAGCCGCGAAGCCGGAGTGCGAAGGCGGTCGGGAGACCGAGCACCGCGATGATACCGACCGCGAGAAGAGCCGGCAGGATCAACGGAAGCCAAGCGCTCACGCTTCGCCGCCCCTGTCTCGTCCGGTCTCGTCACGATGCTCAGTGAGGCGCGCCTCAATGAGTGCCACGGCGCGTGCCAACTGGGTCACGCGGGCGTCGCTTCGGGCTTTCGCTCGGATGACGGCCACGGCAAACGCGAGTACGGCGACGATGAAGATGTAGAGCAGGAGGTCGGTACCACGGCCGATTCCGAGCACATTCGCAACGGCGGTAAGTGCGTTCGGGAACAGAATGGCGAGTGCCGCTGCGATGACGAAGAGGATTGCGAAGATGCGCTTCAGCGCGAGCGAGCGCTCGCCCGGCAGGAATCGGACGGCGAGAGTCGCGATGCACACGATGCCGAGAATGAGCAGTAACTGAAAGATCGACATGGCCGCCTACCGGATGATGAGGTCGATGAGGATGTTGACCGAGTTGAGCAGAGACTGACCCTTCGCCTTGGAGTATTCGCTGTAGATGACCTCGACGGGCTCCTCTGCGTACGGAAGGCCGGTGCGACCGAGTTGCACGACGATCTCGGTGCCGTGCGCCATACGGTCTTGTCGCAGATGGATGCGACGAAGCGCGTCCTCTCGAATCACTCGCAATCCGTTGTGCGCGTCGGTGAGGCGGGTGCGAGTCGTCCAATTCGTCACGATGACCGCCGTCTTCAGGACGATTTTCTTCAATACGCCGGCCTGCGTGCGGTCATCGAGGAATCGGGATCCGAAGACAATGGCGAGGTCATCGTTCTGGGCTCGCTCTAGCATGAGCGCCGCGTCGACGACGCGATGCTGTCCGTCGGCGTCGAATGTAACGACGTACTTCGCCCCGCGCTCGAGCGCGTACTGGAACCCGGTCTGGAGCGCCGCGCCCTGACCGAGGTTGATGGGGTGGTTGACGACATGTGCTCCGGCCGCTCGAGCGACAGTGCCTGAACCGTCCCGTGAACCATCATCGATGCAGACCGTCTGAGGGAATACGGGCAAGAGCTCCGCGAGTACACCGCCGATCACGGTCGCCTCGTTGTAGAGAGGGATCACCACCCAGACATCGTCAGCGAACCGCTTCGAGGCGGTCGGGGCAGCGTTCATAGCACCTATTCTGGCAGACGAGCGAGTGACCGCTTATTCTTAACGACTAAGAGTACGTCGAAGCTGAGGCTTCACAACGGGGGAGCCTCCATGCGATCGAGTATGAAGAAGTGGGAAGGCGTGCGCGCTGCGATGTTGGGCGCGTTGACGATCATCGCTCTCGCAGCCGCGATGATTGTACCCGGAGTGGGCGCGAGCCCCGCGCAGGCTGCGAACGTGACGGACGGCTTCAGCCCCGGCAATATCGTGTCGGACGCGAATTTCTATGACGGCCGAGCTCTCGACGCGGGACAGATCCAAACCTTCCTCAATCAGCGCGTGCCGCGCTGCACAATCGGAGACCCGGGTCGAACCGCCGGCATGAAATGGGGAGAAACGAGAATCGCCTCTCAATGTCTGCGAAACTTCTCGATGAACACTCAGAGCCGTCCCGCGAATGCGTACTGCGCCGCGTATAGCGGACGAAGCGGCGAAAGCGCGGCCCAGATCATCGCGAAGGTCGGCCAGGCGTGCGGCATCAGCCAGCGAGTTCTGTTGATCATGTTGGAGAAGGAGCAGAGCCTCGTCACTGATTCGTGGCCGACGGTACGCCAGTTCGACGTCGCGATGGGGTATGCCTGCCCAGATTCAGGGCCCGGAGGGAGCGCGAACTGCGACCCCACGCAAACCGGCTTCTATCAGCAGGTGTACCGTGCCGCCTGGCAATTGCAGGTGTACCGGGCGAA
Organism: Leucobacter manosquensis; assembly: GCF_018304845.1. Taxonomy (NCBI): domain Bacteria; kingdom Bacillati; phylum Actinomycetota; class Actinomycetes; order Micrococcales; family Microbacteriaceae; genus Leucobacter; species Leucobacter manosquensis. The sequence goes on along the minus strand of NZ_JAFEVO010000001.1, from coordinate 1,650,029 downwards.
CCCGAACAGTTACAACTACAAGCCGTTCCAGAACAACCGCATCCAATGGCACCCGAATGCGGGCTGCGGTACCTCCAACGTTTACATCGAGAACTGGGCGACTGCCGCGCTCTACATCTACACGCCGTATCGCCCGAACCAGGCTGCGCTGAACGCAGGTTGGGGTACGGGCGATAGCTGTTCAAGCTACGGCAACCGTAATTTCTACAACTTCTACAAGACCTGGTTCGGTGATCCCAGACAGTCCATTCCGGTGCTTGCTGATATCGCTAAGTACTGGAATGCGCGCGGAGCCGGCCAAAGCACGTATGGATTCCCGACCGCCCCGCGAGCGTTCTACAGCACCCGCTTCCAGGGAGGGGTCTGGCTGCAGCACTTCGAGGGCGGGATCATCACGACGGAGATGCGCAGCGGAAAGACCGTGGGCATCCCATACGGCAGGGTGTTCACCCACTACAACGGGCAGACTGGCGGCGTCAGAGGCGAACTCGGCGCTCCGGTCGCGGAACCAGCACAGTACACGACGAATGGTGGAGGCGTGCTGCAATGGTTCCAGGGAGGTTTCATCACGACTTCGACTGCTGCCAATGTGACCGCGAGCATGACGTTCGGCCCCGTGTACGACCTCTACAACAGCCCAGAGGTGGGTGGTATCTACGGTGAATTGGGATTCCCGGTGTCAGTGTGGCAGTCATACACCGGCGGTAAGCTGCAGAACTTCCAACGCGGCTTTATCGCGCAAGCGACGGGCGCGAAGAGGCCGGTCTTCATGGCGCCTGGCGCGATCTACTCCACGTACAACACCGCCGCCGTCGGGGGCATCAGAGGTCGTCTCGGGTATCCCATGAAGAACGCTGAGACCGTCGCTCCAGGAGTGATTCAGCAGGAATTCCAGAATGGTCTGCTGGTACAGCGGGGTGGCGCTGTGATCGAGGTAAGCGGCGCCGAGTTCCGTGCCTATCGCGCGGCAGAGACCGCCGGGGAACCGCTCGGGCTGGTCACTGCTCCGAAGCGGTCGTACACCGCGAACGGCGGAGGCGACTTGACTCAGTTCGAGAGGGGCATCATCACGACCGAACGCAAGTCCCAGAAGACCAGCTACATCACGGGCGCGCATTTCCAGCACTACAACGATGTGCTCGGCGGAATCTACGGCGACTACGGATTCCCTGTAGCGAACCCTCGTGCTTATGCGGTCAACGGCGGCGGAACCTTGCAACTCTTCCAGAACGGCCTGCAGATTGTGGCTGACGGCTCGAGCACTGTGGCTGCGATGTCGTATACGAGCCCCGTATACGCGCGGTACAACGATCAGGAGGGCGGCATCTACGGATGGTTGGGCTTCCCGATCGCGGATGAAGTGCGGAGCGGGGACGGGGCGCGCACGCAGCAGTTCCAGAACGGCACGGTTGTCGTCGACGCGCAGGGGCGTGCCTCAGCGCTGCCCAAGGGGACCTCCGAACGGTACGTCACCGCGGGCGGGGCCGCGGGCGAGCTCGGAGAACAGCAGGGAAGCCCTCGGCGTTACACCGTGCAGGGGAAGGGAAGTGCATGGCTGAGTCTCTTCGCCGGGGGAATGATCGTGCAGGCGGATCAAGGCGGCGTCGCTGTGATCATGCGCTACTCGAGCCCCATCTATCGGTACTACAACGAGCAGGCCGGCGGCATCTACGGAACTCTGGGCTATCCCCTCGGTGACGAGTTCTCCCGGGCGGGGGTCGTGTCGCAGCAGTTCCAGGGCGGAACGCTCATTCTGAAGGACGGGAAGGTAAGTGTGCAGCCCAGGTGAGGCGCGTCAGGAAGGTTCGTTGTCGAGTTCGCTCACATGCTCGGCAGCGAATTTGCGAGCCGCGCCTGGGATCACCTGCGCAGGAACGCCGCGCAGGACGCTGAAAGGCGGTGCGGTTGTGCCTTCCGCAACGACCGCACCCGCCGCTACTACGCAGTGGTCTCCAATCACGCTACCCATCAGGATCACGGCATTCGCCCCCACGTATACATAATCGCCGAGGGTCGTGGACCGGCGCTCGATGGGGCGCTCGCCCTCTGAAATGCAGCGCGCGACGGTGGAATGCGTGTAAATCTGTGTGCCCGCAGAGAGGTTGCACCCCCTCCCGATCGAAAGGCCACCGCTTCCGTCGATGACGCAGAACGCCCCGATCCAGCAGCCTTCGCCGATGCGGGGCTCGCCAACGAACCAAGCATGTGGGTGGAACGGATTCGCGGGAAGCCCGCCGTGGCCCTCGGGGTGGTTCATCGGTGGAACTCGCTCTCTCGACGGTGCAGCGGGTGCGGATAGACAAGATGTTAGTCTGTGAGCTGGCTTCAGAACGTGCTGCCCACTGGGTGCAGCCGCCGCAGGAGAGGAAGTTTCAGTGACTATTCGAGATCGCTCCGTGCTCGTGACGGGCGGCGCCGGCTTCATCGGCAGCCATCTGGTCGACCGACTCGTAAAAGAGGGCGCTCGCCGAATCGTCGTGGTCGACAACTTCTTCCTCGGCAATGAGCACAACCTCGATGACGCGAAGCGCACCGGCGCCGATCTCGAGGTGGTGCGCCTCGATGCGTCGAACCTCTCCGCAATGCAAGACGTGGTGGAGCAGCACGAGGTCGAGACCGTGTTCGACCTCGCGACGATTCCCCTGCCCACTTCGCTGAGCTACCCGCACTTCACCATGCAGACGAACATCGGCATCACGAGCGCCTTCTGTGAGATCGCGCGCCGCGGCTCCATCGAGCGCCTCGTGCATATGTCGAGTTCGGAGGCCTACGGTTCGGGACGATACGTGCCCATGGACGAGGATCACCCGCACGACGCGCTCACGCCGTATGCCGCCGCCAAGTCGGCAGAGGATCACATTCTGCGCGCGTTCGTTAGCACCTTCGGCATCGATGCGACGATCGTGCGGCCGTTCAACAACTACGGCCCCCGTCAGAATCCTGGATCTTACGCTGGAATCATTCCGATCATCGTCCAGAAGGTGCGGGCGGGCGAACCGATCCTGGTGCACGGTGACGGAGAGCAGAGCCGCGACTTCACCTTTGTCCGCGACACCGTTGATTTTGCTGTCACCATCCACGACACGCCAGGGTGCCGTGGTGAAGAGATCAATGTGGCGACAGGCGTCGGCACGTCCATCAACACGCTGATCGCCCGCATGCTTGAGATCATGGGAAAGCCGGATCACCCGATCGAGCACGTCGCGGAGCGACCCGGTGACGTGCGCCGGCACATGGCCGACGTTTCGAAGCTCAAGGAACTGGTCGGCAGACAGCCTGAGGTGCTGAACGCCGACGCGCTCGCGGAAACCATTGACTTCTACGAGCGGGTGCTCGCCTGATGATGCGCTTGAATGTGCCGCTGACCGGGGCGGAAGAGCTCTCTGCCGTTGCTGAGGTACTCGAGTCGGGTTATCTCACTCAGGGGCCGCGCGCCGCAGAGTTCGAGCGCCAGGTCGCCCAGCTCGTCGACGTTCCGCACGCCTTCGCTACGAGCTCCGCGACCACCGGCCTGCATCTCGCGCTGCATGCGGCGGGCGTGGAAGCGGGCGACGAGGTCATCATCCCCGACTTCAGCTTCCCGGCCACCGCGAACGCTGTGATTCAGCAAGGCGCGGTCCCGGTGTTCGTGGATATCGACCTTGCCACGTTTAACATGAACCCGGAGCTCATTGCTGCTGCGGTGACCGAGCGCACGAAGGCGATCATGCCGGTGCACGCGTTTGGCCTCCCAGCGGATATGGACGGGATCAATGCCTCGGCAGCAAAGATCGGTGTCCCGGTCATCGAGGACGCCGCTTGCGCGCTGGGCGGAACATATCGGGGACGGCAGGCAGGATCTCTGGGAACCGCCGGGGTCTTCTCCTTCCATCCCCGCAAGATCATCACCACGGGCGAGGGCGGGCTGATCACCACTGCGGACGACGAGCTTGCGGAGCGCGTCGCGGTGCTGCGCACCCACGGTGCGGTGCGAGGCAGCCACTACATGTCGTTCATCGACGCAGGGTACAACTATCGGCTCAGTGACGTGCATGCCGCGATTGGCGTCGCGCAGATGGTGAAGCTGGAGTACATCCTGCAGCAGCGCCGAGCACTTGCGAAGGTATACGCCGATGCGCTCGCCTCGATCGAGAGCGTCGCTGCACCCGTGGTGCCGGAGGGGACAGAGCACGCCTACCAGTCGTACGTCGTGCTGCTCGAAGCAGGCATCGATCGGAACTCGGTCATCGACGCCATGCGCGAGGCTGGAATCGAGACCACGCTCGGTACCTACTCCATGCATCTGCAGCCCTACTTCCGAGAGCGTTACGGCATCGTCGACGAACAGCTGCCGAACGCGACGCGAGCGCATCACTCTGCGCTCACTCTGCCGCTCTACCCCCAGTTGGGCGAGGAAGAAGTGCGGCGCGTGGTCGACACGCTCAGAAATGTACTCGAGGCGCAGGCCTGAGGCCTCTGCCCGGTGAAGGCCTAGAGGAAGCGAAGTAGTGTCCGCGTTGGTGCGCAAGATCGTCGTGCCGCTGCAGCGCGTGATCGCGGCGGTGTCGTTTCGCAGAGCTCGAAGGCGATCGACTGTGGCTCCGATCAGCTGGGTGATCGGTCCGGAAGAGACGGCGACCATGGTTCGCAGTATGGCGCAGTCGCTGCCCGGTTCGTATACCGCTGTGCTCAAACCGCACCCGTTCTACGCGGGCGGCTACGACTATGAGCCCAGTCCTGTGCCGGGCGGGTGGGCTGGAAGCGCCATTCGCGACGCCTGGATTTTCGGGAAGCTCGCGGCGCGGGCTCGCGGCTTCATCTACGTCGGACCGGGAGGGTTTCTCCGCGCACAGTCCGACCTCCGCGTATTCGAGTTCTCATTCCTGAAGGAGCGAGGGGTGAAGCTGGTGTGCTACTTCACTGGTTCCGACATCCGTTCGATCCCGATCATGCGCGCTCACGAACGCGATACGGGTCTGCCGAACATCGCGACGTACTTGCCCGAGATCAAGCCGATCTTTGGAACCGAAGCCTACGATCGCGTTCGACGTGGAATCGCGGAAGCCGCGGATCGGTACGCCGACGTGATCTTCACCGCGGCAGTCGATCAGTGCGGATATCTCACGCGCGACACTGAGCCGTTCCGCTACTTCTACCCGCAGGAGCGCATCGCCGCGGACCTCACGAAGTTCAACCTACCCGGCCCTCGCGTGGTGTTGCACGCACCTTCGTCTCCGATCATCAAGGGGACTCAGCTGGTGCGCGCGGCCGTTGCTGCGCTGCGTGCCGAAGGTCTTGCATTCGAGTACGTGGAACTCTCCGGCGTGCCGCACACTGAGGTCACGGAGGCTCTCGAACGCTCCCACATCGTGCTCAATCAGTTCTATGCGCATATGCCCGGAATGTTCGGCGTTGAGGCGATGGCCGCCGGCGCGGTCATGATGTCGAGCGCGGACGAACACGTGGAAACGGACCTTCCCGTCGGATCGAATGACGCCTGGGTCGTGACGCGTCATTACGAGGTGACCGAGAAACTGCGAGAACTTCTCCAGATGAGACCTGAACAGCTTCTGGCGCAGGCCGAGGCAGGGCAGCGCTGGGTGCGCCAGCACGCGACTGCCGAGGTCTCCGGAAAGGTGCTGCGTTCGTTGCTTGACGCGCTGTGAACCGTCTTGCCCGGCTCGCTGAATGAGCCCTGCGTCGCCAAACGGTATCCTCGTAGGGGACACGCATGATTTCGCCGAAGAGAGGCCGAAGAACGTATGGCAACCGAATTTATCCCTCCGGCACAGCCGATCATCGGTGATGAGGAGCGGGAAGCCGTCGACCGAGTGCTGCGCTCTGGCATGATCGCGCAGGGCCCTGAGGTTGCTGCATTCGAACAGGAGTTCGGTGCGCACTTCGCGGCAGGGCGTGCGACGGTTGCGGTGAACTCGGGAACGAGCGGTCAGCACCTCGGACTACTCGCCGCCGGAGTCGGCCCGGGTGACGAAGTCATCGTCCCGTCCTTCACCTTCGCAGCGACCGGCAATTCGGTCGCGCTCACCGGTGCGACTCCGGTGTTCGTGGATATCGAGCCCGACTTTTTCACGCTTGATCCCGACTCCGTGCGCGCCGCGATTTCCCCACGCACAAAGGGCATCATGCCTGTGCACCTGTACGGCCACCCGTTTCTCGTCGATCAGATCGAAGCTATCGCTCACGAGCATGGCATCGCGATTTATGAGGACGCGGCTCAGGCACACGGTGCCAGCTGGGGAGGCCGTCAGGTGGGCGCCATCGGAGACTTCGCCATGTTCAGTCTGTACCCCACGAAGAATATGACGTCCGGCGAAGGCGGCATGGTCACATGCGAAAACGAGGAGCTCGCACGCAACGTTCGCCTGCTTCGCAATCAGGGCATGGAAACTCAGTACGCGAACGAGGTGATTGGCTTCAACGCGAGGATGACGGATGTTCACGCAGCCATCGGTCGCGTGCAGCTCACGAAGGTTGACGGGTGGACAGCGCAGCGTCAGCGCAACGCAGCGGCGCTCAACGAGGGCCTCGCAGGGGTCGCGGGGGTTCGGACGCCAAGGGTGCACGAGCAAGCATCGCACGTCTACCACCAGTACACGGTGCGACTCGATGCTGGCGAGCGAGATCGTATTCGCGAGGCGCTCAAGCAGGAGCACAACATCGGAACGGGCGTCTACTACCCAATCCCCAACCATCGATTGCCATCTCTCGCGAAGTTCGCTCCTGGCCTCGAACTGCCTGAGACCGAACGTGCCGCCGCAGAGGTCCTGTCGCTGCCGGTGCACCCGTCTCTCAGCGGCGGGGATATTGATCGCATCATCGCTGCGGTGACTCAGGTCGCCGGGGCGGGGTCATGATCTCGGGGGCCGCGTCAGCTTGAGGATCGCAATCGCAAGTCGCATTTTCGATCCCGAACCGAGCGCTGCTTCGTTCCGGCTCGCTGCTCTGGCGCGGGCCTTGGTCGAGGCCGGACATGACGTCGACGTACTTACGGTACGCCCGCCAGCTCGGCTTCGCGCTGGAGTGGCCCAGCCGGAAGCGACGGGATACCGTGTCAGGCGGTTTCCCGTGCTGCGCGATTCCAGTGGCTATGTTCGCGGATACCTCCCGTATCTGAGCTTCGATGTCCCCTTGTTCTTTCGCTTGGTGTTCGGGCCGAAGCGGGACCTCGTCATTTCCGAGCCCCCACCGACGACCGGCTTTTTTGTTCGCCTCGCTTCGTGGGTGAGACGCACTCCATATGCCTACTATGCTGCTGACATCTGGTCCGATGCCGCGGCTCAGACGGACGCGCCGGCGTGGATGGTGCGCATGGTGCAAGCGCTCGAACGTTGTGCGCTTCGTCGTGCTCGTGTCGTCATCTCCGTTTCTGCAGGAGTGACGGAGCGCGTCTCGGATCTGACTGATGCTAACGTGGTAACGGTCGGCAACGGCGTAGACGCAGCACGTTTCACCCGGGCACTCGCGGGATCTTTCGAACTCCCCCTGAAACGTGGCGAACATCACGAATTTGTGTACGCGGGAACTGCCTCTGAGTGGCACGGCGCAGACGTGTTCGTGGACGCCCTGCCAGCTGTCTTACACGATGTCCCGCTGACGAGATTGCGGTTCATTGGCGGCGGCTCCGAACGCGAGGCTCTCCGGACCCGTGCCCAGGAACTTGACGTGTCGCATGCGGTGACCTTCGAACCTGTTCTGGGGGCTGCAGAAATCGCTCCCATTCTCGCGCGGGCGACTGCGGCGGTGGCCAGTGTGCGGCCAGGGGCTGGATATGATTTCGCGTTTCCGACCAAGCTGTATAGCGCGGCGGTGTGCGGTGCTCCCTTGATCTACTCGGGATTTGGTCCAGCAGAGGAATTCGTTCGCACGGAAGTCGAGGGCTCCGCATTGGGAACTGCGGTCGCTCCTGATTCCGTGCAGGTGGCTGCTGCTATGGTGTCAGCCGCGCGTGCTGTAGCCGAGTCGTCTCCGGAGAGTGTCGTGGCGCGTCACAACGCAGTATCCCGTTGGGCAATTCAGAACGTCGGTCTCGACGCTGTGGCTGAGCGCGCTGTACGCGCGCTCGACGAGTCCGTGGGCGGATGAAGTACCGTGCGATGGCGGGAGCAAGCTGCCTCACGGCACGCAGGTGTCCGCCGGGCAGTCCAATGATGAAGGAGATACATCGATGAAGCAGTTATGGCGCACGCTGGTCGGGCTCTTCGACGTACTCCCGCGCGGAGCCAAGCCGTTCTATGTCTGGTATTCGATTGTCACGGGCGCGCTCTCGATCCTCGACACGCTCGCGCTTGCGCTGATTGTAGCTGTGGTCACCCCGATTGCGGGCGGAGACCCGATTGCATTACCCGTCATCGGTCGCATCGATCCCGATTCCACGGTGTGGATCATCGTCGTCATCTTCGGGTTGTTCCTTTTGAAGAGCGCGCTCGCAATCGTGCTGCACTGGTTTGCCACCCGGCGCTTCGCGCGCTACGAATTGCAGGTCGGCAACGAGCTCTTCCGGGCCTACACGCACTCGAGCTGGGAGCAGCGAGCCCGAATCAGTACCGCGGAGGTGACGCGTATCGTGGACAGCTCGATGGCGAACGCGAACCTCGGCTTCATCTTGCCGCTCTCGCAAGTTCCTGGCAACGTGCTCACCTTCGTCTCGGTCCTCAGCGTGCTGGTCATCGCGCAACCGTCAACAGCCATCGTTGCACTCATCTACCTAGCCGCGTTCTCGGCGCTGATGCTCCTCGTAATCTCCCGACGCGCGCGTCAAGCCGGCATGGACAACAGGAAGTACGCCTACCGAGTCGCCACGATCATGACCGAGATGGTAGACGCGCTCAAAGAGGTGACCCTCCGCGGGAAACTCGACGAGATCGGCGATGTCATCTCGAAGAACCGGCGGGTAGCTACCCGTGCGCGCGCAAATATCTCCTTCTTGGGCATTGTGCCGAAGTACGCATTCGAAAGCGCACTGATCGGTGGGTTCCTGGTGGTAGGTGGGAGCGCCTATCTCATGGGAGGCATGGCGTCTGCCCTTACAGCGGTAGCGCTTTTCGCCGCAACGGGATTCCGCATGATTCCGGCGATGACAACGGTTCAGTCCGCCTTCACGACCGCGGGCGCCAATGAGGTGTATGCCAAAGACGTGATCCGTGAACTCTCGGCAGTGAATCGCGAAGTGGCGGAGTCTGCGCAGGCGCAGGACCGTGGGGTGCTGCCGACGCGTGCACGGTCCATCGAATTGCGCAACGTGAGCTTCCGCTACCCAGCTGCTGAGGCGAACGTACTAGACAGTGTGTCGTTGATGGTGCCGTTCGGGTCAAGCCTCGCGATCGTTGGCCCGTCCGGTGCGGGCAAGTCGACACTCATCGACATCCTGCTCGGACTGAGTGTGCCGACTTCGGGTGAGCTCGTTGTCGACGACATTCCCATCACCGATGTGATGAAGCAATGGCGATCCCGGGTCGGATACGTTCCGCAGCGAGTCGCGCTCTTTGATGCTTCTATCGCCCAGAACGTCGCCCTCACCTGGGAAAATGACTACGACCCGGAGCGCGTGCGAGTAGCGCTGGAACGAGCGCACCTGGGCGAGCTTGCTCGTCGAGGAAAAGGCATCGAAGAACTCATCGGGGAACGGGGCGCTAGTATCTCGGGCGGCCAGCAGCAACGACTGGGAATCGCCCGTGCGTTGTACTCAGATCCGCTCGTGATGGTCATGGATGAAGCGACCAGCTCCCTTGACACTGCCACTGAGAACCGAGTTACCGAGTCGATGCGCGAATTGCAGGGCGAGGTGACGTTTGTCACGGTCGCACATCGATTGGCCACAGTCCGCGATTACGATCAAGTCTGTTATCTCGATAGAGGCAGCATTCTGGGACGGGGCACCTTCGAAGAAGTCGTTGCACAGGTGCCCGAGTTTCGCTTGCAGGCTGAGTTGGCGGGGCTGCTATGAACCGTCAGCCCGGCGCGCGCCCTTCGGCAGCTACAAGAGGGATGAACATTTCCAAGCGTGTTCGCGACGGTGGAAGCGATGCGCAGCGCCCGACGCTTCTCATCGTCTCCTTTTCACGAATCGTTGCTGATGCTCGGTTGTTGAAGCAGATCCGGGCATTCACTCCTGACTACGAAGTGACGACGTGCGGGTACGGCCCGCAGCCGGACGAGAATGTGGCGCACATTGAGATCGATGATGCCGTGAGCACGCAGCTCAAGCAGCTGCAGGGCATTGCGCTTCGCGCACGCCTGTATCGCTTCGCCTACTGGGTGAGCCCGCAGGCGCGTCAGGCGCGACGTCTATTGCGGTCCGCAACATTCGATGCGGTCCTCGCCAACGACCTCGACACCGCTGGTGCCGTACTCGCGGTGTTCGAATCGCGTCGTATTCATCTCGACCTGCATGAATTCTGGCCGGGGCGTCATGACGACGTCGCCGAGTGGACCGCGTTGCGAGCCCCGTTCTACTCGTGGCAACTCCGGAAATGGGCGACACAGGCCCGTTCCGTGACGACGATCAACGAATCGCTCGCGGAACGTTACTCCGACGATTTCGGTCTCCGGTGCGGTGTGGTGACCAACGCGACCGAGTTCCAGGAGCTTGCGCCTGGGTCGGTGAAGCAACCAATTCGCTTTGTGCATTCGGGCGCCTCGCAGGTAAACCGCCGTCTCGAACGGATGATGAGGGCCGTGGCCCGGAGCACGACGGGCGCCACGATTGACCTGTACCTGGTCGGCACCGGGTCTGCCTACTATCGGTCGCTACAGGATCTTGCTCGTGACCTGGGTGAGCGCGTACGTATCTTGCCTCCGGTGTCGCATGCGGATCTGGTATCGACGCTCAACCAATACGATGTCGGGCTCCCGTTCCTTCCGCCGACGACCACGAACATCAGAATGTCGTTGCCGAACAAGTTCTTTGACTACGTGCAAGCTCGTCTCGCCATTCTGACCGGCCCGACCCCGCCGATGAAGGAATTGGTGGAGAAGTTTGACTTGGGTGTGGTAACTGCAGACTTTGAAGAGGAATCACTCGTCCGAGCCATCGAGACGCTGGACGTCGAACGAATTCAGAGTTGGAAGCGGAACGCTGACGCCGCCGCCGAGCCCCTTTCCGCTGAGCGCCAGAATGCCGGCTGGCTCGAACCCATCTCGCACATCGCAGAGGAGACGCGACAACGATGACGGCTGAGAAACCTCTCATGATCTTTCACGTTGCCTACCGTCTCAACCCCGACGCGAAGAGTGCAAGTGGCATTCGGCCACTCAAGATGCGTCAAGCCTTCGAAGAGATTGGATACCGCGTTCTTGAGATCTCGGGGCGTCACCCTCAGCGTCGGGCTCAAATCAAACGCATTCGTGGATTGATCGCAGGTGGCCTGCGCGTTGACTTCGTCTATTCGGAATCGGCTACCGCCCCGACGGGCCTTGGTGAACCAGTCACCTCAGCGACGAGCTTGAGTCGAGACATTCGCTTCTTGCGGTTTTGCCGACAGTCGGGGATACCTGTAGGGCTGTTCTACCGCGATATCTACTGGAACTTCCCGATCTACACGGAGGTCTTGTGGTGGCCGATGTATGTGCTCATGCGCATGTTGCACCGCCGTGATCTACGCGGCTACCGCCGGGCGAATATCGATGTCTATGTGCCCTCGATGGAGATGAGCGAGTGGGTGCCGATCATTGATCGCGCACGTTTCCGTGAATTACCGCCCGGCGGTGAGATTCGGGATTCGACCGTTGAGACGCAAGGCGCCGACGATTCTTCTTCCGAGTCAAGTGCACGCGCGAGCCTTCGTTTGCTGTACGTGGGCGGGTTGAGCGACAACTATCGCCTGCACGAGAGTGTGCGCGCGATCGCAGGACGAAAAGGTGTATCGCTCACCATCTGCACTCGAGAGGCTGAGTGGCAGGCGCGGGAGTCCGAATATCGAGACCTGATGGCTCCGAATATTCGAGTCGTGCACCGCAGCGGAGACGAGCTGCGCGAGCTCTACGACGAGGCGAACGCCTGTCTGCTCGCCGTTGAACCGATCGTGTACTGGACGTTCGCCGTCCCGGTGAAACTCTTCGAATATCTCGGCAACGGGAAACCGGTCATCGCATCGGCGGGCAGCTACTCGGGGCGCTTCGTGCGCGACCAGAGTGTGGGCTGGACGGTCGCATACGGAGCCGACGAGTTCGCGGATACACTCGATCGCCTCGTCGAGCGCCCGGAAGAACTGGAGGCAGTTACGGAGTGGGTGCGCACGGTGCGTCGCGACCATACGTGGCAGGCCCGGGCCAAACAGGTGGTGGCGGATCTCGTCGTCTGAACTGGTCGGCATCGCCAGTTCGCCGATGTGCCTCGGCACCACCGCTTGGCTGTGGAACGGGCCGTAGTGTAGGTGTATGCGCGTTCTGGTCGTCACTCCCTGGTTTCCCTCCCGTATGCACACGGGATCCGGCGTGTTCAACCTGAGAGACGCCGAAATGATCGCTGCGAAGCATGACGTGCGAGTGCTGCACCTCATTCGACCTGACTGGTTCCTTGAAACGGAAGAGTCGCGGTCCGATCTGGATGTGCGACGAGTGCCATTCTCGATCACCGAGCCGCGCACGTGGGCGAGGGCGCGCAGAGCGATCCGCGACGAGCTCGCAGGTGCCGAACTGCTTCACACTATGGCCTTCCCCGCCCTAGTGCCATTCTCCGGGGTGCGTGTCCGAGTGCCCTGGCTGCATACTGAGCATTGGTCCGGGCTCACAAAACCGCTTGGCGGGCTGAAAGCTATGTTGAAACGACTGCTGTTCCGCCGATTGCGTCGCCCAGATGTTGTCGTAGCGGTGAGCGAGTCGCTCGCCGACACTATTCGCCCCTGGTGCAGATCGGTCCCTCTGATCATCGAGAATGCGGTTCCAATGCCTGAGCGCGGATGCATGTCCGAACCGTTCACATCGGGAGCTTCCCTCCGCTTGATTTCGGTTGGAGGTCTGGTGGCCCACAAGGGCCCGATTGCCGCGGTGCAGGCGACGGCAGAACTCGTACGCCGAGGTTTCGACGCCCACCTCCGCTGGGTCGGCCAAGGGGCCGACCGTGCGGAGGTGGAAGCTGCAATTGTGGAAACCGGATTGTCCGCTCGCGTGCAGCTCGTCGGCCAAGTCGATCGCACGGAGCTCGAACACCACTTGCTCTCGTCGCATGTCTTCATGCTTCCCACTGCCGGGGAGACCTTTGGCATCGCCCTTGCGGAGGCGCTCGCGTGCGGCCTGCCCGTCGTGACTTCCGGAACTGGTGGCCACACGTTTATGATCAAGGACTTCGATGCCGCGAAAGTGGCGCATCGAAACCCCTCGGATCTCGCAGATGCTGTCGAGGAGCTGCTTGCCCAGGACAACGCTGACCTGCGGCGGGCAACGACGCTACGAGCGCGGGAACGCTTCTCCGAAAACCGCCGTATCGAGGCGTATGCTGCGGCTTATGAAGCGACGTTCGCAGGCATGTCGAGCAGACCGCGCACCAACCATAGCTGGCGCTAGACTGAAGGTGTGAAGATTGCAGTTGTCGCCACCGGTAAGATCGGGCTTCCGCTCGCCACGCAGTACGCCTCGATGGGGCACGAAGTCGTTGGAGTCGACGTCAACCAGGCGTTGGTCGATTGCATCAACCGCGGGGAGGAACCGTTCCCGGGTGAAGCCGGCCTTGCGGAGAAGCTCGCCGAGCAAGTGCCTGCGGGCACACTCCGTGCGACGAGCGACTACGCTGACGCCATTCCCGGGGCGGATGCGGTTGTGCTCGTCGTCCCGTTGCTCGTCGACGAGGAGACCTGGCAGCCCGACTTCAAATGGATGGACGCCGCGACGCGTTCCCTGGCCGATCACCTGACGCCCGGAACTCTCGTATCTTACGAAACAACCCTTCCCGTCGGCACGACGCGCAGCCGTTGGAAGCCGCTCATCGAGGAGGTCTCCGGCCTCTCTGAGGGCACTGATTTCCACCTCGTATTCTCGCCCGAGCGCGTGCTCACCGGTCGCGTCTACGCCGACCTGAAGAAGTACCCTAAGCTTGTCGGCGGCCTGAACGAGGCCGGCACGCAGAAGGCGATCGAGTTCTACGAGTCGGTGCTCACCTTCGACGAGCGCACCGATCTGCCTCGCCCGAACGGGGTCTGGGACATGGGCACCGCCGAGGCGGCGGAGATGGCGAAGCTCGCCGAGACGACCTACCGCGACGTGAACATCGGCCTCGCGAATCAGTTCGCTCGGTTCGCCGACACCGCGGGCATCGACGTGTACAAAGTGATCGAGGCCTGTAACTCGCAGCCGTTCAGCCACATTCACCGGCCGGGCATTGCCGTCGGTGGGCACTGCATTCCGGTGTACCCGCGCCTGTACCTGTCGACCGACCCCGACGCCGACATCGTGCGCACCGCGCGCAACTACAACGCGACGATGCCTGCGTACGTGGTCGATCGCGTCGAGCAGACGATCGGCGATCTGTCGGGTCAGCGCGTGGTCGTGCTCGGAGCCGCGTATCGCGGAGGCGTGAAGGAGACGGCGGTCTCCGGCGTCTTCCCGACCGTCGAAGAACTCGCGAAGCGCGGAGCGATCGTGACCGTGCACGACCCCCTGTTCTCCGACGAGGAACTGGCGGGCTACGGTTTCACCGCGCACACGATCGGAGATCCGGTCGATGTGGCGATCCTGCAGGCGGATCACGTCGACTACCTCGAGCTCGGCCCAGCCGACTTCCCGGAGATCAAGCTCTTCGCAGACGGACGCAACGCGACGAATCCCACGAAGTGGACCGGCGTGCCGCGCATCGTCATCGGGGCCTGAGCGCCCCTCTGCATCAGAACGCCCCCGTAGATCATATTCGCGGGGGCGTTCTCGTTCGCAGATCGTTCAGCGCTGATAGCGCGGATCGTTCGGAAAACGCGGCTGCGGGTCGAACGCGCGAGCCGCCTTGAGTGCGCGGAAGATCCGCTTGCGCACGGGCTTCGCAACGCCGCCTTCGCGCATCTCGAGGAAGAGCCGCCGGTAGTACAACAGATACGAGACCCGCCCCTCCCGGTGCAGGCGGTATGAGGCCTGGTTGCGTGCGCCCTTCTCGAATTTCCAGACGTTGCCCTCGTCGATGAAGCGGTAGTTCACGCCGGCGTTCACCCCCATGTCGTGCACCACTTCGCTGTCGAGGGCGATGATCCCCGGCCCGTACGCGTGGGTGAGTCGCTTCGTGTACTCCTTGTCGTCGAACCAGATGAAGTACTCGCCGAGGGGGAGGCCCTGCTCTTCGATGGCCCAGCGCGGCACCAGCACCGAGACGAACGTGCACTCGACGATGAGCAGCGATTTCATACCGGTCAGGTAGGCGCGCGGCCAGTCCCACGTGGTGATGGGATTGTTCATCTCGCAGAGTGAGCCGTCGATGTACTTGACGAGCGAGCACGCGAAAGGTACTTCGCGGCCGAGCGCTCGGGACGACGCGTCCCGCTGTTCGAGCAGTATGGCCAACGCGTCAGGATCGGGGTAGCAGTCGTCGTCCATGATCCAGACGTAATCCGCGCCGAGGTTGAGGCCGTGGGCCATGCCGTGCTCGAAGCCGCCCGCGCCGCCGAGGTTCTCGTCGAGGTGCAGCACCACGAGGCGGTGGTCGTTCAGCCCGTCGAGGTACTCTCTCGTGCCGTCCGTCGAGGCGTTGTTCACGACGACGATCCAGTCGCACTCGTGGGTCTGCGCCCCCACGGTCGCCAACGTCTGGGGAAGCTTCGGCAAGCGGTTGAACGTCACGATGACCGCGGCGACCCGCGCGCGCTCCGCATCCGCTGAGAGCGCTGCGCCGACCACAGGAATCGGGTGGGTGCCCGGATGTACTTCGGATTCGGATTCGGTCATGCTTCTGCTTTCGGTGTGTGACTGGATTCGGGCAGTTCGTGGTCGCCGTGATTCCCGTCGCCAGGCGGGGGCGTGAGGCGCTGCTCGGCGAGGTCGAGCAGCTCGGCGACTCGGAGGCTGTCGCGGCGGTATTCATCAAGCTCATTCTCGAGCTGGTGCACCCGTTCGGTGAGCGTTTCGAGCTGCGCGCGAGCCCCCCGCGGGCGGGCTCGCATGACGAGACGTTTGATCTGTTGTTTCATCGAAATCTCCTTGCGAGTGAGCGGCGGTACTCCGAGCGTGAATCGGATCCCGTACGGTTGTCGGTCCAGCTCGTGCGGCATCGGGGGAATTGCCTCGGTCTCAATGTTGAGACCGTAGCGTCGGGCTTCTCTGGCGAGGTCGATGGTGCTGAGATGCCACGTAGTCGGATCATCGAACGAGACGTCGGAAGCGTGCTCCCGGTACACGGTGGCGATCGCGGTGCCTCCCGTGCGCAGCGACATCCGGATGAGACGCAGAGTGTTGGCGCGCGCAATGTGTCCCACTTGCTCGAGCAGGTGATTGGCGACGATGTCGACCGGGCCGACGATGTTCAACCGACGGAAGATATCGAGCGAGAGAGTTCGATAGAGGTTCAGGTGCGCGGTCTCGAAGCTGCTGTCAGGGGGGCCGGCCAACGCCCGTGCTCGCGCGACGGCAAGCGCATCAGCCGAATAGTCGGTGGCGATGACGCGAGGCGTCCGCCTCGACTCCGTCGCAGTCATCAGATGTGCGGCGAGCGCACCGCTTCCGGCCCCGAGGTCGAGCACGGTCGGGGCGCTCAGCAATTCTCGCTGCCGTAGAATCCAGTCGGCGCCCGAGCGCCATTGATCGTCAACCTCGTCGTCGCTCGGCGCGCCGACATCCGCGCTGTCCAAGGCATCCTTGTAGAACTCGTTCCAGAAATCGCGCTTGAAGTGATAGGAACCGAACCAGCTCTGGAAACGGCGTGCCGTGCTGCGGGGTGTTCCGAGGTGGTAGCCGGGAATCGGCGTGCGCCAGTTCTCGTCGTAGTTGATGACGAGCCAGGCTTCGGAGTCTGCCGGGGCTGGAAACGGCCGACCGGCGATTTGCACGGTGGTGAACGGCAGCATCTGGTCTTCGCGCAGTGGCCCGCGCACGTGAAACGGCTGATTGATGTTGCCATCGTCGGTGAAGAACGCGGTGAAGACGTCGACGTAGTGGTCGACCGACCCTGATGCGCCTCGGAAGTAGATCTGCATGTGGGTGGCGCTGTGACGCACGACCTCGTAGCCGAGCTGCTGCAGGCGATGCCCGACCGCGAAGCCCTCGCGCGCGACGTCGGCGGGATTCGTGAGTTGCGATAGGTACGCGACGTCGGCGTCATCGTCGTGCGGGAGCAACGCACCCTCTCGCACGCCGCCGAGTAGCGTGCCCCCCACCACAAAGGGTCGCAAGCCCATCTCGGTGAGGTGCGCGATGATCTCCTCGGTACGGTCGAGAATTCGTTCCTGCACTCCGGCGTTCGCGGTCCCGAGTGTCTTGCCGAGACGGCCCCACTTGTTGATCGACAGCGGAATGCCTTCCGCATCGACGATCTGCGTCTCGTGCGGGTCGTCAGTGAAGGCGACGCGCGATGCGCCGAGTACCTCGTCATCTCCCGAACGCCGCAGCACCACTTCGGCGGAACCGGTGAGGTGGGGGTGGAGCGCGGGGGGCCAAGGGAGGGCCTTGGTCGGGGCTTCGTTACGGTCGCGAAGATCGATCGACCACACCCGATGTTCGCCGATGTGGACGTCGACGGAACGCACGTCCTCGGAGAGGTCGGGGAGGGTCAGTCCACGCGGGGTCGCTATGAAGGGCATGGCCGAGAGTGCTGCTCATTTCTGCGCCGTTCATCTGACGCTCGCTGAAAGTTTACGCGCATCTCGCACGCGTTGCGGTGGGCGCGGCGGTGGGTGCAGAACGTCGGCGCGTGCCGCCGGTATGCTCGTTGCTATGGATCTTCTTGTCGTCGGATCAGGTTTCTTCGGACTCACCATCGCCGAGCGCGCTGCGAGCGCCGGCAAGCGAGTCGTGGTGATCGATCGCCGCTCGCACATCGGCGGAAACGCCTACTCGGAGGCGGAGCCGGAGACCGGCATCGAGGTCCACCGATACGGCGCGCATCTCTTCCACACCTCGAACGAGACGGTGTGGGAGTACGTCAACCGCTTCACCACGTTCACGAACTACGTGCACAAGGTCTACTCGAACTTCAAAGACGAGGTGTACCCGCTGCCGATCAACCTCGGCACCATCAACCAGTTCTTCCGCGCAGCGTACGGCCCGCAGCAGGCGCGCGAGGTCATCGCCAAGCAGGCGGAGGAGTTCGACACGAAGTCGGCTCAGAATCTCGAGGAGAAGGGCATCTCGCTCATCGGGCGCCCGCTCTACGAAGCGTTCATCCGCGACTACACCTCGAAGCAGTGGCAGACGCCGACGACCGACCTGCCGGCCGAGATCATCAGCCGTCTGCCCGTGCGGTACACCTACGACAACCGCTACTTCAACGATACGCACGAGGGCCTCCCCACGGACGGCTACACGGCATGGCTCGAGCGCATGGCCGATCACCCGAACATCGAGGTGCGCCTCAACACCGACTTCTTCGACGAGAGCCAGCCGCTGAACAAGCGAGCCGTCATCGGCACCGTTCCCGTCGTGTACACCGGCCCGGTCGACCGCTACTTCGACTACGCAGAAGGCGAGCTCGGGTGGCGCACGCTCGACTTCGAGCAGGAGGTGCTGCCCGTCGGCGACTTCCAGGGGACCAGCGTCATGAACTACGCGGGAGCGGACGTACCGTACACGAGGATCCACGAGTTCCGCCACTTCCACCCCGAGCGCGAATACCCGACCGACAAGACCGTCATCATGCGTGAGTTCTCGCGCTTCGCGACGCGCGACGACGAGCCCTACTACCCGGTCAACACCCCGGAAGACAGGGATCGCCTCCTCAAGTACCGTCAGCTCACTGAAGGCGAGAACGGCGTGCTCTTCGGCGGACGACTCGGCACGTACCAGTACCTCGACATGCACATGGCGATCGGTTCGGCCCTCACCATGTACAACAACAAGCTCGCGGACGTGCTCTAAACGCTCTCCTGATACACGTCGGGCACGCCGTCGCGGTCCGCATCGATCCGATCGCGGCGCTGCACGCGCCCGTAGTGGCGGTTGCGCACGCCGAGGAGCACGGCCGCGAGTGCTGCGGCGACGACCGACGCTGCGAGAATCGCCACCTTGGCCGTGTCATGGGCGACCGAACCCGCCTCGAAGCTGAGCTCGGCGACGAGCAGCGACACGGTGAAGCCGATGCCGGCGAGGAGCCCGACTCCCGCGATGTCGATCCAACGAAGTGCTGGGTCGAGCGCCGTGCGCGTGACCTTCGTCACCAACCAGGTGGTGACGAGAATGCCGATGGGCTTTCCGAGCACGAGGGCCGCGACGATGCCGAACGTGACGGGATTGAGGGCTGCTGCTCGCACTCCGTCCCAGCCGCCGATTGAGACTCCCGCCGCGAAGAACGCGAAGACGGGCACCGCGAACCCCGCCGAGATCGGGCGGAACCGATGCTCGAAGCCCTCGGCGAGACCCGGGGTGGAGCGCTGCTCGTGCTTCCGCGCGTGCAGCACGGGAATGGTGAAGCCGAGCAGTACCCCGGCGATCGTCGCGTGGATGCCGGAGGCGTGCATGAGCGCCCACGCGGTGACGCCGATGGGCAGCAGCACGACCCACGCGGCGAACGGCCGCGTGCTGAAGAACCCGCGGAAGATCTGCGCGATCACTCCGTAGACGGCGATCGCGAGCAGCGCGAAGAGCAGCGGCGCGACGGCGATCGTGTCGGTGTAGAAGATCGCGATGATGCTGATGGCGAGCAGATCATCGACGACCGCGAGCGTCAGCAGGAAGATGCGCAGTGCGGCCGGAAGTTTCGAGCCGATGATCGCGAGCACCGCCACGGCGAACGCGATGTCGGTCGCGGTGGGTATCGCCCAGCCGGCCCGGAGTTCCGGGTTCTGCCAGACGATCGCCGCGTAGATGCCGGCGGGAACGACGACGCCGCCGATTGCGGCAGCGATCGGCAGCATCGCCGTGCGGAAGTGCTTGAGATCGCCGGCGACGAATTCCCGCTTGAGCTCCAATCCGACCAAGAAGAAGAAGACGGCGAGCAGCCCGTCTGCTGCCCAAGCGCCCAGGCTGAGCCGCAAGTGCCACGGCTCGTAGCCGATCTCCCAATCGCGGAGGGCGAAGTAGGAATCGGCGGCGGGCGAGTTCGCCCAGATGATGGCGATGGCGGCTGCGCAGACGAGCAGGACGCCTCCGACCGTCTCCTTGCGCAGGATCGTCGTGATCCTGCGAGCTTCGGAGAAGGTTCCGTAGCGGGGTACGGTCTGGTCGTGTGTTGGGGGCGTGGATTCCACAGCGTCTCCGTTGGTTCGTTCGCAGTCTGGACCGTTTCTGAACGGCAGAACGCGACGTCGAGGTCTGCGGTGCAGACCACGTCGACCGCGCGCCGTACTAGGCTGCGACGAATGTGGGAGTGGTGCCCGAGAGCATCGCTCCCCAGGAGGAGACGTATCCGTTGGTGCCGGGGTGCGACAGCGTCCACTCCATCGGAGTGAAGGTTCGCGGGAGCCCGTGGGAAGTCATCCCTCCCAGGATATCAAACCTCACGACTTGAGCGATGCGAGGCTCCTACGCGTTCGCGAGGTAGGCGACGAGCGCGGTTTCGGCGTCTCGCGGCGCGAAGCCGGTCGCCGTGATCTTGTCGAGGGAGAGCGTGCTGCGGAGCGGGCGTGGCGCCGCTTCCTTCCCTGCGAAGTAGTCGGCGGTGCTCACGCCGGAGACCCGGTGCGGATCGTGCCCCGCGAGTTCGAAGACGCGTCGCGCGATGTCAGCCCACGAGACTGAGGGCCCGGCGTTCGTGAGGTTGTACGTGCCGTAGTCGGGTCGCGTGCGGAGCAGGTGCGCGATCCCCGCGGCGATGTCTTGCGTGAAGCTCAGGCGTCCGATCTGATCGTCTACGACGCTCGGATCGATGCCGCGCTCAGCGAGGCTGCGCATGGTGCGCACGAAATTGCCGCCCTCCCCGATGACCCAACTGGTGCGCACGACGTAGTGGCGCGGCACCGTCGCCACGACCGCATCGCCGGCGGCCTTCGTCTGCCCGTATACGCCGAGCGGCGAGAACGGCTGGAGCTCCGAGGCGCTCTCGTGCGTGCCATCGAAGACGTAGTCGCTCGACACGTGCACGAGGGTGAGCCCGTGCTCCGTCGCCGCGCGCGCGAGGCGGCTCACTCCCACGACGTTCGCCCGCCAGGCGTCGGTGCGCCCCGATTCCGTCTCCGCCTCGTCGACCTTCGTGTACGCCGCAGCATTGATCACCGTGTCGTAGTCGGCCCATCGCACGCCGTCGAACGCAGTGGGGTCGGCGAGGTCGATGCGATCCCGTGCCGCGAAGTCCGCGTCGGGAATCACCTCGCGCAGTGCGCGTCCCAGCTGTCCGTTCGCGCCGAGCACGAGGGTGCGCTTCGGCGCCATCGGCACCACATCGGGGAGCTCGGGGTGCGCGAGATCCTTCCCCGAGCGTTCTGCTTGCTCCAGCGGTATCGGCCACGGGATCGCCGCGGTCGGGTCGGCCAGATTCAAGAATGTGTACTCGCTCTGCGCCTCGGCGCTCCAGTGCGCGTTGACGAGGTACACGTAAGCAGTGTCGTCTTCGAGTGTCTGGTATGAGTTGCCGACGCCGCGGGGCACGAAGATGGCGGTGTCGGGGCCGAGCTCGGCGGTGAATACCGTCCCGAAGGTGTTGCCCTGCCGAAGGTCGACCCATGCGCCGAAAATGCGACCCGTGGCCACCGAGACGTACTTGTCCCAAGGCTCGGCGTGGATGCCGCGCGTCGCGCCGGCCGCGTCGTTGAAGGAGATGTTGTTCTGCACCGGGCCGAAGTCGGGCAACCCGAGCGCCACCATCTTCTCGCGCTGCCAGTTCTCCTTGAACCAACCGCGGTTGTCGCCGTGCACGGGCAGGTCGAGCAGCACCAGGCCTGGGATGGAGGTCTCCTGGATCTTGAGCGGTTTCGTCGCCATGCTCACTGCCCCTGTTCGCGGTACTTGGCCTCGGTTGCGGCCTTCTGCGGGCGCCACCAGTCCTCGTTCCCGCGATACCAGTCGATCGTCGCGGCGAGGCCTCGCTCGAAATCGGGGAATGAAGGTCGCCAACCGAGCTCGGTGCGGAGCTTTGTCGAATCGATGGCGTAGCGCAGGTCGTGGCCCGGCCGGTCGACGACGTGATCGTAGGCGTCGCTCGGCTGACCCATTCCAGTGAGAATCAGCTCGAGCACCTGCCGGTTGTTCTTCTCGCCGTCTGCGCCGATGAGGTACGTGTCGCCGATCCGGCCCGCCTCGACGATGCGCAGCACAGCCGAGGAGTGGTCATCGGCGTGGATCCAGTCGCGCACGTTGAGCCCTTCGCCGTAGAGCTTCGGGCGCTCCCCGACGATGATGTTCGTGATCTGGCGGGGGATGAATTTCTCGACATGCTGCCGGGGGCCGTAGTTGTTCGAGCAGTTGGAGATCGTCGCTTCGACGCCGAAGGAGCGCACCCAGGCGCGAACCAGCAGGTCGGACCCGGCCTTCGTCGACGAGTACGGGCTCGATGGGTTGTACGGCGTCGACTCGGTGAAGCGCTGCGGATCGTCGAGTTCGAGATCGCCGTATACCTCGTCGGTGGAGATGTGGTGGTATCGCGTGCCGTGGCGACGCACGGCCTCGAGCAAGGTGTACGTGCCGATGATGTTCGTATCGAGGAACGGTTTCGGGTCATGCAGCGAGTTGTCGTTGTGTGACTCCGCGGCGAAGTGCACGAGTACGTCGCTCACCGCGACGAGGTCGTCGACCAGCTCGGCGTCGCAGATGTCGCCGTGCACGACGGAGACGCGATTCTCTGGCAGGCCGGCGAGCGAAGCCGCGTTACCGGCGTACGTGAACTTGTCGAGCACGGTCACCGTGTCGTCGGTGTTCGCGACAAGAAAATGCACGAAGTTCGATCCGATGAAGCCGGCAGCGCCGGTCACGAGAATCTTGCGGGCCACGGAGTTCCTCCAGGGATCGGTTCGTCAGACGGTGCGGGCACCCGCTCACGGCGTGCGCGTAGTTCAGTCTAGCTTCAGGTTATGGGCCGAAGGCATGACGCAACATGCGGCCAACGGCGGCGAGCTTGCCACGCAGCAGCGCACCGGGCGCGAGACTGAGCGCGTGTGCACGGGAGGTGAGATGCAGGCGAGCGGCTCGCCGCGTACGGGGCCACCGGTGTCTCTGCGCGAGCGAAGCCGCCAGCCTGAAGAACGAGCGTTCGCCGGCGAAACGGCTGCCGTCGAGCAGCAGCAGCGATGACGCGCTCTCGTCGTGCCGGCGGTAGGCGAACACCTCGTCGGGAACGACGAGCAGCCGTTTGCCGGCGAAGAACATGTCCATGAGCAACGCGAGGTCTTGAATGACCGCGAACTCGTCGCGGAAGGAGAACGCGCGGATCGCTTCGGTGCGGAACGTGAGCGATGGCCAGTAGAGCCAGTCGCCGTGCATGAGTCCGGCCCCGAGCCGGTCGCCAGCAAGCAGCACCGGCCTCGTGGCGCGCGGTCGCAGCAACCGTTGCTTCACGGAGTCGACAAGGGTGGCCGCGGGGGCGCCCTCCGCGTCGATCACGCGGACGCCAGGCTGAATGATATCCGCCTCCGGGGCGACCGCTGAGGCGCGCAGGATCGTCGCAACGTATTCGGGCAGAAGTTGGTCGTCATTCCCCATGACGGTAACGAGTCCCGTCGACGCTGCGGCGACGCAGCTGCGGAAGTTCGCCGTGATGCCCTCGTTGTGCTCTTTCTTCACGTACGCGATGCGCGAATCGTCGAATGACGCGACGAGCTCGCGCGCCGCGTCGCCCGGGTATGCGTCATCGATGATCGTGAGGTGCCAACGCGGGTCAGTCTGCGCGATGACGCTCGCGATTGCTTCCCGGAGGTAGTCGGGCTCGCCCCAATGGGGAATGCAGATGTCGATCGCGGGGGACACTGCGCCTGGAGTCGTACGCATCAGTCGCACCCGACGACGCGGTACAGTTTGGCCTCGCCCTCATGGTCGATGAGTTGCACAGCAGACGAGTCTTCGAGATCTTCGAGCCCGGGCATCTCGTGCACCTTGTCGTGAACCTCGCGTTCGCCGAAGTCGAGCACGAATTCGATGTTCTCGTCCGCGATCGCCTGGCACACCTCGCTACCGGGCTCGGCGTCGCGCAGCTCTTGGTTGACGAGCAGCGTGTTTTCCGTGAAATCGATCATCACGTGCGGCATGGTCACCCACCGGTCGGCAAACGCGTACGCCATTCCAGCTCCGGTCCAGCCGTTGCCTGCGATGGTCGCATCTTCCGGCACCTGTTCTGGCAGGCGTTGGAGGAGGGCAAGTTCATCGGAGGAGATGAGATCTGAGTCTTCGGCGTAGGCGAAGTTCTCGCGGATGTAATCGGTCGCCTTCTGGATCGCCGGGTCGAGCTGGGTGGCAGCGAGCACCCCGAACGCGATGCCGAGCGTCAGCCCTCCGGCGATGACGCGGCGGTCACCCGCGAGTTTCGCGACGGCGCGAATGATCGTGCTCAACCCCAATACGGCAAGTGGGAGCGTCGCAAGGACGGTGATCGATTCGATGCGCGGAATGTTCTGGTACCAGATACCCGTGATCCAGAATCGCAAGCCCCAATGCGGAATGCCGGCCGCAACGACGTAGAGAATCAGTGCGAGGCCGTACGCGCCGAGCATCGCGATCGACACCCGGTCGTGCCGCACGATCGCGACGACGACCCCGACGAGCACGAGAGCCCCGACCACGTACGGGGTCTCGCCGCGCATGAGTTCCGAGGTGACGAACTGCAGCACCGCACGCATCGGGCTGACCTCGCTCTGCCAGAAGGCTTGCTCGCGCGGTGGCCGTACGATCAGGAACATCGCGAATCCGCCGACGAGATACGCCAGCGACGCGATGACGACAGGCCACCGAGGCCGGCCGTCTCGTCGGCGATCGCGAATCGCGTTGAACGACCAGACCAGCACGAAGGGCACTGTGCACGCGAGCAATGCCATGAGCGCGCCCGGGTGCGTGATCGCGAGGCCCGGCACCAGTCCGGCAAGCAGCAACCAGCGGGTGGGGAGCGCGAGTGTTGTGGGGATCCGCTCGAACCCGATCAACCCGACGACGACGGCGAGGGCAGCGGGGATGAGAGAGAACCCGAGGAACATCGGGTACAGCACCCCGTACGCGATCATCAGCATCGGGAACGCCGGGAACGCGGCCGAGAGTACGGCAGCCGAGAGCGCAACCGCTATCCCGCGCCCCAGCAGGGTGCGTGTGAGGAGCACGATTCCAGCACCCCAGATGAAGGCTGCGACGGCCAGGGTGACCGCGTTGGTCGCGACGGGAACGCTGGCGCCGCTCAGATCGACGACGAGCGAGACGACGGCGTGCCACCCGGAGGGGTAGAAGCCGAGGTTGCCCATCGGTGAGTTCATGAGTCCGATCTTCAGCGGGGAGGCGTCGCCCTGGTCGAGCACGAACTGCACCGCGTTGAGATGGAAGATGTTGTCGAATGTCTGCGAGATGTTGTCGGGAGCCCCGATCGCGCGCCCGATCCGCCCCACCATAATGACGCTCACGAGGACGAGGGTTCCGACGAGCGAGATCTTGGCCCCGCGCGACAGGCCGAGCGGGGCGCCGGCCGGCACATAGTCGGCGATCCGCATCACCGGTTGTTTGAAGACGAAGCGCACGAGCATGCCGATCAGCACCGCGAAGACGAGACTGACAGCGAGCACCGAGAGTGCCCCCCAGCGCACGCCGATGAGCGACAGGATGACCGACGACATCGCGATGACGCTCACGGCGATGGGGCCGGCCGTGGCCCACAACCAGAGCCCGCGCAGGCGGAGCGCGACGCCGATCAGGAGCCCTGGGATGAGAATCACCGCGGAAGCGGCGAGGAACGCGGGGACGATGGAGAACCACTCGGTCATCAGCTGAGCTTTCGCTGGTTCGGAGATGCGCCACGGCGCCGAAGAGCCGTTGCGATCATGCGGAGTACGAGCAGACGCGAGCGGAGCACCTGCGGAATCGCCCGGGGCCGGGCTGAAGACGCGTTGCGGTCATGCAGACGGCGCAGCGTGGTGACGTCATCGATGTGGGCGATGCGGCCGGCCAGATTCCCCGCGAGCGCGAGCCAGAGATCGTGCGATTCGGTGAGCCACGACGGGAAGGGCAGTACCCGATGTGCGAAGGAACGCCGAAACCCCATGGCGCACCCGAAGTACGGCATCATGCCGCCGAGCACGCCGAGCGTATTGCGCACCGGAGCCCGGCGGCCGACCCGCGGCAGCCGCCACTCGCGAATGCCGAAGGGCCCCGAAATGGGGCGGTGCTCACCGAGCAGGTCGAGATTGCTCGCCACGACGTCGGCGTGCTCGAGCGCTGCGCGCATTGCATCGACGCGACCGGGCGCCCATACGTCGTCCTGGTCGGAGAGCAGCACCAAGTCGCCGCGCGCCTCCGCGAGGGCATGCTCGAAGGTGCGCACGTACCCGCGATTGACCGGCTGCTCGATGACTCGAATGCGATCGTCGCCGATGGCGCGGATCACGGAGACGCTGTCGTCGGGCGACGCGTCGTCGACGACGACGACCTCGTCGTACTGCCCGAGTTGACCGAGAATGCTCTCGAGCTGCTCGCGGACGAAAGCGGCGCCGCGATAGCTCGCCAGGCATACCGACACCCCCGGTACGGGGTCGGGTGATGCTGGGTCTCTCGGCTGCACTTGCGTATCGTCTCCTCGTGACCGGGCGGCGGCCGCTGGTCGTGTCCCGGGCTCCGGAAGCCGGAGCACCCTCCAGGATAGAGTAAACGCATCATGAATGATGCGAAGCACCTGGATGCGGAACGACGGCCCACGGCACAGCGAGTGGCAGCCATCGTCACCTCCTTTCGGCCTGATGCGTCGCTCGTCGAGCACTGCGCCCTCCTCTCGGAGCAGGTCCACCGCGTCGTCGTCATCGACGACGGCAGCGGCGCCGCTGCAGATGAGGTGCTGACCGCGCTCGCCGACGCCGGCGTGCAGGTCGAACGGCAGCCGCAGAACGCCGGCATCGCGAATGCCATCAATCGCGGGTACGCAGCGATGGAGGCCTTCGACCCCGAGCTCGTGATCACCTTCGACCAGGATTCGAGGGTGACCCCTGGCTTCGTCGAGGCACTCGTCGCGCAGTACGATCGCAGCCTCGAGGCGGGGATCCGGGTCGGTATGGTCGCTCCGGAGTACTTCGCGGGGTTCAAGCAGACGCAGATGCCACAGCGCAACGGGTACCTCGAGGCGTATCAGCCCATTCAGTCGGGGTTGCTCATGCCATTGGCGGTGATCCGAGTGCTCGGGCCGCAGCGCGGCGACTTCTTCATCGACTCGGTCGACACCGAGTACTACCTGCGCGCCATCCGGGCGGGTTACGCCTCGGTCTGCGCGCCGAAGCTTGACATGCCTCACAGCCTCGGACACAAGTTGCACGTGCGCGTGCTCGGCCGCACGCTCAAGAACAAGCGGGGCAATCCGCGTTCCATCTCCGTGAGCAGCCCATTCCGGTACTACTACCGCATCCGCAACCGCATGGTGCTCAACCGCGAGTACCTCTCACTCCAATCGCATCGCGCGCTCATGCTGCGCGACACGTTCCGCGAGTATCTGCACTACTGCTTCGCGCTGTACTGCTGCCGTGGCAAGGCAGCGCTCGTGAGCGTGCTCTGGGCGGGCTGCCGTGCCGGTAGGAAGCGCCGCATGGGCAAGATTCCTGATGCCGTGGCCGCTCGCTCGCGCAAGGTCACCTGGCGCAACCCCGCCTGACCCGAGCTACTCCGCTCCCCTCGGAGGCTGAGTGCGCGCAACCTTGCGCAGCTCGACGATCGCCGGCGGCAGCAGCACGGCGAAGATCAGAAATTCGGAGGCGGCGAGGCCTGCCGCGATTCCGGCGGACGATCCGGCGATGCCGAGTGAAATCATCAGCGCGAGGCCGATCACCGCCGCTACGACGGTCGCCACGAAAACCTGACGGAAGCGCGCAGCCGGGATCATGATATTGCGTATCAGCGGCGTCGTTGCCGAGATGAAGAACAGCGACACCCCGAAGAAGAACGACTGGGCGTGCGTAGCGGCAACTGCTTCGCCGAACACGAAGCCCGTCACCGAAGGGCCGAGGATCGCGATGAGCGTACCGCCGACGAGCCCGAGGGCGGAGTGCGCGGTGATGGCCGCGAGGTGCCGTCTGATTGGGCTCGTCGCCGCCGGCTCGAGCACCCACCC
Organism: Leucobacter manosquensis; assembly: GCF_018304845.1. Lineage (NCBI taxonomy): Bacteria > Bacillati > Actinomycetota > Actinomycetes > Micrococcales > Microbacteriaceae > Leucobacter > Leucobacter manosquensis. The sequence continues at coordinate 1,621,768 of NZ_JAFEVO010000001.1, read as the reverse complement.
CTGAAACGCGTCTCCGAGGGCGGTGACCGCCATGATGGAGATGCGGTAGAGGCGCTCCGCGGAGCTGAACGAACTCGCATCAGCGGGACGGAGCGTCGCCGTCGAGATCGGAACGGGCGTCGACCCGTAGGAGTTGCCGGTGAAATCGATCAGCGCCGTTGGCATCAGCGAGCGAAGCTCGGAGCGCACGAGCCTCAGAGAATAGCGCTCGCGCTCAGAGCCGCGCAGCACCATGCGCGTGAATGCCCATACGGAGCCGATGCTCACGGCGATGAGCGTGACCGGATAAAACCACACCCACCCCGTTGCGAGTAGTACGGGCACTGCCGCAAGCGAGACGATGAGGCGCGGAATGGCGTCGTACTTACCCATGAGCATCGGGCGGCCGACCCCGATGCAGAACCAGTTGGGGCTCAGTCCGACGAGGACTCCGCCCACCGCCATCAGGATCGACTCCAGCCGATAGGCTTCGCTCGTGACGAGCAGCGTCGCGATGACCGCTGCGGGCAGCACCAAGCCGATGATGCTCAGGCGCGTGTGCAGACTGACGCGGTAGATGCGCTGCCGCTCAGCGGCGCCGGTGGCCTTCGCAATCCGAACCGGACCGAGCACCCCCCAGCCGAAGAGTACGCCGATCGCGCCGAGCGTGCCGATCGCCTGACCGGCCGTATAGTTCGCCCAGCCCCCATCTCCCAGGATGCGGGAGATGATCGGCAGGAGGAGGAACGGCGCGATGAGGGCGAGGAGCGGAAAACCGGTGAAGCCCGCGAGCCGCTTGAGTACGGTCTTCATCGCTGCAGCTCAGACGAAGGGCGGCCCTCGTCGTCGCCGGGGGCGTCGTGCGCATCGTCCGAGCGCGGCGCGCGATCTCCGACCCGCTCGAGCGCTGCGACTCGGTCGGCGAGCTGCTCGCTCTCGAGCCGATTGATGGCGCCTTCCTCGGCGAGGCGCCGGATCTCGGCTTCGGCCCGCGAGAGCTCCCAGGAGAGGTGCAGCGCGACGCCCACGAGCAGCACGATGGCGCCCCCGAAGATGAGATTGGACGGCAGCTGCACGCGAAGTGCGTCAGTGATCCGCTCGAGTAAGCCGGGAACCACCGTGACGATGATGGCGGCAATGCCGATCACGAGCCACATGACCGCGTACTTCTCGCTCAGCTGGCGCTTTGAGAGCAGTACGAGAACGATCGCGACCATGACAATCGCGAGTGCGGCGCCGAAGGCGATCATGCCTGGTGCTCCTTGACGTTCGAGGAGGCCGGTCGCGTGACGGCCATGAGCAGCGCGAACGCCGAGCGCAGCAGGTAGACCGTCGAACCGACGGCTCCTTGGCTGGGCTGGCCGAAACGGCGCGGTCGCATCGCGACTGGCACCTGAGTGACTGTAAGGCCGGCGCGCAGGGCGCCGACGAGCGAATCGACTGTGTCGCCCAGGTACTCGGCCGGGTAGTAGGCGACGTATTGCTGAATCGCGCGGGGACCTGCGGCGCGGAATCCTGAGGTGACGTCGGTGAGGCGCGTACGGGCGATCCGCGAGAGCACCCGCCCGAGCAGCACCATCGCCCACTTGCGCGGGCCTCGTGCCGTGTACGTCCCGACGTCGGCGAAACGCGCGCCGATCGCGATGTCAGCCGAGCCGAGCGCAGCGACGATCTGAGCGATGTCGGCCGGATTGTGCTGCCCGTCGGCGTCGACCTGGATCGCGGCGCTGTACCCGCGACGGAGGGCGTAGTGGAAGCCGGCGCGCATGGCGCCGCCGACACCGAGGTTGAAGGGGAGTACGAGCACGCGCGCCCCGGCGCGCCGCGCCGCGCTCGCCGTGTCGTCGACCGAACCGTCGTCGACGACCAGAACGTCGTAGCGGGCGTCAGCGGCGCGGATCTCGTGTACCGTTTCAGCGACGTTCTCGCCCTCGTTCCACGCCGGAACAATGACGAGTACACGCGGAGCCTGCTCGTTCATCGGGTTCGGTCGGCCTCGGACGGCGCCGTGGTGCAGGGGCCGTCCGTTCACTGTTCGAGCAGGCGTTTCAGATACGAGCCGTAGCCGCTCTTGACCAGCGGCCCAGCGAGCTCCTCGAGCTGCGCGTCATCGATCCAACCGTTGCGCCATGCGAGCTCCTCGACGCACCCGATCTTGAATCCCTGGCGCTCTTCGATGATGCGCACGTATTCACCCGCCTGCATCATCGACTCAAAGGTGCCGGTGTCGAGCCATGCCGTGCCGCGGTCCAACACCTGCACGCTCAACTCACCGGCGACGAGGTACTGCTCGTTCACCGACGAGATCTCCAGTTCGCCACGCGCGCTCGGCTCGATCGTCTTCGATATCTCGACCACCCGGTTGTCGTAGAAGTAGAGCCCTGGCACCGCGTAATTGCTCTTCGGATGCGCTGGCTTTTCCTCGATCGAGAGCGCCGTGCCCTGCTCGTCGAACTCGACGACGCCGTACGCCCGTGGGTTCGAGACTGGGTAGGCGAAGACGCGGGCGCCTTCGATGTCGCTGTTGTGACGCAACGCGGTGCCGAGGCCGGTGCCGTGGAAGAGGTTGTCGCCCAGCACGAGAGCTACGCTTTCGTCTCCGATGAACTCCTCGCCGATGATGAACGCCTGCGCGAGGCCGTCCGGGGAAGGCTGTACCGCGTACTCGAGCCGCATGCCCCACGCGCTGCCGTCACCCAGGAGCGCCCGGAACTGCTCGTTGTACTCGGGGGTGGTGATCACGAGCACCTCACGAATTCCGGCCGCCATCAGCGTCGCGAGAGGATAGTAGACCATCGGCTTGTCATAGATGGGCATCAGCTGCTTGGAGATGCCCTTGGTGATCGGCCACAACCGGGTGCCCGAGCCGCCGGCCAGAATGATTCCGCGCATGTCTACCTGATTCGTTCTGTCGATGGATGAGAGAATTGCACTGATTGTAGCCGGAGGCGACTGTGCGGCCGCGCCCAGTGACCGGCATCCGGCGGAATTTCAGCGTCCCTCGAAGGTGCGTTTCCACTCCGCGACCGAGGTGATCTCGGGGAGCGCGGCGCGGTACTCGTCGGCGAGGCGATCCCAGTTCTTCTCGATCTCACGCACGAGCGCGCGCGACTCTTTGAGGAGTCGACGGAACTTCTCACGGTCATGCCGGTACCACATCTTGCCGCTGCCGTCGGCGGCGCCGATGAGTACGCTCGAGTGCCTCGGAATGCGCCACCAGAGCGCATCGACCTTCGCGTACTCGAGCTCCGGGGTCTGCGCATCGTCTTCGCTCACGGTGCGACGCCAGTGCGTCGGAACCATGCGAGCCGTGTAGCCCCCGAGCCGCAGCCCCGTGGGGTAGTCCTTCGGCTTCTTCAGTAACGGCAGGGCGCGGCCGCCTCGCGCGTACGGAGTGTCGGCGTCGCCCGACCGATACACATGTGTCTCCGGGAAATCCGCGGCCCTGGCGCGGGCCGCAGGCATCGCCTTCGGGAGATCCGCGTGGAGGTTCTTCGGCCCGCGCAGCACCGAGCGCATACCGTCGACCGCGAGCTGCGTCGCATAGTACTGCATGTTCAGCAGCTTCTTGATATCTTGTCGACCGCTGTTCTGCAGCAGCTTGCCGCCTTGCGGCTGTCCGGAATGGAGCAGGCCCGCGATGATGCGGTTGCGCGTGTGGAAGAACGCCTGCCAGTCCTGCGAATCGTCTTTGTCGATCCAGGAGACGTGCCAGAGCGCGACGCCGGGCATCGAGACGGTGCGATAGCCCGCGTTCCGGGCGCGCAACCCGTACTCCGCGTCATCCCACTTGATGAACACCGGAAGTGACAACCCGATGTCGGCGATGATCTTCTTCGGAATCATGCACATCCACCAGCCGTTGTAGTCGGAATCGAGGCGGGCGTGCATCCATGGCGTCTGGCGCAGATTGCGCTTGCGGAAGTCGTGGCGGTGCTGCTCTTCGAACGACGGTCCCCAGAGGAACGGGCCCGGTCGCACGACCTCGGCCCATGCGTGCAGCACGGGCTTATCGAGCAGATCGAACATGTGCCCGCCCACGATCACGGGAGTGCGGCTGAAGCGGCCGAACTGCAGTGCGCGCAGTGCGCTCTCAGCCTCGAACTCCACATCGTCGTCGAGCAGGAGCAGGAAGTCGGTATCCTCGCGTTCGAGCGTCTCCGACATGGAACGAGCGAAACCGCCCGAGCCGCCGAGGTTGCCCTGTTCGATGACCTGCAGCTTCTCGCCGAGCGCCGCAGCGACATCGTCGAAGCCGGCTTCGTCGCGCACCTTCTGCGTGCCCTGATCGACGAGGAAGATGCGGTCGATGCCCTCCAGCAACCCCGGGTTCTCGGCGACGTTGCGGAGCGTGCCGACGCAGTAGTCGGGCTTGTTGTACGTGGTCATCCCGAGGCTGAGCTTGCCCGTCTCGACCGGCTGCGCCTCCGTCGACCAGCGACCGCCCTGAAGCTCGAGGTCTTCGGTGCTCGCGATGAGATCGAACCAGTACCAGCCGCCATCGCTGAAGGATCGCAGCGGAAGATCGAAGGCGGAGGTGGCGTCGCCCGTCACGGCCCGCGAATCGACGCGCTGCTGCACGCCCGACGCGTTCGAGCGGTAGACGATGATCGTGCCGGGCCCCTGGGTGCGCAGCTCGAGCTGCACCCGATCGACCACGGTCCAGCGCTGCCAGTACGCGGCCGGGAAGGCGTTGAAGTAGCTGGCGAACGAGACGCGATTGCCGGAACGCACGCGCATGCTCTCGCGCGAGATCACGTTGTCGATGTGCGCGTTCTCGCTCAGCCGGACGGGCCGGTTCCGCACCGTGGTCCAGGTCTCGGCGTCCGCGTAGAGCGGCAGCACGTCTGGGTCTTTGGCAACGGGGAACACGACGTTCTGCAGGATGGTCGGCATCGGGAACGAGCCTCTCTGGGCGTGCGGCGGGCAGAATACCGGATCAGTCTACTGGCGAGGAGATGAGAGCCGGGTTGAGCCGTCGCGTCATAGAGTGGCAGGGAGCGCCCCCGTCCCGGGGCGCTGATCCTCGTCTCGAACTGGAGCACCACGTGGCCGCACCCGATCTCGCCCCCGCTTCTGGCTCGACTTCCGAGCTCGCCCGCACGATCGATCACACGTTCTTGAAGCCCGAGGGGCGCCGCGCAGATGTCGAGCGGACCGTCGCCGAAGCAGCCGAGCTCGGCGTCTACAGCGTGTGCCTCTCCCCGAGCGAGCTTCCCCTGACCCTGCCGGAGGGAAGCGACCTGAAAGTGACCGCGGTGTGCGGATTTCCGAGCGGGAAGCACGCGTCATCCGTGAAAGCGGCCGAGGCCGCGCTTGCCGTAGCCCAGGGCGCCGACGAGATCGACATGGTGATCGACTTCGGAGCGGCCATCGACGGCCGGATCGCCGCGGTCGAGGCCGACATTCGTGCCGTCCGCGCGGCGGTGCCTGCACCGACGGTGCTGAAGGTGATCATCGAGTCGGCGGCACTCGACGATGACACCATCACCGCGGTCTGCGGCGCCGCGGAGGCCGCCGGTGCGGATTTCGTCAAGACGTCGACCGGCTTCCATCCGGCAGGCGGGGCGACCGTGCACGCCGTCGAGGTGATGCGGCGAGCGGTGGGGGATCGCGTGGCGATCAAGGCGTCGGGCGGCATCCGCAACCGCGAGGACGCGGAAGCGATGCTGCGGGCCGGTGCGAGCCGGCTCGGTCTCTCGTCGAGCCGTACCGTGCTCGAGGGCGGAACGGGTGCGCCCGGCTACTGAGCGAGGTGCTGGGGTCGGCTGGGGTGGAGCGGCTGGGTTGGAGCACTCTGTGTGTAGGTTCCTCAATAATCTGCGCCGGGAATCTTTGGATCCGCAGCGTCCTTCGGGCCGCGATGAATGTCGGCGGCCGCCGGCAGAGTTGATGCATGGAGGCCTCACCGCACATTCGCGAAGCGCAGAGCAGCGAGCTCGATGCGCTCGTGAACGAGCTGGCCTCGGTCGAGCAGCAACTTCGAGGGCTCGAGGCGCGGAAGCGGGCGCTGCTGTCGCGCGTCCGTGCAGTGTCCGACACGGTCTGCGCCGAGGAACGGCGTACCGGTCGATCCGCGGAACTGGTCCATCGGGCTGCTGCGGCCGAAGTGGGCTTCGCGCTCCGAATCGCGGACCGGAGCGCCGAGGGGTTGATCGAGCGCTCCTTCGACCTGTGCACGAAGTTCCCGGCGGCCCATGCCTCGCTGGCTGCTGGCCGCATATCAGCGGCTCACGCGGCCGCAGTGGCGGATGCGGGGCTGCTCGTCACGGATAGCGCGGCTCGGCGCGCGTACACGCGGGCGGCCGTGGATATCGCGGAGGCCGAGACACCGAATCGGGCACGACGAGCCGCGAAGGTGCTGGCTGAGCGCTTCGCTGGACGTGCGTTCGCGGAGCGGTGCGAGCGGGCCGCGGCGGAGCGGCGGGTGTGGGTGACCCCGCTCGACGACGGCATGGCGGAACTGCACGCGGTGGTCGACGCGGTGCTCGCGTCGGCGTTGCACGATCGGCTGACGCGCGTGGGGCAGGCGCAGGTCGCCGCAGACCGCGAGCAGGCCGATAGGTTCACGAGCGGGCAGGGCGCCGGTGCCGGTGCTGGAGGTGCGGATGCTGGGGGCGCTGGTGCTGGAGGTGCTGATGCTGGGGGTGCCGGTGCTGATGCTGGGGGTGCCGGTGCTGGTGCTGGAGGTGCTGGTGCTGGAGGCGCTGATGCCGTCGCGGCCCCCGCCGATGACGCGGTGGTCGTGCGCACACTCGACCAGGCGCGGGCAGACCTGTTCGTCGACGTGCTCCTCAACGGCGATCCTTCCGAGTTGTGGCGTTCGCGAGGAGGGGTGAGCGGGGAGCGGATCGACGCACGGGTCCAGGTGATCGTCCCGGTGAGTGCGCTGGTTGGTGATCGTGCGGGTGCCGGTGCCGGTACGAGTCGCGTTGCTGGTGTCAGTCCAGGAGTCGAGGCCCCAGGCTCCGGCGGCTCCGACGGCTCCGGGGGTTCAGGCGGCTCCGACGGCTCCGCGCCCGCGATGCTCGCCGGATACGGCGTGATCGGATCGGATCGGGCGCGATTGCTCGCGGGGCTCGCGCGCGGGTGGGATCGGGTAGCGGTCGATGACGCGTCGGGCGCCGTGCTGGCGGTCGATCGGTATCGACCGTCGGAGGAACTGCTCCGATATCTGCGAGCGCGAGATCAGCATTGTCGGTTCCCGGGGTGTCAGGTCGTGCCGTTTCGGGCAGATGTCGACCACACGCATGATGCTGCCCGTGGAGGGGCGACGTCGGTCGTCAATCTTGCGGTCCTGTGCCGGAGGCACCACACGATGAAGCACCATGCCGGGATGACGATGACGCAGCATCCCGACGGAGACATCGAATGGGTGACGGCGCTCGGTCGACGAAAACGCGAGCGGCCACCATCTCGAGTGATGTTCGCTCCCGCGCCTGCGCACGAGCGATCGCGTCAGTCCCCGTGAACCTGCAGCTCCTGTCCCGCCCGCCACACCGCGACGGTGAGCGGGGGAGCGCTGGCGGCGATCTCGCGGAGAAGCTCGAACTCGACGCGATCCGCGTTCTGCTGGTGGATCCGGGCGTCGGAGCCGCCCGCCCGAGCGGCGAGTCGCGCGAGGCCGAACTCGGCGAGGAGCCCGCGATCCTCGAGCATCTCGTCGCGCAGCGCGCGCACCACGAAGTCGTCGACCTCTGGAGTCTCTGCGTAGGCGGTGGCGGGGTCTTCGCCGTCGCGCACGAGATGCTCCATGATCGTCTCGCGTTCAAGGCGGGCGTCGGAGCGCAGCTGCACGAGCCGCTCGGTGGTGAGATGCAGGGCGTTCATCGCCTCAGTCCAATGGTGTCGGTGTCGTGCGTGATGGGGATCCGTCGCCACGGCAACTGCGTGGGCTCGGCTTCGAGCGAGGGCAACTGAAAGTCGAATCGCGACTTGACCGCGAGCAGTACCAGGAGCAACCAGTTGCCTTCGATGATGAGGCGGCTCTCCGTCAGCGACTGCACGAGGAGTGCGATCATCACGAGGAACGGCCAGAGCGCGCTGGTCGCGTAGGTCAGCGGAGGGCCGTACCCGCGTCGCGGCGGGTCGACCGCGCGGAACCAGACGCGCCACGTGGTGAGCACGATCACCGGTGCGAACGCGAGCAGCCCGACGATGCCGAGCTGCAACCACACGTCGAGCCACGCGTTGTGGGCGCTCATCACCTGGATACCGGCCTTCTCGTCGAGCGAGGCGAACGGCTCGGCCCAGGGCGCCCAGTAGCTGATCCAGCCCCATCCGAACCACGGCCGCTGCTCGGCCAGGTCGATGACCTTCTGCCAGGTCTCGACGCGCCCCGTCAGGTCACCGCTCTTGCCGAGCAGCCCGAAGACGAAGTCGCGCGCGAACAGCACCAGGCCGATCGCCACGGCCAGCACCGCGCCGCCCGTCACGTACAGCGGCACCCGGCGCTCGGGTCCGAGGCGGCGCGCCCAGAGCGCGAGGACCAACCCGACCACGACCGCTGCCAGCGCCACCCATACGGTCGCACCGCGCGTGAGCAGGATGGTGACGAACGAGAGCACCAGCCAGAACCAGCCCCGCACCGGGCGCACGAGCCCCGCGCGCAGCTGGATGCCGAAGATGATGACGCCGAGCAGCGCGATGAAGCCGAGCAGCACCGAACTCGCGACGAGCCCCTGTATGGGGCCGCCGACGAACAGCAGGTCGCGGCTCCAGTAGAGCAGCTTCGGGATCTTGCCCGATTCGGGCACGTCGATGAAGTTCTGGAAGACGGGGTGCTGCACGAACACGGCGACGATCAGCTCGAAGACGAGCGACAGCCCGATGAGGTACCGCAGCGCGGTGCCGAGGGTGCGCAGCACCTCGTGCCAGGAGAGCACGAACGCGATGACCACCGCGAGCAGCGTGGTCGCGAGCTGTCCGATGACGCCGAGCACGCTCTCGACCCGGTACTGAGACCAGAAGATGGAGAGGATCGCCAGCCCGAGGAACCAGTAGAGCGGCGCCGGCAGCCGGTACCACCGGAAGCGCTCGGGGCGTTCGCGCGCGAAGATCACGATGCCCCACACGACGAGGGCCACCGCGAGGCCCAGAAAACCGGGCCATCCCACGAGATTTCGGAACCCGTTGCTGCCCAACGCCAGAACGAAGACGCAGATCGCGTACGCACTCACACCGAGTCTGGTCTTGCTCTCCGACATAGTCGGTATGGTAGTTCATGCCTCGCGGCGGACGGTGTGCGACGGCCGGTCTGCCGAGGCGGAGGAGAGATGTGCTGATCTTCATCGAGAACACCCCGCGTGCGTATGCCTGGGGCTCGACGGATGCGCTCCCCGACATGCTGGGAACGGCGCCCACCGGCGAGCCGCAGGCCGAGCTCTGGCTGGGCACCCATCCCGGCAGCCCCGCGCATGTCGCGAAGGCGACCCCCGTGCAGCACACGCTCATCGATCTGGTCGAGAGCGACCCCGAGCGCTACGGCGTCGACGGCGGCCCGCTTCCGTTCCTGCTGAAGGTGCTCGCGATCGGCGCGCCGCTCTCCCTGCAGGTGCACCCGAACCGCGAACAAGCGGCGGAGGGGTTCGCCGCCGAGGAGGCCGCAGGCGTGCCTCGCGACGCCCGCGAGCGCAACTACTGCGATCCGACCCACAAACCCGAGCTCCTCGTCGCCTTGAGCGAGGTGACGGCCCTGAGCGGGTTCCGCGATCTCGCGAATGCCCGCGCAGACCTGCTGCTGCTCGCCGCCGCTGCTCGGGAACTGGGGTTCCTCTCGGGGGCCGAAGGGTTCGAGCGCGCCGCCTGCCGTCTCGTCGGCCGTGAGGCGGGGGAGTTGCGACGCACCTTCTTGACGTGGGCGTTCAGCGGTGAGCCGCGCATCGTCGAGGCGCTCTCCTGCTTGCCCGAGGTGCTGGCTGCCGCTGAGTCTGACGCCGTCGGTTACTGGGAACGAGCCGTCGATGAGGGCACGGTCGATCCGGATCGCCTCGCCGCCCTCCGCGCGCTCGCCGCCGCGCACCCCGGCGATCCCGGAGTTCTCGTCTCGCTGCTCCTCCATCTCGTTCGGCTGGCCCCCGGTGAAGCGATCTTCCTCGGAGCGGGGCAGATCCACGCCTACCTGGGCGGCGTCGCCGTCGAGGTCATGGCCTCCTCCGACAATGTGCTGCGCGCCGGTCTGACGCAGAAGCACGTCGACATCGATGAGTTGTGCCGCATCGTCGACACGGGCGAGCTCGCCGACCCGCGCTTCCCGGCGGAGCGGCTCGGTCACGGCCTCCTCGCCTGGCGACCCGCGGTGCCGGAATTCCAGCTCGTACGGGCGCGCCTGCGCGAGGCCGAAGCCGAGGCGGGAGCCGGCTACGCCGACGCCGACGCCGCCATCCGCATCGATCTCCCGGCAGAGGCGCCCGTCGTGCTCGTCGTCACCGCCGGCAAAGTCCGCGTCGAGCGCCCCGATGCTCGTCCCGCCGAAGTCGCGAGCGCTCGGCGCGGGCAATCGCTGTACGTGTCGGCGGGGGAACCGATCTGCATCACCGGCCACGGCGAGGTCTTCCTCGCCACCATCGGCGATGGCTTCGGCGGCCCCGCAGCCCGGTGACCTCACCGGCCGCGGCGGACGTCGGGCGGGCCGCCGAAGGCGAGTACACTGATCCGCGTGTCGAACGCCGAATCCGAAGCCTCCGCATCGCCCGCTGCACCCGCCGCGCGACCCGCGGCGCACGGCCAGGGCGAGCCCGGTTCCGCCGAGCCCGGGCGGCTCGGCTCAGATCCGCTCGGCTCCGATCGGCTCGGCTCCGATCGGCTCGGTGGCCTGGGGCGCGTGCTCATCGCGGTCTACATCGTCCTCGCGCTCGCCGCGACCTTCCGCTCCGTCTACCAGATCATCGCGAAGTTCGACGAGGCTCCACTCGCCTACTCGCTGTCGGCGCTGTCGGGCGTCGTGTACATCATCGCGACGATTGCGCTCATCAAGCGCCGCGGCATCTGGCGCTCGATCGCCTGGGGAGCCCTCATCTTCGAACTGAGCGGCGTACTCGTCGTCGGCCTGCTCAGCATCGTCGAGCCGCAGCTCTTCGGCCATCCCTCCGTCTGGTCGTTCTTCGGCAGCGGATACCTCTTCATCCCACTGGTGCTGCCGGTGCTCGGCCTCATCTGGCTGCGCAGTACGGGGAGAGCCGCCGCGGCGCAGGCCGCCGAGCGGAGTCCGGCACGAACCTCGGCGGAGACGTCGACGCAGACCTCGGCGAATCCCGGAGGATCCGCCTGATGCAGATCATCGAATCGCTCGAAGCGATCCGACGCAGCGATTTCTCCGCCGGCAGCTGCATCGCGATCGGCAAGTTCGACGGGTTGCACCTGGGGCATCAGGCGATTCTCGAGCGCATGCGTGCCACGGCGAACGAGATCGGTGCGCGCAGCGTGGCGTTCACGTTCGCGAACCATCCCCTGAGCTATCTGCGACCGGACGCCTGCCCGAGACCCCTCATGAGCCGGGCGCAGCGACTCGAGGCGATCGCGGGCCTCGGCCTCGACGCCTGCGTGATGGTGGAGTTCGATGCCGACTTCGCCGCGATCCCGGCCGAGGAGTTCGTCGTCGAGGTGCTCGTCGGCAAGCTGGGTGCGAAGCACATCCTCATGGGCGCTGATTTCCGCTTCGGGCACCACGGCGCCGGTGACGGCGCTCTGCTGCGCGCGCTCGGCGAGCAGCACGGCTTCGTCGCGGAGGTGCTCGACTGGGTCGAAGACGACGAGGAGGGGCAGGTCTCGTCCTCGCGCATCCGCGAGGCGCTGCTCGCAGGCGACGTCGAGGGCGCCGGCCGCATGACGGGCCGCCCCGTGGCGGTGCGCGGCGAGGTGGTGCACGGCGATGCGCGGGGCCGCGAGCTGGGGTTTCCGACCGCTAATCTCGGTGGCCGCATCGAGGGGCTCGTGCCGGCGGATGGCGTCTACGCGGGATGGGCGGTGCTCGACGGGGTCACTCACCAGGCCGCGATCTCGGTGGGCAACAACCCGACCTTCACCCCGGATGAGGTGTCGCGCGTCGAAGCGTACATTCTCGATTTCTCCGGAGACATCTACGGCCGCACGCTCGAGATCCGCTTCGCGCATCGCCTGCGCGGCACCGAGCGGTTCGACGGTCTCGACGCGCTCATCGTGCAGATGAACGCCGACGTGGCGCTGGCGCGCACCCTGCTCGAAGGCTGACCGCGCGCCCGGGTCTGTGCTGGCACTGCCGCCGCGCCCACGGGACCGCACCCCCTCGAGCAGCGGCCGATCCCCGCCTTCTTGAGAGCGCTCTCGCGATCCCCTCCGCACCGGATGCTAGAATCGGTAGCACGGTCGCGCTTTCTGCGGTTCGCGAGTCCCATGCCGCGCATGAGGTCAGGCTCCGAACCCGCGAGCGGCCCGCGACTCGGTACGCGTTCCGAGACTGCAACTCGCCGATCAGGAGATCCATTGGCATCCACCACTGCCACGCGTCAGCCCCAGACGAAGAGCGGCGCGCAGCGCGGCCAGTCGCGCTCGAACGGGCGCCGCAAGCACACGCACAACGAGGGCATCATCCCGCTGCTCGCACGCGCCGTCCGCGAGGTCGAGGCTTCGGCTCAGCGCGGCAAGGCGACGCCGGCGAACCGCACGAAGTTCCATGTGATCGCGCTGCTCATGCGCGAGGAACGCGCCCGCGTCAAAACCGATGAGCAGGTCAGCGACTCCGAGCGCGCGGAGACGCTGAAGCGGCTCGACGGCGTGGCCTCGATCCTCGCGAAGACCGCCGCCCGCGACACGAGTCTGATCACCCTCCTCGAGCCGACGGCGCCGATCACCGAGGCGACGCGCCTCCTGAAGCGCAAGATGCTGGCGCAGGCCGGCATCGAGCTCCCCGAAGAGGAGAAAGCAGCGCCCGAGCCCGCTCGTGCGATCGTGCCGCCCGAGCTCGCCGAGCGTCAGGTCGAGCCGGCCGGCATCGAGGCGCGCATGCTCGCGAATCCGTTCTTGAAGCCCGACCTCGCCCCGCCGAAGCAGCCGACCCCGGTCGTGCGACTCGCGAACTGGGAGCTGCTCGGGCCCCTCCTCAAGTCGTTCGAGCAGGGCGGCGGCGGATCGGCGTGCATGGACCTCCCCGAACCCCCGGTGCCGGATCGCCTCGCCCCGGCCGGGCGCGAGCTCATGCCGCATCAGGCGCGTTTTCTCGCCAGCGTGCGCGACGGGCACCGCAGCTTCCTGCTCGCCGACGAGCCGGGCCTCGGCAAGACGGCTCAGTCGGTGCTCGCGGCCTCGGTCGCCGATGCGTATCCGCTGCTGGTCGTCGTCCCCAACGTCGTGAAGATGAACTGGGCGCGCGAAGTGGAGCGGTGGACGCCGCAGCGCCGGGTCACGGTGATCCACGGCGACGGTCATGACATCGACGCCTTCGCCGACGTCTTCATCGTGAACTACGACATCCTCGATCGCCACCTGAGCTGGATCTCCGACTTCGGGTTCAAGGGCATGGTCGTCGACGAAGCGCACATGATCAAGAACGTGCAGTCGCAGCGCTCCCGCAACGTGCTCGCGATCTCGGAGCGCATCCGCGAACGCACGCCGGGGGTGTCCCCGCTGCTCATCGCCCTGACCGGTACCCCGCTCATCAACGACATCGACGACTTCCGGGCCATCTGGCGGTTCCTCGGCTGGATCGAGAGCGATAAGCCTGGGCCCGAGCTCATGGCGCAGCTCGAGAACAACGGCTGGACGCCGGCGGACTCGTCGTTCTACCCCGAGGCGCGCCAGAGCGTCATCGACATGGGCATCGTGCGCCGCCGCAAGATGGATGTCGCCTCCGACCTTCCCGCGAAGCGGGTCGTCGACCTGCCCGTCGAGCTCGACGACGAATTCGGCCGCGGCATCCGGGACGCCGAGGCGCAGCTCGCGAAGAAACTGCTCGATCGCTTCCGCATCGTCAAGCGCGGCAAGCTGGGCGAGAAGCTCGATGATGCGGCGATCATCCGCATGGTCGCATCGCAGGAGCTCGAAGAATCGCACTCCTCCGCGGACGGCCTCAACATCTTCACGATGGTGCGGAAGATCGGTCAGGCGAAGGCCTCGCTCGCGGCGGACTACGCCGCGCAGCTCGCGCGATCGGTCGGCAAGGTCGTGTTCTTCGCGAAGCACATCGACGTGATGGATCGCGTTGAGCGCCAGCTCGCAGAAGCCGGGCTCAAGACGGTCTCCATCCGCGGCGACCAGACCGCGGCGTTCCGCCAGGAGCAGATCGACGCGTTCAACCAGGATCCGGAGGTCGCGGTCGCCGTCTGCTCGCTGACCGCCGCCGGCGTCGGCGTGAACCTGCAGGCCTCGTCGAACGTGGTGCTCGCGGAGCTCAGCTGGACGGATGCCGAGCAGACGCAGGCCATCGACCGCGTGCACCGCATCGGGCAGGACGAGCCCGTCACGGCATGGCGCATCGTGGCGGCCCAGACGATCGACGCGAAGATCGCCGAGCTCATCGACGGCAAGGCCGGCCTCGCGGCCCGTGCGCTCGACGGTGCAGCAGCTCCGGCGGAGGACGCCGATTCGGTGCAGCTGATCGCGCTCATCAGCGTTCTCACGCAGGCTGTGGAACGCTCGCGCGCATAGCTCGCAGGCGATCCCAGCGCGGTCGGACGGAGATACGCCCGGCCGCGCTGGACTGGCCGATTCTGTGCCGAAATTTGGCGAGAATGGCGGTGTCCGCTTCGATCCTGCCAAAGCTAGGGTGGAACGGGGCGAACTCGCCCCGGAACTCGCGCGCCACAGAATGAGGAGTCGCATGCGCATCGGTGTCCTGTGCTCAGGGGGAGACAGCCCCGGAATGAACGCTGCCATCCGCGGAGCAGTGCTTCGCGGTGTCGAGGTCCACGGCTTCGAGATGGTCGGATTCATGGACGGGTGGCGCGGCTTCCACGAAGACGACCGCGTGCCGCTCGATCGCGCAGCAGTGCGCGGCATCTCTCCGCTCGGCGGCGTCATTCTCGGAACGAGCCGGGTGCAGCCGTTCCTGTCGGGGCGCGGCGATGAGGCAGACATCCAGGCGATCCGGGATCGCGTCGAGGAGTACGGCGTCGACGCCTTCCTGCTGATCGGCGGAAACGGCACGCAGACCGTCGCGCAACTCCTCACCGAGCACGGCATTCCCGCGATCGGCCTCCCGAAGACGATCGACAACGACCTCAGCGGCACCGACTACACCTTCGGCTTCGACACCGCGGTCTCCATCGCCTCCGAGGCGATCGACCGCCTCCGCACCACCGGTGATTCCCACCGCCGCTGCATGGTGCTCGAGGTGATGGGCCGCGACGTTGGCTGGATCGCATTGCACGCAGGCATGGCCGGTGGCGCGCAGGTCACCCTCGTCCCCGAGTTTCCCGAGTCCATCGAGCAGATCAGCGAATGGGTGCTGAGCGTGCGCGATCGCGGCAGATCCTCACTCGTCGTCGTCGCCGAGGGCTTTCGACTCGCGGGAGATGAGGCGCAGACCACGCGCGACGGGCTCGACGGGTTCGGGCGCAAGCGCCTCGGAGGCGTCGCCGAGGTGCTCGCTCCGCTCATCGAACAGCGGACGGGGATCGAGACGCGGGCCACAGTACTCGGGCACGTGCAGCGGGGCGGATCCCCGACCGCCTTCGACCGCGTGCTCGCGACCCGAACGGGAATCGCGGCGGCCGACGCCGCAGAAGCGGGGCAGTGGGGCACCATGGCCGGCCTGCGGGGCGATCGCATCGCGATGGTGCCGCTCGCCGAGGCCGTCGGCCACTTGAAGACCGTGCCGGAGGCGCGCTACGAGGAGGCGCGCCTCAACTTCGGGTGACGCGCTCCGCTCCGAGTGGAGAGCGGACCGCTCAGACGGAGAGTCGCTCCTGCACGTCCTTGAGCGTCGGGTTCGTCGCCGTGGAGCCGTCGGGGAAGACGAGGGTCGGCACGACCGCGTTCCCGCCGTTCACGGATTTCACGAGCTCTTCCGTTCCCGGGGTGTCCTCGATGTCGACCACGGTGTACCCGATGCCTGTCTTGTCGAGCATCAGCTTGAGGCGCTTGCAATAGCCGCACCACACGGTCGAGAACATCGTGACCGTGCCGGCTTCCGGGGTGAACTCGCTCAGCGTCGCAGTACTCATGAGCACAGCGTACTCGCCGAAGCATGAGGACGCATGAGTCGCCGCACCGAGCCGGGCGGAGGTTCGCTGACGGCATGCACCCACCCGTTTCCGACATCCAGGTGAACGGAACGTGAACGGGGTACGGCCAGCTTGACCTGCCAAGGGCGAGGTGGAACCATGATTACGGCGCTTGCGGGCCAACCCGGGTTTACGGGAACGTGAACACGAGATGACTTCGCCGGTGTTCGAAAGGACCCCCCGACCCCGAACCGAAAGACGCCGGTGGAACTCACCATCATCGTGCTGCTGGTCATCGTACTGGCCCTCTTCTTCGACTTCACGAACGGTTTCCACGACACCGCGAACGCGATGGCAACGCCCATCGCGACCGGTGCGCTGAAGCCGAAGACCGCGGTGACGCTCGCCGCGATCCTCAACCTCGTGGGGGCGTTCCTCTCCACCGAGGTGGCCAAGACCATCTCGGGCGGCCTGATCAACGAGGGCGGCGACGGAGTGCTCATCACTCCGGAACTGATCTTCGCCGGGCTGATCGGTGCGATCGTCTGGAACCTCGTGACCTGGCTCTACGGCCTGCCCTCGAGCTCGTCGCACGCCCTCTTCGGCGGCCTGATCGGTGCGGCGATCGTCGGTGCCGGCGTGGCGGCGATCAACGGGGGAGTGTTCCTGTCGAAGATCCTGATCCCGATGGTCGCCGCCCCGCTCACCGCCGGCATCGTCGCGTTCACCGCGACCAAGGTGGCCTACGCGATCACCCGCCGCCACGACGGGAAGAAGGACGGACGCGGCCGGTTCCGGTACGCGCAGATCGCGTCGTCCTCGCTCATCGCGCTCGCGCACGGCACGAACGACGCCCAGAAGACGATGGGCGTCATCACGCTGACCCTCGTCGCAGCGAACCTGCAGGAGCCCGGCACCGGCCCCCACCTCTGGGTGGTCGTCGCCTGCGCGCTCGCCATCGCGATCGGCACGTACTCGGGTGGCTGGCGCATCATCCGCACCCTCGGCGCCGGTCTGACCCAGGTGAAGCCCGCGCAAGGCTTCGCAGCCGAGACCAGCAGCGCCGCCACGATCCTCGCCTCGAGCCACCTCGGGTTCGCGCTCTCCACGACCCAGGTCGCTTCCGGATCCGTCATCGGCTCCGGCCTCGGCCGCCGCGGCTCCAGCGTGCGGTGGCGCACCGTCGGCCGCATCGCCTCCGGCTGGCTCTTCACGCTGCCGGCTTCCGGCGCCGTCGGCGCCATCGCGGCCGCGATCGCGCACACCGGAATGATCGGCGTGATCATCGATGCCGTACTCGGGCTCGCCTTCATCCTGTTCATCTTCTGGCGCTCGAGCCGCAACAAGGTGGACCACTCCAACGCGATCCCAGCGCCGGACGTCGCCGAATCGGGGTATGCCGTGCGAATCCGAAAGGGCAAGGTCAAGCCGCCGAAGACGAAGACCGGATCGGTGAAGCCGCTGAGCCCCGTCGCGCAGACGGCGATCCGCGACGACGAGGCGGCGAAGGAAGCGGCGCGCGAAGCCGCACGTCAAGCAGCTCTTGAAGCCGAGCGCGCGGGCGACGCGATGCCCGGCGGGTACGGGCCGATCCCGACCGCGCGAGCGCAGCAGCAGCAGGAGGGCGACCGATGATCGACTGGATGGCATTCATCATCGTCTTCGGGGCGGCGCTCGTCTCGGCGCTCTTCGTGGTCTCGCTGTACTCGCTCGGACTGAGGTTCCTCGCGACCCCCGCGCCCGCGCCCCGGCTGGCCGACGGCTCGGTCGCGCCGAACGGCCCCTCGCGCGACGATGAGGACGACGACGTCGACGCTGCCGGTCGCCCCACCTGGGCGACCGTGCTCGCGAACATCTGCTTCGGGCTCTCCGTGCTCGTCGTGCTCGTCGGCATCTTCCTCATCATCCCGGCGCTGCACTTCTGGTAAGCCGTCCGGAGTAGTGTGACCGCATGACTGCGACCGCACTCGACCGGATTCCGATGATCGTCGCCGGGCTGCGGCACAGCTTCTCACGAGGCATCACGCGCCCCGAGGTGTGGCGTCGCGAGCAACTCATGCGCCTCCGGGCTCTGCTGCAGGATCGCGGCGCAGACTTCGAGGCGGCACTGCGTTCTGATCTCGGCAAATCGGGTACGGAAGCCCAGCTCACCGAGATCGGCTTCCTCGTCTCCGAGATCGATCACGCCCTCGCGCACCTCTCCCGCTGGATGCGGCCGAGACGCGTGCGCGTCCCCCTCGCCGTGCAGCCCGCCTCCGCGCGCATCGTGCCGGAGCCGCTCGGAGTCGTGCTCGTGATCGCCCCCTGGAACTACCCGCTGATGCTCGCCCTGTCGCCCGTCGTCGGCGCACTGGCCGCGGGCAACTCGGTCGTCATCAAACCGAGCGAGCTCGCTCCCGCGACCTCGGCGCTGATCGCGCGCCTCGTGCCCGACGTGCTGGACCGACGCGCCGTCGCCGTCATCGAGGGGGCGGTGCCCGAGACGACGGCACTGCTCGCCGAGCGATTCGACCACATCTTCTACACGGGCAACGCCCGCGTCGGCCGCATCGTGGCGCGCGCCGCGGCCGAGCACCTCACGCCGGTGACGCTCGAGCTCGGCGGCAAATCCCCGGCGTACGTCGACGGGACGGTGCCGCTGCACCTCGCGGCGCGTCGGATCGCCTGGGGAAAGTTCATGAACGCCGGTCAGACGTGCGTGGCACCCGACTACGTGCTCGGACGCCCGGAGGTGCTCCGAGCACTCGCCCCACTGCTCGCGGAAGCCGTGCATGATCTCTACGGGAGCGCTCCCGAGAAGAACCCGGACTACGGACGCATCGTCAACGCCGCCCAGTTCGACCGACTCGTCGCCTACCTCGATGACGGCGAGATCGTACTCGGCGGAGCGTACGATGCCGCACGGAGATTCATCGCCCCGACGGTTCTCGTCGGCGTCGAGCGAACGGCGGCGGTGATGCGGGACGAGATCTTCGGGCCGATCCTGCCCCTCGTCGAGGTCTCCGGGCTCGACGACGCGCTGGCATTCGTCGCCGGCCGCGAGAAACCACTCGCGGCCTACGTGTTCAGCGAGCGCACCGCAGTGCGGCGGCGGTGGGAGCGCGAGACGAGCTCGGGCGCGCTCGGCTTCGACGCACCGGCGCTGCACCTGGTCGTTCCCGAGCTGCCCTTCGGCGGGGTCGGTGAGAGCGGCATGGGCGCGTATCACGGCGAACGGTCGTTCCGCGCCTTCAGCCACGAGAAAGCCGTGCTCGCAAAACCGCTCATCCCTGACACGCTCTCCTCGACGATCATGCCGCCGTTCACGTCGCGGAAGGATGCGCTGGTGCGCCGGTGGCTCGGCAAGCTGCGCGAACCCGGCATATGACCAGCTTCGAACCGCCCCGTCGCTAGGATTGCCCTGTGGAAGACCCCCAGAACAGCCGAGACCTCGATACTCGAGGCGACGCGGCGCACGAGCTTCCCCTCGGAGTGAGGGTGGCGGCGGCATGGTCGTGGCGCCTGGTACTGATCGGCATCGCCCTCGCGGGCTTCCTCTGGCTCGTCGTGCAGGTGCGGATCATCGTCATCCCGCTGCTGGTCGCGATCCTGCTCACCGCGCTCCTCGCCCCCATCGTGCACTGGTTCGAGCGGCAGAAGCTGCCGCGCTCCCTCGGCGTCGTGTTCGCCCTCGCGCTCTTCATCGCGCTCGTCTGGGTGCTGCTCACGCTGATCATCACCCAGCTGCGCGACGGGCTCGGCGACGTCACGAGCCGCTCCGAGGAGGTGTGGTGGGAGATGCTCCGCTGGGCGGAGGCCACGTTCGGCATCTCGGCCAACGAGATCGGGGCCTTCACCGACCAGATCTGGAAGACCGTCCAAGAGCATCAGTCGGAGCTCTGGAACGGCGCGCTCGGCGTCGCCACGTCGGCCGGCCAGTTCGTCGCCGGCCTCCTGCTCACGCTCTTCTCCCTCATCTTCATGCTGATCGACGGCCGTCGCATCTGGAACTGGGTCCTCGGGTTCCTTCCCGCCCGCGCGCACGCGCCGGTCGACGCGGCCGGGCGCGCCGGGTGGGTGTCGGTCGGACAGTACGTCCGGGTGCAGATCTTCGTCGCCTTCGTCGACGCGGTCGGCATCGGCGTTGGCGCTGCGGTGCTGGGAGTGCCTCTCGCCATCCCCATCGCGATCCTCGTCTTCCTCGGATCCTTCATCCCGTTCCTCGGCGCGATCAGCACCGGCCTGCTCGCCGCCTTCGTCGCCCTCGTCTACAACGGGCCGGTCAACGCGCTGCTCATGCTCGGCGTCGTGATCCTCGTCAATCAGATCGAGGGCCACGTGCTCCAGCCGCTGGTGATGGGAAGCGCGGTGCGCGTGCACCCGCTCGGCGTCGTGCTCGCCGTCTCGACGGGCGCTCTGCTCGCCGGCATCCCGGGCGCCCTGTTCGCCGTTCCTCTCGCCGCGGCAGCGAACTCGATCGTCAATGTTCTCGTCAAGCGGCAGTGGGAGACGGGCGTCGACCCCGTGGCCGACTACCACCGCAGATATCAGTTGCAGCATCGCGCCAAGCATCGCGCGCGAGCCGTCGCCAAGATGCGACGCAAGGAAGGACGTTCATGACCGAGCAGACCCCAGCACCGGTGCTTCCCGTGCAGGCCCCCGCGCCCACGCTCGCCGATTTCGAGCGCGCGCTCGAGGTCGTGCACCAGGTGACGCAGCGCACCCCGCTCGAGAGCTCGCGGTATCTCGCCGAGATTCTCGACGTCCCGACGGTGTACATGAAGTGCGAGAACCTGCAGCGCACCGGGGCGTACAAGCTGCGCGGCGCGTACTACCGACTCACGCAGCTCACGCCGGAGGAGCGCGCTCGCGGCGTCGTCGCCGCGTCGGCCGGGAACCATGCCCAGGGCGTCGCGTTCGCGGCGCGCGAGCTCGGCATCAAGGCGACGATTTTCACGCCGCTCGGCGTCGCGCTGCCGAAGCTGCAGGCGACCCGAGGCTACGGGGCTGAGGTGGTGCTCGAAGGCGCGACCTTCCACGAGACCAACGCGGCAGCGCAGCGGTTCGTGGCCGAGACGGGCGCCGTGTTCATCCCGCCCTTCGACCACGAGGCTGTGATCCACGGCCAGGGGACCGTGGCCCTGGAGATCCTCGACTCAGCGCCTGAGATCGAGACCATCGTCGTGCCGATCGGCGGCGGCGGCCTCGTCTCCGGCGTCGCCGCGGCGGCGAAACTGCGGGCCGAGCGCGACGGAACCCCCATGCGCATCATCGGCGTGCAGTCGGAGAACGCGTCGCCCTTCGTCGCGTCGCTCGACGCCGGAGAGCCGGTCACGATCCTCACGAAGCCGACGATCGCCGATGGCATCGCCGTCGCGCGCCCGGGCGACCGCACCTTCGAATACGTGCGCGACTACGTCGACGAAGTCGTCACGGTGAGCGACGACGACATCGCTCGAGCCATCGTCGTGCTGCTCGAACGCGCCAAGATGGTCGTCGAGCCCGCCGGAGCCGCCGGTGTGGCCGCGATGCTCGCCGGGAAGGCGCGGGTCAGCGGGCCCACCGCGGTGATCCTCTCGGGCGGCAACATCGACCCGCTGCTGCTGCAGCGCGTCATCGGCCACGGTCTGGCTGCGTCGGCTCGCTACCTCAAGCTGCGCATCCTGCTCCCCGACGTGCCCGGCCAGCTGGTGCGCACGGCGTCGATCGTCGCCGAGCACAACGCGAATGTCGTCGAGGTGATCCACACCCGTCACGCGACCGAGCTGCCGATCAGCGAGGTGGAGCTCGAACTCCACATCGAGACGCGCGGTCACGACCACGGGGAGATCGTCGCCCAGGCCCTGCGCGACGCCGGCTACATCGTGCGGGTGGGCGAGCGCTACTGAAGCGGCACGCGTTGCGTGGCGCCGGAGCGCTCGGTGCCGCCCACGGCGGCAGCCCACGGAGTGAAGCGCGGGGTGGAGCGCTACTGAAGCGGCACGCGTTGCGTGGCGCCGGAGCGCTCGGTGCCGCCCACGGCGGCAGCCCACGGAGCGAAGCGCGGGGTGGAGCGCTACTGAAGCGGCACGCGTTGCGTGGCGCCGGAGCGCTCGGTGCCGCCCACGGCGGCAGCCCACGGAGCGAAGCGCGGGGTGGAGCGCGGCATCAAGCCGGGAGTGGGGCGCCGGCCTGCTGCGCATAGAGCGCGATCGCGCGCCGCGCGTCGGCGACCGTGATGCTGCCGCCCCCGGTGATGTGCAAGCCGTAGGCGTCTTCGAGCGCTACGAGATTCATCGCGATGTCGTCGAGCGGGCCGGTGAGCGAGAAGTCGCCCGCTTCCACGCCCTCTGCCAGGATCTCCCGGTAGAGCGCGAGCTGCTCCCCGTAGAGCCGCTGCACGAGCTCGTCGTGCAGCGGTGATTTGCCGCCCAGCACGTCGAATTCGTAGAGCAGGCTCATCAGGGCGTCGTCGGGGCCGGTCGGCAAGCCGGCCGTGATGGCGACCGCGAGCTTGGCGGGGGCGCCGACCTCCCGCGCGACGAGGGCGGCGCGCTCGGCTCCCACGCGCTCCATGCCGGCGGCGTGCGCCTCGACGAGGATCGCGTCGAGGTCGTCGTAGTAGTACAGCAGTGCGCCGCGGGTCACGCCGGCCTGGTTCGCGACGTCCGTGAGCGACAGGCTGCGGAGCCCGTGCTGCGCGGCGGCCGCGAGCGCTGCGTCGACGACCTCTTTGCGGCGCTGCTGCTGGGTGCTCGGTCGGGCCATGCCTGCCAGTATGCCAGCCGAGGCGCGGGCGAGCGGGCGGGCGGGCGCGCGGGCCGCGGTCCGTCCGTTCCTCGTGCCTCGCCCGAGGCGGGTCAGTTGCGGAGCGTGTTGCGGGGGATCGGGGGAGCGACACCCTCCGAAAGTGACCCGGCTGCCGGCGCGGCGGGCTGGGTGTCGCGCCGGCTGAGTGCCGGCCGGCTGGTGGCTGGACCTGGGTGTCGGATCCGTCCGACGGCGCAGCCGCATTATTTGACAAACGAGTAAATTAATTTACTCTTGAGTAAAAGAACTCGGCGGATCGCCGTCGAGCCGAGCGCCGAGGAGCTGACATGGCCGTCGACACCCTGTTTACCGGTGGGAGCATCCGCACCTTCGATCCCGCGCAGCCCTGGGCCGAAGCGGTCGGCGTGACCGGTGATCGCATCTCGTACGTCGGTTCCGCGGCGGACGCTCCCGCCGCTCGCCGCGTCGTGCAGCTCGAAGGGCGCCTGCTCACGCCGGGCGTCGCCGATACGCACAACCATCTGCTGCTGGGCTTCGACGACCTCGCGGTCAGCCTCGATCAGGTGCAGAGCCTCGATGTCGTGCGTGCGCGCATCGCCGAGTTCGCCGAAACGCACCCAGAGCTCGACTGGATCTGCGCGGAGAACGCCCTGTACTCCGTGGTCGAGGGCCGCCGCCCCCGGGCCGACGACCTCACCGGCGTCACCGACCGCCCGGTCTTCATCACGACCTACGATCAGCACTCCGTGTGGCTGAACCGGCCCGCGCTCGCGAAGCTCGGCATCCTGAACGGTGGCGACATCGCGTGGGGCAACCCCGAGATCGACGCTGCGACGGGCGAGCCCACCGGGTGGGTCACCGACTTCTACACGAGCGCGATGACCATCGACGGTCTGGCCGAGCTGCAGCGCGACATTCCGATGTACTCGCCCGACCGGCGCTACCGCAAGATCACGAACAGCCTGGAGATGGCTGCGCGATCCGGCATCACCTCGGTGGTCGAGCCGCAGGTGCCCCTCGCAGAACTCGACCTCTTCGCCCGTGCCGAACGCGAGGGCAAGCTCACGAGCCGTACCACGGCCGCCATCTACCACCCGGTCGGCGCCGACGGCGACTTCCGCGCGCGCATCACCGAGGCCATCCGAGAGACGCCGCAGCACGAGCGCTTCACGCTCGGCCCCGTGAAGCTGTACGCCGACGACGTCATCGAACCGCACACCGCCGCGATGCTCGAGGACTACGCCAACCGCCCGGGCCACCGAGGGCATCCGAGCCTCGAACCGACGGAGTTCACGAAGCTCTTCGTCGAACTCGATCGGCTCGGCTACCAGGTGCACACCCATGCCACTGGCGACTGGGGGATCCGGCTGACGCTCGATTCGATCGAGGCCGCCCAGCGCGCGAACGGACGGCTCGACACCCGCCACGGCATCGTGCACGTCGAGTGCCTCGCGCCCCAGGATCTCCCGCGCTTCGCCGACCTCGGCGTCGTCGCCGCCATGCAGCCGCGGCACGCGTCACCCGACCTGGTGGCCGGCACCTGGATGGAGAACGTGGGCGAATCGCGTTGGGATCGCGCGTGGCGCTTCAAGTCCATGCTCGATTCCGGCGCGCGCGTGACGTTCTCCAGCGACTGGCAGGTGGGCGAGATGGATCCCTTGATCGGCCTGTACAGCGCTATGACCCGCGCCCGCCTCGACGGAGGCGATGCCTGGACCCTCGGGGAGCGGCTCGATCTCGACCGCGCGCTGCGCGCGTACACCCTGGGCGGCGCGGAGGCCTTCCACCGCGAGCACGAGGTCGGCGCACTGCGCGTCGGAGCGCTCGCCGATGTCGTCGTCTGGTCGGGCGATCTCTACGCGATGGAGCCCGCCGAACTGCTCGAGCAGCGGGCCGACCTGACCGTGGTCGGCGGTGCTGCGATCCACGATGCCCGCGGCGAACTCGGCGGTGCTGCTGCGGCCGCACTGGCGACCGATCCGGCCGGCGCCGGGCAGGCCTGCTCCGAGCCCGCGGCGAGCGCTCACACGCACACCCACTGATTCAGCACACCGAATAGAGGACCCCAGATGTCAACGATGCCATCCCACTCAGCAGTCGCCGTCGGCGACGAACGTCTCGCCCACGAGGTCGCAGGCGAAAGCGGCTCCCTCAAGCGCACCCTGAAGCTGCGTCACCTGGTCTTCATCGGCCTGGCCTACATGGCGCCGCTCGCAGTCTTCGACATGTTCGGAATCGTGGCCGATGTCACGAGCGGCCACGTCCCGCTCGCCTACCTGGTCGTGATGATCGCGGTGCTCTTCACCGCCTTCAGCTACTCGCGCATGGTCCGGTTCTTCCCGATCGCAGGATCCGCCTACACCTACGCCAAGGAGGCCATCAACGCGCACCTGGGCTTTCTCGTGGGATGGGTCGCGACGCTCGACTACCTGTTGCTGCCGATGATCAACGCCATCCTCTCCGCGATCTACATGACCGCGGTGATTCCGGGGGTGCCCTTCTGGGTGTGGGTGCTGCTCACTGTCGCGATCTGCACGGTGCTCAACCTCGTCGGAGTGAAGCTCGCGGCGAGCATGAACGTGATCCTCGTCAGCATTCAGCTCGTCGTCGCCGTCGTCTTCGTCGTGCTCACGATCATCAATATCGTGAACGGAGCGAACGGGGCGGAGTTCACCGCGCGCCCGTTCATCTCGAGCGATGTGCAGGGCGCCGCGATCGCCGCGGGAGCCGCGATCCTCGCCCTGTCGTTCCTCGGCTTCGATGCGGTCTCGACCCTCGCGGAGGAGGCGGAGAAGCCCGAGCGCGACATTCCCCGCGCCATCTTCATCATCATCGCGGTCGCCGGTGCGTTCTTCATCACGGTCACCTACGTGATGCAGACGCTGTTCCCCGACGTGACGCAGCTCGCCGATATCGTGGGCGCGTCGCCCGAGATCGCGAAGTACATCGGCGGGGCCGCATTCCAGGCGATCTTCGTCGGCGGGTACATGATGGCCGTGCTCGGGTGCGGGATCACGCAGCAGATGAGCGCTGCCCGCCTGCTCTACGCGATGGGCCGCGACGGTGCGCTGCCGCGCCGGCTCTTCGGCACCGTGAACCCGCGCACCGGCGTCCCCGTCGTCAACGTGCTGATCGTCGCGCTGGTCGCGCTCACTGCGCTGTTCGTCGACCTCGATCAGGCTGCGTCGATGATCAACTTCGGCGCCTTCATCGCGTTCACGTTCGTGAACCTCTCCGTGATCTTCGTGTTCTTCCGCTTCCTGAAGCGGCGCACGGCCGGAGCCTGGGTCACGTTCGTCGCCGTTCCCGCCGTCGGCGTCGCGATCAACGTGTGGCTGTGGCTGAGCCTCGACTCGATCTCCATGATCATCGGCGGCATCTGGTTGGCGCTCGGCATCGTCTACCTGCTGGTGAAGACGCGGGGCCTGCGGGCGCCGGCGCCCGATCTCACGGGGCCGATCAACATCTCGATGTACGAGTGAGGGCGAGGCCGCTGATGCGGCCCCGCCCCGGAAGTATGGTGCTGATCTTCAGCGCTGCGCCGGATCAGCCCGCGTAGGTGTCGACTGCGACGATCTTCACGGCGATCTCTTTGCCGGAGGGAGCCGAGTAGCTGACCTCTTCGCCGACCTTGCGGCCGAGAATCGCAGCGCCGAGGGGGCTCTCGGCGCTGTACACGTCGAGGTCGGAGCCATTGGCGAGCTCGCGATTGCCGAGCAGGAAGCGCTCTTCATCTCCGAAGATCGTCGCGGTCACGACCGTGCCGACCTCGACGACGCCGCTCGCCTCAGGAGCCTCCCCGACGACGACGTGCTTGAGCAACTCCTCGAGGTCGCGAATCCGGGCCTCCATCTTGCCCTGCTCGTCCTTCGCTGCGTGATAGCCGCCGTTCTCCTTGAGGTCGCCCTCCTCGCGCGCCGCCTCGATGCGCGCGGCGATCTCCTTGCGGCCGGCCACGGAGAGCTGCTCCAGCTCACCCTTGAGCCGGTCGTAAGCTTCCTGGGTCAGCCAGGTCTGGGTGGGCTCGGCCATGACGATCCTCGTTTCAGAATTAATGCGCAAACGCGCCCGAGATACAAGAGAGCGCCCTGAACCATGCAGGGCGCGAACCCCCAGGCTACCAGGGCGCGGTCCGGGTGTCAGATCGGCGCCCAGGGGTTGACTGGGACAGCGATGCACCGCGTTGAGCGCGCGGACTCAGCTCGCCGCCGACTCCTCGATCACCCAGCAGTCGCGCACTGAAGCGGCCGTCGCGGGGTTCGTGACGACGACCCTCGCCGTCACGGTGTGCGACTGCTGGTCCGTCACCGGCAGCTCCACGATCTTCCAGCCGACGGTCGCCTTCGAGGTGTTCAGCGCCTCGACGGCGCAGGCCACCGGCGTGTTCGGTTCAGTCGTCACCTGAAACTTCATATCGAGGCTGGTGTCGCCGTTCTTCGTGTACCCGATGTCTTGGAACGCCACGCGGTTCGGCTGCTGCCAACCGCTGAACACGAGGAAGGCGATGCCGGCGGCGACGAGGAGGGCCGCGGCCGTCCAGGCGAAGCGGCGGTCGAAGCTGGCCCTGCGTCCGGTGCCGTAACGATCCTCGAGCGACTGCCGCGCGTCGGTCGGTCGGGCGAGCGCAGCGGCCGGCGTCGCGACGGGGGCGCCCGAGGTGCCTCCGGAGGAGATATCGGCCTGCGGCACGGCAAGCTCCGATCTGCGCTGGGTAAACTGAATCTTCGTTGCCAGAGTACCGGGAAGCTCCCGGGAAGCATGTGAGAGGACCCTCATGACGCTCAGGTTGATCGCGGTGCACGCGCACCCCGACGACGAGTCCAGCAAGGGCGCCGCAACCTACGCGCATTACGTGGACGCCGGTGCCGAAGTGCTGATCGTGAGCTGCACCGGGGGAGAGCGGGGCGACCTGCTCAACGAACTCGTCTCGCGCGACCCGAAGAGCCGGCGAGACCTGCCCGGCCTGCGCCGTGATGAGATGGCGCGAGCGCGCGAGATCATCGGGTTCGAGCACCGGTGGCTGGGGTATCAGGACTCCGGTCTTCCCGATGAGGGGGAGATCGTGCCGGAGACCTCGTTCGCCGGGATCCCGGCCGATGTCTCGGCGGAAGCGCTCGTGCGCATCGTGCGCGAGTTCCGCCCCCACGTCATGATCACGTACAACGAGCAGGGCGGCTATCCGCACCCCGACCACATCCGCTGCCACGACATCAGCCGCATCGCCTGGGAGCTCTCCGGAGACCCCGACGCGTACCCGGAGGCGGGCGAACCGTGGGAGATGTCGAAGCTCTACTACGAAGAGATCTTCAACGCGAAGCGCGTCGAGACGATCTACCAGTGGCTCACCGACAACGACCCGTCGTCGCCCATGATCGAGCAGTTCACCGAGATCCGCGAGTGGATGACGCGTCGCCCCTACGTCGGCACTGCGAGCGTCGACGTCGGGCGTTTCTTCGAGCGTCGCGACGAGGCCCTGCGCGCCCACGCGAGCCAGGTGCCGCCCGACAGCACCTTCTTCTTCTGGCCCAACGAACTGCAGCGCCAGGCCTGGCCGTTCGAGGACTACCGCCTCGCCGCCTCCCGCGTCGCCACGAGCGAGTTCGAAGCCGACCTGTTCCAGGGAATCGAGGAGGGCGCATGAGCCTGTTGACCACCGCCGTGCGCATTGCCGAGGAGACCGAGTTCGATCCCGACACGGTGAGTCCGGGTGTGGCCGGCTTCATCGCGTTCGCGGCGCTCGGCATCGGCATCATCGCGCTCGGCTTCAACATGGTGCGGCGTCTGCGTCGCAACAGCTACCGGGCCGAGGTGCGGGAGCAGATCGAGCAGGAGCTCGCCGAGCAGAACGGGACGGTCGGCAGCGCGGGCACGGACCAGCAGGGATCGTCCCGGCCGGTCGTCGACCCAGGCGCAGATCCGAGCTCCGAACCCGGCGGCGGCCCCCGTGCCGAGCCGGGCGCCGAGCCGCGAGGCTGAACGCGTGACGGGCGGTTGGGCGTCGGTACCGGACGAGCAGAGCGCCGATTTCGACTTCGGCGACGACGAGCGCTGGCCCGGCGAAGCATGGGGCGCGCCGGCACCTGACGATCTGCGTGCGCCCGCGCCCGGAAGCAGTCGTGTCGGTGCGACCGCTCAATCCGGTGACCAAGCGGCGGGTCCGCAGGTCGGGCGAGATCCGCGCGAGGTCCTCGCCGAGGTGTTCGGGTACGACGCGTTCCGCGGCGAGCAGGAAGACATCATCCGGCAGGTCATCGGCGGCGGTGACGCGGTGGTGCTCATGCCCACCGGCGGCGGCAAGTCGATCTGCTACCAGATTCCGTCGCTCGTGCGCGAGGGCACCGGCATCGTGCTGTCGCCGCTCGTCGCGCTGATGCACGATCAGGTCGCCGCACTGCAGCTCGTCGGCGTGCGCGCGGCCGCACTGAACGCGGCGATGTCGATCGAGGATCGCCGCGCCGTCGAGCAGGCGTATCGCGACGGGCAGCTCGACGTGCTCTACCTCGCACCCGAGCGACTGTCGGCACCCGGAACGGTCGAGCTGCTGGCGCAGGGTCGCATCGCGCTCTTCGCGATCGACGAGGCCCATTGCGTCTCCCAGTGGGGGCACGACTTCAGGCCCGACTACCTGCGGCTCGGAGCGCTCGCCGAGCGCTGGCCGGATGTGCCGCGCATCGCGCTGACCGCCACGGCGACGCCCGAGACGCACCGTGAGATCACCGAACGCCTCCACCTGCAGCGTGCGCGGCACTTCGTGTCGAGCTTCGATCGGCCCAACATCCGCTACCGCATCGAATCGAAGCAGAACGCGCGCGCCCAGCTCATCAACTTCGTGCGCGGGGAGCATGCCGGGGAAGCCGGCATCGTGTACGCCCTCAGCCGCAAGCGCGTCGAGCAGACCGCGGCTGCGCTGCGCGACGCGGGAGTCGACGCCGTCGCGTACCACGCGGGGCTCCCGGCGCACGTGAGACTCGATGCGCAGACGCGCTTTCTCCGGGAGGACGGGGTCGTGGTCGTGGCGACGATCGCGTTCGGCATGGGCATCGACAAGCCCGATGTGCGCTTCGTCGCGCACATCGATCTGCCGAAATCCGTGGAGGGCTACTACCAGGAGACGGGCCGCGCCGGTCGCGATGGTCTCCCGTCAGACACCTGGCTCGCGTACGGGCTCCAGGACGTGGTGCAGCAGCGGCAGATGATCGAGTCCGGCGACGGCGATCAGGCGACGCGGGCGAGCCAGACCCGGCACCTCAACGCGATGCTCGCGCTCTGCGAAGGCGTGCAGTGCCGCCGCGTGTTCCTGCTGCGGTACTTCGGTGAAGAGCGCACGGAGCCGTGCGGCAATTGCGACGTCTGCCTGACGCCGCCCAAGCTCTGGGACGCGACGATCCCCGCGCAGATGCTGCTGTCGACGGTCATCCGCACGCAGAAGGAGCGCAATCGCACCTACGCCGCCGGTCAGCACATCGACGTCTTGCGCGGTGTCACATCGGAGCGAGCCGCGCAGATGCGGCTCGACGAACTCTCGACGTGGGGCATCGGCACCGAGTGGTCGGTGGCGCAGTGGCGCGGTGTCGTGCGCCACCTGCTCGCAGCCGGCTTGCTCGAAGCGCAGGGCGAGTGGGGTGTGCTCGCTCCGACCGAAGCGGCGAAGCCGGTGCTGCGCGGCGAAGAAGCGGTGATGATGCGCGAGGAGGTCGTCACCCGCGCCTCCTCCGGCGGCCGTGGGCGCGCCTCCCGGAGCGGCGGCGGCGAGAAGCGCTCGGCAGCCGCGGCCGACCTGACGCCGGATCAGGCCGAGATCTTCGAACGCCTCCGCGCCTGGCGGGCCGGCGAAGCGCGCACCCAGGGCGTGCCGGGATACGTCGTCTTCGGCGACGCCACCCTCGCCGCCCTGGCCGTGCACGAGCCGAAGACCGACGAAGAACTGCTCGCGATCTCCGGCATCGGGCAGGTCAAGCTCGAGCGGTACGGGGCCGCCGTGCTTGAGACGCTCGCGGCTGGGGGATAGCGGGGCATTCGGGGTGCCGAAGCGGCTCCGGCGGCTACGGTAAGGGATTCAGCGACCGTGAGACCGGATTGGCGATATCCGCCTCACCGAAGCCCCGCTGCTCACCGAAGCCGAGGTCTGTGCCGTTCCGAAACCCCGCACAGAGGTGCAGCACATCGCGTGGCACACTGAAGCGCATGGAACGCACCTCCGCCGACATGGCCGCCGGCCCGCAGCTCGCCGGGCGGGCGCTCGTCGTGATGGGGGTCTCCGGCGCGGGCAAGAGCACCGTCGCCGCCGCGCTCGCCGCCGCACGCGGCGGCCTCTGCATCGACGCCGACGACCTGCACTCGGCGAAAGCGGTCGATCAGATGCGGCGCGGCACACCGCTGACCGACGCGGATCGCTGGCCCTGGCTCGACCGCGTCGGCGCGAGCATCACGCGTGCGGCGGGCGAAGGCCATCCGGTGACCGTGGCATGCTCGGCCCTGCGACGCACGTATCGCGATCGACTGCGCGCCGCGACGGCGGTACCGCTGTGGTTCGTGCAGCTCGATGTGCCCCGTGACCAACTGCTCGCCCGCCTGGAGGTGCGCGTCAGCCACTTCATGCCGGCCGGATTGCTCGATTCGCAGCTCGAGACCCTCGAGCCGCTCGCTCAGGATGAGCCGGGCATCACCGTCGACGCGGCGCTGCCGGTGGAACGGATCGTCGCCGTGGTCGCGGCGCCCCCGCCTCGCCAGTGAAGGGGTGGGGCGGCGGCACTCCGACCGCGAGCGCTACCGCAGGAAGAACGGGTCGAGCGCGAGCAGGAGCGCCGCCGTCCAGTGGCAGAGGAAGGCGACCACGGTGAGCGCGTGGAAGATCTCGTGGAACCCGAAGACGCCGGGAATCGGGTTCGGGCGCTTCGTGCCGTAGATCACGGAGCCGAGCGTGTAGAGCAGACCGCCGACCACCACGAGCACCATCGCCGCGAAGTTCGCGTGCGCGATATCGACGATGTACATCATGGCGGCCCAGCCGAGCAGCACGTACAGGGGCACGTACAGCCATCGCGGCGCGCCGAGCCAGAACACCCGGAATCCGATGCCGAGCAGGGCGCCCACCCAGACCAGCACGAGCAGCAGCACGCCCTTGTCGAGCGGCAGCGCGAGGAGCGCGATCGGCGTGTACGTTCCGGCGATCAGCACGAAGATGTTGGCGTGGTCGAGACGCCGGAACACCTGCCGCGTGCTCGGCTTCCAGTTGCCGCGATGGTAGAGCGCCGAGACCCCGAAGAGGAGCATGCTCGAGAGCGTGTAGACGAGCGACGCCCACTTCGCCAGCGGCCCGTCGGCGACGCTGATGAGCACGATCCCCGCCACGATCGTGAGCGGGAAGGTCCCCGCGTGGATCCAGCCCCGCCACGTCGGCTTCGCCTCGAGCGTGGCACCCGGCTGCTCCTGCGGGTGATCGATGGCGTCTTCGAGGAGCGGGATCGAGAGGCGATCGGGTTCGGGCAGCGGTCGTTCCTCCTGCGACGTCATGACCTCGAGTGTATGGTCCCGGCCTCCTCCTCGCGACGGGCGCGCATCAGGTCGAGCCGGTACACTCGGAACGTGAGTGCCCAGCCGTCGAATCCGCGGGCCGGTCTGCTCTACCGGCTGTACCAGCGGCGCCTGCGCCGCGAGATCGATCGGCGCCAGGTTCCCCAGCACATCGCCGTGATCGTCGACGGGAATCGTCGGTGGGCGAAACAGCGTCTCCAGGAGCGCGCCGCCTTCGGGCATCGCGCCGGAGCCCGCAAGATCCCCGAGTTCCTCGGCTGGTGCGAAGAGGTCGGAGTCGGCACCGTCACGCTGTACCTGCTCTCCGCGGACAACCTGGGCGCGCGGGATCGCCAGGAACTCGACGACCTCTTCGGCATCATCGCGGAACTCGCTGAACTCCTCGCCGAGCACCAGGGGTGGCGCGTGAAGCACGTCGGCACGTGCGACGGGCTGTCGTCGGAACTGACCGACGCCCTGCGTGCGGCCGAGCAGTCGACCGCCGATCGTGACGGCCTGCACATCAACCTCGCCGTCGGCTACGGCGGCCGCAGCGAGATCACCGCGGCGATGCACAGCGTCATCGCCGAGCATCAGGCGGCCGGCGGCACCATCGACACGCTCGCCGAGCGATTGACGCCCGAGCTCATCGGCGAGCATCTCTGGACCCGGGGGCAGGCGGATCCCGATCTCGTGATTCGCACCTCGGGTGAGCAGCGGCTCTCAGACTTCATGATCTGGCAGTCGGCGCACTCCGAGTTCTACTTCGTGGAAGCGCTGTACCCGGACCTGCGCGAGGTGGACCTGCTGCGCGCGCTGCGCGACTACTCGTCTCGGCAACGACGGATGGGGGGCTGAACGGATGACGGGACACGGATTGCCGGATCTCGCAGGTCAGCGGGTGCTGATCACGGGCGCCTCCGGCGGTATCGGGGGCGGCATCGCACGCGCATTCGCGGCTGCCGGCGCGCGCCTCGCCGTGCACTACCGCGGCGCGACCCGGGAATCGAGCGATGCCGTGGGCTCGCTCGTGCGGGAGCTGCGTGAAGCCGGCGCTGAGGTCGAGCCCGTGCGCGCCGACCTCGCCCTCGCGGGTGCCGCATCGTCGCTGGTCGATGACGCCGTGGCGGCCCTCGGCGGTCTCGACGGACTCGTCAACAACGCCGGAGTGCAGCCGCTTGCGATGCTCGCCGATACGACGAGGAGCGAGTGGGACGAGGTGCTCGGCACGAACCTCGGAGCGGTCTTCGAGCTCTCGCAGGCCGCGGCCGCGGTGATGGAGCGCGCGACCGGCGGCGACCGGTGGATCACGCACATCGCCTCGATCGAGGCATCCCGGCCGAGCCCGGCGCACGCGCACTACGCCGCGGCGAAGGCGGGGCTCGTGATGCACGCCCGCGCGGCGGCGCTGGAACTCGGTCCGCTCGGCATCCGCGTCAACTCCGTGTCGCCCGGTCTCGTCGACCGACCCGGTCTCGCGGACGCCTGGCCGGAGGGGGTCGCGAGCTGGACGAGCCGAGCCCCGCTCGGCCGACTCGCCACTGCGGCCGACATCGGCGGCGCGTGCGTGCTGCTCGCGTCACCGGCTGCCGGGTTCATCACCGGGCAGGATCTGGCCGTCGACGGCGGCATGCTGGCCACGCCGGGCTGGTGACCGATGGCCCTCTTCCCGAATCGAGAACGGAGTTGCGGATGAGCGATTACGAGACGGTGCTGCGCGCCGACGCGATGCTGACGCCCGCGGGTGTGGTCGCCGACGCCGAACTCGCCTTCGACGGCTCGGGACGGATCACGTACGCCGGATCCGCGCGCCCGGATGCGGCGTCGGCGAGCGACCGCGTGGTGCACGAACTCGCGGGGCAGGTGCTCATGCCCGGACTCGTGAACGGGCACACGCATTCCGCGATGACGCTCCTGCGCGGCGTCTCCGACGATGAGGGCTTCATGCCGTGGCTGGCGGCGGTGCAAGCGCTCGAGCAGCATCTCACGCACGACGATGTCGCAGTCGGATTGCAGCTCGCGATGGTCGAGATGATCGAGACCGGCACGACCGCGTTCGCCGACATGTACCACTGGGATGCCGAACTCATCGAGCTGGTGCGCACCGCGGGCATGCGCGCCCTCGTCGCGCTCGCATCCTTCGCTCCGGATGCGGTCGGGTTTCCCGGCGTCTCGCCCTGGAACGGCACCGATGCGACCGAGCAGACCGAGACGCTGGCGGCCCAGTACTCCGGCGATGCGCAGGTGCGGATCGCCTACGGCCCCCACGCTCCGTACACGTGCCCGCCCGAGTTCTTGAGCGACATCGCACGGCGGGCCGTCGCCCACGGGATCCCGATTCACACCCACATCTCCGAGTCGGCAGCCGAGGTCGCGCAGATCGAGGAGCGCTACGGGGCGACGCCAGCGGCGCATCTCGCCGCGCTCGGACTCTTCGAGGCCGAGGTGCTCGCCGCGCACTGCGTGCACCTGACCGAAGACGAGATCGCACTGCTCGCGCGCACCGGCACCGCGGTCAGCCACAACCCGGTCTCGAACCTGAAGCTCGGCAACGGCATCGCTCCGCTTCCGGAGTGGCAGACCGCCGGGCTGCGCATCTCGCTCGGCACCGACTCCGTCGCGAGCAACAACACGCTCGACCTCTTCGAGGAGATCAAGATGGGCACCATCCTGCACCGCGGGGCGCGCCAGGACGCCGCGATCGTGCGCGCATCGGACGTGCTCGACATCGCCACGCGGCGCGGCGCTGAAGCGATCGGCTTCCCGGAGACCGGCGCGCTCGAAGCCGGGCGCCTCGCCGACGTGATCGCGCTCGACATCACGGGATCCGCCGCTATTCCGTTCGAGCCGGCAGCGCTCGTCTCGCACCTCGGCTTCTCCGCGACGGGCGGTGACGTGCGTCACGTCTTCATCGGCGGACGGCATGTGTACGCGGAGGGCGAGCACCTGACGCTCGATGCCGACGCGATCCGCCTGCGGGCCGCCGAGGCGCGCGCGCGACTGAGTGCTGCAGCGCGTACCGACTGAGCGCACGCGCGCCCTCAACGCATTCCATCCCCCGACACATCGAAAGGTCCTCATGCCCGTCCGACTCCCCGCCGACGCCGAACTTCCCCTGCTGCGCGCCCGCGTATCCGACCTCGCCGACCGAGCACTCGTGGTCGGCGACCCCGGGCGCGCGGCCCGCGTCGCCGAACGGCTCGACGACATGCGGCAGCTCGCCGTGAACCGCGAGTATCACGTCTACGCAGGCACCTGGAAGGGTGTGCCCGTGACCGTGGCTTCGCACGGCGTCGGGGGAGCCGGAGCCGCGGTGTGCTTCGAAGAGCTCGCACGAGGCGGCGTCACCCGCATCATCCGCTCGGGAACCGCGGGCGGCATGCAGCCGGAGATCGTCGACGGCGCCATTGTCGTGGCGACCGGGGCGGTGCGCGCGGACGGCGTGAGCCACCAGCTGGTGCCGACCGAGTTTCCCGCCATCGCGACCCCGGAACTGACGGTCGCCCTGAAAGCCGGTGCTGCCAGTTCCGGGCTCGACGTGCACAGCGGCGTCGTGCTGACGGGCGACATGTTCTACCCGAGCGACGTGATCACCGGAGTCGACCTGCCGCTGTGGCAGCGCGCCGGCGTCGTCGCCGTCGAGATGGAGGCGGCCACGCTGTTCGTCATCGCCGCACTCCACGGCATCGAGACGGGCGGCGTCTTCGCCATCGACGGGAACCCCCTCGCCGCGGCCGACGTCGCGATGGGGGACTACGACCCGTATCGCGAGATCGTCGTGCAGGCGGTCGACGCCGCGCTCACCGCCGCGCTCGACGTGCTGGTGTCGTGAGCGCATCGGCAGGCAGCGCGCACTCGCCGTTCTCCGCGGTGCTCTTCGACTGCGACGGCGTGCTCGTCGACTCAGAGACGATCACCATCCAGCTGCTCGCCGAAATGCTGCGCGAGCTGGGATGGGAGATCTCGTACGAAGAGACCGTGCGCACCTTCATCGGGCGGGCCCTGGTGGACGAGTGGGAAGTGATTCTCGCGCATACCGGCTTCAGGATCACGGACGCCTGGATCCACGAATTTCATGTACGCCGGGATGACGCCCTGCGCGTCAGCGTGCAACCCGTAGCCGGAGTGGAGGCGATGATCGCGGCGGTCGCCGAGCGCTTCGGCGACCGCATCGCGCTCGCCTCCGGCGCCGATCGCGTCAAGATCGAGATGCAGCTCGACGTCACCGGGCTCGGGCGCTGGTTCGGCGACCGGGTGTTCAGCGGCATGGAGCAGCCCCGCAGCAAGCCGGCTCCCGACGTCTACCTCGCCGCCGCTGCGGCACTCGGCGTCGACCCCGCTTCGGCGCTCGTCGTCGAAGACACGCTCGCCGGTGTGACGGCCGGTATCGCAGCGGGCGCGACGGTGTTCGGATTCTCCCCGGACAGCCCGGTGCGCACCGACCCAGGGATGCTGCGCGGAGCAGGCGCGTCGATCGTGTTCTCAGACATGAGCGAACTGCCCGGTCTGATCAACGAGTGGGCGCCGCGTCCCGCGGCGTAACCCGCCGCGACACGCAGCGTCAGTTGCGGCTCGACGACGAGGGCTCCGACGCACTCCCTACGCGATGCGGGAGCGGTCGAACGCGTCGAGGCTGATGCCCTCGGCGAGCACGATCTTCGCCCACTCACGCGCAGCATGCAGGCTGTGATCGCGGTAATTGCCGCAGCTCACTGCTTCCGTTCCCGGCACGTCGTCCCAGGTGACGCGCTCCGCCAGATCGGTGAGCGAACTCTTGATCGCCTCGGCGACCGTCTCAACGCTCGGCTCGCCCCAGGCGATGAGATGGAATCCGGTGCGGCAGCCGAACGGCGAGATGTCGATGAGCCCGTCGAATCGGGTGCGCAGCAGCGCGGCGAGCGTGTGCTCGATGGTGTGCAGGCCCGCCGTGGGAATCTCCGCCTCATTCGGCTGCACCAGGCGGATGTCGAAGTTCGAGATCGCGTCGCCCTTCGGGCCGCGCTCGACCCCGATGAGGCGCACGTACGGTGCCAGCACTTTCGTGTGATCCAGTGAAAAGCTCTCTACTTCGGCAAGTTCGACGTCGCTCATGCGACCCAGTTTCTCATGGGCACCAGAGTATCGAGCATGGGCACGGCATCTCCGGGCATGACGAAACGTGACTCCTGAACGGCGTCGGGGCCCGGGTACGAGAACGGGCCCGCACCCGGAGGTGCAGGCCCGTTCTTCGTACGCGAGCGTTTACGCTGCGCGCGCGAGCTCCTTGCGGGTCAGCGCGATCTGCGTGCGGTCGCCGGCGAGGCGCTCTGACACGCTTACGTTCCAGCCGGCGCGATCGAGACGCTTGAGGTCGCCGCGCGCCTCGTCGAGACGATCGGTCTCGACGACGTAGAGCGTGCGGCCAGAGCTGCGGTAGACCGAGCGGCGCTGGGCCCAGTCGGGCACGAGCATGTCTTCGGCTCCGCTGAGCGAGTGGTAGGGCGTGCGCAGGGGAGCGGCCGCCGGCCGCACGTCTGCGATATTGGGCATACGAGTATGCGAAGTCATGGTGTTCCTTTCGTGGCGCACCGTCACGGTGCGCGATCCCCGAGCAGTTCTCGGGGGTGGGCTCGCTGGGAGCCTGCGCTGCTTCGCCGGGGCTGCGTCGGTACAGCCCGTTCGATCTCTTGCGATCGATAGCGGAGCGCAACTGCACCGGTCTCATCGGGGGACCAGCCTCGTCTGAAGGCCTTCGGTGCTCGGTGGGTGTCGCGGCTGGTGACGCAGAGTTGAGGTGATCTCGACGTGCCGTTCAACGGCGATCATGCGTACGGCTCGCGAACCCGACTCCTCATATTAGAACACATTTTCGAAAAGCGCTAGTGTGGGTTCGAAGATGTGGATCAATAGGCGCGTGAGCGCCGCTGGGAGCGCCGATGACTGAACCGACCACCCTGCTCGTGTTCGCACACCGCGACGAGGCTTCGGCCTTCTCCGATGTGGCTCACCTCGTGACCGGAGTGGGCAAGGTCAACGCTGCGGTAGCACTCGCCGCGGAGCTCTCCGAGCGTCCCGTCGATCGCGTGGTGGTGCTCGGAACGGCAGGCGTCGTGAGCGACGGCCCCGAGCGCCCATCGCTCGACGCGGTCTACCAGATCACCGGAGTGGTGCAGCACGACTTCTCGCTGCCGTCGCCGGAGCTGCGACCCGCCGGCGACGCGATCCTGACCCGAGAGGCGACCGCCACCATCGCGACCGGCGACGTGTTCGTGCAAGACGATGCCCAGCGCGCGACCATCGCAGGCCTCGGTGCGAGCCTCGTCGACATGGAGGCCTACGCGTACGCCAGCGTGTGCGCGCGCTTCGGGGCCGCGCTGCAGATGTTCAAGATCCCCTCCGACTTCGCCGACTCGACCACCACCGACGAGGAGTGGGACACGATCGTGTTCCGCAAGAGCGAGCAGCTCAGGGAGTTCTGGGACGCCAGGCTGAGGTAGTTCGCGCTGCCGCCGCGTCAAGGCGGTGGCAGGGCTCCTGCTCCTTCGGTACACCTGAAGGCATCGGTGCGTTCGGTGCCGATGGAAAGGGGAGAACCGGTGCTCATGGAAGCCGACGGGCTCATCGTCGATTGGACGCTGATGCCCACGTACAACACCATCATGTCGCTCGCAGCGGGTGCGGGGCTGCTCTGGATACTCGGGCTGGTGCGCGCGCTTCGCAAACCAGGGGAGTTCGCTCCCGAGGGGTGGGCGCTGACCGCCGCCGTGCTCGGAAGCATCCTGACGCTCACCGGCGCGCATATGACCTTGACCTGGCCGCTCGCCGCCTACTTCCCGTTCGACAACATCATCTTCGGAGAGCCGAGTCTCGGATTCGGCGTCCTGCTGCTGGCAGCAGCCTTCCTGCTGTGGCGCCGCTCCGCCGCCATCACGGCGGCTCCAGACCCGGGGGCGCACCTCGCGCGCACCGCCAGACCACTCGGGATCTTCGTCTTCGGACTGGGTCTCGCGATGTTCGGGATCGCCGCCGCTGGAATGGTGTTCCAGCTCTTCGCCGCGCCGCCGGAAGAGCCCATCTCGGGTGCATTCGCCGAGTACCCGTGGGTGGAGGCGACCTTCATGTCGGGGCTCTTCGCGCTCGTCGGAGTGGGCGCCGTGCTCTTCCCCTTCGCCCTCAGGGGCTTCGATTCAGCCGGACCGAAGCTGCGGCCCGTCGCTCTCGTCGCGGGCATCGCCTGGGGGCTCGCCGGGCTGGCGTTCCTGCTCTTCGGGGCACTCAACTACTTCACCCACATCGGCCTGATCATCAATACGACCGCGTAACGGCTCGCGGGCGGGGCCGCACCACGGCCCGATTCGCGCGAGCCGTTCGCATCCCGTAGGATTTTCCGCGGTGACGTGTCCGAGCGGCCGAAGGTGCAACTCTCGAAAAGTTGTGTAGGGTAACCCCCTACCGTGGGTTCAAATCCCACCGTCACCGCCAGATGAGAAGCCCCGGGTCCTTGCAAAAGCGAGGACCCGGGGCTTCGTGTTCACGGCGGCATCGGTTGCATCAGCGACACCGAGCTACGGCTCGACGCGAACCACGCCGAGTTCGTACGCCCGGATCACCGCGAGAACGCGATTCGGCACCTCGAGCTTCATCAGAATGCGCCCGAAGTGAGCTTTCACCGTCGATTCGGTGACGTGGAGGGCCGCCGCGATCTCTCGGTTGGTCAATCCTCGACCGACGAGTGCGAAGACGTCCCGTTCTCGGTCCGAGAGCGCGTCGAGCTCGCGGGCGCGGGCCGGCGCCTCGTCTCTCGCCAGGTGGGGCACCGCGATCTCGATGAGTTTCGCCGTGACGCGCGGGGAAACGACCGCGTCCCCGGTGACGACCGCGCGCACCGCGGCGATCAACTCGTCCGGGCGCGTGTTCTTCAAGAGGAACCCTGCGGCTCCGGCCTGCAGCGCGCCGAAGGCGTACTCGTCCACGTCGTAGGTCGTGAGCATGAGCACGCGCACCCCGGGATGCGTGGCCGTGATCTCGCGGGTCGCCTCGATGCCGTCGGTCCCCGGCATGCGCACATCCATCAGCACGACGTCGGGGGCGAGCCGCCCGGCCGCCCGAACGGCCTCGGCGCCATCTGCGGCCTCGCCGACGACCTCGATGCCGGGGTGCGCGTCCAAGACGAGTCGGAGCCCGTATCTGACGAGATCCTGGTCGTCGGCGATCAGGAGTCGGATGACGTCGGAGTCTGCCCCCGCGTTCGTGCCCGTGTGCGCTTCGCTCATTGCTCCTCCAGCGAGAGACGAACAGAAACCTGCCAGCCGCCGCCGGCCAGCGCGCCGGAGCGCACCGCGCCGTCGTAGAACATCGCGCGCTCCTGAATGCCGACGAGGCCTCGCCCGTGTCCCACAGCGGCCGGAGCTTCTGCGGAGCGGTCGGTCACCACGATGCGCGCCTCGTGCTCGGTGAACTCGAGGCGAACGCGCACGTCGCGCACGTCTCGCGCGTGGCGCAGCACGTTCGTGAGCGATTCCTGCACGATCCGGTAGACCGTCAGCCCGACAGCCGAGTCCGCTTCGGGCGCCCCCGCCTGCTCGAGTCGCAGGGGAAGGCCGGCGGCGCGAAACTCTTCGATGAGTGCCGGAAGGTGGCGCATGGTGGGCGGCTCCGGCAGCGGCTGCCCTGCTCCTGAGTCGTCGCGAACGGCGGTGAGGAGGCGTTTCACCTCGGACAGGGTGCGTCGGCCGGTCTCCGCGACCCGGCCCATCACACGCCTCGATTCGTCGGGACGCGCGGCCGCGGTGGCTTCGGCTCCGTCGGCGAGCGCGATCATCACCGCCAGACTGTGCGCGATGACATCGTGCATCTCCCGGGCGATGCGCTCCCGTTCGCCGGCCGCTGCGATACTGACGTCCTGCTCCGCCCGTTCCATGATCGCGCGAACCTGCCGATTCCGATGCCCGGCATTGATGCCGAGCAGCGAAGCGATGAGCATTGCGGCGGTGAGGACGATGGCGACACTGAGCCAGTCCGTCGGCCAGCTCTCCCAGTCGACCCGAAGCGCGAGTCCGTGCACCGGCGGGCCGAGGCGCACGCGGAATGCGGTGATCAGCGCACCTGCGCAGGCGACGAGCGCTCCGACACCCAGCGCGGCCCAACCACGACGGCTGCCGAGTTCCGCCCCCGCGCGGTACAGCGCGATCAACGCGAGCGCGATCTCCGCTCCGGATCCCGCGGCACAGGTGAGGAGCAGGAGACACAGGACGACAGCGAATGCGACGATCGGTCGGCGGCGCCAGAGGCAGAGCGTCGCGGTGCCGGCCGCGCACAGCAGCACCAGCGGCCCCGCCGGCGATCTCAGCTCGGACTCGAGCGAGAGGTAGCCGAGTACGGCGGAGATACTCAGGTAGACCACCAGGGCGAGCACGTCGCCGCGGGTGAAGACGCGTGGGGGCCGGTTTCGCTGCGCGCTCATGCGTCCCGTCTGCGCAATGCGATCGCCCCCGCAGTCAGGGCGAGCCCGGCGGAGACGGCGGCGATCACCCACCCTGCTGCTGTGCTGATGTGACCCGACCACAGGTCGAGGAATGGACCGGAGCCATCGCTCACCCGGCTCATCGCGTCACCGGCATTGCCGAGCAGCGCGATGCGGATGAGGCGAGAGAGCAGGCCGTATGGGAGCACCGAGCTCAGCACCGGGATGAGCAGCGTGGCCGCGAACACGATGATGGCGCCAGCGGTGGTGGACCGTACGAGAGCTCCGACGCCGAGCCCGAACAGGCTGCAGAAGCCGAGGTACGCGGCCGAACCGACCAGCGCCGGCGTCACCCCGGGGCCCGTGAGGGGAGCGGCGAGCCCGTGCTCGGCGTAGAACGGGTACGTGGCGGCCCACGTGCCGAGCACGGTGATGAATGCGACTCCGGTGACCGCGGAGCCTGCGACGATCGCCTTCGCCCAGAGCACGCGCAGGCGATCGGGAACCGCGACGAGGGTGAGCTGAATCGTGCCGGAGGAGTACTCGGCGCCGATCATCATGACACCGAGGATACCGGCGATGATCTGCCCGCTGATCACCATGGGCATGGTGACGTCGCCCATCGTCCGTTCGAGTGAAGGGACCGACGGCACGCCCGAGGATTCGAGCGTGGCGGCGAGGAAGAGACTGCCGGTCATCCCAATGAAGAAGATGCCCCCGAGGGTGATCAGGGAGGCGGGGATGCTGAGGAGTTTGATCCATTCCGAGCGGAGGACGCAGGCGAATCCGGGGCGGCGGGTGCGCGCATCCGACCGGTGCGCGGGTGCGGTCAATGTCATGAGTTCGCTCCTGAAGGGCTCGTGGTCGCTCGGTACTCGGTCGCCGCGGCGGTGAGCGCCAGGTACGCATCTTCGAGGGACCCCTCGACGGAGGTCACTTCGTGCAGCACGATGCCCGCCGCAGCAGCAGTGCTGGCGACCTGTTCCGCCGACAGGTGCTCGACATCGATCGCACCGTCGGCGCGAATCGACACGGTGACGCCGGGCGCTGTCAGTGCCGCCATGAGACGTTCGACCTCGTGCGTGCGCACGCGCACGGACGACGGGGTCGCGCCGGTGATGACGTCGCGCATCGAGCCGTCGGCAAGGATCGCGCCGCGGCCGATCACGATGAGATGATCCGCCGTCTGCGCCATCTCGCTCATGAGATGCGACGACAGCAGCACGGTCTTCCCCGCTGCGGCGAGCTGCCTCAGCAAGGCTCGAATCCAGAGGATCCCCTCGGGGTCGAGTCCGTTCGTCGGCTCATCCAGGATGACCGTCTGAGGATCCCCGAGCAGCGCCGCGGCGATACCGAGACGCTGGCCCATGCCTAGTGAGAATCCGCCCACCCGTCGCGTTGCGACCGCATCGATGCCCGTGAGCTCCATGACCTCTCCGACGCGGGCCCGACCGATGCCGTGCGTCGCCGCGATCGAGAGCAGATGCTTGTACGCCGTGCGGCGCCTGTGCGCGGCGCGCGCATCGAGCAGCACGCCGACCTCTCGCAGGGGTGCTGGCAGGTCGCGATACGCGCGGCCGTTGACCTCGGCGATCCCGGCGCTCGGCTGATCCAGCCCCACGATCATGCGCATCGTCGTCGACTTTCCCGCGCCGTTCGGGCCGAGAAAG
The DNA here is from genome assembly GCF_018304845.1 of Leucobacter manosquensis. Lineage (NCBI taxonomy): Bacteria > Bacillati > Actinomycetota > Actinomycetes > Micrococcales > Microbacteriaceae > Leucobacter > Leucobacter manosquensis. The sequence goes on along the minus strand of NZ_JAFEVO010000001.1, from coordinate 1,578,299 downwards.
CCGGTGACCTTTCCCGGTCGCACCGTGAAATCGATCCCGTCGACGGCTGTCTTGTCGCCGTACCGTTTCGTGAGCGTCTGAACTCGAATCATGATGCACCTTTCGCTTGCATCCGACGCTACGGAGAGCCGGGCGCAGGCGCATCGCCCTGGAGTCTGCACATCGCTCCGGCGACCAGTACCTGGGTCTACACGGAATCGGCGGTCAGGAGCGCTGCGCTGCCTCGCTCTCCGCGGCGCTCTCCCGCGGCGGGTTGCGGATGCCGAGGAATGAGACGATCGCTCCGGCGAAGAACAGCACGCCCGTGACGATCGCCGCCGAGTGGAAGCCGCGCAGGTCGAGCTGCCCGCCGACGATCGTCGCGAGGAGTGCGATGACGATGAGTCCGGCGACCCGGGAGATCGCATTGTTGACGGCGGATGCGATGCCGCTGCGCTCGGGGCCGATGGCGCCGAGGATCGCGGCCGTGAGCGGTGCGACCATGATGGAGAGCCCCAAGCCCATGACGACCATCGAGGGCAGCACCTGCCACCAGTAGGAGAAGGGATCCCCGACGAGCAGGAGCAGCAGGGCGCCGGCGCCGAGCAGCAATGGGCCGACGGTCATGAAGAGGCGCGGGCCGTACGTGCCGGCGAGGGCTCCGATCTTGGAGCTCAGGAGCACCATGAGGATGGTGATGGGCAGGCTCGCCAGCCCGGCGAGGGTGGCGGTGAGCGCCGGCCCGTTCGGGTTCTGCAGATACACGCCGATGACGAAGCCGTTGAGCGAGAGCGCCGCGTAGATGAAGAGCGTGGCGAGATTGCCGGTCCAGAAGTTGCGCACGCGGAAGAGCGACAGCGGCAGGATCGGTGAGCTCACCCGCGTCTGCCACCACAGGAAGGCGAGAAGGAGTGCTGTGCCGGCCGAAAGCGGAACCCAGATCACGGGGCTCTCCCAGCCGTGCGCGGGCTCTTCGATGAGGGCCCAGACGGCGAGCCCGAGTCCGATGGCGGCCGCCGCGCCGCCGAGCCAGTCGATGCGCACCCCGCGCTGACGGTCGTCGGTATCGGGCAGCTTCTTCAGCATCCAGAGGGTCAGGCCGATGGGAACGACGTTGATGAGGAATACGAGGCGCCAGGAGAGGTAGTCCGTGAATACGCCGCCGAGGAGAGGCCCCACGATCATCGCGCCCGTCGTGACCGCGGTCCAGGCGCCGATCGCCTGCCCCTGCGCGGCGCCGGAGATGCGGGAGGTGATGAGCGCGAGCGAGCTCGGGAGCAGGAATGCGCCGGCCGCTCCCTGCAGGGCGCGCGCGATGATCATCATCTCGGGGGAGACGGCCAGCCCGACAGCGAGCGAAGCGATACCGAAGCCGATGAGCCCGATGCGCATGATGAAGACGCGTCCGTACGCGTCGGCGATCGATCCGGCGAGGAGCATCAGCGCGCTCAGCGTCACGAGGTACGCGTCGACCACCCACTGCTGCGTGCTGAGACCTCCCCCGAGCTCTTCGGAGATGCGGGGGAGCGCCACGTTGGTGACCGACATGTCGAGCGAGGTCACGAACGAGGCGAGAATCGCGATCGTCGTGACGAGTCGCTGCGGTGCGCTCAGGCGCGTATCGGTCATGTGAGCAGGATACGTCGACCGGGGGTGGTCCGGTGACTCAGCGGAAGACGCGGCTGATGCCGCTGACGAGCTGCGACAGCTGCACCCAGATGATGACGCGGTATGCCGGGCGCAGCACGAACCCGAGCACGCGGTGTCGTCGCGGCCGATCGCCCGCGCGATCCCAGGCGAACGCGATCCTGATTCGTGTTCCGTCAGCCTCCGGTTCGAGGGTGATGTCGATGGTTCTGGAGTTCGCGCGCGGAGCGTCGGGGAACGCCAGGTTCCAGACGACGCGCCGCTCGGGTTCGCGCGCGAGCAGCCCGAGGCGCACTCGTCGGAACGCGGGGGCGACCTTGAGCTCCGTCCCATCGGGGCGGGTGGTGGTCGCGCGAGCGCGCCAGGTTCCGCCCAGGTCATCCGTCGCGCCCTCGGGGCTCGCGGCGACGCTTGCGATCGACGGCTCCCACTCGGGTATGCGGGCAGGATCGGCGAGCAGCGACCACACCTCGGCGGTCGGGGCGGGGATGAAGCCCTCGGTGGTGCCGGCCAGGGGGCTCGATGAGCGCGGACGGCTCTCGGCGTGCTCGTCGATCGATGCCGCGCTGCCGGAGGAAACGAGGTCGTGCTCGATCGCCGCCCGGTTCGCACCGACCTCCTGGACCACCGCCTCGATGAGGCCGCTGGGTTCCGCGAGCAGCTCGGTGAGCACCGCGACCGCGTCCCCGGCATTGCCGCGGGCATTCGCAGCCGTGAAGATGCGCCCCGCGCGGTCGCTCCACGTGTATCCGTCGGTCTCGTGGAAGACGATGCGGCCGGAGTCTGGCTCACCGACGCTCACGCCGAGGCCGGCGAGCTGCGCAGAGTGCTGCGCGGCGACGCCGGCACGAGCGGCTTCGAGGGTGAGGCCGTGACGGCGCAGGACCCGGCCCGCCCGATCTCGGTCGATGGTGAGCGCGAGGAGCAGATGCTCGATGTCGGCGGTGCGCAGTCCGACGCGGGAGGCCTCCTCCATCGCGGCGAGCGAGAGGCGGTGAGAGGTGTCGGCTGACCGAGTGAACTTGCTCATGCGTGCCTCCGGGGGATGACGATTGCGGGATCGATGCGCTTGGCGTATTTCTTGTGCACGGCCTGGCGGGTCACTCCGAGCGCGTCGGCGATCTGCTGCCAGCTCATGCCGGCGAGTAGCCCTGCCTCCACCTGCCGGAGTTCGAGCGTGTCGGCGAGGGCGCGGAGCGAGGTGACCGCGCGCAGTCCTGCGCGCGGATCGCTGAGGTCGGCGGCGCGCGCCGCGATCTGCGAGGATTCCATGGCGTCAACTTACGTTGCTTGTGCGACTCGTGTCAACCCCGGTTGCTTGCCGGTCCCAGGTTCAGCGGTCGAAGAACCCGCGCACGTCAAACCCCGAGATCGCCTCGCCCAGTGATCCGAGCCCGCCCTGCGCAGCGTCGAGTGCGGAGCCTGCCGTATCGCCAGCGCCGGCTACGACATCCTCCACCCCGGGCACCGCATCGCCGAGTCCCGAAAGCGCATCGCCCGCCGCGAAGTCACCCATCATCGCCTCGGGGTCGAGCCCTCCGGCCAGGGCGTCGAAGTCGATGCCAGCACCGGCGGCCTCAGCGAGGAGCGAACCGCCGATCGACGTCGCGATCGCGCCGCCCGCCACGAGTCCGAGCAGGCCGGCAGCACCGGCGCCGGCAGCGAGCGCCCCGCGACCACCGCCGCCGCGTGCGGCGCCCGACGCACCCGAGAGCAAGCGGCGCAGTGATCCCGGGTTGCGTGCTTCGCTCCTCGTCGCGGCACGAGCGAGATCGGCGGGCGCCGTCGAGACGGGGCGCTCGCCTGGCGCGAGGCTGCGGTTGAGGTCCTCCTGCAGCAGTGCTCGCTGCGACGGAGTGAGCTTGGCGAAGGCCTCCGCGTGCACCTGCTCGAGCTGCCCGGGCTCAGCCGTCTCCAGCAGATAGTTGTACCGAGCGATTGCCGCGCGGTCTTGCGGGCTCACCGCAGGCGGTGCAGTGCGGGGCCGGTGCGGATCCGGTCGAACGTCTGCCCCAGGAGCCGTGGGTCGGCTCTGCTGATGGCGCGGTTCTCCCGTCACCGCGTCTGCAGCCCGGTGCACCATCGCGCGCCAATCGGTCGCACCGCGGGACGAACCGCCCTGCTGCGCACCGCGTTCGCCCGCGCCGCGCGAGTCGATCGCCTTCTTCGCCAGGTTGAACATCTTCTTCATATTGCTCATGAGTGGTCCTTTGCCGTGCAGATCGAATGGAGGGGAGGAGCGGGGGAGGCAGGCTTCGCGCTCGCCGCAGCATGCGACGGGGTCACCGGATCCCGCCGACGCGTCGAGGCGCGCACCGAGGGCCGGCCATTGCCGGCGGGGGTGCGGCGAAGATGGGCGCGGCGTGGTGTGCGGCGTTGCCGAAGGCGGCAGATTGCATGAGAGCGCTCCAAGGGGTGACGTGGGACATCGTCAAGGTCTCCTCCACTGCAAGCAGCTGGCGGTCCGGGATGACACTGATCATCCGTATTGACGAACCCACCACGCGGGAGTACTCCCCTTGGTGCTCACCAACATAGCCGCTGCAGGCCCAGCCCGGCTGGGAAGTGCACCGATCGGGCTCCCGTATGCTCGATGCAGCGCATGGAAAGCCCCGCATCTGCGTGGGCGGAATGATGGAGGCCCAGCCACATGAGTAGTCACACGCACGCACTGCGCGCCAGTCCTCGAGGGCTCTTCCGGGCATTCGCGATCGCTGAGGCCTTCACGTGGGCGGGGCTGATCGCGGCACTCATTCTGCGTGCAACGGACACCGCCGATATCGTCTCCGTTGCGGGCGGCCTCCACGGTTTCGTGTTCCTGTGCTACGGCGTGACGACGGTCTTCGTGTGGGTGAATCAACGATGGCGTTTCGCCCTGGGTGCGACGGGACTGCTGCTCGCGATCGTGCCGTTCGCGACCGTACCGTTCGAAATGATGATCGATCGGAAGGGCCTGCTGAACGGCACCTGGCGGCTCGCGCCCGGCGGCGAGAATCCGCGGAGTTTTCCTGAGCATGTGCAGGCTTGGATTCTGCGCCATGTGATGCTCTCGATCGTCGTGCTGGTCGTGCTCGTCGCGGTGCTGTTCATCACCCTGCTCTGGCTCGGCCCGCCGATTCCGAAGGGCGAGTGACGTCAGCTCCGGTCAGTGCGGACGTCGTCCCGACGCGGAATCGGTCCCAACGAAAAGACCCCCTCACGCAGGAGGGGGTCTTACTGGCGGTGACGGTGGGATTTGAACCCACGGTAGGGGGTTACCCTACACAACTTTTCGAGAGTTGCACCTTCGGCCGCTCGGACACGTCACCGCTAACGAGATTAGCGCATGGAATCGATGAGACGCGAATCGAGGCGCTGCCTCCGCAGGTCTGGCCGTTCTCGCTCCTCGCCGGGCACCTGCGCCTGGCGCACGAGTGCGGCGAGTTCGCCCCGGTCCCCGGCACTGAGCTTCGCCCGGGCGTGGGCGATGTGCGACTCCACGGTCCGCACGCTGCACCGCAGCCGTGACGCGATCGCCTTGTTGCTGAGACCCTCTGCGACGAGGCGTGCCGTCGCCGACTCGCGAGGTGTGAGTCGCACGTGCTCGCTCGCCGGGAGCAGGTCGACTCGGAACCAGGGATCGACGCGTCGGGCCGCCGCCTCGAGTTCCGCGAGCTTCGTGTCGCATCGGTTGACGCTTCCGGTCGCCCGCCGACGCATGAAGATGCGCTTGGCGGCGCGAAGCGCGAAGGCGGCCGGGGCCCAGAAGCCGGCTTCCGTCAGCGCATCCGCGCACTGCAGCAGCGCCACGGGGTGCTGCTCGTTCGCCGCCTGGACGTGGGCACGGGCCAGTTTCGCGATGTCGAGGGCACGTGATGCGTCGAGCGGCGATTCGTGCAGATGGTCGTAGCGGCGAACGCGGGAGCCGATGCGATCCAGGCGCCCGCTGAAATAGGCGAGCACCTGCGTGGGGAAGTCATCCACGATGTCCTCGCCGTTCCCGTCGAGGTCGACGTGACCGGTCGCTGTGCGGAGGATGGCGCTCCCGGTATCGCGGATCAGTGCTGTGAGGCGCACCGGGAGGAATCGCGGGAGTCGAGCCTCGAAGAGTTCCCATTCGCGCAGCGCTCGAGCCATATCGCCCGACGCGATCGCCTGCCCGACAGCGCCGAGGTGGCCGAGCCAGACCCGGTGCCGCGTCGACGCCGGCAGCGATTCCGTCAACGAGTAGAGTGCGACGTCGCTCCCGTCGGTGTCGCCGAGGTAGAGCGCGAGCATCGCCTCGGTGACGATCGCGGCGGAGAGCAGATCGCGCAGCTCTGGCGGGCTCGATACGGCGATGTCGGTGACTCGGGCGATGCGCTCAGTGCATGTTGCAGGATCACTCGGGCGCCTGCCGCGCTTGATGTTCTCCAGATCAATGAGCTGACCGGCGAGGAGTGCCACTTCTCGCGCCGGATGCGTCGTCGCGATGCGGTGCAGCGCTTCGGTGTCGGACCCGACGGGGCCGGTCTCGTTCCATCGAGCGAAGACGAATCGCGCGTCGCGTTCTGACGCTCCGGTGTCGGCGCCGAGGAGCGTCTCGGTGCGCGCCTGCTGCGGAATGGGCGATTCCGCCGAGATCTGGCTCGTCAGGGCGATGGCGGCGATGCGCTGCGATGCCGTGCCGGAAGCGTGTTCGGGAACCGCATTGAGGCTTCGCAGGCCGGCCAGAGCGCCGTGCATGACCGTGGCGGCTCTCGCGCGGTCGAGCGGGTCGAGCGTGGCGCCGAAGCCCGCGCCGCGCACGAGCAGGTCCCGGCACTCGGTTCCTGCGCCGAAGCTCAGGGCGTCGAGCGCGACTCGGCGGAACAGGTCTGCTCGCGCCGGGTCGAGCTGCTGATGGATCTCGCCTCCGTCGGTGATCGTCGTGCAGAAATGCGCTTCGCGATCGGAGAGCGGGACACCGAGGGACTCCTGCAGCAACAGGGTGCGAGCCGCGCGCTGCTCGGCGGAGGCCACGATGTCGGCTTTCGTGCGCACTCGCATGCCCGCCGCGAAAAGCTCGGGGACGCCGTACGTGGTCGGGTCGGTCGGGGTCTGAATCAGAACGCCGTGCGCCACGAGGGATGCGACGGCAGCGCTGCCGACGAGGTCTTCATGACCGAAGAGGGTGCGCGGCTCGAGCTGCGCGAGCGTGGTCGCTGCAGCGATTTCCGCGTCGGTGAGTGATCTCTGGGCCAGTGCGTGGGCGAACTCGAGCGTCGGGATACCCGATTCGCTGATCTGGGTCGGTGCCAACCGAGGCCAGGGTGTGGCGATCACCGCGCCCTGCGCAGCGAGTCGGATCACCTCGATGAGCCACGCAGGGCGACCCCAGGACATGCTGTGCAGCGCGGCGAGCACGCTGGAGTCGAGCGGAGTCGTCGCCACCTCGACCGCGATCTGCAGCGTTTCAGGCAGCGTGAGCGGGTTCAGGTGCACGTAGCGGGTGACGGGCGCGTCATCGTGCTCGGGGGTCAGCAGCTTCGCCCATTCTGCCGCACGGTGCTCGTCGTCAGTCGAGAGGTCGGCGGCCACCGCGCAGAGCACGGGGGCGCCGTTTCGGATCCGGTCGATGAGCGAAAGGATGAGCTCTGGTGCGGCGTGCTCTGCATCATCGACGAGCACGACGTGACCCGGGGCCTCGTGCTCGACGCTCTCGCGTGCTTGCGTCTCGCGTGCGCTGCACCTGAGTACCGGTCGTCCTGCGGCCTGCAGCGCGCTCGCAACGGCGCGCATGATGTGCGAACGTCCGCTCCCGTGCCCGCCGGCCAGCACGACGGTGCCCGGGGTGCTGAGCTCGTCGACGAGGTGCGCGACCATGACGCTTCGCACCTTGCCTCGTTGCACGTGACGCATCACATTGTCCCCCTGAAAGACGAGCCACCCCCGTGGGCGCCGAGTATTCGCTCAGCACAAACATCTTCTGGGAACACCATAGCCGATGAATAGTCCTGTGGTGAGGGGCTGACATCATGCGAACCGGGCATGCGTCTCAGTAGTGATCAACTGCATCTCAGTATCAAGCGAAGACGCTCTCAGGGACGTCCACATCCCGTTACAGCGCCACGCGAAGTCGTAGCTTCAGGGAATACACATAAATAGCCTCGGCGGAGGGGGACGGACTCTGTCCGCTCCCGGATCTCGCAGTGACGCGGAACATACGTCAGAACGGAAGAGGGGGCCTCCCGTGGGGTACAGAGAAGATCAGCGGAGGAGAAGGTTCGGCAGAGCCACTCGTCCCATAGCAGTGGGTTTGGCGGCGGTGACTGCGCTCGCCTCGGCTTCGGCCTTCGGTATGACCGCCGCGGCGGCAGACGTGCAGGCGCCGAGCGCAGAGGCAGAATCGGCCGGCCACGGGCACGGTCTGTGGATCGACGGGCTCGGGCTGGACGTCGCGAGCACCGCCTCGACCTCGACGGAGTTCCCCGACGTGCCGGGACCGGCCACGAACGGTCTGGATCTCGATCTCCTCCAGTCGGCGACGGTGAACGCGAATGGCATCAATCTCCCGCTGCTGAGCGATGGCACCAACGGCGGCCTCCTCGCACTGGGTGATCTCGGGGCGCTCTCGAGCTTCTCGACCTCGCCCTCGGCGACCTCCTCCATCGCATCCTCGGGCATCATCACCGAAGAGGGCGCGATCGATCTCGGGCCGGTGAACGACCCCGATAGTTTTGCTCCGGCCCAGCTCGACGCGAGCGCGCTCGTGCGCCAGGTGCTCGGCGATGCCGTCGCCGACGAACTGCTCAACGAGGCCACCCTGAGCGTCGGCGCACTCGCATCCCGAGTCGAAGCTGAGAACGGCGCGGCGACATCGGAGTACTCACTCTCCGGCCTCGATCTCGAGCTCTCGAGCCCGGCCGTCGGCGGACTCGTCGACGATGTCGACGCACTCGCCGGGGGCCTGCTCGTTGACGTCGAAGCTCTGCTCGCCGAGGGCGGGACGGTGAACACCCTGGTCTCCGATCTGGTCGACACCATCGACGCCCTGCCTCTCGCAAGCGCATCGCTCAACGGGCTCGGCCTCGACACCACGGAGCTGACCACTGAGCTTCGGGCGCAGCTTCTGCAGACGCCGCTCGAGAACTCCGAGGGCAGTGTGTCGGTCGACCTCAGCGACGGCACGATCACCGTCGCTCTCGACGAGCTCGCGGTGAGCGGGCAGCCGGGCGAGAGCTTGAGCAGCCTCGCGCCGAACACGGATGTGCTCAGCGGGCCGACGGTCAATGCGATTCTCGACGGCGTGAGCGATGCACTGCTCGGCGACGGTCCGAACTCGCTGGTGACGAAGGCCGTGACACTGATCACTGAGGGCGTGTACGGCGTCGGCGTCACCGCTGATCTCGAGATCGGACTGGGCCTGGACCTGGGCCTGACTACGATCGATGTCGCAGGTGGGTCGGTTCTCATCGAAGGAACGCTCGGCGGCATCTTGGGCCAGGAGGGGTACGATCCGTTGGCGATCAACGCCTCTGACGTGACCTTGCTGCCCGGGCTCCCCGTACCGGTCGATCTCGGCGACGTGCTCCAGCCGGTCTTGGACCTGATCACGCCGGTGGTTTCGAGCATCGGCGCGGCGATCCTCCCCGTCGTAACGACGGCGGTCGCAGACATCCAGCCGTCGCTCGTCGAACTCCTCAACCCGATCGTGACCGAGCTGCTCGACGATGCGCTCGAGCCGGTGCTCACCGAGGTGCTGGCGATCACGATCAACCAGCAGCCGGAGACGAGCGATCTGGGAGCGGACGGTCTCACCGTGCGCGCCCTCAGTCTCACGCTGCTCCCGCTGCTCGGCGACAATTCCGTGAACGTGCAGCTCGGCTCCGCCTCCGCGTTCGCGGAAGCGGCAGCCGCGACGCTCGCCGCATCACCGAATCCGGTCGTGCAGGGCGGCGTCGTCACGCTGACCGGCACCGGCTTCACCGAAGATGAGGATGTCACTGTGACGTTCCCCGACGGGACCACTGAAGTCGTCGTCGCTGGTGCCGGTGGATCGGTCACCGCGACGTGGGATGTGCCCGAAGATTACGCCCCCGGAACCGTGAACTTCTCGGCTGCGGGCGGCACGAGCGGGCTGACCGCGACGGCGTCCACTCAAGTCGTCGCGGCCTCCGCAGCGACCCTCGATGCGGCCCCCGATCCGGTCGAGCAGGGCGGCACCGTGACCCTCACCGGCGGAGGCTACGAAGACGGCGAAGACGTCTCGATCACGCTTCCCGACGGCGTCATCACGACGGTCACCGCTGAAGACGATGGAACCTTTACGACCACGTGGGCAGTTCCCGCGAACTTCCCGGTGGGCGCTGCGAACTTCTCCGCCACGGGTGTCACGAGCGAACTGACCGCCGCGGCGAGCGTTCAGGTCGAGGCAGCAGCAGCGGCGTTGCTCGAAGCGTCACCCAACCCGGTGGCGCAGGGAGGCACCGTGACCCTCGCGGGAGGCGGCTTCGAAGGCTCGGAAGGCGTGCTCATCGAACTTCCCGACGGAACGACGACCACGGTGACCGCGAATGAAGACGGCGCGTTCTCCACGACCTGGGTCGTGCCGGACGACTTCGCCGAGGGCGACGCGACCTTCACCGCGACCGGCCTGCTGAGCGAACGAACGGCTACTGCGACGACAGAGGTTGTTGCGGCGGTCGAGGCCACACTCGATGCCAGCCCGAACCCTGTGCTGCAGGGCGGCACGGTCACGCTGACGGGCGGCGGATTCGCCTCCGGCGAAGACGTCACGGTGACCCTGCCCGACGGCACGACGCGAGTGGTACCGGCCGAGCTGGACGGTTCGATCAGCACGACGTGGGAGGTGCCGTCCGATTTCGCGACGGGCACCGCGACGTTCACCGCTCTGGGTGAGGAGAGCGGAGCCACGGCGACCGCGACGACGGAGGTCGAGGCGGCTCCGGTGGCGACGCTCGAAGCGACACCGAACCCGGTGGAGCAGGGCGGCACGGTCACGCTGACCGGAGGTGGGTTCACCGACGGTGAGAATGTGACCGTGGTGTTCCCCGATGGCACCGAGGAGATCGTCGTGGCCGGTGAAGACGGCTCGATCACCACGACCTGGGAGGTCCCGGCGGACTTCGAGCCGGGCGAAGCGACCTTCACCGCAACGGGTGAGACCAGCGAGCTGACCGCGACCGCGACCACGGTCGTCGAGGCGGCGGCGGATGCCGATGTGAATGCGAACGCTTCGGCCTCGGCTTCGGCTTCGGCTGATGCGGCGGCTGACGACGATGCCTCGGCATCGGCTCAGGCGGCGGCACAGGCTGCGGCGAACGCCGATAACACGAGCGACGCTTCGGCGGCTGCTGATGTGACGGCGAACGCGGCGGCTGAGGTTGCGGCGACGGCGGATGCGTCGTCGGAGGCGTCGGCTGAGACGAACGCGGCGGCTTCGGCTGCGGCGACGGCGAGTGCCGATTCGACGGCGGATTCCGCGTCGGATGCTGATGCGTCGGCGGCGGCTTCGGCTGCGGCGAACGCTGATGCGTCGTCGGCTGCTGATGCGGCTTCTGAGGCGGCTGCTGAGGCGACGTCCTCGGCGGATGCATCGTCCGCGGCATCGGCCGACGCGAACGGCGATGCCGACGGTGCTGAGCTGACGCTCTCCGACCCGGCCGACCGCACGGTGACGGAGGGTGAGGACGCGGTATTCACCGTCGAGGTGCTCTCCGGCACAGCGACCTCGATCGTCTGGGAGGAGTACACCCCGGTGACGCCGTCCGACGCGGCGACGGAGGGCCTCCAGCCCCTCGCGGTGGGAGCCTGGTCCCCGACGGACGAGGTGGTGTCGCAGGACGGCAGCACCCTCACCGTGGAAGACGCCGAGCTCGTGGAGAACGGCACGCTCTTCCGGGCGGTCGCCACGGATGGCACGACGACGGTCACGAGTGACGCTGCAGAGCTGACGGTGCTCGCGGCCGGAGCCGCCGACGCCGATAGCAGCGCGGGCGGAGCGGCCGACGCCGGTGGAGCGGCCGACGCCGGTGGCACGTCCACGGCGAGCGGGTCCTCCAGCGCGAGCGGGTCATCCTCCGCCAGCGCCTCGGGTTCGAGCAACGCCTCAGGTGGTGCGAAGTACCTGAGCAACACGGGCGGTGAGAGCCAGTTCGGTCTCGGCATCGCCGGGCTGCTGCTGGTGCTGGCCGGTGCCGGTATCGCGGTGACGGTTCGCCGTCGCAACGCGGCACGACACACCTAAGCGGTACTCATGAAGGCGTGCGGTCGGGGAAGCCCGGCCGCACGCCTTCGTCATTGACACGCGCGACCCGCGGGTGCCGCGGCGGTTCTCTCAGTGATAGGTTCGCCAAGACTGCCCGCACTCCCTTCCGGCAAGACAGGAGCAGGTGTGATCCCTGAATCGACGCAACCGAGCGCGCGACCCGCGGTGAAGCTGTGGGTCCGGCTCGTGGCCTGGGCGGCAGTGCTGCTCGCCGCCTGGCACATCCTCGCATCGTTCTTATGGATCGCGCCGTACTCGGCGAACGCTCGAGAGGTGATCCCGGGGAACGCGCTGAGCTCGTACATGCTGCCCATGTTCGGTCAATCCTGGAGCGTCTTCGCGCCCGAACCGGTGAACGGCGACTATCACTTCAACGTGCGCGCCACGGTGGAGAACGACTCGGGAGAGCGCACCGAGACGGGCTGGGTCAGCGCGACAGACGTGGAGCTCTCGATGATCCGCTACAACCTCACTCCGCCGCGGGCGGGCATTCAGTCGACGGAAGTCGCGTCGAGCTTCAAGAAGTCGTTCGACGCGCTCACTGAAGTGCAGCGCACCACCGCCGCGGGCGACTTCATGACCGCGGAATGGGAGGTCGGGTTGCGTGCCGCGCTCGAGAACGGAGCGAAGAACTCCGGGCTCGATCCTGCAGCGATCGAGAAGAATGCTGGAGCAGTCGATCAGTTCATGGCCGACGAGCGTCGCTCGACCGCCTACGCGACGCAGGTGGCGAAAGCCGTCTGGGGCGACGAGGTCGTGTCGGTGCAGTACCGCGTGAGTCGCCAGAACATCATCCCGTTCGCCGAACGCCACAACCCCGAGGCGAAGCGTCCCGAACCCTCGGTCGTGCTGCCCGGATGGCGACCGCTGGTCGTGGAAGAGGGACAGAACGAGGGCAACTTCGCCGACGTGTTCCGGCCGCAGTTCGAGAGGATCTCAGAATGACCGACCAGCGCCCCGCTCCCGCCGGCCGGTTCGGCGCATTCCTCGGCAGCCTGATCGCTGCGGTCTGGTCGGCCGTCGCACTGACCGTCGGTCGCGCCTTCGACTTCGTCGAGCACTGGTTGTTCACGGGCAAGAAGTCGCTCTACGGGCTCGCCGTCACGCGCATCGTCTTCGGATGCACCGCGCTCGGCCTGCTCGCCGCGAACTTCGGCACGCGCCTCTACACATTCGGCTCCGGATCGGCATGGAACGGAGAACTCGCGCAGCCGGTCAGCGATTTCCCGAAGGTATGGATCTTCAGCGCGTTCCACGCCGTCGCCGGCAGCGACGTCGCGTTCACGCTCCTGTACCTCTTCCTCGGGGCGCTCGCCGTGCTCTTCCTGCTCGGCTGGCGATTCCGGATCGTGCTGCCCCTGTTCTTCGTACTGTGGATCAGCTTCATCGAGATGAACGACATGGTGGGCGATCAGGGCGACAACATGTTCCGCATCGCGCTCATCCTCATGTTCTTCGCGGATCCCGCGGCCCGGTGGTCGCTCGACGCCCGACGGCGCGCGAAGCAGGAGTGGTTCCCCGCTGGATCTTCGGGAAATCAGATCGGCACGGTGCTCCACAATCTCTCACTCGTCGCGCTCACCGCCCAGGTCACGTTCGTGTACGCGTCAGGCGGGCTGTACAAGGCCCAGGGCGCGCCGTGGGCCGAGGGATACGCGGTCTACAACCCGCTGCAGACCATGCGGTTCGGCACGTGGCCGATTCTGAGCGACATCGTGACGGCGTGGGGGCCGGCCGTCGCGATCGGCACCTGGGGATCGATTCTGCTGCAGGTCGCATTCCTGTTGATGCTGCTGTCGCGGCCGACGCGCTTGTTCGCCCTCTTCGGGATCCTGAGCTTCCACATCGCGATCGGGGTGCTGATGGGCCTGCCGTGGTTCTCGCTCACGATGATCGCGATCGATTCGATCTTCATCCGCGATCGGAGCTGGAAGCACCTCAGCGATGCGGTGTCGCGGCGCTGGAGACAGCACATGCGCGGTGATGCGGGGTCGTCGACTCGGGAAGCTGGGCGGTCGGCCGCTTCCGATCGAGCTGAGTCCGCGGAGAGCTCCGAGCTGCCCCCGCAGAAGCGGGCCGGCCGGAAGGTGGCCGCGCCGGGATAGGTCGGTGCGGTGGCGACGGCGCGTCTGCAAGCGGGAGCGGTGCTACTCCTTCGCGGCTCGCTCGGCGATGCGCAGATCAAGCGGAAACTCGACGGCGCTATCGCCGAACAGCAGCAGACCCGCTGCACGCGCCGATTCGCGCACGGCCGCTGCGACGGCGTCGGCGTGGGCGACGGGCGCGTGCACGATCACCTCGTCGTGCAGGAAGAACGCGAGGTGGGGGCGTCGACTGAAGATCGGCCCCGAAGCCCGAGCGGCCTGAGACACCTCAACGGGCGCGAAGGCGGCGAGCCTCTGTCGAAGATCGGCGATCCAGCACAGCGCCCACTCAGCGGCTGTTCCCTGGACGACGAAGTTGCGGGTGAACCGACCGCGATCCCGTGCGGCGCGGCGGGCAGCGGCCTCGTCCCGCCCGGTCGCATCCGGCATGCTCGCGCTCGACTGCACGTGCTCCCACTCCTGGCCTGGCGCCTGGGTGCTGCGGCCGAGCCACGTCGACACCCGCCCTCCGCGCGCGCCCTCCGCAGCAGCCTCGTCGACCAGATCCATCGCGGCCGGGTAGGCGCGGCGCAGTCGCGGAACCAGGCGTCCGCTCTCTCCGGTCGTCGCCCCGTACATGGCGCCGAGCATCGCGAGTTTCGCCTCCTGCCGCGTCGCTACGGCGCCGCTCTCGACGATTCCGGCGTAGAGATCCTTCCCCGCGCCGGCCTCGGTCATGGCGCGATCTCCTGCCATGGCGGCGAGTACCCGAGGCTCCAGCTGAGCGACGTCTGCGGAGACGAGGGTCCACCCCGGGTCGGCGCGGAGCGCCGGACGCAACTGGCGCGGGATCTGCAGGGCGCCGCCCCCGCTCGACGCCCAGCGGCCGGTCACCACGCCTCCGGGAACGTAGACGGGCCGGTACCGGCCATCACGCACCCACTCGTCGAGCCAGGCCCATCCGTTGGCGGTCAGCAGTCGCGCGAGCTTCTTGTAGTGGAGCAGCGGTGCGATCGCAGGGTGCTCGTGCTGCGCGAGCTCCCACTGGGAGGTTGAGTCGACCTCGATTCCCGCCGCCCGGAGCACCCGCAGCAGTCGAGGGGGCGAGTCGAGCGGGGCGTCGGGGCTCCCGAGTTCGCGTCGCACCATCGCTCCCACCTCGAGCATGCGCGCCGGTTTCGCATCGGGAGCGGGCCGGGGGCCGAGCGCCTCGGAGAGGACTCGGTCGTGCTCGTCGACGTCCCAGGGGACACCGGCCGCCGACAGCTCTGCGGCGATGAGGGCCCCCGCCGATTCTGCGGCGAGGAGCAGGCCGAGCCGCCCGGGCTCGCGCGCGCTGGCGAGCGCCGACCGCTGTCGGTCGAATTCGTCGAGCGCCTCCGCCAGGCCGTCGGGCACCCCGCGGGACCGTCGTGGTTCGGCGACCACGTCGAACAGGGTCGGTGGCGCATCGGCCGGCGGCGCGACCGGGGCGGTCTCGGCCTCGGGCGGCGCGTTCCACTCCGGTGCGCCCCGCAGCTGCGCCGGCTCTCCCACGGAGCCTGCGTGACGCAGAATCTGATGGCAGAGTCGGAGATCGTGGCATCGTTCGACGCGCACTCCGGCAGCGAGGAGCGGCGCGTACTGGCGAGCCGTGTCGTGCCAGACCCAGCGCAGCGACGCCGCCCGTTCGCGCTGCTCGACGAAGTCGGCGAGCCGATCCAATGCGATCGAGACCGCGGCCGAACGGGCGCCATCGGGCGCGAGCTCGACCGCGCCCCAGCCACCGCGCGCGTCGCGACCGATGACGCACCAGCGGGCGGCGGTGCCATCGGCGGAGGATGCAGTGGCGAGTTCGGGCACGTTCTCACCGTAGTGCCGACCGCCGACAGTCGCCCCGGATGCTCTCGGGGCCGGCCCAGCGACTCGGCGCGGGAGTCCCGCTGCCGCGATGTCCGTGGCCGCCAGTAGGCTCGCAGCATGGCGAAATCAAGCGGCGGATACACCTGCACCGAGTGCGGGTGGCAGACCTCGAAGTGGGTCGGGCGGTGCGGTGAATGCCAGCAGTGGGGCACCGTTGCCGAACAAGCTCGCGCCGGAGCATCGCTCGCGCGCACCACGCGTGCGGCCGCGCCCGCGGCCGGCCGGGAAGCGCGTCCCATCACCGAGCTGCAGGGCGATGCCGTGCGGCACCGGCAGACGGGAATCGGCGAACTCGACCGCGTGCTCGGCGGCGGGGTCGTGCCGGGCGCGGCGATTCTCTTCTCGGGGGAGCCGGGGGTCGGCAAGTCGACGTTGCTGCTCGATGCCGCGGCGCGCGCCGCATCGTCTGGAGCGCGCGTGCTCTACGCGAGCGGGGAGGAATCGACGGGGCAGATCCGCATGCGCGCCGAGCGCACCGGGGCGATGCACGACACGCTGTACCTCGCGAGCGAGACGGATCTCGCGACCGTGCTCGGCCACATCGAGACCGTGGATCCCGCGCTCGTCATCGTCGACTCCGTGCAGACGATGGCGAGCGATCAGGTCGACGGCGGGGCCGGCGGCCCGGCTCAGGTGCGCGAGGTCGCGGCCGCGCTCATCAGAACGGCGAAAGAACGCGGAACACCGGTGATCCTCGTCGGGCACGTGACCAAGGACGGGTCGGTGGCCGGCCCGCGCCTGCTCGAGCACCTCGTCGACGTGGTGTGCCATTTCGAGGGTGACCGGCACACGTCATTGCGGTTTCTGCGCACGCTGAAGAACCGCTACGGTCCGACCGACGAGGTCGGCTGCTTCGAGATGACGGATCGCGGCATCTCCGAGGTGCCAGACCCGAGCGGCCTGTTCCTGAGCCGCCCGGGGGCTCCGGTGAGCGGCACATGCGCGACCGTCGCGATGGAGGGTCGACGCGCGCTGCCGGTCGAGGTGCAGGCGCTCGTCGCCAAGAGCGCGACCCCCAACCCCCGCCGAGTGACGAGCGGCGTCGATCAGTCGCGCGTCGCCATGATCCTCGCGGTGCTCGAGCGGAGATTCGGTGCGCGTCTGCACGACCAGGACGTCTACGTATCGACGGTCGGCGGGGTGAAGCTCGCCGAGCCCGCAGCCGATCTCGCGATCGCGCTCGCGGTGCTCTCTGCGATCGCCGACCACCCGCTCCCGCATGATCTGGCGGCTTTCGGCGAGATCAGCCTCGCCGGCGAGGTGCGGCCCGTCGCGAGCGGAGCACAGCGCTCGTCGGAGGCCGCCCGGCTGGGGTACGTGCGGGTCGTCGACGCGTCAGTGGAAACCCTGGATCGCGCGAGGCGCAAAGCTGGGTTCTAGGGTCATCAGAGGGAGCTAGACTTGCACATCGTGAGCAACAACACCGTAGACGTCGTCCTCATCGGTGGCGGCGTAATGAGCGCCACGCTGGGTACGCTGATCAAGCAGGTCCAGCCCGATTGGTCTATCGAGATCTTCGAGTCCCGCACCGAGGTCGCGACCGAGAGCAGCAACGCGTGGAACAACGCGGGCACCGGTCACGCCGCCCTCTGCGAGCTCAACTACATGCCGGAGGGCAAGGACGGGAGCCTGTCGGCGGCGAAGGCCATCGACATCAACGAGCAGTTCCAGCTCTCCCGTCAGTTCTGGTCGTCACTCGTGGAGCGCGGGATCCTCGGAGAACCCTCCTCGTTCATCAATGCGACCCCGCACATGACGTTCGTGCGCGGGGCCGAGAACGTCGACTACCTCCGACGCCGCTGGGAGCTGCTGCGCACCGAGCCGCTCTTCTCCGACATGGAGTTCAGCGAGGACCCGGAGCAGATCGCGGAGTGGACGCCCCTGCTGGTCGACCGCCGTTCGAAGGACGAGGTCTTCGCTGCGACGCGTTCTGAGAGCGGAACCGATGTCGACTTCGGCGCTGTAACCCGGCAGCTCATCTCGCACCTCGTCTCAGAGGGGGCCGGGCTGAGCCTCGGGGCAGAAGTGCGCAAGCTCCGCCGGCTCGACGACGGCACCTGGGACGTGTACGTGCGCAACCGCTCCGGCTATACCACGACGATCGTGAACGCGAAGTTCGTCTTCGTCGGAGCCGGCGGCGGGGCGCTCTCGCTGCTGCAGTCCTCCGGCATCCCCGAGATCAAGGGCTTCGGCGGCTTCCCGATCAGCGGCAAGTTCCTGAAGACCAGCAACCCCGAGATCGTGCGCGCGCATCAGGCCAAGGTCTACGGGAAAGCCGCGGTCGGCGCACCGCCCATGTCGGTTCCGCACCTCGACACGCGCGTCGTGGACGGCGAGGAGAGCCTGCTCTTCGGGCCGTACGCCGGGTTCAGCCCGAACTTCCTCAAGAAGGGCTCGTGGTGGGATCTCCCCGGATCCATCCGGCCGCACAATCTCGGACCGATGCTCAAGGTCGGACTCACCGAATTCGCTCTCGAGAAGTACCTGCTCGGCGAGCTCCTCGCGAGCCGTGAGAAGCAGATGGAGACGCTTCGGGAGTACATGCCGACCGCG
Source organism: Leucobacter manosquensis (assembly GCF_018304845.1). NCBI lineage: Bacteria > Bacillati > Actinomycetota > Actinomycetes > Micrococcales > Microbacteriaceae > Leucobacter > Leucobacter manosquensis. The sequence continues at coordinate 1,559,906 of NZ_JAFEVO010000001.1, read as the reverse complement.
CGCACCGAGGACTGGGAGATGATCGAGGCCGGTCAGCGCGTCCAGGTCATGAAGAACGACCCCGAGAAGGGTGGCATCCTGCAATTCGGCACGGAGGTGATCACCGGCGGCGACGGAACGATCTCCGGCCTGCTCGGCGCATCGCCCGGCGCATCGACGGCGGTCTACGCGATGCTCGGCGTGCTGCGCAAGTGCTTCCCCGAGCAGTTCACGAGCACCTGGGAGTCCGTGTTCACCGAGCACATCCCGGCGCTCAAGACGGGCGGCCTGAACCACGACCCCGAGATCGCTGCGGCATCGCTCGCTCACACCTCTCAGGTCTTGGGCCTCGTGCCGGCGCCCGCAGAGCACGTGACCGAGCAGGAAGCGGCCTCGACCGAGCAGGCGGCAGTGCGGTCCTGACCGTCCCGTCAGCGGTGCAGAGCGTCGCCCAGCTCGGCGTCGCCCAGCTCGGCGTCGCCCAGCTCGGCGTCGCCCAGCTCGGCGTCGCCCAGTGCTAATCGGCGATGAGAGCTTCGACGAACTCCGCCGTCTCGGCCCAGCCCGTGACCGCATGGCATGAGACGCCGAGCGCGAGCACCGGGTAGTCGTTGCCGTCCTCGTCGAGCCGATCGCCGACGAACAGCATGTCGCTGAGCGGGACCCCCGTGTATTCGACGAGCCTCTGCATGCCGTAGGCCTTATCGATCCCGCGACGCGTGATGTCGACCGAGGTGGAGCCACCGCTGCGCACCTCGAGGCCGGGCAGGCGGACCGCGACTGCGGCGCGGAGGGCGCTCTTCTTCACCCCCGTCGGGTCCCAGGCGTGCTTGACCTCCACCGGGGCGCGCTGGCCCAGAGCGGAGAAGGTGATCTGGGATCCGCGATCCTCCAAGACGTCCCCCCACGATTCCCGCTCCCAGAGGCCCAGACGCTCGGCCTCCTCGCGGAGGGCGGTCAACGCGTCGTTGCGCTCCTGCTCAGTGAGCTCCTCCTGATACACCGTCACCCACTGACCGCGCTCGCGCCGCTCATACCTCGTGCCGCAGGTCGGAAGCAGGTGCAGCCGCCCGAGCATCTCCTCGGTCACGCTCGCCACCCCGTCGAGTTGCGTCACCAGCTGAGACTCGAACTGCTGGAAGTTGCCCCCCGAGATCACCGCGACGCTCGTGCGTTCGAGCAGCCGGGCGAACACCGCGAGCATGCGGGGGTCGAGCGGGGACTTCGACGGTGCGAGGGTGTCGTCGAGATCGAAGGCGATGATGCGCGGGAGTTGAGTCACGTGAAGATTCTTCCACGTCGCGCCGCGCAGACGGCTCACCGGAAGCTCACGGCTCAGGAGACGGCTATTCGTCGTCCAGCGACGGCAGCGACGTCGCGTTCGCGTAGAAGCGCACGTCCACGCGTTCGAGCCCGGTGCCCTCGAACACGATGCGGTAGCTGCCAGGCGACGGCACCCGCGCCTCGTTCAGCGGGAAGACCATCGGGATGTACCCGAAACTGTCATTGCCGCCCCCGAGGCTGAACGTGCCCTCCACGTTGAAGAGTTCAGCACCGCCGACAGCGGGCTCGCATCGGGCGCGGAAAGAGCGATCCGGATCCCCGCGACGCGCCTCGTTCTCGTCGTACTCGACGACCACGACGAGGGTCGCCCCGAGCATCGCCGGGTACTCCTCGCGGTTGATCGTGTTGATGAAGCCGGAGAGAACGCCGAGGGTTCCCTCACGAACGTTCGCCGCATCCGCGAGAAAGGCCGCTGCGACACGCATATGCGTCTCCTCTTCTACCTCGCGCTCACCGCGCGAAGTTGCTCAGCGCGGACCGCCCAGCGCGATCGGCGCGATGCTAGTGCTGCCCGGAGAAATCGATCGGCGACTCTCCGGTCACCGCGGAGACGACGACGAGCGCCAGTGTCGCCGCAGCCGTACCGACGAACACGACGCAGTAGAACAGTGCGACGGCGTCGAAGATCTTGTTGAACATCGTGGGCCTCTCTGGGTGGCAGCAGGTCGGATTCAGCCTACCGTGGACGGAGACGCGAGGAGACCCCCGCCCGGAGCGAATCGGCGTCGAGCGGCTCGTCTCGCGCAGCGCCGGTGCGCGTCTAGACTGAACCGGGTGACCCGACATTTTCTCCGAGACGACGATCTGAGCCCCGCCGAGCAGCGCGAAGTCCTCGAACTCGCCGCGCGACTCAAGCGAGAGCCGTTCTCGGAGCGTCCGCTGGAGGGACCGCGGTCCGTGTCCGTCTTCTTCGACAAGACGTCCACGCGCACCCGCTTCAGCTTCGCGGCGGGCATCGCCGAGCTCGGCGGATCGCCCATCATCGTGAACCCGGGTGAGGCGCAGCTCGGCGTGAAGGAATCGATCGGCGACACCGCGAAGGTGCTCTCGCGGATGGTGTCGCTCATCGTGTGGCGCACATTCGACCACCGCGGACTGGAGGAGATGGCGGCCGACGCGAGCGTTCCGGTCATCAACTCGCTCTCCGACGACTTCCACCCGTGCCAGATCCTCGCCGATCTGCAGACCATTCAGGAGCGGAAGGGCGACCTCGCCGGTCTCACCGCGACGTACCTCGGGGATGCCGCGAACAATATGGGGCACTCCTATCTGCTCGGATTCGCGACCGCGGGCATGCATATCCGGATCGCGGGGCCGGAGGGTCACCATCCGCGTCCCGACATCGTCGCCGACGCCGAACGGATCGCCGCTCAGACAGGCGGAAGCGTGGAGATCTTCACCGACCCGGCGCGTGCCGTCTCGGGCGCTGACGCCGTGATCACCGACACGTGGGTGTCGATGGGCCAAGAAGCCGAGAAGGCCGAGCGCATCGAGACCTTCGGCCCGTATCGCGTCACCCCCGAACTCATGGCGGATGCCGCGAGCGATGCGATCTTCTTGCACTGCCTTCCCGCCTACCGGGAGTACGAGGTCGCGCCCGAAGTGATCGACGGAGGGCAGAGCGTGGTCTGGGATGAAGCGGAGAATCGTCTACACGCCCAGAAGGCACTCATGACCTGGTTGCTGGCGCAGGCGTAAGACGGAGAGAAGCAGAGATGACGAACGAACACGAGCAGTCCGCCCCGACCGAGACCGCAGGCAATCGCGCCGGTGAGAGCGGCGCCCTCTGGGGCGGGCGCTTCGCGAGCGGCCCCGCGCCGGCGCTCGCAGCCCTGTCGAAGTCGACGCAGTTCGACTGGATCCTCGCTCCCTACGACATCCGCGGTTCGAAGGCGCACGCGACTGCGCTCGCCGCAGCCGGGTATTTGAGCGAAGACGAGCTCGCCGAGATGCGAGCCGCGCTCGACGAGCTCGCAGCTCGCGTCGCGGACGGCCGCGCCGTTCCCGCCGCAGACGACGAAGACGTGCACTCCGCGCTTGAGCGACTGCTCATCGAGATCACGGGCGTGCAGCTCGGAGGCAAGCTCCGCGCCGGACGCAGCCGCAACGACCAGATCGCGACCCTGGTGCGTCTGTACCTCCTCGATCATGCCGCTGTGATCCGCGGCATGCTGCTCGACCTGCTCGACGCCATCGCAGACCAGGCGGCGGCGCACCCCGACGCGATCCTGCCCGGCCGCACCCATCTGCAGCACGCTCAGCCAGTACTGCTGGCCCACCAGCTCGCGGCGCACGCCTGGCCGATCGTCCGCAACCTGGAGCGTCTCCGGGACTGGGCGTCCCGCGCCAGCGCCTCGCCCTACGGCGGCGGCGCCCTCGCCGGCTCCTCGCTCGGCCTCGACCCGCGGCTCGTCGCGACCGAACTCGGACTCGGCGATCCGCTCGAGAACTCGATCGACGGCACCGCGGCTCGCGACGTGGTCGCCGAGTTCGCCTTCATCACCGCGCAGATCGGCATCGACCTCTCCAGGCTCTCCGAAGAGATCATCCTCTGGAACACCAAGGAGTTCGGGTTCGTTCGCCTGCACGACGGCTATTCGACCGGCTCCAGCATCATGCCGCAGAAGAAGAACCCCGACATCGCCGAGCTGGCTCGCGGAAAGTCCGGGCGTCTGATCGGAAACCTGACCGGCCTCCTCGCGACGCTGAAGGGGCTGCCGCTCGCGTACAACCGCGATCTGCAGGAGGACAAGGAACCGGTCTTCGACTCGATCGGCCAGCTCGAGGTACTGCTCCCCGCGTTCACCGGCATGGTGGCGACGCTCACGTTCGACACGAAGCGGATGGCCGAGCTCGCCCCGCAGGGGTTCTCATTGGCCACCGACGTCGCCGAGTGGCTCGTGAAGCAAGGCGTGATCTTCCGTGACGCGCACGAGATCTCCGGTGAACTCGTGCGTCACTGCGAGGAGCGGGGCATCGAGCTCCACGAACCGAGCGATGCCGAACTCGCGTCGATCTCGGCGCACCTCACTCCGGCAGTGCGGGAGGTGCTCACCATCGAGGGCTCTGTGAACTCGCGCGTGGGGGCCGGCGGCACCGCTCGCGTTCGCGTCGACGAGCAGCTCGCCCGGCTCGCCGAGCGGATCGCTGAGTTCCGGGCCTGAGCGTCCGATGAGTGCGAGAGCGCCGCGCAACCCGCTAGCGGTCGTCGGTCTCTCGGTCGCATTCTTCGGCGTGCTCGCGATCGTGATGGCCGCCGTGGCGATCTCGAGCGACGATCCAACGGGGTGGGGGTTTGCCGCGGTGAGCGCGGGCTTCGCGATCATGGGCGGCGCGGTCTTCACAATGGGTCCCGCCGATGCGCGAGGCAAGCGCTCCCCGGGCCCGGCGGGTTGGGTGCTGCTCCTCGTCGGGGCCGCCGTCATGTCGGTGGGGCCCGTGGCGCTGCACGCCGCCGGAACCGGCTGGGGCGAAGCGCTCGGCAGCGGCCGCAGGTCGGGATCCCTGTGGGTTCTGGCGATCCTGATCTGGGGTGGTGCGCTCACGATTGTCGCAGCCGCTGTGCGCAGCGCAGTCCGCGCTGTGCAGAGCAGGCGCGGTCGAGGCCGCCGTCACGAGTGATTCCCGCGCGCTCTCCCCGGGAGGAATAACGGCTTCGGTGAGGCGAATGAGCATGTTCAGCCCTCACGGACGTCGGATCTGTCACGGACGCGCGCTCCACGAAGGTCAGGTCGCGCGCTCCACGAAGGTCAGGTCGCGCGCTGCACGAAGGTCAGGACGCGCGCTCCATGAGGGTCAGGCGGTACGATGACAGGCGTGTCTGAACTGAACGATCGCACCGAAATACTGGCCGCCCAGCGCAACGACGACAGCTTCGCCACCCTGTGGGAAGAGCTGGAGTGGCGCGGGCTGATCCATGTGTCGACCGACGCGGAAGCGCTGTCGACGCTGCTCGAGGGCGAACCGTTCGCGTATTACTGCGGATTCGACCCGACGGCATCCAGCCTGCACCTCGGGCATCTCGTGCAGCTGCTGCTCATGCGCCGCCTGCAGCTGCGCGGGCACCGGCCGTTGGGTCTGGTCGGCGGGTCGACGGGGCTCATCGGCGATCCGCGCCCCACTGCGGAGCGGGTGCTCAATTCGCGTGAGACCGTCGCCGAGTGGGTCGACTCGCTCGGCCAGCAGGTCTCCCGATACCTGAGCTTCGAAGGCGAGAACGCCGCCAGGCTCGTCAACAACCTCGACTGGACCGCGCCGCTCTCCGCGATCGATTTCCTCCGCGAGATCGGCAAGCACTTCCGCGTCGGCACGATGATCAAGAAGGACATCGTCGCGAAGCGGCTGAACTCCGACGAGGGCATCAGCTACACCGAGTTCAGCTACCAGATCCTGCAGGGCCTCGACTTCCTCGAACTGTACCGGCAGTACGACTGCAGGCTGCAGTCGGGCGGCAGCGATCAGTGGGGCAACCTGACGAGCGGCACGGAGCTCATCCGCAAGGTCGAGGGCGCCTCGGCGCACGCCATCGGAACGCCGCTGATCACCAACGCCGACGGCACGAAGTTCGGCAAGAGCGAGGGCAACGCGATCTGGTTGAACCCGGAGATGTGCTCGCCCTACACCTTCTACCAGTTCTGGTTGAACCAGGCCGACGCCGACGTCGTCGATCGTCTCAAGGTCTTCACCTTCCTGTCGCGTGACGAGATCGAAGACTACGCACGCCAGGTCGAAACCGAGCCGTTCAAGCGCGCCGCTCAGAAGCGTCTCGCGCTCGAAGTGACGACGCTCGTGCACGGGGCTGCGGCGGTGCAGGGTGCGATCGACGCATCCGAGGCGCTGTTCGGCCGCGGAGACCTCTCCGCGCTCGACGAGCCCTCATTGCGCGGCGCCGTCTCCGAGCTGTCCCAGGCGACCGGATCGATCGGCACGCCGGTCGCGCAACTCCTCGTCGACACGGAACTCGTGAAGAGCCTCGGCGAGGCTCGACGCGCGATCTCGCAGGGCGGAGTGTACGTGAACAACGCTGCGGTGGAGTCCGAGGATCGCGTGCTCGAGAGCGACGATCTGCTGCACGGCGCGATCGCGGTCCTGCGCCGAGGCAAGAAGACGCTCGCCGGCGTCGTGGTGGGGTAGGGTTCCGATGCGCATCGCTCTGCTGCAGGCGTCCGCGACGCCCCTCGACCCCGAGGCCAACCTCGCCGCCATTCGCACGGCCGCGACCGACGCCCGGAGGGCCGGTGCCGAGCTGCTGCTCACACCTGAGCTCTTCGTGACGGGGTACGCGCCTGCCGAGCTCGCCGAATGGCTGAGTGCCGAACGCGTCGACGGCATCCCGAGCGCACTCGCTTCCATCGCGCGCGAGACCGGGGTCGCGATCGCCGCCGGGTTCCCGCTCGCCCGCGAGGACGGCACGTTCGCCATCGCCGCGGGTCTCTGGGACGCCGCCGGCGACGAAGTGCTGCGCTACGAGAAGGTGCACCTGTGGGGCGCCGACGAACGATTGGCCTTCACCCCGGCTGCCGATCCTCCCCGCATCGCCGACTGGAACGGGCGGCGCGTCGCCTTCCAGATCTGCTACGACATCGAGTTCCCCGAGCCCGCCCGTTTCGCGGCGGAGAACGGCGCCGATCTGCTCTTGGTGCCAACGGCGATCGACGGCGACTCGGCGTACGTGCCCGAGCTGCTCGTGCGCGCTCGCGCCGCCGAGAACCGCATCGTCGTCGCCTACGCCGATCACGCCGGAGGGATCTTCGCGGGCCTGAGCGTGGTCGCCGGATTCGAGGGCGCGGTGCTCGGAGCGTCCGGCGCCGATCCCGAACTGCTCATCGTTGATGTGCCGGATCCCGAGGCCTCCGACCCGGGTCGGCCGTCGGTGGGTGCTGGCGCGCTGTATCTGCAGGATCGTCGGCCAGAGGTGTACGCGGGCTGGCGCTGAGCCGATCGCCCTCGCCGTACTGCTCCTTCACGATCCTGAGGTTCGCCCACGTTTCGATGCGCTCGACCTCGGGGAGTGTGCGCAACCGGTCGGCCTGATCGAGGAGCTCCTCGTAGCTGTCGGCGGAGAGCGTCACGATGAGGTCGTAGTCTCCGATGGTGGTCGCGATGAACTCGGGGTCGAGGGAACGCACACTCGAGAGTGCGGCCGAGATCCTGCCCCGGATCTTCACACCGACCCCGATGGACGGGGTCTCCACGCGATCGACGGCCCCGGCTCCATCGGGCGACGCGAGCGCGCCGCGCACCGGAATGCCGACGACCTTCACCGCTCCGTCGCGCGTCAGACGCTCGAAGCGGAGACGCGCACCGCTGGGGGAGATGCCCGCCGCCTCTCCGAGCTCGCGGAACGAAGCGCGACCGTTGCGCTGCAGGTGACTCACGAGCGCACGGTCGGCCTCGTCGACGACGAACGACGTCCGTCCGGTGCGGAGCGGGGAGTACCGATTGACCTCGATGCTCTCGTACAGATGCGTGCGCACCTCCTGCACCCCGGGCAGCTCCCGCACCCGGTCGACGGTGGAGCGCAGGTGCGGGTCCGCGCCGACGCGCACTTCGACGTCGATCGAGTAGTGGCCGCTGATGTCGGCGACGAAGGTCGACTCTGGCATCGCCGCGAGGGCCGATCTGACCGGAGTGATGGGCCCGGAAACGGAGAGCTGCAGGTAGGCGAAGCGCTCGAGCCCCAGCAGATCGGGGCTGATCGACACGGTCAACCGCAGCTCGCCGCGCGTGATCGCGCTCTGCACGATCTGGGTCACCTGCCGGCGACTCACACCGAGCTCAGCTGCGATCCGCGAATAGCTCGCGCGTCCGTTCTCTCGCAGACCGCGGAGCACGCGCCGGCGCAGTTCAGCAGATTCGACCGGATGTTCCATCGCTGACTCCCTAGCCGCCTCGATCGGGCTGCGCAGATGCGCAGCCCAGAAGCGCCATTCTACGGGTCTCGCGCACATTCTGTCCGTTCTCTGGCCGTTTGCGCATCGGTGCGACCGGACGACGAACGAAATGCCACGAAGTCACCTAGGCTGGCTCCGTTCTCCGCGTGAGCGGAAGCGGGATCACACGGATACACAAGGAGGTCTGTCCCATGAACACGGATACTCGGCTCGCTGAAGAGCTCGAGCGTCGACTGACGCACATCGAAACGGTCGAGGCGGACGACCCGGTGCACGCCAGGCTCGGCGGCGGAAGCCTCGCGCTCTTCCTGAGCGTCGTCGGCGTCATCGCACTCGGCTCGTGGATCGCGGGTGTGCTGTGAGCGGCGCCGCAGACGAGCGTCCCAGCGCGACAACCTCCGAGCTCACCGAGACGCAGGCGCTGCGCGTCGAAGCGGCTGTCGCCGAGGAGGCGACCTTCGGATCGCTACCGCTGACGAAGAGCGAACGCACCTGGCGCGCCACCGACTTCAGCTGGGTGACGCTCAGCCTGGCCATCGCCACGTGGGCGTTTCTCACGGGCGGTTCGACGGTGCTGCTCGTCGGATTCGGCGACGGCATCGCGGCGATGCTCCTCGGCAATACGCTCGGACTCGCCATCATGGTGCTCGGCAGCGTACTGCTCAGCCAGCGTCTCGGCGTGGAGCAGTATCGCGCACTGAAGTCGGTCTTCGGCGCCGTCGGCGTCGCCATCGTCGTGTTCACGGTCGTACTCGTCACCGAGATGGGGTGGAGTTCGCTGCTCGGCATCATGTTCGGCCGCGCGTTCACCGAGATCTCGAACCAGGCGTTCGGCACGGAGTTCAACGTCGAAGGTCCCGTCGTCACGATCTTCGCGCTCGCGGCCATCCTGGGCGGCTGGTTCTTGCTCTCACGCGGCCCGGTCGCCATCAGCAAGCTCAACCGCTTCGTCGCACCCGGCCTCCTCATCATCGTGGCACTCATGATGGTGCTCCTCATGTCGCAGCACTCCTGGGCCGACCTGTTCGCGGCCGAGCCGTTGGCCCCGTTCGAAGACGAAACCCTGAACTTCGCGATGGCCGTTGAATTCAATCTCGGCGCGGGACTGTCGTGGTGGCCCGTGATGGGGACGCTCGCCCGACTGACGCGCGGCCCGAAGGCGGCGCTGTGGCCCGCGTACGGAGGGATCTTCATCGGGACAGTAGTCGCTCAGCTGGTCGGCATGGCCGCAGCGCTCATGCTCGGGGCCGCAGACCCGACCGCCTGGATGGTGCCGCTCGGCGGCCCCGTGCTCGGCATCCTCACGCTGCTGTTCGTCGGGTTCGCGAACGTCACCAGCATGGCGTCGATCGCGTATTCGACCGTCCTCGCGATCAAGCAGTCGAGCGGACGGGCGCTCTCCCGACTCCGATGGCCGGCGCTGTGCGCCGTCTTCCTGTTCTTCCCGGCGGTGCTCGCACTGTTCCCGAGCTTCATGTACGGGCAGTTCATGACGTTCGTCGTGATATCGGGAGCGTTCATCGCCGCGATCTGCGGGGTGATCATCGCCGACTACCTGATCCTCCGCCGTCAGAACGTTCCCGTGCGGGCGCTCTACGCGACCGGGGTCGAAGATCCGCTGCGCTTCACCGGCGGTGTGAACCTCGCCGCGATGATCGCAGTCGCGACCGCTTCGATCTTCTACCTCTGGGTGTACAACCCCATCACCCTCGAGACGCTGCCGATCTTCCGATACGCGACGGCGACCGTGCCGACCATCGGCATCGCGATCGCGGTCTACCTCCTCCTCAACTGGCTGCTCTACGTGCGCCGCGGCCGCGGCGCGTACGGCCAGACCGATCCGTTCGCGGCCGCCGGAAGGAAGTAACGATGACTGAGCTGAAGCAGGTGCGCGCCGCCGTCTACCGCGGCACCGAGGGTGACCGGCTGTCGGTCGAGACGATGACCCTGGCGGGTCCCGAGCACGGCGAGGTGCGCGTCACGGTGCGCGCGGCCGGCGTCTGCGGATCCGATCGGCACGTGCTCGACGGCGAATGGCAGGTGCCGCTGCCGGCAGTCATGGGGCACGAGGCCGCCGGAGTCGTGGAAGCCGTGGGCGCCGGAGTGCGCGGGCTCGAGATCGGAGACCACGTGGTCATCGCGTGGCACCAGGCCTGCCAGCGGTGCGGGGAATGCGCGGGGGGCAAGCCCTGGGCGTGCACGCGGGCCAAATCGAACGACTCGCTGCTGCCCGACGGCACGACCCGGTGGAGCGACGGATCCGACGGCGCCGCGGCCTACCCGTACCTGGCGACCGGTGCCATGGCCGAGGCGATCGTCGTGCCGGAGTTCGCGGCGATCAAGATCGACGAGCGCGTGCCGTTCGACGTGGCCAGCCTGATCGGATGCTCGGTCGGCACCGGCTACGGCGCTGTGGCCAACAACGCCCGCGTGGTCGCGGGTGAGTCCGCGGTGGTCGTGGGCGCCGGCGGCGTGGGGCTGTCCATCATCTCGGCGCTGCGTCTCGCGGGAGCCAACCCGATCGTGGCGGTCGACGTGTCGGAGGCAAAGCTCGCCGAGGCCACGCGAGCCGGGGCGACACGCACCGTGCTGAGCGGCGACGATCTCGCAGAGCAGGTGCGCGAAGCCACGGGTGGCGGGGCCGACGTGGCCTTCGAGGCGATCGGCCGCGTGCAGACGATGCAGCAACTGCCGGAACTGATCCGGCCCGGCGGCCGCGCCGTATTCGTCGGCCTGCCGCCGGAAGGGCAGAGCGTCGAGATCGACGGTCTGCTGCTCGCGTATGAGGGGAAGACGATCATCGGCTCGAACTACGGCGGACTCGTTCCCGCGCGCGACTTCCCGCGCGTGGCCGGAGCCTACCTCTCCGGTGCGCTGCCGATCGACGACCTCATCAGCGCGCGCGTCGGACTCGACGAGGTCAACGAAGCCTTCGACGCCATGCGGCGCGGGGAGCGCACGCGCAGCGTGATCCTCTTCGGGGAGTAGCCGGGCCGGGCGACTCGCCGCCGCGACTGCTCGCTTCGCCCCTGCTCGCTGCGACTGCTCGACTGCTCGCTGCGACTGCTCGACTGCTCGAAAGCGCGATTCGGCACCGTTCCCCACTTGGGAAGGTGCTGAATCGCGCTTTCGGCGCGGGGGCGCGGGCCGCGGGAGCGCGGGGCGCGGGGCAGCCGCCGAGGATCCGCCGGAACTCGCCCGAACGGATCAGGCGGAGCCGCTCCAGGCGGCCGGCACGAGTACCCATACGGCTTCGGCGCCAGCGGATCCGGCGCTCCAGGTGTGCGGCGCGCGACCGGGAAAGGTCAGCGTGTCCCCGGCCTGCAGCGCGACCTGGCGATCGGCGAACGTGATCTCGAGGTCGCCAGAGATGACGTGCAGCGACTCGAGGCTGCAGTTGACGGTGTAGAGCTGGTCGCCCCCGCTCGCCTCGGGCGCGAGGGTGGATCGCAGCACCTGGACGCGGTCCTCCGAGCGCGGCGTGACGAGGCGCTCGTCGGCACCGGTGCCGCCCATGTTGATGGCGGGTGCGGTGTCGAGCGGAATGAGCTGCAGCTCGGGCTCTTCGAAGAGGTTGCCGATCGGCATCGAGAGCGCTTGGCAGAGCTGCACGAGGGTTGGCACACTCGGCATGGTGTCGTCGCGCTCGACGCGGCTGATGAACCCCTTGGTGAGGCCGGTGGCCCGCGCGAGCTGTTCGAGGGTGAGGCCCTGGGCGAGACGGGACGATCGGAGCTTGGCGCCGATGCGAATCGCCTCGACCGCTGCGGTCGGGTGGATCGGTCGCATGCGGTGCCGCCTTCCCGTTGACCTCTCTGCGAACTCCAGCCTATAGTGAATGCGAGTTCACCCATAGAACTCACTTGTTTACTTATACGCAACTTTGGAAGGACGAGTCGCATCGTGACCTCTCACACGCCTCAGGGCCCCGTCGACGCGAGCCAGACCCCCCGGTACGCAGGCATCGCCACGTTCGCGAAGCTGCCCCGCATCGAAGACGTTCCGTCCGCCGACATCGCCGTCGTGGGCGTGCCCTTCGACTCGGGCGTGAGCTTCCGCCCGGGCGCGCGTTTCGGCCCGTCGCACGTGCGCGAAGCGTCGCGCCTGCTCCGTCCGTACAACCCTGCGCAAGACGTCTCGCCGTTCAACGTCAAGCAGGTGGTCGACGCCGGTGACATCGTGGCGAACCCGTTCAGCCTTGATGAGGCCGTGCGTCAGGTCGAAGAGGCGGCGACCGAGCTCGGCGAGCGCGTGGACAAGATCGTCACCATCGGCGGCGACCACACCATCGCACTGCCCCTGCTGCGCGCGATCAACAAGAAGCACGGCCCCGTCGCCGTGCTGCACTTCGATGCGCATCTCGACACCTGGGATACCTATTTCGGCGCTCCCACCACGCACGGCACCCCCTTCCGCCGGGCGTCCGAGGAGGGTCTCATCGACCTCACCGCCTCCATGCACGGCGGCACCCGCGGGCCGCTCTACGGCAAGAGCGACCTCGAAGACGACGTGAAGCTCGGCTTCCAGATCGTCACCAGCGAGTTCGTCGAAGAGCACGGCATTCCCGCGACGCTCGAGAAGATTCGCGAGCGCGTCGGCGACAAGCCGCTCTACATCTCCATCGACATCGACGTGCTGGATCCGGCTCACGCCCCGGGCACCGGCACGCCCGAGGCCGGCGGACTCACCAGCCGCGAGATGCTCCGTCTCATCCGCGGGCTCGCCGACCTCCACATCGTCGGCGCCGACGTCGTCGAGGTCGCCCCGGCGTACGACCACGCGCAGATCACCGCGGTGGCCGCGAGCCACGTCGTCTACGAACTCGTGAGCGCCATGGCAGCGCGCGGCTGATCCCACATCCGCTCCCCAGCAGGCGGGGCGGGTCGCCGTGACGCGCCCCGCCTGCTCCACCCAGTCAGTCACGCCAATGGAGGCACCCATGCACACCCCGGACCAGGCAGCGGTCATCGCCGCGGCCGACGCCATCATCGAGGCGTTCGCCGCGACCGATACTGAGGCGTACTTCGCCGGCTTCGCGGCCGACGCGAGCTTCATCTTCCATCCCGAGGCCGCGCGGCTCGACTCGCGTGCCGAGTACGAAGCGCTCTGGGGCGGCTGGGTCGCCTCCGGGTGGCGCGTCACCTCGTGCACCTCCACCGACCGGCTGGTGCAGACGTTCCCCGGCGGTGCCGTGTTCAGCCACACCGTCGCGACCAGCATCGACTCCGATGAGGGCCCCGATTCGTACGTCGAGCGCGAGAGCATCATCTTCCGCGCCGACGGCGCTCAGCCCGACGGGCTCATCGCGATCCACGAACATCTCTCCACGGTGCCGTCTGCCATCGCAGCGGGAACGCCCGAGTCCGCTGCAGCCGCCGCGATCGATACGGCGCTCTGATCATGACCAGTCCCGAGACCATGGCCGTCACCCTCGACGGCCAGCATGAGTCCGCCGGCCCGGTGCGCGGCACCCAGTCCTTGCTGCACATCGGCATGATCTGGCTGGCCGCGAACCTCGTGGTCACCACCCTCCTGACCGGTACGCTCTTCACGCCATCCGTGTCGTTCGGCACCGCGAGCGCCATGATCGTGGTCGGCACGCTCATCGGCGTCGTCGTGCTCGTGCTCATCGGCAACATGGGGACCCGCACCGGGCTTCCGACGATGGCCCTGACACGCGGATCCTTCGGCATTCGCGGGAGCATCCTCCCCGCGGTCGCGAATCTCATCATCCTGATGGGCTGGAGCTGGGTGCAGGCGATGCTCGCCGGTGTGACGGTGAACTACCTCGTGCACGAGGCGACCGGCTTCTCGAACCCGATGCTCTTCTCCGCACTCTGCCAGGCGATCGTCGTCGTGCTGGCGATCTTCGGGCATACGGGCATTTCGCGCGTCGAGCCCTGGCTCGCCCTCGCGATCCTCATCGTGATGGGCTTCGTATTCACTGCAGCTTTCAGCGCTTTCAGCCTGGGCGAATTCGCGGCGCTGCCCGTGGACGCGTCTCTCGGCGGCACTCCGTTCATCACGCTCGACATGGTCATCGCGACGGCGATCTCCTGGACCGTGCTCTCGGCCGACATGAATCGGCATGCGAAGAGCAGCACCGCGGGCATCGTCGGCTCGGGGATCGGATACACGCTGTCGACGACCATTGCCATGTTCCTGGGGCTCGTCGCCTTCAGCACCGTGCTCCTGCGCGGCGACGAAGCGACGCCGTTCGACCCGTCGGTGATCGTCGCGGAATTCGGTTGGCCGCTCGGCATCGCCATCTTCCTCTCCGTCATGGCCACCAATACGATGGTGGTCTTCGGAATGGTGACCTCGGTGGTGAACGCGCAGTCCAGATGGCACCTCCGCTTCCTCCCGACGGCCATCGTGCTCGGCATCATCTCGATCGTCGGCTCGACATTTCTCGGCCTGCTGAACCAGTTCACCGACTTCCTCTTCATCATCAGCGCCTTCTTCGTGCCGGTATTCGCGATCATGATCGCGGACTACTACCTGTTGAAGCGGCGGGGCTACTCCCGCCAGATCCTGCATGAGCGCCCCGAGAGCCGCTACTGGTACCGCGGCGGCGTCAATTGGATCGCTGTGATCGTGTGGGTGATCGGAGCCGCGCTCTCCTACGTGCTGGCGTACGTCGCCCCAAGCCCCATCGGCGCGAACATTCCCGCATTCGTCATCAGCTTCGGCCTCTATCTCGGACTGATGCTCGGGATCGGCCGTCGCGCCGGCCTCGGCCTCATCGATCCGCGCGACTCCCAGCCGACCGGGCACCTGCTCGACGGCGCCGACGAGACCGCAGCGCTCCGGCTCGGAGACTGACATGGCCGTCGTCGACCTGAGCCACCCGGTCAGCACCGGCATGCCCGTGTACCCCGGTGACCCCGAGGTGAGGATCGCGCCGGCGCTCACGGTCGGCGCTGACGGGGTGGCGGTGGCGCGACTCGACATGGGGTCGCACACCGGCACGCATCTCGATGCACCGGCGCACTCCGTCGTGGGCGGGCGCACGGTCGACGAGATCCCGCTCGAACTGGTGACGGGCCCCGCGCGGGTGCTGCGTGTGGGCCCGTCGCCGGCAGCCGCGGGGGAGTCGATCACGGCGGATCGCCTCGCCGATCCGGTTCCGGATCACGTGCCGCCGATCGTGTGCATCGCCACCGGGTGGGACGTGCACTTCGGGGGAGAGGCAGCGGGCGCCCACCCGTCGGTGTCGCTGGATCTCGCGCGGACGCTCTGGGCGCGCGGCGCGCGCGTGCTCGGCGTCGACTGCTTCAGCCCCGATCCGACTGACGCAGCGTCGCCCGAGGCCGGTATGCCGGTGCACGAGTTCTGGCTGGGGAATGACGGCGTCATCGTCGAGAACCTCGCGCGTCTGACGTCGCTGCCCGAGGTCGTCGAGATGTCGCTCATCCCGCTGCGGATCGCCGCGGGCGACGGTTCTCCCATCCGCGCCCTCGCCATCGTGGAGTGAGAACGCGCGAGCCGGGCGACCGGCCGGCCGCGACGCGCCCGGAAAACGGGCATTCCGACGGGTTTGGCGAGCTTTTGCCCCATTCCAGCCCGGTGTCGGTTGGGGTGTCGGTGGGGTGTCGTGTGGGTGAATTGGCGGATTCATGCGGGGACACGCCCGGGATGCTGCGTGGTGTTGCTGGTCGGGGGTCGGGGGCCGTAATGTATTCCCTTGTCAGCGCGACGCAGCCGGACTGAAACGGTCCGGCTCATTTACATGCGTTTCTCGCCACGTTCTTGTGGTAAGTTAGACAGGTTGCTGTTCGGAGCTTCCCTTGGTTGGGTGTGACGGGTGGTGTCTGGTCTTTGAGAACTCAATAGTGTGCACTTAAATTGTCATATGCCAATTTAATTTATAATCCCCGACATCCAGGTTTCTGGGTGTGGGAGATTCCTTTTTTGGATAACAAGAATCGTCAGTATTGATGGTTCTGTTGCCAGATTGAACTCGTTGCATGTTCCGGTTTTTCCCCGGGGCGTGTGGCAATCGTTTTTTACGGAGAGTTTGATCCTGGCTCAGGACGAACGCTGGCGGCGTGCTTAACACATGCAAGTCGAACGCTGAAGCTCCCAGCTTGCTGGGGGTGGATGAGTGGCGAACGGGTGAGTAACACGTGAGTAACCTGCCCCGAACTCTGGGATAAGCGCTGGAAACGGCGTCTAATACTGGATATGTCCTATCACCGCATGGTGTGTAGGTGGAAAGAATTTTGGTTCGGGATGGACTCGCGGCCTATCAGCTAGATGGTGAGGTAATGGCTCACCATGGCGACGACGGGTAGCCGGCCTGAGAGGGTGACCGGCCACACTGGGACTGAGACACGGCCCAGACTCCTACGGGAGGCAGCAGTGGGGAATATTGCACAATGGGCGCAAGCCTGATGCAGCAACGCCGCGTGAGGGATGACGGCCTTCGGGTTGTAAACCTCTTTTAGTAGGGAAGAAGCGAAAGTGACGGTACCTGCAGAAAAAGCACCGGCTAACTACGTGCCAGCAGCCGCGGTAATACGTAGGGTGCAAGCGTTGTCCGGAATTATTGGGCGTAAAGAGCTCGTAGGCGGCTTGTCGCGTCT
The DNA here is from genome assembly GCF_018304845.1 of Leucobacter manosquensis. Lineage (NCBI taxonomy): Bacteria > Bacillati > Actinomycetota > Actinomycetes > Micrococcales > Microbacteriaceae > Leucobacter > Leucobacter manosquensis. Next base: position 1,543,102 of record NZ_JAFEVO010000001.1, on the reverse strand, counting down.
GCTGTGAAAACCAGAGGCTCAACCTCTGGCCTGCAGTGGGTACGGGCAAGCTAGAGTGCGGTAGGGGAGATTGGAATTCCTGGTGTAGCGGTGGAATGCGCAGATATCAGGAGGAACACCGATGGCGAAGGCAGATCTCTGGGCCGTAACTGACGCTGAGGAGCGAAAGCATGGGGAGCGAACAGGATTAGATACCCTGGTAGTCCATGCCGTAAACGTTGGGAACTAGATGTAGGGCCTGTTCCACGGGTTCTGTGTCGTAGCTAACGCATTAAGTTCCCCGCCTGGGGAGTACGGCCGCAAGGCTAAAACTCAAAGGAATTGACGGGGGCCCGCACAAGCGGCGGAGCATGCGGATTAATTCGATGCAACGCGAAGAACCTTACCAAGGCTTGACATATACGAGAACACTGTAGAGATACAGGACTCTTTGGACACTCGTAAACAGGTGGTGCATGGTTGTCGTCAGCTCGTGTCGTGAGATGTTCGGTTAAGTCCGGCAACGAGCGCAACCCTCGTCCTATGTTGCCAGCACGTAATGGTGGGAACTCATGGGATACTGCCGTGGTCAACACGGAGGAAGGTGGGGATGACGTCAAATCATCATGCCCCTTATGTCTTGGGCTTCACGCATGCTACAATGGCCGATACAAAGGGCTGCGATACCGCGAGGTGGAGCGAATCCCAAAAAGTCGGTCTCAGTTCGGATTGGGGTCTGCAACTCGACCCCATGAAGTCGGAGTCGCTAGTAATCGCAGATCAGCAACGCTGCGGTGAATACGTTCCCGGGCCTTGTACACACCGCCCGTCAAGTCATGAAAGTCGGTAACACCCGAAGCCGGTGGCCTAACCCCTTGTGGGAGGGAGCTGTCGAAGGTGGGACTGGTGATTAGGACTAAGTCGTAACAAGGTAGCCGTACCGGAAGGTGCGGCTGGATCACCTCCTTTCTAAGGAGCACTCGACACCTTTCGGGGTGTCGCAGAATGGCTCGATCAGTGGCATACGTTCACTGCGAGCCGCTCATGGGTGGAACATATGACAAGCAAGCTTGCTGGCTCGCCTGTGTGAGTACGTCATGTCCGTTTCGGCGGGGGTGATTGGAAATCCTGGGTGGGTGTGGTGAGTGGGCAGAAAGTGCATACTATTGGGTCCTGGGAGACCAGCCGGTCGCATCCTTTTAGGGGTGTGGGTGACTGATTCCTTGACCTGCTGTCACGAGACGTGTTGCTCGTGGGGGTGGGATCGACCGTACGTTGAGAACTACACAGTGGACGCGAGCATCTTGCAGTGTCATATCTTTCCGTGTCTGGATCGCCTTTGGGTGTGATGGGTGTGGGCGGGTGTGGTGCTGCTGATACTAATTAATTTCATTGGTCACACACCTGGCGGATCCCTTTGGGGGTTTGGGTGGGTGTGTGTTTCTGAATACTTATGTGATTTCAAGTTTCTAAGAGCAAACGGTGGATGCCTTGGCATCTGGAGCCGAAGAAGGACGTAGTAATCTGCGATAAGCCTCGGGGAGCCGATAAACGGGCTATGATTCGAGGATTTCCGAATGGGGAAACCCCGCCAGGGCGCGTGCGTACCTGGTGACTCCCGCCTGAATATATAGGGCGGGTAGAGGGAACGTGGGGAAGTGAAACATCTCAGTACCCACAGGAAGAGAAAACAACAGTGATTCCGGGAGTAGTGGCGAGCGAAACCGGATGAGGCTAAACCGGTCATGTGTGATACCTAGCAGGGGTTGCATGGTCGGGGTTGCGGGACGTGCCGTGAAGGGCTGCTGACCTTCGAACGTGAGAGTGAAGCTATAGGAGAACGCCTTGGAATGGGCGACCGGAGTGGGTGAGAGTCCCGTATCCGAAATGGTTTTACCGCGTGGTGTGTATCCCAAGTAGCACGGGGCCCGAGAAATCCCGTGTGAATCTGTCAGGACCACCTGATAAGCCTAAATACTTCCAGATGACCGATAGCGGACTAGTACCGTGAGGGAAAGGTGAAAAGTACCCCGGGAGGGGAGTGAAATAGTACCTGAAACCGTTTGCTTACAATCCGTCGGAGCAGGCTTTGTATCTGTGACGGCGTGCCTTTTGAAGAATGAGCCTGCGAGTTAGCGATATGTGGCGAGGTTAACCCGTGAGGGGCAGCCGTAGCGAAAGCGAGTCTGAATAGGGCGATTCAGTCGCATGTCCTAGACCCGAAGCGAAGTGATCTATCCATGGCCAGGTTGAAGCGACGGTAAGACGTCGTGGAGGACCGAACCCACTTAGGTTGAAAACTGAGGGGATGAGCTGTGGATAGGGGTGAAAGGCCAATCAAACTTCGTGATAGCTGGTTCTCTCCGAAATGCATTTAGGTGCAGCGTTGCGTGTTTCTTGCCGGAGGTAGAGCTACTGGATGGCCGATGGGCCCTACAAGGTTACTGACGTCAGCTAAACTCCGAATGCCGGTAAGTGAGAGCGCAGCAGTGAGACTGTGGGGGATAAGCTTCATAGTCGAGAGGGAAACAACCCAGATCACCAACTAAGGTCCCAAAGCGCGTGCTAAGTGGAAAAGGATGTGGAGTTGCTGTGACAACCAGGAGGTTGGCTTAGAAGCAGCCACCCTTGAAAGAGTGCGTAATAGCTCACTGGTCAAGTGATTCCGCGCCGACAATGTAACGGGGCTCAAGCACGCCACCGAAGTTGTGGCATTCATATTTATAGGTAGGCCTTCGTGGTCCAGCCGTATGGATGGGTAGGAGAGCGTCGTGTGGCGAGTGAAGCGGCGGTGTGAACCAGTCGTGGATGCCACACGAGTGAGAATGCAGGCATGAGTAGCGAAAGACGGGTGAGAAACCCGTCCTCCGGAAGACCAAGGGTTCCAGGGTCAAGCTAATCTTCCCTGGGTAAGTCGGGACCTAAGGCGAGGCCGACAGGCGTAGTCGATGGACAACGGGTTGATATTCCCGTACCGGCGGTAAACCGTCAAAGACCTAACCAGTAGTGCTCAGCTATCCAAAGCCTGTTACGGATCCTTCGGGTGATGTGCGGGTGGAGGTTGCGAACCCGATACTGGGGTGGTGAGCGTGAGGTGTGACGCAGGAAGGTAGCCTGTGCCGGGCGATGGTTGTCCCGGTGTAAATGTGTAGCCCGTCGATTATGAAGAGTTTTCGGCTTTGGGTGAGACATGATGCGGACCCGTATGGGGAAGCAGGTGATCCTATGCTGCCAAGAAAAGCATCGACGTGAGGTTTGCTGTTGCCCGTACCCCAAACCGACTCAGGTGGTCAGGTAGAGAATACTCAGGAGATCGAGATAATCATGGTGAAGGAACTCGGCAAAATGCCCCCGTAACTTCGGGAGAAGGGGGGCCATCCACTTATACCAACTTGCTTGGGAAAGGGTGTGGTGGCCGCAGAGACCAGTGGGAAGCGACTGTTTACTAAAAACACAGGTCCGTGCTAACACGCAAGTGGATGTATACGGACTGACGCCTGCCCGGTGCTGGAAGGTTAAGAGGAGAGGTTAGACCTTTGGGTCGAAGCTTTGAATTTAAGCCCCAGTAAACGGCGGTGGTAACTATAACCATCCTAAGGTAGCGAAATTCCTTGTCGGGTAAGTTCCGACCTGCACGAATGGCGTAACGACTTCCCAGCTGTCTCCACCGTGAACTCGGCGAAATTGCAGTACGAGTAAAGATGCTCGTTACGCGCAGAAGGACGGAAAGACCCCGTGACCTTTACTACAGCTTGGTATTGGTGTTCGGTGTGGCTTGTGTAGGATAGGTGGGAGACTGTGAAGCTCAGACGCTAGTTTGGGTGGAGTCGTTGTTGAAATACCACTCTGGTCATATTGGATATCTAACTACGGACCCTGATCGGGTTCTGGGACAGTGCCTGGTGGGTAGTTTAACTGGGGCGGTTGCCTCCCAAAAAGTAACGGAGGCGCCCAAAGGTTCCCTCAACCTGGTTGGCAATCAGGTGGCGAGTGTAAGTGCACAAGGGAGCTTGACTGTGAGACTGACAGGTCGAGCAGGGACGAAAGTCGGGACTAGTGATCCGGCAGTGGCTTGTGGAAGCGCTGTCGCTCAACGGATAAAAGGTACCTCGGGGATAACAGGCTGATCTTGCCCAAGAGTCCATATCGACGGCATGGTTTGGCACCTCGATGTCGGCTCGTCGCATCCTGGGGCTGGAGTTGGTCCCAAGGGTTGGGCTGTTCGCCCATTAAAGCGGTACGCGAGCTGGGTTTAGAACGTCGTGAGACAGTTCGGTCCCTATCCTCTGCGCGCGTTGGAGATTTGAGAGGATCTGACCCTAGTACGAGAGGACCGGGTTGGACGGACCTCTGGTGTGCCAGTTGTTCTGCCAAGGGCATGGCTGGTTGGCTACGTTCGGGATGGATAACCGCTGAAAGCATCTAAGCGGGAAGCCGGCCTCGAGATGAGATCTCCGTCACCCTTGTGGTGGTGAGGCTCCCAGTAGATTACTGGGTTGATAGGCCAGATGTGGAAGCACTGTAAGGTGTGGAGCTGACTGGTACTAATAAGCCGATGACTTGATTTCTTCCTCCCCTTGAGTGTGGGAGGGCATGAGTATCTTCAGTAACGATTGTTTCGCGTCCACTTTGTGGTTCTAGACGTACGGCCACACACGTCCACCTGTTTGGGGTGGGGTGTGGTCATATGTGAATAGAGTTACGGCGGCCATAGCGTCAGGGAAACGCCCGGTCACATTCCGAACCCGGAAGCTAAGACTGATTGCGCCGATGGTACTGCAAGGGGGACCTTGTGGGAGAGTAGGACACCGCCGGACACCTTTTACAGAAAGGGTCGTACAGTGTAAGCCAGAGACGGCACACACTGTACGACCCTTTCGCTTTTTATAGACATCTCAACAGCGCTGATTCTCGGAGGCACCTTATGAATGAACGACCCGATCGGAACGACTCCTCGGATCGCGGCCCCCGTAATCAGCGTGGTGAAGGTCGCCGTGATTCCGGTGATCGCCGCCCGCAGCGCGACGGCGATCGTCAGCGCCCGCAGTACGGGAACCGTGACGATCGGGGTTCGCAGCGCCCGCAGCGTGATGGCGATCGGCAGCGGCCTCAATACGGCAATCGTGATGATCGTGCTCCTCGCCGCGATTTCGGTGATCGGGACGATCGCCGCCCGCAGCGCGATGGGGATCGTCAGCGTCCGCAGTACGGGAACCGCGATGATCGTGGTTCGCAGCGGCCGCAGTACGGGAACCGCGATGACCGTGGTTCGCAGCGGCCCCAGCGTGATGGGGATCGTCAGCGCCCGCAGTACGGCAATCGTGATGATCGTACTCCTCGCCGCGATTTCGGTGATCGGGACGATCGCCGCCCGCAGCGCGACGGCGATCGTCAGCGTCCGCAGTACGGCAACCGCGATGACCGTGGTTCGCAGCGTCCGCAGTACGGGAACCGCGATGATCGTGGTTCGCAGCGTCCGCAGCGTGATGGCGATCGGCAGCGTCCGCAGTACGGCAATCGTGACGACCGTGCGCCCCGCCGCGATTTCGGTGACCGGGACGATCGCCGCCCGCAGCGTGATGGGGATCGGCAGCGTCCGCAGTTCGGGAACCGCGATGATCGCGGTTCGCAGCGGCCGCAGCGTGATGGCGATCGGCAGCGTCCGCAGTACGGCAATCGTGACGACCGTGCGCCCCGTCGCGATTTCGGTGATCGGGACGATCGCCGCCCGCAGCGCGATGGGGATCGTCAGCGTCCGCAGTACGGGAACCGTGACGATCGTGGTTCGCAGCGGCCGCAGTACGGCAACCGCGATGATCGGGCACCCCGCCGCGACGATCGGGGGGATCGTGCTCCTCGCCGTGACTTCGGGAATCGGGACGACCGTCGCCCGCAGCGCGATGATCGGGGGGATCGCGCACCGCGCCGCGAGTTCGGTGACCGCGACGACCGTGCGCCCCGCCGTGACTTCGGTGATCGCAACGACCGCGGGGACCGCGGAGATCGTCGTCCGCAGCGCGATGACCGCGCTCCGCGGCGCGATTTCGGAGAACGTGATGCACGCCGCCCTCAGCGGGACGACCGGAGCGATCGCGCTCCGCGGCGCGATTTCGGCGGACGCGATGAGCGTGCGCAGCGCGATGAGGCCCCCGGGTACGGACGCGGCGGAACCCGAGGCGCCGGCCGCAGTGACCGCGGCGGTCGCGAGCGTGTGTTCACCGAGGCCGAGCGCCTGCAGCATGAACTCCGGCCGGTCCGGTCCGATCACCGGGACCCGGTGCTTCCCGACGAGGTCGAGCCGAAGGACTTGCACCCGTCGGCGCGCAATGAGCTGAAGACGCTGCAGGCGGACGTGCAGGAGCGTGTGGCCCGTCACCTCGCCATGGTGGCCTTCCTCATCGACGATGACGCGGAGCTCGCGCACCAGCACGCTCTCTCGGCGAACCGCCGAGCCGGCCGCATCCCCGTAGCTCGCGAAACCTTGGCGATCACGGCCTACCGAACGGGCGACTATGCGCTCGCACTGCGGGAGCTGCGAACGTATCGGCGGTTGAGCGGCCTGGATGGCCACGTCGCACTGATGGTCGATTGCGAGCGTGGCTTGGGACGCCCCGATAAGGCGATCGAAACCGGACTCGAAGCGGATACCTCGCGCCTGGACACCGAGCAGCGGGTGCACCTCGCGATCGCGATGTCGGGTGCTCGCCTGGACCTCGGGCAGACGCAGCAGGCGCTGTTCGAGCTCGAGATTCCTGAGCTGAACCCGGCGAAGGCGTTCTCGTGGAGCCCCGATCTCTTCGCCGCATACTCCGCGGTGCTCGAGGATCTCGGTCGTTCTGCTGAGGCCGCGAAATGGTTGGAGCGAGCGGAGCAGGCAGCACGAGCGCTGCAGGCGCACCATGGATCGCTCGACGAGCTCGAGGTCTTCGAGGTCTATGAGGATGCCATCGAAGAGGAGCGTGACGCCGAGCTCGAGAACGAGGCGGCCGAAGAAGTGATTGGCGAGTTCTCAGGCGTGGACGAGGCAGCCGACGAGTCCGACCCTTCGGACGATGCGGATCGCTCCGATGAGACCGATGCCGATATCGAGGCGGATCGCGAGATCGTGGAGTCGGTCGAAGAGGAGCCGGCCGAAGAGGAGCCGGCCGAAGAGGAGCCGGCCGAAGAAGAGCCGGCCGAAGAAGAGCCGGCCGAAGAGGAGCCGGCTGGTCAGATCGGAGACGAGCGGACCGAATCTGAAGCGCCCGAGGCGGCGTTGCCCGAGGCGGAGATGTCGATCGAGGACGAGGTGGACGAGTTGCTCGCTGCCGCGGGGATCACCGGCCTCGATTCTGGCGCCGGCACGGCGTCCGAGCCCGACGACGGTTCGGAGTCGCCCGCCGAGTCGGACGACCCGACCGACGTCGGCGACGAAGCCGAAGAGCGGACGGAGCAGCGCGACTGATGGGGCTGTTCGGGAAACGTGCCACTGCGCTCGGCGCAGCCCCGATCGAGGGCCGCGAGCTGTTGCTCGCGGATCTCGACGGGGTGATCTACCGCGGGCCCGAGGCGATCCCGCACGCGGTCGAGCAGCTCAATCGGGCTGCGCGCGCCGTACGCATCGGATACGTGACGAACAATGCCTCCCGCACCGATGCGTCGGTGGCGGAGCACCTCCGCGAGCTGGGACTCGACACCGAAGCCGCAGAGATCGTCACGTCCCCGCAAGCGGCCGTCTCGTTGCTCCGACAGACGGTCGCCACCGGTTCCCGCGTGCTGGTCGTCGGCGGCGACGGGCTGGTCGACGAGCTCGGGAAAGCGGGCTTCGAGGTGACTCGCAGCGCCGAGGACGATCCCGCTGCCGTCGTGCAGGGCTTCGCGCCCGATGTCGGATGGGCGCACCTCGCGGAGGCCGCATTCGCGCTCGCGGAGGAGCCGGGGCGAGATCCGCTCCCGTGGATCGCGACGAACACCGACTGGACGATCCCGGTGGCACGCGGTCTGGCTCCGGGCAATGGAACACTCGTTTCAGCGGTGCATACGGCGGTGCAGCGGCTCCCGGTGTTCGCGGGGAAGCCCGAGACACCGATCTTCGAGGCCGCGTTCGCGCGCTTCGGCACACGCAATGCGCTGATGATCGGCGACCGACTCGACACCGATATCAAAGGCGCGCTCGCTGCGGGGATCCCCTCACTGCACGTGCTGACCGGTGTCGATCGACCGAAGCAGCTCGTCGCGGCGTCTCAAGACATGCGTCCGGACTACATCGTGGCGACGCTCGCCGAACTCCACGAGCCGTACCCGACGACGGAACGCCTGAAAGACGGCACCGTCCAGGTGGGCACGGCGAAGGTGCGCATGGACGGCCACATCGCGTCGGTCGTCGCCGAAGGCGATTCGGCGATCAACCTGCTGCGGGCGGGATGCGCGGCCATCTGGGCCTCGGGTCTCGCCATCTACGGGCTGAAGGTGCCGGAGATTCTGTACGAGGATCACTGGCGCTGAGCCCACGGGTGCGTGTCCGACGTCCTCGCTAGTCTTGACGTATGAGCGAAACCGAGAATCGCGAGGAGCGGACGAGCCCTGAGGCGGGTGGCGCCGCGGAGGGCGGCCTCCCGTCGGCGGCCGGCTCCTTCGACCTCGGCACGGGCGAGGCCGACGACGGCCTGCTCAGCCGGATCGAACTCATCGAGTCCCAGCCGCTCTCGCACCGTGCGCAGAAATTCGAGCAGGTGCACGACGAACTGCTCGCCGAGTTGCAGCGAGGCGATCATGGCGCCGTCTGAGGGCGGCGAGCCGGAGACGCATCGTGATGAGACGCGGGATGGCGCGGCGACCGTGAGCGCGGAGCTCCAGGCGACTTGGGGCGGCACCGCCGAGCGCCTCGATCGGGTGGTGCCGCTACTCGGCCTCGCCCGCTCGCGCAGCCGTGCGACAGAACTCATCGGCGCCGGTCAGGTCGTGGTCAACGGGGCCGTCGCCGTAAAGCCGGGCGCGAAGGTCGTCGCGGGCGATCTGGTGACGGTGGACGGGGCCGACCACTACGTGGGCCGTGCAGCGCACAAGCTGCTCGCGGCGCTCGAGGCCTTCGCCATCGATCCTTCGGGGCGCGTCGCCCTGGATCTCGGAGCCTCGACGGGCGGCTTCACGCAGGTCCTCCTCGAGCGCGGCGCGCGCATCGTGCAGGCGATCGATGTCGGCCACGATCAGCTCGCCCAGCAACTGCGGGATGACGATCGCGTGAAGCTCGTCGAGGGGCGCAATGCGCGAGCACTCACGCCGGCCAATCTCGCCGCCGATACCGGGGTCGCCGACGCCCCGACGCTGGTCGTCGCCGATCTGTCGTTCATCTCGCTCCGGCTCGTCTTTCCGGCGATCGCGGCGTGCGCGGCACCTGCAGCTGAGCTCGTGCTGCTCATCAAGCCGCAGTTCGAAGTCGGTCGCGTGAAAGACGGCGTGGTCACCTCGCCCGCGCAGTGGGGCGACGCGGTCCGCACCGTGCTCCAGGCCGCTGCCGAGCACGGGTTCGCACTGCGCGACCTCGCAGCTTCGCCGGTGATCGGGGCGCACGGAAACCGGGAGTTCCTCGGGTATTTCGTGCGCGCTGCAGATGCGCTTCCGACAGAATGGGAGGCGCGCATCGTCGAGCTCACAGGGGCTCCCGAAGCGCGGCAGAGCATCGATACAGCACGAGCGGACGAAGGGCGATGAGCATGCAGGTCGACGGACCACGGCGGATCCTGATCGTGTCGCACACGCATCGCGATGAGGCGGTCGCCGCGACAGTCGAAGCCGTGACCGCGCTGCTCGCCGCCGACGTGGTTCCCGTGCTCGACGCGCAAGACCGGGACGACTTCTCTCCGCACCTCGAAGTCGAGCGCATCGCACTGCTCGGCGCGGACGTGGCGGTGACGGAGCTCGAAGCCGCCATCGTGCTCGGCGGCGACGGCACGATCCTACGGGCGGCCGAGCTGCTCCGAGGCTCGGAGTGCCCCATCGTGGGAGTGAATCTCGGCCATGTCGGATTCTTGGCCGAGATGGAGAGCTTCGATCTCACGACGACCATCGATCGGGTGCTGCAGCGCGATTACACGGTCGAGGAACGCCTGACCGTCGATGTTCGCGCGAGCCTGGACGGACGGCTGATCGCAGACACCTGGGCGCTCAACGAGGCCAGCGTCGAGAAGCAGCGGCGCATGCTCGAGGTCGAGATCGGGGTCGACGGTCGGCCGATCTCGACGTTCGCGTGCGACGGCGTCGTGCTCGCGACCCCCACTGGCTCGACCGCCTATGCCTTCTCCGCGGGCGGACCGATCGTCTGGCCGACGGTGCAGGCGATGCTCATCGTTCCGATCGCCGCTCACGCGTTGTTCAACCGTCCGCTGGTCACCGGCACCGACTCTGAGCTGCGCGTGCGCATTCTCCCCGAGAACATCGGGCCGGGGGTCCTGTGGTGCGACGGGCGCAGACGCACGGAGCTCCCGGCTGGATCCATCGTGACGGTCAGCCGATCCGCGCAGTCGGTGCGGCTCGCTCGGTTGAACGCCGGGGTCTTCTCGGATCGACTGGTGCGTAAATTCCACCTGCCGACCTCAGGATGGCGCGGCAGTCGTCGCGGAGGTGAGGTCGCATGATCGAAGAGCTCAGGATCAGGGATCTCGGGGTCATCGTCGACTCGACCGTGCCGCTCGGCGCGGGGTTCACGGCCATCACCGGCGAGACCGGCGCCGGCAAGACCATGGTCGTCAGCGCGCTCGGGCTCCTCATGGGGGAGCGCAGTGACGCCGGTGCCGTGCGCGCCGGCGCAACTCAGGCGCGCGTGCACGGCATCGTGCGCACCTCCGATCCGATCGTCGCCGACATCGTCGACGAGCTGGGCGGCGAGATCGAAGACGATGAGCTCGTGCTCAGCCGAACCGTGAGCGCGGAAGGACGCAGTCGCGCGGGTGTCGGCGGAGCCAGCGCCCCCGTGGGAAGTCTCGGGAGGCTCGCAGATCGCCTGTTCGCGGTGCACGGGCAGTCGGAGCAGTTGCGCCTGAAATCGACCGCAGCGCAGCGCGAGACGCTCGATCGCTTCGGGGGAGAGGAGCTTTCTCGCACGCTCGCCGAGTATCGGGTCAGCCACCAGGAGCGTCAGCAGCTGAGCGCGCGCGTGCAGGAGTTGACGGAAACACGCGACGAACGAACCGCGGAAGCCGAGCGCCTGCGCGCCGAGTTGGAGGAGATCGCCGCCGTCGACCCGCAGGCGGGCGAGGAGATCGAGCTCGCCGGCCGCATCGAGCTGCTGAGCAACGTCGAGGCACTGCGCGCCGCGACGTCGGCCGCGCACGAGGCGTTGGCGAGCGAATCCGACGAACCGCTCGTGAGAGACGCTGGCGGACTGGTCGACGACGCTGTGCGCGAGCTCGAGCGGGTCGCCGAGTTCGACCCTCGGCTCGCGGCCGTGCTCGAAACGCTGCGGGGCGTCAGCTTCCAGATCGCGGATGCGGCAACCGAGCTCGCCGCCTACGCCGGCGATCTCGACGAGGAAGGCCCCGGCGAGCTCGCGCGCGCGAACGATCGCCTTGCGGCGCTGAACGGGCTCTTCCGGCTCTACGGGGCCGACAGTACCGCGGTGATCGCCACCGCCGAGACCGCTGCCGAGCGTCTGTCGGAGCTCGACGGCGACGGCGGCCTGGTCGACGAGCTGTCGGAGCGCTTGGAAGCCGAGACGGAGCGCGAGCGCGACCTTGCTGCGCGGTTGACAGAGCAGCGGGCAGCGGCGGCCGTGCGGTTGTCAGAGCTCGTCACGGCAGAGCTGCGGCAGCTCGCGCTCCCCGACGCCGAGTTCGTCGTCGAGGTCTCGCCGGCGGCGACGCTCGGCGGATCAGGGGGCGACGACGTGCAGCTGCTGCTGAGTCCGCATCCCGGCGCGGCCCCCCGGCCGGTCGCGAAGACCGCCTCCGGGGGAGAGCTGTCGCGCGTGATGCTCGCGCTCGAGGTCGTCGTCGCCGGGGTCGATCCGGTGCCGACCTTCGTGTTCGACGAGGTCGACGCGGGCGTCGGAGGTGCCGCAGCGATCGAGATCGGTCGGCGTCTCGCGCGCCTCGCGCGCACGTCTCAGGTCATCGTGGTGACGCACCTGGCGCAGGTCGCGGCCTTCGCGTCGAACCATCTGCAGGTCGTCAAAGACTCGGCGGGTGGGTTCACAGAGAGCAGCTGCCGGCGTCTGGACGGCGACGCCCGACTCGCCGAGATGGCGCGTCTGCTCTCCGGCCTCAGCGACTCCGGGAGCGCACTCGAGCACGCCGCCGAACTCCTGGCATTGCGCGAATCAATTTGAGTGCGCGCAGCACGCGTCACCGCGCCAGGCTTGAACGCCTTCGCGCACCGCGAGAGCCGCGATGACCAGGGCGGCGATCGAGTCCGCCCACGCCCACCCGAGCGTGCTGTTCAGCACCAAACCGAGCAGGAGCGCTGCCGAAAGGTAGCTGCAGATCAGGGTCTGCCGCGAATCGGCGACGGCGGATGCCGAACCGAGCTCTCTGCCGGTGCGGCGTTCGAACCAGCTCAGCGCCGGCATCACGGCGAGGCTGACCGCTGCGAGCACGATTCCCACGGTCGAGTGCTCGGGCTCGCGGAAACCGGTGAGTGACAGCACCGCATCGACCGACACGTAGGCGGCGAGAGCGAAGAACGAGACGGCGATGATGCGCAGGGCGGTGCGTTCGCGGCGCTCGGGATCGCTCCCCGAGAACTGCCACGCCACCGCCGCAGCCGAGAGCACCTCGACGATCGAGTCGAGGCCGAAGCCGATGAGTGCGGCCGAGGAGGCAATGCCTCCCGCGATGAGCGCGATCACGGCTTCGACGATGTTCCACGCGATCGTGCACGCCACCACGATGCGGATGCGGCGCCGGAGCACACTGGCTCTGGCCGGGGCTGGCGGTGCCGGTCGCGCTGCGACGGCCACCGGCGCTTCGGAGCCGGTGGTCATGAGCTCGTCTCCGCACCGACGGCGCCGCAGCATCCCGCGACGGTACAGGCGGCGTCGCCGCAGGGTGCGCCGCCGTCGACGGCGAGTGTGACCTGCAGGAGTTCGGCCAGCGCCGCGGTCAGATGGGGATCGGCGATCTCGTAACGGGTGCGTCGCCCTTCCGGTTCTGCGACGACGAGTCCGCACCCCCGCAGACACGCGAGATGGTTCGACACGTTGGTGCGGGAAAGCCCCAACGAGTCTGCGAGCGAAGCGGGATAGTCGGGCGACTCGAGCAGTGCCAGCAGTATTCGCGCCCGCGACGGGTCCGACATCGCGCGCCCCAGTCGCGACATGGCGTCGAGGCGAGAAGTAGTGTTCAGCATGCACTGACTATACATCGGATGCTGACCAATGGGCAGGGTGGCCCGAGCTCGGAAGCCGAGGCCCGCCCGGGCGAGCTCGGCGGGCCTCGCGCGGCGTCCGCGCTCGCGGCGCAGCGATGTCCGCGGTGACTGCTACGCTCCCCACATGGTGAAGTTGTTCGGCCGGTTCGGCGCTCAGGGCCCGAGGAAACCGGATATCAGCGACGATGCGGCTACGAAGGCTGCGTATCTGGATTCGCATCCAGACGTGAAGCACGCCGACATGGAGCAGATGGACTCCGACACGCGTGAGATGTACCGCGACGCCCGTGAGGCCGCGGTCGACGCCCGTGAAGAACGGGCGAAAGCTCACACGCGGGAGTTCGTGATCCGGGGGCCGTTCCAGCTCGGCTTCACCATCACACTCGGCGTGCTCGTGGCACTGGTGTTCGGCGGGATGGTCGAGCAGGTCACGACGATCCTCATGTACGTCGCCTCTGCGCTGTTCGTCGCGCTCAGCCTGGATCCGCTGGTGCGCGCGTTGCACCGGCGCGGAGTGAAGCGTCCCATCGGCATCGGCATCGTATTCAGCGGCTTCGTGCTGATCATCGCGGGGCTGCTCGCCATCATCATCCCGATGATCGCGAACCAGATCACCCTGCTGGTGCGCAGCGCTCCGTGGCTCGTCCGAGACGTGATGCGGCAACCGTGGTTCCTCGATCTCAACGAGCGCTTCGGTCAATTCATCGATTTCGACAAGCTGCTCGGGATCGGTCAGGATTTCGTCAGCAATCCTGAGAACTGGGCGCAGGTCGCCGGCGGTGTGTGGCAAGCCGGCATCGGCATCGCCAACGGGGTGACCGCCGGGCTCATCGTACTGATTCTGTCGCTGTACTTCCTCGCCTCGCTGCAATCGATGAAGCGCGCCTTCTACTCGCTGGTGCCGAGATCGGGCCGCGCGAAGGTGATAGACATCACCGAGCAGGTGACCAAGTCCGTCGGCGGGTACGTCAACGGAATGGTCATCCTGGCGTTCATCAATGCAGTGCTCGGATTCGTGATGATGTCCATCGTCGGCGTGCCCTTCCCCGGCCTCGTCGCTGTCGGCGTGTTCCTCCTCGCCCTCATCCCGCTGATCGGATCGGTCGTCGCCACCGTGCTGGTCACGATCGTCGCGCTGTTCGACGAGCCGACGACCGCAATCATCGCCGCGATCTACTACCTGATCTACATGCAGATCGAGTCGTATCTGCTGACGCCGCGCGTCATGAACCGCGTCGTCTCAGTGCCGGGGGCCCTCGTGGTCATCGGTGCGCTCGCCGGCGGCACGCTTCTCGGCCTGCTGGGCGCCCTCATCGCCATCCCCGTCACGGCGGCGGTGCTGATGATCGTCAAGCAGGTCTGGGTGCCGCGGCAAGAGCTGCGCTAGATCCGTCGCCATTTGTCCGAGTTGAACTGATAAGATTGAAGCCCGTGGGAACAGAGCAGAGCGCGGACCAGGCCGGAATCACCAAACACATCTTCGTGACCGGAGGTGTCGTCTCCTCACTGGGAAAGGGCCTTACGGCTGCGAGTCTCGGAAATCTGTTGACGGCGCGCGGATTGCACGTCGTCATGCAGAAGCTCGATCCATATCTGAATGTGGATCCGGGCACGATGAACCCCTTCCAGCACGGCGAAGTCTTCGTGACTGACGACGGCGCGGAAACGGACCTCGACATCGGTCACTACGAGCGGTTCCTGGGAATCAATCTCTCCCAGGCCGCCAACGTCACGACGGGTCAGATCTACTCGACCGTCATCGCCAAGGAGCGTCGCGGCGAGTACCTGGGCGATACGGTCCAGGTCATCCCGCACATCACCAACGAGATCAAGCGCCGCATGCGGCTGCAGGCCTCCGAGACGCCGCGGCCCGACGTGATCATCACTGAGGTCGGCGGCACGGTCGGCGACATCGAATCGCAGCCGTTCCTCGAAGCCGCGCGCCAGGTGCGGCACGAGCTCGGCCGCAAGAACGTGTTCTTCGTGCACGTCTCGCTCGTGCCGTTCATGGGCGCCTCAGGCGAGCAGAAGACGAAGCCCACGCAGCACTCCGTCGCCGCACTGCGCTCCATCGGAATCCAGCCCGACGCGCTCGTGCTCCGCAGCGACCGCCCGGTCACCGATGACAACCTGCGCAAGATCGCGCTCATGTGCGATGTCGACGAGGAAGCCGTCGTGAACGCCATCGACGTTCCGAGCATCTACGATCTGCCGCAGCTGCTCAACGATCAGAGCCTCGACAGCATCATCGTCGAGAACCTGGGCCTCTCCGATCGGTCGAACGACGTCGACTGGTCGGGCTGGCAGCCGGTGCTCGACGCCGTGCACCACCCGAAGGGCGAAGTCACGCTCGCGCTCGTCGGCAAGTACATCGACCTCCCCGACGCCTACCTCTCGGTCACCGAGGCGCTGCGCGCTGGCGGGTTCGCGCACTCGACCAAGGTCAACATCCGCTGGGTGCCCTCCGACAGCTGCCAGACCCCCGAGGGCGCACTCGAGGCGCTCGGCGACGTCGACGGCATCTGCGTTCCCGGAGGCTTCGGCATTCGCGGCATCGAGGGCAAGCTCGGGGCACTGCGCTTCGCCCGCGAGAACCACATTCCGACGCTCGGCCTGTGCCTCGGCCTCCAGTGCATGGTGATCGAGTACGCGCGCAACGTGACCGGACTCGAAGGCGCATCGTCCACGGAGTTCGATCCCGAGACGCCGGTTCCCGTGATCGCGACGATGGCCGAACAGGTCGACATCATCGACGGGGGCGACCTCGGAGGCACGATGCGCCTCGGACTCTACGAGGCTGCGCTCGCCGAGGGCTCCCTCGCGGCGTCGCTCTACGGGGCGCCGACGGCCACGGAGCGTCACCGCCACCGCTACGAGGTGAGCAACCGGTACCGCGACGAGATCGGCGCATCCGGTCTCTCGTTCTCCGGGACGAGCCCGGACGGTGCGCTCGTCGAATACGTCGAGCTGCCGACCGACGTGCACCCGTACTACATCGCCACTCAGGCGCACCCCGAGCTGCGCTCCCGCCCGGGGACGCCCCACCCGCTGTTCGCCGGGCTTGTCGAAGCGGCGATCCATCGCCGGGACGCCGCGCAGCTCTTCGAGGTCGACAACGGTGAGTGACGCCGTCGGCGCGGCCGCGAGCGAAGGGCCCGACGCGTTCGGTCCCCTCGCAGACGAGCGCGCCGACGATGTCCGCGTCGGCGAGAGCACCGTGCTCGCGCACGGAGCGGTGTGGGACATGCGGCGCGATCGCGTCGCGTTCGGGGGAGCCGAACTGGCGCGGGAGTACCTCGACCACACAGGCGCCGTCTCCGTGCTGGCCATGGACGACGAGGATCGCGTGCTCCTCATCAAGCAGTACCGGCACTCGACGGGGCACCGGCTCTGGGAGATTCCAGCCGGACTCATGGACGTCCCCGGCGAATCCGCCCTCACGGGAGCCCGACGCGAGCTGGCCGAGGAGGTGGACCTTCAGGCCGAGAGCTGGCATCTGCTGCTCGACCTGTTCCTGGCGCCCGGCAGCTCCACAGAGGCGATGCGCGTCTTCCTCGCACGCGGACTCTCGCCTGTTGCGCACGACTACGTGCGCTCGGAGGAGGAGGCCGAACTGCGCCCGCAGTGGGTGCCGCTCGACGACGTGGTGGACGCGGTGCTCGACGGTCGCGTGCAGAACACGGTCACCGCGAATGCCGTGCTCGCCGCCGCTGCCGCTCGCGCACGGGGTTGGCGTCCGCTGCGCGACCCCGAGCTCCCCTGGACGGGGCGCGACGCCGTGCGGGGAGAGCGTTCGCGCTGATGCCGCTCAGCGTGGAAGAAGGTGCGGAGCGGTACCTGCGACACGTTGCGCTCGAGCTCGGACTCTCCGCGAACAGTCGCTCGGCGTATCGACGCGACCTCGTCGCGTACGGAGCGTGGCTCGCCGAGCGAGGCGTGCCCGATCTGACGCGCGTGACCCCGGAGACCCTGTCGGAGTACGTGGCCGACCTTGCGAGTCCGCACGGGACACCCGACGGCGAGATCCGGCCGCCGCTCGCGGCAGCATCGATCACGCGGCGGCTCTCGACGGTGCGCGGCATGCATCGGTTTCTCTTCGAGGAAGGCCTGCTCGACGCTCACGCGGGCAGCGGCGTGCGCACACCGAAGCGCGCCCAGCGATTGCCGAAGGCGCTGCCCCTCGCAGACATCGAGGCACTGCTGCAGGCCGCGGGCGGCGACGACCCGGTGGGCCTGCGAGATCGTGCCCTGCTCGAACTGCTCTACGCGAGCGGGGCACGGGTGAGCGAGGTCACGGCGCTCGACGTCGACGACCTGCTGGCCGCGCCCGGCACGGCCGACGCAGTGGAGGATCCCGACACCGCTCTGGGGTCCGGCGGGTTCGTGCAGGTGACGGGCAAGGGATCGAAGCAGCGGATCGTGCCCTACGGCAGCTACGCCGGCCGAGCGCTCGCCGCCTACCTCGTGCGCGCACGCCCCGCGATGGCGGCGCGCGGTGCGGGCACGCCGGCGCTGTTCGTCGGGCCCCGGGGAGCGCGGCTCTCGCGGCAGAGCGCGTGGCTCGTGATCAAGGCCGCCGCCGAACGCGCAGAGCTCAGCCAAGAGGTCTCCCCGCACACGCTGCGCCACTCCTTCGCCACGCACCTGCTGGCGGGCGGCGCCGATGTGCGCACGGTGCAGGAGCTGCTCGGGCACGCCTCGGTGACGACGACGCAGATCTACACGCAGGTGACCGCCGATACCCTCCGCGAGCACTACCTGCTGGCGCACCCGCGCGCGAAATAGGAGCGCTCGCGAATGAACGGCAGATGGCCGGACGGGAAAGGTTCGGTGCTCGGCGCCGAAATCTCCGTATTCGGGTAACGCGCCGCGGGTCTCAGGTGACATATTCGAAGCAGACCGTCCGCGCTGCCCGAGCATCGGCACCCTGCGGCCCCGATGCGACCAGCGAAAAGATACCGTCTCTTGAATGCCCCGCCGAGCGAGCACCCACAGGTTCCGCTGACCCGCGCGATCCACGCCGCACCCGAGCGCACGCTCATCGACATCCTCAGGGCGACCGCCGTGACGCATCCCAACGCGTCCGCGATCGACGCGGGGGCGGGGGCACTCAGCTACCGTGAGCTCGTCGTCGCGGTCGAGGCTCGCGCCGCGGGGCTGCGCGCATCGGGTGTCGGCCGCGGCGACCGCGTCGGTGTGCGCATCGATTCCGGATCGCAGGAGCTGTACATCGCGATTCTCGCCATCATGATGGCGGGCGCCGCGTATGTTCCCGTCGACGCCGACGACACCGACGAACGAGCGCGCCTCGTGTTCGGAGAGGCTCAGGTCGTCGGGATCGTCGGAAACGATGGGTTCGTGCACCGCGCAGGGCCCGAACCACGAGAACCCGAACCACGAGAACCCGAACCACGAGAACCCGAACCACGAGAACCCGATCCACGAGCTCCGGAGCCGGAGCAGGTCGCCGTCGACCCGACCCCCGATGACGACGCCTGGATCATCTTCACGTCTGGCTCGACGGGGGTGCCGAAGGGCGTCGCCGTGTCCCACCGCTCGGCCGCCGCGTTCGTCGACGCCGAGGCGCGCATGTTCCTGCAGCAGGATCCGCTGGGCCCCGGCGATCGGGTGCTCGCCGGCCTCTCCGTCGCTTTCGACGCCTCGTGCGAGGAGATGTGGCTCGCCTGGAGGCACGGGGCCTGCCTCGTGCCCGCGCCGCGAGCGATCGTGCGAGCCGGAGAGGACCTCGCCCAGTGGTTGGTGCGCCAGAACATCAGCGTGATCTCCACCGTGCCGACGCTCGCCGCGATGTGGCCGCGCGAGTCGATCGAACACGTGCGGCTGCTGATCTTCGGCGGCGAGGCGTGCCCGCCCGAACTCGCGGCCGGGCTCGTCGAGGCCGGGCGCGAGGTGTGGAACACGTACGGTCCGACCGAGGCCACCGTCGTCGCCTGCGGGTGCCCGCTCGACGGCGCCTCGCCGATCAGCATCGGGCTGCCCCTCGACGGCTGGGACCTCGCGGTGGTCGACGCTGCGGGGCGCCGGGTCGCGCCGGGGGAGTCCGGCGAGCTCATCATCGGGGGCGTCGGCCTGGCGCGGTACCTCGACCCCGCGAAGGACGCCGAGAAGTACGCGCCGATGCCCGAGCTCGGCTGGGAGCGCGCCTACCGCTCGGGGGATCTCGTGCGCTACGAGCCGACCGGGCTCGTATTCCTCGGACGCGCCGATGATCAGGTCAAGGTCGGCGGCCGCCGCA
Source organism: Leucobacter manosquensis (assembly GCF_018304845.1). Taxonomy (NCBI): domain Bacteria; kingdom Bacillati; phylum Actinomycetota; class Actinomycetes; order Micrococcales; family Microbacteriaceae; genus Leucobacter; species Leucobacter manosquensis. The sequence goes on along the minus strand of NZ_JAFEVO010000001.1, from coordinate 1,523,526 downwards.
TCGAGCTCGGCGAGGTCGAGAACGCCCTGCAAGAGCTGCCCGGGGTCACCGCAGCTGCTGCCGCGGTGCGTTCGAGCGAAGCGGGCGTTCCGGTACTCGTCGGGTACCTCGTGGTCGAGGGCGACGAACCGCTCGACCGGGCGCTCGCCCGGGAGCATCTGTCGGAGCGGCTCGCCGCCGGGGTGATGCCGCTGCTCGCCGTCGTCGACTCGCTGCCCATGCGCACCTCCGGCAAGGTCGACCGGGCGGCCCTGCCCTGGCCGCTGCCCGGCGTGCACGCTCCGGCGGCGACGGGTCTGACCGAGAGCGAGCAGTGGCTGGCGGCGCAGTGGCAGGCTGTGCTCGGGGTGGCCGTGCCCGGTTCGGATGTCGACTTCTTCGACCTCGGCGGCGGCTCGCTCGCGGCGGCGCAGCTCGTGTCCCGCATCCGGGCCCGCGTGCCGGAATTCACGGTCGCCGACATCTACGACGTGCCGCGGCTCGGGGCGATGGCGAAAGCGATCTCGGCAGTCGCGGAGGCGCACGACGACGGCGGGTTCCACGAGCCGGCGCCCACGCCGCGCCGCACGCAGTGGCTGCAGACCCTCGCAGGGGCGCCGCTCTTCATCGCGAGCGGCCTGCGGTGGCTCGTGATTCTGCTCACGGCCGGAACCGCCCTCAACCTCACGACCGGGTTCGACGTGCTGCCGAGCGCGCCGATCTGGGTGGTACTGCTGGCGATCCTCGTGCTCACGACACCCTTCGGCAAGATGGCGATCGCGGCGGCGGTCGCGCGCGTAGACGGTGATCCCGCGCGCGCCCTGGGCGCGAAGATCGCCGCAGACGTGAGCCTGCACACCCTGCCCCCGATCACCGGCATGCTCGCGGTCGGGGCCCGCGCGGCGATCGAACCGGAGGTCGATCTGACCGGGTACTGGATCGACGGCGATCTGCTGCGCATCGGGGCGGTCAGGATCGGCAGCGACGTGACTGTGGGTGCGCGCAGCACGCTCGCACCGGGCACCCGCATCGATGACGGGGCCGAGATCGCCCCCGGATCCGCCGTCTTCGGCCGGGTGAAGGCGCAGCAGACCTGGGCGGGGTCGCCGGCGGTGCGCATCGGCGCGAGTCGCGCTGATCAGTGGCCGGAGAGCCGCCCACCGCATCGGCCAGCGTGGCGCGCAGCCTACGGGCTCTCGTCGGTGGTGCTCGCGCTGCTGCCGTTCGCCGCGTTCGCCGCAGGCGGGCTCGTCATCGCGGCGGGCTTGCGCGGGGCCGACAGTCTCGGGGGCGCCCTCGTCGCCGCGTTCGCGTGGCTCGTGCCCGCGGCGCTCGTCACGGGGGCGGTCTACGCGGGTGCCGTGCTGCTGTTCGTGCGTCTGCTCGCGATCGGACTCGTCGAGGGAACCTTCCCCGTGCACAGCCGCGTCGGGTGGCAGAGCTGGAGCACCGAGCGGCTGCTCGACGCGGCCCGCGGTTTCCTGTTCCCGATCTACTCGAGCCTCATCACCCCCGTGTGGCTGCGGCTGCTCGGCGCACGCGTCGGGCGCAACGTCGAGGCGTCGACCGTGCTGCTGATCCCCGCGATGACTCGGATCGACGACGGGGCCTTCCTCGCAGACGACACGATGGTCGCCTCGTACCAACTGCATCGCGGATGGATGCGGATCGGGCCGGTGCGCATCGGCAAACGCGCGTTCCTCGGCAACTCGGGTATGGCGGGTCCGGGTCACCGCGTGCCGAAGGACTCGCTCGTCGCCGTGCTCTCAGTCGCGCCCAGCAAGGCGAAAGCCGGCTCATCCTGGCTCGGGTCACCGCCGGTGCGACTGCGACGCCTCGCCCAGGGCGGCGACGACAGTCGCACGTACCATCCGGGCGCCGGCCTCCGCGTCGCCCGCGCGCTCTGGGAGCTCGGGCGCATGGCCGCGGTCTTCGTCACGGTCGCCCTCGGCATCGCGGTGCTGTTCGCATTCGCCTGGCTCTGGGCAGCGGTGGGGCCGGTCTGGACGATCTTGCTCTCGGGGATCGTGATGCTCGCCGCCGGGGCGGTGGCCGCCGGAGTGACGACGCTGGCGAAGTGGACGATCGTCGGGCCGATTCGTGCAGGCGAGGCGCCGCTCTGGTCGAGCTTCGTCTGGCGCACCGAGGTGAGCGACACCTTCACGGAGATGCTCGCCGCCCCCTGGTTCGCGCGCGCCGCGACCGGCACCCCGGCGCTCGCCGTTTGGTTGCGCTCGCTCGGAGCGAAGGTCGGCTCCGGGGTCTGGTGCGAATCGTATTGGCTGCCCGAGCCCGATCTCGTCACTTTGGGCGACGGATCCACGGTCAACCGGGGCTGCGTCGTGCAGACGCACCTGTTCCATGATCGAATCATGAGCATGGATACCGTCGAACTCGCCGCGGGGGCCACGCTCGGCCCGCACAGCGTCATTCTGCCCGCAGCCGTGATCGGCGCGCACGCCACCGTCGGCCCAGCGTCGCTGGTGATGCGGGGCGAGAGCGTGCCGGTCGGATCCCGCTGGAGCGGCAATCCCATCGGCCCGTGGCGGGCGCTCAAACTGCGCGCCTACCAGTCGACGAAGTGACCGTGCGGTTCCGAACGACGATGAGCGACCCCTATACGCCGACGAGCGGCGACCCCGGCTATTCCGTGGCCCACTACGACCTCGCGCTCCAGTACACGCCCCGCACCAACCGGCTCGCCGGCCGCGCGCGGCTCGATGTGCGGGTGCTGGTCGAGACGGATCAGCTGAGAGTCGACCTCATCGGCTTGAGCGCAGACAACGTGCGCGTCGACGGCGCGCTGCAGCGGCACGTCAAGCAGTCGGCGCACGCGATCACGATCCGCCTCGCCGAGCGGGTCGCCGCCGGCTCGCTCCTGCAGCTCGACATCGACTACTCCGGCCGCCCGGGGCCGCGCCGCTCGCGCTGGGGTCAGCTCGGCTGGGAGGAGCTCGAGCACGGCGCACTCGTCGCCTCCCAGCCCACCGGGGCTCCGACGTGGTTCCCGTGCAACGATCGGGTCGACGATCGGGCCACGTACGCCATCTCGTTCACCACCGACCGAGGCTTCTTCGTGGCCGTGACCGGCGTGCCCGGCAGGGCGGCCACCCGATCCGGCAAGACGACCCGGACCTTCACGAGCTCGGTGCCGACCGCGACCTACCTCGTCGCGGCGCACGTCGGCGAGTACGCCGAGTACCGGCTCGGCCCGCGCGCGCGACTCGTCGCACCGCCCGCCCGCGCCCGCCTCGCGCAGCGCGCCTTCGCACCGGTGCCCCGCATCATCGAGACGTTCGAGGAGTGGTTCGGCCCGTACCCGCAGGAGGATCTCACCATCGTCGTGACCGAGGAAGAGCTCGAGATCCCCCTCGAAGCGCAGGGCATGGCGACCTTCGGCCGCAACCACGAGGCCCCGAGCGAGCAGCGGCTCATCGCCCACGAACTCGCCCATCAGTGGTTCGGCAACAGCGTGGGAGTCGCCCGATGGCACGACATCTGGCTCAACGAGGGCTTCGCCTGCTATTCCGAGTGGATCTGGTCGGAGGCATCGGGCGGCCCGACGATCGCCGCGCTCGCCGCGGAGCACCACGCGCTCCTCGCGGCGCTGCCGCAAGACCTGCTCCTCGCCGATCCCGGCCCCACCGACATGTTCGACGACCGCGTGTACAAGCGCGGGGCCCTGCTGCTCGAGGCGCTGCGGCGCGTCATGGGGGAGGGGCCGTTCCGTACGCTGCTGCTCGCCTGGGCGAGCACGTATCGACATCGGCTCGTGGCGACGGCCGACTTCATCGCGCTGGCGCAGTCGCTGAGCCCGGTGCGCGTCGACGCGGTCTTCGAATCATGGATCTACGCGGAGGCCCTGCCCGAGCTGCCGGTGGTCGGGCTGGCCGACTGAGCACTCGGGCGTCGGGGAGCGCAAGCGAGGCTGAGGATCGCAGAAGCGCCGTTCGGCGTCGGCGTGATGCGCCGGTCGGCACCGTGGAGCGTGAGAGCCTGTGCCGGCTCGTCGGCGCCGGCAGGTGGCGAGTCTGCGCGCCAGGTGCCGTCGCCGAGCATCGTGAACGACACGTTTGCGAAGGCGCCGCGGAGCCCCGCGCGACGAGCCTTGGCGACCGCCTCGAGCCGGGTCCAGGCGGCGACGGCGCCCTCATCTCGCGGGATCGGGGCGGGCGGGCGCTCCCGAGCGCCTCAGCGACGCGCGCTCGCGTGCTCGGCGAGTCGAGTTCGACGTCGATGCCGAGTGCGAGGGCGCCGGCGGGGGCGACGCCGACGGCGACGAGGCCCGGCGCATAGCTGATGCTGATGAGCGGGTCGGGCGGGCTGGTGGCGTCGGCGGTGCTGGTGCTGGTGCTGGCAGTGGCGCTCAGCAGCCGGGCGACCGGAGCGCCATGGGCGCTGCTGCCGCAGGCGGGGCACTGGCGGGTGACGCGCACCGAGCCCGGGTCGGCAGGCGCGAGCATCGAGGCGAGCAGCGCGTGGGCGACGTCTCGGCGATCCTCATCCGCCGCGAGTGCCCGCCAGGCCAGGCGAACGCCGAACGGCGCGGGCTCGACGTGCGTCTCGGCTCGCTGCGGAGGGTCGGGGAGGGCACGCGACGAGCGTACCCCGGCTGCGGGGCTCGCGCTGATCGGAATGCACCGCCACCGACCAGCGCGAGCCCCTGGCAGCTCAGTGGCCGTAGGTGCCGGTGATGCGGGCGCGGCCGAGCGTCGTGCCGAAGAGCTGGAACCCGAGGAGCGCCGGCGACGCGAGCTCGTCGAGCTCGAGCGATTCGACGCTCAGCGCGTGCACGACGAACATGTAGCGGTGGTCGCCGTGCCCGGGGGGCGGGGCGGCGCCCACGAAGCCGGCGACGCCGCCGTCGTTGCGCAGCACTCGAGCCGCAGCCGGGAAGGCGTTGGTCACGGTGTCGAGCTGCACGGCGCCGGCTTCGAGCTCGGTCACCGAGGCGGGGATGTTGTAGGCGGCGAAATGCCAGAATCCGCTGGCCGTCGGGGCGTCGGGGTCGAAGCAGGTCAGCGCGTAGCTGCGCACGCCCTCGGGCGCCCCGCTCCAGGTGAGCTGCGGCAGGCGGTCCTCGCCGCCCGAGCCGAGCATCCCGCCCACCTGCGCGAGGGGAAGCCGGTCACCGTCGGCGAATGAGGCGGAGGTCAGGTCGAACGCGGCGACCTCGGGAAGCGCGTCGTAGGGATCGTAGGTCACGATGTTCCTTTCTTGTTGCGGATTGGGGGAGGTGCGGGATCGGCATGGGGTCAGGCGGTCCAGCCGCCGTCGACCGTCATCACCGTGCCGAAGCAGTACGAACTCTCGGGGCCGAGCAGATAGGCGGCTGCGCTGGCGACCTCGTCACCCGTGCCGGGTCGACCCACGGGAATCTCGGCGCGCATGCGTTCCGCGTGATCGGGTGCGACCCATCCCGCCTCGGTCATGGGTGTGCGGATCGAGCCCGGCGCGATGGCGTTCACCCGGACGCCGAGCGGGGCGAGCTCGCGCGCCGCCGAGCGCACGAGCGCCGTCACCGCCGCTTTCGACGCGTTGTACGCGACCTGATGCTCGACGCGACGATCCACGGTCGCCGACGACAGCACGACCACCGCGAACTCCTGGTTGTGAAACTGCGACGGATCGAGACGGGCAGCCCATCGGAGTGCGAGGAAGGTGCCGGTGGCGTTGACGTCGAGCACGCGCCGGAAGTCGTCGAGCGATGTCTCTGCCAAGGGGCTCCGGGCGCGGATGCCGGCTGCATGCACGAGGCCGGTGATCGACCGGCCGGTCGCGGGGGATCGCGCGAGCTCCGCCCACTGCTGCTCATCGGCGACGTCGAAGTGCTGCACGCGCGGCGCGGCCGCAGTGTCGAGGCCGACGACCTCGGCCCCGTCGGCGCGGAGCCGCGCCGAGATCGCGGCCCCGATCCCCGATGCTGCGCCGGTCACCGCGATGACGCGCTGCACCGCGCTGCCCCGCGAAGACTCGCCCCGCTCAGGCATGCGCCACCGCGCGATCCTGCTGGGCGGGAAGCCGCGATGGGGTCTCCCGGGCGAGCGCTGCGACGATGACGTAGGTGATGAGGGAGACGCCGACCGCGGTGACGATGGTCGGCACCGCTCCGATGACCAGGACGCCGGTGAGCCCGAGCAGGCCGGTGACGGCGCCCGTGACCATCGAGGCGAGCGCGGCGTAGCGCCCGCCGAAGCGGGTGAAGAGGCCGAACATGAAGGCCACGAAGACGCCCGAGCCGTACATGGTGAAGGCCATCGTGAGTACCTGGATGATGCCGGGCACGAGCAGCGAGACGCCGAGCGCGATCACGCCGAGGGCGACGGTGACGATGCGAGACCAGCGGAGCTGGCTCTGCTGGCTGTCGCGGAAGTGGCGGAAGCGCTGCAGGAAATCGTTGGAGATGTTGCTGACCGCCGCGAGCAGCAGCGCGTCCGCGGTCGAGATGACTGCGGAGATGATCTCCGCGAGCAGAATGCCGGCTGCCCAGACGGGAAGCACGTTCTCGATGAGTGCCGGCATCACGCCGACACTTGGGTCGAGCTCGGGAAAGAGGGCGCGCGCGGCCATGCCCGCGAGTGCCGGGACGACGGCGAAGCCAGCGGTGAGCAGCCCGGCGATGCCGGCTCCGGTCGCGGCGGCGCGGGCCGACTTCGCCGAGAAGACGCGCTGCATCACGTCTTGCCCGACGAGTTTGTGGACGACGACGGGAAGCGCGGCGCCCAGCATGAACGACCAGCCCTGGTTCAGCGGGTTGAAGGGCTCTGCGACGCCCGACGCCTCGAAGGTCGACGTGATCGTCGCGAAGCCGCCGGCAGCATTCACCGCGATGACGGCGACGAGGATCATGCCGGCGACGATCACCACGAACTGAATCGCATCGGTGATCGCGACACCCCACATGCCCGAGAGCACGGTGAACGCGATGATGAGCACGACGCCGACGATAGCGCCCCACACTTGACTCAGGCCGAGCGCGGTCAGCGCCGATCCTGCTGCCCCGACCTGCCCCGCCAGAATGCCGGTCAGCGCGAGCACCGAGAGCGTCGACGCGAGCAGCCGCACCGGCTGGCTGCCGAAGCGGGCGTGCAGGAAGTCTGGCACGGTGACGAAGCTGCCGGCGCGCACGCGTTTCGCGACGAAGACTGCGAGGAAGACCAGCCCGACGAAGATGCCGATGGCGAAGGAGATCGCGGCGAAGCCCACCGAATAGGCGTCTTGACTGGTGCCGAGCACGAACGCGCCACCGAAGTTCGTGGCGAGCAGCATGACGGCGATCAGGCCCGCACCCATCTTGCGTCCGGCGAGCAGGTAGTCGGTGTCGGTGTGCACGCGTTTCTTCAGCCAGGCGGCGATGAGGAACATGACGAGCAGATAGGCGATGATCATGAGGGTGATGCCGAGATTCAAGGTATCTCCAGAATGAGAAGCCGAATACATCTTTGGTTTCGGATTGCACACCAATTTAGCCTTGCGGCCGCTTTTCTGCAAGCAGAGGAGTGGAATGAGCCCGATTTTGGGCGCGAGCTCGCATCGGTGGGTAAACTGCTCGCGAGACGGCGCTTCCCGCTGATCGAAGAGAAAGAGGGCCAGGTGAGTCGAGTTCCCGAGCAGATCATCGATGATCTCGATCGCCGCGTGCTCCGCACCCTGCGCGACATGCCTCGCGCGACCCTCGGGGAGATGGCCGAGCACGTCGGCGTCTCCCGAACGACGTTCAAAGCGCGACTCGACCGGCTGTGGGAGAGCGGCATCATCATCGGCCACGAGACGCAGCTCGACCTGGCGTCGATGGGTCTGGAGGTGCAGGCCTGGGTGCAGCTCAACGTGCAGCAGGGGGAGCTCGAACCCATCACCGAGATGCTCGACGGCCTGCCGCACGTCATCGAAGCGTTCGTCACCACCGGCGGGGCCGACGTGCAGTGCCGCATGGTGGCGAGAAGCACGGCGCACCTGCAGGAGCTGCTGCTCGAGCTGTCGCGGCACCCGGCCGTCACCCGCACGAAGAGCTCGGTGATCCTGTCGAGCCTCGTCAGTCACCGAAAAGTGCAAGCGCTCGACCTGCTCGATCTCTGACGCGCGAGGCGATCGCGCCGGTCATCCGTCCCCGTCGGGATCGCCGTCGCGCAACAGCGCCAGCCGACTGATGGTGCGGAAGAGATCGACCGGCGGATCGGAGATGTCGACGAGCCCGGCGAGATCCGTGCGGGAGAGCACGGTCAGCGGCAGGTCGGCATGCACGAGCACGTCGAGCAGCGAGACGAACCGCTGCCGCGCCTCGCGACTCGCCTGCGACAACGGCGGCACGTCGACGAGCACCCACTGATCGAACTCGGCGGCGAGATCGAGGTAGTCCTCGGCGATCGACGGCGACTCCAGCAGATCGGCGAAGTCGAACCAGACAACCGTCGAAGCCGTGAGCTCGCCGCTCGCCTCGCCGCGGCGCACCGCGAGCGCCCGCAGCGCACGATGTCCGCCCAGCACAGTGGTCGACTCGTGCGGGTGCGGGGGTTCGAGCCCGGAGGATCGTGCTGCGCTCGCCGCGGAGCCGGACGCACCGAACGCGATCCAGCGCCCCGAAGCGAAGCCGCTCTCGGCGGGGGCCGCAGGCGACGCGGAGCGGTAGTCACTGCCGCCGTCGAGCGTGCGCACCGCGAAGTGCTCGCGGATGAGACGCACGCTCGGCTCGACCACGTGGTGGAACACGGGGTTCGCGAGCAGACCCTCCGGTTCGTAGTTGGAGGTGAAGAGTGTCGGGATACGGCGGGCGACCAGCTCCGCCACGAGACGATTCAGCAGGCTCGCGCCGCCCGGATCGTGCACGTGCAGCTCATCGAAGAAGAAGACCCGTGCGCCGTCGAGCAACTCGGCGACGGTCGCTTCGATCGCGTCTCGGGCCGTCATCTGCGCTCCGAAACGGCGCTGCAGCTCCTGGAAGAAGGTGTGGAAGTGCACGCGGCGCTTTGCGGCCGCCGGCACATTGATCGCGTCGAAGATCTCAGATGCGAGCCAGGTCTTGCCGCGCCCTGCCGGCCCGTGGATGAAGACCCCGCTGGGAGAGTGCGAACCGCCCCACCGGCCGGCCAGCACGGCGATCTCATCGAGCAACTGCTGCTGAGCCCGGTCGAGCACAATGCCCTTCGCTCCCGCCGAGTGCTCCACTGCGTCGCTGAGCCGCGAAGCGGCGCGGGGTGTCGCTCGCGGATCCGTCACGTTCCCCGATCCTAGCGAGGCGTGCTCCAGGCTAGGATGGAATGTCAGTGAGCGGGAGGAGACCGGGTATGGCGAAACAGGTCGAACTGGGGCCGACCGGGCGACCCGATCGCATCATTCCGGCACCCAAGAAGCTCGACCGCCACGGGCCGGCGCGCATCATCGCCATGTGCAACCAGAAGGGTGGCGTCGGCAAGACGACCAGCACCATCAATCTCGCTGCAGCGCTCGCGCGCTACGGGCGCCGCGTGCTCGCCGTCGACTTCGACCCCCAGGGCGCGCTCTCGGCGGGCCTCGGAGTACCGGCCCACGACGTCCCCACCATCTACGACCTGATGCTCGGCAAGCTGAAGGATCCGCGCGACGCGATCCAGAAGACCGGCACCGCCGGGCTCGACGTCATCCCAGCCAACATCGACCTCTCGGCCGCCGAGGTGCACCTCGTCACGGAGGTCGCGCGCGAGCAGATTCTCGGCAGCGTGCTGCGCAAGGTCGTCGACGATTACGACGTCATCTTGATCGACTGCCAGCCGTCGCTCGGTCTCTTGACCGTGAACGCGCTCACCGCGAGCCACGGCGTGCTGATTCCCCTCGCCTGCGAGTACTTCGCGCTCCGCGGCGTCGCCCTGCTGGTCGAGACGGTCGACAAGGTGCGCGATCGCCTGAACCCCGCGCTCGAACTCGACGGCATTCTCGCGACCATGTACGACGCGCGCACGCTCCACGCCCGCGAGGTGCTCGAGCGCGTCATCGACACGTTCGGCGACACAGTCTTCGACACCGTCATCGGCCGCACCGTGAAGCTGCCCGACGCGCAGATCGCCGCGAAGCCGATTCTCGACTACGCCCCATCGAACGCCGCCTCAGAGGCGTACCTCAAGCTGGCCCGCGAGCTCGTGCAACGCGGCGCCGTCGCCTAGCGCCATGGTGGTGGACACGGATCCTGGAGCCGCAGCGGCCGGCACGGATCCGGTGCCTGCCGACGATCGCTTCCGCGTCAGCCTCTCGGTCTTCGACGGGCCGTTCGATTTGCTGCTCAACCTGATCGGCAAGCACGAGCTCGACATCACCGAGGTCGCCCTGAGCCTGGTCACCGACGAGTTCATCGCCTACCTCGCGTCCATCGAGGGGCAGGGCATCGTCGAGCTCGACCGCGCCTCCGAGTTTCTCGTGGTCGCCGCGACGCTGCTCGATATGAAGATCGCGAGCCTCTTGCCGCAGGGCGAGGTCGTCGACGCCGAAGACATCGCACTGCTCGAAGCCCGCGATCTGCTGTTCGCCCGGCTGCTGCAGTACCGCGCCTTCAAACAGGCCAGTGCCTGGTTTCGAGATCGCCTGGAGGCGGAGAGCGCTCGTCACGCCCGGCAGGTGCCGCTCGAAGCGAAGTACCGCTCTCGCGGGCCGGAACTCGTCTGGACGCTGAGCCCGGGCGACTTCGCCGCGATCGCCACGCTCGCCTTCGCGCCGCGCGAGATTCCGACGGTCGGCCTCGACCACCTGCACGCGCCACTCGTATCGATCCGCGAGCAGGCCGCGATCGTCGTCGCGCTGCTGCGCGGCGGTGTCGGCGCTGACGGCAGCACTGATGGGCGCGGCGGGTCGCGCTCCTTCCGCGAACTGGTCGCCGGGGTCGCGGAACGGGGCGTGGTGGTCGCACGGTTCCTCGCGATCCTCGAGCTGTATCGTCGTGCAGCGGTCACCTTCGAGCAGGCCGAGCCGCTCGGCGAGCTGCAGGTGCAGTGGGTCGGTGAGAGCTGGTCCGACGACGAGCTTGCTACGTTAGGAAACGACTATGACTGACAACGACAGCGCCGCTCCGATCCTCGCCGAGGGAGCGGGGTCACTTTCGGTGGGTGTCGCGTCGCAACACGCACCAGAAGCGACCCCGCTCGCAGAAACGGGTGCGGCGGCAGCGGACGCGGCCGGCGCCGACGGGGAGCTGGACGCCGCCCGCAGCGCCCACTCGTTGTCGCAGCAGCTGGAGGCGCTGCTCATCGTCGCCGACGAGCCGCTCAGCGCGGTCGCCCTGGCCACCGCGACCGATCGCCCGGTGCGCGAGGTGCGCGCGGTGCTCGACGCCCTCGTCGCCGAGTTCGACGGCGAGCGCGCCGGCGGCGGTGCAGTGAGCAGTGGTGCCGGATCGCCGCGCGGCTTCGAGCTGCGCGAGGTCGCCGGCGGATACCGCTTCTACGCCCGCGCGAGCCTCGACCCGATCGTGGCCGACTTCGTGCACCAGCAGTCGCCGGCGCGCCTCTCGCAGGCGGCGCTCGAAACGCTCGCCGTCATCGCGTACCGCCAGCCCATCTCCCGCGGAGCGATCGCCTCGATCCGCGCGGTCAACGTCGACTCGGTGGTGCGCACCCTGCTCGGCCGGGGGCTCGTCGCAGAGACCGGCAACGATCCGGAGACCGGCGCGATCCTCTACGGCACCTCCGACGCCCTGCTCGGCTATCTCGGCATCGGCGACATCTCGGAGCTGCCCCCCATCTCCCCACTGCTCGAAGAACCCACGGAAGGATTCGACGAATGAATCGCTCGGAAGAGAATCTCGGCGGCTCGTACTCCGTCGACGGCGAGAACATCGAGATCGACCTCGCGGAGTTCGGGTGGGACCGTCCGCAGACGGCGCCGACCGAAGCCGCGCACGACGACGACGGCCGCATCCGCCTGCAGAAGGCGCTCGCGCACGCGGGCGTCGCATCGCGCCGGGCCTGCGAGTCGCTGATCTCCAGCGGACGCGTGACGGTCAACGGCGAGATTCAGCGCGAGCTGGGTTCGCGCATCGACCCCGAGACCGACGACGTGCGCGTCGACGGGGTGGTCGTGCAGCTCGACGTGTCGAAGCGCTACTTCGTGCTGAACAAGCCGCGCGGCGTCGTGTCGACCATGAACGACGAGAACGGCCGCCCCGATCTCCGCGAGTTCGCCGACGAGGTCGAGGATCGGCTGTACAACGTCGGGCGTCTCGACACCGACACGAGCGGTCTGCTCATCCTCACGAACGACGGCGAGCTCGCGCACCGTCTCGCGCACCCGAGCTTCGGCGTGCAGAAGACGTACATCGCCAAGGTGCGCGGGAGGGTGACGGCTGCCGTGATCCAGCAGCTCAAAGACGGGGTGGAGCTCGCCGACGGGCCGATCCACGCCGATCGCGCGAAGCTGCTGCCGGGCGGATCGGGCGACGCCCACTCGCTCGTCGAGATCACGCTGCACTCCGGCCGCAACCGCATCGTGCGCCGCATGCTCGCCGAGGTCGGGCACCCGGTGGTCGAACTCGTGCGCCGCCAGTTCGGCCCGCTCCACCTCGGCACGCTGCGCGTCGGCGAGCTGCGCGAACTGTCGTCGGGGGAGCGCGGGGCGCTGCTCTCCGCGGTCGAAGACGAGGGATCGGGCGACGGGTCCGGATCCGGAGGCGCGCAGCAGGCCGGGCGCCGGGGCGAGATCACCGCCGGCCGGCCCGGCGACGGCAAGGGCGCCCGCGGGATGCGCGGCATGGCGGCGCGCGGAAACCCGCACGGACGCGGCGGACGGAAGCAGGGCGGTCGATGAGCGCCCCTGAAGCTGCGCCGAGCGGCGAGCATCTGCGCGCGGCCGGGGAGCGCCCGGCGCTGGTCGCTCGCACCCGTGGCCCGGTGCACGTCATCGGCGCTGGCCTGCTCGGGGCGAGCGTCGGTCTCGGCCTGCGCGAGCGCGGCGTCGACGTGACGCTCGAAGACCTGTCGCCGACGACCGTCGCGCTCGCCGCCGACTACGGCGCGGGGCGGGTGCGCACCGCCTCCGACGAGTCCCCGGTGCTCGTCGTCATCGCGACGCCGCCCGACGTGACGGCAGATGTGGTCGAGCGCGCGCTCCGCACCTACCCCGATGCCGTGGTGACGGACGTCGCGAGCGTGAAGCTCGCGCCGTTCACCGAGCTCAAGCGACGCGGCATCGACCTGGCGAAGTACGTGGGCTCGCACCCGATGGCGGGACGCGAGCGCGGCGGCGCGATCATGGCGCGCGCCGACCTGTTCGTTGGCAGGCCCTGGGTGATCTGCCGCGACGGCGAGACCCCGGCCGACGCGCTCGCACTCGTCGAAGCCGTGGCGCTCGACCTCGGAGGCGTGCTGATGGAGATGACGCCCGAAGAGCACGACCGGTCGGTCGGGCTGGTCTCCCACCTGCCGCAGGTCGTGTCGAGCCTGCTCGCCGCGCGACTCGTACCGGCATCCGAGCAGGCGATCGGCCTCGCGGGCGGCGGTCTGCGCGACACCACGCGCGTCGCCTCCAGCGATCCGGAGCTCTGGGTGCAGATCCTCGGCGCGAACAGCGCGCCCGTCGTGGAGCTGCTCGACGCGTTCTCGGCGGATGTCGCCGCGTTCGCCGATGCGCTGCGCGATCCGGCACGCACCGGTGCGCGTCGCCGCATCGCTGACCTGCTGTCGGCGGGCAACAACGGAGTGTCGCGCATTCCCGGCAAGCACGGTTCGTCCGAGCGATTCACCCAGATCACGGTGCTCATCGACGACTCTCCCGGGCAGTTGGCGAAGTTGCTCACCGAACTCGGAGAACTGGGCATTAATATGGAAGACTTGCGCCTCGAGCACTCGCCGGGCGCCCAGATCGGTTTCGCGGAGATCGCGGTACTGCCGGAGGTCGCCGAACGAGCGGTCGCCGATCTCGTCGAACGCGGATGGAGGACGCTGTGACTGATGCTGCATCAGCTGCCGCTGCGCTGACCGTGATAACGGGCGCGGCGCAGGCGGAGCGCGCCCAGCAGGCCGAGGCGCCGAACGCGGCCCCCCTGCTCGTCGCGATCGACGGGCCGGCGGGGAGCGGCAAGTCGAGCGTCTCGCGTGCCGCCGCGGAGCGGCTCGGATTCGGGATCCTCGACACCGGCGCGGCCTACCGGTCGCTCGCGTGGGCGGCCGTCGAGACCTCCGCCGACCTGGACGACTCGGCCGCGGTCGCCGCGATCCTCGACGTGTGGACGTACGCGATCACCCTGCGCGGTCAGCAACGAGTCACGGTCGAACTCGGCGACGGCGTCGTCCACGATGTGACGACCGCGATCCGCGCCCACGACGTGAGCGGGCTCGTGAGTCGAGTCTCGAAGCACCCGGAGGTGCGCGAGCGCTTGAACGAGATGTTCCGGCGGATCGTCGCGGAGTCGGGGCTGCCCGGCGTCGTGATCGAGGGTCGCGACATCACGACCGTGGTGGCGCCTGACGCGCCGGTGCGCGTGCTGATGACCGCCTCGCCCGAGGTGCGCGCGCAGCGTCGCGCCGGCGAGCTCGACGGGCTCACCCACGCACAGGTGCTCGCCGACATCGAAGCGCGTGACGCCAAGGACGCGCAGGTCGTCGACTTCTTCACCCCAGCCCCCGGGGTGACGCTCGTCGACACGAGCAACTTGAACTTTGCACAGTCCGTGGAGGCTGTGGTTGAAATCGTACGAGCGGCGCAGGGCGTCGCGGAAGAGAGCGAATGATGAGCGAGCAGAATCCCGGAACGGGCGCCGAGCACGAAGGCGCGTCGCGGCCGGAGTCCGAGTTTGACGGAGCCGAGCTCGACGGACCCGAGGTCATGCAGGTGAACCCCGACGGCAGTCAGGTCGCCGCGGCCCCCGAGTACGACGAGGCCGAGACCTACGCCGCAACGGTGAACGATGCCCCCGTGCACGCCGCCGGTGACGGTGAGGTCGTCTTCGGCGAGGGCTTCGACGCGAGCGTCAGCGACGAGGAGCGCCTGCGCGCCATGCGCTCGAACCTCGAAGGCTTCGACCTCGAAGACGACGACGTCGCGATCATCAGCGATGACGGCGAGTTCCTCGGCTTCCGCGAGCCCGTCTCCGAGGCACTGCCGGTCGTCGCGATCGTCGGCCGCCCCAACGTCGGCAAGTCGGCGCTCGTGAACCGCATCCTCGGCCGCCGCGAGGCCGTCGTCGAGGACGTGCCGGGCGTCACCCGCGACCGCGTCACCTACCAGGCCGAGTGGGGCGGCACCCGCTTCAGTCTCGTCGACACCGGCGGCTGGGAGCCCGACGCGAAGGGCATCGACGCGTCGGTCGCGCTCCAGGCCGAGGTCGCGATCGAGCTCTGCGACGTCGTCATGTTCGTCGTCGACTCCCGCGTCGGACCGACGGCCACGGACGAGCGCGTCGTGCAGCTGCTGCGCCGCACGCACAAGCCCGTCTTCCTCGTCGCCAACAAGGTCGACGACGCCGTGCTCGAGGCCGAGGCCGCCCAGCTGTGGTCGCTCGGACTGGGTGAGCCCAACGCCGTCTCGGCACTGCACGGCCGTGGCGTCGCCGACCTGCTCGACGCGGTCGTCGAAGCACTGCCCGAAGAGTCGGCCGTCGCACAGCCGAAGATGCTCGGGCCGCGCCGCGTCGCACTGCTCGGTCGCCCCAACGTCGGCAAGTCGAGCCTGCTCAACAAGGCGGCCGGCGAGGAGCGCGCAGTCGTCAGCGACATCGCGGGCACCACGCGCGACCCGGTCGACGAGCAGGTCGAGATCGCCGGTCGGGTGTGGACGTTCGTCGACACCGCCGGCATCCGCCGCCGCGTGCACCTGCAGAAGGGCGCCGACTTCTACGCATCCCTGCGCACCGCCGCAGCGCTCGAGAAGGCCGAGGTCGCGGTCGTGCTCATCGACGTGACGCAGGAGATCTCCGACCAGGATCTGCGCATCATCGACCTCGTGCTCGAGTCGGGGCGCGCACTCGTGCTCGCCTTCAACAAGTGGGACATGCTCGACGACGACCGTCGCCGGTACCTCGAACGCGAGATCGAGCAGGATCTCGCGCACGTCGACTGGGCGCCGCGCGTCAACATCTCGGCGCGCACCGGGCGTCACCTCGAGAAGCTCGTGCCGGCGCTCGAGACGGCGCTCGAGTCGTGGGACACGCGCATTCCGACGGGCAAGTTCAACGCCTTCGTCGCCGAGCTCGTGCAGGAGCACCCGCACCCGCTCCGCAGCGGCAAGCAGCCGCGCATCCTGTTCGGCACGCAGGTGCAGAATCGCCCGCCGACATTCGTGCTCTTCACGTCGGGCTTCCTCGACCCGCAGTACCGCCGCTTCATCCAGCGCCGCCTGCGCGAGCGCTACGGCTTCGACGGCAGCCCCATCGTGATCAACATGCGCATCCGCGAAAGGCGCCCGCGCCCGTAGGGCGTGAGCGCCGTAGGGACGGCGATTTCTCGCCGTTCCGCGGATGCGCCGCGGTGGTCTCCACCGCGGTGAGTATGGCCTGCTATAGCCGGCCATTCCATATTGGTTCCGCGAAAGGCGCCCGCGCCCGTAGGGCGTCGGCGCCGCAGCGCCTTCGGTTGGTGGTGATGGTGCCAGGGTGAGAAATACGGCTTCCGTGAGATCACCACGCCGGGTGTGCGTCTCACGGAAGCCGCATCTCGCACCGAAGCGAAGCGACGTCTCGCACCGGAGCGAAGCGGCGGTGAGCAGCAACGCTCAGGTGCGGCGGGGTAGCCTCTGAGCATGTCGGCACCAGGGCACTCCGGAGAGGATTTCGGCGACGCTTCACCGCAGCGCCGGCTGACCCCGCTCGAGCGCACGATCGACCGCGCGGCGCACCGCCTCCTCGCAGGCAAACCCGCGACGGGCGCCCGGGCGGTGCTCATCGAGGCCGCAGTGTTCCTGCTCAAGCAGGCGTGGGCGTGCGTCTTCGGCGCGCTGATGCTCGTGGTGATCGTCGCCGCGCGCCTCTGGTACCCCGACGACGCCGGCCTCGCCCGGAATGACGCGATGACGATCGCGGCCGTGGCGATCCAGATCGGCATGCTGGTGTTCCGCCTCGAGAGCGGCCGCGAACTCTGGGTGATCGTGCTGTTCCACATCACGGGAACGGTGATGGAGCTGTTCAAGACCGATGTCGGATCATGGGCGTACGCCGCCGACGGGGTGCTGAGGATCGGCGCCGTGCCGCTGTTCAGTGGGTTCATGTACGCGGCCGTCGGCTCGTACATGGTGCGCGTGTACCGGCTGCACGACCTGCGCTTCACGCGGTATCCGCCGATCTGGGCGACCACCGTCGTCGCGGTCGCGATCTACGCGAACTTCTTCACGCACCACTACATCTTCGACGCCCGATGGATCCTGCTCGCCAGCGTCGTGCTGCTCTGGGCCCCGACCGTGATGCACTTCCGCATCTGGCGAGCGACGCTCAAGGTGCCGCTCCTGCTGATCTTCGTCGGGGTCGCGCTGTTCATCTGGATCGCCGAGAACATCGCCACCCTCTCGGGTGCCTGGCTGTACCCGAGTCAGACCGACGGGTGGGAGCTCGTTTCCGGCCAGAAGATCGTCTCATGGTTCCTGCTGATGATCATCTCGGTGGTCATGGTCACCTGGGTGTACCGCCCGAAGCGGCCTGAGGTCGCGTAGCCGGCGTCACCCGGTAAGTCTCTCGCGAACGGCTTCTGGCGAACGCTTCTGGCGGCCGGTCTCTCGCGACCGCGCCTCGCAGCCGGTCGCTTACGCCGCGAAGACGAGCGCGAGTGCACCGAATCCGAAGACCGCGACTGCGACGATGCCGGCGAGCACCCAGAGTGCGAGCATGACCGCGTTCAGCCAGACGCCCCAGAGTGCGAGGGCGCGATCCTGCGTGCCGCGGCGCAGCGCGAGGATGCCGAAGACGAGGCCGGTGATGGGGGCGAAGAACGTCCAGCCGCTGACCACCGAGGCGATGCCGAGCACGAAGCTCGTGATCGAGAAGGCGCGGGAGTGCTCGTTGATGTTCACCGGGCCGCTCGGGAACGGCTCGGATCCGTTCGACGCCGCGCTGCTCGCCGCGAGGGGTGTCGTGTCGGTGACGAGCGGGTACGTCGGTGCCGTGCCGGACTCGGAGGCGACGGTGGTCTCGGGGGTGATGGTGGCGCTCATGGCGGCTCCTCTCATGGGCGGCGAACCGGGTGTTCGTCCGTGATACCTCAACGGTAGGTCGGAGCGGGGTACCGCCACATCCGCCCGGAGTATCGCGCGCGTAAGACCCCGGTACCGTGTCGAGCGGCACCGGGGTCAGGGGCGGGTCAGGGTCGGGTCAGGGGTCGCACCGGGGTTCTCCCCGGGTTGCACTCCGGGGGAGCGCTCAGGGATCGAACTCAGTGCGAGGCCTGCGACACGTCGGTGCCCTTGGGGGTCATCACGAACACGGCCACCGCGACGGCGAACATGACGAGGCCGCCGGCGATCCCGGTGGTCTGCATCGAGTGGGTGAAGGCGACGCCGGCCTGCTGCGCGAGCTCGGGGAGGCGCAGCTCGTCGGCGATGGAGACCGCGGCGCCGAGCGATTCCTCGGCCTGGCCTGCGAGTGCGCGATCCACGCCCTGCAGCGCACCCGATGCGATGAACTCGGCCCGGTAGAGGAGTGCCGAGACGCTGCCCAGAATCGCGACGCCGAGCACGGCGCCCAGCTCGTACGAGGTCTCCTCGATGGCGCCGGCGTTGCCGGCCTTCTCCTCGGGGGATCCGTGCATGATCATCGCCGAGGCGATCGCGAGCGAGCCGGTGCCGGCGCCCACGAAGCAGAGCGCGATGATGACGGTGAGCGTGGTGAGCGTTCCCGGCTGCAGGCCGATGATGAGCATGCCGACGCCCGCGAAGCCGAGGCCGCCGGCGAGCACGGAGCGCGCCCCGATGCGGCGTGCCAGCGCCGGGGCCGCGAGCGAGGCGAGCGCGCCGGTGATCGCGATCGGGAAGAGGCGAATGCCCGCTTCGACCGGGGACGCGCCGTCGACGAGCTGCAGCCACTGGGCGATGAGCAGGAGTGCGGCGATCATCGCGAACGTCGAGCCGAGGGCCGCGATGGCGCCCGCCGAGAAGACGCGGTTGCGGAAGAGGCTGAGGTCGAGGAGCGGCGACGCACTGCGCAGGCAGCGCACCACGAACCAGGCGAGCAGGGCCGCGCCCGCGGCGAACGCGACGAGCGCCTCGGGCACGAGCAGGCTCGCCTCCTTGCCGAACGTCTTGATCGCCCAAACGAGGAGCGTCATGCCGACGAGGGAGAGCGCTGCGGCGAGGAAGTCCCAGCGGCCCGTATGCGCGACGCGCGACTCGGGGAGGATCGCGATGCCCGCGATCACGCCGACGAGCATGAGCGGCACGTTCACGAGGAACGCCGCGTGCCACGAGAAGTACTCGAGCAGCAGCCCGCCGAGCAGCGGGCCGACCGCGGCGCCGAGGCCGGAGACGGCGGCCCAGATCGCGAGGGCGGTCGCGCGCTCGCGGGGGTCGGTGAAGATGACGCGGATGAGCGAGAGGGTGATCGGCATGATCATCGCGCCGCCGATGCCGAGGATCGCGCGGATCGCGATGACCGACTCGGCGTTGGTGGCGAACAGCACGAGCAGCGACGCCGCCCCGAAGATCGAGTAGCCGAGCAGCAGCATGCGCTTGCGGCCCCAGCGGTCGGCGATGGCCGCGAACGAGACGAGCAGGCCTGCGAGGACGAGTGAGTAGACGTCGATGATCCAGAGCTGCTGGTCGGAGGTCGGGTGCAGCTCGGCCGCCATTTCGGGCAGCGCGATGTTGAGGATCGTCATATCCATCGTGATGACGAGCAGGCTCGCGGTGAGCACGCTGAGTGCAGCCCAGCGGCGGGCCTTGCTGAGCGGGGCGAACTTCGGTGCGGTGCGCTGGTCGGACATGGTGGTCACGGTCTTTCCTTGGGTCTGTGTTCGGTGTTGCGTGCGGTGCGGTGCGGGGGAGTGGAGAGCGGAGCTACGAGTTCGCGGATCCAGGCACCGGCATCGTCATGAGCGCTCGCATGATGCGCGTGAGCTCGTCGCGGCCGAGCGGGGTGCCGGTGAGCCCGGCGTGCATCGTGGCCCCGTCCATGAGCACTGCGAGGGCGACGGCCCGCTCTTCGCCGATCTGCGGCGAGAGGCGCTCGACGAGGCGCTCAGGCCAGCGCAGTGCGAGCGCGCGCAGTCGGGCGTCGGTCATGCCGCTCGTCATGAGCGCGATGTCGGCGTGCACCGTGCGCGGGTCTTCGAGGTAGGCGAGCATCTCGTCGATGATCGGCTCGGGGCGCTCGACCATCGTCGCGACGAACGGTTCGAGCCGCGCGATCGATTCGTCGATCTCTTCGGCGAGTTGCTGCAGGGCGCACTCGCGCAGGTCGTCGATCGAGCTGAAGTACTGGGTGGTCGAGCCGAGCGGCACCGAGGCGCGCTTCGCGACGGCGCGGTGCGTGAGTGCGGAGTGCCCCTGTTCCACGATGATCTCGGTCGCGGCCGCGAGGATCGCGAGGCGTCGCCCCTCCGGATCCCGACGGCGGGGAGCGGGTGGGCCAGCGGGTTCGACTGCAGGTTCGTGCGAGTGCGACATGGCGGCTCCTTTCGTGGACGCGGGGACGGCAGGTACCGGCTGTGGGCGCCGCAGAACCTTACTGTACATGTGTACATGTACGTTTGTACAGTAGTGATTTCGAGGGCGGATTGCGAACCATTGCCAACCCCCTGCCAATGTCGCAGGTTGCAGGTAACGTGAATGATGCAGGTCGGCACGCTGCCGACCGGCCCGGAGACGGGCACGAGGGGAGTAACGAGATGGCGCAGATCAGTACGGCCGACCTCTACGACGAACGCGGCAGCGAGCTGCGGTCGGTGTCGCTGCAGTTTCAGAACATCGGCGGCATGACCGGCTTCACCGGGCCGGTGCGCACCGTGCAGTGCTTCCAAGACAACTCGCTCATCAGGCAGACGCTCTCGAGCGACGGGCACGGCGCAGTGCTCGTCATCGACGGGGCGGGGTCGCTCGAGACCGCACTCGTCGGCGACCAGATCGCCGAGCTCGCCTGCGACAACGGCTGGGCGGGGCTCATCGTGAACGGCGCCATCCGCGACCGCGTGGCGATCGGCACGCTGCCGTTCGGCGTGAAGGCGCTCGGGTCGAACCCGGCGAAGTCGACCAAGACCGGTGCTGGCGAGGTCGACGTGCCCGTCGAGATCGCTGGTGTGACGTTCCGCCCCGGCGCCACGGTGTGGTGCGACGACGACGGGATCCTGGTCGAGCCCTGACCGAACCCCGTGGCTGACCGGTCGCTGCCCGGCACGCTCACACCTGCCGGGCGGCGAACCCGGTTGAGCAATAAGATGCGAGTATGACCGAGCGCTTCCGAGCACTGCTCCCGTTCGTGCCGTACCTCGCGGTGTCGCTCGCGCACGTCATCGCCTGCTTCGGGCAGTACGCGTTCGAGGGATGGACGAAGCTGCTGCTCATGCCAGCGCTCGCCGCCGGAGTGATCGCGTCGGCCGTGCTCGTGCCCGAGCTGCGCCTGCGCCCCACACCCGTCGGCGCGCTCGCGCTGCTGCTCGCAGCGATCACGTTCTCGTGGCTCGGCGACGGCGCGGCAACGTTCTTCCCGATGTTCGAGAGCGAGATCCCAATGATGCTCGCGTGCTTCGGCGTCGCGCACCTCGCGTACATCGTGCTGCTGTGGCGCACGCGCGGCATCGCCAAGCGGCGCCTTCCCGCATGGAGCCTCGTCTACGTGCTCGCGTACCTCGTGCTCCTCGCGCTGCTGCTGCCGCACACGAAGTCACTGTCGATCCCGGTGATGGCCTACGGGCTCGTACTCGTCGCCACCGCGGCACTTGCGACCCGGTGCGGCGCGGTCATCGCGTGGGGCGGCGCGTTCTTCCTGCTCTCCGACGCGATCCTCGCCTTCCGGCTCTTCGTGCCCGGCAGCACCACGTGGACGAGCGGCGTCGTGATGCTCACCTACACCCTCGGCCAGGGGCTGCTCGCCTACGGCATCGTCGCGGCACTGCGCAAACGCGCGGATCGGGGCGAGGCGGGACCCGCTACTCCTCAGGCAGGATCTTCAGCAGCTTCTTGACCCCGCGAATCGTCGTCGCGCCCGCGGCACCCACGCGCACCCGCAGCTCGGCGTCGCTCGTGACGACGGTGGTGATCGATCCGCTCGCGCTCAGCGCTTCGACCGCGCTCACGATCGTGTCGTCGCCGGTCTCGGGAGCGCTCAGCACGCGGATCCGGTCGGTGCTGTCGATGCCGCGCGCGTTGCCCTCGACCACGACGATCCAGTCGGGGTAGACGCGGTCGAGGCCCGGCACGCGGGGCTCGGCGAGGTCGAGGAACCCGGCGCGCACCCCGTTCGACGTTTCGAGGTAGGTGTGCAGCCGGTCGCGGAGGCGCTCTGCGGCGCCGCGGCGATCCTTCCACCACCCGTTGGGCACGCTGCCGATGACGTTCGCGGCGTCGACGATGACGGTCGGGGGCGGCCCGAGCAGCGGGCGCAGCAGCGGCCAGCTCGCGGCGAAGGCGGGGTGCAGGGGGAGTGCTTCGACGTGGTCGAGCGGCACCCAGGCGAGGGCGTGGCTCTCGGGGTCCGTGATCTCTGGCTCGAACTGGGTGACGACGTCGGCGACGAGCGTCGTGTACGTCCAGCCGCCGCGGTCGAGCACGTGGGTGTAGCGCGGGCGCACCGAGTGGTCGGGAACGCCCGCCTCCTCCTGCGCCTCGCGGATCGCTCCGTCGTTCGCCGATTCCCCCTCGTGACGCGCGCCGCCCGGGATGCCCCAGGTGTCGCCGTGGTCGCTCCAGGTGACGCGGTGCTGCAGCAGGATCGCGTCGCGGGCGTGGTCGAAGGCGAGTAGCCCGGCGGCGCCGAAGCGGCCCCAGTAGCGCCCGCCATCGCCCGCCTCGATCCAGGCGTCACCGGTGTCTCGCAGGTCGCTCATGGTCTCAGCGTATCTGCCGCGGGGCCTCGTGTGCGCGTTTGTGAAGCCTCCTGGCGCGGGAATGCGGGGGTGGTGTATCGGTGTTGTGCTGGGTGACGGGCGGTTTGTCGCCGCACCGTGCTGCGTGTTCTTGTGCGCGCGCTGTTTCGCCTGTTCTGGGTTTCCAAGGAGGATTCATGTCGACCGATGTCGAGCCCTACGCCGCTGCTGCTGCCGATGCTGCCTCCCGTGGGCTTGCTGTTTCGTTCGTCGCGCGCACCCCCGGGCAGCGGCCCGCGCCCGTCGAGGGCGTCGAGCTCGTGAAGACGATCGTGGTGCAGACGAAGGATCGCTTCGTGCTCGTGCTCACCCCCGTCGACGCGCAGTTCTCGTGGGCGAAGCTGCGGGCGCATCTCGGTGTGAACAAGCTGTCGCTGCCCGATGCGGATGGGGCGTTTGCCGCGACGGGGTACGTGCGGGGCACCATTACTCCTTTGGGTGCCGCGGGATCGTGGCCTGTTGTCGTCGATGCGCGATTGGCCGGGCGGCGGATCGCGATCGGGTCCGGGAGTGCCGAGTTCGGGGCGCTGGTTTCGGCAGATGAGCTGGTGCGTGCTTATTCTGCCGCGGTAGTGGACCTCGCTGCTGAGTGAGGGATGGGTTTTTCGCCTTTCGGCTCGCTCGGGCTTGGTGGCGCGCCCGGGTTTCTGCGGCACCGCCGCGATTTCCGGCCGTTGGTTCGATACACCCTCCGAGTGTGGGTAATATAGAGGGGTTGCCTCGGCAGCGCAGGCCAGATTCTGGCCGGCGAAGCTGAAGAACAACGGGCTGTGGCGCAGCTTGGTAGCGCACTTGACTGGGGGTCAAGGGGTCGCAGGTTCAAATCCTGTCAGCCCGACCATTGTGATGTCTGAGGACATCACGGCACCCGAACCCACGCTGTGTGGGTTCGGGTGTTTTTCGTTGGTAGTCCTTTTCTGGGTCGATGATGTATTCGCCGAGGACGTCGCCGGTGTGGGTGATTCGGTTGCGTGGTGTGCGTGGACGAGGCAGATGATCTCGGTTCGTGCGTTTTCGCGGCCGATGCCGAGGTGGCGTAGGCGGCCTGCGTGGTGCAGTGAGATCGTTCCAGTGGTGCCCACGATGTCGTACCTCACCTGCCACGAATCAGGAGCATCTGGTCGGGTGGGGGCGGCTTTCGGGATCAGCGTGTACGCGTGCTGGGGTGTGTTTCTCGCGATCGCCCGGTGTGGTCGGATGGTGTTGTAGTACTCGCTGAAACGGTCGAGGCTGGTCTGAAGTTCCGTGATCGATGCCGCGTTGTGCTGGGCGAGGTACTTCTTCAAGGTCTGCCAGAAGCGTTCGATTATGTAGACCATGCCGTTGTCGGTGAGCGTTGCCGCCGGGAATCCGTGTGCGTGGGCGGCCTGTGTGAAGGTATCGACGACGATGCGGCCCGTGACGCGCGGGTGGGCGGAGAGGTGCAGCAGAAAGCGGGAGTGGTCATCGAGCCAGCCGATGATCTCGATCTCGTGCCCGGTCGTGAGCCTGTGGTGGGTGAAGTCGGATTGCCACATCTCGTTGGGTTGTGATGCTTGGAATCGTTGCCAAGACGAGCGGGGTCGTTTCTGGGGCTGCGGGGTGATGGCGCCTGAGCGTTGCAGGATGCGCCAGATCGTGGTGCGTGACACTGTGACGTGTTCGCGGGCGAGGTAGGTGCGGATCGTGTCGGCGCCGGCGTCACTGCCGTGCTGAAGCAACGTGTCTCGGAGTTCAAGGATGCGTTCGCGTATGTGTTTCGGGGTTTGGCCCGGGCAGGTGTGTGGTGCTCGGGAACGGGGCAGGATGCCGACCTCGCCTTCGGCGAGGTATCTCTGGTACAGGGTGTGGACGAGCGATTTGGAGACTCCGTAGAGTCTGGCGGCTTCCCGGTAGGTGAGGCCTTGGGTGGTGATCGCGATGATCAGGAGCTGGTTCCGGTGCACTGTCCATGATGTCGCGAGACATTAGGGCGTGGGAGGGGTGGTTGTCCGGTATGTCGTGGGACAGGTGTCCACTATGTGCTGAAACCAGACACTGTCAGCCCGACCGATGTGATGTCCCAGGACATCACGGACACCCGGACCCACGCTGAGTGGGTTCGGGTGTTTTTCGTTGATAGTCCTTTTCTGGGTCGATGGTGTATTCGCCGAGGACGTCGCCGGTGTGCGTGATCACGGTTGCGTGGTGTGCGTGGACGAGGCAGATGATCTCGGTGCGTGCGTGTTCGCGGCCAATGCCGAGGTGGCGCAAGCGTCCCGCGTGGCGCAGCGAGATCGTTCCCTTGGTGCCCACGATGTCGTACCTCACCTGTCACGAATCAGGAGCATCTGGTCGGGTGGGGGCGGCTTTCGGGATCAGCGTGTACGCGTGCTGGGGCGTGTTTCTCGCGATTGCCCGGTGCGGTCGAATGGTGTTGTAGTACTCGCGAAAACGGTCGAGGCTGGTCTGAAGTTCCAGGATGTTCACGGCGTTGTGCTGGGCGAGGTACTTCTTCAAGGTTTGCTAAAGCGTTCAATCTTGCCTTGCGTGGTGGGTTTGCAGCGGCGCCCGTTTTTCTGCGTGATTCCTTCGAGTTTGAGGAGCGTATCGAACGCGTTCGTGCCGGCCTGCTGCCCGCCTCTGGCGAGGCGGGTAGTGTAGTTAATCTGACATGAATGGCGTCACTTGATTACGCGCAGGCTCTCCGTCGATCCACGCTTGGCGAAGACGCCGGTACTCCTCGGTCTCTCCTTGCCTCCAAGTTTGATCTTCATAGCGCTTTCTATAACCAAGTGCAGTGAAAATCGTTTCCATAACGTCATGGTCAACGCCTAGCCGCTTTGCAGCCTCGAATGTAGTCCAAGACTCCCGACTTTCCGCCCAGGCACGAACTTCCGCCGTGTGACGCACTCCTCGCGCCGAAAAATCTTCTGCAACTCTTCGGGCCCTCTTTGTTAGTTGATAGGTCTTCAACCAGGCTTTGGGGGAGGGGAGTGCATCTGATGCCACCCATGACGCCCCGAAGAAGAACAGTTCTGTGAAGAACTGGAGAAGCAAGTCTCCGGCGCTGCCAAGCCCTTGGAGTGGGACAACATAAACCACTCGAGGTAAAGAATGGACATACCTGGCTTCATGAGATCGGATTATGTCGGCTACTGAAAGGTGCCCAGTAACTAAACCTAGGGGTGGAAAATGCACACGACCGTCTGCGGCATCCCACATTGTGATCCGTTCGAGCTCCCGCAAGCGGGATGCCGGACCCTCGTCCTCGGTCACATACAACGCAAACGGGCGCATATTGTTTGGTTCCGGCGCACGATGAAAAGGGTCATCAGGGAGTACATCAGGGAATAGCTCTTCAACTAGAACCATGATTGAGGTCTTTGACGTTTCGTCAACCGTACGTTCGCCTATGGTAATGAACTCATCGTTCCCAGGAGTCATCGCATTTTGCGTACCTGCGAAGGCCGTCAAACGTAACTGGATGGACATACTCGACCTTCGGAAGTGGTTCGCGCCGGCCCCAGAATAGCCCGGGGACAAGACAAAAGAAAGCACTGATTCATGCCCGAAAATTGTTAATAAACCGCCCGCACCTAAACTGCCCATGGGTCGCAGCTTTAGCGAAGAGCATTCTTCAGTTAAGTGCACATCATGAGACAACTTCTTCGTCTCGAAGTCAGATGCTGGCCGAACCCGGCGGTAGATGACCATGATTCCTAGTCGACAAGTTCAAGTAGAATTCGCTACGCTTCTCATCGTCCATCATGATGGATGACGCAGTCCCGAGCAGACGAGGTGCTTCAGGGGACGACCGACTTGTAAAGCATGACCACGTTCATAAGAACATTTGTAACGCTTACCTTATCCTGCGCGGGGAAGGTACAGCCATGTTCTCCACAGGAGAACGACCCCCGTGGGTGCAAGCAGCTGCACTCACTTTTGCTGCCCTCAGAGCTACTGAATAAGGCCATGATTCTCGAAGAGATCAGAAACCATATTGATGTCTTTGACATCAAAACCCGCCGGCACCCGCACGACTTTGCGTATCGACCCCGTTGAACGTCGCACCGGAGTGGACGGGACGAACATCGACCGAGACGGAACTTTGATGCCCAGCGCTAGCAGCAGAGCGTCGTCGTGTACTTCGCCCCTGGTTGGCCAGCCCTGATGCGGTTGCACTTCTGGCCAAGTGAGAGCCACTCCGCTGGAAAGAACATGCGCAGCCCGTTGGACGAGCCAGGCGAACTTGCCTGCGCCCACCGCCACGACAATTTCTTTTAAGAAGATCAGCCCAAGCGCGCTCTCTTCGGGCCCTTCGATATCAGAAATATAGGTTGAACCGACAGCTACGCCCGAGAACAGAGCTCGGCTGTTGGCAAGCGAGAACACGGCGACCTGAGCCTCCACAGCTTGGATACCATGCTCCCGGAACGCACGCATGAAATCGCTCGCGAGACGCTGTATCGCGACATCGACGGTCGACCGTATCAGCATTGCCGCCAACGCCCATGTCGCCACCGCGTGAGCTTGCTCATCAGTCACGGTCGTCTGCTCAGACATGCAGATCATCTTTGCAAGAAGTGGCCCGGTGATATCTTCATACTTCGTCATCCACGCGTTGTTGCACGTCCCGCAAAGAACCCTTGGCTGCGTGTCGAAAGGTCCGCGCCCGTGCGCCTTTTCAGTGAGTTCGAGCACCGGCCCCGGTGAGCTGGTCGCAGCTTCGCCCATCACCGAAAATGAACGCGACTGATTCGGCAGCATTTCCCGTATAGCTCGGGGCACGAAATGCGCCCTGGTGAGACCAGTGCCGCCGCAGAGGATGCACACCGATGTAACTGCGCCCACAGGTCAGCCTCCTTTTCACAACTGCAGCATGAGAGCCCATATCATAACTACCTTGTCAGACATCGCTGTGGACACGTCATCACGTGCTCGATAGGGCTGGTTCTGGCTGGCTTGGAAAGATGATCACTATGCCCTCTCGTTTCTAAAAGGAGTTCTGCGATGGTATCGTTTCGCATTGCTTCCGACCGTGGACACAAAGTCACGTTCGTGCAGATCGCGTAAGCCTTCGGAATCGACGTCGGAACCCTCGAGAAATGGCTCCGGCAAGAACGCGTCGAGACCGGGGAGAAGCCCGGTATCACCCGTGCGGAGAACGAAGATCTTCGAGAGTTGGGCCGCCGGAATGAACTCCTCGAGCAAGAAGTCGAGGTGCTGCGCCGCGCGGCCGCGTATCTCTCGCAGGCGCATCTCCCGGGAAAAGGCTCTACCCGCTCATGAGAGAGCTCGCCATCGACGGGGTTCCCGTGGTGGTGTCGTGCCGGATATTGAAGCTCTCACGCCAGCCCTACTATCGGTGGCTACGCTCCCCGCTCATTGCACGAGACCGCGTGCAGGCGTATCGCGCGAACGCTCTCTGTGGCGCCCATCTTGAGGACCCCGAGTTCGGGTGCCGGTTCCTTGCCGGTGAAGCGAGGCACCTCGGGGAACTCATGACTGATCGCATCGCGTGGAAACTGTGCCGAGATCGCGGCTGGTGGTCCGTGTTCGGGAAGAAGAAAGCGAGTGGGAAGAGCGTAGGCCGGGCCCGCCGGTGCATGACGATCTCGTGCAGCGCGAGTTCATCGCGGCTGCTCCGAACGAGGTGTGGCTCGCGGACATCACGGAACATTGGACCGGGGAAGGCAAGCTCTACCTGTGCGCGGTGAATGAGGTGTTCTCGAACCGGATCGTGGGGTACTCGATTGACTCGCGGATGCAGTCATCGCTCGCGGTCAGGGCATTGAATAATGCGGTGCTGCGGCGTGGGAACGTTGCTGGTTGTGTGTTGCACACAGATCGTGGATCGCAATTTTGAAGCCGGAAACTTCGCCGCGCTCTTGATCAGCACGCCATGGTCGGGTCGATGGGCAGAGTCGGTGCTGCGGGGTGATAACGCGGCAATGGAATCGTTCTTCAGTCTGTTGCAGAAGAACGTCCTGAATCGTCGCACCTGGGCCACCTGTGACGAGCTGCGGATCGCGATCATGACCTGGATCGAGCGGACCTATCATCGGCGTCGCAGGCAGGCTCGTCTGGGGCGTTGGGCGCCGATCGAGTACGAGGCCATCATGAACGAGCAGGTCGCACTCGCTGCCTGACTAATCTGTCACCTAAACGTGCAGCAGACTCTAGTCAGGGAGTCGGGCCCGTTATGTACAGCCAGACCATCAACAGTGCAGATTGTTGTTACTGCGGGATTCATGACGAGCCCGATGCCTGCAAGTCCGAGTGTCGGCGCCACAAAGGCTGAGGCGAGGGCTCCAATGGCGAGCTTCTTCAACATCGAATGCTCCTAGCGGAGTGGGTTATCTAGCTGCGAAAGTCGCAGCAGGTAGCAAGGATCGCCGTCGAGGGGGCAGGCCATGAACAGCGTGAATGCGACCGGTACTGAGAGCGTTTCTGCGGTGTTGTTTCAGACACCGGCGCGGTGACGAATGCCATTGACCGTGTACGCAATCGCACCGGGCGGGAGCTGCCCCGGTTTCGCTTGCGCGGCCGCGGCTGCCCAGGCGTTGGGCACAATAATGGTGTCGATCTCGATCGACTGAGTGGTCGCGTACTCGCGCAGTTTCACCCGTGCGTCACGCATGGGCATGTAGCCTGCAATGTCTGCGGCGAGCCCCGCTTGCTCGTGGCCGGATGGGTCACCAACGTCTGGGATCGCCGATGTGTAATTGAGCGGCAGCAGCCCGGCCCCGGTGTCTCAGGTGAACAATGCAACTGCGACACGACGAGCGAACAGCTCGGGGTCATTAGTGGGAGCGATCCGTGGTGCGGCTGGATAAGAGGTACCCGGTGGAGATGGCGCAGTGAGAGCCACCGGAGACGAAGCTGGAGGCTCTGAGTGCGGTGCGTCGCGGGAACCGGTGAGAAGTCCGTATCCACCAACTGCGACCAGAGTAATGAGGATTGCGCCACTGACGGACAGAGCGATGAGCTTTCGGCGGGTGCGCGAGTCGGGTGAAGTCTTCATGCCCACTAGGTGTAGTTCCTCGGGACGTTGTGAACACGTAGCTCGATAAGGAAGACCTCCGGCAGGATGTGGGTTACCACACACACTTCCTCAACCGGAGGCCTTCATGTCTCACGCTAATGCACCTCTCACACCCGTTGGACGTTCCCGTCTTGCGTCGTTGATCGTCGATCAGGGATGGCCGATTCGTCGCGCGGCCGAACGCTTTCAAGTATTGCCAGCGACAGCCACGAAATGGGCGGCAAGATATCGGGCCGGTGAATCACTCCATGATCGTTCGTCACGTCCTCACCGATCTCCAAACCGGCTCTCTCGCAAGCGCGAACACCGCATCCTCTCGCTCCGCTGTACCCGGCAGTGGGGTCCGCACCGGATCAGCTATCACCTCCGCATCCCTCGTTCCACGATCGAGCGTCGGGCACGACCGGTCGGCCGAAGGGCGTCGTGTACAGCCATCGCGGTGCGTACCTGAATGCGCTTGGGGAGTTGTTGCACAGCCGACACGACTCGGAATCGGTCTATCTCTGGACGTTGCCGATGTTCCATTGCAATGGCTGGTGCACGGCGTGGGCCGTAACCGCAATCGGGGGCACTCACGTGTGTCTGCCGGAAGTGCGACCCGATGCGATCTGGTCCGCGATCGATGAGCACCAGGTTACCCACCTCAATGCGGCACCAACTGTACTGACGATGGCCCTGAATGCGCCCGAGGCTCATGTGCTCGAGCGACCGATTCGTGTCACGATGGCCGGCGCTGCGCCGAGCCCCACGCTCATCGCGCAGCTCGAAGAAGGGGGATTCACCTTCGTGCACGTGTATGGGCTCACCGAAGTCTACGGACCGTATGCGGTCTGCGAGTTCCGGCTCGAGTGGAGCGCGCTATCTCCCGCCGAGCGAGCGCGCCTCCAAGCGCGACAGGGAGTCGGCATGGTGCAGACCGACGAACTTCGTGTCGTCGACGACGAGATGCGCGATGTTCCGCGAGACGGGCAGACTCTCGGCGAGATCGTAATGCGCGGCAACAACGTGATGCTCGGCTATTACAACGACGACGAGGCGACGGCCGAGGCGTTCCGTGGCGGGTGGTTCCACTCTGGTGACCTGGGTGTTCGGCATCCTGACGGGTACGTCGAGCTGCGCGACCGCGCAAAAGACATCATCATCTCCGGAGGGGAGAACATCTCAACCATCGAGATCGAGCAGGCACTCATGTCGCACCCGGCTGTGCTCGAAACGGCAGTCGTGGCGGTTCCCCACGATCATTGGGGGGAGACGCCCAAAGCATTCGTGGTTCTCAAAGACGGCGCGGTTGCGGACGCAGAATCGTTGATCATGCACGTGCGAAGCCGCATCGCCGCTTACAAGGCGCCTCGATATATCGAACTCGTGGGCGCCTTGCCCAAGACCTCAACGGGAAAGATCCAGAAGTTCGCCCTCCGGTCTCTCGCTCACGAGGACACCGTGCCCAGCGACGCGTGAACGTGCTGAGCAGGAGCAAGTCCTGGTCGTGCGTCACACACGGTCACCCCGCATCACCGCAGCTCCCGCCGTCGAAACACCACCACAGCCGCCACGACGAGCACCACGCACAACCCAAGCCCGGTAGCGACCGGCCACCAGATCGCGGACGCATCCGGAGGAGTGCCCGTGGCCACTGCCATCGCGGCCGGGAGGAGGCCCGCGGGAGTGAACTCCGCGAGACGGGGCGCTACGCCCGCGAGCGCGAGCAGGAAGAACGTGCCGACGCCAATGCCCGCTGCAGCAGCCATCGCGTCGAAAGTCGCTGATGCCAGCAGCGACACCGTGATGAGCACGGTGGCGAGCACGACCCAGAGCCCGGTCGCCCCGAGCACCGCCCCGAGAGTACTGGCGCCAGCACCGTCACCACCAGTGCCGTCACCAGCGCTACCGAACACGAGCCCGGTCACGCCCCAAGACACCAACGCCCCGACGAACGCCGCCACCGCGACGAACCCCACAAGCACCACCGCGTGGCTCACCACATACGCGGCCCGCGAGGCGGGCTTCACAAGCAGCAGCGACGCGACGCCCGAGCGCACCTCGGTGTTGATCGCACCGGCGGCCATGATCACCACCACGAAAACGGCGAGCTGTGAGAGGTCGGTGATCCAGCGCGCTGCCGCGTCAGCGGCTGTGGGTTCGGGCAGCGCGAGCGCGGTGAGCTCGCCACCGCCGAGCGCACCGGCGAGAATCTCGTTGGTGAAGCGCGCGATGAGGGGGCCGCTCGCTGCGAGGAAGAGCAGCACGACGGGCAGCACCCAGATGCGCCACGTGCGCACGACCTCGCGAGCGCGCAGTCGCAGGAGCGGAAGCATCGCGTTCATCGGGCGCCCTCCACGAGATCGACGAACACGTCTTCGAGGCTGGCGGCGCGCGGCTCGAGCCGGTACAGGCGACCGCCGAGCGAGCTGACCAGAGCGGCAACGCGGGCGGCGCCGTCCTCCACGTCGTCGACGGTGACCACGAGTGCGCGCGACCCGGGGGCCTCCTCGGCCACGTCGAGCACCCAGCCGGATCCGGCACCGGCCCGAGAAGCAGCGCAAAGCGCCTCGCGCAGCCGCTCGGTCTGGTCGGTTTCCACGACGAGCCGACTGCGCGATCCGCCGAGCCTCGCCCGCACATCGCTGAGCGGGCCCTCGGCGGCGACGCACCCATCGCTGAGAATCGCGACGTCGTCGCAGACGCGCTCGACATCGGGCAGCAGGTGCGTGGAGAAGAACACGGTCGTCTTTCCCTTGAGTTCGGTGATGAGTTCGAGCACGGCCCGCCGGCCCATCGGGTCGAGTGCGGAGGTCGGTTCGTCGAGCACGAGCAGTTGCGGGCTGTTGATGAGGGCCTGCGCGAGGCCGAGTCGCTGGCGCATGCCGCGCGAGTATCCGCCGACGCGTGCTCGGCTGTCGGCCAGACCCGTGAGGTCGAGCAGCTCGGGCACGCGGCGCCGGGTCGTGCTCTTCGGCAGCTGGAATAGCGTCGCGGCCTGTTCGAGCACTTCGCGCCCCGTCATCCACGACGGAAACCCGGGCACGTCGGGGCAATACCCGATGAGGGGCCGCACCTCGGCGCTGCCGGGCGCGTGGCCGAGCAGGCGGGCGCTGCCGCTGGTCGCGCGGGCGAGCGCGAGCAGGATCCGGATCGCCGTCGTCTTCCCCGCGCCGTTCGCGCCGAGAAAGCCGAACACCGACCCCCGCTCGACCCGCAGGTTCAGGCCATCGAGTGCGAGGCGCGATCCGTAGTGCTTCGTGAGCGAACGGGTTTCGATCGCGGGGGAGTCGTGGGCGCCGCTCATCGCTGCGCGCCGGTCTGCGCACCGGGCTCGGAGCCGTACAGGCCCTGGACGGTGCTCGCCACGTTCGCCGGAGCCTGCGCGGCAGTATCCGAGGCGGGCGCTGGTCGCCGGCCGACCGCGAGGAACAGGATCGTGCCGATCGTGTTGACGAGCAGAATGATGAGCACCCACGGCCACTTGCGACCGAACTGCACCCGCTCGGTGGGCGTGTTGACGAGCACGAGCAGGCCGACCGCGGCGAGCAGTGCCTGCAGCGACAGGGCGATCACGATGACGAGCCCGGTGGTCGTGGCCAGGGAGGGGAAGTCGAGATTCATGCGCGGTCTTCTTTCTCGGCACCGAACGCCGGCGAGTGGGTATTGCCTACATCCTTGCAATACAAAGTACCCGCGTCAAATCGCTGCACATTGGGTGCCGGATCGCGCGAGGTGCCTCCGGCTCAGCCGAAGATGGCCCGTGCCGCCTACGGACGCTTCGTCGCGCCGGCCGCGCGCCAGGCGCGGCGCAGCCGAGCGGAACAGCCGCGGGAGCACCAGTGTTTCCGCGACTGTTCCGACTCGGAGCGGGATTCGGCCTCGGGAACTCGGCCGAGCTTGCGAGCTCCGGCTCAGATGCCGTTCACCTCGAGCCAGTCCGTGGCGATCTGGTTGATGTCGTCGCCGTTCGCGATCCGATCGTTCATCTCCATCAGGTTCTCCGTGGTGAGCGCGGCCGAGATTGCGTTGAGCACCTCAGTTACCTCGTCGCTCGCGACGTTCTCACTGATCACCGGAAGGATGTTCGCGGGCGGAAACAGCCCTTTGTCATCCTCGAGCGCGACGAGCCCGTTCGCCTCGATCGCCGGGTCCGAGCTGAACATGTCGCCGACCTGAGCCTGCCCGTTCTGCAGTGCAGTCAGCGTCAGAGGTCCGCCCGCATCGAGTACCTTGAACTCCTTGAAGGCGAGCCCGTAGACCTCTTCGAGCCCGGGCACGCCCTCGAAGCGAGACTTCCACTCGGCGGGCCCGGCGAGCACGAGCTCGCCCGCGACCGGCTCGAGATCCGAGATGGTCTTGAGGTCATGCTCGGCGGCCACGTCCGGGGTGACGACGAGCGTGTCGGCGTTCTCGGCTTCCGATGCGTCGAGCACGATGAGCTCGTCGGGTGCGAGCAGCTCGTCGAGTTGAGCCGCCAGGCCCTCGGGATCGCCGGACTCGATTTCGCCGCCGAGCTCTGCGAGCAGTGAGCCGTTGTATTCGGGCAGCAGATTGATCGAACCGTCGCGCAAAGCTTCAAGATAGATCTCGCGGCTGCCGATGTTGAGCTTCTCCTCGACTTCCACTCCGGCGTTCTGCAACGCCTGCGAGTAGATCGTCGCGAGCAGTTGGCTCTCGGCGAAATCGGCGGAGCCAACGATGACGGTGTCGGAGGCGCCCTCGCCTCCGCCGGAATCAGAACTGAGCGGATCTCCGCCGCCGCAGGCAGTGAGGGTGAGCGCCGCGGTTGCGACAATCCCGGCCAGGATGAGTTTCTTTCGCATGGGGTGTCCTTTCACAGGGTGGGGTGGGAAGAGCGGGGGTCGGTGATCAGGTGCGACCCAGGGTGAGCAGGGCGGTCTCGGTGTCGAGCGTGGGAGAGAGTTTCTGCTTCTGGCGCGTCCGGCGGGTGAGTCCGGGGGACACCAAAATACGGCCGAGGAGGGCGAACGCGATTTCGAGCAGGATCGCGAGCGCCGCGAGCACGATGGCGCCGCCGGCCATCTCGGCGTAGTTGTTTCCGGCGCGGCCGTCGAGAATGAAACGGCCGAGCCCGTCCAATGAAACGTAAGCAGCGACGGTCGCCGTCGAGATGATTTGCAATGTCGCTCCACGAATGCCCGAGAGCGTGAGCGGCAATGCGCATGGGATCTCGACCTTCAGGACGACTTCGCCGGTCGAGAAGCCCATACCGCGGGCGGCGTCGATCACGGAGCGGTCGATGGCGCGAATACCACTCGCGACGCCGCTGAGAATCGGGGGAACGGCGAGCAGAACCAGCACGATCAGCGACGGAATGATGAATGCCATGCTGCTCGCGAATGCGGGCGAGATCACGAGCACGAGCAGGATGAGTAGTCCGAGCGTCGGCAGTGCGCGCATCGCGTTCACCGACCCCATAATGAGACTCTCTCCCTTTCCGGTGTGCCCGACATAGATGCCGAGCGGCACCGCGATGACCGCCGCGACGAAGAGCGCGACGAGGGAGTAGACCAGGTGCATCAATGACTGATACGGGATCGATCCGGGTCCGCTCCAATTCGCCGGGTCGGTGAGCCATTCGATGACATCCATTACATGGCTCCCTTCTGGCTCCACGGAGTGAGCCTGTTGCTGAGGAGCACGAGCAGCCGGTCGAGTACGAGCGCGAGCAGCAGGCAGACCACCAGGCCCACGAGAATCGGCACGAACAGGCGCCGGGTGAAGCCCATGGTGAACAGCGTTCCGAGCTGGGCGACCCCGATGACCGCGGCCATGGTGACGATGGAGATATTCGCGACTACCACTACGCGGAGGCCCGAGAGGATCGTCGGCACCGAGATGGGGAGCTGGATCTTGAAGAAGGTTTGCAGGCGCGTGTAGCCGATGCCTTCAGCGGCTTTCACGACGTCGGGGGAGACGGAGTCGAGGCCGTCGGCGACGACGCGGACCAAGAGGGCGATCGTGTAGATCACGAGGGCGACCACGATGTTC
The DNA here is from genome assembly GCF_018304845.1 of Leucobacter manosquensis. Taxonomy (NCBI): domain Bacteria; kingdom Bacillati; phylum Actinomycetota; class Actinomycetes; order Micrococcales; family Microbacteriaceae; genus Leucobacter; species Leucobacter manosquensis. The sequence continues at coordinate 1,487,598 of NZ_JAFEVO010000001.1, read as the reverse complement.
ATCGGATCGAGAATCTTTGTCCCGAGAATCTGCGGCATGAGGATGAAGAGCGCGAGAGACGGGATCGTATAGAAGAGGCTCGTGCCGCCCACGATGAAGGTGTGCAACCGGCGGTAGCTGAAAGCGAGGTAGCCCAGTGGAATCGACACGAGGAGGCCGATGAGGGTCGGCAGAAGCGTGAGCCAGAGGTGTGACAGCGTGAGCTGTCCGATCTGCTCCAGGTTGTTGGTGATCCAGTCGAGTCTCATGCGGAGCGTTCCGCTTCCAGTGACGTGACGGCACCTCGCACCACGACCTCTGATCCGAGGGTGCCGAGGTAGCGCCCCCGATCGTCGACCAGGATCGCCTGGCCGTTGGGGCTGGCGAGGGCGGCGTCGAGGAGCTCACGATAATTGCCCTGCCCATGCGAGACGGTCGTCGCGAGAACGAGCCGCTCGCCCGAGGCGGCACCTGCCGTCACTCGCGTCCAGCCGAGCGGCGAACCGAGTTCGTCGCAGGCGACGATCCACGCGCCCTCTGCGGCTGCGACAGACTCTCCGATCTGCGCAACGGGCGTCTGCTGGGGTGCGAGCGATGCGATGTGCTCAAAGCTGAGTGCGTGATACCCGCGCGATTCGCCGAGGAAGTCGGCGACGAATCGATCCGCAGGGTTGGCCAGGATCTCGGCGGGGGAGCCGATCTGGGCGAGGATGCCACCCTCTTTGAGTACGACGATTTGATCACCGAGTCTGAGTGCCTCGTCGATGTCGTGCGTGACCATGATGATGGTCTTTGCGAGATCGGCCTGAATGCGCAGAAACTCGGATTGCAGCTGTTTGCGCACAATCGGGTCGACGGCGCTGAACGGCTCGTCCATGAGCATGAAGGGTGGATCTGCGGCGAGCGCGCGCGCAACGCCGACCCGCTGTTGCTGCCCGCCCGAAAGCTGCCATGGGTAGCGGCTCGCATATTCGCGGTCGAGACCGACGAGCTCAAGGAGGTCGGCGGCGCGGATGCGTGCGGTCTGCTTGTCGGTGCCGATCAGGTAGGGGACGGCGCAGACGTTGTCGAGTACGGTCTGGTGCGGGAACAGGCCCGCGTTCTGGATGACGTACCCGATCTTGCGGCGCATTCGAATTGTGTCCATCTTCGCGTTGTCTTCGTCGCCGAGCAGGATCGCTCCCGACGACTGCTCGATGAGGCGATTCACCATGCGCAGCGTGGTGGTCTTGCCGCAGCCCGAAGGGCCGACAAGCACCGTGATCTTGCCGGTCGGCGCCGTGAACGAGAGATCGGCGACGGCGGTGGTGCCGTTGTCGTACGTCTTGACGACGTTCGTGAACCTGATCACGCGCAATCCCCTTTCGAGACGTGACGCATGCTTCGGCGACGCGCGGTGGCTTGGTCAGAGGAGGGAGCGCTGAGTGTGGCGTGTGGCGACATCATTGTCTTTCCGTATCGGTGGGTCTGCCCCGCGGTTCACGGAGCATTTGTGGTGAGAAAGTCGGACCGTAGGTGACCTACGCTCACCTACGTCGCCCTAGATTTTCATCTGCTAGAAGTGTAGTTTTTCATATCGTAATAATCTAGCGATTCAGCTCATCAATTTCGTCAAGCTGCGACAGGGTGCCCACCATGACCTTCACACTTCCCGCCGAACTCACTGTCCACGACATCGCACAGATCGCGCGCGGTGCTCAGATCCGCGTTTCGGCGTCGGCGCGGAGCGTCATCGCGGACCACTACCAAGCGGCGAATGCGATCGCCGAGACGACGCCCGTCTACGGCAGATCCACCGGTGTGGGAGCGAATCGCCTGACCTCCGCGGACACGGACCCCGCCACCCACGGCATGCGGTTGCTGCGCAGCCACGCCGTCGACGCGGGCCCGGCCTGGGACGAGGAGACGACGCGCGCGATGCTCGCGGTGCGTCTCAACCAACTCTTGCAGCCGGGGTCGGGCATCGACCCGGCCCTCATCGACGGTCTCGAACGCATGCTCATCGGCAACCATCTCCCAGAGGTGCGCCGTTTCGGCGGCATCGGCACCGCCGACCTACCCGCACTCGCTGGTACCGCACTCGCACTCGCCGGCGAGCGCCCCACCAGCAGGGAGGGATTCCAGCCGATCGGACCGATCCGAGCCGACAGTGCGCTCCCGTTCATGAGTTCGAGCGCCCTCACCCTTGCCGGCTCGGCGCTCGCAGCAGACCGCCTCAATATCCTGATCCGCGCGGGGCTCTCAGCGTTCGCGCTCTCGGCTCTGGCGGCTCGGGCGAACCCCGAGGCCTTCTCTCCGGAGGCCGCGTTGGCGATCGGCAGCCCGACCTCAGACGCGAACGCCGAAACGGTGACTGCGATCCTCGGTGCGACGCGATGGGAGCCCGCCCGAATTCAGGACCCCTTCGCCTACCGCGGATTCCTGCCAGCGGTGAGCGTGACCGCGAGTGCAGCGCAGCGGTTGAGCGATGCCGTCGCCACGCTGTGCAGCCGTGCCCAGGAGAACCCGCGCTTCTTCGCCGATCAGGGTCGGGTGGTGCACCATGGTGCCTTCCTCGAGAACTGGCTCGCACACGAGCTCGATGCGACGGCGCTCGCGCTCGCGCAGTCGGCACCGCTGATCGTCGGGCGACTGCGTTTCATCAACGACGATGCATTCTCCGGGCTTCCCCGCTTCCTTGCCCGCGCTGAGAGCGGCGACTCGGGGATCATGATTGTGGAGTACGTCGCCGCCAGTGCGCTCGGCGAGATCTTCTCGAACTCGGCGCCCGTGTCTGCGCAGAGCGTTGTTCTCTCGTGCGGAGTCGAAGACGACGCGACGTTCGCGACCACCGCCTTGGGCAAGCTGGAAGGGTCGGCCGCAGCGCTCGAGACGCTGCTTGCGTGCGAAATTCTTGCCTCGGTGCGCGCCTTGCGACTCGGCGACCTCCGCACTGATCAGCTTTCGCCGGCGGTGCTCCGGCTGTTGGAGCTCGCTCGTGCCCTCCCTGATGATGTTTCCGACCGGGACCTGCGCCACGACGTCGAGATCGCCCAGGGATTGATCAGTGGTTTCGCCGAGGTTGCGGCGACATTCTGACCCGGCGACCGCGGTTAGACTACGTCCGGGGCCATCGACGCGGGCACCGGAGGACTTGGGGAGCTCAGATGGCAGCGAAATCGACGCCAGCGAACGGGCAGGAAGTCGATGCGGCGAATGGGCCGCAGGCGGTACACCGTGCTCTTGAAGTCTTGACCCTCGTGGTAGACAGCGGCCCGTTGACCTTGAGCGACATCGCGCGAACGAGCGGGCTCCCGACGAGCACGACGATGAGGATGCTGCGCGCCCTCGAAACCTGGGGGTACGTCTTCCGTTCTGCGGACGGCCGCTATGCGACCGGAAGCCGATTCGTCCAGTCCCGCGTCGCCGGCGGAGGTGCGCGCCCCGAGGATCTCATCGACCTCTCCGCATCGGTGATGCGGCGCCTGACAGAGGAGACATCGGAATCGACGTATCTCGCGGTGCCTGGTCCCGCGAACACGTGCACCTTCCTGCGCGAGGTGCAGAGCCCACTGCCAATCCGGCACGTGCGCTTCGACGGCTGGGAAGGCCGCACCGTTCCCATGGCGGGTTCTGTCGTCGAAGAGGTGCTCCTCGGCAGGATTCCAGAGAGTGGGTTTGTGATGAGCGCGGCCGTCGCCGACCCCGATTCGATCGTGCTGGGCGCTCCGATCCACTCTGCCGAGGGCGCTCGTATCGCGGTGCTCGAGGTCACCGGTCCGCGGTTCAGAATGCCGGCTGAGGTGGTTTCCGCGCACGGCGAGGCGCTCAAGTCCGCCGCCGCCGAGCTCTCGAATCTGCTCGCGGAAACGTGACGCAGGGGCCGCCTCCGATAAGACTCAACGGGAACGCGCGAACCTCAGCGCCCGAGCGCCCGAGCGTCTGGGTATCTATGCCGTTCCGCCAGCGCCCGCACCGGCCGCGCGCCAGGCGCGGCGCAGCCCCGCCCGCAACGGCAGCACGATCACGGCGAGCGCTGCGGCGATCCCGAGGGGGAGGGTCGCGGGGACGAGCAGCCCCCAGCGTCCGCGCCGGCGCCGCGCGTCGAGTATCGATGCGGCGATCACGGAAGCCGACATCGCGGTGAGCGTCGTCGCGCTCGCGGTGCGCACGAGCTGGTCCTCGGTCGACGTCTGCTCCCGCGCGGCCCACAGTGCCGCGCCGACGCCGAGCGCAGCGGTAGCGGCGAGTGCGCGCTTCGACCCGGTGCGATTGCGTCGCCCGGTGAGGCTGAAGCCGGAGGCGACGCGGGCGGGGAGTCGCTTCCAGGTCAGCGCCAGCGCGCCGGACGATGCCGCCGCGATCACGAAGGGAGTGAGCTGGGCCGTGCGCACCGCGCGCTCGGGAATCTGATCGAGCACTTCGCTCGTTGCGTCATCGGGGCGGATGAGCCGCATCCGCACCGCGAGCGCGCCGAGGTTGACCGTCCACCCGGCGCCGAGCAACCGCGGCACGAAGAGCTGCGGGCTCTCGGGATTCCAGGTGCGCGACCGCACCTCCGCGCTCAGCGGTCCCCGCAGCTCGACGGGCACGCCCAGCACGCGGAGGTTGGGATTCTCGGCAGGGGAGTCGCTCGTCAGTGCGTCGAGCAGATCCGCCGCATAATCCTGAGCCGGCCCCAGCGCCTCCACCGGATCGATGCCGGCCTCGGCGAGCTCGTCGAGCTGGGCTGCGAGCGCTTCGAGCGCGAGCACCCGATCCTCCCGTGAGAGTGCGCCGAGGTGCGCGTCGACCTCCCGCAGATACATCTTCATGCGTCGCCCTCCAGCTGCAAGATGCGGTGCATCGCCCCGCTGAGGGCGCTCCATGCGGCCGCTCCTTCCGTGAGTGCGGCGCGGCCCTCGTCGGTGAGGCGGTAGTACTTGCGCGGCGGGCCGCCCGCGGCCTCCACCCAGCGCGTCTCCACCTTGTCAGCCTTGTCGAGCCGCGCGAGCAGCGGGTAGACCGTGCCCGGGGTCGCGGTCAGCGCCGGGTACTCGCCGAGCTGCTCGATGATCTCGATCGAGTAGCACTCCTCGCGGTCGAGCACGGCGAGAATCGCCAGTTCGAGCACTCCCTTGCGCAGCTGCGCGGTGCGATCACTGGTCGGCATGCTGAACAGCCTTGCAATACCTAGGTGGGTTGTCAACGCGGGAGCACTCGAGCTGCGGCGGATGGCCGCGACGCCGCACGCCGACACCGACCCGATCGGGGCGGGGCTTCTTCGAGAAGCTTGACGGATCACGCAGCAGGTGCGCGCTGTCGGCTTCTCGTGTCATCTCCACCTCCGAGTGCCTTCCTCCGGGCACTCCGGAGGGCCCCTCCCCGGCGTGAGTGCTGCTCGGTTGGGTCAGTGGCCGATGGCGGTGCCGAACAGCACCCGATCGACGACGTGGTCGCGTCGCGGTGGCGACTCGACGATGTACTCCAGCAGATCCTCAAAACGGGAGCATACGACGCTCGCGTCTTCGAACTCCGGCTCGGCTCCGTGGACGACAGCTCCATCCTCTCGCACGGCCAAATACTCGTAGCCATCACGAACCGAGAGCAGGATGGGAACGTGGCGACTCCAGAAGCGGGAAACCGCGGCCGCCTCATCATTCGTGATCACCGCCTGGATGCTCAGCTGTTCGAGCTCGTTCCACGCGAACACGCTCTCCGGCCCGGAGGAGTACTCCTCTCGAGACCAGAACCACGTCGTCTCGTCTGCGCTCGACAGCAGTGAGAACGAGGACACCCAGCGGATCGCCGCTCCAGGGGCCGCGCGCAACGCGGAAGGAACACCGCCGTCGGGAGACAGGGGCGGCTCGTACGCCCATCCGGCTGCGTGCAGCGATTCGGCCGCTGACCTGCAGAGATCCGTCATGGTGTCAACTCCCGCGCAATCCCTTCGGGCGGCCGGTCACGTGGTCGCGCCGGTGTTTGCCCACTCCAATGTCGACAGTTTCGCCTCGATCGTCTTGAGGCCGATGTTGCCGCAACCGACCAGGGTGGCCCTGCGGAGGGCCGGGAGGTCGTTGATGGCCGCGATGCCGGTGATCTTCTTGCAGTACTGGATGTTCACGACCTCGAGTCGCTGCAGAGTGGCCAGCTCCGAGATATCCCCGAGCGAGGTGAGATTCTTCAGCCGCAACGACTCCAATTGGGGGAGCACGCTGATCCCGGTGAGGCTCGGCAGCGTGCGTCCACCGATCAATCCGAGCCGGCGCAGCCCGACCGGTTCTACGAGGCGGAAGATCCCCTCGTCAGTGGGCACGTTCAAAAGGTTCAATTCCTCCAACGGAAGCTCGAGCGCCTGCCGCACGTTGTTCAGAGATCTCTGCGGGTAGAGGGAGAGAGCCTGGAGTTCGGGGAAGTGCTCGGTCGTGAAGCGGAAGGGTTCGCCGACGTAGAGGGTTTTCAAGTTCGGCAGCACGACGTCCGGACACACCAGGGTCCGCTCACTGATGTGTATGGAGAGCTCCTCGAGACCCTCGGGGAGGTCGCCTTGCCGCAGTTGGGTGACGACGGTGCGGAGGACGCGACCGGGCCCGATGCTGAGGGATTTCAGTCCGGTCATCGCTGTGATGATCTCGGGGAGGCGGTCGATGGGTCCCTCGAGTGGAGACCACAGGTGAACATCGGTGATGCGCGACAGCTGCTCGGTGTCGTAGGGCTGGTCGTAGAAGACGAAATCTCTGTCCGGCGCATCGAACCGATCCTGATGCGCGCTGTGCAACACCATGGTCCGTCTGCCTGCTGACACCTGCATCCGCCGCCCCCGACTCCGTCGACTGTCGTCCACACCAGAACCCAGAGTACTGGTGCGCGCTGTCGTCGTCCCTGCCCTGCGGGCCCGCCGTGCCCGCCCCGCCGCGCCCGCGCATGCTTCGCGTGCGTCGTCGTCATCGCGATAATGGAGGAGTGGTGGTGAATCGGGAGGTCGTGACCTACGACGGGCTGCCCGCCTCGGCGGGCGGTGCGCACTCGCTTCGCACCAAGAATCCTCGCAAGGCGTACGAGAGTGTGCAGTCGTTCCTCGATGCCGCCGTGCTGCCGCTCGGAGCGCCGGAGATGTCCTTCCGGCTCTGGGCCGGAGGCCCGCCTGACATCGCAGACCGGTTCAAAGCGTGCGCGACGGCGCAACTGGGCGGGCCGCACAGCGTACAGCGCACGTCCACTGAGTGGCGGGTTCGCTCGGAGAACATCGATGCCGCGCTCGACGCCCTGAGGAGCGCCGACTCGGGAGCGGTCACCGCGCACGGGCACCCACTGGCCGCACTGATCTGGAGCGCGCAGGCGGCTCTGACCGATCCCGTGACAGGAAGGCCGTACACCGGGATCGACGCCGACGCGTTCGGCCGGTTCGCGGTTGACGGGTACGGCCGCCTCCTCGGTGCATCCGGGGTGCGCGCTGCATTCGGTACGACCGCGTCCTCACTCTCGCTCTGGCTCGGGTTCCCCGCCGACGACCGACTGCACGATGCTGCCGCTCACGTGCAGAAGCACCTGCCCGTCCGCCTGTCAGCGAAGCACTGGCGCCGCTGGAGTGTCACGAACGATGGGCACTCCTACCGGGCGACCAAGATCACGTCACCGCTGGTGTCATGAGCGCACCGTCGAAGCTCCACCGGTTGTGCGTCTTCCTGACGGTGGAGGATGAGGAACAGCTCAGCGCTGCAATTCGGTCTGCGCTGCCGGCAGTGAGATTCGTCGACGCTGCTCAACAACCCGAGACGCCCGCCCCGACGTTTCGCTCGTCGCTGAGCGAGTGCGCAGGCCCGCACGTCACCCTCGTCGACACGAGCATCGTCTCCGAGAGCACGTTCCATCGCGATGACGTGGTGCAGCACCCGTCCGGTCGCGGGTGGGTCTATGCGATCGTGGGAACCGGCCTTGCGAGCCTGGTGCGATCACGGTCTGCAGATGACGGCTTGCACAACGGGGAACTCCGCGCATCCGTGCCGCTCGGGGATGCACGCACCGCCGAGTACATTCGCGGGCTGATGCTACTGGTGCGCAACGGGGGGACGAGCGTGTTCGCCGTCGATCCGTCGACGACCGCCATTGCGCGGCGCGCGGAGAGAAACTTCATCGCGTGGCCGGACGCCGCTGTGCGTTTCGGGACGCGGGAGGCACCGCTGCTCACCAACGGTCCAACGGCGTGGTTCACCGCCGAGCGCAAAAAAGTTTGACATTTTTTGTGACAGATCGTGCCCGGGTCGCGTCCAATGGGTAGAGCGATCAACTTCGCTCGCCAGAGACGGAGCGGCACATCTGCCGCCCGACGATTCCCAGGAGGCAATGCAGATGGCTACGAACGAGACGAACACGTCGGCGACGCTCGAGAATGCAGCAACCGCGCCCGTCGGTAAGAACCGTGGCCCGGCGGCACGCGTCGATCGAGTGTCGACGGCGACCGGCGCCGGATCGGTCGCCGAGACTTCGGCGGGCCGCACCACGATCGCGGAGGGCGTCGTCGCCAAGATCGCGGGCATCGCGGCACGAGAGGTCTCCGGCGTGCACGCCCTCGGCGGCGGCGGTGCTCGAGCACTCGGCGCTCTCCGCGACGCGGTGAACGCCACTGACCTCACGCAGGGCGTGAAAGTGGAGGTCGGCGAGACGCAGGTCGCCGCCGATCTCACGATCGTCGTCGACTACCCGATGCCGATCCAGGAGGTCGCCGAGAACGTTCGAAGCGCCGTCGGCGCGGCGATCACGCGCCTCGTCGGGCTGCAGGTCGTCGAAGTGAACGTCGCCGTGAACGACGTGCACCTGCCCGGTGACGATGCAGAAGACACCGATGTCGAGGCTCGCGTTTCATGAACGCGACACTGACCGGAGTGGCGATCGGCGCTCTCATCGGGGCCCTCGTGTCGGGTCGCATCGACACTCGCGCCCTCGTCGGGGCGTTCACCGGGCGGCGTACGTCGTCATGAGCGCAGCAACTGCCGCCGATCCGGATCCCACGACGCCGAAGACTGATGTACCCCTGCCCGGCGGGGTGCGCGTGCACGAGCGCGTGCTCGGCAAGATCGCGCGCCAGGCGTCGGCCGCAGCCGTCGGCGTGACCCGCGACGACGTGCACGCCGAGGTGGTCGAGTGGGGCGGGGGATTGGCGGTGCGGCTGTCGACCAAGCTGCCGATCCCCGACCTCGCCGATGCCGAGGCGATCCGATCGGGCCCCCCGATCATCGAGCGGGTGCGCGCGGTGCAAGTCGCCCTCGCCGATGATCTGGAGCGGATCACCGGTCGGAAGATTCGCCGAGTCTCCGTCACGGTCAACGGTGCCATTGTCGCCGAACGAAAGCGGGTGAGGTAGATGTCGAACACCGTGCTGCAGCGGGTAGTGCGTCGTGAGACGCACTCGCCGCGCACCGTCGCAGCGGTGCTCGTGCTCGTGACCGTCAGCGCTGCTGCGGTGCTGGCGGGCATCGAGATCGTCCGCGACGTCGCCGGCCGTGATCCGATGCTGCTCTCCCCGGGAGCTGGCCTGCAGTGGCTGGCGGATCTGCCCCAGGCGCAACCGGCCGGTGCCGTGATCGCGGGTGGAGTCATCGCGGTGGCCGTGGGCCTCATCTTGATCTGGCTCGCCCTCGCCCCCGGTCGTCGACCGAAGCAGGCGATGGCCGGCTGCTCGACTGCGGTCGTCTGCGACAACGGCGTGATCGCATCGTCGATCGCCGAACAGGTGCGGCGCACGTTCGATCTCGCGAGAGGCGCGGTCGTGGTCGGAGTGGGATCCCGCAGCATCGACGTCACGGCACGACCCGAGCCGGGCCAGAGCATCGAGAAAGCGCGGCTTCGCCGCACTGCCGAGGAGGAGCTCGCTCGCTACGACCTGTCGCGGACCCTCACGGTGCACGTCCGCATCGCGAAGCCCATCGACGAGGAAGGAGATGTTCGATGAATGCCACCAATCGGGGTCTGAACCGCAGCATTCTCTTCGGAGCCGGCATCGTACTCGTCGCCGTCGGCGCGGCCGCGGTCGCCCCGGCACTGTGGAGTCGCTTCGCAGACGCCTGGCTGCAGGGCGCCGACGCTGCGACCGCATGGATGCACGAGGCGGACGAAACGACCCGACTGAATGAATCGACGCCGGTGAGCTGGTTCGCGCTCGCGGTGCTCGCCGTGCTGCTCGCCGTCGTGGTGGTCGCTTGCGTGATCGTCGCCCGACTCGGCGGGGGCAAGAGCAGAACGGTGATTCGCCAAGAAGCCGGCGACGGAGCTCAGGGCGCCGTCACCGTCGGTCACGGGTTCGCCGTGGACGCCTTCACACACGCCCTGGCCGGGCGCCCCGAGATCCTCTCGTTCCGGGTCGCCGCACGAAAGGTGCGAGGCGCCGATGTGCTCCACGTGAGCGTCACGCCGCGCCAGCAGGCGTCGCCGCGCGAGGTCGCGGAGACGATCGGCCAGCTGACTGAGAACCTCTCGATGCTGCTGGGGCGCGAGACGCCGACGCTCGTGACGATCCGATCCGGAATGCGGTCGCGGCTCTCGGCAGACGGGGCGCGCGTGCAGTGAGCGATGCGGTGACGGCAGCGGGTGGACGATGGCAGCATCGAACTCCCTCGGGCCAGATCCTGGAACACGATAAGGTCAGCGCATGACAGCGTCTGCGCGCACGGGTCCTCCCGAGCGAGGGCCTGCGAAGGATGGGGCGATACAGGGTGAGTGGTGAAGATCGCGCGCTCGGCATAGCGGCAGCCGACGACCGGATCGTCGCAGGTCGAGCAGCAGACGGCGACCCGGAGGCCTTCGCGGTGCTGGTGCGCAGGTATACGCCGATGATGCGCGCCTACGCTCGTCGGCTGCTCAACGGAACAGCGGATGTCGACGACGTCGTGCAAGACGCATTCGTGACGGCCTGGGAACAGCTTCCCGGCCTCGAAGACCCGGGAAAGGTGAAGAGTTGGCTGATGCGCATCACCAGTCGCAAAGCAATCGACCGGCTCCGAGCCGCCAGACCGCACTCGGACGTGGACGCCGTCGAACTGCCGGCGTCACCGCGCTCAACTCCGTCACGGCAAGTCGAGGCTCGTGCCGGTATCGCGGCGCTGCACGCGGCGCTGAACGAGCTTCCGGAATCGCAACGAGAGTGCTGGGTCATGCGTGAGATCGGCGGCAGCTCCTACGACGAGATCGCCGAAGAGCTGCAGATCCCGCGTTCGACCGTGCGAGGGTTGCTTGCCCGCGCACGAAAAGACATCATCGTTCGGATGGAGCAGTGGCGATGAACGACATCAACATGCCGGATCCGAGCGGCCCAGGGATGGAACCGGACGATCTCGACGGTCACACGATCGAAGAGCTCTCCGACTACCTCGACGCCGGCCGCACGCCGGTGAACGCAGCCATCGAGGGCTCCGCGGGGTGCCGAATCGCGCTCGACGCGCTCCAACGGCTGAGACGACTCACGCCCGAGCTGCTCGCCGCGGATACGGCAGCCGAACCAGAGGCCGACGAGGGCTGGGTGCAGAAAGTGCTCAGCGGAATCACCCTCGACGCCAGAGCCGGGCGGCGAGTGCCCATACCGAGCCCGGATGCCGGCGCCGATCTCGGCATCACCGAGGGCGCGATTCGAGGTATCGTGCGCGCCGCGGAGCATGACGTTCCCGGTGTGCTCATCGGACGGGTGCGGCTCGACGGAGACGTGACCGAACCCGGTCTGCCGGTCACGGTGTGCGCAGAGGTGAGCATCGCGCACGGCCGATCGATCCCGGCCGAGGTGGAACGGCTGCGCGCCGCCATCGCCGATCGTCTCGCGAGTCACGCGGTCATGAATGTCGCAGCGATCGACATCGTCGTGCACGATCTGCACGGCGTGACGCAGCAAGGGGGAGCGCAGTGATGAGTGCGATGTCGAACGAGCTGCTCGCCTCGCGGATCGAGGCCGCGGCGCTCGCCGTACCCGGGATGGCTTCGATCCTCCGACGGGGCGCCGCTGTGCGGAGCGTCATCGACTCGGGCACCAGACTCCTCGGAATCGGTGACGGCCCGGCTTCCGCGGTACGGGTTGAGCAGAGGGACGCAGAGGTCGAGGTGGAGTGCACCGTCGGAGTCGTGCGATCCCGCGGCGCCGCCGAAACCGTGCGCGACCTCCACCGAGAGATCGCCGACGTGGTGCTGCAGCTCACGGGCCTGCCGGCGGAGATCCGCATCACCGTCGGGCACGTCGATGAGGTGGCGCCGCTCGATTCGATGGCCTAGTGCGCCGCCCCTACTGCCGCTTCGCCTCGATCTCGCGCACGTGCACGCGCACGAGATCCGCGATGAGCTCATCAGGGAGCGGCGCCTGCAGCGTGAACTGCACGGCATGCGCGGTGGTCTTGTACGGCGTGAGCTGATCCTGCAGCTCTTCGATCGCCCATGACGACGGGTAGAAGCTCAGGTGCTTCTTCGACGCCGTGAAGTAGACGAGCGCCCGCCCCTGATAGGAGAGGGTCGGCATCCCGTAGCTCATCGACTCGACAGCGTCGGGCACGAGCGATGTCACGAGCGCGCGAATCCGTTCGAGCTCGGCGCGAGGCTCGGGATCGAGCGCGGCCAGATACTCGTCGACCGTTGCCGCCTTCGAGACCATGAGGTGAGTGTAACCCGCCATGGTCGGCGCCGAGCGTCAGAGATTCGGCGTCGGTGAGGCGATCGCCGGGGGATGCGTCTCACCGACGCCGGATCTCTCATCGACGCCGACGCACGCGGCCCTGCCGCAATCGGCGCCCCTTTGCTAGCGTAAGCCGCGTACGGGGCCCGATTCGAGAACGGCGAGTGAGCGATGACCGAAGACACCGGAACCAACGGCGGCACGGGCGACACGAGCGCCGACGACGATGACGATGACGGACTGCCCATCTTCGAGCCGCCGTTCGGCCTCGACGACGTGCCCGGCTTCTGCGAACGGCTCGTCGACCACTTGATCTCGACCGAGACCGGTGAGGAGTTCACGTTCGAGGGCGTCGAGGGCGAGCAGGCGCAGGGCGTCTGGATCCTGCCGCTCGGCGGCTACGACCCGAAAGAGGACCGGACGCTCACCGAGGGCGCCCCAGCAGACCGCGAGCTGCCGCCGGGCGGCTACGCCGAGGTCGCCGACACGTGGGCGCAGGGTGTGCGCCGGGTGCTGCGCGAGTCGTGGGGCACGCCGCTCGTGCGCACCCCCAAGCTCGTGGGGGTCTCGATGGAGCCTGAGGGCATTCTCGACTACCTCATGGTCGCGGTGCGGATCGAAGAGGCCGAGATGTGGGATCGCGGTGCGCTCTGCTGCGTGCTCCTCACCAGCTGGGACGGCGAGCCGATGACGAGCATGCTGCGCCAGATCCTCGTCGTCATGCCCCGCGAGTACGCCTTCGGCGGCATGGCGGTGCTCGCCGACGATGAGATCACGGTGCACGACCTCCTGATGCACGGCGAGCACCTCGCCGAGCTGCGCCGTCGCGCCTGGCTCATGAGCGCACTCGCCGGCCAGGGAGAGGTGCGCGTGCGCGACACCGCGCTCGAGGCGTCCCGCTTCAGCCTGCGGGCGAGGAACGGCACGACAACGGTGTGGACGTTCACCGATGACGGCCGCGCGCTGGTGCTCATGCAGGATCCCCAGTCCGATTTCGTCTCCAGCGCCGCCGAGCAGCTCATCGCCGATCAGCTCGCGGAGGCGGAGCACGCGGACGAGCCCTCCGAGGAGCAGCTGGAGGAGGCGCAGCTGATCCTCATCGCCCGCATGCTCGACGGCGTGCCCGAGGAGCTGCGCGAGCTGATCGCCGCCCGCACCGAGAACGGCCGCGGCGAGCCGGCCGAGCACGAGCTCGAGTTCCGCATGCTGGGCGACCAGCCGCTGCCGCTCATCTCGGGCGCCGTGTGGTTCGACGGGGAGCATTGGCGGGTGACGCGCAGTCTGCTCGAGATCGGCAGCCTCAACGACTTCGGCATGGACGACTTCGGATTCGCCGAGGCCGTGCGCAAGCCCTACCGCCTCGGCGGATCGTTCACCCTCGAGGACTTCTCGGGGCGCACCAGTGAGGATCGCCGCGCGCAGATCGAGCAGGTCTTCGCGGCGTGCCCGTACCCCGAGCAGCCGCGCCCGTCCGACGCTGAGCGCCTCGGCTACGGGCTGCCGCGCGACACGACCCACGCCGAGATGGTGCTGGAGATCGAGCGGGCGACCGAGAAGTGGTGGGATTTCGACCCGGAGCAGGTCGATGTGCAGGATCGCACGTTCCGCGTCGGCGGCCGCGAGCTGCGCGCCATGGGCGGCCGCGTGCTGCGCTCGGTGATCGCCCTCGCCGAGCCCTGGTCGGTCGACGTGCTGCAGGCCTGGGTCACGGAGCTGAGCGACGCGATGGAGGATCGGTGGGGGCCCGCCTTCGAGATGCAGGCGCGCGAACCGAAGACCGGCATGGAGCGCAAGACGCCGGTGGCGCGGGTGATGCGCGCGGTCGGGCTGATGAACGCGCCGATGTGGTGGGTGAACGGCCACGCGGTGCTGCTGATCGCGGGTGCTCCCGACCCGAGTTACGCCGAGGAGCCGCAGGCGATCATCGTGATCGGCCGAGCCGACGCGGTCATCGACCTGATGCGCGGCACCCGCACGTGGGAGCTGCGCCAGCGCACGCGGGTCGTCGGCGCGCTCGCCGCACAGGTGGCAGGCGAAGCCGCACCGCACGAGATCTCGTGGCGCGGGCCGAGCCTCGCGGGATCCGATCTGCGACCGAACGCGGTGCGCGGGCGCATCCGGGCCGACGATCACTACTGGGTGTGGCACTTCGCTCACGACGGGCGCGGACTGCTGATGTCCTATCCGGTCGATGACACCGCCGCGGCCGTCGCGCGGTCGTCGTTTGAGGATCAGGCCGAGCTCTTCCGCGGCGTTCCGGTCGACTTGCTGTCACTCGTGACGGACCGCGACCCCGCCGGCCTGTATCCGGTGGTGACGCGGCCGGGCAGTGCCGATCCGGATCGCCCGCCGATTCCCGGTCTGCTGCGCACCGCGACCTCGCTCCCTGCCGTGCAAGCCGTGTTCTGGCGCGACGAGAGTGATTGGCGCGCGTCGACGGGCATGCTGCAGCAGGTGCGGACGGGCACGGGCAACCCGTTCGCCACGCTCTACTCCGACGCGACCGGCGTACCGCAGCTGCAGTGGGCGGTCGGAGCGGGTGAGAGTCTCACCCCCGACATCCTCGCCGACGACCGCTACTCGAGCGTGGTATTCGGCAACCGGGTGACGCTCGACGAAGCCGAGGCGGCGTATGCGCAGCTCGGCGACGTGCACCAGGTCGCGCTCACGGGCACGCTGAACCAGTTTCTCGACACGGTACTCGGCATGCCGGCGCGCCGGTACGTGCTCGACGCCGCGCTCGCGAACCCCGACCCGCGCAACCGCCGCGAGCTCGCGATGCTGCTCCTCGAAGACGTCGACGACATCGACGCCTCGATCCAGCTCTCGCACCTGACGCCGATCAACGTGCTGTTCGAGAACCCGACGCTGGAGGCCGACGATCTGCTCCTGCTCATCCGACTGCTCGAAGCCGGCGCGCAGGCGGGCCCCGGGCTCGGCGGCCCGAGCGTCGCACGGCACCCGCTCGTGCAGCTGGCCGACCGCGACGCGGAGGAAGCCGAGTTCGAGCCGCTCGTGCACACGCTGCTCATGCGGGGCGAGCTCGACCTGCACGCCTCCGCGCTGCCCGACGGGCGCAGCGTGCTCGACTACGTGGAGGCCAGCGTGTTTCCGCACCGGTATTCGCGGGCGGGCCTCCTCGCCCAGCTGCGCGAGGCGGCAGCGGCTTAGCGCCGTCTCCACCGCGGCGCCTTGGTGAGCTTGCCGAGCACCCACTCCAGCGGGCCCTGACCCACGAGCAGCGCCCACGCCGTGCATCCCACCAGCACGCCCACCGTCATCGGCCAGAACGGGTCCAGCGCGCGGAATCCCTGCGACGGGTCGACGCCGGGGTCGCGCGCGGTCTCGGCCGCGATCCAGATCGCCCAGATGCCGATGTGCACGACGTAGGCGGTGAGCGGCATCGAACCGACCGCCCGCAGGGGCAACGCGATCCAGCGCAGGGGAGTCATGCACACGAGCACGGCGGCGCAGGTGATCGCGAGGGCGAATCCGCCAGAGCCGAGGGCCTCGCCGACCCCTGACGAGTGCGGTGCGTCGCTCAACGCGGCGACCCACCACTCCGTCGGGCCGACGACGACCGCGGCGAGACCGGCGGGGCCGACCACGCCGTATCCGACGACGGCGAGAACGATGCCCGCCGCGAGCAGCGGCCACGCGAACTTCCACGAGCGCATCAGCAGCGCCCCGGTCGCCATGCCGCAGAGCATGAACGCCAGCCACAGCGGAAGCGGGTAGTTCCAGGCGATGAGGCGGAGCGACTCCTCGACTGACACCGGATCGTCGCTGCGGGCGACCATCGAGTTGATCCACCACACGACGAACGGAGCACCGACGGCGAGCACCGCCGCGAGGGCGAGCAGATGCCGTGCGGCGAGCGAGGTGAAGGGGATCGCCAGCACGAAGAGCGCGCCGTACGCGGGAAGGATGACGTACACGGGCACATCGAGATCGTCGAGCCAGACCCCGAGCAGCCAGAGCAGGATGCCGCGCAGCAGCAACTGCGTGCGGAGCCCCCAGAGCGGCCCCGACCGATCGACCGACTCGGCCGCGCCCACTCGACGACGCCGAGACGCCGCCGAGATGATGCCGAGCGACACCCCAGCGAGCATCGCGAAGAGCACCGCGGACCGGCCCTCGACGAGCCCCGACCACGTGCCGGGATCTCCCCACTCCAACGGTGTGATCACGGCGAGGTGCGCGGCGAAGACCCCGACCACGGCCAACCCGCGCGCGAGATCCACTCCGGCGAGGCGGTGCGGGGGCTCCAGCCGGGAGATCTGCGCGCGAAAGCGCGAAGCGAGAATAGTGATGCCGTTATTCTCGCTCACGGCCAGAAGCGAGAACAAGCGGCGCGATATTCTCGCTTCCCACCCAGCGGGGCGCTGATCGCGAGGGGCCGTCCGGCCTGCTACCGTATCTGCGTGACTGAATCGGTGAAGACCAGTGCGCCCGAACGCGAGACGTGGGGGCGGCGCAGCGCCTTCATCATCGCGGCCATCAGCTCGGCCGTCGGGCTCGGCAACATCTGGCGATTCCCCGGTGTCGCCTACGAGAACGGCGGCGGGGCGTTCCTGATCCCGTATCTCGTCGCCTTCTTGACCGCCGGTCTGCCGATCCTCTTCCTCGACTACGCGATCGGCCACAAGTACCGCGCGGCGCCGCCGCTCGCCTTCAAGCGGCTCAATCGCAAGGCAGAGCCGCTCGGCTGGTGGCAGGTGGGCGTGTCCTTCCTGATCCTCACCTACTACGCGGTGATCATCGCCTGGGCGCTCGGCTTCGTCTGGTTCAGCTTCGGCCGCCAGTGGGGCGACGACGCGGTCGGCTTCTTCACCGGCGAGTACCTGCAGCTCGCAGAGGCGCCCGGCGTGACCTTCGACTTCGTGCCCGCCGTGCTCATCACACTGCTCATCGTGTGGATCGCCGCGATCATCGTGATGTCGCTGGGGCTCCGCCGCGGTCTCGATCGCGCGAACCGCATCACGCTGCCGCTGCTCGTCATCGTCTTCGTGATCATCGTCGTCTACGCGATGACGCTGCCCGGCGCCTGGGACGGCATCAATCAGTTCTTCGAACCCGACTTCGCCGCCCTCGCGAATCCCGCGGTGTGGCTCGCCGCTTACGGCCACATCTTCTTCTCCTTCTCGATCGCCTTCGGCATCATGCTCACGTACTCCTCGTACATGAAGCGGCGCAGCGACCTCGCCGGCTCCGGCCTCGTCGTCGCCTTCGCGAACTGCGCGTTCGAGATCCTCGCGGGCATCGGCGTGTTCGCGGCACTCGGGTTCCTGGCCTACTCGCAGAACGTGCAGATCGACGACCTCGAAGGGTTGAGCGGTGTCGCGCTCGCCTTCATGACGTTCCCCACACTCCTCAGCGAGATGCCGGCGGGCGCCTTCATGGGGGTGCTGTTCTTCGGATCGCTCGTGCTCGCCGGGTTCTCGTCGCTGCTGTCGATCTACCAGGTGGTCACCGGGTCGCTGCAGGACAAGACCGGCTGGTCGACCCGCCGCGTCGCGGTCACCGTCGGTCTCGCGGCAGGCATCCCCTCCGTGCTGCTGTTCGGCACGTCGTCCGGGCTCAACGTCCTCGATGTGCTCGACGCGTTCGTCAACAACATCGGCGTCACCGGCTCGGCCGTCGCGACGCTCGTGCTCGTCGCGTGGGTGTTCCGCGCCGTACCGAGCCTGCGCTCGCACCTCAACGCCCTGTCGTCGCTGAAGCTCGGCCGGGTGTGGACGATCGCCGTGACGGCGGTGACCCCCGTGATTCTCGCGGTCATCCTGGTGCGCGGCGTCGCCGAGTACCTCACAGAGGGCTACGGCGGGTTCCCGACCTGGTTCATCACGACGATCGGGTGGGGCGCCATCGCCCTGCTCGCGATCTTCTCGTTCGCGATGAGCTACCGCAGGTACCGCCGCTCCGATGCCGATACGTTCGTTCCCGATGAACCCGAGCAACTGCACACGGAGATGAACGATCTCATCACGGTCGCCAAGGAAGCCTCAGCCACTCGCCGAAACTCAGGGGGAACACGATGACCACCAGCGCACTCGTCATGATGGCGCTCTCCATCGGCATTCTGTGGGGCGGGCTCGCCTGGGCGATCCTGCGCCTGCGCAAGCACCCCGACGTGAGCGGGGTCGACGACGAGGCGTGACGGTCGCCGTATGATGTCACGCAGGGAACTCGGGGGAGGGCAAGCGTGACGATCGCGATCGATGCCGACGACGTGGCGACCATTCGCAAGCATCTGCGAACCGCTGCAGAAGACGTCGGTGAGGCTGTTCCGCAGCTGCCGGGCGCGGCGGCGTTCGGGCCGCAGGTGCTCGGCAGCGCCGTCGCATCGTTCGAAGCGGCGATGCGCCGCGAGGCCGACCGACTCGCTGAGCGGTGGGCGGCGCTCGACACGGGGGTGCGCGACACCCTCGACGATATGAGCGCGGTCGAAGACGAGCTCGTCGCCGGAATCGGGCGATACGGTGCGGTCTTCGGTGCGGCCGCGGGTGCTGCAGGGAGCGACATGGTCGGTGGCGGCGCCGACGCGCCCCGCACTGATGGGCCGCTCCGGTGACCGGGGCTCCCGAGCTGCTGCGGCAGGGCGCGCAACGGCGCGGTACGAGCTGCTCGATCGGCTTCATCGCGACGAAGCTGCGGCCGTCCGACGCTGGCGGGGGAATCGCGGCACGCCTCGGCATCTCGAGCCGGGAGGGCCGCACCACGGTCGAGCTCGGCCCCGGCGAGTCAGCGGCCCTGCCGGGCGGTGGGTCGGTGCACGTCGTCGACATCTTCGTCAGCCCGGATGGCACGCAGACCGCCGCAGCGATCGAGGTCGCGGAGCCGGACGCATGAGCCGCGGGCGCAGGATCGCCGTGATCGTCGGCGGGGCCGCCGTCGCAGGGGCGGTCGTGGCCGTCGGGTGGCTCGGCTTCGCCGGGATCGAGCGCACGGTGGTCGCGGGCACGCAGTCTCGGATCTGCGGGACGATGGTCGGCGTCTCATCCGTCGAGCCCGGTCACTCGGTGCGCGTGCTCGGCCCCTCGGACGCGACGCTGGCCGTCGGGGATCGGGCGCGCGTGCATGCGCTCTGCGTCGTCGAGGTCGTCGGAATCGAGGGCCAGCATGCCGAGGGTGCGGATGTCGACCGTGCGGATGCCGAGGGTGCGGATGCCGAGGGTGCAGCAGAGCGCGTGCGACTGAGGTGGCGGCTGTGGTGAGCTCGTTCGGCGATCCGGCGGCCGTCGAGGCCGCCGCTGCTGCGCTGCACACCGGGGCGCAGGCCGCAGAGCGCGCCCGGAACGAGGCCGCGCGTGCGCGGCCGGACACCTGGACCGGTGCCGCTGCAGACGCATACGCCGCTGCTGCCTCGGAGACGCTGCCCGAAAGCCTGCGCATCGCGGACGCGCTCGAAAGGGCGGCCGGCACGCTGCGCCGGTACGCGGCCGTCCAGCGGGAGGCGCAGTCGCAGTACGACGAGGCCCAGGGCGATGTGGATCGCGCGGCCCGGGCGCTGCGGAGCAACCCGCTCGACATTCCGGCAGCGCTCTCCGTTGCGCGCGCGGAGCTCGCCGCGTTCGGCGCGCTCGGGCAGGTGCAGCAGGCGGCGTCGACGGCGGCCGATGAACTGCGTGCCGCGATCGGCGAGGAGGGCGACGGCCGACCCTGGTGGGATCCGTTCGGGTGGTTCAACGATCCAGAGGATCCCGACGAGCGCGTCTCGGACAACATCCTCGACGACGACGCATTCGACCCCGATGACGTCGCGCAGGGCAGCATCGGCGACTGCTTCATGCTCAGCTCGATCGTGTCGCTGCTGGACAGCGACGAGGGCGACGAGTTCATTCGCGACAACGTGCGCTGGGACCCCGAGAAGGAGGGGTACTGGGTGACGCTCTACTCGAACGGGGAGCCGCAGGAGGTCTTCGTCGAGCACGTCTTCGACAACGGGGCGAAGCAGAGCGACTGGGACTGGTGGATCTTCGGCGGCGACAAGCCCTCGATCGCGGCGCTGTACGAGGCGGCGATCCGTCAGGAGTACGGGTACGACTTCATCGACGGCGGAGTGCCGGCCGAGGCCATGGAGATCATCACCGGTCACCCCGTCGACGTGATCGAGAACAGCAACTACGCCGGGCTCGACCCCGAACAGGTCGACGACCTCAGAGAGGTGCTCGACGACGGCGGGCAGGTCGTGATCTCGTCGCCGAGAAGCGGCGATCACCAGATCACGGTCACCGACGCCGACGGCAACTCGCGTGACGTCGACGTCGTGACCTCGCACTCCTACGTCATCACCCGCATCGACCCCGACGGAAGCGTATGGATGCGCAACCCGTGGGGGCCGGGCAACAGCGCCGACGGCGGCGGCGAGTTCCGCGTCAGCCCGGAAGACGTCGAAGATCTCTTCTGGCGGGCGACGATGACGAACGTCACCGAGTAATCACGAGACGTCGCCGAGAGACGGCAGTGCCCCCGGAACCAGAACGGTTCCGGGGGCACTGCCGTCGGAGCGGCCCTCCGGGGAGGGGCGCGCCGCTAGCCGATGGTGCGTCGGCGCCGCAGCGTCAGCGTCAGTCCGCCCACGAGGCCGGCGGCCAGCAGCAGCATCGCGCCGAGGGCGGCAATGGGAGCCGTGTCGGTTCCGGTTGCGGCCAGGCCGGCGTCGCCCGATCCGGCACTGCCCGATCCTGCGCCGTCAGCGGCTCCCGATCCACCGGGTGCTGCTGCCCCGGCAGCCGGAGCCTCCACGTATCCTTCGAACGCGAAGGTGAGCGGTTCGCCCGTTCCGTTGTCGACCGTGATGATGAAGGAGTAGGGCCCCTCATGCAGCGGCGTACCGCTCAGGACTCCCGTGATGGGATCGAGTGAGACGCCCTCGGGCAGCAGGCCGCTCGAGACGCGGTACGTCGGCGCGGGATCCGAATCGACGCCCTCGCTGAGATCGATCTCGAAGTGCTTGCCCTGCTGCAGCTGCGGCAGCTTGACCGCGCTCCCCGCGGCGTGCGCGGGTGACTTCACGACGGTGCCCGTGAACTCGTGCGAGATCGCTGCGCCAACGCCATTCGACGCGGAGACCGTGAAGGCGAACGCGCCGGACGCCGTCGGCGTACCCGTGATCGCACCGGTGAGGGCGTTCAGGGCGAGCCCGGATGGGAGGGAGCCGGCGGTGACGGAGTACGTCGCTGCAGGAGTGCCCTCGGCGAAGACGCCGTCGGCGAACGCCGTGCCCACACGCAGGCCACCGAGGGTCGTGTCGACCCAGACGGGGGCTGCGGTGACGATGCCGGTGAGTTCGAGCGGCACGGGATCGCCGATGCCGTTCGACGCACCGAGCGTCACCGTGTAGGAGCCGGGTGTCGTCGGCGTGCCCGTGATCTCGCCCGTCGACTCGTTCAGCACGAGCCCCTCCGGCAGCGCGCCCGACAGGATCGAGTACGTGGGAGTCGGGGTTCCAGTCGCGGTGAAGATCGTAGAGACTACGACTCCGGTCTGGAGCGCGAGACCCTCGTGAGCGTCCCACACCGGTGCCTGATCCACGACGCCGGAGAACTCCCGGGTAGTGGTGCTGCCGATGCCGTTCGACGCCGTGACCGTGAAGGAGTACTCACCTGCAGCAACGGGCGAACCGCTGAACTCGCCCGTGATGGGGTTGAGCGAGACGCCCTGGGGCAGCTTGCCGGCAGTCACCAGGTAGACGGGAGCGGGGGTGCCGCTGGCCTGCAGGGTGCCGATCGCGTCGGCGCCCACGACCCAGTGCCCGGGTTCACCGGTGATCGCGCCCGGAGCCGCGGTGACCGTGCCGGAGACGCTGAGTCCCTGCGTACCCTGCGTGTTCGACGCGAGAATGATGAAGGAGTACGCGCCCGGGGTGGTGGGCGTGCCGGTGACGCGACCCGTGGCCGCGTCGAGCGTGAGCCCGTCGGGCAGCTCGCCCGAGCTGATCGAGTAGGTCGGCGTCGGAGTGCCGGCAGCGGTGAAGGTCACGTCGAGCGCTTCGCCGACCTGTGGGCTCCAGCCGACGGTCACGTTCCAGTTCGGAGCCTGCTCGACGGTCCCGGTGAACTCGCGCGTCGTCGCCGTCCCGATGCCGTTCGAAGCGGTCACGGTGAACGCGTACGCCCCGGACTCCGTCGGGGTGCCCGAGAACGCTCCCGTCTTCGGGTCGAGCGTCACGCCCGCGGGAAGTGCGCCAGCGGTGATGGTGAAGCTCGGCGCGGGGGCGCCGGTCGCCGCGACGGCGCCCGCTGCGGCGGTGCCGACGACGAACTGCCCGGGTGCACCGGTGATCGCGCCGGGCGCCTGATTCACGGTTCCGGTGACCATGAGGTCGTCGGTGCCGGTCGGGTTCGTGGCGCGCAGCGTGAAGGTGTAGTCGCCGGCCGTGGTCGGGGTGCCCGATACGACGCCTGTCGTCGCGTTCAGGGTGAGGCCGTCTGGCAGTCCGCCGTCGACGACCGAGTACGTCGGCTTGGTCGCCCCGCTCGCGGTGAACGCCACCGAGACGGGGGTTCCGACGACGGGGTTGCCGAGCGACTGCTGGTTCCAGACCGGGGCCGCGGGAGCGCCGCAGGTGAAGCCGTTGAGCGGTGCCGAGACCTGCGTGGTCTGGCCGATGGCATTCACCTTCGTGACGCTGACGCGCAGCTGGCTGCCGGACGACTCGACGAGGTAGCAGCTCGCGCCGGTCGCGCCTGCGATCGGGGTGGCCGCCGCGCCGTTCGCCGACTGCGTCCACTGCACGCGCGTCTCCGTGATCGGCGAGCCGCCGTCGAGCCAGGTGCCCTCGTCGAAGGAGATGGTGCTGCCCTCCGTCAGGGATCCGGTGAAGTACGGCAGACCGGCGTTGACGGGCGCGGTGCGGGCGGCGAGCACGCGGAATGAGCGGGCGGTGCTCTCCGCGGGCACGTATTCGGCGTTGCCGGCCTGGTTCGCGACGATCGTGCAGGTGCCGACGTTGCCGGTGAAGGTCACCGTGCTGCCGTTGACCGCGCAGATCGACGTGGTGCTCGTGCTGAATGTGACGGCGCCGCCCGGGGCGGTCGCGCTCACGGTTCGTGCGCCATCCGTGACCACGTGGTCGGAGAGCTGATCGAAGTCGATCGGGTTCGCGAGCCCGAGCTTGAGCACACTATCGACGTACATGTAGGAGCCCAGAGCGAGACCGCCGGTGCGGTCGTAGCTGCCGTTCACGAAGCGGAAGCGGTAGGTGCCGTCCGCGGGAATCACCTTGCTGGTCGTCGTCCAGTTCTGGGTGCCACCGCGTCCGTAAGCGATCAAGGTGTGGTCGGCTTCAGTGCCGTATCCCGTACCGTCCACCTTGACCAGGAATGCGTAGATTTCGTAGTCGTCTGACTGCTTCTCCGCGGCCCAGTCGAACGAGACCGCTTGCCCCAGCTTCGCATCGAACGGCTTCGAGTACACGTCGGGGCCGAACGACGAGCAGTACGCCGGTATGCCGTCCCAATCGTTGCCGAACGTGCAGCCCAGGCTCGACTGCATCTGCATCACACCCGAGCGGCCGCCGAAGGCGATGCTCGGGTTCGAGGAGTAGCCCTGACTCGTTAGAGTGCGCTCTTGCCCCTCGTGCTGCCACGCGGGGTAACTTGAGTCGCCGTAGTTCACGTCGGTCACGAACTCGTAGGGCTCCTTCGACTTCGCGTCGGTGCCGCGCACGGTGTACGGGCCGATGCCGCTGATCGACACCGCGCCGCGCTGCGAGCGGCTGGCGAGATCGCCGAGCACGACGCGGTTGTTGTTCGGCGCCTCGAACTGGATGCTCTCGACCGCGGCCTGAGCGGGCTGCGCGGTGCCGAGCGCGAGCCCGGAGAATGCGATCGCAGCCGTAGCGGCGATGGCGATGACGCGGCTGGCGCGCGATCGCAGACGGTGCGTGCGTGTGTGCGGCACGCCGATGGTTGACAACATGTGCTCCCAGATACCCGTGCGACATGTCGAGCGATCGTCATGTCTGAATCATCAATGATCAAGTCGTGATCGCTCACTCCCCGCGTGAAACTTAGCGGAAGCTGAAACATGCGCGTTCATGTTCTGGGAGAAATCACCCCCGCTTTCACCCGGTCTCCCTGGTTCGGGGGAGCGCGGAGCACCGGGGGAGCAGCGGCTATGAGTCCGAAGACACCCGGCGCACCACCTCGGTGAGCGTTTTCCAGGCGGCGTCAGTCGGTTCGATGAGCGCCCACGAGGTCGGCCGGAATCCGCTCGCCTCGTCGAGTTCGGCGTGCGGGCTCACCCCGAACGTCGAGTAGCGCAGCTTGTCCATCTGGCCGCTGCGGAAGAACACGATCACCTTGCCGTCGCGCGCGTAGCCGGGCTGACCGTAGTAGAGCTTCGGAGCCAGGCCGGGGGCTTCCTCGGCCACGATCCGGTGCACGCGCTCGGCCATCCGCCGGTCCTCATCGGGCATCGACTCGATCTTGGCTGCGACCTCCGCCGCCTCCGCTGCCGCCTTCTCCGCGTTCTTGGCGCGTTTCGCCTCCGCCTGCAGCTCCGCGGCTCGTGCGCGCATCGAGGCGCGCTCTTCGCGGGAGAATCCATCGCCGTCGTTCTGCTGCTGCGCCATCGTCGCTCCTCCGAACCACCGCACCCGTGCGCGCGTCGTTGCGGCCAACGGTAGCGCGACACGCGGCGACCCACAACGGGATGAGCTTGACCCGGACCCTGCCGAGTGATCCACTGGCAGCAGGCGGCGCTGAGCTCTGAGCCGCGACGAGGGGGAACGACATGCTGCGGTGGTGGACTGCGAAAGACGGCGCAGACAAGGTCGGCGCAGATGAGCTGCCGACTACGGCGGCCTCCAGCCCGGGGTACATCCCGTGGGGCAACGGCGCGCGTATCAATCCGTTCACCTTCGGTCTGCTCGGAGCGCTGGGGGTGCTCGTCGCGCTGCTCATCGGCGCGATCATCGGGCAACTCGGCACAGTGCTCGTCTACGTCGGCGTCGCCCTCTTCCTCTCGCTCGGTCTCGACCCCATCGTGTCGCGCATCGAGCGTCGGCTGCCGAGAGGCGCGGCGGTCGCGGTCGTCGTCGGCGGAGTGCTCCTGGCCTGCGCTGGCATACTGCTCGCGATCGTGCCGGTGCTCGTGAAGCAGATCGGCAACCTGGTCGAGAACGCCCCGCAGATGGTCGGCGACGTCATCCACTCCGACTGGTACGCGTGGCTCACCGATCAGCTCGGCACGAATTTCGACAATGCCATCTCGGGCGCGCTCGACTTCCTGCAGGATCCCACGAACCTCGGCGAGATCGGCGGCGGCATCGTTGCGGTCGGAGCCGGCATCGCGGGCGGCGTGACCGGGGTCATCATCGTGCTGATCCTGACCCTCTACTTCATGGCATCGATGCGGGCGATGAAGCGGCTCGTCGTGCGATTCGTGCCCGCCTACCACCGACCCCGCTTCCGGGAGCTGCTCGAAGACGTCTCGGGTGCGGTCGGACGCTATGTGATCGGGCAGGTGAGCCTCGCGCTCTGCAACGGTGTGCTCAGCCTCATCTTCCTGAGCATCGTCGATGCACCGCTCCCGGCGCTGCTGGCGCTGATCGCGTTCGTCGGATCGCTGATCCCGCTGGTGGGCACGCTCTCCGCATCGATCATCATCACCGCGGTCTGCTTGGTGAACTCGCCGACGACCGCCCTCATCGCGGGTATCTACTATCTCGTCTACATGCAGATCGAGGCATACGTGCTGAGCCCGCGCATCATGAGCCGAGCGGTCGCCGTACCCGGATCCCTCGTCGTGATCGCAGCCGTCGGCGGCGGTGCACTCGGCGGCATTCTCGGCGCGCTCGTCGCGATCCCCGTCGCGGCGAGCGTCATCATCATCGTGCAGAAGGTCGTCTTCCCCGCGCAAGACATGAAGCGACTCCCGCCGGGGGAGCGAGCGGTGAGCGAGCCCGAGGCCGAAGCGCAGGCCGAGGCGCTACCGACCACCGGCGCGTGACCCTGGCGCAGGATCGCCCTACTGCTCGACCTGCTCGTTCGAACGCCCGTACGTCTCGAGCAGCCGCAGCCAGATCTCGCTGATCGTCGGATACGACGGCACCGCGTGCCAGAGCCGTTCGAGCGGAACCTCGCCGACGATGGCCACCGTGGCCGAGTGGAGGAGCTCGTGCACGTCGGAGCCGACGAAGGTCGCGCCGACGAGCACCCCGCGATCCTCGTCGACGACCATGCGCGCCGTGCCGCGGTACCCGTCGGCGTGCAGGCTCGCACCGGCGACGCTGCCGATCTCGAAGTCGACGACCCGCGTCAAGACGCCCTGCTTCTCCGCTTCGGCCGCGGTCAATCCGACCGAGGCGACGGGCGGATCGGTGAATGTGACCTGGGGCACCGCGGCGTGGTCGGCGGTCGCGACGTGGCGCCCCCAGCGCTCATCGTGCAGCGCAGTGCCGTTCGCGCGGGCGGCGATCGCGTCGCCGGCCGCACGCGCCTGGTACTTGCCCTGGTGCGTGAGGAGCGCGCGGTGATTGACATCGCCCACGGCGTAGAGCCAGTCGCCGGCGAGGGGTGTGCCGTCGGCGCCGAGCACGAGCAAGGTGTCGTCGGTTTCGAGCCAGCGACCGGGCTCGAGTCCGATCCGCTCCACGCCGAGGTCGGAGGTGCGGGGCACCCGGCCGGTTGCGACGAGGATCTCGTCGGCTTCGACCACATCGCCGTCGTCGGTCGTGACGCGCACCACGCCGTCGTCGCCGCGCTCGACCGACGCGGGCGAGGTGCGGAGACGGAGGTCGACGCCGAGCTCGCGCAGCGCCGCACCGACCAGTTCGCCGGCGAACGGCTCCTGGCCCGAGAGCAGCTCGCTCCGCACGAGAGCGGTCACGTGCGAACCGAGCGACGCGAAGGCGGTGGCGAGCTCGGCCGCGATCACGCCCCCGCCGATGATGGCGAGTCGCGAGGGGATCTGCTCTGCGCTGGTCGCTTCGCGGTTCGTCCAGGGGCTCGATTCGGCGAGTCCCGGAATGTCGGGAAGGAGCGCCGCCGAGCCGGTCGCGACGACGACGGCATGCCGGGCGCTGAGCACGCGCTCGCTCGCCGCCTCGGTCGCCGCGCTCTCCGCAGACCGCACGGTGACCTCTCGCTCGCCCGAGATCACTCCGTGACCGCGCACGAGGTCGATGCCGGCACTCGCCACCCACTCGACCTGGCCCGAATCGTCCCACCCGTTCGTGAAGGCATCGCGACGGCGCAGCACCGCAGCTGCGTCGACCGGGCCAGTGACGGCCTGCTTCGCGCCCTCCAGTCGGCCGGCGGCGCGCACGGCTTCACTCGAACGCAGCAGGGCCTTCGACGGCATGCACGCCCAGTAGGAGCACTCGCCGCCGACGAGCTCGGCCTCGATCAGCGCGACCGTGAGACCGCCCTGGACGGCCCGGTCTGCCACGTTCTCGCCGACGGGGCCGGCACCGATCACAATGACGTCGTATTCACTGGGCATGGTACTCCTTCTCGATCGCGGCGGTGCTGACCGCATGCTACCGTGGTCGGGTGAACGGTACGAAGCAGACGGCCTTCGGGCGTCAGGAGGTCGGCGGCGGAGCATCCGCCCTCGACAGCTGATCGATCGCTCGGCGATGCGAGCCGCAGGTGCGGCCCCGCCGAGACGCGCTTCCGCGCCCGATCCGGGCGCGCTCCCCATCACACACCGGCCTCTTCCGACGCCGTCGCTCGCCGCGCACCTCTGCCGCGGCCGCACCTCGGAACGCCCCGTACGAACAGGTTCTCCCATGCTCCCGCTCACCGCGGCATCCATCCGCTCCAGCTTCGTCAACGCCTCACGGAAAGAGGTCTCCGTCGCCGGGCTCCCCGAAGACCTCGAGGCCCGCGACTGGGATGCGCTCGACTACTTCGGCTGGCATGATCCGAAATTCGCCAAGCGCGCCTATGTCGTGCTGCCCGCGCCCGACGGCACCCCGACCGGCATCCTGCTGCGGCAGGCCGACGCATCGCCGCAGCGACGGCAGATCTGCGAGTGGTGCCGCGACGCGCGGCTGATCAACGAGGTCGTGTTCTTCTCCGCGCGCCGCGTCGGCGAATCGGGCCGCCGGGGCAACACCGTCGGCACTCTCGTCTGCCGGAACTTCCAGTGCTCCTGGGTCGTGCGCACCGACCCGCCCGTGCCGTACGACGGATTCGACATGGCGGCCGATCGGGAGCGGCGCATCGAGCGCCTGCAGCAGCGGGTCGCCGGGTTCGCCGACATGCTGGTCACCGGGCGCTAGCGGTGGCGGGCGGCCGGGTCTAGCGTTGAGGCATGCGCGCCATCGTCATCACAGCAGATCACCGGCTCGAACTCGCCGACGTGCCCGAACCGGCAGCAGGCGACGGCGAGATCCTCATCGACGTCGTCGCTGCGGGGGTGAATCGCGCCGACGTCGCCCAGGCGGCCGGCCAGTACCCGCCCCCGCCCGGAGCCTCCGAACTGCCGGGGCTCGAAGTGTCCGGGCGCCGCCGCGACACCGGCGAGGCCGTCGTCGCGCTGCTCGCGGGCGGGGGATACGCGGAGGTCGTCGCCGTGCCAGAAGCGCAAGTGCTGCCGGCGCCGCCGGCGCTCTCGCTCGCGGAGGCCGGCGGCATCATCGAGGTGGCGGCGACCGTGGTGTCGAACCTCGTGATCGAGGGCGGATTGCGGGCGGAGCCCGCTGGCGGCGACGGGGGAGCGGCCCCCGAGCCCCAGACCGTGCTGATCCACGGCGGCACGGGCGGCATCGGCACCTTCGCGATCCAGTTCGCCAGCGCCCTCGGAGCGCGTGTGCTGACGACGGTCGGATCGGACGCGGCCGTCGACGAGGTGCGACGACTCGGAGCGAGCGAAGCATGGAACCGGCACACGACCGACGTGGTGGCGGCGGTTCGCGAGGCGGGCGGAGCGGACATCATCCTCGACGTGATCGGCGGCCCCGCCTTGAACGACAACGTCGCCATGCTGCGCGAGTTCGGGCGGCTCGTCATCATCGGCACGATGGGAGGCGCGACCGGCGAGCTGAACGTCGGAGCCCTGATGGGCAAGCGCGCCCGGGTCATCGGCACCACCGTCCGCTCGCGCGAGCCGCACGACAAGCAGCGGATCCTCGAGCGGACGGCAGAGCTCGTCTGGCCGCTGCTCGAGAACGGCGAAGTCACGCTGCCCGTGCACGCCCGCGTGCCGCTCGCGGACGCCGCACGGGCGCACGAGGTGCTCCGCGCGGGCGGACATCTCGGCAAGGTGATTCTCGATGTCGGAGAGTGAAGCTGCTGCCGAGCCGCTCATCTTCGCGGACGCGGCGGCGTGGCGCGCCTGGCTCGAAGTCCACGAAGACGCGCACGACGGCGGATGGGTGGTGCTCGCCAAGAAAGGCACCACCGCGCCGACGTCGCTGAGCTACCAGGAGGCGCTCGAAGTGGCGCTCTGCAGCGGGTGGATCGACGGCCAGAAGCAGTCGCGCGACGCCGCGACGTTTCAGCAGCGCTTCACTCCGCGGCGAGCCCGCTCGATGTGGTCGAAGCGGAACGTCGACATCATCGCCCGGCTCGACAGCGAGGGGCTGCTGCGCCCGCGCGGGCGGGCGGAAGTGGCGCGGGCACAGGCCGACGGGCGCTGGGAGCGCGCCTACGCCGGGTCCGCGAGCATGGTCGAACCCGAGGAGCTCACGAGCGCGCTCGCCGCCGAGCCGGCCGCGCGGGCCGCCTTCGACGCGCTGAGCCGGAGCGCGCGCTACAGCGCCCTCCACCCGATCGTCACCGCCGTGCGGGCGGAGACGCGGGTGAAACGCGTCGCCGCGCTCGTCGAGCAGCTGCGGCAGGCTTCTGGCTGATCCGGCTCGTGCCTACTGCACCGACCAGCCCCCATCCGATGCGAGGATCGCGCCGTTGATGTTCACCGCGTCGTCGGAGAGCAGGAACGTGATCGATGCGGCGAGGTGCTCGGCCGTGGCGATGGTGGGAATGGTCTGCTGGAACGGGGCCAGTCGAGCGGAGCCCTCCTCCGACATGTTCGGCGGCATCGGGATGCCCGTGGCGACACCGCCGGGGGCGACTGCGTTCACGCGGATGCCCTTCGGCCCGTACATGAACGCCGCCGATTTCGTGACGCCCACGATGCCGTGCTTGCTCGCCGTGTAGGCGTTGCCCGAAGCGTTTCCACGCAGCGCGGCCTCGCTCGCCACGTTCAGGATCGCGCCGTGCCCGGCAGCCTCCATCGCCGGCAGTACCGCGCGAATCAGCTTGAACGGCGCCGTGAGATTGATCGCGATCACCCGATCCCAGACCGCGTCGGGCGTCTCGCCCGCCGGCGAGAAGTCGTCGTTGATGCCGGCGACATTCGCGAGCCCGTCGATCCGTTGGCCTGCCGCTGCGATCACGCGGTCGATCGCGTCCTGCTGCGTGAGGTCGCCAGCGACAGCGACGATGTCGGCTGCGGGCAGTTCCGCGACGAGTGCGTCGAGCTTCTCGGCCGCGATGTCGCAGGCGATGATGCGGCCGCCCTCCCGTGCGATGCGCGAAGCCGTCGCCTTGCCGATGCCCGACGCTGCGCCGGTCACGATGACCGTCTTGCCGTCGAATCTGCCGGGGGTGACGCGCTCGCTCCACCCGGTCGCCGCGGGCGCATCGGGCATCTCCCCGCCGTTCGCCGCGCGCACCAGGTCGTCGACGACCGACTGCGGCATCGCGCCCTGGCTGAGGACGACGAGCTGCTGGAGGGGGAGCCCGAGCACGGGGGCCAGCGAGTCGGGGTCTGCCCCGGACTGCGCGAGGAGCCCGCGCACGAGCTCGCCTCCCGCCGGATCTGCGAGCCAATCGCCGATGCTGGACTGAGCGGTGAGTGCCATGATGTCTCCTTCGGTGGGAGCGGGCGCGAGGGGAGGCGCGCGAAGCATGTTTCGCAACGGTGCGTCCACTAATGAAACACGTTACACCCGGGTAGCCTGATTGCGTGCCGAGACCTCGTAGTGAATCCGCCCGCCAGGCGGTGCTCGCCGCGATGCGACGCGCGGTCGCCGGAGCGGGGTACGAGGCGCTCACCATCGAGCAGCTCGCAGCCGACGCGGAGGTCTCGAAGCAGACGATCTATCGCTGGTGGCCGACGAAGGCGGCCATTCTGGGTGAGGCGCTCGTAGCAGGGGTACTGCCGGCATCCCTCCCGCGACCGACTGCAGCAGGCGACGACGCCCCCGACCTCGCGAACGATCTGCTCGCCTGGCTCACGGCCTCCTCGCGACAGCTCCAGCAAACTGAGGGTCTCGGAGTGGCTCGCGCGCTGATCGCCGTCACCGCCTCAGACCCGGCCGTCGGGGCGGCGCTCAATGAGCGCCTCGTGGCTCCGATCCGCGACTGGGTGCAGCAGCTCATCGAGCGCGCCGCCGCGCACGGCGCGCTGCGAGAGGGCGTCGACGCGATCCTGCTCGCCGATCACCTCATCGCGATCACCGCGTATGCGGCGCTCACCGGCACGGTGCACAGCGAACAGCGCCTGCGCGGCATCGTCGACCAAGTCATGCACGGAATCGTCGCGCCGCCGCCCGTCCGCTAAGCCGGCGCCGACTTCGGGGCTCCCGCTGATCGCGCACCGCCCCGAGATCGGGCCCGATCCCGAATGTGCTCGCACCGCCCGTGAGCGTTGCGTCAGCATCCGCGCGAACGCCGTATGGATTCCGTGAGGATCGCCCGGCGCCCCGCGCCGCGGGTGTTCGATCAGGAGATGAGCCCGATGGACGGGCCCCCGGCCGGAGCATCGGTCGGCGCTTCTCGATTGGAGATCCCGTGTTGGATCTGGTCACCGTACTGGGCATGATCGCGGTCTTCGCGCTCATCGGCGTGCTGGGCAAGGCGGTGGAACGACTGTGATCGTCTTCGAACTGCTTGCCGCCGTGCTGGCCCTCGGCGCACTCGCGTACCTCATCGTCGCGCTCGTGAAACCCGAGCGATTCTGATGGCCACCACCACCGCGCTCCTGGCGCTCGCATCGATCGCGACCGTCGCACTCGTGCTCGTCGCCCTCTACCGGCCGTTCGGCGACTACCTCGCCTGGACCTACACGTCTCGGAAGCACTGGCGCGTCGAACGGATCATCTACCGCATCATCGGGGTCGACGGACAGACCGAGCAGACCTGGCGCGCCTACCTGCGCGGCGTGCTCGTCATCTCCGCCGTCGGCGTGCTCATCGTGTACGCGCTGCAGCGGCTGCAGCCGTGGCTGCCCTACGCCCTCGGTCTCCCCGCGCCGTCGGAGCACCTCTCGTTCAACACGGCGGCGTCGTTCGTCACCAACACGAACTGGCAGTCGTATTCGCCCGAGCAGACGCTGGGATACGCCGTGCAGATCGCGGGCCTCGCCGTGCAGAACTTCGTCTCGGCCGCCGTCGGCATGGCGGTCGCGATCGCGCTCGTGCGCGGTTTCGCCGCGCGCCGCTCCGGCACGATCGGGAACTTCTGGGTCGACCTCACCCGCGGCACGGTCCGCGTGCTGCTGCCCCTGGCGACGCTCGCCGCCGTCGTGCTCGCGCTGGGCGGCGTCGTGCAGAACTTCGCCGGATTCACCGATGTGACAACGCTCACCGGGGCGACGCAGAGCATTCCCGGCGGCCCCGTCGCCTCCCAGGAGGCGATCAAGCTCCTCGGAACGAACGGCGGCGGATTCTTCAACGCCAACTCGGCCCATCCGTTCGAGAACCCGACGCCGTGGACAAGTCTGGTGCAGATCGTGCTCATGCTGCTGATCCCGTTCAGCATGCCGCGTGCATTCGGGCGCATGGTCGGCGATCCTCGCCAGGGCGTCGCGATCGTGAGCGTAATGGGGGTGCTGTACCTCGCATCCTTCACCCTCCTCACACTGCTCGAGAGCGCGGGTCGCGGAACGGCGCCCGAGCTCGCCGGGGGCGCCCTCGAGGGCAAGGAGTGGCGCTTCGGCATCGTGGGGTCGACGCTGTTCGCGACGACCAGCACGGGAACGTCGACGGGGGCCGTGAACTCGATGCACGACTCGTACACCGCGCTCGGCGGGATGCTGCCGATGCTGAACATGATGCTCGGCGAGGTGTCGCCAGGCGGCGTCGGATCGGGGCTCTACGCCATTCTCGTGCTCGCCATCATCACCGTCTTCATCGCCGGCCTGCTCATCGGCCGCACGCCGGAGTACCTCGGCAAGAAGATCGGCACTCGCGAGATCAAGCTCGGGGCCATGTACATCCTCGTCACGCCGACACTGGTGCTCGCAGGCACAGCGCTGAGCTTCGCGCTGCCGGGGGTGCGCGACGACGTCGTCTCGACGTCGATCTGGAACCCCGGGACGCACGGCCTCTCCGAAGTGCTCTACGCATTCACCTCCGCGGCGAACAACAACGGCTCGGCCTTCGCCGGACTCACTGCGAACACACCCTGGATGAACAGCGCCCTCGGCGTCGCGATGCTGCTCGGCCGCTTCGTGCCGATCGTGCTCGTGCTCGCGCTCGCCGGTTCGCTGGCGGCGCAGGATCGTGTGCCGACCACTGCCGGCACACTGCCCACCCACCGGCCGCTGTTCATCGGCATGCTCACCGCGGTGACCGTGCTCGTCACCGCACTCACCTTCTTTCCCGTTCTCGCGCTGGGTCCCCTGGCTGAAGGGCTGATGTCATGATCGCCATGCTCCGCGCCGCACTTCCCGGCGCTCTCCGAAAACTCGACCCCCGCCAGCAGTGGCGCAACCCGGTGATGTTCATCGTGTGGGTCGGGGCGGCGCTCACCACGGTGCTCGCCGTGGCGGAGCCGCTCCTCGGCGGACCGCAGGACTCGGGCGGTTCCCCGGTGCCGGGCGCCTTCACCTGGGCGATCGCCCTCTGGCTGTGGGTGACGGTGCTGTTCGCCAATCTCGCCGAATCCGTCGCCGAGGGGCGCGGGAAGGCGCAGGCAGATTCGCTGCGTCAGACCCGGTCGACCACCACTGCCCAGCGCATCGCGCACTACGACGCCACCGGCGACGCGGCGGCGCAGCGCGCCGAGCTGGAGCCGGTCGCCTCTTCGGATCTGCGTCTCGGCGACCACGTCGTCGTGCAGGCCGGCGAGCTGATCCCGGGTGACGGCGACATCGTCTGGGGGATCGCCTCGGTCGACGAATCGGCGATCACGGGCGAATCGGCCCCCGTGGTGCGCGAGTCCGGCGGCGACCGATCGGCGGTCACCGGCGGCACGCGAGTGCTCTCCGATCGCGTCGTCGTGCGCATCACGTCGATGCCGGGCGAGACCTTCGTCGACCGCATGATCGCGCTGGTCGAGGGCGCAGCCCGCCAGAAGACGCCGAACGAGGTCGCCCTGAACATCCTCCTCGCGAGTCTCTCGATCATCTTCGTGGTCGTGGCGCTCACCCTGAACCCGATCGCGAGCTACGCGGCGGCGCCGGTCAGCGTGACCGTGCTCGTCGCACTGCTGGTGTGCCTGATTCCGACGACGATCGGCGCCCTGCTGAGCGCCATCGGGATCGCGGGGATGGATCGCCTCGTGCAGCGCAACGTGCTCGCCATGTCGGGGCGCGCGGTCGAGGCGGCGGGCGACGTGACGACGCTGCTGCTCGACAAGACGGGGACGATCACCTACGGCAACCGCCGAGCGAGCGCGTTCCTGCGACTCGACGGAGTGCGAGAGCACGAGCTCATCGACGCGGCCGCACTGTCGTCGCTCGCTGATCCCACACCCGAGGGGGTCTCGATCGTGGAACTCGCCGACGCGGAAGGCGGACGCTTCGACCGGTCACCGTCGGGCGAGATCGTGCCCTTCACCGCACAGACCCGCATGTCGGGGCTGGACCTCCCCGACGGCACGCGGATCCGCAAGGGTGCCGGGTCGGCGATCCTCGCCTGGGTCGAGGCGGCCGAGGAATCGGGGGAGTCGAACGGGGCGGGGGCCCCGAACGGCGTTCCCGAGCCGGTGCGCGTCGAACTGGAGCAGCGCGTCGCCGAGGTCTCTCAGAGCGGCGGCACGCCCCTGGTCGTCGCCGAGCAGCGCCCCGGCGGCCCGGCGCGGATCCTGGGCGTCGTCCACCTGAAGGACGTCGTCAAGGAGGGCCTCCCCGCGAAGTTCGAGGAACTCAGGGCGATGGGGATCCGGACCGTCATGATCACCGGTGACAATCCGCTCACCGCAGCCGCCATCGCCCGCGAGGCCGGCGTCGACGACTTCCTCGCGGAGGCGACCCCCGAAGACAAACTCGCCTACATCCGCAAGGAGCAGGAGGGCGGCAACCTGGTCGCGATGACCGGAGACGGCACGAACGACGCGCCGGCGCTCGCTCAAGCCGATGTCGGGGTCGCGATGAACACGGGCACCTCAGCGGCGAAAGAGGCCGGCAACATGGTCGACCTCGACTCCGACCCGTCGAAACTCATCGACATCGTGCGCATCGGCAAGCAACTCCTCATCACTCGCGGCGCGCTCACGACATTCTCGATCGCGAACGACGTCGCCAAGTACTTCGCCATCATCCCGGCGATGTTCATGGGCGTCTTCCCGCAACTCGCAGTGCTCAACATCATGGGGCTGCACTCGCCGGCCTCGGCGGTGCTCTCGGCGATCATCTTCAACGCCATCGTGATCGTGTTCCTCATCCCGCTCGCACTGCGCGGAGTCCGCTTCCGCGCCGGAAACGCCTCGCAGATCCTCGGACGAAACCTCGCGATCTACGGCCTCGGCGGGCTCATCACCCCGTTCGCGGGCATCTGGCTCATCGATCAGGTCGTCCGCCTGATCCCCGGGTTCTGACATGCGACGACCCCGCTCCCATCCCACCGCTCCGCACCTCACAGAAAGGCGACTCACATGCACGCACGCACTCGTCTCCCCGGTCGTCCGCTGATCCGCACGCTCGGCGTCGCGCTCCGCGCAATGGCCCTCTGCACACTCGCCCTCGGCATCGCGTACCCGCTGCTCATCACGGGCGTCGCGCACCTGGTCGCACCCGCGCAAGCCGCAGGATCGCTCGTCACCGGACCGAGCGGCGACGTCGTCGGATCATCGCTCCTCGGACAGCCGTTCGCCGACGACGACGGCGCGCCGTCGGCCGAGTACTTCCAGCCCCGACCTTCGGCAGCGGGCGACGGATACGACGGCGCCGCGTCCTCCGGGTCGAACCTCGGCCCGGAACACGCCGACCTCATCGCCGCGATCGAAGAGCGACGCACCGAGATCGCCGACTTCAACGGCGTCTCCGAAGCTGCGGTTCCCGCCGACGCCGTCACCGCGTCGGCCTCCGGCCTCGACCCGCACATCAGCCCCGCGTACGCGGAGATCCAGGTAGACCGGGTCGCCGCAGCACGAGGCCTCGATGCGGCCGACGTGCGATCGATCGTCGCGGAGCACACGAGTTCGGCGGATCTCGGATTCCTCGGACAGCCACGAGTCAATATCCTGGAGCTCAACGTGGCGCTCGACGCCGCGCACCCCGCACCGGCAACCGAATCGCAGCTCGATGAGCAGCAGGACGCGAAGCCCAGCGGGTCGTCCGGCGAATCCGAGGAGTGACGATGACGAAACGGGGGCGTCTCCGCGTGCTGCTCGGCGCCGCCCCCGGTGTCGGCAAGACGTTCGCCATGCTCGAGGAGGCCAGGCGAATCCGGGCCGACGGCGTCGACGTGGCGATCGCTTTCGTCGAGACGCACGGACGCGCGGCGACCGCAGCCATGGCCGACGGACTTCCAGAGGTGGCGCGCACGACCGTGACGCACCGCGGGGTCACCCTGGAGGAGATGGATCTCGATGCCGTGCTCGAACGGCATCCGACCGTCGCCCTGGTCGATGAGCTCGCGCACACGAACGCGCCCGGCGGCGCGCACGAGAAGCGCTGGCAGGACGTCGACGTGCTGCTCGCAGCCGGGATCGACGTCATCTCGACACTCAACATCCAACACATCGAATCGTTGAACGACGTGGTGGAGCAGATCACCGGCGCCCCGCAGCGCGAGACCGTGCCCGACCGCTTTCTCCGCGGCGCGGACCAGATCGAGGTCGTCGATCTCGCCCCGCAGGCCCTGCGCGACCGGCTCGCGAGCGGCACCGTCTACCCGGCCGAACGCATCGACGCGGCGCTCTCCAACTACTTCCGCATCGGCAACCTCACCGCACTGCGCGAGCTCGCGCTGCTGTGGCTGGCCGATGAAGTCGACCAGGCGCTCAAGGGATACCGTGCCGAGCACGGCATCAGCAGCACCTGGGAGGCGCGCGAGCGGGTCGTCGTCGCGCTCACGGGAGGGCCCGAGGGGGAGACCCTGCTCCGACGCGGGGCCAGGATCGCCGCGCGCTCGGCCGGCGGCGAGCTGCTCGCGGTGCACGTCTCGAGCCAGGACGGGCTGCGCACGGAGCACCCCGCCGCGCTCACCCAGCAGCGGGCCCTCGTCGAGAAACTCGGCGGCACCTACCACCAGGTGATCGGCGAGGATGTGCCGACAGCGCTCGTCGAGTTCGCGCGCTCCGTGAACGCGACCCAACTCGTGCTCGGCGCGAGCCGGCGGGGTCGTGCCGCTGCGGCGCTGACGGGGCCGGGGATCGGTGCCACCGTGGTGCGAGAATCGGGCGACATCGACGTGCACATGGTGAACCACGCCGAAGGCGTGCGCCGCCTCGCCCTGCCGCGCCGCACCGGAGCGCTCACTGCGCGGCGCAGACTGCTCGGCTTCGCACTCGCGATCGTCGGCGGCCCGCTGCTCACGTGGCTGCTCGCCTCGGTGCGCAGCGACGACTCGATCACGAGCGACGTGCTCAGCTATCAGCTGCTCGTCGTGCTCGTGGCGCTCGTCGGAGGCATCTGGCCGGCGCTCTTCGCGGCGGTGCTCTCCGGCCTCACGCTCGACTTCTTCTTCATCGAGCCCCTGTACGCCGTGCACATCCACGAGCCGCTCCACCTGCTCGCGGTCGCGCTGTATGTGGTCATCGCGGTGCTCGTGAGCGTGATCGTCGACCGCGCGGCGAGGTACACGCGTGCGGCGCGCAGGTCGGCCGCCGAAGCGGAGCTCATCCAGACCATCGCCGGCAGCGTGCTGCGCGGCGACGACGCGCTGCAGGCCCTGGTCGATCGCACGCGGGAGGCGTTCGGGCTCCGCGGCGCACGTCTCGTCGATGCAACGGGCGCCGAGCTCGCCGCATCCGGACAGCCGACGACGCCCTCCCGCGACGGCATCGAGATCCCCGTCGGAGCCGACGCGACGCTCGAGCTCAGCGGCGCCGAGTTGGCCGCCTCCGAGCGCCGCCTGCTCACCGTCGTCGCATCGCAGCTCTCGGCGGCGCTCGAACATCGCCGGCTCGAGCGCACGGCGCGCGAGATCGAGCCGATCGCGGCGTCCGACCGCGTGCGCGGCGCCCTGCTCTCAGCGCTCAGCCATGACCTGCGCCGCCCGCTCGCCGCCGCGACCGCCGCCATCGGAGGGCTCCGAGCGGCCGGCATCTCCCTGAGCGCCGACGACCGCCGCGAACTCCTCGACACCGCGGCCGAGAGCCTGGACGGGCTCGGCGCCCTCGTCACCGACCTGCTCGACGTCACGCGCATCCAAGCCGGGGCGCTGTCGATCCGCGTCGCCTCGACCGACCCGGAATCCGTGATCGCCCCCGCGCTCGACGAACTCGGGATGGGGCCGAACGAGGTGTCGCTCGCGCTGCAGCACGGGGACGCCTCGGTGCAGGCCGATCCCGTGCTGCTGCAGCGCGTTCTGGTGAATCTGCTCGCGAACGCGTCGCGCTACAGCCCCGCGGGAGAGCGCGTGCTCGTCACCACGAGCACCTTCGCCGATCGCCTCGAGATCCGCATCATCGACCACGGGCCGGGCATCGCGGCGGAGAAGTACGACGACATCTTCGTACCGTTCCAACGCCTCGGCGATACCGACAACTCGACTGGGCTGGGACTCGGGCTCGCCCTGTCGCGCGGGTTCGTCGACTCGATGCACGGCACGCTGCTGCCCGAAGACACGCCGGGCGGGGGCCTCACCATGGTGGTCTCGCTCCCAGTGACGCCCGCCGTGCCAGTGTCCGATTTCGCACCGTCTGGAGACCTCAGCTGATGAAGATCCTCATCGCCGACGACGATCCGCAGATCTTGCGCGCGCTGCGCATCACGCTCACCGCGAAGGGATACGACGTGTTCGTCGCCGCAGACGGCGCCCAGGCGATCGCGGCGGCGATCGACCATCGCCCAGACCTCTTCCTGCTCGACCTCGGCATGCCCATGCTCAACGGCATCGAAGTGATCGAGGCGATCAGGGGATGGTCGCAGGCGCCGATTCTCGTGGTGTCCGGTCGGGCGGGCGCCGCCGACAAGGTCGACGCGCTCGATGCCGGCGCCGACGACTACGTGACGAAGCCGTTCGCCATCGAGGAACTGCTGGCTCGCATCCGGGCGCTCTCGCGACGCGTGGTGCGCGATGCAGCGGTGCCCGTGGTGCGGCTCGGCGACGTCACGGTCGACCTCGCGGCGAGAAGCGTCACCCGCTCTTCGCCGGAGGGGGAGCAGCAGATCAGACTCACCCCGACCGAGTGGCAGGTTCTGGAGCTGCTGATCCGCAACCCGGGCCGTCTCGTGACGCGGCAGACGTTGCTCACCTCCATCTGGGGTTCCGAGCACATCGAAGACACGGGGTATCTCAGGCTCTACCTGTCGCAGCTGCGGAAGAAGATCGAGGCGGATCCCGCCAATCCCGTCCACCTCATCACGGAGGCCGGGATGGGCTACCGCTTGGAGCACGTCACCTCCTGAGCCTTAAGCGCCCACTCGCGCCTGTGTCGCGCCCGTGTCGCGCCTGTGCCGCGGCCGTGGCACGCCGCGCCATGAGCTCGGGCGAGATCTGCAACGGTCCCGTCCCCGTCCGAAAAGAAGCGGTAGTAAGTGTTGCAGAGTAGCGGTACCTAGTGTTACTCTCTAGCTGTAGTCAGTAACACCGAGTAGCTAGGGGCGGCGCATGGCCACGCAGATGACCGAGATGCTGAAGGGCACCCTCGAGGGGATCGTGCTCGCGATACTCGCGGAGCGCTCCGCGTACGGATACGAGATCACCGCGTCCCTGCGAGAACGCGGCTTCGAAGACATCGCCGAGGGCACGATCTACGCCCTGCTCGTGCGCATCGAGCAGAAGGGGCTCGTCTCGGTCGAGAAGGTGCCCTCGGAGAAAGGCCCGCCGCGCAAGGTGTACTCGCTCGGCGATGCGGGGCGGGCACGGCTCGCGGAGTTCTGGGAGTCCTGGGACTTTCTCGCCGCGCACATCGACGGACTGCGCGCTCCGGTGAACCCAGGAACCCAACCCACCCCTGCGCCCGGCGCGAATTCGGCGCCCGGCACGAACCCTGATTTCCGCACGAATGGAGCACACGCATGACCGCGAAATGGATCGAGACGCTCACGGGCTCTCTCGAAGAGAAGAAGCAGTACAAGGCCGCGACAGCACGCATCGAGGCGCTGCCCGCGCCGTACTCGGACGTCGCCCGAGCGCTGCAGCGCTACTTCCTGTACTACGGCATGATCAGCGACGGATCGGTGCTCACCGCAATGGTCGCGGACCACGCGGACCTGTGGGAACGCGCAGCGCTCGACGGCGCCTCGGTGCACGACATCATCGGTGACGATCCGGTGGAGTTCGCCGAGACGTTCGCCGCCGCGTACTCCGACAAGCAGTGGATCGACAAGGAGCGGGCGCGCCTGCGCACTGCGGTCGCCGCAGCCGAGTCCACGGGCGATCGTCGGTAGCGATCATGAACACGACTCTGCAGCGATCCGCGGCGTTGAGCGTGCGCGGGATCGCGAAGTCCTTCGGCACCACTCCCGTGCTGCGCGGCGTCGACTTCGATGTCGAAGCCGGCACGGTCTTCGCCCTGCTCGGATCGAACGGGGCGGGGAAGACCACGCTGATCCGCATTCTCGCCACCCTGCTGCAGCCGGACTCCGGCACCGCGACCGTGCTCGAGCGCGATGTGGCGGGTGAGCCGGAGTCCGTGCGACGGGCGATCAGCCTCACGGGTCAGTTCGCCGCGGTCGATGAGGTGCTGACCGGTCGCGAGAATCTGCATCTCGTCGCTCGGCTCCGCCACGTGGACCGGCCGGCGCAGGTCGCCGACGAGATGTTGCGCAGGTTCTCGCTCGACGAGGCCGGGGATCGGCGGGCGGGGGAGTACTCGGGCGGGATGCGACGGCGACTCGACATCGCCATGAGCCTGGTCGGCGATCCTCCGATCCTCTTCCTCGACGAGCCGACCACGGGCCTCGACCCGCAGTCGCGCATCGAGGTGTGGAACCTCGTCCGTGAGCTTGTGGCGGCGGGCACCACGGTGCTGCTGACGACGCAGTACCTCGACGAGGCGGAGCATCTCGCCGATCGCATCGCGATCCTGCACGAGGGGCGCATCGCGCGTCAGGGCACCCTGGCCGAGCTCAGAGCGCTCCTGCCGAGACGGCACCCCGTGCTCATCGAGCCGGAGCCGACGCTCGAAGACATCTTCCTCGCACTCGTCTCGAACGCGTCCGAGCCGATTGCCGGAGCGGGGGTGGACTCATGACCGCGCACGCGCTCGCCGATGCCGGCGCGCTCACCGGGCGTTCGCTGCGGCACGTTCTGCGCAGCCCGGACACGATCATCACGACGGTCGTGACGCCCGTCGCCCTCATGCTGCTGTTCGTCTACGTGCTCGGCGGAGCGATCCGCATCGACGGCGCAGGGGCGTACATCGACTACATGCTGCCGGGGATCCTGCTCATCACGGTCGCCTCCGGGGTCGCGTACACCGCATACCGGCTCTTCCTCGATCGGCAGAGCGGCATCTTCGAGCGTTTCAGGTCGATGCCGATCGCCCGTTCGAGCGCGCTCTGGGCGCACGTGCTGACCTCGATGCTCGCGAATCTCGTATCGGTCGCCGTGGTGGTGGGCGTCGCACTGCTCATGGGGTTTCGCACGAGCGCCTCATTCGGTGCGTGGCTCGGCGCCGTCGGCATCATCGCGCTCTTCACGCTCGCACTCACCTGGATCGCCGTCGTCGCAGGGCTCACCGCGCGATCGGTCGACGGCGCGAGCGCGTTCAGCTACCCGCTGATCTTTCTGCCGTTCGTCAGTTCGGCGTTCGTGCCGACTGATTCGATGCCGGGGCCGGTGGCCTGGTTCGCGCAGCATCAGCCCGTGACGGCGATCGTCGATACACTGCGAGCGCTGTTCGCGGGGGAGCCGATCGGAGCCGAGATCTGGGTCGCTCTCGCGTGGCTGCTCGCGATCCTCGTGCTCGCAGCCGGAGCGGCGACGCTCCTCAGTCGTCGCCGCTCCTAGGCGCGGGCGGCACGTACGTTCGCCGGCGCACGGGGCGCTCCTACTGTTTCGGCGCGCTCGCCGGCTCCCAGATGTAGATGCCCTCGCGCTGCTCCTCCTCGTCGCCTGGCCGGAGCGAGATGCCCTTGCGGTCGCGCAGCAGCAGCGTGGCGACGAGGCCGATCACGGTCATGCCGACCAGGTAGAGCGTGACCGAGGTCGACGTTCCCGTGGTCTGCTGCAGCCAGGCGGCGATGGTCGGAGCGAACGCGCCGCCGAGAATCGCGCCGATCGCGTACGAGATCGAGACGCCCGAGAACCGCACTGAGGCGGGGAACATCTCGGAGTACCAGGCCGACTGGGGGCCGTAGGTGAAGCCGAGTCCGACCGTCAGCAGCATGAGCCCCGACGCGAGCAGTACCGGGTTCGCGGTGTTCACGAGCGGGAACAGCGCGAAAAGCGCGGCGCCCTGCAGGATCCAGCCGAAGATGTACGTGGTGCGACGGCCGATGCGGTCGCAGATCCACCCCGCGATGAATGTCGATATGAGCCACGTGACCGATGAGGCGGTCACGGCCCAGAGCACGTCGCCGCGGTCGAGGCCGACGGGGCCCTCGGGGTTCGTCGCGTAGTTCTGCACGTATCCGCCGGTCGTCATGTACCCCACCGCGTTGTTGCCGGCGAAGACGAGTGCGGCGAGGATCACGAGCGGCGTGAAGCGCGCGAACAGTTTGACGATGGGGGCGCCGGTCTGCTCCTTTCGTTCGGCGATCTCGGTGAACACGGGGCTCTCCTCGACCCGGCGTCGCACCCAGTAGCCGACGAGGATCAGGACGATGGAGAACAGGAAGGGGATGCGCCAGCCCCAGTCGAGGAAGGCGTCCCCGGGGAAGATGATGTTCATGATCGCGAGCATCGCGCTCGCGAGAAGCAGGCCGATCGGCACGCCGATCTGCGGCATGGCGCCGTAGAGCCCGCGACGGTCGCGCGGAGCGTGCTCGACGGCCATGAGCACGGCACCGCCCCACTCGCCGCCGGCGGAGACGCCCTGCAGGATCCGGAGCAGGATGAGGAGGATCGGCGCCGCGATACCGATCTGACTGTAGGTCGGGAGGAGGCCGATGAGCACGGTGGCGGCGCCCATGAGGATCAGTGTGACGACGAGCACGATGCGGCGGCCGAAGCGGTCGCCGAAGTGGCCGGCGAGGAACGCGCCGAGGGGGCGGAACAGGAAACTGATGCCGACAGTGAGGAAGGCGAGGATCGTGCCGACGCCCGGGCCGGCCGGTTCGAAGAAGAGCTGGCTGAAGACGAGACCTGCCGCTGAG
The DNA here is from genome assembly GCF_018304845.1 of Leucobacter manosquensis. Taxonomy (NCBI): domain Bacteria; kingdom Bacillati; phylum Actinomycetota; class Actinomycetes; order Micrococcales; family Microbacteriaceae; genus Leucobacter; species Leucobacter manosquensis. Next base: position 1,443,461 of record NZ_JAFEVO010000001.1, on the reverse strand, counting down.
GCGTAGATGAAGTAGTCGTACCACTCCACGGTGGTGCCGACGACGGTGGCGAAGGCGACCCGACGCCGATCGCTGGATGTGGCGATCGTACCGGTCGGGGTCAGCGATCCTGATGCGGATGCTGGTGACATGCGGACACTCCTTTGTGACGGGATTCGGCGAGGTGACACACCCAAGCACCAATAATATACGATTTCAAATACGCTTCCGCAAACCGGCCGGTCGCCGGAGCGCGTCGATCGATTTCCCATTGCGCCCACTTTGTCTTAGCATTCTCAGGTTGTTTCCAGTCCGGTCCGCGGGCGGAACCCGAATCAGTGAGGCACTCCACCACGCAATGAACTCCGAATCACATCACGCAGCGTCCCGGCCCTCACGGCCGATCTCACCCGAGACAGCTGCCGGCTCGGTGCCGCTCGCGCACAAGAAGCTCCGACCGCGCCACGTCACCATGATCACGCTGGGCGGCATCATCGGCGCGAGCCTCTTCGTCGGTTCGGGAAACGTGATCCGCACCGTCGGCCCGGCCGCAGTGCTCTCGTACCTCATCGGCGGCCTCCTCGTGTTCCTCGCGATGCGCATGCTCGGCGAGATGGCGGCGGCCCGGCCGGCGATCGGCTCGTTCATGGAGTACGCGCGCGTCGGTCTGGGCGACTGGGCCGCCTACCTCGTCGGCTGGCTGTACTGGTACTTCTGGGTGGGCGTGCTCGCCTACGAGGCCGTGCTCGGCGGCGAGACCCTGCACGGGTGGTTCCCGGCACTGCCGTCGTGGGTCGGGTCGCTGCTCCTGCTCGCGATCTTCGTCGGCACCAACCTGATCTCCGTGCGCACCTTCGGCGAGGTCGAGTTCTGGCTCGCGAGCGTCAAGGTGCTCGCGATCGTCGTCTTCCTCGGCGCCGGTGTGCTCTTCGCCTTCGGACTCTGGCCCAACGCGACCTACTCGATTCCGAACCTCTGGGAGCACGGCGGCTTCGCCCCCAACGGCTTCGGCGTCGCCTTCACCGGCGTCGCGCTCGTCATCTTCTCGTACTTCGGCACCGAGATCGCGGTCATGGCCTCTGCGGAGTCAGAGGATCCGGCCAAGGGCATCCGTCAGGCGACCAGCACCGTGATCTGGCGCATCCTGCTCTTCTTCGTGGGTGCGGTGCTCGTCATCACCACGATCGTTCCCTGGGACGAGCTGCCGGAGCCGGTCGACGTGGCCTCGGCGCCCTTCACGTATGTCTTCGAGCTCTTCGGGCTTCCGGGGGCGGCGATCGTGATGCAGCTGGTCATCTTCACCGCGGTGATCTCCGTGCTGAACTCGGGGCTCTACTCGGCCTCGCGCATGTTCTCCTCCCTTGCGGAGCAGGGCTTCGCGCCCCGATTCGTCGCGAAGAAGGCGAAGAACGGCGTGCCGGTCGCCGCGCTGCTCGCCTCGACCATCGGCGGAGTCGTCGCGACGATCGTGAACTTCGCGGCTCCCGATTCCGGCGTCTTCGCGTTCATCATGAACTCGGCCGGACTCGTCGCCCTCTTCGTCTACGTCTTCATCGCACTCACGCAGATGCGCATGCGCCAGAAGATGACCCCGGAGGAAGTCGCGGGGCTCAAGCTCAAGATGTGGCTGCACCCGTGGCTCAATCTGCTGCTCATCGCGGCCATCGTCGCCGTGCTGATCATCATGCTCACGACGGAGGAGGGGCGCACGCAGGTGTGGACGAGTCTCATCGCGACCGGCGTGCTGGTCGTGTGCTGGCCCTTCGTGCGGCGGGTGCGGGCGAAGCGCGCGCGTGCGCAGGCATCGGCGGCGCTCGAGGCCTAACCGTCTCTCGCCGTTGGCGTGTTCAGCGAACAGTGCCACACTGGGGGCGTGGCGGATACTCAGAATGGCCGGGTCGCGGTCTACCTCGACTTCGATAACATCGTGCTCTCGTGGTACGACCGAGTGCACGGGCGCAATTCGTTCGCGAGGGATCGCCAGCGCATCGCAGAGAACCCGTCCGAGCCCGAGATCGCCGAGCGCCTGCGCGCCGCTGTGGTCGATGTGGGCGCGATCATCGACTACGCGTCGTCGTTCGGCACGCTCGTGCTCACGCGGGCGTACGCCGACTGGTCGGCGCCGATGAACGCGGAGTACCGCACGCAGCTCGTCTCGCGCGCGGTCGATCTGGTGCAGCTCTTCCCGGCCGCCGCGTATGCGAAGAACGGCGCCGATATCCGACTGGCGGTCGACACCGTGGAAGACATGTTCCGGCTCGACGACCTCACCCACGTGATCATCGTCGCGGGCGACTCCGATTACGTGCCGCTCGCCCAGCGCTGCAAGCGGCTCGGCCGGTACGTCGTCGGCATCGGCGTCGCAGGGTCCACCGCGAAGGCGCTGACCGCCGCGTGCGACGAGTTCGCCTCGTACGACGCCCTCCCCGGCATCGAGACCGTGCCGCACGCGCCCGCAGCTCAGCGCGCGCAGCGCGATGACCAGCCCAAGCGGTCGCGCGGCCGCGGCGGCCGGGGTGCCGCGGCGAGCGAGCCAGCAGCCGAGGCCGAGACCGGGGGCACCGTGGAGCAGGACCTCGCGGCTGCGCTCGAGGCCGCTGCGGAGGCAGCCACCGAAGTCGAACCGGGAGACACGATCGACACGATCGAGTCGGGGGAGGACGCGGAGATCGCGGTCACCGGCCTGCTGATTCGCGCGCTCTGGCTGAGCCAGGATAAGGACGACTCCGGCTGGCTGTACAGTTCGGCGGTCAAGCAGCAGATGCGCCGCATGGATCCGTCGTTCAACGAGAAGGCGCTCGGGTTCCGATCTTTCTCCGACTTCTTGAAGTCGCGCTCCGATGTCGCTGAGCTCGAGGAGACCGGGCACGAGCGACTCGTGCGCCTGCGAGACCAGAGCGCGTAGCGCGACGGGATCCAGCGGGCTCCGCGCCTCGGGTCAAGCCGCTCGGGCGCTGCCCAGCAGATATCGCCGCACACCGGCGGCCGCCGACCGGCCAGCCCGATTCGCTCCGATCGTGCTCGCGGACGGGCCGTATCCGACGAGCTGCACGCGGGCGTCGGCGACCGCAGTCGTGCCGCGCCCGCCGCGATCGAGCTGGATGCCGCCGGCCGCGCTCCGCAGATGCAGCGGGGCGAGGTGCGCGATGGCCGGGCGGAACCCGGTCGCCCATAGAATGATGTCAACGCGTTCGAACGTGCCGTCGGCCCACCGCACCCCGTCGCGCTCGACGCTCGCGAACATCGGCCGCCGCCCACGATACGCCCCGAGGCGCTCGGCCTCGCGTTCCTGCTCACGCAGCATGAGGCCGGTGACACTCACGACGCTCTGCGGAGGCAGGCCGGCTGCGACGCGCTGCTCGACGAGCGCCACGGAGGCGGCTCCGGCCTCCGGGGTGAAGTCGTCGGTGCGCCACACGGGCTCGCTCCTGGTCGCCCAGATCGTGTCGGTGAGCGGAGCGATCGCTCCCAGGAACTGCACCGCCGAAGCGCCGCCGCCGACCACGAGCGTCCGCTTGCCGATGAAGTGCTGGGGCCCTGGATATCCGACCGTGTGGAACTGCTCGCCGGCGAACGCCTCCATGCCCGGGTAGCGCGGCACGAACGGCTGCGACCACGTGCCCGTGGCGTTGACGAGGGTGCGCGAGCGCAGGCTCCGGTCGCCGGTGGTGACGACGAGCGTCTCGGGATCCTGCGCGTCGTTCTGCACGCGGTCGACATGCGCGGGCCGGATCACCGGCAGTTCGTGCTCCCGCTCGTACTCGGTGAAGTACGCGGGAATGGCGGCGTTCGCCCGGTCCTCGGTGCGCGGGGGCGGAAGCGAACCGGGAAGCTCGGCGACGCCGTGCACGTCTCGCATCGTGAGCGCATCCCAGCGATGCTGCCACGCACCACCCGGCTCGCGGTCGGCGTCGAGCACCAGGTGCCGGATGCCGAGCCGCTGCAGGTGGAACGATGCCGACAGTCCGGCCTGCCCGGCACCGATGACGATGTTGTCGAGGAGGCCGGTGTCGTTCACAGCAGGTGCAACCGGCGTTGAGCGGAACCCATTCCCGGCGGGGTCAGGCGGAGCGCTGCGACCGCAGTTCCGCGAGCTCGCGGCCTGAACGAGTCGCGTCTGCTTCGGCTTGCTCCTTGAGCGACGCCGCCAGATCGGCGAAGGCGTCGAGTGCGGGGTTCACGCCGACGAGGGTGAACGGCCGCTCGACGATGCGCAGATCGAGGCCCCACACGTCCTCGAGCACTCGGCGCAGCCACGGGGTGGAGTGATCCCAGCCCTCCTTCGGGGTGCCGGGCCCGTAATTGCCGCCGAGCACGGTGACGAGTGTCGCCGGCTTGCCCTGCAGGGCGGTGCCTTCGGGGTTGATGCGCGGGTCGGTGTACGCGACGTCGAACCAGGTCTTGAAGTGCTGCGAGACGCCGAAGTTGTAGAGCGGCACCGTGAAGAGGAGCGCGTCGGCCGTGATGAGTTCATCTGCGAGCGTCGTGGCGAATGCCATCGCGTCGCGCTGCGCTGGGCTTCGTTCGCTCTCGGGAACGAACCCGCCCGTGACGGCGGCCTGCCACACCTCGGCGGAGACCGGCTCGGCGGCGAGGTCGCGGCGCACCACGTCCGTCTCGGGATGAGCGGCGACCCACTCCTGCTCGACGCGGTCGCCGAGCGCGCGGCTCGCGGAGGTTGCGGGGAGGATGCTCGCATCCAGGCGGAAGAATGTCATGCGGACTCCGATTCTGTGTTTATGAGTCGCTCATATTTTCAGAGTGACTTCGGCGAGTGTAGCACCGTAGAATGTGGGTATGGAAGCCCCGCAGCACGATCGGCACGAGTGCGACGCCGCCGTCAGCCTCGCGTTCTCGATCCTCGGGAAGCGTTGGAACGGCATGATCATCGACGCCCTCGGCGACGGTCCACTCGCCTTCGCGGAGGTGCGCCGGGCGGTCCCCGGTATCAGCGACGCGGTGCTCTCCGACCGCCTCGCGGAACTCGCCGAGGCGAAGCTCGTCTCCCGGACCGTCGCTCCCGGCCCGCCCGTTTCGGTGTCGTATGCGCTCACCGTCGGCGGCGAGCAGCTCGTGCCGGTGCTCGCCGACCTGGGCAAGTGGGCGTCCGCGAACCTGACCCCAGCCCCTCGCCGGGACTGACAGGGGCGTCGCGACGCGTCAGTTCGGGAAGGCTGGGCGCTGCTCGCCCGCCGACCGCGGGATCAGCAGCGACAGCACCAGCGCGATCACGCCGGCGGCGATCGCCAGCCAGAAGCAGACGTCGAATGCGGCGCGGCTCGGGATCGACTGCCCGTTGAACTCGATCGTCATCGAGGCGAGCACCCCGCCCATGACCGCGGACGCGCTCGATGTGCCGACCGACCGGAACAGCGCGTTGAGCCCGTTCGACGCTCCCGTCTCATGCGCGGGCACCGACCGCATGATGATCATCGGCATCGCCGCGAAGCTGAACCCGATGCCCACGCCGATGAAGAGGTTGGCCGCGAAGATGTGCCACACCTCGCTCGACCAGAGCAGCACGAACACGTACGCGAGCACGATCGCGGCCGTGCCGGCGGTGAACAGCGGCCTGGGTCCGACGGTGCGCTCGAGCCAGCCGGAGAGGGGGGACAGGATCATCATCACGATCCCGGCCGGCATCACGATGAGCGCGGCCTGCATCATGTCGAGACCGAAGCCGGATCCCGACGCGACGGGCAGCTCGAGCAGCTGCGGGAACGCGACGTTGGAGGAGAACAGGGCGAACCCCATGCCGATCGCCGCGACATTCGTGAAGAGCACGGCGGGGCGAGCGGCGACGCGAAGATCGAGCAGCGGATCCTTCGCTCGCAACTGGTACCAGCCCCAGAGCAGCAGCACGACGACGCCGCCGATGATGGTCGTGAGCGTCAGGGGAGAGGTCCAGCCCCACTGCGCCCCGCGCGAAACGAAGAGCAGAATCCCCGAGAGGCCGACTGCGAGGCCGAAGGCTCCGAGGATGTCGAGACGACCGCCGGAACGCAGCACGTCGCCCGGAACGCACCAGGCGATCATCGGGACCCCGAGCACTCCGAGCCCGGCCGCGAGCCAGAAGAGCGCGTGCCAGTCGGCGTTGATCGCGAGGTAGGCGGCGAGCGGCATGCCGACGGCGCCGCCGACTCCCATGGTCGCGCTCATCAGCGCCACTGCGGTGCTCAGTCGCTCGGGCGGCAGCACGTCGCGCATGATCGCGATGCCGAGCGGAATCACTCCCGTCACCGCGCCCTGCAATGCGCGACCGATGATCACGCCGACGATCGAGCCGGCGACCGCGGCGATCACCGATCCGACCACGAGCAGGGCGAGCAGCACGAGGACGACCCGCTTCTTGCCGAAGAGGTCGCCGAGCCGGCCCGAGATCGGCGTCGCGATGGCGGCGACGAGCAGCGTGATGGTGACCACCCATGACGTGTCTTCGCGGGAGGCGTCCAGCAGCCTCGGGAGTTCGGCTTGGAGCGGAACGACGAGGGTGAACATGAACGAGGAGCAGAGCCCCGCATACGCGAGCGCTGCGACCGTGGCCCAGCGCGGCGGGGTGCGGGAGAGGCGGCTTCTGCCTCCCCGATCCGCATTCCTCACGCACACACCCTATCGGTGCGGGCGGTCGGGGAGGGGGCTCGGCGGGCGAGCGGATGCCGGCCCCGGAGTCGACGCACGTGCCTGCACCGCCCTCGCCCGGGTGTTGTTCCTCACCGGGCTCGGCGCTCTGGTAGTGATCTGCCGGTGAGTTGTCATGGGTGCCCATCCGATAATCGGCGTGAGCGCGCTGACGGAACACCTATTCGCGGCGTGGTGTGTGGCGCCAGAACCCCGCGACAGGTTTCCCGTTTCGGACATGGGGGCTCACCCAAGTAGCGCCAGAGCTCCCCTCTGATTCCTTGCTCCGTTGGAAATCGCCTGGGCTGTCAGTGCCGAGGTCGATGATGGATCGACCGCCGAGGTTTCTGATCGCCCGCTCGACGTGAGCTTGTTGGTCCTCGGAGAACGCGACTTTCATCACTTCGATCTCGCCTGCACTGATCCCGATATCTCGTGCAATGGTCGCCCACTCTCTTACTGCTGTGAGCACTTCACCAAGGGACTGAGCTGCTTCTTCTCCTGACAGAGAGTACGCGTCAGCTGTACTGACGAGATTTCTGATGTCGCGATCGCTGGGGTCGTCGCTGCTCGACACTGGCCTGGAGAGTACGACGCCCCGGGTCGGCGATGGGTTGATGTCGTAGGCGGGGCTCAGCGCCCACCCTTCTCCCTGGCGGATGAACGCGTGATTTTTCCAGTGATCGTCGACGTTGTTGATGAGGAGCGTGAGCGCGACTCGCTTGAAGAGATCACGCAACTGCTTGCGGTCTCCCGCGGTGAGTGAATCCGTAGCGTCTGCGAGATCAAGGTAGGTGATTGTGCCGTGCTCTTGATCGCCGATTTCCATAGCTGTCCGAGCGGACATGAACCCCAGTCGCGATCCGTCAGGGGTGCGGTCGAACCGGTCGAGCGCGAGGCTCGTCTTACCGCCCGAAACGCGCAGCCGCTCCGCGGATTGGACGCTGATGTTCGCGTTCTTTGCCAGGGTGATTGCGAGGTATTCCCAAGCTTCACCGTCGCGGCCGCTGTCCCGATCCGAAGGCAGTTTGAGAAGCTTGAGGTTTCCACCGAGCCGCACAGTAACTTTGGGTCGAGCCCCGCCTGCCGATGATCCCGGGGCATTGAGCAATTCAATGTCTTCTGCAGTGGCTTCGTGCGCCTCGAGTCTCGATGCTGCACTCGAGTATGCATCGAGCTTCTTCTGGCTCAGGTTCGGCACGCTCGCGGGTCCGAGCCACTGCCCACCTCCGCTGGGTTGGAAGCGGATCGCGCCAAGTCGTGCTTCGTCGCTTGCGATCGTCAGGTAGTCAAACTTCCCAATGCTCCGCGGTGCGTCCACCCCTGTCGACCTCAGGCGTTGCAGGTTCGCATTGATGACTCGTTCTCCCCAGTCGTCCGGGGTGAGATCTTGGAAGGCGCCGAAAAGTTGCTGGTCCTCGCCGGAATAGCTGCGGGACCGACCAAGGGGCAGGGAAGGGTCCAGAGGGTATGCCCCTGGTGCTTGGTCATATCCGGCGTCGTATTCGAACCACGAGCCGCCGAGAGCACGTATGCCGTTGAAAGATGCGCCGAGGGTTCCTGCACGCACGCTCTCCCCGTTGATCTCGACGTACACGTCAAGCGTGTCGTGCAGGTTCATGACTTCACGCGAGCTCGGTCGAGTGCGAGCGAGCGGCCGGCGTCTGTGGTGAATGGGTCGGCTGATGCGATGAAGTGGTCTGCGAATCCGAGCACAGTGATGACAGCGATGAGTGAGTCAATTCGAGGAGATCCCGTGCCGTTCTCGATCTTGCGGAGAGTGTCGCGGGTGATGTGTGCGCGCCGAGACATCTCGGATGCGGACATGCCTTGAAGTTGTCGCCACTTCCGAATGTTCTCGCCGAGACGAGCGAGCCTTCTTTCGCGCGCGGGGGATGATCTCTGAACCACTCGACACCCTTCATTGATATGTGTAGATGCCAGTTTAGCAGCGAACTGACATGTATGGGTATCAGTTCGATGCGGTTCAACCATCTGCACGTCAATGCAGCTGCGAAGTACGCGCCGCAGCATGAGCAGGCCGTCGACGGAGGGAAAAACACCCCGCAGTGCAGGATGCGGCCGTGAAAGCGCAGGCGGCGACCGGCAGCTGGGTGACGCCCAGACCGTGCTCGACATCATGCGTCGTCGATCGTCGATCGTCGATCAGTGATGGCCGATCCGGCGTGCGGCCGAACGCTTCCGTGGATCACCAGTCGTCACGCCATCGCCGATCTTCGAGCCGGCAGGATCGGAGGGCTTTCCCCGTCAGAACGCGCACAACCTCACGAGGCGCTGTGCCTAGCCCGGGATGCGCGACGGCGCCATGCCCGCGAGCACCCCGAGGAGGGAGTCGGGCACGAGTGCCGTGTCGGCGCGCCCCTCGCGCACGATCGCCGCGATGCGCGACCCGAGTTCCGAGGTCGAGGCTCCCATGTCGGCACCGGCCAGGCTCGGCAGCGACCCGAGCACCTCGACGGTCGCAGCCTCGACCGCACGTGCCGCTTCGCCCTCGCCGAGATGGCCGAGCATGAGTGCGAGCGAGAGGATCGCGCCGGCCGGGTTCGCCCACCCCTTGCCCGCGATGTCGGGCGCCGATCCGTGGATGGCCTCGAACATGCTCGGGGCGCTGCCGTCGAGGTTGAGGTTCGCGCTGGTGGCGACCCCGAGCCCGCCCTGGATCACGGCGCCCAGGTCGGTGATGATGTCCCCGAAGAGGTTGTCGGTGACGACCACGTCGAAGCGTTCCGGGGTGAGCGGCAGGTGGAAGCACATCGCGTCGACGTGCACGTAGTCGACCTCCACCTCGGGGTAGCGGGCGCCCACCTCGGCGACCACCTGCTGCCAGAGCTGCCCGGCAGCCACGAGGATGTTGGTCTTGTGGCAGAGCGTCAGCTTCTTGCGGCGCCCGAGTGCGAGGCGGAATGCGAAGTCGACGACGCGTTCGATGCCGGCGTGGGTGTTGAGCGACTCCTGCATGGCGACCGCGTTGGGCGTGCCGGCGTGCACGGTCGAACCGCGGCCGACGTAGGCGCCCTCGGTGTTCTCGCGCACGATCACCATCTCGCAGCGCTCCGGGGTGAGCTCGGCGATCGGGGTCGGAACGCCCGGGTACAGCCGCACCGGGCGCACGTTCGCCGCCTGCTGGAAGCGCTGGCGCATCTCGAGGATGAAGCCGCGCTCGAGGATGCCGGGGGTGACTCTCGGGTCTCCCATGGAGCCGAAGAGGATCGCCTGCTTGTCGCGGAGCTGCGCCTCGACGGCGTCGAACAGCTCCCCGGTCTCGAGGTAGTGGTTCGCTCCAGCCGCGAAGGTGCTGCGGTCGGTCGAGAAGCCGAATCGTTCCTCCGCGGCGTCGAGCACCTCGAGCGCGCACCCGACGACCTCCGGACCGATTCCGTCTCCGGGGAGTACCGCGATGGCGTAGCTGTTCGTCATGTCGATCCTTTCGAGAACGTGCGGCCGCTCGCGCCTTGGAGATGGGCCTCTGGTGAACTATATTAAATGGTAAGACCACTCGGCGCGAAGGGTTCGCGTGCACGGCCGCACGTGAACGGATCCGCCGCCCGCTGCAGAGGAACCACCATGCCCGAGGCACTCGAACTCATCGCACCCGCAGGAGCACTGCCCATCGGCGGCGAATGGCGCGCGATCGCCGAGCGCTCCGACATCGTCTTCCCGTTCGACGGCAGCGTCGTGGGTCAGGCGCCGGTCAGCGGCGAACAGGATTCGCGCGACGCGCTCGACGCTGCTGAGGCGGCGCGAGCGGCCGTCGCAGCGCTGACCACGGCGCAGCGGAAGGCGATCCTCACCGACCTCACGAGCCGCGTGCGCGCGAGCGCCCAGCACCTCGAAGACCTGCTCGTGCTCGAGACCGGCAAGCCCCGCGTCGACTGCCGCACGGAGGTGAACCGCACCATCGTCACCCTCGAGGCGACCGCCGAAGAGGTATCGCACATCCACGGCGAGACCGTGCCGCTCGACCTGCAGGAGCTCGGCCGCGGCATGATCGGCTACTACACCCGCAAACCCGCCGGCATCGTCATCGGCATCGCCGGCTTCAACTACCCGCTGCTGCTCGCCACCCACAAGCTCGCGCCGGCCATCGCGGCCGGCTGCCCCGTCATCATCAAACCGGCCCCGAACACGCCGCTCGCGACGATCGAACTGCTCGCCATCACGCGCGAGATCCTCGACGCGCACGGCGTGACGCCGGCGGCGGTGCAGCTCGTGAACGGCGACCCGATCGTCGGTGAGACGCTCGTGCGCGACCCCCGCGCCTCCGTCGTCTCGTTTACCGGCTCGGCGAAGATCGGCCACCTCATCGCGCAGCAGGCCGCACCCCGCAAGGCCGTGCTCGAACTCGGATCCAACACCGGATTCATCGTCGCAGCCGACGCCGACCTCGAAGCCGCCGTCGACGCCGTGCTGCGCGGCGGCTTCTACGCCAACGGGCAGGCCTGCATCTCGGTGCAGCGCGTCGTGCTCGAGCGCGGGATCGCCGAGCGCTTCTCCGCTCGTCTCGTCGAACGCATGGGCGAGCTCGTCGTGGGCGACCCCCGCGACCTCGCGACGAACGTCGCACCCGTCATCAACGCCGCCTCGGGTGAGCGCATCCGCGCCATGATCGACCGGGCCCTCGCCGCGGGAGCAGAACTGCTCACCGACGGCCCTGGCGACGGCGAAGCCGCCCACGTGCGACCCGTCGTGCTCGGCAACGTACCGTCCGACGTCGACGTGTGGTGCGAAGAGATCTTCGGCCCGGTCGTCTGCCTCACCGTCGTCGACTCGATCGACGCCGCGATCGACCTCGTCAACGACTCCCGCTACGGGTTGCAGGCCGCCATCTACACCGCCTCGCTCGCGAGCGCCTTCGACGCCATCGAGCGGCTCGAGGTCGGCGGGGTCGTCGTCAACGAGATCCCCGGCTTCCGCTCCGACATCATGCCGTACGGCGGCGTGAAGGACTCCGGCATCGGCCGAGAGGGCCCCCGCTTCGCGATCGAAGAGTTCACCGTGACCCGCATGGCGATGATCCGCCCGCAGGCGCGCAGCTGAGACCCCATCACGATCCTGCCGCATCCCGAACCACAATCCCGCACTGACCCTGGAGACACCAGCATGAGCCACACGCAGATCGACTACTCGCAGCTCTTCCGCCTCGACGGACGCACCGTGGTCGTGATCGGCGCGGGCAGCGGCATCGGCCGCGAATCGGCGCAGGCGCTCGCCGCGCAGGGCGCGCACGTCGTCGTCGCCGACTACTCGCTGGAGGGAGCCGAGGCGACCGCCGCGCTCATCACGCAGCGCGGCGGCATCGCCGAGGCGTACGAGGTCAACGTGCTGGACGACGACGCCGTCGTCGCCGCGGCCGAGCGCTTCGGCGACGCGGCGGCGCTCGTCTTCACCGCCGCCACCAACGTGCGCAAGCGCATGGAGGACTACACGCTCGACGAGTTCGACCGCGTCGTCAACCTGAACCTGCGCGCCTCATTCCAGCTGATCCGCCACTTCGGCACACGGTTCGCCGCCAACGGCGGAGGGTCGATCATCGGCTTCGCGTCGATCCGCGCTCAGGTCGTCGAACCCGGCCAGGGCGTGTACGCCGCGACGAAGGCCGGTCTCGTGCAGCTCGCGAAGACCGCGGCCGCCGAGTACGGCGCTCAGGGCGTGCGCGTGAACGTGGTGGCTCCCGGGGTCGTTGAGACCCCGCTCACCGCGCAGATCAAGGCGAACGACGAGTGGTATGGGGCGTACGCGCAGAAGAGCGCGCTCGGCCGCTGGTCGCGACCGGAGGAGCTCGCCGGCGCCGTCGTGTACCTGGCCTCAGACGCGTCCTCGTTCGTCACCGGATCCACCCTCTTCGTCGACGGCGGCTGGACCGCGATCGACGGCCGCTTCACACCGCCGGCTTCGTAGGGCGCTCCCGGCTCGGCTCGTGTTCAGCGGGTGCAGCCGGGCAGCGGGTGCGCCCGGTGATCAGGCGACCTGCGACCAGTCGACCTCTGCGTCGCTGCCGCGCACGCCTTCGAACCAGAGCGCGACTCTCATGAGGCGATCGTCGGTGCCGATCTTCGACGCGATCTGGAGGCCGACGGTGCGCCCGTCCGGCTGCACGCCAGCGCCGATCGATACCGCAGGCTGACCCGACATGTTGTAGGGCACGGTGAACGAGATGTGTCCCATCGTTTCGAGCGGGTCGAGGATCGGCATCGGGTCCTCCGCGGCGAACGCCGCGACCGGGGTCACGGGCGAGAGCACGAGGTCGAACGGCTGCGTCGCGGCTCTCGTGAGGCGGGCCATCTCGTCGATCATGTTGCGGTTGCGCACCGTTTGAGCGGCGGAGAACGTTGCTCCAGCGGCGCACCACTCGGCGATGAAGGGGAGGACCACGGCCCGCTCGGCCTCGGTGAGGGCCTCGAAATCGGCGTATGAACGGCTGCGCCAGAAGTCGGCGATGCCGTCGAGCACCGCTGCGGGGATGAACGGCTCGAGCGGTACGACGGTCGCGCCCGCCTCCTCGAATCGGGCCGCGGCGCGCTCGATGATCGCACGCGTCTCAGGCTCGACCGGCAGGCCCGAGCCGGCGTCGAGCTGCAGGGCGACGCGGAGGCCGGCGGGGGAGAGCGGCTCGGTCGACCAGTCCATCTCGGCGTACGCGCGCGTCAGATAGTCACGGGGATCGGGCTGCGCGACGATCGACATGAGCCGGATCGCGTCGGCAGCCGTGCGGGTCAGCGGGCCGGCGGCGCGTCCGGCGTAGGGCACGTCGAGCGGGATGAGCCCCTCGCTCGGCTTGAGCGCGGTGAGCCCCTGCCAGGAGCCGGGCAGGCGGATGGATCCGCCGATGTCGGTGCCGATGTGGAACGGGCCGTATCCCGCCGCGGCCGCCGTGCCGGCTCCTGCGCTCGACCCGCCGGAGGTGTGCGCCGGGTTCAGCGCTCCGCGGGTGATCCCGTGCAGGCTCGAAACGCCGGACGAGAGCATGCCCCAGTCGGGCATGGTCGTCGAACCCACGATGACGGCGCCTGCTTCGAGCAGTCGATCCGTGGTCGGAGCGTTGTGAGCTGCGATCGGCGGGTTCGGGATCGCCGTCCCGGCGGGTTTCGGCTGCCCGGCGCGCGCGATGTTCTCCTTGACCGTCGCCGGCACCCCGTCGAACGGGCCGAGCTGCGTCCCGGTGCACCAGCGCTCGGTTGAAGCGGCGGCGTCGGCGCGCACTTGCGCGGCGTCGAACAGGTAGAGCGCGTTGAGCTCCGGCTCGCGCGCTTCGACGCGGGCGATGACGTCTTCGGCGACCTCGCTGGGGGTGAGCGATCCGTCGGCGTAGCGCTCGCTGAGAGCGGCGGCGTCGAGGGCGGCGGGGCGGTGCGAGGTCATCCTGGGCCTTTCGTCGAGATGGTGCGGGTCGAAGCAGCGCCGGCGCTAGGCGCTCTGGGCGAGCTCCTGACGCAGCGTGAGGGAGGAATCGATGAGGCGCTTCGTGTAGGGGTGCTGCGGGGTGCGATACACCGTCTCCGTGTCACCGGCTTCGACGATCTCGCCCGACTGCATCACGATCACCGAGTCGCACAGGTACCGCACGACGTTGAGGTCGTGCGACACGAACACGAGGGTGAGGCCGTACTCGTCGACGAGGTCGGCGAGCAGGTTGAGCACCTGGGCGCGCACCGAGACGTCGAGCGCGCTCACCGGCTCATCGGCGACGACCACCTGGGGGCGGCAGATCAGCGCGCGGGCGATCGAGATGCGCTGACGCTGGCCGCCCGAGAACTGGTGGGGGAAGCGCTCCGCGGAAGACGCGGGCAGACCGACTGCTTCGAGCATCTCCGCGACCATGCGCTTGCGGTCGGCGGCGGTCTCACCGCGCCCGGGCACGAGCAGCGGCTCGGAGATGATCTGCTCGACGGTCATGCGCGGATCGAGCGAACCCATCGGGTCCTGGAACACGATCTGCAGGTTCTGCCGCAGCGCGCGGAGCTGCGGCTCCTTCGCGCCCTTCACCTCATTACCAGCGACGACGGCGCTGCCGGAGGTCGGCTGGTCGAGCCCGGCGAGAATGCGCAGCAGTGTCGACTTGCCGGATCCCGACTCGCCGACGACCCCGAGACGGCCGCCCTGCGGCACCTCGAAGGAGATGCCCTTGAGCGCGTGCACCTCGGGGGCTGGCTTGAGGATGCTCGTGCGTCCGCGCGTGTAGGTGCGCACCAGATCGGTGACGCGCATCACCGGTTCGGCGTGGGCGGGCGCGGTGCCGGCAGTAGCAGTGCCAGCCGCAGCAGGGCCGGCGACCGCCGCGGATGCCTCCGGGCGCGCGACGATCTGCTCGTCGGCGGTCGGCGGCACGTACTCCTGCGCGGTCGCGACGGTGAAGAGGCGACCCCTCGCATCGACGGCGTCGAGGTCGGACGCCGCGAGCAGCCCCCGCGTGTACGGGTGGGTCGGGCGGGTGAAGACGTCTTCGGTCGTGCCCTCCTCGACGACGGCGCCGTTGTTCATGACGAGCACGCGCGTGCACATGTTCGCGACCACGGCGAGGTCGTGCGTGATGAAGAGCAGGCCAGTGCCGCGTTCGCGCACGAGTTCGAGAATGAGGTCGAGCACCTGCCGCTGCACCGTGACGTCGAGCGCCGTCGTCGGCTCATCGCAGAGCAGCAGCGACGGATCGTTCGCGAGCGCCATGGCCAGCATCACGCGCTGGCGCTGCCCGCCGGAGAGCTGATGCGGGTAGGCCCGCGCGGCCTGAGCGGGATCGGGGAGGTGCACGGCGTCGAGCATCTCGACCGCACGGCGGTTCGCCTCGGCCTTGTTCGGCGCGAGCTTGTGCTGCAGGATGATCTCCGCGACCTGGGCTCCCGTGCGCATCAGCGGATTCAGCGCCGTGAGGGGCTCCTGGAACACCATCGCCATGTTGTTGCCGCGCAGCTTCATGAGATCGGATTCCGGGGCCTGGAGCAGGTTGCCGGAGTATCCGTCGATCTCGACGGACCCGTCGGCGGTGACGCCGTTCGGGAGCAGGCCGAGCAGCGCGGTCGTGGTCATCGATTTGCCCGATCCGGATTCCCCGATGAGGCCGATGCGCTCGCCGTGAGCCATGTGCAGGGAGAAATCGGAGACGAGCGTGCGATAGGGGGTGCGCACGTTGAGGTCGTCGACGCGCAGCAGCAGGTCTGCGCCGGTGCGCGGGACGGTGGATTCGGTGCGCATCAGCCGCGGCTCCCGTTCAGTTTCGGATCGAAGCGGTCGCGCAGGCCGTCACCCAGCAGGTTGAAGCCCATGACCGCGATGGCGATGGCGATGCCGGGCCAGACGGCGAGCATCGGTTCGGTGCCGAGGAACTGCTGCGACTCCTGCAGCATGCGTCCCCACGACGGGGTGGGCGGTGGCGTTCCGAGCCCCAGGAAGCTGAGGCCCGCCTCCGCGAGCACCGCCAGCGCGAACGACACGGAGGACTGCACGACCACCATGCCGATGATGTTGGGCAGCACGTGGCGCAGGGCGATCCTGAATCGCGACTGACTGGCGGCTCGTGCAGCGAGCACGTACTCCGTGGTCATCACCTGCAGGGTGCCGGAGCGCGCGACGCGGGCGAATCCGGGAATGGTCGCGATGCCGATCGCCACCATGGCGGTGAGCGTCGATGCGCCGAAGACGGCGCTGAACATGATCGCGAGCAGCAGCGCCGGGAACGCGAGGGCGATGTCGGAGGCGCGCATGATGACCTCTTCGATCCATCCGCCCCTGATGCCGGCGAGAATGCCGAGCGGCGTGCCGATCACGATCGCGATGCCGACCGAGATGACGCCGACGAACAGCGTGATGCGCGCGCCGTAGAGCATGGCGGAGAAGACGTCGCGACCGTACTTGTCGGTGCCCATCAGGTGCGCGAGGCTCGAGCCCTGCAATCGGTCGGCGGGCATCGCCTGGGTCGGATCGTACGGTGTCCAGAAGAAGGACACGATCGCCGCGAGGGCGACGAGCCCGATCAGGATCAGCCCGATCAGCAGCGTCGCCGACAGCTTGCGCTTGCCCGACCTCGAGACGACGCTCGTGCTGGCATTGCCGGGGGCGCTGATCGCGGTGGTGCGCGGCGCCTGAGAGGGTGGGGTGGGAACCTGTTGCGTGCTCATGGCTAGGCGCTCCTTCGCAGACGCGGATCGATGAGCGTGTAGAGCACATCGACGACGAGGTTGAGAATCAGGGTGATGGCGACGAGCACCATGACGACGGACTGCACGGTGAGCATGTCGCGGTTGCCGACGGCGTCGAGCAGCATCGAGCCGAGCCCGGGGATGACGAACACGCGCTCGATGACCACGGCGCCGATGATGAGGGCCGCGATCTGCACGCCGGTGACCGTGATGACGGGGATCGCCGCGTTGCGCAGGCCGTGCTTGAGCAGCGCGCCGTTCTTGCTGAGCCCCTTGGCGCGAGCGGTGCGGAGGTAGTCCTCGCTCATCACCTCGAGCACGGCGGAGCGCACGTATCGCGTGAGGATCGCGCCCTGCACCGAGGCGAGTGCGACGACGGGCAGGATCAGCCGGCGGATGAAGTCGCCGAAGTCGACGGCCGGCGCCGTCCACCCGTTCGCGGGAAGCCAGCCGAGGCCGACAGCGAAGACGATGACCAGCAGGATGCCGGCGAGGAAGCCGGGAACCGCGACGCCGATCTGCGAGCCGAGGCCGATCGCGACGCCCGAGAAGTTGCGATGCTTGACGGCCGCCCAGGTGCCGAGCGGGATCGCGACGAGCAGCGCGACCACCATCGCCGTGAGCACGAGGATGAGGCTGACCTGCACGCGGTCGAGCACCATCGGGCTGATATCGGTGCGCGTCACGTACGAGGTGCCGAAGTCGCCCGTGAGCAGCCCGCCGAACCACTCGAAGTACTGCACGATCAGCGGTCGATCCGTGCCGAACTGCTCTCGCGTCTGCTCGAGCAACTCGGGGGTGGCGTTCACGCCGAGTGCGATCTGCGCCGGGTCGCCCGGGATCAGTCGCATGAAGAGGAACACGACGACCGTGGCGACGACGTACGTCACCGCGAATCTCGCGAGATTGATCAGGATCCGTATGGCCATGCGGGTTCGGGTTCCTCGGGTTCAGTGGCGGGTTGGTGTGGTGCTCCCGCGAGAGCGCAGTTGTGGTCTCAGGCGTACGCCTCGTGCGACCTCAACTGCGCTCTCGCGCACTGGAGGGGCGAAAGCGGCGGTTCGCACCGCCGCTCCGCTTACTTCCAGCTCAGGTTCGTCAGGTCGAGCGCCTCGATGATGGCGTTCTCCGGCATGCCCTGGAGATCCGCCTTCGCGACGGTGATGTTCGGGAACAGGAAGAGCACGCCGGAAGCGGCGTCCTCGACGATCTGCTCGGCGACCTGCTTCATGCCGTCGACGTACCCGTCCTCATCGGCGGCGTCAGCTTCCTCGGCGATCGGGGCGATCTTCGAGTTGTCGTAGCCGATGTAGTAGTTCGGGTCGTTGAAGACGGTCAGAATGTCGCGGGCCTCGACGGCGAGCACCGTGGTCATCTGGTAGTCGTGCTTCGTGAAGACCTCGTCGAGCCAGACCGCCGGGAACTCGGCGGACTCGATGGTCGCGTTGATGCCGACGTCCTTCAGCTGCGAGACGACGATCTCCGAGACGGCCTGCGCGTAGGGGCGCGTCGGCACGGTGAAGGTGATGTCGAGGTTCTCCTGGCCGGCTTCCTGCAGCAGCTCCTTGGCCTTCGCGGGATCGTACGGGTACGCGTCGTTCAGATCTTCGTAGTACGGATCCGTCGGGGCCGCGTACGTGGCGACGAGCGAGCCGTAGCCGTTCCATGCGGTGTCGAGGATCGCCTGCTTGTCGAGGGCGTAGAGCACTGCCTGGCGCACGCGCACGTCGTCGAACGGGGCGGCCTTGTTGTTCATGGAGAGCGAGACCTCGCCGCTCGACGTGCCGGTGGTGACGACGAACTGGTCATCGGACTCGAAGCTCGAGAGCAGTTCGGGGGCCTGCAGGTTCGCGATCGCGTCGACGTCGCCGGTCTGCAGGGCGTTCGTGGTGGCGGTCGCATCGGCGAAGTACTTCAGCGTGACCTGCTCGACGCCAGGGGCCTCGCCCCAGTAGTCGTCGCGCGTGTCGAAGACGAGGCTCTCGTTCGGGGTCCACGACTCGACGGCGTACGGGCCGGTGCCGACGGGGGTGTTCGCGAGATCGTCGACGGCGTCCTCAGAGAAGATCGCGCCGACCGGCGTCGCGAGGCTGAAGAGCCACGCGTTCGAGGGCTTGCTCAGCGTGACCGCGACCTCGGTGGGGGAGACGACCTCGACGCTCTCGACGACGTCCATCTTCGCCTTGAGGCTCGACACCCAGTCGGTCTTGACGCGGTCGAAGCTGAACTTCACGTCGTCTGCCGTGAATTCGTCGCCGTTCGAGAAGGTCACGCCTTCCTGCAGCGTGAATGTGTACGTCTTGCGGTCGTCGCTGACCGTCCACTCGCTCGCGAGCAGCGGCTGGATCTCGCCCGACTGGTCGAGCTCGACGAGGCCCTCGTAGACGTTCGACATGAGTGCCTGCGGAATCGCAGAGCCTGCGGTCGTCGTGAAGTCGAGGTTCGTGGGGGTGCCGGTCAGGGCGATGGTCGCGGTGGTGGGGGTCTCCCCGTCGCTTCCCGAGCTGTTGCCGGCGCCCGCGGAGCAGCCCGCGAGACCGAGGATGGCCGCGGTCGCGATTGCAGCCGTGGTGAGAATCGCATTCTTACGTCGCATCATTGCTTTCCTGTGACTGAGGCCTCGCTGGGCGAAGCCGGGATGGAGGGTGGAGTCGGGCGACGATGCCCAGTCGCCGGTCCGCATGCACAGCGTATTCGCGAAACCGGAGGCGGTGTTCCAACAAATCCCGAGAGATTTCGAACCAGGATACATGGTAAGGCCACTTACGTGGGCGCTATCATCGGAGCACGCAGCCGACTCCACAGTGCTGCGCCCCTCGATCAGGAAGAGACTCAGGTGTCCACCACCCACAGCTTCGAGCCCGCGGTGCCCGTGCACACCTACCAGCGCATCGTCGATCAGATCGAGCAGGCGGTCATCTCCGGAGACATCCCCGTGGGATCGCAACTCGCGAGCGAGCGGGATCTCATGGTGCAGTTCGGCGTGAGCCGGCCGACCGTGCGCGAGGCGCTGCGCATTCTGCAGAGCATGGGGTTGATCGAGTCGCGCCCGGGCACCCGCGGCGGGCCCGTCGTGCTCGCGCCGTCGTCGAAAACCCTGTCTCGCTCGCTGCGCGCCCTCGTGGGCACCGATGCGCTCGACGTCTCAGCGCTCGTCGAGTACCGCGTCGTGCTCGAGGGCACCACGAGTCGCCTGGCTGCCGTGCGGCACGATGCCGAGCAGCTGGAGCGCATGCGCGCTGCGATCGAGCAGATGGAGCGCTACGCCGAGGCGAACTCGGACTCGTTCGCCGCCGCCGACATCGAGTTCCACGAGGCCATCTGGGAGGCCAGCGGCAACGAGGTGCTGCGCCTCACCGGTGAGGCGGTGTCCGGCGTGCTGCGCGCCATCATCCAGCGCGACGTCGAGAACGAGCACCACGACAACCGGTTGAAGCTCGAGTCCGCTGCGATCGACCGGAGCCTCTTCGCTGCGATCGAGCAGCGCGACGGCGCCCGCGCGAGCGGGATCGCGCGACGGGCGGTCGCCGATCGATTCGGGCTGCTCGTCGAGAGCGATCTGGATCGCCGCGCGCTCGCGGCCCTCGCGGAGTAGAGCGGGCCGCCGGCGCCACTCGCTCAGTGGGAGCGGCGGGCCGAGACGCACGCGAGCGCGAGGCTCATGGCTGCCGCGACGAGCGCGAAGACGACGACCGCCTGCGAGAGGCCGAACTGCTCGGCCATCGCACCGAGAGCGATGACCGGCACCGCGCTCCCGAGGTAGGTGACGGTGTACACCGCGCTGACGGTGGAGGCG
Source organism: Leucobacter manosquensis (assembly GCF_018304845.1). Lineage (NCBI taxonomy): Bacteria > Bacillati > Actinomycetota > Actinomycetes > Micrococcales > Microbacteriaceae > Leucobacter > Leucobacter manosquensis. Next base: position 1,422,917 of record NZ_JAFEVO010000001.1, on the reverse strand, counting down.
TGCCGCAGCGGGTGCACTGCAGCCGTGGCCGCGGTGAACGCCGCCTGGAACGCGATGCCCTGCCCCACACCGGCGAGTGCGCTCGCGATGACGAGGAACCACACCGCTCCCACTCCGCCGGCGGCGGCGATCCCGATGAGCGCCACGGCGAGCGCGCTGAGCCCGACCGGCAGTCGCCACGTGCCGGAGAGCGGGACCAGCTGCACGAGTGCTGACGAGGCGAGCGTGACCGCGGCGAGCACTCCGATGACGACGCGCGAATCCGTGCCGGCGATCGTTGCGAAATGCGAGGGCGCCAGGGAGAGGCAGAAGCCGAACACCATGAAGCTCAGGAACCCGGTCGCGGCCGCGATGCGGAACGCGCGGGCGGCGGCGGGATCGTTGCGCCCGTTCGCCCCCGGCGCGTCGGGTCGCGGATCGGGCGCGTCGGCGAGTGCGATGCCCGCGAGTCGCGGCGTGCACTCGTCGTGGGGCGCGACGGCGATGATCACGGGGACGAGTGCGGCGAGGACGACTGCGACGACCAGGTACGGGGTCTGCAGGGGCACGCCGACGAGAGAGAGCAGGCCGCCCGCCACGGGGCCCGCGGCGACGCCGCCTGAGGTCGCGAGCAGCGTCAGGCGCCCGACGAGGGCGGGGCGTCCGGGAAGCAGCACGCGCAGGGCGCCGGAGCCGGTGCCCGTCGCGCACGCCACCGCGATGCCCTGCACGGCGCGGGCGACGCAGAACCAGCCGAGCGTCGGCGCGAAGGCAAGGGCCGCGGTGGCGAGCGCGGCGGCCGCGAGTGCCGCGATGAGCACGGTGCGGCGATTGACCCGGTCGGCGACGCGGCGGAACAGGGTCAGACCTACGATCAGCGAGAGCACGTAGCTCGAGAACGCGATCGAGATGCCGAGGGACCCGGTGTTCAGCTGCGCCTCGAGCAGCGGGAACAGTGGCGTGCTGAGATTCGCGCTCACGAGCAGGGCGAAGAGCGCCAGCGAGGTGAGTGCGACGCGGGCCCGAGGGCGGTGCAGTGCGGGAGGAGCCGGGAATTGCGGGGCCTGGGTCGGGGGCGGGGCGCTCGGGGTGCTGAGCGGGGGTCTCGCGGTCGCTGATGCGGTCGCACGCATGGCGGGCTCCTTCTTCGGGCGCAAGGGTGGCGCGTCCGGTGGTTCAGCCCACGGGGTGGTGCGGGCGTTGATCCGAGTGCGGCGGGGGTGTCCGCCTGCACATGAATGAGTTCATCGTACCCCGTCGATCTGCGCAAGCGAGCTCTCGCTAATTGGGCGATATGATCAATATGTCACCGGTAAACCGATCAGAAAGTGGTCAAAATGAGCGAACTTGACGCGACGGATCGGAGAATCCTCCTCCTGCTTGATCAGGATGCGCGGATGCCGACCGCGATGATCGCCTCGAAACTCGGCCTCGCGCGCGGCACCGTTCAAGCGCGGCTCGAGAAGCTGAAGGATGCTGGGGCGCTGCGCCTGCACAGTTCCCGCGTCACGCCAGCGGCTCTCGGGAGGCCGGTGGGCGCGAGCGTGCAGGTCGAACTCGACCAGCATCAGATCGGCGCCGCGGTCGAAGCGCTCGCGAACATCCCCGAGGTGCTGGAGTGCTTCGCGCCCGCAGGCAGCACAGATCTCCTGCTGCGGGTCGTCGCGCGGCATCCCGACGACCTGTACCGCGTCAGCGAGGAGATCCGTCTCTGCCCGGGCATCACCCGCACGTCGACGAGCCTGTTCCTGCGCGAGGTGATCCCGTACCGCGTCACGGGCCTGCTGGGTGAGCGCGCCCTGCGAGCCGGCGGCTCGGAGGGGCCGGCGCCCACGAAGCGCCGACCCATCGGAGCATAGACTGGGCGCATGCCCATCACGTCGGCGATGCTGCGCATCGCGGATCATCATCCCGAGCACCTCGCGATCGCGGGCGACGGGCAGCGGCTCACGTACGGGGAGCTGGTCGAGCGCTCGCGTCGTACGGCAGCGGTGATCGACACTCTGCAGAACGCACTCGGCGAGACGGGGACTCCGCCGTCGCCCGCGCCCGAGACCGGCGGCATCCCGATCAGCGCGATCAGCGTCGACTCGGCGCTCGCCGCGGCTCGATTCGTGGCGGCGCTCGCCGGGTACCGCGCGGTGTCGGCGACGATCGATCCGCGCTGGCCGCTCGAGCACCGGGTCGGCGTGGTGCTCGCGACGGGCATCAGCGTGATCGTCTCCGACTCCGCCGATCTGGCGGCAGCGCTCGCGGCGCAGGGATGGGGCGGCACGATCCTGACCCTCGCAGCGTTCGAGGAGCGCGAGCGAACCGTCGATCCGGCTCCGCCGCCCGAGGTGCGCGACGCGCGTGAAGCGTTCCTCCTCCTCTTCTCCTCGGGAACGACGAGCCGCCCGAAAGCGTTCCTCAAGACGAGGCAGCAGTACCGGGAGAACGTCGCGGTGTCGAGCGCGCACCTCGAACCGCTGCCAGGCGTCGCGACACTCGCCCCTGGCCCGGTCTCGTACAGCCTGACGCTCTACGCCGTCATCGAGTGCCTCGCCACGGGCGGCAGCGTGCACGTCGCAGACGCGTTCGATCCCTTCGGAGTGGCGGCGCGCGTGCGCGACGAGGCCATCACCCGGGTGGTCGCCGTGCCTGCGGTGGTGCAGACGCTGACCGACGCAGCCCGACGCGAACCCGACGCGTTCGATCGGCTCGAGCTCGTCGTGACGGGTGGAGCGAACCTTCCGGCTGCGATTCGCGACGGGTTGGCCCGCGCGCTGCCGCAGACGCGCCTCATCAGCTACTACGGTGCCGCCGAGATCGGGTTCATCGGCGACAGTCGCGACGGCGACGGCACCGCGATCACGATCTACCCCGGCATCGACGCGAGCGTGCGAGACGAGTCGGGTCGCGAGGTGCCGGAGGGGAGTGCCGGCACGCTCTGGATCCGTGCCGCCGCCTGCTCCGACGGCTACCTCGCAGGCACGACCGATGACGTGCTCCGCGGCGCCGACGGGTGGGCGACCGTGCACGACCAGGCCCGACTCGTCGCCGGCAAGCTGCATCTGCTCGGCCGCGCCGGCGACGTCGCGGTGACGGGCGGGCACAAGGTCTCGCTGCCCGAGGTCGATCGCGCCTTCGCGGCGGCGCCGGCGTCAGGCGGCGATCGCCGTGGCGCTCACGCATGCGGGAGCATCGTCGCTCTCGTCGTCGAGGCGAACGGCGAAGCGGTGCCGGATCGCGAGGCGCTCGCCGCCTGGGCCTCGGAGCGCCTGGCTCCGCAGTTCGTACCTCGCCGCTGGTTCTCGCTGCCGCAGTTGCCCCGCACCGTGGGCGGCAAGGTGCGTCGCGGGGAGACGGCCGAGCGCATCGCCGATGGATCGGCGGTGCGCCTGTGAGCGCCGCCGCGCGGGGGCGCCGGGTCGTCGTCACGGGCATGGGGGCGGTGACGCCGAGCGGGATCGGCGTCGGAGCGCTGTGGGACGCGGTGATGGGCGGGCGCAGTGCGATCCAGCGCTTGGACGGGCCGGAGTTCGATGCGCTGCCGGTGCGCATCGGGGGCAGGATCGAGGGGTTCAGCGCGGAGGGTCTCGTACCGGCCGGACTCGTGCGTCGTCTCAGTCCCGTGCAGCTCTGGGCGATCGCCGCAGCCGACGAGGCGCTGCGGCATGCTGGGGTGATCGGGGGAGACGCTGCCGGTGCGCACGTCGAGGCGTTCTCGGCGGGCGAGGTGTTCTCGGACGACGCGGATCGCGTGGCGATCATCGCGGCGACCGGGTCCGGCCCCGTCGACGCCATGCAGGCCGCCACCCGGGCGCTCGACGCGCGCGGGCCCAGAGCGGTTCCCCTGGCGCTCGCGGTGTACGGGGCGCCCGACGCGGCCGCTGCGCTCCTCTCGCAACGGTACGGTGCAATGGGCCCCGCGCAGGGGGTGTCGGCGACCTGCGCGAGCGGGGCGATCGCGCTCGGCGAGGGGCTTCGACGCATCCGCCACGGGTACGCCGACGCTGTGCTGGTCGTCGGCATGGAGGACTGCCTGGGGCCGGTGAACCTCGCCTCGAACGCGAACCTGCGCGCGCTGGCCGCCGGGTTCGAAGACGCCCCGCAGCTGGCGAGCCGTCCCTTCGACCGCGCCCGCAACGGGTTCGTCATGTCGCAGGGGGCCGGCGCGATCCTGCTCGAATCGGCTGAGCGCGCCGCTTCGCGCGGTGCGACGCCGCTGGCCGAACTCGCGGGCTTCGGGGCGTCGAGTGACGCCCACCACCCGACGGCCCCGCACCCGGAGGGGCGGGGAGCCGCACGCGCGGTCGCCGAGTGCCTCGACGACGCGGGCGTCGCGCCGGAGCAGGTCGATCACGTCAACGTGCACGGCACCGGCACCCCCGCGGGCGACGCCGCCGAACTCGCGGCTCTCGATCTGGCACTCGGAGCCCGTGCTCGAACGGTTCCGCTTTCGGCGACCAAGTCGACCACCGGCCACCTGCTCGGCGCGGCCGGTGTGGTCGAGGCGGTGATCTCGGTGCAGTCGCTGCGGGAGCAGCGCGTTCCCCCGACGCTCAATCTCACCGACCCCGAGTTCCCCGATTTCGATGTGGTGACGGGGCGGGCGCGGGCGGTCGAGCTCCGCACGGTGCTCTCAACCTCGTTCGGATTCGGCGGTCACAACGGGGCGATTCTGCTGCGCGAACCCGGGACTGACGCGAGCGAGAGCCATGCGCGCCCTGCAGCGCGCCGAGACCGGACAGAGGAGATACGATGACCGATCGAGAACTCAGGCACGCCGAGCTTGCCGAGCGCTATCTGCCCGATGCGCTGCTCGCACGGTTCCGCGAACGCGCCGCCGTCGTCGACCGCGAGAACGGGTTCTTCGACGAAGACCTGGGCGACCTGCGCGAGCGCGGATACCTGCAGATCTTCGTGCCCGCGGAGTTCGGCGGGCCCGGCCTGTCGCTGCACGAGGTCTCGCGCCTGCAGCAGCGCCTCGCGGGTGCGGCGCCGGGCACCGCGCTCGGCATCAACATGCACCTCATGTGCACGGGGGTGGCAGCGGCGATGCTCGCGCGCGGGGATCGCTCGCTCTCCCACGTCTTCGCAGAGGCGGCAGCCGGCGAGATCTTCGCGTTCGGCATCAGCGAGCCGGCGAATGACTGGGTGCTGCAGGGCTCGAACACGATCGCTGATCCGCAGCCCGACGGGAGCTACCGGTTGACCGGGACGAAGATCTTCACCTCGCTCTCGCCCGTGTGGACCCGGCTCATCACTCACGGGCTCGATGCGAGCGAACCCGGTGACCCGCAGCTCGTCTTCGGGTTCGTCGAGCGCACCTCGTCCGGGATCACCGTGTCGGATCACTGGGACGTGCTCGGCATGCGCGCGTCGCAGAGCCGCTCGACGAGGCTCGAAGGCGCGGTCATGCGCGCCGATCGTGTCGCGCGCCGCATCGCGCCGGGGCGTACGCCCGACCTCCTGACGTTCGCGATCACGAGCAACTTCCAACTGCTCGTCGCCTCGGTCTACGCCGGCGTCGCGCGGCGCGCCCTCGACGTGGCGGCTGAGGCGCTGCACCGGCGCCGCTCCGCGTCACGAGACGCCCCGCTCGCCGACGTGCCGGAATGGCGCACACGGCTCGCCGATGCGTACCGCGACTTCCTCTCCGTGCCGGCACAACTCGACGCGTACACCCGTGACTTCGACGAGCTCGTCGACCACGGCGCCGGGTGGCCGCCCCGCCTCGTCGCGGCGCGGATCGCGGCGGGTGAAGCGGCGCGGCGGGCGGCCGAGACGGCGCTCGCGTGCTCCGGCGGAGCAGGCTTCGACAGCGGCAGCGAAGCGGGCAGGCTCTTGCGCGACGCGACGGCGGGGCTCTTCCACCCGCCGAGCACGGATGCCTCACGGCCGATGTTCGCCGCCGCACTGCTCGACCAAGCGTGACGATCAGGTCGCTCCTGCTCCGATCGCTCACCCGCATGGCAAGCACGATTGGAGTACTGCCCGTTACCTGACTCCGGACGTAAAGCGCGACTTCGACCGCTGCATTCCAGAGGTTCGCCCCGCACGCCGTACGCATCCTGCATAGGCTGCACACACGGCGCTGAGGGGGAACCGGCTCTGGACACGCGGAGGATGCGCGAATGCCGAACGACCTTTCCATCGCTGATGCCGAGTTGCACGCTGCTGCGGACGAAATGACGCGAGCGGCTGGCGCGTTCGGCACCGTGTCGCGCGTTTCCACCGGTGCCGACTACGGATCCGGCATGGTGAGCTCGGCCGTCTCGGATTTCTCTGCGGCCCTGCGCGGCGCCTGCGGCGCGATCGAGGAACGTCTGCATGTCAATGCGCACTGGACGTCGAGCACCGTGGAGAGTTTTACGGCGCTCGACGGGCAGGTCGCCGCCGCGGTGAGCGCGTGAGGCGCGGCCATGGGTAACGGTGCGATCGCACGCCTCGGCGACATGGGGTCTGTCTTCGCCGTAGGGCGCAATCTAGCGCGCTCGGACCGGATGCACGAGGCGACGAGGTATGTGGCATCCGGTCTGCATCAGCTGCAATCGGCGGGGAGCGCGAAGACCCTCACGCGGCTCGTTGCCGCGTGCCGCCCCATCGAATCCGCGGCGCAGCTTGTGGCCGCCGCACAGGCCGCGGCCGCGGCCGCCCTCGAGGTGTACGCACGCGAGGTGAGCGAGTTGCAGCAGGAGGGGCGTCGCCTCAGCGACCTGAGCGAGGCGGCCCGAGCGCGACGGAACGTCATGTCGCGCGAGTTCGAGGAGAGTTACGGCAGCGACCAAGAGTCCATCGATCGGACGCGACGATTGGGCGGGCTCGTCGAGGAGGCGGATGACGAACTGCGGGGCATTGAGCAAGCGCTGTTCGATGTCGACGAGGCGAGAATGCGAGCGGATCGGCGGTGCGCCGACGCGCTCAATGCTCAGACCGGAGCGCTGCACGCGCTGAAGCGAGACACCGTCGGTAGCGCTGGAGTGGCTTCCCCGATGCAAGCCGTACATCTTGCAGTTCAGGCGTCACCAACCACCGATCGAGACCTGGCCATCGAGGCACTGACCTCGGCCACCTTGTCGGTGAATCAGAATGCCACCGTGTGGGAAGGCTTGGATCTCACTCCCCAGGAGGTCCGAGATCTTCCGATGAAGGACCTCTTCGCACTGGCGAACGTCGACGGTCTGCCCGCGTGGGCGCGCGACATCGCCTCGCGAAAGGCACTGGACTATGCGCTTTCTCAACCCGCCACAGCGTACGGCCTGATGGGGTTCACCGGCGAAGACATGAGCCAAGACGAGTTCGTGGAGCAGGTGACCGCGCTCAAGGCGTCGCTTGAGCAAGCCGAGAAAGACGGTCTCAAAGCGCCCGGGCGGCCGATAGTGCAGATGCTCGGGTTCGGGAATCACGATGGCGCGCTGACCACGGCGATCTCGCTGGGAGATGTGGATGCAGCATCGAACGTTGGGGTGAATGTGCCCGGCATGGGGGCGAAAGCTGACGATTTGGGTGGCGCGCTGCGTGGGGCGCAGGAGCTATTTCGGGTTGCCAATGAGGAGAATTCGAGCACAAGCTACGCAGTGGTGACCTGGCTTGGCTATCGGACACCCGGAATGCCGCCAGACACGGGAGTACTAGGTATGGATCGAGCAAACGCCGGCGCGCCAAACCTCGCCCGTTTTCTTGATGGGATTCATGCGCTACGAAGTCGGGAGTCCTCCGATGAGCTCGACCGGCTCGTCGTGTTCGCGCACTCGTACGGGTCGACGACCGCAGGGCAGGCCTTGAAGCTGACCACGAATGATGTTGACGCGTTTGTGACGTACGGATCAGCGGGATTGGCCCCCGGTACTGCTCTTGAGGAGCTGCATGCGGCCGACGTATTCTCCACGAAGGCACGCGGAGATAACGTCGCCGGCCTCGGGTACTCGGGGAATGATCGCGTCGACCCGCGTGCGATCGGCGCGCAGGAGTTCGACGCCGACTCGGGCGAAAAGCGAGTCACCGCGCACGATATGTTTTCGGAGGACGCCCCATGGAGTGTGTGGAACTGGGGCGGAGATGTTGGATACCTCTCCATCGGCACCAGCACTTTGGAGTTTATGGGCCGTTCTCTGGTGGGGACTCCGTGATGGTGAGGCGTTGGCCTTCCCGCATCCTGTTGAGTGCGGTTCTGGTTCTGGTATTCGGTGTTTCGGGTTGTGCGAGAATCGGAGGTTTCGGCGTGGATGCTGCGGGGATGACGCAGGAAGAAGTGGAGCGCTTGCCGTTGGAGCGGCAGTTCGACCTGCTAGGCGAGCGGTACCAGGCCATGCAGGAGCTGATGACGCACGCTCAGCGAATGGTGAGCCCAAACATTTGGACCTGGACGAGCCACGGATTCTATCCGGGTAGCGGCGATGCGCAGCGTTGGTCGATGCGTGGTGCGACCCCGAAGAACAGTTACTACCTCAGCATGTCGCGCACGATCAAGCTTCCGGGTGCGAGTGGGGCGGTTGAGGACGCTGAGTTGATGGCGGAGTACTTCGAGGCGCAGGGGTGGTCGACCACGCTGAGACAGGTGGATGCCAGACGGTATCGTGTGGAGGCGATGACCGACGAGGGCTTCTGGTTCGAATACCAGGTGCGACCACATGGGCAGTACTCGCTCGGGTTGCACAGCAAGGTGTTCTGGTGTGACAGGGACGCGTTGTCATCGGCGGTGATCGATCGCATTCCCGAGGAGCGGTTCGATATCGAGGAGTCGCCTCCCGGTGAGTTCATCCCATTCCCGAAGTGGAGCGACCCGGTTGTTCCGAAGGTCGGCTGATCGGACCGTGGAGAGTCATCGTCACTGTCGGCCGATTCTCCGGCAGAGGGTTCGTTTTGGGCTCGCTGTGGCGGTGCTGGCCGGGATGGTGAGCTTCTCAGGTTGCGCCTGGGTGGGAGGTGACGTGGATGCTGCTGGGATGACGCAGGAAGAAGTGGAGCGCTTGCCGTTGGAGCGGCAGTTCGACCTGCTCGGCGAGCGGTACGAGGTGATGCAGGGGTTGTTGACTGACGCGCAGCGCGTGGTGAGCCCGAACGTGTGGACGTGGACGAGTCACGGGTTCTATCCGGGTAGTGGTGATGGGCAGCGGTGGTCGATGCGTGGTGCGACGTCGAAGAACAGTTATTACCTGAGTATGTCGCGCACGATCAGGCTCCCCGGTGCAAGTGGGGCGGTTGAGGATGCTGAGTTGATGGCGGAGTACTTCGTGGCGCAGGGGTGGTCGACCACGCTGCGAAAGGAGGGTGCTAGACGATATCAAGTGGAGGCGATGACTGACGAAGGGTATTGGCTCGACTATTGGGTCGAACCGAACGGGCAATACTCAGTGGGGGTGCACAGCAAGGTCTACTGGTGCAACCGGAGCGAGTTGTCATCGGCGGTGATCGATCGCATTCCCGAGGAGCGGTTCGATATCGAGGAGTCGCCTCCCGGTGAGTTCATCCCGTTCCCGAAGTGGAGTGATCCGGTTGTTCCGAAGGTCGGCTGATCGGACTGTGGAGAGTCATCGTCACTGTCGGCCGATTCTCCGGCAGAGGGTTCGTTTTGGGCTCGCTGTGGCGGTGCTGGCCGGGATGGTGAGCTTCTCAGGTTGCGCCTGGGTGGGAGGTGACGTGGATGCTGCGGGGATGACGCGGGAAGAGGCGGAGCGCTTGCCGTTGGAGCGGCAGTTCGACCTGTTGGGTGGGCGCTATGTGCGTATGCAGGGGTTGTTGACTGACGCGCAGCGCGTGGTGAGCGCGGACGAGTGGATCTGGGTGAGTGAAGGCTTCAGTCCGATAGACGGTGACGGTCAGCGGTGGTCGATGCGAGGCGCTACGTCGAAGAATAGTTACTACCTCAACATGTCGCGCACGATCAAGCTTCCCGGTGCGAGTGGGGCGGTTGAGGACGCTGAGTTGATGGCGGAGTACTTCGAGGCGCAGGGGTGGTCGACCACGCTGAGACAGGTGGATGCCAGAAGGTATCGTGTGGAGGCGATGACCGACGAGGGCTTCTGGTTCGAATACCAGGTGCGACCACATGGGCAGTACTCGCTCGGTCTGTACAGCAAGGTGTTCTGGGGCGACACGTATGCACTGACCTTCGCAATCGTGGATCGCATTCCCGAGGAGCGGTTCGGTATCGAGGAGTCGCTTCCCGGTGAGTACATCCCGTTCCCGAAGTGGAGTGATCCGGTTGTTCCGAAGGTCGGCTGATCGGACCGTGGAGAGTCATCGTCAGCATCGGCTGATTCTCCGGCAGAGGGTTCGTTTTGGGCTCGCTGTGGCGGTGCTGGCCGGGATGGTGAGCTTCTCAGGTTGCGCCTGGGTGGGAGGTGACGTGGATGCTGCGGGGATGACGCAGGAAGAAGTGGAGCGCTTGCCGATGGAGCGGCAGTTCAACCTCTTGGGTGGACGCTATGTGCGTATGCAGGAGATGCTGGCGAATGCGCAACGAGCAGTCAGCACTGACACATGGACATGGGGGAGCAAGGGCTTCGGTCCGACTGGCGGTGACGGTCAGCGGTGGTCGATGCGAGGCGCTACGTCGAAGAATAGTTACTACCTCAACATGTCGCGCACGATCAAGCTTCCCGGTGCGAGTGGGGCGGTTGAGGACGCTGAGTTGATGGCGGAGTACTTCGAGGCGCAGGGGTGGTCGACCACGCTGAGACAGGTGGATGCCAGAAGGTATCGTGTGGAGGCGATGACCGACGAGGGCTTCTGGTTCGAATACCAGGTGCGACCACATGGGCAGTACTCGCTCGGTCTGTACAGCAAGGTGTTCTGGGGCGACACGTATGCACTGACCTTCGCAATCGTGGATCGCATTCCCGAGGAGCGGTTCGGCATCGAAGAGTCGCTTCCCGGTGAGTACACCCCGTTCCCGAAGTGGAGCGACCCGGTTGTTCCGAAGACCGGCTCATCCGAATGAGTTCGGTCGGCTTCGCATAGGGGATCCGGCGTCGTGCAGGGCGAGATCCGCAAGTCGTCACTGCACGAGCGCGGATCCACTGGACGAGCGCGGATCCACTGCACGACGACCAGGAGACTCGGATTCGGCATTCCAGGCGACTTGGATCCGGCGCATCATTGGAGCGGAAGCAGGCGACCGGCGACTCCGTTGTCGGCGGTCTCGGGCCACCTTAGCCCGGCATCTCGGCTTTGGGAAGCGGTGGACGAGTGACGTCTGAGAAGATGAACGCATGAATCCGCACGACCCCTTGGCGCTCGAGCGCCAAGTCTGCTTCGCGCTCACCGTCGCCTCTCGTGGCATCGTCGCCGCCTACAAGCCGGTGCTCGATCCGATGGGCATCACGCATCCGCAGTATCTGGTGCTCCTCGCGCTCTGGGAGCACCGCACCCTCGACCTGCGCACGCTCGCCGAACTGCTGCATCAAGAGGCCTCCACCCTGTCGCCGCTGATCAAACGACTCGAGGCGCAGGGGCTCGCGCGACGTGACCGGAGCTCGGCGGATGAACGGCGTCTCGAGATCACCCTCACGGAAGCTGGGGAGGCCCTGCGAGCGCGCGCCGAGCAGGTGCCGGTGCGCATGGCGGAGCGGCTCGGCATGACACCGACTGAGCTGGAGGAGCTGCACCGATCGATGCTGCGGCTGATCGACGCAAGCCAGATCTCGCTCGATGCGGGAGGCGATCCGGCTCCGGCCGTCTGAGCGCATCGCGCCTCGAGATGCTACCGTTGCCGGAGAACTGCGTATATTGCACGATATGGGGGCAGGATGCAGAAACGGAAGACGAGCACGATGAGGCGTGTGCTCGGAGTGCTCGCCGCATGCGCGATCGGCGCCGGAGTGCTCGTCGGAGGCCAGCTCACTGCGCCCCCCGCTCAGGCTCTCGATCTTCCCACCTGGGACGATGTGCAGGAGGCGAAGCAGAACCAGTCGTCTGCCGCGAAGAAGGTCAAGGAGATCGAGTCGCTCATCGCCGAGGGCGAGAAGGAACTCGACCGACTGCGCAACCTGCATGCGACGACGATCGATGAATTGCATGCGGCAGAAGATGCGCTCGCCGTCGCTTCGGAGAAGGCGGCGAACCTCGAGGTGCAGGCGGAAGCGAGCCGCAAGGAGGCCGACGAGGCCGCCGACCGCGCCGGGGCGCTCGTCGCTCAGATGTACCGATCGGGCGGAGTGGACCGCAGCGTCGAGATGTTCCTCGATGCCGACGGCAGCACGGCGGACGCGCTGCTCGACCGCATGGCGTCGATGTCGAAGGCGACCGAGCGGAACACGACGCTCTCGCAGGAGGCTCAACAGGCTGCGAACACGGCCGATACCCTCGGCCAGCAGGCGGAGGCGGCCGCGCAGGAGCGCGAGCGGCTGCGCCAGGTGCAGCAGGAGAAGGAGCTGGCCGCTGCCGAAGCCGTCGCCGGGCAGGGCGAGAAGGTCAAGGCGCAGGAAGCTCAGCAGAAGACGCTGCAGACGCAGCTCGCGGCGCTGAAGGACACGACCACGAAGACCGTGGCCGGTTACGAGGAGCGGCTGCGCGTTGAAGAGGAGCAGCGGCGCGCTGAGGCAGAGCGTCTGCGTAAGGAAGCTGAAGCGGCGCAGAGGGCAGCCGAGGAGGCCGCTCGACGAGCGGCGGAAGAAGCCGCGAACAATCCCGGTGGTGGTGGTGGTGGTGGTGCTCCTGCCCCCGGAGGCGGTGGCGGTGGCGGTGGCGCCGCGCCGCCCCCCAGCGGCGGTGGCGGCGGATCGAACGGCTGGATGTATCCGACCGCCGGCTTCTACGTGTCGGAGGGCTTCCGGCCTCCGGGCCGGCCCGATCACACGGGCATCGATCTCGCGACCGGGTGCGGCACGCCGATCTTCGCGGCCAAAGAAGGCACTGTGGCGATGACGTACTGGGACGGCGGCGGCGGCGGCAACATGGTGACCATCAATCACCCCAATGGATGGCAGACCCGGTACGCGCACATGATCGGATGGGCGGTCGTGGGGCAGGGCAGCAACGTGTCGGCCGGCCAGGTCGTCGGCTACGTCGGGAACACCGGCGCGAGCACCGGCTGCCACCTGCACTTCGAGATGCGACCCAACCAGGACAACGGCTGGTACGACTTCGTGGATCCTGCCTGGTACATCGCCTTCCCCTGATCGGGGTGACGCGCACGAGACGACGAGAGGGGCTCGGGATCGCTGTGATCCCGAGCCCCTCTCGTCGTGCGTCGGCGCGAGCGCGCCCGGAGGTCAGTGCCCTTCGGACGTGAGGCGATCCTGCGCCTCGACGATGAGCTGCTCGGCGTCTGCTGCGGAGCCCCACGCGTCGACCTTCACCCACTTGCCCGGCTCGAGGTCCTTGTAGTGCTCGAAGAAGTGCTCGATCTCCTTGCGGGTGTACTCAGGGATGTCGGCGACGTCCTGGATGTGCGCCCAGCGCGGATCCTTGTGCTGCACGGCGATGACCTTGTCGTCGCCGCCCGCCTCGTCGCTCATCTTGAGCACGCCGACGGGGCGCACCTTCACGCCGACGCCCGGGAACACCGGGAAGTCGAGCAGCACGAGCACGTCCAGCGGATCCCCGTCCTCGCCGAGGGTCTCCTCGAAGAACCCGTAGTCGGTGGGGTAGACGAACCCGGTGTAGAGCACGCGGTCGAGGTACACCCGACCGGTCTCGTGGTCGACCTCGTACTTGTTGCGGCTCCCCTTGGGGATCTCGATAACAGCGTCGAATGCTGCGGCCATGCGCGCTCCTCCGTGCTTTCTGTGAGCGGCCGCGAGCGGCCGAGTGTGCATATGCGGCTCCCAGGCTACCCGACCCCGCTCGCCGGGTACCGTTGAGGCATGCTGCAGACCGCGCTCCTCGCCACACGTCTCGCCGTCAGGGATGCGCTCCGGGCGGAGTTCGGGGGAGCTGGGTCGTCGAGCGCAGGCGTGCGGGGCCGGGTGCTCGTCGCAGTGTCGGGGGGTGCCGATTCGCTCGCACTCTCGGCCGCTGCGGCGTTCTCAGCGGTCCGCGAGGGCTTCACGGTGGCCGCGGTCGTCGTCGATCACGGCCTGCAGGCCGGTTCTGCTGACGTTGCGGATCGTGCCGCCGAGCAGGTTCGCTCCCTCGGGATCGACCCCGTGCTCGTGCGCCGCGCTGAGGTGTCGGCGTCGCGCTCACGACGATCCGGACCGGAGGCCTCTGCGCGTCATGCGCGCTACGCCGTGCTGGCGGAGTCCGCGCGGGAGGTCGGCGCCGTCGCGATCCTGACCGGTCACACTCGCGATGACCAGGCCGAGCAAGTGCTGCTCGGGATCGCCCGGGGCTCTGGGGCTCGGAGTCTCGCGGGCATCCCACCGCGTCGCGGCCTCGGCGACGGCATCGTCGTGCTGCGCCCGTTCGTCCGGGCCGAGCACGGAATCACCCGTGCGGTCACGGCGGCGGCGTGCCGGGAGGCGCAGCTCGAAGCGTGGCAGGATCCGCAGAACTCCGACCGCGCCTACACGCGCGTGCGCGTGCGCGGCGCCGTGCTTCCCCTGCTCGAGCGCGAACTCGGGCCCGGCGTCGCCGCGGCTCTCGCGCGCACGGCTGACCTCGCCAGGGAAGACGCGGAAGCCTTCGACGCGATGGTCGAGGAGCAGATCGAGGAGATCGTCGAGCACGCGGAGGCCGGGATCGCGGTCTCCGCAGGAGCGCTCGCGGCGAACCCTGCGGCGCTGCGTCACCGGATCATCCGGAGGGTGGCCGAAGCGGAGTTCGGCAGCGAGCTCAGTCGGGAGCACACCCTCGCGATCGCCGCCCTCGTCACGCACTGGCGCGGTCAGGGACCGATCGAGGCTCCCGGAATCACCGTCTCCCGCGTCGCCGGCCGCGTCGAGTTCACGAGGCGCGCGGGTTCGCCCCGCGGACCGGCCGCGAGCGCCCGTGTCGCAGACGGCGCCGCAGCAATGGAAGAATAGACCCATGGATGCGAAACATCTGGGCGATCAGCTCTCCGTCGTACTGCACACCGAAGCAGAGCTGCATCAGCGGCTCGCCGAACTCGCTCGTGAGATCGAGGCCGACTACGGCGACGAGCCGCCGCTGCTCGTCGGCGTGCTGAAAGGCGCCGTCATGGTGATGGCCGACCTCGCCCGCGAGCTCCGGTTCCACGCGCAGATGGACTGGATGGCGGTCTCGTCGTACGGCGCGAGCACGAAGTCGAGCGGCGTCGTGAAGATTCTGAAGGATCTCGACGCCGACATCACCGGGCGCGATGTGCTGATCGTCGAGGACATCATCGATTCGGGCCTCACGCTCTCCTGGCTCAAGGAGAACCTCGAGAGCCGCGGCGCCAAGTCGGTGCGCATCTGCACGATGCTGCGCAAGCCGGAAGCGCTCAAGGTGCAGGTCGACGTCGCCTACGTCGGCTTCGACATCCCGGTCGAGTTCGTCGTCGGGTACGGCCTCGACTACGCCGAGGACTACCGCAATCTCCGCGACGTCGCCGTGCTCGCGCCGCACGTCTACGGCGGCGAGTAACGTCCGCAGCACTGCAGCAGGGCCGGGGCGCCGAGTGCGCCGTGAGCGGACAAGCGCCCGCGGCTCAGACCGATGTCAGTGGCATTGGCTACGCTTACCGATGCTGGATCTCCCGGCACGCTCCTTCTGAAAGGTCCAGACTTGGCAGAGAATTCGACGAAGAGCACATCGAAGAGCCGTCGGCTCCTGCGCGGGCCGCTGCTCTATCTGATCCTCGCACCGATCATCGTGCTGCTCGGGTGGTCGCTGCTGTCGGGCGGAAGCACGCAGGAGGTGTCGACCGATCGCGGTCTCGAGATGCTCGCCGACGGCGACGCGAAGCACGCGGAGATCATCGACGGGGATCAGCGCGTCAATCTCGAACTCGAGAAGGCCGATAAGAAGACCGGATCGCAAGACGTCTACTTCTACTACGTCGCGCCCCGCGGTCTCGACATCGTCGAAGCCGTGAACGACGCGGATCTCAAGGACGGGTACACCGACCAGGTGCCGCAGCCCAGCCCGATCTGGTCGTTGCTGAGCTTCCTGCTCCCCCTGCTGCTCATCGGCCTGCTCATCTGGTGGATGCTCTCCTCCATGCAGGGCGGTGGCCGCGGGGTCATGCAGTTCGGCAAGTCGAAGGCGAAACTGGTCTCGAAGGAGACGCCGCAGGTCACGTTCGCCGATGTCGCCGGTGCCGATGAGGCCGTCGAGGAGCTGCACGAGATCAAGGACTTCCTGCAAGACGCCACCCGCTTCCAAGCCGTGGGGGCCCGCATCCCCAAGGGCGTGCTGCTCTACGGCCCTCCCGGAACCGGTAAGACGCTGCTCGCCAGAGCCGTCGCCGGCGAGGCAGGCGTGCCGTTCTACTCGATCTCGGGCTCCGACTTCGTCGAGATGTTCGTCGGCGTCGGCGCGAGCCGTGTGCGAGACCTCTTCAAGGAGGCGAAGGCGAACGCTCCCGCCATCATCTTCGTCGACGAGATCGACGCAGTCGGCCAGCGCCGCGGTCAGGGCATGGGCGGCGGCCACGACGAGCGCGAGCAGACGCTCAACCAGCTGCTCGTCGAGATGGACGGCTTCGACCCGAAGACGAACGTCATCATGATCGCGGCGACGAACCGTCCCGACATGCTCGACCCCGCGCTGCTGCGCCCGGGCCGCTTCGACCGGCAGGTCGGTGTCGACGCTCCCGATATGCCCGGGCGACTCAAGATCCTGCAGGTGCACGCCAAGGGCAAGCCGCTCTCGAAGAACGTCGATCTTGAGATCGTCGCCCGCAAGACGCCGGGCTTCTCGGGCGCCGACCTGGCCAACGTGCTGAATGAGGCGGCGCTGCTGACGGCGCGTTCGAACGCGCAGCTCATCGACAACCGCGCGCTCGACGAGGCCATCGATCGGTCGATCGCCGGGCCGCAGCGTCGCACGCGTCTCATGCGAGACCATGAGAAGCTCATCACCGCGTACCACGAGGGGGGCCACGCGCTCGTCGCGGCAGGCCTGAACCACACCGACCCCGTGACCAAGATCACGATCCTGCCCCGCGGCCGTGCACTGGGGTACACGATGGTCATCCCGCTCGAAGACAAGTACTCGGTCACGCGGAACGAGCTGCAGGATCAGCTCGCATACGCACTCGGCGGCCGGGTCGCCGAGGAGCTCGTCTTCCACGATCCGACCACCGGCGCCGGCAACGACATCGAGAAGGCGACGAGTACGGCGCGCAAGATGGTGACGGAGTACGGCATGTCTGCGACGGTCGGACCGGTGAAGCTCGGCCAGGGGCAGCCCGGCGCGTTCATGGGCGAGTTCGGGCAGAACCGCGACTACTCGGAGGGGGTCGCGATCACGATCGATGCCGAGGTGCGCGAGCTCATGGAACAGGCGCACAACGAGGCCTACGAGGTGCTCGTGCAGAACCGCGACATCCTCGACGCGCTCGCTCGCGAACTCCTCGAGAAGGAGACGCTCGACCACATCCAGATCGCCGAGATCTTCCAGGGAGTGCAGAAGCTCGCTCCGCGCCCCACCTGGTTGTCGCACGACGACCGTCCCGTCTCCGATCGACCGCCGATCGAGGTACCCGCCGCCGTGCGCACCGACGACCGCGCGGTCGGCGATCCCGAGCCGGGCGCTGCGCCCGGCCCCGATTCTCCCGCTGATTCGCCCGTGATCGCCATCGACCCGGCACCGGGTCTGCTTCCCCCGCAGACGACCGGCGACCCGGGGCAGCCCCCGCGCAACCTCGGCGTCGGCGGGGACGATCGCGACAGCACGAAGTAATCACCATGGGTGACACGGTGGATCGGGAGCGGATCGCTTCGGCGGTGCGCGAGCTCATCGGGGCTATCGGGGAGAATCCCGACAGCCCCGAGCTCGCGAGCACTCCCTTCCGTGTGGCGGACGCGTACGCCGAGTTCTTCGCGGGTGTCGGCCGCGACCCGTCGGTGCTGCTCTCCGACTCCGTCCCGGTCGGCGAAGACACCGGGGAGCTCGTCGTCGTACGCGACATCACCCTGCGTTCGATGTGCGAGCATCACCTGCTCCCGTTCCGCGGGCGAGCGCACATCGCCTACCGGCCGAACGAGCGCGTCGTCGGGTTGAGCGCCATCCCTCGCGTCGTCGAGATGCTCGCAGCGCGACCGCAGATGCAGGAGCGGCTCGGCGAGCAGATCGCGCAGACCCTCCACGACGGATTGGACCCGCATGGCGTGCTCGTCGTGCTCGAGGCGAGCCACGGATGCGTGGCCGACCGGGGCGTGCGGCAGAGCGAATCGACGATCATCACCGTGGCGTCTCGCGGGTCGCTCGCAGACGCGGCCGAGCAAGCCGCGGTCTTCGCCCTGCTGGGCCGAGCGCCTCTCGCTGGAGCAGAGAGCGGCGAGGCGTGACCGGCTCCGTCTCACGGGCGCGGCCGCGGGCGCGCGGGCGGGCACGTCCGACGGTGATGGGCGTGCTCAACGTGACCCCCGACTCGTTCAGCGACGGCGGATCGTATGCTGCGCACGATCTGGCGATCGAACGCGGCCTCGAACTCGTGGCCCAGGGCGCCGACGTGGTCGACGTGGGCGGTGAGTCGACGCGTCCGGGAGCGACGCCGGTGAGCAGCTCGGAGGAGCAGGCGCGCGTCCTCCCCGTGATCCGCGCCCTCGCCGAGGCCGGTGCCACGGTCTCGGTCGATACGCTGCACGCCGACACGGCAGCCGCTGCGGTCGCAGCGGGCGCGCGCTGGATCAACGACGTCTCGGGCGGCCTGCACGACCCCGCGATGCTCGCCGTCGCCGCCGACGCCAGCCGTCATCGATCAGTCGGATTCATCATCGGCCACTGGCGCGGCATCCCCGACCCCGCGCACCTGCGCTCCGAGTACGGGGACGTCGTGAGCGAGGTGGCGGACGCCCTCGCGGAGCGGGTCCGTGCCGCGATCGCGGCGGGGGTGAGCCCCGAACATCTCGTGCTCGATCCCGGACTCGGCTTCGACAAGACCGGAGATCAGGGCTGGCAGCTGCTCGCCGCGCTGGGGGAGCTCAACGCCGTGGGGTTCCCCGTGCTCGTCGGAGCGTCGCGCAAGCGCATGCTGGGGGAGGCCATCGCGGAGCTCGCGACGCCCCGACGTGAACCCGGCGAGATCAACCGCTCCCACGAGCGGGATCTCGCAACAGCCGTGGTCAGCGCGCTGGCTGCCGACGCCGGGGCCTGGGGCGTGCGCGTGCACGACGTCGTCGGCACGCGCCAGGCGCTCGCGGTGCAGGCGGCCTGGAGCGGGGCTCGCCGGCGCACGGCGGAGCCGGAGCGCACGAGCGGCCCTCAGGAAGACCGGATCACCCTCACCGGCCTCGAAGTGTTCGCCCACCACGGGGTCTTCGACTTCGAGCGCGAGCAGGGCCAGCGCTTCATCATCGACGCCGACGTGCAGGTGAGCCTCGCTGGCGCTGCCGCCGACGATGCGCTCGCGCGGACCGTGCACTACGGGGAACTCGCCGACGCGATCGCCGCCGCCGTCGGCGGAGACCCGGTCGACCTGATCGAGACGGTCGCCGAGCGGGCCGCGACGGTCGCACTCGGGTTCGCCGGCGTGCGCCGCGCGCGCATCACCGTGCACAAACCGGATGCCCCGATCGCGCAGACCTTCTCAGACGTCTCGGTCACCATCGTGCGTCATGCTGCGGAGAGGGCCCCGCTGTGATCGCCCAGGTCGTTCCCGTGCTCTTCGCCTTCGGCGCGAACCTCGGGGATCGCGGAGAGACCATCCGCTCAGCGCAGCGCGCACTCGCCGCGACTCCGGGCATCGAGCGGTTCGAGGCCTCTGCGCTGCGCGAGACGATCGCGCTGACGGCGTCGGGGCCAGATCCCGATGCTCCCCGCTACGTCAACGGCGTCGCCACCGCACGGACGACACTCGACCCCCATGCGCTGCTTGATGCCATGCAGGCGATCGAGACGACGCACGGCCGCGTTCGCGACATCCGCTGGGGTGACCGGACGCTCGACATCGACCTCGTGCTGTTCGGCGGGCGCGTGATATCGGATGACCGGCTGCAGGTGCCCCATCCCCGCGCGCACGAGCGAGATTTCGTGCTCGCCCCCTGGCTCGATCTCGACCCCGACGCGGTGCTCATGGGCCACGGCCGCGTTGCGGACCTGCTCGCGCGGATCGGCGATACCACCGTGCCCCTGAGCCATGACGACCACGCGAATGCCGGCTCGAAGGTCGTGCCGGGCAGATCGGGAGGGCTCGATGCGCAAGGTTGAGCGCAGCAACCCGCTCGTCACGCTCGCGGTCGCCGCGATGGGCGCAGCCGTCGGACTGGTGGTGCAGTTCGCCCTGTCGAGCCGCGGGCACGCCCCGCTCTCCCCGCCGCTCTCGCTGCCCGCCTCCCTGGTGCTGGTCGCGGGGGTGCTGCTCGTCTTCGGCCTGCGCCTGCGTCGCCAGATCCGCAAGCAGCCCGGAGCGATCGATCCGTTCCACGCCGTCCGGCTGCTCGTGACGGCGCGAGCCGGGCAGATCGTGGGGGCGCTCTTCGGCGGGTTCGGGGCCGGGCTGCTGCTCTCGCTGACCGGTCGGAGCGTGGCCGCCACGGCTGCGACGTGGGTGCCGATGATGCTCGTCGTCATCGCCGGTGCGGTGCTGCTCGGGTGCGCCGCGATCGTCGAGCACTGGTGCCGCGTGCCGCCGGGCGATGAGACGGACGAGGACGGCGGGCTCGATCCCGAGCGAGGACCGGCGGACCCGGCGGTGTACCGAGACCGCTGATCGGCCTGGGCCTAAGCTGGTGCCATGACTACGGGTGATGTCGAGGTAACGGAGTCCGCAGCCGGGTGGCAGACGGAGCGGGTCGACTGGAAGCGCGTCTCGCCGTCGTACGCGTGGGCGGATCTCGCGGTGAACCTGCTGTTCGTCATCGCGCTGGCCGCCGTCTTCGCGGTGATCTTCGTGTCGACCGGTGGCGACGCGCCGCTCTTCCTGCGCATCGGTCTCCCGGCGCTGATCCTGATCTTCCTGATCAACGCGATCTTCGCGTTCCGACGCGTGCGCGCGATCGGATACGTGCTGCGCGACGACGATCTGCTCTTCCGCCGCGGCATCATGTTCGAGCGCGTCATCGCCGTGCCGTACGGACGCCTGCAATTGGTCGACGTCACTCGCGGTCCGCTGCTGCGGGCACTCGGACTGGCGACGCTCAAGTTCGTCACCGCCTCGGCCGCGACCGGAGTCAATCTGCCCGGTCTGCGCCACGAAGACGCCGAGCAGCTGCGCGACCGCCTCGTTGAGCTCGCCGAGGCGCGGAGGTCGGGCCTGTGACCGTCGACCCCGAAGTCGACGCCCAACTGCCCGGCTCCTCCGACGCCGAGGGCTGGCGGCGCATGCATCCGCTGTCGCCGCTCCTTCGCGGCGGGCTCGCGCTGCTCGTGATCGCCGGCATCATCGTCGCGAACTTCCGAGATCACTTCGTGCAGTTCTTCTTCGCGAACAACCTCGATGACGGGGATGCGTCCGTCGACGTCTCCGGCGATCGCGACCTGGTCGACCTGTACGAGTTCCTGGTCGCCGAGGGGCTGCTGCTCGCCGTGCTCGGCGGCCTCGTGCTGATCCTCCTGCTGATCGTGCTGTTCTCCTGGCTGGCGTGGCGGTTCGCCACGTACCGCATCACGGAGGCCGCCGTTGAAGTGCGGAACGGGGTGCTGTTCCGCTCGCATCGACGCGCCCCGCTCGAGCGCATCCAGAGCGTGAATCTGCAGCGATCCCTCTTGGCCCGCGCGCTCGGCCTCACGAAGATCGAGGTCGTCACCGCGGGGCAGGGGGGCAAGGTCGAACTGTCGTTCCTCGGCCATCGAGACGCGAAAACCGTGCGCGAGCAGATTCTGCAGGTGTCAGGATCGCGTCGACGCGGCGGTGCCGCAGGTCAGCGCGCCGTCGCCGACGTGTCAGGCCCGGCGCCCGTCGGATTGGACGGAACGGTCTACTCGACCCCCGGTGACGCGCTCACCGCCCGCGCGCATGACTTCGTCGACGCCGACATCGACCCGGAGGCGATCGAAGCGCAGACGCTGGTGAAAGTGCCCGTCGGTCGGCTCGCGGCGAGTATCGCGCTCGGGTGGGAGGCGATCATCCTCGTGGTGCTCATCGCCGGCATCGTCATCGGCGGCGCCGTGCTCGAAGCCTTCTTGATCTTCGGCGTCATCCCGCTGCTGATCGTGATGGCGAGCGTCATGTTCGGGCAGTTCAACAAGGGCTTCAATTTCACGCTCTCGCGCACCGACGACGCGGTGCGCACCGGTTCCGGCCTCACGTCGACCATCACCGAGTCGATCCCGTTCGGGCGCATCCACGCGGTGGAAGCGCGGCAGCCGCTGCTCTGGCGCCCGCTCGGTTGGTGGAAGGTGCGCATCACCACGGCGGGCCACTCCGTCGCGCAGGGCGGGCAGAACGCGACCCAGAACGTCGTGCTGCCCGTCGGGCGAGAGGCCGACGTGCTCCGGGTGATCGAGACACTGCTCCCCGGCACCGGGACGGAGGCCGACGAGATCGCGACCCTGCGCGACGGACTGATCGGCCCGGCCGACGGGTACGTGCGCGGAGGCCGACGCTCGGCAGCCGTGCTGCTCTGGGGTCGTCGGCGCGCCGGCCTCCGCATCGAAGACACCGGCGGTGACGACGCGACGCTGCGCATTCGGCGCGGCGTGCTGACGCGCTCGTTCGCGATCATGCCCATCCTCCGCGCGCAATCGATCCAGCTGCGACGGCCGCTCGTGCATCGCATGCTCGGCCTCGCATCGATCTCGGCGCACACGGTGCTCGGGCCCGTGCGCATGGAGATGCGCGGGCTCGAACTCGGCGCCGCCCGCCGACTCTTCGACGAGCTCGCAGCGCTCGTGCTCCGCGTGCAGGGCGCCGAAGCCCAGCGCATCCTCGAGGCGCGCGCTCCGCTGGCCGAGCCGATGCCCGCCGAGCCGATGCCCGCCGAGCCGGTGCCCGCCGAGCCGGTGCTGGCCGAGCCGGTGCCCGCCGAGTCCGCGCTGCCGGAGCCCGTATCGCCGGAGCCTGTATCGCCCGAGCCCGTATCGCCCGAGTCGCCCCGCGCCCCGCGCCACGGCCACGGGCTCACGAGTGGACGGGCGCACGAGGCGTGAGCGCGGGTGCAGCCGCGTCCAGGCTCGGCATCGGCGTCGTCGGCGCCGGCCGCGTCGGGCCCGTACTCGCCCGGGCGCTCGCAGGAGCCGGGCACGCGATCGTCGGCATCACGGCGCTCGGAGTCGACGGGCGGGAGCGCGCGGAGGCGATGCTGCCCGGAGTGCCGGTGCTCGACGTCGCCGAGGTCGTACGGCGCTCAGAACTCGTGCTGTTCGCCGTGCCGGGCAGCGAACTTCCCGACCTGGTCACCGGGCTCGCCGCGACCGGCGCCTGGCAGCCCGGGCAGCTCGCGATCCACACCGCGCCCGAGCACGGGTACGGCGTGTTCGCGCCGGCGCTCGCCGCCGGGGTGATTCCACTCGCCCTCCACCCGGCGATGGTGTTCACGGGGACCAGTCTCGACCTCACGCGACTCGCCGAGGCGACGGTGGCCGTCACCGCCCCTGCGCCGGTGCTGCCCATCGGGCAGGCGCTCGCCGTCGAGATGGGCGCCGAGCCCGTCATCGTAGCCGAGGAGGATCGCGCGGCCTACGCCGAAGCCGTGAGTGCGGCGAGCGAGTTCTCCCGCGCGATCGTGCGGCAGAACATCGACGCCCTCCGGGCGCTCGGGATCGAGCGCCCGGGCCAGATCGTCGCCGGGATCGTGCGTGCCGCGGTCGAGGAGGAGCTGATCGCGGGGGAGCCCGATCCCGAACTGTGACTCGAGGGCCCCGGCAATCGCCGTGGGCCAGCCGACGCAGCAGGCGGAAGCTAGGATGGGTCGGTACGCCGACACGATCCGGAGGACCCCGCCCCTATGAGCGAGCAGACCGCAGCACCCGCAGATAGCGCCCCGGAGGCGACCGCCGAAGAGATCTTCGAGCAGAAGCGGGTGCGACTCGAGAAGCGCGACCGGCTGAACGCCGACGCGGACCTCGCGGGCGGAGCCTATCCCGTCGCGCTGCCGGTGACCACCACGATTCCGGCGGTCCGCGCCCAGTACGGTCACCTGGAGGAGACGCCCGATACGGCCTCCGGCGAGCGCGTGGGCCTGGCGGGGCGCATCGTGTTCCAGCGCAACACGGGCAAGCTCTGCTTCGCCTCGCTGCAGGCCGGCGACGGCACGCGCATCCAGGCGATGGTGAGCCTCGCCGAGGTGGGCGAGGAATCGCTCGCACGCTACAAGGAGCTCACCGACCTCGGCGACCACCTGTTCGTGAGCGGCGAGGTCATCTCGAGCCGCCGCGGCGAGCTGTCGATCAGGGTGAGCGACTGGGCCATCGCCGCGAAGGCGATCGCGCCGCTGCCGAACATGTACGCCGAGCTCAACGAGGAGACGCGCATCCGTCAGCGCTACCTCGATCTGATCCAGCGGGAGCAGGCCCGCATCAACGTCGTCACCCGTGCGCGCACCATGGCCAGCCTGCGCAGCACGTTCGCGGAGCGCGACTTCATCGAGGTCGAGACGCCGATGCTGCAGACGATGCACGGCGGCGCTTCGGCCCGTCCGTTCGTCACGAAGTCGAACGCCTTCGACACCGAGCTCTACCTGCGCATCGCGCCCGAACTGTACCTCAAGCGCGCGGCCGTCGGCGGCCTCGAGCGCGTCTTCGAGATCAACCGCAACTTCCGCAACGAGGGCGCCGACTCGACGCACAGCCCCGAATTCGCGATGCTCGAGGCGTACGAGGCGTACTCCGACTACAACGGCATCGCTGATCTCACGCAGTTGCTCGTGCAGAACGCGGCCCTCGCGGCCAACGCGGGAACGGAGCGCGAGGGCACCCATGTGGTGCGCTGGGCCGACGGGACGCTGTTCGACCTCGGCGGCGACTGGGAGCGCATCTCGATGTACGGCACGCTCTCGGAGGCCGCCGGCCGCGAGATCACGCCGGAGACGAGCGTCGGCGATCTGCAGGCGCTCGCCGATGCCGAGGGCGTCGAGGTGCACCTGCCCAACCACGGCAAGCTCGTCGAAGAACTGTGGGAGCACTTCGTGAAGGACGGACTGACCCGTCCCACCTTCGTCATGGACTTCCCGGTCGAGACGAGCCCCCTCACCCGGCACCACCGCTCGATCCCCGGCCTCGTCGAGAAATGGGATCTCTACGTGCGCGGCTTCGAGCTCGCGACCGGGTACTCGGAGCTCGTCGACCCCGTGGTGCAGCGCGAGCGCTTCACGCAGCAGGCGGCGGAGGCGGCGCGCGGCGACGACGAGGCGATGCCGATCGACGAGGACTTCCTGCGCGCGCTCGAGCACGGCATGCCTCCGTCGGGCGGCATGGGCATGGGCATGGATCGACTGCTCATGGCGCTCACGGGCCTCGGGATCCGGGAGACGATCCTCTTCCCGCTCGTCAAGTAAGCACCTTCCGAGCTCCCCAGGTTTCCGCGCGGGAGCGCACGTACACTGGGGGAACTATGGACAATTGGTGGTTGAACGCGATCTGGTCGCTGACTCCGACCGTGCTGATCGGCATCTTCTTCTGGCTGGTGCTGCGGCTGATCCTGCGCGCCGATCGCACGGAGCGCCAGGCGTACCAGCGCATCGAGGCCGAGGAGCGCGCGAAAGCCGGACTGCCCGCTCGAGACGAGGCCTGAGCGCCGACGGTTCCCCGCTACAGTGGACGTACGCGCACTCGCGCAATCATGGCACTGAGGTGACGCGGAGGGAGCCAGATGGAATTCGACTGGTTCGGACTGGATTGGCCCGTCGTCTGGGCCTGGTTCGTGCTCGTCGTCGACAATCTGATTCGTCTCGTCGCCATCTTCGTCGTCCCGCGCAATCGGCGCCCCACCGCCGGCATGGCCTGGCTCATGGCGATCTTCGCCCTGCCGGTGCCCGGTCTGCTGCTCTTCCTGGTCATCGGGAGCAAGCGGCTTCCTCGTGCACGCGAGCGGAAGCAGGAGGCGATCAATCACTTCGTCGCCCAGATCGCCGACCAGGAGGAAGCCGAACTCATCACGCCACCGGAACGGATGCTTCCGGGGCTCGACAGTGTGGTGAAGCTCGGCCGTGAGCTCGGAGCGCAGCCGATGCTGCAGGGCAATACGGCGTCGCTCTGCATCGACTACGAGGAATCGTTCGCTCGGATGGCCGAGGCCATTCGCGCCGCGAAAGCGTACGTGCACGTCGAGTTCTACATCTTGGTGCACGACGAGACCACGAACGACGTCTTCGCCGCCCTGCGCGAGGCCGTGGCCCGCGGGGTGACGGTACGCGTACTGCTCGACCACATCTCGGCCGTGCGGAATCCCGGCTCGAAGCGCACAGCGCAGAGTCTGACCGACATGGGCGCCCAGTGGTCGTACATGCTGCCGGTGCGGCCGTGGCGCGGCGAGTATCAGCGCCCCGACCTGCGCAACCACCGCAAGCTCATCGTCATCGACGGCTCCGTCGGCTTCATGGGATCGCAGAACCTCGTCGACTCCAGCTACAACAAGCGGTCGAATCGGCGGCGCGGTCTGCACTGGAAAGACCTCATGGTGCGGGTCGAAGGGCCCATCGTGCTCGGACTCGAAGCGGTGTTCCAAGGCGACTGGTACCTCGAAACCGGCGAGTACCTGACGAACCTCACCGACGAGGCGGTCAACGTACAGCAGCCCGGCGACCTCGACTGCCAGATCGTGCCGAGCGGCCCGGGATACGCAGGCGAGAACAACCTGCAGGTCTTCGTCGCCCTCATGTACTCGGCGCAGCGTCGCATCAGCATCACGAGCCCGTACTTCGTTCCGGACGGCTCCATCATGAACGCCGTGCGCGCCGCGACGGCTCGCGGGGTCGAGGTCGAGCTCTTCGTCTCGGAGGTCGGCGACCAGGCGATGGTGTACCACGCCCAGCGCTCCTACTACGAGGAGCTGCTGCGCGCCGGGGTGCGCATCATGATGTTCCGCCCGCCGTACATCCTCCACTCGAAGCACTTCACCGTCGACGAGGAGGTCGCGGTCGTCGGATCGTCGAACATGGATCAGCGATCCTTCGGGCTCAACATGGAGATCTCGATGGTGGTGCACGGAGCGGAATTCGTGCGCGATCTCGACGGCGTCACCGATTACTACCGCGAGAACTCGCGCGAGCTGACCCTCGAGGAGTGGGAGAAGCAGTCACTGCCCTCGCAGCTGCTCGACGGCATCGCGCGACTCACCTCGGCGCTGCAGTAGCCTCGCCGCGAGCGGCGAGGGTCTACGCTGAACTCAGCTGCGCCGGCGGGTGCGAGCAGAGTCGTACGAGGGGAATCAGATCATGTTCGCAGTGACCACCAACGACGTACCGGGATACCGGATCACCCAGGTGCTCGGGGAGGTGATGGGGCTCACCGTGCGTTCGGCGAACTTCGGGCAGAACTTCACCGCGGGCTTCCGGGCACTGGGCGGCGGCGAGATGCCCGAGTACACGAAGGTGATCTACGAATCGCGCTGGGAAGTGATGCACCGCATGTGGGCGGAGGCCCAGTCCCGCGGAGGGAATGCGGTGGTGGCGATGCGGTTCGACTCAGGCGCGATCGGCAACTTCACCGAGTTCTGCGCGTACGGCACGGCCGTCGTCATCGAACCGCTCGCTCCGCAGGCGCCCGCGACGCCGCAGAACCCGGCGCAGTAGTCGGGGAAGCGCGACCAGACGGGCTCGGCGTCAGAACGCGTGCTGCTCGGCTGGGGTGCCGAGGCGGCGGATCGCGATCCGCGGCCCGTTCCGCGTCTCGTCGACCGGGAACGGGATCTCGTGGGCTGCCGGTGCATCCCTCGCGGCCGCCGGTGAGATCAGCCAGGCCTCGCCGTTGAGAATGCGCGGGGCTTCCGTTCCGCTCAGCGCTGTCAGGGCGGAGCGGATGAGCGCTCCGTGGGCCACGACGATCGACCCGGGGGCCTCGCGCAGGATCCGCCCGAACGCTGACGCTCCGCGTTCCGCGAGCGCCGCGAGAGCCTCCGCGTCGGGGACGTCGAGGCCGGGCCACCGGGCGCTGGCATCGGTGACGAGCATCCCCTCGGCCGAACCGAAGTCGCGCTCGATGACGTCATCCGCGATCTCCGCCTGCGGCAGCTCGAGCCGGTCGGAGATGATGCGAGCGGTTTCGGCGGCGCGACTGAGCGGGGACGCGATGACGCGCCGCCACGGCCCTGCATCATGCAGCAGCTCGGCGATCTCACCGGCCTGGCTGCGGCCGCGCTCGTTCAGCGGGATATCCGTGCGGCCCTGGATGCGGCGACCGATGTTCCAGTCGGTCTCGCCGTGCCGAACGATGACGATGGATGCGGCGCGAGATTCAGGGGTGCTCATACTCCCACGCTAACCGGTCGAGGTCGTGCTGCGCCCGCGACGGAGGAACCGGCTGACGGTTCGGAGACCACTCGCCCGTGCGACTCGGTCGTCGGGCTGCGGAAGGCGGTCGCCCGTTCGATCTCCACGCGCACACGGGTGCCAGCAGCGCAACGCACGCCGTGCGCACGCGAGCGGATCGAGAGCCCCTGCCAGTCGATCACGAGGTCGTCGCCGCCTCGGCCGAAGAGCGACGAGGTGACGGTCGCGGGGCCCGATGGGTCTGGAATCGCGCGCACGTGCTCGGGCGAGACGGCGAGTTCCACTGCAGCGCCACCGTTTCGCCCCTGGCCGTCGAGTCGTGTCCCGTCCACACGCTCGAACGGCAGCGCGAGCGGGTGCTGATCAGCGCGGAACCCGGCGTGGTCGAGCACTCCCGGCACGATCGCCGCATCGGAGACGAACCCCGCGACGAAGGCCGACGCGGGGCGCTCGACCAGCTCAGCGGGGGTCGCCACTTGCTGGACTCGGCCGCCGTCGACGACGACCACCCGATCGGCGAGCGCGAGCGCCTCGCTCC
Source organism: Leucobacter manosquensis (assembly GCF_018304845.1). Taxonomy (NCBI): domain Bacteria; kingdom Bacillati; phylum Actinomycetota; class Actinomycetes; order Micrococcales; family Microbacteriaceae; genus Leucobacter; species Leucobacter manosquensis. The sequence continues at coordinate 1,394,057 of NZ_JAFEVO010000001.1, read as the reverse complement.
GGTCGTGGGTGACGTGCAGCACGGTCAGGCCGAGCTCGCGGGTGAGCGCGCGGAGTTCGAGCCGGAGGCGATCGCGCAGCGGCTCGTCGAGTGCGGAGAGCGCCTCGTCGAGGAGCAGCACGCGCGGGCGCGCGACGATTGCTCGGGCGATCGCGACGCGCTGCCGCTGGCCGCCGGAGAGCGTGGCGGGGTTGCGCCGCTCGGCGCCGGGGAGACCCACGAGATCGAGTGCCTCTGCGACGCGGCGGCGGCGCTCCGCTCGCGAGACGCCGCCCCGGCGCAAGGGGTACTCGATGTTGCGGCCGACGTTCCAGTGCGGCCAGACCGCGTGCTGCTGGAACACCATGCCGAGCCCGCGCCGCTCGGGCTCCAGGCTCCGGCTCGGCGAAGCCACCACGGTATCGCCGATGCGCACGGTTCCGGCGGTCGGGGCGATGAAGCCGGCGACCGTGCGCAGCAGGGTCGTCTTGCCGGAGCCCGACGGGCCGACGAGGGCCACGAACTCGCCGTCGCCGATGCGGAGATCGACGTCGGCGAGCCCGAGATGGCCCCCGGGGTAGGAGAGACTGACCGATTCGAGTGCGACGGAAGACACGAGCGTTCCTAACGTGGGGTGCGGGCGGTGAGGCCGAGACCGGCGAGTCCGACGAGTGCGACGATGAGCGAGAGCGCGGACGAGGCGTTGTAGGCGCCTGCCTGCTGCAGGTTGAAGATGACGACGCCGAGCGTCTGGGAGCCGGGCGAGAGCAGGAGTACGGAGAGCGTGAGCTCGCGCACAGCGGTGAGCCCGACGAGAACCGCCCCCGAGATCGCTGCGGGAACGGCCATGCGGCACGAGATGTCCCAGAGCGCCCGCAGCCGGGTGGCGCCCGAGATGCGGGCTGCCTCCTCCGCAGTCGTCGGGGTCGCGGAGAGCGGGGCGTGCACGGATTGCACGACCAGGGCGAGGAACGACGTCAGATAGGCGCAGAGGATCAGCCATGGCGTGTTGGAGAGGCCGATCTTCGGTGCGATCACGAGCCAGGCGACAGCGATGACGAGTCCGGGGATCGCCTGCGGCAGGAGCGACAGACCGAGCAGCGCGGGGTTGCTCCGAGCGCGCGTGCGGGTCACGAACGTGCCGATCCCGAGTCCCAGCACTCCGCAGATGATGGCGGCGAGTGTCGCCAGCATCAGTGAGTTGCCGATACCGGTGAGTGTGCCCGATGCCGACAGGGCCCGTTCGAAGCTCGCGAGTGTGACCGTCTCGAGCGTGAGCGGCACCCCGGGCGCTGGCAAGAGGGATTGGATGGCGAGCGTGATGAGCGGCAGCACGGTGACCGCGAGCACTGCGATGGCGGTGAGCGCGCCGACCGGCACCCTGGCGCGTCCGAGCGGGAGCCGGGCCGGTGCTCCGGCTTGCGCGTCGAGCTCGACCCGTGTGCGCGTGCGCAGCAGATCGACGACGACACCGAGCAGCGCGATGACGAGCAGTACGAACCCGATGGCCGAGACCACCGCGAGGGGGTCGTCGACGGTGCCCGACTGCAGGTAGCGGTAGACGAGGGTGGAGAGCGTGACGTAGCGCTCGGGCAGACCGATGATGGAGGGGATGCCGAAATCGGCGAGATTCGATACGGCGATGAGTGTGAACGAGGAGAGCATGGCGGGTCGCAGCAGCGGCGTCGTGACCTCCCAGAGCGCGCGCGGCGCGGAGGAGCCGGCGATGCGCGCCGCCTGCTCCAGGTCCGCGGGAATGCGCCGCAGTGCAGCTGTCACGATCATCATCGCGATCGGGTAGCTGTGGAGGGTGAGGAGGAAGATCACGCCGTCGCCGCCGTAGAGATTCCAGAGCGGTGCGCCGAACCGCTGCGTCCAGAACGTGTTCACCGCTGCCGAGGGGCCGAGCAGGCTGAGCCAGGCGATCGCCCCGACGAACGGCGGCATGAGCATCGGGCTGAGTGCGAGCAGGCGGAGCGCGCGACGGCCGGGCAGGTCGGTGCGTTCGAGCAGCACGGCGAGCGCGCTGCCGATGACCACGGCGAGCACGGCTGAGACGGCGGCGGAGACGAGCGAGTTGCCGGCGGCTCCGAGCACGTCGGGATCGCCGAGGGCCGTCCATCCGCCGCCGGTCGCGGCGAGGACGACGATCGCGATGATCGGTACGAGGATGAGGGCGGCGACCGCGCACCACAGGGCGATGCGCACCGCGCGGAGGCCGTCGAGCGAGAACCGGGACCTCGACGGATCGGTGGCGCGATCCCGGCCGGTCCCGCGGGCGTCCCCGGCACCTCGGACGTCCCCGGCACCGCGGGCCCGACCGTGATCGGTCGAGCCCGCGAGCGGCCGCGAGAGCGTGTTACTGGAAGAGGCCATTGAAAGTCTCGACGGCGTCGGCCTGCGACGCGCGGATCGTCTCGAGGTCGGGGGTGAGCAGTGTGATGTCGGCAGTTGCGGGCGCGCCTTCCGGGCTCTCGACGTCATCGCGGATCGGGAGGTACGACTGCGATGCTGCGATCTCCTGCCCCTCCTTGCTGATGAGGAAGTCGACGAGCAACTGGGAGGCCTCTGGCTCCGCGGTATCGGCGAAGATGCCGACCGGCTGCGACACGAAGGGCACGCCCTCCTCGGGGTAGACCGCCTCGATGGGCGAACCCGCGGCGGCGAGGTCCCGCACGAGGGAGTCGACGACGATCCCGACCGGGCTGCTGCCGTCGGCGACGGCTTGCGAGACGGGGCCGTTGCTCTCCGCGATCAGGGGCTGGTTGGCGGCGAGCCCCTCGAGCCAGGTCATGCCCAGGTCGTCGTTGTCGAGCCACACGGCGGCGTTGTACGCAGCGGCGCCCGAGACGTCGGGGTTCGGCATCGCGATCTTCCCCGCGTACTCGGGGTCGGTGAGATCCTGCCACGAGTCGGGGGCCTCGGTGATGACGTTCGTGTTGATCGCGACGACGGTCGGCAGCACTCGCGTGCCGACGTAGAAGTGCTCGGGATCGACGAGATCCTGATTGATGGCCGCGGCTTCGGGGGATTCGTACTCGAGGAGCAGGTCGCGCTCGGCGTAGTCCTCGAACGTGCCGGCGTCGGCCGCCAGCAGCAGGTCGGCGCCGATGTCGCCCGACTTCTCCTCGGCTGCGATACGAGCGGTGAGATCTCCGGTGCCGGCGCGGAAGACGTCGACGGTGATCTCCGGGTGCTGCTCGGTGAACGCCGCGACGATCGCGTCGATCTTCTCCTGCGGCTCCGAGGTGTACAGGGTGATCGTCGACGCATCGGGGGTGCCGGCATCGCCGGAGTCGGTTGCGTCCGCCGAAGCGGCGCATCCGGTGAGTGCGAGGGCCGACAGGGCGAACGCGGCGATGACGCCGGTGGAACGATTACGAGACATGGGTCGCTTTCTGTGCAGAGCGGGTGATGGATTGGGTGAAGAGGGGCTCGGGTGAGTGCAGCGCGATGGTGGAAGCGCTCACTCCCTCGCTCGTGAACTGGACGAGCGAGAACATGGGGGAGTCGTGCCCGGCGACGGCGTCGGGGCCGGCGTTCATCACCTGGTGGTAGGCGAGAGAGGGGCCGACGAAGATGGGAATGCCGTGCATCGATGCCGTGAGGCCGTGGTGGAAATGCCCGGCGAGGATCGCACGGACGTCGCTGCCGTCGAGCACGTGGAGCAGCTCCTCCGCGTTGCGGAGGCCCTGGCGGCGGAGCGCCGGCAGCGGTGAGCCGAGCGGCGCGTGGTGCAGCGCGACGACCGTGCCGCGTTCCGCCGGTGCAGCGAGCTCGGAGGCGAGCCACTCGAGTTGATCGGCGTCGATGCGGCCGGTGCGCGAGTCGAGGCGGACCACGCGGACGCCGTCGACGAGGTGGGCGCCGAAGTGCGCGCGCGCGTGGCCGGGAAGTGCGTGCGCGGCGATGGGGTCGTCGTGGTTGCCGAGCACGGTGAGCACCGGTGCGGCCAGGCGATCCTGCAGGCGATCGCACGCCCGTGCCACCGCGGCGTAGGCGCCGGCGTTGCCGCGTTCGATGAGGTCGCCGGTGATGACGACCGCCTCCGGCGTGATGCCGGTCGCGAGCGCGTAATCGCCCACCCGTTCGAGCCGACCCAGGCCGTCGACCGCGTCGTAGAGCAGACCGCTCTCCGTGGCGTGGAGGTCGCTCACGTGGAGCACCGTGAACCGGCCGGTGCGGCGGCTCATGCGACTGATCCGGAGGCGATGGCGGCGTGCGCGTCCGCCCGATCGGCGAGGGCGGCCACATGGCCGGACGTCGCGCCGTGCGTGCGGAGATACTGGGCGACCCCTCCCAGCTCATCCACGATGTCGAGTGCCGACTCGAGGGCCTCCGCGGGGCTGTCGAGGTGGAGTCGCTCCGACGCGGCGCGCGCCGCAGCTGAGAGCGTGACGCCCGAGAGCTGCGCGGCGGCGATCGCCTCCCGCTGCGGGCGCACGGTCTCGCCCGACACTGCGTAGTCAGCCACGACTTCGGCACGCGCGTCTCCCGCGGCGAGTCTCGCCAGTGCGACGACGAGTCCGGTGCGGTCCTTCCCGGCTGTGCAGTGCACGACCGCGGTTCCCGGGTGCTCGGCGATGGCGATGACAGCGGCGGTGAGTCGTGAGCCGCGATCGCGGACGAGCCCCGCGTAGACGGATTCGAGCGTTCCCGAGCTGGGCGGCGCTGCGCCGTAGAGCGGCACGGAGCGCACGGGGATCGTGTGCGTGCGCCCCGCCTGCTCCGATTCCTCGCGCAGGTCGATGACGAGGTCGACGCCGACGTCTCGGAGGCCGCGCTCGCCGTCGGAGGTGAGTGCATCGAGGCCGGCCGAGCGCACGAGCCAGGGGCGACGGCGGTGACCGATGCCTCGTGCGTTGTAACTGCCGTCGAGTGAAATGTCGTGCACTGCTCTGTTCTCCTGCCGGTGTCGCCCGTTACATCGGGCGTGAAATGCGGTTACATGAGCAGCATCGCCGGGCAGGGTGTCGCGGTGGTGAACGGGTGGGGACGCGCAGCTGTCGAACTGGAGAAGGGTGCGAAAATCCCAGATCAGACAGATTTACTGCTGAGAGTCGACGAGGGCGTCAGCGACGACCTCGCGCATATCGAGCGCGTCGGTGCTCGATCGCAGGCCCGCGACCTCCGTGACGAGCGCCTGCAACAGCACGGAGTGGCCGAGTCGGCTGAAGAAGGGATCGACCGCGTGCTGGGTGCCGACTGCGCCGGTCGAGAGCGCGACGTCCGAGAGCTCGACCAGGGGGGCTCTCGGATAGCTGCAGAGCGACACGATTCGCGCACCGCGCTTGCGCGCGGCGCGCACCGTCGCCAGTGTGTGCGCGTTCGCCCCGGAATGGCTGAGTGCGAAACAGACGTCAGCATCGGTGAGGCTGTGAGCGGCGAACTGCTGAGCGAGGATGTCGAGCGGCGCTTCCACCGGGCGGCCGACCGTGGCGAGGCGCATGGCGGCGTCTTGCAGTGGTGGAGCGGAGAACCCGTTGGCGGCGCACACGACGCGCGAGGCGCGCGCGAGCAGCGCGGCGGCCTCGGCGAGGGCGGTGCGGTCGATCGAAGCCCGCCCGACGAGCAGTGCGGCTCGCGCGCTCTCGAAGACCTGGTCCACGGCGTCTCCCGGGGTGTGCTCCTCGGTGCCGGAGGCGGGCATCTCCCGTGCCAGTTCGAGGCGCAGATGCTGGAACCCGCGGAATCCGAGCCGCTGGCAGGCTCTGATGACGGTGGCGGTCGATGTTCCGGCCGCCGCGGCGAGCTCCTGCGTCGACCACTGCGGGACGTCGGCGGGGCGATCGAGGATCACTCGGGCGACCGCGCCCTCGCTCTGCCCGAGGGTCGCGGCGAACGCGCGGATCAGGGCGAGCGCAGACGCGGGTGCTGCTGGGGAGAGCGAGGGCGACGACATGCGTTCACGGTAAGCGGCACGGGTGAACGCGGAGTGTCGAGCCAGTGGACTGCGCGGGTCCGCCTCCGGGCTGCACGGGCTCTGGCTCCGACGTCGCGCTACTCGGAGACGACGAGCAGGTCGCCCACCTCGCAGTCGAGCGCACGGCAGATCGCGGTGAGCGTCGAGAAGCGGATCGCTCGCGCGCGATCATTCTTCAGCACGGAGAGGTTCACGAGGCTCACCCCGACCATCTCGCTCACCTGCGTGAGGGTGAGACCCCGCTCTGCGAGCAGCTCGTCGAGCCGGCAATGGATCGCGTGCCCCTCGTCGGGGTCGACGGGAGTCATACGAGGCCCTCGGTCTCGCGCTCGAGGCGCATCGCGCGTCGGATTGCGATGTCGATCAGTCCGAGGGCGGAGATCCCGAAGAGGATGATCACGTACCATCCCCACCACGCCAGAGTTCCGGTGTCTGTGGCACGGACGTCGAGTGCTGCGGCTACCCCGTTCGCCGCGAAGTGCCGGAACGCATACGCCGCAAGCGCTCCGCCGACGCCGCTCCACATGGCTGCGCTGAATGCTCGGCTCACGGCGGGCGTGAAGAACTCGCCGCGCAGCACACTCCGCGTCAGTCGCGCCGTGCAGGCGATCACGACCAGGGCGGCAATGGCCGCGAGCACGATCGAGATCGCCAGGCACACCGTCGAGACCGGGTTGACATCGGGCACGATCACGTCGATCCGCGTCGCGATCCCGGAGATGGGGTCCGCTGCGATCGGTCCGTCTGTGCCGTACTCCGTCACCCCCTCCGCGGTGATCTCCCGCGGTTGGATCGGAAGGGTCCACGCGATGCCACCGGGGACGAAGCGACGCCGGAACTCGGCGATCGCGAGCGCGACGACGGCGATCGCGGCGAGTGAGCACATGACGAGTACGCCGATGGCGTCCGAGCGGATCCTGCGCGGAGTGAACTCGCCTCGGGAGGGTGGGCGCTGGGAGCTGCGACGCTGACATGGCGCCTCCTTATCGTTCATCGTTATTATCGGTGATCGATAAGCTACGGGATGCGGGGCTCGGCCGTCAACCGCCCGTCACGCCTGCGGCGAACACGGCCCCGCGATACGGGATCACCACGTAGCCTGTTTCCATCGGCGGCGCCTTTCCCGTGCTACAGGCGTCGCAAGGAGGTAGGAGATGTTCGAGAGATTCACTGATCGTGCTCGCCGGGTTGTGGTGCTCGCCCAGGAAGAGGCGAAGATGCTCAACCACAATTACATCGGTACTGAGCACATTCTGCTGGGCCTGATCCACGAGGGCGAGGGCGTTGCAGCGAAGGCGCTCGAGCAGCTCGAGATCTCGCTCGACGCAGTGCGTGCGCAGGTCACCGACATCATCGGCACCGGGCAGCAGCCGCCGGCGGGTCACATCCCGTTCACGCCACGCGCCAAGAAGGTGCTCGAGCTGAGCCTGCGCGAAGCGCTGCAGCTGGGCCACAACTACATCGGCACCGAGCACATCCTGCTCGGCCTGATCCGCGAAGGCGAAGGCGTCGCCGCGCAGGTGCTCGTGAAGCTCGGCGCCGATCTCAACCGCGTGCGCCAGACCGTGATCCAGCTGCTCTCCGGCTACCAGGCCGGCAAGGAGAGCGCGACCGTGGGTGCGCCGGAGTCGGGCGGCGAGTCCAAGGGCTCGCAGGTGCTCGATCAGTTCGGCCGCAATCTCACGCAAGCGGCCCGCGAGGGCAGGCTCGACCCCGTGATCGGTCGTGAGAAGGAAGTCGAGCGGGTCATGCAGATCCTCTCGCGCCGCACCAAGAACAACCCGGTGCTGATCGGCGAGCCCGGCGTCGGCAAGACCGCCGTCGTCGAGGGTCTCGCGCAGGCGATCATCAAGGGCGAGGTGCCCGAGACGCTCAAGGACAAGCAGGTCTACGTGCTCGACCTCGGCTCCATGATCGCGGGCAGCCGCTACCGCGGCGACTTCGAGGAACGCCTGAAGAAGGTCACCAAGGAGATCCGCAACCGCGGCGACATCATCATCTTCATCGATGAGATTCACACGCTCGTGGGTGCCGGTGCGGCAGAAGGCGCGATCGACGCGGCCAACATTCTGAAGCCGATGCTCGCGCGCGGTGAGCTCCAGACGATCGGCGCCACCACGCTCGACGAGTACCGCAAGCACTTCGAGAAGGACGCAGCGCTCGAGCGCCGCTTCCAGTCGATCCAGGTCGCGGAGCCGTCGCTCCCGCACTCGATCAACATCTTGAAGGGCCTCCGCGACCGTTACGAGGCGCACCACAAGGTCTCCATCACCGACGGCGCCATCGTCGCCGCGGTGAATCTCGCCGATCGGTACGTGCAGGATCGCTTCCTGCCCGACAAAGCCATCGACCTGATCGACGAGGCCGGCGCACGCCTCCGCCTGTCGATCCTGTCGAGCCCGCCGGAGCTGCGGGAGTTCGACGAGAAGATCGCCGTCGTCCGTGCTGAGAAGGAGCAGGCGATCGAGGGTCAGGACTTCGAAGCCGCCGCCAACAAGCGCGACGAGGAGAAGAAGCTGATCGCCGAGCGACTGCGCCTCGAGAAGCAGTGGCGTTCGGGCGACGTGGCCACCCAGGCCGAGGTCGACGAGGGACTGATCGCCGAGGTGCTCGCTCAGGCGACCGGCATCCCGGTCTTCAAGCTGACCGAGGAGGAGACCTCGCGGCTCCGCTTCATGGAAGACGCGCTCCACCAGCGCGTCATCGGCCAGAACGAGGCCATCTCGGCACTCGCGAAGACGATCCGTCGCCAGCGCGCGGGCCTCAAGGATCCGAAGCGCCCCTCCGGCTCGTTCATCTTCGCCGGCCCGACGGGCGTCGGCAAGACGGAGCTCGCGAAGGCGCTCGCCGAGTTCCTGTTCGATGACGAGGATGCGCTGATCTCGCTCGACATGTCGGAGTACGGCGAGAAGCACACCGTTTCGCGTCTCTTCGGTGCCCCTCCGGGGTTCGTCGGGTTCGAAGAGGGCGGCCAGCTCACCGAGAAGGTGCGCCGCAAGCCGTTCTCCGTCGTGCTCTTCGATGAGATCGAGAAGGCTCACCCCGACATCTTCAACTCGCTGTTGCAGATTCTCGAAGAGGGTCGCCTCACCGACGGTCAGGGTCGCGTGATCGACTTCAAGAACACCGTCATCATCATGACGACGAACCTCGGATCGACCGCGATCGCTGGCGGACCGGTGGGCTTCCAGCTCGAGGGCGACTCGTCGGTCGGGTACGACATGATGAAGGGCAAGGTGAACGAGGAGCTCAAGAAGCACTTCAAGCCGGAGTTCCTGAACCGTGTCGACGACACGATCGTGTTCCCGCAGCTCACCAAGCCGGAGCTGCTGCAGATCGTCGATCTGTTCGTGAAGCAGCTGAAGGATCGCCTGCTTGATCGCGACATGCACATCGAGATCACGGTCGCGGCGCGCGAGCGCCTCTCCGAGGTGGGCTACGACCCGACGCTCGGTGCGCGTCCGCTGCGCCGCGCGATGCAGCGGGAGATCGAGGATCGCCTCTCGGAGCGCATCCTGAGCGCCGAGTTGCTGGCGGGCGACCTCGTGAAGGTCGACTTCGTCGACGGCGAGTTCACCTTCGCCACCGAGCCGCGCGCGGATCGGGATGCGGGAGCCGCCTCGGCTTCGGCCGCGGCCGCCGTGGCTTCGACCGCCGCAACTCCCGGCATCGGTGAGTAACGCACTCCGCGCAGAAGGGCCCGCTGCTCACGCAGCGGGCCCTTCTGCGTATGCGGGCGCGCACGCCGCGAGGCGGGGCGCGGGCACCCCGGGCGTAGACTGGAACGATGAGCGCCGCACCTGAGATCAGCATCCGCAGCGCGCGCACGGGAGACGTGCCGCAGATGGTCGCACTGATGGAGCCGCTCGTCGCGAGACGCATTCTTCTCGGCAAGGACCTCGTCGATCTCTACGCCGCCGTGCCCGAGTTCCTGGTCGCGGTCGACGTCGACGACGCCGTCGTGGGGTACGGAGCCGTGCACGTCATGTGGGAGCAGCTGGGCGAAGTGCGCACGCTCGGGGTGGCCGAAGCGCTGCTCGGGCGGGGGGTGGGGCATCTCCTGCTCACCGCGCTCGAAGAACGAGCACGCTCCCTCGGACTCGCGCAGCTCTTCTGCCTCACGTTCGAAACCGAGTTCTTCGGCAAGCACGGCTTCGAGCGCATGAGCGAAGACACCGAGCTCATCGCCGCCGAGGTGTACGCCGAGCTGCTGCGCTCGAGCGATGAGGGCGTCGCGGAGTTCCTGGACCTGGCGAGGGTGAAACCGAACACGCTGGGCAACACGCGCATGCTGAAGCACCTGTAGGGCGCGAACGCCGCTACGCTGACGCCATGTCGACACTGAGGGATCCGGTGGGGCCGAAAGACCGCAAGGTGTACGTCCGCCGTCGGCTGATCGTGCTGCTGGTGCTGCTCGCCGTGGTCGCGGTCGTCGTGCTGATCATCGTGCGACCGGGGTCGAGCGGGGGCGTGGCCAGCGCGGGCGAGGTCGAAGTGCCCAAAGACCTCGTCGAATCCCCGGCACCGGATTCCGACGACGCCGACGGCGCCGGAGACGACGACGTCGCAGCCTGCAGCGCGGGCCAGTTCTCGGTGACCCCGGCGACCGACAAGGGGGACTACGCCGCGGGTGAGCTGCCTCAGCTCTCGCTCAGCGTCGAGAACACTGGCGAGGAGCCGTGCTCCGCCGACCTCGGCAGCGCGAACCTGCAGTTCGTCATCGTCAGCGGTGATGACGAGGTGTGGCGGTCGGTGGATTGCCAGGAGAACGCGGAGCACCTCGCCGTGATCCTCGAACCCGGCAAGCCACTCGACACCGAAGCGATTCCCTGGGATCGCACCCGTTCGAGCCCCGAGACCTGCGACATCTCCCGCGATCCAGTCGCCGCTGGCGGCGCGTCGTATCACCTCCGCGCCACCGCCGCTGGAACGCAGGGCACGGGCACCGCTCAGTTCCTGCTCTACTGAGACCGCTCCGGCGCGACGGCCGCCTCGAGTCGCAGCGCGATCCAGAGCTCCGCCCGGTCGTCGGGATCGCTGACGGAGCGGGCGGTCACGCGCTCGATGCGGGCGACGCGATCGCGAAGCGTGTTGCGGTGGATCCCGAGGGTTGCCGCCGTTGGGCCTCGCTGACCGTTCGCGGCGAAGAGCGCATGGAGCGTCTCGCGAAGCATGGCGCGATCCTCGGCGCTCATCGCATCCGGGGCGAGCGCGTCGTATGACTCGCAGAGCGGGCCGAGTACGCGCTGCGACATCGGTGCGACGCCGGATCCCGCCGCGCCCATGCCCGCATTAGACCCTGTGGCGTCGCGGGCGTCTGCGGCGTCGAGCTCCAGGAGGGCTTCGAGAATCGGCGTATCGCGATCCGCCCAGATGACCGCTGGCACCCGCGGCGCCGTGTAGAGGGGCGCGGTGGGGGAGAGGGCGCGCAATCGGCCCGCCGCCGACCGCCGGCTCTGCACGGCGTCTGCGAGCGGTGACGGGCGGCCGACGACGACATCGAGGTTGTACGACGCGGCGGTCGCGAGTGCAGTGTCGAGCGCTCCGGGGTGGTCGTCGACGATCTGCCAGGCGCGGCCGACGCCCGGCGCGGGGGCCGGGGCATCGTTGGGGGCGACGAGCCGGTCGAGACCCGAACGCGGCTTCCTGCGCCACGATGCCAGATCTTCCGCCGTGCCCTGCACGGCGAGCACGCGCACGCGACCCGGAGGCTCGAGACCGGGCGCGAGGATCCCGATCCCGTGGACGGCCGAGCCCCGCGCGAGGAGCGCAGCGGTCAATCGTTCCCATCGCTCCCGCTCTCGGGCATTCTCGGCTCGGTTCTCGCCCAGGGCGAGGCCGAGCACCATGGCGCCCGCTGCGACGATCGAGCGCCCCTCCGCCGAGAGCGGGGACCCGCCCGCGATGGCCAGCTGAAAACGGCCGCCGGCGTCGAGGTCGATGACCTCGGCCTCGGCCGCCTCCGCGGCGGAGGCGAATCCGGCGGTGGCCGCGAGCGTGCCGCCGTCGGATCCCAGCAGCGCGAGGTGCTTGCCGGTCGCTTGAGCGAGGCTCGCGAGCACCTCGGCGGGTTGCTGCTCCCCGCGCGCGCCCTCGAGCAGGCGCTGCTGGGCCTGCAGCGCCCCGCGCGCAGCACCGAGATCGTCAGCGCGCAAGAGCTCGGCGACGGCCTTGCTCACCGCGATGAAGGGGACGGGAAGCGGGACTTCGAAGAGCGCGACCCGGTACGCACTCGCCGCCTGGACGAGGGGTTTCGGGATGCGCTCGTGATTGACTCCGATCCCGAAACCGATGGCGGCGACGCGCGCCCGATTGAGGCCGGCGACGAAGTCGCGCCACCGGCGGTCATCGTGCGCGAGGGCGAGCCCGGTGGTCAGCACGATCTCTCCGCCTTCGAGGTACGAACCGAGGTCGAGCAGCTCGGTGTTCGACACCCACGTGATCGTGGGATCGCCCGCGCCCGATTGCACGAGGCGCAGGTGCAGGTGGGGTATCGCGAGGAGCTGCGAGAAGGCGACCATGATGCGATTCTTGCACAGGTCACACCCGTTGGGATATGCAAGCCTGCCGCGGGCAGCGGGCAGGCCTGCGCCTACACTGGCGGTACGGGAACGGCGCACCGCACCGACGTCCGCTCCGCCCCCGCACGAGCAGCAGACGATGAGGAGCGCACCGATGACGGGCACCGGGCAGCCGAGGCATGAGAACGAATCCACCGAACGCGTGCCGCAGGGGGCCCTCCACGGCATCCGCGTCGCGGACTTCTCACGAGTGCTGGCCGGTCCGCACGCGACGATGATCCTCGCCGATCTCGGCGCCGATGTCATCAAGATCGAGAGCCCGGAGGGCGATGGCACCCGCCAGTGGAACCCTCCGGTCAACGCGGTCGGGCAGAGCACCTACTTCGCGGGGGTCAACCGAGGCAAGCGCTCCGTCGTCTGCGATCTGCGCGACGCAGCAGGGCTCGCTCGCGCACGCGAACTCGCCCGCACGGCAGACGTCGTCATCGAGAACTTCAAGCCGGGCACGATGGAGAGATTCGGCCTCGGATACGACGCCGTCGCGGCCGAGAACCCCGGAGTGGTGTTCTGCTCGATTTCAGGATTCGGCGACACCGAGGGGCGCGACCTCCCGGGGTACGATCTGCTCGTGCAGGCCGTCGGCGGCTTGATGAGCATCACGGGCCAGGCCGACGACGCCGGGGGAGAGCCGACCAAGGTCGGCGTGGCCCTCGTCGACATCCTCACCGGTCTCAACTCCGTGATCGGGATCCAGGCGGCGCTCCGCGCTCGCGACTCCGCGGAGTCTCCCACCGCCGGTCGCGGTCAGCACGTCAAAGTCACACTGCTCGGATCGCTGCTCTCGGCGCTCGCGAACCAGGCGTCCTCCACCCTCGAGACGGGCGTCGCGCCCGGTCGAATGGGCAACGCGCACCCGTCGATCGCGCCGTACGAGACCTTCGCCGCCGCCGATCAGTCGATCGCCCTCGCTGTCGGCACTGACGGGCAGTTCGCGCGGCTCTGCGACGTGCTCGGCATCGCCGAACTCGCCCGTGATGATCGCTTCGCCACGAACCCGCAGCGCGTCGCACACCGGGTCGAGCTGCGCACAGAGCTCGAGACGGCATTGAGGGAGCGATCCGCAGCCGACTGGATCGCCGCCTTCACTGCCGCCAGCATCCCCGCCGGCCGTGTCAACTCCATCGCGCAGGCACTCGACCTCGCCGAATCACTCGGCCTGGAACCGGTCGCGGCGACCGCGGCGACGGCTCCCGACGGTTCCGAGCAGACGGTGCGCTCCGTGGCGACGCCGATCTCGCTCTCGGAGACGCCGGCCCGCTACGAGGTGCCGCCGCCGGGCATCGGCGAGCACCAGGACGCCAGCTGGCTCCCGCGGTAAACGCACCCCATTCTCACCCCTTCGCCCGAACCTTCCCCGAGGAGCACCATGACCACCACCATCGATCAGCTGTTCGACGTCGCCGACTTCGTCACCGAGGAAGAGCGCGAGTGGCAGCTCAAAGCCCGTGAGTTCGCGCAGACGCGCATTCGCCCCATCATCGACCAGGCCTTCGAAGATCGCCGCCTCCCCGTGGAACTGCTGCCCGAGGTCGGCGAGTTCGGGGCGTTCGGCATGTACCTCGACGGCTACGGCCTGCGCGGCGCATCCTCCGTCGCCTACGGCCTGGTCGCCATGGAATTCGAGGCGGTCGACTCCGGCTTCCGCACCGCACTCTCCGTGCAGGGCTCGCTCGCGATGGGTGCGATCTACAAGTTCGGCTCGGAAGAGCAGAAGCAGCGCTGGCTGCCGCTCATGGGCCGCGGCGAAGCGATCGGCTTCTTCGGGCTGACCGAACCGCAGGGCGGCTCCGACCCCAACACCATGCTGACGACCGCGCGACGCGAGGGCGACGAGTGGGTGCTGAACGGCAAGAAGCGCTGGATCGGCCTCGCCACCATCGCGCAGCTCGGCGTCATCTGGGCGAAGGACGACGAGGGCATCGTGCGCGGCTTCATCGTGGAGACCGACACCCCCGGCTTCACCGCCACCGCGATCGAGAACAAGCTGTCGATGCGGGCCTCGCTGCAGACCGAAATCGTGCTCGAAGACGTGCGCATTCCGGCCGATGCGATCCTCCCCGGCTCGAAGGGGCTCTCGTCGCCGTTCAAATGCCTGAACGAGGCGCGCTACGGCATCGCGTGGGGCGTCATGGGCGCGGCCCGATCCTGCCTCGAGGTCGCAGTCGAGCGCTCGCAGACCCGCGAGGTCTTCGGTGCGCCCATCGGAGGCAAGCAGATCATCCAGGCGAAGCTCGCCGACATGTTCCTCGAGTACCAGAAGGGCCTGCTGCTCGCACTGCACCTCGGGCGTCTGAAGGATGCTGGCAACCTCACCTACGGGCAGATCTCCGTCGGCAAGCTGAACAATGTGCGCGAGGCCATCAAGATCGCCGGTGCCGCCCGCTCGATTCTCGGCGGCGACGGCATCACCTCGGAGTTCCCCGTCATGCGCCACATGGCGAACCTCGAGTCGGTGCGCACCTACGAGGGCACGGACGAGGTGCACCAGCTGGTCATCGGACGCGAGCTGACGGGTATCGCAGCCTTCTAGTCGGTCGGGCGGGCGCAGCCTCGATTCGCCCTCCTGCCTGCCCCTCCCGGTGTCGTGGCCGCGCGGATCGCCCGTGAGCTAGGGTGACTGGCGGACGGAAGGAGCACGTGGTGGACGTGAAACGGGTGAGGGCGGCGACGGCAGGCCGGGTCGGGAGCTCAGATCGGGCGGACCGCCTCGAGCGGGTGCCGTGGGCGGCGGTCGCCGTGTTCGTGGTGCTGTCGTTCGGTCTCGCCTGGCTGATCGCGATGCCGCTCTGGCGCATGGGCGCCGACGCCGACGCATACACGCTGTGGTTCGGCCTCCTCGCGGCAGCGATGATGTTCACCCCGGCGATCGCAACCGCGGTGGCGCTCTTCGTGATGCGTGCGCCGCGACGGGAGCGCCTCCGCTTTCTCGGCATGTGGCCCCTGCGCCCGGCGCGCCGGGTCGTCTGGTTCACGGTCGCAGCACTCGTCGCGCCGCTCATCGTCGTGCTGGCCGCCGTCGGCGTATCGGTGCTGTTCGGCTGGGCGCGCCTCGACCTCGTGAACTTCTCCGGTTTCCAGGCGACCCTCGACGCGCAGTTCGCCTCGCTCGACGCCGAGACCGCCGAGCTCGCACAGGAGAGCATGCCGCCGCTCGGATGGCTCGTCGCTCTGCAGGTGCTGCTCGTGCCGATCGGCGGCCTCGCGAACAGCCTGCTGGCGTTCGGGGAGGAGATCGGATGGCGGGGATGGCTGCTCACGGCGCTGCGTCCGCTCGGCACTTGGCCGGCGATCGTCATCACCGGGGTGATCTGGGGGCTCTGGCACTCGCCCCTCATCCTGCTCGGGTACAACTTCGGGCTCACCGACTGGCGGGGCGTCGCTCTCATGACCGGAGGCTGCGTGGCGTGGGGCGCGCTGCTCGCCTGGTCGCGATTGCGCAGCGGGTCGGTATGGCCGGCAGTGATCGGCCACGGGGCGCTCAACGCCTCTGCCGGCATGATCGTGGTGCTCGCGGCCGCAGATGCGCCGATCGATCCCGCGCTGGCCATGCCGTTGGGGGTATCGGGGTGGATCGTGATCGCGGTCGTGGTGGCGGTGCTCGTCGCCACGGGGCAGTTCCGCGAGGATCACCAGCCCCCGCTCGGCCCGCGCGCCCGACGAGGAAGCGGAGAGGGCGGCGCGACCTATGACGCTGCAGGCTCTGAGCGCGTCAACGCGACGATGCGGTCCGAAACGTCGGGGTAGCGCGCGCACAGCGCGTCGCGCTCGCCGAGTGCGAATCCGTTCCACGCGAACGGGGGCGACATCGTCGTGCCGACCAGGCTCCACGCTCCGAGCGATGAGGAGCCCTGCATGACGCCGGCCGGCACGACGAGCTGGGGCAGCTGGCCGGCATCCGGGTCAGGGCCCAGCAGCCGCTCCTCGGCGCGGCCGTCGGGGTGCAGGAGGAGTACTCGCATCGGGTCGCCGGCGTACCAGTGGTACACCTCGACCGAAGCGAGAGCGTGCAGCGCCGAGAAGTCCGGGTCGGCCAGCAGGTAGTAGATCGCGCTCGAGTGGTCGTCGAGGTGCATGCGGCGGAAGAGGCCGCCCTCGTGCTCGAGCGGTTCGAGCGAGAGGCGCTCGACCCAGCGCGCCGCCTCCTCAGGGAGCGGAGGCGTGTCGGAGCGGTGCGCGGGGGACGCCGGTGACGCGTTCACGCGAGCGCGGCTTCGCGGGTCTTGCGGAACCGCTTGCTGAGCAGGATGAGCACAATGAGCGTCACGACGTACGGGCCGGCGTCGGTCAACTGCTGCGGCAGGCCGAACGACTGCAGGCGGAATCCGATGGCGTCCGCGAAGCCGAAGAGCAGCGCGGCGCCGAGCACTCCGACGGGATGGGCGCGGGCCAGCATCACGGCGACCACGGCGATCCATCCGCGACCGGCCGACATGTTCTCGGTGAACTGCACCACATTTCCGAGGGCGAGCTGCGCTCCGCCGAGCCCGGCGAGCGCGCCGGAGACGATGACGGCACCCAGCTGGTACCGCTGCGGGTCGACGCCCATGGTGGCCGCGGCGAGCGGGCGTTCACCGACGCCGCGCAGACGGAGGCCGAGGGGGGTGCGGAAGAGCACGATCCAGAGCGTCGGCACCAGCAGCAGCGCGAGGTACCCGAGCGGTGTCAGCGCGAAGAGCTGGCCGATCCAGGGGATGTCGGCGAGCACGGGGATGCGCCACACGGGAATGCCGACGATGCCCGGATCCTGGAACACGCCCTGCACGTCGAAGATCGCGACGAGGAGGAAGCTCGTCATGCCGACGGCGAGGATGTTCATGGCGACCGCGAGAACGATCGGGTCGCCCTTGCGGTAGACCGCACCGTACCCCAGGATGAGCGAGAACAGCGCCCCGGCGATCATGGCGACGATCACTCCGAGCAGCCAACTGTGCGTGAAGAACGATGCCGCGACACCGGCGAATGCGCCGACGAGGATCATGCCCTCGAGGCCGATGTTGAAGATGCCGGCCCGTTCGGCGATCATGCCGCCGAGTGCGGCGAGCAGGATCGGGATGAGCGACCGGAGGACGGACCCGATGAGGTCCTGGTCGAAGAGTTCGAGGACGTTCATCGATCCGACTCCTTCGTCTCGGTGCCGGCACCGGGCACCGGAGCATGCGGTTCGGCGATCGCCGCCGCGTTCAACGGCGGCTCGGCCGCCGCCGGCCCCGAGGATGCTCCGTCAGCGGAGCCGCGTCTGCGGAACCGGGGAAGCGCCACGCGGAACGCGAGCAGTACGATGACGAGCGCTTGAATCACGGCGGCGATCTGCGGCGAGAGCCCGAGTTCGCGTCCCATCGCATCGCTGCCGACCATGATCGCCGCGAAGAACAGACCGGCGATGGCCGTGCCGATGGGACGGTAGAGGGCCAGCAGCGTGACGAGCAGCGCGGTGAAGGCGTAGTTCGTCTGCACGAAGTACCCCTCGATGAGTCGGGTGCTCGGGGCCCCGATGATGAGCATGACGCCGAAGAGCCCGGCGAGGCCGCCGGAGAGCGCCATCGTGCGCGTGACGAGCGGGCCCGGCTTCACGCCTCCGTAGCGCACGAATTCCGCGTTCTGGCCGCTGAGACCCGACTCGAAGCCGAACCGGGTGCGACGATTCACGAAGACGGCGCCCGCGATGACGACGATGAGCACGATGATCGACCAGTTGACTCCGGTGAGCACCGCGGTGACCGGGCTCGTGGGCCCGAACGTCGATCGCAGCGTCTCGGCGAAGGCGGAATCCTTCGGCACGAGCATGCCGAGCTGCACCTCGGGTCGCAGCTGCTGGGTCGCGACGAGGTCCGTGCTCGGGTCGTTCAACTGGAACCGGATCAGCCACGAGGAGAAGTAGCGAGCGGGGTAGTTCAGCAGCAGCGTCGAGAGCAGGATCGGCACCCCGAGCAGATTCTGGAGGAGCGCCGAGATGAGCCCCCACGCCGCGCCGGTCGCAATCGCGACGATGAAGGCGAGCGGCACGATGAGGATCGCCGGGCCAGGGACGTAGACCGCGACGATGCCGCCGGTCAGCGCCCCCAGGCCGGCCTGTCCCTCGGTGCCGAGGTTGAGCACTCCGGCACGGAAGGCGACCGCGATCGCGATGCCGATACCGATGATGGGAACGGCGCGCTGGAGCGTGTTCGCGAGTCCCGAACCGGTGCCGAACGATCCCTGGAGCATCGCGACGTATCCGCTGATCGGATCGACGCCTGCGATGAGCATGAAGCAGGCGCCAATGAGAAGGGCGAGTACCACCGAAACTGGGATGGGGCCTGCGAGCCAGCGACCCGCTGTGCGTGCGGCATTCATCGTGCGGTCCCCTTCTCGGTGACATCAGTGCGTGGAGCGTCGTCGGTGCGTTCGCGCAGCGCGTCGAACGATCCGGGTCGATGGCGCTCCTCGGGTGCGTGCCCTGCCATGTAGAGGCCGAGCAGCGCCTCGCTCGCTTCGGCTTTCGGCACCTCGGCCACGATGCGACCCTCGAACATCACGACGATACGCGACGAGAGCGACATGATCTCGCTCAGTTCGGCGGAGATCAGGAGCAGCGCGCCACCCGTGTCGCGGTACTCGCAGAGCTCCCGGTGAATCGATTCGATCGCTCCGATGTCGACGCCGCGCGTCGGCTGCTCGGCGATGAGCAGCGGAGAGCCGTAGTCGAGCTCACGAGCGACCACGACCTTCTGGAGGTTGCCGCCGGAGAGCGTGCCGACCCGCGTCGTCGGGCCAGCGATCTTGACGCCGAAACGGCTGATCAACCGTTTCGAGTGCTCGAGCATGGCCGATCGCGAGAGCAGGCCCCGCTTCAGGAGGGGGGCGCGCCGATGATGGCCGAGTGCGAGGTTGTCGATCGCGTCGGCACCGCCGGCACTGCCGACGGCATGGCGATCCTCCGGGATATAGGCGATTCCGCCGTCGCGACGCTGAGCGATCGACGAGGCGCTGAGATCGCGTCCCACGACCGACACGGTGCCCTCGTCGGCTTTGCGCATGCCGATGATCGCCTCGGCGAGTTCGACCTGGCCGTTGCCCGCGACGCCCGCGATGCCGACGACCTCGTTGCGGCGCACGAACACACTTGCATCCGAGACGGCGTCGCGCCCGCCCGACCCCGGCACGGTCAATCCGCGAACATCGAGCACCACGTCGCCCGGTGCGTGCGCGGGGGGCGGGGTGGCGAGGTTGACATCGCGACCGGTCATGTGGCGGGTGATCTCATCGGGAGAACTGGCGGCCGTGACGAGTTGCGCCACATTGCGCCCGTCGCGCAGCACGGTGACGCGGTCTGAGATGGCCATGACCTCGCCGAGCTTGTGGGTAATGAGGATGATCGTGCGTCCATCGGCTTTGAGCGCCCGGAGCACGTCGAAGAGACGCTCGGTCTCTTGCGGGGTGAGTACCGCGGTCGGCTCGTCGAGAATGAGCACGCGAGCCTCGCGGTAGAGCGCCTTCACGATCTCGACGCGCTGCAGCACGCCGACCGGCACGGAATCCACTCGCGCCGCGGGGTCGAGCGAGAGGCCGTAGCGCTCGGCGATCTCCGCAACGGCGCGGTTCGCCTCTGCGCGATCGATGAGCCCGCGCTTCTTCGGCTCGCTGCGGAACACGACGTTCTCCGCGATGGTGAGCGACGGGAAGAGTTTGAACGACTGGAACACCATGCCGATGCCGGCATCGATGGCGTCGAGGGGTGAGGAGAATTCTCGTCGCTCGCCCCTGATGTAGATCTCGCCCTCATCGGGCTGATAGACGCCGGCGAGCTGCGACATCAAGATCGACTTGCCCGCCCCGTTCTCGCCCATGAGCGCGTGGATCTCACCGGCTTCGACCTCGAAGTCGACGCGATCGTCGGCGAGTACGCCGGGGAAGCGCTTGGTGATCCCGCGCATCGAGACTTCGGCGACCATCCGTGTTCC
This sequence comes from Leucobacter manosquensis, assembly GCF_018304845.1. Classification (NCBI taxonomy): domain Bacteria; kingdom Bacillati; phylum Actinomycetota; class Actinomycetes; order Micrococcales; family Microbacteriaceae; genus Leucobacter; species Leucobacter manosquensis. The sequence continues at coordinate 1,373,634 of NZ_JAFEVO010000001.1, read as the reverse complement.
TTTTCTTGGTGGTGCATGAAACTCGCCGGTTGAGCGAGCGCGGGAAGACGAGACCCAGGGTACTGCGAAACGGTCTCGACTTCGGCGCGCTCGGCTCAACCGGCGATCCGGGGGTTATGCGAGCGGGTCGGTGACCTTGATCTTGCCCGAGACGATGTCGTCGCGCGCCTGGGTCACCTCATCGAGCACATCCTGGTGCTCCATGATCGTGCACTGCGAATCAGCGGCATCCTCGGTGAGGCTGACGATGGTCATGCCCTCCTCCTTGAGACCGAAGGAGCTCGTCGCATCCTTCGAGCTCTTGCCGTCCATGATCTCGCCGACGACGGTCTCCACGACGCGGTTGACCGACTTCACCGTGCCGTCGACGACCGACCCGGGTGCGATCGGGCACTGGTTCGCGTCGACGCCGTAGGCGGAGAAGCCCTTTTCAGCTGCGGCCTCCATGATGCCGCCGTTCGAGGCAGCGCCGACGGCGAAGACCTCGTCCACGCCGCTCGCTGCGAACGCGAGGGCCTGCTCCTTGCCGCGCGCCGGATCGGCGAACGGGTTGTCGCCGCCGATGACCTGCGGAGCCACCGTGTCGACATCCTCGTTCACGCTCTTGGCGCCTTCGGCGAAGCCATCGGAGTACTTCTTCAGCAGTTCGTTGTCGACCGAGATGACCGAGCCGACCTTATTCGCCTCGGTGAGGAGCCCGGCTTCCATGCCGAGCAGGTACGACGGCTCCTGCTCGCGGAACGTCGCCTGGTAGAGGTTGTCGGGGGCGCCCTCGACGAACGTGTCGATGAGCATGAAGTTCTGCTGCGGGTTCTGCTCGGCGAGCTCCTTGGCGACGTCGCCGAACTGGAAGCCGAGCATCACGACGACCTCGGGAGCTTCGGCGATCGCGGCTTCCAGGTTGGAACGGCGCGTCGCATCGTCCTTCGATTCGAAGGTCTTCGCGGTGCCCTCGAAGGTCTCGGCGACCGATTCGATGCCGACCTTACCCGACTTCAAGAACTCGTTCTGGCCGATCGGATCGCTCGTGATGTAGATGAAGCTGGGGCCGTCGCTGGCCGCCTCATCCGAGGTGCCGCCGCCGCCGGAGCAGGACGTGAGCAGCAGTGCAGCGGATGCCGCGCCTGCGACGAGAGCCGCGCGAACGCGACGCTGGGTGAAGAACATGGGTGTTCCTTTCGAACGGGAGGGTTGGGGTGAGCTTACGAACGGAGTGACTCGAGCGACACGCTTTCGAGCGTCTCGCCGCGGCTGAGCAGGATCACCCGGCGCTCGGTGACGATCGCCGTGATGAGGTCGTGCGGGGTCACGTCGAAGGCCGGGTTCACGGCATCGATGCCCGCGGGGGCGGTGCGCGTGCCGCCGAACCCCACGACCTCGTCGACGCCGCGATCCTCGATCTCGATATCGGCTCCGCTCGCGGTGCGCATGTCGATCGTGGATTCTGGCGCGACGACGATGAAGGGCACTCCGGCGTGCTGCGCGGCGAGCGCGAGCGAGAACGACCCCACCTTGTTGGCGGTGTCGCCGTTGGCCGCGATGCGGTCGGCGCCGATGAAGACCGCGTCCGCGATGCCGCGCGAGAGCAGGAACGGGCCTGCGGAGTCGATCAGGAGCCGGAAGGGCGCCTGCATGCGTTCGAGCTCCCATGCGGTGAGGCGCGCGCCCTGCAGCAGCGGGCGCGTCTCGAGGGGGAGCGCCTCGATGAGGGAGCCCTGCTCGAAGAGCGTCTCGATCACGCCGAGCGCGGTGCCGCGCTCGACCGTCGCGAGACTGCCGGTATTGCAGATGGTCATCACGCTCACGCGATCCTTCGCCGCGAGCTCTCGCGTGAGGTCGGCGCCGCGCAGGCCCATCGAGATGCAGGCCGCGATGTCCTCGTCGCGGATGAGCACGGCCTCGTCGAGGATGGCGGCGGCGCCCGCGTCGAGCTTGGTCAGCGCGCGGTCGACGCCCCACGAGAGATTCACCGCGGTGGGGCGGGCCTCGCGAAGAATCGCGGCCTGGCGACGCACTTCGTCTCGGTCGAGCTCGTCATCGCCGTGCTCCGCCTGCACAGACGCTGCGATGAGCGCGACGCCGAACGCGCCTGCCACGCCGAGTGCCGGGGCGCCTCGCACCGCGAGCCGCTGGATGTCGTCGATCAGTTGCGGCAGCTCCGTGACGCGGTGCACCTCGACCCGTTGGGGGAGCAGGGTCTGATCGATGAGTTCGATGGCTCCGTCGACCCAGTCGATCGTGCGCAAGCGGTGCTCCTTTATCCGTCACAGTTTCGCCGCAGGGAATCGCTGATTGCTCTGGGAGTGCTGACGCCCCCACCCCGGGCTGCAGTATCGCAGCTCTCAGAATACCTGACGCTGACGCTCCTTCGAGCCTGCTGTCGGGGTTCCACAACCGGGTGCGGTTCAGTGCGCGGATGCGAGCCGTTGCCGAGCCGGTCATGCATCGTTCACGGATCGATATGCGTGTCGTATCGCGGGATGCGATTCCGTCGGCGTAGCGTGTGACGCATCGGGCAGGGTGCCCGATCGAGGAGGCCGGTCGGTCACCACCTCGAAGCCACTGGCCAACTCGCTGAGTCGGGGCGCTGCCCCGGTGCAGAGGAGCCATCGTGGCTGAGATCCAACACCCCGCAACCCCGGTTCCGGCGCTCGTCGAGGCGGAGCCCATCGCGTCGGGCCGCTCGTCGGCACTCCGGACGCCGAGTTCCCCCGAGCTGTCCGACGACACCCTGCAGCAGTTGCGCACGTACGTGCTCGACACGTCCGTCCTGCTGAGCGACCCGGCGGCGCTGTTCCGCTTCGCCGAGCACTCGGTGGTGCTGCCCGTCGTCGTCGTGATGGAGCTGGAGAAGAAACGGCACGATCCCGAACTCGGATACTTCGCGCGGCGCGCGCTGCGCATCCTCGACGAACTGCGGGGCAAACACCTGCGGCTCGACATCCCGGTTCCGGTGGGCGACGCCGGGGGCACCGTGCGCGTCGAGCTCAACCACACGAGCCTCGACGGGTTGCCGAGCGGCATGCGCCTCGGCGACAACGACACGAGAATCCTCGCGGTGGCGCAGAACCTCGCCTCCGACGGTCTCGACGTCACGGTGATCTCGAAGGATCTGCCGATGCGATTGAAGGCCGCAGCGCTCGGGCTCGGATCGGAGGAGTATCGCGCCGAGCTCGCTCGCGACGACGCCTACACGGGGATCGCATCGTTCGCGCTCGACGAGGAGCAGATGCGCGTGCTGTGGGAGGACGAGCGGCTCGACGACGTCGAGGCCGCCGCCGACCTGCCGCTCGGCACGGGGCTCGTGCTCACCTCGGCGCGCGGTTCGGCGCTCGGAAGAATCGACGGAGACCGGTCGCTGCACGTGGTGCGCGGCGACCGGGAGGTGTTCGGCGTGACGGGGCGCAGCGCTGAGCAGCGCCTCGCGATCGATCTGCTGATGGACCCGAAGGTGGGCATCGTCTCGCTGGGCGGCAGTGCTGGCACGGGCAAGTCGGCGCTCGCGCTCGCCGCAGGGCTCGAAGCCGTGCTCGAGCGACGGCAGCATCGCAAAGTGATGGTGTTCCGACCGCTCTACGCCGTGGGCGGCCAGGATCTCGGCTACCTGCCTGGCGACCACCAGGAGAAGATGAACCCCTGGGCCCAGGCGGTGTTCGACACCCTCGGCTCGATCGTCTCTCAGAACGTGCTCGACGAGGTGGTGGCGCGCGACCTCGTCGAGGTGCTGCCGCTCACGCACATCCGCGGGCGCTCGCTGCACGATGCCTTCGTGATCGTGGACGAGGCGCAGTCGCTCGAGCGGGGCGTGCTGCTGACCATGCTCAGCCGCATCGGCCAGAACTCGCGCGTCGTGCTCACGCACGATGTGGCGCAGCGCGACAACCTGCGCGTCGGTCGGTACGACGGAATCGCGGCGGTCATCGAGAAGCTGAAGGGGCATCGCCTGTTCGGTCACGTGACCCTGACCCGCTCCGAGCGAAGTGAGATCGCGGCCCTCGTCACGGATCTGCTCGACACCCCGTAGACGATGAGGCGACCGGCCGGGCGCGATGACCCGGCCGGTCTGACGCCGCTACCCGACGGTGGCGATCCGCTCCTCGACGAGCGGCCAGAAGGTGTCGGCCCACACCTCGTACCCGCGGTCGTTCGGGTGGAAGGCGTCCGCGGCGAACTCGGTGAGCACGCCCGCCACTCCGCGCTCCTGCGTGGCCCGGTGCAGCGGCACGACGCGCATGCCGAGATCGCCGGCGATGGCGTGAATCATGCGGTTCGCGACCCGCACCTTCCGCTCGTTCCACGGCAGATGGAAGCAGGGGAGCTCGCTCACGATCGTGTGCCTGGGCAGCGCCCCGAGAATCTGCGTCATGTTCCGGTGGAAGCGCACCGCATCCCACTCGGCGATGTCGTTCGCGCCGATCGCGATTGTGACAAGGTCGGGCTCATACGCGAGCACCTTCTCCGCTTTCGGCAGTTGATCGCGCAGGCACAGGGCCGTCGTGGCCCCCGAAACCGCGAGATTGACGACTTTGACGGGCTCGCCGGTGCTGGCCTCGATCCGGTCGATCAGCTGCCCGACGTAGCTGCGCCCGGGTGTCGACGCTCCGATGCCCTGCGCGGTCGAGTCGCCGAGCGCGAGGTATCTGAAGCCGCCCTTCTGCTTGCGCCGCTCCCGCCACCACTGGGCGGTCACCGGCTGCATCTCCGCGAGCTCCATCAGCGGGCGATTCACGCGGTCGTAGAGTCGCTGCCACCCGAGCAGGCGAGCCGCTGACGCGGCTCCCGAGCGGGCGAGGGCGCGCGCACCGTCGCGTGGAACTCCTGCAGGCATCATGGATTCAGCGTAGCGAGGGCGGCTGTCGCGGCGCATCTCCTTCGCGCCGGCGGCGACCCCGACCGAACGGCGACGGGCCCGGGATCGACGCACTGCGATCCCGGGCCCGTCGGCGGTGCCTGCGGTGAACCTACTTCGCGACGCCCGGGTGGGTCATCGACAGCAGATCGAGCGCCTGGTCGAGCGCCTCTTCCGAGACCTCGCCGCGCTCAACGTACCCGAGGTCGACGACCGCCTCCCGCACCGTGATGCCCTTCTTGACGGAGTGCTTCGCGATCTTCGCGGCGGCTTCGTAACCGATGAGGCGGTTGAGCGGTGTCACGGTCGACGGGCTCATGCCGGCGAGGGCGGCGGCGCGCTCGAGGTTGGCCTCCAGACCGGCGACCGTCTTATCGGCGAGCACCGTCGAAGCGTTCGAGAGGAGACGGATCGACTCGAGCAGCGCGGTGCCCATGACCGGGATCTGCACGTTGAGCTCGAATGCTCCGGATGCGCCGGCCCACGCGATGGTCGCGTCGTTGCCGATGACCCGAGCGCACACCATGAGCACGGCTTCGGGAATCACCGGGTTGACCTTGCCCGGCATGATCGACGAGCCCGGCTGCAGGTCGGGGATGTGCAGTTCGGCGAGGCCCGTGTTGGGGCCCGAACCCATCCAGCGGATGTCGTTGTTGATCTTCGTCAGCGACACGGCGATGGTGCGCAGGGCTCCGGATGCCTCGACGAGCCCGTCGCGGTTCGCCTGCGCTTCGAAGTGGTTGCGCGCTTCGGTGATCGGCAGGCCGCTCGACTGCGCGATCTCGGCGATGACCTTCTCGGGGAACCCGAGCGGCGTGTTGATGCCCGTGCCGACGGCCGTGCCGCCCTGCGGCACCTCGGCGACGCGGGGGAGCGCAGCGTCGATGCGCTCGATGCCGTAGCGGATCTGGGCGGCGAATCCGCCGAACTCCTGTCCGAGGGTCACCGGCGTCGCGTCCATGAGGTGGGTGCGACCCGACTTCACGGCCGTCTTCCACAGCTCGGCCTTCGTCTCGAACGCCTCGGCCAGGTGCGCGAGCGCGGGCTTCAGCTGCTCGATGAGCGCTCCGGTGACCGCGATGTGCACGGACGTCGGGAAGACGTCGTTCGACGACTGCGAGGCGTTGACGTGGTCGTTCGGGTGCACGGGGGAGCCGAGGTGGCGCGTGGCGAGCGTCGCGAGGACCTCGTTCATGTTCATGTTCGAGGAGGTGCCGGAGCCCGTCTGGTACGTGTCGACCGGGAACATGTCGTGGTGATCGCCCGCGATGATCTCGTTGGCCGCCGCGACGACGGCCTGAGCGACCGAGGCGTCGAGGATGCCGAGATCGCCGTTCGCGATGGCGGCGGCGCGCTTGATGCGCGCGAGCGCGACGATCTGCGCGGGCTCGAGGCCCTTGCCCGAGATCGGGAAGTTGTCGACGGCGCGCTGCGTCTGGGCGGCGTACAGGGCGTCCTTGGGAACCCGCACCTCGCCCATGGTGTCGTGCTCGATGCGGTACTCGGTCTCGGCGCCGGCGGCGCTGCGATCTTCGGTCACAATCATCCTTCGTTTCGTGGATACTGCTCGTGGGTCGGAGAAGTTCGAGAGGCCCGTGCCTGGCTCACGCCGCGGCGACCGGCTCTGCCGCGGTGATGTCGAGGTGCCCGACGGCGCTCACGGCGACTGCGCGTCCCTCTGACAACTGATACTGGCAGCCGACGATGCCCAGCCGGCCAGCGGCCACGGCATCGCTGATGATGCGCGAACTGCGCAGCAGCTGGTTGACGGTCGCGGAGAGGTGCACGCGGCCGACGGCGTCGGCGTCGATGGCCGAGACGTCGACGTACGGGGTGTCGCGGTGCTCGCGGAGCCAGAGCTCCTGCACCGAGGGCAGGATCGGCGCGAGCGTGTTCTGCACCGCGATGGGAACAGCGGGGGGCTCCTGCTCCATCTGACCGATCGCCGCAGCGACGGCGCCGCACGAATCGTGGGCGAGCACGACGATCACGGCGACGCCGAGGTTCGCGACGGCGTACTCCATGGAAGCCGTGATGGATTCCGCCACCACGTGCCCCATGTTCCGGGCGATGAAGAGATCGCCGAGGCCGGCGTCGAAGATGATCTCGGCGGCGAGCCGGGAATCCGAGCAGCCGAAGAGCGCTGCGTCTGGCACCTGCCCGTTCGTGAGCTCGTTGCGGCGCTCGACGTCTTGCCTGGGATGCTGAGGGCCGCCGTCGATGAAGCGCCGGTTGCCGGCGACCAGTGCGTCCCAGGCCTGCTGCGGGGTGACTCTCGGGGCGGTCATTCGGTTCCCTTCGGTTCGGAGAGCGACTCGGCGACGTCCGTCGCCAGGTCGCGAAGCGTGGACGGTGCGTCGGTACCGTAGACGAGAATGGTGTCGTTCTCCCACTGCGCCTGAAGCGCGAAGAGCACATTGGAGTTGTCGGGATCCCGATCGCTGTGATCGTAGGTGATCCATTCGAGGCCGCCGAGCGATTCGTTGCCGGTCGGAGCTTGCTGTTCGAGCTGCTGCGCGATCCAGACGTCTTCGACGGGGGCGCCGTCCGGGGTGAACGCCTGCGTCACCGCGGCATAGGCCTCGCGGCCCGATTCCGCATCGACCGTGGTGTAGTTGATCTGCCAGGCGGTGACGCCATCGCTGCCGCGCAGTTCGGCCTGCTTCGCCTTCCACTCCTCGGGCACCTGCGGAGCGGCGAGCTCTCGGCCCGCGCTCGGAGCCGCCTCGGTCGCGAGCGACGCGACGTTCACCTCGTGATCCGCGAACCCGCCCGTGCAGCGGGGCACCATCAAGAAGATGACGAGCACCAGCCCGAGGCTCACGAGCAATGAGAAGACGAGGTTGTTGACCGTCTTGCGCTCCCGATAGAGCCGGCTGTCCCTCGCCTTGCGCGATGCGGTCTCGGCAGGGGTCTCGGGTCGGCCGAGCTCGGCGACCACCGCTGGCGTCTTGTGCTGCTTCGCCATCGGTTACGCGTCACCTCCGACGGATCCGTCGCCCGCGTTCTTCCGCGCCGCCTCGAGTCGCTGTCGCGCGCCGAGCAGCCATTCCTCGCAGCGCGACGCCAAGTTCTCGCCGCGCTCCCAGAGCTGCAACGATTCTTCGAGGGTCGCTCCGCCCTGTTCGAGGCGGCTGACCACCTGGATGAGCTCGTCGCGCGCTTCCTCATACGAGAGGGAGGCGGGATCCGGAACCACCGTATCTGCCATGCGTACGAGTCTACCCGGCGCTCCTGACACCGATGTCGACGGAGTCAGCGTCGCGGCGGGGCCTCCTCGCGCTCAGCGCCGTCCGCCGGATCCTGGGCGACGGCGCGCTTGCCGAGCTTCGCCCAGGACGATCGGATCATGCGCTGGATGGAGCTGTCGAGGGCCACCGCGATGATCAGGGTGGCGCCGACGAGGATCGTCTGCAGGAACGGCGACGCCTGCATGAACACCAGACCGGCGCGCAGCACGCGGAAGAAGAGGAGACCCGCGACGACGCCGCTGATGCGGCCGACCCCGCCCTCGAAGGCGACCCCGCCGAGCAGCACGACGGTGAGCACCTCGAGCTCCAGGCCCGATCCGATGTTCGGGTTCGCCGACTGCACCTTGGCCGAGAGGAACAGGCCGGCGAGTGCGGCGAAGGCCCCGGTCGCGACGAAGAGGAGGAAGCGGGAGCGCTGCACGTTGACGCCCATGAGGCGCGCGGCGCGCTCGTTCCCGCCGATCGCCTTGACCGACTTGCCGAAGGTCGTGTGGTTGAGCACGTACCATCCGAGCGCGATGACCGCGACGAGCGCGATGATCTGAATGGGGATCGGGCCCACCTTCAACGTGCCGATGCTGCGAAACGCCTCGGGGAGCTCTGCGCGCGGAATGGTGCGCCCATCGGAGAGCAGGAGTGCGAGCCCGCCCCAGACGCTGAGAGCGCCGAGCGTGACGACGAAGGAGTTGAGCCGCAGGTAGGCGATCAAGAACCCGTTGAGCGCCCCGGCGGCGACCCCGGTGGCCACGGCGGCGATGAAGCCGAGCAGTGTCGAACCGGTCGCGCTCATCGCGAGGCCACCGGTGATCGCGGACGCCGAGGCGACCGAGCCGACCGAGAGATCGATGGTGCCCGACATGATGAGGAATGCGGCGGGAATCGCGATCAATCCGAGTTCTGCTGCCTGCAGCAGGATGCTCTGCCCGTTGGCGAAGGTGAAGAAGTTGGGGCGGAGGATGGAGAAGACGGCGACGAGCACGATGAGAGCGAGGAAGATGCCGTTCTTCGCGGCGAAGATCTTGAGGCGTTCGGCGTTCATGAGGGGTCCGTTCAGGCGCGGGTCGGCTCGGCGATGGCGAGGAGCGAGGTCAGGAGGTCTTCGTTGAAGGTGCTTGATCGTGGGACGTCGACGAGCTGATCGCCCAGCATCGTGTAGGCGCGGTCGCAGAGGCTCGCGATCTCGTCGGACTCGCTCGACGCCACGAGGACTGCTGCGCCGCGGGCGGCGGCGGCTCGCGTCGCTTCGACGATGTCGAGCTTCGCGCCGACATCGACGCCCTGCGTGGGCTGCGAGAGGATCAGCAGCGCGGGTTGGGCGGGGTACAGCCACCGAGCGAGCAGATGCTTCTGCCGGTTGCCGCCTGAGAACTGCGAGATCTCGGCATCGGCCGAGGGGCCGCGGATGTCGAGGGCGCTGCGGGCGCGCTCATAGACCTCAGCACCCGATTTCGCCGATACCCACCATCCACGAGCCGCGCCTGCCGAGTGCCACGGGAGCATGACGTTGTCGAGCGCGGTTTCAGAGGCGATGAGTCCTTCGGTGTCGCGATCGGGTGGGACGAAGAAGACGCCGCGCTTGATGGCCTGCGCAGGTGAGGCGAAGCGCACGGGCGCCCCGCCCAGCGTGTAGGGCTGCGGAGTCTTGGCCGCCCCCGCGAGCTGCGCCGCGATGTCGAACTGCTCGCCGCCGGCCATGCCGAACAGGCCGACGACCTCCCCGGCGCGTGCGCGAACGGCTCCGCCGGGAGTGTCGATCGCGACGACCTCATCGCCGGGTGCGACGTGGGTGAAGTCGAGTGAGCGCAAGTCGGGAACGAGCGCATCCGCGAGCTTCGCGGGCGTGAAGTCGCTCGACGGTCCGTCCACGACGAGACGCCCGCCGCGAAGCACCACGATGCGCGTGCACACCTCCATGATGTCTGGCAGGCGATGCGAGACGTAGACGACGGCGATGCCGCGCTGCGCGAAGCCTCTGATGAGGTCGTGCAGCGCATCGGTCTCGGCCCGGCCGAGCGCTGCGGTTGGCTCGTCGAGCAGGAGCACCTTCATCTCGCCCGAGAGCATGCCGCGTGCGATATCCACGAGCTGCCGTTCACCGAGTCCGAGCGCTTCGACCGGGATCTCGAGCGGAATGTCGGCCCCGACAGCCGCGAGCGCCTGGCGTGCCTGGGCCCGCCGCTCCGCGACCCGGGGAGCTCTGCGTGCGAGAAAGAGGTTCTCGAGCACCGACATGTTCGGGGCGAGCGCAGGTTCCTGATGGATGACGGTCACTCCGTGCTGGGCGGCCTCGCGCGGGGTCAGCCGCTTGTCGATGCGTGCGCCGTCGATGCTGAACGCTCCGCTGCTCGCATCGATCACGCCCGTGGTCACGTTGAAGAGCGTGCTCTTGCCAGCGCCGTTGTGGCCGAGCAGTCCGACGATCTCGCCGGGGGCGATCGCGAACGTGATGTCTTCGAGTGCGCGTGTCGCACCGAAGTCGACGGTCACGCCGGTGTACTCGAGCCGATACTGATGGTCGACCATGCGGGGGTCCTCTCGTCGCACGCTACGGGGTCATCGGGGCGCACCTCGGCCTCTGGGCGCCCCGATGGGAGTACTACTGGTTCGCGAGCAGGAAGTCCTCTGCGTTCTCGCTCGTGACCTCCGTGACCGGAACGGACTGATCCTCCACGGGTTCGCCCTCCGCCGCGTCGACGAGCATCTGCGCGTTCGCTTCGGCGAGCTGTCGTGCCGGGGCGATGTACGCGTACCGCCAGAACGAATCCGGCTCCATGATGACCTCGAGTTCGGCGTCCGTCGCATCGAGGTTGAGCAGGAGCATGCTGTCGTCGGTGGGCGAGACCCCCGAGTCGGTGAGCGCCTGGTATGCCCCGAGCGCCGGGTCGTTGGCGATGGCGAGCCAGACCTTCGTGTCGGGTGCCGCGTTGAGCTGATTCTGCACGGCGGCGTACCCGTCGTCGAGGCTCAGCACCTTGTGCTCGGTGATGTCGAGATTGAGATCGGCCGCGTCGAGGGCGTCGAGCATGCCCTGGCCGCGGAGCCGCCCGAGATCGGTGTCGGGCCAGCCGAGGAAGGCGACGTCGACTTTCTCGTCGCCGTAGGTCTCCGCGATCCATTCAGCGGCCTTCTCGCCGGCCTTCTTGCCATCGGCCTCGTGATCGAGGGTGACGGCCGCCGTCACGCCATCCCACGTGCTGCCGTAGCCGAGGATCGGGATGCCGGCGTCGGTCGCCTGCGTCGTGACTGCGACCATCGCGTCCGACTGCACGGGGTACCCCATGATCGCCTTGATGTCGCCTCGGACGAGCCACGACTCCCAATCCTGCACCTGTGTCTGGGCATTCCACTTGGGGTCGTCGGTCACGAATTCGTAGCCGGCGTCGGTCACGATCGTCTCCATGAAGGGGAGCATGTCGTTCCAGATCTGGATGTCGAGACCGGCGAAGCTCATCGCGACGGCGCCCTTCGCCTCGGACCCGGATGACGCGTCGCCTCCGGTGCTGTCTGAAGTGCATCCGCTCAGTGCGAGCGCTGCGGCAGCCGCGAGTGCGACGCCGCCGGATAGTGCACGGGTGCGTTTCATGAGTTGACTCCTTCGTCGGGGTGCTCGGAGGGCACCGGCGCCCTCCGTTGTCGAGCCGACCCTGGCCCGCAGCGTCACTATGACAACACGTTCGAATCCCTAAAGTCAACGGGAAGAGTGTTTCATTTATGTTTCGACATTCAAATGGTGCATTTGTTTGTGGATCGTGAATTCTTGAGGCTATGGTGGGGGCCATCGGGACGCAGCGCCATCGGGCGCGGATCGCCGAGCGAAGCTGGAAGGACAACCGCAATGGAGCGCAGGACCGGATACGTCTGGCACGAACGATACGCATGGCACGACACCGGCACGCACGCCGGCATCTACCCCTCCGGGGGATACGTGCAGCCGTACCAGAACTTCGAGAGCCCGGAGTCGAAGGCTCGGTTCGCCGGCCTCGTCGAGGTGTCGGGCCTGCTGGAATCGCTCGTGCGGATCCCTGCGCGCGAAGTCGATGCGGCGGATCTGCTGCGCGTGCACACTCCGGAGCACGTGGAGCGCATCCGAACGCAATCCGAGCAGGCCGGGGGAGACGCCGGCGACGGGTTCTCCCCGTTCGGTCGCGGAGGGTACGATCTGGCGCGCCTCGCGGCAGGCGGCACGCTGGTCGCGGCGGAGGCGGTGCTCGACGGCGTCGTCGACAACGCGTACGCGCTGGTGCGCCCTCCCGGCCATCATGCGGAACCGGACCAGGGGCGGGGATACTGCCTGTTCGCGAATGTGCCGGTGGCCATCGAGGCGCTGCGGGCCGCGGGGAAGGTGCAGCGGGTGGCGATCTTCGACTACGACGTGCATCACGGCAACGGTGCGCAGAAGATCTACTGGGATGATCCGAATGTGCTCACGATCTCGGTGCATCAGGATCGCCTGTTCCCGGTCGACAGCGGATTGGTCGACGAGCAGGGCGCTGGCGCGGGCGCGGGAACGAACATCAATGTGCCGCTGCCGGCGGGTTCCGGCGACGGCGCCTACTGGTCGGTCGTCGACGAGGTCGCCCGACCGGCGATCATCGCGTTCCAGCCCGATCTCATCCTCGTATCGAGCGGATTCGACCCGTCGGCGTTCGACCCCCTCGGGCGCATGAGCGTGACCTCGGAAGGCTTCCGCGGGATCGCCGAGCGGTTGCTCGCGATCGCCGATGAGGCGTGCGGCGGGAGGATCGTCTTCTCCCACGAGGGCGGCTACTCGGCAGTGCACGTCCCGTTCTGCGGCATCGCGGTGCTCGAAGTGCTGAGCGGTGTGCGCACGGGCGTCGAGGATCCGTTCGCGCTCTCGGTGGGGGGATCGCCGACCCGTGCACTCGCAGACTGGCAGACAGCCGTGATCGAACAGTCCGCGTCACTCGCGCGCGCGCTCGGACTCGTGGTCGATCGAGAGGCCGACTGACCGGGCCGGCGCCTTCGGCCGGATCGATTCGCGCACCGGCGATCGATCCGGTCGGCCTCAGCGCCCGTTCCGCAGCGGGAAGATCGGGCGATGGGTGTGCACCGAGTCGTAGAGGAACGTCTCGATGTGCGATACCCCGCGGATCTCCCGGATCTGCCGGTTGATGAGCGTGAAGAGCTCGCCGGGCGACGTCGCGTAGACCTCGACGAGGATGCTGAACCTGCCGGAGCCGAGCACGACGTAGCGAACGCCCTCGAAGGCCGCGATGCGATCGGCTACGGCGTCGATGTCGCCCGACACCTCGATCTGCAGGCTCGCGATACTGCTGAGCCCGACTGCATTCGGGCTCGTCACTCCGATCACGCGCACGACTCCGCGCTCCTGCAGCCGCTTCACGCGGGCGCGAGCGCCGCCCGGCGTGAGCCCCACCTCGTTCGCGAGGTCGGAGTAGCTCATCCGGCCGTCGCGCTCGAGCAGCACGATGAGCTGCTCGTCGAGCTCGTCGAGCACTCCGAACGGCTCGTGGGGCTCGGCCGAGTGGGCTCCATCGTCGGTCCCGGGCTTGCGCGCTTTCGCCATGACATGCAGTATCGCACGCTGAGGCTGGCGGGGATCGTGCTCCTGGTGCTCCTAGCGCTCCATCGCCTCGACGTCGAGGGCGCCACCGGCGAGCGAGAGTCGGATCGGAGCGCCAGCGACCGCTTCCGCGGGGTCGCGGAGCACGGACCCGGCAGCCCCCGAGTCGTCGATGACCTGCGCGATCGCGTAACCGCGCTCGAGCGTCGCCCGAGGAGAGAGAGCGGCGAGTCGTCCGCGCACGTCGGCGAGCGAGCGCGAGCGGTCCTCGATCGCGCGGTCGGCGAGTTCCGTGCCGCGAGCGATCCACCGGACGAGCTCCTCGGCGCGCTCGTCGATCAACCGGTCCGGCGCCGCGAGAACGGGACGGCCGCGCAACTGCGCAATGCGATCCGTCTCGTGCGCGAGCAGCTGCCCGAGCCGCGTGGTGAGGCGGGCGCGGGCCTGATCGAGGCCGGCGAGCTCCTCGCCGACGTCGGGCACGATCCGCTTCGCAGCATCCGTCGGCGTCGATGCGCGCAGATCGGCGACCTCGTCGAGCAACGGGCGATCCGCCTCGTGGCCGATGGCACTCACGATCGGGGTCGTCGCCGCGCTCGCCGCACGGATCACGCGCTCGTCGCTGAATGGCAGCAGATTCTGGAAGTCGCCGCCGCCGCGAGCGACGACGATCACTTCGATCTCGGGATCCCGGTCGAGCGCCTCGATGCCTGCGGTGACCTCGCCGGCCGCGCGATCCCCCTGGACTGCGGCGTAGTGGATCGTGAACTGCACGCCCGGCCAGCGGAGCGTCGCGTTGCGGATGACATCTTTCTCCGCGTCGGAATCGCGCCCGGTCACCAGCCCGATGCGGCCGGGGAGGAACGGGAGGCGGCGCTTGCGGTCGGCGTCGAACAGGCCCTCGGCCTGCAGCTGCCGGCGCAGACGCTCGAGCCGTTCGAGGAGCTCGCCGATGCCGACGTGGGAGATGTCGAAGACCTGCACCGTGAGCGAGCCGCCCTTGACCCAGAAATTCGGCTTCACGAGGGCGACGACCCGGTCGCCGGGCGAGAACTCGCTCGACAAGCGCTGCGCGACCGAGCGCCAGACGGTGAAACTGATCGTCGCATCCTGGTGGAGGTCGCGCAGCTTGCCGTACACGTGACCGCCGCGCAGCTGCCACTGCGTGATCTCCCCCTCGATCCAGACCTGGCCGAGCCGGTCGATCCAGGCGGCGATCTTCTCGCTCATCTCTGCGACGGGCCAGGGGGCCTCCCTCGTCGCGGGACCGGTGGATGGTGCGTCTGCCATGGCACCAGCCTAGTTGTCGGTGCCGGCCGCCTCCCCGGCGGAGACGCGCAGGCGGCGGCGGTAGAATCTGCCTCATGAACGACACCCAGGTGCGAGACCAGCGCACGATCGGGGCGCCCGTGGTGACGCTCGCGATGCCGCGCATGCGTCGGCAGGCCGGGCGGTTGCGCGATCGGCCCGTGCTGGGCGAGAAGAAGGTCATTCTCGCGGCGCCGCGCGGATACTGCGCTGGGGTGGATCGCGCGGTCGTGGCGGTCGAGAAGGCCCTCGTGCGCTACGGGGCGCCCGTCTACGTGCGCAAGCAGATCGTGCACAACGTGCACGTGGTGAACACGCTCGAGAAGATGGGCGCCGTCTTCGTCGAGGAAGTGGACGAGGTGCCGGAGGGAGCGCACGTCGTCTTCTCCGCGCACGGCGTCTCTCCTGCGGTGGTGAACGAGGCTGCCGACCGTGGTCTGCACGCGATCGACGCCACCTGCCCGCTGGTGACGAAGGTGCACCGCGAGGCGGTGCGCTTCGCGAAGCAGGATCTCGAGATCCTGCTCATCGGCCACGACGGCCACGAGGAGGTCGAGGGCACGGCGGGAGAAGCGCCAGACCGCATCACGATCGTGAACTCGCCCGACGACGTCGACGCGCTCGAGGTGCGGGATCCCGATCGGCTCGTATGGCTCTCGCAGACGACGCTCTCGGTGGACGAGACGATGGAGACGGTACGCCGCCTGCGCGAACGATTCCCGAACCTGCAGGACCCGCCGAGCGATGACATCTGTTATGCGACGCAGAACCGTCAGGTCGCGGTCAAGCAGATCGCGCCTCAGGCGGACCTCGTGCTCGTCGTCGGGTCGGAGAACTCGTCGAATTCAGTGCGGCTCAAAGAGGTGGCGCTGGAATACGGCGCGCGCGCCGCGTACCGCGTGGACTTCGCGAGCGAGGTTCGCCAGGAATGGCTCGACGGGGTGCGGACCGTCGGTGTGACGAGCGGCGCATCGGTGCCGGAGGTGCTCGTGCAGGAGCTGCTCGACGACCTCGCCGATGCGGGATACCGCGACGTCGAAGCCGCCGTGACTGCGGAGGAGGACCTCGTGTTCTCGCTTCCCAAGGAGCTGCGCCAGGACGCGGCGGGCAACCGCGATGCCCGCGCGCTCGGCGGACGCGTGCGCTGAGCACGACTGCGGGAGCGCCCGATGCTCGATCGGGCGCTCCCGGTCACGCTACGGCTGGCTCATCTCCGCGAGCGAGTCGAGCAGCTTCTGCATCGCGTTCGGGTCGGAGGCGGCGGTCATCAGCTCCGGGACGTTGACGAGCACGACGGTCGACACGATGATCGTGCCGATCACGACGATCGCTCCGGCGGTGAGCGGCACCCAGAAGGCGAGCTTGCGCGCGCGCATGCGCTGGATCGAGAAGATGAGACTCACTGCGAAGATCGCGAAGATCGCGATCGCCGTCACGGTGCCGACGGTGCCGATCCACGACGGGACCGTGAAGTCCTCGAGCTCGAACGCCGACGCCATCAGGGAGAAGCTCGCCGGAAGGCCCATCATCGAGGCCGCGAAGTTCAGCGAGCCGAACATGCCGAGCACGAGCAGGATGATCGTGATGACGCGATCCGCGGTACGAGGCTTCTGCTGCGGGGCGCCGCTCGAGTACATCGGGGCCTGCTGCTGCGGAGCCGGGTCGCCGCCAGACTGCGGTGCTGGAGCGCGGTACGGCTCGGGGTCGCGGGTCCCCGATGCGGGCGGTGCGGGAGGCACAGGCGCGACCGCTCCCGCCCCGTCGCCTCGAGCGCCCAGGTTGTGCGGTACGCCCGTCACCGGAGTGCCCGCGGGGTTGCGCGTGGGCGACGCCTCATTCGGGCGTGCGTCGTCGCTCGTCTCCGGCTTCCACTCCCACCCCTCCGGGGCCAGTTCACCGTAGGCCGGGCGCGGGCGATCTGCCGGGCGCGCCTGCGGCGCTTCGTCGCGAGGGAGTGACACTACGCGCTCACCGACTTCCCTGCGGAGCCGAGCTGCTTCGCGGCGACGGCGACGCGCGCCGCCATCGCGGACTCCGTCACCTTGCCCCAGGCGCGCGGATCGTACTGCTTCTTGTTGCCGACCTCGCCGTCGATCTTGAGCACGCCGTCGTAGTTCTTGAAGAGGTAGTCGGCGAGGGCGCGCGTGAAGGCGTACTGCGTGTCCGTGTCGATGTTCATCTTGATGACGCCGTTGCGCACGGCCTCCGCGATCTCCTCGGCGGACGAGCCGGACCCGCCGTGGAAGACGAGATCCAGCGGCTTCTCGCCGACGCCGTACTTCGCCTGCAGACCCTGCTGGATCTCGGCGAGCAGCTCTGGGCGCAGCGAGACCCCGCCCGGCTTGTACACGCCGTGCACGTTGCCGAAGGTGAGCGCGGTGAGGTAGCGGCCCTGATCGCCGAGGCCGAGGGCCTCGACGGTGGCCACCGCGTCGTCGAGGGTCGTGTAGAGCTGGTCGTTGATCTCGTGGCTGACGCCGTCTTCTTCACCGCCGACGACGCCGATCTCCACCTCGAGAACCACGTTCATCGCGGAGAGGCGGGGGAGCAGTTCGCGTGCGATCTCGAGGTTCTCAGGCAGCGGAACGGCCGAGCCGTCCCACATGTGCGACTGGAAGTAGGGCAGCCCGCCCTCGGCGACGCGCGCCTCGCTCGCAGCGACGAGCGGCAGGAGGAAGTCGTCGAGTGCGTTCTTCGGGCAGTGGTCGGTGTGCAGCGCCACCGTGACGTCGTAGGCCTTCGCGACCTCTTCCGCGTACTTGGCGAACGCGATCGCGCCGCCCGCGCGGTTCTTCACCGTGTGCCCCGCGAGATAGTCGGAGCCCCCCGTCGTCACCTGGATGATTCCATCCGACCCCGCTTCGGCGAAGCCCTGCAGGGCGGCGTTGAGGGTCTGCGAGCTCGAGACGTTGACCGCGGGGAACGCGAACGCTCCGGTCTTCGCGGTGTCGAGCATGGCGGCGTACTGTTCCGGTGTTGCAACGGGCATGTGCGCTCCTTGACTTCGTAGGGGTCCGCTTCGTCGCACCAGTCTACGCGGTAGGGTTGCAGCTATGACTGAACCTGTTTCGCTGGGCGAATGGCAGCCCGACCGCAACCTCGCAATGGAGCTCGTGCGCGCTACTGAGGCGGCCGCGATGCGTTCGACACCGTGGATCGGACGCGGCGACAAACTCGCGGCTGACGGCGCTGCGGTCGACGCGATGCGTCGTTTCCTGTCGACGGTGAACATGCGCGGCACCGTCGTCATCGGCGAAGGCGAGAAGGACGACGCTCCCTGGTTGTACAACGGCGAGGTCGTGGGCAACGGCGAAGGCGCCGAGTGCGATGTCGCGGTCGACCCGATCGACGGCACCCGTCTCACTGCAGAGGGCCGCCCGGGCGCGCTCTCGGTGATCGCGGTCGCCGATCGCGGCAGCATGTACGATCCGTCGGCGGTCTTCTACATGGACAAGCTGGTGTGCGGCCCCGTCGGCGTCGGCGTCGTCGACATCCGCCGACCCATCGGTGAGAACATCCGCGCGCTGGCCCGCGCGAAGCAGGTCGACGTGTCCGACATTCGCGTGGCGGTGCTGGATCGGCCGCGCCACGAGCAGCTCATCGCCGACATCCGCGCGGCCGGTGCCGGTACCCGCCTGCTCATGGACGGAGACGTCGCCGGTGGCGTGAACGCCGCCCGTTGGGATTCGAACATCGATCTCTGCGTCGGCATCGGCGGCACGCCAGAGGGCATCATCACGGCGTGCGCGGTGAAGGCGCTCGGCGGCGTCATTCAGGGGCGACTCTGGCCGAAGGATGATGAGGAGCGCCAGCGCGCGATCGATGCTGGCCACGACCTCGATCGCGTGCTCGAGGCGAACGATCTCGTCGCGAGCGACAACTGCTACTTCGTCGCAACCGGTATCACGGATGCCGAGTTCGTCGACGGGGTCAAGCGCAACGGCCCGTTCGTGCGCGCCGAGAGCATCGTCATGCGTGCGCACTCCGGCACCATCCGCCACGTCACGAGCGATATGGATCCTAACCGCTGGTCGTGATCGGGTGACCTCGAAGGGTCCGGGTGCAGCGCGCCCGGACCCTTCGACGTTTCGCCACGGCGCCTGCGTGCGGAGTCAGATCTCGAACGGTGCGTCGGTGGGGAAGTGCTTGCGCAGACTGAGTCCCACGCCCTCCTCATCGTTCGAGAGTGTGCGTTCGACGTGCGGTGCGACGGTCAGCGTCGAGTCTGCGTTGCCCATGAGCACGCCGATGCCGGCGGCGTCGAGCATGGGCACGTCGGCCTCGGTGTCGCCGAAGGCGATGACCTCGTGCAGGTCGAGGCCGAGGTGGGCGGTCAGTGATGTCAGTGCGGTGTGCTTGCGCGATGCGGTGACTTCGAGCACGCGGGCGGAGAAGTGCGCGAATGCGTCCGGCAGTTCGCGGTCGATCGCCGCCTTGATCGGTGCGAGGGCGTCGGCGTCGCCACGGAACATGACTTTGAAGACCGGGTCCGCCGGGATGGCCGGGGGCGTGCCGTCTCCGATCGTATTCGGCCAGATCGAGGTGTTGCGCGCTTCACGCAGACCCCAGAATCCCATGTCGCTGACGTGCCACTCCGCCGCGGTGTAGAGCCCGACGTGAACGTCGGCTCCGGCGGCCGCTTCGAGCATGCGCGCGACATCTTGACGCTCGAACGGATGCTCTTCGAGCACGACGAGCCGCTCGCCTTCACGCACTCGTATCGTGCCCCCGCCGAACGCGATGTGCGACGCCGGCACCCCGAGCTTGCGCTCGATGATCATGGAGGCGGCGATGGCGCGCGCCGTGACGATCACGAGCTGCGCCCCGGTCGCGACCACCCGCGCGATCTCGTCCCGTGTGAACGGCGTGATCTGCTTCGCGCTGTTCGTGAGCGTGCCATCGATGTCGATGGCGAGCAAACGGGGAGTCACCGAGGCATCGGCGCGCGGCGGGCTGGGAAACGGGGTGCGCGGGTGCGCGTCGGATGCCATGGTCATACGCTAACGCAACCGCCCGTCTGCATCTGGCGCACTGGAATGCTCACTCGTCGTCCCACAGGCTGCGCGTGGCTGATTCGGGATCTGCGCTCGGTACGAGATCGTCGATCGCCTCAGCCGCACTTCCGGCGGGCTCCAGTGTCTCCACTGCGCGCAATCGTTTTTCGACGGCGCGCGTGCGGCGCCCCGCCTCACTCACCGTGTTCTGCGCAGTGGCGAGCTGCTTGCCGAGTTTCTCCCAGACCTGGCCGTACTTCTGGAATTCGCCCTTGGCCGCGCTCAGCACCTGCCACACCTCGGAGCTGCGGCGCTCGATCGCGAGGGTGCGGAATCCCAATTGCAGGCTGTTGAGCAGCGACATCAGCACGGTTGGCCCGGCCACGGTGACCTGGAATTCGGACTGGAGCCTGCTGGTGAGACCGGGGCGTCGTATGACCTCGGCGAACAGGCCCTCCGTCGGCAGGTACATGATGCCGAAGTCCGTCGTGTGCGGCGGCTCGAGGTACTTGTCGCGGATGAGCTTCGCCTGCGTGATGATCACGCGCTCGACGACCTTGCTCGCGGCCTCAACCTCGACGCGATCGCCGCGCTCCTGCGCTTCGAGGAGGCGCTCGTAATCCTCCTGCGGGAACTTTGAGTCGATCGGCAGCCAGACGGTCTCGTGATCTTCGCCGCGTCCGGGCAGTTTGACGGCGAACTCGACGCGCTCGGCAGAGCTCGGGCGCACGGCCACGTTCTCCGCGTACTGCTCGGGCGTCAGCATGTCTTCGAGCTGACGCGCGAGCTGCACCTCCCCCCAGCTGCCGCGATTCTTCACGTTGGTCAGCACGCGCTTCAGCCCTCCGACATCGGAGGCGAGCGTCTGCATCTCGCCGAGCCCTTTCTGCACCTGTTCGAGTCGATCGCTCACCAGCTTGAACGATTCGCCGAGTCGGCGTTCCAGCGTTCCCTGCAGCTTCTCGTCGACGGTCTCCCGCATCTTCTCGAGCTTCGCCTCGTTTCCCTGCCGAAGCTTCTCGAGTTCCTCTCGCAGTACCTGCTGCAGTTCCGCCTGCTTCGCCACGTGCACCTCGCCGAGGGTCTGCACGCGCCGCGCGTTCTCGTCGAGCGACGCCTTCAGGCGCTGCTGCAACTGCTCGCCGACGGCGACGCGCACTTGTTCGAGCTTCGCGTCGTTGGCCTCTCTGAGGTCGTCGAAGCGCGCTTCGACGCTCGATCGCAGTGCGTTCTGCGAGGAGAGCGCCGCCTGCGCTCCGGCGTGCACGCGATCAGTGATGGCGGAGAGGGATTGCCCGAGCTCGTTGCGCTGCGCGGAAAGATCCTGGCGGATCTCGCCGGAGACGCCGCGGAGATCGGCGCCGGGAGTCGACGCCGCCCCGCCCCGCCCCGTGCGTATGAGCACGGTGACGAGCACGGCGATGAGGAGCAGCAGGTTCAAGCTGAGGAGCGTGACGGTCAGAGTGTTCATGTTCTCCCGGGTTTCTGGATCGAACGTGCGTTGCCCTCACGCTGCCGCATACCGCCGACATTCGCGCGCATCACAGCTTCAGGGGGATCGCCTTCAGCTGCTGAATGCGCACCCCGGTCTGCTTCGCGAGCGCTGCGACCGAGTCGACGGCGTGCCGGCGCGCGGCGTCCGAGATGATCGCGGCGCACGCCTCGGCGTCCGCCAGCGCGTCGTGATGCGCGAATTCGCCGTAGCCGGCGGCCGCCGCCGAAAGCGGGAGCCGGTGCGATGGGATCTCGTACGTCTTGCGCGATATCTGCACGCTGCAGAGGTATTTCAGGCGAGGGGTAGGAGTCACGGTCTCTGCGCATGCCGCACGGATCACGCCCATGTCGAAGCTCGCATTATGGGCGACCGTCACGTCGTCTCCGATGAACTCCCGGAGGTCGGCCAGCTGCCCGGCCCAGTCGCGGGAGTCCGCGACCATCGCCGGCGTGATCCCGTGGATTCGGATGTTGAAGGGGAGAAAGGCCTCGTGGCCGGAAGGCGGACGGATCAGCCAGTGCACGCGATCCACCACCTCGCCTGCGCGCACTCGCACAAGGCCGACGGAGCATGCTGACGAGGGGTGGCTGTTCGCGGTCTCAAAATCGATGGCGGTGAAGTCGACGGGCACGGTTCAACTCTGTCACACGCCCCTGACACTCTCGGGCGCGGCCCAGCAGGGCGAGCCCGGACCCGCGAGGCGCGGCGCTCAGTGCGAGAATGGGAGCGTCAGCGCGTCGGATCATCAGAGCATCAGTCGAACCGGAGGCATCCCATGGCCGAGCACCGCATCTACTCGACGAGTTTCGCGAGCGTCTACGTGCACTACGTCGCCAAAGCTGAGCGCAAGGGGCACACGCGAGGCGAGGTCGATCAGGTCATCGGCTGGCTCACGGGCTACGACGCGGACGATCTCGAACGCATCGTCGCCGACGAGACGGACTTCCGCACGTTCTTCGCCGAGGCGCCGCGCATGAATCCGAACGCGAGTCTGATCACCGGTCTGATCTGCGGCATCCGCGTCGAGGAGATCGAGGATCCGCTGATGCAGCAGATCCGCTACATGGACAAGCTCGTCGACGAAGTGGCTCGCGGCAAGAAGATGACCTCCATTCTGCGTGGCACTCCTGCCTGAGGCTTTCGCCTTGCCGCCGCACCGCCGAGGTTGTCATCGGCACCGGCGCCGGCACCGGCACCGTCGCTCAGGGCGGCCAGAGCCGCGTAGACTCGTCTCCCGTGGCTCTAACTATCGGCATCGTAGGTCTTCCCAACGTCGGCAAATCGACCCTGTTCAATGCGTTGACGCAGAACGACGCGCTCGCGGCGAATTATCCGTTCGCGACGATCGAACCGAACATCGGCGTCGTGAACCTGCCCGACCGTCGGCTCGACGCGCTGGCCGAGATCTTCGGCTCGGAGCGCATCCTCCCGGCTCCGGTCAGCTTCGTGGACATCGCCGGCATCGTGCGCGGCGCGAGCGAGGGCGAAGGGCTCGGCAACCAGTTCCTCGCGAACATCCGCGAAGCCGATGCGATCGCCCAGGTCGTGCGCGGATTCTCCGATCCCGACGTGATTCACGTCGATGGCGCAGTGAATCCCGCGAGCGATATGGAGACGATCAACACCGAACTCATCATCGCCGATCTCCAGACCGTCGAGAAGGCGCTCGTGCGCTTCGAGAAAGAGCTGAAGAACAAGAAGATCGATCCCTCGGTCGTCGAGACGGCGAAGGCGGCTCAGGCCGCGCTGAACGAGGGCAAGGTGCTGTCGCAGGCCGGCCTCGATCTCGAGCCGATCAAGGAGCTCGGCCTCCTCACCGCGAAGCCGTTCCTCTACGTCTTCAACGTCGACGAGTCGGTGCTGCAGGATCAGGCGCAGCTCGACCAGCTGGCATCCCTCGTCGCGCCGGCGCACGCCATCTTCCTGGACGCGAAGATCGAGAGCGAACTCATCGAGCTGGACGCCGAGGACGCGGCCGAGCTGCTCGCCTCGATCGGTCAGGAGGAGAGCGGCCTCGACCAGCTCGCGCGCGTCGGCTTCGAGACGCTGGGGCTGCAGACCTACCTGACGGCTGGACCCAAGGAAGCCCGTGCCTGGACGATCAAGCGAGGCGCCACGGCGCCGCAGGCGGCCGGCGCGATCCACACCGACTTCGAGAAGGGCTTCATCAAGGGCGAGATCATCTCGTTCGAGGACCTCGTCGAGGCCGGTTCGGTCGCAGAGGCCCGCGCCAAGGGCAAGGCGCGCATGGAGGGCAAGGACTACGTCATGCAGGACGGCGACGTCTGCGAGTGGCGCTTCAACGTCTGAAAATCCGCAGGTCAGACCGTGCTTTTGACAGTATCACGGCTTCTGCTTCTCCCTGATTTCGACATGGACAGTGGTGGTTATGGGGCGTTTTGTTTCCTGTGTCACCGCGCTCTTCTTCCCCAAGGACAGCGACGGACCGCGGGAGAACGCATCGGCGGGACGGCAGCTACTGAAGAGGACGTTGTCCCGAAGTGGTTGATGCACAGGTATAACCTCGGCAACGCGTCTGCTGCACTGCCGAACCGTCAGCTTCGGGGATACGGACGGCGAAAGGTGCCTTGTTGCTTCGACTGTAACCAGCGAATGTCGGCGAAGCTCGAGCAGCCAGTGGCTACTGCTGTAGCGGCTGGGTGGAAGCTGTTCGGAAGTTAGAGCCGGGCACTTTGCTTATGTGGCTTGCGAAGCTCTACTACGGCACGAAATTCTACGAGACGCGATTCCGTCAATCGTTTACACCGTCCCAGAGTTCGCGTTAACGTTAACAAATTCGGTCGACTCCGAGTTAATAACGACCACGTTCGAACCGATCTCAGATGACGAGATCCGTCTCGCTCTCGCGCCCCTTGATGCGGCGGAGCCCGCGCAGCGGTGAGCGGTCAGTTCGGCGCGCGATCCATCAGCTTCGTGCACGCAGGTGACCGCCCAGGCGGCAAC
This sequence comes from Leucobacter manosquensis, assembly GCF_018304845.1. Classification (NCBI taxonomy): domain Bacteria; kingdom Bacillati; phylum Actinomycetota; class Actinomycetes; order Micrococcales; family Microbacteriaceae; genus Leucobacter; species Leucobacter manosquensis. Next base: position 1,349,228 of record NZ_JAFEVO010000001.1, on the reverse strand, counting down.
CGCGGGCGGGCGCGGCGACTCAGCGAACGCCGCGCATGAGGCGCAGGATCGGCGCCTTCACGGTCGCGAGCACGATGCCGACGGCGATCGACGCCAGTCCGATGGTCAGGAAGTACGGCACTTCGTCGTCCGTCGAGTACAGGCCGGACAGGGCGCCGGCGGCCGCCGACCCCAGCGCGATCGAGAGGAAGTGGAGCGCGACCATCTGGGAGTGGAACGCGTGGGGCGAGAGCTTCGTCGCCAGCGACTGGCCCACCGGGGAGATGCAGAGCTCCGCGAAGGTGAAGAGGAGCAGGATGAGCACGATGGCGTAGAAGGGCACCGAGCCGTCCGCTCCGCCGGAGAACGGGATGAACGTGAGGAACGCGAGCCCCATGATCATCGTGCCGAGTGCGAACTTGATCGGCGTGCTGGGCTGGCGCTCGCCGAGCTTCGTCCACATGGCCGCGAAGACGCCAGCGAAGATGATGATGAAGACCGGGTTGATCGAGGTGACGACGCTCGGGGGAAGCTCGAAGCCGAAGAGATTGCGGTCGAGTCGCTGATCGGAGTAGATCGCGAGCACGGTGAACTGCTGCTGGAACAGCGTCCAGAACACCGCGGAGGCGATGAAGAGCGGGATGTAGGAGAGGACCCGGCTTCGCTCGTCCGACGTGACCCGCGCACTCGCGCCGATCACCGAGAAGAGGCCGATCGCCGCGACGATAGTGAGCGCGACGACGATGATCGAGAGATTCTCGGCGCGCAGCAGGCCGAGCAGCGCCGCGACGGTGATGATGGCGATCGCCGCGACGAGGATCACGATCCACCGCAGGCGCTCGGGCCGCGTCAACGGATTGGTGGGGCGGGCGCCAGATTCGGTGACCGTGTGCCGACGCAGCAGCACGTACTGCAACAGGCCGAGCGCCATCCCGAGAGCCGCGAGGCCGAAGCCCCAGTGGAAGCCCTTCCAGCCCCAGACGAGGCTGGTGAGGAGCGGGCCGATGAAGCCGCCGATGTTGACGCCCATGTAGTAGATCGAGAACGCGGCGTCGCGCCGCACGTCGTTCGGCTCGTAGAGGTCGCCGAGCACCGTCGACGTCGTCGTCTTGAGAGACCCCGCGCCGAGCGCCACGCTGACGAGCCCGACACCGAGCCCGACGACGCCGGGGAAGACGGCGAGGGCGATGTGCCCGAACATGATGATGACCGCTGCGCTCACCAGAGTCTTCTCGGCGCCGAGCACGCGGTCGGCGACCCAGCCGCCCAGGACGGACGAGAGGTAGACGAGTCCTCCGTACGCCCCGACGATGGACGTCGCGGCGGCCTCGGACATGCCGAGGCCGCCTTCCGAGAGGGAGTAGTAGATGTAGAACGCGAGCAATCCCTGCATGCCGTAGAAGCTGAACCGCTCCCACATCTCGACGCCCGCGAGGTTCGCGAGGCCCCACGGGTGCCCGAAGAAGCCGCGATCCTGTCGGGCAGCGGCCGTGTCCACCGTGCGCTTCTGCTCGGTCATGATGTCCCCCCACGCTCCGCGGTCGAGCCGCGGGCGGTTGTCGTCGTGCAGTGCAGACATCAGCATAATGCCGACTGTTCGCTTCGATTGCCCGCCGTGCTAGCGTGGCCGTGCGGCAACCCATCGGGGTGGAGCCGCACGATGGCACTCGCGGAGGAGGCGTCCATGTCGGAGCAGGTCACCGGCCCGAAATCGTATTTCCCGTCGATCGAGCAGAAGTACGGGCTCAGCATCGATGCGTGGTTCGAACGGCTGCGACCGCTCGCCGGGCAGAAGCACATGGAGCAGGTCGCGTTCTTGAAGGAACAGGGCATGGGGCATGGACACGCCAACGCGCTCGTGCACGTGTTTCGCGCGGAGCACGACGGTGCGTGACGACGGTGCTGCGCTGCACCGCCCGACGCGATCGATCTGTCAGGTCGTTCGAGCAGCCGAGAGGTAGCCTGAATCCATGAGTAATCCGACGGCCTCTGCGCACGACGAGAACGCGCACGAAGACCCCGCTGACGATCAGATCACGATCTCGCCGAGTGCACTCCGAACGCTCGGCGATCAGATGCAGCGCTTCATGCTCGAGTACCGTTTCGCAATGGAGGAAGTCGAGACCAAGCTCGCGATTCTGCGCGAAGAGTTCCTCCACATGCACGAGTACAACCCGATCGAGCACGTCTCGAGCCGGGTGAAATCCGTCGAGAGCCTGGTGGCGAAGCTCGAGCGGCGCGGCATCGGCACCGATTTCGATGTGATTCGAACCGAGATCTACGACATCGCCGGAGTGCGCGTCACCTGCGCCTTCATCCGCGATGTCTACCAGCTCTTCGATCTGCTCACGCAGCAGGATGACATCACGGTGCTCGAGGTCGAGGACTACATCGAGACTCCGAAATCGAACGGATACAAGAGCCTCCACACGATCATCTCGGTTCCGGTCTACCTGTCGACGGGTCGCGTGGACGTTCCTGTCGAGGTGCAGTTCCGCACCATCGCGATGGATTTCTGGGCGAGCCTCGAGCACAAGATCTATTACAAGTACGAACGACAGGTGCCCGACACGCTGATCCGCGAGCTCAAGCACGCCGCCGAGACGGCAGCTGAGCTCGATACCCGTATGGAGCGGTTGCACGTGCAGATGCACGGCGAGCCCCCGCTGCACACGGCGCCGCTCGAGCTTCGCGCGGTGCGCGACCGCATCCACCGCGTCTGAAACGCCGAGCGCGCGCCCGTCGAAAGGTCGTGGCGCGCGCTCGGCGATCCGGCTCAGGAGGGTGTCGGACGCTCGCGTCCGCTGGCGAACGCGATGAGCGCGACCGCGGCGGCGGCGACCATGATGACCGCGAGGGGCAGTGCGCTGCGCTCGCCGGCGATGCTGACGAACGGTGAGACGGCGGCGGCGAAGCCGAACTGCAGCGCGCCGAGCAGCGCGGAAGCCGTACCTGCAGCACCGGGTACCGCCGACAGCGCGAGTGCCGTGACGTTGCCCATCACGAATCCGAGCGAGCCGACCACGACGAAGACGGCGGCGGCGACGACCCAGGGAGACGTCCCGAGGAGTGCGGCGCCGAGCATGACGAGTGAACCGACTGCGACGCCGGAGAGTCCGATAGCCGCGAGCGCGCGCGGGCCGACACGGGCGACGAGGCGGGCGGAGACGGCGCTCGTCACCACGAGTGCGAGCGCATTGAGGCCGAAGAGCAGCCCGTACTGCAGCTCGTTCGCGCCGAGCATCGACTGGTAGAGGAAGGGCGACGCCGAGATGTACGCCATCATCACGGTGAACGCTGCAGCGAAGGCGATGGTGTGGCCGAGGTACTGCCGAGAGATCAGTCGTCGTGCGGGCGAGCCCTGTGCGCGGCGAGCTTCGGCCAGCTGCGCACGTCGGTCGGCCGGCAGGGTCTCGCGCACGCCCCAGATGACGGCGACGAGCGTGCCGAGTGCGATCACGAGCAGCACAGCGAGCACTCCGCGCCAGCCGAGCGGGTCGGCGAGCACGCCGCCGACCAGCGGTGCGATGACGGGCGCGATGCCGCTGACGATCATCATGAGGCTCATCGCACGCGCCGCAACGGCGCCGGTGGCGAGGTCGGAGATGATGGCGCGCCCGAGCACCATGCCCGCGGCGCCAGAGACCCCCTGCAGCACGCGCGCCGCGACGAGTACGCCGAGGTTCGGTGCGAACACCGCGGCGGCGCTCGAAGCGATGAGCACGATCGTGCCGATCAGCAGCGGGACGCGTCGGCCGTACCGGTCGGAGAGCGGGCCGAACACGAGCTGCCCGATCATGATGCCGACGAGAAAGCCGGTCAGTGTCAGCTGAACGCCGGTCGCGCTCGTGCCGAGTTCGCTCGCGATCGCGGGAAACGCTGGGAGGTAGAGGTCGATGCCGAACGGGGCGACCGCGGCGAGGAGACCGAGCACGAGGAGCAGGGCGGGGCCGAGGGCGTCGCTTCGGGAGACCTCGGTCTGCAGAGCTTGGACGGAGGGGGGTGCGCTGGACATAACTAGTTATCTTACTATAAATATCTCGGGCAGGTGGCCTACGATGATCCTATGCACGATGCCGCGCCTGGAGACGACGCCTCAATCGCCGACCTGGCCGCCGCGGTCGTGGCCCTCGCGAGGGAGATCGAGTCTCGGCACGAGCACGCCGATTACATTCCATTGACGCAGACCGAGCGACTCGTGCTGGGCACCCTCGATCGCCACGGCGAGTCGGCGCCCGGCGCGCTCGCCGAACGTCTCGGCATGCAGCGATCCAATCTGAGCACCGCGCTTCGCGGACTCGAGGCGAAGGCCCTCGTGGCGCGCCGCCGCTCGAGCCCCGACGGCCGCGGCGTACTCGTGAGCTCCACTCCGCTCGCTGCGGAGAATCTGTCTCGACTCCGTGCGCGCTGGGCTGAAGTGCTCGAAGCGGTGACTCCGGAGGAGCTCGACGTCGCGAGCGTCGCCGACTCGCTCCATGAGATGACGCAGGCACTGATCGAGCAGCGGCGGTCACGGTCGTGAGCTCGGTGCACGCCCGAGAGGACGCGGATTCCGGTACGGTGTGACGCATGGAGCGCGAGCATCTTCCGGGCGGGTCCGGCGGCGTCTGGCGCGTGCAGCAGGCGGACGGCGCGACACGCGTCCATCGCCCCACGGGTCCTTGGACGCCCGCGGTCCACGCGCTGCTCGCCCATCTCGACGAGCAGGGCCTCGACGGCATCCCGCGCGTGCACGGCATCGACGAGGACGGCCAGGAGATCCTCGATTACCTGCCCGGCCGCACGCTCGACCCGGAGCGCGACAGCGTCGACGACGCGGCGTTCGTCGAGGCGGCGAGCTGGTTGCGTCGATTCCACGACGCCGTGCGCCGCTTCTCACCGGGAGCACTCGAGTGGCGGCAAGGCGTGCAGCGCCTCGAACCCGGCCAGGTCATCTGCCACAACGATCCTGGGCTGTACAACTGGGTGGTTCTGGACGACGGATTCGCCGGCATGATCGACTGGGATCGCGCGGGGCCCGGCGATCCGCTCGACGACCTCGCTTTCATGTGCTGGTCGGGCGTGCCGCTCCTGCGCGAGATCGATGCCGCCGATGCGGCGAGACGGCTCGAGCGTGCGGCGAGCGCCTACGGCGGAGTGACGGCGCGCGAGCTCTTGACCGCGGTGGAGGCTCGGATGTCGCTCATTTCCGAGCGGTGGCGAGCGGGGATTGAGCGCGGCGACCCGGGTACCCTCGCGCTGAGGGATGCGGGCATCATGGATCGCCATCACTCGCGTGTGGCCGGGTTCTTGCGGCGTCGTGCCGCGATCATGGATGCGTTGAGGGGCGACGCACCGCTGGAATCAGAGGAGGCATCATGACCATCACCGTGACCGACGGCGGCATCGAGACAGCGCTCACGGATCGGCTCGGGCAGGAGCTGCCCGAGTTCGCGGCGTTCGTGCTGCTCGACTCCGCAGCGGGCAGGACCGCGCTGCACGAGTACTACGCGCCGTTCCTGGCGGTCGCCCGCGAACACGACCTCTCGTTGGTGCTCGACACCCCGACCTGGCGGGCGAACGCGGATTGGGGCCGGCGTCTCGGGTACGGCGCCGACGACCTGGCTCGCGTGAACGCCGACGCCGTCGCGCTCGTGCGCGAGCTCGACGAGGGGGATCCGCAGCCCGCGCCCGAGATCATCGTGAACGGTTGCGTCGGGCCCCGCTTCGACGACTACGTCGCAGGGGAACGGATGAGCGCGGCCGAGGCGGAGGAGTATCACGCGCCTCAGGTGCGCGCCCTTGCAGAGGCGGGCGCCGACCGTGTGACCTCCGTGACCACGCTCGACGCGGCGGAGGGCATCGGCGTCGTGCGTGCCGCCGCAGCTTCCCGCATCCCGGTCTTCGTGTCCTTCATCGTGGGGGCGAGCGGGCGGCTCGCCAACGGCAGTTCCATCACCGAGGCGATCTCGGAGGTGGATCGCGCGACCGATGCGGCGCCCGAGGGGTACCTGATCAACTGCGCGCATCCGAGCGAGGTCGCCACCGGAATCGCGAGGGACGCCGGTGCTGCCGAGCTCGACCGCATCGTCGGGTTCCGGTTGAACGCCGCGGCCTCGGGCGACGACGGCGCAGGTGATGAGCCGCGCGCTTTCGCCGAGGCGGAGCTCGCCCTGCGAGACCTTCTCCCGCTCGCCGCCGTGTTCGGCGGCTGCTGCGGCACCGACGCGCCGCACATCGCCGCGGTGGCCGAGCGTGCGCAGCGCGACGGGGCTGCCGACGATGCGAACGAGGCTCCCATCAGACGCAGTTAGGCTGTCGGCGTGAGTAAAGATCCATTCGAGGAACTCTTCGGACCAGCAGACGCCGAGCCGCCGGCTGAGACGCGACCCGTTCCGCCGGCGGAGCCGCAGCCCGTTCCGGCGCGCGACCGTCTCTCGTACGAGCAGGCGGAGCGCGTGCGCACGGCGCAGTTGTCGACGGAGCCGCGAAGCGAGGGGACGCGCGCCGCGCCCAAGGCGCTGCCCTGGATCGTCGTCGGCGCGGTCGCCGTCATCGCGATCATCGTCTGCATCGTCCTCGTGAACCTGGCACGTGGGGGGTCGGATGACGGGAATGCCTCGAACCAGGAGCCGACCACAACGGCCGCTCCGAGCGCGACACCGTCGCCGTCGAGCGGCGCCGATGACGCGGATGCCGACGACGACGCCGAGGACACCGACCCGGATGAGGTCCCCGCGGTCGAGGTCGGACCGACCACGCCGCTCGACATCCCGGCGTGGGGCGTCACCTCGCAGCTCAGTCTGAAGTTCGGCATGACGAGCTACTCGATTCCCGACAATGTGAATCTGCAGCTGAGCAGCCCGCTGATCAATTCGCTGCCGGAGGAATGCGCGGCCATGCGCACCCAGTGGGGGATCACGCAGGGGGCCGACGGCACCTACTCCGTATTGAAGCCCGCGGAGCGGTGCGAGGCAGCGCCCGAGCTGTACGACGAGCTCTGGGGCTTGACCGACGCCTTCGCGAAGAGCATCACCCCCGCCGGCTGACGGGGAGGGCGGAGCGAACCGGTCGGCGCTCACCCTGCCGGCGCGCTAAAGAGCGCTGGCCAGAGGGCGACCGCGAGCGGGTAGCCTGCGAAGCTTGCGATATCGAGCGCCCAGTGCGCGACCACGAGGGGGAGGGCGCGGCCCCATCGCTGGTACACCCAGCCGAAGACGACGCCCATGATCACGTTGCCGATGAAGCCGCCGAAGCCCTGATACAGGTGATAGCTGCCGCGCAAGAGCGCACTGATGACGATCGTCGCCCAGGGCCCGACGCCGAGGCGCTTGAGTCGTTCGAAGAGGTAGGCGACGACGATGAGTTCCTCTCCGAGCGCCGCGCGCAGGGCCTGGAGTACGAGTACCGGCACCGTCCACCACGCGGCGTCGAGCGCGGTCGGCACCACGGTCGTGTTGATGCCGATCGCTTTGGCGAAGAGGTAGAACGCGATTCCCGGTATGCCGATCGCGGCGGCGAGCAGCACGCCTCCGCCCGCTTCTCTGCCCCACCACGCCCGCCCCGCGTCGAGCGGGCGACCGAGCCCGAGCCGTGAGAGATGCGGGCGCGTGCTCGACCAGAGCAGGTAGACGACCAGTGCGACGGGAGCCAGCCCGAAGGCGAACGAGAGCAGCTGGGAGATCAGGTCGAAGACCGGCCGGTCGGAGAGCGGACGGTTGATCGTCGCGGTCTGCTGCGACAGGGCCGTCTCGCGGGTGAGCCGCTCGACGATGGAGACGATCGCGTACACGGCGGATGCACCGAACGACAGCGCGAGCACGATGGCGATCTCCCAGCGGAGGCGAGCGCGCAGCGCGGCTGAAGTCATGGCGACAGCGTATCGCCGGACTCTCAGGAAAGTGTCGAGTGCCCACAGTGCCCGGGAGGCTCGGGTGGGATCTTTCTCCGAGAACCACAGATCTCTGTTACGAAGGCGTTACGCTGGGCCGAATTGCACGCATCCGGTCTGACAGGTCTGTAGGCTGTTTTCGTACTATCGAATCTGTCGGGTGCGACCGAACGCGAGTTCTGTCGGCATGCCGGGGGACATTTCAAGGAGGAAACCAGTGAAGCGATCACGGATCGGCTACACGTTCATCGCCCTGGCCGCAGCAGGCGCGCTCGCGCTTTCGGGCTGCTCGTCGAACGGTGGCGAAGGCGGCGGCGACGCGGGCTCGGGCGGCGGCATCATCACCGTCAACAACACCGAGCCGCAGAAGGGGCTCGTACCCGCCGACACGACTGAGGTCGGCGGCGGCAAGGTCGTGGACGCGCTGTGGGAGGGCCTGGTGTACTACGACATCGACGGCAAGACCCAGATGGGCGTCGCAGAGTCGATCGACTCGGACGACAACACCACGTGGACCATCACGCTCCGCGAAGACGCGGTGTTCTCCGATGGCACCCCGGTCATGGCGAAGAACTTCGTCGACGCCTGGAACTACGCGGCCAACGTCGACAACGCGATGGGCAACCAGTACTTCTTCAGCACGATCGAGGGCTTCAGCGAGACCGAGCCGGTCGAGGAGATGTCGGGCCTCAAGATCGTCGACGACTACACCTTCACCGTGAAGGCCACCCCCGATTTCCCGGATCGCCTGGGCTACTCGGCGTACTACCCGCTTCCCGACGTCGCATTCGAAGACATGGAGGCGTTCGGCCAGAACCCGATCGGCAACGGGCTGTACCAGATGGACGGCGAGGGTGCATGGAAGCACAACGAGTCCATCAGCCTGGTGAAGAACGAGAGCTACGTCGGCCCCCGCGAGGTCGCGAACGACGGCGTCGAGTTCAAGATCTACGCCTCGCTCGACGCGGCGTACACCGATCTGCTCGGAAACAACCTCGACGTGCTCGATCAGATTCCCGACACGTCGTTCGCCGTTTTCCAGGATGAGCTCGGCGACCGGGCGATCAACCAGGCCGGCGCCCTGACGACGACGCTCGCGATCTCCGAGAACCTCGAGCACTTCTCGGGCGAAGAGGGCAAGCTGCGCCGTGCTGCGCTGTCGATGGCGCTCGACCGCGAAGAGATCATCGATGTGATCTTCGAGGGAACGAACGTGCCGGCGAAGGACTTCACCTCTCCCGTGGTCGACGGCTACGCCGAGGATCTCGAAGGCGCCGAGAAGCTCGAATTCAACGCCGACGAGGCGAAGAAGCTCTGGGCCGAAGCAGACGCCATGAGCCCGTTCGAGGGAACGCTCGAGGTCGCGACCAACTCAGACGGCCCCCACCAGGTGTGGGTCGAAGCGGTCGCCAACCAGTGGGCCAACAACCTCGACATCGAGGCCGCCCCGAAGCTCTACCCGACCTTCCAGGCGTTCCTCGACGACCGTGAAGCCGACGTCGTCGGCGGTCCCTTCCGCGCCGGCTGGCAGGGCGACTACCCGGGTGCCTACAACTACCTGCAGCCGCTCTACTACACCGGCGCGAGCTCGAACCACGGCTTCTACGCGAACCCCGAGTTCGACGCGCTGCTCGACGAGGCCGCCGCTGAGAGCGACCACGACGCGCGCATCGAGAAGCTGAACGATGCGCAGGAGATGCTGCTCGAAGACATGCCGTCGATTCCGCTGTGGTACCAGGGCACCACCGGTGGCCACAGCGAGGGCGTCGACAACGTCGCCTTCGGCTGGAACTCCGTGCCGCTGTTCAACGAGATCACCAAGAACTGATCGAGTTCCTTCAGGCCCCGAACACCGGTTCGGGGCCTGAACCTCGTTCGGGCGGCATCACCGCTCGAGCGACACCATTTCCGACGCGGCAGGGACACTGGCGTCCCGACGACGTTTCGCGCCACGATTGCGAGAGAAAACGCACGATGTCTACGACCAGTGAACGGGGGAGCGGCGCATGCTGAGATACATCCTCTTCCGAGTTCTCCAGGTGATCCCAGTCCTTCTGGGCACCACATTCCTCATCTACTTCATGGTGTTCGCCATGCCCGGCGACCCGGTCGCCGCGATGTTCGGCGACAAGGTGCCGAGCGACGCCGTGCTGGAGCGGCTCCGCGAGCAGTACAACCTCGACAAGCCGTTCTTCATCCAATATCTGCTGTACCTGCAGGGACTCTTCGTCGGCGACTTCGGCATCAGTTTCTCGGGCGAGCCGGTCTCCGAGATCCTGGCCCGCACGTTCCCCGTGACCATCAAGCTCGCGCTGATGGCCATTGCGATCTCGCTGGTGCTCGCGATCGTGATCGGGCTCTTCTCCGGTCTGCGCAAGGGGCGGTTCTTCGACAACATCAACCTCATCATCGGGCTGCTGTTCCTGAGCGTCCCGATCTTCGTGGTCGCCTTCATCGCGCAGTACGGCCTCGGGCTCAAGCTCGGGTGGTTCAATCCGACCGTCGGCGCTGGCGCACCACTGCAGGATCTGCTGCTGCCGGCGATCGTCTTGGGCGCCTCGCTCTACGCGACCAGCATGCGTCTCACCCGGGCATCCGTCATCGACACGCTGAATCAGGACTTCGTGCGCACGGCCTACGCCAAGGGGCTCAGCCGCGGGCGCGTCATCCCGGTGCACGTGCTCCGCAACTCGCTGATCCCGACGATCACCAATACGGCGACCGATTTCGGGACGCTGATGGTGGGCGCCACGGTCACCGAGGGCATCTTCAACGTGCCCGGCGTCGGCAACGTGCTCTTCAACGCCATCCTCAAGGGCGAGAACACGACCGTGGTGTCGTTCGTCACCGTGATGGTGCTGATCTACCTCGGCGTCAACCTCGCCGTCGACCTGCTGTACGCCGTACTCGATCCGAGGATCCGCTATGCCTGATGCACCCCGCTCCTCTCACGAATCGGCCGGCCGTGTGCGGCCGCCTATCACCCATTTCGTCGCGCCGATCGACGAGACTCCGGTCGTCGCCGTAGACGCGGTCCGCATCTCGGAGAAGAAGTCGACGCTGTGGCTCGACGCCTGGCGCGACATGCGCCGGCGTCCGATGTTCTGGATCTCCGCGGTGATCATCTTCGTCGTGGCCCTGATCTCGCTCTTCCCCGGCCTGTTCAGCCAGGCGGATCCGCGCGCGTGCGCGCTGACGTTCTCGAACGCCGGCCCCTCCGCCGGGCACCCGCTCGGGTACAACAAGCAGGGGTGCGACGTCTACTCGCGCATCATCCACGGCACGTCGACCTCGGTGTCCGTCGGCCTGCTCGTCATCACGATCACGTTCGTGGTCGGCACCGTCATGGGGGCGCTCGCCGGATTCTTCGGGGGCATGCTGGACACCGTGCTGTCGCGACTCGGCGACATCTTCTTCTCGATCCCGTACATCCTGGCCGCGGTCGTCGTCATGAGCGTGCTGTCGGACCACCGCAATCCGCTCGTCATCGCGCTCGCGATCGGCGGGTTCTCCTGGCCGATCACCGCGCGAATCGTCCGAAGCGAGATTCTTCGCGTGAAGAACGCCGATTTCGTCATGGCTTCGGAATCCCTCGGACTGTCGAGGTTCGCGACGCTCGTGCGGCACGTGCTGCCGAACGCGATCGCCCCGGCGATCGTCGTCACGACGCTCTCGCTCGCGTCCGCCATCGTCGCCGAGGCGACGCTGTCCTTCCTGGGCGTCGGGCTTCCGGCCGGTCAGTTCATCAGTTGGGGCAATGACATCAGCGCGGCTCAGCTCTCACTGCGAACGGATCCCATGCCGCTGATCTACCCGTCCCTGGCACTCACCATCACCGTTCTCGGATTCATCCTCCTCGGCGAATCGGTTCGGGATGCGCTTGACCCGAAGGCGAGAGCACGACGATGAACGAAGCACACATGACTGAAGCAACGCAGGAATTCATGCAGCCGCTGCTGAGCGTGCGCGACTTGAAGGTCGGGTTCACGGTCGACCGGCAGGTGAACGAGGTGCTGCACGGGATCGACTTCGACGTCTATCCGGGCGAGACGGTCGCCATCGTCGGCGAGTCGGGTTCCGGCAAGTCGACGACCATGCACGCCGTGATCAACCTGCTGCCCGGCACCGGGCGGGTGACCGCGGGGTCCGTGCAGTGGGGTGGCCGAGAACTCGTCGGGCTCGGGCGCCGCGAGATGGAGCGCATCCGCGGCCGCGAGATCGGTCTCGTTCCGCAGGACCCGATGTCGAACCTCAACCCGGTGTGGTCGGTCGGGTTCCAGGTCGAGGAAGCGGTCCGCGCGAACGGACTCGCGACCGGCAAGAAGGAGGTGCGCGAGCGCGCGATCCAGGTGCTCGAACAGGCCGGATTGCAGAACGCCGCCCAGCGCATGAAGCAGTTCCCGCACCAGTTCTCCGGCGGGATGAAGCAGCGAGCGCTCATCGGCATCGGCCTCGCCGCCAGTCCGCAGCTGCTGATCGCCGACGAGCCGACCTCAGCGCTCGACGTGACCGTGCAGCGCGTCGTCCTCGATCATCTGCAGGGGCTCACGCAGCAGCTGGGCACGGCCGTCGTCTTCATCACCCACGATCTCGGGCTCGCTGCTGAGCGCGCCGAGAAGCTCATCGTGATGTACAAGGGCAACATCGTGGAGTCGGGGCCGAGCCGAGAGATCCTCGAACGTCCGCAGCACCCGTACACCAAGCGGCTCGTCTCCGCGGCGCCGAGCCTGGCATCCCGTCGCATCGGTGCGGACGCCGAGCTCCCCACCGCGCCCACGCAGACGTTCGACCTCTCGGCACTCGCCGACGAGCCGAAGCCGACCGTGAAGCACGGCGAGCCGATGATCGAGGTCTCGGATCTGGGCAAGATCTACAAGATCCGGAAGGGCAATTTCGGATCGGAGGAGTTCCACGCGGTCGCCGGCGCATCGTTCTCGGTCAACCGCGGTGAGACCCTGGCCCTGGTCGGGGAATCCGGCTCCGGCAAATCCACCATCGCGAAGATGGTGCTGCAGCTCGAGAAGCCGTCGTCGGGCTCGATACGGATCGGCGGTCAGGAGACCGCGGATCTGTCGGGGCGGGGGCTCTTCGACCTCCGCCGCACGCTGCAGCCGGTATTCCAGGACCCGTACGGATCCCTCGACCCGCTCAATAACATCGCGAGCACCATCATGGAGCCCCTCAAGATCCACGACGTGGGTGATGCCGCGAGCCGGAAGGCGCGCGTCTACGAGTTGCTCGATCAGGTCGCCCTGCCGCGGGAACTGGCGACGCGCTACCCGAACGAGCTCTCGGGAGGGCAGCGGCAGCGCGTCGCCGTCGCGCGCGGGCTCGCCCTCAAGCCCGACATCCTCGTGCTCGACGAGGCGGTGTCGGCGCTCGACGTGCTGGTGCAGGCGCAGATCCTCGACCTGCTCGCGCAGCTGCAGCGCGAACTGGGGCTCACGTATCTGTTCATCACCCACGACCTCGCCGTCGTGCGCCTCATCGCGGATCGTGTCTGCGTGATGCAGCAGGGCCGCATCGTGGAGCAGGCGACCACTGATGAGGTGTTCGAGAATCCGCAGGAGGAGTACACGAAGAACCTGCTCGCGGCGATTCCGGGCGCCCACATCGAGCTCGGGCAGCAGAGGTAGCGCGTTCAGCAACGCCCGCGCCTGTCTGGCACTCCGGACAGGCGCGGGCGTTGCTGCGTTGTCGCGAGGCGGGTGAACCGCTGGGATAGGGGAAGCGGGATGAGGCCCGCGATCCAGCACTTCAGCGAAAGGTCCAATGATGGCACTTCCCGGCGCACGCCCCGTCCGTTCCCCACGAGGCAGCGAGCTCTCTGCGAAGAGCTGGCAGACGGAGGCACCGCTGCGCATGCTCATGAACAATCTCGATCCAGAGGTGGCCGAGCGCCCCGACGACCTCGTCGTGTACGGCGGCACCGGCCGAGCGGCGCGGAGCTGGGAGGCGTTCGACGCCATCGTCGATACCCTGCGCGACCTGGAGGAGGACGAGACCCTGCTCGTGCAGTCGGGCAAGCCGGTCGGCGTCTTCCGCACGAACGTCTGGGCGCCCCGCGTCCTCATCGCGAACTCGAACCTCGTGGGGGACTGGGCGAACTGGCCCGAATTCCGCAAGCTCGAAGCCGAGGGCCTCATGATGTACGGCCAGATGACCGCCGGCTCCTGGATCTACATCGGCACGCAGGGCATTCTGCAGGGCACGTTCGAGACATTCGCCGCGGTCGCGCGCAAGCGCTTCGGCGGCACGCTCGCCGGGACCATCACCCTGACCGGCGGCTGCGGGGGAATGGGCGGAGCGCAGCCCCTCGCCGTCACCCTCAACGAGGGTGCGTGCCTCATCGTCGACGTCGACCAGAGTCGACTCGAACGCCGCGTCAGCAAGCGCTACCTCGACGAGGTCGTGACCAGCGTCGACGAGGCGCTCGCGAAGGTCCAGCAGGCGAAGGAGGAGCAGCGCGGGTGGTCCGTCGGACTCGTCGGGAACGCGGCCGAAGTGTTCCCCGATATCCTGCGCCGGCACCGCGCCGGTGAGATCACCATCGATGTGGTCACCGATCAGACGAGCGCTCACGATCCGCTGAGCTACCTGCCGATCGGCTACGAGGTGGGGGAGCGGCTGCAGCGGGCCGAGGCGGATCCCGAGCAGTTCACCCGCGATGCGCAGGCCGCGATGGCGGCCCAGGTGCGAGCGATGGTCGAATTCCAGGACGCGGGCGCCGAAGTCTTCGACTACGGCAATTCCATCCGTGACGAGGCGCGCACCGGCGGGTACGACCGAGCATTCGAGTTTCCCGGGTTCGTGCCGGCCTACATCCGTCCGCTGTTCTGCGAGGGCCTCGGCCCGTTCCGCTGGGCGGCGCTCTCGGGAGACCCCGAAGACATCCGCGTGACGGACGAGGCGATCCTCGAGCTCTTCCCGGAGAACGAGCACCTGCACCGGTGGATTCGCGCGGCACAGGATCGCGTGGAGTTCGAGGGACTGCCCGCGCGCATCTGCTGGCTCGGCTACGGCGACCGCGCGAAAGCGGCCGTGCGCTTCAACGAGCTTGTGGCCGAGGGCAGGCTGTCTGCTCCGATCGTGATCGGACGAGATCACCTCGACTCCGGTTCGGTCGCCTCGCCCTACCGCGAGACCGAGTCGATGGCAGATGGCTCCGACGCCATCTCCGACTGGCCGTTGCTCAACGCCCTGACCGCCGCTTCGTCGGGGGCCACGTGGGTCTCGCTGCACCACGGCGGCGGAGTCGGCATCGGTCGTTCGCAGCATTCCGGCCAGGTCTCGGTCGCCGACGGCACGCCGCTCGCGGCGGAGAAGCTGCAGCGCCTGCTGACGAACGACCCGGGCATGGGGGTGATCCGCCACGTCGATGCCGGCTACCAGCGGGCGGTCGACGTGGCGGGCGAGCGCGGCGTGCGCATCCCGGTGGCCCCCGTGATCCGCAACACCGACCAGGCCTGGTGACGCGATGACGCGATCGGCGAGCCTGCTCATCGACAACATCGGCGAACTCACCACGAACGACGATGCCGGGGGCGGTCGCCTGCACGATGCCGCCGTGCTGATCGAGCGGGATCGCATCGCGTGGGTCGGTGCGGCGGCCGACGCCCCCGCGGCCGACGAGCGCGTCGATGCCGCTGGGCGCGCGGTGCTGCCGGGGTGGGTCGACTCGCACACCCATCTCGTCTTCGCCGGCGACCGCACCGCCGAGTTCGAGGCTCGGATGGCGGGCGAGGCCTACGCCGCCGGTGGCATCAACGTCACGGTCGAGGCGACGCGCGCCGCGACTGATGCCGCGCTCGAGGCGAACCTCGAGCGACTGGTGGCCGAGGCGCGGCGCGGCGGCACCACGACGATCGAGACGAAGACGGGGTACGGTCTCACCGTGCGCGACGAGCAGCGCGCGGCCGTCGTCGCGGGCCGGCATGTGGATGCCGTGACCTTCCTCGGCGCGCACGTGGTGCCCGCCGGCGCCGACCCCGAGGGGTACCTGGATCTCGTCACCGGGCCGATGCTCGACGCCGTCGCGCCGCACGTCAGCGCCGTTGATGTCTTCTGCGAGCGCGGTGCATTCGACGAGGCCGCGACGGAGCGGGTGCTGGCGGCCGCCGGGCGCGCAGGTCTCGCAACCCGCGTGCACGGCAATCAGCTCGGGCACGGACCGGGGGTGCGGCTCGCCGTCGGCGCTGGATCGCTCAGCGTCGATCATCTCGGGTTCCTCGGCGAGGATGATGTCTCCGCGCTGGCCGATTCCTGGGCCGAGTGGAGTGGGGGATCGGGACGCCGCGGCACGGTTGCGACGGTGCTCCCCGCGTGCGACCTCTCCACGCGGATGCCGCTGGCGCCCGCGAGAGCGCTGCTCGACGCGGGGGCGGTGCTCGCGATCGCCTCGAACGCGAACCCCGGCACCTCGTACACCAGCTCCATGGCGTTCTGCGTCGCGACGGCGGTGCTGCAGATGGGGGTGACCGTGCAGGAGGCGGTGCGCGCCGCCACGCTGGGCGGAGCCATCGCGCTCGGCATGGAACGAGACGGCTGGCGGGATCCCAAAGGTGCGGAGCAGGGTGCGGTCGGCGTGGTCGCGCCCGGTGCGCGGGCCGACCTGCAGCTGCTCGACGCGCCGTCCGTCACCCATCTCGCCTACCGGCCGGGGATGCCGCTGGTGCAGGGTGTGTGGCGGGCCGGGCGACGCGTCGTGTGAGACACCGCTCCATACGAGTGCTGGAGGGGTCCAGGAGGATCTGTCAGACAGATCGTCTCCACTTTTCCCAATGGGCGAGAGAGCCCCGCTAGGCTGCGAATGTTCAAACACCGGGCGCATCGACACCGTAGTGATGCGCGTTTCCCGGGTAGTGAGAGGGAAAAAGATTGAAGAAGACGATGATGTCTGCGGCCGCTCTGATGGGCGCCGCACTGCTGTTCACCGGGTGCGCCACGAGTAGCACCAGCGGTTCAGGCGAGGGCGGCGACGAGGGCGGTGACGCCATCATGATCGGCACGACCGACAAAGTCACGTCGCTCGATCCGGCCGGATCGTACGACAACGGATCGTTCGCGGTCATGAACCAGGTGTATCCGTTCCTGCTCAACAGCGAGTACGGCACCGCCGAGGTCACGCCGGACATCGCGGAGTCGGCCGAGTTCACCTCGCCCACCGAGTACACCGTGAAGCTCAAGAAGGGGCTGACATTCGCCAACGGCAACGACCTCACGTCGAGCGACGTGAAGTTCTCCTTCGACCGTCAGGTGGCGATCAACGACCCGAACGGCCCCGCGTCGCTGCTGGGCAACCTGGACAGCGTCGAGGCTCCCGACGACACCACGGTCGTGTTCACGCTCAAGAACGGCGACGACCAGGTCTGGCCGCTGATCCTCTCGAGCCCCGCCGCGCCGATCGTCGATGAAGACGTCTTCGCCGCCGATGCGCTCACCGGCGACGACGAGATCGTGTCGGGCAAAGCCTTCGCCGGCCAGTACGAGATCACCTCGTACAAGCTGAACGAGCTCATCGCGTACGCCCCGTTCGACGGCTACCAGGGTAACCTCGGCGAACCGGCGAACAGCGGCGTGAACGTCAAGTACTACGCCGATGCTTCGAATCTGAAGCTCGACATCGCGGGCGGGGCGATCGACGTCGCCTTCCGCTCGCTGTCGGCCACCGACAACGACGAACTGGCCAAGAACGACGACGTGAAGCTCGTCGAGGGCCCCGGCGGCGAGACCCGCTACATCGTGTTCAACTTCAACACGCAGCCCTACGGTGCGACCGCGCCCGACGCAGACCCGGCGAAGGCGATGGCCGTGCGCCAGGCCGCGGCCGACCTCGTCGACCGAGCGGCGATCGCGAAAGAGGTCTACAAAGACACGTACAGCCCGCTCTACTCGTTCGTGCCGGACGGCCTTCCGGGCGCGACCGAGCCGCTGAAGGAGATGTACGGCGACGGCGCCGGCGCACCCGACGCCGCGAAGGCCAAGCAGCGCCTCGAAGATGCGGGCGTCGAGACCCCGGTGCAACTCAGCCTGCAGTACAACGGGGATCACTACGGCCCGTCCTCCGGCGACGAGTACGCCATGGTGAAGACGCAGCTGGAGCAGGACGGACTCTTCGAGGTCGACCTGCAGCAGACGGAGTGGGTGCAGTACTCCAAGGATCGCACCGCCGACGTGTACCCGGCCTACCAGCTCGGCTGGTTCCCCGACTACTCGGATGCTGACAACTACCTCTCGCCGTTCTTCCTGAAGGAGAACTTCCTCGGGAACCACTACGACAACCCCGAGGTGAACGACCTGATCGTCGAGCAGCAGACGCAGACCGACGAGGGGAAGCGCATGGACGAGATCGGCAAGATCCAGGAACTCGTCGCGAACGATCTATCGACGCTGCCGCTCCTGCAGGGCAAGCAGGTCGCCTACACGGGCACGGACGTCGAGGGCACCACGCTCGACGCATCGTTCAAGTTCCGGTACGCGCCGATCTCCAAGTAGCGCAGGACGTGGCAGCGGGCTCCACCCTCGGGTCGGGGCCCGCTGCCATGGACCGACGCGAACAGGCTCTCACATGACTGCTCCCGCACCTGTCGTCGCGGCGCGACGCGCCCCGACCGGAGGTGGGCTCGGACGCTACGTCCTGATCCGCCTCCTGCTCATCATCCCGACCGTGTTCATCCTCGTCACCGTCGTCTTCTTCCTCATGCGCCTCACCGGCGACCCCATCACGGCAGCCCTCGGCGGGCGGCTCCCTCCCGACCAGCTCGCCGAGCGAGTGCACGAGGCGGGATTCGACCGACCGCTCATCGTGCAGTACTTCGACTACCTCGGCGGCATCTTCCGCGGAGATTTCGGCACGTCGATCACGGACAACCGCCCCGTCATCGAGATCCTGTTCCAGTACGGCTCCGCCACGCTCGAACTCGTCTTCTACGCGCTGATCGTCGCGTTCGTCATCAGCATTCCGCTCGGGCTCATCGCCGCATACCGGCGCGACCGCTGGCAGGACGCGGTGCTCCGCATCATGGCGATTCTCGCGTACGCGACGCCGATCTTCTTCGTCGGGCTGCTCCTCAAGCTCGTGTTCTCCGTCTGGCTCGGCTGGCTCCCGGTCGCGGGCCGCGCCGGCACGCGCACCGAGCTCGTCATGGGCGGCGTGGATGCGCCGACCGGCATCTACCTGCTCGATGCGCTTCGACTCGGCGACATGCAACTGGTCGGCGACGTGCTCTGGCACGCCGTGCTCCCCTCGGTCGCCCTGGGCCTGCTCACCGCCGGGGTGTTCCTGAGGCTCATCCGCACGAACGTCATCGGCACCTTCGGGCAGCAGTTCGTCACGAGCGGTCGTTCTCGCGGCGTGAGCGAGTACCGGCTCCTCACCAAGCACGCCTTCCGGCCCGCACTGATTCCGATCATCACGGTCATGGGCATGCAAGTCGCACTGCTGCTCGCGGGAGCCGTGCTGACCGAGACGACATTCGAATGGAAGGGGCTCGGGTTCATGCTCGCCGAGTACCTCAAAGCGCGCGATTTCGTGGCGGTGCAGGGCATCGTCGTGATGATCGCGGTCATCGTCGCCGTCACGAACTTCGTCGTCGACCTCGTCGCGGCCGCCGTCGACCCGAGGGTGAGGTACTGAACATGAGTATGCAAGATCTCCCCACGCCGTCGACTGCGACGCTCGCCGTCGCCGTCCCGCAGGGCCGACGAGTGCGCGACCGTCTGCCGGTGCTCACCCAACTGCGGCAGAGCGTCGGACTGCAGCGCGGCATGCTCGTCACCGGGCTCGCGCTCACGGCGCTGTTCGTGCTGCTGGCCCTCCTCGCCCCCCTGATCGCGCCGTACGGGTGGGCGCAGCAGTCGGTCGACGGCGTCGCGTTCGGCACCCAGCAGGCTCCGAATGCGACGAACCTGCTCGGCACCACGGTCTCGGGATTCGACGTGCTGTCGCGCGTGATCTGGGGCGCCCAGACCGCGCTGTTCGTCATCGCCGCCGCGATCCTGTGCTCGATCTTCCTCGGCATCGCGCTGGGTCTCGTCTCGGGATACTTCGGCGGCTGGCTCGACCGCATCCTCGTCGTGCTCTGCGATGCCATCTACGCATTCCCGTCGCTGCTGCTCGCCATCGTCATGTCGATCGTGATCAGCCGCGGCCAGTCGACGCTGTTCGGCGGCATCCTCGCCACGGCGCTCTCCATCACGGTCGTGTTCGTGCCGCAGTACTTCCGCGTCATCCGCGCTGAAGTGGTGCGCGTGCGCTCCGAACCCTTCGTCGAGGCCGCACGCGTGATCGGCGTGCCGACCCGCCGCATTCTCGTGCGGCACGTGCTGCGCAACTCGGTGCGGTCGCTGCCCGTCGTCGTCACGCTCAACGCCTCCGAGGCGCTGCTGACGCTCGCCGGGCTCGGCTTCCTCGGCTTCGGCATCGAAGCCACCTCGGCAGCGGAGTGGGGGTACGACCTGAACCGCTCGGTCGCGGATGTCACGAGCGGCATCTGGTGGACGAGCGTCTTCCCCGGCGTCGCCATCGTGCTCGTGGTGCTCGGCATCACGCTCGTCGGTGAGAGCCTCAACGATCTGTCAGACCCGCGACTGCGTCAGCGCCGCCGGGCAAAGGGAGCATCATGAATCGCATCGCCGAGATCACCGACCTCCGGGTGCGGTTCGCGACCGACGGGGAACCGGTCGACGCGGTCAAGGGCATCAGCCTCTCGGCCAGCGCCGGCGAAGTGCTGGCGATCGTCGGCGAATCGGGATCTGGCAAGACCGTGACCGCGAATGCGCTGCTCGGGCTGCTCCCGGAGACCGCGACGATGTCGGGCGCGGTGATCGTGCGGTCTCGCGCCGGTGACGAGACCGACGTCGTCCACGCCTCCCACGCCGCGATGCGCGATATGCGCGGGAACGCCGCGGCAATGGTGTTCCAGGAGCCCTCGACGGCGCTGAATCCGGTGTACACCGTCGGGTGGCAGATCGCCGAAGGGTTGCGCGCCCACGGCCGCATCGGCAAGAAGGCGGCGCGGGCGCAGGCCATCGACATTCTCCGCCGCGTCGGGATCCCCGATCCCGAGCGTCGGGTCGATGAGTACCCGCACCAGTTCTCCGGCGGGCAGAAGCAGCGCATCGTGATCGCCATGGCGCTCGTGCTCAACGCCGGCCTCATCGTCGCCGACGAGCCCACTACCGCGCTCGATGTCACGGTGCAGGCCGAGATCCTCGAACTGCTGCGCGTCTGCCGCGATGAATTCGGTGCGACGATCGTGCTCATCACGCACAACATGGGCGTCGTCGCCGACCTCGCCGATCGCGTCATCGTGATGTACCGCGGCGAGATCATCGAGGAAGCGCCGGTCGCCGAGCTCTTCAGCGCTCCGCAGGAGCAGTACACCCGCGACCTGCTGGCGGCCGTGCCGCACGTCGGCCACGGCAAATCGCTCACCCAGGCGCGCGAGGCGGGCGACGTCGTCGCCGAGTCCTCCGAACGCGACACCACCGGGCACCTCATCGTCGCCGAGAACGCCCAGATCGGGTACCCCTCCCGCTTCGGGCGGGGCGCCGTGGTCGCGGTGCACGGCGTCGACTTCTCCGTCGCACCCGGCGAAGTGGTGGGGCTCGTCGGCGAGTCGGGATCGGGCAAGACCACGATCGGCCGCGCCGTCGTCGGCCTGACGAAGGTCGTCGACGGGTCGCTGCGAGTGCTCGGCCACGAGATGCGCGATGTGCAGCAGCGCTCGCTCGCGCCGCTGCGGCCCGACATCGGATTCGTGTTCCAGGATCCGGCGACGAGTTTCAATCCGCTGCTCTCGATCGCCGAGTGCATCGCCGAGCCGTTGATCGTGCACGGCCGGGCGTCGAGCCAATCCGCCGCGCGGGGTCGCGTCGACGAGCTGCTCGACGCGGTGCGCCTGCCCGCGAGCTTCGGCGATCGCTTCCCGCACGAGCTGTCGGGCGGGCAGCGCCAGCGGGCCTCGCTCGCCCGGGCGCTCGCGCTCGATCCGAAGCTGCTCATCGCCGACGAGCCCACCAGCGCCCTCGACGTCTCCGTGCAGGCGACGGTGCTCGAACTGTTCGTGCAGTTGCAGGCGGAGCTCGGGTTCGCGTCGCTCTTCATCAGCCACGATCTCGCCGTCATCGACGCGGTCTCCGATCGCATCATCGTGCTGCAGCAGGGGCGGATCATGGAGCAGGGAACGACGGCCCAGGTGCTGAGCCGCCCGCAGAATCAGTACACGCAGGAGCTCCTCGCCGCGATCCCGGTGCCCGATCCGGCGGAGCAGCGTCGCCGGCGCGAGGCCGCACGTGCCCGCAAGGTGCGTGCGTAACGCCAGCAGCAGGGCAAACAATCGTCGAGGCCGGGCCGTGCAGCACGCACGTACACCCGGCCTCGACTCAGTATTCGCGGGTCGTTCACGAAGAGACCCGCTAGAATAGTGCGTCGGCGTCTTTCGGCGCCACCGCGGGGCGATCCCGCTCCGTGGCCGGCATCCCGCCGCGCCGACGCTCACTCGTCTCGTTAGGACTCTACTACTTATGGCTCTCGCCACTCGCGATGACCTCCGCAACGTCGCCATCGTCGCACACGTCGACCATGGCAAGACCACCCTCGTCGACGCCATGCTGCGTCAGACCAACTCCTTCGACGCGCACACCGAGGTCGACGATCGGGTCATGGACTCGAACGACCTCGAGCGCGAGAAGGGCATCACCATTCTGGCCAAGAACACGGCCATCACCTACGAGGGCGAGCACGCCACCGGCGGGCCCATCATCATCAACGTCGTCGATACGCCCGGCCACGCCGACTTCGGCGGCGAGGTGGAGCGCGCGCTCTCGATGGTCGACGGAGTCGTGCTCCTCGTCGACGCCTCCGAGGGCCCGCTGCCCCAGACGCGCTTCGTGCTGCGCAAGGCGCTCGAGTCGAAGCTCCCCGTGATCCTCGCGGTGAACAAGACCGACCGCCCCGACGCGCGCATCGAAGAGGTCGAGGGCGAGGCGCAGGACCTCCTGCTCGGTCTCGCATCAGACCTCTCGGAGGATCACCCTGACATCGACGTCGACGCCGTGCTCGACGTGCCGACCGTGTACCTCTCGGGTCGCGCCGGTGCCGCCTCGCACGAGCGTCCCGGCGACGGCGAGCTGCCGAACAACCCGGATCTCGAGCCACTCTTCCAGACGATCCTGGAGCGCGTGCCGGCGCCCCAGTTCGACGACACGTTCCCGCTGCAGGCGCACGTCACGAACCTCGACTCGTCGCCCTTCCTCGGCCGCATCGCGCTGCTGCGCGTGCACCACGGCTGGATCAAGAAGGGCGAGACCGTCGCCTGGGTGCGCCACGACGGCAATGTGCAGAACGTGCGCGTCACCGAGCTCATGCTCACGAAGGCGCTCACCCGTTTCCCCGCCGAGAAGGCTGGCCCCGGCGACATTGTCGCGATGGCCGGCATTCCCGAGATCACCATCGGCGAGACGATCGCCGACGCCGAAGACGTGCGACCCCTGCCCGTCATCACGGTCGACGAGCCCGCGATCTCGATGACCATCGGCGCGAACACGTCGCCGCTCGTCGGCAAGGTGAAGGGCCACAAGCTCACCGCGCGCATGATCAAGGACCGCCTCGATCGCGAGCTCATCGGCAACGTGTCGCTGCGCGTGCTCGACGTCGGTCGTCCCGACGCGTGGGAGGTGCAGGGTCGTGGAGAGCTCGCACTCGCGATCCTCGTCGAGAACATGCGCCGCGAAGGCTTCGAGCTCACCGTCGGCAAGCCCCAGGTGGTCACCAAGGAGATCGACGGCAAGAAGCACGAGCCCTACGAGCACCTCACCATCGACACCCCTGAAGAGCACCTCGGTGCGATCACGCAGCTGCTCGCAGCGCGCAAGGGGCGCATGGAGAACATGGTGAACAACGGCACCGGCTGGGTGCGCATGGAGTTCATCGTTCCCGCTCGCGGTCTCATCGGCTTCCGCTCGGAGTTCATGACCATCACTCGCGGCACCGGCATCGCGAACGCGATCTCGCACGGCTACGGCGAATGGGCCGGAACGATCACGACCCGCAACAACGGGTCGATCGTCTCCGACCGCTCGGGTGTCGTGACGCCGTTCGCGATCATCAACCTCCAGGAGCGCATGAGCTTCTTCGTGCAGCCCACCGAAGAGGTCTACGAGGGCATGGTCATCGGCGAGAACTCGCGCTCCGAGGACATGGACGTGAACATCACCAAGGAGAAGAAGCTGACGAACATGCGTTCGGCTGCTGCGGACACCTTCGAGTCGATGACGCCGCCCCGCAAGCTCACGCTGGAGGAGTGCCTGGAGTTCGCCCGCGAGGACGAGTGCGTCGAGGTGACGCCCGAGAACGTGCGCATTCGCAAGGTCGAGCTCGCAGCGACCCTGCGTGCCCGCTCGGCATCGCGTCTCAAGAACCAGAAGTAGCACGGGTTCGCCCGGAGGGCCCCGACTCGCGCAGGTGCGCGGGCCGGGGCCCTCGTGCTGTTCGGAAGGCTCGACGCGCTCCGAGGGCCGGTCGTAGGATCGGATCATGTCGATCATTCACCGCACCACCCTGAGCCCGTCAAAGTACGATCTGCTCGCAGCGTGGCTGCCGGCGCAGCCGTGGTTCGCGGGCGATGCCGCACGACTCGCGCCCGTCGGCGCCTACCGCTTCGACGATCCCGAAGGCGAGGTCGGCCTCGAAGGTCACGTGTTCACCGCAGGTGACGAAGTCGTGTACCACGTGCCGCTCGCCTACCGCGGGGCCGCGCTGGACGACGGTGACGACTTCGTCGTCGGCACCATGGAGCACGGGATGCTCGGTACGCGCTGGGCGTACGACGCGATCGGCGATCCGGTCTTCCGCGCAGTGCTCTCCGGCGCGATCGTGCGCGGCGAGCACGGCAGTCGCGAGTTCACGCAGGATGCCGAGGGGAACTCGGCCGAGCGCGAACCCTCGGTGCGGGTGCGGGGCACCGGATCCGCGGGCGAACCCGTGCCCGACCTCGCAGCGGTGCGGGTGCTCTCGGAGGGGGCGGCGACGATCGCCGAGACGGAGTTCGCTCGGCTCGCCGTGCACCGCGCGGTCGCGGTCGACGCCGGGGACGATCCCGTGGGCACGCTGAGCCTCCTAGGCGAGTGGCCGGGCGCGGTCGACGCGCTCCTGGCGTCGCTCACCGTCTGACGCCGCTGCGCCGCTCCAACGCTGCGCCGCACGCCCACTTCTCCGTCGCACGCCCACTTCTCCGCCGCACGCCCACTTCTCCAACGCGCGCCCACTTCTGGGAGCGGGGTCACTCTTCGTGCGTGTTGCCATCGCGACACCCACGAAGAGTGACCCCGCTCGCAGTGGGGAGGGAGGGGCGACACGTCCGGAGCGCCCCCGTTTTCGTGATTCGCAGGGAAACCGCTAGAGTATTCCTTGCGTGAAACACGCAATCGGGATGTGGCGCAGCTTGGTAGCGCACGTCGTTCGGGACGACGGGGTCGCAGGTTCAAATCCTGTCATCCCGACGGAAACGGCCCGGAGCTGCGTTGAGAAATCAACGGGGTTCCGGGCCGTTGTCGTATGCTGAGGCCCACCGGGGCAGCGGCGGGAGGAGCGCACATGGAGCACGCAGACCGTGTTCGGGCGCTGCTCGTCTCCGAGCAGGATCGCATCGGCGCGCGCGTGTCGAAGCTGGAGCACGACATCGCAGCGTTGACGAGCGCTCGACGAAGCGCGGTGGACGACGACGAGCACGATCCCGACGGCGAGCCGTTGTCGGCGAGATGGTCGCTGCTCGCCGGGCTGCTCGACTCCGCTCGCGACGACGCCCGACAAGCCGCGGACGCGCTGCGGCGGCTCGACGCTGGCACGTACGGCGTGTGCGCGCAGTGCGGAGAGCCGATTCCCGTCGGCCAGCTCGAGGTGCGCCCGTTTCGCGAGCGCTGCGTCGCCTGCACACCCTAGGGCTGCGAATCAGCGTGCTGGTGCCGCTGGTGTCGAGGCGAGGGCACCGAGACGCCCGCGCAGCACCGATCGCGGCATCCAGCGGGCCCTGGCGCGGCGCGCGGGGCCGGCCACGTCGCGCAGCGCCGCGACGGTCGCGTCGAGATCGCGTTCCATATCGGAGCGGCGGTCGGATTCACGACCGGAGTCATCCGCGTCACCCGAGACATCGGAGACGTCCGAGACATCCGCGCCGTCGCTCGGAGCTTCGCCTCTCGGAGAACCCGCTCCATAGCGCTCGGCCGACATCGCTGCGGCGATCCTGCGCGCCGCGAGAGCCGGCGCTCCGGAGAGTACCCCCGCGCGCTCCCAGTGCTCGAGCAGGGCGCCCGAGGTCTGCGCGCGTGGGGCAGCAGCCCCATCGACCGCGTCGAAGCCGAGATCGGAGGCCGTATCGCGCAGCTCCTCCCATGCAGCTGACGCCGGAGCAGTGGCGCTGCGCATCGCGCGCGCTCGGCGTCGCCTGCGCCGGTCCCGTCGAGCGGCGGGAACGCTCAGTGCCGCACCGAGGAGCAGCAGTGCTCCGGCTGCGGTCGCGAGCATGCTCGGCAGCGTCGCCGGCGCCGCTGGGCTGCTCTCGGTTTCGGCGCCAGCTGCGGTCGCCTCCGCGGGAGCATCCGGGGCATCCTCGGTCGGTTGGGTGAGATCGGTCGGCTGCTCCGCCGGTGCGGAGGTCGGGTCCGGCGCGTCACTCGGATCCGCGCCCGACGGCCCGTCTCCGTCCGCCAGTGCCCCTGCTCCGCCCGGTGTCGGTTCGAAGGCCACCCAACCGAGGTCATCGACGTAGATCTCCGGCCAGGCATGCAGTTCGCGCCCCAGCACGACCGTCGACTCGTTGGCCTCCGCGCGGCTCGCGTACCCCACGGCCACGCGGGTCGGTACGCCGAGCTCTCGAGCCATGACGGCGAAGGTCGCGGCGTAGTGCACGCAGAAGCCCTGTCGCGTCTCCAGAAACTCCGTCATGACGGCATAGGGATCGTCGGGGTCGGCGCCCGGCTGATACGGCGCGGCCTCGTCGTAGCTGAACGCTCCGCTGCGGAACCAGTCCTGAAGCGCCCGGCCGACCGCGATCCGACTCGTTCGCCCGGCAGCCACATCAGCGGCCGCCGAGGACACCGCATGGGGAATCCCATCGGGAAGTGCGAGGTAGGGGGTGATCGGTGCGCCGGCCTCCGGGTCCCGGATCAGGGCGGTTGCGCTCTCCGGCAACGAGGCGAGCCCGTCCGCCGGCAACTGGCCCGCGTCGAGGGGAGCGGCCTCCGCGGTGTAGCGGTACCCGCGCCGGGTGATATCGCGTTCGGTCTGCGCCGTGTTGGACGCCGCCGACCACCACCACCGCTCGGCCTGGAACTCGTCTCCGTCACGGCTCGGATGCACGACGGTGGTGGATTGCGGCAGCGGGAGCCACGAGCTCAGCAGCCCGTCGATGGTGATGGTCACCGTGCGCGCGGGCGCGGGCGGTGCCGAATCCGAAGCGGTCGGCGGCAGCTGCGCCGGTGACCGCTCCTGGCTCACGTCGGCGCGATTCGCCGCGAGCTCCTGCTGGGGCTGCCACTGCCCGCCGTCGAACTCTGCGAGCGTCGCGAGCGTGAACCGCAGCGGCCCAGGAGCCGAGCTCGTGAAACTGAACGCTGGGGCGCTGCTGCGCTCCTGGAGATCCTCCGCCAGCGCGAGCGTCACGTCGGGAACCGTTCGCGACACGGGTGAGGGGAAGAGCGAGTCGTTCCACACGCGGTCCTGCGTCGCGGGGGTGATGGCCATCGCGCCGACGGCGAGCGCCCCCGCGAGGAGGCCCGCTCCGATGCCGTGCCACCTCGGTGATCCGGAGCCGATCCACGCGAGGAGGCCCAGCATCAGGAGCGACGCGCTCCACGCGGTGATGCCGATCGAGACTCCGGTGACGGCTGCAGGGACGAGGAGCACGAGTGCGACGAGTGCTCCGGCGAGCAGCGGGGATTCGGTCAGTACGAGCAGCAGGGTCGTCGCCCCTGCGACGAGCAGCACGGTCGCGAGGAGCAGCTCGGTCAGCGGTCCGGAAACGACGAGCGGCGCCGAGCCTCCGACGATGCGCACCTGCACCTGCTCGAAGACCGCGGCAGGTTCGATCCACCAGTCGACGGCCCGGCCGCTGGTGACGAGGAGCGCGGCCCATACTCCAAGGCCGGCTGCGAAGCCGGTCATGCCAGCCAGAGCGCCGCGCTTCGGGCGCCCGGCCCGCACCGCGCAGGCGGCCGCGATGGTCGCTCCGGTGATGCCGACGGCGGACGGCCACCAGGATCCCCAGACGAACACGCGGGTGAGCGCCGTCAGCACCACGATCCAGAGCAGCAGCAGCAGGCCTCCGGCGATCCACAACCGAGGCGGCGACATGCGATCGTCTGCCGCGACCGTGCCAGGCGGGGCCGCACTCCGCCCGGTTGCGGCCGGCCCGCGGCCCGCGCGCCGCAGCGCACTCATGAGGGCTCCCGCACCGGAAGCGCTCGCCAGGCGCCGGGCAGCGCGCCCTGCGCGGCCCCCACGGTGACGAGCGTGCCGCCGGCCGCAGACATCTCGAGAGCGCGCATGAGCCGGCGCTGCACGATCCCGGTGACCACGATCCCGGGGAGCAGCTCCGCCGTCGCCTCGTCCGCGTCGTCGTCGGCCTCGCACCGTGCTGCTGCGAGCGCTCGCAGCAGCACGTCGACGTCTCCGCTGATCGCGGCACGCTGCCCCGCGCACTGCACCTCGACGACGTGGCCGAAGCGCGCCCAGTGGGTGACGATCGCGGCGGCAGCCGAGACGGCGACCTCGAACTCTGCATCCGATCGGTAGGCGTCGGCGTCGCAGTCGAGGCGGAGCGCCCGTTCGGAGCGTGTCGCAGGCTCGGGGAGGTTCACGAGCCACTCGCCCTGCCTGGCGCTCTGCTTCCAGTTGATCTGCCGGGAGGCGTCACCACGACGGTACTCGCGGAGCGCGCCTCCGCCGATGCCCCCGTCGCCGATGCCGTTCGCCGCGGTTCCCGCATCGCCGCCAAACAACGAGGTCACCTCGGCTTCGAGCAGCTCGGGGAGCCCCGGGAGGGCGCGGGGCAGGACGGTCACCGGGGCGACGGCGTGCGTCTGCGCATCGAATCGCACGAGGCCCAGGGGGTCCACGATGCCGACGGCGGCCACGCGCACCTCCTGCGGCCCTCGCGCGCTCGCGTGCCAGTCGAAGACGCCGACGGCATCGGATCCTCGCACCCACCGCAGTGGCGCGGAAGCCTTCAGGCCGGCCGCATCCCACACGAGGCGACCCGACGCCGTCCACGGCAGCCGGTGGGAGACGGTGGCCGTGCACACCACGATCGAGCCGACGAACGGTGCGGGCTCGTCGAGTCGGACCCGCACGTCGAAGCGAGCGAGCAGACCGCTGACCAGGGCGCAGGCGAGTGCGACGACGACGAGTGCTCCGAGCAACCAGGCGAGGTACCAGACATCGCGCAGGCCGATCGCGTACCAGCTCGCCCCGACCAGACCCGCGCCGAGTGCGCACGCCCAGCCGCGAGGCGTCAGCGTTGCCGACCAGCCCGGGGATTCCGCGCGGCTGCCGCGCATCATCGCAGCGGGGTTCGAGCGACGATCTCCTCGACGATCTCGGTCGCGGCACGTGCGGCCTCGTCGGCGCGGGCGAACCTGCCGCGCGGCACGAGGCGGTGCGAGAGCACCGTCGTCGCGAGGGCGGCGACATCGTCGGGTGACACGAAGTCGCGCCCGAGCACGGCTGCCCTGGCCCGGCTCATCCGGCTCAGGTGCACGGAGGCGCGCGGGCGGCGTCGCGTTGATGAGGTCGACGATGTAGGCTCCGACTTCCGCGGAGAGGTGCACGCTGGCGACCGCGCGCTGCGCGGCTCGCACCTCCTCCACCGATGCGATGGGTGGGACGACGTCGCGGCGATCCTGATCCGACTTCGCGAGCAGCATGCGCAGCTCGGACGCGGGATCGGGGTACCCGAGCGAGATGCGCGTCATGAAACGGTCGCGTTGCGCCTCCGGGAGCGCGAAGGTCCCCTCCATGTCCTGCGGGTTCTGCGTCGCGACGACGACGAAGAGCTCGGGGAGGCGGTGGGTGCTGCCGTCGACCGTCACCGACCGCTCCTCCATGGCTTCGAGCAGCGCGGACTGCGTTTTCGGCGTGGCCCGGTTCACCTCGTCGCCGATCACGATGTTCGCGAAGATCGGCCCGGGGTGGAACTGGAAGCGACGGCTCTCCTGGTCGTACACCGAGAGGCCGGTCACGTCGGTCGGGAGCATGTCCGATGTGAACTGGATGCGGCGCGCATCGGCGCTGATGGATCGTGCGAGGGCCGTCGCGAGCGTCGTCTTGCCGACTCCCGGAACATCTTCGAGGAGGAGGTGGCCGCCCGCGAACACGGTGGTGACCACCGTCTCGATCACCCCTCGCTGACCTTGGATGACCTGCGCGAGCGTATCGCCGATGCGCTGCGCGAGTACGCTCGGATGCACTGATTGGGCGGGTGCGGCCGGGACCGGCTCGTGCGACAGTTCGGTCATCGACATGGTGGCCGCCCCTCTTCAGTCCAGTGACAGGCAGCTTGCCACACCACCCCGGGAATTGCCGGGTTGCGCGCACTTCGGCTCGCGGGCAGCGGGAGCCGGGGGAGCGGCCTAGACGCTGCCGCCGAGTTCTCCGGTCAATCGTTCGTGCATGGTGCGGCTGTCTGGGTTCATGCCGACGAACTCGACGGCCGCCCCGTACTGCGCGTACTTGGTCTCGATCGCGTCGAGCGCGGCGACCGTCGACGCATCCCAGACGTGCGCCGCGGTCAGGTCGATGACGACGCGCGGGGGGTCGCTGTGGTACTCGAAGAGCGTGGTCAGATCGTTGCTCGACGCGAAGAAGAGCTCGCCCGTGACGGTGTAGTGCGCGATCGCGCCGGCGACACCGTGCTCGTCGCGCAGCTCGCGGCGCACGTCGACCACGCGCGCGACCCGGCGGGCGAAGAGCACCGAGGCGATCAGTACGCCGCCGATCACTCCGATCGCGAGGTTGTGCGTCGCCACCACCAGTGCGACGGTCGCGACCATGACGAGCGTTTCGCTGCGCGGGAGACGGCGCAGCGTGGCCGGCGCGATCGAGTGCCAGTCGAACGCGCCGATCGAGACCATGATCATGACGGCGACGAGCGCGGCCATCGGAATCAGCGCGACGATGTCGCCGAGCGCCACGATCAGCACGAGCAGGAAGACGCCGGCGAGGAACGTCGAGATGCGGGTGCGCGCGCCCGATGCCTTGACGTTGATCATCGTCTGCCCGATGACGGCGCAGCCGCCCATGCCGCCGAAGATGCCCGACATCATGTTCGCGACCCCCTGGCCCCAGCTCTCGCGCGTCTTGTTCGAGTGGGTATCGGTGATCTCGTCCACGAGCTTCGCCGTCATCAGAGACTCCATCAGCCCGACCAGCGCCATCGCGCACGCGAACGGGGCGATGATGGTGAACGTCTCCCACGTCAGCGGAACATCCGGGATGAAGAGCTCGGGGAGACTCCGCGGCAGTTCGCCCTGGTCGCCGACGGTCGGGACGGCGATGCGCGCGGAGACGACGACGACGGTGACGGCGATGACCGCGATCAGCGGCGCCGGCACGACCTTCGTGATCCTCGGGAAGACGACGAGGATCGCGATGCCGAGCACGACGAGCGGGTAGACGAGCCACGGCACGCCGATGAGGTGGGGCAGCTGCGACATGAAGACGAGGATCGCCAGAGCGTTCACGAACCCCACCATCACGCTGCGGGGAATGAAGCGCATGAGCTTCGCGACGCCGCAGGCGGCGAGCACGATCTGGAAGACACCGGCGAGGATGACCGTCGCGATGAACATGTCCATGCCGTAGGTGGGAGCCACCGGAGCGATCACGAGCGCCACGGCCCCGGTCGCTGCGGTGACCATCGCCGGCCGGCCGCCCACGAAGGCGATGGTGATGGCCATGATGAACGAGGAGAAGAGGCCGACCTTCGGGTCGACGCCGGCGATGACCGAGAAGGCGATCGCCTCAGGGATCAGGGCGAGAGCGACGACCAACCCGGCGAGGGCCTCCCGCGTCAGCAGGCGCGGCGACCGCAGCGCGGTGAGTACCGAGGGGTCGGCGCGGTATCGGACGCGGTCGTCAGTCACTGAGCGGTTCACCCGACCACTGTAATGCCCCGCGCGGTCGGCGGTTTCCATGCCGGCGGAACGCGCGTCAAGGGGGAGCGCGCACGGCGGGCGCTGAGTAGACTTCGGATGAAGCCGCTGGGAGGTGCGATGACCGGAATGCAGGATTTGACCGGAGGGCGCGAGCTCGTGATGGTGTCGAACCGATTGCCTGTGGATCGGGTGGTGGCGGCAGACGGGACGACGTCCTGGCGTACGTCGCCGGGCGGTCTCGTGACGGCCGTCGAGCCGATCGTGGAGCAGCTCGGCTGCGTCTGGGTCGGGTGGGCCGGGAGTGAGGACGAGCACATCGAGCCGTTCGAGATCGGCCGCATGCGGCTCGAGCCCGTCGAGCTCTCGCACGACGATGTCGAGCGCTACTACGAGGGGTTCTCGAACGGCACCCTGTGGCCGCTGTACCACGACGTGATCGCGCCGCCCGAGTATCACCGTCACTGGTGGGACCGGTACGTCAAGGTCAATCGACGCTTCGCCGAGCGCGTGGCCGAGACCGCGGCTCAAGGAGCGGTCGCCTGGATCCACGACTACCAGCTGCAGCTCGTACCGGCCATGCTGCGGGAGCTGCGCCCCGATCTCACGATCGGGTTCTTCCTCCACATCCCCTTCCCGCCGCGCGGGCTCTTCGAGCAGCTGCCCTGGCGTCGCAGCATCATCCAAGGGCTGCTCGGGGCGGACGTCATCGGCTTCCAGCGCGTTCCCGACGCGATCAGCTTCCGCACGATCGCCGAGCGCTACACGCACACCCAGGCGCTCGGCAACACGATGGTGCTCCCGGCCACGCCGGATGCCCCGGGGCGCACGGTGCTCGCGCAGGAGTTCCCCATCTCGATCGATGCAGCGGCGTTCGCCGAGGTGGCGCGGCGCCCCGAGACGCAGCAGCGCGCTCGCGAGATCAGGGCCGAACTCGGCGACCCGAAGACGGTGATGCTGGGCGTCGATCGGCTCGACTACACGAAGGGCATTCGTCACCGTTTGAAGGCGTTCGACGAGTTGCTCGCCGACGACGAGATCGATGCATCGAACATCGTGCTCGTGCAGGTGGCGAGCCCGAGCCGCGAGCAGGTCGACGCGTACCGTCAGCTGCGCAACGAGGTCGAGCTCACCGTCGGCCGGCTGAACGGCGAGCGAGGCACGATCGGCCACTCTCCGCTCGTGTATCTGCATCGCGGGTATTCCCGCGAGGAGATGGTGGCGCTGTATCTCGCGGCCGACGTGCTGCTCGTCACGCCGCTGCGCGACGGGATGAACCTCGTGGCGAAGGAGTACGTCGCCTGTCGCGAGGACGAGCAGGGCGTGCTCGTCCTGAGCGAGTTCGCGGGCGCCGCCGATGAGCTGAAGGATGCGCTGCTCGTGAATCCGCACGACATCGAGGGCTTGAAGGCCGCGTTCCTCCGGGCGACGCACATGCCGCAGGAGGAGCAGCGCCGGCGCATGCAGGGGATGCGGCGCGCAGTGCACGACAACGACGTCGAGCACTGGGCCTCCGCGTTTCTCGGGTCGATGACCTCGATCTCCGAGACCCGGGCGACGGCGCAGGCGAATGGCACGGCCGAGGGAGCGACCGGACCGGTCTCGCTGGTGCCGCAGGCGTTCGTGCCGCGCAGCGTCGGTGACCGGCTCCGGCGCATCGCGACGGCGTCATCACTGCTCGTGGCGACCGACTTCGACGGCACGATCGCTCCGATCGTGCCTCGGCCGCAGGACGCGCGGATGCTGCCCAGGGCGCGGCAGGCGCTGGAGATGCTGAGTGCTGCGCCCGGCGTGCGCGTGGCGCTGCTGACCGGGCGCTCGCTGGGCGGGCTGGCCGACACCGGCACCGGCAGCGAGGGGTGGATCGTCTCCGGGTCGCACGGTTCTGAGCTCACGGGATTCGATGTCTCAGGAGTCGTCGGGACGAACGGCTCGGGGGAGCCGACCGATGAGGAATCCGATCGACTCGATCGCATCACCCGGCGTTTCGAGCGCGTGCTCGGGTCCGAGCCCGGCGTGCGCCTCGAGCGCAAGCCGTTCGGCGTCGCCGTGCACACGCGGGAAGTCGCGGACCCAGAGTACGGCCGCGAATTGCTCGCTGCGGCCGTCGAATTCGGCGTCGCGGAGGGGCTGCACGTGCGTGAGGGCAAGCAGGTCCGCGAGTTCTCGGTACGCGCTTCCGACAAAGGAACGGTGCTGCAGACCATTCGCGAGGCGCTTCCGCCGGGGCCGGTGCTCTTCATCGGCGACGACGTCACCGATGAAGACGCGTTCGCGGTGCTCGGTCCCGACGATCTGGGCATCAAAGTCGGCGAGGGGGAGACGGCCGCCACGGGCCGAGTGCCAGACCCGGCTGCCGTCGCGGCGGTGCTCGCGCGCCTCGTCGAGTTGCGCACCGGCATCGTCATCGGCTCCGACTGAGTCGCCTCTCGCCGAGCGCGTGCGAGTACGGCTCGCCTCGGGCCGAGCGCGTGCGAATACTGATGGGCGCCTGCGAAATCAACCCCGCTGACAGCATCGGGCGCCGAGCAATACGCTCGTCAGTGAATCGATGATCAACCATGATCGGTTCTTCGACACGACGATAGGAGTGCACCGAGATGAATACTGTCAGCAGCGACATCGATATCGACCTTCCCATCCGCACCGTCTACAACCAGTGGACGCAGTTCGAAGACTTCCCGGCATTCATGGGCGGCGTCGAAGAGGTGAAGCAGGTGGACGAGACCACGTTGAACTGGCGCGTCAAGGTCGCAGGCGTCGAACGCGACTTCCTCGCGAAGATCACGGAGCAGGTCCCGGACGAGCGCGTCGCGTGGAACAGCATCTCCGGACCGTCGCACGCTGGTGTCGTCACCTTCCATCGACTCGATGAGAACAAGACGCGAGTGCGTCTGCAGCTCGACTGGGAGCCAGAGGGCTTCGTCGAGCACGCAGGCGCTGCACTGCAGCTCGACGACGCTCAGGTCGGCAAAGACCTGAAGGAATTCGCCCGTCTGCTCGAATCGAATGGATTCGAATCGGGTGCGTGGCGCGGCTCGGTCGCTCGACCGAGCGACGGCACGGCCGTCTGAGCCCGCACCGCAGCACAGCACCACCGAAGGAAGGGGACGGCCATGGCCGAAATCTGGGAGCCAACGGATGAGATCGACGGGGACGAGGACCTCACGGTGACCGATCACCGCGATGAGGATCGCCCGCTCGTGTCGGCAGATGACGAGCAAGCGGTGGAGGTGACGTCCGACGATCCCCGAGAAGCGCTCGAAGAACTCGGCGAGGATGTCGCATCCTCTCCCGCGCGTCGCGCGGAAGACACCGAGACCGACCTCGACGCCGGAGAGGCCGTCTGAGCGTGGGAACTGCCGAGACCGAGACCCGCAGCTTCGGCGTCGAGGAGGAGTTCCTCCTGCTCGACGCCGAAACGGGCGCCCCCATCGATCGCGCAGCGCAGATCGTGGAGCGGCGGCCGGAGCTGCGCCGCGAGGCGGACCGCGAGTTCTTCTCCAGCCAACTCGAAACCGCGTCACCGGTCTGCACGGAAGCGCGCCAGGCCGACGAGGCGCTGCGCAGCTTCCGCTCCATCGCGGGTGCTGCTGCAGCGGATGTGGGGGCAGTGCTCGCGGGCACCGGCCTGCCACCGGTCGGGGGAGAGCACGAGGGCTCGGTCACCCCGAAGGCCAGATACCGCGAGATCAGATCCGAGTTGCGGGCCGCTGCGGCGCATCAGTACGTCACCGGAACGCACGTGCATGTGTCGGTGCCGTCGCGCGACGCCGGCGTAGCCGCCCTCCGGGGGCTGGCTCGCTGGGCTCCGGCACTGCTCGCGATCTCGGCGAACTCACCCATCTGGTGCGGTGAGGAGACGGGGCTCGCGAGTTGGCGCCATATCAAGAGCATGGCGTGGCCGCTCGCCGGGTACCCGCCGGAGTTCTCGTCGGGGGCTGAGTACGAGCGGACGGTCGTCAGCCTCGTCGACACGGGCATTCTGATCGATCCGGGCATCGTCACCTGGGTCGCGCGTCTCTCGGAGCGATTCCCGACGATCGAGCTGCGCATCGCCGACGCGCAGCTCGAGCCGGAAGGAGCCGTCTCGTTCGCGCTGCTCGTGCGAGGACTGGTCGACCGCATCCTCGACGACGCGGAGTACGGCCGCGAGGAGGAGCGC
The DNA here is from genome assembly GCF_018304845.1 of Leucobacter manosquensis. NCBI lineage: Bacteria > Bacillati > Actinomycetota > Actinomycetes > Micrococcales > Microbacteriaceae > Leucobacter > Leucobacter manosquensis. Next base: position 1,313,067 of record NZ_JAFEVO010000001.1, on the reverse strand, counting down.
GTCACTCCCGGTCTCGTGAACGGAGCGATCTGGATGGCCGCGCGGGATGGACTCTCCTCCGCGATCATCGACCCGGTGCGCGGGACCGCGCATCCGGCGGCCGCGGTCCTCGACGAGATGTTCGGGTTCGCCGAGCGATCGCTGGAGCGCTTCGGCGACGCCCAGCGCGTCGAGCAGTATCTCGGCGATCTCCGCACATTCGGCGGCCCGGCGCAGCGGCAGCTCTCGAGCTTTCGCGAGGGCGGCGTCTCCGGGCTGCTCGACCTCTACCGTGCGTCCGGGGTGCAGGAGCGCCGATGAGCGGATCGGGCCGTCGCGGCGGTCGTGGGGGCCCGATCACTCGGGAAGTCGACGGGGATGGCTTCGTCTATCGGCGAGACGGTCGCCGTGTGACCGCCGCGAAGGAGATCGCCCGGATCGAGTCGCTCGCGATCCCTCCGGCGTGGACGGACGTGCGCATCGCGCGCGGGCCGTCCGCCAAGGTGCTCGCCAGAGGCATCGACGCTGCCGGGCGCACGCAGATGATCTACCACCCGCGGTTCCGACAGCGTCGCGAGCGGGAGAAGTTCGCCCGCCTGGGCAGGTTCGGCACCGCTCTTCCGAAGCTGCGCGCCCGCGTTGACCGAGATCTGCGTCGCAAACGCCTCGGAAGAGAACGCGTCGTCGCGTGCGTGATCCGACTCATCGACCTCGAGTTCTTCCGCGTCGGCAATGAGGAGTACGCGGCGAAGCACGGCAGTTACGGCGTGACGACGCTCCGGGAGGAGCACATCGAGGCCACCGGGAGCTCGGTGCGGTTCGATTTCGTCGGCAAGAGCGGAAAACGGCATGCGCGCCGAGTGGCGGATCCGAGAATCGCGCGACTGATCGCGCGGCTCGAAGAGCTTCCCGGTGACGAGGTCTTCCGCTTCTTCGAAGACACGGGAGTGTCGCGCCAGGTGCGGAGCAAGCATGTGAACGCGTATGTGAAACGCGTGATGGGCGAAGAGTTCACGGCGAAGGATTTTCGCACGTGGGGCGGCAGTCGGATGGCCCTCTCGTCGCTGCTCGAGCACGACGAAGATGCGTTTCGCACCCAGAAGCGCGCTGCCGCTGCCGTCAGGGATGCGGTCCGCGCTGCGGCGGAGCGGCTCGGCAACACTCCAGCGGTCACGAAGTCCTCGTACATCGACCCGAGAGTGCTCGGGCTGGCGGAGGACGCCGCAGCTCGGGAGCGCTTGCGAACGGCCCGCGAGAAGATGAAGCCCCAGGCGCACCTGACCGTCGACGAGCAGTGCCTGCTCGCCCTGCTGGCCCGCCGGGCGCCGCGCTGAGCGCGGGCCCGCCGGGACAGGCCGTCAGTCGCTCAGCGCTTCGCTGACCGCGGTGGGCGAATCGTAGGTCTGGTCGGGAAGACCCTCGAGGGCCTGCACCACGTCGTCCGAGGCGCCGGAGTTCCGTGCTGCGTCGACGAGTGCCGACCGGTCGGCTGGGTAGTCGACGCCTCCGAGGGATCGCTGCACCTCGATGGGGTTGCTCGATGCTGACATGTCGTCTCCTTTCTTCTGGGGCTCGGGCCGGGAGGATCCCGACTCCGGGAACAGCTCGTCGCTCGCCTCGATGCGGCGATCGACGATGGACGTGGGCGCTTCGAGGTGCACCGCGCCGCTCGGCAGGATGCCGGCGCCGCCGCGGCGCTCCATGACCCGCCATTGCGCCACGCGGTCCTCGCCAACGTGGTACGCGGGCAGCTCGCGCCAGAAGGCGAAGCCGCCGGCTGATCGGAGGGCCGCGGTATCGAAGAGCACGCACGCTCCGATCCACGCCACGCGGTAGGCGAGGCGGTCGTCGTCCTGCAGTTCGAGACGGGCCGCGAGATGAGCGAGATTCGCCGCGTTGTGCAGCGGCCAGCGCTCGTGCTCCGGGGTATCGGGGCGCACGTACTCGGGGCGCACGCCGGACGGCGGCCACGGTTCGAACGCGCTCAGCTCGTCAGGCCTCGGGTCGTCGAGAAACGAGAGCCCCTGCACGGCGTACCCGACGAACCCGCAGCGCTGCTCCGAGAGGGACGCGTCGAGTCTCGACAGGGAGCCGGGCTCCAACCACACGTCGTCGTCGAGATAGAGCACCCGCGGCGCGGCTGCGCAGCTCAGCAGGAAGTCGCGCTGCTCCGCCAACCCGCGGCGGGGCAGGTGGCGGTGCACATCGACGGCGCGGCCCTGCGCTCGAAGCACGCGGATCATCGCGCTCACGGCGGGAACCTGCTCGACGGGATCCTCGGACTGGTCGCTGACGACGACTCGGAACGCCGGGTTGTCCTGCGCCGCGAGCCCCGAGAGCGTGACGGCGAGCTCTGGCCCTCGATCGGCGGTCGGAATCAGTACGTCGATCTCGATCGTCTGCTGGGCCGCAGGGCGCGCCCAGTGCGCGGCACCGCGCCGGCTGGGGCGCGCGCGCCTCCGGTGCGTCTGCACGTTCCAGTGCACAGCATTCCTCCGTTCAAACATGGTCATGCTTCGGCCGTCGTACGCAGCCGGTCGATGAGTTCGGTGGTCGAATGATCGGGGACGTAATCGAGGATCACGACCTCCCCGCCCATGCGACGCATCTCCGCGGCCTCCTCCAGCATCTCGGGAGTGTAATCGCCGCCTTTCGCGTACACGTCCGGGCGCAGCTCGCGGATGGTCGCGCACGCCGTCTCATCGTCGAACACCGTGACGTAGTCGACGCAGGACAGCTCTGACAGCACATTCGCCCGGTCCCGGATGCCGTTCACCGGCCGCCCAGGGCCCTTCACGCGTCGCGCGGAATCGTCGCTGTTCAACGCGACGACGAGCACATCGCCGAGACGACGGGCCTGCTTCAACGACGCCGTGTGCCCACGGTGGAGCACGTCGAAGCATCCATTCGTGAACACGATGCGCGCTCCGGCGTTGCGATGCGCGTCCAGGCGCCGTGCGAGTTCTGCGACGGAGATCTGCGGATCCGGTGCGGCCGTCGCGCGGAGTTCGAGCTCATCGAGGGAGCACCGGCAGGTGCCCGTGCGCTCGACGGCGATGTCTGCGGCGAGCTGCGCGAGGTCGACGGCAGCGGAGAGCTCGCAATCAGCTGCGCGTGCGACGGCGAGGGCGGAGACGAACACGTCGCCCGCTCCCGACGCCTGCTGCTCCGGGGCCGCGTGGGCCCGCGTTCGATGCGGCCGGGCGCCGTCCGTCAGCAGCACGGTGCCCGTTCGGTCGAGCGTGACCACCACCGACCGGGCCCCGCTCCGGCTGCGGAGAGCCTCGCCCGCATCGATGGCCGCCCCGACGCGTGCCTCACCCGAGCCCAGCGGCCTGCCGAGCAGCCGCTCGGTCTCGCCGGCGTTCGGAGTGATCACGTCGGGCCGGAGCGCGGACCAGCGCGCAGGGTCGTGCGCGTCGATGATGAGGAGCGCCGCTCGCGGCAGCTCGGCGAGTTCGGCGATCATCGCGTCGTCGAGCAGGGCCGCGCCGTAGTCGCAGATCACGAGTGCATCGCACTGGGTCACCGCCTCGCGCAACTCGGCAACGAGCCGGTGCCGCACGCGTTCCGGCCACGGTTCGCGCTGCGTGTCGTCGAGTCTGAGGAGCACATGATCCGCGACCGACACGCGCGCCTTCGTCGTGGTGCGCGCTCCGTCGACGCACTGCAGCGCGGAGACGTCGACGTGCGCGTCGCGCAGGCCCTCCCGGAGGCGATCGCCGGGCTCGTCCGCGCCGATGGCGCCGAAGGCCAGCACGTCCGCCCCGAGCGCGGCCAGATTGCGCGCCGTGTTCGCGGCGCCGCCGGGAAGGTCTCGGGCGCCGGCCAGTTCGACGACGGGCGCCGGAGCCTCGCGAGCGACGCGGTCGACGGTGCCGTGCCACCATCGATCGAGCAAGAAATCGCCGAGCACCGCGATGCGGGGCCGGCGCGCCCGAATGCGAGCGATGCTGTCGAGCGTGTTCATCACGACCGCCTTTCCTGGGGAACGATGACCGGTCCGTTTGAAACCGGGGCGAAGCGGGCAGAAGAAGAGCAGGCGCGTTGCGCGCCGGATACCGGACACGTCATCGCGAGATGGAGGAACACATGCCGCACGACCCGTACCGCACCTCGGAGGGCGCCGACCACGCTGCAGGGCCAGCGGTGATCCCGAGGAGACCGATCGTCGGTGCGCTGCGCGAGAAGATCGACGGGGTGCGGAAGATCGCAGTGCTGCGCGGCGGCGGTATCGGGGATCTGCTGTTCGCGCTCCCGGCCATCACGGCCCTCGCGTCCGCCTACCCGGAAGCCGAGATCACGCTGCTCGGCACGCCGGCGGCGCGACTGCTCGACGGCCGCGTCGGCGCACCGCACCGCATCGTGCGGCTGCCCGTGGCGGAGGGCGTTTACGAACCGAGCGGGGCAGCGGTCGACCCGGAGGCGCTGCGACGCTTCATCGCCGAGCAGCGCGGAGCGGGCTACGACCTCGCCGCTCAGATGCACGGAGGAGGCCGCTTCTCGAATCCGTTCGTGGCCGGTCTCGGCGCCCGGTGCACGATCGGCACGCGCACCGATGATGCGCTCGCGCTCGAGCGATCGCTGCCGTACGTCTACTACCAGCACGAGGTGATGCGATGGCTCGAGGTCGCCGCGCTGGCGGGCGCAGCCCCCGTCGATCTCGAACCGCGTGTGATCGTCGCGCCCGAAGAGGTGGAGCTCGGCCGAGCCCGCCTGGGCGAAGCCGACGGCCCGATCGTGGTCGTGCACCCCGGGGCGACCGATCCGCGGCGCCGCTGGCCCGTCGAACGCTTCGGCGCGGTCGCGGCGGAGCTGGCGCGCTCCGGCGCGGGGGTCGCGGTGATCGGCGACGCCTCCGAGCAGCGGCTCGCGGACGACTTCGTCCGTGCGGCTGTCGCAGCCGGAGCTGCTGCCGCACCGCTGAATCTCGCGGGGAAGCTCTCGTTCGACGAACTTCCCGGTGTGCTCGCCTCGGCCGACCTCTGCCTGGCCAACGACAGCGGCCCCCGGCACCTCGCCCAGGCGGTCGGAACGTCGACCGCGTCGGTCTTCTGGTGCGGAAACCTGCTCAACGCCGGCCCGATGGGGCGGGGGGAGCACCGGGTGCAGCTGTCGTGGACCACGAACTGCCCGGTGTGCGGCCTCGACAGCACCCAGGTGGGATGGACGGCGCCGAGATGCGAGCACGATGACTCGTTCGTCGCCGATGTCAGCACGGAAGCGGTGCTGGCCGACGCCCGAGCACTGCTCGCGGAGCGCGCGCGCTGAGGATCGCGCGCGCTCCGGCCGCCGGGCTACGGCCATGACGGCTCGTCCTCCGGGGCGATCACGAGCTCGCGAACCTCGGATCGCGGTGGCTGCTGCAGGGCGAAGAGCACGGCTCTGGCGACGTTGGCCGGATCGTTGAGTTGCGCGTCGGCAGCCGGCCGGTACTGCTCGGGTCGATCGTCGAAGAACGACGTCTGCATTCCGGCGGGAATCAACGTGGTCACGCCGAGACGACCCGCGGTCTCTGCGGCGAGCGCTCGCGAGAAACCGAGCACCCCGAACTTCGAGGCGCAATAGGCCGTCGCCTCGGGGAGCGCGCGGAGTGCGAGCGAAGACGCGATCGTCACGACGCGGCCGTGGACGCGCTCGAGGTGCGGCAGCGCCGCGCGGACCGTCGATACGGTGCCGAGCAGATTCACGCCGATGACGCGCTCCCACTCGGTCGCGTCCACGTCTTCGAGCCGACCGCACCGGTCGATGCCGGCGGCGGTGACGACGGCGTCGATGCCGCCGAGCTCTTCGGCGATGGCGGCGACGGCGTACTCCACCTGCGCGCGGTCGGAGACGTCGGCCGCCTGCGCGACCGCGCGATCGTGCCAGGCGCTGACGTCGAGATCGATGATGGCCGGGGTGCCTCCCGCCTCAGCGACGGCGTGCGCCACGGCGGCGCCGAGCCCGGAACTCCCGCCGGTGATGAGGACGCGGCCGAGCGGGGAGGGAGTGGTGGAGAGGGTCATCGAGGGTCCTTTCTCAGGTGGGACGAGGTGAGCAGTGCGCGACGCAGGGCCGCGCGGGGGATCGTGTCAGCCGACACGGGCGATGGCCTCAGCAAGGGCCGTGGTCGACCGGCCGAGATGATAGGGGAGCGTGAGGACCCGCCCGCCCCAGGACTCGACGAGCGCGGCTTCGGGGAGGGCCTGGGCGCTGTAGTCGCCGCCTTTGACCCAGACGTCGGGCCGCAGGCGGTCGAGCACGGCCTGGGGGTCGTCCTCGGCGAACACCACGACGGCGTCGACGCAGCTCAGCGCCGTCAGCAGCTCCACCCGATCGTGCTCGCTGATGAGCGGACGCTCATCGCCCTTGAGACGGCGGACCGATTCGTCGGAGTTCAGGCACACGATCAGGCAGTCTCCGAGACCGCGCGCGGCTGCGAGCGTGCGCACATGCCCCGCGTGCAGCAGATCGAAGCATCCGCCCGTCGCGACGACGGTGCCGCCCGAACTCCGCACCTGCTCGGCGATCGCGAAGGCGTCGGCGCCCGCAGTACGAGCACGTGGAAGCCCGGTTGCGCCGAGCGCTGCGACGCCTCCCGACGACAGGAAATCGCCGGCGGCGTCGACCGCGCTCCGCACCGCGTCGGGGAGGGAGTCGCCGGCGGCGAGGGCGAGGAGTGCCGAGGCGGCGAAACGATCTCCGGCTCCGCAGGCGTCGGCGGCGTCGACGGGACGTGCGGGGATGAGGGCTGGAGCGTGATCGGCGTCGAGCAGCAGCGCGCCTTCCGAGCCGAGCGTGACGACGACCGCCGCGCACCCCCAGCGCTCTCGCAGGCGCGCGGCGGCACCGGCTGCAGACGCGGCGTCGGCGGAGGTGCCGGCGGCCTTCGCGGCCTCTGAGAGGTTGGGCGTCACGAGGCTCGCAGAGGGAACCGGATCGGCGCCCCGCGGATGCGGGTCCCAGACGAGCGGTACGCGCGACCCCCGTCGATGCAGGGCGACCCGGATTTCAGGGTGCGCCGTGAGCGCGCGGCCGTAGTCGGAGACGATGATCGCGTCCGCCTCGCCGATGGCGCCGAGCATCTCCCGGGTGATGTGGGGCAGCACGGGATCGCCGCAGCCGTCGTCGATGCGGGCGACGGGCTGGCCGGCCGCTCGCAGTCGCGTCTTCACCGGGGTGGGGGCTGGCAGCAGCCCGGCGACCAGGTGGATGCCGTCGAGGTGGGCGCGGAGCCGCTCTCCCGGTTCGTCCGAGGAGAGCGCGGTCACGAGCGTGACGTCGTGCCCGTCGTGCTGCAGCATGCGTGCGACGAGCCCTGCGCCCCCCGCGCGGGAGCGGCGCGTCTGCACGTCGACCACGGGGACGGGGGCGTCGGGTTGGAAGCGTTCCGCGACGCCGTCGATGTCCTCGTCGAGGAGCGTGTCTCCGACAATGACGATCTTCATGATTGGGGCTCCGTTCCCACGCAGGCGTCGAACACTTCGCACATCGCATGGATCGCCGCGAGCTGGCACTCCTGCACATGGGGTGACGCGCCGTCCAAGCAGATCGCATCGTCGCAGAGGCGCGCCAGTGGATTCGGTCCCGGCCCGGTGAGCGCCCAGCTCGTCGCGCCCGACTCCTCTGCCGCGCGCGCGGCCTCGAGCAGGTTCGGGCTGCCACCGCTGGTCGAGAGCAGCAGCACGATGTCTCCGGCTCTTGCGTGCGCCCGCACCTGACGCGCGAACACCTGGTCGAATCCGTAGTCGTTGCCGATCGCGGTGATGCTCGACGTCTCCGCGTGCAGCGAGATCGCAGAGTAGGCGGCGCGGTCATCGCGATAGCGACCGACGAGCTCAGCGGTGAGGTGCTGAGCCTCGGCGGCCGAGCCGCCGTTGCCGCCGACCAGCAGGCGTCTGCCCGCGCGGAGTCGGGTCGCGAGCTCGACGCCCCATGCCTCCAGGTGGGTCGCGTGCCGGCGAGCCTGAGCGAGAGCTTGCGCGAGCGCGTCGAAGTGGTCGGTGACGGCGTTCGCCGTCGATCGCTCGGCGGCGAACGGCGCCTGGGTGAGCGTTGGGGTGGTCATAGTGCGGCCTCCGCGAATTGGGCGCTCGAAGCGCGGTCGGTGCGTTGTCTGGTGTGCTGCAGTGCGCGTTCGTAGATGCGCTCGGTGCGAGCGGCGACGCGCTCCCAGCTGTATCTGGCTTCGACGCGCATGCGCCCCGCCGCCCCGAGCGTCGCGGCGAAGGCGGGATCGGCACGGAGCCGGGCGAATGCATCGGCGACGGCCGGTGCGTCTTGCGGCGGCACGAGCAGCCCGGTCACTCCGTCGACCACCGTGTCTCCCAGGCCGCCGATGTTCGCGGCGACGACCGGTGTGCCGCAGGCCATGCTCTCGAGGGGAACGATGCCGAACGGCTCGTACCAGGGGGTGCAGACGACGGCGTCGGCCTCGCGGATCAGTGCCGGGACGTCATCGCGCGGCACGCGGCCCAGGAATCGCACCTGATCCGAGACGCCGAGTGATTCGGCGAGCGCCGTGAGGCGGACCGTCTCGGCGTCGGGTCCGGATTCGCCGGCGGGCGCATCCCCGGTCCCGACGATGTGCAGCTCGACGTCGTCGATTCCCTGCTCATGCAGCAGACCGACTGCGCGGATGGCGATGTCGACGCCCTTCCGCGGGACGAGGCGCCCGAGACTGAGCACGCGGAAGGTCGCTCCTCGAGCGGCGGCGCGGCCGGTGTTCTGGAACATGCCGAGGTCGACGCCGCACGGAGCGATCTCGATGCGGTCTTCCGGGACGCCGAGGAGCCGCAGTTCTGCGACCTCGTCCGGGCACGTGGCGATCACTGTAGTTGCGCGCTGGCCCACGAGCGGCTCGAGCCGCGCGCGTTCGGCAGGGCTCGTATCGGCAGCGCCCTGGTACCGTCGCTTCACCGAGCCGAGCGCATGGAAGGTGTGCAGCACTGGCGGATGGCCCGTGCCCCGCTCGGCTGCGGCGTCGAGGGCGGCGATGCCCGACATCCAGAAGTGACTGTGCACGACGTCGGGGCGGTCGAAGCGCCACGCAGCTGCGAGCCCAGCTGAGAGGGCCGGGAGGTGCGGGAGGAGGTTGTCCTTCGGCACGTGGCGCTGCGGGCCCGCGGTGAGATGCACGACTTCGACTCCCGGGCACAGGGGCACGCGCGTCGGGGTGGTCGGGTCATCCCTGCGCGTGAACACGGTGACCCGGTGGCCGCGCTCCGCGAGCGCTCGTGACAGCGCGGCGACGTGCACGTTCTGGCCGCCGGCATCCACGCTGCCCGGGGTGGCGAGGGGATTGGCGTGCTCGGACACCATGGCGATCTTCACGATGAAGCTCCTTCGGTGATCAGGTGGGGGGCGTCTACGCGCGCCCGGGCGCGACGGGTGTGGGCATCACGGGTGTCGGCCAGGACCGCGTCCCAGTCATCCAGGAAGCGCCGGAGGCCGTACCGCGCGATCGCGGCTTCTCGCGCGACGGCACCGCGTCGATGCGCCTCGTCGGGATCGAGGAGCAGCAGGTCGGCGGTCGCGACCAGTTCTGCCGGGTCCGCCGAGCGGGCCCCGGCCTCGGGCGGCACGGCGCGCGCAGCTTCGGTGGCGTCGAGCACGAGCACCGGCATGCCGAGGAACATCGCCTCGAGCAACGAGAGTCCGAGGGATGTCCACCGCATCGGATGCACGTAGGCCCGACGCTGGGCGAGTTCCGCGTGCAGTCGCTCCGTCGGCAGATCTCCGACGACGCGGAGACGGTCCGGCCCCAGATCAAGTGCGGCCGGCAGACGGTCGGTGGCGATCCCGAAGCAGTCCAGCCGCCCGGCACTCGCGAATGCGGGCAGCAGGTCGGTGCCCGTGACTCGCCCGCGCCGCACTGGTTCGTTGATCACGACGCCGAGCGCTTCGACGGCGCCCGTGTACTGCAGACCCGGGTCGGGGATGCCGTGCTCGATGACGATCGTCGGTGCCGAGCCGCAGTCCCAGATGAGGCGGTTGAAGTGCGTGACGTGCACGACCGGGATGTCCGTGCGATCGCTCAGGAAGTGACGCTCTGCCACCGGCGAGTGCTTCGGTGTGTTGTGCTCGACGAACACGGCCGGAACGTCTCGGCCGGGGCGCCGCCCGAGCAGCGACTCGGCCCACTCGAGCTCTTCGATGCGCTGCAGCACGACGAGGTCGACATCGACGCTGGCGAGTTCGGCCGCCTCGATGCGACGGGCGTGCGGGGGGAGCGGCGGCATGTCGCGCCCCGGCTCCGCCGGCACGAGATACTCGTGCGAACCGCTCAGGAACGCCTGCATCCAGCCGCCGTGCAGGTACCACACCAAAATCTTCATCGTCGTCCTTCCTGTACGCCCTGCACGCGCGGAACTGCGCGCGCGGGCTGTGCGTGATGAGCGCGATCTCGGTCGCGTCCGAGTGGTTCGAGCTCCTCGATCGCCGCGAGCACCGCTTCAGGTGCCACACCGGCGAGGCAGGGGTGCCCCGCGACGGGGCAGTCACGGGCGCGCGAATCCTTGCAGGGTGCGAGCTGGTCGCCCAGCAGCCGCACGGGGACTCCGTACGGCGCCCATTTCACGGCTGGCACCACCGGTGAGAACAGGCTCACCACGGGAGTGCCGACCGCAGCTGCCAGATGCGCCGGTCCGCTGTTTCCCGATACCAGCACGTCCGCACCAGCGAGCACGCCTGCCAGCTCCAGCGTCGAGCACGCTCCCGCGAGGTCGATCGCCTCCGGCGCCTCCGCGCGGATGCGTCCGGTGAGATCCGCCTCCCCGACGCTCCCCGTCAGCACCACCTGACGTCCGGTCTGGCCGAGCAGCCGAGCGAGGCGTGCGAAGTGGAGAACGGGCCACCGCCTGGCCGCCACCGCTGCGCCGGCATGCAGCGCGACGTACGGCGCGCCGCCCGTGAGCGCCCGGGTGTCAGGCGTCGGCACGACCGCGAGACGCCCGTCGTCCATGCTCGGGTACCCGGCGGCCTCCGCGATCGCGAGAGCGCGCTCCGGCTCAGGGATGTCTTCGCGAAGATCCTCACCGGGGCGCAGTCGCACGTCGAGCAAGGACCCGGGGTGGTCGACGGAGGCGCCCGTGATGCGTTCCACTCCCGCAAGTCGCAGCAGGAGCGCCAGGGGGAGCGGCGACTGGTGGAACGAGGTGAGAATGACCGCCTCTGCGGCGCCGGTATCGCGCACGCTCGCGATGAGCTGCTCGGCGTGCTCTCGGCTCACCTCGCGCCAGGGCTCCGAGATCCACGGCGCCTCCCAGACGATGGTGCGGCTGACGCCCGGCAGCAGAGCCGCTCCGCCCGCACCCAACGGCCCGCACAGCATGACGACCTCTGCCTGGTGCGCGACAGCGCGAACCGCCGGGCCCGAGACGAGCACGTCGCCCATGCTGTCGAGCCTGGCGACGAGCACCGGCGCGCTCATCGCTCCGCCCCAGACCTGCTGCCGAGCGCGATCTCCACCGCTTCCGCGATCGTCTCGGCGACCGTCGTCGCGTCGTCGCGCTCCTGCTGCAGCGTGAGACGAGTCGGTACGAGGATGCCGCGCGCACCCGCAGCTTCTGCCGCATTCACGTCGGCGCCGATATCGCCGATCATCACGACGTTCTCAGCAGCCACCCCGAGCTCAGCGGCAGCCGACACGATCATTCCCGGCCTCGGCTTGCGGCAGTCGCACGCGTCGCGCGGGGCGTGCGGGCAGATGCGCCAGACGTCGAACGGGCCGAGCAACTGCTCGACGCGTTCGTTCACGCGACGCACCTGTTCCTCGCTCAGCAGCCCGCGAGCGATGCCCGACTGATTGCTGATGACGCCGACGGGAATCCCGGCCGCCCGCACCCGATCGACCGCGGCGCGGGCCGACGGCATCGGGCGCACGGCCTCGGGGTCGCCGTTGTACGGAACGTCGACGATGAGGGTGTCATCGCGATCGAACAGCACGGCGTGCACGGGTACTGCGGGTTCAGTCATACCTCCCTCATTCCCCGAAGGAGCAGGAGTAAACGCAGAGCCCGACCCCTTGCGCCACGCCCCGGTGTGCGGTAGTCCAGTGGTGGGTGCTCTGCGCAGACGAAGCAATCTCGGGGCGGGGTGCACGAGAGGGGAACCACATATGACTCGACGGCATCGTCCTGTGCTGCTCGCACTGCGAACGCTCAAACTGGGAGACCTGCTCGTCGCGGTTCCTGCGCTCCGCGCTCTCCGACGCGCGTTTCCGGAGCATCGGATCGTGCTCGCGGCGCCCGGCTGGCTGTCGCCGATCGTCAGACTCGTCGACGCCGTCGATGAACTCCTCCCGACACCCGGCCTCGATGATCCGCTGCCGCTCGAACCCGGCAGCGTCGATATCGCGGTGAACCTGCACGGGAACGGGCCGGAGAGCCGGGCGGTCATCGACGCGCTCGAACCGCGTCGGCGCATCGTGCACCGGTTGCCGGATGACCCCGTCATCCATGATGAGGCGGCGCCAGCCTGGGTGGACGGGATGCTCGAACGGGAGCGCTGGGTGCGCCTGGTCTCGGCCTTCGGGGCGGCGGGAGACCCGGATGAGGTGCGCATCGCGGTGCCGGAGGCGGTGCCGCCCGTGACGGGAGCGGTCGTCGTGCACGTCGGCGCGTTCTACGGTTCGCGGCAGTGGCCTGTCGACCGCTTCGCCGAGGTGGCGCGGGCCCTGCGTGCGGACGGGCGCCGCGTCGTCGTGACGGGCGATGAGCGGGACCGTCCGCGGGCCGTCGCCGTCGCCGAGGCGGCCGGGATGACGGATGACGATGTGCTCGCCGGGAGGATCGGCCTGGCTGAATTCGCGGCGGTCATCGCGCGCGCGCCGCTCGTCGTGACGGCCGACACGGGAGCGGGTCATCTTGCCTCCGCGTACGGGGTGCCGTCGGTGGTGATCTTCGGCCCTGCGCCGCCGGAGGAGTGGGGGCCGCCTCCTGGCCCCCACGTGGTGCTGACCGACGCCGCGGTGCGCAGGGGCGAAGCATTCGCCACGGGGCCGGATCCCGCGCTCCTCGCGGTGACGGCCGGCGCCGTCGTCTCGGCGGCGCGCGGCGTCATGCTGCCGCCCGAGCCTCGGTCGACGCTCGATGCTGCGCCCTCCACCGGTTCCGCGGCGGAACCAGGAGCCCGGCGCGCGGCGGCGTCAGGCGCGAGCGACGTCGGTGTTGAGCGCAGCGCGCAAGCGCTGCAAGATGCTCGCCAGGAGTCGTGACACCTGCATCTGGCTGACGCCGCACTCGAGCGCGATCTCGGATTGGGTGAGCTGCTCCTCGAATCGCAACCGCACGATGCGACGCTCCTCCGAGGTGAGGGTGCGCGTCGCTCGTTCCAGCGTCAGCGCGAGGTCGGTTCTCGCGTACTCGGACTCCCGATAGGGCAGGGAGTCCGCGAGCGTGAGGTCCTCCGAGCCGCCGGGGATGGGAGTGTGCAGCGAGATCGCCTGACGGGCGGAGTGGCACTGCACCGCTTCGGCCACCAGCGCCAGTGGGCGGTGCAGCACTTCGGCGAGCTCCGCTACCCGGGGCGCGCGCCCGAGTTCCTGCTCGAGTACTTCGCGCACCGCAGGCACCTCGATCGCGAGCTCCTGGAGACGTCGCGGGGGCCTCACGAACCACGACGTGTCGCGCAGATACTGCTTGATCTCCCCGGCGATGGTGGGCACGGCGAACGATACGAGGTCGTCTCCGAGATCCGGGTCGAAGCGCTCGACGGCCTTCGCGAGCCCGATGCACGCGACCTGGCGGAGATCTGCCGCATCCTGCTGGCGCACGCGGTATCGGCGCGCGATGGAGTGCGCCAGATCGAGATACTCGACCACGACCCGCTGATGCAATCGCCGTCGCCCTGCAGGGTCGGCCCGCCGCGCAGCGACGAGGAGGGCGATCGCGTGCGCGTTGCGCGCAGCATCTGCTGCTGCTCGGTCGGCGCGTCCGCCCGGAGCGACGGGTGCAGGGGATGCTGCGAACGCCGGGTTCGGTGCGAGCATGGGCCTCCTCCAATGAGAGCGGTCGGTGGTGCGTGACCGACGCGGTGTGCCGGGCGCACGCGGTGCGCCCGAACGGGTACAGCTACCGCTCCAGGATCGCCACGCGGCCCAGCAACGGGCAGCGCCTTGCATCCGAGCCGAACTTCACCTAACATCGGCCGCCCGCGCCTCGACGGGTGCGAGGATGCGGCGGACGGCACGGGGCCACGCCCTGTCAAGGGCCTGCCCTCCGTTCGAGGTCCTTCCTAGCTTGGAATCATGACTGCACTGTGGCACCGCACCGGCCCCACCATCCCCGTCTCCCCGTCGGAGCCGACGCCGCTCGGGCGTCGCTACGACACGGTCGTCGTCGGCGCGGGACTCACCGGCCTCGTGACGGCGGTCCTGCTTTGCAGAGCGGGTCAGCGCGTCGCCGTGCTCGAGGCCCGCACGGTTGGAGCCGTCACGACGGGGCACACGACGGGCAAGCTCAGCCTCCTCCAGGGAAGCGTCTTCTCGCAGGTGCGGCGGCACGTCGGCGACGAGGCGCTCGTCGCCTATGCGGAGGCGAATCGTGAGGGACAGGCGTGGATGGTGCGCGAGCTCGAACGACTCGGTCTGCCGATCGATCGGCGCGATGCCGTGACGTACGCCAATGGCGAGGACCATCTCGACGCCCTGGAGCGCGAGCTCGAGGCATGCCGTGTCGCAGGAGTCGATGCGCGCTGGGCGGACGACACGGGCCTGCCGTTCGCGACCGCCGGGGCGATCACGCTCGACGACCAGGTGCAGTTGCAGCCCATCGAGGTGCTGGCGGCGCTCGCCGCCGAAGTGCTCGAGCGCGGCGGCGAGATCCATGAGCGGAGGCGCGTGCACGGGGTGGAGGAGGACGGCGACGCCCTGCACGTGCAGACCGCGGGCGGCGTCGTGTCGGCCGACCGCTGCGTGCTCGCGACGGGTGTGCCGATCCTCGACCGAGGTCTGTTCTTCGCGCGACTGGAGCCCTCGCGCTCCTTCGTCACCGCCTATGACGTGCCGGAGGACCGCATCCCACGCGGCATGCACATCTCGATCGACGCCCCGGACCGCTCCCTGCGCACCGCTCGCGGCACCGATGGGGAGACACTGGTCGTCGTCGGGGGCGGCGCGCACACGACCGGACGGGGCGGAGACACGGTGCGCACGCTGGCGGAACTCGATGCCTGGGCGCAGCAGAAGCTCGGCGCCGGGCCGCGGGTCACGTGGTGGGCCGCGCAGGATTATCAGCGGCACGCGTCGCTCCCGTTCGCGGGTCCGCTCGCAGGAGGGCACGGCCGCATCTTCACCGCGACGGGCTACGACAAGTGGGGGATGACGAATGCTGTGGCCGCGAGCCTCGCGATCGTGTCGCAGATGCTCGGCGGCCGGCTCGACTGGGCCGACACCATGCGCCACGCGGGCCCCGGTGTCGCCGGCGTCGCCGATGCGGTGCGCGTCAACGCGGAGGTCGCAGCGCATGTCGCCGCCGACTGGACCAAGGCGGTGCTGAGCGGCTCGGGCGCGGCCGACCTCGCAGAGGGGGAGGGTGCGATCGTGCGAGAGGGCGCCCGGCCGGTCGCGGTCTCACGCGTCGACGGGAAGCTCTGCCGCGTGTCGGCTGTGTGCACGCACCTCGGCGGCATCGTGAACTGGAATCCTGCAGAGCGCAGCTGGGATTGCCCGTTGCACGCCTCGCGATTCTCCGCAACGGGAGAGGTGCTCGAGGGGCCCGCCGTTCGAAACCTCGCTGCGGTCGATGACGACCGGAGCGCAGCCGAAGGCTAGCGACCCCATCGGCGACTGTCGAGGGGCTGCGAGACGGAGCATGGCTCGGTTAGCGTCGAATGCGAAGGACCACCCGACTGAGGAGAGGACGATCGATGCCGAAATCGAAGACCCCGCAGCTGAAGGATCCCGAACTGTACGACCGACTGCGCGAAGACGGGGCCTCGGCTGAGAAGGCGGCCCGAATCTCGAACGCGGCGGCGAAGGATGGCCGGTCGAACGTGGGGAAGCGCGGCGGCCACGCGGAGGACTATGACGAGCGCACCGTGCCGGAGCTGAAGAAACGGGCGAAAGAGCTCGGGCTCAGCGGCTACTCGGACCTGCGCAAACAGGAGCTCATCGACATGCTGCGCTCGCACTGACCGCCGCGTCGGCGGCATGGAATACGCCTGAACATCGCAGTAACCGGATCACCGAGGAGGACGCATGACCCCGAACCTGGACCCGCGGACGAAGTACCCGAAGGCCCCGCTGCCGCAGCAGGAGCAGCCGTCGCAGCCCGGTCTCACGGCGCCGATGCAGCCGGCGCCCGACCACGGCGAGGACACGTACGCCGGCACGGGAAAGCTCGCCGGAATGCGCGCGCTCATCACCGGGGGCGATTCCGGGATCGGACGGGCCGTGGCGATCGCATTCGCGCGCGAAGGCGCGGATGTCGCCATCGCGTACCTCCCAGAGGAGCACGAGGACGCGCAGGCGACGCTCGAACAGATCGAACTCGCGAATCGCCGCGGGGTGCTGCTGCCCGGCGATCTCCGACACGAGGCGGATTGCGTCGAGACGGTGAGCCGCACGGTCTCGGAACTCGGCGGCCTCGACATCCTCGTGCTGAACGCAGCAACCCAGCGTGAGCGCGGGCCGAACGCGGAGGTGACCCGGGACGCCGTCGAGAACGTGTTCTCGACGAATCTCGTCGCACCGATTCTGCTGTTCCGCGAAGCGGCCGAGCACCTGCAGCCCGGTTCGAGTGTCATCGTCACCGCCTCGGTGCAGGCGTACAATCCGTCGCCCGATCTGCTCGATTACGCAATGACCAAGGCGGGGCTCGTCGCGTTCACGCAGGCGCTCGCCGAGCAGCAGGGCGAACGCGGAGTGCGCGTCAACGCCGTGGCGCCCGGGCCGATCTGGACGCCGCTCATCCCGGCCACCGGTTGGGACGAGAAGCAGGTGCATTTCGGCGAGGACACGCCGCTCGGCCGCCCGGGGCAGCCAGCCGAACTCGCCGGGGCGTACGTCTACCTCGCTTCGGAGGACGCGTCGTACGTGTCGGGGGCCGTGCTCCCGGTGACCGGCGGCAAGCACCTCTGACGCTCAGCGGCTCACGAGGACGGGGCGTGCGTTCGCTACAGTGGTGAGCATGTCTCCGACCCGCGGGCGTCCGCATGCCTCCTCGCGAGAGATGCTTGCGGACGCCGCGTGTGAGCTCTTCCTGGAACGCGGGTACGAAGCGACATCGGTCACCGAGATCACCAGGCGCGCGGGCGTCAGCCGTTCGAGCTTCTTCAATTACTTCTCATCGAAGGCGGAGATGCTGTGGTTCGTCTTCGACGCGAGGGTCGCCGCCCTTGAACGCGCATTGCGCGAGCACGACCGAGACGTTGGAGCGGCGCTCCGCAGCTTCGCCGCGGGGGAGGTCCCGGAAATCCTGGCACTCGCGATCGCCGAGGGGCGGACGATGGACGTGGAGGGCGAGCTGGAGACAGGACGCGCGGTCCGTCAGCTCAGGATCGCCGCGGCGATCGAGGCGCGCCTGCGTCGCGACGGTCATGATGCGCGCCGGGCTGAGATCGTGGCCGCGGGGTACGCGGCGGCGCTCGTCGGAACCGTGTGGCGGTGGGCGCTGCTCGGCGCCGGACGCCACCGCCTCGACGCACTGCTCGAAGGTGCGATCGTCACGGCCGAGGAGATGCACGGGTCGGAAGGCTAGCGCGGCGCCGAGCGATCGCTCGCGACAGCACGGCGATCCTCGAATGCGCGCTGCGGCACCACGAACCGGAGCGCGACCGACGCCGCGAGAGCGGATCCCCCGCAGACGCACCAGACGATGACGTACCCGGTGAACGAGCCGGCGGTGCTGCCCCCGGAATCCGCGCCGGCTGCGCCCGCGACGCCGTGCAGGAGCGCGATGCCGAAGATCGCCGATGCGATCGCGCCGCCCACCGTCTTCGTCGAGTTGGTGAGTCCCGTCGCAACGCCGGTGAGACGGTCGGGGGCCCCGGCCGCCGCAGCCGCAGGCAGAGCCGCGACCAGGGCGCCCGAACCGAGCCCGGCGACGATCATGTTGATGATCATGTGCGGGTAAGCGGTGTGGAACGGCAGGAACATGAAGTAGCCGATCGCGACGAGGAGGGCGGCGGCGGCCAGCGCGTTCCGCGGCGTCGACCAGCGGGCCACCAGCGGATACGCGAGCGCGCCGACGACCATCGCGATGAGATAGACGCCGATGACGAGCGAGGTCAGGAAGCCGCCGATGCCGAGACCGTACCCGGCGGTGGCTGGATCCGTTCGAATGAAGGTCGACAGCGGGGCTTGTGCGCCGAGCACGCTCATGCCGAAGAGTGCCGCGGTCACGAAGACCGGCGCGAGCGCCGGTGAGCGGAAGAGGCGCACGTCGATGAGTGGATCGGGGTGCCGGAGCTCCCACCGTCCGAACGGCACGAACAGGAGGAGTCCGAGCGCGACGACGCCCCAGGCGAGGGGGCTCTCCACCCCTTCGATCCGCAGCAGACTCAGTCCGCCCGTGAATGCCAGGAGCGCGAAGGTGATGAGCATGAGCCCGACGGTGTCGAGTCGGCCGCCCAGTTTCACGGAGGATTCGCCGACGCCGAACATGATGACGAAGAAGCACGTGACGACGAGCACGCCCGGAACCAGGAGCACGCCGAAGATGGGGAACCCGTCGATGAGCCGCCCCCCGATGAGAGCGCCGGAGATCGCGCCGAGTTCGAGCGCGGCGACCAGCAGGCCTGCCGCCCGTGCGGTGAGCAACGAGCGTCCGTCACGGCCGGCCGTGCGCGACCAGATGAGCGCGATCTCGAGCGGCAGCCAGACGACGTACACCCCCTGCACTGTCCATGCGGCGAGAAAGAGCGGGAACGTATCGGCGAACGGCAGCGCGAGGGTCGCCGCAGCGGTCACCGCCGTGGACCAGAGCAGGATTCGCTTGTGCCCGATCATGTCGCCGAGTTTCGCGAGCACCGGCACGACCAGCGCGGACAGCATGAGTTGCGAACCCTCGAGCCAGTTCACGTCGGCATCCGGTACCTGCAGGTGCCGCGCGATATCGGACAGCATCGGGGTGTAATAGCCCTGGAGAAAGCCGCTCGTGAACTCGACGAACGCGAGGAACCCGACCACGCCGGCGAGCGCGCCGAGTCGTACGCGCGTCACGGGAGCTGCCGAGCGGGGAGCCGCTGGAGGAGCGAGCGGTGGAACCGGATGCCGCGTTCGAGTTCGCCGACGGCCACGCGCTCGTCGACGCCGTGGATCGTCGCCCTGAGTGCTGACGACATCGCGAGCGGCGCGAATCGGTACACCGCTGGAGCGAAGCGATGGAAGTGCCGCGAGTCGGTCGCCGCGAGCATCACGTACGGCACCGCGCTCGCTCCAGGGTGCGACGTGCGCACCGCGTCCGCGATGATCTCGAACTGCGCGTTCTCGGTCGATGATTCGGGTGAGGGGTCCTCGCCGTCGACGACGTCGATCCGGATGGCGCGGTCGGCGACTCGGCGCCGCACGCGCTGCACGGTGGAAGCCACGGTCTCTCCGAGCGCGATGCGCAGGTTGATGGTGGCGCTTGCTCGAGAGGGGAGCACGTTCGCCGCCGTGCCGCCTTCGAGCATCGTGGCCGCGATCGTCGTACGGATCATCGCAGCCGGCTCGCCTCCCATCCGTGCGAAGAGGCGCGCTGTGAGACGAGGCCGCGCGGCCAGCAGCCGGTACAGCAGGCGGGCGGGTCCGTGAGTGCTCGGCACGAGGCGCTCGAGCATGCGGCTGACCCCGCGCGGAGTGCTGGTCGGGAATGTGCGGGGGTGCAGGCGGGCCACGGCGCGCGCGACACGGGTGACTGCGGTGAGGGGCGGTGGAGCCGATGCGTGGCCGCCGTCGCCCCGTGCGCTCAGCCGCAGGGTCATCGCGCCCTTCTCGCCGACGCCCACCATCGCCGCCTGCCCGCGTACGAACGGCAGCGGAGCATCGACCACCGCGCCACCCTCATCCAGCACGAGCCATGGAGTGATGCCCCGTGCCGAGAACGTCTCCGCGATGGTGCGCGCCGCATCTCCGAATGTCTCCTCGTTGCCGCCGAAGGAGAGGTACACGTCGCGTGCGGGAGCGAATCCCTCCAGCAGCAGCGTTTCGACGGCCTCGAGGATCACGAGCAGCGGCCCCTTGTCGTCGAGCGCACCGCGCCCGTGGACGAAGCCGTCGGCGATGCGGCCCTCGAACGGCGGATGAGTCCAGGCGTCGCTCGCGTCGACCGGAACCACGTCGTAGTGCGCCATGAGCACAACGGGATCACTGTCTGAGTCGGCCCCGCGCCAGTGGAAGAGCAGCCCGAGTTCCGTGATGCGCTCTCGCGCGAGCCGACGATGCACGTTCGGATACAGCTCTTCGAGCAGCTCGACGAACGCCTCGAACGGTGCGCTGCCCCGTTCTTCGATCTCCGCAGAAACGGTGGGGATCCGAATCATGCGCGAGAGCCGGTCAGCTGCACCCGAGTGGTCCGTCATGGATGCACCTCACAATCTCGCTGCAAGTCGCGTGCCCTGATCGATCGCGCGTTTCGCGTCGAGCTCTGCCGCGATATCGGCTCCGCCGATGAGATGCGCATCGATGCCGAGCTCGGCGAGCTCGACGTGCAGATCGCGGGCCGGGTCCTGGCCGGTGCACAGCACGATGGTGTCGACTTCGATGGTCACCGGTTCGCCCTCGAGTCCGAGGTGCAGACCTGCATCATCGATCCTCCGGTACTCCGCCCCCGGAACCATGCGCACGCCCCGGCGGGCGAGCTCGGTCCGGTGGATCCACCCGGTGGTCTTGCCGAGCCCGGCGCCCAGCTTGCCGCCGCTGCGCTGCAGCATCACGACGGAGCGTTTCGCGGGCGCTTCGACGGCGACGGTCAGTCCGCCGGGGCGGCGGTACTCCGCGTCGACTCCCCAGTGGGAGAGGAAACCAGCGACGTCTGCGGGATCCTCTTCGGTATCCGAGGTGAGGAACTCGGCGACGTCGAAGCCGATGCCTCCGGCGCCGAGAATCGCGACGCGCCGGCCGACCGGAACGCGATCGCGCAGCACATCGAGATAGCCGACGACACTCGGATGATCGAGGCCGTCGATCACCGGTCGTCGCGGCAGCACTCCGGTGGCGAGCACGATCTCATCGAAGCCCTGTGCGGCGAGCGATGCCGCGTCGACCCGTTCGCCGAGCCGGACGGTGACGCCGGTCTCCGCGACACGCACTCCGAAGTACCGCAGTGTCTCCCGGAATTCGCTCTTGCCGGGTACTTGCAGTGCGACGTTCAGCTGGCCGCCGATACGGGTGTCGGCCTCGAACAGCGTCACGTCGTGCCCGCGCGAGGCGGCGGTCGTCGCGCACGAGAGGCCGGCAGGGCCCGAACCGACCACGGCGATGCGTCGGGGGGCGGTCGTCGGCGAGATGATGAGCTCAGTCTCGTGCCCGGCTCGGGGATTCACGAGACACGATGCGACTTTCCCGGCGAATGTGTGATCGAGGCACGCTTGGTTGCACCCGATGCAGGTGTTGATGCGTTCAGGGGTGCCAGCAGCCGCTTTCGCGATGAACGCTGGATCCGCCAGGAACGGGCGTGCGAGCGACACCATATCGGCGCATCCCTCGGCGAGCACGGCTTCGGCGCTCTCGGGGGTGTTGATCCGGTTCGTGGCGATGAGCGGAATCGACACGGCGCCCATCAGGCGATGCGTGACCCAGGAGAAGGCCGCGCGGGGCACCGAGCTCGCGATCGTCGGGATCCGCGCCTCATGCCAACCGATTCCGGTGTTGATCATCGAGGCGCCGGCGGCCTCGACGCGGAGCGCCAGGTCGACCACCTCGTCGAGTGTGGAGCCGTCGGGTACGAGGTCGAGCATGGAGAGGCGGTAGATGAGCATGCGCTCGTCGCCGAGCGCGGCACGCACCCGACGCACGATCTCGACCGGGAATCGCGCGCGACGCTGCGCATCGCCGCCCCACGCATCCGCGCGGTGGTTCGTGTGCGGCGCTGCGAACTCGTTGATGAGGTATCCCTCCGAGCCCATGATCTCGACACCGTCGTAGCCGGCGGCACATGCGAGCGCAGCCGTGTGCGCGAAGTCGTCGATCGTGCGTTCGATGTCTGCGTCGCCGAGTTCACGCGGCGTGATCGGGGAGATCGGTGCAGGGAGGGGGCTCGGGGCGACGATATCGGGGTGCGCCCCGTAGCGTCCAGCGTGAAGGATCTGCAGGACGATGCGCCCACCCGCGTCATGCACTGCGTCGGTGATGACGCGGTGATCGGCGATGTCGTCATCACTCGTGAGCATCGCCGCCCCCGGAGTCAGGCGGCCCTCGTCGTTGGGGGAGACGCCGCCGGTGACGATGAGCCCCGCGCCGCCGACGACGCGCTCGCGATAGAACGCCGCGAGCCGGTCGAAGCCACCCGGGGTCTCTTCGAGACCGATGTGCATCGAACCCATGATGATTCGATTCGGAAGTGTGATGGCGCCCAGCGTGAGGGGCCGGAACAGGTTCGGATACGTCAGCGTCGACATGCAGCTCCCGTGTCGGGGTCAGAATGTTCCGAATGTAGCGATGCGCCGATGCGAAGTCGAGGCGAGTGTGCGCTACATACAAAAAAACGAGGTGCAGGGCGTGAGCCCTGCACCTCGTTCAGTCGCGCGACTTAGAGTGCGCGGATGTTGCTTGCCTGCAGGCCCTTGGGGCCCTGCTCGACGTCGAACTCGACGCGCTGCTCTTCGAACAGGTCGCGACGGCCGTTACCCGAGATCGCGCTGAAGTGCGCGAAGACGTCGGATGCTCCGTCGTCGGGGGTAATGAAGCCGAAGCCCTTTTCCGAGTTGAACCATTTCACGGTGCCGGTGGCCATACTGTATTTCCTTCTTGTGTTGCTGGCCGCGAGAGCGGCCGGGGTGCCACGGCGACGGCGCCGACGTGGAGACTGGTAGCTTGCTGCATTTCAGCGGCAAATAAAACGTGCTGGAGAATCCCTACGTTCGGCATTACTGGTCTTACCCGTTGAGCCTATCCCACGGTTCGCAATCACGCGAGGCCTGGCTGCGTAATCGTTACTTTCGGCGAAGGATCTGTACTCGCATCTTGACAGCTCCCGATGTGCGCGTATGCTGCTTAAAGTCACATTGACTCTAACCTGGTCCGGTTGAGGGTATGGCGGAGAGGGAGGTCGAAGTGGATTTCGCGGATGTCAGCGCGAGCGAACGCCCCTATCTCCCGCCTGCCGTTGCGGTCTCCACCGTGGCTTTCGCGCTCAACCCGCCGTCGGGCGCGTTGGTCGTCGGACAGGGGGTGCGGCACGACGCGGCAGGGGAGTCGAGCGCCACGCTCTGGATCCCGCTCGTGCGCCGCACGCGCGCACCGTATCTCGGACGCTGGGCGCTCCCGGGGGGTCCGACGCGCTGGGACGAGACCCTCGCCGACACGGCACTGCGTTCGATCCGTGCGGCGGCGCAGTGCACTCCGGGGTACCTGGAACAGCTCTACGCGTTCGGCGGAGTCGAGCGGTCGGCCGATGCGCAGCGCCTCGTCACCATCGCGTACTGGGCGATGCTCGGCGAAGACGATCTCTCGACTGCGGTGCCCGGCGGCGCCGAGGGCGGTTCCACGGGTGCATCGACCGCAGAGCAGGCGGGCGGGCGGAGATGGGATGACCCGCGCGTCGATCCTCCGCGCGCCGAGACGGGAGCTGCGATCGATGAGAGCGGCCGCGCCGATGCCAACGTCGCCTGGTGCTCCGCCGATGCGCTGCCCGACCTCGCCTTCGACCATTCCGCGATCACCGACTACGCGCTCGCCCGGTTGCGCAGCAAGACAGAGTATGCAGCCGTCGCCCACCGCTTTCTGGGACCCGTGTTCACCATCGGCCAGTTGCGCGCCGTGCACGAGGCCGTGCTCGGGTACGCCGTCGATCCGGCGAACTTCAGGCGACAGATCCTCGCGCGGGGCGCGCTCATCGACACCGGAGAGCGTGAGACCGGCTCACCGCACCGGCCCGCTCGACTGTACCGATTCTCGAACGAGGCGGCACCGGAGTTTCCGGATGCACGCCCGCAACCCCGGAGGCCAGCATGACCAGCGTCTACGAGCTCATCAGCGAGGCCGCAGAGCGAGAGCGCGAGATGCGGCCGGCATCAGCGCCGACGTCTCCCGCAGCCCGATCCCATCGCCGACCGATCGCTCTCCGTGCGACCGGGTCGTCGAGTTGCGATTCGGACCTCTCGCAGGATCCCTGGCAGGTCGACCGGGCGCCCGGGTACGGTCCCGGTGCGTCGACGATCGATCCGGTTCCCGAGCACTCCCCGCGCCAGGGCCCGCTTCCCGAGCGATACACCGCGGCGAGCGACGATCAGCTGGCCGACTGGATCACCGCCGCGCGCGAGGCCCTGGGTCCTCGCGTGCAGATCCTGGGACACTTCTATCAGCGCGACGAGATCGTGCAGTACGCCGACTTCGTCGGTGACTCGTTCATGCTCGCGCAAGCGGCGAAATCGAGCCCGGAGGCCGAAGCCTTCGTCTTCTGCGGAGTGCATTTCATGGCCGAGACCGCCGACATCCTCTCCGGGCGCGACCAGGCGGTGATCTTGCCGAACCTCGCAGCGGGGTGCTCGATGGCGGACATGGCCACGATCGACCAGGTCGAAGCGTGCTGGCGCGACCTGATGGCCGCCCTCGGCACGACGGCGGAGGACGGACGGCGCACCGTCATTCCCGTGACGTACATGAACTCATCGGCGGCGATCAAGGCGTTCTGCGGTCGCAACGGAGGGATCGTCTGCACGTCGTCGAACGCTCGCGCCGTGCTCGAATGGGCCTTCGAACGGGGGCAGCGGGTCGTCTTCTTCCCGGACCAGCACCTCGGCCGCAACACGGCGAAGGCCATGGGGATCGACGAGGCGGAGATGCCGCTGTGGCGGCCGCATCTGCCGCTCGGAGGCAACACGGAGCAGCAGGTGCGAGATGCGCGCGTGATCCTGTGGAACGGGTTCTGCTCCGTGCACAAGCGCTTCACCGTTGCGCAGATCGAGCGCGCGCGCGCCGAATTCCCCGATGTGCGCGTCATCGTGCACCCCGAGTGCCCGGCCTCGGTCGTCGAAGCGGCCGATGGTGCCGGCTCGACGGAGTACATCAGACGGGAGATCGAGCAGGCCGCTCCGGGCAGTGTGATCGCGGTCGGTACCGAGATCAACTTGGTGAACCGATTGCAGCAGCAGCGACCGGACCTGACGATCTTCTGCCTCGACCCCGTCGTGTGCCCGTGCTCCACGATGTACCGCATCCATCCGGCGTACCTCGCGTGGACCCTCGAGGCGTTGCTCGACGGCTCGACGCCGAATCGCATCAGCGTGCCGGACGGCGTCGCCGATGACTCCCGCGTCGCACTCGAGCGCATGCTCGCCGCGAAGCCGTGATCCTCGTCATCGGATCGGGAGTCGCCGGTCTGTGCGCGGCGCTCGCCGCGGTGCATGCAGGAGCCGATGTGATGATCGTCACGGCGGGGGAGCTCGGCACGGGCAACGGATCGTCCGATGGGCGCGAACGGGTGCTCGGGAACACCCCACTGGCGCAGGGCGGGATCGCCGCGGCGATCGGCATTGAGGATCGCGCGGCCGACCACCTGGCGGATACGTTGCAGGCCGGAGCGGGACTGACCGTTCGTGCCGCCGCGGACGTGCTCGTGCGCGACGGGGCGCGGCTGGTGCGCGGACTGCTCGCGGAGGGCTTCGCCGCCGACCGGGGGAGCGATGGGGGCGTGGCCCTCGGCCTCGAGGCGGCGCACTCGAGAAATCGCATCGTGCACGCGGGCGGCGATCGGAGCGGAGCGGTGCTGCATGCGCACCTCGTGGGTCGCGTGCTGGACTCCGTGCCCGGACGTCGGAACGGATCGCTCAACGGCGCCCTCGTCGTGCGCGAGCGAACGACCGTCACCGGGCTCCTCAGCGAGGCCGGCGCGGTGACCGGGGCGACGGTGCGCCATGCCGACGGAGCTGAAGCGAGCCTCTCCGCCGACGCCGTGGTGCTCGCGACCGGGGGCTACGCCTCGCTGTACCCGATGAGCTCGAATCACCCTGGAGCGCGCGGTGCGGGCATCGTGCTCGCCGCTCGTGCGGGGGCGGTGGTCGCCGACCTGGAGTTCGTCCAGTTCCATCCCACGGTGCTCGCAGAGGGGCAGAACGGCCAAGGCCTGCTGATCTCGGAGGCGGTCCGGGGTGCCGGGGCGGTGCTGCGCGACGCTCGGGGCGAACGGTTCATGCTCGGCCGTCACCCGCGTGCTGAGCTCGCGCCGCGTGATGTGGTCTCGCTGGAGACGCACCGCGCCATGCATCGCGCAGGTGCTGCTGAGGTGTGGCTCGACGCCACCCCGATCGAGCATCGTGAGGGCTCGGGAGCGCTGCGGCGCCGATTTCCCGCGATCTCGCGGGCGCTCGCAGCGCGTGGGCACGATTGGGCTCGTGAGCCGGTACCGGTCGCGCCTGCCGCGCACTACACGATGGGCGGGGTGGCGAGCGATACCTCGGGCCGCAGCAGTGTGCCGGGGCTGTTCGTCGCGGGCGAGGCCGCCTCGACGGGCGTGCACGGTGCGAATCGACTCGCTTCGAACTCGTTGCTCGAAGGTCTGGTGTTCGGCGGCCGCGCGGGAGCGGCTGCGGCGGGATACCGAGGTCGGCAGGACGAGTGGCTCGAAAGCGGCAGCGCTCTCGGGCGACTGGTGCTCGATGCGGACAGGTGCGTCGTCGGTGACGGCGAGCCGCGGCACACCGGGGCGCTCGAGCTGGAGGTCTCACGGGCGCTGGGCGCCCACCTGGGAATCGAGCGGAACGGCTCCGGGCTCGCGCTCGCGGCGCGGGTGTTCGAGCGCGGTGCGGGGGATGCAACGCGGCTCGCGACCATGATCTGCTGTGCTGCGGCGGCCCGCAGGGAGACGCGCGGGGCGCACGTGCGATCGGATTTTCCAGACGTCGATCCAGCCCTCTCCCGCCGACGCGCGTTTCGCATCGAGTTCGGCACGGCACCGCCGCCCAGCCCGCCCGCACCGTCACGCCCCCGACAACTGACCCAACAGAGGAGCGTTTCCGTATGCTGACGCAGTCCATCGTCGATACCGCGGTTCGCGCCGCTCTCGCGGAAGACGCTCCGTGGGGCGACCTGACCGCCGAACTCGCGATCCCCGCCGAGCTCGGCATCGCAACACGCCTGGTGGCCCGCGAATCGGGTGTGTTCGCGGGCGGGGCGATGGTGCGCGAGACCTTTCGGCAGGCGGATGCGCGTATCGAGATCACGGATCTCGCGGAGGACGGTGCGGTGTTCGCCGCCGGAGAGGTACTCGCCCGCGTTGCCGGCCCCGCCAGAGGCGTGCTGACCGGCGAGCGCGTGGCGTTGAACTTCGCTCAGCGGCTCTGCGGTGTGGCGACGCTCACCTCGCGCTTCGTGGCGGCCGTCGCCCACACGTCTGCGCGCATCGCCGACACCCGCAAGACGACGCCGGGTCTGCGCGCTCTCGAGAAGCATGCGGTCCGCGCCGGGGGCGGTGTGAACCACCGCTTCAGTCTCTCCGACGCGATCATGGTGAAGGACAATCACCTTGCAGCCCTCGGCGCATCCGACACCGCGACGACGACGCGCGCGTTGCGGCTTCTGCGGGAGCGAGCCGGGCACACGACCGCGATCATCGTCGAGGTCGACCGGCTGGATCAGCTCGATGCGGTGCTCGCCGCCGATATCACGGGGGTGCTGCTCGACAACTTCCCGCTCGACGATCTGAGCATGGCGGTGCAGCGGATTGCGGGCAGCGTCGTCGCGGAGGCGAGCGGAGGGGTGTCGCTCGAGACGGTGGCCTCGATCGCGGAGACGGGAGTCGATGTCATCTCAGTCGGGCAGCTGACGCACGGTGCTCGCGCGTTGGATCTGGGTCTCGATGCGGATTGAGCGCTGCGCATGAGCTGGGAGCACCGCGCATGAGCGGGGAGCACCGCGCATGATCGGGGGAGCGCCGCGCCTCGGCTCGAGTGCCGACGGGTATCTCGACGCCGCAGCGACGGCGCCGCTGCGGCCTGAGGCGCGGGCCGCGATGATCGATGCGCTCGACGACGGCGCGGCGAACGCCTCGAGCGTGCATCAGGCCGGTCATCGTGCCCGTTCACGGATCGATGCGGCGCGGTCTGACATCGCGACGGCATTCGCTGCGCGTCCGTCCGAGGTGATCTTCACGTCGGGCGGTACCGAGGCCAACAACCTCGCGATCATCGGGCTCGCGCTCGCGAACCCTCGCGGTCGGCACCTGGTCACCACGCCGATCGAGCATCCGTCGGTGATCGAGAGCTGCCGGTATCTGGAGCGCGTCTTCGGCTTCTCGCTCGACTTCGCAGAGGTGGACGAGGTCGGACGCGTGAGCGCCTCGTCGGTCGCAGCGCTCGTGCGCTCAGACACGGCGCTCGTGTCGGTGGGGCTCGCGAATGCGGAGGTGGGTACCGTGCAGGATCTGCCGCGGATCGCGCAGATCGTGCACGCCAGCGGGGTGCTCCTGCACACGGACGCCGTGCAGGCCGCTGCCTCCTTGCCGGTGCGCTTCGGGTCCGCGACGTTCGGCGTCTCAGGAGCCGCCTGGCCGGGACCCGGTATCGATGCGATGACGATCGCGGGCCACAAATTCGGCGGGCCGCAGGGAACCGGGGCGCTGCTCGTGCGATCCGGTCTCGCCGTGGAACCGCTGCTCCACGGCGGCGGGCAGGAGCAGGGGCGCCGAGCGGGCACCGAGAACGGACCGGCGCTCGCGGGCTTCGCCGCTGCGGTGCGCGCAGCCAGTGCGGAGATCGGCTCGCAGGGCGTGGCGCTGATCGAGTCGCGCGAAGCGCTGATCGAACGCGTGCTCGCGGAGGTGCCGGGAGCCCGTCTCACGGGCGATCGCGCAGAGCGACTGCCGGGGCACGCGTCGTTCGTCGTCGACGGGGTGAGCGGAGAGTCGCTCCTGGTGGCCCTCGACGCCGCCGGGTTCGCGGTGTCCTCTGGTTCGGCATGTGCTGCGGGATCGGATGACCCGTCTCCGGTGCTGCTCGCACTCGGATTCTCCGCCGAGCTCGCGCAGACCGGCATCCGATTCACGCTCGCCGGCCCCGTGACCGCGGCCGCGATCGACCGCATCATCGAGGTGCTGCGCGCCGAGACTGCGTCTGCCGCGCACCGCCGAGGCTCGTGGAACGGGTCGCAGTGAGTCTCCGATACAGCGGTTTCGTCGTCAACCGGTGCACCATGGTGGCGAGCTCATGCCCAGCATCGATGGCGAGAGCCTCATGCGCCTGGCGGCGTGCCACCGACTGATTGCCCTGCAACCACCAGAGCCACGCGCTCAGTGCGAGCATGCCGGGTCTGAGGGGCTCCGGCGTCTCGCTCATCGTCTCTCGCAGTCGGGCGAGCACCCCGCGCAGGCGGCCGTGCTCGGTGAACTCTGGGCACGCACCGTCGAGGATGCGGAAGATGGACCAATCCGATGCGGCGACGCGTGTGCGTTCTCGCCCGGCCGAGGTGTTCGCGCGGCACTCCGTTCGGAGCCCCGCAGCCGGTTCGTCGGTGAGCGGTGGGAGATCGATCTCGAGTTCCACCGGCACGCCGGTGAATCTGCCGATGGGCAGTTCCGCGGCGAGTTCGAGAGGGAACTCAGGACGGGTGAGGAGTCCCAGTGCGATGATCAGCCAGCGATCGGAATGCGCACTGTTGCGGACGAGGCGCGCCGCAGCGTCACTGCTCAGCGGGCCGTCGGCGCACAGATCGCGGGTCGACTCCGCGGCTTCGGAGATCCAGGCGAAGTACGAATCTGAGGTGCTCCCGGATTCGGAGCGCAGCGGGGGGACGCGCTCCGAACCCGGGAAATCGGAGGGAGGATGGTGTTCGAGCGCGCGCGCCAGTGCCGCGGCACGCGCGGGATCGGCGGTCGGAATCTCTCCGAGCCGTTGGAGTTCGACCGGTGCCTCGATCTGTCGGAGCGGGCCGCGGATGACGGGGCTCTCCGCGATCTCGCTGAGGGGTCGGCCTGCCAATGGCGGGTGCGGGTCGAGGAAGCTCAGCCATCCATCTGCAGCGAGTAGGCAGAGTTCTCGGATCTCGACGCCGTCGCGACGGAGGCGGCGCTCGATGCGCCTCGCCAGTCGTTGCCATGGGGGAGGGCCCGTCACGTCGAACGACGCGTTGCTGACGATGACGACGGCCACCGCGACCGGGTGCTCGTGCATCGCGGAGAGATCGCGCGCGAGCTCGCTCATGAGATCGAGGATCGCGAGTGCATCGCCGGGATCGTCACTGCGGGGGAGGTCGATGCGGACCGCAGGGCCGGAGCGTGCGCCGATGAAACAGATCACGAACAGGCTGTCGGTGGCGGTGAACCCGGTGAGATAGGGCAGGGCCGCGAGGAAGTCTGCGGTGCCAGAGCATCGGATGACGGGGCGGGGGTCGGATTCGCGTTCGGTCATGATCCGATCCTCCGATGCTGCGCCGCACGACGAACGGTTATGCACAGAACTCGGCGCGGAGCACCGCGATTTCGTTTCCACGCGGCGGTGTGAGCGGGACTCCGCATTGCTCTGACCACCGCCGCGCGGAACTCGTGCTGCGGAACCGACCTCCCCGGCTACTCGACGAGCTTGCCCTGAACGGTGTCGTCAGCGGCGGCGAGCGCGAGATCACGGAAGGTTACCGGCGCCTCCGGGAGCGGCTCGAATACGGCACCGCGATCCGGCGTCCAGACGAAGTTCCCCCGCAGAGACGGATCCTGCTCGGTGTAATCGGAGCGGTTGTGGCAGCCGCGGGTCTCCCGACGCTCGCGCGCGCATTCGATCGTCGCCCGTGCGGCGAGCATCGACCCGTACAGATCGAAGGCATGAGCGAGGTCGTCGAATCCCGCGATGTCCGGATGCGCCGTGACCCGCGCCACGCGCTCCTGCAACGCTTCCAGCTTTCCGAGTGCGGTCGTGAGACCGGCCTCGCTGCGCACGACGCCGACGTGCTCGGTCATGATGTCTCGCAGAGCGCGCTGGAGCCGACGCGGGCTCTCGGTGCTCTTATCGGCGGTCCCCGCTCCCTCCAGCAGGTTCTGCATCTCCGCGCGCGCCTCGGCGACGGCGGCCGGGTCGCGGCGGATCTCGGTGAGCCCCGACACGTAGTCCGCGGCATCGGAGCCGGTGATGCGGCCGTACACGAGCAACTCGATGAGGGAGTTGCCGCCGAGGCGATTCGCGCCGTGCAGGCCGCTCGACGCCTCACCGATCGCGTAGAGTCCAGCGACCCCGGTGCTGTGCGTGTCGGGCGTGACCCACACACCGCCCATCGAGTAATGGGCGGTGGGCGCGATCTCGATCGGCTCCTCGGTGATATCAAGCATCTGCAGATCGATCAGCGTGCGGTACACCCGTGGCAGCTTCGAGAGGATCTGCTCGCGCGGAAGATGCGAGACGTCGAGGAAGACGCCGCCGTTGGTGGTGCCGCGGCCCTCAGAGATCTCGGTGTAGCTCGCGAGAGCGACGCGGTCCCGGGTCGAGAGCTCCATGCGTTCCGGGTCGTAGCGCTCCATGAAGCGCTCTCCGAGCGCGTTGCGCAGGATCCCGCCCTCTCCTCGAGCCGCTTCCGAGACCAGCGTCCCGGCGGCGTCGGCGGGCTCGAGGATGCCGGAGGGATGGAACTGCACGAGTTCTGCGTCGCGGATCTTTCCGCCGGCGAGCGCGGCGAGTCGGAACGAATCGCCGGTGTTCTCATCGCGCCGGGAGGAGGTGTTGCGCCAGATGCGCGTGTGGCCGCCCGCCGCCAGGATCACGGCGTCGGCGTGGATGACCACCGGGGCTCCGTCGACGATGTCGAACCCGTAGGCGCCGAAGATGCGTCCGTCGGCGACGAGCAGGCGCGTGATGTACACCGTATCCACGATCGAGACGCGCAGTTCGGCTGCGCGCCGCATCAGGGTGCGCTGAATCTCCAGGCCGGTGTAATCGCCGGCGTACGCGGTGCGGCGATACTTGTGCGCGCCGAAGAAGCGCTGGCTGATGCGGCCGTCGTCCTCGCGGGCGAACGGCATGCCCCAGCGCTCCAGATCCTCGATGCCGCGCGCGGCGTTGCGGGTGACCGTCTCGACGATCGCGGGGTCGGCGAGGAAGTACGATTCGCGGAGCGTGTCGGCGGCGTGCTGTTCCCAGCTGTCCTCGGGATCCATCGTGCCGAGGGCGGCGTTGATGCCGCCTGCGGCGAGGGTCGTGTGCGCGTCGTGCGCGCGCCGCTTCCCGACGGCGAGCACCTGGACGCCGCGCTCCGCGAGTTCGATGGACGCGCGGAGTCCGGCTCCGCCGGTGCCGATGACGAGTACCGAAGTGGAGAGGAGGCGCTCGTTGCGAGCAGCTCCCTGGGCGGGGGTGGGAGAGATGCGATTCATGCTCATCACGCTACGACCGGCCGATCGATTACTCCAATGAATAGACCTGATCGCCAAGATGCGTTTACGCTATGAAAATGAACCTCGAACAGCTCCGTGGCTTCGTCGAGATCGCGCAGCTCGGGCACTTCACCCGCGCCGCCGAGCGGCTCCACCTGGCCCAACCATCGCTCAGCAGGCAGATCTCCACCCTGGAAGCGGATCTCGGCGTCGAACTGCTGCACCGCGTCCGCGGCAACGTCGCTCTGACCCCAGCAGGGGAGCGGCTCCTGCCGATCGCGCGGCGGATGCTCGCCGACGCCGAGACCGCGCGCCACGAGATGACGGATCTCGCCGAGCTGCGACGCGGGCGCATACGGCTCGGCGCGACACCGACGCTCTGCACGAGCCTCGTCGCCGATGTGCTCGCCGCGTTCCGCGACCGCTACCCGGGCATCGAGATCGAGATTCTGGAGCGGGGCTCGCGGAGCCTCATCGCCGCGCTCGTCGAGGGAGCACTCGATCTTGCACTGATCGTGACGAGCGTGTCGTCCGGAGCGGCGCGTGCGGTGCTCGAACGCGAGCAGATTCTCAGCGAGCGTCTCGTCGTGGTGTCGGATCCGACCCGGCCGGATCCGTTCGGCCGCGACGAAACCGGTTCGGAGGACCCCGACCGTCCCGTCGAACTCGAGGAGCTCGCGCGAGTGCCGCAGGTCGTGTTTCCGGAGAACTACGATCTCAGGGTCACGGTGGACGCCGCGTTCCGCGCACGCGGAGTGACCCCGCTCGTCGCGGTCGAGGGAGCGGAGATGGACGCGGCGCTGAGCTTCGCCGGTCGAGGGATCGGCGTCGCCGTGGTGCCAGCGATGGTGGCGGCGGACCGCCCGATGCTGCGCACGGCTCCACTCGCTGACGCGGCGCTCTCGCGCACCGTGAGCATCGCGCGCCGCGTCGACATGGCTCCCACGCGCGCCTGCGCCGCGCTGCAGGCGGTGATCCGCGAGGTCGCCGACCGCGTCACCGCGCCCGGCGCCGAACTGTCGAATCTCGTGACGCGCGTCGGAGGAGCTGCGGAAGCTAGGAGCGCTGCGCCTCGACCTGCTTGAGGTCGGCCTCGAGAGCCACCCAGCCGAGCATCGCGCACTTGATCCGCATGACGAACTTGGAGACGCCCTGAAGCGCGACCGCGTCGCCGAGCAGTTCCTCGTCGGGATCGCCTTCGCCGCGCGCCTGGATCATCTCCCGGAATGCGTCGATGCGCGTCCAAGCCTCGTCGACGGTGAGGGCGTCGTCGCGCACGAGCTGCGACAGGATGGAGGCCGATGCCATCGAGATGGAGCACCCCTGACCCTGCCACGCCACCTGTCGGATGAGGCGGGTCTCGGGGTCGACTGAGATCGACAGATCGATCTCGTCGCCGCAGCTCGGATTGAACTCATGGTGCGACGCGGTCAACGCGGCCGCATCCGCCTCGAGTTCGCCCTTGCCGATCGGTCGCTTGGAGTGATCGAGGATCACCTCCTGGTACAACCCGTCCAGTGCACTCATGCCGAAACCTCCGCCCCGAAATACCGCTGAGCGCCGCGGAGCGCGTCGACGAAACGATCGACTTCGTCTTCGGTCGTGGTGACGTGCACGCTCGCGCGCGTACTCGACGTCAGGCCGAGCGCGCGATGCAGCGGCTGGGCGCAGTGGTGCCCGACGCGCACCCGCACCCCCTGCTCGTCGAGATACTGCCCCACATCGTGTGCATGCACGCCCTCGACCGAGACTGCGGCCAGTGCCACGCGCTGCGCCGTATCGGCCGGCCCCAGCAGGTGCAGACCCGGCGTTTCCAGGATGCCGGCGACCAGCCGCTCGACGAGTTCGTGCTCGCGTGCGGCTGCGCGGCTCATGCCGATCGCGTTCAAGAAGGAGACCGCTGCGCCCATGCCGACCGCTTGCGAAACCGGCTGCGTTCCCGGCTCGAAACGCTGCGGAGCCGGCATGAACTGCGCTGACTCCATCGTGACCTTCGTGATCGCGGAGCCGCCGGTTCGTGCCGGCGGCAGTGCGTCGAGCATCTCCGGGCGCCCGTAGAGCACTCCGATGCCGTTCGGACCGAACATCTTGTGCCCGGAGAACGCTGCGAAGTCGACGCCGAGCGCGGTGAAGTCCACGGGAATGTGGGGCACCGACTGGCAGGCGTCGAGCACGGTGACCGCCCCGACCGCGTGCGCGAGCTCGACGAGCTCCGCGACGGGTGCGACGTAGCCGGTCACATTCGAGATGTGCGCGAATGCGAACACCCTGGTGCGCTCGGTCACTGCGGCGCGCGCGTCGTCGATGGTCCAGGTGCCGTCCGCCCGCACCGGAATGTACCGCAGGCTCGCTCCCGTTCGCTTCGCGAGCCGCTGCCAGGGAATGAGGTTCGCGTGGTGCTCGGCTTCGGTGATCAGGATCTCATCACCGGGTTCGAGTCGGAAGCGCTCACTGCCGGAGACGCCGAGACCGGCGTTCGCCTCGCCGATGCCGGTGGCGACGAGGTTCAGCGCGTCGGTCGCGTTCTCCGCCCACACGATCTGCTCGGGCGCCTCCGCTCCCACGAAGGACGCCACGGCGGCGCGAGCACCCTCGAACGCCTCGGTGGCGGCTCCGACCGCGCCGCTGGTGCCGCGGTGCACGGCGGCGTTCGACGACTCGACGAACCGGCGTTCGGCGTCGAGCACCCGGCCCGGGCGCTGCGACGTGGCGGCGGAATCGAGGTAGGCGGGAGCGAACTCGAGCGCGTCTTGCGCGACGAAGTACGGGAATTCCGCGCGCAGCAGCGCGACGTCTGCGGGGGTGAGCGCGGGATGCAGCGCGAGGTCAGGCATGTTCTCCATTCTTCCACCTCTCGGGGTGGCGGTACCGGCCTGCAGTGCAACGCCGCCGGGCACTGCGCTATTCCGCGTCGAGCGTCACCGGCGCAGTGTTCGGACCGTGCCCGGCGCGATCGTCCGCTCCGCTCAGCCACCAGTTGATCGCGCCGGCCGCGAGTGCCAGCACGGCGGCCGCGAGCGGCAGCACGAGCGCCGCGCGCGTGCCGAGATCGGTCGCGACGACGCCGGTCAGGGCGGCGGCAGCCGACTGGCCCACCATGAGTCCGGAGCCGAGCATCGTCATGACGGTCGCCGAGCGGCCGATGGGACTGCGTGCGGCGCCGAAACTGTAGAGCGTCACGAGGAGCGGCCCGACGCCGATGCCCATGATCGCCAGGCTGAGCAGAATCGAGGGCACGTCGTGCGACCACTGCAGCAGCACGGCGCCAGCCACGATGCAGACCGCGAACACGGGCCACCGGGCGCGGAGCGAGAAGCGCGGGGGAAGCGCCGCGACCCCGATGGCGAAGATCGCGGAGCCCACGCCCATCGCCCCGTAGATCAGGCCGGCACTCTCGGGGTCGCCGCGATCCTGCATGAACGACGTGAGCGACGTGAGCATCGAGCCGAAGAACAACCCAACGGTCACGATGCCGAACACCGTCACGAGGAGCGCGGGTCGTGCGAGTTCCGACGCGGGAGCGAGCACTGCCGCGCGCTGCTCCGGCGATTGCGCTGGCGCGCTCGTCCGGTGCAGGGCGAAGGCGGTGACGAAGAGCAGCGTGAGCACGGCAGCGCCCACGATCGGCGCCCACGCGCCGATCGTGGTGGCGAGCACGCCGACGATCACCGGGCCGAACACGAAGATGACCTCGTCGGCGGCCGACTCGTAGGCGAGCACGTTCGACAGCACCCTCGGCCGCCGCTGCGCCGGCAGATCGTGCGCGACGATCGCGACGAGCCTCGAACGCGACATCGGCGACGTCTGCGGCACCGTGGCGCCGGCGAGGAATGATCCGAGGAACAGCACCCACGTCGGCAGCGGGCTGAACGCGATCCAGGCCAGGGCGCCGAGCAGTGCGCTGTTCGCGATGGCGGCGATGAGCAGTGTTGGCCGCTGCCCGTAACGGTCTGCCGCCGCGCCGATGAGGGGCCCGACGCAGGCAACGCCCAGCCCGACCATCGCCGAGTTGAGACCGCCGAGTTCAACGGAGCCGCGCGCGGAGACGACGAGCGTGAGCACGCCGATCACCATCATCGCGAACGGCAGACGCGAGACGAGGGCGAGCGGGTAGTACAGCTTCCCGGTTCGACTCAGGAGCGTGACCCCGCGGGGCGACGTGTCAGGGACCGGGTGCTCGCTCGTCTGATGCATAGCCGACCGATTCTAGCAGCTCGTTACGAGACGGATCCCACGGCGACGTCCTGCTCGGCGAGGAAATCGGTGAACGCCTGCGCGTCACCGGGGGAGCCCGTGAAGGGAACGCCGTCGACGACGACGAACGGCGTGCCGGTCACGGCGAGCTGCGGATCCTCAGCGCCCGGCACGGGATTGTCGAACACCCACTCGTTGAGCGCCTGGGCGAAGGGCACGAACCGCTCTGACTCGATGCATGATCGCACGTCGTCGTTCGCGCCGCCCGCCGCCTCGTCGACCGCGTCGATCAACGCACCGTTGTCGAGTCCGCCGGTCGTCTCCGCCGGCTGCACCGCCGGATCGAACAGGTGGCGGTGCACCTTCCATGCGGCTTCCGGCTGCGCTTCCGCCACGCACGCCATGGCGGCCGAGGCGCGCGACGAGTACTGGTCGGGGGAGATGCGATCGAGGAATGTCAACGGAGTGATCTCGACCGATGCCTGGCCGCTCTCCATCAGCCGCTCGAGCGTTTCCCCGTTCGTGGTCTCGAAGACGGAGCAGGAGGGGCAGCGGTAATCGACGTACACGCGAACCGTGTGCGCCTCGGCTCCCGCCTCCTGCGGTTCGGGGGCGCCGGTGCTCGGAACCTCGGATCGGACCACGCCGTCCTGATCGAACACGATGCCTCCCGTGGCCATGTTCTCGGGCCACGACATCGGATCCTCCGAACCCTGTGGCTCGTCTGCAGCGCCGGGGGCGCCGGAATGGGAGCCGGACGGGGCGGTGATCGAGCCTGCGAGCGTCACGGCCGACACCACGCCCAGCACCAGCGCGACGAGCAGCGCGAGCGCTCCGGAGGCGAGCCCGACGACCGCCGGAGCACGGCGGCTGCGGGAGATCACACCGACGATGCCGAGCACCACCGCTGCGACGGCGAGCAGCGCTCCGAGAATCGCACCGAGACCGAAGTAGAACGCGGAGACGATCACCGTGACCAGAGCGGCGAGACCGAGCGCCATGGCTGCGATCGAGAGGTTGCCGTTGCCGCGTCGCCGCGATGCCGAGCCCGATTCGGCGTAGGGGTGGGGCGGTGCTGGCACTGGCTGCTGTGGATCGGTCATGGATTCATTCTGTCAGCAGGCCCACGCCAGGGCGCGTCACCCGCCGCACCCGCCCGGTGACGCGCGCGCATACGATTGAGGCATGATCCTTCTCGCGGCGACGCCGATCGGAAACCTCGGTGACGCCTCCGCGCGGCTCCGCAGCACCTTCGAGGAAGCGACCGTCGTGGCCGCGGAGGACACGCGTCACACCGCCCAGCTGCTCCGTCTCCTCGGAATCGAGAATCGACCGGAACTCATCGCGCTGCACGATCACAACGAGCACGAGCGGGCGGCAGCGCTCGTCGAACGCGCGCAGACTGAAGACATCGTGCTGGTGAGCGACGCCGGCATGCCGACCGTTTCCGATCCCGGGTTCCGAGTGGTGCAACTGGCCGCCGAGCGCGGGGTCCCCGTCAGTGCGATCCCCGGCCCGAGCGCGGTCATCACGGCGCTCGCCGTAGCCGGCCTCCCGACCGATCGTTTCGCCTTCGAAGGATTCCTGCCCCGCAAATCCGGCGAGCGGGTGCGTGCCGTCCGCGCACTCGCCGCCGAACGGCGAACGCTGGTCTTCTTCGAATCGCCCAGCCGGCTCGCGGCGTCGCTCGGCGACCTCGCCGACGCGTTCGGGGATGATCGCGCCGCGGCGGTCTGCCGCGAGCTCACGAAGCTGCACGAGGAGGTGCGGCGGGGAGGTCTGCGCGAGCTCGCCGCCTGGGCAGCAGACGGGGTGCGAGGAGAGATCGTCGTGGTGGTGAGCGGCGCGGCTTCGAGCGCTGCATCGCCCGAATCGGCGCTCGTCGAGGTGCAGGCCAGAGTGCAGGCGGGAGAGCGTCTCAAGGACGCGACACGGGCCGTGGCCGAGGCCACCGGACTCTCATCGCGGGAGCTGTACGCCGCCGCGCTCGCCAGCCGTCGGTGAAGCGCGGCGTCTGCGCGTCGGCTCGCGATCACAGGCGAAGGTCGGAAGCCTCCCAGCCGCCGGGCAGCGCAATGCGCCATACTCGAAACGCATTCATGGCCGCGCGCCCACCGCACCTCCCTGTGCATCGGAACTGACGCGGCTCCTCGCGACTCGAAGGACTCCTATCACCGTGAAACTGACGCGCGCCATCGCCCCCGCCGCCCTCGTTGGCGCACTGCTCCTGGTCGGCTGCTCGAGCGGCGGCGGATCGGCGAGCGCCGATGCTTCCGGCACCGATTGCCTCGCTTCCGGTTCGGCCAGCTCCAGTGTGAAGGTCTCCGGTTCGGTCGGCGAGGATCTCGAACTCACCTCGGACACCCCGGTGGAGGCGGACAAGATGCAGCGCTCCGTGCTGGAGGAAGGCGAGGGGGACGTCGTCGAGGAGGGGCAGTCGGTGCTCACCTCGATGACCCTCTTCAACGGTGCCGACGGGTCGGCGCTGCAGCAGCTTCCCGCGAGCGCGATCCCGGTCGAGAAATCGGGGCTCGCCGAGTGGGCGTACGACGGTCTGCGGTGCGCCACGGCCGGCGAGCAGATCGCGCTCGCCGCTCCGTACGCCGACGTCTTCGGCGAGACGCCGCCCGAGCAGACCGGTCTCGAGAACATCACCGCCGACGACTCGCTCGTCATCGTGATGGAGTTCGGGGAGATCACCGATGCGGGCGACGCTGCCGCTGCGACGGGCGAGCCGGGAACGCTGAAGAGCGATGAGCTGCTCTCCAAGGCGGAGGGCAAGAAGGTCACCGCGCCCGACGGGTTCCCGACGGTCAAGGTCGCCGAGGACGGCGAGCCGACGATCACCGTCCCGGACGGCCTGGAGGCACCCGACAAGCTCGAGATCGCCACGCTCGTCGAGGGCGATGGCGAAGAGGTGCAGCCCGGAGACCGCGTATACGTGAACTACCGCGGTGTGATCTGGCGCACCGGCGAGGAGTTCGATTCGAGCTGGAGCCGCGGAGAGCCCACCGACTTCCTCACGACCCAGGTCATCGGCGGATTCCAGAAAGCCCTCGAGGGCCAGAAGGTCGGGTCCCAGGTCATCTCCGTGGTGCCGGCTGAGGACGGCGGCTACGGTGCGGCAACGCTGGAGCAGCAGGGGCACCAGGGCGACGACGTGATGGTCTTCGTACTCGACATCCTCGGCACGGTGCACGCGGACGCGCCCGCCGAGTAGCCTGGAGCGATGAAGCGCGTCATCGTCCTCGGTTCCACCGGATCCATCGGCGAGCAGGCGCTCGACGTCATCCGCAAGCATCCTGCGAAGTATCAGGTCTCCGGCCTCATCGCAGGGACCCAGGCGGATCGCCTGCGCGAGCAGGCGGACGAGTTCAACGTCGAGCACACCGGTCTCGGCGCCGACGCCGCGGTGCAGCTCATCCGCGACGTGCAGGCGGATGTCGTGCTCAACGGCATCACCGGCTCCGTCGGGCTCGGCCCCACCATCGCCGCGCTCGAAGCGGGGCGCACGCTCGCGCTCGCGAACAAGGAATCGCTCATCGTCGGCGGCGATCTGGTGACCGGGCTCGCGGCTCCCGGGCAGATCGTTCCGGTCGATTCCGAGCACTCCGCGATCGCGCAGGCGCTGCGGTCGGGCAGCCGCGACGAGGTGCGCCGCCTCATCCTGACCGCGTCTGGCGGGCCATTCCGGGGTCGCACACGTGAGCAGCTGCGCGATGTGACGCCCGCCGAGGCGATGACGCACCCCACCTGGAACATGGGCCGCGTGGTGACGACGAACTCGTCGACGATGGTGAACAAGGGGCTCGAGGTGATCGAGGCTCACCTGCTCTTCGGTGTCTCCTACGGCGATATCGAGGTCGTGGTGCACCCGCAATCGGTGGTGCACTCCATGGTGGAGTTCATCGACGGGTCGACCATCGCCCAGGCCTCGCCCCCGGACATGCGGCTGCCCATCGCACTGGGGCTGTCATGGCCGGATCGCATGGGCAATGTCGGAGTTCCGCTCGACTGGCGGTCGGCGACGGCGTGGGAGTTCGAGCCGCTCGATTCGGCCGCGTTCCCCGCCGTCGACCTCGCCAAGGAGGTCGGTCGGGCCAGACTCACGTATCCGGCGGTCTACAACGCCGTGAACGAGGAGGCGGTCGACGCGTTCCACGCCGGTCGCATCGGGTTCCTGGACATCGTCGACACCGTGCGCCGGGTGGTCGAGGCGCACGAGACGCCGGCGCAGCTCACGCTCGAGTCCCTCGCCGAGGCCGAGCGCTGGGCGCGCGAGCGCGCGCAACTGGCGATCGACGCGCGCGGGCGCTGACGCGCGCCGCCGTCGAACCGCGCTGCAACCGACGGTGATCCTGAGAAGGCCTGCGGCTTCCCCGAAACTCCCCAGCGGTGCGCAGTAGCCTGAGCGGGTGACTGAGGTACTGCTCTACGTGCTCGGCATTCTGATCTTCGTGATCGGTCTCGCCGTGTCGATCGGCCTGCACGAATTCGGGCACCTCATCCCTGCGAAGCTCTTCGGCGTCAAGGTGACGCAGTACATGCTCGGGTTCGGCCGCACCATCTGGTCGAAGCGCAGGGGCGAGACCGAGTACGGCGTGAAGATGATTCCGCTCGGAGGGTACATCGCGATGTCGGGCATGTACCCGCCGGAGCAGCCCGGCGCGGCAGCGCGGCCGTCGACGACGGGGTTCTTGAACTCGGTCGTGCAGGAGGGCGCCTCGTTCGGCAAGCCCGACGCCGAGCCCAAGCGAGGCATGGCGGCGGTGGTCGAAGACGCTCGGCTGGCGAATGCCGAGTCGATCGATTCTGGGGAGGATCACCGCACCTTCTACCGGCTTCCCCCGTGGAAGAAGATCATCATCATGCTGGGCGGGCCGCTGATGAACCTCGTGCTGGCGTTCGTGTTCTTCGCGATCGTGCTCGTGGGGTTCGGTGTGCCGCAGAACAGCACCACGCTCGGTCAGGTCAACGAGTGCCTGGCGCCGGCGAACAGCAATGCGTCCTCGTGCAGCAGCGATGATCCGGCCGCGCCGGCCGCCGCGGCCGGACTGCGCCCCGGTGATCGCGTCATCTCGGTCGACGGGACGCGGATCACCAGCTGGGATCAGTTCCGCACGATCATCGGAGAGTCGCCGGACGAATCGCTCTCCGTGGAGATCGAGCGCGGTGGTGCAGAGCAGACCGTCTCGTTGGAACCCGTGGTGAATACGCGGACGGTCACCGACGCCGACGGAAACACGGTGACGCGCGCCGACGGCACGGTGCAGACCGAATCGGTCGGCATGATCGGTGCGGTTCCGGCGAGCGAGAACGTCGCGCAGCCGATCACCGCCGTGCCGGCGTTCGTCGGCGAGAACGTGCAGCGGGTCGCCGGCATCATCATCCGCATGCCCGAACGCATGATCGACGTCTGGAACGCCGCGTTCGGCAGCGAGGCGCGCGATCCGAACGGGCCGATCAGCGTCGTGGGCGTCGGCCGCATGGCGGGGGAGATCGTCAGCCTCGACGACGCGCCGGTCGCCGCCCGTGCGCAGACGATGATCGGTCTGCTCGGCTCGCTGAACGTCGCGCTCTTCGTCTTCAATCTCGTGCCGCTCCTGCCGCTCGACGGCGGCCACGTCGTCGGCGCGGTCTACGAATGGTTGAAGCGCGGCATCGCCAGGCTGCGGCGGAAGCCGGACCCCGGGCCGATCGACACCGCCAAGATGGTGCCCGTGACGATGGCGGTGGCCATTGTGCTCGGCGCGATGACCGTGCTGCTCATCTACGCCGACCTCGTCAAGCCGGTCTCGCTCTTCGGGTAGCGCCGGACCGCGGCGCTCCGACGCCTCTGCCGGTGGGACTCGCCTCCGGCACGCAGCCTGCGCGAGTAGACTCGGCCCGTGCCAGCAGTCAATTTGGGAATGCCGCAGACCGTCGAAGTGCTCGCTCCGCGGCGTCAGTCGCGCGCCATCAAGGTCGGGTCGGTGACCGTCGGTGGGAGCGCTCCGGTCTCGGTGCAATCGATGACGACGACGCCGACCACGGACATCAACGCGACGCTGCAGCAGATCGCGGAGCTCACCGCGTCGG
The DNA here is from genome assembly GCF_018304845.1 of Leucobacter manosquensis. Lineage (NCBI taxonomy): Bacteria > Bacillati > Actinomycetota > Actinomycetes > Micrococcales > Microbacteriaceae > Leucobacter > Leucobacter manosquensis. The sequence goes on along the minus strand of NZ_JAFEVO010000001.1, from coordinate 1,270,408 downwards.
GCTGCGATATCGTGCGGGTCGCCTGCCCCAGTCGTGACGATGCTGAGGCGCTGCCCATCATCGCGATGAAGAGCCAGATCCCGGTCATCGCCGACATCCACTTCCAGCCGAACTACGTGTACGCCGCCATCGATGCGGGGTGCGCCGCGGTGCGGGTGAACCCGGGCAACATCCGCAAGTTCGACGATCAGGTCGGCGAGATCGCTCGGCGCGCGAAAGCCGCCGGAGTCTCACTGCGCATCGGCGTGAACGCCGGTTCCCTCGACCCTCGGCTGCTCGAGAAGTACGGCAAGGCCACCCCAGAGGCCTTGGTCGAGAGCGCCGTGTGGGAGGCGTCGCTGTTCGAGGAGCACGATTTCCACGACTTCAAGATCTCCGTGAAGCACAACGATCCGATCGTGATGGTCAAGGCCTACCGCCAGCTCGCCGAGCGCGGCGACTGGCCGTTGCACCTCGGCGTGACCGAGGCGGGCCCCGCATTCCAGGGGACCATCAAGAGCGCCACGGCGTTCGGTATTCTGCTCTCCGAGGGCATCGGCGACACGATCCGCGTCTCCCTGTCGGCGCCTCCCGTCGAAGAGGTGAAGGTGGGGTTGCAGATTCTGCAGTCGTTGAACCTCCGCGAGCGCAAGCTCGAGATCGTCTCGTGCCCCTCGTGCGGGCGCGCCCAGGTCGACGTGTACACGCTCGCAGAGGAGGTCACGAAGGGCCTGGAAGGCATGAGCGTGCCGCTCAGGGTCGCAGTGATGGGATGCGTGGTGAATGGGCCGGGCGAGGCGAGGGAAGCCGACCTCGGCGTCGCTTCCGGCAATGGCAAGGGGCAGATCTTCGTCAAGGGCGAGGTGATCAAGACCGTGCCCGAGAACGAGATCGTCGCGACACTGATCGCCGAGGCGAATCGTCTGGCTGCCGAGATGCCGGCCTCCGAGGGGACGGGGACGCCAGAGGTCGTGACCGCCTAGCGCAGCGCCTCAGGCGGCGCTGACGGCGGGGCGATCGCCGGAACCGTCCGTGAGCGGCGCGAGCTCGATCGTGCCGCTCGCGACGTCCGCAGCGGTGACCCGCACGTCCACTCGGGTCCCGGCGGTGTATCCGGCAGACGCGACCTGCGCGGTGACCGCGGGGTCGTCGAGCTGTACGCGGGCGCGCTCGCCTCGGACTTCGACCACGATCGCGGGGAGCACCTCTCCCACGCGGTCTCGCAGCAGCGCGGCTTCGACGCGATCGAGCGCCTGCGATCCCAGCTGACCGGCGAGCTGATTCGATGCGCGCATCAGCGCGGGCAACTCGTCGAGCGACGCCCTGGCCCACTCCGGAATCGGCTCATCCGCGCAGATCGCGGCGCAGATCACGAGCCCCCAGCGGTCCACCAGGCGGCGGAGCGGAGCGGTGACGTGGGCGTACGGCGCGGCGATCGCGGCTTGCATCGTCTGCTCCGGAACGACGCCGTCGAACGGCGTGTAATCGGCGCCGCGGAACAACGACGCTGCTGCCTGCAGCACCCCGGGCGTCGTCGGTGACGCGTGATCGAGCTGCTGCAGGTACTCGCCGTACGTCGTGTCCGCGGGCCAGGGGTGCCCGAGGCTGGCGACCCGCGCACGAAACGCGGTGAGCGCAGCCTCGTCGGGCGCCGGCATCGTGCGCAGGATCCCGACGCCGGCATCGAGCATCATGCGACCGGCAGCCATGCCGGTGAGGAGCGAGAGCTGAGCGTTCCACTCCTCGATGGGACGCGCGAAGCTCCGCACGATGCGGTAACCGTTGGGCTCCCGCACGATCTCCTCATCCGGCATGTTCAGGCTCGCACCTCCGCGCGAGCGCTCGTGCTCGGCGCGCAGCAGGCCGACGTCGCGCAGCAGTTCGAGCAGCGGGCCGCCGGTACCAGCGTCGAGCGCGGTCTGCGCCGTCGCGTAGTCGAGTTGCGCTCGGGAACGCACCAGGGCGCGTTCGACGTCGGCGCTCGTGACAGCGCCGGACGCGTCGAGGTCGAGCTCCCACACGTACGCGACACGATCGGCGCCGGGAAGGAGTGAGGCGCGGCCCTCGCTGAGCTCCGCGGGATGGAGTGGAATACGGCCGTCCGGCAGGTACAGGGTCTGTCCGCGCCGCCGTGCCTCTCGGTCGAGCGCGCCTCCCGGTCTCACGAAACCCGGGAGGTCGGCGATCGCGTAGCGCACGCGGAATCCGTCGTCGCGGTGCTCGATGTGGAAGGCCTGATCGAGGTCCTTCGCACCGGCGGGATCGAGCGTGACGAACGGAATGTGCCGGAGGTCCTCACCGGGCTCCGACGTCTCGGCGGTGCTCGCCTCCGCACGAGCGTCAGCGGGAAAGTCGGACGGCACGGCGTTGTCCGTCCGGAGCGCGGCGAGGGCGGCCGCGAGCTCGCCGTGTGCGGTCTGGGGGGAGAGATGGGCGCGCCGGTTCGGCATGCGGCCAGCCTACTGCGGTGCGCTCGTAGACTGTGAGCGTGACGACCGGGAACCAGCAACACTCAGAAGATGTGCAGGCCGCGGAGCTGCGCGAACGACTCGATGCAGTGATCGCCGATGCCGGCGCTTTGGGCCACCGCGGGTTGATCCGTCGCATTGTCTCGACGGGAATCGGGCTCGGCACCGACGGTGCGACGCGGCTGGATCTGAAGATCACCGCGACGGCGGTCGAGGAGATGCGAGCGGCGTTCCGACTGTTCGCTCCCTTCGTCGGCGTACCCAAGGTGACGATTTTCGGATCGGCCCGCACCCAGTCTCACGATCCCCTCTGGGTCGGCGCCGAAGCCGCTGCCCGAGGTCTCGCGGAGTTGGGCTGGATGGTGGTGACCGGAGCCGGCCCCGGGATCATGGAGGCGGCGGCGACGGGAGCCGGACCCGAGCGATCGCTCGGCATCTCGATCCGTCTGCCGTTCGAGGAGGCTCCGCTCGATGTCGCCGCCGATGACGGGCACCGCATCGCGATGAAGTACTTCTTCACGCGCAAGCTGATGCTGGTGAAGGAGTCGCGGGGCTTCATCTGCCTGCCAGGGGGGTTCGGCACGATGGACGAGACCTTCGAACTGCTGACGCTGCAGCAGACCGGCAAGATGGAACCGATGCCGATCGTGCTGCTCGATCGTGCCGGGGGCACGTACTGGCAGGGATTCGCGCGTTTCGTCACCGAAGAGCTCGCGGGTTCCGGGCTCATCGCGGTCGACGATCTCGATCGCGTGCTCGTCACCGATTCGCCCGACGCGGCGATCGCGGAGGTGACCGGATTCTGGCGCAACTACGATTCGCTGCGCTGGCAGGGCGAACAGCTCGTGCTCCGGGTGCGCGCTGAACCGAGCGATGCGGAGCTCGATGACCTGAACGAGCGATTCTCGGGTCTGTGCGAGGTGGGGGCGATCACCCGCTCGGGGCCTCTCGCGTCGGAGATCGCCGACGACGATGCGCTCGATCTGCCGCGTCTCGTGCTCACCCCACGTCGTCGTGCGGTGGGGGATCTCTATCGACTGATTCGGGCGCTGAATGAGCTGGATTCCGCGCCGCGGTGACGTGTGACCGCGGCGCGGGGCCTGCCACGTGCGACGCGCCTCACGCTGCCACGTACTCTGCGAGGTGCTCCCCGGTGAGCGTCGCGCGTGATGCGACGAGGTCGGCTGGGCTTCCCTCGAACACGATGGTGCCGCCTTGCTGCCCGGCGCCGGGCCCGAGGTCGATGATCCAATCGGCGTGCGCCATGACGGCCTGGTGATGCTCGATCACGATTACGCTCTTGCCGGCGTCGACGAGACGGTCGAGCAGTGCGAGCAACTGCTCGACGTCGGCGAGGTGGAGCCCGGTCGTCGGCTCGTCGAGCACGTAGACGTCTGCCTCGTCGAGCATGTGGATGGCGAGCTTGAGTCGCTGCCGCTCGCCGCCCGACAGGGTCGAGAGCGGCTGGCCGAGCTTGATGTAGCCGATACCCACGTCCACCAGGCGATCCAGAATCTTGGCCGCCTTCGGGATGCGCGTCTCCGGGGCGGAGAAGAACTGCTGCGCCTGCGCGATCGACAGGTCGAGCACCTCGGCGATGTTCTTGCCGCCGAACCTGTACTCGAGCACGGCGGCGGCGAAGCGCTTCCCCTCGCACACTTCGCACACGCTCTCCATCGTCGCCATCATGCCCAAGTCGGTGAAGATGATCCCCGCGCCCTTGCACTCCGGGCAGGCACCCTCGGAGTTCGCGCTGAAGAGCGCCGGCTTCACGCCGTTGGCTTTCGCGAACGCCGTGCGCACCGGATCCAGCAGGCCCGTGTAGGTCGCCGGATTCGAACGCCGAGAACCCTTGATCGCCCCTTGGTCGACCGCGACGACGTCGTCTCGATTCGCGATGTAGTTGCCGATGAGCGTGCTCTTGCCGGAACCGGCGACACCGGTGACCGCGCACAGCACGCCGAGGGGCACATCGACGTCGATGCCCCGCAGGTTGTGGCGATCAGCGCCCCTGATCTCCAGTGCAGCGCTCGAGGTGCGCACTGAATCCTTGAGCTTCGCCCGATCGTCGAGATGCGTGCCGGTCAGGGTTCCCGATGCCCGCAGAGCCGCGACCGTGCCCTCGAAGCAGATCTCGCCCCCATCGATGCCCGCTCGAGGGCCGAGATCGACGGCGTGATCGGCGATCGCGATCATCTCCGGCTTGTGCTCCACGACGAGCACGGTGTTGCCCTTGTCGCGCAGCTTGAGGAGCAGCTGATTCATGCGCTGGATGTCGTGCGGATGCAGGCCGATCGACGGCTCGTCGAAGACGTAGGTCGCATCGGTGATGGGGGAGCCGAGGTGGCGGATCATCTTCGTGCGCTGGGACTCGCCTCCCGAGAGCGTGCCGGTCGGGCGGTCGAGGCTCAGATAGCCGAGCCCGATCTGCACGAACGAGTCGAGGGTCTCGACGAGCTTCTCCACGAGCGGGGCGATGCCGGCGTCTTCGATGCCGCGCACCCACTCCGCGAGATCGGTGATCTGCATCGAGCAGACATCGGCGATCGACTTCCCCGAGATCTTCGAGGAGCGTGCGGTCGCATTCAAGCGCGTGCCAGCGCATTCGGGGCACGCCCGGAAGACGATCGCGCGATCCACGAACGCTCGAATGTGCGGCTGCATGGCCTCGCGGTCCTTCGAGAGCATCGACTTCTGGATGCGCGGAATGAGCCCCTCATAGGTGACGTTCACACCATCGGCCTTGATCTTGCGCGGCTCTTCGTGGAGCAGGAGGTGGATCTGCTCATCCGTGAAATCCCGGATCGGAGTATCCATCGGGAGCAGAGCCGCGAAGATGCGCCCGTACCAGCCGTCCATGCTGAAGCCTGGCACCTGCAGCGCGCCCGCGGCGAGCGACAGCTCAGCGTCGTAGAGCTCTTCGAGGGCGAAGTCGCTCACGGAGCCTCGCCCTTCGCAGGTGGGGCACATGCCGCCGAGTATCTCGAAGCTGCGACGCTCCTTCACCTGCTTGCCGCCCTTCTCCATCGTGACCGCCCCAGCGCCGCTGATCGAGGCGACGTTGAAGGAGAACGCGTTGGGTGAACCGATGCGGGGGCTGCCGAGCCGCGAGAAGATGATGCGGAGCATCGCGTTCACGTCGGTCGCCGTGCCCACCGTCGAACGCGGGTTCGCCCCCATGCGCTCCTGATCGACGATGATGGCGGTGGTCAGCCCTTCGAGCACGTCGACATCGGGTCGGCTCTGAGACGGCATGAAACCCTGCACGAACGCGCTGTAGGTCTCGTTGATCAGGCGCTGCGACTCTGCGGCGATCGTGCCGAACACCAGGGAGCTCTTGCCGGAGCCGGAAACGCCCGTGAACACCGTGAGGCGGCGTTTGGGGAGGTCGACGCTGACGTTCTTCAGGTTGTGCTCGCGCGCGCCCCGCACGCGGATGCGGTCGTGCGAATCTGCGATGTGCGTGGTGGTCATGCAGTCAGAGTAGTGGGAGCCGCCGACATCCGCGCCCCGACTTCCGCTCGGTTGCTAGGCTCGCAGCATGACCCTTCCCGAAACGTGGATCGCGCACCGCCGAGAGGACCGCGAGCCCGTGGGATGGATCGAACCCGTCGGCGACGGGTTCGTCCCCTACGACCTGCTGGGTCGCCCGCGGTCGCCCAAGCCGATTGATTGGCTCGCGGCCGAGGAACTGCTCGAGGCACTCGGGATAGGGTACCTCGCGGACGCCTACGCCTTGCGCACCGAAAGCGGGGAGTGGATCCGCGTACGCATCGTCGAGGCGTCTGCGACCGGAATCGGGGTCAAGGAAGACGACTTCGGCGACATCGGGGCCCCGGTCTCCGCGTACCGGGTGCCGTTTCCCATCGATGACCGACTCGTCCCGTTAACGGCGGCCCCCGGCCCCGTGCGCAGTCGCTTCCTCTGATGCCGGCACCGGAGTCGGCGCAGCGCCCGGAAACGCGGCGCCCGAGCCCCCTCGCGATTTCGGCGGCCGTCTGCGTGTGCGCCATGGCGCCTGTCTGGTTCGTGCTCCACTGGATCTGGGCAGGGATCGCCCTCGGCGTCATCGGGCTCGCGCTGGCAGCGCTCGCGGGTCGGACGCGAGACGGGCGCGCTGCGCCGCACGTGCTCATGCGGGTGGGCTTCGAACCGGACCGGTCGCAGCGGCCGCCGTCCCTGCTGCGCGACCTGTCACTCATCGTCATGGGCCTCGGCGTCGTCCGCTTGATTCCGCTCGCCGCTCACCTCGACAACTGGTCGATGGTGAAGTTCACGCTGGCGCTCGGCGGCGCCGTCGCGCTGCCCTACGTCGTCTCGCGCTTCATCTACCGCGATCGGGCGACGAGCTTCCCCTGGCGGGGCGCCGGGTCGGCGCGGGGTGAGCGCTGGGGTCCGTATCACTGGGCGTGGCTCGTCGCCGTGATCGTGCTCGCCTGGGTGATCCTGCCCTGGTACTTCATCTCCTCAGGCGTCTACACGAACTGGCCGATCGTCGACACCCCCGAACTCGTGGCGCGGCTCTTCGTCGGAGTGGGCGCGGTCGGCATCTGGGACGAACTGTTCTTCATCTGCACAGTGTTCGCCGTGCTGCTGCGGCACTTCCCGGTGTGGCTGGCGAATCTGCTGCAGATGGTCGTCTTCGTGTCGTTCCTCTGGGAGCTCGGGTACCGCTCGTGGGGGCCGCTGCTCACGATTCCGTTCGCACTGATCCAGGGCATCATCTACCTGCGGACCCGTTCGCTGTCATACGTGGTGACCGTGCACCTCCTCTTCGACGCCGTCGTCTTCGCGGTGCTCGTGCACGCGCACCAGCCGGATCTCTTCGACTGGTTCCCGACGGCGCCGTAGCGGGAGCCGGCCTGAGCACGGTCTGCTTCTGTCGAATGGGGGGGGCAAGGCCGGGCGCGGAGTGGAACGTGAATGCTCTCGGGTACTCTGCTATACCTTGATACGGGGGGGCTCGAAAAAGGAGTACCCCATGCGACGTGCGACGATGGACACCCGCAGCGTGCCGAATTCGCTGCAACCACGAATCACGCGAGGTGGCTGGTGAGCGGGCGCGTGTCGTTCGTCGCGGACCTCGTGCGGTCTCGCGCCGAGGTGCTCCAGCGCTCTGCGCACGACGTGACCGCCGCCGATGCTCCACTGGGGCAGGAGTCTGGCGTGCCCGAACTCCGCGGAGTCGACGCGGCGTTCTCTGACGTGGGTGCAGCGGTCGGGATGCTGTGCCGAAGCACCGGTGAGGCGCTCGCTGCTGCCGGAGATCATCTCGCCGATGCTCTCGCCGAGATGATCTCGGTCGAGCAGGACATCGTGGACATCATCGCCCGAGTTCTCGGCGGGTTCTCATGAGCGGGTTCTTCGAGTCTCGTCTCGAGGTGATCGCACGTGCGCCGCGTTACGGTGACGAATGGGCGCACTCCGCGGCACGCGTCACGTTCGAGAGTGCGGCACGCACCTGGCGGAAGGCCGCGGCTGATCCAGGTTTCACCGGGAAGACAGGAGCGGCGGCATCAGCGGCCTTCGCGACGAGCGCGTCGCATCTCCTCTCGCACGTCGAGGAGCTCGCGCGACTTCCATCGCTGGTGAGTGCAGCCAATGCCACGCTCGACGAAGCCTGGAATCTACTCGACGCGCTCCCGCCGACATTGCACGCCGAGCACGCGCTCGCCTTGGCGGTCGCTGACGTCGCACGCGGAGGCGCGATCGCATCTTTGACGACGGTGACGACCGCCTACGCCCGGCTTCGCGTCGCTCAGACGGCGCGGGAGGCGGCAGCGCAGGCGGCGCACGCGAAGCTCGTGGCCCGTTTGCAGCACACTCAGCAGTCGCTGCACGCCGTCGCTGCGACACTGGGGTTCACCAGCACCGACGCGGCAGGCGGTGGTTCGCGTGACAAGCCGAGCATCGAGGAGATCCTCGTGAAATACCAGGTCGCCGACGATCCGCGCGACGGCGGAGAACTGCGTTTGTGGGCGCCCTGGGGCATCCCGCACGGGATCGCGCGTTGGTTGATGGAACGTCTGGGCTTGGATTTTGACATTAGGATGACGGCGAAAGAGAAAGCCATGCTGGAAAGCCTGTGGGCCTGGGACCTCAAGGACGCCTACGAGATTCAGAAGTCTGCGCAGTCAGTTGCCGCCGAGAGATTCCCGAGTGGTACGGGCCGGCCGGGCAATTACGACCGGAACGATGCGTTCCGTCATACCTATTGGTCCGCGCTGTTGACGAGGCGTTTCGGCCCCGACTGGGCAGAGGAATTCACAAGCGCGCACGAGGGGTATCACAGCAATCCCGGCCCCGCTGAGGCGATGGATCTCTACAACAATGAGATGGGACGCACCTTCGCACTGCAGCATCCGCAGGTGAGTGACGAGGAGCTCGCGGAACTCGTCGAGCGTGCAGCGAGAAATGGCGACCTCATCACCATCGGTGATGATAAACGACTCCGATGGAGTGACTACGAGGGACCGCACCCTGAGCCAGACTCGTTTGACGAGTTGTCCGGCGCGCACAGCCTTCCAGGCAGGGATCGTGCAGAGTTCGGGATCGATGATCGCAGGAAGACCCCGATTCCTCGGTCGGGAAGTGGGTACTGGCAGTGATGAAACTATTTGCGAAGCGTCACCTGGGCCGGAAGGCGGCTGCGTGCGTTGCAAGCGTAGTACTCGTGAGCACAGCGGGGTGCGCTGGCGTGATCGAGAGCGACGCTGCGAGAGCACGCGCCGACGACTTTGATGCGGCGTTGCGGCAGGCGTGTGCCTCGGGTGAGATCGTGCCGGCGACGTCGTTGATACCGGAGCAGTGGGATCGGATGCTGGTGGTGGGCCCGGGCACGTACGGCTACATGGTGAACAATATGCTGGGGTTCGAGTACACCAACGAGAACAGTTTCTACGGTTCGAGCGAGTCCGGTTTCCTGTTGAACGGCGACCGGAAGGTCGTCGAGTTCACCTATCAGTACGTGAGTGACAATCCGCCGGTGGAAATGCCCGCGCCCGGTTACGTGTTCGAGGCGGACTCGTTGCACGTGACGCCCAGATCGGAGACGCCGGAGTCGATGCAGCGATGGCTCGAGCATCGGAACTTCGACTGCATCCTGCTGTCTTCGGACGACGAGGAGGCTTACAGTCATTGATTAATGCTGCTCGGTGCCAAACGCTTTACGCCCTTCCGGCCGCCGGAGATCGCAGGAAGACCCCGATTCCTCGGTCGGGAAGTGGGTACTGGCAGTGATGAAACTATTTGCGAAGCGTCACCTGGGCCGGAAGGCGGCTGCGTGCGTTGCAAGCGTAGTACTCGTGAGCACAGCGGGGTGCGCTGGCGTGATCGAGAGCGACGCTGCGAGAGCACGCGCCGACGACTTTGATGCGGCGTTGCGGCAGGCGTGTGCCTCGGGTGAGATCGTGCCGGCGACGTCGTTGATACCGGAGCAGTGGGATCGGATGCTGGTGGTGGGCCCGGGCACGTACGGCTACATGGTGAACAATATGCTGGGGTTCGAGTACACCAACGAGAACAGTTTCTACGGTTCGAGCGAGTCCGGTTTCCTGTTGAACGGCGACCGGAAGGTCGTCGAGTTCACCTATCAGTACGTGAGTGACAATCCGCCGGTGGAAATGCCCGCGCCCGGTTACGTGTTCGAGGCGGACTCGTTGCACGTGACGCCCAGATCGGAGACGCCGGAGTCGATGCAGCGATGGCTCGAGCATCGGAACTTCGACTGCATCCTGCTGTCTTCGGACGACGAGGAGGCTTACAGTCATTGATTAATGCTGCTCGGTGCCAAACGCTTTACGCCCTTCCGGCCGCCGGAGCGGGTGACGCGCCCAGCAGTGCCGCGATCCGGCGCACCGCGAACTCGTACCCCTGCACGCCGCATCCCACGATCACGCAGGCCGCGACGCCCGAGAGGTAGGAGTGCTGGCGGAATTCCTCGCGCGCGTGCACGTTCGAGATGTGCACCTCGGCGGTCGGCAGCTCGACTCCGCTGATCGCGTCGCGGATCGCGATCGACGTGTGCGTGAACGCGCCCGGATTGATGATGATCGCCGCGCAGTCCTCGCGCGCCGCGTGAATCGCGTCGATGAGCTCGCCCTCGTGGTTGCTCTGCACGGCGCGCACCTCGAGCGAGAACTCGGCGGCGACGCGCGCTGCGAGCGACTCGACCTCGGCGAGCGTGTCTGTGCCGTAGACCTCGGGCTCCCGTGTGCCGAGCAGATTGAGATTGGGTCCATTCACCAGCAGGATCCGTCTGGTCATCATGCGCTCCTTCGCTCGGGCACGGTGTACAGCCGTCTCCATGCTACTGCCCGATCACCTCCGGCTTTGCCCCGGGCCGCAGCCCCGACTACCGTTATGGGGTGACCGAGCAGCAGCCACTTCCGCCCAAGAGCTTCGACCCGACGACCTTCCGGGAGAAGCCGGTCTCGTTCGTGCGGCGGAGCGGTCGCATGACGCCGTCGCAGGAGCGGGCGTGGGCCGATCATGCTGAGAAGTACGTGCTCGATATCGCGCACGGCCCCGCGGCGACCAGCGTCGCCGATGGGGAGACCGGCGACCCGGAGCAGATCTTCGGGCGGACGGCGCCGCTCATCGTGGAGGTGGGGTCCGGGCAGGGGCATGCGATCCTGCACGCATCGCAGACCCGGCCGGACACGAACTTCCTCGCGATCGAGGTGTTCCGCGCGGGGCTGGCCCGCACCATCATCCGGGCAGAGGTGGCGGGCGTCGAGAACCTGCGCCTCGCAGAGGTGAACGCGCCGGAACTGCTCGAGAAGTACCTGCCAGCAGGCTCGGTCGACGAGATCTGGGTGTTCTTCCCGGACCCGTGGAAGAAGGCGCGGCACCACAAACGGCGTCTGGTGAATGATGACTTCGCGCGCGTGGCCCGTCGCGCGCTGCGGCCCGGCGGTGTGCTGCGGCTCGCGACGGACTGGGAGAACTACGCCGAGCACATGCGGCAGGTGCTCGATGCCGCCGAGGGCTTCGAGCGCGACTTCTCGGGGGAGTGGGCCGAGCGTTTCGACGGGCGCATCCTCACCGCGTTCGAGGAGAAGGGCATCGACAAGGATCGCCGGATCCGCGACCTGACGTACCGTCGCGGGACGGCGACATCCGCGATGACTGCGACCATCGAGGAGACACCATGAGAACTGCCATGAGGCGCGGAGGAATCGTCGCGGCGGCCATCGCGCTGACGATGGGCGCGGCGGGGTGCACGGCGCTGATCCCATCGTTCACGGACGACGCCGCGCCCGCCCCGGCGCCAACGTCGCAGGCCGAGCAGAGCCTGGACGGCGCGTGCGAGACGGTGAATGCCGAATGGGGATTCGCTCTCGACCCGTGGGTGGCCCTCGAGGCGGATACCGAGAGCAAGGATTTCGAGAGGAAGCGAACGGAGCACCAAGCGGTGATCTCCACCCTGCAAGACATCGCCGACCGCGTCGACGTTCCCGAACTGCACGACGCCCTTGACGCGTCGATCGCCGCGCATCAGCAGTACGCCGACACCATTTGGACGGGCCTCGGTGATATTCCCGAAGGGTACGTCGCCAACCCCGACGACCCTGCGAATCTGGTCCTCATTCTGGGGAAGCAGAAGAGCGCCTTCGAGCAGCAGATGTCCGATGCCGACGTGCGGCGCTACGAATTGTGCGGCGTGATGCAGAGCGGTCAAACTGCAGCGCAGGCGTGCGAGGTCGCCAATGGTGACTGGGTCGATGCCGGCTTGGTGTTCAGCGGCGCCTCCAATGTCGCGGCGAGGGGTGACGTCGCCGCGGCGCAGCTCCAGGCGGCCGACGGGCTCGCGCAGCTCACGGCGGCGCTGGCGCAGGTGACCGATCCCGAGGCTTACGCGGAGATGGCGCGCATGTATGACGCCTACGAGACGTACTACGAAGACGTGGTCACCACTTTGCTCACGGAGGAGCAGGCGCTCCAGCTCCCTGCCGACGAGCTCGATGCGTACATCGCCGAAGCAGACGCAGCGTTCACCGCCTGGGACGAGGCGCTGACCGCTGGCGAGGAACGGCTGTCGACCTACTGCGCCGGCCAGGAGTAGTTTCCGGCGCGACCGTGCGGCGGTAGCCTGGGCGGCATGAGCAACGGCAGACTCACCGACTGGGCCCGTTCCCTGGGACTGTCCACCCCGATCGTGTGCGCACCCATGGGGGGTGTCGCCGGCGGACGACTGGCCGCCGCCGTGTCGCGAGCGGGCGGGCTCGGGATGATCGGCATGGGCAGTGCGGGTTCCGTCACCGCACTCGAACGGGAGCTCGGGGCTCTCGGAGACGGAATCGGCGCCGGTGGAGCGCCGTTCGGCATCGGGCTGGTCGCCTGGGGAATCGCGCGGGATCCCGAGCTGTTCGAGCGCGCGCTCGCCGCAGGGCCAGCGCTCGTCTCGGTGAGCTTCGGCGAATGGGGCGACGCGCACCCCGACGCGTCGTGGATCGAACGGGTGCACGCCTCCGGTGCCATCGCCGTGACGCAGTCGGCGACGGTCGACGAGGCGATGCGCGCCGCGGCCGCCGGCGTCGATGCGATCGTCGCCCGCGGCCGGGAGGGCGGCGGTCACGGCGATCATCAGCACCCGCGGGATGCGCTGCTCGCCGAGATCATCGCCGCCGTCGACGCTCCGGTGCTCGCAGCAGGGGCGATCAGCACGTCGAGCGATGTGGCCAGGGTGCTCGACGCCGGCGCCGCGGGAGCGTGGGTCGGCACCGCATTCGCCGCGTGCGAGGAGGCGCTGACCCCGCCACCGGCTCGTGACGCGCTGCTCCGGGGATCCGCCGCCGACACCCTGGTCACCCGGGTCTACGATGTGGCGCTCGAGCGGCCCTGGCCGGAGCGCTTTCCGGAGCGGCTGCTGCGCACGCCCTTCATCGATCAGTGGCATGGGCGCGAGGACGAACTCGCGAGCGACGCCGAGGCGCGCTCCGAGTTCGCGGCCGCCGCAGCGGCGGGCGATTACTCGATCGTTCCCGTCGATGCCGGCGAAGGGGTCGGGCATCTCACGCGCGTGCGATCAGCGTCGGAGGTCATCGCGAGCCTGCGCTGAGCTGTGCGGAGCGCGGCCGTCCTCGTCAGTGTCTTGTGAGGAACCCGCGCAGCAGCGCGGAGGAGCCTTCGACGTGCTCGAGCATCGCCTCCGCCGCCGACTGCGGTCGCCCGGCGAGAATCGCCGACACGATCGCTTCGTGCTGATCGTTCGAGTGCACGATGTTGGGCTGCAGCATCGGAATCGCTTCGAGCAGCGCATTGACGCGCGTGCGCAGGTTGGCGACGAGCGGTACGAGGCTCGTGGAGCCCGAGAGCTCGGCGATCAGCAGGTGGAGGCGCGAGTCGAGCCGTCGGTGATCCACCGCTTCCGAGCTCGAGCACTCCTCCAGCGCGTGAGCGAGCGCGGCCCGTTCCTCCGCGGAGAGCTCTCGCCCTGCCGCTTCGCGCGCCGCCCCCACCTCGAGCACGCGGCGCAGCGTCGTGACGTCCTCGATCTCCGCAGCGCTCGGCAGGGTCGCGGAGCCGCGTCCCAGCGCGGAGTCCTCGGGAATGCGCTCGGCGACGAACGTGCCGCCGTACCGGCCCCGCCGGGAGACGACGTATCCGGCGTCGGCGAGCGTCGCGAGCGCCTCGCGCACCGTGTCGCGGCTCACCTTGAGCATCGTCGCCAGGTCGCGCTCCGCCGGGAGCCGCTCGCCCGGACCGATCATGCCGAGGCGGATCGATTGCAGCAGCCGCTGCATCGTCTCCTCGTACGCGTTGGTGGGCCGCGCCGCCCTGATGAGCAGCTCGATGCCCTCTGCCGCTTCCATCGTGCGGCGCTCAGAGCGGCGTCGTGTACGCGCTCGTCAGCCCGCCGTCGACGAGGAAGGTGGAGGCGGTGATGAAGGAGGCGTCGTCGCTCGCCAGGAAGGCGACGGATGCGGCGAGCTCCTCCGGCTGAGCGAAGCGGCCGACGGGAACGTGCACGAGACGTCGGGCGGCGCGCTCCGGATCCTTCGCGAAGAGCTCCTGCAGCAGCGGAGTGTTCACCGGCCCAGGGCAGAGCGCGTTCACGCGGATGCCCTGCCGCGCGAACTGCACGCCGAGCTCGCGCGTCATGGCGAGCACGCCGCCCTTCGACGCGGTGTACGAGATCTGCGAGGTGGCCGAACCCATGATCGCGACGAACGAGGCCGTGTTGATGATCGATCCGGATCCCTGCGCCGTCATGTGGCGGAGCGCCGCCCGCGAGCACAGGTAGACGCTCTTGAGATTCACATCCTGCACCTTCTCCCACGCGGGCAGTTCGGTGATCTCGATCGAGTCGTCGTCATCCGGGGAGATGCCGGCGTTGTTGAAGGCGATGTCGACCGCACCGTACTCGCGCGCTGCCGTGTCGAAGAGATGGTTGACCTGCGCTTCGTCGGTGACGTTCACCTTGACGAAGAGGCCGTCGACTGCGGCGGCGGCGGCTGCGCCGCTCGTCTCGTCCATGTCGCCGATGACGATGCGCGCCCCTTCGGCGCGCATGCGGCGGGCAGTGGCGAGACCGATGCCGCTTCCGCCGCCGGTAATGACGGCGACCTTGCCGGCGAGGCGCTGCGTGAGGTCGATGGGGGTGATGTCGCTCATGACGGATCCTTCCTGAGGAAAGCAGGGTACAGCGTGGGAGATGCGGGGACGGGCGGGCCCGGGGTTACTCGCTCGCGAAGAACACGTTCTTCGTCTCGGTGAAGTGCTCTGCCGCGTCAGGGCCGAGCTCCCGCCCGAGCCCCGACTGCTTGAAGCCGCCGAAGGGCGTCGTGTATCGCACCGAGGAGTGCGAGTTGACCGAGAGGTTGCCGCCCTCGACGCCTCGGGCGACGCGGATGCCGCGGCCGAGGTCGGACGTCCAGATCGAACCGCTCAGCCCGAAATCGGAGTCGTTCGCGAGGTGCAGCGCGTCGGCCTCGTCTTCGAAGGGCAGGACCGAGACGACCGGCCCGAACACCTCCTCAGTGGCGATGCGCGAGCCTCGCTCGGGAGTGACCACCGTGGGAGCGAACCACGCGCCCGGCCCGTCCGGGCAGGAACCCCGGAACGCGACGGGCACGTCGTCGGTGAGGAAGCCGGCGACGCTCTCGCGGTGCGCCTGCGAGACGAGGGGCCCGACCTCCGTCGATTCGAGCGTCGGATCGCCGACCCGCACACCCTGCACAGCCCGTTCGAAGTGCTCCATGAAGCGGTCGTAGACGCTGCGCTGCACGAGCAGTCGGCTTCGGGCGCAGCAATCCTGGCCGGCGTTGTCGAACACCGAGTACGGCGCGGTCGCTGCGGCCCGCTCGATGTCGGCGTCGGCGAACACGATGTTCGCGCTCTTGCCGCCGAGTTCGAGCGTGACCCGCTTCACCTGATCGGCGCACCCAGCCATGATGCGTTTGCCGACCTCGGTCGACCCCGTGAAGACGACCTTGCGCACCGACGGATTCGTCACGAAGCGTTCGCCGACGACCGAACCGCGCCCGGCCAGCACCTGGAAGAGGCCCTCCGGCAGCCCCGCTTCGAGCGCGAGCTCGCCGAGCCGCAGGCTCGTGAGCGGCGTCCACTCGGCCGGCTTCAGCACGACGGCGTTGCCCGCGGCGAGCGCCGGGGCGAAGCCCCACGAGGCGATGGTCATCGGGAAGTTCCAGGGCGTGATGACGCTCACGACGCCGAGCGGTTCGTGGAACGTGACGTTCATGCCTCCCGCGACGGGAATCTGCTGGCCGATCAGGCGCTCGGGCGAGCCGGAGTAGTACTCCAGCACGTCGCGCACGTGCCCGGCCTCCCACCGCGACTGGGTGATGGGGTGACCGGAATTGACGGTCTCGAGTTGTGCGAGGTGCTCGACGTCGGCATCCACCGCGTCGGCGAATCGTCGGAGCACGCGAGCGCGGTCGGCGGGTGCGACGGACGCCCAGTCGCGCTGAGCTCGGACCGCGTGCGCGATCGCGGCGTCGGTGGCGTCGACGTCGAGGTGGGCCACCTCGGTGACCGGGGCTCCGGTCGCGGGGTTGATGACGGTGTAGCTCACGGCTGCTCCTTCGATGCGTGCTCGGATGACGGGACGGGTGACGGGATGACGCTCTCGCGCCGGGAACGGTACGTCGCCGCGGCTGAGACGAGGCCGGCGAAGAGCCGGCGATCCTCACGGTTCTCCTCTGGATGCCACTGCACGGCGACCCCGAAGGGCAGGGCGTCGATCTCGATCGATTCGATGATGCCGTCGACGGTGCGACTGGTCGCGGTGAGCCCGTCGGCGAGCGCATCGATCGCCTGGTGGTGATACAGGTGCGCGCGGGCGTTGCGGTCATCGCCGAGCAGCTCTCCGATGCGCGACCCGGCGTCGACCTCGACATCGATCTCCGTGAACACCCCCTGGCCGGCCTGGTACCGGTCGTCGCCGACGATGTCGGGGAGATGCTGGATCAGCGTGCCCCCGAGCTCGACGTTGATGACCTGCGCTCCCCGGCAGATGCCGAGAAGCGGGAGCTGCGCGTCGATGGCCGCATCGAGCAGTGCTGCCTCGAACGCGTCGCGGTCGGTGCGCGGAGCTCCGGTGCGCTCGTGGGGGTCGGCCCGGTAGCGCGCAGGATCGACGTCGGCGCCGCCCGAGAGGATGAGCCCGTCGAGCCGAGAGACGATGCCCCGAGCGACACCGGGCTCGACCGGTTGCGGGGGCAGCACGATCGCGACGCCGCCGACGTCGGTCACCGCATCGAGATACACCTGCGGGAGGAAGGAGGCCGGGACATCCCAGACCCCCGTTTGGGCCTGCTCGAGGTAGCTCGTGATGCCGATGAGCGGCGGAGCCGGCGCGTCAGAGTCGTTCGAAGCCACGGACCCGCTCCCAATCGGTGACGGCGGCGTCGTAGGCTCGCACTTCCACGCGAGCCGCATGGGTGTAGTGCTCGACCACCTCGTCGCCGAAGATGTCGCGTGCGAGCGAGGACTGCTCGAAGAGGTCGGCCGCCTCGCGCAGGGTGGTGGGAACCCGGGCGACGTCGCTCGTGTAGGCGTTGCCCCGGAGCGGCTCACCGAGTTCGAGCTGCTGCTCGATGCCCGCGAGGCCGGAGCCGAGCATGCCTGCGACGGCGAGGTACTGATTCACATCGCCCCCTGGCACGCGGTTCTCCACGCGCATGCCCTGGCCGTGCCCGACGACGCGGAGCGCGCAGGTGCGGTTGTCGTGGCCCCACGCGACCGCGGTGGGCGCGAAGCTGCCGTCGACGTAGCGCTTGTACGAGTTGATGTTGGGTGCGTAGAGCAGCGTGAACTCGCGCATCGCCGCGAGCTGCCCCGCGATGAAGTGGCGGAACGTCTGCGACATGCCGTCGGGAGCGTTCTCGTCCGCGAAGACCGGGTCTCCTGCGGTGTTGCGCAGGCTCGCGTGCACGTGGCAGCTGTTGCCCTCGCGCTCGTTGAACTTCGCCATGAACGTGATGCTCTTGCCGTGCTTCTCGGCGATCTCCTTCGATCCGCTCTTGTAGATCGAGTGGTTGTCGCACGTCGGCAGTGCGTGCGTGTAGCGGAAGGCGATCTCCTGCTGCCCGAGGTTGCACTCGCCCTTGACGCCCTCGCAGTACATGCCCGCGGCGTCCATCGAATTGCGGATGTCGCGCAGCAGCGGCTCGATGCGGGTGGAGCCCTGCAGAGCGTAGTCCGTGTTGTAGTCGCTCGCCGGAGTGAGGTCGCGGTAGCCGCTGCGCCACGCGCTGCGGTAGTCGTCGTCGAAGACGAGGAACTCGAGCTCGGTGCCGATGAAGGGCACGAGGTCGTGCGCGGCGAGGCGATCGATCTGGTGCTTCAGGATCTGGCGCGGAGACACGGAGATGGGGGAGTGGTCGCTCGCGAGCGTGAGATCGGCCATGACGAGGGCGGTTCCGGGCAACCACGGGATGCGTCGCAGCGTGTCGAGGTCGGGGATCATCGCCATGTCGCCGTAGCCGCTCTCCCAACTGGTCAGGGCGTAGCCATCGACGGTGTTGAGCTCGACGTCGACCGCGAGCAGATAGTTGCAGCACTCGGCGCCGTGCGCCATGACGTCTTCGAGGAAGAGCCGGGCCGAGACGCGCTTGCCGACGAGGCGTCCCTGCATGTCGGTGAACGCGACGATGACGGTGTCGATCTCGCCGGCGGCGACCGCTCCGCGAAGTTCTTCGGGGGTGAGATTGCCGCTCGCGGGAATCATGTGCTCTCCTTGTGCTCGTCGTCGAGGTGAGAATGCGTGCTCCACCTGCCTGGCGCCGCAGCGCTGAAAAGGTAGGTTTCAAGACCATTACATCATGAAGCCCGGGGCTTGATGCAAGCTTCCCGCCGCAGCCAGCACACAAAGGTGGTTGCAAACGACCAATAGCTCGCTATAGTCGGCAGTGGCGCACCGCTCAGCCGATTCCCAGCGACGGGCATCGCAACGCAGCATCTCGTATCCATCACACCGTAGTGAAAGAGGTCGACATGGCCAAGGACACCCTGAAGGTTTCAGGTGCCACGTACACCACCGCAGAGTCGGGGTACTTCGAGAAACGCAAGCTCAAGCGATCGGCCGGCGTGTGGGGGCTCTGGGGTCTCGCCGTCGGCGCCGTGATCTCCGGCAACTTCTCCGGATGGAACTTCGGCATCGAGGCCGCCGGATTCGGCGGCATGCTCATCGCCTTCGCCATCCTCGTGGTCATGTACTACGGGCTCATCTTCTCGATCGGCGAGATGGCGGCCGCGATGCCGCACACCGGCGGCGCGTACTCCTTCGGCCGGGCGGCGCTCGGCCCGTGGGGCGGGTTCGTCACCGGCCTGGCCGAGACGATCGAGTACGTCGCCACAACCGCGGTGATCGTCTACTTCTCCGCGGGGTACGCGAACGGCGTCACCGAGGGGCTCATGGGCTTCAGCCTGCCGACGTGGCTCTGGTGGATCATCCTCTACGCCGCCTTCGTCGGCCTGAACACGGCCGGCGCGGCCATCTCACTGAAGTTCGCCATCGTCGTCTCGCTCATCTCCATCGGAGTGCTCGTGCTCTTCGCCGTCATGGCACTCGCGAGCGGGGCCATGAACTGGGGCAGCCTCTTCGACATCGAGCCCGACCCGGGCCAGAGCCTCTTCCTGCCGCACGGGGTGCTGCCGATCCTCTTCGCCATGCCGTTCGCGATGTGGCTCTTCCTCGGCATCGAGGAGCTGCCGCTCGCCGCCGAAGAATCGCACAATCCCGTGCGGGACATCCCGCGAGCCGGGCTGTGGGCTCGCGGCACGCTGATCGTCACCGGCCTCCTCGTGCTGGTGCTGAACACCGGCGTCCTGGGATCCGAGACGACGGGAGTCGCCGGCGAACCGTTGCTCGACGGCTTCCGCGCGATCCTCGGCGACGACCTCGCGTGGGTCGCCGGCCTCCTCGCACTTTTCGCGCTCTTCGGCCTCCTCGCCTCACTGCAGGGCATCATGTTCGCCTACGGGCGCAACATGTACTCCCTGTCGCGCGCGGGCTACTATCCGCGATTCCTGTCCCTCACCGGCAAGCGCCAGACCCCGTGGGTGGCGCTGATCGCCGGCGCGCTGATCGGTCTGGCCGCGCTGATCATCGTCGAGCTCACGGGTGGAGACAGCGGCGTGGGCGGCGCGATCGTGCTCAACATCGCCGTCTGGGGCGCGGTGCTCGCGTACTTCATGCAGATGCTCTCCTTCGTCATCCTTCGACGCAAGTATCCGAACGTGAAGCGCCCGTACCTGAGCCCGTGGGGTGTGCCAGGCGCCATCATCGCCGCCGTCATCTCGGCGCTCATCTTCGTCGGCTTCCTGCTGAACGAGACCTTCCGGCCCGCCATCATCGCCATCGTCGTCGTCTACGTTCTGGGTCTGATCATCTTCGGCGTCTATACGCGCCACCGGCTCGTGCTCTCCCCAGAGGAGGAGTACGCGGTCTCGGGGGGCCTGCACGGCGATCCGCAGAGCGACGGGTACGGCGGAACGGTTGAGGATCAACTGCTCGCGATGGACGGGAGAGACGAGGATCGCTGATGCGCCGCTCGGGGCGGGCGCTCACCCGCCCCGAGCGGTTTCGACGGCGACCGCGATTCGGCGCTGGAACGTCCGCGCCGCGATCCCGCCCCGATGCTAGAGTGAGCACACATTGTGAATACCGGCCATCAAGTTGTGGCGGGAGAGTTCAGGGCAGAACGAACCGACCCTGGCGCCGTAGGAGCAATCCCTCCCCGGGAATCTCTCAGGCCCCCGTACCGCCCCAGCACGGCAACTCTGGAAAGCAGCTGACGCGTGCGTCGGCTCACCGACGGTGCAAGGGACCCGCTCTGGCGGCGACCGAATCTCTCAGGTCCCATACAGAGCGGGGAGGATCCCAATACATCCGCGCGTTCGCGCGCGACAGCCCTCGGAGATCCTCGTGACAGCCCTTTCCGCACCCCGCACCTTCCCCGATCGACACATCGGGGTCACCGACCCGACGCATGTCGCGACAATGCTCGCCGAGCTCGGCTACGAGTCGCTCGACGCACTCGTCGACGATGCGGTGCCTGCCTCGATTCGCAAGTCCGAACCCCTCGACCTGCCCCAGGGTCGCAGCGAAGAAGAGATTCTCGCCGACCTCCGGGCGCTCGCCGCGAAGAACGTCGTCAAGACCCAGATGATCGGACAGGGATTCTCCGGAACGCACACTCCGCCCGTCATCCGGCGCAACGTGCTCGAGAGCCCGGCCTGGTACACCGCCTACACGCCGTACCAGCCCGAGATCTCGCAGGGGCGTCTCGAGGCGCTCCTGAACTTCCAGACGATGGTCTCCGATCTCACCGCTCTCGAGATCGCGAACGCCTCCATGCTCGACGAGTCGTCGGCCGCGGCCGAGGCCGTGCTGCTGATGCGGCGCGCCAATCGCGCTCCTGCCGCCGCACGCGCCGTGATCGACGCGAATCTCTTCCCGCAGACCATCGCGGTGATCCGCGGCCGCGCGGAAGCGCTCGACTTCGAGGTCGAAGTCGCCGACCTGTCGCAGGGGCTGCCCGAGGGTGACATCTTCGGCATCGTGCTGCAGCAGCCGGGCGACGACGGTGCCGTCGTCGATCATGCCGCAGTGATCGCAGCGGCGAAGGAGCGCGGCGCGATGGTCACGGTGATCGCCGACCTGCTCGCACTGACCCTCATCGTGCCGCCAGGGGAGCAGGGGGCCGACGTCGCCGTCGGCAACACGCAGCGTTTCGGAGTACCGCTCTTCTACGGCGGACCGCACGCGGCGTATCTCGCGGTGCGCTCAGGGCTCGAGCGGGCGCTGCCGGGCCGGCTCGTCGGCGTATCGAAAGACGCGGCCGGCCGCACCGCCTACCGTCTCGCACTGCAGACCCGAGAGCAGCACATCCGCCGTGAGAAGGCCACGAGCAACATCTGCACCGCGCAGGCACTCCTCGCCATCACCGCATCGATGTACGCCGTCTACCACGGCGCCGACGGACTGACCGAGATCGCGATCCGAGCGCATCGACACGCGCGCACGCTCGCCGCCTCGCTCGCCGCGGCGGGCATCCCGCTCGCCGCGGAGTCCTTTTTCGACACGGTGCGGGCGAGCGTGCCGGGACGGGCTGACGAGATCATCGCGTCTGCGGCGGAGCACGGCGTCAATCTGCGTCGGGTCGACGCGGACACGGTGAGCGTCTCCACCGACGAGACGACCACTCCCGAGCATGTCGCGGCCGTGGTGCGCGCCTTCGGGGCCGAGATCGTCGAGGCCCCCGAGGCCGAATCGGAGCGCTTCGGCTTCGCCGCGGAACTCACGCGCACGAGCGACTTCCTGACGCACCCGATCTTCACGACCATCAACTCCGAGACCCAGATGCTGCGCTACCTGCGTCGGCTCGCAGACCGCGACCTCGCGCTCGACCGCACCATGATCCCGCTCGGTTCGTGCACGATGAAGCTCAACTCCACCGCCGAGATGGAGGCGATCTCCTGGCCCGAATTCGCCGGAGTTCACCCGTACGCGCCCGAAGACCAGACGCGCGGCTGGCGCGAGCTCATCGCCGACCTCGAAGGGCGACTCGTCGAGATCACCGGCTACGCGGGCATCTCGTTGCAGCCGAACTCGGGCGCACAGGGCGAGTACGCGGGTCTCCTCGCGATCCGCGGATACCATCGCTCGCGCGGCGACGACCAGCGCACCGTGTGCCTCATCCCCGCTTCGGCGCACGGCACCAACGCTGCCTCCGCGGTGCTTGCCGGAATGCGCGTCGTCGTCGTGCAGAACACCGAGACGGGGCACATCGACCTCGCCGACCTCTCGGCGAAGATCGACGCGCACCGCGACGAACTCGCCGCCATCATGATCACGTACCCCTCAACCTACGGCGTGTACGACGACGACGTGCGCGAGGTGTGCGACCAGGTGCACGAGGCGGGCGGCCAGGTCTACATCGACGGCGCCAACATGAACGCGCTCGTCGGCCTGGCCCAGCCGGGGCGATTCGGGGGCGACGTGTCTCACCTGAATCTGCACAAGACCTTCGCGATTCCGCACGGCGGCGGCGGGCCCGGCGTCGGGCCCATCGGGGTGGCCGAGCACTTGCTGCCGTTCGTGCCGAACGACCCGACGGGCACGTACTCGGTGAGCGGCGGCGTTCCCGTGGTCGCAACGCTCTTCGGCTCGGCCGGCGTGCTTCCCATCTCCTACGCCTACATCTCGATGATGGGCGCTGAGGGGCTCACCCTCGCGACGAAGACGGCGCTGCTCAGCGCCAACTACATCGCCGCGAGGCTCACCGAGCATTTCCCGGTGCTCTTCACCGGGGCGACCGGGCTCGTCGCGCACGAGTGCATCCTGGACCTGCGCGCGCTCACCGCTCAGTCTGGAGTGACGGCGGAGGACGTCGCGAAGCGGCTGATCGACTTCGGATTCCACGCCCCGACGCTGGCGTTCCCCGTCCCCGGCACACTCATGGTGGAACCGACCGAGTCCGAGGACCTCGCCGAGATCGACCGGTTCATCGAGGCGATGGTGACGATCCGCGCGGAGATCGACGCGGTCATCGCAGGCAGGATCGCGGTCGCCGAATCGCCGCTCCGTCTGGCGCCGCACACCGCGGAAGCGCTGATCTCCGGTGAATGGGACCGCGCCTACGGCCGGGAGCAGGGCGCCTACCCGGTCGAGGCGCTCCGCGTCGACAAGTACTTCCCGCCGGTCGGGCGCATCGACGGCGCCTACGGCGATCGGAACCTGATCTGCGCGTGCCCCGCGCCCGAAGCCTTCGAGAACTGAGGATGATGACCATGAGCTCCCCGAAGCGGACCGCCCTGCACGCCGAGCACGCTGAGCTCGGCGCGGCATTCACCGATTTCGGCGGTTGGGACATGCCGCTCAAGTACGGATCCGAACTCGCCGAGCACCGCGCCGTGCGCAGCGCAGCCGGGCTCTTCGACCTCTCCCACATGGGGGAGATCCGCGTCGCCGGGCCCGATGCCGCCGTCTTTCTGAACACCGCCCTCGTCGGCAACCTCGGCGCCGTCAAGGTCGGACGGGCGAAGTACTCGCTGATCTGCGATGCTGACGGAGGGATCATCGACGATCTCATCAGCTACCGGCTCGCAGAAGACGTGTACCTCGTGGTGCCGAACGCCGGAAACACCGGCACCGTCGCGGCGGCCTTCGCCGAACGGGCGGACGGCTTCGACGTCGAGATCGAGGATCAGTCGGACGAACTCAGCCTCATTGCAGTGCAGGGTCCGAACGCCGCCGCGATCGTGCAGGCGCTCGTGCCGGAGGAACAGCGCGAGCTCGTGACGGGCATGAAGTACTACGCTGCCGAGCAGGCGGTCGTGGCCGGTCACCCCGTGCTGCTGGCCCGCACCGGGTACACCGGGGAGGACGGGTTCGAGCTCTACCTCCCCAACGCTGAGGCGGCGGATCTCTGGAACGCACTGCTCACCGCAGGGGAGCCGCAGGGTCTGATCCCCGCCGGTCTCGCCTCGCGCGACTCACTGCGCCTCGAAGCCGGTATGCCGCTCTACGGCAACGAGCTCAGCCGCGAGGTGACGCCCTTCGAAGCGGGTCTCGGCCCGGTCGTCTCGTTCGTCAAGCCCGAGGCGTTCGTCGGCCGCGCCGCGCTCGAGACGCGCCGGGAGCAGACCCCCGAGTTGCAGCTCGTCGGTCTGCGCGGCGACGGCCGCCGCGCGGCGCGCTCCGGGTACGCAGTGCTCGCGGGTGACGACGCGGTCGGGCGCGTGACCAGCGGCCAGCCGAGCCCCACGCTCGGGTACCCCGTCGCCCTTGCCTACGTCGCACCTGAGCACGCCGCTGCCGGAACGCGCCTGCAGGTCGATCTGCGCGGCAAGGCCGAGCCGTTCACCGTTGTGGACCTGCCGTTCTACCGCCGTGGCCAGTAGCGCGCGAGCGCATTCCGCAGCAGCATCCCGCATCATCCCGCATCATCCCGCATCATCCCGATTCCACCCGCACCCGATAGATAGGAACTTCGCATCATGAGCAACGTCAAGGCCGGACTCCGGTACTCCGCAGAGCACGAGTGGGTCACGAGCGACAGCCCGGCCGTCGTCGGCATCTCCGAGGTCGCCGCCGACGCGCTCGGCGAGATCGTGTACGTCGAGCTGCCCGAGGTCGGCGCCTCGATCACCGTGGGAGCCGTCGTCGGCGAGGTCGAATCGACGAAGTCGGTCTCCGAGATCTTCTCGCCGGTCGCCGGCGAGGTCGTCGAGGTGAACGAGGCCCTCGTCGCCGACCCGGCGCAGCTGAACGCCGATCCCTACGGCGCAGCGTGGCTGTTCAAGGTCGCCGTCACGGAGGAAGGTCCACTGCTCGACGCCGAGCAGTACGCTGCCGACAACGACGCCGAGGTCTCCGGCGCCTAGGCGCACACGGAGCGCGCTCGTGGCCGTCAGCGTCTTCGACCTCTTCACGGTGGGCATCGGGCCGTCGAGTTCGCACACCGTCGGGCCGATGCGCGCCGCGAAGGAGTTCGTCGAGCGCATCGCGCGGAGCAGCGACACCGGCAGCCGCGAAATCGGCCGCATCGCCTCGCTGCGGGTCGACCTCTACGGCTCGCTCGCGGCGACCGGCCACGGGCACGGCACGTTCACCGCGGTGCTCCTCGGGCTCGAAGGGTTCGACCCGGAGACGGTGCTCCCCGAGCAGGTGGACGCCGCGCTCGACCGCTTGGAGCGCACTGGCGAGCTGCGGGTGGGCGAGCGGCTGGGCGGAGCCCCGGCGATCCTGCGCTTCGCCGTCGGCGACATCGTGCTGCACCCCCTGACGCTGCTGCCACGGCACACCAACGGGATGCGCTTCGCCGCGGACGACGCCGCAGGCGCATCAATCGCCGACGAGACGTACTTCTCGGTGGGCGGAGGGTTCATCGTGCGCGACGGCGCCGAAGCATCGCTGCACGACCGCCTCGAGGAGCGATCGGCGCAGCAGCCGTACCCCTTCACGACGGCGGCCGAACTGCTCGCGCACGCGGAACGCGCCGGCCTCACCATCGCCGAGGTGATGCTCGCGAATGAGCGGGTGCAGCGGCCGGAAGCTGAGATCTACGCGGGCCTCGCGCACATCTGGGACGTGATGGAGGCCTGCAAGAACTCGGCGCTCGAGCGCACGGGAGTGCTCCCGGGAGGACTCGAAGTGCGACGCCGTGCGCCGGAGTGGCATCGTCGTCTCACCGAACGCGATCCGCATCGCGACCCCGTGTACTGGCAGGAGTGGATCAACCTCGTCGCGCTCGCCGTCAACGAGGAGAACGCGACCGGCGGGCGCGTCGTCACCGCCCCGACGAACGGGGCTGCGGGGATCATCCCGGCCGTGCTCTTCTACGCCACGCACTACGCGCCGGGGGCTCAGACCTGGTCCGAAGCTGAACGCCAGGGCGCAGTGGCCGACTTCTTGCTCGCTGCCGGCGCGGTCGGGGTGCTCTACAAGGAGCAGGCATCGATCTCGGGAGCCGAGGTGGGGTGCCAGGGCGAGGTCGGTTCTGCCTCGTCGATGGCTGCGGCTGGCCTCGCCCAGGTGCTCGGCGGAACGCCAGAGCAGGTGGAGAACGCCGCTGAGATCGCGATGGAGCACAACCTCGGTCTCACCTGCGATCCGATCGGCGGGCTCGTGCAGATTCCGTGCATCGAGCGCAATGCGATCGCCGCATCGAAGGCCGTCAACGCGGCGAAGATGGCGCTCATGGGCGACGGCGACCATCACGTCAGCCTCGACCAGGTCATCGCGACGATGCGCGAGACCGGGCGCGACATGAGTGACAAGTACAAGGAAACATCGATGGGCGGGCTCGCGGTCAACGTCATCGAGTGCTGAGGCCGGCGCCCGGGAGCGGCGTCGCTCGACGGGTGCGCGAAGGGGGCGTGAATGTCGGTGGTTGCCGGTTGACTGGGGGCATGTTCTCCCTCACGATCGGCACCGTCCCGGCGGAGGTGCCAGACGCTCCCGCTGATGCGGAGGCTGATGCGAGTCTGTCGCTTGGACAGGTCGTGAACTTGCTCGAGCAGATGGAGTATCGGCAGCGCGCCCTCGACGCGTTCAGGTACGAGCTCATGGCGGTCGCGGTGCAGATGGCGACCGGTGCCGCGCGTTCCGGCTCCGCGCGTTCCGGCGCCGCGCCCGCAGGCGAGAACGAGCTCGCCTACCGCTCGGTGCGGGCGGAGCTCGCGACCGCGTTGAACGTGAGCGAGCGCGCGGCGGAAGCCCAGATGGGCGCGGCGTGGTCGCTGCGATACGACTACGGGATGACGCATCAGATTCTCGCCGCTGGCGAGATCTCGGCCTCGCACGCGCGCGTGATCGCGGAGGCCGGGCGACGTCTCGGCGTCGGGGCTGCTCCCGAAGTCGTCGCGAGGCGGGAGGCGTATCAGGCGGAGGTGCTCGAGTACGCGCGTCGGGAGTCGGTGAACCGGCTTCGTCCGATCGCGCGCAGGATCGCCGAGCAGTACGCCGGTGACACCCTCGACGAGCGGCACTACAAGGAGGTGCGCAGGCGTCGAGTAGTCGTGCAGGAGCGCGAGGACGGGATGTCCGATCTGCTGGCGTATCTGCCCACCGCAGAGGCGTACGCGATACACGACCGGTTGACTCGGATCGCCCGCGAAGTCGAGCGCAGCGAGCGGGCTGAGTCGGCCGAGCGGGCTGAGTCGGCCGAGCGGGCTGGGTCGGCCGAGCGGGCTGGACTGCATGAGCGTGACGGGGGCGCCGAGCGGGGCCAGCGGGCGGCGGCGGAATCTTCGGCGCGACGCTCGCGCGATGAGATTCGGGCCGACGCATTCGCCGAACTTCTCCTCGGCTCAGACGCGAGCGCTGTGGCCTCGTGTGCGAGCAGCGAAGCGATACGGGCTCGGGTGCAGGTCATCGTGCCCGTCACGGCACTCGCCCCCTCCCGCCGGAGCGCTGCTCCTGTGGCAGAGCTCGTCGGGGCGGGGCCGATCCCGCTCGCAGCCGCCAGGAACCTCGCAGCGGCGACGCCGGTGTGGGAGCGGGTGACGGTGGATGCGGAATCGGGTTCGGTGCTCCAGGTCGATCGCTACCGTCCGAGCGAAGCGATGAAGCGCCGACTCGGGGCACGCGATCAGCACTGCCGGTTCCCGGGGTGCCGTGTGCCGGTCGCGCGGTGCGATCTCGACCACACCGTCGACGCGGCCTTCGGCGGCCCGACCTCGACGGCGAACCTCGCGCACCTGTGCCGTGGCCATCACGTGCTCAAGCACCACTCCGAATGGGCCGTACGCCAGAAGAACGATGGTGAACTGCACTGGACCAGCCCCACGGGCAGGCGCTACGTCGACCGACCGCCGAGCCGCGTGAGGTTCGCGCAGACCGGCCCGCCGGTCCAGACAGTCCAGCCGGTCCGGACAGTCCAGTCGGTTTCGCCACGCTCGCAGGACCCGCCTCGGAATATCGAGCGCAGCGGCCGCGATACACCTGACCGGCAGCCGTTCTGACCATCGATCCGCCCGGGCACAACAGGCGGTGGCGCCGATGCACGCAGCAACCATGCGCACTGTCGCGCCCTGTACGCCCTGTCGAACACTGTCGCGCCCTGTCGCGCCCTGCCTTTACGATGAGTCCATGCATGGAACTCCGACCGCCGAGCGGCGCTCGCTCTCGCAGCGCCTCGACGCGCTGCCCTTCACCCGCAAGCACGGCAAGGTGCTCGGCGGATCGGGCATCGGGTGGGCACTCGATGCGATGGACGTCGGACTCATCTCGTTCATCATCGCCGCGCTGGCCCAGCAGTGGGGCATCGACAAGGGCCAGAGTGGGCTGATCGCATCGATCGGGTTCGCAGGCATGGCGATCGGCGCCAGCCTCGGCGGCCTGCTCGCCGACCGCTTCGGACGTCGTCAGGTGTTCGCCGTCACACTGCTCGTCTACGGCGTCGCGACCGGCGCGAGCGCCCTGGTCGGCGGCATCGGATTGCTGCTGGTGCTCCGGTTCTTCGTCGGACTGGGCCTGGGGGCCGAGCTCCCGGTGGCGTCGACGTACGTGAGCGAGTTCGCTCCGGCGCGCATCCGCGGTCGCATCATCGTGATTCTCGAAGCGTTCTGGGCCGTGGGGTGGACGGCTGCCGCGCTCATCGGCTACTTCGTGGTTCCCGCCTCCGACGACGGATGGCGCTGGGCGTTCGCCCTCGGCGCCGTTCCCGCGGTGTACGCGCTCATCGTGCGCTGGGGGCTTCCGGAATCCCCGCGCTGGCTCGCCGGCCGCGGGCGCACGGAGCAGGCCGAGACGATCGTTGCATCGTTCGAGAGCGCTGCGGCCTCCCGGGGCGGCAGAACCGCCGCGTCCGAGCCGGCACCTGCTCCGGCTCCCGCAGCGACACCCGATGCCGGCGGTCCCGCCGCCGCGCCGATCGCGATCTCCAGCGGCGGCCGCCTCGCGGCGCTGTGGTCGGCGGAGTTCCGCGGCCGTACGCTGTCGATCTGGGTCGTCTGGTTCTGCGTCAACTTCGCCTACTACGGCGCGTTCATCTGGATTCCGAGCATCCTCGTCGATGCGGGATTCAGTCTCGTGCGCTCGTTCGGCTTCACCCTCATCATCACGCTCGCGCAGCTTCCCGGCTACGCCGTCGCCGCATGGCTCATCGAGGTCTGGGGTCGGCGGCTCACACTGTCGGTCTTCCTCGTCGGCTCAGCCGTTTCGGCGATCGTGTTCGGCACCGTGCACGCCGAAGCGGCGATCATCGCCTCAGGCATGGCGCTCTCGTTCTTCAACCTCGGCGCATGGGGCGCGCTGTACGCGGTGACGCCGGAGATCTACCCCACATCGCTGCGGGCGACGGGCGCGGGCTGGGCCGCTGGCGTGGGACGGATCGCGTCCATCGTCGCTCCGCTGCTCGTGCCAGTGCTGCTCATCGCGGGCGGCTCGGGGCTGACATTCTCCGTGTTCGCCGTCTTCTTCGTCATCGCCGCGGGCGCCGCCTGGGGTCTCGTCGATCGCAGAGGCACAGCGCTCGACGACCGGTAGACCCGGCTCACCGATAGCGTTCGCGGTAGCGAGCCCGTGCATCGCGGTGCAGGGGCACCTCGCCCGTGTCGATGAGAGTGTCGAGGGCCAGATACTGCAGCCCGACCGACCCGGTGGGCACGAGCCTCCTGGCATCATCCACGAGCACGTCGACGAGCGCACGCGCTGCATCGCGTGCGAGGTCCGCGCGACACATCAGCAGGTTCGAGATCCCGATGGTCGCGGTCGACCCCTCCGTGCCGTACACGCCAGCAGGAATGCGGGCGTCGAGGTACTCCTGCGGGTGCGCCGCGCGGAGCGGGGCGACCACATCCCCGAGATCGATCACCCGAAGCGGAGTGACCGCCGCGACGTCGGTGATCTCCGGAGTCGGAATCCCGCCCGACCAGAACAGTGCGTCGATGTCGCCCGCCGCGAGAGCGGTCAGCGCGTCGGAGAGCTCGAGTTCCGTCGCCGCCGGAGCACCGCTGCCCGATGCCCGACCGGTCGCTTCGAGCAACCGTCGTGTGGTGCGCGTGCTCCCCGAACCCGGGGCGCCGATCGACACCCGTCGTCCGGCGAGATCCGCGAACGATCGGATATCGCCGGCGTCGCGCACGAGGCACTGCAGGTAATTCTGATACACCCGCCCGATGGCCGTGAAGTCGTGCGATGCCGCGGTCTCGTTCGCCGAGTCCGCGAGCGAGAGCGCGAGATCGACATCGCCGCGCGCGAGCATCTCGAGATTCTCCCCGCTGCCATGCGTCACGCGGAGCTCGAGCGCTACCCCCGAGCGATCCTGCAGCGCGGCACCGAGCAGCTCCCCGAATTGCAGGTAGGCGCCGCCGGGCTCGCCGCACGCCAGCGCGATCCGCTCAGTCCGGGCGGGCGCGCACCCGGCAAGCGCGAGAGTCCACGCGGCCGCGCCTCCGATGAGCACGTTCCGGCGGCTAAGGCCCGCCTCACGACGCCCGGTCACGCCGCACCCGCGATGATCATGATGCGCAGACCGCCCTCGGGTGCACGATCGACGGCGACCTCTGCGTCGTTCGCCCGCGCGAGCTGCTCGACGATCGCGAGCCCGAGACCGCTGCCAGGCAATTGCGCGTGAACGGCAGCGCGCCAGAATCGCCTGCCGACGAGCGGGATATCCGAAGAGGCGAGCCCGGGGCCGGAGTCGCTCATGACGAGCACCGTGCGCGTCCCATCGCCCTGCCCCCGCAGTTCGATGCGAAACGTCGAACCGGCGGCGTACTTCGCGGCATTGTCGGTCACGAGCTCGACCACTTCCTCGAGATCGCTCCGGCGGAAACGGACGGGGCGCGAGTCATCGTCGGCGACCACGGAGATGCGGGCGTCGGCGAGCTGCTCGCGGTGCGGGGCAATGAGGCGTGCAGCCGACGTCGTCACCAGCGCATCATTGTTCGGCCGCGGCGATGCGTCGTTCGCCGCCCCTCCGTGCCCGCTGCCGGCGGCCGTCGCACGATGCTCGGCGTTCGCGAGCGCGAGCATGCGGGCGACGGTGTGCTCCAGGCGATTCAGATCTCGTTCGATCGCCGCCACCTCGGCATCGCTGCCCGGGTCGCCGAGGCCGCGCGGCAGGCCGTCGATGCGCAACCGGATGGCTGCGAGTGGATTTCGCAACTGATGCGATGCGTCGGCGACGAGACCGTGCTGCTGGTCGAGCGCGAGCTCCACGCTGCGCGCCATGCGCGCGAATGAGCGGGAGAGCCGGCGAAGTTCGGGCGGTCCAGCATCGGCGTCGAGGGCGTACTCGCGGTTCTCTGCGAGTGCGTTCGCCGCGGCGTCCAGCGAGGAGACCGGGCGCAGCACCCATCGCGTCCAGAACACCGAAGCGAGGAGCACCGCGAACAGGAGTGCCGCTCCGATGGCCACGATCGACGCCCATCCCGCTCCGACATCGCGCTGCGCGACCTGTTGATCGATGCGGAGCGCCACCGCTCCTTCGGGCGTGCGGCCGTCGAGTGTCACCGGTGCGGCGAGCGTCGCGGTTCGGGAGCTCCACGGCGTGACGATGGCGAGATCCCGCTGCGGCACTCCGCGAAGTGCGCTGGAGATGACGGCGAAGGTCTCCGGGTCGCTCGCGAAGTCGCCCGAAGCCGCGATGCGCTCGCCGGCGCCGTCGACCACGATCGCGGTTTCGCCGAACGTCTCGGTGAAGCGATCGAGGTAGCTCTCGAGCTCGCGCGCGTCTCCCGATTCGAACGCCGGGGTCGCTCGCTGCACGATCTGCTGCAGCGCAGCGCCGCGTTGGAGCTGCAGTTCCTGCGTGCGCGACTGCGCGATCGCGGCGCCGACGGGGATGAGGATGGCCGTGACGGCCAGCACTCCGAAGAGGAACAGGGGGAGCAGCACGCGAAATCGCATCAGGGCCTCTCGAGGCGGAACCCGCGGCCTCGGATCGTGGTGATCCGAAGCATCGGCACCTTCTGCCGGAGGCCCGCGAGGTGCACATCGAAGGCGCGAGAGGTTGCCGAATACGCTTCGCCCCACACGGCGTCGAGCAATCGCTGGCGGCTGACGACCGCACCGACGTGTCGCGCGAGCATGGCGAGCAGTGCGCACTCCGTCGGGGTCAGCGCGATGGTGGCGCCGTCGTGCAGCACCTGCCGCTCCGTCTCGTCGATGATGCAGTCGCCGAGCTCGATGCGATCGACGGCGAGTCCCGCGTAGCGGCGTGCAACGGCGGCGAGCCTGGCGAGGAGTTCGTGCAGGCGCACGGGCTTCACGAGGTAGTCGTCGGCGCCGAGCCTGAGCGCTTGCACCGTCGAGCGCTCATCTCCGCGAGCCGTGACGACGATCACGGGGATCTCGCTCAGCGCGCGCAGCTGTTCGAGGGCGGTGAGACCGTCCATGTCTTCCAGGCCGAGATCGAGCAGCACGATGTCGGCGCTCCGGTACTGCTGCAGCAGCGCGGCACCGCTCGCCACCCGGTCGCACGTGTGCCCGGCTCGGGTGAGGGCGCCGGCGAGTGCAGCGGAGACCGAGGGGTCGTCTTCGGTCACCAGTACGCGCATGCCATCCAGTATGCCGCTGCCGATACCAGCCGCGAGTGTTAAGGCAGTGTTAAGAGTTTCGCTCGCGGAGGTGTCGCCGCTCGCAGAATGGGTCTGCTGCTCGAACTGAGCTTCCCCCGTTTCCTCCCATGATGATTGGACTGTCAATGTCAACGTCGACTGCGACCTCACCGACCCTGCGCAGGTCGATCTCGAACACCCTCAAGGGCTCGGCGGGCAACCTCGTCGAGTGGTACGACGTCTACGTCTACTCGGTATTCGCAACGTACTTCGAGTCGCAGTTCTTCGCGGCGGACGAGAAGAACTCGTCGATCTACATCTGGGCGATCTTCGCCGTCACCTTCCTCATGCGCCCGATCGGCTCGTGGTTCTTCGGCCGCTTCGCCGATCGCCACGGGCGCCGTCTGTCGCTCACCGTCTCGGTCTCGCTCATGGCTGCGTGCTCGATCCTGATCGCGCTCGCCCCGACAGCCGAATCGATCGGCGTCGGCGCGGTCGTGATCCTCGTCTTCGCACGTCTGCTGCAGGGCTTCGCGACCGGTGGGGAATACGGCACGAGCGCGACGTACATGTCCGAAACCGCCATCTCCGGTCACCGCGGGTTCCTGTCGTCCTTCCACTACGTCACGCTCGTCGGCGGGCACGTGCTCGCGCAGCTCACGCTCATGATCATGGTGCTCACGCTGCCCGAAGCAGCGATCGCCTCATGGGGATGGCGCGTCGCCTTCGTGATCGGCGGTGCGGGAGCGCTCGTGGTGATCTGGCTGCGTCGCACCATGGACGAGACCCTGGAGACCGCGACGCTCGAAGCGGTGCGCTCGGGAGCGTCCCGTGAATCCGGCTCCATGCGCGAACTGCTCGTGCACCAGTGGCGTCCGCTGCTCACCTGCTTCCTCGTCACCGCTGGCGGTACGGTGGCGTTCTACACCTACTCCGTGACCGGCCCGTCGATCGTGAAGAGCGCGTTCGCGGGGAGCGACGTGCTGGCCGGAACCGTCATCAATCTCATCGCCCTCACGATCCTCATGCTGCTCCAGCCCCTCGGCGGCTGGATCTCGGACCGCGTCGGCCGCAAGTCGCTGCTCGTCTTCTTCGGGATCGGGGGAGTGCTCTACACCTGGGTGCTCCTCACCCAGCTGCCGCAGCAGCAGAACCCGATCATCGCGTTCACGCTCCTCGTCGTCGGCTTCATCATTCTGACGGGGTACACCTCAATCAATGCCGTGGTGAAGGCGGAGCTCTTCCCGACGCACATTCGCGCGCTCGGCGTCGGGTTCGGGTACGCCCTCGCCAACTCGGCATTCGGCGGGACCGCGCCGCTGCTGTACCAGGCGGCCGGCGAGACGGATCGCGTGACCTGGTTCATCGTGTACGTGACCGCGGTGATCGCCGTGTCGCTGCTCGTGTACATCTTCGTGCTGAAGAACAAGAGCTCGAACTGGCTGGACGACGAGGCCGGGATGCGCTCTCGGGTCCGCGGTGCATCCGCCGCTCGCGCGGGCGAGATCGCAGACACCGCTTCCGCCCGCGCGTAGACTGGCCGCCTCACTCGCTGGGGAAGGAGTCGCTCATGCAGCTGGCGCGCGTGCACAATCTCGCCGTCTCGCTCGACGGGTTCGGTGCGGGGGCGGACCCTTCACTGGACGCGCCGTTCGGCCATGCGGGGATGCGACTGATGGAGTGGTTCTTTCCGACGCAGACCTTCCAGGCGCAGACCGGGCAGCGGGAACGCGTGGACGTGCAGGGGGCGAGCGATCCCGATGATCGGTATGCGAGGCTATCGTTCGTCGGAATCGGCTCCGAGATCATGGGCGCCGGCAAATTCGGCCCGCCCGGCTGGCAGCACGACCCGGCCTGGACGGGGTGGTGGGGCGATGAGCCGCCCTTCCACTCACCGGTCTTCGTCTTGACGCACACGCCTCGGCCGTCCGTGACCCGCGGCGACACCACGTTTCACTTCATGAGCGCTTCGCCCGCCGAGGCTCTGGAAGCCGCACGCCAGGCCGCCGCCGGCCTCGACGTGCGCATCGGCGGCGGCCCCACGACGGTGCGCGAGTTCCTCTCCGCCGGCCTCATCGACCACCTGCACGTGGTCCAGGTGCCGATCCTGCTCGGGCGAGGGGCGCATCTCTGGCGCGGCCTCGAGGGGTGGGAGCGCGAGTACGATGCTGTCTCGGAGACCACGCCGAGCGGGGTCACGCACCTCACGTTCACGCGGAAAGACGCCGCTCGTTAGCTATCGCCTGCGTCCCTGTCTCTCACCGCTCGCGCGCGGGGAGAGACAGGGAACCCAGAGCAGGTCTCGTCAGTAGTTGGAGGGCGGATCGCTTCCCGGGAACGACTCCTCGCCCCATTCGTCGGCCAGAGCGTCGTCATGCTCCCCGCGCAACCGCCGCGCCGCGCTCGAGGCGCTCTCAGGCGCCTCGGAACCGCCCTCCGCTGCGGCATCGGGATCGGCGGGAATGGCCGGCGTCTCGTCGACGGCATCCGCGTCGGCGCCGAGCGGTGTAGCGCCGGACGGGACTGCGGCGTCCGCATCGCTGTCCTCGCCGAACACATCCCGGTCCTCCCGGAACGCGCGACTGCGGGCATAGGCGTGCGCGGCACCGAGCATTTCGGCTTGCGCCAGCGCGCGCTCCCCGAGCTCGTCGAACACCGCGGCGTCGAGGTCGAGGTCGGCGGCGTGCTCGCTGAGCACCTGCCACAGGCCGAGCTTCCCGATCACCGCACTGCGCAGCAGTTCGAGCTCCAAGATGAGGGAAAGCGGCGAGCGCGTGAACGTGCGTCCGTTCAGCTTCAGCCTCCCGACGCGCTCACCCACCCACGACGCGGCCTGACGGTAGAAACGGCGCCGCACCTCGAGGTCGTCGATCAGGTGAGCGAGGAAGGCGCGCTCGAGCCGGAGCTCTTCGGCGAGTTCTGAGAGCCCGGCGTAGACGGGAGTGTCGATGTACGCAGCAGACATGCGCTCCATGCGCTCAGCCCCTGCGGTCGCCCCGGTCAGATGGTCGGAGAGGTAGAGGCCGAACAACTCCCAGTCGAGGTCGCCGGCCTCGTTCG
Source organism: Leucobacter manosquensis (assembly GCF_018304845.1). Lineage (NCBI taxonomy): Bacteria > Bacillati > Actinomycetota > Actinomycetes > Micrococcales > Microbacteriaceae > Leucobacter > Leucobacter manosquensis. The sequence goes on along the minus strand of NZ_JAFEVO010000001.1, from coordinate 1,234,421 downwards.
AGACGCCTGCGGAGGGGGCGTCCGCGGTCGCCGACGGCTCGTCGGACGTCGAGGCAGCCTCGGCGCCTGCTCCCACACGTCCGTCGAGTGACGAGAGACGCGCCTCGTCGACATCCCGAGCTCGAAGCGGCAGCGATCCCGTCCCTCGACCGTCGATCATGCCCTCGAGCAGCTCTCGCAGGGCATCCGCGGCCGAGTGCTTCGGCTGCCAGCCGAGCTCGCTCTTGGCGCGACCGTTGTCCATGTGCGGCGCCCCCAGCGCGAGGTCGAACCAGCCCGCGTCGACCGACACGATTCCGGCGCGGTGCGCAGCAGTGACGAACCCGCGCACCACCGCTGTCGGAAGCTCGAAGAAGCGTCCGTGGTCGATGATGTCGGCCAGTTGTTGCGCTCCGAGCACGTCGTCGGCGCAGATGTTGAAGGCCCCAGGAGCGCGCTGCACGATCGCGGCGACGTACGCGTCCGCCGCGTCATCGGCGTGGATCGCCTGGACGCCGCGCAAGCCCTTCGGCAATGGGAGGGCTGGAGGTTTCGCACGACCGAGTGCCTGCACCGGGACGGCGCTTCCGAGGAAGTACCTCTGAATGGACGATGCAGCATCGCCTTGGAAGGTGAGCGCCGGTCGCATCCGCGTGATGGTGAGAGCAGGGAACTCGCGGGCGAACTCGTCGAGCACCTCCTCCTGCGCGGCCTTGTCGACGCTGTACTGCGACGACTCGATCCCGCCCCGTTCCCAATCCTCGGTGCGGAGGGACCGTGACGGATCGGCGGCATAGACGCCGACCGACGACGCGACCACGACGTGGCCGACCCCCGCCTCAGCCGCCGCGCGCAGCACGCGGCGGGTCCCCTCGACGTTCACGCGGCGCAGGAGTTCGCGTTCGGCGATGGGTTGGATGAGCCATGCCAGGTGGACGACGGTGTCGACTCCGGAGAACGCCTCCCGGAGGGCTTCGACAGCCGACTCCTCTGACGAGGCCGCAGCGATGTCGATGGAAGACCATTCGCACGACGCATACGGATCCACCGTGAGATCGGGCATACGCCGAGCGATGGCGAGCACCGACCCGACGTCCGGGGAAGCGGCGAGTGCGCGCAGCAGAGCGGTACCCGCGTTGCCCGTGGCTCCGACGACCGCTACGCGGAGCGGCGCGCTCGCGTCATCCGCGCGGCCGGCATCGGCGGCGCCCGCCTTCGAGGGTCGCGCTCCGTTGACGGGTACTGCAGGAGTGGCCGGCACCGCGTGCGCGGCTCCGGCCGATGCATCTTGAGACTGGGGTCGTTCGGGCATTGCTGTCCTCCTCGAATCGCTCGTGTCTTCAGAATGCCTCGTCGACGACGCGGTTGACAGGGGGTTGCGTGCTCTCGTCGGAGGCGTCAAGGCCCCTGCGGCGACGATTCTCCCCCCGTAACGTCGGCAATTGCGCCGTAGATCTCATCGGCGCGGAAGGAGCGAAACTCGATGGTTGAATCCGCTATTCAGGGCCGCGTCGACGACCTCGTCGAGCGCATCGCCGAGCGTGCGTCGGATGCAGATCGGTCTGTCGCAGTCGCCGAGTCGTTGACGGGGGGTCAACTGAGCGCGGCGTTGGCCGCGGCGCCCGACTCCGGCACCTGGTTCCACGGAGGGATCACGGCATACCATCCGGAGGTGAAGTACTCCCTCCTGGGGGCTCCGAGGGGGCCGGTGGTGACGGAACCGACGGCGGTGGCGATGGCGGAATCCGCCGCGCGTCTGCTGCTGGCCGATGTCGTGGTCGCAGTGACCGGAGTCGGGGGACCGGAACCCGACGAGGGCAAGCCGGCGGGGACGGTCGTGCTCGCGATCACCGGAGGGGACTCGCCGACGGGCGTCGAGCATCTCTCGTTCTCGGGCGATCCGATCGAGGTGATGCAGAAGACCGTCGAGGCCGCCCTCGAAGCGGTACTCGGACGCCTCGCCCCGACCGACTGAATCCGGGGTCTCGCCCGTCTCGGTGCGTCGGGCACGCAGACCGCACGAGCACCGATCCAGAGCAAGAGCAAGAGCGATGAGCAGAGGAGCACATGATGCGCGCAGTGACGTGGCAGGGCAAGCGGAAGATCTCGGTCGAGCAGGTGCCCGATCCGGTGATCCAGGAACCAGGGGACGCGATCGTTCGAGTGACTTCGACGGCGATCTGCGGTTCGGACCTCCACCTCTATGAGCTGTTCGGGCCGTTTCTCGACGCTGGTGACATTCTGGGCCACGAGACGATGGGCGTCGTCGAGGAGGTGGGCCCGGGCGTGACCTCGTTGCAGGTGGGGCAACGGGTGGTGATCCCGTTCAACATCTCGTGCGGAGCATGCTGGATGTGCACGCGCGGCCTGCAGTCGCAGTGCGAGCGCACGCAGGTGACCGAGTACGGTTCGGGGGCGGCGCTCTTCGGCTACACGAAACTCTACGGCCAGGTGCCTGGCGGGCAGGCCGAGCTGCTTCGGGTGCCCATCGCGGATTACAACACCATCCCCGTCGGCGAGACCCTCCCGGATGAGCGCTATCTCTTCCTCAGCGACATCCTCCCGACAGCTGCGCAGGGCGTGGCCTACGCAGGAGTCGGGCGCGGAGACACGGCACTGGTGCTCGGACTCGGCCCGGTCGGTCAGTTCGCAGCGCGTCTCGCCGCGCATCGCGGGGCGCGGGTGCTCGCCGTCGACCCGGTGCCGGAACGCCGGGAGATGGCTGCACGCCACGGCATCGCCGTATGCGAGCCCGGTGACGTCGACGAGGCCGCCGTCGACTTCTCCGACGGGCGCGGGCCCGACGCCGTGATCGATGCCGTCGGCATGGAGGCGCACGGGAGCCCAGGCGTGCACGCAGCGCACACGGCCATCGGTGCACTGCCCGACGTGCTCGCGAAGCCGATGATGGAGCACGCCGGCGTCGATCGCACAGCCGCCCTGCTGCAGGGGATCGATCTGGTGCGCCGCGGCGGGACCGTCTCCATCAGCGGAGTCTACGTCGGCAACGCCGACCCGCTGCCCATGAAGACGCTGTTCGACAAGCAGATCACGATCAAGATGGGCCAGTGCAACGTGAAGCGGTGGATCGACGATCTACTGCCCCTCGTCGAACAGCACGACGACCCGCTCGGCACGGCCGATCTCACCACCCATCGGGTTCCGCTCGCGAGTGCCCCGGAGATGTACGAGCTCTTCCAGAAGAAGGAGGACGGGTGCATCAAGGTCGTGCTCGATCCGGCGGCGGACTCCGCCGATACCGGCTCGGCGCCGGGTCGTTAGAGCTTCGCGAACCGCGCGCGGAAGAAGCAGAACACCCCGTATGCCAGGAACCCTGCACCGATGAGCACGATCCAGACGGGCCCGCCCGGCAGGTCGTAGAGCGAGGTGATGGCCGAGTCGAGGGCTCCGGCCGAGCTCGAATCTCCCCGGACGCCGGCGGCGGCCAGGAGCACGGCGACGACGAGCAGGGCTCCGCCCTTCGACACGAACCCCACCGCGCCCAGGGCAGCGATCGCGTGACCGACGCGATCGGACGGGAGCTCCATCTGCTTCCGGAAGCTCCGGGACACGCCCATCCAGATCCAGGCGATTCCGACACCGGCCACCCCGAGGCCGACCAGGACGAGCAGGACCGTTCCGCCCGGAAGGGTGAGCAGCCCGCGGCTCGCATCGCGAGTGGTGCGGTCGGGATCGGGGCGTGCGCCGACGGCGATCGCCGTCGCGATCCCGCCCATGACGCAGAACGCGATTCCCTGCCCCCACTCGGCGAGCCGGCGCCCCCAGCGCTGCTTCCGAGAGCTGCGGCTGAGGGCGAAGCCGTCGACGATGTGGAAGATGCCGAGGGCGAAGAGGAGCAGTGCGACCGCCCAGAGGCCCGCGAGACCGAACGGCGCCTCGGCGATGGATGTGAGAGCTCCCACCTGATCGGCTTCCGCGCGGCCCTGGCGCACGACGAGGGCGATTGCGAGGACCCCGATCAGCCCGTGCACGATGCCGGTCGCCACGTACCCTCCCCGCGCCAGTGCGCGAAAGGTCGTGGTGCTCTCGGTTCTGCGAGCAGCAGATTGCAATCGGTCGTCCATGGGTCGAGGCTAACGGATCAGAGCGCCCGGACCTGCGCTGCGCCGTTCGCCGCGCGTATCGTGGTCTCATGGACCATCGCATACTCGATCGCGTACCCACCGCTGCCGAACACGCTGCCCTCGCAGCTGCGGTCGGATGGCAGTCCCACTTCGATGACGAGGTGCGCGGTGCCTCGCTCGCCGCGTCCCTGGCCGGTGTTGTGTGCGTCGACGAGCACGGGTCGGTGATCGGCATGGCGCGGGCCGTGGGCGACGGACTGCAGTACGCGTACGTGCAAGACGTCGTCGTCGATCCGGAGCACGAGGGAGCGGGGATCGCGACCGATCTCGTCTCGCGTCTGATCGAACTGCTGCGGCCGGAGGGTGACATCGAGCTATTCGTCGGCCTCTTCGCGAGCGATGCCGCGGTCGGCGTGTACGAATCACTCGGATTCACCACCGATGACGCGACCGGCATGCATCGGAAGCTCCGAGGCTCCGGTTCGTGAGGAGCGCAACCCCCTCGTCCGAAATGGAAGCATTTCCTAGGCTCGACGCATGTCAGTGAACAAGCTCAAGCTCGTAGCCACCGGTGCCATCTCGCTCGCGCTCCTCGGCGGAACCGCCGGGTGCGGTGGAGTCTCCCCGACCGAGGGCTCAGGGGAAGTGCGCGACCAGCACGACGCACCGAACGGACTCGCGGACGAAGTCGAGGAGCAGATCGATGATCGCCTTGCGAACGGCGACCCCGAAGGCGTCAGCGCGGACGAGACCGACCTTCTCGAGCAGATCGACGAGTACGAGAACGTCTCGACGGACACCATTCGCGTGCTCGTCGAGGGCGAGCTCAGCGAGGCCCAACGCGACGACCTCGCCTCCGCCGTGTTCGCCGCGACGGAGAACGACGCGCTCGGCACCGTGCTGATCGTGGATGCGACCGGGGATGAGACGGAGCACACGAGCTAACGAACAGGGACCGCGGGTGTCAAGGGGCGTGCGGGTGACTTCTGCGCGACTCTAGGCTGGCGGGATGACGCGTGAACCCGAGGCTGCCTCGCAGCCCCTCGATACGAAGCTGCGCCGCTCGGTCTCCGGCCTGCTCCTCTTCGCCTTCATCCTCGGAGATGTGCTCGGGGCCGGCATCTACGCACTCATGGGGGTGCTGTCTGCAGAGGTCGGCGGCATGCTGTGGGCACCGCTCCTGCTGGCGCTGCTGCTCGCGCTCCTCACGGCGGGCTCGTACGCGGAACTCGTCACGAAGTATCCGAAAGCGGGAGGCGCTGCCGTCTTCGCGGAGCGGGCCTTCAAGAAGCCCGTCATCTCATTCCTCGTCGGGTTCTGCATGCTCGCGGCTGGCGTCACGAGCGCTGCCGGCCTGTCCATCGCCTTCGCAGGGGAGTACCTGCACACGTTCGTGGAACTGCCGACGACGCTCGTCGCGATCCTGTTCCTGGTCGTCGTGGCCCTGCTCAACGCTCGAGGCATTCGCGAGTCCCTCGGCGCCAACCTCGTGATGACGGCGATCGAGGTCAGCGGCCTCGTCATCGTCATCGTGGTGGTCGGCCTGCTCGTCGGGAACGGCGGAGGCGATCTCTCGCGAGTGGTCGAAGGGCCGGAGGGCGTCGGCACGGCGGCCGCGGTGCTCGGTGGTGCAATCATCGCGTTCTACTCCTTCGTGGGTTTCGAGACCTCGGCGAACATGATCGAGGAGGTGCGCAACCCATCTCGCACCTACCCGAGGGCGCTCTTCGCCTCCCTCGCAGTCGCCGGGGTCGTCTATGTGCTCGTCGGGCTCGCGAGCGCGATCGCGCTGCCCGCCGATGAGCTCGCCGAGTCGAGCGGCCCCCTGCTCGACGTGGTGGAAGCCTCCGGCTCGCACGTGCCGTCGTGGGTGTTCAGCGCGATCGCGCTGATCGCTGTAGCGAATGGTGCCTTGCTGACGATGATCATGACGAGCCGACTCGCCTTCGGGATGGCCGAGCAGGGGCTGCTCCCCGCCCAGTTGGGGCGGGTGCTGCCGAAGCGGAAGACGCCGTGGGTGGCGATCATGGCGACCACCCTCGTCGCGGCGCTGCTCACGCTGGTCGGTGACCTCGCCACGCTTGCGGAGACGGTCGTGCTGCTGCTGCTCTTCGTGTTCTTGAGCGCCAACGTGTCGGTGCTCGTCCTGCGCCGCGACCGCGTCGAGCATCAGCATTTCCGCGTGTGGACCTTCGTGCCCGTGCTCGGCATCGCCTCGTGCATCATGCTGATGACGCAGCAGAGCGGAACGGTCTGGCTCTTCGGGGCCGCCCTCGTCGGGGTCGGCGTCGTACTGCACCTGTTCGCACGCTGGAACGCACGTCGGAACGCGAGTCGGAGCGACGAAACTCCTGAGGTCAAGGCATGATGGGGTGACCGCGAACGCCGATGGAGGGGGCCGAAGATGACGTCGACGAAGAGCGCGGCTCGCGCCCCAGCCGTATCGGTGGGCCGCAGATTCGCCGTATGCGCCGCCTCCGCGGCAGTGCTGATCGCCGCCGCTGTGATCGGACAACTGGTGTTCAGTCTGAGTTTCGAACCCGATGAGCCGCTGTTCTTCTTCACGAACTTCTTCAGTTTCTTCACGATCCTGTCGAATGTGCTCGCGGTCATCGTCCTGACGGCGTCGGCCGTTGTCATATCCCTCGGGAAACGTCCGCCGCTCTGGTTCTGGGCGGTGTTCACGGCGATGTCCACCTACATGGTGACGACGGGAATCGTGTACAACGCCTTGTTGCGGGGCGTGTCGCTCGACCAGGAGTCGACACTCGGATGGTCGAACGAGGTGCTGCACCTCATCGGGCCGCTCCTCGTTGCAGCGCTGTGGTGGTTCGCGCCAGCGCGCGCGGGGCTCTCTTGGAGGCATCTGCGCCTCGCGGCCGTATTCCCCCTCGCGTGGGGGGTCTACACGGTGCTGCGCGGCGCCGTCGTCGGATGGTATCCCTACCCATTCATGAATCCTGCTCAGCCCGGCGGGTACGGCGCCGTACTCGGTTACATGGCTGCCATCGCCGCGGTGATCATCGGCGTCGATGCGCTGCTCGTCGGACTGAGCCGCAGGACGCGCGAGCGCGCCTGAAGCTCAGCCCGACGACGGAGCAGTTACTCCTTCCGCAGGACATCCTGAGCCCGGCCGGCGATCTTCTCGGCCAGGTTCGGCACGTCGGTCGTGCCATAGAAGCGCGCGTCCGGGTGCGTGGGCGGCGGCATCGGCACTCCGGCCTCCGGGGCCTCGTGGTAGCTGAACTCACCGAGTCCATCGGGAGTCGGCCCCGATGCCCAGCTGCCCTCGCTCGCGGCCGCTCCGTCGGAGAAGTTGATGTACTGGTACGACACGTCGCGCTCCTCCTTGCTGATCGGGAAGTTGCTCGGAACCGGAAGCGATTCCACACCCTCTTCCTGCAGTTCAGCGGCTGCCGCGAGCCACTGATTCTGGTGCATGGTGTCGCGGGCGAGCAGGAAGCCGAGCAAATCGCGCACTCCGTGGTCATCGGTCATGTGATAGAGCCGAGCGACCTGCACGCGCCCCTGCATCTCGGCGTTCGCATTGGCCTGGAAATCAGCGAGCAGGTTGCCGCTGCTCGTGATGAAACTGCCCTGCCACGGATTCCCGTTGCTGTCGACCGGGCGCGCGCCTGCGCCGGCGACGATGCCCTGCTGCACGTCGGTGCCGCCGATGATCGCGGCCACGGTCGGATCGCTCTGCACCGCCTCATCCGTGATGCCGAGAGGCGACTTCTCGAGGAGCTGCGCGATCATCACCGCGAGCATCTCGACGTGTCCCATCTCCTCCGCGCCGATGCCGAAGACCAGGTCGCGGTACTTCCCCGGGATGTGCATGTTCCATGCCTGGAATTGATACTGCAGAGCGACCGTGATCTCGCCGTACTGCCCGCCGAGCACCTCCTGCAGCTTGCGCGCGTACACCGCGTCCGGCTTGTCCGGGCTGGCCTTGTGCTGGAGTTCCTGCCGGTGAAAATACATCGTCCGTTTCCTCTCCGTCGCCGGTCGGAGGGCCGCGGTTCGACATCTGCTGCGACCGACGATGCCACCCAGCCCACACCGGATGCGGCGTGACCACGACGGGGTTGCAATCGGGAGAAGCGTGACGTAAACGCGGGGGCTCAGGGCGAGACGTCGAAGGCGTGCAGCCGGAGATCGTCGCTCAGGCGCGCACTCGCCAGGTGGCCGCGGACGCTCGTCCCCTGCTCGTCGAGCGGCGGGCTGAAGACTGCGGCGCCGAGGGCGCCGGGCGCCGAGAGCACGATGGCGCCCGAGACGCTCGACTTCGCCGGAACACCCACTTCGCGCATCCAGCGCCCCGAACCGTCGTACACGCCGCACGTCGCCATGACGGAGATGACGTCGCGCGCGACCTCTCGGGAGATGACGCGTTCGCCGGTGCACGGATTGACGCCTCCCGCCGCGAGTGTCGCTCCCATGACCGCGAGGGCTTCTGCGTCGACGAGCGTGGCGCACGCGCGGGCGTACACGGTGATCGCATCGTCCGCTTCGACGCGCAGCGTCCCCTCCGAGCGCATGAGATGCGCCAGGGCGAGATTGCGGTCCCCGAGTCGCTGCTCCGCCTCGGCGATCTCCTCGTCGACGCGCAGCGACCGCCCCGCGAAGGCCGAGAGCCCCGCGGCAATGCGCTCGGCGCGGGCAGCGGCATCGTCGCCGTCCACGATCGAGCTCGTGAGGAGCGCACCGGCGTTCACCATCGGATTCGGCGGTCGGCCCGTGCCGCTCTCGAGTTTGATCGCATCGAAGGCCTCACCCGTCGGCTCGATGCCCACCCGCTCAAGGGCGGCGCGATTCGTGTCGTGCAGTGCCAGCGCGAACACGAACGGTTTCACCGCCGACTGGATGCTGAACACCACGTCGGACTGCGCGCTCGAGCGAAGGTCGCCGTCCAGGGTGACCAGGGCGACGCCGCAGAGCCCGGGGTCGGCTTCGGCGAGTTGGGGGATGCTCTCGGTCACGGCACCGCCCCGATGGGGAAGCATCTGCTCGCGCAGTGCGTCGAGGTCGTAGCTGCGGGCGTCCGGGGCTCGGTTCATTCCTCTAGCTTGCGGGAGAGCCGGGCACCGGAGGCTCGATCGTGCGGCGCGGCGTTGAAGCCGGTCACGGCGCCGGCGCCTGCATGCAGAAGCGTCGCTCCTCCCAAGAGAATCAGGAGGAGCGACGCTCCGGTGATGTGCGACCGCGTCAGAGCAGATCAGGATTCTTCTTGACGAACTTCTCCGCTTCTTCCTCCGTGATCGCGATGAGACCGCGCGGTGTATGCGCGAGCGAGTTGAGCGCCCGCACCCACGCTTTGCTGAGTTCCGGCTCGCGGCTCCCTGAGAAATGGAAACCGATGGAGACGTACGGCGACAACCAGACCGACAAGCGCCCATCGCCCTGGTCGTGCGGCTTGTGCCAGCTGAGGAAGAAGCACTCCTGCTTCTTCAGTTTCTGCCCGATGACGAACTGCAGGTGGGCCAGCAGTCGATCCTCGAACTCGTATTCCCGTTCCCCGTGTTTCAAATACCCCATGATCAGCAGTTTGCCAGTGGAAACAATTCACGGCAGGGCTGTCTTTGCGGCGCTGAATGTGGTACCCCGATTCGGTTGAGTCGGCTACTTCACGGGTTCTGCGCGGAGGTTTCCGGGATAGCTGTTTCCGGTGGCTTCGGCGACGGCCAGGGTGCCGTCCTCTTTCGTTACGATCAACCCTGTCGTCGAACTCGCCGATTCCCCGAGTCGCTGCAACCACTCTGTATTGATCTCCGGTACACGGCTCCCCAGGAACTTGAACGTGAGCGTCGTCTGGGGCGAGACCCAGATCGCCGTGCGACCGTCGCCCACGCTCATGCTGTCCTTCCACGACATCAAGAACGCCTCGTCGCGCATCAGCTTCTGCACGATGATGATCTGGAGGTGCGCGAGCAGTCGGTCTTCGAAGTGGGTGGTGAGGCCGTCGTATCGAATGAATCCCATGAGCTTCTGGTCCTTTCATCCCGCGACATTCGAGTGGTCGCGGGGAAGCTCGTCAAGTGTCTCAGGAAATCTGGTGCACGAAGAGCCGCGGGAGAGAAGATTACCGCTTCTCGTCAGACGACGCGCGCGTCTGCGATCGCTCGGCTGCTCCACCGGTTCGATGAGGCGGCGGCAGGGCGAGCTCGTCGAGATGATGCGTGACCGTGTCGAGGGCATGCTGCGGCGCTTCCGCATCTCCGTCCCAGAGCCCGAGCATTGCGACTCCGTCGAGGAGTGCCCGCAATCGCCGCGCTTCGAACGCGGCGTCGCGATGAGCGTGGAACAAGCGCGCACCGACGAGGATCCCGATGGCGGCGACGCACGCGCGGTCGACCGCGGCGCTGAGCCGTTGCGCCGCGGGACGCAGCGCCTGGTCGGTGAGCGCGAGCACGCCGAGTTGCACCTGCGCGACGAACTCGAGGCGGCGCACCCCGTCCAGGGGGAGGAGTTGCGCGAGCAGCGCCTCCGCGAGCTCACGGCCCGAGAGGTCGAGGGCGGCGATTCTGGCCGTCGCGCGCTCCTCGATCAGTTCGAAGCAGTACTCGCGGAGGTCTTGCTGCGTCGGGAAGATCCTGCGCAGCGACGCGGGTGCGAGTCCGGTTTCGGCGGCGACTCCTCGTACTGAGAGGCTCGCGAGACCGTCGCGCTCGAGGATTCGCAGTGCAGCTCCGGCGATCTCCGCGGTACGCGCCTCAGTGTCGATTCTGCGGGGCATGGGTGTCAGCGTAGTGCGGAGGCAGCGTTGCGGGCGCTTTCGGCCAGAACGTGTAGCTCACCGCCCACACGAGATCGATCGCGAAGATGATGCCGAGGATGCTGAAATACCCGGAGAGCGCCTCGGTGCGTCGAGGGTCGTCGACGAGCGCGATGATCGCTCCGAGGATCACGGCGGCGACGGTCACGGCTGCGGCGGTCGTCAGCACGTCTCTCCAGCATTTGAGCGTGTAACGCAGCCCGGTCAGCTTCTCGGGGGGCGGGCCGTCGGCGAACCGGTGCTTGAATCGCGCGTCGGCCCAGGCGACCATGCGCTTGCCGTAAGCGACCGAGATGCCGATGTAGATCGCTGCGAGCCCGTGCTGCCACGAGGCGGTGCCCCCGCCGAGGAGGTCGAAAGTGACCAGGGCGAGCAGGATCACGTCGATGACAGGAGCGACGATCAGCAACGCCGCACCGAGCCCCGGGCGGCGGAAGAGATAGCGTGCCGAGAGACCGGCGATGATCGCCAGCCAGAAAGCGACCTCGCAGATCACGATCGCGGTCAGGATCATTCGTCTCCTCCATCTATAGCGCTGTTCTTCGTTTGAGTACAACTGTACTCAAAAAAAGGCCATCGCGTCGGGCCCTATCGCAGGTGCTGAGAAACGGTCTGCGCGGCAGGCGCAACATGCACAGGGGAAGGCGCTCGAGGAGACCATTGCGAGGCGCTTCTCCGGCAGCTATGAATGAGCGCATGAACGACATGCACCTGCTCACATTGGCGAGCCTCACCGACCTCGTGCGTTCGCACCCGGGCCTGCACGTGCGCTACTCGGAAGGACCGGAGCATGACGCAGCGCAGCGCAGCATCGACACCGAGAGCGGGCTCGAACTCCCCGGCCTCTCAGTGAACCCGCTCGATGCCGAGCAGTGGTGGACCCGGCCCCTGGAGGACTGGCTGTCGAGGCAGCTCTGTCAGTACAGCCACCTCGCCGAGAAGAACCCCGACCGCTACGCCTGGATTCTGCGCGGAACCCACGTAGGGCGAGGCCCTGACTGCGAGCCGTTGATCCGCGACGTTCACGCGGTCGCCACCCTCGACGATGAGCTCATCAGAGAAGCTCACGCCCACTACCGCACCCGTTTCGATGCCGGTCACGGTCCGGAGTGAGGGCCGGGCGCACGGCGGCGTCTGCGCACCATCGCTTCGATGATCTGAGAGAATCGATGCATGTCGTCGACTCGCTCCCGCATCGCCGCGCGCGGCGTCGCGGCGGCGGCGGTGTCGACCTTGGTCGCCCTGCTCTCCCACGTCGTCGTCGGCGGTGGTGCCGTGCCTGGCGCGATGGGAATCCTCGCGCCGCTCGTGCTCTCCACGTTGGTCTGCGTCGCACTCGCGGGGCGCACGCTCTCCCTCCCGCGTCTCTCGCTTTCAGTCGCCGCGAGCCAATTCCTGTTCCACGCACTGTTCGTGCTGGGCGCATCGCGGACGAGTGAGACGACGACGAATGCACTGCCGCATCACGCCCACGGCTTGACGGGCTCCGCCGCTGCACCCGCGATGCCCAGCGCTCATCTGGCGCACGCGGGCACGAGCATGTGGATCGCGCACGTGTGCGCTGGAGCGCTCACGGTGGCAGCGTTGTACTGCGCGGAGTCGGTGCTCGCGTCGATGGCGGTGCTCACCCGTCTGATCGTGTCGCGACTGCTTCCCGTTGCTCCCGCCACCGGCAGCCGAATCTCCGCAGCTCCGTCGCCCGCCGTCGTTCCGGACATCGCGTCGACGCTGCTTCCGCTCGGCGTGTATCCCTCGGTGACCGCCCGTCGTGGCCCACCCGTTCCCGTGCTGTTCCGCTGATCCACTCCGCCGACGCTCCGTCGCTGTGCTTCGCGCGCCTCATCGCTGCGCTGGGAGACCGCAGCCGCAGCGAATCGGGGAGTACCGTGCACCCGGAATCGTCGCGCCCGCCGCTGTGACGGCTCGCCCTCGAACGAACCGGTGCACGCGTTCCTGAACGCGCTGCTGTCTCAGACCGCACCATCGTGCGGTCGAGAACGGTGCCGCCTTCTTCGATGACCCCTGCCATCACCCGATGAGGCTCAGCCATGACCCCTACACCGTCCACTCGCCCGCCGACCACCCCGGCCCGTTCACCCCGCCGAATGCTCACGCGCCTCACGACGCTGGCGTTCGCAGCGCTGGTGATGATGCTGGGGAGTGCGAACCCCGCGTGCGCGCACGACCAATTGCTCTCCAGCGAGCCCGCCCAAGCAGCCGTGCTCGCTTCGTCCCCCGCGCAGGTCGCGCTCGAGTTCTCGGACAACGTTCTGACCGTCGGCGCCGTCATTCTGGTCGTCGATCAGGGCGGCAAGGATTGGGCGGGCGGTGCGCCGACGTTGGTTGGGCCCATGGTGAGCGTGCCGATCAACGGCTCGCTCCCCGACGGCTCGTACGAAGCGCGCTGGCGAGTGGTGTCCTCCGACGGGCACCCGATCAGCGGCATCGTTCCGTTCACCGTCGGCGATGCGAAGACGGCGGAACAGACGCAGCCGGAAGAGCTTGACTCGCTCGATGCGCGCGAACCTGCGCTTCCAGCCGGCTCGGATGCGTCGGCTTCGACGAGTCTTCCGAGCGAGGCATCCGAACCATCGGACTTCGGGCGGACCATCGCAATCGGAGCGGCGGGAGCCGCAATCGCGCTGCTCGTCTTCATCGTCTGGTCACTCAGGAAACGCGGCAAGAACGCTCCGTCGGATCCGTCCTCGCGACGATCCGAATCTGCAGAAACACATGAAGCACTGTGAAAGGCACTCGTATGTATACATGCACCACTCAGAACTCTCTTCTCGCACTCACTGCCGTCGCGCTCGTCGCGCTCACCGGGTGCAGTACCGCCGCATCCAACGCTCCAGAGACCTCGGCTCCTCCGGCCGGCGAGGCCGTCGTCATGGAGGACGGCTGGGTCAAAGCCGCCGACAGCGGCATGTCGGCCGCGTTCGGCGAGCTGGAGAACACCGGCTCCGATGACGTCACCATCGTTTCGGCGAGCACGGAAGCCTCGAGCGCTCTCGAACTGCACGAAACCATCGAGAACGAGGCCGGAGAGATGATCATGCGCGAGAAGACCGACGGCTTCACCATCGAAGCAGGAGACAGCCTGTCGCTCGAACCCGGCGGCAACCATCTGATGCTCATGGATCTCACCGACCCCATCGCGGCCGGAGACGAGATCACGTTCACGCTCACCTTCTCCGACGAGTCGACGTACGAGTTCACCGTTCCGGCGAAGGACTACGCGGGCGCCAACGAGAACTACGAGGGCGACGATGCGGGCGAGCACGACATGGAGATGAGCGGGGACATGGAGATGGGCGGACACTCGGAATGACCTCGGACCGTACCCCCGACACCGGGCGGACGGGCGTCAGCCGGCGGGGGCTCCTCTTCGGAGGAGCCGTCGCCGGCCTCGGCGCGGCCGCCGCCGTCGGCGCCGACGCACTGCTCAGCCGGGCGAGGCCCGGCCGCGCGCCCGGGGTCGCGAGCGATACTGCGGCGTCGATCCACGGAGGCCACACAGTCGATTTCCATGGCGCTCACCAAGCAGGGATCACGACGACGCCTCAAGCGCACGCCACCTTCGTGGCGCTCGACCTGCACGACGGGACCGACCGGGATGCACTGCGACGGATGATGCAGATTCTCACCGAGGACGCGGCCAGGCTCACCCAGGGTGAGCCTGCTCTCGCTGACTCCGAACCGGAGCTCGGTGCAGTGCCGGCACGGCTCACGGTCACCTTCGGATTCGGGCCGGCGCTCGTCGCACGCGCAGCGGGACCGTCCGCGATTCCCGAGTGGCTCCGCCCCCTGCCGGCATTCACCATTGACCGTCTCGAACCGGGTTGGAGTGACGGGGACCTCCTCCTGCAGATCGCTTCCGACGATGCATTCACCGTCGCCCACGCAACGCGCATGCTCCTGAAAGACGCGCGGAGCTTCGCGTCAGTGCGGTGGACGCAAGTCGGCTTCCGTCGAGCGTTCGGTGCCGAGAAGCCGGGTACCACGATGCGGAACCTCTTCGGCCAGGTCGACGGCACCGCCAACCCTTCGCCCGAAGATCAAGACTTCGACCGTCTCGTATGGGCGACCGACGGATGGTTGGCGGGCGGTACCGGATTCGTGCTGCGGCGCACGCACATGGATCTCGACAAGTGGGATCGTCTCGATCGGAGCGGGCGAGAGCAATCGATGGGTCGCACGCTCGCGAACGGAGCGCCACTGACGGGCGTGCACGAACACGATGAGCCCGATTTCGACGCGAAGACGAACGTCGGGTTCCCCGTGATCCCGGAGTTCTCGCACATCCGACGAGCGCGCTCGGAGAACGCGGATGAACGGATCTTTCGTCGCGCCTACAACTACGATCATGCTCCATCCGGCGGCGAGATATCGGACAGCGGGTTGCTCTTCGTCTCGTTCCAAGCCGACGTGACCAAGCAGTTCGTGCCCATTCAGCGTCGTCTCGACGAACTCGACCTGTTGAACGAATGGACCACCCCAGTGGGTTCAGCCGTGTTCGCGATTCCTCCAGGGTGCAGCGGAGGAGGATATATCGGTGAGACGCTCCTCGGGTGAGGGGAGCCTGGACGCGTTGCAAGTTCGTTCGGGCCGGAGCCCGCGGCGTAGGTATACGTCGGGTGTCATCACAGCTGTAACGGTCCCCGGAGCGCGGCTTGTCGTAGCGCGCTCATGCAGCGGGGGTGTCGGAGCCGCGATGCAGCTCCTGGGCGAGCATGACGATGATGCCGCTCGGGCCCCGCACGTATGCCAACTTGTAGATATCGGCGTAGTTCGCGACACCTCTGAGCGGATAGCAGTCATGCGTCGC
Organism: Leucobacter manosquensis; assembly: GCF_018304845.1. Lineage (NCBI taxonomy): Bacteria > Bacillati > Actinomycetota > Actinomycetes > Micrococcales > Microbacteriaceae > Leucobacter > Leucobacter manosquensis. The sequence goes on along the minus strand of NZ_JAFEVO010000001.1, from coordinate 1,218,754 downwards.
CGCGATGGCCAGGGCTTCATCGATGTCGTCGACGGCGAAGGCGACGCGATGCATCCCGACCTCATTCGGCAGCGTCGGCTCTGTCTCGATCGCCTGCGGGTGCAGATACTCGAAGAGTTCGAGTTTCCCGTGTCCGTCGGGCACGTCGAGGACCGCGATGCGTGCGCGGTTCCCGTCGAGGCCGACGGCAGTGTCGGCCCAGTCTCCGCTGATCGTGTCGCGACCGGCGAGCACCAGGCCGAGGTCCGTGAAGAACGAGATCGCCTCCTCGATGTCACGCACCGCGATCCCGATGTTCGCCAGTGTGATCGCCATGAACCGCAGTCTACGGAGAAGGATCGCGAGCGGAAAGCATGTCCTCCGAATTGAAGCCGCTGTGCGTCTGTACGTGAGCGAACCGAGCGGGCATGATGGGAAAACACCCATGGCGCTTGCCGCGGGCTCACGAAGGAGGACTCATGGGCATCGAAGATCTCACCGCGAAGGCAAAGGAATTCCTCGGTGACAGCCGCGTTTCGGAGGCGCTGCAGAGCGAGCAGGCCGAGAACGCGAGCGATAAGTTGCTCGAAAGCGTTGCCGATGCAGCGAACAAGGTCACGGGAGGCAAGTTCGAAGACCAGATCGAGAGCGCTCGCGAGTCGGCGGACAAAGCAATCGGCAACGAGTAGAGGCTCTTTCAGGCGGTCCGCTCTGCGAACCGGGCGGACCCCTGAACTGAGACGTGTCTCGCCTGCCTCGACGCGTTCGTCAGTCGTGTGAGGTGTCGGGGCCGGGGGAGAAGACATCCTCAATCGCGCACTCGAATGTCTCTGCGATTCGAAAGGCGAGAGGAAGGGACGGATCGAAGCGCCCCTTCTCGATCGAGATCACGGTCTGTCGCGACACCCCCAAGGCTTCGGCGAGGGTGTGCTGCGACCAGCCGCGATCAGAGCGGAGTGCTGACAGCCGGTTCTTCATGCGCGTCCGCGACTCCGGGCGACGGTGTAGCGGATACTCGTGCTGAGGAAGGCGAGGATCAGCACGCCGGTAAGTGCCAGTACACCGTCGATGTGCGTTCCGGTGATCGCAAGGAACGTCAGTGCGAGTCCAGTGATGGCAATGGTGTCGTGGAATGCGCCGCGCGCCGCCTCGTCGTACCACTGCGACTCCACGGACTCCTCTGGCCGCTCCAGTGCCCCCGAGAGGGTGGTGCGATCGATGATGAGCGCCCACACGAGCAGAACGTTCGGTACGAGCACGCACGCCGAGAAGATGGTCGCGAGAAGCGGCGCGGGCAGAGGGCCGCCCACGAAGCGTGCGAAGAGGAGCGCTTCGGCGACCGCCATGACGAGCCCGATCGGGGTGGCGACTGCGAGCGCCGGAAGGCGACCCGAGCCGAACCTCGTTCTGCCCCATGTGGTGCGACGGGTGGTCGAGGACGTGCTCTCGCTCATGGGGCTCCTTCGTGGCGCGTGACCTGATGTAAAGTAAGTTTTACAGGTAAAGCTCACTTGACACAAGTGGAGTGCCTACGCGGGCGCCGTCGAACTGACACGCTCTGAGCGCTGTACCGGCGGGGGTCAGTAACCCCGCACAGAGACAGAGAACTTCCAGTCGATGACTCCGCGATCCGTCATGATGAAGCACTGACTTGCGCGGGTCCACGAGGAGTTCATCGTGACGCGCTTCGTGTCGCACGCCGCCTTCGAGGTGAAGTTCGTCGGGTACAGGTACGAGTACCCCGCTGCCTGTGCGGGTGTGGCGGCGGCGAACAGGCCTCCGGCCGCGAGTGCGATTGTGGCCGCAACACCGGCCAGAGTCTTCCGAGGCTTCGTAGTCATGTGATCCAGCTCCTTCGCTCGAGTACGGTGGACAGCCAGTGTATGCAGGTCGATCGCATTGGCACCAGCGCGCGAGTGCGGAACCGGGGTGCAGCGGGGGACGATGGCTGCGACTTAGTGGCGCTGCGACTCGGGCTGATGCTCGAGGGCGAGCGCGGGGTTTCCGTAGATCGACTGCACCTCGGAGATCACGACGCGGTACTCGCCGAGCCACTCGCCGTAGCGCTGCTTCGCGAGGCGGTGCGTGTCCATGCCCATGAGCTGCTTGAGCGCATCCATGTCCGTCCAGTAATAGACCTCGGCGTGCAGTCCGGTGTCCTGGTTGTGCCAGGTCTCCTCTCCGAGAAATCCGGGGATCTCGCGGGCCCGGGAGGCGATCTCGCTGTCGATGCGGTGGAATTCATCGGTCAGGTTGGTCGTCTCGAAGATGAAGGTGGAACTGTATTTCGGTGTGACGGTCATGGTGTCTCCTGAGCAGTCGTCGGGGAATGATGGGTCGCAACCGGTGCCGTGTCTCGTCGGCCGTTCCGCTGCGATGCGGCGCCCGCGATGATGACGATCGCGATGCCGACCAGCTGCATGGGCGTCGGCGATTGCGCCAGCACGAGGAGGCCGATGAGAATGCCGAACGCGGGCTCGATGGAGAGCAGCGTGCCGAATGCGGTGTGGGTCATGCGTTTGAGGGCGAGCATTTCGAGACCGAATGCGATGACCGGTGTGATGAGCGCGATCCCGGCCGCTGCTGCCAGCACCCACCAGGAGAACTCGCCACCGACCACCTGCGGGAGACCGATCGGCAGTGTCGCGAGTGCCGCGATCGGAATGGTGAGCGACAGCCCGGAGATTCCGGAGAAACGGTCCCCGACGTGCTGAGTGAGCACGTTGTACAGTGCCCAGCATGCTCCGGCTGCCGCGGCGAAACCGACACCGGCGAGGTCGATGCTTCCGTGCCAGGGCTCAGTCAGCAGCACCACGCCGATGAGCGCCAAGAGTGGCCAGGCGAGGGCCTTGCGCTGCGTGCTCATGACGCCGGCGACAGTGAGCGGTCCGAGGAACTCGATGGCGACGGCGGTGCCGAGGGGAATGCGGTCGACGGCGGCGAGGAAGAACGCAGTCATGAACCCGGTCACCACACCGAGGGCGACGAGGGCGGGAAGATCGCGGGCGCGGAGCGAACGGATCGCCGGGCGGGCGATCATCCAGAGGAATGCCGCACCGAAACACATGCGGAGCCACGCGGTGCCGGCCGGGCCGACCTGATCGATCACCGGCACGGACAGAGCATTCGACAGCTGCACGGCCAGCATAGCTGCGACGGCCATCGACCACGCCGGAATGCCCTTGGGTGTGCGCGGCGCATTCATGCAGCCACCAGCCGTTTCGAGACCTGTACGTTCCCCGTACCGCTCGACAGGGCCTCGACGAGAGCGTCGCCGGCGGCATGCAGCGCCTCGTCGGAGACGGGCGCGAGGGCGTCGAGGATGAAGAGTGCCGTGCGGGTGTCGTTGGAGAGGCTCGTGCGTCGGCCCTGTCGCCAGTTCCAGCGACGGCAGGTCACACCAGCGGCGTCGCACCACACGACTTCGCCCGGCTCCGGGTGTTCGAGGATCGTCTCGCCATTCACGACGGTGTCGAACGTTTCCGTGCCCGCGGCGCGCATCAGCCTCGCCGGACCCTGGTAGCGGTCGAGATCCTCTCCGCCGAGCGGAATCTGATGCAAGACCGAGATCGCGTTGGAGATGTCGGTGAGTGCATTCACGCGAGGCAGGGCGAGCTCGGCGCGGCGTGTGAGTGCCTCGAGGCTGTTTCTGGTGCGCTGCGGTTTCGCACCGAAGGCGCGGTACGCGTCTCTCCAGGACGCGACGTGCGGCAGCTCATCTGCCGAGCGTTCTGCGAGCAGACCCTGCGCACGCGTCTCGGCCGCAGACACGAGTGCGTCGACGGCATCAGCGTTGTGGTCGAACGCGTCTGCGGCACTGCCGTCGACCACGAGCAGCAGCGCACGGTAGTCCGGCCGCAGGAGAAGCACGTCGGGATCGACGGCGCACGCGTCCAGGAATGCGGCGGCGTTCATCGTCTCAGTCATGAGCGGACTCCTCTCGGTGTGCGGATCCGACACCCGGTTCGAATACCGTGAGCGAGAACCGGGTGGTAGCGCTCGTCGAATTCACGTAGGCGTGGACCACGTCACCTCGGAAGGTCAGAGCATCCCCGGTCGCCAGGTCGTACGTGATCCCATCCGCTTCGACGGCGAGTGCACCTTCTTGCACGTGCAGCAACTCGCGGGTTCCCGCCGTGTGGGCTTCGCTGTCGTGGCGCTCATGCGGCGCCAGCGTCCAATCCCAGAGTTCGACGACGTCCGGCGGCTCCGTGCCGGCGACGAGCACCGCCCGTCCGCCGGATTCGCCGTTCCACAGCACCGCGCCCTGGCCGTTGCGCGTGTGTCTCGCCGTGCGCGGAGACGGGGGTTCGACGAGGTCTGGCAGACCAACGCCGAGCGCGTCCGACAAGCGCAACAGTGTGCCGATACTGGGGTTCACCGCACCCTGTTCGACGTTCACGAGCATACGACGGCTCACTCCGGCGAACTCGGCGAGTTGATCGAGCGTCCAACTCCGACCGTTTCGCTCCTGCTTGACGCGCGCACCGATCACCCGCGCCAAGGACTCTGCAGTCACATCCATACAGTGCATCTTAGTGCCCTAGTCGGGCAAAGATGCGACCTGGGCCCATCAGTGTCCCGGATCAGTCGACCTCGGCGTATCGGACGCATCGACTAGGCCGAACCGGCGCGCGGCGCAACGAGTTGAGACCGCGGGATGAATCTGAATATGGTCGGGTATGCGCAGATTTCTGAGCCTGGCGGCGGTCGCCTGCCTGGCACTCCTCACGGGCTGTTCATCCACGGTTCCCGCCGATCCGGAGGGGACGCTCGAGCGCGCCACCAACGGAACGCTCCGCGTCGGCGTCTCCGACAGTCCGCCCTGGGTCGAGACGTTCGACGATGCGAGCCCGGCCGGCACCGAACCGGAGCTCGTGCAGACGTTCGCCGAGCGCATCGATGCCGATATCGAATGGACGGAGAATGGCGAGGAGCAGCTGTTCAAGGCCCTCGAACGCGGCGAACTCGATATCGTCATCGGTGGACTGACCGACGAGACTCCGTGGATCGATTACGGGGCTCTGACGGTTCCCTATGCTGAGCAAGAGCGCGACGGCATCGTTGAGAAGCACGTGATGGCCGTTCGCATGGGAGAGAACGCGCTGCTCGTGGCCCTCGAAGAGTTCCTGCTGGCCGAGGGGGCGACACCGTGACGACGCACTTCGGGCGCACCGAACTTCCTCCGGCGCAGGAGGCCGCACTTCGTCGTGCGATCCGCTTCGAGTGGTACACGCTCGCATTCCTCGCGGTCGCGATCACCCTCGTGTTCCTCGTCATGGGGAGCTCGCAGGCGATGAAGGCGGCCTGGATCGAAGACCTCCTATCGCTCGCTCCACCCATCGCGTTTCTGCTCGCAGTGCGCATGGTGAACAAGCGCCCGAGGGAGAAGTACCCGTACGGATTCCACCGAAGCGTCGGCGTCGCCCATCTCGTCGCCGGCGTCGCGCTGTTCGCGATGGGAGCCTTTCTCATCGTCGACTCGCTGACCGGCCTGGTCAGCGGGGAGCATCCTCCCATCGGCACGATCGTGCTGTTCGGTCAGCCGATCTGGCTCGGATGGCTCATGATTGCCGTGATGGCGCTCACCATTCCGCTCCCCATCTACTTCGGTCGCGTGAAGATGCAGCTCGCCCGAGAACTGCACGACAAAGTGCTCTACGCCGACGCCGACATGAACAAGGCGGATTGGATGACCGCCGCGGGTTCGATCGTGGGTGTCGCCGGCATCGGGATCGGTCTGTGGTGGGCGGACGCGGCGGCCGCGCTCTTCATCGCCGGCAGCATTCTCTGGGACGGCATGAAGAACATGCGGGCCGCGATCACCGACTTGATGGACACGCGGGCGACCACCTTCGACGACGACGAGCCGCATCCGGTCGCCCAGAAAGTCGACGCGTACCTGCGAGGCCTTCCGTGGACGAGCGAGGTGGGATCCCGAGTGCGCGATCAGGGACATGTGTTCCACGTCGAAGCATTCATCGTGCCCCAGCCGGACGAGTCGCCCACGCTGCGCCAGCTGATGGAGGCGCGGGACGGGTGCATCGACATCGACTGGAAGGTGCAAGACATCGTGCTCGTTCCCATCGACGAGCTCCCCGAAGAGGTCGGCGGTTCGCGCGACGTGCGCCAATCCGAGCGCAACAAGTGAGCGCGCGTCGAGGGCTGGGTGAGCGCCTCGGCATCACCGTCGCAGACTGAAGAAGCCGTACGCTGGGCACATGGTCCTCAGTATCCGCTTCGCGCATTCTCCGGATCTGTCTGAGATCGAGAAGGTCGAGAACGCGGCGGATCAGCTCCTCATCGATCTGCTGCGACCCGAACGCTGGGAACCGGCGCCAACGGGGGAGAGCCGGATTCGCGAGCCGGGGTACATACTGGTGGCCGAAACCGGACACGCAGCGGTCGCCGGGTTCGTGCACGTGCTGGAGATCGAGGACGGCTGCCATCTGGAGCAGCTCTCAGTCGCTCCTGCGTACACGAGGCAGGGCATCGGGCGTGCGCTCGTCGCCGCTGCGATGCGCGAGGCGGCCGAACGGGGCTACCCCACGATGTCGCTGCGCACGTACGCCGGCGTACCCTGGAACGCGCCGTTCTACCAAACGATGGGATTCGCCGAGCGAGATCCCGCGACACCGTTCCAGCGGGCACTTGTCGCCGTCGAAGAGTCGCTCGACCTCGACCGCTACGGTCGGCGGGTGCTCATGATCGCGGTGCCCTCCGAAGACTCGGAGGGCACCGCGCATCGAACTTAGACGGCCGTGTATCCGCCGTCGATGAGGTAGTAGGCCCCGGTGACGAACGAGGCGTCGTCTGAGAGCAGGAACCGCACGACCTTCGCGATCTCCTCGGAGCGACCGAGGCGTCCGAGGGGGTGCTTGGCGATGAGGCCGTCCTTCACCTCGGACGGGGCTCCGGCGAGGAGCGGCGTGTCGATGTAGCCGGGGCCGACGGCATTGATGCGGAGGCCGGCCTGGCCGTACTCGGCTGCAGCGTTCTTCGTCAGTCCGACAACCGCATGCTTCGTAGCGGTGTACGCGGAGTTGCCGGGTGCCGCGACGGCGCCGTGGATGGACGCCATGTTGACGATCGCACCCTCGCTCGCTCCCGCCTCCAGAATGGCCGGGATCTGGTAGCGGAGACCGTACGCGACTCCGCTGAGGTTGATCCCCACCACGGTGTCCCACCCGTCGATGTCGAGTTCGCCAGTCGGTGCCGAGGGTCCGCCGATGCCAGCGTTGTTGAATGCGTAGTTGAGCTTGCCGTATGTCTCGACGGCGAACTCCACCGCCTTGCGGCTGTCCTCAGAGTTCGCGGTGTCGCCCTGGATCGCCACCGCGGTCCCGTCGGCGGCCGTGATCTCGTCGGCGACGCGCTGAGCCGCGTCGAGCTTGATGTCCGTGATGACGACCTTCACGCCGTGCGCGGCAAGCTCCTTCGCGGTGGCCTCTCCAATGCCGGATCCGCCACCCGTAACGATCGCAACCTTGTCTGCAAATGCCATGTGTTGCTCCTCTACGTCCCGATCCACGGACCGCCTGCGCGTCGGATCGCGAGACTGTGTTCGCCCGCGTGGATCGCTGCCTCCAGCTTAACCGCGATCCCGCACCCCCCATCTAGTCAGCGAACAACCGCGGGGATACCCTGGGCAGATGACCGCCAGTGACCTCGATCTCATCCCGGCCGGCACCGTGTACACGCCGGAGCAGATCACCCACTACGCCGACCCCGACACCCGAACCCTGGAACAGGCGGTCGTCGAAGCCGATGTGCTGGTGAGCGCTCCGCATGCGGGTGCGGCGATCCCCGAGGAGGTCGCCGAGTTCCTCTCACCGGAGCTCACGCGTCGCCTCCAGTACGATTTCAGCGACGTGTCGACGGCGGCGGTGGTGCGGCGATGGGCCGAGATCGATCCGCGAATCGTCGCTGTGGTGAACCCGCATCCGAGACTCGTGCGGGATCCGAATCGCCCGAAGCCCTCAGACATCCGCGCCGACCTCACGACGGCGATCGAGCGCGTGCGCAAGGCGGGACCGTGGCAGCGGGTCGACCTCACGGGTGTCGACGCGATACGACCCGTCACCTTCTCGTTCTTTCCGATTCTTCAGATTCCCGAGACCGATGCCGAGGTGCAGCGGCTGGTCGAGGCGTTCGACTCGGCTGCTGAGCAGGGACTCGGCGTCTACGAGCGCACCCGCGACGAGCTCACCGACCTCTTCCTGGCCCACGGGCTCGCGCACGGCGGATCCTTCACCCGATTGTCGTTCCACGACACGATGAACACGACGACGACGCGGGAGGGCGCCGTGTCGGTGCCGCGCGCCGAGCAGGACCGCCTCCCGGCCATCGTCGCCCTCTCGAATCGGGGCGACCATGACGGAGAGGAGCGCGATCCTGAAGATCCGCCCACGATGCGGCCCGAGGCGCTGCGAGATCTCGCTGCTGCCCATCGCGAAGGCTTCGAGAGTGCTGACCCGGCTGCCGTGCTCTTGAATCAGCCGTACCTCGGCAGCCAGGAGATCCGTGCCGACGGTGCGAAGTTCCGTCTGCTCGCGCAGGATGCGGGGGAGGCGGGCTTGCAGTTGGGAGCGGTGCAGGCGGAGTTTCTGCGGGAGTTCTTACTCGGCACCGCGGCGACGGAGATCTTGCACGAGCCGGGAACCGAGTGGGTCACCGAGAACCGGGAGCACATCGACGCCCTCGCCTACGCGTGCAAGCGCTCCTGGGACGCGTTCCGAGACGTGCAATAGCGCGCTCTGGTCATTGAATCGCCGCTACCCACCCCACAGCGCCCCGAAGGCGGCTCCCGCAGCGATCGTCGTGGCCGCGAGCACGAGTGTCGGGACGAAGAACGAGTGGTCGACCAGCTTTGAGCCGAGCTTCGTGCTGCCGGAAGCATCGAAGTTCGCAGCCGCGATCTGCGAACCGTTCGTCGGGAGCAGATAGATGCCGGCAAATGCTCCTGCCCACATGCCTGAGAGCAGCCCCAGTGGAATGCCGGCTGCGAGGCCGATCGGCACGATGGTCCGTGTCGCCGTCGACTGGCTCGTCGTGAGGACGCACACGAGGAAGACGCCGAGCGCGAAGATCCAGGGGACGGCCGTCACAAGACCGCCGACCCCACCGGCGATGAGCTCGGTGTGCGCTCCGAGGAATGTGTCCGTCAGCCACGCGAGACCGAACAGAGCGATCGCCGACACCATGCCCGCCTTGAAGACCGTCATCGTCGGAATCTCCGACACCTTCGGGCGTGAGATCAGCAGGATCAACGTGCCAGCGACGAACATGACGATCTCGATGATCGGTGTCATCGCGATCGGATCACCCGCCGCGTCGAGCGGGCGAAGTCCTTTGAAGAGGCCGAAGACGACGATCGCTGCGACTCCCAGCAGGAAGATGGTCGCCGCGTTGCGGCCGGCGGTGGTCACCGTCACCTCGGCGCGCACCGCCTGAGCGTTGGCCTGGGGAGCCGCGATGTCGCCCGCTGCAATCTTCGCCTGGATCTCGGGATCGTCGGCGATGTCCTTGCCGAGTCGATTCACCACGATGCTGGAGAGCACGATGCCCACGACAGCAGCGGGAATGGTCACCTTCAGGATGTCGACGAGTTCGAAGTTCCAAGGCGCAGTATCGGTGAGGGTGACCATCGCCGCCATCGCCGCGGAGACCGGGCTGCAGGCGAGTGCCACGCCAGTGGCTACCACCGACAACGACAACGGCCGTGATGGCCGAATCCCGTTGCGATATGCGAGATCCTGAATCACCGGAAGCAACGGGTAGAGGATGTTCGATGTGCCGGCGCCCACTGAGAAGAGGAATGAGACGAGTGGTGCGACGAGCGTGATTTGCTTCGGGTTCTTCTCGATGAGTTTCGCCGCGATGGAGACCATCCAGTCGATGCCGCCCGCCGACTGCATCATGGATGACGCGAGCACGACGACGAGCACGATCAGCAATGCATCGACGGGCGGGTTGCCGGGTGCGAGCCGGAAGACGAAGACGAGGATCGCGACCCCCGTGCCACCCCACAGTCCGAGACCGACGCCGCTGGAGCGGGTGCCCATCACGATGCAGCCGAGCACCACCAAGAGTTGGGAGATGAACAGCACGGTTTCCATCGCAACCCCTACCTCGGCGCGCGGGTACGCGCCCTTGTGGGTCAGCGTACTGAGCGGAGAGGGAGTCTGGCCAGACTCTCATCAGAATTGGGCGACCAGAATCCATCGAGCCGGTGCCCCATGCTCTGTCGGCCGATGCATGAACGGCCGGACGCTAGTCGTTGAAGACTGCGTACCAGTCCGCCTCGTTGCTCGCCGTGACGTACACGTCGGCGCCTGGGAGTAGGTCGACCTCGGCGAACGCGCGCTCACCGCATGAGACCTCGACGTCAGCGACGACCTGCCACCCGGAAGACACCTCCAGGACCACCGAGTCCGCGTTTCGACACGCGGCACCCATCGAATACGAGCCTCCTGCGTCGAGCACGAACTGGACGGCTTTCCCCTCACGGCCTGATACGGCAGGGGCTCCGGGTGTTCTCGTGAGCTCGGGCCGGACGTCGTCTCCCCAGAGCTCGAAGGAGGCCTGGTCAGAACCTGCGGTGCATCCGGCGAGTATGAGCAGCATGCTCATACTCGCCGCAGCGGTGAGGATCGGGCGGCGCCGGGTTCGCTGCATGAGCCTATTGTCCCATGCGTGCCGTCACGCGAGCGCCTGGATATCGGTACTGCCGATCTCGTCGTATATTCAGTCGGGCAGGATCGGAGTGATCTGGACGGCGATCTCCTCGGCGATCTGGTCGACCGAATGCGAGACGTTGGCGGCGGCGGACATGGTGAGAAACATGATGGCCGAGATGATACGGGCGAGAGCCCTGGCACGGTCGATGGTGATGCCTGAGTTGCTCGCGATGACCTCCATGACGAGTTCTTCAGTCTGAGCGGTGAGAGCGAGCGCCTCGCGATGGTGCGGTTCGTCGGGATCGCCGAAGACGATCTCTCGGAGGTAGGTCCAGTTTCGTGCTTCGCCCGGGGATGCCGACAGTTCACGACCGATTCCAGACGTGCAGACAAGTAGCACGCCGATCGACGACCATAATAACCCCATCAGGTTTGCGTTTCGCGATGGGCGCGGTTTGCCTGTTCCCTCGTCGGTCATGATCCCACCGTACGCACATGCGATGGTTTTTGGTGGGTGTCCAAGCTCTATCGGGCCCCTGGTGCAATCGCGAGTTCAGTGCGATGCATGACCGCAAACTTGCTGCAGCACCTGTGCCCGAACCGACTGAGGCAGCACGCCCACGAGGGGACTGACCTGCGGAGATCATTGCCTCGTTCACCGGCTGTCAATGCACCGGCTGCGACCGCCTCCGGTCCTCGATCGACCGCACATTCCCACTCACGGACCCAGCCCTGAGCGAGCTTCGCCCGAGGACGACGGTTGAACCGGTTGATATTCGTGCGGATCTTCTCTTCTGCCGCGGGCCAATCACGCCGCAGATAGGGCAGGACAGCGCGGTGGAGCTCATAGCTCAGCTCCACTTCTCGGCGCATTGCCGCGTCTGCCATGACGTCATAATACGATCTGGTTCATACATTTCGCACAAACCATTGGAAACGAGACGCGCAGGTTTCGAGCCACTTATCGGTCGATGCTCTGAAGAAACGAATTCCGCTGTTCGATGAGTTTGCGCATGTACTTGGCGAGAACAAGATGCTCGACTACCTGGCCGAGAAAACCCAGAGGTGCCGCGAACGACACCCGGTCAATCATAATTGTGCCTTTTCCGTGCGGGCGGAATTCGTGCTCGTGGGTGAAGTAGCGGAACGGCCCGCGGGTTTGTTCATCTGTGAAACTTCGCGGTGGGCTCATCGCGGTGATTCGACTCGTCATTTGCAGGGGAAGCCCAAAGTGCCATGCGCGCCAGGTGACGTCCTCGTGGAGGCCGATGAGGCCACTTCGGACGCCACCGACTACCGTCTCCCGGAACACTGACATCGAATCCGTGTGAGCGCTGACGTCCCGTGCGAGATCAAACAGTCGTTCCGGCGCCAACACCGAATCGGTGGCGCATTCGAAGGAGACCGACATGTCGCACAACTTATCAGCGTGACACCGGCTGGCCCGTACCGCACGTTCGATCCCCAGACTACGAGGTGCTTTCGCGCAATGCCGTTGAGCGTATCGGATGCGCCTATGGGCGGCAACAGATTGCGTGAGTACCCCGTGCACTGGAGCCTGCTGGCCATCGTGTTGCTTCTCGTTCTCTCGATGATCGGCACATATGTCGCGGTGCACAACGTGAACAACGCCTCAGCACAGCAGCTTGAAGCACGGTTGCAGGAGATTCCGCTTCCTCCCGACACTAAGCTGGTCGACTCGGGATGGGCCGCGCAGCGGCTTGCCGGCGCCGGAAACGGGATGCAATATGCCGGAGCGCTTCTCATTCGCAGTGAACTCGGCCCTGCCGAGCTTGAAGAGTTCTACGATGAGCACGGAAGTGATGGGTACGTCATCGCGACGAACGATGAACGTCTCGGACGTGTCTCCCTGATTTTCGACGCAGAACACGACCTGGCTCAACCCGGCCTCTTCATGATCGTTTCCTCAGATGAACCCCAGGGTGGGTCGATCCGGCAGCTCGATCTCCGAGGTCATTGAGCTTTGCGAGTGCCGATAATCCCCGGACCCGATGCAAGGTTATGCACTCAAAGTTGCATGGCGAGGTGTGTCATGCAACTTTACGAGAGCAGACGGGTTACCTGCCGTGCCGGCCAGAAAGCCAGCCGCGCTTCTTCTTCGTCAGTTTCGCCGCAATCTGGTCGAGGCAGGGGAGGATCTCTTCGGGGCTCTCCGAATTCGTGTACCGCTTCCGAATGCTCTGCAGCGCGTTCTGATGCCACTCGGGGCTCATCGCCCCCATCGCGTCGTCGACCAGGGTGAGCCGGGAGCCGAGATCAGTGAGATCTCGAGCTGATGCGCTCACGCACTGGTCCGTGTAGAAACCCGTCATGATGACGTTCTGCACTCCGAGATTTCAGGGCCTCGATGACATGAAGGCCGTCGCCGCTGCCTGAGATACGACAGTCGGTTACCTGATCGGTGAGACCGACGACGATCGTCGCCCCGAGCATCTCCGGAGCATGAAAAAGGCTCCCACCGCTGATGCGATGGAAGCCAGTGTTGCAGTGCCCCCGGAGGGAATCGAACCCCCGACCTACGGTACCGGAAACCGGCGCTCTATCCCCTGAGCTACGGAGGCGAGCATGTGCAACCCCACCAGCCTAGCGCAATTATCGGGCCGCTTCGCACCCGTGCCGTGGACCGGGCACCTCGGTGCGCCGAGTAGAATCGATCTCTGTGACGCCTCAAGAACTCTCCCAAGCTCTCGCTGATATTCTCGCCGACCTCGTCGCCGCTCGCGGTTCCGACATCTCGGTCACGGTGCAAGACACGCAGGTGGAGCGACCGAAGAATCGGGACCACGGAGACTGGGCGTCGAACGTCGCGATGAAGTTCGCGAAGCGCGTTGGGGCGAACCCGCGCGAGCTCGCTGAGGAGATCGTGGGGCGCGCCCTCGAGATCGACGGCATCGCGAAGGCCGAGGTCGCAGGCCCCGGTTTCATCAACCTCACGCTGGACGCGGCGAGCGCGGGCGAGACGGCTCGCCGCGTCGTCGAGCAGGGCGAGAACTACGGCCGCACCGATACCCTCGCGGGTCAGAACATCAATCTCGAGTTCGTCTCGGCGAATCCGACCGGCCCCCTCCATATGGGCCATACCCGCTGGGCGGCACTCGGCGATTCGACCGCTCGCGTGCTGCGCGCGGCCGGTGCACGGGTGACGAGCGAGTACTACATCAACGATGCCGGATCGCAGATGAATAAGTTCGGGCGTTCCGTCTTCGCTGCGGTGCTCGGCGAGCCGGCCCCGGAAGACGCGTACCCCGGCGCCTACATCCAGGAGCTCGGGCGCAAGGTGCGCGAGCAGCTGCCGCACATCGTGGAGCTCGCCACGAGCGATCGCGCGCGCGCTCTCGAGGAAGTGCAGGAGGCCGCCTACCAGATTCAGCTCGCGGAGATCAAGGATTCGCTCGAGCGCTTCAACGTGCACTTCGACGTCTTCTTCTCGGAGCGGTCGCTGCACGAGGACGGGCCTGACGGATCGCCGAGCCCGATCTCCTCCGCCGTCGACCGGCTGCGCGAGCAGGGGTACGTCTTCGAGGAAGACGATGCGATCTGGGTGCGCACGACCGCCTTCGGCGATGACAAGGACCGAGTCTTCACGCGCGGCAACGGGATCTACACGTACTTCGCCGCCGACGCCGCCTACTACCTGTCGAAGATGGACCGCGGGTTCGGCGAGAAGATCTATCTGCTCGGCGCAGATCACCACGGGTACATCGGTCGCTTGACCGCGATCGCGGGTGCGGCGGGCGACAACATCGAGACCGACATCTCGGTGCTCATCGGCCAGCTGGTCAACCTCGACGGAGCCCGGCTCTCGAAGCGAGCCGGCAACATCATCGAACTCGACGACCTGCTCGAGTGGCTCGGCTCCGACGCCCTGCGCTACTGGCTCGCGCGATACCCGGCTGATTCGCCACTGTCGCTCGACGGCGAGAAGGTGCGGAGCCGCACGAACGACAACCCCGTGTTCTACGTGCAGTACGCCCATGCGCGCACGTGCGCCGTCGATCGCAACGCCGAAGCGGCGGGCATCGACCGGAGCGCCTTCGCGCCGGAGCTCCTGACGCACGCGACCGAGACCGACCTGCTCGGCAAGCTGCAGCAGTACCCGGGCATCGTCGCCGGTGCCGCAGAGCTGCGCGAACCGCATCGCGTCGCCCGCTACCTCGAAGAGCTCGCCGCCGCCTACCACCGCTGGTACGACAACTGCCGCGTGATCCCGCTCGGAGACGAGCCGGTCGAAGATCTGCACCGCACCCGTCTGTGGCTGAACGATGCCGCCGGCCAGGTGCTCCGCAACGGCCTCGACCTCTTGGGCGTCTCTGCGCCCGAGCGGCTCTGACCCAGGAGCCGTCGTGAGTGCGGAGCGGAACGGGTCCCGCTGGTGGACCAAGCTGATCATCGTGATCGTCGTCGTCGGGCTGCTCGCAGGTGCGGCCGAGCTGGCGCTCCGGCTGATCATTCCGGGAGTGGTCGCCGGCGCAGTGCGCTCGCAGCTGGACCTCACCGACGACCATCCGGTCGACGTGGCGCTGGGGGGATCCGCCCTGCTCAACGCGTTCCGCGGCGGAGTGGGTGATGTGACCGTCGACGTGCCGGACGCCCCGCTCGTCGAAGGGGTGCAGGCCGATGCCGCGCTGCACGCAGATCTGGTGCCGTTCAACCCGACTTCGGGTGAGATCTCGGATGGGGTGGTTGAGCTTCGCCTCGACAAGGAGCAGCTCGGACCGGTCATCGAGACCGTCACTCAGGGGGTCGCTCAGTCGGGCGAGGTCCGCGACGGCGAACTCGTCGTCGGGCGTGCGCTCGAAGCATTCGGGCAGCAGGTCAACCTCTCCGCGCGATTGAGCGTTGAGGCCGTGGACGGTGCGGTCGAGATCAACCCACTCGGGCTGCAGGCGGCGGGATTCGATTTCTCGGCGGAGCAACTCGCGCAGGCGACGGGAACACTGCTCGACCCGATTCTGCAGCCGCAGACCGTTTGCATCGCCGACCAACTCCCAGCCGGAGTCACGCTGACCGATATCGTGCTCTCGAGCACGGGAATGGTGACGATACGAGCGGACCTCGCGCCCGGCATCCTGTCGGATCCCGATCAGCGGGAGAAGGGCACCTGCGGCTGAGTCAGAGCCCGTATTCGCGCAGCGCGAGCCACGCGACGGCGCGATCGTCGGCGCGTTCGAGCGCGAGGCCGGTGAGAGCCTCGACGCGCCGAATGCGCGCGACCAGCGTCTGTCGGTGAATGCCGAGACGTGCAGCGCTGGCGCGGTGGGCGCCGTTCTCTGCGAGGAATACGCGGAGGGTGCGGGCGAGATCGCCGCTCGCGCCCGAGGGCTGGACGAGCGGTTCGAGGAGTCCGGCGAGCTGCCCCTGTGCTGCGGCTCCGAGCGCGGAGAGGACGAGTTCGACGGATGGCAGTTCGGCGTATCTCACCCCGGGCCGGCCGTCTTCGAGCGCGGCATCGAGCGCTTGATGAGCTTGCGTCGCGGTGCGCGACAGCGCGCCAACCGGAGCGGGGTCGCCGACGCCGATGTGCACGCGCATCCCCGCCACCGGGCTGAACGAACGAACTCGGTCGAGCAGTCCGGCCGCGAGATCATCGCGCACGAACCCGCGAATGTGCCCGTGGTCGGCTGCGAACACGTGTTCGGCGCCCAGCTCGTCGAACCAGCGGCGGAGCAGTCGCTCGAGGTCGATCGTGCGCGTTCGTGTACCCACCTCGAACGCTGTGAGCGTGCGCTCGTGCACGCCCCATCGATGGAGCAGCGCCTCGGCGCGCTGGCCGCCGTCGACGAGGATGTCGATGAGCGCGCCGCGGCCCAGGTGCTCGGTCAGCGTGGGATCGTGGCTGCGCAACAGCAGATCGAAGAGCGCCGCTGCGAGCGACGAGAGATCGCGTGCGTGGCTCGTTCGGCTCGAGCGGGTCGCGATCACGAGCGATCCCGCGAGATCCTGCTCCGAACCCACGCGGTGCAGTTGCAGCCCGTCGTGACGCACGCGTACGGGGCGCCCGAGCGCGAACGCCGCCGCGTCCGACACGTGGAGTCTTCCGGCTCCGGCACTCGCGATGACCTGGCCGTGCGCATCGAGGAGCACCGCCCACCCGTCGATGCGGCGCGCGAGTTCGGCGATGACCGCGGTCACGCCGCCACGCCGGGCGACCTGCGTGAGTACGTTCATTCCCGCCGTCACGAGACGGTCGGCTGCAGCGCGGTCATCCGCGATGAGCGCGAGCAGGCTGCTGTGCAGTGCGGTGCCGGAGAGGCGGGTCCCGAGGATCGCCGTCATGCCGTGACGAGCGAGGGTCGACCGGAGCTCGGCGTCGTCCTCCGGTGAGACGAACACCGCGCCCGGCAGCGCGTTCGAGGCCGGACCCGGTGTCGTGAGCGCGGTGAGGAGGACCTCGCGGTCACCCGTCACGAGTGTCGCGTAATCGGGATTGCCGATCACGACCAACGCCTCGACATGGGCGACGCCGTCGACGGGGGTGCGCTCCGGCAGGCGGGCCGTCACGCAGGTGCCGCCGACGGCGCGCCTGACGGCGGAGAGATCAAGAGCCACAGGAGGAGCGTACCAAGTGTCGATGACGCGATCGAGAAATCGACACCTGGTGCGATGACAGGCACCCGATCGGGTCCGTAGCATCCTTACGTCGCCGGCGTGGTCGAACCTGTGCACCGCGCCCCGGCGATCCGACGAAGCGAACGAACGAAGGAGTGCAGCATGCAGGCTGTCGTGTTCCGTAACCCCGAGACCCGCGCAGAGGTCACCGAAGTCACCCTGGACGCCCCCAAGCAGGGCGAGGTCCGCGTGAAGATCGCCGCCGCAGGCGTATGCCATTCCGATCTCCACGTGAAGCGCGGTGAATGGGATGCGCCCGCGCCGATGGTCATGGGGCACGAGGGCGCTGGCACCGTCGTCGAGCTCGGAGAGGGCGTCACATCGCTCGCCGTGGGAGACCACGTCGTGCTCAGCTGGGTGCCGCCGTGCGGAGAGTGCCGGTACTGCCTGCAGGGGCATGAGGCCCGCTGCCAGAAGGTGGTCGAGATCAACAACGCGCACGGGTCGCTGTTCGACGGCACCTCTCGCCTCAGCCGCACCGAGGACGGCGAGCCACTGCGCCACTACCTGAGCGTCTCCTCGTTCGCCGAAGAGGTCGTCGTGCCCGTCTCCGGAGCCATCAAGGTGCGCGACGACGCGCCGCTCGACGTCATCGCGGTCGTCGGGTGCGCGGTCGCCACCGGTGTGGGCGCGGTGCTCAACACCGCTGGCGTCGAGCCGGGCGCGACCGTCGCCGTCATCGGGTGCGGAGGCGTCGGCCTGAACGTCGTGCAGGGTGCGAAACTGGCGGGGGCAGAACGAATCATCGCGATCGACATCGTTCCAGAGAAGACCGCGATGGCCCTGCAATTCGGTGCAACGGACCGCATCGACGGATCCCAGCGCGACGCCGTCGAGCAGCTCTTCGAGCTCCTTCCGGACGGCGCCGACTACGTGTTCGACGCGATCGGCCGCACCTCGACGACAGAGCAGGCGATCCGCATGCTCGGCCTCGGCGGCGCCGCCGTGATCGTCGGACTGCCGCCGACCGGTGCGAAAGCCTCGTTCGAGCCGCTCGTGCTCGCCGAAGCCGATCAGCGCATCCTCGGTTCGAACTACGGGTCGGTGCGCCCCTCGATCGACATCCCGGCACTCGTCGACCGGTACATGGACGGCCAGCTGAAGCTCGATCCGCTGATCTCGGGCCGTCGCCCCCTGGCCGAAGCGGCCGAGGCGCTCGACGACCTCGAGACCGGCGGCGTGCTGCGCACACTGCTCATTCCGTAAGCACCTGTTCACCCTTCGCACCACGCACTCATAGGAGAGTACTCATGACCCAAACCGCAGCACGGAAGGCCGACGCCGGCCTTCGAGAAGGGGTGATGTCTGGGCCCGAACTGGCGGCACAAGCCATCGCCAGCATCGCCCCGAGCGCCGTCATCGCATTCACCGCCGCCTCCATTTTCCTCGGAGCCGGCAGCGGCACGATCTTCGCATTCCTGCTCGCCACCATCGTCATTCTGTGCGTGGGCTACATCGTGTCGATGTTCGCCCGCCAGCACGCTTCCGCCGGCTCGCTCTACACCTACGTGGCGAAGGGGCTCGGGCCCACTGGCGCCTTCGCAGCCGGCGTCGCCCTGCTCATCGGATCCTGGGGCATCGCCGCCGGTTCGCTCGGCGGCGCGGTCTCGTACGCCTCCGACCTGCTCCAGCTGTTCGGCGTTCCCGCGACCGGCACCGTCTGGCTGGTCGCGCTCGCCGTCGTGATCGGCGGCCTCGCGACGTTCTTCACGATCCGCGGCATTCGCATCTCGGCACGCATCTCTCTCGTGCTCGAACTGCTCTCGGTCTTCATCATTCTGGTGCTGCTCATCGCCGCGCTCGTCTGGCTCGGTCCCGAGGCGTGGGATCCGACGCAGTTCTCGTTCGAGGGCGTGCCGTTCCAGGGCGTCGCAGCCGGCATGGTGCTCGGCATTCTGGGGTTCGTCGGCTTCTCCTCCGCCGATGCGCTCGGGCGCGAGGCGCGCAATCCGCACACCGCAATTCCCCGTGCCATCATGTGGAGCGCCGTCGCCGTCGGCGTGCTCTACGTGTTCGCGGCGTACACCCAGATCGCCGTCCTCGGCGACGAGCTCGGTGAGGTCGCCAGCCCGTTGCAGGCGATCAACGATCGCATCGGAATGCCCGTCTGGTTCGCACCCGTGCTCGTGTTCGGCGTCGCGGCATCGTTCTTCGCGGTCGTCGTCGCGCCGCTGAACGTCGTCGGCCGCATCCTGTACGTGATGGGGAAGGAGGGCGTCGTCGCCGAGCGGTTCGGCCGCACCCACGAGACGCATCTCACCCCGCACCGCGTCCTGCTGATCGCGGGCCCCGCGGCGATCGCGCTCGACGTCATTCTGCTCATCTCGGGCACCCATCCGATGGACATCGTGGTGTGGGTCGACACCTATGCGACCTACGGCTACATGGTGGCGTACGCGCTCGTCGCCGTCGCGGGCGTCGTCTACACCCGTCGCCGCGGAATGCGGAGCGGAATGATCACGGTGACGGCGGTCGTCGCCGTCGTCGCCATGGCGTACGTGTTCTTCGCGAACGTGTGGCCGATCCCGGCGTTCCCGATCAACGTGCTGCCATATCTGTTCGCTGCGACGATGCTGCTCGCGTTCATCCGCTTCTGGTGGCTGCGCGCGAAGCGCCCCGAGGTGCTGCAGCGGATCGGGAACACGCACACCGACATGCTCGAGGGCGTCGGCTGAGCACGTATCCCGGGATGGTGCTCCAGCGAGAGTGGCCGGGCACCATCCCCGGTTCGCGTTCCCGGCATTCGACGACGTGGATACGTTTCAAATAGTGGATGAAAATCACCCCCACGGGTAGCATTCTCGTATGAGTACCAGTGTTGATACGAAACGTATGCGTCAGTCCTTGACTTCCGAGCAGCTGCGAGCGTGGTCCGGCGCGCTCGCAGCCGATCCCGCAGCCCGACTGGCGATGAATGCGGTGGCGCGAACATCGGTCGAAGAGGTCGCCGTCGACCGAGCTCGGCTGCTCGCGGTGCAGCCGAGCATGTCGAATCGGCTCGACGACTGGGACGCGGCAGATCAGAAGCGGTCGGGTCGGTGCTGGCTGTTTGCGGCCCTCAACCTCCTCCGAGCCGATGCCCGCAAGCACCTTGGCGTGAAGAACTTCGAATTCAGCCAGAATCACGCGATGTACTGGGACAAGATCGAGCGCGCGAATTACTTCCTCGAAGACATGATCGAGCTCGCCGGATCGGAACCGGACGACCGCGTGACCGCGTTCCTTCTCAGTAACGTGCTCGATGACGGCGGCCAGTGGAATATGGAGGTGGCGATCTTCGAGAAGCACGGCGTGGTGCCGAAGACGCTCATGCCAGAGACTGAGTCCTCCTCGAACACCTCGCGCATGAATGCGTCGCTCCGCACGCTGCTGCGCAAGGGCGCACGCCTCATCCGAGAAGCGATCGCCGACGGCTCGGCGCTTGACGACACCGATGAGCTCAAGCGCTCGATCCTGGCAGATGCGCACCGCATCCTGACCATCCACCTGGGCGTGCCGCCCGAGCGGTTCGAATGGCGCTGGAACGACGACGACGGCGCCTTCCACGACGGCGGTCACTTCACGCCCCGGGAGTTCCTCGCGAAGTACACCGACGTCTCCCTCGCCGACTACGTATGCCTCGTGGACGATCCCCGGTCAGAGCATCCCAAGAACCACGCGCTGACCGTCGCGCATCTCGGCAACGTCGTCGGCGGCGAACCCGTGCTCTATCTCAACACCGACACCGCGACGATGAAGCGCCTCGCGGCCGAGGCGATCGTCGAGGAGGAGCCGGTGTGGTTCGGCTGCGATGTCGATCCTCATATGGAGGACAAGCAGGGCATCTGGTCGGCGGATCTCATCGACTACTCGGCGGTCTACGGTGTAGATCTCGCTACGACGAAAGAAGAGCGTGTGCGCTACGGCGATTCCGCGATGACGCACGCGATGCTCTTCACCGGTGTCGATCTCGTGGCCGGTGCACCGCGTCGTTGGCGCGTCGAGAACAGCTGGGGTACCGAGAAGTTCGACAAGGGCTTCTGCACCATGGACGACTCGTGGTTCGACGAGTACGTCTTCGAGGTCGTGGTGAGGAAAGACCGGCTTCCCGAGGAGCTGCGGGCCGCGCTCTCAGCGGCACCCATCGTGCTCGATCCATGGGACCCGATGGGCGCGCTGGCATAAACGGGCCGGATCGGGCGGGGCTCGCGGAAGCCGCGAGCCCCGCCCGATCAAGCTTGCAGCGACGCCCGGATGCGGTCGCCCACCTCGCGCATCGAGGCCAGCACCCCGTCGCGCGCATCTGCCCCGCGTCGCCAGTTCGCGAGGACGGCGTAGGCGATCCTGCGTTCCCCGCTCATGACGAGACCCGCATCGGCGCGCACGTTGGAGATAGTGCCCGTCTTGTTCCACAGCCAGATTCCGCGATCGAAGAAGTAATGGGCGAGCGGGTCGAGGCCGAACGCGGAGGCGACCATCGAGAGATCCATCCCGGCCCCGAGCCAGCGCTGCAGCGTGTCGGCGGAGGCGGGGGAGAGGTCCTCGGCACGGGCGGTGCGCATGACGAACCGCACGAGTTCTTCGGCGCTCGCGTGTGAGAGCGTTCGAGGCGCCCCTGGCGGAAGCGGCCAGCGCACGACGTCGTCGAGCGCTGAGTCCACGTATCCGAGCGATCTGGTGTGCTCCTGCACCGTGTCGAGTCCGATCACCCGGCAGAGGGTGTTCGTCGCGGCGTTGTCGCTCACTGCACCGACGAGTGCGGCTGCGTCGTAGAGCGAGAGCGAATCGGCCTGGAGCAGATACCAGAGGCCGGAGTTGTCCATCCATTCGACCGGACGTCTCGTCACACGGTCCTCGAGTGACCGCGTGCCGGCGTCGGCCTCGGCGAGAAGACGATGCAGCAGGAAGACCTTGCCGATGCTTGCGGTGTCGAGCACGCGCGCCGCGTCGTGCCGGAGGAGTTCCTCTCCGGAGTCGACGTCGACTGCGAGCACCGACCATCTCGTGCCATGGGCATCAGGAAACAGGCCGCTCATCGCTTCCATTCCTCTCGGGGAAGACCTGTGACGAGCAGCCGGATCTGCTCGCCGATGTCACGCATCGCATCGAGCACCGGCGCGCGCAGATCGGAGCGCACGCCCTTCCAGTTCGCTGCAACCGCATAGGAGACCGAGCCGGCCGCGCCGCGCGCGTGACCGACGTCGACGCGCGCGAAGTCGGTGGTGCCGGTCTTGTGTCTGAGCACGATGCCCTGGTACTCCGCGTCCACATGGGCGAGCGGATCGAGCAGGAACGAGTCGGCGACCATGGAGGTGTCCGCGTTCGAAGCCAGCCAACCGAGCACCCGTTCGCTGACGGCCGCCGAATGCACGTCGCCAGCGTCGAGGCGTCGCATCACGTCGGAGAGCTCGCGCGCCGTGCCGAAGGAGGGCGTCCACGGCATCTCCGGCGAGCGGTGATCGCGGATGTAATCGTGGAGGGAGGTCCGCTCGTACCCGAGAGCGGGCGCGACCGCCCGAACTCTGTCGAGTCCGCACAGGTGGATGAGCGCGTTCGTCGCCAGATTGTCACTGTAAGCGCCGACGAGGAGGGCCAAATCCTCGACTCCCAACCGTTGCGCGCGCATGCGATAGAGGATTCCCGAGTCCGCCACCGCGAGGTGCGGAGGAATCTCCACAGACTCGTCGGGATCGAGAACCGCGGATTCGATGCGCCGCGCGACCTCGATGAGGAGGAAGATCTTTCCGATGCTCGCGGTTTCGCACTGCACATCGGGATCGTGCTCGAGCAGGGGGTCACCAGTAGAGGCGTCGACCACGCGGATACTCCACGTCGCCCGCGGGTCCAGTCGGGGCAGCCGCAGGGACGGGGTCATCGTTCTCGTCCGTCGACGACGAGCCGAGCAGTAGCTCCCGTCGCGTCGAGGGTGGCGTCGACGTTCAGCGGAACACTCAGTGCTTCGGGGTCGTGCCCGAACCCCTGCTCCCAGAGCACAGGAACGCCGAGGCCGCCGAGATACTCGTGCATGAGGTCGCGCACTTCATCGGGGTCGCCGCACTCGTGCCAGGAGCCGAGCACGATCCCTTTAGCCGCAGCGAGGCGCCCCGCACGCTGCAGCTGCAGCAGAAGATTATCGAGACGGTACAGGTCTTCATCGATGTCTTCGAGGAACAGAATGCCGCCTGGAGAACGTTCTGTTTCCGGCGATCCCAGCGCTGCCGCGAGCAGGCTCAGATTTCCGCCGGTGCAGCGTCCCGATGCCGCGCCAGCGACGAGCACGTCGGTCTTCGGACCCGTGAGTTCGCGATCGGCCCACGGCTCGAAGAGCCAGCGGCGGACGTCCGACCGAATGAACTCCGAATCGCGGAAGACGCCGTTGCCCGGCATCGGGCAGAAGAGACTCGGAACATCGAGGTGGACCCTGAACGCCTCGTGGAGGGCGGTGATGTCGGACGAGCCGGTGAGCAGTTTCGGTCGGCCATCGGCTCGCGCTCTGGCGGCTCGCATCTGCGTCCAGTCGATGCCGTCGAGCAGGCGCATGGCGCCGTATCCGCCGCGGAGGCAGACGACAGCGTCGACCTCTGGGTCGCACCATCCGTTGACGAGATCATCGCGGCGCGCATCGTCTTCTCCCGCGAGGTATCGGGATCGCGAGTGCCTGTCGAGCACGTGCTCGCCGACGCGAACGGTGAGCCCCCACGCCTCGTAGTAGGAGACGGCTCGTGCAAGGCTGGTTCTCGTGCTCGGCCCTGCGGGTGCGACGATCGCGACGGTGTCGCCCGGGGCGAGGGGAGCCCTGTCGAGATACGCGGTGCGAAGTTCGGTCATGCGGTTTTCTCCCTGACACTCGGCGCTGCCGCGAGCAGTTCCTTCGTGTACTCGTGCTTCGGGCGCAGGAGTACCTCCTCAGTGGGTCCTTGCTCGACGATCTCGCCGTGGTACATCACGGCGACGCGATCGGCGATGTTCCACGCCAAGCCGAGATCGTGAGTGATGACGAGAGCGGAGAGTCCGAGCCGTTGCTTCAGCGAAAGCATGAGTCCGAGGATCTCGCCGCGCACCGAGGCGTCGAGCGAAGCAACCGGCTCGTCGGCGATGAGCATCTCCGGGTGCAGAGCGAGTGCGCCGGCGATGACGACCCGCTGACGTTGACCCCCCGAGAGTTCCTGCGGGATCGCGCCGAAGAACCGCTCGGGAGGCGAGAGCTCGGCATCCACGAGGCTCTGGGCCACGCGCTCCCGTTCGTCACCCGAGATGCCCTGCACACGCAGTCCTTCCGCCACAGATTCGTACACGCTGAGCTTCGGGTTCAGCGCTGCGGATGGATCCTGCAGCACGAGCTGCACCCGTCTGCGGAAGCGTCGCAGTTGCTTTCCCTTGTCGGGCAGGGGCTCACCCGCAAAGCGAATGTCGCTTCCCTCGTCCGTCGGTTGCAGCCCCATGAGCGCTCGAGCAAGAGTGGTCTTGCCCGATCCCGATTGCCCGACAAGGGCGACGATCTCGCCGCGGTGTACGTCGAGGTCGACATCTCGTACTGCGCGCGTACCTCCGGCGCCGTGGTACGTCACATTGACTCCGCGCGCCGAGAGGAGCACCTCGTTGCTCGGCTCCGAACGGCCCGGCTCATGCGCTCCGGCGCCGTGACGAGTAACCGGTCGCATGCGCGATGCCGGGTCACCGATGACCGGGAACGCATCTGCGAGCTTGCGGGTGTACGGCTCGTTGGGCTCGGAGCAGATCATGCGCGCTTCGCCGATTTCGACGAGCTCACCATTGCGCATGATCGCGATCCGCTCGCATGCGGTTGCGAGAACCGACAGGTCGTGGCTGATCATGAGCAGTGAGATGCCACGCTCCGAGACGAGTCGGGAGATCATGTCGAGGATCTGCTTCTGCACAATCACGTCGAGAGCGGTCGTCGGTTCATCAGCGATGATGATGTCGGGCTCGCATGCGAGGGCCATCGCGATCATGACGCGCTGCTTCTGACCACCCGAGAGTTCGTGCGGAAATGCTCCCGCCTTCTCTGGCGGCAGGTCGACGATTTCGAGCAGTTCGAGCACGCGCGTCTCCCGCGCTTTGGCTGTCTTCCAGCGTTCGGTCACGTGGATCTGCAGCGCCTCGGTGATCTGAGCGCCGACCGTGTGCACCGGATTGAGCGAGTGCATCGCCCCCTGGAACACGATCGAGGCCTGAGCCCACCGCAGCGCACGCAGCTCCCCGAACCTCAGCGAAGCGACGTCGGTCTCTCCGATGAGGACTCGGCCGTCCAGACGTGCGTTCTTCGGGAGGAGACGGAGTGCGCTCATGGCGAGCGTCGATTTCCCGGATCCTGATTCTCCGGCGATGCCGAGCGTGCCCCCAGCGGGGAGTTCGAGTGACACCGACCGTACGGCCGCGATCTCTCCGCGGTCGTTGCGGCCAGAGGTGCGATAGGTGATCGATACGTTATCGAATGTCAGACCGGGCATGGCTCATCTGCTCCTGAGGGTGGGATTGACGATGTTCTCGACGGCGCGCCCCATGAGCGTGAATGCCAGCACGACCAGCACGATCGCGATGCCCGGGGTGATGACGTACCACCAGTAGCCGCTCGTGGCGGCTGAGACGTCCATGGAGTTCTTGAGGATCGTGCCCCAGGACTGAACGCGGGGGTCCCCGAGTCCGAGGAAGGCGAGCGTCGACTCGGAGATGATCGCTGAACCCACGGTGAGCGTCGTGTTCGCAAGCACGAGCGGCAGTACCCCGGGCAGCAGGTGCTTCGTGATGATGTGCCAGTGGCTTGCGCCGAGTGCCCGGGAGCGCTCGATGTAGCCGCGCGATTCGACGGTGAGGGTCTGCGAGCGCACGACTCGCGCCGTACCGGCCCACGACGTGAGACCGATCGCGATGATGATCGTGAGTACGCCGCGGCTGAGTACCGAGGAGAGCACGATCGCGAGGATGAGCGCCGGCAGAACGAGGAAGAAATCGATGAGTCGCATCAGTACGTTGCCCGCTGCGCCGGTGAAGTGGCCGGCTGCGATGCCGACGAGCGTGCCGATGACCATGGACATCGCAGTCGCTGCGAGTCCCACGAGCAGGGAGACGCGCGCGCCCCAGACCATGCGGACCCATAGTTCACGGCCCTGATGGTCCGTGCCGAGCGGATGGTCGAGCGATGGTGGGGCGAAGCGCTCCTGATCGACGAGAGTCGTTACATCGAGCATGTGCGCCGGCGCAAGGACCGGGGCGAGCACCGCGACGACTGCGATGAGCACGAGGAATCCGAGGCCGACCATTCCGGCGCGATGATGTCGGAACTGATCCCAGAAATCGTGCAGCGCGGCGCGGCGGCGCGCCCAGGCGTAGTACCGCGGAGAACGCTGTTGCTTCGGATCTGCGGTGAGCGTGGTCATGCGCGCCTCACTCTCGGGTCGAGTTGACGGTAGATGAGGTCGGCGATGAGGTTCATCGCGATGATGATCGCGGAGAACACCACGAAGGTGCCCTGCAAGAGCGGGAGGTCTGGACCCTTGATCGCCTCGAAGGTCAGCTTTCCGAGGCCGGGCCAGGAGAATACCGTCTCGACGGTCACGGCGCCCGCGATGAGTCCGCCGAGATGCATGAAGATGAGCGTGACGGTCGGGAGCAGCGCGTTCGGGACCGCGTGACGCCTGCGCACGAGGTCGTCCCGCAGCCCCTTGGCGCGGGCAGTGGTGAGGTAGTCGGCGCTCATCTCCTCGATGAGCGAGCTGCGCATCACCATGAGGTACTGCGCGTAGACCACGGCGACCATGGTGATGACCGGGAGCACCATGTGCGAGGCGATGTCGAGCGTCGCACCGAGCGCATCCGTCGGCGGGTTCGGGGAGCGCATGCCGCCCGTCGGGAACCAGTGCAATGTCCCGCCGAAGATCATCAGCAGGATGAGGCCGAGCCAGAAGGTCGGCACTGACCAGAGCACGAGCGAGGATGACGAGGCGAGACGATCGAATCGCGAGCCGTGCTTCCAGGCGGCCTTCTGGCCGAGCCACAACCCGAGGGCGATTGCGAGAATGGCGGCGGTGCCGGTGAGTAGGATCGTCGGCCAGAAGTACTGGCCGATGAGACTCGACACCGACGTCTTGTAGACGTAGCTCTCGCCGAAGTTGAGGGTGAACACGTTGACGAGGTAGTCGAAGAACTGCTGCCAGAGCGGCTTGTTCAGGCCGAACTGCTCGCGGAGCAGTTCCATCTGCTCCGGCGTCATCTGCCGTTCGCGCGCCATCGAGGCGACGGGGTCTCCGGGCAGGATCTTGAACGCGAAAAAGCCGAGCACGATCACCATGCCAAGGCTGATCGCAGCTCCGCCGAGCTTGGAGAGGACGTACTGTATCGCTGAGGTATCGCGCGGGCGTTCCTCTGCGCTCGCGCTGGTCGCTATTGCCGATGTGGACGGTGGCACCGAGTTGGTCATGAGAACTCCTGTGGATCGATCCTGGAGTGCTGCGGAGGACGCGGAGGCCGAGGCCTCCGCAGCACGAGCCGGGCCTATTCGACGTCGGCGAGGTTCTTTCGACGCATGACCATGTAGACGACGCCTCCGATGATGACGAGCAGTACGACGCCTCCGGCGATCAAGAGACCGGTGTTCGCGCCTTGATCGGACGAAGCGTCCGTTCCTTCGACGGGGGCGACTGTCAGGTAGCCCCAGTAGCCGGCCTGGTTCGCGATGATGCCGCCGTCCTCCGGCTGCAGCGTGAACCCATCGAAGCGGTCGGAGCGGTACGCTTCGAGGCCGTTGGCGTACCAGTTCGCGATCTGCGCAGTGTCCGTGTAATTCATCGCGAGCATCTCCTGCACGATCTCCTGACGCTTCCCCTCATCGAGCTCCGAGCGCTGCTCCGCGTACAGCTTGTCGAATTCGGGGTTGCAGTAGCCGTCCTGCGAGGTGCCGCCGGTGCCGTCTTCACTCGTGGGAAGGTTCGCACAGGTATTGATGCCGAGTTGGTAGTCGGGGTCCGGGTTCACCGACCAGCCCGTGAAGTAGATGTCGTAATCGCCCTTCACGGAAGCCGCGCTGACGGTATCGGCATCGGACGACTCGACGTTGATCTTGATCCCGATGTCTTGCATCCATGGGACGAAGAACTCGGAGATCGATTGCTCGTTCGGTTCGCCCGCGTCAACGAGGAGACGGAGCTCGAGCTTTTGACCATCCTTCTCACGGATGCCGTCGGTGCCTTCGACCCAGCCCGCCGCATCGAGCTTCTCCTTTGCGGCTTCCGGATCGAATTCGACGATGGCCGAATCGTCGTCGGACAGGTGCCATTTGGGAAATGACGCCGGAATGAAGCTCGTGGCTGGCACGCCCTCGCCCTCGAGCACCTTGTCGAGCAGGGTCTTCGTGTCGGTGCCGAGACGGATCGCCTGTCGCACTTCGACGTCCTTGAGGGCTTCGGCACCGGTGCCGTACGGCGTGCCTTCGCGGGTCTGCATGCCCGGGTTGAGACTGAACGACTGGTAGCGGCGGCCGATGCCGGAGTGCGTCGTCACTCCTTCGACTCCCTCGAGAGCCTTGAACTGGGTCGGTGTGAGGCCAGTGACCATGTCGACGTCGCCCGCCTTCAGCGCCTGCACCTGTGCGTCTGAGTTCGTGTAGTAGACGTACTGCAGCTTGTCGACCTTCGGTGCGCCTCTCCAGAAATTCGGGTTGGCCTTGAACGCGATGGATTCGTTGGCCTGATAGCTCTCCAGCACGAAGGGGCCGGAGCCCACGACATCGGCGTCATTCTGAAATTCGGCTGGATTGTCGATCTGCTCCCAGATGTGCTTCGGCACGACCGGAATCTCTGACCCGGGGTTCGGCGCTTGTGGGGCCTTCAAATTGATCACGACCGTGAGATCGTCGGGGGCTTCGACCGACTCGAAGCCCGAGACCAGGTTGCCGTTCGCGGTGCCGAGTTCGGGAACCGACATCATCTGGTCGTACGTGTATTTCACGTCGGCCGACGTGATCGGTTCACCGTCGGACCACTGCATGCCCTCACGGAGTGTGAACACCCACTGCGCACCGTCTTTCTCCGTGGTCCACGACTCCGCGAGACCTTCAGTGGGTGAGCCGTCCTCTGAGCTGTTCTGCACGAGCGACTCGTACATGTAGCGGATCGTGTTCGTGGGGAGCAGGTAGATCGAGATGAACGGATTGAAGTTGTCGACGAACCCCGAGGTCGCGATGCGCAACGTGCTCGCGTCTGCTGCCTCGTCAGCCGGGGCCTCGGCTAACGCGGGCGCGGCAAACGCGGTCGCTGGCGCCACGGTGAGTGCGGCGCATGCAACCGCAGCTCCCGCTGCGAGCGCGCGGAGCCGGTGTCTGCGTGGAGGAGTGTGCATCATTGCTTGGCATCCCTTCGATTTCGACCACATTCAACGCTGATGTGGGGTCGGTGCTCACCATCGAACCTCAAAACGGCATGGTGGTCAATAGATTCGTGACGTATCTTCTAAAAAGTTGTGCATCCGTATTACTCCATCATTGGGGAACGCCTGCGGCTGCGTGCCGATATGCGTAACGTATCGTTCATGGATCCGGACCGGTGTACGTTTCGGGGAGCGTGCTCACGCGGATGAGAGCAGTGCCGTGAGCAGGTCGATTCGCTCCCGGAGCGACTCCACGATGACGTGCTCCTCGAGCGCATGGGCACCGCCTCCCCGCGGACCGAAACCGTCCACCGTCGGAATGCGGAGACTCCCGAGCAGGTTCGTGTCACCCGCACCCGCTGCCGGGCGCCCGTCGATCCGTTGGCCAAGGCTTGCAGCCGTGGATGCAATGGTCGCTGTCAAAGCGGCATCGGGTGCCGTGGCACGCCATGCTGGCCGACTGCTCAGCGTCTCGACCTCGAGGCGGGAGCCGTGCCGGATCGGAGCGAGGCCGTCCAGGGCGTTCAGCACCGCAGTTTCGGACTCTCCGTCGATGAACCTCAGTCCGATTTCGGCCTCGGCGACGTCCGGAACGACGTTCGCACGGGTTCCCCCGGCAACGGTGCCGATGTTGCAGAGTACTGGCGCGGAAAGCGCGGGGTCCTCGACCAGCATGCGCACGCGCATGAGCTGATCGACGAGCTCGTCAATGGCCGAAATCCCGAGCTCGGGATCGAGCGCGGCGTGGGCGGATCGACCGACGGCTCGGATGATCACCCTCGTACTCCCGCGGCGTCCGACCTTGAGTGCCCCGTCGGGGTGCGGCGATTCAAAGCCGATGGCCGCACGTGCCCCGACCGCCTCCTGCGTGATGAGTGAGGCGGTGGTCGGGGATCCGACTTCCTCATCGCACGTGAGGATCACTCTCACCGGCATCGCCGGGGCTCCGCCGATGCGCTCGAGTGCCTCGCACATGACGGCTATGCCGCTCTTCATGTCGTAGGCGCCCGGCCCTCGGATGACGGTACCGTCGTGCGACCACGGCAACGCCTGATCGAGTGTGCCGCGCGGCCAGACGGTATCGGTGTGCCCCACGAGGAGGAGTGGATCGGGCCCGGCGCCGAAGTCGGCGAGGATGCTCGTGCCGGCATCGGTGCGAATGCGTCGAACGGCGCCGCCGATGGCGGCGAGTCGCTCGCTGAGGGGAGTCGCGATGCGCTCACTCGCTTCGGTGTCGAAGGACGGCGATTCGATTTCTACGAGCATGCGAAGAAAATCCACGACCGGATCGGTCTGGCGCGACATCCACGGCGCTGCGTTCATGTTTATGAAACGTATCCTAGGGTTGCAAGGGCCGCAAGACCCTTATAGCATCGAGCCATTCACTGATGAATCTCGTTGCATAGGAAACGTATGATGGCGCCCGGGTTGCTGACACTCACGTTCGAAACGCCCACAGCTGGCGATGCCTCTGCGACGCTTTCCGGGCGAGAGCTGCGTGGGTACGAGGAATTCAGGGCCGCAGCAGCGCTCTATGTGGACGTGTTCCAGTATCGCGCTCCTGAGTTCGCTCTCAACCCGAACCTGCTCAGCGCGCTCGCCCAAAACGGAGGATCGTCCGTCGGCGTATTCACGAGCCACGAGGAACTCGTCGGTTTCGCATACGGTTTCGCAGGGCGGGACACCGACGGAACCGAGTTCCACTACTCCCAGGCGGCGACCGTCGATCCACGGTTCCAGGGCCGTGGAGTGGGGCGCATGCTCAAGCATCTGCAAGCCGAGGTCGCCGAGCACTGGGGCCATCGCACGATGCGGTGGACATTCGATCCGCTCCTCGCGAGAAACGCGCACTTCAACTTCGATTCGCTCGGCGCATCGGGCATCGCGTACCTGCCCGATTACTACGCCCGAGCCGGCACCGATCGCATCCTGGTCGAGTGGGTGCTCGATGACCGCGGAGACCGCGAACAGACCCGGACGAGCCCCTCGAAACGTCGTGCTCCAGCCCTCGGGGTGCACGAGTGGGGCGAGATCGAAGCGGTCGACGACGCACTGTGGATCGCCTTTCCCGCGGTACCGCCAGTGCGCACCGAAGTGGCGAGCGAAATGCGGTCGCACCTCGCGGCCTCCCTCACCACGGCGATCGATTCCGGGCGTGTGCTCGTCGGATGTACGAGGATCAACGACGAGACCGCCGCCTATCTTGCGGTCCCCGATATCCGGATGGAGCAGCGATGACGAAAGAGACGCCGGCGCGTAGCGAGAGCGACCTCGACCGCACCCTGAGGTCGCCGGGAGACCGCTTCGGAGAGCGGATCCGTTCAAACCTCTCGGCCGAGAACATCCAAACACGAGTCATCGAGAGCGAGAAGCGATCGCTCCAGCGCACCCTCGACGAACTCGCAGCGAGCGGTGAGGTGCCGCAGGCCGCGGCGCTCATTCTTGGAGCCAGACGCCGTTTCATCGGCGGCGAGGGCAAGGGAGCCGCGTATGCGCAACTTTTGAACGCCGATCTCTCCGCGACCCTTTCGAACGTATTCCTGGTCGATGGGCGAGCGCTCTCTCCGATCACCGTGCTCACCGATGTGCGCGCGAGCGACGTGCTCATCGTGTTTTCGATGCGCCGGTATCGAGCTGAAACGGTGCGGCTCGGCGAGCTCTTCCATGAGGCCGGAGGTCAGCTGGTGGTCATCACCGACAGCGACGATGCGCCGCTCGCGCGCCTCGCGAGCGCGCTGATCAAAGTGCACACGGAGTCGGCCTCTTACGCGGACTCGCCCACCGCGGTGGCCGCGGTCTGCCACCTCCTCAGCACACTGACGACTGCAAGCGCAAAGGGGGCCAGACGGCGCCTCACGGTTCGCGACCAGTACGCCGCCGAACTCGCTCTCTACCTCCCCGAACACGAGCAGGAGAACGAGCGATGAAGATCGAGCGCGTGAGACTCTTCGCGCTCCGTCTGCCGCTGCTCCACAGCTTCGAGACGAGTTCGCACCGGAAGTCCGGCATCGAGCACGTGCTCGTGGAGCTCACGAGCGACTCAGGAACGACCGGTTGGGGTGAAATCGCTTCACCGAGCGACCCCTACTACTGTGCAGAGAACACGGATACTGCGTGGTACATCGCCACCAACTATCTGGTGCCGCGAGTGCTGGATACCGAATGGGACCGGCCGGAGGAGGTCGAGCGCGCGTGGTCTAACATTCGAGGGCACGAGTTCGCGAAGGCCGGATTCTCGGCGGCGGCCTGGGACCTGACCGCGAAGCACGACGGCATCTCACTCGCGCGAGCGCTCGGAGGCACACGGGATGAGATCGAGT
Source organism: Leucobacter manosquensis (assembly GCF_018304845.1). NCBI lineage: Bacteria > Bacillati > Actinomycetota > Actinomycetes > Micrococcales > Microbacteriaceae > Leucobacter > Leucobacter manosquensis. The sequence continues at coordinate 1,185,786 of NZ_JAFEVO010000001.1, read as the reverse complement.
CGGGAGTCTCGCTCGGCATCGAACGGTCGGAGCAGGATCTCCTCGCACAGGTAGGTCAGCAGCTCGACGCCGGGTACGGTCGTGTGAAGCTCAAGATCGCGCCCGGCTGGGATGTTTCCCCCGTCGCCGCCGTGCGCGACGCCTTTCCGGATATCGATCTGCATGTCGACGCGAACGGGGCGTATCCGCGCACGAGCGAGGCGCTCGAGGTGCTGCAGCGACTGGACCGGTTCTCGCTGACCATGCTCGAGCAACCTTTCGCCGCGCGTGATTTCATGGCCCATGCCGAACTGCAGCAGCGGATCGAGACGCCCATCTGCCTCGATGAGTCCGTGGTGACCGTCGCCGACCTCGAGACGATGATCCGGCTCGACGCGGGGCGCATCCTCAACATCAAGGTGTCCAGGATGGGCGGTCTCACCGAAGCGCAGAACGCGCATCGCGTCGCTGAGCAAGCCGGTATCCCGGTGTGGTGCGGGGGCATGCATGAGTTCGGGATCGGTCGCGCAGCGAACGTCGCGCTGGCATCACTGCCGAACTTCCATCTTCCCTCTGATGTCTCGGGATCGGACAAGTACTACGCGAACGATCTCATCGAGCCGCCAATTCGGGCGCGTGAAGGTCGCGTTGCGGTTCCAACGGCGGTGGGCATCGGGCACGAGGTGGATGTCGCTCGGGTCTCGGTCGACGCGAATCGCACGTTCGATTCTGCTTCGAGGGAGCTCGCGGGGGTGCCAGGGTGAATCTCCATCCAGTGATCGACGGGCACAACGATCTTGCCTGGGCTTGCAGGGAGACGCGTGCCTACTCAGTGAACGGGCTTGAGAGCGGAGCGACAGGTCTGCACACGGACCTCGCGCGCCTCGAAACAGGCGGCGTCGCGGGGCAGTTCTGGTCGGTCTGGGTTGATCCTGCACTGCAGGGAGCCGAGCAAGTCGTCGCCACCCTGGAGCAGATCGATTTCGTCCATCGATTCGTGGAGCGCTACCCCGAGCGGGCTCGTCTGACGCGCACGGCAGCCGAAGCGCGAACCGCGATGGCCGAGGGGCGCATCGCCTCCTTCATCGGCGTCGAAGGGGGTGCGCAGTTCGGCGGGTCTCTTGCGGCGCTGCGGCAGTTCGCGAGGCTCGGATCTCGGTATGTCACGCTCACCTGGTCCCGCACGACCGACTGGGCCGATTCGGCGACCGATGACGCGCGGCACGGCGGCCTCACGGAATTCGGCCGAGAAGTGGTGCGCGAGATGCAACGCATCGGCCTGCTCGTCGATCTCGCGCATGTCGCACCAACGACGATGCGCGATGCGCTTGCTGTCAGCGAGCGGCCTGTGATGGTGAGTCATTCCGGTTCGCGGGCAGTGTGCGATCACCCTCGCAACGTGCCAGACGACGTACTTGCCGAGATCGGATCGAGCGACGGTGTGATCATGGTGGCGTTCGTCCCCTCATTCCTGTCGGAGGACCGGCACGCGTGGGTGCGGGCCGGAGAGGAGGGTGATCCGCCACCGGTGGGAGTTGGAGATGTCGCCGACCATCTCGACCACATGCGAGATGTCGCGGGTGTGCATGCGGTGGGAATCGGCGCGGACTACGACGGAACCGACGCGATGCCCATCGGCCTGGGGGACGTCTCGGGCTACCCCCGGCTCTTCGAAGAGCTCGAACGACGCGGGTGGTCGGATGATGAACTCCGGGGTCTCGGTACCGACAATGTGCTCCGGGTGCTCGAAGCCTCCGACGGCGACTACCTCGACTTCCTCGCGGGCCGCGCCCCGCAGCCTCCGGCCTCCGCAATCGCCCCGGCGGTCGACCTCTCCAAGAAGAAAGCAGGATGATCTTGGTCGTGATTCCCCGTGTGCTGGTGGTAGTGAATTCTCCCGGCTCTGGACCTCGACGGCTTGCCGATTGGCTCGCGGATCGCGGCGTGGACGTCGTAGAGCGACTGGGACAGCACGGCCTCCCCAGAACGCTCGAGGGCTACCACGGACTGGTGCTGCTCGGAGGAGGATTGATGCCAGACGACTACGAACAGGCGCCATGGTTGGGCGACGAGCGCCACCTCACCGAAGAGGCCATCGAGCGTGACGTTCCGACGCTCGGAATCTGTTTGGGCGCGCAGGTGATCGCCGACGTGGCAGGGGGAGAGGTGCGCGAGAACTTCGGGCCGAAGGAACGAGGAAGCACCGTGATCCGCTCGACCCGAGCGGGTCGTGCCGACGCCGTGCTCTCCGCGATCGGCTCAGCCGCCCCCATGATCGAGAACCATCGGGACATGATCACGAGGCTTCCCGCGGGTGCGACGCTGCTCGCGTCGAGCGATGCCGTCGAGCACCAGGCGTTCCGCATCGGGGAACACGTGCGAGGCGTGCAGTTCCACCCCGAGGCGAGCGCCGCGAACCTTGCCGGTTGGGATGATGCAGCACTCACCGGTGAGGGGTACGACATCGGCATCCTGCTGGCGGCCGCCCAGCGGGACGACGCTGAGAACACCCGTGCGAGCCATGCGCTCGTCGACGCGTTCGCTGAGGAGATCCTCGAGCGCGCTCGGGCCGAAGCATGAATCGCGTCATCGACCGCACGGGCTTCGCGGAGATTCCCGCGACGTGCGCCGAGTCCGCGCTGCAGCGCGCTTTCGATCGGCACGATCTCGCGCTCGCTCCTGCCGCGCTCGCCGCAATCTTCGACCCCGAGGGCGTGATCTCGTGGAAGGCCACCGGTGAACCTCGGAGGGATGGGCGGCCTGTGACGCGCGGCTCGGTGTTCCGAATCGCGTCGATGACGAAGAGCTTTCTCGCCGCAGCGGCATTGGAGCTGCGCGACCGAGGCGAGTTCGATCTCGACCGCCCGATCGACGCGTACGTACCGGGCGTGCGGTTCGACTTCGCCGGCGAGGCGGTACCCGTGACCGTCCGGCAGTTGTTGACGAACCGGTCCGGCCTCCCCGAAGACAACGCTTGGGCGGACCGTCTGCTCGGGGCTGATCCCGGGGCCATCGACGCACTCGGAGCGGCCGGCCTGCGGCTCACGGCAGAACCGGATGATCGCTACCAGTACTCCAATCTCGGAATGTCGTACGTAGGACGCGCGATCGAGGCAGTGACGGGCCACGCGGTCGAGGACGAGATCACCGAGCGCCTGCTCGAACCGCTCGGTCTCGCGCACACTCGATTCGAGCCGGCAGCGTACTCTGCGGATCGGACGCTCGCCGCCGGGTTCCGCACCTTCGACGGGGGACGCAGCTTCTTGGATGAGCCGTATGTCGGCGCGGGCGCGCTCTCGTGCATCGGAGGCCTGTTCAGCACGGTGGATGACGTTGCCCGTTGGGCCGCTTTCCTGCAATCCGCGTTCTCCGATGCCCCTCTGCACCCCGAGGTGCTCAGCGCTCGGAGCAGAAGGGAGATGCAACGCATTTCCACAGCAATACCGCTCGATGCGGAGCCGTCGGCCGAGCCGCAGCTGCCGAAACTGCAGGCGATCGGGTACGGCATGGGGCTCGTCGTGGAGCAGGATCGCCGGTTCGGGCGCATCGTGCAGCACGCGGGCGGGCTGCCTGGGTTCTCGTCTCATATGCGGTGGCATGTCCCCAGCGGTTGCGGCGTGGTCGCTTTCGGTAACTCGGATGTCTTCGGGGCGGGCGGACTCGCGACCCGTGCGCTCGCCGAAGTGCTCGAGGCGGTCGATGCGCCATCGGAGCACCTCCCCCCATGGCCGGAGACGCTCGATGCCGGGAAGCGCATCGATGATGCAGTGCGGACGGGCGAACCCCTGGACGGTCTTGCCGGCCTCTTCTCAGCAAACGTCATGCACGACCTGCCCGCAGCAGTGCGGGAGCAGAGACTCGTGCACGCACGCAGCGACGCTGGCCCGGTGTCGCTGCGGCAGCAACCGTTCGAGGAACGCGTGCTCGCGCCGCGGGGGCCCGCGGAGCTGCGCTGGCGCATCGCGTGCGCTCGCGGTTCGCTCGTTTGCGAGATCCGGCTCGTGGGTCTGCGCGGTCCCCTCGTGCAGTCATTGGCCATCGAGTGCCGCGACGTCGGCGCAGCAGCGGGAGGGAGCACCATATGATCCGACATCACGTGGTCGTCGTCGGCGGCGGCCTCATTGGACTGAGCACGGCGCACGCGCTGCTGCGCGAGGGCCACAAGGTCACGATCGTCGAGAAGCGGGCACTGGGCAGCGGTGCGGCGACCGGCAACGCCGGGGAGCTGACCCCCCAGCAGGTCGCCCCGCTCGCATCGGCGAACACCGCGCGCGATGTCTTCCGCGGCGTGCTCAGCCGAAATTCGTATCTTTCGATCGATCCGCTGCAGCTGCCCCGTCTCGCCCGCTTCGGGCTCGGCTTCCTTCGCGCTGCCCGCACTGCGAATGCGAGCAGGGGAGCCGCCGCCCTCGCACAGTTCTCCGGAGGCATTCGCGCGGCCTTGCAGCGCATGGCTGACGATGGCGTCGACATCTCGGGCGGGGGCGACGGGTTCCTCATGACGTCGTCCGACGAGACGGAGTTGGATGCTGCGCATGCCGCATACCGGTCACGAGCGGAACGCGGATGGGGTGCCGGTCCGGGACCCGTACTGCGGGGCGACGAACTCCGCGCTGCGGAACCAGCGCTCCAACCGACGGTGGTGGGCGGGTTCATGCTGCCCGGAGAGTTCTCGCTCGATCCCGTGACCTTCGTCGCCAGTCTCGTCGAACGCGTGCGGGCGGGCGGCGCAGACATCCGCGAAGGACTCGCTGCAATGCGCATTGGAACGGGTCCGAGCGCGAGCATTGTCTGCGCGGACGAGAACGGCGCCGAGGTGACCGTCCGCGGTGACCGACTTGTGATTGCGGCGGGCGCGTGGACGACCTCGATCCTGCGCCGATCTCGGATTCGTTCCGCCCCCGTTGTCTCCGGCAAGGGATACAGCTTCACCGTGCCCGTCGACCGCATGCCGTCTTCGCTCGTGCACGCCATGGACCTCCACTGCGTCGCGATCCCGATGCACGGCCGCCTGCGCATCGTGGGCATGATGGAATTCGACGGCCACCCGGAGCGGGCGAATCCGCACCGGTTTGAGGTGCTCACCCGTGCCGCATCCCGGCTCATCGCCGACGCCGATTGGTCGGCGCGCACCGATGATTGGGTCGGAGCACGGCCCATGACCGCCGATGGGCTCCCTCTGCTCGGACGCGTTCCACGGCGGCCGGATGTCATCGTCGCGGCGGGGCACAATATGCACGGACTCTCGCTCGGACCCATCACGGGTGAGATCGTCGCGGCGCTCGTCGCTGACCGGGAACCGTTCGTCGAGGGACGTCGACTCGACCTCGCGCCCTTCGCAGTGCGACGCTGACCACACGGGCGCATGCGCATCGGCGCGTCCGTCCCGCTAAACTGGAGCGGTTCGTTCAGAGACAGGGTCTCCGTGCGCACGGCTTCAGGGGCCAATCCGGGTCCGCTCGCCATCGGCTGCCCGTTCGCGGCCCGCGAGCACGACGGACACCAGGCAGACCGACCCGAGGCAGACCGAACCCAGGAGCGACGATGGCACAGGTGAACCCCGCTGGTGCGACACCAGCCGCCGACCCGAACAGCATCGACCCGCGCGTCTTCCCCCCGTCTGCGCGTCGCGGGAGCGAGTGCCGAGAGTTGCATCTCGGCGGTGCGCGCGCGACCGAGCTCGTCGAGCAGTACGGCTCGCCGCTGTACGTGATCGACGAGGCGGCCGCCCGCGATCGGGCCCGCGAGGTCCGAGTCGCCCTCGAATCCGAGGCTGAGCGCATCGGGACGAGTGCGACCGTGTACTACGCGGGCAAGGCGTTCCTGTGCGTCGAGGTGGCGCAGTGGATGGCCGAAGAGGGCCTCGCGATCGACGTCGCGAGCGGGGGAGAGCTCGCCGTCGCGCTCGCCGCCGGAGTGGACCCGGCGCGCATCGGCTTCCACGGCAACAACAAATCGGAACGCGAGATCGCGCGTGCGGTCGAGGCGGGCGTCGGCACGATCATCATCGACAGCGAGGTCGAGACCGAGCGCATCGCGCGTGCGGCAGCGGCGGCGGATCGCCGCCAGCGCGTGCGGCTGCGCGTCAATAGCGGCGTGCACGCATCGACGCACGACTTCCTCGCGACGTCGCACGAAGATCAGAAGTTCGGTCAGCCGCTCAGCGAGGCGCCGCGACTGGTCGAGGCGATCCTCGCTCATGACAGCCTCGAGTTCGTGGGGCTCCACTGCCACATCGGCTCCCAGATCTTCGCGACCGACGGTTTCCGCGAGTCCGCCAGGCGCCTGGTGGGCGTGTACCCGGAGCTCGAGCGGATCGCCGGCCGGCCGATTCCCGAGCTGAACCTCGGCGGTGGTTTCGGCATCGCCTATACATCGGCGCAGGCGGAGCAGGCTCCCGAGGTCGCTGCCATCGCACGACAGCTCGCCGACATCGTCGCGGAGACCTGCGCTGAAGCCGGCGTATCGGTTCCGCAACTCGCGTTCGAACCGGGTCGCGCCGTCATCGGGCAGGCCGGGGTCACCCTCTACACGGTGGGAACCACGAAGCCCGTGCTGCTCGCCGGCTCCGATGCGGCGGCCGACCCAGCCGACCTGGGGTTCGCCGAACGCCTCTACGTGAGCGTCGACGGCGGCATGAGCGACAACGCCAGACCTGCCCTGTACGGCGCCGACTACCAGGTCCGCATCGCGAACCGCGAGAGCGACGCCGACCCGGCGCTCGTACGGGTGGTGGGCAAGCACTGCGAGTCGGGCGACATCGTCGTGCAGCGCGACGTGATCCCGGGCGATGTGCGCGCAGGCGACACGCTCGCCGTCGCGGTCACCGGAGCCTACTGCTGGTCCCTCTCCAGCAACTACAACTACGTGCCGCGACCGCCGGTCATCGCCGTGTCGAACGGCTCCTCGCGCGTCATCGTGCGGGGCGAAACCGAGGACGAGTTGCTCGCGAAGTCCGTGATTCCGGCGCCGGTGGCCCCGGCGAACGCCGGCTGAGGATCGCCGGCCCAGAATTCTCCCGCCGTTCTCGGCGGATCGAACACGACGCACTATCAAGGAGACGAACATGAATGGTTATCGTGACCTCCGCATCGGGCTGCTCGGCTGCGGCTCGGTCGGCGCACAGGTGGCCCGGCTGATCCTGGAACACGGAGACGAGCTGGCCGCGCGCATCGGGGCGCGTCTGACGCTCGCAGGCATCGCGGTCCGCAACGTCGACGCGCCGCGCGATGTCGAGCTGCCGAGGGAGCTGTTCACGACCGACGCCGAACGTCTCGTCCAGGGCTCCGATATCGTCATCGAGCTCATGGGCGGCATCGAACCGGCCCGCACGCTGATCACGCAGGCACTGCAGGGCGGCGCCGACGTCGTCACCGCGAACAAGGCGCTCATCGCGGCGCACGGTCCCGAGCTCTCGGAAGCGGCCGAACAGGTCGGCGCACAGCTCTCGTACGAGGCGGCCGTCGCCGCGGCGATCCCGATCCTGCGCCCTCTGCGCGAAAGCCTGGCCGGTGACCACATCACCCGCGTGCTCGGGATCGTGAACGGCTCGACCAATTACATCCTCGACCGCATGGACCGATTCGGCGACAGCGCCGAAGACGCATCGCGGGTGGCGAGCGAACTGGGCTTCCTCGAAGCCGATCCGACCCTCGACGTCGAGGGCTACGACGCCGCGCAGAAAGCGACCATCCTCGCGAGCATCGCCTTCCACACCGAGGTGCCCGTCGACGCGGTGCACCGAGAGGGCATCACGCAGATCACGGCGGAGCAGATCGAAGCGGCGAAGAGCGCTGGGTACGTCATCAAGCTCCTCGCGATCGCCGAGCGGTTGCAGGCCGCTGACGGCACCGACGGAGTCTCGGCGCGCGTCTACCCCGCGCTGATCCGCCGCGACCACCCGCTCGCAGCGGTGCACGAGGGCAAGAACGCCGTGTTCGTCGAGGCGGAGGCCGCCGGCGAATTGATGTTCTACGGCGCCGGAGCCGGCGGAGCGGAAACCGCTTCGGCGGTGCTCGGAGACCTCGTCTCCGCAGCGCGCAGGCACGTCGTCGGCGGCCCGGGCATTCCGGGGTCGCTGCATGCCGAGCTGCCGATCCTTCCCGTCGGCGAAGTGATGACGGCTTACCAGATCATGCTCGAAGTGCGCGACCAGCCAGGCGTGCTCGCGAGCATCGCGGGCATCCTCGCCGAGCGGGGCGTATCTGCCGCGAGCGTCGAGCAGACCGTCGCTCGAGGCGGGGCAGGCGACGAGCCGAGCGCGGCTCTGGTCATCGGCACGCACCGCGCGCGCGAAGCCGATCTCGCTGCGACGGTCGAAGCCCTGCGGGCCGCCGAGGTCGTGACCGCCGTGACGAGCGTGCTGCGCCTCGAGGGTCAGGCGTGAGCGCGACCGTGAGCGGGATCGGTCGCACCGTCAAGGTGCGCGTGCCCGCGACGAGCGCGAACCTGGGCCCCGGATTCGACACGCTCGGCATCGCACTCGCGTACGGAGACGAGCTGACGGTCGTCGTGCGCGACGCGCCCGGCGCGACCGTCGAAGTCACGGGCGTCGGAGCCGGCGAGGTTCCCACCGACGAGACGAACCTCGTGGTCCGTTCCGCCGCCCACGTCTTCGCGCAACTCGGACGCCGCATGCCCGGCATCGATGTCGCCGCCACGAACCGCATTCCGCACGGGCGCGGCATGGGATCCTCCGGATCGGCCATCGTCGCCGGCGTGATGATCGCCGCCGGCCTGCTGCAGAGCGACCCCGAAGCTCCTGTCGCGCTCACCGAGGAGCAGCTGCTCGCGTTCGCGACCGAACTCGAGGGGCACCCCGACAATGTCGCACCCGCGCTGTTCGGCGGATTGACCATCGCGTGGACGACGGAGCAGGGCCCGCGCTTCAAACGGTTGATGGTGCACCGCGGCGTGGCGCCGCTCGTGCTCGTGCCGAGCTTCACCATGTCGACCGAGCTCGCCCGAAGCCTGCAGCCGAAGCAGGTGCCGCATGAGGACGCCGTCTTCAACGTCTCGCGGTCGGCGCTGCTCATCGCCGCACTCACGCAGAGCCCCGAGCTCCTGCTCGAGGCGACCGAGGATCGGCTGCATCAGAACTATCGCGGTGCCGCCATGCCGGCAACGCGCGACCTCATCGGCGAGCTGCGCTCAGCGGGGCATGCAGCAGTGGTCTCCGGTGCCGGCCCGTCGGTGCTCGTGCTCTCGAACGGGCCCTTGGATCGCATGCAGGCAGCGGATTTCGTGGCTGCCCATCACCCGGATTGGCGCGTGCTCACCCTGGCCGTCGATACCAAGGGTGCTACAGTTGAAACGACCCCTGCGGGAGCGGCGCTCTAGCCTCGCCCGTCGATGTCCGTTCATGCGGAACCGTGGGTCGTTATCGCACCGTGAACACATCGCACGGTGATCCCGAAGCACACATGTGCACTACCGCGGGAATGCGCGCCCACTTGCGCGTGCAGTCCCGTCGGCGTTCCGAAAGGAAGAACGTGGAATCCAACGTTGAAGACAACACCACTCCCGCACCCGAGGAAGCCGCCGCGCCGACGCGTCGCCGTGCTTCTCGTCGCGTGAGCGCCGCCGCTGGGGCTGCCGCTCCCGAGGCCGCTCCGGCTGCTGAGGCGCCTGCTGCAGCAGCGCCGGCTGCTGAGGCGCCTGCTGCAGCAGCGCCTGCTGCTGAGGCTCCGGCCCCTGACGCAGCGGAAGCACCCGCCGCCGCTGCGCCGAAGAAGCGCGCGACGCGCAGCCGGAAGAAGGTCGATGCGCCCGCCGATGCGACGGCGCAGGATCCGGCAGCCGAGTCGGATGCCACGGCAACGACTGCATCCTCGAGCACCGAGGCGGGCGACGCATCGAGCGCGCCGGATGAGCAGCCAGCTGCTGCTCCGAAGAAGCGCGCGACGCGCAGCCGCAAGAAGGCTGAAGCGCCCGCCGAGCCTGCGACCGCTGCATCCGCAGACGCGAATGCCTCCGTCGATGCCGCCGCTGCCGCGACTGACGCGGCTCCGGCGCAGTCGACCGATACGGCAGCCGAAGCTCCGGCTCAGGAGGCTCCTGCCAAGCGCACGCGCAGCCGCCGGGCCTCGTCAGCGACGGCCGCGGCCCAGACCGCTGCAGCAGAGACGGGCACGGGGGAGACCGGCACGCCGGAATCGCTCGAGGGCGCCGCGTCGAACGCCGATGCCGCTCAGAGCAACGGCCAGCAGGCCGATGCCTCGGAGCAGTCGGATCGCGGTGAGAAGTCGGATCGCGGCGAGCAGTCGGATCGCGCTTCGGATCGCGGCGAGAAGTCGGAGAACTCCGATGGTGAGCGCTCGGGTCGCAACCGCCGCGGCCGCGGTCGAGGCCAGAAGAACGAGAACGCGGAGTCGAACGAGCAGACCGATGCTGCCGCCTCCTCCGACGACGAGGGCAAGCAGCGCGGTTCCGGCCAGAGCGGCAACGGGCCGCAGAACGGCCAGAAGAACGGCGACGCGAAGAACGGCGACAACTCGAGCCGGTCGAGCCGCACCCGGCAGCGCGACCGCAAGCGTCGCGGTCAGGGCGACGACCTCGAGCCGGAGATCACCGAAGACGACGTGCTGCTGCCGATCGCGGGCATTCTCGACGTGCTCGACAACTACGCGTTCGTGCGCACGAGCGGTTACCTCCCCGGCACGAGCGATGTCTACGTGTCGCTCGGGCAGGTCAAGAAGTACGGCCTGCGACGCGGCGACGCGGTTGTCGGAGCGATCCGTCAACCCCGTGACAACGACAGCGCGAGCCGTCAGAAGTACAACGCGATCGTGAAGATCGATACCGTCAATGGTCGACCGGTCGATGAGCAGCCGGAGGAGCGCGTCGACATCGCCGACCTCACGGCCATCTACCCCGAAGAGCGGCTGCGCTTCGAGACGACGCAGCAGGGCGTGCTCGGTCGTGCCATCGACCTCGTGGCACCGACCGGCCTGGGTCAGCGCGCAGCGCTCGTGCTTCCCGCGCACTCCGACGGCACTGCGGTGCTCGGCGAGCTCGCCGAGGCGATCAGCACGAACCGACCCGATGCGCACCTCGTGCTGCTGCTCGCGAATGCGCAGCCGGAGGAGATCACCCGGCTGCAGCGATCGGTGCGCGGTGAGGTCGTCGCCGCGAGCTTCGACCGCGGCGCCGAGGATCAGGCGATCATCGCCGAACTCGCGATCGATCGCGCGAAGCGACTCGTCGAGCTCGGCCACGACGTCGTCGTACTCGTCGACTCGTTGAACCGATTCGCGCGTGCCTACGCTCAGGCCCAGCACGCGCAGAGCCGCCCGGCCCTGGACGAGATCGACGAGCTCGCGCTCGCCCAGATCAAGCGTCTGCTCGCCTCGGCTCGCAACGTGGAGAACGGCGGCTCGCTCACCGTGCTCGCGACGGTGCACTCGAAGACCGGTCTCGCAGCCGACAAGCTGCTGCTGCGCGAGGTGCGCGCAGTCGTCAACAGCGAGGTGCGATTCGCGAAGTCGGCCGCCGGCCTTCCTCCGGTCGTCAAGCTCGCCGCGTCGCGTACGCGCAACCCCGAGTCGGTACTCGGTGCTGATGAGACGGCGGCGCTGGCAACGCTTCGTGCGGATCTCGGTTCCGACGGCGCGGAGGACCGACTCCGCGAGCGCCTGAGCGCGACGGCGTCGAACGCCGCGCTTCTCGCAGAGGTGCAGCGTTCGGGCGGTCTGGCCTAGTACGCACGAGCCCGCCCCGGTGATCCGGGGCGGGCTCAGTCGTCGCCGGATGCGGCGCTAGATTGGGGGCGGCGACACCATCGCAGCCGCGAGACGTTAGGAAGATACATGTTCGAACAGGTCGAAGGGCTGATCGCGGAGCACGCGCGGCTGCAGGAAGAACTCGCGGATCCCGCACTGCACGCCGACGCGTCCCGTGCGAAGAAGGTCAATCGGCGATACGCCGAGCTCAGCAAGATCAAATCGGCTCACGAGCACTGGCAGCAGGTGGGCGACGACCTCGAGGCGGCGCGCGAGCTCGCGAAAGAAGATGAGGCGTTCGCCGAGGAGGTCCCGGAGCTCGAGGCCAGCCTGGCGGAGGCTCAGGAGCGCGTGCGGCGCCTGCTCATTCCGCGCGACCCCGACGACGCCAGAGACGTCATCCTCGAGATCAAGGGCGGTGAGGGCGGCGCCGAGTCGGCCCTCTTCGGCGCCGACCTGCTGCGCATGTACATGCACTACGCGGAGTCCAAGGGCTGGAAGACGGAGATGATCGAGGCCGACGAGAGCGACCTCGGCGGGTACAAGAACGTGCAGATCGCCATCAAGGCGAACGCGGCGGATCCATCGCAGGGCGCCTGGGCGCACCTCAAGTACGAGGGAGGCGTGCACCGCGTGCAGCGCGTTCCCGTGACCGAATCGCAGGGACGCATCCATACGTCGACGACCGGTGTGCTCGTGTACCCCGAAGTGGACGAGCCGGAGGAGGTCGGGATCAACCAGAACGATCTCAAGATCGACGTGTACCGGTCGTCGGGCCCCGGCGGTCAGTCGGTGAACACGACCGATTCGGCCGTGCGCATCACGCACCTCCCGACGGGCATCGTGGTGGCGATGCAGAACGAGAAGAGCCAGTTGCAGAACCGCGAGGCCGCGATGCGCGTGCTGCGAGCGCGACTGCTCGCGCGTCAGCAGGAGGAGGCCGCGGCAGAGGCCAGCGCGCACCGGTCGAGCCAGATCCGCACGATGGATCGGTCGGAGCGCATCCGCACGTACAACTTCCCCGAGAACCGCATCGCCGACCATCGCACCGGATACAAGGCCTACAACCTCGACCACGTGATGAACGGCGCGCTCGACGCCGTTATCGAGTCGTGCATCCGTGCCGATGAGGAGGCGCGCCTGGCCGACCTCGGACAGGCCTAGGCGCGCCAGGCCCTGGCCGTGGCCCAGGGCCAGGTGCTAGTCCTGGTTCTGGTTCTTGCCCTGGGCTTGGCCCTGCCTCTCACCGAAGCGCACCCGGGGCCACCCGCCGAGCCGCGACCCCGCAACCCGAACCGCGAACCGCGACCCTGCACCCTGGAGAAATCGCGCACCACAGGCCCGGGGAAGGGCCGGAGGCCGGTACGCTGAACCCATGTCAGATGCCGTGCTGCCGCTCGTCGGTCCCCTGGTCACTCTCCGCGCCCCCGGCCCGGCGGATCTCGAGCCGCTCGTCGCGATTCTCGACGAGCCGGAGGTCTCGCTCTGGTGGGTGGGCTACAGCCCGCAGCGCGTGCGCGCCGAGTTCATCGACGCCCCGGACGTCGCGCGCATCATCGAGGTGGAGGGGCAGACCGCGGGGGCGATGTTCGTGCTGCGCGGGGAAGATCCCGAGTATCCGACGACGGTGATGCACCTGTTCATCGGCACCGTGTTTCGCGGGCGGCGCATCGGCGAGGAGGCGCTGGCGCTCGCCATCCGCTCTGAGTTCGCGGAGGGGATCACGCGCGTGACTCTGGACCCGAACGTGAACAACCCGGGCGCGATCCGGAGCTACGAGCGCCTGGGGTTCCAGCGCGTCGGCATGCTCCGCGATTACCAGGTGCGACCCGGTGGGGCGCTCGAAGACGCGCTGCTGCTCGACCTCACGCGATCCGACTTTCCCGACGGCCCGCCGCTCCCGTCGCGCGATTGAGCTCTGCCCGCGGCGGTAGCATGGCACTATGCGCTCTGCCCGTCCGATCCTTCCCTGGGTCGTCTGGGGAACCGCGGCGCTCGCCTACGCGATAGCGATCATCAACCGCTCGTCGCTCTCCGCCCTCGGTCCGGCGGCGCAGGAACACTTCGGCATCGATGCGACGACGCTGGCCTCGTTTCCGGTGATCCAGTTGCTGGTGTACGCCGGCCTGCAGATCCCGGTGGGAGTGCTGCTCGATCGCATCGGGCCGCGCGCGATGATCCTCATCGGGGGCGTGCTGATGATCGTCGGGCAGGCGGCCATGGCGACCGTACCCGAGGTGGGGCTCGCCATCGTCGCGCGCGTGCTCGTGGGCGCCGGTGACGCCTGCACGTTCATCAGCGTCATGCGCATGCTGCCCGAATGGTTCTCGTTGCGGCAACTGCCGACCATCAGCCAGGCCACCGGCCTCATCGGCCAGTCGGGTCAGCTCGTCTCGGTCGTGCCGCTCGCCGTGCTCGTCGGAACCGCCGGTTGGATGGGCGGGTTTCTCGGCCTCGCCGCCGTCGGGTTGCTGGTCGTGATTCTCGGCGTCGTCGTGCTGCGAGATGCGCCCGGCCAGGAGACACTGCTCGAGCGGGTCACGGGGAGGCGGGGTCGCACGACCGAGAACGCGCGGTCGTTCGCCGACACGCGCACGGCCGCGATGGCCGCGGTGCAGCCGCCCGCGACTGAGATGATCCCCGTGATCTCCGAGGTTCGGGTGCGCGGATTGGGGTTCTGGAATCGCGCGCGGCGGCTGCTTCGACTGCCCGGCGTCAGGCTCGCGTACTGGGTGCACTTCGCCTCGCCGTTCGCAGCGAACGTGTTTCTGCTGCTCTGGGGAACCCCGTTCCTCGTCGGCGGCCTCGGGCTCGATGAGGCGGACGCGCGCGGTCTGCTCAGCCTCACCGTCATCTCTTCGATGGTGGCGAGCGTGGTGCTCGGCCCGTTGAGCTCTCGCTTCATCGAGCGCCGCGTCTGGTTCAATCTCGGCATCACCGTTGCGATCGCGCTCGTCTGGACATCGGTGATCGTCTGGCCGGGCACGCCGCCGCTCGGTCTCGTACTGGTGCTCCTGCTGATCCTGCCGCTCGGGGGGCCGGCTTCGATGATCGCGTTCGAGGTGGCCCGGTCGCACACGCCTCGGAGCTACGCGGGGTTCGGCACGGGGCTCGTGAACACGGGCGGGTTCACGGCGTCGCTGCTCGTGATCCTGCTCATCGGTCTGGTGCTCGACGTGCAGGGCGCCGGATCGCCCGAGAACTACTCGCTCCACGCCTTCCAGGTGGCGTTCGCCGTGCAGATCCCGTTCTGGGCGCTGGGCATCGTCATGATCATCGTGGAGCAGCGGCGCACGAAGCGCTGGATGGACGAGAACGGACGCACGCTGCGCTGATGGCGCCGCGTCCCGCTCAGATCACGTAGAAGTCGGCCATGTCCGGCTGCTCGATCGGAGCGCCTCGCCGCGGTCGCCCCTGCGCGGGGATTCCGGTGAGCGTGGTCCACGGCGGGGCCGACCGCACGACCACGGCGTTCGAGCCGATCGCGCTGTCGTGCTGGATCTCGATGTCGCCGAGCAGTTTCGCCCCGGCGCCGATGATGACCCGGTTGCCCACGGTCGGGTGCCGCTTGCCGCGGTCATGCCCGGTGCCTCCGAGGGTGACGCCGTGGTAGATGAGCACGTCGTCGCCGATGACGGCGGTCTCGCCGATGACGACTCCCATGCCGTGGTCGATGAACAGTCGGCGGCCGATCGTGGCCCCGGGGTGGATCTCGATACCGGAGCAGAATCGGGATACCTGAGAGATGGCGCGCGGCACGAACCGCATGCCGCGCCGCCACAGCGCATGCGACACGCGATGCCACCAGACGGCATGGAGGCCTGAATACACGAAGAACACCTCCGCCGCACTGCGCGCTGCTGGATCGTGCGCGCGGGCGGCGGAGATGTCTTCACGAATGCGGGAGAACACGCTCATCTCGTAGCGGGTGTCTGCGTCGTCAGATTCCTGCAGCCTCAGGCATCGAGGTCCTCGAAGAGCACCGTCGAGAAGTAGCGTTCACCGAAATCAGGGACGACGACGACGATCTTCTTGCCGGCGTTCTCGGGGCGCTTGGCGACCTCGGTGGCGGCCCAGACGGCGGAGCCGCCGGAGATGCCGGCGAGAATGCCCTCGTCCGTTGCGAGCGCGCGCGCCTTCGCGATGGAATCGGCGAGCGTGACGTCGATGACCTCGTCGTAGACCTCGCGGTCGAGGATCGGGGGAACGAAGTTCGCGCCGAGTCCCTGGATCTTGTGGGGACCAGCGTTGCCCTCGGTGAGCAGCGGTGAGTCGATCGGCTCGACGGCGATGACCTGCACGTTCGGGTTCTGCTCCTTCAGGTACCCGCCGGCGCCGGTGATGGTGCCCCCGGTGCCGATTCCCGCGATGAAGATGTCGACCGAGCCATCGGTGTCGTTCCAGACCTCCGGCCCCGTGGTGGCGCGATGGACTGCCGGGTTCGCGGGGTTCGCGAACTGCTTCGCGAGCACAGCGCCCGGCGTGTTCGACGCGATCTCCTCGGCCTTCGCGACGGCGCCCTTCATGCCGAGGGGGCCCTCGGTGAGCACGATCTCGGCGCCGTAGGCGCGCAGCATCTTGCGGCGCTCGATGCTCATGGTCTCCGGCATGGTCAGGATCACGCGGTAGCCGCGGGCCGCGCCGACGAAGGCGAGTGCGATCCCGGTGTTGCCGCTCGTGCCTTCGACGATGGTGCCGCCGGGCTGCAGATCGCCCGACTGCTCTGCGGCGTCGATGATGGCGATGCCGATGCGATCCTTCACCGAGCCGGCCGGGTTGTAGAACTCGAGCTTCGCGAACACCTCGGCGCCCGCATTCTCAGTAACGCGGTTCAGTCGGACGAGGGGCGTGTTGCCGAACGCCTGCGTGATGTTGTCGTAGGTCCGTGCCATGGTGCTGCATCCTCCTGGGGTCGAATCGTTGCGGGCCGCTGGGGCGGCGAGGCCTCCTCAAACTATATCGATCGGTTATCCCTCGCGTTCGCAGACGTTATGCAGCAAGTCGCAGTGTGACGCCGAGCGCCAGATGGCGTCGAACGTGCGCCGCACGACGGCTCGCGACCGATGTGGGAGGGTGGAGTCATGCTTGATGAACAGGGCGCTGCCCCGACGGCGACCGCACGGGTCGATGTGCTGCTGGACGCGATGCGGCAGCGGATGCTCGCCGGGGGAATCGAGGATCCGTCGGCCGATGCCGAGCTCATCCTCGGGCACGTGCTCGGCGAGTCGCGCGGCCGGGTGCAGGCGCTGGCCGTGATGCGGGCAGAGATCACGTCTGCTGACGCGGCAGCGGCGGTGGAACTCACGGAGGAGCGCGCTCGGCGGGTCCCGCTGCAGCACCTGACCGGCCGCGCGCCGTTCCGATCCATCGAGCTCGCGGTCGGTCCTGGAGTCTTCGTGCCGCGCCCCGAAACGGAGGTCGTCGCCCAGTTCGCGATCGATGCGCTGCAGCTGGTCCCGGATCCCGAACCGATCGCCGTCGACCTCTGCACGGGGAGCGGCGCGCTCGCCCTGGCGATGGCGCACGAAGTCCCGAGGGCCCGCATCTGGGCGGTCGAGATGAGTCGCGAGGCCTTCGCCTGGGCGGAGCGGAACGTCGCAGAGTGGGGCGACGGTCGCGTGTCGCTGGTGCAGGGGGACGTGACCGCTCTGGAGGAGATCGCCGACCTCGCGCCGCTCGCGGGGCGCGTGCACGTACTGGTGTCGAATCCTCCATACGTGCCGAGCGGCATGGTGCCCCGCGATCCGGAAGTGCGGGATCACGATCCGCAGCTCGCGCTGTACGGGGGAGAGGACGGCCTCGACATCGTTCGGAGCATCAGTCGGTCGGCGCGCGCACTCGTCGTCTCCGGGGGAACCCTCGTGATCGAGCACGCGGAGTCGCAAGGGCGCGCGATCCGGGAGCTGCTGACCGCGGACGGCTGGCGCGCAGCTGCGACCCATCCGGATCTCACCGGGCGGGACCGGGCGACGACCGCCCTGCGATGAGAGGCCGGGCGGGCGATCCCGTCGGTCCCGTGCGCGACAGGAGTAGACTGGCGAGCTATGGCCGAGTTCTTCGATTGCTCCGATAGTTCGCAACTGCTCGCCGGTACGCGCACCGCACGGCAGGCGATCGGCCGGGGTGAACTCGTCGTCGTTCCGACCGACACGGTCTACGGCGTCGCCGCCGATGCCTTCAACCCCGATGCGGTGCAGCGCCTGCTCGACGCGAAGGGTCGCGACCGGCAGTCTCCGCCCCCGGTGCTGATTCCGAACACGGATACGCTCGCGGCCCTCGCCGCTGAGGTCGTCGCCCCCGTTCGCGCCCTGGCCGATGCGTTCTGGCCGGGCGCGCTCACGATCATCACGCAAGCCAACCCGCTCCTCAGCTGGGATCTCGGCGAGACCGGGGGCACCGTCGCGCTCCGCATCCCGCATCAGCCGCTCGCGCTCGAGTTGCTCCGTGAAACCGGGCCCCTCGCCGTCTCCTCGGCCAATCTGACCGGTCGGCCGGCGGCGCGCACGGCGGCCGAAGCGCAGGAGATGCTCGGGGACTCCGTTTCGGTCTACCTCGACGCTGGCCCGGCGGCCGGCGACGGCGTCGCGTCGACGATCGTCGATGCCACGCGCCTGACCGAGGACGGCGGCGAGATCCGCATCCTGCGCGAAGGCGGCGTCTCCCGCGATCTGATCGCGGAACTGCTGCCGCAGGTCGTGTTCGGGGAGTAGCGTGCTTGCCTACGTGACGGTCGTCGCGGTCGCGGCTCTCGTCACTGCGGTCGCCTCCTGGGGAGTGCTTCGGCTGAGCCGCCGCTTCCACTGGACGCCGGAAGTGCGCGCCCGCGATGTGCACACCGCCCCGACGCCACGACTCGGCGGGGTCGCGATGTTCCTCGGGATCGTCGCAGCCTTCGCGGTCGCGAGCACCCAGCACGAGTTCGCGTCCCTCTTCGCCCAGCGCAACCAGATGTGGGCCCTGCTCGGTGCCTGCGGCATCATCGCCGTGGTCGGCGTGCTCGACGACCTGCTGGACCTCGACTGGATGATCAAGCTCGCCGCGCAGCTCGTCGCGTCCGGCATTCTCGCGTGGAGCGGCATCCAGATCGTCTCCCTGCCGTTCGGGGACACGCTGATCATCGGCTCCCCGGTGGTGAACTTCCTCCTCACCGTGTTCTTGATGACGCTGGTGATGAACGCCGTCAACTTCGTCGACGGCCTCGACGGCCTGGTCGCTGGTGTCGCGATCATCGCGAACTCGCTGTTCTTCATCTACACGCGTCTGCTCAACGACCAGATCGGGCGCGTCGACTCGGTCATCCTCGCGAGCCTCATCGCCATCGTCATCGTCGGCATCTGCGTCGGATTCCTGCCGTTCAACTGGCACCGCGCGCGGATGTTCATGGGGGACACGGGAGCGCTGCTCGTCGGGCTGCTGATGGCGACGTCGACCGTGTCGGTGACCGGGCAACTGAATCCGGCCTCCCTCGATCAGAAGCTCGTGCTCGCGAGCTACATCCCGATCATCCTTCCGATCGCCGTGCTGGCCCTGCCGCTCGCCGACTTCTCGCTCGCGGTCGCACGACGGCTGCGCGCGGGGAAGAGCCCGTTCACCGCGGACCGACTCCATCTGCACCATCGCCTGCTGGACATGGGCCACTCGCCGCTCCAAGCGGTCTGCATCTTCTACGCCGGCACGGCAGTGCTCTCGGTCGCGGTGCTGCTCGTCTTCACGACTCAGAGCTTCGTACTGCCTGCGGTCGTGCTGGGCATCGGGGGAGCGGCGACGTTCGCGCTCCTGATGTACCCGGCCCGACGCGTCCGTGCAGCTGCGGCACGGAAGGGCTTGGTACCGTTGACGCGACGGCCCACCCGAGCCGACGCCGCCGGCGTCGATCCGCTCGCCGAGCAGGCGCCGCCGAAAGGATCCCAGAGTGAGTGATCTCGCGCAGCCGAACGAGACCGACCCTCGGCCGATGCCGTCCTCCCAGCCCGTGCTGCTGCGCGCGCTGCGGTGGGGCCTGGTCGTCACCGCGGCCCTGATCGTGATCTTCGCGGTGATCGGGTACCTCGCGTCCGGTCAGCCGGGCCTCTGGGGCGGCGTCATCGGAACCGCGCTGGGCGGCCTCTTCCTGATGATGACAGTGGGCAGCATCGCGTTCGCGAATCGGTTCATCGAGCGCGACTTCTACATCACGGCCTTCTTCGGCATCGTGCTCGGAAGCTGGGTCTTCAAGTTCATCGTCTTCATCGTCGCCGTCGTCCTGCTGCGCGACGCCGAATGGCTCGATACGCGGGTCATGTTCTTCGGCGTGATCGCGAGCGTCATCGCCTCTCTGGTGCTCGACGTCGTGGTCATCTCGCGCTCGCGCATCCCGATCATCTCGGATATCCGGCGATCCTGAACCTGTGATCACACCGTTCCGAGTTTCTTCTGGAGCGGAAAGGTTGATACACTCAAGTATGTTCCCTGCTGGGCTGGTTGCGCTGTGCCACCGCCGCCCCGGGGGCACGACCACCGTTCGACACCGTGCTGGCTGATGCCGCACCGAAGTCAGGAGAATGGCGCTGTTCGCTAACGCTATGCACCTCGTGGCCCCCGTACTTTTCGCGGCCGAAGAGGGTGAATTCCACGCGCCGACGATGGCCGAGTTCTTCCCCGACATCGTGCTCTTCGAAGGTACGCCGTTCGCGATGAACCGGATCATGCTGATCCGTGTCCTCATGATGGTCGTACTGCTGCTCCTCTTCTGGCTCGGCACTCGCCGGATGCGTGTCATCCCGACGCGCGGGCAGTCCCTTGCAGAGATGGCGCTCGATTTCGTGCGCGTCAACATCGCTGAGGACCTGCTCGGAAAGAAAGACGGACGCCGCTTCCTTCCCATCCTCACCGCCATCTTCTTCACCGTTCTGGCGTTCAACATCACGGGCATCGTCCCAGGATTGAACATCGCGGCCAGCTCGGTCATCGGCTTCCCGCTGACGCTCGCGGTGGTCTCGTACGTGACCTTCATCTACGCGGGCATCAAGAAGAGCCCGGGCAACTTCTTCAAGAACGCGCTCTTCCCGTCAGGCGTGCCGAAGGCCATCTACATCATCGTGACGCCGATCGAGTTCGTCTCGACGTTCATCATCCGTCCGGTCACGCTCACGCTCCGACTGCTGATGAACATGCTCGTAGGCCACCTGCTCCTGGTCCTGCTCTTCGCAGCGACGCAGTTCTTCCTCTTCTCGGGCGAGGGCTTCTTCAAGCTCTTCGGCGTCGGCACGTTCGCATTCGGCGCGGCGTTCACGCTCTTCGAGATCCTCGTGGCCGTTCTGCAGGCCTACGTCTTCGCACTTCTCACCGCCGTCTACATCCAGCTCGCGCTGGCTGAAGAGCACTAACCAATCGGGTTCGGCAACCGCCGCACTCACATACGGAAGGAAACACATACCGTGTCTGTTCTCGCTGAAATCTCGGGCAACATCGCAACCGTCGGTTACGGCCTCGCTGCCATCGGACCCGCCATTGGCGTGGGTATCGTCGTCGGCAAGACCATCGAGGGTGTCGCCCGCCAGCCCGAGCTCGCCGGCCGCCTCCAGGTCCTCATGTGGATCGGTATCGCGTTCACCGAGGCGCTCGCGTTCATCGCGATCGCGACGCCGTTCATCTTCGCTGCGTAAGCCGCTTTCACCTTTCCCTAGTCTCGAAAGGGAGGCTCGATGAATAACGCAGTCTTCGTTGCAGCGGAGGAGGGCGCGAACCTCAATCCGCTCTTCCCCGCAACGTACGACATCGTGTGGTCTGCGGTCGTCTTCGCCATCATCCTCGTCGCATTCTGGAAGGTCTTCCTTCCCAAGATGCAGACGATGCTCGATGCTCGCGCAGAGGCGATCGAAGGCAACATCGCCAAAGCCGACGAGGCTCAGGCGAAGGCCGAGGCCGCACTCCAGGAATACACCGCCCAGCTCGCGAGCGCTCGGCAGGAGGCCGGCGAGATCCGCGAGTCGGCTCGTCTCGACGCGAACAAGATCGTCGCAAAGGCGAAGGAGGATGCGGTGACCGAGCAGGCACGCATCACCCACGCCGCGCAGGCGCAGATCGAGGCCGAGCGCCAGAGCGCGGTCGTCTCGCTCCGCAAGGACGTGGGCTCGCTCGCCATCGACCTCGCTTCGAGCGTGGTCGGCGAGACGCTCACCGACGACCAGAAGGCTTCGGCGCTCGTCGATCGCTTCCTGGCCGACCTCGAAGCATCCGAGAAGGCGGCTCAGTAATGGGAAGCGCGTCACGCGAAGCACTGGCCCAGGCGCG
Organism: Leucobacter manosquensis; assembly: GCF_018304845.1. Taxonomy (NCBI): domain Bacteria; kingdom Bacillati; phylum Actinomycetota; class Actinomycetes; order Micrococcales; family Microbacteriaceae; genus Leucobacter; species Leucobacter manosquensis. The sequence continues at coordinate 1,163,815 of NZ_JAFEVO010000001.1, read as the reverse complement.
AACCGCGCTCAGGTCCGGTCTCGACACGAACGCCGGCGGTGAGCTGCTGCAAGCGGCGAGCCGGGTTGCTGAGAGCCCCGCGCTCGCAGCGGCGCTCGGCGATGCTTCGGCTCCGGCCGAGGCGAAGTCGCAGCTGGTCGAGCGACTCTTCAGCGGTCTCTCCGCTGGCGCGCGCTCAGTACTCACCGCTGCCGTTCAGGCCCGGTGGTCGAATGTCGCCGAGTTCGTCTCGGGCGTCGAAGAGCTCGGCATTCGTGCGGAAGGCGCCGTGAACGCGGCGCTCTCCGATGAGCTCCTCGCTGCGGTCGATGTGATCGATCGCAACCACGAACTGCAACTCAGCCTCGGCAGCAAGCTGGCAGACCCTGCCGGCAAGCTCGCCCTCGTGCAGCGCCTCTTCCAGGGGAAGACATCGGCTTCGGCCCTGACCGTCCTCTCGCATCTCGTCGCAAGCCCGCGCGGTCGGCGTCTCGACGCCACGCTGCGTCAGGCAGCACGCCTCGCGGCGGATGAGGCCGGCAGCGAGCTCGCAACGGTCACCGTTGCGACGCCGCTCACGGCGGAGCAGCAGCAGCGTCTGGCACGCGCACTCGAGCAGTCGGCGGGGCGCCCCGTGCGCATCACGACCGTGGTCGACCCGACTCTGGTCGGTGGAATCCGGGTGCAGATCGCCGATGACGTGATCGACGGAAGCGTTCGCGCGCGGCTCGCCGATCTCCGACAGCAGCTCGCTGCATAGCGACAACTTTTCACCCCCGGGGGCTGCGCTTCCGGAACAGACAGAGGAAACGAAATGGCAGAACTCTCAATCAGCCCGGATGAGATCCGTAACGCGCTGAAGGACTTCGCAGCGTCGTACGAGCCCACCGAGGCTGGCAAGACCGAGGTCGGCACGGTCGTCGACGCCGCTGACGGCATCGCGCACGTCGAGGGACTCCCGGGCGTGATGGCGAACGAACTGATTCGCTTCGCGGACGGCACCCTGGGTCTCGCGCAGAACCTGGAAGAGAACGAAATCGGTGTGGTGGTGCTCGGTGAGTTCACCGGCATCGAAGAGGGCCAGCAGGTCACCCGCACCGGCGAGGTGCTCTCCGTTCCCGTTGGCGAGGGCTACCTCGGCCGCGTGGTCGACCCGCTCGGCAAGCCCATCGACGGACTCGGCGAGATCACCGGAATCGAAGGCCGTCGCGCCCTCGAGCTCCAGGCTCCCGGCGTCATGCAGCGCAAGTCGGTGCACGAGCCTCTGCAGACCGGCATCAAGGCGATCGACGCCATGATCCCCGTCGGCCGTGGCCAGCGCCAGCTCATCATCGGCGACCGTCAGACCGGCAAGACCGCCCTCGCGATCGACACGATCATCAACCAGAAGGCGAACTGGGAATCGGGCGACATCTCGAAGCAGGTGCGTTGCATCTACGTCGCGATCGGTCAGAAGGGCTCGACCATCGCTTCGGTGAAGGGCGCGCTCGAAGACGCCGGAGCGATGGAGTACACGACCATCGTGGCATCCCCGGCTTCGGATCCCGCTGGCTACAAGTACCTCGCCCCCTACACCGGCTCGGCCATCGGCCAGCACTGGATGTACGCGAGCAAGCACGTCCTCATCATCTTCGACGATCTGTCGAAGCAGGCTGAGGCCTACCGCGCGGTATCGCTGCTGCTGCGTCGTCCGCCGGGGCGCGAGGCATACCCGGGTGACGTCTTCTACCTCCACTCCCGTCTGCTGGAGCGGTGCGCGAAGCTCTCCGACGAGCTGGGCGCTGGTTCGATGACCGGTCTTCCGATCATCGAGACGAAGGCCAACGACGTCTCGGCCTACATCCCGACCAACGTGATCTCGATCACCGACGGCCAGATCTTCCTGCAGTCCGACCTGTTCAACTCGAACCAGCGGCCCGCGGTCGACGTCGGCATCTCGGTGTCGCGCGTGGGCGGCGACGCTCAGGTGAAGTCGATCAAGAAGGTCTCGGGTACGTTGAAGCTCGAGCTCGCTCAGTACCGTGCGCTCGAGGCGTTCGCGATGTTCGCGTCGGATCTCGATCCGACCAGCCGCAGGCAGCTCGCCCGCGGTGCTCGCCTCACCGAGCTCCTCAAGCAGCCCCAGTACACCCCGTACCCGGTCGAAGAGCAGACCGTGTCGATCTGGGCGGGTACCAAGGGCTTCATGGATGACGTTCCGGTGGAGGACATCCTCCGCTTCGAGCGCGAGTTCCTCGACTACCTCGGACGCAACTCCGAGGTGCTGGGCACGCTCCGCACGACGAACGTCCTCGCCGACGAAACCGTCGCCGAGCTCGAAAGCCAGATCGGCAAGTTCACGAGCGAGTTCCGCACGTCGAGCGGTCAGAGCCTGGCCGAGCAGTTCGACGCGATCGACGAAGCCGAGATCCAGCAGGAGCAGCTGGTCGTCAACAAGAAGTAGGGATCAGTGGGCGGGGGCGATCGTCCCCGCCCACCCCGAACCTTGATCACCAGCCAGCCCCAACCACTACAGGAGAGACATGGGAGCGCAACTTCGGGTCTACCGGCAGAAAATTCGTTCTGCCCAGACGACCAAGAAGATCACCCGTGCGATGGAGCTGATCGCGGCATCTCGCATCCAGAAGGCGAAGGCGCGCGTCGAAGCTTCGACGCCGTACACGACCGCGATCACACGCGCGGTTTCTGCCGTCGCCACGCACTCGAATTCCGACCATCCGCTGCTCACCGAGGCTGAGAAGGTCGAGCGCGCAGCGGTCGTCATCTTCACTTCGGACCGCGGCCTCGCAGGCGCCTTCAACTCGCAGGTGCTGCGCGAAGCCGAGGAGCTGAGCGAGCTGCTCCGCAGCGAGGGCAAGGACGTCGTGTACTACCTGATCGGCCGCAAGGCCCAGGGGTACTTCTCGTTCCGCCGCCGCGCCTCCGAGCGCGTGTGGACGGGCGACACCGAGAACCCGACGTTCGAGACCGGCAGCGAAGTCGCTGAAGCGCTGCTCGAGATCTTCGGGCGCCCCGCTGCTGAAGGCGGAGCGCAAGAGATCCACCTCGTCTACAACCGCCTCATCAGCATGGTCAGCCAGGTGCCGCAGGTGCACCGCCTGCTGCCCCTGCAGATCGTCGAGGGCGTAGCCGAGGCAACCGATGCACCGGAAGCCTTGTACGAGTTCGAGCCGGATGCAGACACCGTGCTCGACCGCCTGCTTCCCGCCTACATCGAGTCGCGCGTGTACAACGCGATGCTCGAATCGGCCGCAGCGAAGCATGCTGCGACGCAGAAGGCGATGAAGTCCGCAAGTGATAACGCCGACACGCTGATCCGGGATTACACCCGCCTCGCGAACAACGCGCGCCAGGCGGAGATCACCCAGCAGATTTCCGAGATCGTGGGCGGCGCTGACGCGCTGTCCGGTTAAAACAGCACGAAGAGAGAGAATCATGACCGAAACCGCCGCAGTGGCGACTGAGGCCACCAAGGTTGTCGGGCGGATCGCTCGAGTCACCGGGCCCGTCGTCGACATCGAGTTCCCCCACGATGCGATTCCCGCCGTTTACAACGCTCTCGAGACGAGCGTCGACTTCGGTGACGGCACCGCGTCCTCGAAGCTCGTTCTCGAGGTCGCACAGCACCTCGGAGACAACCTCGTCCGCGCCATCGCTCTGAAGCCCACCGACGGTCTCGTCCGTGGCCAGGAAGTGTTCGACACGGCAGGCCCCATCAGCGTGCCCGTCGGCGACATCACCAAGGGCAAGGTGTTCGACGTCTCGGGCAACGTGCTCAACCTCCCCGAGGGTGAGACCATCGAGATCACCGAGCGCTGGGGCATCCACCGCACCCCGCCGGCGTTCGACCAGCTCGAGTCGAAGACCGAGCTCTTCGAGACCGGCATCAAGTCGATCGACCTCCTCACGCCCTACGTGCAGGGTGGAAAGATCGGCCTGTTCGGCGGCGCGGGTGTCGGCAAGACCGTCCTCATCCAGGAGATGATTCAGCGCGTCGCGCAGGATCACGGCGGTGTGTCGGTGTTCGCCGGCGTCGGCGAGCGCACCCGTGAGGGCAACGACCTCATCCACGAGATGGAAGAAGCGGGCGTCTTCGACAAGACCGCGCTCGTGTTCGGCCAGATGGACGAGCCGCCGGGAACGCGTCTTCGCGTCGCCCTCTCGGCGCTGACCATGGCGGAGTACTTCCGCGATGTGCAGAAGCAGGACGTGCTGCTCTTCATCGACAACATCTTCCGCTTCACCCAGGCCGGTTCCGAGGTCTCGACGCTGCTCGGCCGTATGCCCTCCGCTGTGGGCTACCAGCCGAACCTCGCAGACGAGATGGGTGTGCTCCAGGAGCGCATCACCTCGACGCGCGGTCACTCGATCACCTCGCTGCAGGCGATCTACGTCCCCGCCGACGATTACACCGACCCGGCTCCGGCGACGACCTTCGCGCACCTCGACGCGACGACCGAGCTGTCGCGCGAGATCGCATCGAAGGGTCTCTACCCGGCGATCGATCCGCTGACGTCGACCTCGCGCATCCTCGACCCCCGCTACTTGGGCGAGGATCACTACCGCGTCGCCACCACGGTCAAGGCCATCCTGCAGAAGAACAAGGAACTCCAGGAGATCATCGCGATCCTGGGCGTCGACGAGCTCTCCGAGGAAGACAAGATCACCGTGTCGCGCGCACGTCGCATCCAGCAGTTCCTCTCGCAGAACACCTACATGGCGAAGAAGTTCACCGGTGTCGAGGGCTCGACGGTTCCGCTCAAGGAGACCATCGAGTCGTTCGATGCCATCGCCAAGGGCGAGTTCGACCACGTTGCAGAGCAGGCGTTCTTCAACGTCGGCGGCATCAACGATGTCGAGGAGAACTGGGCGAAGATGCAGAAGGATCTGGCCTAAACGATGGCGCTGAACGTGAGCGTCGTCTCGGCCGAGCGTCAGGTCTGGGCGGGTGAAGCCTCCCAGGTCATCGCGAAGACGGTCGAGGGCGAGATCGGTATCCTCAGCGGCCACGAGCCACTGCTCGCGCTTCTGGCGAAGGGCGAGGTGCGCGTGACCACCGCTGGCGGCGAGAAAGTCGCGGTCGAGGCGGAGGGCGGGTTCCTCTCGGTCGACCACGACACCATCACCATTGTCGCGGGACGCGCCACCGTAGCGTAGTCCCCAACACCAGCGAACGGCCGGTCATGCCCTCCACGGGGCATTGATCGGCCGTTCGTTCGTGCAGCGCACGAAAGGTACGCATGTTCCTCCTGCTTCCGCCGTCCGAGACGAAGCGGCCCGGCGGCGCCGGCGCGTTCGACCCGGCACGGCTCCGATTCGCTGACGAGCTCGCCGAGTTCCGACGACGCGTGCGCGAAGCGCTCGAATCGCTGAGCAGCGACGAGGCGGCGGCAGCGAAAGCGCTGAAGCTCGGGGTGAAGAACCGCTCCGAGCTCGCGCACAACCGCCGACTGGGTGAGAGCGGCGTGCTGCCGGCGATCGAGCGGTACACGGGCGTGCTGTACGACGCCCTCGGTGTCGCGACGCTCGATGCGGCGTCCCGGAAGTGGCTCGACGATCACGTCGCTGTGCAGTCCGCGCTCTTCGGCTTGATCGGTGCGGGGGATGAGATCCCCGCGTACAGACTCTCCGCGAGCTCGCGTCTGCCGGAGCTCGCCATGCCGCTGAAACGCCTGTGGAGCGGCGCACACGCTGCCATCTCGTGGGATGACGCCCCCGGCCTGGTGCTCGATCTCCGCTCACAGGATTACGCAGCTCTCGCCCCGCTCCCGGACGGTATCGGATGGTTCGTGCATGTGGCGCAGCGCAGCGCGGACGGCGAGGTACGCGCACTGAACCACTTCAACAAGGCGGCGAAAGGCGATCTGGTGCGGCGCCTCGCGAGCGACCAGGCCGCCGTTTCAGACATGGACGCGCTCCTCAGCTGGGGCTCTTCGGCAGGGCTCGAGCTGCACGCCGACCTCGACGAGCGGACCCTCACGCTCGTCACGCAGCTCGGTGCTCCGGGCATGACCGCATCGCGGCAAGCGGATGCAGGGTAATATGGCTCGGGTGTCTATGAGAGGGAAGCTGTGACGGCTCGCGGAGAGAACGGAGTTCGGCGACGGCTGAACTATCGTGCCGGAGGCGATCTCGAGCTCGAACTCTCGTGGTTCGCGATGACGGACGTCGGGCGCCGTCGAGAGAACAATCAGGACAGCTACGTGACGGCCCCGCCGGTGTTCGCGATCGCGGACGGGATGGGCGGTCACTCCGCCGGCGAGATCGCCTCGGCAGCGGTCGTTCGACGTCTCGCCGAACTCGGCGGCAAAGACCTGGTGAGCGAGCAGGACATCGACGAGACGCTCGGCGACGCCGTCGACGACATCGAGCTCGACGCCGGCGACACGGAGCTCGGAGCAGGCACAACGGTGACCGGAGTCGTGCTCGGCACGGATCCTGAGCCGACGTGGAAGGTCTTCAACATCGGCGACTCCCGCGTCTACCAGTACTTCAAGGGTGCGCTGAGCCAGATCACCGTGGATCACTCGGTCGTGCAGCACCTCATCGATACCGGCGCGATCACCGAGGAAGAGGCGGAGGTGCACCCGCACGCCAACGTCATCACGCGCGCCGTCGGGTTCAACGAGGCGCCCATTCCCGACTACACGTCGCTGGCGCTCATCGCGGGTCAGCGGCTGCTCATCTGCTCCGATGGCTTAACCAAGGAGCTGACCGATGTCGGCATCCAGCACTTCCTCGCGACGGAGGTCACTGCGGAGGCTGCCGCCCGCTCGCTCGTGCGGCACGCGCTCGAGAACGCGGGCCGCGACAATGTGACCGTCGTCGTCATCGATGTGCACGCGGTCGGAGATGTCGTCGACACCGGAAGCATCGAGGGATCCGGCATCGATCTCTCGGACCACACGGAGAGCGTGTGCTCCGAGGGCGACCGGAGCCGCGCTGCGGCGGCAGTGACATCGGCTCCGGTGCACACGCCGAGCCGGGATGGCCAGGACGAGGAGGACTGCGACGACGTCGAGCCAGTGATCCTCCCCGATGCGCCGAGCACGCCCCGCCCGGAAGAACGCTGAGCGCTGCGGCCCAGCGCTCAGCGAGGCGCGCCGCCGCGAGCCCCTACGAGCTCGCGACCGAGAACGACTCCTGCAGCACGGACATGACGTCGGCGATGAGTGCGTCACTCATCTTCAACGAGGGCAGGAAGCGAATCGCCTGATTGTGCACGCCGCTGCTCAGCAGCAGCACCCCCCGTTGCGCGGCCGCGTCGATGACTCGAGTGACGAGATCTGCGTCGGGTTCGAGCGTGCCGGGCTTCGTCACCTCGATGGCGAGCATCGCCCCCATGCCGCGCACCTCAGCGATCGCGGGGAAGCGTTCCTGAAGCTCGCGCAGGCCGGCCCCGAAGGAGGACTCGATGCGTCGGGCCTCGCCGAGCAGGCCGAGCGATTCGATCTGCTCGAAGACGGCCACGGCGGCCGCGCACGACACCGGATTGCCGCCGAAGGTTCCTCCGAGTCCGCCCGGCTGCGACTGGTCCATGATGTCGGCCCGGCCCGTGATCCCTGCGAGCGGCAGGCCGCCGGCGATGCCCTTGGCCGAGAGCACGATGTCGGGCACGACGCCGAACTGCTCGATCGAGAAGACCGTGCCGGTGCGCGCCATCCCCGCCTGCACCTCATCGGCGATGAAGACGATGCCGTTGGCGCGGCACCACTCGGCCAGCGCCGGGAGGAAGCCGTCGGCTGGCACGATGAAACCGCCTTCGCCCTGGACCGGCTCGACCACGAGGCATGCGAGGTCGGATGCCCCGGCCTGCTTCTCGAGGTAGGCGATCGTGCGCGCGGCGGCCTCTGCGCCGGTGAGTCCGTCGTGCAACGGGTAGGAGTTCGGCGCCTTGTAGATGTCGCCGACTCGCGGGCCGTACCCGAGCGCGTACGGCGCAGCCTTGTGATTCATGCTGCTCGTGAGGAGCGTGCGACCGTGGTAGGCGTGCTCGAGCACGGCGACCCCCGGCCGTCCCGTGAACTTCCGTGCGATCTTGACGCCGTTCTCGACTGCTTCGGCCCCCGAATTCATGAGCAGTGTCTTGTACGGAGCGCTCGCCGTCGACCCCGGTACGTGTTTCGCGAGATGCTCGGCGACCTGCACGTAGGGTTCGTACGGGGTCATCGTGAAGAGCGTGTGGGTGACGTTCTGCAGCTGGGCGGTCGCCGCCGCGACGACGCGATCATCAGTGTGCCCGATCGTGGTGACGCCGATGCCGCCGCAGACGTCGATGATCTGATTGCCGTCGACATCGATGAGGATCGAGTCGTGCGCGCGCTCGATGTACACGGGGAGCACGCTGTGCACGCCGGGAGGCACGACTGCGCGTCGCCGCTCGTGGATCTCCTTCGAACGGGGCCCGGGGATCTCGGTGCGTACGAGACGCTCCTGAGGAACTGAAGATTCGGTGCTGACGGCTACGGCGCTGGTCGCTGAACTCATGGTCTCGATCCTACTCTCGGGGCACTGCGACACCGTTTAGAGTGGGGTCATGAAGGATCTGCACGAGTACCGCGTCGGTGTCGAGTGGACGGGCAACCGCGGCACCGGCACGAGCGGGTATCGCGCGTACGGGCGCGAGCTGCTGATCCACGCCGAAGGGAAGGCTCCGCTCGAGGGCTCGGCGGATCCCACCTTTCACGGCGACCGCGACCGGTGGAACCCGGAGGAGCTCCTCGTCACCGCGCTCGCTCAGTGCCATATGCTCTCCTACCTGCACATGGCCGTGCGCGCCGGGGTCGTCGTCGTCGCGTACAGCGACGCCGCGACCGGCGTGATGCGGCAGCAGGGGATCGGCGGAGCCTTCGAAGAGGTCATCCTGCGTCCGCGCGTCACCGTTGCCGCGTCCGGCATGGTCGACGCGGCGCGGGCGGCGCACGCAGACGCCTTCGCAGCGTGCTTCATCGCGAACTCGGTGAACTTCCCGGTGCGGCACGAGCCGGAGATTGTGGTCGCCGCGGCGGCGTGAGGCCGGGCGACGTCGCGCGACCAGCTCAGCTCCCGGTTCCCAATACAATGGAACCCATGGCCAACCCCTCCTCGTTCTACTTGACGACCCCCATCTTCTACGTCAATGACGCCCCGCACATCGGGCACGCCTACACCGAAGTGGCCGCCGATGTGCTCGCTCGCTGGCACCGCCAGGGCGGGGACGACACCTGGTTCCTCACGGGCACGGACGAGCACGGTCAGAAGATCTTGCGCACCGCGACTGCGAACGGCGTCGCGCCGAAGGAGTGGGCGGACCGTCTGGTCGAGTCGGCCTGGAAGCCCCTGCTCGATCTGATCGACATCTCCAACGACGACTTCATCCGCACGACCGACGCGCGCCACGAGGCCGGCGTCGCGAAGTTCCTGCAGAAGCTGCACGACGACGGCCACGTCTACGCGGGGGAGTTCGAAGCGCTCTACTGCGTCGGGTGCGAGGAGTTCAAGCCCAAGAGCGAGATCGTCGACGGCACCGGCGAGTTCGCGGGTCAGAAGGTCTGCGCCATCCACTCCAAGCCCCTGGAGCTGCTGCAGGAGAAGAACTACTTCTTCAAGATGAGCGCCTTCCAGGATCGTCTGCTCGCGCTCTACGAGGAGCGGCCCGACTTCGTGCAACCGGCCAGCGCACGAAACGAGGTCATCGCGTTCGTGCAGCAGGGTCTCGAGGATCTCTCGATCTCCCGCACCTCGTTCGACTGGGGCATTCCGATCCCGTGGGACGCATCGCACGTCACCTACGTCTGGTTCGACGCGCTGCTGAACTACGTCACAGCCATCGGCTACGGCCAGGACGATGAGGAGTTCGCGCGCCGGTGGCCGGCGAACCATCTCGTGGGCAAAGACATCCTGCGTTTCCACGCGGTGATCTGGCCGGCGATGCTCATGGCAGCAGGGCTCGAGGTGCCCAACCACGTCTTCGCCCACGGCTGGCTCCTCGTGGGCGGCGAGAAGATGTCGAAGTCGAAGCTCACCGGCATCGCGCCGAACGAGATCACCGATACGTTCGGCTCGGACGCGTTCCGCTACTACTTCATGCGAGCGATCTCCTTCGGGCACGACGGTTCGTTCAGCTGGGAGGACCTCGCGGCACGCTACCAGGCCGAACTCGCGAACGGTTTCGGCAACCTCGCGAGCCGGGTACTCGCCATGAACGCGAAGTACTTCGAGTCCCGAGTGCCGGAGGCGGCGGACGAAGCGCCTGCGGACGAGGCGATTCGCGAACTCGCGGCATCGGCGGCAGCGCGAGCCGACGAGCGCATGGATGCGTTCGCGATCCACGAGGCGATCGCCGCGATCTGGGAGCTCGTCGACGCGCTGAACGGGTACATCACCGAGCAGGAGCCCTGGGTGCTCGCGAAGGATCCGGGGCAGCGCGCGCGTCTCGGCACCGTGCTCTACACGGCGACCGAAGGGCTGCGCGTGCTCGCCGAGCTCCTCGCTCCGGTGGTGCCGCTCGCGACCGACAAGCTGTGGGCAGCGCTTGGCGCCGAGTCCGCGCTCGGCGCACTCGACGAGCAGCCGCTCCGCGATGCGGCCGTCTGGGGCAAGCTTGCGCCGGGCACCGAGCAGCAGCCGCTCGCGGTGCTGTTCCCGCGGATCGAAGCCGACGAGACGGGCAAGTGAGTCAGGCTGCTGCAGCGGTTCCCGAGGGCGGGCTCCGCAAACGCAAGTCGGACGGGCGGGACCTCACGCGGCCTGCGGCTCCGGAGCCCCTGCCGCTGCCCGTATACGACAACCACACGCACCTCGAGTTCGAGGACGGTGTGGATCAGCTCGACCCGCTCGAGTCGCTGGCGCGTGCCGCTGCAGTCGGCGTGCAGGGAGTCGTGCAGGTCGGAACGGATCTCGAGACGAGCCGGTGGAGCGCGCAACTGGCGGCGAGCGACGCGCGCGTGCTGGCCGCGGTCGCACTCCACCCGAACGAGGCGCCGCGCGTCGCTGAGCTGGGGCTGCTGCACGCGCAGCTCTCCGAGATCGCCCGACTCGCAGCTCAGCCCCGCGTGCGCGCGATCGGCGAGACCGGGCTCGACTTCTTCAGAACGGGCGAGGACGGCCGGGACGCGCAGATCGAATCGTTCGAGGCGCACATCGAGATCGCCAAGGCGAACGGCATCGCGTTGCAGATCCACGATCGCGATGCCCACGACGAGGTCGTGGCCACCCTGATCCGCGTGGGCGCACCCGAGCGCACGGTGTTCCACTGCTTCTCGGGCGATGCGCGCCTCGCGAAGATCTGCAACGACCACGGCTGGTACGTGTCGGTGGCCGGACCCTCGACCTTCAAGAACGCGCCGGTGCTCCGCGAGGCGATCGCCGTTGCGAAGCCAGAGCTCCTGCTGATGGAGACCGACGCCCCGTTCTTGACGCCGGAACCCTATCGCGGGCGGCCGAACGCGCCGTACCTGCTGCCCTACACGGTGCGGCGCCTGGCGGAGACCCTCGAGCGCCCCCTCGATGAGGTGTGCGCGCTCATCGCCGCCAACACGGAACGCGTGTACGGATCGTGGCAGCTCGAATCAGCAGAGGCGACTTCGTGAGCGACGAGAACCGCGAAGCGCCTGCGCTGCTCGGTCCGGCGCAGGTGCGCGAGCTCGCCGAGCGACTCGGCGTGTCGCCGACGAAGAAGCTCGGGCAGAACTTCGTCATCGACCCGAACACGGTGCGCAAGATCGTGCGGCTCGCCGGCGTGCAGCGGGGGGAGCGCGTGGTGGAGATCGGACCCGGGCTCGGTTCTCTGACGCTCGGACTGACCGAAACCGGCGCAGGCGTCACCGCAGTGGAGATCGATCACCGGCTCGCCGCCGAGCTCCCTGCGACGGTGGCTGCGATGCAGCCGGAGGTCTTCGCGGATGCGGAACGCCCGCGTCTGAGTGTGGTGCGCAGTGATGCGCTCGACGTCACCGCCGAGGATTTCGCGGCCGACGCGGCACCCACGAAGCTCGTGGCGAATCTTCCGTACAACGTGTCGGTGCCGATCCTGATGCATCTGCTCGAATTGCTGCCCGACCTGCGCGGCGGCCTCGTGATGGTGCAGGCCGAAGTGGGGTACCGCATCGCCGCGCAGCCCGGCTCGAAGGAGTACGGATCGCCGAGCGCGAAAGCGGCCTGGTACGGTCCGTGGCGCATCGCCGGCACCGTGAGCCGCAAGATCTTCTGGCCCGTGCCCGGCGTCGACTCCGTGCTCGTGGGATACGAGCGTCGAGACGAGCCTCGCGGCACCGAGGCCGAGCGGCGTCTGACCTTCGAGCTCGTCAACGCGGCATTCGCGCAGCGCCGGAAGATGCTGCGTCAAGCCCTGCAGCCGGTGCTGGGAGGGTTCGATCGCACTGTGAGCGTGATCACGGCAGCAGGGTCGAACCCCGCAGCGCGGGCGGAGGAACTCGCGATCGACGAGTTCCTCGCGATCGCCCGCGCGGCAGCCAGTGCTAAGGAGTCCGGGGAGTAAGGCCGAGCGAGAGAGCGTGCAGGAGCTCGGTGAACCGCACGATGTCGCTGACGGTCCAACGTCCCATCGCGTCGCGGAGCTCGTGCTCCTTCTCGCCCCGAGTCATCGCGAGACGCTGCGTCCCGAACTCGCTCACTGAAATGCGGATCGACCGGCCGTCGCTCGGATCCGGCGCGCGGTCGATGAGGCCTCGCTCGTCGAGATCGCGGATCGTGCGGCTCATCTGCCCCTTGTCGGTGAGCAGTATCTCGGTGAGTTCGGAGAGCGTCGCACTCCCGACCCGGGAGATCGTCGTCAGCACCTTGTAGGCGCCGGGAAGCATCCCCTCGCTCACCTGCGACGCATTCGCCATCGCCGACCGGCGGAACTGAGTGAAGATGAGCTCGAACTCCCGCTCGAGCGCCTCGAAGGCCTGCGTGCGCGGGTCGCCCGCGGGGCTCCCACTGCGGTCCTCGTGCTCGGAAGCCGAGGAGGGCGCAGCGGGAGCCGCGGAAGCCGGACGCGTGGATGACGACATGTCGCTACTTCTCCGACGGCCGGTTCGGAGCGTCGTCGTCCTCGACCACGGGGATGCCACCGGTCGCGGTCAGCACCCCCATGCCCTCCGAGGTCGACACTGTGGCGAAGTCCGCCTCAGATGCGTGCGCACGCTCGCTGTTCGTCATGCTCGTGAGCGGGGTGTTCGGCAGGAAGATGATCGCGATGAGGCTGAGCACCGCGAACGGCACGGCGATGAGGAAGGAGTGCGAGATGCCCTGCGCGTAGACGTCTTCGACGATGATCCTGATCGCGTGCGGCATCGTCGAGACCTCTGGCAGAGCCCCCGACTTCAGCTGCTGCGCGACGGCGATGCCCTCTTCGCCGAGCGACTGGACCGCGGTGGCCATCTTGCGAAGGATGGATTCCGATCCCATGAGGTCGCTCACGCGGGCCGCCAGCGCTGCACCCATCACTGAGACGCCGATCGTGCCGCCGAGACTGCGGAAGAACGTGACACCCGAACTGGATACGCCGATCTGCGCGGGATCCGCGGTGTTCTGCACGACGAGCACCAGGTTCTGCATCGTCATGCCGACGCCGGCGCCGAGCAGGAACATGTACAGGGAAACCAAAGCGAAGTTCGTGTCGTAATGGATGGTCGAGAGCATCGTCGAGCCGGCGATCAGCAGCACGGCCCCGACGATCAGGTACGGCTTCCACTTGCCGTACTTCGTGATGAGACCGCCGACGCCGATCGAGGCGAGCAGGAGGCCGGCGATCATGGGGATCGTCATGACGCCCGCCTGCGTCGGGGTGGCCCCGCGCGAGAGCTGCATGTACTGGCTCAGGAACACGGACGAGCCGAACATGGCGATGCCGGTGGCGATCGAGGCGACGACGGCGAGCGTGAACGTGCGGCTGCGGAAGAGCGTCAGCGGCACGAGGGGTTCTTTGGAGCGCAGTTCGACGATGATGAACAGCGTCGCGGCGACGAGGGCGCCGCCGACCATCAGGATGGTCGTCAGGCTCCACCAGTCGTAGTCGCGCCCGGCATTGGTCACCCAGATGAGCAGCAGCGATACCGAAACGGAGAGGAGCACGATGCCGAAGTAGTCGATGCTGGTGCGCTTGCGCGGACGCTTGGGCATGTGCAGGGTCTTCTGCACGATGAACAGCGCTGCGACGGCGAACGGCAGTGCGACGAAGAAGTTCCATCGCCAGTTGATCGAATCGGTGATGACGCCGCCGAGCAGCGGACCGCCGACGGTCGAGAGCGCCATGACGGCCCCGAAGAGGCCCATGTAGCGTCCGCGCTCGCGCGGGCTGATGATGTCGGCCATGATGACCTGGCTGAGGGCCGCGAGTCCGCCAGCGCCGATGCCCTGCACCGCGCGGAAGGCGATCATCGTGCCGGGGTCCTGCGAGAACCCGGCCGCGGCCGTCGCGAGCACGAAGATGCCGATCGCGAGTTGGAACAGGAGCTTGCGATTGAAGAGATCGGAGAGCTTGCCCCAGATCGGCGTCGAGATCGCGGTGGTGAGCAGTGTCGCGGTGACGACCCAGGTGTACGCGGCCTGATCGCCCTTGAGGTCGTGGATGATGACGGGCAGCGAGCTCGACACGACGGTCGAGGCCAGCATGGAGACGAACATGCCGAGGAGGAGCCCTGAGAGCGCCTCGAGGACCTGGCGATGCGTCATCTTCGGCGGTTCCGTGGGCGCGGATGCGGGGAGAGACATTGGTTCCTGATTCTGTGTGCTGCGGAGTGCTGTGAGGGTGAGAGCATCGGTTGATGCAAGTCAACAGTTGACGAAGATCAACCATACCACTTGGTTGACCGTTGTCAACTAACGAACGAGTGTGACACGCACGTCCGATCGGCGCCCGAGCTTGCGCTAGCGTAGGACCATGGGTAGGAGCCGAGGGGGCCCGGTCACGGTGCGCGCGCCAGGGAAGATCAACGTGTTCTTCCGCGTGGGCGCGCTGCAGCACGACGGGTACCACGACGTGGCCTCGCTGTATCAGGCCGTGTCGCTCTTCGAAGAGGTCACCGCCGTCGCCGCCGACGACTTCTCGATCCAGTTCGTCGGCCCCGTCGACGCCTCCGGGCTCCCGCGAGACGATTCGAATCTCGCGATCGCGGCGGCGAAGCTCTTGGCGCAGCGCACGGGATACGCGGGCGGCGTCGCGCTCACCGTGCTCAAGCGCGTGCCCATCGCCGGCGGCATGGGCGGCGGCTCCGCCGATGCGGCTGCCACGCTCGTCGCCTGCGACGAACTGTGGGGCACGGGCCTCGGCCGCGCAGGCCTCCTCCCGCTCGCCGCTGAACTGGGAGCGGACGTGCCGTTCGCGCTCGAAGGCGGCACCGCCGTCGGCACCGGACGAGGCGATGAACTCAGTCCGGCCCTCGCGAAGGGCGACTTCCACTGGGTGCTCGCGCTCTCCGACTCGGGACTCAGCACGCCGGTCGTGTACCGGACGCTCGACGAGCACCGCGACCGTCACGCCAGCGCACTCGGCCCGCAACCCGATCTCGTGAAAGTGGAGACGGCGGTGCTGCAGGCGGTGCGCGTCGGCGATGCCGACTCCCTCGCGGACGCGATGCACAACGATCTGCAGGTCGCGGCGCTCAAGCTCGCCCCTGAGCTCACCGAGATCCTCGAACTGGGGGAGTCGCGGGGCGCCCTGGCGGGAATCGTGTCCGGATCCGGCCCGACCATCGCGTTCCTCGTCGGCACGCCGCAGGAGGCGGCCGAAGTGCGTGCGGTGCTCGGCCGGCGCGGCTTCCGGGCGCTCATCGTGTCGGGGCCAGTGCCCGGCGCGCGCGTCATCTGAGCGGGATCGCCGCGACGCTCGACATCCTGCTGATCCTCTGCGGGAATACGCGCGACCCGCTCGGCGCTGCACCGTGTGTGAATGAAACACTGCCAGCGGGCGAGACGATCCGCGTCGATATCTGGTCCGACATCGCCTGCCCCTGGTGCTATCTCGGCAAGCACCGCTTCGATGCCGCGGTGCGCGCGTTCCGCGAGCAGCACCCCGGCGTCGCCGTCGAGGTCGAGAGCCACAGCTTCGAACTCGCGCCCGACACCCCGTTGGACTTCTCCGGCAGCGAGATCGACTTCCTGGTGCGGCACAAGGGCATGCCAGCAGCGCAGGTCGAGCAGATGCTCGGGCAGATGACCGAGCTCGGCGCCACCGAGGATGTCGAGTTCCGGTTCCCAGACGTCAAGCACGCGAACACGCAGCGCGCCCACCGAGTACTGCACCTCGCTCGGGATCGCGGCGTGCAGGCGGAGGTGCAGGAGCGTCTGTTCCGCGCGTACTTCGCGGAGGGCGAGAACATGTCCGACGCCGATGGGCTCGCGCGGCTCGGCGCCGAGGCGGGGCTCGACGCCGATGAGGTGCGGGCAGCGCTCGACGACGAGGCGTACGGCGAGGCGGTGCAGCGCGACATCGTGCGGGCACGGCAGCTCGGCATCACCGGCGTTCCGTTCTTCCTGCTCGACGGGCAGTACGGGGTCTCGGGCGCGCAATCAGCAGAGGCGTTCGCGAACGTCTTCGACCAGGTGCTCGGGTTCCAGCGGGGCGACGCGCCCGCCGGCACGGTCTAGACTCGTCCACATTCAGAAGGAGCACATGATGACTGAACAGCACCGCACCGAGACCACCGCAGGAGATGCACTGTCGGTCGGATCGGAGACGGGCCTCGAAGGCGCCGCATCGTTCGCCGACGCCGAGACGCGAGAGATCCTGAACCTGCTGGGCGACAGCGAGTCGGGCGGATCATGCTGCGGCGGGTCGTGCTGCGCGGCCTAGAGCGATGAGGCGCGGGCTTCTGAGGCCTGCTACCCGGGCGTCTGCTCCGCATCGGGCGTCGAGGCCGGAAGGTCGTCGCAGTTCGGGGTCGCCGGCTTGCCTTCCCAGCGGTCGAGCGTCCACTGCACGATCTGCGGAGTGAGCGGCGAATCCGCCGCCACCAGGGTGTTGTGACTGAGGCCGGGGAACGTGCGGTAGTCGATGTCGACGCCGTCCGTGCAACGCGCCTCGACCCAGTCGCGCTGCATCTCCGGGCGGACGAGCGGATCCGCTCGACCCTGGGCGACGAGCACCGGGGCGGGGAACGGGCCGACAGGCGTCTGCGCCTTCAGGCGATCGCCGAACTCGCCGTTCAGCAGGCGGTCGGGGAAGATCTGGTTCGGGATCTGCGACCCCCTCAGGATCGCCGCGAGCACGTCGCTGCCGTTGAAGCACAGGGAGCGGATGTGCTCGACCGGGCCCTGTGATCCCGGCGTGAGCTGCGATCTCAGATCGAGGTCGGGGTACAGCCGCGCCCATGTCGTCGCGATGTACGCGGAGACGGTCTTGCCGGCGGCGTCGTTCTTGTCGACCTCGGCGAGCCCGAACAGGTCGGCTGCCGGCGCGAAGGCCGCGACCCCACGCACGGTGAGCTCCGGCGCGTAGTCCTCGGCGATCTGCCCGGTCCAGAGCGCGCCCTGCCCTCCCTGCGAGTGGCCCCAGACGACCGTCTCCGTGGTCGTCGTGACGGCGTCGAGCTGCTGCACGGCTCGCGAGGCGTCGAGCACATTCCGGGCCTCCGCGTCTCCGACGAGGTAGGGGTGCACGCCGCGGGTGCCGAGCCCGACGTAGTCGGACGTGACGGCGACCCAGCCGTGCTGCGCGACCATCTCGGCGAGAGCGGTACCGGCTCCGTCCGAGAACGGCGCGGCACTCATGGAGGGCGCGCACTGCGCTACGACGCCCGTCGTGCCGTGAGCGATGCTGAGCAGGGGCAGCGGACGTTTCGTCGGCTCGACCGGGGCGAGCACGGTGCCGCTCGAGACGGCGGGCGTGCCGTCGGGGTGCGTGGTCGTGTACAGGATCTTCCAGGCTCGCGCGCCCTCGGGCACCCCGGAGTCGAGCGGCTCAGAGCGCAGCAGCTGACCCGGGGCGCCCGGTACGTCCGCAGGCGGCGAGTAGAACGCGCCCGGCTGGGGCATCGGCGACCCTCCGAGCACGGTGCCGCTGCCCCAGGCGAGCAGCGCGGCGGCTGCGAGCGACGCGACGGCGCCCACGGTTCTGGCCCATCGACGCAGTCGCGAGGGCCGCGCACCGGTGCGGGATGATGCATCGCGAACCGGCGCGCCGACCTCGAGCGCACCTCCGACTCGGGCGGATCGCAGCCACACCACTGCATCCCAGATGGCGTGCAGGCCGACCGCGACCAGCCACAGTGCGAGTCCGAGCCTGAAGACTGTCAGCGTCAGCACCGGCCAGGAGAAGGCGACGACGCCGAGCACGATCGTCGCCGCACCCATGATCGCCGACGCGGCGCGGGCGTCGGCGTGCCACCCATCGCGGCCGGTGATCGCGTTCCACAGCGCGAGCGCGCCGTGCACGACGAGCGCGGCGCCGACGAGGAACGCGAGCCAGGGCGCACCCGCGTCGGGCCAGAGCGCCATCAGCGCGCCGAGCGCGACGAGCGCACCGCCGACCAGTCGCGTGAGCGAAGGGATCCGCGGCGCGCCCTCGGGTCCTCCGACCGCGGGCGAGGGGCGGAAGAACGACCCCGCCCCGACGCTGATGAGCCCGAGCCCCGTGATGATCGCGATGCCGTGCACGGCGACGGGAGCGAAGATCAGCGCCACTCCCAGCGCGACGGCAGCAGCACCGAACAGCACTCGCGACGCGGTGCGTGAGAACCTGGATGTCACCGGCGGCCTTCCCTGGCTGGATCCGCGAGGAGCGGGTCTGACTCGATCCATCGCGCGACCGCGACATCGCCAGTGTAGTGAGACTCCTGCGGCACGACTACGCTGGGAAACATATGGCGCATCTACTGGGAGCCGAGGCCCTGCACCTCGAAGTACCGACCAAGACCGTGTTCGACTCGGTCACGCTCGGCGTGGCCGAGGGGGACCGCATCGGCATCGTCGGGCGCAATGGCGACGGCAAGTCGAGCCTGCTGATGATGCTGGCCGGTCGGCGCGAGCCCGACGGCGGCAAAGTGACGCTGCGCGGCGGGACGACGATCGGCGTGCTCGATCAAGCGGACGTGTTCGAGGCGGGCCAGACGGTGGGCCGCACGGTCGTCGGCGACCGCGAGGAGTACGAGTGGGCGAGCGACCCGCAAGCGCGCGAGGTGATCGCCGGCCTCATCTCGGACCTCGACTGGGAGGCTCCGCTCGACGCGCTCTCCGGCGGTCAGCGCCGACGGGTGGCGCTCGCGCGGCTGCTCGTGCAGCAGTACGACATCGTCTTCCTCGACGAGCCGACGAACCACCTCGACGTCGAGGGCATCGCCTGGCTCGCGAATCACCTGCAGCGCCGCTGGCCGAAGGGCCAGGGCGCCCTGCTCGTCGTCACGCACGATCGGTGGTTCCTCGATGAGGTCTGCAATATGACCTGGGAGGTGCACGATCGCATCGTCGAACCGTTCGAGGGCGGGTACGCCGCGTACATCCTGCAGCGCGTCGAGCGGGACCGGCAGGCGGCGACCATCGAGCAGAAGCGGCAGAATCTCGCGCGCAAGGAGCTCGCCTGGCTGCGCCGCGGTGCGCCTGCTCGCACGTCGAAGCCCAAGTTCCGCATCGACGCGGCGAACGAGCTGATCGCAGACGTTCCCGAAATCCGGGATCGCGTGTCGCTGCAGTCGATGGCCGTCGCCCGTCTCGGGAAAGAGGTCGTCAACCTCGTCGAAGCGGGAGTCGCCTACGACGGCAGGGTGATCATCGAGGACGTCGACTGGTTGCTCGCCCCGGGTGAGCGCACGGGAATACTCGGCGTGAACGGAGCGGGCAAATCGACGCTGCTCGGCCTGATCTCCGGCACCGTCGAGCCGACGTCCGGGCGCGTCAAGCGCGGCAAGACCGTGCAGGTGGCGACCCTCACCCAGCGTCTCGACGAGCTCGAGGAGCATCTTCAGGATCCGGTGCGCAAGGTGATCGACGGCCTGCGCACGAGCTTCACCGTCGGCAGCGGATCGAAGGCCCAGGATCTCACGCCGGGTCAGCTGCTCGAGCGCATGGGCTTCACGAGCGCGCAGCTGTCGACGCCCGTGAAGGATCTCTCCGGTGGGCAGAAGCGCCGACTGCAGCTCCTGCTGATCCTGCTCAACCAGCCCAACGTGCTGATCCTCGACGAGCCGACGAACGACCTCGACACCGACATGCTGGCCGCCATGGAGGATCTGC
Organism: Leucobacter manosquensis; assembly: GCF_018304845.1. NCBI lineage: Bacteria > Bacillati > Actinomycetota > Actinomycetes > Micrococcales > Microbacteriaceae > Leucobacter > Leucobacter manosquensis. The sequence continues at coordinate 1,143,685 of NZ_JAFEVO010000001.1, read as the reverse complement.
TCGACTCCTGGCCGGGCACCCTCATCGTGGTGTCGCACGACCGGTACTTCCTGGAGCGCGTCACCGATCAGCAGTACGCCATTCTCGACCGGCACCTTCGGCACCTGCCGGGCGGTGTCGACCAGTACCTCGAACTGCGCAGTCAGGAGCAGTCGGGGTCGACGGCGTCGTCGTCCGGATCGGCATCGCAATCGACGGGAAGCACCGCGTCGCAGGCAGCCGGAGCCGCACGCAAGCCGGCGCTCGGGGGCGCGGAGCGGCGTGCCGCAGAGAAGGAGTTGTCGGCCGTCGAGCGTAAGATGGAGCGGTTGCAGCGAGACGCCACGAAGGCGCGCACGGGCCTCGCGGCGATGGATCAGGGCGACTACACGAAGCTCAACGCCGAGATGACGAAGATCACCGCGATCGAAGACGAGGTCGCGGCCCTCGAGGAACGGTGGCTGGAGCTGTCGGGCGCGCTGGAGTAGGCGGCTCCTCGATGCACGTTCTCGATCCGCTCACCGCCGCTGACGAGCGCGCGCTCGCCGCAGTGCTCGATGAGCACTTCGACGTCGAGGCGGTGCACTGGCAGCGGCTCGGCGGCGAACTCGACATCAATTATCGAGCGACCCTTGCGGACGGGGGCGCCCGGTTCGTGCGCCTCTCACCCACGCCTCTCGACGAGGCGACCTTCGCGTGGCAGAACGCCGTGCTCGAACAGCTCGAGGAGCGCCCCCTCCCGGTCGCGACCCCGGTCTTGCAGCGCGCTGCAGACGGGTCGGTCGCGAAGCCGTTCGTCGCAAGGGACGGCCGCGCGCTTCGTGCGCGGGTGACGAGCTGGGTCGCCGGCACCAGCGTCGCCGAACTCGGCGGCACCGACGCGGCATACCGCCGGAGTCTCGGAGCGCTCGCCGCCGAGGTTCCGCGCAGTCTTCATCCGCTCGCCGAACGACACGACGGCCAGAATCTGCACCACTGGATGGCTGACCGCGCGGGCGATTCGATCAGAAGCACCTGGGATGCGGTCGTCGACCCGGCACGTCGGGCGCTGCTGGAGGAAGTCCTCCGCCGATTCGACGTCATCGAGCCGAAGCTCTCGACACTCCCGCGAGCCGTCGTGCACCAGGACCTCCACGACTTCAATCTGCTCGCGGAGCGGCGTCAGGACGGCGCCGTCAGCATCATGGGCATCGTCGACTTCAACGATGCCGTCGCGACCGTGCGGATCGCCGAGCTCGCCGTTGCAGCGGCCTATGCGGCGCTGCGCCAAGGCGACGCGTTCGCGGCCTTCGCCGATGTCGTGTCGGGCTACGTCGCGCACTGCTCGCTCACGGCTGATGAGATCGAGGTGCTGTACCCGCTCGCCGTCGCCCGACTCGCGGTGAACGCGAGCACGTGGACGCACCGGGGCCGTGAGGGCAACCGCGCCTACGCCGAGGCGCGCATGGCCGCCACCTGGCCGGCGCTCGAGCAGCTGCTCCGAGTCTCACCCGCGGAGGCCGCAGCGCGCTTCGCCGCAGAGCCCCTCCCGGAGCGCTGAGACGAGCGGGGCGGACTAGCGCGAGAGCGCGCCCGCGAGCGACTCCAGCAGCCGAGGGGCGTGCTCGTCGCCGAAGACGAGCGGAGGCCGAATCTTGAGCACGTTGGCCTGCGGCCCCGATGCGCTGATGAGCACGCGATCAGCGCGCATGCGATTGACCACGGCGGCTGCGAGAGTCGGATCCGCCACGCCCTCGTCGTCCACCACCTCGAGCGCGAAGAACAAGCCGGATCCGCGCACGGCGCCGATGCTGTCATTGGCCAGAGCGATCCCGCGCAGCTCTGAGAGCATGCGTGCGCCGAGCGTCGCCGCACGCGCGATCAGGTCTCGCTCGGTGATCTCGTCGAGCACGGCCTGGCCAGCGGCGACGCTCACGTGATTGCCGCCGAACGTGTTGAAGAACCGCATGTCGGCGCCGAAGCGGTCGAGGAGCTCGGGGCGGGAGAAGAGTGCGGCGATGGGCAGGCCGTTGCCCATGGGCTTGCCGGCGACGACGAGGTCGGGTGCGACCTCGTGCTGCGGAAAGCCCCACCAGGCGCCGGTGCGCCCGAACCCGGTCTGCACCTCGTCCGCGATGTAGAGGCCGCCCTGCGCGCGGATCTCCGTCGCCGCGCCGCGCAGCAATCCGGGCGCCGTTCCCTGCAGTCCGTCGCTCGAGAGAATCGAGTCGACGATGAGCCCGGCAGGCTCGTGGCCGCGCGATCGCAGCGCATCCGCCGCCTCGCGCACGCGCACGGCGAACGCGGCCGCAGCCCGGTCGGGGGACTCCCGGGCGAGATCGGGCGCTGCGATGAGTTCGACATCGTCGGGTATCGGATTGTTCGGGCCGAGGCTCGGTGAGATGGCCGCCGCCGCCGCGGTCGTGCCGTGATAGGCGTGCGCCGTCGCGATGATGCCCCGGCGGCCCGTGACGTGCCGGGCGACGCGCAGCGCGAGGTCGACGGCCTCGCTGCCGGTGCAGACGAAGACGGCCTGCTCGAGACCGTGCCCCAGGAGCCCGGTGAGGCGTTCGGCATAGGCGACGACCTCGTCGCCCAGATAGCGGGTGTGCGTGTTGAGTCTGCCGAGCTGCGCAGCCACGCGCTGCTGCACGATCGGGTTCGCGTGACCGACCACCGGCACGTTGTTGTACGCGTCGAGGAACGCGTTGCCCTCGGCGTCGTAGAGCCACACGCCCTCGCCACGCACGAAGTGCACCGGCCGGTCGTAGAAGAGCCGGTAGGCGGCGCCCATCGCGCGGGTTCGCCGCGCGATGAGCTGCGCGTCCGCTGGCGAGAGATCGGCCGCGCGTCCCGGGTCGAAGCTGTTGGCCATGTGCATTTCGCGTGCGACGCTCATCGTGTCCCTCCTCGCCGGCCGTCCGGCAGCGGCCCCCGCCCCACTGTATCCCGCGCCCGTGAACGATCCAGTACTCCGCAGCGCACCACTCTGCCGCACAATGGAGTCATGCACGATCCGCGTTGGCTCCAGCTCATCGATCGCGTGCGCGCGGACACGCCGAGGCTGCTCGACGACTTCTTGACGGAGCTGAGCACGCACGAGGGGTACGTCGGCGACGCGGTCGCGGCAGAGGATATCGAGCGCACCGCGCGGAACGCGTTCGCGCTGTTCGCCTCGCGCCTCGCCGCTGAGGCCGGGGCGGAGGCGCCGTCGGAGTTCGCCGAGGCGCTCGGGCGACGCCGCGCGCGGCAGGGGGTGCGCGTCGAGCGCTTCATGGAAGCGGTGCGCATCAACTTCCGAGTGCTCTGGCGAGGGCTCGAACGGGCGGCCCAGCCCGACCTCACCGACGCGCTGCTGGCCCACGGCGAGCTCGTGCTCGACGTCGTCGAACGCTACGCGACGGAGGTGCAGCGCTCGTTCCTCGAGGAATCGGACTCGATGACGCAGCAGCGGCGAACGGCGAAGGAACGGGCGCGATCGAGACTGTTCTCCGGGCAGGCCGACGGCGACGAACTGGTGGCGATCGCGCACCTGCTGCGACTCTCATCGTCGGTCGAATACGAGATGCTCGCCACGACGCGCGATGGGGACCGGTTGGCGAGGGAGGTGCTCGAGAGCGGCGGCCAGTACGTCGACGACGGGGGCACGACCGTACTGCTGCGTCCACGACGCGGGCCCATCGACTGGGTCGACGCCGATCCTGCCCTCTGCGGAGGCTACCTCTCGCGCGTGGGCGGTCTCGACCGCGTCGGGCGAGCGGCGACCATCGCGATCGACCTCGCCGAGCGCGCTGACGACGGAGCGGTCTTCCGACTGCGCGACGGCTTCGCCTCGATCGCTCGCGAGACGATGCTCGAGCGGGTCGACGGATTCATGCACGAACTGACCGGAGCCTTCGACTCGCTTCCCGATGCAGAGCGGGAGCGCCTCGCGGTGACGCTGCGCGCGTTCATCCGCACGGGTTCGATGCAGCGCACGGCTGAGGAGCTCTTCTTCCACCGCAACACCGTGCTCAAGCGGTTGCGCGTCTTCCAGGACCTCAGCGGCCTCGACGTCACCGTGCCGCGCGATGCCGCGATCGCGATGGTGATCCTCGACCTCTGAGGGGGTGAGGCGGGTGTCCGAATGCACACGAAGCGACGGCAAGCGGAGGCGATCCGACACGGATCGGCGGCGCTTCTGGCCATAGCCTCGGAGCATGCGGAATGACCCGCGGCCGGTGACCTGCGCGCCGCCGGCGAGCACACCGGACCCGGAGGCCCCATGATCTCGACCACGCAGACCCAGCGCATCCTCGACGCCGTCGACGCCGCATTCGATGAGCAGGTGCGCGCGACCGCCGACCTGGTCTCCGCGCCCTCGTTGCGCGCGGACGAGGAAGCCGCGCAAGACCTCATCGAGGGGCGCATGGCCGCGCTCGGCCTCGACATCGACCGCTGGACGATCGGTTCGCCCGAACTCGAATCGCATCCCGGGTATGGGCCGTCCACCGTCGACTACTCGGGGATGACGAACGTGGTCGGAACCTACACGCCGGCGCGAGAGGCTGGCCGATCGCTGATTCTGAACGGTCACATCGACGTCGTGCCGGAGGGGCCGGAAGCGCAGTGGTCGCGCTCGCCGTGGGACGCCGAGGTGCGCGACGGATGGATGTACGGTCGCGGCGCCGGTGACATGAAGGCCGGGCTCATCGCGAACCTGTTCGCGTTCGATGCGCTGCGCCGCGCCGGCCTTGCGCCGACTGCCCGTGTGCACCTGCAATCGGTCGTCGAGGAGGAGTGCACCGGCAACGGTTCGCTCGCCGCACTGCTGCGCGGCTACGAAGCCGACGCCGTCATCATCTCGGAACCCGAGGAGGACGCGCTCGTCCGCGCGAACGTCGGCGTCCTGTGGTGCACCATTCGGGTGAGCGGCGAGCCGACCCATCCGCGTGAGATGGCGAACGGCTTCAACGCCATCGACGCGGCCTACGAGGTGATCGAGGCGCTTCGCGGGCTGGAGCAGGAATGGAATGCCGAGCAGTCACAGCACCGGTACTTCGAGGATCTCGATCACCCGATCAACTTCAACATCGGCGGCATCCGAGGCGGAGACTGGCCGTCGAGCGTTCCGGCGTGGTGCGAACTGAGGCTTCGCGTGGCGCTGTACCCCGGCATGGCCGCCGCGGATGCGCACGCCGCGGTCGAGCAGTGCGTGCGCGCGGCCGCGTCGGGCGCCGAGGATCGCCGCCCGTTCGACGTCGAGGTGACGCCCGACGGGTTCTACGCTGAGGGCTACGTGCTCGAACCGGGCAGCGAGGCCGAGGCGGTGCTCGAGCGGACGCACCGGGCTGCGTTCGGGCGCGAGCTCACCAGTTTCACCACGCCGGGCTACCTCGATGGTCGCGTGTTCGTGAACTACGGCAACACGCCGACGCTCGTGTACGGGCCGGTATCCGAGAACATCCACGGGTTCGACGAGCGCGTCAGCATCGAGTCGATTCGCCGTTGCACGCAGTCGATGGCGCTCTTCATCGCCGAATGGTGCGGGGTCGAAGAAATCGATTGAGCCGGGAGGGGCGCGTGTCGACGGTACTCGATAGCCTGGATGCAGAGCCCGCACGTGCACCGAGCGCGCGGGCGCGCAAGCTGCAGAGATCCGTGAAAGGAACCCCATGGCGTATCGAGTGCAAGGCGTTGTCGTCCGAGAGAAGAACGCCCCGGTCACCATCGAAACGGTGATCGTGCCGGACCCGGGCCCGGGTGAGGCGGTCGTCGACATTCTCACGAGCGGCGTCTGCCACACCGACCTGCACTACAAGCTCGGCGGCATCAACGACGAGTTCCCGTTCCTCCTCGGCCACGAGGCGACGGGTCGCGTCGCGGCTGTCGGCGAGGGCGTGACCGAGGTCGCAGTGGGGGATCGCGTGATCCTCAACTGGCGCGCGGTCTGCGGGCAGTGCCGCGCCTGCGCGAAGGGGCAGCCGCAGTACTGCTTCGACACGCACAACGCGAAGCAGAAGATGACGCTCGAGGACGGCACGGAGCTCTCACCAGCACTCGGCATCGGAGCGTTCATCGAGAAGACCCTCGTCGCCGCCGGCCAGTGCACGAAGATCGACGAGGAATCGGATGCCGCCGCAGTCGGACTGCTCGGTTGCGGCGTCATGGCGGGCATCGGTGCGGCGATCAACACCGGCGGCGTGCAGCGCGGCGAGTCGGTCGCGGTCATCGGCTGCGGCGGCGTGGGCACTGCGGCGATCGCCGGCGCGCAGCTGGCGGGAGCGACCACGATCATCGCCGTCGACATCGACGACGCGAAGCTCGAGCAGGCGAGGCGCTTCGGGGCGACGCACACCGTGAATTCGCGCTCCGAGGATCCGGTCGAAGCGATTCGCGCGCTGACGGAGGGGTTCGGCGCCGACGTGGTGATCGATGCTGTGGGCCGCCCTGAGACGTACACGCAGGCGTTCTACGCTCGCGATCTCGCTGGCCGCGTCGTACTCGTCGGCGTACCGACGCCCGAGATGCAGCTGGAACTGCCGCTGCTCGACGTCTTCGGGCGGGGCGGATCGCTGAAGTCGTCGTGGTATGGCGACTGCCTGCCGAGCCGAGATTTCTCGATGCTCATCGATCAGTACAAGCTCGGGCGTCTCGATCTCGAAGGGTTCGTGACCGAGCGCATCGGCCTGGGCGACGTCGAGGCCGCATTCGACCGGATGCACGAGGGCACCGTGCTGCGCTCGGTGGTGGTGCTCTGATGGCCGCGCGTATCGAACGACTGGTCACGAGCGGCACGTTCTCGCTGGACGGCGGCACGTGGGACGTCGACAACAACGTCTGGATCGTCGGCGACGACTCCGAAGTGATCGTCATCGATCCCGCTCACAGCGCCGAAGCCGTGGCGGAGGCCGTCGGGGAGCGCCGCACCGTCGCGATCCTGCTCACCCACGGGCACGACGACCACATCCGTGCGGCACGCGAGACGGCCGATCGACTCCAGGCGCCGTTGCATCTGCATCCAGCCGACGCAATGCTGTGGGAGACCGTGTACGACTCGGCCCCCGATGCGAAGATCGCGGACGGCGATGTGTTCTCGGTGGCGGGCGTCGAGCTGACGGCGCTGCACACGCCCGGGCACTCGCCCGGCTCGACCTCGTTCACCGCGCCGCAGCTCGACGCGGTGTTCACCGGGGACACCTTGTTCCAGGGCGGACCCGGTGCGACCGGTCGCTCCTTCAGCGATTTCCCGTTGATCATCGAGTCGATCCGCGGAAAGCTGCTCACCCTTCCGGCTGAGACCGTGGTGCACACCGGACACGGAGACACGACGACGATCGGCGATGAGGCCCCGCACCTCGACGAGTGGATCGCGCGCGGGCACTAACAGCACGGCGAGCAGATCCGCGGACTCGCGATGCCGCGCGCGTGACGTCGTATGACGGCGGACGTCACGCGCGCGGCCGCGGTGTGATGAACTCTCGACATGAGCATCCCGCGTCTTCTCGACCACATCGTCATCGCCGGCCCCGATCTCGACGCACTCATCGAGTGGTTCGCTGACCGGACGGGGGTCACCGCCGAACGCGGAGGGGCGCACCCCACCGGCACCGCGAATGCCCTCGTTGCGCTCACGGTGGGAGAGCAACGAGGCCCGCAGTACATCGAACTCATCGGCCCTGATCCGGATCGCGAGACCGCTGCGCTCCCGACGACGTTCGCGATCGACACTCTCGACGAGCCTCGCGTGCAGGCCTACGCCGTGCACCCGCGCGACATCGACGCGACGGTCGCCGCTGCCCGGGCGAGCGGGTTCGATCCCGGTGACGTCTGGGAGCTCTCCCGGCGCACCCCCGCGGGAGAGCTGCTCGAATGGCGCCTCACCGGAGCGGCGATGCACCGCCTCGACGTGCCATTCCTGATCGATTGGGGAACGACGGCGCAGCCCGGAACGGGAGAGCTGCCGACGATCGAACTCGTCTCCTTCGTCCGTGAGGAGCCGGACCCTCTGGCGGTCGACACTGCGCTCGCGGCGCTCGGCCTGGGCGACGGTGCCGCCGAGACCATCACCGGACCTCGCCCGGGGTATCGACTCGAGCTGCAGCGCGCCGACGGCGCGCCCGTGACCTGCTGACATGCCCGCCCCCCGCAGCGGTGGCGCGAACCATGCGCAAGACGTGTACCTCGAGTACCAGCGACGTTCGAGAACCCCGCAGACGCCCCCGGGCGACGAGCCGTCGCGGTTCGCCGGAGCCGGAGCAGACGCTCACACGAAGCTGGGGCGATCCGTCGACGATCTGAGGCCTGCGCTCGAGACGCTCGCAACCCGCCTCTACGAAGCCCCCGAGATCGGCTTCGCAGAGCACGACTCGGTGCGGGAGCTCGCCGCTGTGCTCATCCAGCACGGCGTCGAGCCCGAAGTGGGGGCGTACGGCCTCGAAACGGCCCTCCGGGCGCAAGTGGGCACCGGGGACGGGCCGCACTTCGCGATACTCGCCGAGTACGACGCGCTCCCCGGGATCGGTCACGCCTGCGGGCACAACCTGATCGCGGGCATCGCCGTCGGCGCGTTTCTCGGCGCCGCTCCGATCGTGCGTGAACTCGGCGCGACCCTCTCGCTCATCGGGACTCCGGCGGAGGAGAACGGCGGCGGCAAAGAGCACATTCTGCGAGCCGGCGGGTTCGATGAGATTCATGCCGCGGCGATGGTGCATCCGGCGGCGGGTGCGAAAGCCTCCCCGATCTGGGGTGAGCGCACCACGGGCGTGCGCCGTATCGCGGTGACGTACCGGGGCCGCGCTGCCCATGCCGCTGGGGAGCCATGGCTCGGAATCAACGCGCTCGACGCCGTCGTATCCGCATACCAGTCGGTGGCCCAGCTGCGGCAGCACATCCTCCCCATCGACCGCGTGCACGGCATCATCACCGACGGCGGTGCCGCACCGAACGTCGTGCCGGAGCAGGCCTCAGCGCTCTTCTACGTGAGATCCGGCGAGATCGATACGTTGCGGGTGCTCACGGACCGCGTGGTTGATGCGCTGCGCGGGGCAGCGCTCGCCACCGGCACGACCGCGGAGATCGAAGTCGACCCCGTACCGCCGTATCTGCCGCTGGAGCCGAGCGTCGAGCTGATGCGCCGCTGGGCCGGAGCGCTCGGTGAGCGAGGACGAGAGACGCCGCCGTCACCCGCGGTCGCCGCGCAGGCCGGGCCGTCGACCGACATGGGAAACGTGACGCAGTTCATCCCCGCCATCCATCCGTCGATCGGGATCGGCGGTCCGGAGACGGTGCACCCCCACCACGCCGCGTTCGCCGATCAGACCGTGCAGCCATCCGCGTTCGCCGCGATGACCGATGCGGCCGCAGGACTCGGTGCAGTGGCGATCGACTACCTCGCCGATGGGGCGCTGCGGGCCGCCGTCGATGCTGAGTTCGCGGCGCGCGGCGGGCGGTATCGCTGGGAGTCGTGACTCCGGGAGTCGTGGCGCTGCTGCCGCGCGCGCGGCTGAGCGGCATCGAAAGCGCGGGTGGCTAGCGGCGAAGCTGCTCGGAGACTGCTGTCAGTACGGAATCGGGGGAACCGGTGGCGTCGTAGACCGCCACCAGTACGCGGCGCTCGCTGCTGTCGTGATCGGCCGTGAGCCAGCGCAGGTAGAGCGATGTGAGCTCGCGCAGATCCTCGGTCAGCGCGGCCGCGGCGTCCGTGGTGCGGCCGCGCAACCATGCGCGCAGTGCGGCGTTGTGGGCCGCAACGAGCGAGGCGCCGAGGGTCGACGCCACCCAGGCAGGCGCACCCGGCTGCTGCACCTCGCGGATGTAGCGGGTGAACACGCGTTCGTAGCGGTGGGTGATGACGAGCTCTCGGTCGCGGAGAGCGGGCGTGAGGCGCATGAGTTCGAACCGCAGCCGTGCGGCCTCTGGATCGCGGAGCAGGAGTCGCAGCACATCGGCTGTCGCAGAGACGAGAGCGTCCGCGGGGGCGAGGGCCGTGTCTTCGAGGGCGGCCTCGAGACGGGCGAGCGCGTGATCGTGGTCGGCGAAGATGACGTCGTCTTTGCTGCCGAAGCGTCGGAAGAAGGTGCTCCGGCTCATCCCGACCGCTGCGGCGAGAGCTTCAGCCGTCGTCGCTTCGTAGCCGCGTTCCGCGAGGTGGCGGATCGCCGCGGTCGAGCTCTCCGGCGTCATTCCGGCTCCGTGCGGTGGCATGTCAAGAAACTAGCACACCAGAGAGCATGTGAAACCGAGTTCCACTCGTGAAGGCGTTACGAGCGCGGGCCGGTCGGGGCTTCGCTGTGGGGAATGGACTTGACTTGACACCGAGTGTCAGGCATGCTCGACGGCGAACGCGTCGGCGCGCGCCGTCGCAGGGAGGAACCCATGCCGAACTCGAAGCCGGTCGTCAGCCAGGGTACCGCGGAGCCCGAATATGCGCTCTGGGAACCACTCGATCCCGATGTCGCCGGAGTCTTCCGCGGCGTCTCGAGCGAGGATCTGGCATACCGGGATCGGGCTCGCGCGTTCGTGCAGGATGAGGTGCGGCCCGTCATCGCAGGCATCTGGGATCGGGCCGAGTATCCGCTCGATCTCGCGCTTCGCCTCGGCGAACTCGACCTCATGCGCGACGGCATCGACGTTCCGGGTTATCCGGAGCAGAGCCTGCTGGCCGCGAGCCTCACCATGATGGAGCTCGCGCGCGGAGACGGGTCGATCGCGACGATCGTCGGCGTGCAGGGCGGTCTCGCGCTGCGCTCGATCGCGTACTGCGGCTCCGAAGCGCAGCGCGATCGTTGGTTCGAACCGCTCGCGAGGGGCACCGAGCTCGGAGCGTTCGCACTCACCGAGCCGACGCACGGTTCGGACTCCGTCAGCTTGGAGACGAGCGCCGAAGCGGACGGAGACGAGTACGTCATCACGGGGCACAAGAAGTGGATCGGGTCGGGCAGCGTCGGTCAGGTGTCGGTGGTCTGGGCCCGAGGCGATGACGGTCAGGTGCAGGGCTTCCTGGTGCCGCAAGACGCGGAAGGATATCGGGCGACGACGATCGAGGGGAAAGTCTCGTTGCGCGCCATCTGGCAGGCGCACATCGAGCTCGACGGTGTGCGGGTGCCGGCGAGCGCGAGGATGCCGGGCGCGAACAGCTTCAAGGACACGGCCCGCGTGCTGCAGGCGACGCGCCTCGGCGTCGCCTGGTCCGCGCTCGGGCACGCCGTCGCCGTCTACGAGTCGGCCGTGCACTACGCGAAGCAGCGCGTGCAGTTCGGAAGGCCGCTCGCCGCCTCGCAGATCGTCCAGTCCCGGCTCACCGAGATGCTGAGCGGCGTGACCTCGTTGCAGTCCCTCCTCATGCAGCTCACGCGCGCGGAGGAGCGGGGTGAGCTGTCGGGGCCCGGCGCCTCGCTCGGCAAGTACACCGCCACGCGCACGGCGCGGGATCTGGCGCGGAACGCTCGCGATCTGCTCGGCGGCAACGGCATTCTGCTCGAGAATCGGGTCGCTCGCCACTTCGCCGACATCGAAGCCCTGCACACGTACGAGGGCACGGAGACGGTGCAGGCGCTCATCATCGGTCGCGACATCACGGGAATCTCCGCATTCGCCTGAGTTCAGTCCTCGAGCGGCGCTGCAACCCCGCCTGATCCCCGGGGCCTCGCGGAACCGGTGGCCGGTGCGAGCGCTCCGGAGTCGAGTGCGAGCCAGAGGAGTGCGCGCTCGGTGGGGGCGTCGAGCCGCACGTCGAGATCGCGCTCGGCAGCGTGCAGGTGACTGCGCAGCGTCTGCCGGTGCACCGCGAGCTGAGCGGCCGCGCGTTCGATGGCTCCGTTGGCCGCGAGGTACGCGTGCAGTGCGACGCGCGTGCGCTCGGCGAGGGCGGGATCGAGCATCTCGAGGCGCCGTCGCCATTCCGCGAACACCGGGACGGTTCTGGAGGCGTCGATCGAGGCGCTCCAGGCCTCCCGACGGCTCAGCTCGGCGTACGACACCGCGACGACGTCGCGCTCCCGGGTGCCGAGGTGCGCCCGTGCCGCTTCGGCTCGCAAGTCGAGCAGCCCGCTCGCGGGCGCGGTGCGGCTGATACCGGCTCGCCAGCTCGCGAGGTTGCCGGTCTCGTTCGCGAGGAACTCAGTGACGAGCGGCTGCACCTCCTGATGATCGGCTCCCGGGATCACGATGATGAACTCCGATCCGACGGCGCACAGCAGCGGAACCACGGTGAACTCCGCCTGATTCCACGCATTCGCGAGATGAGCCTTGAGGAGCAGGCCGGCAGCCGGCTCCTTCATGCTGGGGAGCCCCGGGTCGGGCGAGGGGCCGAGGTGCACGACCGTGCAGCGCGTGCTCGATCCGAGCAGCAGCTCGAACAACCGCGCATCGCCTTCGAGTCGCCCGGTGAGAGCCTCGGTGAGCACGCGTTCGCGGAACGAGATCGCGGTGACGTCGCCCCGACTGCTCGTGCGCGCGTCATCGATGAAGAAGGCGATCGAGCCGATCATGCCCTGCTCCAGCGGAGAGTATCGGCGCATTCGAGTGACGGCGATCGGTGCGCCGGCGGTACTCGCGATGTGCACGAAGCGTGCGCCGAGGGAAACGCTCGTCGAGCGCCGTCCGGATGCCGCGTGCCGGGAGAGCTCGCCGGAGATGGCCCGCATTTCGCCGTCCCCCAGTACCCGTCCTGCGGAGGCGGGGTCCCCGGCGGCGTCCCGCCAGACGACCGTCGCCTCGAGCTCGGCCGCAAGGGTCTCGAGTGCTTCAGGGCGCAGTCCGGGGCCCGGCGCGGCGGCAAGGCGCTGCTGCAGGTCGAGGAGACGCTGCACCTGGCTCATCTGAGCTTCCGCGATACGAGCGGAAACGTGCTCGGCGATGGCGATGTAGGGGGTGGTGAGCGGGACGCGCAGAAGCGGAAGCTGATGCTTCACGGCTGCGCTGTGCCATTCCTGCGGGATCTCCTCCACGGTGAGCCCCACTCCGAACCCGACGCCGGCGACGCCGTGCTCGCGGAGACGCCGAAACAACTCGTCCAGCGACTCCGGCGTGCGCTCGATGAGGCCGGTGGTCAGCAGCAGCACCCCTCGCGTCAGCCACGGGCTGGGATCGGTGACTTCCGCGACGTGCACCCAGGTGACCGACCGGCTCAACCAGTCGTGGCCGACGACGCAGGTGAGTTCCAACTCTTTCGCGCGGGTGAGATCGGCGAGGGTGGGGTAGGGAGCCGGTCGCGGTGCTGGCATGTGTTCCTCCTGGTCCATGCGCAAGCGCGTTCACTGTATGAGGGAGTGTATCTGCTCATATTCACCCTCAGCGCGATTGCGGACGATGCAGTGGCCGACGATGCTGGAATCTCAGCGCATCACGACAACCAGGAGGGGTCATGCCAGCGACCGCACGTCAGTTCGAGATCATCGGAGCGCCCTTCGACGGAGCGGCCACGCTCGGGTATCCCGGGTCCCGCTACGCACCGGATCGTATTCGTCAGCAACTCGGCTGGATCACGCAGCGCGTGGAGTCTGGATCGGTGTTCTCGCTCGAGACTGGCGAGCTGCACGATGCTCCGCTGATCATCGACGGCGGCGACGCCGACATCGTGGCCCACGACGTGCTGACGACGCTCGAGCGCACGAGCGCGCGAATCGCGCGGAGCGTGCGGTCCGGGAACGTGCCCATTCTGCTCGGGGGCGACGACTGCTTCCTGTATGCGGGCACCAAGGGGCTTCATGATGCCACCGATGGAACGGTCGGCGTCATACACTTCGATGCGCACCTCGACGTGATGGACCGAAACGAGCAGCAGGGCACCCACAGCCAGTCCAGTGGGATGCGGAGATCGCTCGAACTCGATCGGGCGCGGACGGAGCACAGCATCCAGGTGGGGCTCCGGCACTTCAACTTCCCGTCTTCGCGTGCCTACCTGGAGAGCGCCGGCCTGGCGCGCATCACCGCGGCGGAATTCGATAGGAGCGGCACCGCAGCCGTCGTCGAACGAATTCTCGAACGCACCGCAGGCGCCGACCATGTGCATCTGAGCTTCGACATCGACGCGATCGATCCGGCGCACGCGCCGGGCGCGGGAGCCCTCGAGCCGGGTGGGATCACGTCACGGCAGGCGATCGACACGATCATGGCGCTTGCACCGCACTGCGATTCGTTCGCAGTGACCGAGGTCAACCCGATGACGGACCACCAGGACATGACCGCGACCCTCGCGGCCTATCTCTGCTATTACTTCGCCGTGTTCGGGCAACGACACAGCGACGACTGACCCGATCGAACGCGTCGATGGAGCGCGTTCGGTTTCGCATGATGAAGTGAGGGAGTGGGACGATGGCGGAACACCAAGAGCAGGTGAGCCCGGTGCTCGACACCGGGGCGGTGAACATCGTGCGCAAGCGCGAGCTGGGCCGCGCGGTGCGCGGAACGTTCGTCGGCAATGTCATGGAGTGGTACGACGTCGGAGTCTTCGGCTACCTCGTCGTCACCCTCGGCCCCGTATTCCTCCCCGAGGCGAACCCTGCGACGCAGGTCATCTTCATGCTCGGCACCTTCGCGAGCACGTACCTGTTCCGACCGCTCGGCGGTCTCTTCTTCGGCTGGCTCGGGGACAAGATCGGACGCAAGCGCGTGCTGTTCATCACCCTGACCACCGTGGCGCTGGCGACGTTCCTCATCGGTCTGCTTCCCGGCTATGCCTCCATCGGCATCGCAGCGGCTGTGCTGCTGATCGTGCTGAAGATCGTGCAGGGGTTCTCCGCCGGCGGAGAGTTCACGAGCGCCGTGACCTTCATCAGCGAGTCGGCGCCCGACAAGAAGCGGGGGTTCTACGCCGCCTTCCTCGACGCGGGCAGCTATCTCGGCTTCGTGTTGGGCGCAGCGATCGTCACGGTGCTGCAGATCGCGTTCGGTCAGGAGGCGATGGTCGATGGGCTCTGGCGCGTCCCGTTCCTCATCGCTGGCCCGCTCGGCTTCGTCGCGATCTACCTCCGCATGCGCGTCGAAGAATCGCCGCACTTCACGGCGCTGCTCGCCGAGGCGGCGCCGCTCGCACGTACGCGGGCGGATGGGCGCCCGACCCTGCGAGTGAATCCGGCGCGCGTGTTCATCGCCAACTGGAAGCCGATGCTGGTGGTCGTGCTGCTCGTCGCGGCTGCGAACTCGGCCGGTTACGCGTTCACCTCGTACATGCCGACGTATCTCTCGACGGTTCTCGAGCACGATGCTGTTCAGGGCAATCTCTTCTCCCTTCCGCTCATGCTGCTCATGGCGATCTGCATGCCGTTCGTTGGAATGCTTTCCGATCGCGTGGGCCGCAAGCCGGTGCTGTTCGCAGCGTCCCTGTGGGTGATCGTTCTCAGCGTGCCGGCGTTCCACCTCATCGGCGGTGCGCAGCCGGTGGGCATCGTCTGCGGCCTCGCGCTGATCGGGCTGCCGGTCGCGCTCTACATGGGAACCCTCGCCTCGACCTATCCGGCGCTCTTCACCACGCGCTCGCGCAACACGAGCCTGGGAGTCTCGTACAACGTGTCGATCGCGCTCTTCGGAGGCACGGCCCCACTCGTGATCGACTCGTTGATCCGCGTGACCAACGACCCTCTCGCCGCGGCCTACTATCTCATCGGCATGTCCGTCGTCGGTTTCATCACCGTCTGCTTCCTGCGTGAGAGCGCCGGGCAGCCGCTCGAAGGATCGGAGCCCAACGTCGAGACGGCGCTCGAGGCTCACCGCATCCATACGGCCCGAATCGCGCTGCTCGAGCGGCGCTGACGTTCAGCGGGGGCCGCGAGCTAGACGGAGGCCTCGATGCCCGGGAGCAGCTTGCCGAGGATCACGGCGAGCTGCTCCCGCTCCGCGGTGTCGAGCGGGGCGAGTACGAGCTCGCGAATCTGCGCGACATGGGCGGGAGCGGAGGCGCGAAGCGCGGCAAGACCGTCGTCGGTGAGCCGCGCCGTGCGCGTGCGGCCGTCGCCGCCGCATGCGGAGCGCGCGACCCAGCCGCGCGCGACGAGCGCGTCGATGGCGTGACTCAGACGCGATCGGCTCAGCCCTGCGAGGCGGGCGATCTCGGACATCGGCGGTTGCTCGTCTCCCGGGCGGGCGAGCATGACGAGAATCGCGTAATGGGCGTGGTTGATCCCCGCGCCGTCGCGCAACGTTCGGTCGAGCGCTTGGGGGAGGAGCTGGGCGAATCTGATGGCGGGGAGCCAGGTGCGCATCTCGTCGTCGCCGAGGCGGCGGTCGGGAGCGGGTCGAGCATCGTCGCGCCCGGCTCCCCGGCCCGTCGCATCCTCCGCAGTCGCCACCGCGCTCGCCGCCGGTTCTTCCGGCTCCGGCTCCATCACGCTGCCGAGAGATCGATCGTATGCGCCGTGTGGTCGCGCTTGGATTCGAGGTACTTCCGGTTGAAGCCGGAGAGGTGCACCGACGTCGCCACACGATCGACGACCTCGATGCCGAGGGCGCCGAGTTGCTCGGCCTTATCGGGATTGTTGCTCAACAGCCGGATTCGCTCAGCGGCGACTGCGCTCAGCATCTGGGCAGCGGCCGTGTAGTCGCGCTCATCCTCCCCGCGGCCCAGCGCGACGTTCGCAGCGTAGGTGTCGAGGCCGGCGTCTTGCAGCGCGTACGCGTCGAGCTTCGCGTAGAGCCCGATCCCTCGCCCTTCCTGCCGCAGGTAGAGCAGGAAGCCGCCTTCGGCCGCGATGCGTTCGACGGCTTCGCGGAGCTGCGGGCCGCAGTCGCAGCGCTCCGAGCCGAAGACGTCACCGGTGAGGCACTCGCTGTGCAATCGCACGAGCGGTGTCGACGGCGCGCTCGCCGCTCCGCTGACGGGCCCGGCGTCACCCGTCGGGAAGGCGCCCTGCCACTCTCCGAGGGCGAGGAGGAGGTGCTCCTTCCCGTCGACGAGCCCGTCGAAGGTGAACACGTCAGCTGCTGCGGTGTAGCCGTCGGGAAACCGGAGGGGGATGCGCACCTGTGTTCGCACCGTCGCAGCGGATGAGGCTCGATCGCCCTCGCGAGTGCGTGAAATTTCAACCATGTGGGATGCAACGCGAATGCCCGGGTCCTATTCCCGGGCATTCGCAGGCGCGCGGCGCAGGAGCCGCGCCGGCGACCTACTCGGCGTCGAGCGGGTGCGGCACCGTCGGAATGGCGCCCGTGAGCGGGCGGCCATCGCGAATCAAGCGGCGCTTCCGCAGCTGCCACAGCACTGCGAGGATCGCGAACCACACGGGCGCCGCCAGGATCGAGGGCCGGGTGTCGTCGCCGTACAGGAGCGTGCCCGCGATGAAGACGAAGAACGCGAGCACGAGCCACGGCGCGATGCGCGAGAACGGCATCTTGAAGCCGGAGGAGGCGTGCCGCTCCGGGTACCGCTTCCGGTACACGATGTAGCTCACGACGATGGAGCCCCATGTGAACAGAATGAGGGTCGCGCACATCGATGAGACGAAGGTGAAGGCCGCGATGACGCCGTCGCCCGCGAACAGCAGCGGGATCGCCGCGAAGAGGAAGACGCAGGTGAAGAAAACCGAGCGCTTCGGCACCCCTCGACTGTCGGTCATCGCAAATTTGGACGGTGCGTGCCCGTCCTTCGCGAGGCCGAACAGCATTCGCGTGCCGGAGTAGAGCCCTGAGTTGGCACTCGACGCGGCCGAGGTGAGCACGACCAGCTGGATCACCACCGCTGCGAGGCCGAATCCGGCGGTGGCGAGGGTCGCGACGAAGGGGCTCTTGTCAGGCGCGATCTCGTCCCACGGCGTGACCGCCATGATCACGGCAAGCGCACCGATGTAGAAGATCAGAATGCGAATGACGATCGAGTTGATCGCCTTCGGGAGCGTCTTCCGCGGATTCTGGGTCTCCGCAGCGGCCGTGCCCACCAGCTCGACGCCGATGAACGAGAAGATGCCCATCTGGAACCCGAGCACGAAGCCGCTGATGCCCATGGGGAACATTCCGCCGTGCGTCCAGAGATTCGTGATCGAAGCCGTCGTGCCGTCGGGGGACTGGAATTGCGTCGCCATGAGAATGATGCCGACGACGATGAGCCCGAGAATCGCGACGATCTTGATGATCGCGAACCAGAACTCGGTCTCGCCGAAGAACTTCACCGGTTGCAGATTCAGCAGCGTCAGCACCGCGGCGGTGATCAACGCCGGCACCCACGCGGGGACGTTCGGATTGAACCACTGCACGTACGCCGTGATCGCGACGATGTCGGCGACGCACGCGATCACCCAGGAGAACCAGTAATTCCAGGAGACGAAGAATCCGGCCCACGGGCCGAGCATGTCCTTCGCGATGTCGCCGAAGGTCTTGTAATGCAGGTTCGAGAGCAGCAGCTCGCCGAGAGCGCGCATGATGAAGAAGACGAAGAACCCGATCACCAGGTAGACGAAGATGATCGCGGGGCCTGAGACGCTGATGAGTTTGCCCGAACCGAGGAAGAGCCCGGTGCCGATCGAGCCGCCGATGGCGATGAGCTGCAGGTGACGGTTCTTCAGGCCGCGCTGCATGCCGCCGTCGGGCGCTTCAGGGGGGACCTCGTCTGGATGCTGCGAAGATGCGGTTTCGGTGCTGGTCATGACACTCCTGTGTGCAGTCCGCATTGAGATCCTCGATGCGGTGGGGTGGAAGCGGTCTGGATCGCCGTCAGGCTACGACGCGGAACGTGTCGAGCGCGGGATCGGCCGCGCCGCGCACGTACCCGGCCGGGCTGGCCGAGGTGGCGCGCAAGAAGGAAACGACCTCAGCAGAGAGTACCTCCCCTGGGAGCACGTTCGGCACACCGGGCGGATACGCCGCGAGCGCATCTGCGGAGACGCGGCCGACGGCATCCGTCGCCGAGACGACCTCGACGCCGCTGAAGAAGGCTTCGCCCAGACCCATGGCGCGCTCGCACTGCGACGGGAGGGCGATGGGCCGCTCCGGCTCAGCATCGGCCTCGGGAAGCGCTTGCAGCGCGGTGAGGAAGCGGTCGACGTCGATGGCAGACGTCGCTCCGACGAGTGCGAGCAGCGCTGAGGGGGTGGAGAGCTCGCAGTAGACGCGGTGGTCGCGCAACAGCAGATGCTGCGCATCCCCGCCCGTGATCCCGGCGCCGCGGGTGTCGATGGCGATCTTGAGCGGATCGTTCGCGATGGCGTCCGGTCGTGCAAGCACGTCCGGCGTCGCATCGCGGTAGCGGCGATCGGCGCGCACGGCCGCGCGGATCGCTTGCGCGGAGTCGATCGCGCGTCCGACGAGATCGGGGCGCGTGGCGATGTGCATGCGCGCCTCGTCGAGCGAGGCGAGCAGGAGCGCGCTGCTCGACGTCGACTGGAAGGAGCGGACGACGCGATCGACGAGCGATTCGAGCGCCTGCGCGTGCGGACCGTGGCCGAGGTGGAGCATCGCGGATTGCGTGAGCGATCCCGCCGCTTTGTGCGTGCTGGAGATCACGAGGTCGGCACCGAGGCGCGCGGCATTGGCCGGCAGATCGGGGTGCATGCCGAAGTGGGACCCCCACGCCTCGTCGACGATGAGCGGGACGCCGTGGTCGTGCGCGACGCGAGCGATGGCGGAGATGTCGGCGACGGCGCCGAAATAGCTCGGCGACACGATGTACACCGATGCGCTCTCCGGGTGCTCCGCGAGCGCCTCGGCGACCTGGTCCGCGGTGACGCCGTGCGAGGCGCCGAGCCCGGCGTCGACGGAACCCTGCACGAAGTGCGGGTCGAGCCCGACGTGCGTCGCGCCGTCGATGACGCTCGAGTGCACGCTCCGCTGCATGACGACCTCGACGCCCAAGCCGCGCGCCACCGTCGTCGCCACATGGTTGCCCCCGGATGCGCCGTTCGTGACGAACCACGTGCGGCTGGCTCCCCATGCCTCGGCGGCGAGCTGCTGAGCGCGCATCAGGGGGGTGACGCGGCCAGGGGTCGTGAGGTGCCAGGTCTCCTGATCGACACCGCTGAAGAGCACCGGGAAATCGATGCGCATGGCATCGGCGCCGACGAGCGCTGCGACACCGGGGGCGTTCTCCACGACCCCGTGGTGCGCCGGCACGTGCAGACGCTGCCAGTCCTGCTGGGCGAGGGAGCGGAGCGCGTCGACGTACGGCGTCTCCTGCTGGCGGGCGGCAGCGGCGGTGGGGGCCGCGTCAACGCGGCGGAGAGAATCGAGCACGCCCCTCACCATAGGCAACGCGGCACCCCTGCGGAATATCAAGTATTCGCACTGCGTGACATAGTCTGTATCAGATGATCACCCTGCAGCAGTTCCGAGTGCTCCTCGCCGTGCGCCAGCACGGGAGCCTGACGCGCGCCGCTGATGCACTGCGGTACGGCGTGCCGACGGTGACGCACCACCTGCGCGCGCTCGAGGCGCATCTCGGAGCGGATCTCGTCGTGCGCGACCGGAACGGTGCGCGGCTGACCGAGCTCGGCGAACTCTTCGCGGGCGAGGTCGCCCCGGTGCTCACCCGCATCGAGCGCGCCGAGCGCGCCGTGCACGAATTGCGTGACGCGGGCGCGGTGACCATCAGGGTCGGCACGTTCTCGTCGACCGGGTCGCGCCTCATCCCCGCGGCGATCGCCGAACTGCGACAGCGCAGCTCGGTGCGGGTCGAGGTGATCGAAGCGGAGCCCACGGAGGTCGTCGGCCTCGTGCGTGCGGGTGAGGTGCATGCCGGGCTCATCTACCACGTATCGACCGAGCCGGGATTCGTCGGCACCGACCTGGTGCAGCGCTCGCTGTTCTCCGAGCCGTACCGCGTGCTCGTCGCGAAGCGCAGCCCGCTCGCGGAACTCGACGCGCTCGACTTCGCTGATCTCGCCGAGGTCGCCTGGGTGTGCAGCCGCAGCGACGATGAAGCCTCCGACCGGGTGCTGCGACGCGTCTACCAATCGCTCGGCGTGCCCATGCGCGAGCTGATGCGCACGGACGACCTGTACATGATCCACGGACTCGTCGCCGAGGGGCTGGGCTGCGCCCTCACGACCCGGGCGGCCGTCGACGCCGACTTCGACGTCGTGCTGCGACCCGCGAAGCAGGACCTGGGGGAGCGACGTGTCTCCTTCGTCACGCGGCGCGGGCCGATGCCGGCGGCAGTCGGGTGGTTGGGGGAGATCCTCGAGCGGCTCACCGCCGCACGGCGCTAGCCGCACGAATCGCGCTCTCGGCTTCCCGGGGAGTCAGAGCCCCAGCCCCCGGATCGCCTCGCGCACGGAGACCTGAGCCTCCTCCGCCGTGACCTGACCGGTGAGCCACCGGCCGGAGAGCCCCTCGACGAGGGCGGTGAGGATCAGCGCTGCTGCGGCCGGGTCGAGGTCGCCTCCGCGATCCAGCACCGCTTCGGCGATGAGCTCGTGCACCGTGCGCTGCCAGGCCGCCGTCGAACGGGCCACGGCGGCTGCCTGGGCCGGTTCGAACACCGCGAGCGCCCGCAACTCGTTCCAGGCGATGGAGCCGGCGCGGATCTCGGGATCCCGGCCGAACTCCGAGCAGAGCAGGGCCGCGAGATGCGTCGCAGCGGTCGTCGCATCGGCGGAGTGGGTGGCGCGATCCGCTGCGCGTTCCGTGACGTGGTCGAGGGCCGCCTGCAGCAATCCGTCTCGGTCGCCGAAATGATAGGCCAGCAGGCCGATCGAGACCCCCGCGGTGCTCGCAACGTCCTGCATGCGGAAGCCGCGAATCCCTGCGCGGGCGATCGTCTGCTCGCACGCGGTGAGGATGCGCTCGCGCGCGTCGTTCGTCACGTCGACTCCCTCGGATCGCGCGTCCACTTGACAGGGGCGCTGCGGCAACTGAAACTGTTTTCAGGATAGGCGCTGCATGCGGCGCCGACAAGCGCGAGCTCCGCATTGCGGACGGAAACGAGGATGTTCATGGACGAAGCGACGACCCCCTTCGAGCTCATCGAGGCATCGATCTCGGACGTGCTCGACGCGCTCTCGCGCGGCGAGATCACGAGCACCTGGCTCACCGAGCGGTACCTGGCCCGGATCGAGGCCTATGATCGCGGGTCAGAGGGACTGAACTCGATCGTCGTGGCCAATCCGCATGCGTTGCGCGACGCCGCGGAGTCGGACCGTCGCTGGCGCGAGGGGCTCGCACGCCCGCTCGAGGGGGTGCCGTTCACGGTCAAGGACTCGTACATGGTCGAGGGGCTCAGCGTCGCAGCCGGGTCGCCGGCGTTCGAGCACCTCATCGCCCAGTGGGACGCCTTCACCGTGGCCCAGCTGCGGGAAGCCGGAGCGGTGCTGGTCGGCAAGACCAACATGCCTCCGATGGCGGACGGCGGAATGCAGCGCGGCGTCTACGGGAGGGCCGAGAGCCCCTACAACCCGGAGTACCTCGCAGCGGCGTACGCCTCAGGATCCTCGAACGGCTCCGGAGTGTCGACCGCAGCGAACCTCGCCGTGTTCGGCATGGGGGAGGAGACCGTCTCATCGGGCCGCAGCCCAGCATCGAACAACGGTCTCTGCGCGTACACCCCCTCATGGGGCGTGCTCAGCATTCGGGGCAACTGGCCGCTCTTCCCGGCGAGAGACGTCGTCGTGCCGCACACGCGCTCCATGCCCGACATGCTGCGCGTGCTCGACGTGCTCGTGCGCGACGATGCCAATACTCGCGGCGACTTCTGGCGCAACCAGCAGGTCGTCGACCTGCCGAGCGCGAGTGAGCACCGGCCGGCGAGCTACCTCGACTTGAACGACCGCGAAGCGCTGCGCGGCAAGCGTTTCGCGGTGCCGGCGATGTATCTCGGCGAGGATCCCCGCTTTCCGATCGAGGTGCGCCCGTCCGTGCTCGCGCGTTTCGCAGAGGCCCGCGAGCGGCTCGAAGCGCTCGGCGCCGAGATCGTGGTCACCGATTTCCCTCTCATCGAGCAGTACGAGGGCGACCGGCCGGGCCAGGAGAACGTCGGAGCGCTCGGCGTGCTGCCCGAGGGCTGGATGGACACGGAGTTCAACCACTTCCTCGCATTCGGGTGGGACGACTTCCTGAGAGCCAATGGCGATCCGAACATCCCGAACCTCGGCGCCGTGGACCCCGACACGATCTTCCCCCAGCCACCCGGCGCGCTTCCCGATCGATACGAAGAGGTCGAAGACTACGAGAACCGGTACCGCGCCACGGTGACGATGGCGCAGACGGGAATCTCCGATCCTCGAGACCGGGCCGATTTCGCCGACGGATTGCGCGCTCTCGTTCGCCTCCGCGAGCAGCTCTTCGAGTCGTGGCTCCGCGACCAACACTTCGACGGCGTGGTCTTCCCGGCGAACGCCGACGTGGGCGCGTGGAACGCCGATGTCGATCAGACGGCGGCGGATCGCGCATGGGCGAACGGCGTCTTCTTCTCGAACGGCAACTACGCGCTGCGGCACCTCGGCATTCCGACGGTGACGACGGCGATGGGCATGATGGACGACATCGGGATGCCGGTCGGCATCACCTTCGCCGGGCGTGCGTATTCGGATCCAGAACTGCTCAGGTACGCGGCGGCGTTCGAAGCGGGCGGCAGCGGCTCACTCCGGGTCGCGCCCGCGTCGACGCCGGCGCTTCCCGAGGACCGCCTCGGGTAGCGCCGGTCGCGCGGGGCGTCAGCTCAGACGACGTCGCTCTCGGCCTCGCCGAGGGGCTCGGAGAGCGGGACGTACCGGTCCACGCTCAGGGCGAGCCGTCGCAGCAGTACGCCGAGACGGTCTCGCTCGGATTTCGGGATCCCGCTCAGCAGGCGCTCCTCGGAGTCGGTGAGGCGTGTGATCGCGGCGTCGACGAGCGTGAGGCCCCTGGGCATCATCTCGACGAGCACTCCGCGGCCGTCGTTCGGGTCGGTGAGGCGACGCACGAGATCGCGCTCCGCCATGCGATCGATGCGGTTCGTCATGGTGCCGCTCGACACCATCGTCTGCTGCCCGAGCAGTTTGGGGCTCTGACGGAACGGTTCGCCGCTGCGCCGCAGCGCGGCGAGTACGTCGAACTCCCACGACATGAGGCCTGAACGCTCGAATGCCTGCGCGCGGGCGCGGTCGATGTGCTTCGTCACGCGCCACATGCGGGAGAAGATCGCGAGCGGAGCGAAATCGAGATCCGGGCGCGCTGATTCCCAGTCCGCAATGATCCGGTCGACCTCGTCTTCGTGCTTCATCCCTCCATTATCGAGCCAGGGAGGCGTTGTTCGCGACCTGGCGTGGTGCGATGGGGAGCGGAGCCGTGGCAGACTAGTACGCGTGCCGAAATCGGCGCGGTCCGCCTTGGTGTAATGGCAGCACGACAGCCTTTGGAGCTGTTAGGTCCAGGTTCGAGTCCTGGGGGCGGAGCGATGGAACGAAGCATCGCTTCGGGTCGTCGCTCCGCGCGGCGCTTACGAGCGCCGTCAATGTCGGGGTAGCGCAGCTACTCTGTGTGTGGGGAGCGATGGAACGAAGCATCGCTTCGGGTCGTCGCTCCGCGCGGCGCTTACGAGCGCCGTCAATGTCGGGGTAGCGCAGCTACTCTGTGTGTGGGGATTGATGGAACGAAGCATCGCTTCGGGTCGTCGCCGAAGAAAGGACACCATGGCAGAGCACCTCGCAGTCGTCATTCTCGCAGCGGGTCAGGGAACCCGCATGAAGTCGGCGTTGCCGAAGGTGCTGCACCGCATCGGGGGGCGCTCGCTGATCGCGCACGTTCTCGACGCCGCAGCTGGACTCAATCCCACGCAGGTGGTGGCCGTGGTGCGCCACGAGCGGGATCGCGTCTCGGCAGCCATCCTCGAGCACGCGCCTGACACGGTGATCGTCGATCAGGATGAGGTGCCGGGCACGGGCCGCGCCGTGGAGCAGGCGCTCGCCGCACTCCCCGATGACTTCGACGGCTCGGTCGTCGTGCTCTCGGGCGACGCCCCACTCATCGACACCCCGACGCTCGAGGGGCTCGTCAAGGGTCACCTCGGCGGCGGTCGCGCGATGACGCTCCTCTCCGCCGTGTTCGACAACCCGACCGGCTTGGGGCGGATCCTGCGCGACGACAACGGCGCGGTGCTGGGCATCGTCGAGGAGAAGGACGCCGACGACGATCAGCGTCGGATCACCGAGATCAACGGCGGCATCTACGTCTTCTCGCGTCGGTCGCTGCAGACCGCGCTTGCGAGCATCGATACGAACAACGCGCAGGGTGAGAAGTACCTCACCGATGCGGCGGCCCGCATCCTCGTCACGGGCGGAGACGTCGAGGCCGTGGCGACCGATGATCCCTGGACGATCGCCGGCGTGAACGATCGAGCGCAACTCGCTGAGGCGGGTCGCGAGCTCAACGCGCGTATCGTGCGCGCGCATCAGCGGGCGGGCGTGACGATTCAGGATCCGACGACGACCTGGATCGACGCCGACGTCTCCATCGAACCGGACGTCGAGATCCTCCCCGGGACCTTTCTGCAGGGTGCGACATCGATCGCCACGGGCGCCGTCATCGGGCCGGACTCGACGCTCGTCGACTGCGAAGTGGGCCCGGACGCCCGCATTCGCCGCAGTGAGGCAACGCTCGCGGTCTTCTCGGCCGGCGTGACCGTGGGGCCTTTCTCGTACATCCGCCCCGGCACGGAACTCGGTGCAGGCGGAAAGATCGGAGCGTTCGTCGAGACTAAGAACGCGAAGATCGGCGATGGCAGCAAGGTGCCTCACCTCAGTTACGTCGGCGATGCGACGATCGGCACCGACAGCAACATCGGCGCCGGCAGCATCTTCGCGAACTACGACGGCGTGCAGAAGCACCAGACCGTGGTGGGCGATGGTGCGCGGGTCGGCTCGAAGAATGTGCTGATCGCACCCGTTACGATTGAGGACGGCACGTACACGGCGGCCGGCACGGTCGTGCGCAAGAACGTTCCGGCCGGTTCGTTGGCGATGAACGTCTCCCCTCAGCGCAACATCGAGGGATGGGTCGCGCAGAATCGTCCCGGCACGAGCACCGCTGATGCGGCGCAGCGTGCTGCGGAGCAGGAGAAGTAACCGAGGTTTGTTGGGTATGTCAGCACCGATGAGGAGCACGCAGGGATGAGCACAATCGAGATGGCCGGGCAGAAGAAGCTCGTCCTGATCACGGGCCGGGCGTACCCCGAGCTCGCCGAGCAGGTCGCCGCGGAGCTCGGGGCCGAACTCGTGCCGACTGATTCGCGCACCTTCGCGAACGGGGAGCTCTACGCGCGCTTCGATGAGAGCGTGCGCGGGTCGGACGCATTCGTGCTGCAGTCGCACACGTTCCCCATCAACGAGTGGCTCATGGAGCAGCTCATCATGGTCGACGCGCTGAAGCGAGCCTCGGCGAAGCGCATCACCGTTGTGGCGCCCTTCTACCCGTATTCGCGTCAAGACAAGAAGGGGCGCGGTCGTGAGCCGATCTCCGCCCGCCTCGTCGCCGATCTCTTCAAGGCAGCCGGAGCCGACCGCATCATGTCGGTCGACCTCCACGCACCGCAGATTCAGGGTTTCTTCGACGGCCCCGTCGACCACCTCTTCGCGATGCCCGTGCTGCTCGAGCACTTCCGCAAGACGATCGCCCGCGACGATCTGACGGTCGTCTCTCCCGACATGGGGCGCGTGCGTGTCGCCGACGTGTGGAGCGACAAGCTCGATGCGCCCCTCGCGATCATTCACAAGCGGCGCGATCCGCTGGTGCCGAACCAGGTATCGGTGCACGAGATCGTCGGTACCGTGAAGGATCGCTGGTGCGTGGTCGTCGACGACATGATCGACACGGGTGGCACGATCGCGAAGGCAGCCGAGGCGCTGAAGGCGAATGGTGCTCGCGGTGTGACGATCGCCTGCACCCACGCCATCTTCTCCGGACGTGCGATCGAGCACCTGTCGCAGGAGTTCATCGACCAGGTCGTCGTGACCGACACGCTTCCGGTGCCTGCCGAGAAGCGCTTCGACAAGCTGACGGTGCTGTCGATCGCGCCGCTCCTCGCCAAGGCGATTCACGAGGTCTTCGAGGACGGCTCCGTCACCTCCATGTTTGAGGGCGCGGCCTAGCGAAAACGCATCGCGTTTTCGGTCGGCCGCGGCGACGCTACAGCGCCGGCCCACGGAGCGGAGCGCGGGGTGGCGGCCTAGCGAAAACGCATCGCGTTTTCGGTCGGCCGCGGTGGCGCTACAGCGCCGGCCCACGGAGCGGAGCGCGGGGCGCGGCTTGGCACAACGCATCGCGTTTTCGTGCGCGGAGTGGTGGAATGGGCGCATCACTGCACGGAGGAGGCCGCCATGTCCAAGTACCTGATCTCGTTTCCGAGCGACGCGATGGTGGTGTCAGACGCTGAGTTCCCGCAGGTCGTCGCCGACTCTCACGCGGTCGTGCGTGAGGCCAAATCGGCCGGTGTGTGGGTGTTCGGCGGAGGCATCGATGAAGCGGTCGCGCCTGTGAGCGTCGACGCAGACGGAACCGTGCTGCCGGGGGCCTCCCCCCTCACCGGAGGGTTCACCGTGATTGAGGCTCCGTCTCGCGAGGTCGCGCTCGAATGGGCGGCGCGTTTCGCTCGGGCGTGCCGATGCCAGCAGGAGGTCCGCCAGTTCGGCGACGACGCGGAGAGCTGAGACGGCGCCCACCGGCGCACCGACCCCCTACCGGAGCGCCGGTAGGGGGTCGGTGACGAGTAGCGGGTTGGCCTATTCCGGTACGACGTCCACGAGCTTCGTGCCGTACGCGCCCGGCTCGGTGCCGTGGCCGATCTGCGCGTACTGCTGCGGCGAACGCGAGCGCATGACGAGCGCCCAGACGATCCCGATGATGGCGGCGGCGAAGACGATGCCGGGCAGGAGGAACGTCGTCGCATCGGGCTCGGTCTGACCGAGCATCAGCGGGAAGTTCTGCAGGATCATGATGAAGACCCACAGCAGCGCTGCGCCTGACACCGCTGGCGCGATGACGGTGACCCAGATGCTGAGCCCGCGCCGATCACGGGCGAAGTAGCCGATCACCGCGATGGCGGTGATCGCCATGAGGAGCACTAGGCCCATGGCTCCCGTGTTCGTGAGCCAGGTGAACATGGTAAGCACGGGGAAGAGGAACGCGGAGTCTCCGAGTCCTGCGGCTCCTCCGAAGACCTCGCCGCCGAGGACGAACGCGATGACGACGATGACTGCGATGACGGTCTGCGCGACGGAGCCGGCCCAGGGTGCGCCGGCTCGCGAGGTGCGTGCGAACCAGACAGGCAGCACCCCTTCGCGGCCGAGCGAGAAGAAGTAGCGGGCGACCGCATTGTGGAAGGCCTGCAGTGAGGCGAAGAGGCTGGTCAGGAAGAGGAGCGTCATGATGTCGGAGACGATCACTCCGGTCTGATCCGTCATGAACACGAACATGAGGTCGGGGCCGAACTCCTGGGAAGAGCCGACGATCGCCGAGGGGCCGATCCCCACCGAGAAGGCCCACGCGCTGAACGCGTAGAAGATGCCGATGATGGCGATCGCCGCGTAGGTCGCGCGGGGCACGGTGCGCTTCGGATCCTTCGCCTCTTCACCGTAGATCGCCGCGCCCTCGAAGCCCATGAAGGCGGCGACGCCGAAGACCAGGATGATGCCGAGCGCCGGACCGAAGAGCGCGGTGGGGTCGAGCGCGGCTGCGGAGGCGCCCTCCGGGGCGGCCCCGAACGAGACGATGTCGAAGAGGATGACGACGAGGAACTCGAGCCCGACGAGCACGCCGAGCACCTTCGCGGAGAGATCGACGCGGTTCACGCCGAGCACGCCGACGACCACGATGCAGAGCAGGATCCACAGCCACCAGGGCGACGCGAAGCCGAACTTCGCCTCGAGGAACATGGAGAGCTGGAACCCGAAGAGGCCGTAGATGCCGACCTGCATGGCGTTGTACGAGACGAGCGCGATGAGGGAGGCGCCGACACCGAGCGGGCGCGCGAGACCCTGAGAGATGTACGCGTAGAAGGCGCCGGCGTTGGTGATGTGGCGTCCCATGGCGGTGTACCCCACGGCGAAGACGGTGAGAATCACGGCGATCAGCAGGAACCCGAGCGGCACTCCGAGCGACTCGGTAACCGCGAACGAGGTTGTGACGCCGCCGGCGATGACGGTGAGCGGCGCGGAGGCGGCGATGATCATGAGGGTGATCGCGGGGACGCCGAGTGTGCGGCGGCTCAGGCCTGGGTCGTGCTCGGCGGCGGTGGTCTCGGACCGGGGCGCGGTGCTCGGTGCGCTCATCGGGGTACTTCCTCTCACAAATGGCGGCGTTGCCGGTGCGGGGCGAGGTACGACAGCCCGCTGCGCTGACGAGTCTAAGAAGCGCGGGGCGAGAGGGGCTATGCGTGGAGCGCAGGGGACCTGGACATGCGCGCAAGGCTGTCCAGATGGATAGTCGATGAGATGTGCGGGAGCGGGAACGGCGACGGGCCGGGGCGCACTGCGCCCCGGCCCGGATCCTGCATCAGTACTCAGAGGGTGTTGCCGAGCTTGAAGCCCTTCTCGCCCTCACTGTCGCGGGTGTACGAGAACCCGTCGGCGCCAATGGTCACGGCCATCTCGGAGCTATCGGTACGCGCGACGACCGGCTGCGGATTGCCGTCGAGATCGAGCACGAGCGACCCGTCGGTGTACCACGACGGCACGACCGGGTTCCCCCACCAATCGCGGCGCTGATTGTCGTGCACATCCCAGGTGACGACGGGGTTGTCGGGATCCCCGGTGTAGTAGTCCTGGGTGTACACCTCGACCCGATGGCCGTCGGGGTCGCGCAGGTAGAGGTAGAACGCGTTCGAGACGCCGTGGCGGCCCGGGCCGCGCTCGATGCTGTCCGACTTGCGCAGCGCGCCGAGCTTGTCGCAGATCGCCAGGATGTTGTGCTTCTCGTGGGTCGCGAAGCAGACGTGGTGCATGCGCGGCCCGTCACCGCCCGTCATCGCCGTGTCGTGCACCGTCGGCTTGCGGCGCATCCATGCCGCGTAAACGGTGCCCTCGTTGTCCTGGATGTCCTCGGTGACGCGGAAGCCGAGATTCTGCATGAATCCCACCGCGCGCGGCACATCGGGCGTGATCTGGTTGAAGTGGTCGAGCCTCACGAGCTCGCCCGGCACGTGCAGGTCGTAGCGCCAGGACATGCGCTCCGTGTGCTCGGTCTGATGGAAGAACTCGTAGGGGAACCCGAGCGGATCCACCACGCGCACCGAGTCGCCGATGCCTCGTACGAAGCCGTTCGGGTTGCGACGCACCTCGCAGCCGAGCTCCTCGTAGAAGGCGACGGCCAGGTCCAGATCCTCAGGAGTGCGCACGCGGTAGGAGAACGCGGCGACCGCGGCGACCGGTCCCTTGCGCAGCACGAGGTTGTGGTGGATGAACTCCTCGGTGGAACGGAGGTAGATCGCCTCGTCGTCCTCGGTCGTCACGTAGAGCCCGAGAACATCGACGTAGAATTCGCGCGATGCGGCGAGGTCGGTGACGATGAGCTCCATGTACGCGCAGCGCAGGATGTCGGGTGCGGGTGACGTCGGGGCGGCGATCGGATCGTCCGAGATGATCGGGGCCTCCTTCGTCACCCAGAATCCCGCGGACTGCTTGTCTTCTTCATTCAGTTTTGCCATGGTGTGCCTCCTTGCGATTCCCTGACGACCGGCCGGTTACGGAGCGACGACGCCGAATTTGGGCGAGTGCGCTTCGTTGAGCGTGATGTGCACGGCCTGCTGATCGGTGTAGAAATCGATGGAGCGGTAGCCGCCCTCGTGCCCGAGACCCGAGGCCTTCACGCCGCCGAACGGGGTGCGCAGGTCGCGGACGTTGTTCGAGTTGAGCCACACCATTCCCGCGTCCACCGACTGCGAGAAGTTGTGCGCGCGCTTCAGGTTCGAGGTCCAGATGTACGCGGCGAGACCGTACTTCGTGTTGTTCGCGAGCTCGAGCGCCTCCTCGTCGGTGTCGAACGGCGTGATCGCGACGACGGGCCCGAAGATCTCCTCCTGGAAGATCCGCGCGTCGGGGGAGACGTCGGCGAACACCGTCGGCGCGACGTAATTGCCGGTGGGGAATCCCTCGGGGCGCCCGCCTCCGGCGACGAGCCGGGCCTCGCCCTTGCCGATCTCGACGTAGCTCATCACCTTGTCGTAGTGCTCGGGGTGGACGAGCGCTCCGACCTCGGTCGCGGGGTCGGACGGCAGGCCGACGACCACGTTCTTGGCGCGCTCGGCGTAGCGCTCCACGAACTCGTCGTAGATCTCCCGCTGCACGAGGATCCGGCTGCCAGCGGTGCAGCGCTCGCCGTTCAGGCTGAAGACGCCGAACACGGTGGCGTCGAGCGCGGCTTCGAGATCGGCGTCGGCGAAGACGACCGCTGGACTCTTCCCGCCGAGCTCCATGGAGAGGCCCTTGAGGAAGGGGGCTGCGTTGCCGAAGATCAGCGATCCCGTGCTGCTCTCTCCGGTGAAGGAGATGAGCGGGACATCGGGGTGCTTGACCAGCGCATCGCCGGCCTCCTCGCCGAGGCCGTTGACGAGGTTGAAGACGCCGTCGGGCACTCCGGCTTCGCGGAAGATCTCCGCCCAGAGCGATGCCGAGAGAGGCGTGAACTCGGCGGGCTTGAGGACCACGGTGTTCCCCGTCGCGAGCGCGGGGCCCAGCTTCCAGGATTCGAGCATGAACGGGGTGTTCCACGGCGTGATGAGTCCGGCGACGCCGATCGGCTTGCGGTTCACGTAGTTGATCTGGCGGCCGGGCACCTTGAAGGTGTCGTCGTGCTGAGCGACGATGAGGTCGGCGAAGAAGCGGAAGTTCTCGGCAGCGCGGCGCGCCTGGCCTTTCGCCTGCGTGATCGGCAGACCGGAGTCGAAGCTCTCGAGCTCGGCGAGCTGCGCGTCGCGGGATTCCACGATGTCGGCGATCTTGTGCAGAACGCGCGAGCGCTCCCGGGGCAGGAGCTTCGGCCAGGGGCCCTCCTGGAACGCGCGCTTCGCCGCGGCGACGGCACGGTCGACATCGGCCTGCTGGCCGGCGGCGGCCTGAATGTAGTTCTCGTTGGTGACGGGATCGAGCACGTCGAACGTCTCGCCTCCCACCGAGTCGACGAATTCGCCGTCGATGAAATGGCGGATGCGGTCTGGGAGCCCTGCGGGCTTCTGGTGCGTCATGCGATTTCCTCCAAGTGGGCCGCGGTCAGGCCGCGGGGTGCTGCTGGTGGTGATGTTCTTCGGTGTACGCGAGCACGGCGTCCAGCGTCGCCGTGCGGTGAGCGCGCGCTGCGAGTTCGATCTCGAGTGGTTCCGCTCGTCGCTCGATGAGGCGCAGGAGCTGCTCGTGCTCGTCGACGGATTCCGTTGCGCGGGCGGGAACGAAGCTGAACGACGAGTTGCGCAGTACGTTCATGCGGTTCCAGCCGCGGTGGACGAGGTCGAGGATGTGGGGGTTGGGGCACGCCTCGAAGAGCACGCTGTGGAACTCGAGATTGAGCGCGGTGAATCGCTGGGGATCGAACGCACCCGACAGCGACTCGCGCATGCGGTCGTTGATGGCGCGAGCGCGCGCGATCTGGTCGGCGGTGATGTCGGGAGCGGCGAGACCGGTCGCCGATCCTTCGACGAGCGCGAGTGTCTGCATGGTGTGCAGGTACTCCGTCTCCTTGATGAGCGCGACTTGCGCCCCCACGTTGCGCTCGAAGGTGACGAGCTGCTCGGCTTCCAGGCGCCGGATCGCCTCACGGACGGGCACCACTGACATCTCCAGCTCGGCGGCGATCGGTGCGAGCACCAGTCGGTACCCGGGCACGTACTGACCGCTGTCGATGCGCGAGCGGATCAGCCGGTACGCCTGCTCCGACTTCGATTCGACTCCCATGGGTCAGCGCTCCGCCTTCTGGGCGCGCGCGGCTTCGTACTTCGCGCGCCACTCGGCGTTCATGGGGAACAGCCCATCGACCGGGGCGCCGGCGGCGACCTGCTCGGCCACCCAGGCGTCGGCCTCCTCCTGGGCAGCGGCCTCGGCCGCGACCTCGGCGATCAGGGCCGGCGGGATCACGATGACACCGTCTCGGTCGCCCATGATGATGTCTCCCGGCTGCACCGCGGCGCCGCCGCAGCCGATGGTCACATCGACCTCCCAGGGCACATGCCTCCGGCCGAGCACGCTCGGGTGAGCGCCCTGCGAGAAGACGGGGATGTCGAACTGCTGCACCGCCGCGAAGTCGCGCACCCCGCCGTCGGTGACGATTCCGGCCGCCCCGCGCACCTGCGCGCGCAGTGCGAGCACATCTCCGACGGTGCCGGTCTCGGGCACGCCGCGAGCCTCGACGACCAGCACCTCACCCGGATTGACCGTGTCGAACGCGCGCTTCTGGGCATTGAACCCGCCCCCGTGCGCTGCGAAGAGGTCGGGGCGGAACGGGATGAAGCGGAGGGTCTTCGCGGTGCCGAGGATCGTGTCGCCCTCGTGGTTCGGGTGCACTCCGTCGATGAAGACGTCGACGTACCCGCGCTTGCGCAGGGCGGCCGAAACGGTGGCCACGGCGACGCCGTCGAGCTGGGCGCGAATGTCGTCGGTGAGAGGCGACTCCGGCCCGGACGCGTCGCCTTCGCTCTCGAGCGGAGCGGAGAGCGGTGTCGCTCGTCCGGCCTCGACGGCTGCAGCGTGCTCCTCCTCGCTGCCCCAGGCTTCGATGCGCTGCAAGTCGTCGACCTGAGGCTGCGAGCCGAAGTCTCCGAACGGGGTCGTGCCCTGGGTCACCGTGGTGACGAGTCGGCCGGTGCTCGGAGCGCCGGGAGCATTCGGGGCATCGACTTCGACCTCGACGACGTCGCCGGGCACGACGACCGAGGAGCCAGCGGGTGTGCCGGTCAGGATCACATCACCGGTTTCGAGCGTCAGGTGCTGGGAGAGATCGGCGACGAGCTGCCCGAACGGGAACGCCAGGGTTGCGCTCGAGTCGTCCTGCACGAGCTCGCCGTTGACCCAGGTGCGTACGCGCCAGGCGTCCGCACTGATTCCTTCAGTCGGAATGGCGCGCGGGCCGATCGGGGTGTAGCCGTCGCCGCCCTTGTTGCGCAGGTTCGAGCCCTTGTCGGCCGAGCGCAGATCGTAGAGACCGAGGTCGTTCGCAGCGGTGACGGCGGCGACGTGCTTCCAGCCGTCTTCGGGAGAGACGCGGCGTGCCGGCGCACCGATGACGAGCGCGATCTCGCCCTCGAACGCGAGCAGCTCGGTGCCGGCCGGGCGTTCGACGGTGCCGCCGGTCGGTGCCAGTGACGACGCCGGCTTCAGGAAGTACGACGGGTGCTTCGGCGTGCGGCCGCGCTGTGCGATCCGCGAGGGGTAGTTGAGGTGCACGGCGATGATTTTCCCGGGCGTCTGGATGCCCAGTTCTGCGATTCCGAATGTCATCGTGACCTCACTTCTCGGTTGTATCTGAAATCGTATACGATTCGTGCTGGCTTGCCAAGGGGCAGAGCCCTCGCCGGGGCCTGCGAGCTGCGCTTTCCATTCAGTAGGAGGCGCGCTTCGACTCGTCATCGCCTCTGAAGCGCGCGACGAGTGCCTCCGTCTGTCGCGCGAGGATGGCGACGTCGGCTCCGACGGCGACGAACGATGCGCCGGCCTCGACGTACCGCTCGGCGTCTTCGGGCACGAAGGCGTTGACGCCGGCCGGCTTGCCTGCCGCGATCGCCCGTCGGATCGTGCCGAGCACCGCCTCGACCACATCGGGATGATTCTGCTGTCCGAGCAGGCCCATGGACGCTGCGAGGTCCGACGGGCCGATGAAGATCGCATCCACGCCGTCGACCGCGAGAATCCGGTCTGCGTCGGCGACCGCCGCGGCGGATTCGATCTGTACGGTGAGGCTGATCGTCTCGTCTGCGCGCTGCAGATAGTCATCCACGCGGTTCCACCTCGCGGAGCGGGCGAGAGCCGACCCGACGCCGCGCACCCCGCGCGGCGGGTAGCGCACGGCGCGAACGATCTCCTCGGCCTGTGCCGCCGAGTCCACCATCGGAACGAGCAGGTTCTGCACGCCGAGGTCGAGGAACTGCTTGATCGTCACCGTGTCGCCGTACGGGACGCGCACGAGCGGTGCGACCGGATACGCCGCCATCGCGTGCAGCTGCGCGAGCACCGACTCGAGCCCGTTGGGGGAGTGCTCGGCGTCGAGGAGCACCCAGTCGCAACCGCTGCCGGCGACGATCTCGGCCGTCACCGGGCTGCTCGCCGACGCCCAGAGGCCGATCAGGGCGCGGTCCGATGCGGCGAGTCGGTCGCGGAGCGTCTCAGGGAGACTCAGATGAAGCGGCATGTCACCGACCCCAGCTCGTGGTAGTCGGCGTGCACGGTGTCCCCGCGCTCGACCCACATGGGCTTGGTGAACGACCCAGCGAGAATGATCTCGCCCGCGTCGAGCGTCTGGCCGTGCTGCGCGAGTTTGTTCGCAAGCCAGGCCACCCCGAGTGCCGGGTGCCCGAGTACGGCACCCGCGACCCCGGAATCCTCGATCGTCTCGTTGCGGTAGAGCAGTGCTTTCGCCCAGGTGAGGTCGACCTCGTCGACCTTCACCGGACGACCGCCGAGCACCATGGCTCCCATGGCGGCGTTGTCGCTGATCGTATCGACGATGGTGCGGCCCTCGAGTTCGAGATGGGAGTTGAGGATCTCAAGCGCCGGCACCACGTAGGCCGTCGCGTCGAGCACATCGAACAGGTTGACGTTCGGCCCAGTGAGGGGTTTCGCGAGTACGAATGCGAGTTCCACTTCGATGCGCACGTTCGAGAACCTGTCGAACTCGATGGCGGCCCCTGACTCGTGCACCATGTCGTCGTGGATGACTCCGTAGTCGGGCTCGCTGATGCCGGTGGCGACCTGCATCACCTTCGAGGTGAGGCCGATCTTGCGGCCGACGAGGCGGGCCCCGGCGGCGATGCGCCGATCCGACCACTCCTTCTGAATGGCGTACGAGTCCTCGATCACCATGTCGGGGTACCGGGTGGTCAGTCGGGGGAGGATCGCGCGATCCTTGTCCGCCTGCACCAGTTCGTCTGCAATGGCTGCAATCTGCGTCTGCTCGAGCACGTGACCTCCGTTGTCTGGCGTGTGGTGTAAATCGTATACGATCTTCCGGTGCGCGCGCCAGGGTTCGCGGCGGGGCCGTGCCGCGGTGGGGCGCAGCGGTGAGCGCCGGTGCGAATCGGGTGAATCGACGGTGGCGGTTCGGCGCCGGTTGCGTGTCGATCTGACGGCGTCACTCCAGCGACGAGGAAACGCGGTAGAATAGTATGATGACCTCTTCCGAAAACGCCGCCCCCACCGAATCCGAGGGCGAGCGCACGACCTTCGCCGACCTGGGCCTTGCGCCCGAGGTTCTCCGCGCAGTGACGGATGTGGGATACGAAACGCCCTCTGCAATCCAAGCCGCCACGATCCCCACGCTCCTCGAGGGAGCAGACGTGGTCGGCCTCGCGCAGACCGGCACCGGCAAGACCGCTGCCTTCGCACTTCCGATCCTCTCCCGTATCACCCCCGGCCAGGGCGTTCCCCAGGCCCTCGTACTCGCACCTACTCGTGAACTCGCGCTCCAGGTCTGCGAGGCGTTCGAAAGCTACGCCACGCACCTGCCCGAAGTCCACCTCCTCCCCGTCTACGGCGGCCAGGCCTACGGCCAGCAGCTCTCCGCGCTGCGTCGCGGCGTGGACATCGTCGTCGGCACCCCCGGCCGCATCATGGATCACCTCAAGCGCGGTTCGCTCGACCTGACGCAGATCAAGTACCTCGTGCTCGACGAGGCCGACGAGATGCTCAAGATGGGCTTCGCAGAGGACGTCGAGACGATTCTCGCCGACACCCCGAAGGAGAAGCAGGTCGCCCTCTTCTCGGCGACCATGCCCGCCGCCATCCGTCGCATCTCGCAGCAGTACCTGAACGACCCCCGCGAGATCAAGATCCAGGGCAAGACGCAGACGAGCTCCAGCATCACGCAGCGCTACAACGTCGTCTCGTACACGCAGAAGCTCGACGCGCTGACCCGCATTCTCGAGGTCGAGGACTTCGACGGCATGATCGTATTCACCCGCACGCGCGGTGACTCCGAGCAGGTCGCCGAGAAGCTGCGCGCTCGCGGCTACTCCGCCGCCGCCATCAACGGCGACATCCAGCAGGCGCAGCGCGAACGCACGGTGCAGGCGTTGAAGGACGGCAAGCTCGACATCCTCGTCGCCACCGACGTCGCCGCCCGCGGCCTCGACGTCGAGCGCATCAGCCACGTCATCAATTACGATCTGCCGATCGACACCGAGTCGTACGTGCACCGCATCGGCCGCACCGGCCGCGCCGGTCGCACCGGCGATGCGATCAGCTTCGTCACCCCTCGTGAACAGCGCCTGCTGAAGGCGATCGAGAAGGCGACCAAGCAGCCGCTCACGCAGATGCCGTTGCCGCAGATCGACGAGGTGAACGCAACGCGACTGTCTCGCTTCGACGACGCGATCACGTCGGCTCTCGGCGAAACCCGCCGAATCGATGCCTTCCGCGACATCATCTCCCACTACGTGCGCCACCACGACGTACCCGAGACCGACGTCGCAGCTGCGCTCGCGGTCGTCGCTCAGGGGAAGACCCCGCTGCTGCTGACCGAAGACGATGACCGCAAGTTCGAGCGCGACCGCAAGCAGGCCGCGAAGTTCCTCGAGGATTCGGGGAGCGGTCGAGGCGACCGTCCAGGCCGTGAGGATCGCGGACCGCGCGAGCGCCGCGACGACCTGCGCATGTACCGCATCGAGGTCGGGCGCCGCCAGAACGTGCAGCCCGGCCAGATCATCGGCGCGATCGCGAACGAGGGCGGGCTGACCCGCGATGACTTCGGACGCATCCAGGTGCGCGACGACTTCTCGCTCGTCGAGCTCCCGGCCAAGCTCTCCGCAGAAACGGTCGCGCGACTCGAAGACACGCAGATCGGCGGCAAGTCGATCCAGCTCCGCGAAGACAACGGCCCGGGCCCGCGCGGCAAGGGATTCGACGACCGCGGCGGTCGTGGAGGTCGCGATGATCGCGGCGGACGCTCGGGCGGCGGCTACGGTGGCAGCCGTGACGATCGCGGCGGACGCGATGGCGGGTACGGCGGAAGCCGTGACGGCGGCGCAGGCCGCGCCGACGGCAAGCGCAAGCCCCGCTGGTAACTGAGAAACCTGACGACAGCACCCCTGCCGCTCCATTGCACACGCGTTCTGCGCGTGCGCCGGAGCGGCAGGGGTGCTGTGCTATGACCGGGCGCGCAGCCGGCCTCAGCCGCTGATGACGTGCGGCTCGGCGACGGCTTTCAGGCCGGCGACGCCGAACTCGCGCCCGTACCCCGACTGCTTCGCACCACCGAACGGGATCATGGGATGCAGCCCGCCGTGCGAGTTGATCCACGTGGTGCCGGCCTGCATGCGTGCGGCGACCTCGAGCGCCCGTGCGCGATCCGACGACCACACCGATGAACCCAGACCGAACTCGAGCTCATTCGCCAGCTTCACGACCTCGTCGAGATCTGAGTATCGGATGATGGGAAGGGCCGGGCCGAACTGCTCCTCCACGACCAGGTCGTTGTGCGGATCGATGTCCGCGACGAGCGTGGTCGGATAGAAGTTGCCGACCGCGTCGCGATCCGGCTCCCCGCCGAGCACGACCCGAGCCCCCGACGCCTTCGCCGACTCGACCAGGCGGTCGACTTCGTCGAACTGCGCACGGTTCTGCAGCGGGCCGAGCACGTTCTGCTCGTCGAGCCCGACGCCCATGGGCACGTTCGCCGCGAACTTCGCGAGCTCGTCCACCACCGCGTCGTAAACGGAGTCGTGCACGTAGAGCCGCTTCAGTGCGGCGCACGTCTGGCCCGTGTTGATGAAGGCCCCCCAGAAGAGATCTTCTGCGATGGCAGCGGGATCCACGTCGGGCAGCACGATGCCCGCGTCGTTGCCGCCGAGCTCGAGCGTGAGGCGCGCGACATTCGCAGCGGAGGCTTCGATGATCCGCTTGCCCACCGGGGTCGAGCCGGTGAACATGATCTTGCTGATCTTCGGGCTCCGCGTGAGCGCGTCGCCCACGGTGCGCCCGGGGCCGGCCACAATATTCAGCACGCCCTCCGGCAGGACCTGATTCATGACCGCGACCAGTGCGAGCACCGAGAGCGACGTCGTCTCGGCAGGCTTGATGACCACCGTGTTGCCCATGCGCAGCGACGGGGCGATCTGCCAGATCGAGATCATCATCGGCCAGTTCCAGGGGGAGATGGCGCCGACGACACCGAGCGGCCGGTAGTGCATCTCGGCATAGCCGGACTCGTCGTCGATGATGACCTCGACGGGGAGCGGCGTATCCGCAGCGGCGCGCGTCCACGCAACGCAGCCGCCGACCTCGAACCGGGCATTCGGGCCGTTGAGCGGCTTGCCCTGTTCCCGCGAGAGCAGCTCGGCGAGCGCCTCGGAAGAGGCTTCGATGGCGTCGGCGGCACGGTGCAGGGTCGCCTGGCGCTCCGCATCGGGGAGCGCGGCCCAAGCGGGTTGCGCCGCTTCCGCGCGATCGATCGCCGCATGCAGGTCGTCGAGCCCCTCAACGGGAGCGGTGCCGATGCGTTCTCCCGTCGCCGGGTCGAAGACCTCGCGCGTCTCGCCGCCAGCAGGTGTGATGGCAGCAAGCAGGCTGTCGTAGGTGTTCATGGATCCTCCACTTCGAGTCCGGTCAGTGGCTCCAGGGTATGCGGGGGCGGGGGCCGCTGCTTGTCTGGCGAAGCAGTGCCGTTGACGATCGCGGCACACCGTCGCGCTCAAGCTCGACGCCGCGCCCCAGGGCTGGAACGCTCGAATCGTCGGTGCGGCAACGCCGCCGCGCCGTGAGAGGAGTGAACGATGTCGGCTCGGTCTACTGGAGGCGCACCGCCTCGCAGCGTCATCGTGGTGGGAGCCGGCTCCGCCGGGTCCGTAGTGGCGCGCCGTCTCGCAGACGCCGGTGTCTCGGTCACCGTGCTCGAAGCGGGCGGGGAAGACGGGAATCCAGCGATCCACGACCCCATGCGGATGGGCGAGCTCTGGCACAGCGCCGACGATTGGAACTACTACACGGTGCCGCAGCCCGGGGCGAACGGTCATCGCCTGCATCTGCCGCGCGGCAAGGTGCTCGGCGGGTCGCACTCGCTCAACGCGATGATCTGGGTGCGCTGCTCACCGCTCGACTTCGATCACTGGGCATCGCTCGGGAACGACGGATGGGCTTGGGAGGACGTGCTGCCGGTCTATCGCGCGATCGAGAACTTCCACGGCGCAGGTGACGGCTCCGACGGGCTGCGCGGCACCGACGGGCTGCTCGACGTGACCGACGCCTATGCGCTCGCGCCGATCCAGCAGGCCATCATCGACGCGTCGGTGCAGGAAGGGCTCCCGCACAATCCCGACTACAACGGGGCCTCGCTCGACGGGGTGTCGCAGCAGCAGATCACCGTGCGCGACGGAAGACGGTTCAACACGTACATGGCGTATCTCAAGCCGGTGCGGGATCGCGTGAACGTCGAAGTGGGATGCCACGTCCACGAGTTGCTCTTCGCGGACGACGACGCCGATGCGACCGGGGATCGGGCGGCGAGGCCCCGTGTCACCGGGGTCCGCTTCTCGCAGGGCGGCGAGCTGCGCGAGTTGCACGCAGACGAAGTGGTGCTCGCGGCGGGCGCGCTGGACTCGCCGCGCGTGCTGCTGCGCTCCGGAATCGGGCCCGCCGACGAGTTGGCCGAGGTCGGCATCGAGGCGCGCGTAGACCTCCCCGGAGTCGGGAAGAACCTGCACGATCATTACCTCGCACCCGT
Source organism: Leucobacter manosquensis (assembly GCF_018304845.1). Taxonomy (NCBI): domain Bacteria; kingdom Bacillati; phylum Actinomycetota; class Actinomycetes; order Micrococcales; family Microbacteriaceae; genus Leucobacter; species Leucobacter manosquensis. The sequence goes on along the minus strand of NZ_JAFEVO010000001.1, from coordinate 1,103,005 downwards.
GATCTTCGAAACCGAGCAGCCCGTCGGACCCCCGGAGGCCGGCCGATCGGTCACGCAGACCCATATCTTCTGGAAGAGCCGTGCCGAGCTCGACCGACCCGACACGCAGCCGATCAATTTCTCAGTACCCATGTACGGAGACTTCCTCGAACCGCGCTCCGCCGACGGGTTCACGTTCATGGCAGGGCTCGTCACCCCGAAGTCCCGCGGTTCGCTCGCGCTGTCGGGGCCCGACCCCGAAGACCCGGTGATCATCGACCTGGGCGCGCTCTCCCACGACGATGACGTCGCCTCGCTCGTCGCCTCGGTGCAGCAGTGCCGACGCATCGGCCGGCAGCAGGCTCTGGCGGGGGAGTGGGGCGCCACGGAGGTCTATCCCGGGCCGGAGATCGGAGATGGGGACGACCTCGTCGACTACGTGCGCGACACGGTCGCGATGTATCACCACCAGGTCGGCACCTGCAAGATGGGGGTGGACGAGCTCGCCGTCGTCTCCCCCCGACTCGCAGTGCACGGCGTCGACGGGCTGCGCGTGATCGACGCATCGATCATGCCGCGGGTGACGACCGGCAACACGAATGCGCCGGCCGTGCTGATCGGCGAACTCGGTGCGCGGTTCCTGCTGAGCGGAGAGCGCTGAGTCAGCTAGTTGCGGTACCGATTGCAGTAGGAGGGGTGGCACAGGCCCGTGATCAGCTCACTCCAACGGGAACGGCTCTGCTGCGAAGGTGATCACGGTCGCGCCGCCGGTCGCGTACCGGGGCACGTCGGCGGCGACGGTCTGCCCCTCGGGCGATTCGAGCGCGGCCCGCAGGGCGTCGGCGTCGGCGAAGGTCGCTTCGAAGACCGCGAAATACGGCGATTCGGGGATCGCCAGCGAGAAGTCGATGCTGAGCACGCCGGGCAGCTGCGCACAGAGCGGCAGGTGGACGTCGCGGTAGTAGCGTTCGAATTCGGCTCGATCGGCCGGTTCGGGGTACAGCACGAGTAGTCGGTGCGTCATCATCTGCTCCAGTCCGCGGTCACGCTGCTGCGGGCCGGTGCTCGTAGACCCGACGGCCGGCGAACCATGTCTCGGTCACGGTGGTCTGGACGAGCGAGCGCGCGTCATGCGCGAACGGGTCGCGATCCAGCAGGACGAAGTCAGCTGACTTGCCCGGGGTCAGCGAGCCGGTCTCGTGCGCGAGCCCCATCGCCTCCGCCCCGTTGATCGTGAAGGCGGCGATCGCCTCCGCGAGCGAGATCGCCTGCTCGGGCCAGAGGGCACCGGGGTACGCGCCGCTCGGATCCTCGCGGGTGACGAGGCCGTGGATCCCCTCCCACGCGTTCGGAGACGGGGAGACCGGCCAGTCCGATCCGCCGGCGACGACCGCTCCCGCATCGATGAGCGCACGATTCGGTTGGATGCGATCGGCGCGGTCGCGGGGGAGCACCTCGCGAATCGCCTCCACGATGGGGCCGGGAACCCAGATGAACGGTGAGATGTCGGCGGACACACCGAGTGCCGCGAACCGCGGGATGTCGTCGGGATGCACGAACTGGCCGTGCGCGATCTGATACCGCGGCTCGGTGGTTCCCTCGCCGCGCAGCACTTCGACGGCATTGAGCACCTCGTGCACCGAGGCGTCGCCGGTGCAGTGGATCTTCGCGGAGAGCCCCGCTCGAGCGACCCGGCGCAGCCAGCCGGTGAGTTCGGCAGGGTCGAGGAGGGTTTCGCCGTGGAAGTGATCGCCGTGAGCATCGTCGGGCAAGTACGGCTCGAGGAACGCGCCCGTGCGGGTCGGCGGTACGCCGTCGAGGAAGATCTTGACGAAGTCCGGGCGATGGTGCTCGGTGCGGAAGCGCTCGCCGCCGAAGACGAGGTCGTCTCCCACTTCGGCGAAGCCGAAGATCTCATCGTTGATGAGCAGGGAGCTCACGACCCAGGCGTCGAGGTCGCCGGATGCGTCGAGCGAGCGGAGCGCCTCGAGGATATGGGTGGAGACGCCAGCGTCCTGAAATGCGGTGACGCCGTACGAGTTGAGGATCTCCACTCCGCGCTGAGCCGCAGCTCGCTCCTGCTCGGCGGTGAGAGCGCCCGCAGCGGCATGCGCTCGGGCCACGGGGAGCCCGGCAGCCTCGAGCAGCACGCCGGTCGCCCGATCGTCCGCGTTCGGGTCGGTGAGCACGCCTGCTGAGCCGGGCTCCACCCCCGCGAGTTCGAGCGCGCGAGACGATGCCCATCGGTTGTGATGCGAGTCGTCGGAGAGCATGACGGGGCGGCCGCCGGCCGCTGCATCGAGACGCTCCAGCGCCGCCGCCGTGTTCACGTCGCCGAGACGATCGCTCGCCCACGGTCCACCGACGATCCAGGCTCCGTCGGGCAGCGTTGCCGCGTGCGCGGCAACGGCTTCCAGAATGCCGTCGAGACTCGCGCCGATGGGAACGCGCAATTCGAAGAGCTCCTCTTTCCCCGCGAGGAAGTGGTGATTGTGCACATCGACCAGCCCGGGCATCACGAACGCCCCGGCGAGATCGCGGATCTCGGTGTCAGGGCCCGCCAGCGGAAGCAGATCGTCCGAGTCGCCGACCGCGACCAAGCGACCGCCCGCGACCGCGATGGCCTCGGCCCACGCCTGCTCGGGATCCACGGTGTAGACGCGGCCTCCGGTGAGAATGAGATCAGGGGGCGACAGGGTCATCGGCGACTCCGTTTCGTGAGCGTGCTGGGCCCGCAAGCCGGGGGCATCGGGCGGTCTGCCGTCAGTATCGCAGCCGTCGCCCTCACGCCGTTGACCCAGCGCGCGGCGCTCTTGACGGTGCGGGATCGATCGCCCCGGCGGTCACGATGCCGCAGCAGGATGGTCGGAAACGGGCAGCGGATCTTCCGCCGCCCAGCACTCATCGGCGACAGGGAGACCCCACATGAGCGACCAGGCACCAGCATCGCAGCGCGTCATCGTGATCACGGGCGGAGGCACCGGCATCGGAGCTGCGATCGCGAAGCGCTACGCGGACGAGGGAGCGGCGGTGGCGGTGGTCGGGCGACGCGCCGAACCGCTCGCAGAGGTCGCCACTGCCACCGGAGCGCTCCCAGTCGTGGCCGACGCCGCCGACCGAGTCTCGGCCAGAGCAGCGATCGCGCGGATCCTCGAGCGTTTCGGCCGTATCGATGTGCTCGTCGCCAATGCGGGGGGCCACGGCTTCGCCTCCGTGGGCGAGACGAGTGACGCGGACTGGAACGCTGCGCTCACGGCGAATCTCACCACAGCGTTCGTGATGGCGCGCGAGGCGCTGCCGGCACTGACCGAGAGCGCGGCGCGGCGCGGCGGGAGCGAGATCGTCGTCGTCTCGTCGCTCGCGGGCCTCTTCGCCGGCCCGTCGGTCGCCGGCTACACCGTCGGCAAGCACGCGCTGATCGGATTGACGCGCAGCCTGGCGCGCGATTACGGGCGGGTCGGCATTCGGGTGAACGCCGTCTGCCCTGGCTGGGTGCGCACACCCATGGCCGATGCCGAGATGGACGAGTTCGCCGCCCATGCCGCGCAGATCGCGGATCGTGACGCAGGCTACGCGGCGGTCACGCGCGACGTGCCGCTCGGACGGGCCGCCGAACCGTCCGAGATCGCGTCGATCGTGCGATTCCTGGGTTCTGAAGAGTCGTCGTACATGACCGGATCCGTGCTGGTCGCCGACGGGGGCGCGCACATCGTCGATCTGCCGACTGTCGCGTTCGAGCACGCCGGAATGTAGTAGCCACGCTGGAGCCGCGGGTCGGGCCGGGAACGCATAGCGCGCGACCGGCCCGTCCGTCGGTCAGCCCCCCAGGTACGCGGCGCGCAGGAGCCGCGGATCCTGCTCGAGCGTTGCCGCTGGCCCCTGTGCGTGGCTGACGCGACCACTGGCGATGACCATCGCCTCATCCGCGACGCCCAGTGCGAGGTGGGTGAACTGCTCGACGAGCAGCACACCGACACCCGATTCGGCGATCTGCTGGATCACGGGGAGCAGCCGCATGAAGACGACCGGCGCCAAACCGAGCGACATCTCGTCGATGAGCAGGAATCGCGGTTTCGCGGCGAAGGCGCGAGCCAGCACCACCATCTGCTGCTCGCCGCCGGAGAGCAGCACGGACTGCGCGTCGATGCGCTTCTCGAGCTCGGGGAACGACTGCAGCACCTCTGCGAGCGCTGTTTCCGTCTTCGCCGTGAGGAGGATGTTCTCGCGCACCGTCAGTGAGGGGAAGATCGCCCGCCCCTGCTCGATGTGCGCGATGCCCGCCCGGGCTCGCTGCACCCTGCTGCGCTTCGCGATCGAGCTCCCGTCGAGTGCGACGTCTCCGGCCGAGTGCGGAATCACGCCGGAGACGGATTCGAGGAGGCTCGACTTGCCGGCACCGTTCGGGCCGACGAGCGCGAGGATTTCTCCCGAGCGCACCACGAGGTCGACATCGGAGACGACCGGGCCGGCGCCGCGGCTCACGGTCACTCCGGAAAGTCGCAGTTCGGTCATGAGCTGATCTCCGCATCTCCCATATAGGCGGCTATGACGACGGGGGTGTCGAGCACCTCGGCAGTCGGGCCCTGCGCGATCACGCGCCCGAAGTCGAGCACGGTGAGTTCCGTGCAGACGGAGCGCACCAGATCGAGGTCGTGCTCGATCAACACGATCGCGGTGTCGAACCGCGAGGGGATCCGTGTGAGTCGGTGCCCGAACTGCACATGCTCGTCGTGCGACAGTCCCGCCGCGGGTTCATCGAGGATCAGCACGCGCGGCCCCGCCAGCACCGCGGCGGCGACCTCGACGAGGCGCCGCGTGCCGATGTCCACGGTGGTGAGGGGCGTTTCGGGGGAGGGGCATCCGAGAAAGGCGAGCGCATCGGCAAGCTCGTCGTGATCCAGTCGGCGGCGTCCCACGAAACGCACGTACGCCTCGACCGTCAGCTGCGGGGGAACGCGATCCTGCTGGAACGTGCGGCGGAGACCGCGCCGGGCGCGCTGCGTGGGCGACAACCGGCTGATGTCGGCCCCGTCGAGCAGGGTGAGCCCCGCGTGCTGGGGAAGGAAGCCGCTGACCGCGTCGACGAACGTCGACTTCCCCGCACCGTTCGGACCGATGAGGCCCATGATGGATCGCTGGCGCACGGTGACGGCGACGTCGTCGAGCGCTTTCAGTGCGCCGAACTGCACGCCGAGGCCCGAGACCTCGAGCACCGGAGGAGCATCCGCGGGGATCGGCTGGGCGGCTTCGGGGACGGCGAACACGTCGAGCACGCTCGTTCCGACCTCCGTGACGCTTGCATGCTCGGAGTCGCGTGCTGCTCCTCGTGCGGCCGAACGACGGCGGAGCAGCCCGCGAATCCCCTCGCCGAGATTCGAGCCGCTCGTGAGGGCCTGGATGCCGAGGAGTCCGAATACGACGAACCCCCAGTCCTGCGGCACGCCCCATCTCTTCAGCAACTCGGGGACCACGACCCAGAGGATGCCGCCGAAGATGGCCATATCGATGAGGTAGGCACCGCTCATCACCGCGAGGATGTAGAGCGCTAACGACTGGAGTGGGGCGAAGCTCGAGGCGAACGGCAGCTGGACCTGCCCTGCGAGCAACCCGCCGGAGATACCGGCCAGTGCGGCACTCACGGCGAATGCTGAGAGTTTCGCTGCAGACACGCTCTGGCCGACCGCAGCGGTGCCTCGCTCTGAGAACGCCACCGCCTTCCAGCCGCTCCCCATGCGGCTGCGCTGCAGCGCGGACACGATGAGCGCGCAGATCACCATGACGACGGCGGCGAAGAAGAAGTAGTCGCGATCGCTCGTGAACCCGTTCGGGCGGGCGACGGCGATGCCGTCAGATGCGCCGGGAAACTGGATCTGCACCAGCATCACATCGAACGCGGCCGCGAAGCCGAGGGTGACCACGGCGAGGTTGACGCCGCGCAGCCGCAGCGCCGGGAGGCCGATCACGATGCCGGCGACGGCGCCGGCGGCTCCGCCCGCGATGAGCCACACGATGAATCCGCCCGGGGCGTCGAGGGTGTTCAGCCAGGCGACGACCCACGCGCCGATCGCGGCGAATGTGAGCTGCGACAGTGCGATGATTCCGGCAGATCCGGTGACGACGCCGAGGCCGAGCACGGCGATGATCGCGGTGAGTGCACTGATGCCGAGGAACACGTAGTAGCCGGAGAGACCGACGCTGAGCGCCCAGGCGACGCCGACGCCGGCGACCGCGACGACGATGGGCAGGATCACGCGGAAGCGGTGGTTAGCGAGCCACATCCCACACCTCCTTCCGCTGCGACCACAGGAGCAGCACGACGATGAACAGGAACGGGATGAAATTGCGGACGAACGACACGGCTGGGACCTGCGCGACGATGCCGGAGATGATGCCGAGGAGCAACCCGCCCGCGACTGCGAAGTCGAGGCGTCGGAAGCCTCCGAGCAGGGCGGCGGCGGAGGCGGGGATGATCAGCATCGACAGGCTGATGGCATCGTTCGACTGGGAGGGTGCGATCACGAGGATGGTGACGGCGGAGATCGCCCCCGTCACCGCCCACACGCCGATCGAAAGCGGTTTCGCCGCGATGCCGATGAGCTCGGCCGTCGTCGGTCGCTCAGAGAGTGCTCGGAGTTGCGTGCCGATCGTGGTGCGGGTGAGGAGCAGCGCGCAGCCGGCAGCGACGACCACGGCGATGACGACCATCACGATCGTGACCCAGCTGACGACGACGCCCGCGACGGTGAACGCCGGACCGGAGAGGATCGGCTCGAACGGCTGCGGCTTGTTGCCGAAGATGATGAACGACAGTGAGATCAGCATGAGGAGCGGAGCGACGGTCATCGCAGAGCGGAGGGTGACGGTCGCCTCCGAGAGCCAGGTCGCGGCGATCCAGCCGATCGCGCCGTTCAATGCAGCGCCGACCAGGATGCCGACGAGCGTCGCCGCCCAGACCGGGAGGCCGAGCTCGGTGGCGAACCACACCGCCGAGAACGCGGCGAACATGCCGGTCGCGGCCTGTGCGAAGTTGACGACGCGGACCAGGCGGCTCATGAGCGTGAGGGTGACTGCGAGCACGGCGTAGAGTCCACCGGACGCGAGTCCGGCCAGGGCGCCCTGCACGAGCGCGCCGCTGTTCATGCGCCGACCCCGGCGCATGAAGTGTCGAGAGTGGGGTGACGCATGTGGCTCCTTCGCCGAAGTGCATTCGGAATGGTGGATCGGGAGCCCGGCGCACGAGCGGGTTCGCGCCGGACTCCCGTGGTGTGCGCCGGCCGGTCCGCCGTTCGGGGACCGGCCGGTCGTCAGTTCGCCGGGAGCAGCCAATCGTCGGCCGACTTCTCCCAGGCGCGGGTTCCCGATTCGAGTACGACCGGCCACCCGCCGGGCGTGTACTCCTGCTCCGCGATCTGATCGAACTGGTACGGGAAGGCGACCATCGGGTTCTCGATGGGCTCCATGTCGTGGAGCGCCGCGGAAACGGACTCGCGCGTGAACTCGCCGTCCATGTTCGAGAGCACCTCGACGAAGTTCATCGCCGCGAGATACCCGCCCTGGCTGAACGAGGTGAGTGCGATGTCGTTCTCCTCCATCAGCGACTTCCAGTCGGCGTTGATCTCGCTGTCCTCCGTGAACGGGTAGAACTCGGCTGGCACGTGCACGCCCTTGCCCGTCCAATCGAGCGCCGACGCGAAGTTCTCGCTGTACACGCTGGTCAGGAACAGGAAGGTGACGTCGTCCCAGCCCTGGGCCTGCGCGGCCTTGACCTGGCCGATCGCATCGGGCTCGATGCCGTTCACCGCGATCGCCGAGCAACCGGCATTCTTCGCCTTCACGATGTAGGGCGTGTAGTCCGAGCCGCCGTACGGCAGGCTGTCGTCGACGAGCAGGGGCTCCTTGCCGGTGATCTCGGTCCACTTCTCCACCCCGGCGAGATACGAGGGCTTCGTCGAACCCGCGATCTCGAGGAGCACGCAGATGTCGTCGAGACCGAGGTTCTCCGAGCCGTTGAGCAACGTGAGCGTCATGTCGTTGAACGGACCGAGATTCGCAGGCGCGATATTCGGGGAGTTGAAGCAGCCGGTGTCTACGCCGATGCCGGGCATGGACAAGACGCTCTCCTGCGCGTAGTAGTCCTGGTTCACCTCGCACTCGATGAGCGACGCGCCGCCGACGAGCGCCACGACCTCGTCACTGCCGACGAGTTCGCGTGCGGCGGCGGTCGCAGACGCCGGATCTCCCTTGTCGTCGACGGTGTTGTACTCGATCATGCGCCCGTCGATGCCGCCATCGGCGTTGACGCGATCGAAGACCGCCTGCGCCGCGGCGCTCGCCTCGGGGAAGGTCGCGGCGCCGCTGAGCGTGTTGACGGATCCGAGCCTGATCGGGGCGCCTTCGCCCCCGTCTCCTCCGCCTCCGGCGCAGCCGGAGAGCGCGAGAGCGGATGCCGCCGCGATGGCGGCGACACCGGTGATGCGTCTCTTCATGTCATGTCCTCTCGAATGGATCGTGATGCGGGAAGTGCGTGGGGGCTGGCGTCTGCTCTGCAGAGCGCTCAGACCGGTTGGACATCGGGATACGCGACGGACCCGATGGGGTAGATGTGGCCGCCGGCTCGGGAGTGCTCGGCGTCGCCGGTGCCCGTGAGCCCGAGGAAGACGCCCGTCGTGCGCAACTGATATCCGAGATCGTGCAGCCACACGCTGGCGACCGCGATCCGGAACTCGCGGAAGCAGAAGAGGTAGAGGCCGTCGGAGAACTTCCACACGGTCGAGAGATCCATGTCTCCGTGCCCGCGCTGCACCCCTTCGACGCACTGCCACGCGTACCGCTCGCTGGAGATGTAGACGTGCTCGTACAGGTGGTGCGGGCTGTAGCGGTACAGGTTGCGCTTTCCGATCAGATCGCGTGAGGGCCCGGGTGCTTCGCCCGACGGCTCGCCGCCGTCCGTGACCGCCGCCCAGAAGGTCTGGCCCACGCGCGGCTCTCCGGCGTGATCCTCCGAACCGATGGTGGAGCGCACCACGAGCGCCCGATGCGTCGATTCGGAGAAGATCACCGTGAGTGATTCCCGCTCGAGTGATTCGAGGGGGAGGTTCACGAACACGGTGTCGGAGCGCACCCGCACCGCGTCGTACGGGTCGCGGTGCTCGTCGCCGCCGGGGAGCGAACCGTCGGCCCACCACGTCACCTGCTCGGTGCCGAAGGACAGGCGAAGCGAGGATCCGTCATCGAGTGTCAGGGCGAGCGCCGTGCCCGCGAGGCTGGCATTCGGAAGCCGGAAGGCGTCGATGCCGGCGGCGAACTCGTCGTAGCTGCGCCACTCGTTCGGGTCTGCTGCGGTGATGTCGTGCGTGGTCATGGTGCCGTCACTCCTTCGTGCGCGGAGAGCGTCGAAGAGGCGGTCAGCAACGCCGAGGGCGGATGCCACCGGGCTTCGTCGCCCGTCAGGTGGCATTCACTGTACGCAGCGTCAGGGGCGTGCGGAGGCGGCTGCAGGCGGCTCGTCTGTCTCAGTCAACCGTCGTTCGCTGCGCGACAACAACGGTCACGAAACGGCCTCGAACCAGCCGGGAGTCCGGGCTAGGCGCGTCGCAGCTCGCTGGGCGAGGCGTTGAACGCCGCCTTGAACACGCGGCTGAAATGCGCGGCGTCGGTGAAGCCCCAGCGCGCGGCGATGGTCGAGACGGTCCGATCCTGCAGCACCGGATCCAGCAGATCGGCACGGCACCGTTCGAGTCGACGCTCGCGTATCCAGGTCGACACCGTGGTGTCGGCTTCGCGGAAGAGGGAATGGAGGTGTCGCGTCGAGATGTAGTGCGCGGCGGCGATCGTGCTGGGGGAGAGAGCGGTGTCGCCGAGATGCGACTCGATGTACGCCGTGATCTTCTGCAGGAGGAGCTGATGCGGATCGCGCTGCGCTGGGTCGGCGTCGAGAATGCTCGAGAACAGGGTTCCCATGAGATCGAGACTCGTGTGCGCGAGCTTGGCGCGCACGCGCCCGTCGAGGTTCGCGAGCTGCGCGGGGAACTGCGAGAGGAACGCTGTGACGACAGGCGCGAGACCGCTGTGCTCGCGTCCCAGCGACACCGCTGTGAGCTGCTCCGTGAACGGGATGGGGAGGTCGACGCGATCCTTCGGGAACATCATGATGAGGTTCCGGAACTCCTCGCCGAAGAGCAGCGAGTACGGGCGCGACGTGTCGTAGACGGAGAGGTCTCCGGGGCTCATGACGACCTCGCGCCCGTCCTGCACGAGAATGCTGCTCCCAGACAGCAGGAGGCTCACCTTGTAGTAGCCGCTTCCGCCATCAGCGATGGTCTCCGGCGTGCGCTCGACGAGGTGCGGGCGTGCGACGACTTCCGTGAAGACCACGTCATCGGCGTCGGCCGACACCATCCGTGCGGAGAAGCGCCCGGCGTACTCCGTGGACACGCGCAGTGGCACGAAGGACGACGCGACCATCTGCCGGAACGCTCCGAGGTCGTCGGCACGGGTGCGCTGGGCGTTCGCAAGGGCTTCGCTCTGCGTCATTGCAGTGTTCATTCCAGGATCCCTTCGGCATCGCTGACGTTCGTGCTCGGGTCGGCGCACCCGCACCGGAGGGGTCACTGCGATGCGCACCGCTCACGGCGTGTCACTTCGAGAGGATACACCTTCAGGCTCGAACGCTCGCGAGCGATGCGTCCAAGGCGTCGAGGAGGATCGGGAGCTCCGCTTCACCGAACGCGAGCGGTGGGCGCACCTTCAGAACGCTCTGGTCCCGGCCGATCCGCGAGATCAGCACCTTGCGCGCCTTCATCTCCTCGACGACCCGCGCCGCCAGTTCGGGTGCCGGCGCTCCGTCGACCGCGAAGTCGAGACCGAGGAACATGCCCGTGCCCTTCGCGGCTCGCACGAAGTCGTAGCTGTCAGCCACACCGTCCAAGTGGGCGCGTGCGGTGCGACCGAGGGATCGGGCCCTCGCCATCATCCCGTGCTCCTCCATTTCGAGCAGCACGGCCTCGCCCACCGCGGCCGAGACCGGGTTGCCGGCGAAGGTGTTGAAGAACTCGTTGCGCGAGCCGAAGGCGTCGAGCACCGGCTCGCTCGTGACCACGGCCGACATGGGGTGGCCGTTGCCCATCGGCTTCCCCATCGTGACGAGATCGGGGGAGAGGGCCGTGAGCTCGTGGCCCCACATGTGGGATCCGGTGCGGCCGAATCCGCTCTGCACCTCGTCCGCGATGACGAGTCCGCCGGCGACGCGCACGCGCGATGCGATCTCGGGCAGGAGACCCTCGGGCACGCGGGGCATGCCCTCCGTCGAGAAGAGCGGATCGAAGAGGCACGCCGCGACTCCGAACCCCGCCTCCTGCAGCGATGCGATCGCTGCGTCCACTTCGCTCAGGGTCGCGGCGAGCACATCGGCCTCCGGCCGGGAATCCCGATCGAGGTCGGGAATGCGGATCGCGCGCACGTGGGCTCCGAGCGGCTCGCGAGTCTCCAGGCCCGTCGTCATCTCGGCGAGTGCGATGGTCGTGCCGTGGTAGCTGTAATCGGAGACGATGACTCCGGTTGCGCCGGTGAGCTGGCGCGAGATGCGCAGCGCGAGTTCGTTCGCCTCCGAACCCGAGTTGCCGAAGAAGACGCGGTCCAGGTCGTCGGCGAAGGTTGCGAGCAGACGCTCGGAGTAGTCGATCACGCGGTCGTTGAGGTACCGGGTGTGCACGTTGAGCGTCGCGGCTTGATCCGCGAGCGCGCGGACCACCCGCTCGTTCGCGTGGCCGACGTGCGGCACGTTGTTGTAGCCGTCGAGGTACCGGTCGCCCGAGGCCTCGGTGAACCAGACGCCCTTGGCGGCGACGAATTGGAGCGGTTCGCGGTAGAAGAGCGGGGAGTAGGGGCCGATGGTGCGATTGCGGCGGGCGAGCAGGTCTGCGGTGGAGGACATGGGTTCCTGTCTGTGTGTGAGCGGCGGAGGCGATGCGGGTGCGGCCGTCAATCGGCGATGAGGTCCTCGGCGAGCCGCACCACGTGCGGCAGCACAGTGCGCGCGTGCCATTCGGCAGTCGGTTCGCCGCGACGATCCGCCGACCAGCCGAGGTAGGTGAGTCCGCGAGCGAGGAGGATCGCCGGGAACACCTCGTGGTCGGCCTCGTCGAGTGGACGCACGGCCTCGTAGCCGGCGAACAGCGCGGAACGGTAGTCGGCGGCGCGCGGGTGCGGCGTGTAGAAGTAGAGCGCGGTGGCGAGGTCGAACAGGTGCCAGCCGGCCGCGAAGTCGTCGAAGTCGATGACCACCAGACCAGTCTCCGTCCGCAGCACGTTCTCGGGGGTGAGGTCGGCGTGGATCGGGCCGAATCGATGCGGAGGGGTGCCGTAGGCGGTGATCTGCCCGCGTACGCGTTCGATCGCGCGAGAGACGGTCGCGCGCTCGTCTCCCACCAGCTCGGTGAGCCCGAGAGGATCGCCCCAGGCCGGTTCGCTGCCGATCAGGCCCTCGAGGTCCCAGTCGTCGCGAGACACGGCCATCGCGTAGCCGGAGCGCTCGGTGGCGGCGTGGAGCTCCCCGATCAGGCGTCCCAGTGCGGTGAAATCGGAGGGCTCGAGATCTGCGGTGCCGGCGACCGCGGTGCGCTCGTCGCCGAACATGCCCCGGTTCGGGATCAGGCGCTGCACGTCGACCTGATGCGGCCCCACTGCGCTCTCGGCGCCGACCACGACGAAGCCGCTCCCGTCTGGCGCGGCGATGAACTCGGGCACCGCGACGCCTTCAGCGTGCAATGCGCGGACGAAGTCGAGTTCGCACCCGAGCTCCGCGTCGGAGTGGTAGCCCTGCCGGTGCACGCGCACCACGTACGGCCGATGATCGGAGTCGAATCGGTAGACGAAGTTCTCACGGTTCTTCAAGAGCTCCAGGTGCGTGGCGGCGTCGAAACCCCAGACGGTGATGGCTTCGCGGGCGAGGCCCTCGGCGATCTCGAGCGTCACGGTGGTCATCGGGGTCCTCTCGTCCGGGCGGGCCGGAATCGACGGACCACCGCAATCTGTACTCCGAGTATAGAAACTGAACGCTGCGTCCACAAGACTCGCCGGCGCCTTTGTAGACTGGTCTCCGTGAGCACAGCACCATCCGCCTCGAACGCCCCTGAGCAGTCGCCTGATCGCCGCAGCCTTCGCGAGCGGAGACAGGAGCGCACCCGCCACGAGCTCGTCGATGCGGTACTCGAGATCATCGCCGAGGGCGGCCTCCCCGACGCTACGATCGAGCGGGTGTCAGAGGTGTCGGGCATCTCCAGGGGAACCGTGTACGCGCATTATCCCGGCGGGAGGGACGCGCTGCTCCGCGATGCCTACGCCAGGCTGGGGCGCGAGCTCGTGGAGCGGACGCGCGCCGCCGCCGCCGCTGCGAACGACTGGCGGGAGAGCCTCTTGGCGCACGCGAGCGCCATGTTCGATCTCGCCGCCGATGCGCGGCTCGGGCACTTCTACAACGTGTCCGGACCGACGCTCGTCGTCGATGGGGCCGAGCGCGGCATCGGCTCGGGTGCGAGCGCGGCGATGATCGGCGACACCCTCCTCGCGGCGCAGCGCGGCGGAGCCGTCAGCGCGGAGGTCGACGCGCGGGCGACGGCGGTACTGCTCGTCGGCGCCCTCCGGGAATCGGCGATCGGCATCGCGTCGACACCGTCGGGGTCGACGACGTACTTCGCCGCGTTCACGCGCCTCATCGACGGCCTGGCCGCCGGCTGACCCTCGCCCCTCGCTCCCGGTACCCACGTCGCGAGCACCGGCGTCGAACAGTGGATCCCCGTTCTGCAAGCGATCCGGGATCCGCAAGTTCATTCCCGTCTGGGTCGACTTGCAGAACGCGGATCGCTCGCACAATGCGCCTGACTATTCGGTCTCAGCCGGAACGTCGATGCCGTTCACGCGCTGAATCTCCCGCTGATACTCGGCGACGACGCTGCGCGAGACGCGGCAGTCGAGCAGGAGCGTTCCATAGGCGCCCGCTTCGGTCCACGTGCGCAGAGTGTCGAGGTCCGCCAGCGTGCGCACGCGCACCCCTGTCGCGCCGAGCGCGGAGGCGACACCCGCGAAGTCCACGTCGGAGATCAGCATCGGTTCCTGATCGAGGCCCAGCTCGCCGTAGAGATGCACCTCCGCTCCGTACGCGCCGTCGTTCCACACCACGATGATGCAGCTGGACGCCGTGCGGATCGCGGTTTCGAGATCGGCGAGGGCCATGAGCCCGCCGCCGTCGCCGGTGCTGAGCACGGTCGTCGTGCCGGGGACCGCCGCAGCGACGCCCGCGACCGTCGAGAAGCCGAGGCCGATGGTCTGATAGGCGGTGCCGACCATGATCATGCGCTCCGGAGCGGCGACCGGCCAGTACATGTTCGCCCAGCCGAGGAAGTGACCGCCGTCGGTGGTCACGTGACGCTCCGCCGGCAGCAGTGCGCCGATGCGCGCGGCGACGGCGCGAGGATCGAGCCTGCCGTCTGCGCACACACCGTCGACGACACCGGTGCTGCGCTCGCGCAGTGCGCCTCCCGGTTCGAGCCCCGCGACCGTCGTGCGCCAGCCGCCCGCCGAGCTCCCCGAAACGTCGCGCACCGCCGCGATTCCCGCGAGCAACCGGTCCAGGATGTCACGGGCATCGCCCTGCAGCAGCTGGTGCGAGATGGGACGATTCGTCCTCGGAGGGGCGACCTGCTCGGCATCGACGCGAATCACGGTGGTGCCGGCGCCGAACAGATCGCCGAACCGCATGGTGAACTGGTTCAGGCTCGCTCCGACGACGAGCACGACGTCTGCCGTCTCGACGACGCTCATGGCCCGCTGCTGGCCGAAACCGCCAGTGACGCCGAGGTCGAACGCCGTTTCGGGGAAGATGCCTCGGCCGAGCGCCGTCGTGGAGGTCAGTGCGCCGAGCGCCGACGCGATGCTCCCGAGCTCGGCTGAGGCTCCCGACACGTGCGCGCCGTGGCCCGCGATGACGAGGGGGCGCTCGGCTTCGAGGAGGGCGACCACCGCGAGTTCGATCTGATGGTCTGCGGGACGGGAGACGGGAGCCGGGGCGGGCGAGGGAGTGGCGGGCGCCGAAGCCAGGGAGCCGGTGCTCTGCGCAGACGGCTCCGCCCCGGACACGGAAGCGGATAGGGCGGCGAGCACCGCGGGATCGGCGAGGTCGATGCCCTGCGCTTCCGCTCCAGGCGCGGATGCCGCACTGGAATCGACCGCGCCGGCGACCTCCACACCGACGAGATCGTAGGGGATGGCGAGCACGACCGGGCGCCGAACGCGCAGCGCGTAGGTCACTGCGCGTTCCACCGTCCGCGCGATGTTGGTCACCGAGAGCGTGTGCGTGCGGATGCCGAGGGCCGCCGCCAGCATCTCCTGATCCACATCCCACGGGCGCGGCCCGGTGCTCGGTGCATCTCCGACGACGACGAGCATCGGCGTGCGAGCCTGAGCCGCCTCGGCGAGCGCGGTGAGCGCATTCGTGAAACCGGCGCCGTACGTGGTGGTGGCGATGGCCAGCTCCCCGCTGACGCGCGTGTACGCGTCAGCGGCGGCGACCGTGCCGGCTTCGTGGCGCACGGCGACGTACTTGAGGCCGAGTTCGCCGAGCTGTTCGATGAGGTGGGCGTTGCCGTTGCCCATCAAGCCGAACATCAGGCGGGAGTGGGGGGCGAGTGCGGTCGCGAGTGCGCGCACCAGGGTGGTGTGAGACATGACAGGTCCTTCGGGAGGGTACTCGAAATACAGGGAACCGTGTATGTCTCGCCGGGCGGCATCGCTCCGGCAGCAGCGCCCCTTTTTCGAGCGCCTTCCCCGGCAGGGCCGGCGGAAACCCGACCGAGCTGGACCTCTTCATCTTAGTGAGCGCTCCCGCTCACCGGTAGCTCTGCGCGATCCGCTCTGCCGCTTCCTGCAGGGCGTCGACGACCTCGCCGATCGTCTCGGGGACCTTGAAATGCACGACGGCGATCGCTGCAGGGGGCTCGCCGGCGATGCGCAGCGGCACGGCGATGCCGGTGACGTCGTCGATGACCTCTGCGCGGCTGAGCGCGTAGCCCTTGCGTCGCGCCTCGCTGCCGGCCCGGCTCATCTCGGGGTCGCCGAGGTACGCTTTCCGCTCAGCGCGGGTGAGCGACGATTCGATGGCGTGGCCGGGGGCGCCGCGATGCAGCGGGTGCCGCACACCCGGGTTTCGGGCGATGGTGGCGGCGACGTTCGACGGTTCGGCGGTCACGAGGGTCACCACCTCGTCCGCGTCGAGCACCGTGACGAACGTGGTCATGCCGAGCTCGTAGGCGAGCTCGGTGATCACCGGCATGGCGGCGGTGTGCAGCGCCGGGGCCACGCCGCGGGCGAGCACGGTGAGTTTCGGGCCGAGGCGGATCAGGCCGGCCTCGTCGCGCGCCACGAAGCGGTGCTGCTCGAGGGTGCGCAGGATCCGGTAGGCATTCGAGCGGTGCACCTCGAGACCTGCGGCGAGGTCGGCGATCGACATCGGGGATTCCGCCTCGGCGAGCAGTTCGAGCGCGCGCAGGCCGCGCGACAGTGTCTGGGAGCCGGCGGTCGTTCCGGCTTCGCTCGCGGAGGTCATGACTCCTATTCTGTCGGATTCTCCGGCGGGCACGTATTGCGCATGAGCGGAGACGCACATATTCTAAGTGTGCAGTATTCAGACTGAGTGTTCACTTAGTGAACACGTACCGCGGCGCTGGCTGCGGCGAGTGAGGAGAAACAGTGCAGTTCCATCACCACGGGTACGTCTCGACCGATCCGCGCATCCTTCCGGCCGCTGGCGTCGGCGTCGACCGTCCCGTCGACCTGCCCGAGCAGATCGATGTGCTGATCGTCGGCTCCGGCCCCGCCGGCATCGTCACGGCGGCCCAGCTGGCCCAGTTCCCGAACGTCGTGACGCGCGTCGTCGAGCGCCGCGACGGACGGCTCGTGCTCGGTCAGGCCGATGGCATCCAAGCGCGCAGCGTCGAGACGTTCCAGGCATTCGGCTTCGCCCAGCAGATCATCCAGGAGGCGTATCGCATCACTGAGACCGACTTCTGGAGTCCGGATCCCGAGAATCCCGAGAACATCGTGCGCAGCTCCATCACGCCCGACGATCCGAAGGGCATCAGCGAGTTCCCGCACCTCATCGTCAACCAGGCCCGGGTGATCGATTACTTCGCGGAGTACGCGCGGCGCGCGCCCGCCCGAGGCGACATCGACTACGGGTACGAGTTCGTCGACCTCGAGGTGACGGGAGACGGCGACTATCCCGTCACCGTGACGCTCCGGAAGATCTCCGGGTTCACCGGCGCGGGAATCAACGCCGCGAAGGAGGGCGACGACGAGGGGGAGACCCTGGTGGTCCACGCGAAGTACGTCGTCGGCGCGGACGGCGCCCGCTCCTCGGTGCGGCGCTCGATCGGCGGGTCACTCGCCGGATCCTCGTCGCTGCGCGCCTGGGGCGTCATGGACGTGCTCGCCGTGACCGACTTCCCCGACTTCCGCAAGAAGTGCATCATCCATTCGGCAGCCGGCAGCATTCTCCACATCCCGCGCGAGGGCAACCACCTGGCGCGCATCTATGTCGACCTCGGAGAGACCGATGAGCACGACGCCGGCAAGGTGCGCGGCACGTCGCTCGACGAGATCATCGCCAGGGCGAACGCGATCCTCCATCCGTACACGCTCGACGTGCGCGACGTGCCGTGGCACAGCGTGTACGAAGTGGCGCACCGCCTCACCGACCGGTTCGACGACGCTGCGACTTCGCCCGACGGCAAGGGACGCGTCTTCCTGATGGGCGATGCGTGCCACACGCACAGCGCGAAGGCCGGGCAGGGCATGAACGTCTCGATGCAGGACGGCTGGAATCTCGGGTGGAAGCTCGGGTACGTGCTCGAGGGGCGCAGCCCGGAGTCGCTGCTCAAGACCTACTCGGACGAGCGCTGGGTGACGTCGAAGAATCTCATCGACTTCGATCACCAGTGGTCGACCCTGATGGCGAAGAAGCCGGAGGAGTTCGCGTCCCCCGACGAAGTGGCCGAGTTTTACGTGCAGACCGCCGAGTTCCCTGCAGGCTTCATGACCCAGTACACCGACTCGATCCTCGTCGGGACCGATGCGCATCAGGAGCTCGCGAGCGGGTTCGCGATCGGCAAGCGTTTCAAGTCGGTGCTCACCACGCGGGTGGCCGACGCGGTCGACGTGCACCTCGGTCATCATCACCGGGCGGATGGGCGCTTCCGCATTTACGCATTCGCCGACGTCGACGGCACCAAGCTCGACGAGTGGGCGAAGTGGATGCTCGAAGCAGCCGAGTCGCCGCTCGCGCGCTTCACCCCGGAGGGTGCGGACCTCGACTCCGTGTTCGATGTGAAAG
Organism: Leucobacter manosquensis; assembly: GCF_018304845.1. Taxonomy (NCBI): domain Bacteria; kingdom Bacillati; phylum Actinomycetota; class Actinomycetes; order Micrococcales; family Microbacteriaceae; genus Leucobacter; species Leucobacter manosquensis. The sequence goes on along the minus strand of NZ_JAFEVO010000001.1, from coordinate 1,084,644 downwards.
CGGTCTTCCAACAGCATCACCACGAGGTCGATATCGCGCGGGTCTCACGACTGTTCCTGCCCGCATCCGGTCCGTTCGGGCTGACGGACTACGAGAAGATCTACGCCGCCCATCCCGATGACGACATCTTCGAGGCACGGGGCGTCAGCCGTGACGGGGCCATCGTCGTCGTGCGACCCGATCAATACGTCTCGACGGTGCTGCCGCTCACCGCGACGGACGAGCTCGCGGAGTTCTTGAGCGGGACGTTCCTGCCTCAGCTCTGACGAGCCAGCTTCCGCCTCCGGCTGATGGTGGTACCCGCCCAGGTCAGCACCCAGAGCCCCACGCCGATCGCGAGGAGCAGACCGGCGATCTCGTACTGGATCCAGTCCTCGACACTCCTCGCCCAGGGGCCGACCAGGAAGAGCGACAGCGCGGCGCCGAGGATCGGGATCACCGTCGGCGCGCGGAAGCCGCCCTCGACCCTCGGTTCTCGACGCAGCACGAGGAGCGCGATGTTGACGACGGCGAAGACGCAGAGCAGCAGGAGACCGGTGGTGCCGCCGAGTGCGCCGACGATGCCGTCATCCGAGTTCAGGTTCACGTAGACGACCAGGCCCACGGCGAGCAGGGTGCTGAAGAGGATCGCGACCCAGGGCGAGCGACGCTTCGGCAGCACCTTGCTGAGCACCTTCGGCAGTACGTCCTGCTTCGCCATGCCGTAGAGCAGGCGACTCGCCATGAGCATGTTGATGAGTGCGGTGTTGACCACTGCGAACACGGTGAGGAACGGGAAGATGGCGTCGACGGGAATGCCCGGCGCCCCGATGCGGACCACGTCGAGGAGGATGCCGGCGTCGGGGTTCTTCGGGTTGAGCAGGTCTCCTGGCGGGATGACCATGATGACGGTCACCGCCACGAGCATGTAGACGATCGCGCAGATGCCGAGGCCCGTCAGCATGATCCTGGGGAAGTCGCGCTGGGGATCCTTGCACTCCTCGACGAGGTTCACCGAATCCTCGAATCCCACCATTGCGAAGAACGCGATCGCGGTCGCCATCGTCACAGCTGCGAACGCGCCGCGGTCCCCGGGGGTCTCGAAGACGACGAGACGCGAGACGTCGCCGTTGCCCTGCACGATCGCGATGATCCCGATGAGGATGATCACCGCCATGATCGCGATGGTCACCAGCGTGAGCACGAGATTGAACTTCACGCTCTCGCCGACGCCCCGCAGGTTGATGAGCGCGAGCACGAGGATGATGGCGATCGCCGCGAACATCGTCGCCGTGGCGTCTTGCGGTACGCCATCGAAGAACTGCCCCATGCCGATGAGGAGGTTCTTGCCCACCAGGGTGGCCGATGTCGCCGCGCTCGTGATTCCTGAGGACGCCACCGCGAAGGCGATGATGAAGGTGACGAAGTGCACTCGGAACGCCTTGTGCGCGTAGAGGGCAGCGCCCGCGGCCTGCGGGTACTTCGTGACGAGTTCGAGGTACGAGAACGCTGTGAGCGTCGCGATCACGAAGGCGAGGAGGAACGGGAGCCAGGCGACGCCCCCCACCTGACCGGCGACTCGGCCGGTGATGGCGAAGATGCCGGCGCCGATGATATCGCCGATGATGAGGAGCAGGAGCAGCTTCGGTCCGATGACCCGTTTGAGGCCGGTGCCGTGCTCTCTTGGATCGTCGCCGATCGAAGCGACGGCTTCAGTGTTCAACTGCGCCATGATGATTCCCGTCGTGCGTCGTGGTCGTGATGACGTGCAGTCGTTCGCCGGCGCCCGCGCCCCGGGAACGATGTGCGCCTACTGTACCGCGCAGGATCGATCGCGCGGGTGCTGGGCGCGATCGAGTGGCGCGGGCACGAACTGAGGCCCCGGAATCCAGCTGGATTCCGGGGCCTCAGTACGTCGAACGCGAGTTACTTCGCGGCGAAGCGGAAGAGCTTCTTGTTCGCGAATTCGAGCATGCCCACCTTGCCGAGCTCGCGGCCGTAGCCCGACTTCTTCACGCCGCCGAAGGGCACATCCGCGCCCTCGAGGCCGGCGCCGCCGATGAAGACCATGCCGACGTCGAGCTGGTTGCCCACCTGCTCGGCGCGCTCGAGGTCGTCGCAGATGATGACGGAACCCAGGCCGTACGGCGAGGAGTTCGCGAGATCGATCGCCTCCTGGTCGCTCGAGACCTTGTAGAGCTGCGCAACCGGGCCGAACAGCTCCTGGCTGTACACGTCCATCGACGGGGTGATGTTGGTGAGGATCGACGGGGTGTAGAGGTTGCCATCGGGCGTGTTGTCGCCGACGAGCACCTCAGCGCCCTGCTCGATCGCGCCCTGCACCTGCGAGGTGAGCGTCTTCGTCGCGCCCGCCGAGGAGAGCGGGCCGAAGTCGCCGGCCTCGTAGGACTGGCCGGCGATGGCCGCCTTGTACTTCTCGGCGAACTCGTCGAACAGCGAATCGATGACGACGATGCGCTTCGAGCCGTTGCACGCCTGACCCGTGTTCTCCATGCGCCCGCCGACCGCGTGCTCGACCGCGTGATCGAGATCATCCGTGTCGAGCACCAGGAACACATCGGAGCCGCCCAGCTCGAGCACGCACTTCTTCAGCGCGCGCCCGGCCTGCTCGGCCACGATCGCGCCTGCGCGCTCCGAGCCGGTCAGCGAGACGCCCTGAATGCGATCGTCGGCGATGATGTCCTCGATCTGCTCGTGCGTCGCGAAGACGTTGACGTAGGCGCCCTTGGGGAACCCGGCGTCGAGGAAGAGCTGCTCGAGCGCGAGTGCCGACTCGGGGCACTGCGCAGCGTGCTTCAGAATGACGGTGTTGCCGAGAATGAGGTTCGGCACCGCGAAGCGCGCGACCTGGTAGTAGGGGTAGTTCCACGGCATGATGCCGAGGATCACGCCCGTGCCCTGGAAGCGGAAGAAGCTCTTCAGCCCGTCCTCGACCTCGAGCTGCTCATCGGCGAGCCACTTCTCGGCGTTGGCGGCGAACGCTGCGCTGATGGCGCCCGAGAACTCGGCCTCGCCGATCGACTGATCGAGGGGCTTGCCCATCTCGCGGTTGATGATCGCGCCGAGCTCCTCCTTGCGCTCCTCGAACAGCTCCGCTGCGCGATGGGCGAGCGCTGCGCGCTCGGCGACGGTGGTCTTGCGCGACCAGTTCTGGTACGTCTCCTGCGCCGACGCGAGCGAGGCTTCGATCTCCTCGGTGGTCGCGTCGGGGTACTCGGCGACTGTCTCGCCCGTAGCCGGATTGATGACGGCGAACGTGCTCATAGGTGACTCACTCCTTAGTGATCGTCGGTGTTGTGCACGCCCAGTCTCCCACATCGGCGGTCGTGAGCACTACCGCCCGAGAGGATCGAATCATGCGAATTCACCGGGTACTCGCCGACGATTTCGGAAGTGGATCGGCGGCGGAGCTGCGGATTCCGTTGCGCTCGCGACCCGAGGCGCGATCCGTCTCAACGGGCCGCCGCACCTATAGGATGATCGCTGTCGCACCCCCGACCTCATAGAGGAGGATTCGCTTTGGCGAAACACACGCTCAGCAACGCCACCGACACCGGGCACATCCACGTCGGCAAAGGCCTGAACCAGAACGCGCTCGGAGTCGTCGGTTCGACGATCATCGGACTCGCCTCGACCGCGCCGCTCTACTCGCTGGCGGCGACGCTCGGATACGTGATTCTCGCCGTCGGCGCGCAAGCCCCGCTCGTGTTCGTCGTGGCCTGCATCCCGATGGTCTTCGCCGCGTTCGCCTATCAAGAGCTCAATCGCGAGATGCCGGACTGCGGCACGACCTTCGTCTGGGGCGCCAAGGCGTTCGGGCCGGTCACCGGATGGATCGGCGGCTGGGCCGTGGCGGTCTCCGCCGTCATGGTGCTCGCCAACGTCGGCGAGATCACCGGCAAGTACTTCTGGTTGCTGCTCGGGAACGAGGAATTCGCCGACAACCGGGTCATCGTGGTGGCGACTTCGGTGGTCTTCATGGCGCTCATGACCTTCATCAGCACGATCGGCGTGCAGATCGGCGAGAAGCTGCAGATGGTGCTCATGACCATCCAGATCGTCGCCATGCTGCTCTTCGGCGTGCTCGCCCTCGTGCACTCGCTCGACGGCAGCAACGCCGGATCCGTCGCGTTCGACTGGCAGTGGTTCAACCCGGCCGAACTCACCTCCTGGTCGGGGTTCATGGAAGCCGTGCTGCTCGCACTCTTCATCTACTGGGGCTGGGACACGTGCCTCGCGCTGAACGAGGAGACCAAGAACCCCCGTAAGACGCCGGGCCGCGCGGCGATCTCGACGATCGTCGTGCTCATCGTGCTCTACGTCGGCATCTCCGTCGCCGTCATGATGTTCGCCGGGTTCGGCGACACCGGCTTCGGTCTCACGAACGAGGCGAACCTCGACGATGTCTTCACCGTGCTCGGCGGCGCCCTCTTCGGGCCGTGGGGCTGGTTCCTGCTGCTCGGCGTCATGCTCTCGGCGGCGTCGTCGACCCAGACCACGATCCTTCCCACGGCTCGAGGCACCCTCTCGATGGCCGTCTACCGGGCGCTGCCGGCGAAGTTCGCGGATCTCCATCCGAAGTTCAAGACGCCGTGGTTCTCGACCACCGTCATGGGCGCTGCAGCCATCGTGTACTACGTCGGCATGTCCATCCTCTCGGAAGACATGCTCGCCGATTCGCTCACGTCGATGGGTCTCGCGGTCGCGCTCTACTACGCCATCACGTCGTTCGCGTGCGCCTGGTACTTCCGCGACACCCTCCGAGACAGCGCGCGCAACCTCTGGATGCGCGGCATCCTGCCCGTCCTCGGCGGGCTGATGCTCGCGTACGCCTTCGTGCAGTCGTGCATCGACATGATCAGCGTCGACTACAGCTACACCGTCATCTTCGGTATCGGCGGCGCCTTCGTCATCGGCGTCGGGGCCCTCTTGCTCGGATTCGTGCTGATGGGCATCTGGTCGCTGCGACCCGCGGCGAAGCCGTTCTTCCGCGGCGAGAGCCTGAATCGGGAGACGCCGATCCTCGTTCCGGACGAATAGCACCGGATCCGTTACGACGTCGTCACGAAGCTGCGCGACGCTCGTGACGACGTCGTAACGCGGATGGCGTGGAATACAGCCATGGGTGAGCGTCTGCAGTGGAAGAAGGTCCTGTCGATCTGGATCGGCATGTACCCGGTCAACGTCGCGACCTCGTGGGTGATCACGATGCTGCCGTGGTGGGGCGGCGTATCGCTGCCCGCACGCTCCGCGATCGTCGTCACCGTCGTCGCGCCGGTCATGTGCCTCATCATGATGCCGGCAGTGACGCGTCTGCTCGCGCCGTGGCTCCGTCGTCGTGCGGTGCACGTGCAGCGCGAGCGAGCGCTGTGCGCGCAGCTCGACGCCCTCTCCGCGGCACTCGGCGCCGACGATCCCGAGCGCTCGACGACGGCTCTCCGCTACGCTGAGAACGGCGCGCAGGGGTGGGGCGACCGGAGCCTCCGGGCGGGCCGCGGGAGGTCACCATGGAGCGTTTCGACACGATCGTCGTCGGAGCTGGAGTATCGGGTCTGACGGCAGCGCGATTCCTCGCGAGGCACGGCCAGCGAGTGGTCGTGCTCGAAGCGCGCGATCGGGTGGGCGGACGCACCTGGAGCGAGCACGCGGACGGCGTGATCACGGATATCGGAGCCTCTTGGATCCATGGGATCGATGACAATGCGCTCTACACACTGACCCGCGCCTGGAACATGCACGCGATCGAGTTCACCGTCGGCAGCTATCAGCCCGACGGTCGCCCGATCGCCACCTACGGACCGGAGGGGTCGCGGCTCGACGCCGAGACTGCTGCGAGGTTCGCCGACGATCTGCGCGCCGCAGACACGATGCTGGCCGCGATGATCGACGCAGCCCCGGATGGGTCAGCATACGCCGACGCCATCGATCGCGCTCTCGCTGAGCTCGACTGGGATGCGGAACGAGCGGCCCGCGTGCGCGAGTTCCTGCGTCACCGCTCGGAGGAGCAGTACGGCGTCGCCGCCGAGCGCCTGGACGCGCACGGCCTCGACGACGACCAGGTCGAGGGTGATGAGGTGGTGTTCCCGGGCGGATACGACGCGCTCGCACGCGGGCTCTCCGAGGATCTCGACGTGCGCCTGGAGCATGTGGTGCGGCGCGTCGAATGGTCGGACGCGGGTGCGTCCGTGGTGACCGGGCACGGTGAGTTCGCTGCGGATCACGTCGTGGTGACGGTACCCGTCGGCGTGCTCGCATCGGAGGACTTCGTCATCGATCCCGCGCTGCCAGAGCCGGTGGCGAAGGCCCTCGCCGGATTCGAGATGAATGACTTCGAGAAGATCTTCCTGCGGTTCTCCGAGCGCTTCTGGGATGAGGACGTCTACGCCATCCGCAGGCAGGGACCTGCCGCGCTGTGGTGGCACTCCTGGTACGACCTCACCGAGCTGCACGGGGTGCCGACCCTGCTCACCTTCGCCGCGGGCCCCAGCGCTCAGGCGACTCGTGAGTGGAACGACGACGAGATCGCGTCCTCGGTGCTCGCCTCGCTCCGCGAGATCTACGGCGTCGCCGTGACCGACCCCGAAACCGTCCGCGTCTCGCGGTGGCGGGACGACCCCTACTCGCGCGGTTCCTACGCTTATATGACGCCGGGTTCCCGCACCGAGCACCACGATGTGCTCGCCACGCCGATCGGCGGAGCAGAAGGATCCGGCGGCGTGCTGCACCTGGCCGGCGAAGCGACGTGGACGGAGGATCCCGCGACCGTCACCGCCGCGCTCTACTCCGGGCACCGGGCCGCTGAGCGCATCCTCGGCCGGGCGCTCGACTTCACGGCGCTGGCTCCGGAGGCCCCGACGACGACGGCCTCCTAGTTTCGGAGGCCGGTTCAGCGGTGAGCCGCGTGCGCCGCCGTCGAGTTCGCCTCACTGCGACGCTGCACCGACCGTTCGAGTGCCTCGACGCGCGCCTGCAGGTCGACGCGCTCGGCGGTGACGTCGACGGCCGAACGGCTCTGCGAGACGACCGACCCGACCCCCGCGAGTTCGGAGAACGCGTCATCGAGTCGCTGGGAGGGAACGCGCACCGTCATGCTCGCCTCGGCGTTCGCCCCGTCGCCTGAACGTTGCACATGCTCCGACTCGATCGTGCCGTCGAGGTCGGTCACGATGGCACGCACGCGATCCATCGCCCCGGAGGGGTCGGAGACCTCGATCAGCAGCTCGCCCGTGCGGATCACGGAGCGTTCGGTCGAGACATCCTGCCCGGATGCCTCATCGCTGGCTGCCCCTGGTTCCGACGATGCAGAACGCGGTGCTACGGAAGCGGAATGGAGAGCGTTCCGGTCTCTGCCGGGGGCTCGATCGAGCGGCCCTTGAGATCGGGCATCCAACGCAGGGTCGAGACGGCGATGATCGCGCAGATGACGAGCAGCCCAGCTGAGACCGCGATGGCACCGTGTGCGCCCGCGATGTCGATCGCGATGCCGGCGAAGGCCGATCCGGTTGCCACACCGACGAGGGTGCCGGTGCCGATCCATCCGTAGGCTTCGGCGGTTTCGGAGAAGCGGACGGTGGAGCTGACGATGTTCGAGATCGCGGCGAAGGTAGGCGCAGTTCCGAGACCGCCGATGAACAGGACGGCGCTCAGCCACCAGATGTTCAGGCTGAGCAGGCACGCAGAGGTTCCCGCGAGCACGAGGAGGATGCGGAGCGCCGGCGACCAGGGCCGCATCTCGCGGTGCCCGATGAGCAGACCGCCCACGAGCGAGCCTCCGGCGAAGATCGCGAGCACGATGCCCGATTCGATGCTGCCGTGCCCGCCGTTCGGCCCGACGAATGCGGCGACGATGCCCGCCTCGATCGCTGCGAACGAAGCGACGAAGAAGAAGCTGACAACAGTGCCGATGACCACCGTCGGGTACCGCAGCACGGCGCCCAGCCCGCGCTTCGAGGGCGGAAGCTTGACTTGCCCGAGCGCCGGGCTCGAGATGAACCAGGCGCCGCCGAGCAGCATGAAGCCCGCTGCAACGCAGAGGCCGGCAGCGGTGCTGAACTGCGAGGTGACGAAGACGGCGACGACCGGGCCGATCACCCAGATGATCTCCTGCGCGGCAGCGTCGAGCGAGAACAGCGCCTGCAACTGCTTGCCCGGCACGAGTTTCGGGTACATCGTGCGCACGGCGGGCGTGATGGGCGGCGTCGTCAGTCCGACCAGCAGGGCGATTCCCGTGACGATGGGCAGGGGGAGATGCACGACGGCGATGACCACGAGCAGCACCGAGCACGCGATCGATGTCACGGTGAGCACGGGGCGCATGCCCCACTTGCCCATGAGCCGGCTGCTCAGCGGACCGGAGACGGCCTGGCCGACGCTCTGCGACGCGAGCACGATGCCCGCGGAGGTGTAGTCGCCGTAGGCGAGCTGAATGTGGAGCAGCACGATGATCGACAGCATCCCGAAGGGGAAGCGCGCCATGAGCTGCGACCCGAGCACGCGGAAAACGCCGGGATTGCTCCCCAGATCACGATACAAGCCCATCAGACGAGTATACGCGTGGTATCGGCGATATTCGAGTGCTCAGGCCACTGATTCGCGCGTCGTTTCGATGAAGAGCGAGCGAATCCGAGGTGTCCGCGGCGCTCGACGAGACACGACCCCTTTCCGGCGCTGCATGTTCGGCAGACGAGACAGCACTGCCGGGCGGAGCGTCTCGATGATCGCTCCGCCCGGCAGTGCTGGAAGTCCGCTTCGGTCAGCGGCTGGTGCTGCTCGTCGAGTAGACCGTGCCACCCGAGCTCTGGGCGCGACGACCCGAGCGACGACGCCCGCCGTCGGATCCGGCGCCAGCGCCCTGGCCGCGCGACTGCCCGCGCTCGCCCTGCTGGCTCTGCCCGCCCTGACCGCCGCCCTGTCCGCCGCGGCGCTGTCCGCCGCCGCCCTGAGCGCCGGAGCCCTGGCCCGAAGACCGTCGCTGCTGGCCGTCGCCCGACTGACCCTGACCGGCGCTCGCCGATCCGGCACTGCGACCGCGACCGCCGCGCGAGCGCTTGCGCTTCGCGTTCGCTCCCGTGCTCGATCCTTCGCCCGCCGGGCTGTGGCCGGCGGCGCGCTGCTGTGCCGTCTGCGCCGCCGCGCGCTTGCGCTCGGTCTCGCGGGGGTCGACGCGGGGCGCGATCTCGCCGATGAGCGAGAGCACCTCAGGATCGATGTTCGCCGCGCTCGGGTTCACGGTACGGGGCGTGACGTGAATCTTGGCTGCACGCATGATCTGACGCATCTCGCCGCGCTGCTCCGGCAGCACCAGCGTGACGACATCGCCCTCGTTGCCTGCGCGGGCCGTACGACCCGAGCGGTGCAGGTACGCCTTGTGCTCGACGGGCGGGTCGATGTGCACGACGAGATCGACGCCGTCGACGTGCACGCCGCGCGCTGCGACGTCGGTCGCCACGAGAACCCGGGCTTCGCCGCTCACGAACTCGGCGAGGTTGCGGTCGCGCGCGTTCTGGGACAGGTTTCCCTGCAGTTCGACCGCGGGGATGCCGGCGGTGGTGAGCTGCTTCGCGAGCTTCTTGGCCTGATGCTTCATCCGGGTGAAGAAGATGCGGCGAGCGGTGCCCGACGCCAGCGCTTCGATGAGCGCATCCTTCTGATCCTTGCCCGCGACCTCGAAGACGTGGTGCGTGAGCTGCGGAACCGGTGACTCGGCAGAATCGACGGAGTGCCGGATCGGGTCGTGGAGGTACTTCTTCACCACGTTGTCCACGCCGTTGTCGAGGGTCGCGCTGAAGAGGAGACGCTGTCCCTGCTTCGGCGTCGCGTTCAGAATGCGCGTGACGACGGGCAGGAAGCCCATGTCGGCCATGTGGTCGGCCTCGTCGAGCACCGTGATCTCAACCGAGCTGAGATCGACGAGACGCTGCTTCATGAGGTCGTCGAGGCGACCCGGTGCGGCGACGACGATATCGATGCCGCCTTCGAGGGCGACTTCCTGGCGGCGCTGCGGCACGCCGCCGAAGATGGTCGTGACCTTGACGCCCATCGGGTCGGCGAGCATCTTCAGCGTCTCGGCGATCTGGGTGACGAGCTCGCGGGTCGGGGCGAGCACGATCGCGCGCGGGCGACTCGGGCGGCGCTTCTTGGCCGCATCCTCGGCGAGGTTCGCCACCAGGGGGATGCCGAATGCGATCGTCTTGCCCGAGCCGGTGCGGCCGCGGCCGAGCACGTCGCGCCCGGCGAGCGTGTCGGGAAGCGTGTCGCGCTGGATCGGGAAGGGTGCGTCCTTGCCGTTCTTGGCGAGGGCGTCTGCAATGGGTGCGGGAACCCCGAGATCCAGGAAGGAAGGCGTTGGGGTAGTGGTCTGTTCGGTCACGGGGACCTTTCATGCTGAGACAGCGCTGCGAGCAGAACACTCGGAGATCATCTCGAGTGCCGCGTTCACCGCGGTGCTGCGTGCGTCGCTGCCGTTTGTCAGAGTGCGCGGGATCGCGCATCCGTTCGCCGCGGATCGGGCCGAACGGCGCCCAGGCTCAGGAGTCGAGCGGGCGGTGCGGTGAATTGCGACGCGTAACGCTCGAAGCGCTACACAGAGCATTCTACCCCATGGGGCTGATCGCTCGGATGTTGGTGCGGCGCGAGTCGTTCGATGGCGCTGCTCCGGATGCGGGCGACCGGGGCTCGGGTGCGAACATCAAGCCTCCTGACGCCACCTCCGTCGTGAGGCGCAACCAGATCCAGAGGCGCGCGGACGGGCGGTCCATATCGATTCCGAGTTCCGCCCTGATCGAGTTGAGCCGATAGCGCACCGTGTTCTGGTGCACGTGCAGATCGAGCGCGGCCCGACGCACGCTGCCTTGATGATCGAGCACCGAAAGCAGTGTCTCGGCGAGTCTCGTTTCATGCTCGCGGTCGTGGGCCAGGATCCTCTCGACGAGATCACCCTCGAGTAACTCGGAGTCATGCAGGATCTCGCCGACGTGCGCGAGCCCGAGATCGGAGTGCATCTCGGAGAACTCGGCGACGTCGGATGCGTCGTCGTCCCGGGTGACCTGCCCGGCCGCGGCGGTGGATCGCGTGGCCTGAGTTCCCCGCGCAGTCGCATTGCGAGTGACGATGATGCGGCTGATGCTCGCCGCATCGCGGTACGACCGGGGGATCAGCGACTGATTCTGTGCGATCCGGCCGATTCCGGCGACTGCGCCGCCTTCCGCGATCCGGGTGATGCGGTCTGCGAAAAGCCGGGTGTGCGCCGTGTCTGAGCTGCGGAGCAGGGCCACGGCGACGCCGTCCAGAAGTGCGCAGTGCGCCCAGGCGAACTGCCCTTTCGCGGTCGTCGAGACCTGGTGGAGGAGTTGCTGGGCCCTGAGTACCGGATTCGCGTCACCGAGTTCACGCAAGCGGAAGCAGATGACCGTGTGCGCGGAACCGGGGTCGAGATCGAGCTGCGCTGCAGCCGCCCGGCGATTCGTCGCGTCCTCGAGCAACGCACGGATGAGGTCGGTGCTCCGTCGTTCATCCGCCTGAGCGGTTTCACGCGCGCGCAGCATGTGATGCGCGACGAGCGGCTCGACGGAGTCGAGGAACTGCCTGGTTTCGTCGGCGCCGCTCGGGTCCACCTGGATCGCCCAGACGGTTCCCAAGAGTTCACCGGCCGCGCGAACTGGAAGTGCGACGCGACCGTAGCGAGATTGCTTGCCGGGGAAGTGGAGCGCCGCCGCGGACGCGGCGAGTTGTTGGAACTGCGCGTCGACACGCGGGTGATGTCCCTCATGCAGCGCGAGCGTCGTCGACCGGCGCAGCGCATCGATGGGTTGGCCGACATGCGTGGAATACCCGATGATGCGACCCGCGATGTCGACGAGACTGACGGCGCCGTTCGACAACGAGGCCAGCGTGTTCGCGAGTGCGAAGAGGTCCCCCTGTCTGATGCCTCCCGTAACGAGCCGCGCGTCCGCCGAACCGAGGGCGCGCAGTGACTGCGCGACATCGGCCCAGTCCGCCTCCCGTTCGAGCAGCAGCAGTGCGGATGCGAGGTCGGAAGGCAGTCGCGGAAGACCCGATTCGGGGCGTTTGACGATGACACCGGCGGCACCGTGATCGAGGAGGGCACGCACGCGGACGTCGAGATCCGGGCCTGCAGCATCGAGACCAGGCGCGAGCACCAGGTGATCTGCGTACCGGCGTTCGTGCGGTTCGTTCTCGAAGAAGACGCACCCCAGAAAACGACGATCTCCCGCCTCTGCCGACGGATCCAGTCCCGCGAGCATGCCATCCAATGCATCGAGGGCGGCGCGGAAGCGCGGCGCCTCTCGGTCGGGGGTAGCGTTCGCGTTCATACAATTCTCCAATGAATGGAACGTCTCTTCAGAGAGAACTCTATATCGTTCTCGCTCGCTGTCCTCCACACTGTGGGAAGTTCCATAGATATCGAGGGAGAGCAATGATGCACTTGACGACTCGAACCCGCGCCTGCGCGGGGATTGCAACGGCGTTGGTCGTCGCCGCACTGATGTCCGCCTGTAGCCAGAGCGAAGCGCCGGGCTCGGAGACCGGGGCCGGGGAAGCCGCTGAGCCCGTCAGCATCGATGCCGTGCCGGAGGCCGTCGCGCTCTTGCCCGAATCGATCTCGGACGCGGGCGTGCTCCGAGTCGCCATCCCCACCAATGAGCCACCGACCCAGTTCTATCGTGAGGGCACCCAGGAGATGACGGGCCTCAACCCCGACATCGCTGCGCTCGTCGCCGATGCCCTCGGCCTCGAACTCGAGGTGGTCGTGAGCAACTTCGATTCCATCATTCCGGGGCTCGCTGCGAATCGTTTCGATATGACGGTCTCATCGATGACGCCGACAGTCGAACGGATGGAAGCGCTCGACTTCGTCGAATACGTCAACATGGGCAGCGCGCTCGTCGTGCCGACGGGCAATCCAGACAGGATCGCCTTCGATGCGCTGTGCGGAAAACGCGTGGCCGTACTGACGGGCTCGTACCAGCTCACGGTTCAGATTCCCGACCTCGACGCCGCCTGCACGGCCGCGGGGCAAGATCCGCTCGAGATTCAGCAATTCCAGGACACCAGGCAGGCCATCAGCTCACTCGCGAGCGATCGAAGCGACGTGGTGTACGCGGACGGTCCGATCCTGAGCTATGCGACCCTGCAGAACCCCGACTTCGAGGTCGCCGAGGAGAACAATGTCGCGCCGGTCGGCATCGGCATCACCAAGGGCACTGGGATGACCGAACCCGTCGAGGCCGCGATGACCGCGATCATCGAATCTCCCGAGTACGGTTCCGTGCTGAGCGCATACGGACTCGAATCGATGGCCGTCACCGAGGCCCGCGTCAACGTGGCGCAGTAGGCAGGCGGGGCGCAATGATGCACACGGTCGGAACCCCGACGCAGGTCCAGTCGACGCTCACCTCGCTCGAAGTTCAGCCGCGCAAGCGGTGGCTCCCGCTGCTCGGTGCTGCAGTCGTCGTTTTCATCGTCGTGGCCGGGCTCTGGGATGTCGCCACGAACGAGCGCTTCCGCTGGCCCGTCGTGTTCGAGTACCTCTTCAATCCGCAGATCCTCTCGGGGGTCGGTCTGACGCTGACGCTGACCGTCGTATCGATGACGTTCGGCATTCTGCTGGGGATCGTGCTGGCGATCATGCGACTCGCGAAGAACCCGACGATCTCGATGGCGGCGGGGGCCTACATCTGGTTCTTCCGCGGCACGCCGCTCCTCGTGCAGCTGATCTTCTGGTACAACATCGCGGCTCTGTACCCGGTGATCGCCCTCGGGCTGCCGTTCGGCGGTCCGAGCGTCGCCATCGGCGAGGCGAACGTGCTGATCACGCCGCTCACCGCAGCACTGCTCGGGCTCGCGCTCAATGAGGCCGCCTACATGGCGGAGATCATCCGCAGCGGAATTCAAGCCGTCGACGAAGGGCAGCGCGACGCCGGTCGCGCGATCGGGATGACCGACGCGAAGCTCATGTGGCGTGTGGTGCTTCCCCAGGCGATGCGCATCGTGATCCCGCCGACGGGGAATCAGGTCATCTCGATGCTCAAGGGCACCTCCTTGGTGAGCGTGCTGGCGATCTCGGATCTGCTGTACTCAGCGCAGATCATCTACGCGTTGAACTACCAGACGATTCCGTTGCTGCTCGTCGCATGCGCCTGGTACCTCCTCCTCACCTCGATCCTGACCGCCGTGCAGGGGCGTCTCGAAGTGCGGTACGGCCGAGGATTTCAACCCCGCCCCCAACGGAGATTCCGCCGCAGCGCGCGTGCTGCGGTGCGCACCGGCGAGCAGGAGGACCGGAGATGAACGGCAAGATGATCGAAATTCGCGGACTGCGCAAGTCTTTCAGAGACAATGTGGTGCTCGCCGATGTCTCGCTCTCGGTCGAGGCTGGGTCGGTCACCTGTCTGATCGGACCGTCGGGGTCGGGGAAGACGACGCTCCTGCGCTGCGTGAACCGCCTCGAGACGATCGACGCGGGGATTCTGCTCGTCGACGGGCAGCTCGTCGGCGCCGAGCGCCGACGAGGAAGGCTCGTGGAAGCCCGCCCCGGGGCCATCGCCCGGTCGCGCACGCAGACCGGAATGGTCTTCCAGCGATTCAACCTGTTCCCGCATCGCACAGCACTCGAGAACGTCATGGAGGGGCCCGTGCACGTGCTCCGGCGGCCCCGGGGCGAGGTGCAGGCCGAAGCTGAACGACTGCTCGAGCGCGTTGGCCTCGCCCACAAGACCGATGCCTACCCGCAGGAGCTCTCGGGGGGTCAGCAGCAACGCATCGCGATCGCTCGTGCGCTCGCGATGCAGCCCAAGCTCCTCCTGTTCGATGAGCCGACGTCGGCGCTCGACCCCGAGCTGGTCGGCGAGGTGCTCGCTGTGATGAAAGATCTCGCCGCCGAAGGCATGACGATGCTCGTCGTGACGCACGAACTCGGTTTCGCGCGAGAGGCGGCCGACCAGGTGGTCTTCATGGACGGCGGCGTCGTCGTCGAGAGCGGAACGCCTGAGTCGGTGATCGGTGATCCGCAGCAGGATCGTACGCGCGCGTTCCTCTCCCGCGTGCTGGCGTAGACGTACCACCCCATTCGAGATGCCCTGAGGGAGTGCAGTGAACCTAGACAAGATGATGAGCGTCGAGCAGATGCAGCGCGGTGCCGTGCGCAGGCTGCCGAAGATGGTGTCCGACTTCCTCGATGGCGGCGCGCTCGACGAGACCACCCTGCGCCGCAATCGCGAGGCGTACGAAGCCGTGTCCCTGCGTCAGCGAGTGCTCGTGAACCTCGAACGCATCGATCCGATGACGACCGTGCTCGGGCACGGCTACGACGTGCCGATGATCGTGTCGCCGATGGGGCTGCTCACGGTGTGTCATCCCGACGCCGATGTCGCGATCGCCGCGGCTGCGCGCGCCGCAGGGAGTCTGATGGTGCACAGCCCCTGGTCCGGCGTGTCGATCGAGGAGACGTTCGAAGCAGCGGGCGGGCGCATGTGGGAGCAGATCGCATTCTGGCGACAGCCTGGAGAGACGGACCAGCACCTGTCGCGTGCACGAAACCTTGGCGTCGACACCATTGTCGTCGCCGGTGATGTCGCCGTTTCGAGTAAGCGCGAGCGCGATCTCAGGCACGGAACGTCAATGCCTCCGAAACCACCGGTTCGGGATGTGCTCGACGTCGCGCTGCACCCGCGCTGGGTGACGCGTTGGTTGACCGGGCGCAAAATGACGTGGGGCACCTACGCCATATCCGGCAGGCCGATCAAGATGTCCGAGATGGAGCGCTGGATGGAGAGCAACGGAGGAAATACCCGTGCCACGTGGGATGATGTCGCCGAGCTTCGGCGCCGGTGGGATGGCCGCTTGCTCGTCAAGGGGATCATGACTCCGGAGGATGCAGAGCTCGCATTGCATCACGGAGCAGATGGTGTCTTCGTCTCCAACCACGGCGGGCGACAGTTCGACGGTCAACCGGGAACCCTCGACGTCTTGCCGGCGATCGCCGAGGCGGTCAACGGGCGCGGGGCCGTCATCGTCGACGGCGGGGTGCGCCGCGGATCGGATATCGTCACTGCGATCGCAGCGGGCGCCGACCTCGTGGCGGGCGGGAGGCCGTTCGCGTATGGGCTCGCTGCGGGCGGGCGGGCTGGCGTCGAACGGGTCTTTGAGATCCTCTTGGATGAGTTGAGAACCGCGATGGGCTCAGTGGGCAGCACGCAGATCTCCGACCTGGGCGCGCATGTGATGAACGGGGGATCGCACCCGCCCGGTCGGCCGGCTGTGCATCAGTGATTTCGCATTCTCGAAAAATCTGGTGTTCTTCGACGGAAAGTTCTGACATTCACGAGCGCTAGCGGCCGGCACTCTGCCAGCATGTGGCCATGGGACGGATCACGATACGCGAATTCCACGACGACGACCTCGATGCGGTCGTCCGCTTGTGGTGGGAGGCGCACTCCACATCGGAGCAGCCGGTGTACTCGCTCGCCGAGGTCACCGCCTCGTGTCGCGAAGACCATGCGGTGGTCGCGGTCCGCGATGATCACGTGGTGGCCGCCGCGGTCGGTCGGGCGGCCCACGCGCAGGGGTGGATCGTGTTCTTCGGGGTCGATGAGGATGCGCGCACCGACAATACCTCTGGCGCGCTGCTCGACGCGCTCGAACGGAAGATGGCGCCGCTCGGGCTCGGCACGCTCTCGGTGCTGACGCCGGAGAGCAGTCGCATCGACCTGCTCACCTCGAACGGATTCCAGTTGCAGCACAACCTGCGCTACTTGGAGCGGCAGATGCCCGTGCAACGACGCGAGCTCGAGTTGTTGAAGGATCTGGGCGGTCGGATCCTGCCCCGCCACCTGTGGGAGCAGGTCGCCGGGATGCGGCACGAGAAGCAGCTGCTCGAGGAGCGCCTCGTGGCGCCGCTCGCGCAGCCCGATCTCGCCGACCGGTACGGTGTGGTGCCGCCGCATGCGGTGATGCTGTTCGGGCCGCCCGGCACGGGGAAGACGACCTTCGCGAAGGCCGTGGCATCGCGGCTCGACTGGCCGTTCATCGAGGTCTTCCCGTCGCGTCTCGGGGACGGCGTCACGAGTATGGCCTCCTCGCTCCGGGCCGTCTTCGAGCAGATCGCGGAGTTGGAGCACGGCGTGGTGTTCATCGACGAGGTCGAGGAGATCGCGTCGCAGCGCAGCGACCCGCCGACGCCGACGCAGGGTGTCACCAATGAGTTGCTCAAGGTCGTCGCGGACTTCCGCGACCGGGAGGGCATGCTGCTGGTGTGCGCGACGAACTTCGTGCGCGCGCTCGACGCGGCCTTTCTCAGGCACGGCCGGTTCGACTACGTGCTGCCCATCGGACTGCCGGACGCCGAGGCGCGAGAGGCGATCTGGCGCCGGTACGTGCCGACCAGCGTGTCGCCCGCGATCGACTTCGCTCAGCTCGTTCGGGTGAGCGAAGGGCTCACACCCGCCGATATCGAGTACGCCGCGCGTCGCGCCTCCCAGGATGCGCTGGCGCGAGTGCTCAGGGGCGGGGAGGACGCGGCTCGCTCCGCCGCGTCCGCGACATCGCCCACGCATCTCTCGACCGACGATTACACCGCGGCGCTCTCCGTGACGCGCGCCACCGTCTCGACGGAGCAGCAGGAGGCCTTTCTCGAGGACATCGAGGCGCTGGCCCGCCTGTAGCCGTCGATTCCCGCTGGCGCAGCGCTGCCAGCACTCGATGTCGGACGCACGCGGTAGCGTCGGAGGCAGCCGCCGCGCAGGCCATCGAGCCGGCACCCATCGCGGCGTCGATGAAGGGAGCGCGCATGTTCGTGCAGGATCGGCCGGCCGGTGCCGGGCACCGCGTCGTCACCAGCGCGAGCGACCTCACTGCGGCGAGCCGCTGCGAGTTCGCCTTTCTGCGCCGATTCGACGCGAAACTCGGTCGCGATGTGGCGGTGCCGCCCGACGACGACCCGATGCTGCAGCGCGCTGCACGTCTCGGCGACGCGCACGAGGAGCGCGTGCTGGCGGGCTACATCGACCGGCTCGGTGCGGGCACCAGCGGCTCTGCCGGGGGAGTGGTCTCAGTGCCGCGACCCGAATCGATGTCGGCGAGCGACCTCGGGGCGGTCGCCTTCGAGACCGTGCGAGCACTCGCGGGCGGCGCCGAGGTCGTCTTTCAGGCGACATTCTTCGACCCCGAGCAGCGCCCGGCGCGAGGTGGCGAGCCCGAAATCGGGTTCGTCGGATTCGCCGACTTCTTGCGCCGCCTTCCCGACGGCCGGTACGAGGTGCAAGACACGAAGCTCGCGCGCCGAGCGAAGGTGACGGCGCTCATGCAGCTCGCAGCCTACGCCGAGCAGCTCGAGCGCGTCGGTGTGGCCGTTGCCGAGACGGCGGTGCTCATCTTGGGAGACGGCGCCGAATCGAGACACCGCATCTCCGACATCGCTCCCGTGTTCCGCGCGCGTCGGGCTCGCATGCACGCCCTGCTCACCGCACGGTTCAGCGCAGCCGGCCCCGATGGCGATCGCTCGCACGCCGAGCCCATCGCCTGGGGCGCCTCGGGCATCGTCGCCTGCGGGCGATGCGAAGTCTGCACCCCCGAAGTGGAGCGCACCCGCGACCCGCTGCTCATCGCCGGCATCCGCGCCACGCAACGAGATGCGCTCGTCGCCGCGGGGCTCGACACCGTCGACCGCGTCGCGGAGGCTCTCGATCCGGTGCGCTCCGAGACCGTGCAGGTGCCGGGCGTCGCTGGTCCCGTGCTGCTCCGGCTCGCGGAGCAGGCGCAGCTGCAGGTGCGGGCACTGGCTGCCGGCGACGGATCCGCGCCGCCGTTTCTCGTCACGCAGCCGGGCGCGCTCGCGGCGATCCCCGAGCCGAACCCCGGCGACCTCTTCTTCGATTTCGAGGGCGACCCGCTGTTTCGAGCTCCTGGACCCGACGACACCGCGCACTGGGGCATCGACTATCTCTTCGGAATGGTCGACGCTGACGAGGGTTTCACCGCCATCTGGGCGCACGATCTCATGGCAGAGCGACGCGCCCTCGAAGTGTTTCTCGCGCGCGTAGCGGAGCGCAGGCAGCGGTACCCGGGCATGAAGATCTACCATTACGCCGCATACGAGCGCACGCACCTCGCCTCCATCGCCGCCCGCCACGGCGTCGGAGAAGCGGAGGTCGACGCGCTGCTCCGCGAGCACGTGCTCGTCGACCTGTATCCGATCGTGCGCGCGGCACTTCGCGTCGGCACGCAATCGTATTCGATCAAAAAGCTCGAACCGCTCTACATGGGCGACGAACTGCGCGACGAAGCGGGCGTGACGAGCGGCGCGCAGTCGGTGACCGAGTACGCCGAGGCGAGCGCTCAGCTCAGCTCCGAAGACCCGGCGATCCGCCTCGAGGGCCAGCGGCGCATGGATGCGATCGGCGACTACAACCGTTACGACTGCGTCTCGACGCTGCGGCTGCGCGACTGGCTGCTGCGGCTCGCCGAGGAGCACGGCGTCGCACCGTATGTTCCCGAGCCCGCGTTGTCCGAGAGCGGGCCGCATCTCGAACTGAGCCGCATCGGCGCCGAACTCGCAGAGCACGCCACTGCGTTCGCCGAGCACGATCGGCCAGCCGACCGAGCCGCAGCCGCCCTCGCAGCGAGTGCCATCGACTATCACGAGCGCGAGCAGAAATCGTTCTGGTGGGCCCACTTCGCCCGAATGGTCGATCCCATCGAAGACTGGGCGGATACGCGCGACGTGCTCGTCGTGGATCCGAGTTCGAGCCGCGTCGAGGCGGACTGGCATGTGCCGCCGCGAGCGCGCGCCGAGCGGCGGCACATGCGCCTCGCCGGTGAAGTCGCCCCTGGATCGCGGTTTCGGGAGAACGGCGACGCGTTCGCCCTGTACGCGCACCCATCGCCCTTCCCGCAGT
This sequence comes from Leucobacter manosquensis, assembly GCF_018304845.1. Taxonomy (NCBI): domain Bacteria; kingdom Bacillati; phylum Actinomycetota; class Actinomycetes; order Micrococcales; family Microbacteriaceae; genus Leucobacter; species Leucobacter manosquensis. The sequence continues at coordinate 1,064,731 of NZ_JAFEVO010000001.1, read as the reverse complement.
ACGGCGCAGCGCCGGGCTCCCGCGGCGCGAGGCAGGTGAGCATCCTCGAAGCCCGCGACGACGGCGCGACGGTGCAGGAGAACCTGCCGGCGAAGGTCGAGCACTACGCAGTCCTCCCGGTGGCGCTGACGCCCGGGCCGCCGCCGCGTGCTGGCGCCCAGAAGAGCGCGATCGAAGAGTGGGGTGCCGCGCTCGCCCGGTCGCTGGATCGCGGATCATTTCCCGCCGATCCGGCGGTCGACCTGCTCCGCAGAGTACCGCCGCGTCTCAGCGGAGGATCGGCGCTCGTCTCGCCCGGGTCCGGGCGGGCGCTCGAGGCAGCGGGTGGCGATGTCGACGCGCGCCGAATCGGAGCCGTCATCGCCTCCCTGCTGCAGCTCGATCGGTCAGCGCTCGCCGTGCAGGGTCCGCCGGGAACGGGAAAGACCTATCTCGCCGCCCGCGTCATCCGGCAGCTGGTCGAGCGCCATCAGTGGACCATCGGCGTCGTCGCCCAATCGCATCGGGTCGTCGAGAACGTACTCACGGGCGTCGTGCGAGCCGGGCTGGCCCCGGCCCTGGTCGGGAAGGCGGCCCAGCGAGGGGCGGACCCCGCAGATGTCGCCGCAGCGCCGTACACAGTGCTCCGCAGCGGTGGGCAGGCTTCATTTCTCGCGGGGCATCGACGCGCCGAGCGCGGCGCTGTCATCGGAGGCACCGCATGGGACTTCAGCAACGCTGAACGAGTGGCGCGGCATGAGCTCGACCTGCTCGTCGTCGACGAGGCCGGCCAGTTCTCGCTGGCCCCGACGATCGCCGCCTCGGTCGCCGCTCACCGCGTGCTGCTGCTCGGAGACCCGCAGCAGCTGCCCCAGGTCTCGCAAGGATCGCACCCCGAGCCGGTCGACACCTCGGCGCTGGGGTGGCTGCTCGGCGAGCACGAGACGATCCCCGAGCACCTCGGCTACTTCCTCGCAGAGACCAGGCGCATGAGACCCGAGCTCGCGACGGTGGTCTCCGAGCTGGCATACGAGGGCCGCCTGCACGCGCATGCGAGCGCTTCAGAACGCGAGGTGATCGGCGTCGGCGCGGCGGGCGTGCACTGGCACGCGGTGCAGCACAGCGGCAATTCGACGCACTCCGAAGCGGAGGCGCAACGGGTCGTCGAAGTCGTTCGTCGCTCGCTGCAGGGAACGCTGCGCACCGTCGGCGACGTCGATCGAGCGCTCACTCCGGCCGACCTGATCGTAGTCGCGCCCTACAATGCGCAGGTCGAATGCGTCTCGCGCGAGCTGCACCGTGCGGGCCTCGGCGAGGTCAGGGTCGGCACCGTCGACAAGTTCCAGGGCCAGGAGGCGGTGATCGCCATCGTGACGCTCGCCGCGTCCAGCGCCGCCGACGTTCCTCGTGGTCTCGAATTCCTCCTCATGAGAAACCGGCTGAACGTAGCGATCAGCCGTGCGCAGTGGGCCGCCCACATCATCTCCTCCGACCGGCTCGGAGACGGCCTGCCGACGAGCGCCGAGGGAGTCGCTGCGCTCTCCGGCTATCTGCGCCTTGTGGAACGAGCCCACCCCGCTAACGTGGAGTCATGGTGAATCCTGGAGGACCCCTCAAGACGCCGCCATCCACGCCGCTGCCGCCGCGGTCAGGATCCGCAGCCGGCGAGCAGACAGCACCGCGGTCCGTCGCGGTGCGGCCCGGTGTCTCGCGAAGGTCGAGCATTCCGGCGTTCGAAGTCATGCGGATCACCGACGAAATCGCGCGGCGCCGAGCCGGCGGCCACGACGTCGTCTCGCTCTGCGCTGGAGAGCCGAGCGCGCGAGCCATTCCGGGCACGCTGAAGCCGGCGGGCTACACTGGGCCCCTCGGCACTGCCCCACTCCGCGAAGCCGTCGCAGGGCACTACCGGGAGTGGTACGACGTCGAGATCGATCCAGCCACCGTTGCGATCACCACCGGCTCATCCGGAGCCTTCCAGCTCGCATTCCTCGCAGCGTTCGATCCCGGTGACCGGGTCGCCCTCGCGAGCCCCGGGTACCCGGCGTACCGCAACATCCTCACCGCGCTCGGCGTGCACGTCGTCGAGATCCCCACCGGGCCGGAGAATCGCTACCAGCCGACACCCGCGCTGCTCGACGCGGCAGTCGCGGAGCACGGCGACCTCGCGGGGCTCGTGATCGCGTCCCCGGCCAATCCGACGGGCACCATGCTCGACCGCGCGGCGCTCACGGCACTGGTCGCCTGGTGCTCACTGCGCGGCGTGCGGCTCGTGAGCGACGAGATCTATCACGGCATCACATTCGCGGGCGACGGAGCGGACCATCGCGGCGTGACCGCTCGCGAGCTCGATGCCGAGGCGATCGTCGTCAACTCCTTCTCGAAGTACTGGGGCATGACGGGGTGGCGTCTCGGCTGGGCGATCCTTCCGGACGCGCTCGTCGGTCCATTCGAAGCACTCGCCTCGAACTTCGCCCTCTCACCGCCGGCCCCGGCGCAGGAACTCGCGCTCTCCGCCTTCTCACCCGAGACGTATGCCGAGCGCGACGCCATCGTGGCGGGGTTCGCCCGGGCACGCCAGCTGATTCTCGACGCTGAAAGCTCGCTCGGCTGGGGCGTGGCCGCCCCCTCGGACGGCGCGTTCTACTACTACTCCGAGCTCGGGCCGCAGCTCGAGCGCTTCACTGATTCGGTCGAGTACGCACGGCGCCTGCTCGCGGACGCTGACGTCGCGGTCGTACCTGGCGTCGACTTCGACCCCGTAGACGGGTCGCGAGCTGTGCGCCTCTCCTACGCGGCCGGAGAACCAGCCGTGGCGGAGGCGCTCGACCGCATCATCCGATTCCAGGGCTGACGCGGCAGCGAGGAAACCGTCGCCCTACCCGTCGATGCGGATCGGAGTGCCTGCGGCGATTCCGATGCGGCGCTGCAGGGCCTCGTCGACGGCGGGCGCGTCGAGATCCGCGATCCCGAGCCACTGAACGGCACTGCGGGAGTCGGCGCCCAGCGAGAATACGACTGTGCGCACCGACTCGGCGAGCGGGCCTTCGAGTGTTGCGACCGCGCGGGCAAGCGCAGAGCGCGCCGCTTTGCCGAGGACGGCGGGGTCCTGCTGCTCGCCGTGCAGGGGCACCTCGGCGCGTGCATATGTGACCCCGTCGCCGGTCACGACCTCGCCCACCACGAGCGCCCCATCGCGGCGCACCGCCGCTTCGAGATCAGCGCTGGTCGAACCCGGCGTCACGGTCGTGAAGGGGAGCGGAATGCCCGAAGGGGCGCCCCCGTCATCGTGATGATGATCGGGAGACGCCCCTCCGAATGAGAACTTCAAATCCATGAGTTCCAGGGTACGCGCTTCGCAGCAGCTCGGTGCACCACGAAGCGCGCGGGTACGAGTTACGCGTTCGCCGAGAGCACCTCGTCGATGCTCGAGTACGCGAGCTCGGGGAACGCGTCAGCGACACCCTTGAAGGTCAGCACACCGTCGTGGGCGTTCAGGCCCTTGGCGAGGGACTCGTCCGACTGCAGCGCGGAGACCCAGCCCTTGTCGGCGAGTGCGACGACGTAGGGGAGCGTGGCGTTGGTGAGCGCAGCGGTCGAGGTCTCGGGCACGGCACCCGGCATGTTCGCCACGCAGTAGTAGATCGAGTTGTGCACCTGGAAGGTGGGATCGTCGTGCGTCGTGGGACGCGAGTTCTCGAAGCAGCCGCCCTGATCGATCGCGATGTCGACGAGCACGGAGCCCGGCTTCATCTGCGCGACCATCTCGTCGGTGACGAGCTTCGGCGCCTTCTCGCCCGGGATCAGCACGGAGCCGATGACGAGATCGGCGTCCTTGAGCGACTCGGTGATGTTGTGCGCGTTCGAGGTGCGGGTCTGGATGCGACCGCCGAACTCGTCTTCGAGCTGCTTGAGGCGGGGGATCGAGATGTCGATCACGGTGACCTCAGCGCCCATGCCGAACGCGATGCGAGCGGCCTGCTCGCCAGCAGCGCCGCCGCCGATGACGACGACCTTGCCGCGACGCGTGGCGGTCACGCCGCCGAGCAGGACTCCGCGCCCGCCGTTGGCCTTCATGAGCGAGTAGGCGCCGACCTGAGCCGAGAGGCGACCGGCGACCTCGGACATGGGGGCCAGCAGGGGCAGGGCGCGGCCGGCCTGAACGGTCTCGTACGCGATGGCAGTGGTGCCAGACTCGAGAACCTTCTCGGTCAGCGTCTTGTCAGCGGCGAGGTGCAGGTAGGTGAAGAGTACCTGGCCCTTGCGCAGCTTGTCGTACTCGGCAGCGATGGGCTCCTTGACCTTGAGGATCATGTCGGACTTCGCCCACACGTCCTCGGCGCTTTCGACGATCTGCGCGCCGGCGGCGGCGTACTCGTCGTCGGTGATGGCCGAGCCGATGCCTGCACCGGCCTGTACGAGCACCTCGTGCCCGCGGCGGGTGAGCTCGACGACGCCGGCCTGCGTGATAGCGACGCGGTTCTCGTTGTTCTTGATTTCGGTGGGAATACCGACGCGCATGAGAAGCTCCAATGGGATCTGCGATGTACTGATGCGATGCCGACTCGCTGACCGGCCTCGTGCGGCGCGATCCGTTGCGGTCGAACCACTACAGTGTGCAGTATATTCGTCAGAGATGCAGTTGCTCTGAATACTCTTCGGCTCACGTCGGAGAAGTGGTCGGGAAATGAGTGAAAGGCGGCGTGAGATGGTCGAGAGTTCGAAGATTCTGCGCGAAAGTGCAGATCTCGACGATGTGGATCGCAAGATCGTCGAGGAACTGCAGGCCAACGGGCGAATCACGAACGCCGAGCTGGCGGATCGCGTGGGCGTCGCCGCTTCGACCTGCATCGCTCGCGTGCGCAGCCTGGTGGCCCGAAAGATCATCACCGGTTTCACCGCCTCGGTCGATCCGCGCGCGATCGGCCTCGACCTCGAGGTGCTCGTGAGTGTCACGGTGCGTTCTGGGGCGCGCCAACGCATCACCGAGCTCAGCGAGGAACTGCGCGGGTTGCCCGAGGTGATGCAGCTGTTCTTCCTCGGCGGTGTCGAAGACTTCATCATCCATCTCGCCGTGCGGGATTCCGATCACGTGCGCGACTTCGTGGTCGAGCATCTCTCGGCGCATCCGGCGATCTCCTCGACGCGTACGAGCATCGTCTTCAGCCATCATCAGAACCCGGTGCGCATGCAGGGATAACGCGGGCGCCGGGCCATCCTGGGCCGTAAAGCACGTCAGCGGGGCGCTCGTCAGTGGGCTGGAGGTGGACTGGTTCTCGTCTCCTGCGCGTCGAGCGCGAGTTCCGCCGCCCGAAGCGCCTGCGAACTGTAGCGGCCGATCGCGCGCTCCTCGAGCAGCGCGTCGCGCTGCGCATCGAGCACGGTGCGTGCGAGCCGACGGTAGCAGGCGGCCTGCGACTCCTGGGCCTGTGCCGGCGTCGACCCGGTGGCGGCGAGGGGAAACGCGAGGGGAGCGATCGTGCTCTTCGCGGTCGCGCGCACACGCCTCACGAGGTCGTCGTCGGGCACGATCCTTCCATCATCGGCTTCCGCATCGATCTCGATCTCATCCGCGAGCGCCGCGTTGGCGGCGTCGAGCAGATCGCGGCCGAGCGACTGCAGCTCGGCGGTGCGCGAGCCGTTCGCTCCGTCCGGCCAGAGCTTCGAGATGAAGAGCGGCAGCGTGAGCCCGTGCAGGAGGAGCGTCACGACGGCGACGGCGAACGCGATCAGAATGAGCTGCGGGCGATACGGCACATCGGTCGAGATCGACTGGGCGGCTGCGAGGGTGACGACGCCGCGCATACCGCTCCACGACAGGAGTACGCCGTCCCGCCAGCCAAGCTGCTGCTCTTGCTCGTGAGCGAGGTCGGCCCGCGATCGTTGTTCGAGCAATTCGAGTTTGCGGAGGCGCCGCTCCGTCGTGTCGGCGCGACGAGCCCGCGTGAGAATGCGCGAGAACCCGTCGCTTCGCTGCTGATACCGCCCCTTGTCGCCGCGCATCGTCCAGATGAGCGGCACCATGAACAACCCGCGAAGCAGGATGAGGATCGCGACGAGGCCGAGTGCGACGAGCGCGATGTGCTCGAGTTGCAGCTCCGTCTCATTGACCTCGTCGAGCAGGGTGTGCAGTTGCAGACCCATGATGAGGAAGACGCCGTTCTCCAAGCCGAATTGCACCGTGCGCCAGTTGAGGCGCTCGTTCATCCGGGCGGTCGCGGAGAACCGTTTCGCCGCGTGATGCCCGGTGTACAGGCCGGTGACGACCACGGCCAGCACACCGGAGGCTCCGAGCGCCTCCGCGGGCATGAACGCGACGAAGGGAACGACGAATGAGATGATCGTGTCGTAGACGGGGTTCCGCAGCCGTGCGCGGATCCACACCGTGACCATGCCGATCACGATGCCGATCACGATGGCCGCGACGACCGAGAACCCGAAGGAGCCGGCCGCGTCCCAGAAGACGAAACTGCCCGCCACGGCCGCGAGCGCCGTCTTCAGGAGTACGAGTGAAGTGGCGTCGTTCACGAGGCTCTCGCCTTCGAGAATCGACACCAGACGCTCCGGCATGCCGAGGCGCTTGCCGATCGACGTCGCCGCAACCGCATCCGTCGGGCTGATCACCGCTCCGAGAGCCACCGCAGCCGGCAGGGGGATGGCGGGAACGAACCAGTGGAGCGCGAATCCGATCGTCACCGCGGAGATGATGACGAGGAGCACCGAGAGTCCGATGACGGGGCGGAGGTTTCTTCTGAAATCGATGAGGGGAACATTCACGGCCGCCGAGTAGAGCAGCGGGGGGAGCACCCCGATGAGAATGATCTCCGGGTCGATCTCGATTCTCGGAATGAACGGGAGGTACCCCGCTCCGATGCCGACGATGACGAGGAGGAGCGGCGCCGCGACGCCGATCTTGCTGCCGAGGATCGACGTCCCGACGAGCACGACCACTGCGGCGACTGCGATCAGGCCGATTTCCATGGACCGATTCTACCGAGGGCGCTCTGCATCACCCTGCGTCGGCGGGCTGCACGACAGAGATGCCGCCGGTCTCGACGCCGTGGAAGTCGGCCCAGTCTCGACTGAGCGGCGCGAGCGCGAGCGCATCGATGCCCGTATCGGGAAACGATGCGATCTCGAGCCCCCCGGTTTTCGTCCGAAGGCGCTTCCAGGTGGCCACCACCCGGCCCTTTCGCAGCACGGTAGGGAGGAACATGCCGTTGCGCCCCGGAACGATGCGGTCGAAGTGCTGCTGATCGAGCTGAGCGGTGCGATCCGTGTACCCGAGCAGATGCTCGTCGAACGCCGCGAGCAGCGTCCACTCGGGCAGCCGCGCCTCCGAGACGGCAGAGCCGAGCGATTCAGGATCGACCCAGAGTCTGCCGGCGGCACCCGACACCGGGTCTCCCGACGCATCACGTGCGCGAGCCTCTGCCAGCTCCCCGGCATCTCGTGCTGCGGCCAGGCCCACGCGGGCCTCCGCGACGGTGAGCCCCGTCCACCAGGCGAAGTCGTTGACGCGGAACGGGCCCCGGCACCTGGCGTAGCGCACCGCGAGCTCGCGCAGCGCATCATCGCCCGAGTACTGTCGCGGCGCGGTGATCCAGTGCTCTGCTCTCACGAGAAGCGGTTCGCCAGACGGGCCGATCGGGCCGAACGTCGCCATTCCGTTCTGGCAGATCCACCAGATCACGTGATAGCGCCAATTGCTCTGCCAGTCGATGCCCGCTTCGGTCCACGCTTCTGCGAGTGCGTCGCGCTCAAGACCGGCGGTGCCAGCGGCGTCGAGGGCGACGAAGGAGACCTCGACGAGCCGGTCGAGCACGGCGTCGCTCATGCCGAGGAAGGCGCGGCGTTTCGGGGCGCCGGCGAGCACTCGGTGGTTGGTGGCTCCCTGCATCCACCCGATGTCTTCGGCCGCGACGACGTGCACGGTGCCGCGCATCGGCCACGACCGCACGATACGTCGTTCGGCGAAGGCCGCCTCGACATCGGCGATCGCCGAGCCGGGCGCCCGCACCCCGAGCGCCCACCGAGCGGACCGCCAGTCCTGCCCCTGCACGGCGAGCAGGCGCCGCGCCACACCGGCGATGCGCTCCGCACCCGGCGCTTCTGGTTCGCCGCGGGTCCAGCTCGTCGCTGTCAGACCGAGCGCATGCACGCGCACGCGAAGCACATCGGTCGGGGAGAGGGTCTCGGTCATGGCCTCAGTGTAGGTCGCACCGCCGACATGAGCGCGAGGACGAGCAACACGAAGGTACTGACTGCGAAGACACGCACCGAAAGCAGCCCGATCAGTGCGCCACCGATACCGACCGCATCCGCATAGACGAGCTGCGCCGCGGTGAAGACGGAGATGTGCAATGCCGATGCGCAAACAACCGCGGCGCACAGCCGCATCGCGACTGTGAGGAAGTAAGGCTGCCGACCTCCGAGGAGACGGGATAGGAGTACGAGTGCAGCGACACACCCCACCGCGGCGCTCGCGAGCAGCCGTTTGTCGTCATCGGGCTGGGCAGCGGAGCCCAGGATCTTCGTAATTCCGGCGAATACAGCAGCGACGCACAGCACGCCAGCGGCAACCGCTGTCATGATCCGTCGCGCGGTACTCGACCCCGTTTCGTCGGGCCCGATCAAGAACGCGGCCATTGCAGCGAACACGGCGGGGAACACCAGGACGGCGACGTAGGCCGCTGGCATGACGAGCAACCATATCGAGTCGAGCGGAGAGATGGAGAAGAGGGGACCGAGCTCCGAAAACCCGGTCAGTCCGAAGAGGCTGACGGTCACGACCAGCAGTCCGTCACGGGCGGGCGGCGACGAGCGATGAGCAAGAACTGCTGCTGACCATCCCGCTCCAGCGACGAGAACGACGCGAATTCCAGCGAACAGCAGGTCGGGGTGCGTCCCCCAGCTTTCGGCTGCCGTCTTCAGCGCAAAGAACCCCGTGAGGCAGATCAGATGCGCGAGGCAGAGGAGCGCGACGAGGCGAGGAGCGACGAGATGGGCCGGTGCATCTCGGTGCACGCGGGCCGCCGGAAGGTTCGGATGCACGTCCATATGCTCCCAGTTCCAGTCGGGAGCGAAGGCATATCTTCGCTCGCTAGCCTGGAGGCACCCGTGCGACGGCCCGCCGCCCGGTGCGACTGAGCGGAGCATCCATGGCCAAGACCATCATCATCACCGGTGCGAGCGATGGCATCGGGGCGGCTGCGGCGCGTCAGCTGCACCGTGACGGGCACACGGTCGTGCTCGTCGGGCGCTCGGCCGAGAAGACCCGTGCGATTGCCGCAGAACTCGCTGCACGGTATTTTGTAGCCGACTTCGCCGATCTCTCGCAGGTGCGCGCGCTCGCGGCGGACCTGCTCGCGGAGTACCGCAGCATCGACGTCCTGGCGAACAACGCGGGAGGCATCATGGGGGAGCGCGCGCTCACGGTCGACGGGTACGAGCAGACGTTTCAGGTCAATCACCTCGCGCCGTTCCTGCTGACGAATCTGCTGATGCCCGCCCTGGTCGCGGGGGGCGCGACGGTGATTCAGACGGCAAGCCTCGCCGCCCGCGCCTTCAGTCGTTTCGACATCACCGATCTGCAGAACGCGAAGCAGTATGCGCCGCAGCGCGCCTACGGCAATGGCAAGCTCGCCAACATCCTGTTCACCATCGAATTGCAGCGCAGGTACGGCGGTCAGGGAATCTCTGCCGTCGCATTTCATCCCGGCGTGGTCGCGAGCAGCTTCGCGAGCGACACGACGCACATCATGCGGCTCATCTATCACAGCCCCTTGAAGCGGCTGTTCACGATCAGCGCGGAGAAGGGCGCCGATCAGCTCGTGTGGCTCTCTGAAGGCGAGCCGCGTTCAACGTTCGAGCCAGGGGCCTATTACGAGTCTCGCGCGATCGCCGCGAAGGTGAGCCCGGAGGTGCACGATCCCGAGCTCGCGCGCGAGTTGTGGGAGCAGTCCGCAGCGCTCGTGTAGGGCGACCAGTTCTCCGGCCGCACGCAACGCACGTGCCGACGCCGCAGCGGGGGTCAGGCAACCGATCGCGATTCTGACCCGCGCGCCGCGCCGCAACGCTTAGAAGCGAGCCCGAGCGTACTGCGGTGGTACGAGCTCCTCCGCAACGGGGGCGCGCAGTTCGTGCGCCCAGCTGATCGGCAGATGCGGGTTGGCGAGCAGCGGACGACCGAGGGAGATGATGTCGGCCTGACCGGTGGCGAGGATGCCCTCCGCCTGCTCGGCGCTCGTGATGAGCCCGACCGCGCTGATGGGGAGCGCTCCGGTCTCCCGCAGCTGCGCTGCGAGCGGCACCTGGTAGGACGGGCCGACCGGAATCGGGGCGCCTGGTGTATTGCCGGCCGTCGAGGTGTCGACCAGATCGGCACCGTCTTCCGCGAGCCACGCCGTCACGCGGGCCGCCTCTGCGCCGTCGAACCCGCCGTCGAGCCATTCGGTGGCCGAGACGCGCACCACCATCGGCAGCTCGGGGTGCGCTGCGCGAACCGCGCGCACGATCTCACGGAGCAACCGCGCACGCCCTGCAAGATCACCGCCGTACTCATCGGCGCGTTCGTTGGAGAAGGGCGAGAGGAACTCGTGGATGAGATAGCCGTGAGCGGCATGGATCTCGACCACGTCGAAGCCGGCCTGGACTGCGCGGCGCGCTGCATCGACGAACGACTGCACCAGATCTGCGATGTCGGCCGTGTCGAGTGCGCGAGGCTCAGCGAAGTCACCGAACGCGAGCGCCGAAGGCGCGACGGTCTCCCAGCCGCCCTCCGCGATCGGAACCGAGCCATCGGCGAAGCCGGGGAGCGATGGATACGTCGATCCCTTGCGGCCAGCATGCGCGAGCTGGATGCCGATCTTCGCCCCATGGGCGTGCACTGCGTCGACGATGCGGGAGAGGGGCGGGAGCTGCGCGTCGTCCCAGATGCCCGGGCAGCGCGGACTGATGCGTCCCTCAGGCGTCACCGCGGTCGCCTCCATGAACACGAGACCGGCTCCGCCGCGAGCGAAACTGCCGAGATGCTGCAGGTGCCAATCGCCGACGATCCCGTCTTCGGACTCGACCGAGTACTGGCACATCGGCGCCACCCAGAGTCGATTGCGGATCTCAAGATTGCGGAGGGTGAACGAGCGGAAGAGGAGGGGATCTGCCATAGCCAGTGAGCCTACTCCCGGCCTCCGACAATCGCGATGCGGGGAAGAAGAACGGCGGATGGTACGTTGCACCTTCCGACACCATTGAAGGAGGCGCTCACGACGTGACCGTGCTGATCCGCATACTGAAATTCACGCGATCACTCGCGCCGTACTACGCCGGCATCATGATCGCCGCCGCGATCGTGACCGCGGCGGGCCTGGCGGTCCCGTTCATCACGGGCCGGGCGACGGACGTCATCTCGCAGGCGCTCAGCGCGGGGGCGAGCGATGGCGGTGCGGCCCCCGGCGCGACGCGGTCGACGATCATCACGGTGATCCTTCTCGCGGTGGCCTTGCTCGCGGTCAGCCTGATCGAAGCGGGAGTGGGCAACGTCGGCGGCTACTGGGGCGACGTGATGAGCGCGAAGATGCGAACGATTCTGTCGACGCGGTATTTCGAGCAGTTGCTCTCGCTGCCGCAGCGCTACTACGACAATGAGCTGACCGGCACGATCGTGGCGCGCCTGAACCGGTCGATCTCCGAGATCACGAACTTCATGAAGTCGTTCTCGAACATGTTCGTGACGCTCATCCTCACCACCATCGCGGTGCTCGCAATCAGTGCGTGGTACTACTGGCCGCTGGCCGTGCTGCTGGCGATCGCCTACCCGGTCTACCTGTGGCTCACCGCGCTCACAAGCCGCCGCTGGCAGCGTCTCGAGGGCGACAAGAACGATCATGTCGATGTCGCTTCCGGTCGTTTCGCCGAGGTCGTCGGCCAGATGCGCGTGGTCAAGTCGTTCGTGAGCGAGCGCCGCGAGCTCAACGCGTTCAGCAGCCGCTTCCGGTCGACCGAGTCGCTCACCGCCGAGCAGTCGAAGCACTGGCATCGCATGGACGCACTCCGTCAAGGCGTGCTGCACGCGATCTTCTTCGGGTTGTACACGATCATCTTCGTGCGCACGGTGCTCGGCTTCTTCACGCTCGGCGAGATGGTGATGCTGGTGCAGCTCATGTCGATGGCGCGGCAGCCCGTCACGAGTCTCAGCTGGGTCGTCGACACCGCGCAGCGGGCGATCGCGGGATCGAAGTCGTACTTCGAGGTCATGGATCTCGACCCTCGCGACGTCGACGGCGGGGGGACCCGGCCCGTGAACGCCGATCGCGACGCCAGCGGCTCGCGCTCGGCGGTAGCGCCGGGCGCCGAGCCGGAGCAGGCACCGGCAGCTGCGATCTCGTTCCGCGGTGTGCACTTCGGCTACGACGACGATGCGAACGTGCTCTCGGATGTGACGTTCGATGTGGCCCCGGGGGAGCGGGTGGCGTTCGTCGGGGAATCGGGCGGCGGGAAGACCACACTGACGAACCTGCTCATGGGACTCTACGGCGTGCGCTCCGGGTCGATCTCGGTCGAGGGATCCGGAGCAGATCTCGAGTCGTTGCGACGGAACATCGGAGTCGTGTTCCAGGAGCCGGCGCTGTTCTCTGGCACCATCGCGGAGAACATCGCGTACGGTCGACCGGAGGCGACGCGGGAGGAGATCGACGAAGCGGCGCGCCGTGCGGCCGTCGACGTGTTCGTGCGCAAGTTCCCGCAGGGCTACGACACGGTGATCGGCGAGCGGGGCGTGAAGCTGTCCGGCGGGCAGAAACAGCGCATCGCGGTCGCGCGCGCCATGCTGAAGGACGCCCCGATCCTCGTGCTCGATGAGGCGACTTCGGCCCTCGATACGAAATCGGAGCGGATGGTGCAGGCGGGGCTCGAAGACCTCATGGTGGGTCGCACCACCCTCATCATCGCCCACCGACTGTCGACGATCGCGGAGGTCGATCGGATCTTCACGCTGCGCGACGGACGCATCGATGAGATCGGCACGCCGGCGGAACTCGCAGCCTCCGGAGGCATCTATTCGGAGCTGCTCGCCCTGCAGGCGTCACCCTCGTCTTCCGATCGCAAGCGGCTCCGCGAACTCGACGTGGTGGGGTGAGGCCCGAGCGAGAGCGCGTCGCCGCCGATGTCCGGGGTCTATGACAGTCTTGTCGTGTGTCACCGACCGCCCGGCGACCGCTCGTGAGTTCGTGAAGGAGGCTCCCGTGCACGAGATCATGTGCCCGCACTGCCGCAAGGCGTTCACCGTCGACGAAGCCGGGTACGCCGACATCGTGAAGCAGGTGCGAGACAGCGACTTCGAGGCGCAGCTGCACGAACGTCTGGCACTGGCGGAGCACGACAAGCAGCAGGCGGTGCAGCTGGCCGAGGCCGCGGCTGCGGGTCGGTTGCAGCAGGCCGAGGCGGCGAAAGCAGCGGAGATCCAGCAGCTGCAGGCGCGGATCGAGGCGAGCGCCACGGCGCAGAAGCTCGCGGTGGCCGAGGCCCTCAGCGCGGTCGAGAAGGATCGCGACGCGCTTGCCGGCGAGCTCGACCAGGCGAAGCGCGAGCAGCGGACCGCGATCGAGCTCGCCGAAGCGAAGCTCGCGGCTGAGGCGGAGCAGCGGATCGCCGCACAGGAGCGGGAACTGCAGAGTGCGCGGGCGAAGCTCGCTTCGATGGAGCTCAGTCAGAAGCTGGAGCTCTCCGAGGCGGTGAGTGTCGTCGCTCGAGAACGCGATGAGCTGAAGAACAACCTGGAACGCGCTGCCCTCGAGAAGCAGCTCGCGGAGCGTTCCCTGAAGGAGTATCACGAGTTGCAGCTCAGGGACCGCGACGGCGAGATCGAACGGCTGAAGGACTTCAAGGCGCGGCTCTCGACGAAGATGGTGGGGGAGACCCTCGAGCAGCACTGCGAGGTGACCTTCAACCAGATCAGAGCCACGGCGTTCCCCAACGCGTACTTCGAGAAGGACAACGACGCGCGCACCGGGAGCAAGGGCGACTACATCTTCAGAGATCTCGATCTCAGTGACATCGAGATCGTCTCGATCATGTTCGAGATGAAGAACGAATCCGATGGCACCGCAACCAAGCACCGCAATGAGGATTTCTTGAAGGAGCTCGACAAGGACCGGCGCGAGAAGGGATGCGAGTACGCGGTGCTCGTGTCGCTGCTCGAGCCCGAGAGCGAACTGTACAACGGCGGCATCGTCGACGTCTCCCATCGCTACCCCAAGATGTACGTGATTCGGCCGCAGTTCTTCATCCCGCTGATCACACTGCTTCGGAACGCGGCGCTCAACTCACTGAAGTACAAGGCCGAGCTCGAGCAGGTGAAGTCGCAGAACATCGACATCACGCATTTCGAGAGCGAACTCGACAGCTTCAAAGACGCCTTCGGCCGCAACTACGACCTGGCATCGCGCCAGTTCCAGGAAGCGATCAAACGGATCGATACGTCGATCGCCGAGATGCAGAAGGTGAAAGACAATCTGCTGAAATCCGAGAACAACCTGCGCCTCGCCAACGACAAGGCCCAGGGGGTCACCATCAAGAAGCTGACGCGCGGCAACCCGACGATGCAGACCAAGTTCTCCGAGCTGGAGCGCGGAGACGCGACAGCGGGGGCAGACGCCGACAGGAGCGCACGCACATGAATCTGGGAACGATTCTCGACTCCACGCACTTCGACGAATCGGACGAGGCATTCGCCGCGTTCGAGGAGTGGGCGTGGGAGGAGCGCGCACTCCGTCTCTACCCGGCGCAGGAGGAAGCGGTGCTCGGCATCGCCCTCGGCAGCAACGTCATTCTCGCGACACCGACGGGCACCGGAAAATCGCTGGTCGCGATCGGAGCGCACTTCATCGCGCTCGCAGAAGGGCGCCGCACGGTGTACACGGCGCCGATCAAAGCGCTCGTCAGTGAGAAGTTCTTCGATCTGGTCGACGTGTTCGGCGCGGATCGCGTCGGCATGGTGACGGGTGACACGTCCATCAACCCGGATGCACCGATCCTCTGCTGCACAGCAGAGATCCTCGCCAACCTCGCCATCCGCGATCGCAGTGCGGGCGGCATCACGCAGGTGGTGATGGACGAGTTCCACTTCTATGCAGAACCGGAACGAGGCTGGGCATGGCAGGTGCCGTTGTTGCTGATGAACGACGCCCAGTTCCTCCTGATGTCGGCCACGCTCGGCGATGTCTCCGAACTCGCTGACGACCTCTCGCGACGTACCCAGCGCGACACTGCGCTGGTCACGGGCGTCGAGCGGCCGGTTCCGCTCACGTTCTCCTACGAGGTCGCGCCCGCCCACGAGGTCGTCGAGCAGTTGATCGAGGATCGCGAGACGCCCGCATACCTCGTGCACTTCAACCAGTCCCACGCCGTCGAACAGGCGCAAGCACTGTCGAGCATCCGCATCGTCGATCGTGCCGGTCGCGACGAGATCGCGGCCGCCATCGGAGATTTCCGTTTCTCCACGGGGTTCGGCTCGACCCTGTCACGCCTCGTGCGCTCGGGTATCGGCGTGCACCACGCTGGCATGCTGCCCCGCTACCGAAGGCTCGTCGAGCAACTCGCTCAGCGCGGTCTGCTCCGTGTGATCTGCGGCACCGACACGCTCGGGGTCGGCATCAACGTGCCGATTCGCACCGTCGTCATCACCGCGCTCACCAAATTCGACGGTGAGAAGATGCGACGACTCTCCGCTCGAGAGTTCCATCAGATCGCCGGACGGGCCGGGCGCGCTGGATTCGACACCGAGGGCGACGTGGTCGCGCTCGCCCCGGAGCACGAGGTCGAGAACGCGAAATCAGCCGCGAAAGCGGCAGCGAAGGCGACGGGCGGGAAGAAGGCCAAGCCGGCGAAGAAGAAATCACCGCCGCAGGGGTTCATCGCCTGGAGCGAAAGCACCCTCGAGAAGCTCGTCGGCTCCCAGCCGGAGCCACTGGTGAGCCGCATGCGGGTGACGCACTCGATGGTGCTCGGCGTCATCGGGCGCGGAGAAGCCCGCGAGGGAGACGCGCTCCAGACGATGCGCACGCTCGTCTTCGACAGCCACGAACCCCGCCCCGCGCAGTACGCCCATGCGCGCACCGCGATTGCGATCTTCCGTACGCTGCGACAAGGCGGCATCGTCGAAGTCCACGTCGATGAACGGGGTCAGCGCCTGCTGCGACTCACGGTCGATCTGCAGTCGAACTTCGCGTTGAACCAGCCGCTCTCGCCGTTCGCGCTCGCAGCGATCGAACTCCTCGATCCCGAGTCCGAGACCTACGCCCTCGATGTGATCTCGATCATCGAGGCGACTCTTGAAGACCCTCGGGCCATCATCCGCGCGCAGGAGCACAAGGCTCGCGGAGAGGCCGTCGCGGCGATGAAGGCGGAGGGCATCGAGTACGACGAGCGGATGGAACTGCTCGAGGCGGTCACGCACCCTCAACCGCTCAAAGAACTGCTCGACGAAGCCTTCACCGAGTACCTGAAGGAGGTGCCGTGGGCGCGCGACTTCGCGCTCCGCCCCAAGTCCGTCGTCCGAGACATGATCGAGCGCGCCTTCGGGTTCCGCGATCTCGTCTCGTTCTATCAGCTCGGCCGGGCGGAGGGCGGAGTGCTGCGATACCTGAGCGACGCCTTCCGCGCCATCGAACGCACCGTGCCAGAGCAGGCGAAGAGCCCCGAGCTCGAGGAACTCATCGACTGGCTCGGCGAACTCGTGAGACAGGTCGACTCCAGCCTCATCGACGAGTGGGAAGCGCTCTCGAACCCCGACCCGGACGCGCACCGCAGGGCGCGGGCCCTGCTCGGCCTCGATGTCGACGGAGCGGAAGCAGCCGTCGCGCTCGCTCCGCCGACACGATCGGTGCTCACTAACCAGCGCGCATTCCTCGTCATGTTGCGCAACGCACTCTTCAGGCGCGTCCAGGCGGCCGCCTTCGAGCGCTACGACGACCTGGCCGAACTCGACGCGGCTCGCGGCTTCGGCGAGCAGAAATGGCGCGACGCCCTCGCCGGCTATTACGACGAGTACGACGACATCCGCGTCGACGCCGATGCGCGCGCGGCGTCCCTGCTCGAACTCGACCGGAGCAGCGCACCCGAAGGGTTCTGGCGCTTCAGGCAAGTGCTGCTCGACCCGAACGGCGACCACGACTGGGCCATCGAAGGCTCTGTCGATCTCGCCGAATCCGAAGCAGAGGGCGAACCCGTCGTGCGCGTCGAGCGCGTCGGCCCGTTCGCCGGATGAAGATCGAGGCGGGGTCGGAGCGCCATGCCCGCCCCCGCCTCGCGATCCTGTTCTACTGCTCTACGGGCCGTCGTCGCCGGCTCCGTCGCCCGCCGCATCGCTCGAAGCATCGGCCTGCACGGCGGCGCCGGAACCGTTCGCCCCGGTCGATGCCTCGTTCGATGAGCCGGTGACCTCCGCGATCTCAGCATCCGTCAGCGCGCGCCACGGCGAATCCTGCGGTTGGACGAGCGCCGCATCGGGGCTGTCGCCCCGGGAATACCACTTCGCCTCGAATCCGTCACCCTCGAAGACGACGCGTTCGCCTCGTCGATACTCCTTCGCAGCATCCCAACTCGGGTACGCACCAGCAGGCAGCTTCGGACGCTCGATCGGCTTCTCACCCGGAAGCACGGGGCCGAGCAAACGCCACGGCTGCGAACCGTTCTCCGCCGCCAGGTCGGGCTGATCGCCCTCCGTCCACCACTTCGCCTCGTAGACGTTGCGGTGCCACACGACTTTCGTCTCTGCCGGGTACGCGGTGGTCTCGCTCCAGATCGGGTACGGGCTCGTATCCGGATCGTCCTCGACGGGCTCCACCGGTCCGTCGCTCTCAACGGCTTCGGCGACCTGCGAGATCGCGCCGGCGCGCTGCTCACGCAGAATCTTCGAGAAGTCGCCCTTCTCCTGCACGATGCCGCTGCACGAATCGGAGACCTGCTTCGGGTCCGGCCAGTTCGCGGAGCACTCCTGATCGCGGTTCAGCGACCACATCGACATGCGCGCCATCCCGCGTTCGTCGGCGAACGCCGAGAGCTTCTCCGCGTCAGCGATCGTGAAGATGTCCTTCCGGGTGTCGTTCTGCCCGATCATCGGCGTCGCCGCGACCCGGCTCCACGCGGTCGCCGCACCGATCGGGGCGTTGATCTCTTGGTAGAGCGAGCGCAATTGCGAGTGCGTCGCCTCGAGACTGCTCTCGACGGCGGGGTAGAACGCCTTCTCGGTCTCCGAGTTGTAGTTCATGGTCATCACATTGACGCCCGCGAGATCCACGCCTGCCTTGAGATACGTTCGAATCGCCTGCAATCCCTCGAAGGTGAGCCCATCGGGTGCGACCGGAAGGGTCAGCCACACGTCGAGGCCC
The DNA here is from genome assembly GCF_018304845.1 of Leucobacter manosquensis. Classification (NCBI taxonomy): domain Bacteria; kingdom Bacillati; phylum Actinomycetota; class Actinomycetes; order Micrococcales; family Microbacteriaceae; genus Leucobacter; species Leucobacter manosquensis. The sequence continues at coordinate 1,046,366 of NZ_JAFEVO010000001.1, read as the reverse complement.
TTCTCCCGGTCATCCTGAACCGCACGGATCGCCTCGGCCTGCCGTGCGACCCCGGCTTCGTCAGCCAGGAATGCGCCCTCGATGTCCATGTCGATACTCGCGAGATCGTAACGGTCGACGACGCTCGTGTACCCATCCACGAGTTTGTCCTGATCTTCGCAGGCGTAGGCGATGTCGTGGTTCGCCTGACCGCCGAAGGAGACCATGGCCGACCCACCCAGATTGCGGAGGCGCTGCAGTTTGCGGTCGAGGTCGAGGGAGCTCTCAGCTTCATCCATGTCGTAGTAGCCGCCCCACGACGGGCTGCACTCGTCGTCGGGCGCTGCGACGATGAAGGAGAGCACGACATTTTTCTGCCCGTCTTCACCCGGCGACTCGAACGGGAACATCGGCGTCGCGGTGACGTCGACATATGCGTCGAACCACGGCGTGCGTTCCGACGCGACCTGCACGTCTTGCACCCGAGACCAGGCGTACACGCCGCCGCCCACGAGTCCGGCGATCACCACCAGCACAATACTGAGACGCGCCAGAGACAGTTTTCTGCCCGGATACCACTTCGCCATGACAGCCCCTCGCCCGTGCCCTCGCCCGGTGGGTCTGGGATACCGCCTGAATCGAATCTTGCCATCAGCTATGCTATACGAGCGCTAACACGCTGTCCCGTGGAGAACCGCGTATTTCGGGTTCCCTGGGAGGATTCACCCGCGAAGCGACCCCCGAGTGCAGCACGCATCCGCGGGTGGATCGAGATGCGGGCACAGGCAAACGGGGGTTTGGGTGGCTGAGGAAACAACGGCGTCGTCACGGCGCCGGCAATGGGGCGCGGAGTGCCGCTCCGAACCGTTGGCGATCATGCATTCGCGCCCGAGCGGCGGGGCTGTCATCTGGGCGCGAGCGGCCATCGTCATCACGGTGCTCGCATGGTTCATCTACATGATCACGACGATCGTGCGGATGGTCATCGAAGGCCCGACCGAATCGTTCATCTTCCACGTGCAGACCTGGATCTACGGCCTCACGGTCACCGCGCTCACCTTCTCGGCACTCATGTACCTCACCGCCCGCTACGGCGCACTCGTGCGCTTCCGCGAGCACCGCCGCGTCGAACGCGCTCTGATCGACGAGCACTTCGCCGAGTCGGACGCCGACGTCACGGTCCTGATCCCGAGCTACGACGAGGAGCCGGAGGTGGTGCGGTACACGCTCTGGTCAGCGGCCCTGCAGGAGTTCCCCTCGGTGCGCGTCGTCCTGCTCATCGACGATAAGGACACCGGCTTGGAAGGGGAGGCGCTCGACCGCCTCAATCACACCCGCGCGTTGCTCGGCGAGATCGCCGAAGCGCTCGAGACCCCGCTCCGGCAGTCGCGGGAAGCGATGCGGGTGTTCCAGGAGCTGACGCCCGAGACTCCCGGCCCCGAGGACGCGAAGCGCGCAGCCGACGCGTACGCGGCCGCGGCGACGTGGCTCGACGAATTCGCAGCAGCCGAGAAAATCGAAGACCACATGGCCGAGTTCTTCGCGGAGCAGGTGCTGCTCGGCCTCTCCAACGATCTGCGTCTCACGCGACTCGCGCTGAATGCCGCCTACGAGCAGGGGGGATCGCCGGACCGAGGGCGCCTCGAGCAGCTGTACCGGCGGCTCGTCTGGATCTTCAGCGCAGACATGAGCTCCTTCGAGCGCAAGAAGTACGCGTCGTTGTCTCAGGAGCCGAACAAGGCGATGAACCTGAACTCGTACATCTCGCTGATGGGCGGGCGCTACCGCGTCTCCGATGAGACGGGTGTGCGGTTGCTCGAACCGCTGAGGGACCGCGACGAGTCGACGCCCGATCTGGTGGTGCCCGACAGTCGTTACCTGCTCACGCTCGATGCCGACTCGCAACTGCTCCGCGACTACTGCGTGCGCCTCGTGTACTTGCTGGAGCAGCCCGAGAACGAGCGGGTCGCCGTGACGCAGACGCCGTACTCCTCCTTCCGGGGCGCCCCGACGCGCATCGAGCGCATCGCCGGTGCGACTACGGACCTGCAGCACATCCAGCACCAGGGGCTGACGTACTTCAATGCGACCTTCTGGGTGGGCGCCAACGCGGTGATCCGCAAGGAGGCCCTCGCCGACATCGCGGTCACAGAGACCGTTGGCGGCTTCGAGATCACCACGTACGTGCAAGACCGCACCGTCATCGAGGATACTGAGTCGAGCATCGACCTCGGCGCCCACGGGTGGTCACTCGAGAACTACCCGGAGCGACTCAGCTACAGTGCGACCCCGCCCGACTTCGGCTCACTCATCGTGCAGCGCCGTCGCTGGGCGAACGGCGGTCTGCTGATCATGCCGAAGCTGGTCGAGATGATCCGTATCCGCAAGGGCACCCCGGCACGAGTGCGTCTCACGGAGAAGCTGCTGCGCACGAACTATATGTCATCGCTCGCGTGGGCGAGCTTCGGCCTCATCTTCCTGCTCTTCTTCCCGTTCGATTCGCGACTCCTCAGCCCCCTGGTGGTCGCCGCGGCGCTGCCGTACTTCATCTCGCAGGCGCTCGATCTGCGTGCGAGCGGGCATCGCCTCAGCGACATCTTCCGCATCTACGGCTTCAACCTCGTGCTGTTGCCCGTGAATCTCGCGGGTGTGCTGAAATCGATGCAGCAGGGGGTCACCGGGGAGAAGATTCCCTTCGCGCGCACCCCGAAGGTCACCGGCCGCACGGCATCGCCCGCAATCTACGTGATCCTGCCATTCGTCATCATCGCGTTCTCGGTGCTCACGGCCTACCGCGACTTCAACCTCGGCAATTGGGGCAACTTCATCTTCGCTGGCTTCAACGCCGTCATGGCGACCTGGGCCGCCGTCTCCTACATCGGCGTGCGAGCGGCGATCGTGGACGCGGTGCTCGGCGTGGTCGGCTGGCTGTATGTCGCGCCGAAACCACCGAAGACGAAGCGGAAGAGCCTCGTCGATCCTGATGCCGAAGTCAACTGGCAGGCGATTCTGTACCACGGCGATCGGCGCCTGCGCCGCGACCTGGTGCGCACGAGCGACCGCCGCCGTCGCCTCGGGGGCGTGCGCAAGGAGGTGACGGCCGTGTCCGAGCTCAGCACGGGCAGCGGATCGCGGGGCACGGTGAACGAGGTCACCCTCGCCGCGCCGAGCACCCAGACCGATGTCACCGCGGTGATCGCTCCGGCTGCGGAGCAGAACTCCGCGGCGAAACGGGCGGGTCAGTAGCGGCCCGCGCCCAGCGGTCGCCGGGATGGAAGGGCTGCGTCACTCGGCGACGGCGTCGCCTCGCGCAGCATCGGTGAGCAGCCGCACTGCGCGGTCGCCGGTGATGCCGAGACCGCGCAGTCGATCGACGGCGTCGAGCGCGACCCCGCGCGCCGCCGCATCGACGGGGTCATCGCCCAGCGAAACGAAGGTGCCCGCCCGCCCGCGTCCCTCGATGACACCCGTCGACTCGAGGGCGCGGTACGCGGAGGCGACGGTGTTCGCTGCGAGCCCGAGATGCGCCGCCAGCCCGCGAACGGTCGGGAGCTTCGCGCCGGGCGTCAGGCGTCCGTCGGAGATCGCTCGGAGGACCCCGTCATGCAGCTGGCGGTACGGCGGTTCGGGTGATCCGGCGTTGATGGCGAAGAGGTCGAATGCGGGATCACTCATACGGACAGCGTATCCGCGCCCGGCATATCCGCGCCGCACGAAACCTCTCTCGGGCACCCTAGACTGGCCGTACAACTGGACGCGATGCGGCGGCCGCGGGGTCTGGCCGTCGCGCGAGGCGAAGGGGGCCGTAGTGCGGGGGTTTTTCCAGCGGTGTGTCGGACTGCTCGTGATCGTGATGGTGCTGGCCGGGGTGGCGGTGCTCGTGTGGGGCGTCGATCTTTCGCACCCCGAATCGATCTGGCAGCCCGAGCGGTTGACGCTCGCCGGCGCGTGGACGGTGATGTACAACGCTGAGCTGCCCCCGCCGAGAGTCCTGGCAATCGCCCTCGCGACCGCGGTGGCCTTCGTGCTCATCGTGGTCTTCACCGAGCGAGCGGTGTCGCGACGTTATCGCCGCACGCCACTCGAAGTGGCGAAGCGCTCGCTCGCCCCCAAAGCCATCATGGCGCGGTCGAGAGGCGTCTTCGCCGGCGAGATCACGGTGACGGTCGTGATCCCGGCCCATAACGAGGAGGCCTCGCTGCCGGCGACCCTCGCCTCCCTCCAGCAGCAGCACCGTCTGCCGGACCGCGTGATCGTCGTGGCCGACAACTGCACGGACGGGACCGCGGCGGTCGCCCGTCGTCTCGGCGCAGAAGTGTTCGAGACGACGGCGAACGTCCATAAGAAAGGCGGGGCGCTCAACCAGGTGCTCGCCCGGGAGCTCCCGCAGATGGGGGACAACGACACGGTGCTCGTCATGGACGCCGATACGCAGCTGAGCACGCAGTTCATCGCGACTGCGGTGCAGCGCTTCACCGCAGACCGGGCCCTCATGGCCGTCGGCGGACTCTTCCAAGGCGAAGCCGGGCACGGAGTACTGGGGCAGTTCCAGCGCAACGAGTACTTCAGATATCAGCGTGAGATCGAACGCCGCGAGGGGCGCGTGTTCGTGCTCACCGGAACGGGAACCGCGTTCCGCTCGATCGCGCTGCGGGAGGTCGCGAACGCGCGCGGGTCGTCCATCCCTGGAAATCTCGGCGAGGTGTACGACACGTTCGCGCTGACCGAGGACAACGAGCTCACCATCGCCATCAAGTCGCTCGGCGGCCTCATGGTCTCTCCCGCCGAATGCCAGGTGACGACGGAGCTCATGCCGACCTGGCGCATGCTGTGGGCGCAGCGGCTGCGGTGGCAGCGCGGGGCGCTCGAAAACCTGGGCGCGTACGGGGTGACGCCGCAGACGGTCAGGTACTGGGCGCAGCAGATCGCAATCGGGTACGGCGTGTTCGCGCTTTTCGCCTACTTCGGATTGATGTTCCTGATGCTCACCGCGATGGACTCCTGGGTGTGGTTCCCGTTCTGGCTCGGCATCGGCCTCGTGTTCGCCGTCGAACGCGTGGTCACCGTCTGGCGGGGCGGATGGCGCGCGCGTGCGCTCGCGGTACTCATCTTCCCCGAGCTCGTCTACGACTGCTTCTTGAACCTCGCCTTCCTGAAGGGAGTGTTCGAGATCTCCCTCGGGCGGGTACCGACCTGGAAGCACGTCGAGCACGGCACCGGGCGAACGGCGAACATGATCGAACAGGAGTCGCATTGATGCACCGCACAGGCCTATTGTTCCCCGAGGAGATTCTCTACTCCGACTGGTTCGGAGTGTTCGCCACCGTCGTCGCGATCAACACGCTCATCTATGTGGTGCTCGGCGTCTCGAAACTCGTTCCGATCATCAGGTTCGGTGGCAAGAGCAGCGGCCGCAATCGCAGGGCCGAGACGCGCAGCATCTATCCGGAGGCGGCCGACTGACCGATCCCACTAGAATCGCCCCATGCGTCTTGGAGTGATCGACGTCGGATCAAACACCGTCCACCTGCTCGTCGTCGACGCCCATCCGGGCGCGAGCCCTGTGCCGTTCCACTCGCAGCGCTCGGTGCTGCGGCTCATGCGCTACCTCGACGCCGACGGCGCCATCGCCGAGGAAGGCGTGGTGCGGATCGTCGAAGCGATTCGTGAATGCGCCGAGATCGCGCGGGAGATCGGCGTCGACGACCTGATCTCGACGGCGACGAGCGCGATCCGCGAAGCGGCGAACGGCGAGGACGTGCTGGCGCGCGTCACCCGCGAGACGGGCATCGTGCTGCACGTGCTGTCGGGGGAGGACGAGGCGCGTATCACCATGCTGGCGGTGCGTCGGTGGCTGGGCTGGTCAGCTGGAGAAGTGCTGCTGTTCGACATCGGCGGCGGTTCCTTCGAGATCGCTCAGGGCGCCGATGAGTACCCCGATGTGCAGGTGTCGCTGCCGCTCGGCGCCGGGCGATCCACCATCAACTTCCTCGCCGAGGATCCGCCCTCGCGCGAAGCGGTCTCCCGCTTGCGCGCCCACGCTCGAGCCGAGTTCGCGAGGGTGCGCGACGAGCTCTTCGCCGACCGTCCTCGCCCCAAGCGCGTGGTCGGCACGTCGAAGACGATCCGCTCACTCGCCCGGCTCGTCGGGGGTCCCTCCGATCCGGTGACGGGAGACCTCGCGCAGTTGCACTATGTCGGCCTGCGCGAATGGGAGCCCTCCCTGCGCGAGATGCCCGGCGCGGTGCGCGAGTACCTGCCTGGAATCACTCCGGAGCGCGGCTACCAGATCATGGCCGGTGCCGTGGTGCTGCGCACCGCGATGAAGGTGTTCGAAGTCGAGACGCTCACGATCTCGCCGTGGGCGCTGCGCGAGGGGATCGTGCTGCGATACATCGACGCGCTCGACGGCCGCGGCGCCGAGCCGGTGCGCTCCGAGGCCTGAACCAGTGAGTCGCCGGACGAGGTGTCTCGCCGGAGTCTCGGCCCGTCGTGCGTCGAGAGCGCAGTCGAGGTCCATCGCGCGCCGACCCGCGTGCCGAACTGCGCGTTCGTCCGACGTGCCGCGCAGAACCGGTCGAGAGATCCGACTCGGGCCCGCGTTTGCGAAGATGGACGCATGATCGTCGTTCAGGATGCCGAGGTTCGGGAGCGCGAGGTGACGCTGCTGAGTCCCACCTCGTTCGCAGCGGCGGGCGGTGACGCCGTGGTCGTGCGTGGAGCGAACGGATCGGGGAAGTCGACGCTGCTCCGACTGGTCGCAGGCCTGAGGTCGCCGTCGAGCGGCACAGTGAGCATCGACGGGCGCGACGCCGCGTCCCGCGACCCGCGCACTCGGCGCAGCGTCGCGGCCATGATCGGGATGCCGCCGCTCGCGCCCGACCTCACGGTGCGCGATCATGTGCTGCTCGTCGCGACGACGTGGTGCGCGTCGGGCCGGGACGCCGAGCGGCTGACCTGCCGCGTGCTCGATGAGCTCGACTTGAGCCCCCTCGCCACACGGTTCCCGCACGAACTCTCGTCGGGGCAGACGCAGCTCTTCGGGCTCGCCCTCGTGCTCGCCCGCCCGTCTGACGCACTCGTGCTCGACGAACCCGAGCAGCGGCTGGATGTCGATCGCATCGGACTGGTTGTCGGCGCCGTCAACCGGCGCCGCGAGTCTGGTGCTGCGGTCGTGGTGGCGACGCACAGCGACGTGCTCGAAGCCGGCATCGGGGGCCGTACCCTCTGGCTGCAGGGCGCCGCATGAGATACCGCCCGGCTCGCGCCGCCCTCGCCATCTGGAACGCCTCGCACGCTCGTTCGCCCAGCGACCGGCGCTACGCCGGTTACCTCGGCGTGATGGTCGCGATCGCGTTCGTCGCCCCCGCGGTGCGTGCGCTCTGGGGTGCTGTCTCGCAGCCGCACGTGCTGCACGCGCTCGTGGCGCCGGAGGCTCCGCTGGTCGGCGGGCTCTGCGTCGCCGGCCTGTGGGTCTTCGCGCTGCTCTTCGGCGGTCTCCGCGGCCCGGCACTGCGTCCACCTCTGCTCACGTACACCTTTGCGCGCAGCGAGCTGTCGCGCCTATCGGCATTCGGCGGCAGCGTCGTGCGGGCGGGTGCCGCGCTCACTGCGACGACCGCGATGGTCGGCGCAGCGCTCGGAACGCTGCTCGGCGTGGCGCGCGGGGTGACGCTCCTCGACCTGTTCGCGGTCGCCTCCCTGGGTGCGTGCATCGGCGCATGCGTCGGCGTCATCGCTACGCTGGCCTGGCTCACCGGGCAAGCGGTACCGCGTGTGGCGAGTGCTTCGTCCGCAGCTCTGGCGATCCTCACGGGCATCGCGATCGCGTTTCCCTCGCTGACTCCTTTCACGCCGTGGGGATGGGTCGCCGCGCTCTGGCGCGAGGCGGCGCTTTCCGCGGGGGAGCTCTCCGTCGGCGCGTCGTGGCTCGTGCCGCTCACCCTGCTCTGCGCGCTCGCCCTCGTGCTCATGTCGATCGCTCCGACGCTCTTCGCGCGACTGGACACTCAGGTGCTCGAGTCGCAGGCCGCGAGATGGGCGGCCTCCGCCGTGCACGCGTACGGCATGGATTTCAATGCCGCGCTGTCGACCTACCGGGGCAGCCCCTGGGCCGGAAGGCGTGTTCGTGCGGTGCGCACAGGCCCACGCGGGAGACGCGGAGTCGCACTCGCACGGACATTCCTGATCCGCGACGTACTCGGTGCCGCGCGGACGCCGGGACGACTGACCGGGGGCGCGGTCGGCGTCGCCGCTGCCAGCGTCGCAGTGACGCTTGCGAGCAGCGCGACGGAGCCCGGGTTCGGGTTCGGGGTACTCAGCGCCTTCGCCGCAGTGCTCGCCTTCGGCGCGCTCGGTCCGTTCACCGACGGCGTTCGTCACGCCGCGGCTGTCGCCGCCGATCTGCCCATCTACGGTGTCGGCGACGCCCACCTGCTCGCACTGCACACCGTTTTCCCGGTGCTCGCCGTGCTGATGATCGCCGTGATCGCGGCCTCCATCTCAGCATTCCTGCTCGGAGCGCCGCCGCTCGCCGCGGTGCTCGGCTCCGCCATCGTCGGAATGTGCGCCGTGCTCGCGCGGGTGAGCAACGCGCTGAAGGGTCCGCTGCCGCTGCGGCTGCTCGCTCCGATTCCCACCCCGGAGGGCGACCTGAGCGGTGCGGTGCGCTTCGTCTGGTCGATCGACGGCGTGGTGCTCGTCGCACTGGTCGGTGCGACGGCGCCGCTCGCGATGATCGCGCCGGCGTGGTGCATCGCCGCGTGCTCCCTGCTGTCCGCCGTCTGCGCTGCGCGCTGGAGAGGCCGGCGAACGGTCGCGGGCTGAGGTCTTGGGGTCGGGAACGAGCATGAGCGCTCGGCTGGAGCGCCCGCGCTGGCGCACCGGCTAGGACTGCGCTGCATGTGATGCGGATGTGCCTTCGAGGTGGGGCCGTGCCGCTTCGAGCATGGCGCGCGGTTCGTCGGCCCAGAAGCGCACGATCCGTGCCGTTTCGGTCGCATCCGGGAGTCGCACCTCGACTGGGTGCTTGAGCACGATCTCGAGGTTCGACTCGTTCTGCACGCGCAGATGGAGGATCCGGCCGCGGTCGCAGTTCGTGAATCTGGGCGGCTTCGGCGGAGGGTGCGCGACATCGGCGACGATGGCCACGGAGTGAATATCGCTCCAACTCAGATCGAGACCGAGCTGCGGCCCCTCCTGCACGCGGATCCCGCCGGGGGCGACGGTGTGCGGGCGCGTGATGAACCCGAGGAGCAGGCCGATCATCCACATGAGTCCCCAGATGCCCGCTGCGAGCAGCGTGATGCGAATCACCGGCCAGGGGCGGGCGATGAGATCGAGGATCGGGATCTCCACTGCCGAGAGCACGATGAAGATGACGAGGATCGAGCGAATCGGAGCGTGATACGTGAACGCGACCCCGCCCTTCGGGGCGCGCGGCCGTCGCGCCGCGAAGCGCCACAGGCTGCTCCAGACACCGACCTCCCAGCGCCAGGCCTGCCGGGCGAGCCGTGCGAGACGTGTGCGCAGGCGATTGGACGATCGTGCGTCGGATCGTGGGGGCGTCGCCGGTGTCGAGTCTTCTGGCTGTGTCATGTCGCCTCCGTCACCTCGGGGTGGGCGTCGGCGATGAGACGCGCGAGGACGCCTTCCACGTGCTCGAGCCCTCGCAGGAGCGCATCCGCATGATCGGGTGCGAGACCTGCGACGAGTGCGCGTGAGAGATCCGCATGCTGATCCGCCATTCGCTCCATCGCTCCTCTGCCGATGCCGGTGAGCGTCACCAGGGTCGCTCGGCGATCGGAGGGATGCGGTTCTCGGGAGACGTACCCGGTCGATTCGAGTGCGTCGACGAGGCCCGTCACGTTCCTCGGGCTCACCTCCAGCGCCGCGGCGAGGTCGCGCTGCGTCGACGGGCCGGCGTGGTGCAGCACCCAGAGGAGGTGCGTCCGTGAGGTGGTGAGACCGGTGCCGGCGAAACTCCGCTCCATGTCGAGTTGCAGGAGCTGGCCGATGGCGAGCACGCGATCGAGCACAGTGGGGGGCGGAGTCGCCATCGGTGAACTGGCGGGCTGAGACATATCGGTACTCTACATCATTGTTACCTCCCTTCACTATGAGGCTGTTTCAGTGTTGACTCCTGCGCAACGTTCGCGATGTGTGCGATTTCCAATGCGGGTTCGGTAAGGTGGGTGATGCAGGGGGAGTATTCCCATCCGCAGTAGTCCCGTCAATACGAGTGCATCGATGTACTTCGGGCTATTGGCCTCGAACTCACGGAATCCGTGACACGATCGGGGTGGAAGAGACCTTGGTGTCCTCCACCGACCCCTAGGAGCCCCCATGCAGGTCACCCCCATGATCTGGATCATCACGATCCTCGTCACGATCGCGTTCTTCGTCTACGAGTTCTTCGCGCACGTGCGCAAGCCGCACGAGCCGACCATCGGCGAGTCGGCACGCTGGTCGGCGTTCTACATCGGCCTCGCGCTCCTCTTCGGCGTCGGCATCGGTTTCACGTCGGGCTGGAACTTCGGAGGGGAGTACTTCGCGGGCTACCTCACGGAGAAGGCGCTGTCGATCGACAACCTGTTCGTCTTCCTGCTCGTGATGAGCGCGTTCGCGGTGCCGAAGAAGTACCAGCAGAAGGTGCTGATGGTCGGCATCATCATCGCGCTGATCCTGCGCGGCGCCTTCATCGCGGTGGGTGCGACGCTCATCGAGAACCTCAGCTGGATCTTCTACGTCTTCGGCGCGCTCCTGCTCTTCCTCGCCTACCGCCAGGCGTTCGCGAACCACGACGCCGACCCGGCGAACGGGCGGTTCATCAAGTTCGTCCGCCGCGTGCTCCCGGTCACCGACGAGTATCACGAGGACAAGCTCACCGCCAAGATCGACGGCAAGCGCTTCTTCACTCCGATGTTCCTCACGATCGTCGCGATCGGGTTCATCGACCTCATCTTCGCGGTCGACTCGATCCCCGCGATCTACGGCCTCACGAATGAGGCGTACATCGTGTTCACCGCGAACGCGTTCGCGCTCATGGGGCTGCGCCAGCTGTTCTTCTTGATCGGCGGCTTGCTCGAACGTCTCGTCTACCTCTCGCAGGGACTCGCAGTCATTCTCGCCTTCATCGGCGTGAAGCTCGTCTTCCACGCGCTGCACGTCAACGAGCTCCCGTTCATCAACGGCGGCGAGCCCTTGCTCTGGGTGCCCGAGATTCCGATCTGGTTCTCACTGCTCTTCATCGCGGCGACCATCGCCGTCGCCACCATCCTGAGTCTTCGCAAGACGCGAGGCGACCGCAAGGCCGCCGAGCGCATCGAGCAACGACGGGACCGGGCAGCCGACCCGGAAGCCGACATCGCCGATGCGCGCACAGCGCGCCAGCGATCAGCTGACGAGCAGTAGCTCCGCTCGTGCTTGAGTGCCGGCGTGAACGCGCGCGCTGACCACGCAAGCTGAGCCTGAAGCGCGCAGTGCCCTCGAGGTTTCGGCCGAGGGGGCACTGCTGTTCTTCCGCGTAGCCGGAATTCGAGCCGCGAAAGCGCGGTTTCGGCTCGCTTCCAGGGTGCGCGGGTGCCGAAGTGCGCTTTCGCGCAGACGGGGGGCGGTGGGGGCGTGCGCGAGCGCGCGGGGCGGGCCGCGGCAGTCCGCAGGCCCTACCCGGCGGCTGGGTGCTCGCTCAGCGCCACCGCGTGCCGGATCGCGACGGCGAGCTGGCGCACGGCCGTCGTCGGCTGCTCGCCGGTTCCCTCAGGCGGGGCCGCCAGGAGCACGGATCTCGCGAATGCCGGGTCGTCGATCGGGCGGAGCACGACGCCCGGGTGGGTGGGGCCGGCTGCGAGTTTCGCGACGAGCCCGATCACCATGCCGGCGGCGATCATCCCGAGCATCACCTGGAAGTCATCGGTTCGAATTGCGACTTCGAGGGCGCGCCCCTCAGCGGCGAACGCGTCGACGAGCACCGAGTCCATCGGGTCGTGCAGACTCGTGCCGAGCAGCCAGCGCTCACCGTGCAGCGACATGAGCGCTTCGCGGTCGATCGAGGCGCGGTCGGCGAGCGGATGATCCTCCGGGAGCGCGAGGAGCAGCGGATCGCGCAGCACCTCGGTGGTCACGATGTCGGGTCGCAGCGGCACCTCGTATCCCGGCACCGAGTACAGCAGCGCGGCGTCGAGAGTGCGATCGTTGACGTGCGCGACGAGCGGACCCACCTCTTCGAGTACCGCGTCGATCTCGATGCCGAGGTCGGCGACTTGGGACACGACTGATGGCAGTAGCTTCGCCGCAGCGGTGGGAAACGTGCCGAACTTCAGGCGCGCCCGTCCCATCTGGGCGAGATCGCGCGCATCGCGCAGCGCGCGATCGGTGAGGGTGAGGATCTCCTGGCCGCGATCGAGTATCAGCACTCCGACGGGTGTCGGCGTCGAACCGCGCTTGGAGCGCTCGAGCACGGGGGAGCCGACGAGCCGCTCCAGGTTGCGCAGGTGGTAGTCGACCGTCGGCTGGCTCCAGCCGAGCGCGCGCCCGGCGCGGGTGACGGACCCCTCGCGCTGCACCGCGCGGAGCGCCTGTAACTGTCGGAGATCGATCATCGCTGCACTGCTCCAGTCACTTATCTCATGTGGTGCTCTCGGGCACACGAGTGATCCTCTCACATACGACGTATGTGGCATCACAGGGGAGACGGGGGTTCCGCACACGTCCGGTCCCGGTCATGATGGCAACCATGCTGCACACCGATGTTCCCGCACAGACGATCGCGTCCTCCGAGCTCTCGGGAGCCGGGGCCTCGATCATGCCGTCGGAGCAGCGCGCAGCGGCTGAGCAGCAGCCGACGCCGCGCTTCCGGCTGGACCACAGCGCTGCGCCCTACGCCGATGCGCTCGAAGCGTACGCAGATCGAGGCTCGGTGCAGCTCATGGTGCCCGGGCACGGAGGAACGAAAGACGATCTCAGCGGACGACTGGCCGGCTTCCTCGGCGAGCGCGCGCTCCGACTCGACATCCCCATGCTCATGGACGGCGTTGACCTGCTCGCGCGCGGCCAGGAGCAGACACCCCTGGACCGAGCCCTGGAGCTCGCCGCCGACGCCTGGGGCGCGAAGCGCACCTGGTTCCTGACGAACGGCGCGTCGCAGGCGAATCGCACGATCGCACTCGCGGCCCGCGGTCTGGGCGACCGCATCCTCGCGCAGCGCAGCGCGCACTCCAGCTTCAGCGACGGCATCCTGCTCGCCGGCATCACGCCGAGCTACGTGATGCCCAACGTCGATGCGGAGCACGGCATGGCGCACGGCGTCTCGCCCGCGGCGCTCGAAGCGGCGCTGGTCGAAGCCGAACAGGCTGGGAACCCCGCCCACGCGGTCTACGTCATCTCGCCGAGCTACTTCGGGTCCGTCTCAGACGTGCAGGGTCTGGCGCGGGTCGCGCACGCCCACAACGCTCCGCTCATCGTCGACGGCGCCTGGGGCCCGCACTTCGGATTCCACCCAGAGCTTCCCGAATCGCCCGCACGCCTCGGCGCCGACGTCGTCATCTCGAGCACGCACAAACTCGCGGGCTCATTGACGCAGTCGGCGATGCTGCACCTGGGCGACGGTCCGTTCGCGGATCGCCTGGAGCCGCTCATCGAACGAGCCTTCAGCATGACCGCTTCGACGTCGACCAGCGCGCTGCTGCGCGGATCGCTCGACATCGCCCGGCACGCACTCGCGACGGGCGAGGAGTCGATCGGGCGCTCGGTCGCGGGAGCGCGCCGCTTCCGCGAGATCCTTCGCGAAGACCCCCGGTTCGCCGTGGTGAGCGACACCTTCGACCGGTTCGACGACATCGTGGATACCGACCTGCTGCGCGTGCCGATCGACGTGAGCGGAGCGGGCGTCGGCGGGCACTGGTTGCGGCAGCACCTCGTCGAGCACCACGACATGTACTTCGAGATGTCGACGGCAACGTCGATCGTGGCCGTGATCGGCGCGGGCAAGTCGCATGACTTCGATGCCGTGTACGCCGCGATCGTAGCGAGCGTCGAGTCGCCCGAAGCCGACCGCGAGCGGGCCGCTGCCGGCGACGCCCACGACTTCCCGAGCCTGCCGGCACCGGGCGCGTACCGCGTCAGCCCGCGCGACGGATTCTTCGGCGCGACCGAAGTGGTGAGCGCGACCGAGGCTGTGGGCCGTGTCTCCGCTGACACGCTCGCCGCGTACCCGCCCGGGATCCCCAACGTGATGCCCGGCGAAGAGATCACCGAGGAAGCGGTAGCCTTTCTGCAGGCGGTCGCGGCTTCTCCGACCGGCTACGTGCGCGGCGCGATCGACCCGGCGGTCGATCGGTTCCGAGTACTGGCCGGCGGCTGACCCCGCGGCGCCTGCGACGGCGCCGCTCTGACTTCGCGGCCCACCGCCGCGGATTGCTCGAGATCCGAGCATCTCCTGGAAGACCAGGAACCCTCACTGCGCGAGCACCGAGGGACGAATGACCGGGCCCTCGGGGCCCAGTGACAACGAAGTCTGGAGAAGACACGTATGGCAAGCTCTCTGCGGCAGCAGCTCTTCCGAGTCAAGCCCGTTCCGCGCGACGGGGGTGAGAGCGGGAGTCAGTTGAAGCGCAGCATCGGGCTCGTTCCGCTCACCATGATCGGCGTCGGCGGCACCATCGGCACTGGCATCTTCTTCATTCTCTCCGAGGCCGTGCCGATCGCGGGGCCGGCGGTCATCTGGTCGTTCATCATCGCCGGGCTCGTCGCGGGCCTCTCGGTACTGTGCTACGCGGAACTGGCGAGCTCCGTGCCGGTCTCCGGATCCTCCTACTCCTATGCCTACAGCACGCTCGGCGAGCTGCCGGCGATGGGCGTCGCCGCCTGCCTGCTTCTCGAATACGGCGTCTCGACCGCCGCTGTCGCGGTCGGCTGGTCGCAGTACGTGAACCAGCTGGTGAACAATCTCTTCGGATTCCAGTTCCCGCCCGAGCTGCTGTACGCGCCTGAAGAGGGCGGCATCATCAATCTGCCTGCGGTGATCCTCATCGCGCTCTGCTGCCTGCTGCTCATTCGCGGCACCACCCATTCCGTCGTCACCAACACGGTGATGGTCGTCATCAAGATCGCAGTGCTGCTCTTCTTCGTCGCGGTCGGCATCACGGGCTGGAACATCGACCACTTCGCCAACTTCGCGCCGTTCGGGCTCGGCGGCATCATGACCGGCGCCGGCATCATCTTCTTCTCGTTCGTGGGCCTCGACGCCGTCGCCACCGCCGGCGATGAGGCGAAGAACCCGCGCCGCAACCTGCCGATCGCGTTGATCACGGCACTGATCCTGGTGACGACCGTCTACGTGCTCGTCGCCGTGACCGCGCTCGGTGCGCAGGCGACCGAGGATTTCGACGGCCAGAGTGCCGGACTCTCGGCGATCCTCGAGAACATCGTCGGAGCCTCGTGGCCGGGCACCGTGGTCGCCGCGGGCGCCGTCATCTCGATCTTCAGCGTGACGCTGGTCGTGCTCTACGGCCAGACGCGCATCCTCTTCACCATGTCGCGCGACGGCATGGCGCCGAAGATCTTCAGCAGGGTCAACCCGCGCACCGGTACCCCGATCGCCAACACCATCATCGTGTCGGTCATCGTCGCGATCCTCGCCGGTGTGCTGCCGATCAACTTCCTGGCCGAGATGACATCGATCGGAACACTGGCCGCCTTCACCGTCGTATCGATCGCGGTCATGGTGCTGCGCCATCGCGAACCGGATCTGGAGCGCAAGTTCAAGGTGCCGCTGTATCCCGTCATCCCGATTCTGTCGATCATCGGCTGCCTCTGGATCATCAAGGATCTGCGCTCGATCACGATCATCGTGTTCGCCATCTGGACCGCGCTCGTGCTCGTCTGGTATTACTTCACCGGCCGCAAGAACTCGGTGCTCGGGCGTCGCATCGATACGGGCATGATCGTGCTCGTCGGGCCCGGGCGCTACCGGCTCGGTTCCTCTGAAGGGGAGCTGTACGACGGCGGCGAGCTCGAGGAGTCCGAGGATCGCGTGGCGCCGCACAAGTAGCCGCTCACCGGCCGGCCCGCGGCTTCGCTGCCTCGTGCCGGTGGGGCGACGTTCGGCACGAGTTGACCGGGCACGGGGCGCCAGACAAGATGGAGCGTATGCAGGAGGAGCGGATGCGAGTCGCGAAGCGCGGCCGATCGGCCTCGCCGCCGGTCGGCCGTTTGCGGGCGTGGACGGGGTACGTGTAGCGCGATCAGCGCCGTGCCCAATCCCAGTGTTTCGAGGCGACTCAGCGCGCCTCAGCGCCCCACCGGTCGAATCCCGACCTGATCTTTGGAGTACCCAGATGACCGCAGTACCTCGCGTTTCCACGTCGACCCCCGTCCTCTCGCAGCCCACCCCGGAGGGGAACCGGCTCGGTGAGCTCTGGTCGATCCTGCCAGAGGAATCCGCCGTCGACGAAGCTGGCGTGCTGCACCTCGGCGGAGTGCCCGTGACCGAGCTCGCCGAGCAGTACGGCACGCCGCTGTACGTCTACGACGAGGCCGGATTGCGCCGACAGATCCGGCGCTTCATCGACGGCCTCAGCGCGCGGTGGCCCGAGTCGGAGGTGCTGTTCGCGTCGAAGTCGTTCCCGGCCGTCGGCATGTACCGGGTCGCTGCTGAAGAGGGACTGTCCGTCGACATCGCCGGCGGGGGAGAGCTGCGCCTCGCACTCGCAGCCGGAGTGTCTCCGTCGAAGCTGCACTTCCACGGCAATGCGAAGACGGACGCCGAGCTGCGCATGGCCATCGACGCCGGAGTCGACACGATCATCGTCGACAACACCGACGAGCTCGATCGCCTCGAGCGCCTGCTCACGAAGCCCCAGAAGCTCCTCCTGCGCGTGATTCCGGGCGTCGACGCGAAGACCCACGCCTCCCAGGCGACGGGCGGGGCCGACTCCAAGTTCGGACTCCCGATGGACCAGGCGCTCGCGGCCATCGAACGCATGCGCGCGCACCCCCTCCTCGAATTCGAGGGCGTGCACCTGCACATCGGCTCGCAGATCCTCGACGTCGAGCAGTTCGGCGAGGCCGTTGCGAAGATCTCGACGGCCGGCGAGTTCGACGTCTACGATGTGGGCGGCGGGCTCGGCGTCAAATACACCTACGACGAGGTCGCGCCGTCGGTCGACGCATACCTCGACACGATCGTGGCGGCGGCTCGCGCGCACCTGCCGTCCGGTGCCCGCATCATGATCGAACCCGGACGCGCCATCGTGGCGCGCGCCGGTGTCACGCTGTACCGCGTCACCACGGTGAAGCGCACCGGTCGCACGTTCGTCGCCGTCGACGGAGGCCTCGCCGACCAGATGGATGCCGCCCTCACCGGCCAGCGCTTCGAAGCGCTGCTCGGCAACCGAGCGCTCGATCCCTGGACGGAGACGTCGCAGCTCGTCGGTCGCCAGTGCGAATCGGGCGACCTGCTCGTCGATCGTGCACCCTTGCCCGAGGCTCGCATCGGCGACCTCGCCGTCGTTGCGACGACCGGTGCGTACGGGTACACCCTCGCGAACAACTACAACGGTGCGCTCAAGCCCGCGATCGTGTTCGTGCGCGACGGCGCCGCCCGCCTGGTGGCTCGGCGCGAGACGTACGAAGAACTGCTGGCGCTGCACGCGCCCGCGCTCGAGGGGTAGCCCGCGGCGAACCGCTGTCGAATCGAGGCGGCGACGCGCGCGGGCCGCGCACGTCACCGCCTCGTTTTGAGTTCGCGGGCGTTCCGGGGTAGAGTTAACTCTCGGTGCCGCGCTCCTCCAGGGCCGCGGATTTCCGCTTTGGGATATGGTGTAATTGGCAACACTACGGTTTCTGGTACCGTCATTCTAGGTTCGAGTCCTGGTATCCCAGCCAGTGCAACCCCCGGTCTCTGTCGGGGGTTTTTGCGTGTCGCCCGGAGTCGAATTGCCCGCCCGCCGATACAGCCGATACAGCCGATACAGCCGATACAGCCGATACAGTCGCGGCATCCGCTCTATCTCCGGAGGCGCGCGACCTCTGCAGCGACGTTGGCACGCGCACGCGATTCCCACAGATGGCGCGCGGCGGCGGTGAAGTACACCGACGGCCGATCGAGGTACGCCTCGAGAATGCGGGCGCGTCCTGCCGCGAAGTCCGCGTCGGGAACGTGCGCGTACTCCGAGCGCACGGCCGCTGCGTACTCCGCATAGCGAGACGGAGACGATGCGAAGATCGAGAGATCCGCATCGAGCAGGTGCGCGAGCGTGGTGCCCGGCCGTGCCCTCGGGCCGGATCGCGGCTCGCTCACGCCCGCGTCCGTATCGGGAATCGTCGCGACGATGCTCGTGCGAACCTCGTCGACGAGGTCACTCTGGAGTCCCAATGCGGTGAGTGCCGACGATGCCAGCGCCGCAGACGCACGTTCATCATCACCGGTGGCTCCCGTGTACACCGCGTCGTGGAACCAGGCCGCCAGCAGCGTGGCGGGGGAGACGCGTTCCCCGCGAGTCTCCAGATGGTCGAGAGCGAGCAGCACATCTTCGAGGTGGCGCTCGTCGTGGTACCTGCGGTGCGGCTCGTTCCACCGCACGAGCAGATCGTCGCCGAGTTTCCGCCACGCATCGACGGCGGTGCTCGCGACCCCGAGCTGCACGCCCAGCACGCCCCACTGCTCGTGGAGGTACTGCCGGCGGCGCAGGGGAGTGACCGCATCGCGATCCACCTGGCGCACTCGCAACCCGCTCTCGCGCAGTCGAAGCACCACCTCGCGGCCCGTCACGGGCAGTGCTCCGAGCGCAACGGCACGATCGAAATTCGCGGCGGCGACGTCGTAATGGTCGAGATCGAAGCTTCGACGCGGAAACCCGAGCAACCGCGCGAACGCGTGCAGTTCATCGGTGCTCGTATCCGAGACGAGGTGGCTCCAGAGGGTGCCGTGCGCGGGCCAAGCCGGCGGGTCGATGAGGATCGCCATTCGTTCAGCGTACTGCTCCCATACCGGTGCACGGAGGAGCCGCGTCGGCAGAAGCGACGCTCACCGCCTACCACAACGGGTTTCCGCACGCCGCCCCCTGGCCGCTCAGCCCGGGCGCTGCGACCATGGGTTCCATGGCGACTTCACCTTCCGTACTCACCGACCCCCTCTCTCGCTCGGCGCGAAAGGCGCGCGTCGGGATTGCGAAACTGGTGCGGGACGACGCACCGAAGCTCATGACCCGCGGCTACGGCTTCGGCGCGGCGATCTGGGACCGCACCCGAGCGGGAGCGCGAGCGGTACCCATGCGGCTGCTGGGGCGGCAGGCGCTGCTCGTACGCGGAGCCGAAGGCGTTGCGACGTTCTACGACAACGACCGCATTGCTCGCCACGGGGCGATGCCGGCATTCGTGCAGGAGACGTTGTTCGGCCACGGATCAGTGCACAGCCTCGACGGCACGGAGCACCGTCACCGGAAAGCGACCTTCGTCGACGTCGCGTACGAAGACGCGGCGGTCGAGGCGCTGAAGCCGCTGCTCGAACGCGAGTGGCGCGCCGAGCGAGACGAGTGGATCGCGGGCGGCGATCGGTCGGCGTACGACGCGGCAGCCGGGGCTCTCGGACGCGCCATCATGCACTGGGCCGGGCTGCCGGGCACCGATGAGGCGCTCACCCGCTGGTCGGCGCGGATGGCGCAGATCGTGGACGGCTTCGGGGCGCCGTACTCGCCGAGCTTTCCGCTCGCAGCCGCGAATCGCGCGTGGTCCGACCGTCATGCGCGCAAGCTCATCGAGGCGGTGCGCGGGGGTGAGCTCGACGCTCCGGAAGGATCGGCGCTGCGCGCCTGGGCGTGGCACCGGGACGAGAACGACCTGCTGCTCCCCGCGAATCTCGCCGGCATCGAGCTGCAGAACTGCATCCGTCCAATGGTCGCCGTCGCCCGCTTCGTCGCGTTCGCCGCGAAAGAACTTCACGGCCGGCCCGAGTGGCGCGATCGCATCGCCGCGTCGGTGGAGGAGCGCGGCGGCGCCCTCGTCGATGACCCGGTCGCGGTCGCCTTCGCGCAGGAGGTGCGCCGCACTGCTCCCTTCGTGCCGGTGCTGCCTGGCTGGGCGACGACGGACATCGAGGTCGACGGAGAAGTGGTGCCGAAGGGCGGGCGCGTCGTCCTCGACATCCTCGGCACGAACACCGACGACCGCTCGTGGGAGCGGGCCGGTGCCTTCGATCCCTCGCGATTCCTGGGGGTCGACGACTACGAGGCGATCGACACCTTCATCCCGCACGGCGGTGCGGGTGTCGCGACGGGCCACCGCTGCCCCGGGGAGAAGCTCGCCATTGCAGGGCTCGCTGCTGCGGCCGCGGCACTGAGCGACCCGCGTGTGCGCATACTCGACGAGGGCCTCGAGGTGAACCGACGCCGTCTGCCGACGAAGCCGGCCTCGGGAGGCAAGGTGCGCGCGGCGGCCGTTGCGAAGTGCCCGTTCCACTGAGCGCAGGCGAGCGCGGGAAAGCCGCTACTGTGATCGCATGTCGACTGATGAGTCAACGCAGCACCCGTACCTCGCCGGCCGGGCGCGGCCGCGGATCATCGCGCACCGAGGGTTCGTCTCCTCGGAGCTCGCGGCCATCGGCGTCGCGGAGAACACGCGTGCCGCCTTCACGGCTGCGCTCGCCGCAGGGGCCGACTGCTTGGAGACGGACTGCCGCCTGACGCGCGACGGCGTGGTGGTGCTCGCTCACGATGCTGACCTCACGCGAGTCGCGAACGATTCACGGGCCATCGCCCAGGTCGATCTCGCCGAGCTCGACGAGATCTTCGCCGCGCGCGGCGGGCTGCTGACGCTCGAGCGGGCACTCACCGAGTTTCCGCGGGCGCACTGGAACGTCGACGTCAAATCGAGGGCGGTCGCCGCACCGCTCGGCAGAGCTGTCGCCCCGCATGGAGCGCGGGTGCTGGTGACGAGCTTCTCCGACGCCTATCGCCGGGCAGCGCTCGCCGCCGCAGCGGCTGAACCTCGGGCGACACTGCCAGCGACCTCACCGGGGAAGCGTGCGCTGGTGCGTGTGCTGCTCGCCGTCGCCAGCGGAGCCCCGCGTGTGATCGAGCGAGCGTTCGCGGGACTCGACGCTCTGCAGATTCCGGAGCGTCACGGCCGGTTCCGAGTGCTCACCCCGCGCCTCATCGCCGCAGCCCGCGCGCACGGCGTCGAAGTGCATGTGTGGACCGTCAACGACGGTCAGCGGATGCGAGAACTGCTCGCGATGGGGGTCGACGGCGTCGTCACGGACCGCACGGACGTCGCGGTGGCCGCACTCCGGTCGCGGTGATCGCCTGTGCGGAGCAGGAGCGCCGCTGCGGAGCTGGATCGCCTGTGCGGAGCTGGATCGCCATTGCGGAGCGGGATCGCCGCCGTCGTGGGAGCATGCGATAGTCGTGGGGTGAACGCTCCGCACCCTGCCCCTGACCTCGCCTTCGTGCTCGACTGCGTCCGCGACGATGCGGCTGCCGGGCGTCTCGCCGAGTGGGGATCGTCGAGCGTGATCGACGAGCACACGAACACGGCCTCGTTCGGTCGTGCGCTCTTCGACGCCCTGCACGCGGCGGCGGGCCTGCACGCCGAGTTCCCGGTGGGGCATGCTGGCTTGATCCACGTCTACGGCTACTGGTTCTCCGAAGTGGCGACCCCGTTCGGGTTCAAGCGAGCGCGGTGGCAGGACGGCGAGCTGGCCCGGGCTCTCGGTCGCTCCGACGATGCGTTCCACCTGAGGCGCGGATCACCGCTCGGCGACCCCGAGTCGACGCCGCTCCAACGCGTCACTGAGGCCGCGCTCCCTCCGCTGCGGCATCCGATCGCGGGGTCTCCTGTCGGCGAGGCGCTGATCGGCGAGCGGCTGAGCCGCGTCGTGCTCGTGGAGCGTGCGGGGGCGGACGGTCCGGCGGCGCTCGTCTACGGGATCGCCGCGGCGTCGGTCGCCCACGTCGACGAGCCTCTTCGGCTCATCACCGCGTTCCCCTACGAAGGCGACCGGCAGGAGCTCATCGCGGAATTCGAGGCGTATCCCGCACCGCGTTGGAATGCGGTCGCCGACTCGTAACCCGGTGTTCATCCCGCGATAGACATTTCGTCCATTTCGCACTCTAGCTTTGGATGCATCGTCCAAATCGTAAGGGAGTGCGCATGGCACCGAGCATCGTCTTCGACTTCGATGGCACCCTGGCCATCGGCCACGGGCCCGTCCGCGCGTACGCGGCGTGCGTGGCCGATGGCGCCGCAGTCGAGCCGCGCTTCATCGAGCGCGTCGACGCCGAGCTCGCGCGTTATGACGCGGGCGCGAGCTCGTATCGGGATGGATACGACATCGTCGGGTCTCTCGCCGAGGCAGCGGGCGTGAGCGACGGCGACCGCGCTGCGGCCTACGAGCGCAGCCGCACACGTCTCGGCAGCGACCTCGCCGTCGTCGATACGATCGCCGACCTCGACTCGGCGCTCGAGCGGCTGGGCCGATCCGCCCGTCTCGTGCTCGCGACGAACGCGCCGGAGACCGGCGTCGCCGCCGTGCTCGACGCGTGGGGGGTGCGGGATCGCTTCGACGAACTGCACTACACCGTCGGCAAGCCTGTCGGCCTCGCGCGGCTCATCGAGCGGCTGATCGCCGAGGGCCCGGTGCTCGCGATCGGCGACATCTTCGAGTTCGACCTGGCGCCGGCGGCCGCTCTCGGCGCCGACACGGCTCTCGTCGGTGCGACTGCGGCGACCGCTCCAGTCTCGGTGACGATGCGCGGGCGCTCGCTCGCCGACCTCGTCCCCGACCTTCACACCTGGGCCGCGTCTGCGGCATCCAGCACGTCCGCGCCGCTCGGCGCGGGATCCGGTATCGAAAGGTAACCCCACTCATGCGTTCATCCGTTCTCGCAGTAGGCGCTCTCACCGTCGCCGCGCTCGGTCTCGCCGGTTGCAGCGCCACCGACTCGGCGGCGTCGTCAGCCGACGAAGCGCAGGCCTGGCCCGACTCCATCACGTTCTCGTTGGTGCCGTCGGTCGAGGGCGAAGACCTCGCCGAGGCACTCGATCCACTGACGACATATCTCTCCGACGGGCTGGGCATCGAGGTCGAGGGCGTCGTCGCGAGCGATTACGCCGCGACCGTCGAAGCGCTCGGCGCCGACCAGGCGCAGGTCGTCATCACCGATGCGGGATCCCTGTACAACGCCATCGAGCAGTACGACGCCGAGCTGGTGCTGCGCGACGTGCGCTTCGGCGCGACCTCGTACGCCGCGGTCGCGTACACGAACAATCCCGACAAGTACTGCGACGCCGAGCCGGTGATGGCGACCTACGCCGCGAGCGACATCGAGCTGTCGTATTGCAACGGCACCGAAGCGGCCGGCGCAGACGCGATGGGTGCCGGCCCGGCCGGCATCGACGCGCTCGAGAAGATCGACGAGGGCACCCGGGTCGCACTGCAGGCGGCGACCTCGCCCGCCGGCTACCAGTACCCGGTCGTCGCCATGCGCGACGCCGGCATCGACACCGACACCGACATCGAGCAGGTGCCGGTGGAGGGCAACAACAACGCCGTGCTCGCGGTCGCGAACGGCGACGCCGAGGTGAGCTTCGGCTACTGGGATGCCCGCACGACCGTGACGGCCGAGGCCCCCGATGTGGCGGAGAAGGTCACGGCGTTCGCCTACACCGAGATGATTCCGAACGGCGGCGTCGCGGTCGCCCCGTCGCTGCCCGCCGATCTCGTCGAGCAGCTCACCGAATTGATGGCCGAGTACGCCGACTCCTCTGAGGAAGCCGAGGCCGTGATGTTCGACCTCGTCGGACTCTCGGGATGGACCACCGAGACCGCCGAAGACGAGATCGCGCGCTACGGCGAGATCCTGGGCGAGTTCTCCAACTGACCAGAACCAGGTACATGTCACACTCACTCGATGAGCGCCGCGGGGCGAGCGGCCGGTGCACGCCGGACGCCGCCTCGTGGCGCATCGCCCTCGACCGCGTCTCGGTCACCTATCCCACCGGCACACGCGCTCTGCGCGATGTCTCGCTGAGCATCGAGCCCGGCGAGATGGTGTCGATCGTCGGGCTCTCCGGATCCGGCAAGTCCACCCTCATCCGCACCATCAACGGTCTCGTCGGCGCCACCGAGGGAAGCGTCACGGTCGGCCCGCACCGCATCTCAGAGCTGCGGGGTCGCGGGCTCCGGGAGGCACGCGGGCACATCGGAATGATCTTCCAGGCGTTCAACCTCGCGGAGCGGGCGAGCGTCTACCGCAACACCCTGGTCGGCCGCTTCGCGCACTCCCCGGCGTACCGCACGCTGCTCGGCATTCCAAGCGCTGAGGATCGCGAGCTCGCGCTGCGCGCGCTCGACTCCGTCGGCATCCTCGACAAGGTGTGGTACCGCGCCGGTGCGCTCTCCGGCGGCCAGAAACAACGCGTCGCGATCGCCCGCGCACTGTCGCAGGAGCCGAGCGTGATGCTCGCCGACGAGCCGGTCGCGAGCCTTGACCCGCCCACGGCGCACGCGGTGATGGCCGACCTGGAGCGCATCAACGCGGAGCGCGGTCTCACCGTGCTCGTGAACATCCACCTCATGGACCTCGCGCGGCAGTACACGAACCGCATGATCGGTTTGCGCGACGGCCGCGTCGTGTACGACGGATCAGCCGCCGCTGCGACCGACGCCGACTTCGAGCAGATCTACGGGCGTCCGATCCAGCCGCGCGATCGCCTCGGAGAACGGGCGTGACCGCGATTCTGCGCGAACTCGAGGTGCCGCCGAAACCGCGGCACACCCTGCGCACGGTGCTGATCGTCTCCGCCATCGCGGCGTTCACGATCGCCACCTGCCTGCCGGCGATCGGCGGCATCGAGCTCGATCTCGCGGCGATCGCGAAGCACTGGCGCAACGGCGTGACGAAGCTCGTGCAGCTCGCGCAACCGAACTTCGCCTTCGTGCCGCGCACCCTGGCGCCGCTGCTCGAGACGCTGCAGATGGCGCTCGTCGGCGCGGCCGCCGCGGCGCTGTGCTCGATCCCGCTCACGCTGTGGGCAGCGGCTCCGACGAACCCGAACCGCGTCACTCGCGGCGTCGTGCGCACGCTCAACAATGTGAACCGCGCCGTGCCCGACCTGGTGTTCGCCACCGTGCTCGTGGCCATGGTGGGCGTCGGCGCACTGCCGGGCGTCATCACGCTCTTCCTCTTCAACATCGGCATCGTGGTGAAGCTGGTCTCCGAGGCGATCGATGCCGCCGATCACCCCTACATGGAGGCGGGGCGTGCGGCTGGAGGCACCCAATTCCAGATCAACCGGGCGACGGCGCTGCCGCAGGCCTGGCCGCTGTTCGCGAATCAATGGCTCTACGCGCTCGAACTCAACGTGCGCGTCTCGGCGATTCTCGGCATCGTTGGCGCGGGCGGCATCGGGCGTCTGCTCGACGAGCGGCGGGGGTTCTACGCCTACTCCGATGTCTCCGTCATCATCCTCGAGATCCTCGTCGTCGTCATCGCCATCGAGGTCCTCTCCAATCTGCTGCGCCGGAGGCTCGTATGACCGTGATGCTGAACGCCCCGGTGCCAGACGCACCCACTGCGCCCCTGCCGGGCTCGCGCGACCTTCCGCCGCGGCCTTCGCGCGTCGCGGCGACGGCGTGGGCGATCGCGGCGGCGCTCGTCGTGCTCGCGGCGGCAGGCACGCTGCAGATCTCGTGGAGCGACCTTCCGTCGGTTCCCGGCCAGGTCGCCCACTATCTCCGGCTGATGTTCGAGGCTCCGAACTGGGAGAAGCTGCCGCGCGCGCTGTTCGAGACGTGGCGGTCGATCTCGATGGCGTGGATCGGCGCCATGCTCTGCGTCGCCGTGTCGATTCCGCTCGGGATGCTCGCCGCGAACGGCGTCGGGCCCCTCTGGGTGCGAGCGCTGCTGCGCGGCATCTTCGCGGTGCTGCGCGCCGTTCCCGAGGTGATCATCGCGCTCGTGCTGCTCACCGTCACCGGGTTGACGCCGCTGACGGGAGCGCTCGCACTCGCGATCGCCGGGATCGGCACCCAGGGCAAATGGGTGTACGAGACCGTCGAGTCAGCGCAGGAGGGTGCGGTCGAGGCCGTGCGCGCAGCGGGCGGCACCACCGCGGACGTGACCAGGTGGGCGATCTGGCCGGCCGTCGCCCCCGCGCTCCTCTCGTTCGCGCTGTATCGATTCGAGATCAACATCCGCACCTCCGCGGTACTCGGACTCGTGGGCGCCGGCGGTATCGGAAGTATGCTGTCGAACTACACGAACTACCGGCAGTGGGACACCGTCGGCATGCTGCTCATCGTCGTCATCGCGGCGACGATGCTCATGGACGCCGTCTCGGGAGCCATTCGTCGCCGCATCATGAACGGAAGCAGATGACCACCACGTGGCAGGGTTCACCCGACGCCCGGCCGAGTGCGCGCATCGCCTCGCTCGCTCCCGCGCTGCAGCGCACCGAGCGCCGCGTCGTCGAAGCCATCGCGGCCGACCGGGAACGCGCGGTCGAGTGCACGGCGCAGGCGCTCGCCGAGCGAGTCGGGGTGGGGCGCACCACGGTGATTCGCGCGGCCCAGTCCCTCGGCTACGACGGGTACCCGCAGCTGCGCGTCGCCCTCGTGCAGGAGCTCGCCCTCGAGGGCGCTGCGGTCGCCGGCACTGCGGCGGGCCGGGGCACGACGGGGGCGGCAGGCGCGGCAGGCTCGGCAGGCGCGGGTGGCGCCGCGGGAAGAGCGGGTAGCGGCGCTCGTGGCGATGCGATCGACCCCACGATCCTCGGCGCACTGCGGGTGAGGATCGCGCAGCTCGCCGCCCGTCTCGACGACTCGATGGCGGCGCTCACGCCGGAAGCGGTGGACGCGTTCGTGCAGGCGCTCGACTCGGCCGACCGGCTGCTCGTCGTCGCCAACGGCCTGTCGAGCCCGATCGGCCTCGACTTCGCCATGCGGCTCAACTCGGCCGGGCGCTCTGTGGAGCAGTTCGCAGATCCGATGGCGCAGCAGATCGCCGCTCGGCAGCTCGGGGCCGGGTCGGTGTGCGCGGTGTTCTCCGGCTCGGGAGCGAACCGGGCGACCCTTGACGTGATGGGGGCTGCGCGCTTGAGCGGCGCGCGAGTCATCGCGATCACATCATTCGCGCGATCAGCTGTCGAGAAGCTGTCGGATGTCACGCTGGTGGTGCCGCCCGTGGGAGGGAGCTTCCACGACGAGCTCATCCACACCTCGCGTGCGGCGCTGATGCTGCTGACCGAGCATCTCGTCGACGCATTCGTCGAGATGCGCGGCGACCGCGGCCGCGACGCGCGCTCCGCAGTGCTCACCGTGCTCGCCGACGCGCTGGAGGAGTAGGCGAAGCGCCCGACCGGCGGGCGAGGGCGGCCGCGCAGCTCTCAGCCGACGAGATGCTCGCGCAGCGTCGAGCCCGTGTAGGCGCTGCGGAAGACGCCGCGTCGCTGCAGCTCGGGCACGACGCCGTTCACGAAATCCTCGAACGACGAATGGTAGAGGGCGGGCATGATGATGAAGCCGTCGGCGGCCTCGCTCTCGAAGAGGTGCTGCAGCTCGTCGGCGATCGTCGCGGGCGACCCCACCAGCTGCGGGTGCAGCTGGTTGAGGGCCTGCTCGATCGCGAGCTCGGCGACCGTCAAGCGACGCCGCTCGCTCACCGCTGCCAGCATGTCTTCGAACCCGGCGCTGCCGGTGGCGCCGCGGTGCGCGGCGAGTATCTCGGTCGCGGGAGCCGCGGGGTCGAGGGACTCGGCGTGCAGCAGCCGCTCGAGCTTCGCGAGCGCGCTCGGCAGGTCGATCTGCGCGACCAGCGCGGCGAGCTTCGCGTCAGCCTCCGCGTCGGTCCACCCCACGATCGGTTGCACGCCCTGCAGCACGCGAATGGCATCGGGATCACGACCGTGATCGACGCGGGCCCGGTCGCGGATCTCGGTGCGCAGCTCCCGCATGGCCTCGGGGGAGTCGCCGATCGCGAAGACGACCTCGGCCCAGCGCGCCGCGAAGGCCCTGCCGCGGGTCGAGGAGCCGGCCTGCATCAGCACCGGGTGGCCCTGCTGGCTCTGCGGCAGGGTGAGCGGACCCCGCGAGAGCTCTCCGCCGACCCGATGCACGCGCGACGGGTCGGCGAAGAGGCCTGCCGTCTGGTCTTGCACGAGCGCATCGGGCTCCCACGAGTGCCACAGCTCGACGACGGTCTGCACGACGTCGTCGGCGTGGTCGTAGCGCTGGCCGGGCGCCGCGATGCCAGCATGACCGAGATTGCGCGCCTCGGCATCGGTCGTCGACGTCACGATATTCCATGCGGCTCGTCCGCCCGACAGATGGTCGACGGAGAGCAGCTGACGGGCGATGGCGTACGCGGGCACGAAGCTCGTCGACACGGTCGCGCCGATGCCGATGCGCGACGTCACCCCGGCGACGAGCGCCGCCTTGGCGATCGGGTCGAGGTAGATCGCCCCCTTCCCGGCGGTGCGGAGGGTCGTGGCGTAGTCGCCGGCGCCGTCCTCGGGCACCGCGAGCGCGTCCGCGAAGAAGATCATGTCGAAGCAGCCGCGCTCGAGTGTGCGTCCGAGATCCGCCGTGAACGACCCGCTCAACCAGTCGGCACGGCTGAGCGGATTGCGCCAGTTCTCGGCGTACTGGCTCGTGGGCGGATTCACCATGCCGACGAGGTGCATGCCCCGCTTCATGAGGCGCTCGACTCGGGCTCGGTCACCGGAGGCGCGGCGGTGCCGACCACCGACGGGCTGTTGATGGAGACGGTGAGGTGCGTCACCACGTGCTGCACCTGCGCGCCGACTCCGATCCAGGCGTTCGCGGCCGTCTCGAGCACCGCGGAGAGGTCTCCGTCGAGCCGGGTCGCGTAGTGATCGGAGCCCGAGTAGACCCCCGACGCTTTCGCCTGATCGATCGCGGCGTAGATCGGCGTCATGTGGTCGGCTGGGGCGGCGGGCGCTGCGGCACTCGCGACCGCCGCAGGCGATGCGGATCCTGCGTCGAGCAGCGGATACAGCGACCAGTGCGCCCGAGCGCGAACGCCGCTCTCGGGGAGCGCGATCGGAGCGGCGGCGAGCGCGTGCACGCCGGGCGGAAGCGCGCACTGCAGTTCTCCCGGGCAGCCGCGGGAGAGCAGGATCGCGGCGGATAGATGCGCGCCGCTTCGCGCGGCCGCGGCGACGACGCTCTGCACGTAGGCGAGCACGCGCTGCTCGCCGCCGGTCACGAACGTGGAGATGTCATTCGTCTCGATGGTGAGGCCGGCGGCGTCGGCCGAGCCGAGTGCCCCCAGGATGATGCGCACGTAGTCCGAGTCGTAGACCGAGAGCGTGAAGCGCGCTCCAACGCCGTACTGCTCGGGAGTGGGCGTCGGATGCGTCGCTGAAGTCACGCCCCAACCCTAGGCGACGATCGCGTGCGTCGTGGAGCGGTTGGCGGGATGTTGCTAGGGTGAACCTCACACGGGAGTCCGGTAGGCCGGGCTGAGAGGAAAGTCCACAGCTTTCGACCGTCGAACCTGATCTGGATCATGCCAGCGCAGGGAGACACTCTACGAACCCGTGCCCGAACGAAACGGAAGGGCACGCATTCATGCGCCATCACACCCATACCCACACCCACACCCTGACCCGCGCGGCCGCGCTGCTGTCGACGGCTGCGATCGCACTCGTCGGCTGCGCGAGCACCTCGGCGGCTCCGAACGGCGCGAGCGCCGGGGAGAACGCCGGCAGCACCCGCGTCACCTTCGCCCTCGACTGGGCGCCGAACACGAACCACATCGGCGTGTACGTCGCCGACGAGCTCGGGTACTTCGACGAGGCGGGACTCGACGTCGAGATACTGCCGTACGGCTCGACCCCGGCGACCCAGCTGGTCTCCGCCGGCGAAGCCGATTTCGGGATCGGCGGCCAGTCGACCGTTCAGGTGGCGCGCACCGCCGGGCTCGACCTCGTGTCGGTGTATCGCGTCACGCAGCGGGACTCGGGGCGTCTGGTCACTCTGGCGGATCGTGCTGACGCCGAGCGCCCTGCCGATCTCGACGGCATGACGTTCGGCGGCTTCGGCTCACCGCTCTACAGCGCCCTCGCCCGCGCCACGATCGAGGGCGACGGCGGCGAGGGGTCGTTCGAGGAGGTGGTGCTCGACACGGGCGCCTACGAGGCGCTCTCGCAGGGCCGCATCGACTTCACGCTGTCGGTCGCGACGTGGGAGAACCTGCAGGCAGAGCTCGACGGCCACCCGTACCGCGAATTCAGGTATCAGGACTTCGGCGTGCCGGAGCAGCAGTCCACCGGCATCGTGTCGAGCGAGGCATATCTCGAAGCGCACCCAAAGGAGTCCCGCGCGTTCGTGCAGGCGGTCGCCCGCGGGTACGCGTACGCGGCCGAACAGCCCGACGCTGCGGCCGAACTGCTCATCGCGGCGAACCCCGACACCCTCGGCGCGGCCGACGAGCTCGTCCATGCCAGCGCCCGGCTGCTCGCCGAGGACTACCTCACCTCTCCCGAACGCGAGATAGGCGCGATCGACCCCGAGGCGTGGGACGCGTTCGGCGCGTTTCTCTTCGACGGCGGATTCCTGACCGACGCGGAGGGGCGGCCGCTCACGGAGCAACCCGACTGGAGCGAGTACGCCACCGACGCGTACCTGGGGTGAACACCCGTATGATGCGCAGTGTCCGACGGGGGCTCTTCGCGACCGGCGGTTCGTGGTCAGAACGACTCGCCCTCATCGCGGCGCCGACGATCGCGTTCCTGCTGCTGCTCGCCGCGTGGCAGGGGGTGGCCGTTGCGGGCCTCGTGCCCGCCGAGATGCTGCCAGCTCCGACGCGCGTGGTGAGCGCCGGTGCCGCCGAGCACACCGCGCTCCTGCGGCACGCGATCCCGACGCTGATCGCGACCGTAGCGGGATTCGCCCTGTCGGTATCGGTCGCATGGGTGACGGCGACCGTGCTCGACTTCTCGCGGATCCTGCGCAGCGCTCTGCTCCCACTGCTCATCGTGAGCCAGACACTGCCGCTCATCGCGCTCGCACCGCTCGTGGTGCTCTGGTTCGGCTTCGGCCTGCTCCCGAAGATCCTGCTCGTCGCTTTCGTCACATTCTTCCCGATGGTGGTCGGGCTGCTGCGCGGGTTCGCGGAGGCGGACCCGGAGGCCGAACGCCTGCTCGCATCGATGGGTGCGTCGCGGGCGACGGTGTTCCGCCTGGTCAGGCTCCCGGCATCGACGGCTTCGTTCTTCTCGGCGTTGCGCGTCTCGATCACCTATGCGGTGGTCGGCGCGATCTTCGCCGAGTACGCGGGAGCCGTCGCCGGCCTCGGCGTCTACATGCAGTCGGCGAAGAACGTCTTCCGCACCGACCTGGTGCTCGCCGCAGTCGGCGTCAGCACGCTGCTCACCCTGTGCCTGTTCGGCATCGTCGTACTCGCCGAGCGCGTGGCGGCGCCGTGGCTGCGCATCGAACAGGGACGGGATCGCACGCACCGGGGGACGCGATCGTGACGCTGCTCGAGGTCCGCGGCGTCGGCAAGCGCTTCGCCGATCAGGTCGTGCTCGAAGACGTCTCCTTCGACGTCGACGACGGCGAGATCGTCGCGATCATCGGCGCGAGCGGGAGCGGGAAGTCGACGCTGCTGTCGCTCCTCACCGGCGCGTTGCATCCCGACTCCGGGGAGATCCGCTTCGCGGGTGCGCCGCTGCCGCAGCGGCGTCGGCCATTCGCCTACATGCCGCAGCGCGATGCGCTGCTGCCGTGGCGGAGAGTCGTCGAGAACGCGGCCATCGGGCTCGAAGTGCAGGGCGTGAGCAGACGGGAAGCGCGGCGTCGCGCACGTGAGCTCCTCGAGCCGTTCGGTCTCGCGGGTACCGAGTTCCGATACCCGCGGCAGCTCTCCGGCGGGATGCGCCAGCGCGTTTCGTTCCTCCGAGCCGTCGTGCAGGAGCAACCGATCCTGCTGCTCGACGAGCCGTTCGGCGCACTCGACGCCATCACCCGCGACGATCTGCAACGCTGGCTGCTCGAGATGTGGCGAGATTCCGGGTGGACGATCGTGTGCATCACGCACGATATTCGCGAAGCCGTGCGCCTGGCCGATCGCGTGCTCGTGCTTCCCAGAACCCCCGGTGCCCTGGCCGGGGAGGTGGCGGTCTCCCGAGAGATTCCGCGAGGCACCGGAATGCTGACCGATCCGAGAGTGCCGCCGCTCGAAGCGGAGCTGCACGCACTGCTGCGGTCGGCGGGCTAGGGCAGCCGGTCAGCCGCGCCGCGGGCCGCACGATCGAACCCCATCGCGTACGCTCGCTCGGGCAGTCCGGCGAGCGGAGTGCGCAGCGCTGCATCGAGTGCGGCGGCGGAGACCGATGCGAGTCGCCTCGGCCACGGTCGGCCCAATGACGTGTTGAACGCGGCGAGCCGGGCCGCGGTTCGCGCGGAGGCGAGTCTGCCGCGCTCCCACCGCGCGAGCGCGGCGCGGTGGGAACCGTCACCATCCGGCGCCGAGCGCCGTTGCCGGTCGCGGTGAGGGCCGCGGCGAGCCTGTGCGAGCACCGGAGCGAGCGTCGCGGCGTCGAGGAGCCCCAGGTTCATGCCCTGGCCGCCGATCGGGCTCACCTCATGCGCGGCATCACCGATCGCGATGACGGAACCGGCGAACACCATGCGATCGAGCAGGACGCGGCGAATGCTGAAACGACTCGCCTCGGCCACGTGCGCTGCGAGAGCGGGGGCCAGCATGCGCGTCGCGATCGCCTCGGCGAGTCGTTCGCCGTCGCCGGCCGCGCGCTCGGCGTTCGGATGCTCCGGATCCGACGCGATCCTCGCCACCAGGCGGCGTCGGCCGCCGGGCAGAGGAAACGACTCCGCGACGCCGCACGCGCCGAGGGTGATCACCGCCGTGCCCTCCGGCTGCCCGGGCGCAGCGCTCAGATCGGTCATGAGATACCTGTCGGGATAGGACCGCGAACGCCCGGTGAACAACCCGCTCAGCAGACGCCGCCCTGACGCACCAGCAGCCACGATCAGGGTGCGTGCGAACCAGGTGCGCGATGCGCCGTCGGCGTCCAAGGCGTGCACGTGCACCCCCTCCGGCGTGGGGTGCACGCCCACGACGCGCACGCCGCGCACCGGAAGCGGCCCGTACGCGGCCACCGCAGCCTCGGTGACCGCCTGGGGGACGGAGGCGACGAAGGGGAAACGCGATGGGCGGCGGTCGAAGCGCACCTCGCCGACCGTGCGACCGGCGGCGACGGCGATACCGCGGGGAATCCGCACAGCCTCTGCGAGAATGCGCTCCGTCGCACCGCCCGCCTCCAGCGCGGCGAGCACCGGAGGATGCACGCCGATCGCGCGAGAACCGGGCGACGCATCGGCGCGCTGCTCGAGCACGACGACCTCGACCCCCAGACGATGCAGTTCGGAGGCGACGAGCGAACCACTCGGCCCGGCACCGACCACCAGGACATCGCAGGCGGTGATGCTCACCGCTCGCCCCGCAGCTCGACGCCCTCCTGATCGGGGCGGTGCACCGCGAGGAGCCGGAACCGGTTGACCTGCTCCGCCCGCCACCGCGGCGGCAGCACGTGCGACAGCTCGCTCCTGGTGTAGCTGCGACGGATACTCCGAAGCCCGTCGACGCGCAGGAGGGTGCCGGCGCTCACCGGCACCGCGCCCACGGCGAATGCAGCGTAGGCGAGTCGACCGCGAGCGATATCGGAATGCACGGCGAGCCTTGAAGCGAGAGCCTCGGAATCGGCGAGCAGCCCGCAGAACTCGGGTTCGGACAGGTGATGGAGGAGATGGTTCGAGACCACGACGTCGAATCGCTCACCCGCGGCCACCAGTTCCGAAGAGAAGCACTCGCGGTATTCGACCCCGGGAATGCGCCGCGCGTTTCTCGCCACCGCGATGGCGCGCGGATCGGGGTCGATCCCGACTCCCTGCACTGCGTGCCCGTCGCGGGCGGCCATCCGAACGATCCGCCGCAGCACATCTCCGCCGCCGCATCCCACGTCCAGTATCCGCAGATGAGGCGCGGATCCGCTCGTCGAGCGCGACGCAGCCTCGAGCGCGGGACGGATGTGGGTGCGGTAGACCCGGCCCCATGATGAGACAGCGCGATTGACCGCGTCGAACCCCTGCAGCGTGCGGCGCAGCCGGCCCGCGTCGCACGAGGGATCGTCCATGATCTCCGTCAGCCGGGTGTCTCGCTCGGCGAGCGAAACGAACGTCCTGCGCTCCATCGTGACAGCCACGGCCGGATCAGACCGCGTTGCGCGATGCCGTATTGGTCGCCGGGGCGCTCGCCGCAGCGCCGACCGGGATTCCCGTGGCACCGGTCACATCGGCTTCGGGGATCGCCTGGGCCTGCTCAGTGCGCGCGGCGACGCGGGTGAACCGCGCCGTTTCCACGGTCAAGCCCGGGCCGAAGCACAGCCCCGCCAAGGTCGCGCCGTCGGCGAGCGAATCGTCGGCGAGGATGCGCTGCAGAATGAACAGGATCGTGGCGCTCGACATATTGCCGTACTTCCGGAGCACCTCGCGGGACGGGAGCATCGCGTCGTCCGGGAGATCGAGGCCGCTCTGCACCCGGTCGAGCACGCTCCGCCCTCCGGGATGCACGGCCCACGCGTCGATGCCGGCGATGGCTCCCGTGGCGTCGCTACCGAGCATCGGTCCCACCACAGACGCAATCTCCCGCCCGATGATGCGCGGGACGTTGGCGGTCAATCGCATTTCGAATCCGTGGTCGCCGATCGTCCAGTCCATGTCCTCCTCGCCCTCAGAGGTGAGCGCGGTCGAGAATGCCCCGACGTCGAGCACGGGCGTCGAGCGTCGTGCCGCCATCGGATCGGAGGCCACGATCGCCGCCCCCGATCCATCGCCGAACACCGCGGAGGCGACGATCTGCTCGGGATCGTTGGAGGAGCGGATGTGGAGCGAGCAGAGTTCGGTGCAGACGACGAGGACCACGGATCCCGGCTGCGCGTCGGCGATCCGCGTGGCGGCGCGCAGCGCGGGGAACGCTGCGGCGCATCCCATGAATCCGATATTGGTGCGCTCGGCGCTCGTCGGGATGCCGAGCTCGCGCACGAGAAGGTAATCGGGACCAGGCGCGAAGAATCCGGTGCACGACGCGGTGACGACGTGCGTCACGTCGGCCGCCGAGAGACCGGCTCGTTCGAGGGCGTCGCGGGCCGCGGCTGCGGAGAGGGGCGGCGCTTCTCGCCGGTACACCAGATTCCGTTCGCCGGTCGAGGGGGAGCGGAGAAGCTCGTGGTCCGCCATGAACACGTCCGAGTTCGCAGACGGGCCGTTGTCGGAGTCGAGACTGCCGATGACGGAATATCGGGTGTCGATCGCCGATTGATCGAACGCCGCTCCGATGAGCCTGGCGGTCAGCCGGTCGACTCCGGGCTGGGCGGCGAAGAAATCTCGGGTGCGCGCCTGTGCCAAACGCGCGGACGGGACTGCGGTACCGATGGCGAGGATCTGCGTGACCATGAGGCAAACCTAGTGGTGCTGCCGGCGCGCCACTCGGGGCTTGACAGGGATCGCGGCATTCCGAGACCGCGCGGTCGCACGCCCCGACCCAGAAAGCTGGGAACTTACTGCATATCGTCTCCCGGGCGCAACCACCTAGTGGGAGGGCTCCGAAGCACTCACACTAAGACAACCCGGTGACATGCGCTGTGCCGACATCGTCACCTCCAATGAATATAGAAGGAGAACGTCGTGAAGAACTCACCTAATCGCATTCTCGGAGTGATCTTCGGCGCGGTCTACGTCCTGGTCGGCCTGCTCGGCTTCGCCGTCACCGGTGGAGTGGGCTTTGTCGCGACCGAGGGCGGTCTGCTCCTCGGTATCTTCGAGGTGAACCCGCTGCACAACATCGCCCACCTCTTGATCGGTGCGGCCCTGCTGCTCGCCGGCCTCGCGAACGTTCGCGCTGCGAAGGGCGTCAACGGCACCGTCGGTGCCGTGTACCTCCTGCTCGGCATCGTCGGCTTCTTCATCGCCGATACCGCTGCGAACATCCTGGCGCTGAACACCGCCGACCACATCCTCCACCTCGGCAGCGCGCTCGTGCTGCTCGTCGTCGCCATCGCGGCCGACAAGCACGTCGAGCCCGCGACGCGTCCGGCGATCTAACATGCGCGCGTTCTGATGATGATCAGAGCAATGTGGCCGGCCCTGGCTTCGCTCGGGGCCGGCCTCGTGCTGTTCGCGACGGCCGCGGGGGCGTCTCCGGGCGTCGCCGTTCCCGTCGGTATCGTCGGGGCCCTTGAACTCGCATGGTCGTTCGCCGTCCTGCGAGCGGGGCGGCTCGTGCTGCCTCGCACCGCGGTGGCGGGCGGCGCGATCGGCATCGTGGGGTCAGGATTCCTGCTGCTGACGGGACCGCTCGCGTTGATTCCGTTTCTCGCGCTGTTCGTGTTCCACTGGTCGATCGCCATTGCCGCCGTGATCGAGTTGCGCGGCCAGCGCGCTCGGCGCGGAGCTGCTGCGGGGGAGCCGGCGCCGGAGTCCCGGCAGCGTCGGGCGGGAGTCTTCGCACTCGTGCTGGTGGTCGAGGCGATGCTCGTCGCTGCGATCGCGACGCCGGCGCTCGCTGCGAGCGAGGCCGGCGAATTCGCCGTCCCGCACGGCACATCCCACGCCGGCCACTGAACGTGCGTCGCTCGGATCGCCCCGAGCGATCCCTGCACGTCGTAGGCTGGAAGCGGAGAGCCTCGTGCTCCACGAGGTCGAAAGGAGAGTCTGATGCTGCTCAACCTGGATGCACTCGCGAACACCGGCGGACAGAGCGTGCTCCCGTGGGTGATCGGAGCCGCGATCATCATCGTCATCGCGGCCGCGCTCATGATCTTCGCGGCGGTGCGCAAGCGCCGCGCCGCCGCGAACCCGAACCCGAGTGCCGTGCCCGAGCTGGGCGACCCCGGCGACCCGACACGCCTCTGACTGGCTGACCCGACGCCTCAGAGGCCGCGACCACCCCTGCCGGACTGCGGAAGAACGATCACGGAGGATTCACCATGCGCGCAACGGAAGCTCTCGTCGACCTGGCTCGGCGCCCGCTGGACGCCGCCGAGGCGCTGCGTCCACAGCTCGTACCAGAACTGCTGAACGCGCACCCGCACCACGACAACTCCGTTGCGTGGTTGCTATGGCACGCGGCGCGCGAGATCGACGAGCAAGTCGCGAGCCTCTCCGGCGAGGAGCCGATCTGGACGGCTCAGGGGTTCGACCGGCGATTCGACCTCGGTGCAGCTGCGTCGAGCATCGGATACGGCCACACCGCGGAGGAGGCGAGGAGCATCGTCTCCGGAGACGCGGCGCTGCTGCTCGAGCACCTGCGCGCCGCGGTGGAGGCGCAGGTGGCCTATCTGATGTCGCTCGATGACCCCGCGCTCGACGACGTCATCGATGAAGCATGGGATCCGCCCGTGACCCGTGCTTCACGACTCGTGAGCATCTCGGCAGACGCCCTGGAACACGTGGGGCAGGCGTCCTACGTCGTCGGCCTCGGGAGCGGCGCGTTCGAGTGACGCGCCGGCTCGCCCAGCGCGAACTCGGTGCGACGGTGCACGACGCCGTTGATCTGCAGGGCGAGGGAGGCGGGTCCCGGGTAGTATCTGCGCGTCGAGATCGGGCGGAAGGACTGCGCGGCTGACACGCGCGCCGCCTCGCCGGGCGCCAGTTCACGGCGGGCGAGCTTGAACACCTTCGTGCGCTCGCGTCCGCGGGCATCGGGAAACGCGAGCACATAGTCGATCATGATGCGCGCGGCGTCGGAGCCGCGGTTGGTGATCGTCGCCGAGAACTGCACCTCGTCGCCGATCATCACGCGCGGGCGGGAGAGCGCGAGCGGGGTGACGTCGAGCCGCGCGAGCCCGTATCCGAGCAGTGCGAGCGCATCCGCGTCACCTCGCTTCACGAGCGTGCGGAGCGCGTGTCGCGAGGTGCGGTCGACATGTGCACCGCCGGCGGCCCGCCACCCGGCGACGCACTCCACGACGAATCCGGGATGGTGCCGACTGTGGTCATTCACGTGGTTCGCCACCGATCGGCGCACCGCTTCCTCCGGGTCGTCGGAGAGCGCATCGAGGATGCCTCGTGTGGGAAGGGGATCGGCGATGAGCGCCGGGATGCGCTCTGCCCAGGGCAGGAGCGGTCGGCTGCCCTCGGAGGCGAGACGGCGGACGTGCCAGTCGGGGTCGCCGGTCCATCCCTGCATCTGCGCGAGCGCCCGGGGGAGATCGTGCCGGAGCAGCGGGCGGATCGCGAACTCCGACGTCATGCGGGGTGTCAGCTCACGCAGCAGGGCGAGGGCGTCGTCGAACGACTCAGGCGCCCCCGCCTCGAGTGCGCTCCAGGCGACGGCGAGGCCGACTGGCCAGAGCATCCAGCCTGAGAACTCGGGGTCCTGCTGCGCCGCGCGGACGATCGCGTTCAGTCGAGCCGGAGCGGTGCCGTGGTCCTCGCGCATGGCGCCGGCGAGCAGACGCGCTCGCTCGCTGAGGCCGCGGCCGGCGAGCGAGGCTGCTGCGCCCCGCAGTGCGTCGCCGTCGGCAGCCGGGTTCGCAGTGAGCAGCAATCTGGCGAGCGCTTCCGCGCGGTCCCGACCGAGCAGCTCATCGGTCATCGACATCGAGGCGCTCCGCTCGTCCAGGCTGCAGGGGCGCGCAGAAGGAATCGCGCTCCGCATGGAGTGTACGGCACCCCGCAGGACCGGAGTAAGCCAGTTGCCGTGGCGCCCGTCAGCCCATTAGCGTCGAGATGTTGCCTCGAGCGGGGCGCCGAGAGGAGCACCATGAGCGCGCACGACCGAGACCCGTCCCAGAGCGCCGCGGTCGCAGCGCCGGCGGCCGACCGAGGGTTGGTGCCTCGATTGATCGCCGGGGCCCTGCGCATGAGACTGGTTCGCGCATTCCTGAGGTACGGCGAGCATCGCGGCTCCATGCTCGCCGACAGCCTCACATACCGGGCGCTGTTCAGCGTCTTCGCCGGCATTTCGCTCGGGTTCTCCGTGGCAGCGCTCTGGTTGAGCTCCAACCCGGAGGCGATGGCGACGCTCACCGAGACACTCGATCGAGTGATCCCCGGCATCGGCGACATCGTCGATCCGAGCACGTTCGCCGCTCCCGGATTCTCCATCGTCGGAGTGATCTCCCTGCTCGGCCTGCTCGGCGCGGCGATCAGCGCGATCGGGAGTCTTCGCATCGCGTTGCGGACGCTCGCAGACGAAGTGCACGACGACGTGTTCGTGCTGTGGGTGATCCTGCGCAACCTGCTGGTCGCCGTGCTGTTCGGAGGGCTGCTCGCGGCGGCAGCCGTCGTGAGCGTGGTGGGCTCCTTCGGCATCTCGTCACTGCTCACGTGGCTGGGAATGGGAAACGGGTCGTTCACGGAGTGGGCGACCCGCGTCTTTGGCATCCTCGTCGTCTTCGTGATCGATACCGTCGCCATCGCACTGGTGTTCCGCGTGCTCTCCGGCGTGCGAGCGCCGGCGAAGGCGCTGTGGGGCGGAGCCGTCGTCGGCGGCGTCGGGCTCGTCGTGCTGCAGGAGCTCTCGGGCCTCTTCGTGCGGGGAGCCACCGCGAACCCGTTGCTCGCGTCGTTCGCGACGCTGATCGCGCTGCTGCTCTGGATCAACCTCTCGTCCCAGGTGATTCTCATCGCCTGCAGCGTCATCATCACTGCAACAGCGGAATCCAAAGACCGACTGCGCGAGAAGTTCGGCGCCGAAACGCTGGTGCAGCGCCGGCGACTTCGGGCCGAGGAACTCGTCCACGCTGCGACGCGCGAGTTGCGCGCCGCGCAGGAGGCTGAGCGGAGCGAACGCGCGAAAGCGGTTGTCGATGCGACGGGGGAGTCGAACGCAGGAGCAACGGCGGAGCGAGCGTCGCGGCCGGGGCAGTAGCAGGTCGCCGACCGCGGCTCGAGAGATAGGGTGAAGTGATCGCCCGCACCGACGGGCGCATGAGGCTTCGCGACGACGGAAGGCAGGCGCACGTGACCGACCAGCAGCACCACTTCGAGGAGGCCGTTCGCGCCTCGGCACGGACGGGGCACGAGCGCACGCTCGACGACCTGCAACGACTCGTGCGCATTCCGTCGGTGTCGTGGCCCGCCTTCGACCCGGCGCACGTCGCCGCGAGCGCCGAGGAGATCGCGGAACTGCTCCGCGAGACCGGCGTCTTCGATGTCGTCGATGTGCGTCGCGCCCCCGTCGAGGGCGGGACCGATCTGGGGCAGCCCGCCGTGGTGGCTCGTCGTGCGGCACGCAACGGGCGACCGACGGTGCTGCTGTACGCCCACCACGACGTGCAGCCTCCCGGGAAGGACGAAGACTGGCTGTCGCCGCCCTTCGAGCCGACGTTGCGCGACGGGCGGCTGTACGGACGCGGGGCCGCCGACGACAAGGCGGGCGTCATGGCGCACATCGGAGCCATTCGTGCGCTGGCCGCGGCGGCCGAATCGGAGAAGCGCGATCTCGACCTGGGCATCGCGCTCTTCATCGAGGGTGAGGAGGAGTGGGCGTCGCAGTCCTTCGGAAACTTCCTCCGGGAGAACCGCGACATGCTCGCGGCGGACGCCATCATCGTCGCCGATTCGAGCAATTGGGATGAGGAGACGCCGGCGTTGACGGTGGCGCTGCGCGGCGCTGTGGCGTTCAACGTGCGCATCCAGACGCTCGACCGCGCCTCCCACTCCGGCATGTTCGGAGGGGCGGTACCCGACGCCATGCTCGCGGCCGTGCGCCTGCTGGACACACTGTGGGACGCGGACGGCGCCGTCGCCGTCGACGGGCTCGGGGCGGCGGACCTCGACGTGCCCGACTACGATGAGGCGCGGCTGCGGTCCGAGACGGGACTGCTCGACGGGGTGAGTCCGGTGGGTCGCGGCGCGATCCTCTCGCGGCTCTGGGCTCAGCCGTCGATCTCGATCACGGGCCTCGATGCTCCCGACGTCGCGAACGCTTCGAACACGCTCATACCCAGCGTTCGTGTGCGCATCAGCGCGCGCATCGCTCCGGGGCAGGACCCGAATGCCGCGTATGCGGCCCTCGTGCAGCACTTGCAGGATCGTGCGCCGTTCGGCGCGCATCTGACCTTCGAAGACCCTGGCCTGGGGCAGGCGTTCCAGGTCGACACGAGCGGCTGGGCGGTTTCCGAGGTGCGTCGGGCGATGGCCGACGCCTGGGAGCGCGACCCGGTGGATATCGGCGTCGGCGGATCGATCCCGTTCATCGCGGAGCTCGTGGACGAGTTTCCGGAAGCGCAGATCCTGGTCACGGGCGTCGAGGACCCCGACGGGCGCGCGCACAGTCCGAACGAGTCGCTGCACCTCGAATCGTTCCGCAAATCGCTGCTGACGGAGGCGCTGTTCCTCGCTCGTCTCGATCAGCGCATCGCCTGACCCATCGGCGTCGCGCGATGGGCGTCAGCCGTCGCGCGACGCTGCGTCAATGCTTGTGCGCGGGGCCGTTCGCACCGTCGGCAGTGATATCCGCCGCGCGAGAGACCGGCTGAGCCGCTGGTCCCTCCGGAGCGGTCTGCGATGAGCCGGGCTCCTGCGCTGCTTGAGCTTTGAGGAGATCGCGGATCTCGCCGAGCAGGTCGACGTCGCTCGGTCCGGTCGGGGCCTCGGCGACCTTGGGGCGGAGCTTGTTCATGGGCAGGACGAACACGAAGTAGACGACCGCGGCGACGATCACGAAGTTGATGATCGCTCCGATGACGGCGCCGAACGCGATCTCTCCGCCCCGCGGCAACCCGACGATCAACGCACCGTCGAGCGAGTCGGCGTCGAACGCCTGCCCGATGATCGGGTTGATCAGCGAATCGACGACTCGCTGCACGACGGTGTTGAACGCGGCGCCGATGACGACGGCGACCGCGAGCTCGATCACGTTTCCTCGCAGAATGAACGCTTTGAATCCACTCAACATGTGTTCTCCTCCCTAGTCACGACTGCGGTTCCACGTTAGCGGTTCCCGCACACGAAGTCGGGGCCCGGCGCGAAACAATCCGCACCGGGCCCCGAAAGTCGAGACGTGTCAGACGCAGGCCATCGCGTCGTCGGTGACGGCGTCGAAGTAGTCGCTGATCAGGGTGCTGCTGTCGTCCACGCTCGTCGGGTCCTTGGCGTACTCGTAGAAGCGCTCGTAGACCGACTGATTCGGGCTCGAGATGTCGGCGAGCGGCTTCAGGGAGTCGAGGACCTCCGGCGTCAGCTCTCCGGAGGCGCCGAGCGTCGAGAACGCGGTCAGCGCATCGCAGAACTCTGCGGAGCGTTCACCGACATCCTCACCGGTGCCGCTCGAGCTATCAGCCGCTGCATCGGCGGCGCCCTCGGCGGCACCTTCCGCTGCGCCGTCGAGCTCGCTCTCGCTCGGAGCGGGCGAAGCGGTCTCGAGCTCTTCCGTCATCTGCTCGTAGTCGTCGACTGCCGCACCGGTGGCGTTCATCACGGAACCGAGAATGAACAGGGAGAAGATCAGTGCCCCGATGCCCGCGAGGACGGCGACGCCGCCGGTGATGACGCCCGTGAGCGACATACCCTTCGACTGGCGCTTCCTCAGCGCGAGAATACCGAGGATCACGGCTGCGATGCCGCCGAGGATCCCGATGAACCACGCCCAGAAGAAGACGAGGCTGGCGATACCGATGATGAGCGACGCAATGGCGAGGCCCTTCGGCGTCGCCGGAGGGTAGCCGCCGGAGCCGTACCCGCCCTGGGGCGACTGCGGGCCCTGCGGTGGGACGCCACCATAGGGCGCCTGGCCGGGCTGCGAAGCGCCGGGCTGCTGCGGAGCTGGCGGCGTCACGCCGGGAGGCGGAGGCGTCGCACCCGGCGGGGGAGGCACCGATGCGCCCGCGGGCAGCGGCGTCGTCGCAGGCGGAGGCACCGCGGGCCCTGGCTGGAAATCGGAGGGGAGCTGAGAGGTGAGCTCCGGCTCGGACACGGACGGCGGCTGCAGCGGCGTGGTGGGCTGCTTCGGCTGCTCGCCGTTCGGAAGATTCGGGTCGGACATGAGCGGTCTGGCTCCTTCAGCTGGATCGGCGTCCCCGGGCCGATTCGCGTCGCCCGACGACGAGCGCGACCCCGGTGGTGCGACACGGGTCCCCGTCGCACCATGCCATCCTATGCGCGAACCGCGTACGCCGTCCGATTTCGCTCGGTGTCCGCAATCACCAGCGTCCAGGAGGCTGGATGG
Organism: Leucobacter manosquensis; assembly: GCF_018304845.1. Taxonomy (NCBI): domain Bacteria; kingdom Bacillati; phylum Actinomycetota; class Actinomycetes; order Micrococcales; family Microbacteriaceae; genus Leucobacter; species Leucobacter manosquensis. The sequence goes on along the minus strand of NZ_JAFEVO010000001.1, from coordinate 1,003,173 downwards.
CTTAGCGTTGGACGCATGGAGTTCCTCGGCGCGACCCCCACAGTCGATCTCACGTATTCAGATGTCTTCCTGGTGCCGCGGCATTCGGAGGTGCGCAGCCGGCTCGACGTGGCTCTTGCGCCCGACGATGGCACGCCGGCGACGATCCCGCTCGTCGCGGCGAACATGAACTCGGTGACCGGCCCGAGGTTGGCGGCAGTGCTCGCGCGCCGCGGGGGATTGGCGGTGCTCCCGCAGGACCTGTCGCCGGAGGCGACCTCAGAGGCCATTCGGCGCGTGAAGCACGAACCCGTCGCGGTCGACGGCGCGATCGTGCTTCCACCCGATGCCACGGCCGCCGACGCGCTCCGCTGGATTCCGAACGCCGACGGTCAACTCGTGGTGGTGGCCGATGATGACCGGTCGAGTTCGCGCGCGACGGCGACGAACTCCGATGCGCCCGCTTCGCTGGTGCCGATCACCGCGGTGCGCGGAACGCTCGGGGCGCATCGGCTCTCATCGGTCCCGTCAGATGCGCGGCTCGGCGATCTCCTCCACGCGCAGACCGTCGTGATCGAGGAATCCGATCTCGGAGATGCTCGCGCCGCGTTCGACGCGGTCGACGCCGCGCTGCGAGCGAACCCCGGCGGCTCGGCCGACGCCGTGTGCGTGGTCCGCGACGGCATGCTGCTCGGAACGCTCTCGCGGCGCTCCGCGCTTCGCGCGTCGATCTACCGGCCGGCGCTCGACGCGCAGGGACGGCTCGCCGTGGCTGCGGCCGTCGGCATCAACGGGGACGTCGCCGCGAAGGCGCGCGCCCTCGCCGAGTCGGGTGCCGATGTGCTCGTGGTCGATACCGCGCACGGCCATCAGGGCGGGATGCTCCGCGCGCTCGAGTCGGTGGCCCGGCTCGATCTCGGAGTGCCGATCGTCGCGGGAAACGTCGTGACTGCGGAGGGGGTGCAGGATCTCGTCTCGGCGGGCGCCTCGATCCTGAAGGTGGGAGTCGGGCCCGGGGCGATGTGCACGACCCGCATGATGACCGCAGTGGGGCGCCCGCAGTTCTCGGCGGTGCTCGAGACCGCGCATGCGGCGCGCGAACTCGGCGCACATGTCTGGGCAGACGGCGGCGTGCGGTATCCGCGGGACGTCGCCCTCGCGCTCGCGGCGGGAGCGTCGTCGGTGATGATCGGCTCCTGGTTCGCGGGCACCGCGGAGTCGCCGGGAGAACTCCTGGCGGATGCCGATGGGCGGCAGTACAAGGAGTCGTGGGGCATGGCCTCCGCGAAAGCCGTGCAGGGTCGGTTCGGAGGGCTCGACGCGTTCGAGCTCGCTCGCAAGCAGCTCTTCGCCGAGGGCATCTCGTCGTCGAAGATCTATCTCGATCCGCAGCGGCCGGGTGTCGAGGATCTGATCGACATGATCACGTCGGGGGCGCGGTCGTCGTTCACCTACGCGGGAGCGGAGAGCGTTGCCGCCTTCCACGACCGGGCGCGCGTCGGACTGCAGTCGGCCGCGGGATACGAGGAGGGCAAGGCGCTGCCCGTCTCCTGGTAGCCGAGCGCGTTCGAGCGGCAGTCGATTTCATCCTCGATTCCGTCCATCGGCCGCTTCGCGAGAGGGTGCTCCCCATAGACTGGTGCATCTACGACCGTAAGGAGCATCGGTGAAGTACATCTCGACCCGTGGCGGCATGGAGCCGGCCCCCTACAGCGCGATCCTGCTCGAAGGGCTCGCGACCGACGGCGGACTCGTGGTGCCGGAGACGCTGCCCCGGGTGACGGCCGATGAGATCGAGTCGTGGCGGTCGTTCAGCTACCCCGAGCTCGCCGCGGAGGTGCTGAGCCGGTTCGCCACGGATATTCCCCGTGACGACCTGGATCGCATGTGCCGGGACGCGTACAGTTCGGAACTCTTCGTCACGGAGGAGATCGTTCCGCTCACCCCGATCGACGATGAGATTACGCTCGTCGGGCTGTCGGAGGGGCCGACCCTCGCCTTCAAAGACATGGCCATGCAGTTCCTCGGGCAGGCGCTCGAGTACGTGCTCGCCCGCAGCGATCGCGCGCTCAACATTCTCGGAGCGACCTCGGGAGACACGGGTTCTGCGGCCGAGTACGCGTTGCGCGGCAAAGACGGCATCGCGGTGTTCATGCTCTCCCCGCAGGGTCGGATGAGCGCCTTCCAGCGCGCGCAGATGTACTCACTCGAAGACGAGAACATCCACAACATCGCGGTCGCAGGCGTCTTCGACGACTGCCAGAACCTCGTGAAGTCCCTCTCGAGCGATCTCGAGTTCAAACGCGCCCATCACCTCGGCACCGTGAACTCGATCAACCTGGGCCGCATCAGCGCTCAGATCGTCTACTATTTCTGGGCGTGGCTCCGCGCGAGCGACGGCGTGCCAGCGGACGAGCGCGCCGGCTACGAGGTGTCGGTGACCGTTCCGTCGGGCAACTTCGGCAACATTCTCTCCGGACATCTCGCGAAGACGATGGGGCTGCCGCTGCGCAAACTGGTGCTGGCCGCGAACGAGAACAATGTGCTCGATCATTTCTTCCGCACCGGCGTCTACGCGCCGCGCACTGCGGCCGAGACGCATGCGACCTCCAGCCCGTCCATGGACATCTCGAAGGCGTCGAACCTCGAGCGGTTCGTCTACGACCTCGTCGGATGCGACTCCGAGCGGCTCGGCGAGGCCTGGCGCGAGCTCGATGAGACCGGTCGCATCGATCTCACCGCCGAACTGGTGCGCTTCGAGGCGGAGTACGGTCTGCGCAGCGGCTCGAGCACGCACGCGGATCGCGTGGCGACCATCCGTTCCGTGCACGCGCGCAGCGGCATCCTGATCGACCCGCACACCGCGGATGGCGTGAAGGTCGCCCGCGAGTACGTGGAGCCCGGAGTGCCGATGCTCGTGCTGGAGACCGCGAAGCCCGAGAAGTTCCCTGACATCGTGTTCGAAGCGACGGGCGTGCAGCTCGGGATTCCCGAGCAGCTCGCCGGCCTTCTGGAGCGCGCGCAGCGCGTCACCGAGATGGCAGACGACGCCGATGAGCTGCGAGCGTTCATCTCGGCTCACGCTGTGCATCGGTAGGCAGCAGAAGCAGCAGCCGCCGCGGCGGCCCGAAGAGTGGTGATCGAACGATAGGGGAGTGCGAATGTTCGGATGGGGCGCCAAGCGCGAGATCGATGAGCGACTCACGCGGATCGAGCTCGGCATCGATGGAAGATCGGAGCGGCCGAGAAGCATGCGCTCAGCGTGGAGCGACGGCTTCGGGCTGACCGCCACGCGGTCGCTCCAGGTGATCATCGTGCTGATCCTGACCGCCGCGATCATCTGGGGCATGCGCTCTCTCACCACCGTCGTGATCCCGATCCTGCTGGCGCTGATCTTCGCGAGCACGTTCTCTCCCGTCACAAATTGGCTGCGTCGCCGCAATGTGCCGGCCGCGCTCTCTGCAGTCATTGTGCTCCTCGGCATCGTCGTGATCCTCTCCGGAATCGGTTGGTTGATCGTCTGGGCCGTGCGGGACCAGTGGGATGATCTCTCGTCCCAGGCGCAGGACGGGTTCGAGCAGGTGGTCGAGTGGTCTCGCACCCTGCCGTTCCTGGCCGATGACTCGCAGCTGCACGAGTGGGGCGATCAGATCCTCGACTTCATCACGAGCGCGCAGTTCGGGTCGGGGGCGCTCGCCGGTGTCGGTGCGCTGACGAGCTTCATCACGGGGCTCGTGCTCATGGTCGTCGTGCTCTTCTTCTTCCTCAAAGACGGCCCGACCATCTGGCGCTTCCTGCTGCGTCCGTTCCAGGGCGAGTCGCTCCGCCGGGCGGAGCGCGCCGGAGCGAAGACCGTGGCGACGCTCGGCTCGTACGTCCGCGGCACCGCTGGCGTCGCAGCGGTGGACGCCATCGGCATCGGTCTCGGCCTCGTGATCCTGCAGGTGCCGCTCGCCCTGCCCCTCGCCGTGCTCGTGTTCGTGCTCGCGTTCATCCCGATCGTCGGCGCAACGGTAGCCGGCATTCTCGCCGCGCTCGTCGCGCTCGTGTCCAACGGCCTCGTCAACGCGCTCATCGTCGTCGGCGTGGTGATCCTCGTCAACCAACTCGAGGGCAACTTCTTGCAGCCGGTGCTCATGGGGCGCGCGCTCAAGCTGCACTCGCTCGTGATCCTGCTCGCATTGACGATCGGTACCGTTCTGAGCGGCATCCTCGGCGCGGTGCTCGCGGTGCCGATCGCCGCTGTGGCCTGGGGAGTCATCCAGGTATGGGACGGCGCGAACACTCCTGCGAAGTGGGCGCGGCCCCACCGAACCGCGGACTTCTGAGTCGCCCGCCCGGGAGGGTCCCGCGCGATGGCTGCCCAGGAGCGCAGAATCACGCGGGACACACCCGGGCTGCGCGGCCCGATTTGGCTTGCGGTGCGCTGATGTGTTTATATATATGAGTTGCCAGCGCAGCCGGGGAAGCCCGGGAAGCGGGTAACGCCATTCGGCCCCATCGTATAGCGGCCTAGTACGCTGCCCTCTCACGGCGGTAACGCGGGTTCGAATCCCGCTGGGGTCACCGAATGCAGAAGCCTCACCTTCGGGTGGGGCTTCTGGCGTTTTCGGGCCCGCTCCCGACGCGCGACGAGGCGAGTATCGGCCGCAGTATGCTGGAAGGGTTGTCCAGCATACGAAGGAGCGTCACGTGACCCGTATCATCAAGCTCGCCGTCATTCCGGGCGACGGGATCGGACCCGAGGTCATCGAGCAGGCGAATCGTGTGCTCGACGCCGTGCTGGAAGGCGGGGATGTGGTGCTCGACCGCACCGAGTTCGCCCTCGGCGCGCAGCGCTTCCTCGAGACGGGGGAGACGTTTCCCGAGTCCGAGCAGGCGGCGATCGCCGGGCAAGACGCGATTCTCTTCGGCGCCGTAGGCGGAGTGCCCGGCGACCCGCGACTGCAGCACGCGAACATCGAGCGAGGTCTCCTGCTGAAGCTCCGCTTCGACTTCGAGCACTACGCCAACGTGCGCCCGTGCACCCTGTTTCCCGGGGTCGTCTCCTCGCTCGCCGAGCCGGGCGACGTCGACTTCGTCGTGGTGCGCGAGGGCACCGAGGGGCCGTACGCGGGCAACGGCGGGCGCCTCCGGCCCGGCACGCACGCCGAGGTCGCCACCGAGGTGTCGGTGAACACGGCGTTCGGCATCGAACGCGTGGTCCGCTACGCCTTCGAGACCGCACTCACCCGTCAACGCAAGAAGCTCACCTGGGTGCATAAGACGAATGTGCTCGTGCACGCGGGCGCGACCTGGCAGCGCATCGTGCAGACGGTCGCCGCGGAGTACCCGGAGATCGCCGTCGACTACATGCACGTCGACGCCGCCACCATCTTCATGGTGCAGGATCCGTCGCGCTTCGATGTGATCGTCACCGACAATCTGTTCGGAGACATCCTCACCGACCTGGCCGGCGCGATCGGAGGCGGCATCGGGCTCGCGGCCTCCGGCAACATCAATCCCGACGGCACGTTCCCGAGCATGTTCGAACCCGTGCACGGCTCCGCTCCCGACATCGCAGGGAAGCAGCTGGCCGATCCGACCGCGGCGATCCTCTCCGCCGGTCTCATGCTCGATCACCTGGGACTCGTCTCCGACGGCGAACGCCTGCGTTCCGCTGTCCGAGCCGACCTCGCCTCGCGCGGCGCCGCGACGAGGAGCACGGGGGCGATCGGCGACGCCGTGATCGCCCAGCTGATGCCGCGCGGAGCCTGACCGCGCACTCCACCACGCGAGAGAGAATGTTGATGACCGACTTGCAGTTCACCCACACCGAGGCAGAGCGCCTCTCCGACACCGAGCGCGACGCGATCCTCCGCGATCCCGGCTTCGGCAACCACTTCACCGATCACATGATCTCCATCGTGTGGACGAAGGAAGCCGGCTGGCACGACGCGGAGGTCGTGCCGTACGGGCCGATCCCGATGGACCCGGCGTCTTCGGTACTCCACTACGGGCAGGAGATCTTCGAGGGCCTGAAGGCGTACCGCCGCCCCGACGGCTCGATCGTCACGTTCCGTCCGGACGCGAACGCGCGCCGGCTCAATGAATCCGCACGCCGCCTCGCGCTGCCCGAGATCCCCGAGGACCTGTTCGTCGCCGCGATTCAGGAGCTCGTCGCCGCCGACGCCGACTGGGTGCCGAGTGGCGATGATCAGAGCCTGTACTTGCGACCGTTCCTGATCGCCGACGAGAGCTTCCTGGGGGTGCGCGCCGCCGAGCGCGCGCGCTTCCTGATCATCGCGAGCCCCGCTGGCCCCTATTTCACCGGAGGCGTCAAGCCCGTGTCCATCTGGCTCTCCGAGGAGCACTCGCGAGCCGGTCGGGGCGGCACGGGTGCTGCGAAGTGCGGCGGCAATTACGCGGCTTCGCTCCTGCCGCAGCAGGTGGCGGCCGAGAACGGCTGCCAGCAGGTGCTCTTCACCGATTCTTCGACGGACGACACGATCGACGAGCTCGGCGGGATGAACCTCTTCCTGGTGCGCTCCGATGGCACGCTCGTGACGCCGCAGCTGAACGGCAACATTCTCGACGGCATCACCCGGCGGAGCCTGATCCAGCTGGCGAGGGATCGGGGGCACGCGGTCGAGGAGCGCGAGGTGACCGTGTCCGAGTGGCGCGAAGGCGTCTCGCAGGGCACGATCACGGAGGCGTTCGCGTGCGGCACCGCCGCTGTCATCACGCCGATCCAGCGCCTCAAGGGAACCGATCTCGAGATCGACTTCGGCAGCAGCGCGCCCGGCCCGCTGACCATGTCGTTGCGGGAGGAGCTCACCGGCATCCAGTTCGGCGCGGGCGAGGATCGGCACGGCTGGTTGCACGTGATGGTTCCGGTGGGTTCGGAGGTGGCTCGATGAAGGTCGCGCGTTTCCAGGTCGACGGCGAGATCGCCTTCGGCGTGCTCGATCAGGCGGAGGCGGGGGCGGATATCGAGCTCGTCGAGCTCACCGGCGACCCGATGGTGGCGGGCTACGCGACGACTGGGCGACGCTTCGCGTTCGCAGACGTGCAGCTGCTCGCCCCCGTCATTCCGCGTTCGAAGATCGTCTGCGTCGGCAAGAACTACGCCGATCACGTCGCAGAGATGCAGGGCGTGACGGGCATCGACGGCGGCGCGCCAGCGGAGCCCCTGCTGTTCTTGAAGCCCAACACCTCGATCATCGGCCCCGGCGATGCGATCGTGCGGCCCGCGGTCTCCGACCGCGTCGAGCACGAGGGAGAGCTCGCAGTCGTGATCGGTGCGATGGCGAAGAACGTGCCGGAGGACGAGGCGTTGCAGTACGTCTTCGGATTCACCTGCGCGAACGATGTCACGGCGCGCGATATCCAGATCAAGGACGGGCAATGGGCGCGAGGGAAGGGCTTCGACACCTTCTGCCCGCTGGGACCGGTGATCGAGACCGATCCTGATCTCGCCGACGCGCGCGTCATGACCCGGGTGAACGGCGAGGTGCGGCAGGACGGCAGTACGGCTCAGCTCATCCATTCGCTCGCCCGCATCGTCTCCTACGCATCGGAGGCGTTCACGCTGCTGCCCGGAGACGTGATCCTCACCGGCACGCCCGCCGGGGTGGGGCGACTCGAAGCCGGCGATGTCGTCGAGGTCGAGATCGAGGGCATCGGGATCCTGCGCAACCGGGTCGTGTGAGTCCCGGCTGAGGGCTGTGACACACTGGTGTTTCCCGACGAAGGAGCAGGTGCTGATATGCCCGATTCCCTCCCCGCCTCGCCGCGCTTCGGCATCGAGGAAGAGTACCTGCTGCTCGACTCGGCGACCGGCCTGCCCTCCGACCGCGTGGACGAGATCATCGCGGCGATCCCGGGGCACCTGGCGGAGCACGAGTACTTCCACAGTCAGCTGGAGACGGCGACTCCCATCTGCGTGCGCGCCGACGAGGCGTATGAGGCTCTCAGCGCATTCCGGTCCGCCGCGGCCGGAGCAGGGGACCAACTGGGAGTGGTGCTCGCCGGGACCGGATTGCCGCCGCTCGGCGGCGATCGACTGGGCAGCCGGGTTGCGAAGCAGCGCTACGCCGACATCGAGGAGGCCATGCGAGGCATGGTCACGCGCTACTACTCCACGGGAACCCACGTGCACGTCGAGGTGCCGTCGCGAGAGGCGGGCGTCGCAGCCATCGCCAGCATCGCGCCGTGGTCCCCGCTGCTCGTCGCTCTGACGGCGAACTCCCCGCTGTGGGTGGGTGAGGAAACAGGATCCGCCGACTGGCGGTACATGTCGATGCAGCAGTGGGCGACAGCCGGGTACCCGCCGCGGTTCGAGAATGCCGCAGAGTACGACAGCGTCGTGGCCGACCTGGTGCGTTCGGGCGCCCTGCTCGACGGCGGACTCGTGAACTGGTCGATCCGACTCTCCGAGAAGTACCCGACCATCGAAGCGCGTCTCGCCGACGCGCAGCTCGACCCCCGCGATGCGGTCGCCTACGGCGTGCTCTTCCGCGCACTCGTCGCTCGGGCGCTGCGCGACTCCGCCATGGGGATCGAGTCGCCGCGGTGGCAGCGGGACGTCGTGCGGGGCGCGCATTGGCTCGCGGCCCGGAACGGCCTGAGGAGCGAACTCGTGGATCCCGTGACGGGGAATCCGACGCCTGCCTTCGACGCCATCGATCGGCTCCTGGAATACGTGTCGGATGAGCTGACCCACGCGGGAGACCTCGACACTGTGCGAGCGTTCCTCGACCGCCGGAGAGCCGATGGCGGGCCGGCCCAGGTGCAGGTGGATCGCTGGCGGGCTGCTGGCATGCCCGGTCTGCTCGAGCTCTACCGGGCCGGACACCGGGAACGGTAGCGCACCGGGGCAGCGCACGGCCGTGCCGCCTCCGACGTCGGTCGGGTACGCTCAAGGCATCCGAGACCGCGAGGAAGGGGTCGGGATGACGAACGGATGGCATGCGCTCCGACGGGGCGAATCCGTGCTCGAGCGACGAAAGCTGCTTGAGCGGGCGCACGAGCGGTTCGTGGACGACCGCTCGCCGCAGCTCGCCGGTGATCCGGAGCTCCGTGATCGCTTCGCCCAAGCGTCTGCCGTGCGCACGGTCGTGCTCGAATCCTGGCTGCGATCCCGCCGGTTGACCATCGACCCCGACGGTATCCCGCAACGTCCGTCCCTGTCTGAGGCACAGCTGACGGAGATGCGTGCGACGCATCCGATCGGGAGTGTGCTCCCCGTGGTGAGCCGGTTGCTGCTCGATGAGGCGAGCGAATCGGGCTTCATCGTCGCCGTGGGGGATGCGTCCGGGCGCCTGCTGTGGGTCGACGGTGATCGGACCTTGCGCAGCCAGGCGGAGGAGATGGGGTTCCGTGCTGGAATGGACTGGTCGGAGCAGGCCGTGGGCACGAGCGCTCCCGGCAGCGCGCTCGCGCTGGACCACGCGATACAGGTGCTCGGCGCCGAGCACTACTCTCGAGCAGTGCATCCGTGGAGCTGCACGGCAGCGCCGGTGCACGACCCGGGAAGCGGCGCCATCATCGGTGTGATCGACGTCACCGGCGGCGATGGCGCCGCGTCGCCGCATCTCATGCCACTCATGGAAGCGACACTCGCCGCGGTCGAAGCAGAATTGCAGCTCGTGGCGCTCCGCCGGCGAATCGAGCTGGATCGCGGTGCTCGGAATCGCTCGTCAGCGGCGCCTTCCCGCTCACGTGCGGCAACGGGCGCGACGCACGGCGCACCGCAGTCCCTGCCACGTCTCGTCGTGCTCGGTCGTGAGCCCGCGTTGCTCGAGCATCTCGGAGGCGCGGAGCCCGTGAGCGGGAGGCACGCCGAGATCCTCCTCGCCCTCGCCGCGGCCCCGCAGGGGCTCTCGGCGCGGGCGCTGGCGGAGGCGGTCTACGGAGCTCAGGGGTCTGAGCGGACGCTGCGCCCCGAGATGGTGCGGCTGCGCAGGTGGTTGGAACGGCACTGCGTGGAGCTCGACCTCAGCTCGAAGCCGTATCGGCTCGTACCCGGGATCCGGATCGACGCGCACGAGACGCTCGAGGCAATTGGGCGGGGCGCCCACCGCCTCGCGCTCGCGGCGTACGAGGGGCCGGTGCTGCCGACCTCCAGAGCACCGATCGCCGAGCAGCTCCGGGCGTCCGTCGACGCGACGCTGCGCGAGGCGATGCTCCAGTGGGCGGGCCCGGACCCGCTGTTCGCCTACGCGCAGAGCTGGGCGAGCGACGACGTGCAGGTCTGGGAGACGCTGCTGCAAGTGCTGCCGGCGCTGTCTCCGAAGCGGGCACGCGTGGTGGCGAGACTGGAGCATCTCGCCCGCGACACGAGTTGACCGGGGCACCAGCATCCGCGGCGCGCACCCGCGACGCGGGAGGTGCAACCTCCGTGCAACCTCGACCGTTCTACCGTCGAGCATCCGCACTGCACCAGCGGATCGACCCGGACAACGATGTCAGAGGAGATGCACATGACCGTCTATGCAGCACCCGGCCACCCCGAGGCACTGGTGACCTTCGCACCGCGATACGAGCACTACATCGGCGGAGAATGGGTCGCCCCGGTGCGGGGGCAGTACTTCGAGAACGTCACACCGATCACGGGCCGAGCATTCTGCGAAGTCGCGCGCGGCACCTCGGAAGACATCGAGGCAGCGCTCGACGCCGCCCATGCCGCCGCACCCGCGTGGGGTCTGACCAGTCCGGCGGAACGCGCAGTGATCCTGAACAAGATCGCCGATCGAATCGAGGAGAATCTCGAGGCCATCGCCGTCGCCGAGACGTGGGACAACGGCAAAGCCGTGCGCGAGACGCTGAACGCCGATATTCCTCTGGCGATCGATCACTTCCGGTACTTCGCCGGCGCGATCCGAGCCCAGGAAGGCGGACTCTCCCAGATCGATGCAGACCTCGTCGCCTACCATTTCCACGAGCCGCTCGGCGTCGTCGGACAGATCATCCCCTGGAACTTCCCGATCCTGATGGCGACCTGGAAGCTCGCACCGGCGCTCGCAGCCGGCAACGCGGTCGTGCTGAAACCCGCGGAGCAGACGCCGGCCTCCATTCTGTTCCTCTTCGACCTCATCGGAGACCTGCTCCCGCCCGGCGTCGTCAACATCGTCAACGGGTTCGGCGCGGAAGCGGGCAAGCCTCTCGCCTCCAATCCCCGGATCCGGAAGATCGCATTCACGGGCGAGACGACGACGGGCCGACTGATCATGCAGTACGCCTCCGAGAACATCATTCCCGTGACGCTGGAGCTCGGGGGGAAGAGCCCCAACATCTTCTTCGACGACGTCATGCGCGCGGACGACGGCTACTGGGACAAGGCGCAGGAGGGGTTCGCGATGTTCGCGCTCAACCAGGGAGAGGTATGCACCTGCCCGTCGCGCGCACTGATCCAGGAGTCCATCGCGGGGGACTTCCTCGACGCAGTCGTGGAGCGCACCGAGCGCATCACCCGCGGGAACCCGCTCGACACCGACACCATGGTCGGCGCGCAGGCGTCGAACGACCAGTTCGAGAAGATCAAGTCGTATCTCGACATCGGGCGGCAGGAAGGCGCGCAGGTGCTCACCGGCGGTGGCGTCGAAGACCTCGGGGGCGAGTTCGCGGACGGGTTCTACATTCAGCCCACCATCTTCCGGGGCGACAACTCCATGCGCATCTTCCAGGAGGAGATCTTCGGCCCGGTCGTCTCGGCCACGACCTTCACCGACTTCGACGACGCGATTCGCATCGCGAACGACACCCTCTACGGGTTGGGCGCGGGGGTGTGGAGTCGCGACGGCGCAACCGCGTACCGGGCTGGGCGGGCGATCGAAGCGGGCCGGGTATGGGTGAACAACTATCACGCGTACCCCGCGCACGCGGCGTTCGGCGGGTACAAGTCGAGCGGCATCGGGCGGGAGAATCACCTGATGATGCTCGACCACTACCAGCAGACGAAGAACCTGCTCGTGAGCTACCGCGAGAGCGCCGACGGATTCTTCTAACCCGACGAAGGCAAGGAGACAGGATCATGAGCGGGTCGGACGCAGTCGCGCCTCTGGCGGCGAGACCAGAGGTGGCCGGAGAGACCGAGAGCCGTCTGGCATTCACGCCGGCGGCGATCGAGCTCATCGAGCGGTTGTGGGAGATGCACGGCCCGCTCATGTTCCATCAATCGGGTGGCTGCTGCGACGGCAGCGCGCCGATGTGCTATCCGCTGGGCGAGTTCCGCACCGGCGGACAAGACGTCCTGCTCGGCACCCTCGAGCTGCCGTCGCTCGGTGAGAGCGGCTCGGCGCCCGGCCGCGCGGGGGCGCTCAGGGAGATCGGCTTCTGGATGTCGCGGGAGCAGTTCGGGGTGTGGGCGCACACCCATCTCACGGTCGACGCGGTCGCCGGTCGCGGCAGCGGCTTCTCGCTCGAAGCTCCGGAGGGTCTGCGCTTTCTCATCCGGTCGCGGTTGCTCTGATCGGCGCTCTCGGAGGGGGTCGCGCCTGCGACCTGCGACAATAGACGTGTGGATCCCAACAAGCTCAACCATGACCGCGCTCCCGAGAGCACGCCGCTGCGCAAAACCCGGCCTCGCTCGGCCGACGCTGCGGCTCGCCCGCAGGTGCGCCCGAAGGCCGAGGGCTGGAAGCAGATCGCGGATCCCGACGGTCGCCCGACACTGCAGTTCGCGTCGCCGCGCGTGAAGCAGCCGGCCACCCACCTGGCTGACCTCACGCTCGAGGAGCGGGAGGCGAAGGTCGTCGAGCTGGGCGTGCCGAAGTTCCGCGCGAAGCAGCTCTCCAAGCACTATTTCGAGCATCGGACGACCGATCCGGAGCAGATGACGGATCTTCCGAAGGGCCGCCGCGAGGAACTCGCCGCGGCGTTCTTCCCGCCGTTGCTCACCGAGGTGAAGCGCCTGGTGACCGACGACGGCGACACGATCAAGTTCTTGTGGCGGTTGTTCGACGGCGCGCTCGTCGAGTCCGTGCTCATGCGATACCCCGGCCGAATCACGCTCTGCGTCTCGAGCCAATGCGGGTGCGGCATGAACTGCCCCTTCTGCGCCACGGGGCAGGCGGGGCTGACCCGGAACATGTCGACCGCCGAGATCCTCGACCAGATCGTGCAGGCCAATCGCGTCATCGCCGAAGGCGGCCTGGGAGGCGCCCGTCGCGTCGCTCAGGGCGCGGAGCCGGAGCGCGTGAACAACATCGTCTTCATGGGCATGGGCGAGCCCCTCGCGAACTACAAACGCGTGATGAACGCGGTGCATCGCATGATCGCACCGTCGCCGGAGGGCCTCGGCATGTCGGCGCGAGGTATCACCGTCTCGACCGTGGGGCTCGCCCCGGCGATCCGCAAGCTGGCCGCCGAGAACATTCCGATCACCTTCGCGCTGTCGCTGCACGCGCCCGACGATCAGCTGCGCGACGAGCTCATCCCGGTCAACAGCCGGTGGAAGGTCGAAGAGGTGCTCGACGCGGCCTACCACTACTACGAGACGACGGGTCGCCGCGTCTCCATCGAGTACGCCCTCATCAAGGACATGAACGATCACGGCTGGCGCGCCGACCTGCTCGCCGACAAGCTCAACGAGCGCGGTCGCGGGTGGGTGCACGTGAACCCGATTCCGCTGAACCCGACACCGGGCTCGATCTGGACCTCATCGACGCGGGAGGTGACCCGCGAATTCGTCGACCGCCTGAACGCAGCCGGCATCCCCACGACGCTCCGCGATACCCGTGGCAAAGAGATCGACGGCGCATGCGGGCAGCTGGTGGCCACCGAGCAAGACGTGGCCGAGGCCGAGGCCTTCGCCGCAGCGGGCTGACCCGCAGCTCGAGCGACGGTCCACCGCTCCGGTTCAGCGCCTGAGCGCCTCGATGAGGCCGGCCACGTCGTCAGGGGTGTTCCACACGTGGAACGCGACGCGCGCGTTGCCAGCGCGTCCCGAGGCGACGATTCCGGCGCGCGTCAGCGACGCCAGGTCGACGCCCTCGATGTCGCTCCAGGTGACGATGGCCGAATCTCCCGGTTCGAGCCCGAGACCCGATCGGGCGGCGTTCGCAAGACCGAGCGCGTGCTCGTGCAGGGCACCCGTGTCGATGCTCGCGATGGTCTCGAGCGCGGCGACGGTACCGGGAATGACGGGCCAGGCGGGGGAGAGGTCGAAGCGCCCGGCACCCGCTGCGAGCGGAGTGTGCCCGGCGTAGCAGGAACTCCAAGGGTCATCGGCCGAATACCACCCGGCAGCGATCGGCACGAGGGCATCGTCGAGACCCGCGCGAACGGTCATGAACGCTGAGCCCCTGGGCGCGCTGAGCCACTTGTAGGCGTGGCAGATGGTGATGTCGAAGTCGCCCGCATCCACCGGGAGCCAGCCGACGGCCTGCGTCAGGTCGACGCAGGTGAGCGCCCCGGCAGCCTCCGCCGCGGCGAGGATCGCTCGATGATCCGATACTGCGCCCGATGCCGACTGCACGTGCGACCAGGCGACGAGGGACGTGCCAGGGCGAACCGCATCGGCGAGGTGCTCGAGCTCGACGTACCTCACGCGCACGTTGCGGCCGGCCTGTTCGAACGGGTGGGTCAGCGAGGAGAAATCGCCGGCCACGCAGAGCACCTCGCCCCCGTCAGGAACCGCGGTCGCCACGACCGACGCGAACTGGGAGATCTGCGTGCCGACGGCGACGCGCTCGGGCGCGACGCCGACGAGCCCCGCGTAGAGGCTTCGGCACTGCTCGACCTGAGCGCTGATGCGATGCGCGTCCATGCGACCAGTCGACCACTCGTCGATGAAGGTCTGCAGCGCGGCGGTGGTGGTGGTCGCAGGCAGCCCCGCCGTGCAGGCCGAGAGATAGCCGGGCACCGAGGGGTACTGCCGCTGCAGCTCGAGAAGCGTGGTCTGTGCGTTCATGCTGCCAGCGTAGGAGCCCGTGAGTCATAATGAAACAGAATCATTCTTATGCTTTGCCTCGCGTCTGGTTATGTGTGGGTGTACACTGCCACCATGACTTCGATGCGCACCGCCGATCCGCTCGCCTCGATTGATTCAACCGAGCTCCGCATCCTGCACGCGCTCGCCACGACCGGTTCGCTCACTGCTGCTGCCGCGTCACTGGGGCTGAGCCAACCGGCCGTGAGTCAGCGCATCAAGCGAGTCGAGACCCGGCTCGCCGTTCCGCTCATCGAGCGCAGCGGGCGAGGTATCCGGCTGACGACGGCCGGGCAGATCCTCGCCGATCACGGGCGCACCGTCGTCAGCGAGATCGATGCCGCGCTGGCCGCGATCGATGACCTGCGCGGTGAGCGCGCCGGGACCCTGCGGCTCGTCGGCTTCCCGAGCGCCAGCGCCAC
This sequence comes from Leucobacter manosquensis, assembly GCF_018304845.1. NCBI lineage: Bacteria > Bacillati > Actinomycetota > Actinomycetes > Micrococcales > Microbacteriaceae > Leucobacter > Leucobacter manosquensis. Next base: position 987,861 of record NZ_JAFEVO010000001.1, on the reverse strand, counting down.
GCTGGTCCCGATGCTGATGCGGCGGCTCGCGATGGAAGCGCCGGACGTCGCACTCCAGTACCGCGAGGCCGAGCCGCCCGCCGCAACGGCGATGCTGCGCGACGGGGAGGTCGACTGCGCGCTCATCTTCGATTACGAGGGCGCGGCCGAGCTGCCCGCCGGAAGCGCGTTCCTGCCGCTGTGGCGAGAAGAGGTGCACCTCGTCGTCTCGGACGAGCGGGCCGCAGGGGAGCGCACGGCGAAACTCGGCGACTTCTCGACCGAGCACTGGATCGCGGGATGCGAGAAATGCCGCGGACATCTGCTCGCGGCGGCTGGCGACGCCGGCTTCGAACCCGACATCATCCAGGAGACCGACAACGTGCCAGCCATGCTGGCGATGGCGGCGGCCGGCGGAGCCGTCGCACTTGTACCGGGACTCGCGCTCGCAGCTGCGCGGAGCCTCCCCGACGACGCCTGCGCACTGCCTCTCGACCCGCCCCGCTATCGCACCATCGGACTGGTATCGATGGCGACGGCGAACGAGAGCCCCCAGGTGCGACTCGCGAAGCGCCTCCTCGCCTCGGTCGACGGCAGTGCGTGGCACCTCGAGACCGTCCCGCACGCGGCGTAGGGATCGAGATGCCTCACGCACAGCCGGTGACTCCGGATTCGCGGACCGGAGACGGCGTGCGCGCTCTGCAGCGCCGTTCGGTCGCGGTGCTCGCGCTCGCGACGGTGCTCGGGGGCCTCGGCATCGGAGCGTCGTTGTCGGCCGGCGCCCTGCTCATCGCCGATGTCACCGGAAACCCCGCGCTGTCGGGATTCGGTTCGACGATGAACGCGGTGGGGGCCGCGGTCGCAGGGATTCCGCTCGCACGGCTCGCCGCTCGTCGGGGACGACGAGTCGCTCTGACGACCGGCAATCTGCTCGCCGTCGGGGGAGCCCTCCTCGTCATCGGAGCAGCACTCGTCGAGATTCCTGTCCTGCTCTTCGTCGGTCTCGCCGCACTCGGCATCGCCGCCGCCGTGCAGCTGCAGGCCCGCTTCGCGGCGACCGACCTCGCGACTCCCGCGCATCGCGCGCGCGATCTCTCGCTCGTCGTGTGGTCGATCACCATCGGGGCGGTGATCGGACCGAATCTCATCGGACCGGGAGAGACCCTCGGCGACGCGCTCGGTCTGCACGCGCTCTCCGGCATCTTCGTGTTCACGATCGCGGCTCAGCTGTGCGCCGGCCTGGTCGTCTGGTTCGGCCTGCGGCCGGATCCGCTGCTGGAGGCGCGCGGGATCGCGAAGACCGCAGGCGACCACGCCAATGCGGCGCTCGGCGGCGAACCGGACGAGCCAGCCTCGGCATCGCCGGCCCCGACGACGGCGATGCGTGTCGGTCGCGCTCCGCAGTTCCTCGCGATCGCGCTCGTCGCCCTCGGCCACGCGGTCATGGTCGGCATCATGGCGATGACCCCGCTGCACCTCACGCACCACGGCGGCAGCATCGAGCTCGTCGGCATCACGATCAGCATCCACATCGCCGGCATGTACGCGCTCTCCCCGCTCGCGGGAATCGCGGCGGGCCGCTTCGGCCCGATCCCGGTGGTGCTCACGGGCTACGCGGTGCTCGCAGCGGCCGCCGCAGGGACGGCGTTCGGAGGCGGTTCGGTCGTGGTCGTGCAGACCTCGCTGGTGCTGCTCGGGCTCGGCTGGTGCATGGTCACGGTCGCCGGCGCGACACTGGTCACCGCGCTGACTCCCGAAGTGGAGCGCCCGGCGCGGCAGGGGCAGTCGGATACCGCGATGAACGCGGCGGGAGCCGTCTTCGGTGCGGCATCAGGGGTGCTCTTCGCGGTCGGCGGATTTCCGGTGCTGTCGAGCGTTGCCGGAGTGCTCATCGTGCTCGGGATCGCCGTGAGCCTTCGACTTCGGGTGCTCGCTCGACGCTAGAATGACGGTGATGTCACACACCGAGAGCCCCCAGTTTTCCACCGCGACCGGAGCCGACGTTCGCGTTCGGTTCTGCCCGTCGCCCACCGGCACCCCCCACGTCGGAATGGTGCGCACCGCACTGTTCAACTGGGCGTACGCCCGGCACACCGGGGGCACGTTCGTCTTCCGCATCGAGGACACGGACGCGGCCCGCGACAGCGAGGAGAGCTACAGCCAGATCATCGATTCGCTGCGGTGGCTCGGGCTCGACTGGGACGAAGGCATCGATGTCGGCGGCCCGCACGGTCCGTACCGCCAGTCCGAGCGCGGCGAGATCTATCAGCGCGTCATCGCGCAGCTGATCGAGGGCGGGTACCTCTACGAGAGCTTCTCGACCGCTGAAGAGATCGATGCGCGCAACATCGCGGCCGGGCGGCCGAAGCAGCTGGGCTATGACAATTTCGATCGCGACCTCAGCGATGAGCAGCGCGCCGCGTTCCGGGCGGAGGGTCGCGAGCCGGCGCTGCGATTCCGAGTGCCCGACACCGACCTGTCGTTCACGGACCTCGTGCGCGGCGATATCACGTTCCCCGCCGGATCGACGATCGACTTCGTGGTGGTTCGGCCGAACGGCGCGCCGCTGTACACGCTCGTGAACCCCGTCGACGACGCGCTGATGGGGATCACGCACGTACTGCGAGGAGAAGACCTCCTGTCGTCCACGCCTCGCCAGATCGCGCTGTACCACGCGCTCGTCGAGCTCGGTATCGCGCAGGCGATCCCGCAGTTCGGTCATCTGCCGTACGTGCTGGGCGAGGGGAACAAGAAGCTGTCGAAGCGCGACCCCGAATCCAACCTGCTGCACCACCGGTCGCGCGGGTTCATTCCGGAGGGCCTGCTCAACTATCTGTCGCTCCTCGGATGGTCGCTTGCTCCGGATCGCGACGTGTTCTCGAGCGACGAGATGGTCGCGGCGTTCGACGTCGCGAACGTGAACCCGAACCCGGCCCGCTTCGATCAGAAGAAGGCCGACGCGATCAACGCCGATCACATCCGGCTGCTGTCGGAAGAGGATTTCGGGAAGCGGATTCTGCCGTACCTCATCGCGGGGGGAGCCCTGCAGATCGAACCAACGGAGGAGCAGCTCGCGGTGATCGCCCGCGCGGTGCCGCTGGTGCAGAGCCGCGTCACCGTGCTCTCCGAGGTCGTCGGCATGCTCGGCTTCCTCTTCACCACGTCTGAGCAGCTGCACTACGAAGACGACGCGCTCGCCTCGTTGAAGGACGACGCACCGCAGGTGCTCGCCGCGGGCATTGCGGCGCTCGATGCGCTCCCCGCCGACGCGTGGGAGACGGCAGGCATTCAGGAGGCGCTGCAATCCGCGCTCGTCGACGGGCTCGGGATCAAGCCCCGCCTCGCCTTCGGACCGCTCCGCGTGGCTGCCTCCGGCCGACGCGTGTCGCCTCCTCTCTTCGAGTCCTTCGAGCTGCTCGGCCGCGAGGAGTCGCTCGCGCGTCTGCGGCGCCTGGAACAGCACCTCGCGGGCTGACGTCGAGGGGGTGGCAGCGCATGAGGAGCAGCGAGGCGCCGATCGGCGTTGCGATCATCGGCGGCGGACCGGCCGGGTTGTCCGCCGGACTGCAGCTCGTGCGTGCGAACCGACGCATCGCGATCCTCGATAGCAACCGTCCGCGCCACTCCGCGACCCTGCAATCCCACGGGTTCCTGACGCGCGACGGAGTGTCTCCACTCGAGCTCCGGCGCCTCGGCCGCGAGGAGTTCGAACGCTACCCGTCAGCGATGTACGCCCAGGCGATCACTCGCGAGGTGACCCCGCTCGCTCCCGACGAGGCGCGCTCGGCGGGGTTTCCCGACGGCATCGGCTTCTCGGTGCGGGGGACCGGCATTCGCGGCGCGGCGGATGTCCAGTACACGGCTCGTCGCGTCCTCATCGCCGCCGGGTTGACCGAAGAGCTGCCGGCACTGCCGATGATCCGCGCGTACTACGGCACCGCGTTGCACAGCTGCGTCGAGTGCGACGGGTTCGAGAAGACCGATAAGCCGCTGGTGCTGATCGGCGAGACCAGCGACGTCTTTTCGCGGGCCCTGCTCATCAGCCGCTTCAGCTCGGATCTCATCGTCTTCACGAACGGCGCCGACACCGTGCGTCCCGAGCAGGAAGCGCAGCTCGAGCGCATCGGCATCCGTGTGGAACGGCGTCCGATCGACGACATCGTCGGCGAGCGTGCTGAGATGACCGGGGTGCGCCTCGCGGATGGAGAGGTGATCGCGCGAGTCGGCGGCTTCGTGCGGCCGCGCTGGCACGCGCCGGTGGAGTTCCTCGGCGATCTGCCCATCGCTCGTGATCACTGGGGTCTCGTGGAGGTCGATGAACGCGGTGAGACCTCGATCCGCGGCGTGTACGGCGTCGGCGACATCGTGCCGCCCGGGCCGCAGCAACTCGTCATCGCGGCGGGCAATGGCGCACGCGTCGCCGCAAAGCTGAATCTCGATATGATTCGCGGTGCTCTCGGAGTGGGGCTCGTCGACGACTAGCCCAGGCGGCGGTCTCAGGCTTGGGTGCAGCGGGTGATATCACCCCGCCGCAGCGACGCGGGCTGCGGCGTCGCGAGCGAACTCCATGCCGTACTGGCGGCCGAGCACTTCTTCGCGCAATTCCGCGAACGTGCCGTCGACGATGCTCCCACGAATGCGATCGACCAGGCGCACGATGTAACGCTCGTTGTGGATCGTCGCGAGCGTCGAACCGAGCATCTCCTTCGCCTTGAAGAGATGATGCAGGTACGCCGCCGTGTAGTTCTGGCAGGTGTAGCAGTCGCATTCCGCGTCGAGCGGCTCGAACCTGCGTCGCTGGCCTGCGGACTTGGCGTTGATGCGTCCCGTCGGCGAGTACATGGAACCGCCTCGCGCCTGCCGGGAAGGGGCGACGCAGTCGAAGGTGTCAGCGCCCGCAGCGATGGCGGCGAACAGGTCATCGGGTTCTGAGATGCCGAGCAGATGCCGCGGCTTGGAATCGGGGAGTTCATCGGAGACCCAGCCGACGATGGTGCCGAGATCCCGCTTCTCCAGAGCTCCGCCGATGCCGAATCCGTCGAACTCCTGCTCGGTGGCCTCCGACCCGCGAAGATGAGCCAACCCGTTCGCCGCGCGCCGTCGCAAGTCCTCGTACTGCGCCCCCTGCACGACTCCGAAGAGAGCCTGGTAGGGGCGGTGCGTTCGCGATGCGGTCTGGCGCGCGTGCTCGTCGAGGCACCGCACGGCCCACCGCTCCGTGCGCTCCACCGAGTCCTCCTGGTACTCGCGGGTGTTCAGCAGTGTGGTGCACTCGTCGAACGCGAACATGATGTCGGCGCCGAGTTCGTGTTGGATGCGCATCGAGACCTCCGGCGTGAAGCGATGCTTGTCGCCGTTCAAGAACGACTTGAAGGTGACACCGTCCTCGTCGACGTGCGCGAGACGCTCCTTGTTCTTCGCAATCACTTCGGCGCCGGAGTGGGCGGACTCCGCCATCGATATCACCTTCTTGAATCCGACGCCGAGCGACATCACCTGGAATCCTCCGGAGTCGGTGAAGGTCGGCCCGTCCCAGTTCATGAATCGGCCGAGGCCGCCCGCTTCGTCGACGAGGTCGCTTCCCGGCTGCAAGAAGAGGTGATACGCGTTCGCAAGAACGGCCTGGCCGCCGAGTTCGCTCACGGTCGCTGGCAGCAGAGACTTCACTGTGGCCTTGGTGCCGACGGGGATGAATGCGGGGGTCTGGATCTCCCCGTGCGGGGTGCGGATCGTCCCGCTCCGTCCGAGCGGTTCGCCTCCGGAACCGACCGCCCCGCCGGATTCGAGCTGCTGATCGACGGTGAAGCCGAAGTCTGCGGGAGAGGGGGGACTCGCTGGTGCGGTGGGTGCGTTCACCCATCCATCTAAGCACCTCCCGCGACGCGCCCGGGATCGTGGGATGCGAGGCGAAAACGGGCGCGTTTCGGCCATCTCCGCCGTGGATCGACCCGGTGTCGGTTGGGGTGTCGGTGGGGTGTCGTGTGGGTGAATTGGCGGATTCATGCGGGGACACGCCCGGGATGCTGCGTGGTGTTGCTGGTCGGGGGTCGGGGGCCGTAATGTATTCCCTTGTCAGCGCGACGCAGCCGGACTGAAACGGTCCGGCTCATTTACATGCGTTTCTCACCACGTTCTTGTGGTAAGTTAGACAGGTTGCTGTTCGGAGCTTCCCTTGGTTGGGTGTGACGGGTGGTGTCTGGTCTTTGAGAACTCAATAGTGTGCACTTAAATTGTCATATGCCAATTTAATTTATAATCCCCGACATCCAGGTTTCTGGGTGTGGGAGATTCCTTTTTTGGATAACAAGAATCGTCAGTATTGATGGTTCTGTTGCCAGATTGAACTCGTTGCATGTTCCGGTTTTTCCCCGGGGCGTGTGGCAATCGTTTTTTACGGAGAGTTTGATCCTGGCTCAGGACGAACGCTGGCGGCGTGCTTAACACATGCAAGTCGAACGCTGAAGCTCCCAGCTTGCTGGGGGTGGATGAGTGGCGAACGGGTGAGTAACACGTGAGTAACCTGCCCCGAACTCTGGGATAAGCGCTGGAAACGGCGTCTAATACTGGATATGTCCTATCACCGCATGGTGTGTAGGTGGAAAGAATTTTGGTTCGGGATGGACTCGCGGCCTATCAGCTAGATGGTGAGGTAATGGCTCACCATGGCGACGACGGGTAGCCGGCCTGAGAGGGTGACCGGCCACACTGGGACTGAGACACGGCCCAGACTCCTACGGGAGGCAGCAGTGGGGAATATTGCACAATGGGCGCAAGCCTGATGCAGCAACGCCGCGTGAGGGATGACGGCCTTCGGGTTGTAAACCTCTTTTAGTAGGGAAGAAGCGAAAGTGACGGTACCTGCAGAAAAAGCACCGGCTAACTACGTGCCAGCAGCCGCGGTAATACGTAGGGTGCAAGCGTTGTCCGGAATTATTGGGCGTAAAGAGCTCGTAGGCGGCTTGTCGCGTCTGCTGTGAAAACCAGAGGCTCAACCTCTGGCCTGCAGTGGGTACGGGCAAGCTAGAGTGCGGTAGGGGAGATTGGAATTCCTGGTGTAGCGGTGGAATGCGCAGATATCAGGAGGAACACCGATGGCGAAGGCAGATCTCTGGGCCGTAACTGACGCTGAGGAGCGAAAGCATGGGGAGCGAACAGGATTAGATACCCTGGTAGTCCATGCCGTAAACGTTGGGAACTAGATGTAGGGCCTGTTCCACGGGTTCTGTGTCGTAGCTAACGCATTAAGTTCCCCGCCTGGGGAGTACGGCCGCAAGGCTAAAACTCAAAGGAATTGACGGGGGCCCGCACAAGCGGCGGAGCATGCGGATTAATTCGATGCAACGCGAAGAACCTTACCAAGGCTTGACATATACGAGAACACTGTAGAGATACAGGACTCTTTGGACACTCGTAAACAGGTGGTGCATGGTTGTCGTCAGCTCGTGTCGTGAGATGTTCGGTTAAGTCCGGCAACGAGCGCAACCCTCGTCCTATGTTGCCAGCACGTAATGGTGGGAACTCATGGGATACTGCCGTGGTCAACACGGAGGAAGGTGGGGATGACGTCAAATCATCATGCCCCTTATGTCTTGGGCTTCACGCATGCTACAATGGCCGATACAAAGGGCTGCGATACCGCGAGGTGGAGCGAATCCCAAAAAGTCGGTCTCAGTTCGGATTGGGGTCTGCAACTCGACCCCATGAAGTCGGAGTCGCTAGTAATCGCAGATCAGCAACGCTGCGGTGAATACGTTCCCGGGCCTTGTACACACCGCCCGTCAAGTCATGAAAGTCGGTAACACCCGAAGCCGGTGGCCTAACCCCTTGTGGGAGGGAGCTGTCGAAGGTGGGACTGGTGATTAGGACTAAGTCGTAACAAGGTAGCCGTACCGGAAGGTGCGGCTGGATCACCTCCTTTCTAAGGAGCACTCGACACCTTTCGGGGTGTCGCAGAATGGCTCGATCAGTGGCATACGTTCACTGCGAGCCGCTCATGGGTGGAACATATGACAAGCAAGCTTGCTGGCTCGCCTGTGTGAGTACGTCATGTCCGTTTCGGCGGGGGTGATTGGAAATCCTGGGTGGGTGTGGTGAGTGGGCAGAAAGTGCATACTATTGGGTCCTGGGAGACCAGCCGGTCGCATCCTTTTAGGGGTGTGGGTGACTGATTCCTTGACCTGCTGTCACGAGACGTGTTGCTCGTGGGGGTGGGATCGACCGTACGTTGAGAACTACACAGTGGACGCGAGCATCTTGCAGTGTCATATCTTTCCGTGTCTGGATCGCCTTTGGGTGTGATGGGTGTGGGCGGGTGTGGTGCTGCTGATACTAATTAATTTCATTGGTCACACACCTGGCGGATCCCTTTGGGGGTTTGGGTGGGTGTGTGTTTCTGAATACTTATGTGATTTCAAGTTTCTAAGAGCAAACGGTGGATGCCTTGGCATCTGGAGCCGAAGAAGGACGTAGTAATCTGCGATAAGCCTCGGGGAGCCGATAAACGGGCTATGATTCGAGGATTTCCGAATGGGGAAACCCCGCCAGGGCGCGTGCGTACCTGGTGACTCCCGCCTGAATATATAGGGCGGGTAGAGGGAACGTGGGGAAGTGAAACATCTCAGTACCCACAGGAAGAGAAAACAACAGTGATTCCGGGAGTAGTGGCGAGCGAAACCGGATGAGGCTAAACCGGTCATGTGTGATACCTAGCAGGGGTTGCATGGTCGGGGTTGCGGGACGTGCCGTGAAGGGCTGCTGACCTTCGAACGTGAGAGTGAAGCTATAGGAGAACGCCTTGGAATGGGCGACCGGAGTGGGTGAGAGTCCCGTATCCGAAATGGTTTTACCGCGTGGTGTGTATCCCAAGTAGCACGGGGCCCGAGAAATCCCGTGTGAATCTGTCAGGACCACCTGATAAGCCTAAATACTTCCAGATGACCGATAGCGGACTAGTACCGTGAGGGAAAGGTGAAAAGTACCCCGGGAGGGGAGTGAAATAGTACCTGAAACCGTTTGCTTACAATCCGTCGGAGCAGGCTTTGTATCTGTGACGGCGTGCCTTTTGAAGAATGAGCCTGCGAGTTAGCGATATGTGGCGAGGTTAACCCGTGAGGGGCAGCCGTAGCGAAAGCGAGTCTGAATAGGGCGATTCAGTCGCATGTCCTAGACCCGAAGCGAAGTGATCTATCCATGGCCAGGTTGAAGCGACGGTAAGACGTCGTGGAGGACCGAACCCACTTAGGTTGAAAACTGAGGGGATGAGCTGTGGATAGGGGTGAAAGGCCAATCAAACTTCGTGATAGCTGGTTCTCTCCGAAATGCATTTAGGTGCAGCGTTGCGTGTTTCTTGCCGGAGGTAGAGCTACTGGATGGCCGATGGGCCCTACAAGGTTACTGACGTCAGCTAAACTCCGAATGCCGGTAAGTGAGAGCGCAGCAGTGAGACTGTGGGGGATAAGCTTCATAGTCGAGAGGGAAACAACCCAGATCACCAACTAAGGTCCCAAAGCGCGTGCTAAGTGGAAAAGGATGTGGAGTTGCTGTGACAACCAGGAGGTTGGCTTAGAAGCAGCCACCCTTGAAAGAGTGCGTAATAGCTCACTGGTCAAGTGATTCCGCGCCGACAATGTAACGGGGCTCAAGCACGCCACCGAAGTTGTGGCATTCATATTTATAGGTAGGCCTTCGTGGTCCAGCCGTATGGATGGGTAGGAGAGCGTCGTGTGGCGAGTGAAGCGGCGGTGTGAACCAGTCGTGGATGCCACACGAGTGAGAATGCAGGCATGAGTAGCGAAAGACGGGTGAGAAACCCGTCCTCCGGAAGACCAAGGGTTCCAGGGTCAAGCTAATCTTCCCTGGGTAAGTCGGGACCTAAGGCGAGGCCGACAGGCGTAGTCGATGGACAACGGGTTGATATTCCCGTACCGGCGGTAAACCGTCAAAGACCTAACCAGTAGTGCTCAGCTATCCAAAGCCTGTTACGGATCCTTCGGGTGATGTGCGGGTGGAGGTTGCGAACCCGATACTGGGGTGGTGAGCGTGAGGTGTGACGCAGGAAGGTAGCCTGTGCCGGGCGATGGTTGTCCCGGTGTAAATGTGTAGCCCGTCGATTATGAAGAGTTTTCGGCTTTGGGTGAGACATGATGCGGACCCGTATGGGGAAGCAGGTGATCCTATGCTGCCAAGAAAAGCATCGACGTGAGGTTTGCTGTTGCCCGTACCCCAAACCGACTCAGGTGGTCAGGTAGAGAATACTCAGGAGATCGAGATAATCATGGTGAAGGAACTCGGCAAAATGCCCCCGTAACTTCGGGAGAAGGGGGGCCATCCACTTATACCAACTTGCTTGGGAAAGGGTGTGGTGGCCGCAGAGACCAGTGGGAAGCGACTGTTTACTAAAAACACAGGTCCGTGCTAACACGCAAGTGGATGTATACGGACTGACGCCTGCCCGGTGCTGGAAGGTTAAGAGGAGAGGTTAGACCTTTGGGTCGAAGCTTTGAATTTAAGCCCCAGTAAACGGCGGTGGTAACTATAACCATCCTAAGGTAGCGAAATTCCTTGTCGGGTAAGTTCCGACCTGCACGAATGGCGTAACGACTTCCCAGCTGTCTCCACCGTGAACTCGGCGAAATTGCAGTACGAGTAAAGATGCTCGTTACGCGCAGAAGGACGGAAAGACCCCGTGACCTTTACTACAGCTTGGTATTGGTGTTCGGTGTGGCTTGTGTAGGATAGGTGGGAGACTGTGAAGCTCAGACGCTAGTTTGGGTGGAGTCGTTGTTGAAATACCACTCTGGTCATATTGGATATCTAACTACGGACCCTGATCGGGTTCTGGGACAGTGCCTGGTGGGTAGTTTAACTGGGGCGGTTGCCTCCCAAAAAGTAACGGAGGCGCCCAAAGGTTCCCTCAACCTGGTTGGCAATCAGGTGGCGAGTGTAAGTGCACAAGGGAGCTTGACTGTGAGACTGACAGGTCGAGCAGGGACGAAAGTCGGGACTAGTGATCCGGCAGTGGCTTGTGGAAGCGCTGTCGCTCAACGGATAAAAGGTACCTCGGGGATAACAGGCTGATCTTGCCCAAGAGTCCATATCGACGGCATGGTTTGGCACCTCGATGTCGGCTCGTCGCATCCTGGGGCTGGAGTTGGTCCCAAGGGTTGGGCTGTTCGCCCATTAAAGCGGTACGCGAGCTGGGTTTAGAACGTCGTGAGACAGTTCGGTCCCTATCCTCTGCGCGCGTTGGAGATTTGAGAGGATCTGACCCTAGTACGAGAGGACCGGGTTGGACGGACCTCTGGTGTGCCAGTTGTTCTGCCAAGGGCATGGCTGGTTGGCTACGTTCGGGATGGATAACCGCTGAAAGCATCTAAGCGGGAAGCCGGCCTCGAGATGAGATCTCCGTCACCCTTGTGGTGGTGAGGCTCCCAGTAGATTACTGGGTTGATAGGCCAGATGTGGAAGCACTGTAAGGTGTGGAGCTGACTGGTACTAATAAGCCGATGACTTGATTTCTTCCTCCCCTTGAGTGTGGGAGGGCATGAGTATCTTCAGTAACGATTGTTTCGCGTCCACTTTGTGGTTCTAGACGTACGGCCACACACGTCCACCCCTGGGGGTGGGGTGTGGTCATATGTGAATAGAGTTACGGCGGCCATAGCGTCAGGGAAACGCCCGGTCACATTCCGAACCCGGAAGCTAAGACTGATTGCGCCGATGGTACTGCAAGGGGGACCTTGTGGGAGAGTAGGACACCGCCGGACACCTTTTACAGAAAGGGTCGTACAGTGTAAGCCAGAGACGGCACACACTGTACGACCCTTTCGCCATTTCAGGGCCCTCGTCGTCGACGATGAACAGGTTTCCCGGTCGTGATCGGGGCTTCGAGCGTTCGTTCTCAGGGGAATGGGTGTTTCCCTTCCAGTAGACTGGTTCCAGAACTGAACGCCGACGGAACCGGAAGTGGGCCGCCTATGGGAGCGATGATGAGTGTCCTGCTCATCCTCGCTGTCGTATCCATCGCGACTCACCCGCTGGCTCGAGTACTCGGTCGCAACGTCTTCTTCGTAGGGGCGGCGCTCCTCGCAGCCGTTACCGGCCTCTTCGCCGTGCTCGCGGTCCAGGTGTACAGCGGTACGCCGGTCGTGGAGTCCTTCGCCTGGGTGCCGCAGCTCGACCTCACGCTGACGTTCCGGCTCGACACGATCTCCGTGCTCTTCGCATTGCTCGTCTCGGGGGCCGGCGCGCTGGTCCTGCTCTACTGCAGTCGCTATTTCGACGCGCACGAGCCGGGGCTCGAGCGCTTCGCCGCGGTGTTCATGGGGTTCGCGACGTCGATGCTCGGCCTCGTGCTCGCGGACGATGTCTATCTGCTCTTCATCTTCTGGGAAGGGACGACGATCTTCTCGTTCCTGCTCATCGGACACCTCACCCGTCTGCGCACGTCCACGGCCGCCGCTCTCCAAGCGCTCATGGTGACGACGCTCGGCGGACTCGCCATGCTCGTGGGCCTGGTGCTTCTCGCGAATCAGGTCGGCAGCTCGCTGCTCTCGGATATCGTCGCCACGCCTCCCCAGGGTGGCGTCGGCATCACGGCGGTGTTCTTGATCCTCGCCGGAGCACTCTCGAAATCGGCGATCTTCCCGTTCCACTTCTGGCTGCCGGGCGCCATGGCGGCGCCGACGCCGGTCAGCGCGTACCTGCACGCGGCGGCCATGGTCAAAGCAGGCATCTACCTGATCGCCCGCGTCACCCCGGCGTTCGGCGACGTGCCAGGCTATCGTGAGACGCTGGTCGTTCTCGGCGCCATCACCATGATCAACGGCGGCATTCGTGCGCTTCGCCAGTTCGACCTCAAGCTCATCGTGGCTCACGGTACTGTCAGCCAGTTGGGGCTGCTGGTCATGGTGTTCGGGGTGGGCGACCCGCGGGCGACCTTCGCCGGCTTCGCGCTGCTCTTCGCGCACGCACTCGCGAAAGCGCCACTCTTCCTCTCCGTCGGCGTCATCGACCATTCGACCGGCACCCGCGATCTGCGAAAGCTCAGCGGGCTCGGGAAGAAGATGCCGGTGCTCTTCGCGATCACGGTGCTGGCGTCGGCGTCCATGGCGGGGTTCCCGCCGTTCTTCGGTTTCATCGCGAAAGAGTCTGCGTTCACGGAGCTGCTCGAGGTCGGCCAGGAGCGGCCTCTGGCGATGGCGGCATTCGTGGTCGCAGTCGTCGGCAGCGTGCTCACAGTGGCATACATGGGTCGGTTCGTCTGGGGCGCTTTCGCATCGAAGCCGCACGTCGAGACCTGCCGAGTCGCTCACGCGCCCGAGCGTTCGATCCTGATCGCTCCCGGCGTGTTCGCTGGTGCGACACTCCTGATCGGGCTGGTCGCGCCTGCAGCCGACGCGGTGCTGCTTCCACTGGTCAACGCGGAAGCCGCAGGTGTGAAGATCGAGCATCTCGCACTGTGGCACGGTGTGACGCCGGCCCTGTTCGCCTCGGCGGGGGTGCTCATCGGCGGGTCGTTGCTGGCCTGGGTGCTCAGTCGTACGACCCGGCGCATGCAGCCTCCCGTCGAGCGGTTCTCGGCATCGCACGCCTACTGGATCGTGACGCACTTCGTCGATTCGATCGCGGTGAAGCTCACGTCCATCACGCAGCGCGGCTCGCTTCCGTTCTATCTCGCGGTGATCCTGATCGTGCTCGTCGGAACGCTGGGCGGCACCGCACTCGCGACCGCCGAATGGCCCGGTGAATTCGTGCTGATCAGTTCTCCGGTGCAGATCCCGATCGCACTGGTGATGATCATCGCCGCCCTGTTCTCCCTGCGCGCACGCACGCGATTCCAATCGGTGGTGCTCGTCGGCCTGACCGGATACGGCATGGCCGCGATCTTCGCAATGCACGGGGCCCCAGATCTCGCGTTGACCCAGGCGCTCGTCGAGACCGTCACGCTCATCGCATTCGTGCTCGTCATCCGGCGCCTGCCCCAGCGGATCGGTCATCGCGCGAGCCGCCCCAAGCGGTGGCTCCGTGCGGGCATCGGCATCGGCGTCGGGCTCGTCTTCGGCATGCTGGCGGTCATCGCACTCGGATCGCGCATCGCGGAGCCGATCTCCCTGCAGCTGCCCGAGCTCGCGTACGCCGGCGGCCACGGGAGCAACGTCGTCAATGTGATGCTCGTCGACATCCGCGGTTGGGACACGATGGGCGAGCTCTCCGTGATTCTGGCTGCCGCGACCGGTGTGGCGTCGCTCGTCTTCCTCAGCACCCGTGTCGACAACCGACCGAAGCTGAGCCGGCGGGACGCGCGACGGGCCGCGCAGGAACACCTGCTCCGCGTCGCAGACCCCAACGATCCCGCGCGTCGCATGACCTGGCTTCTGGCGGGACGGCACCTCGATCCGGCGCGCCGCTCGATCCTGCTCGAAGTCGTGGTGCGTCTCATCTTCCACGCGCTGATCATTCTGTCGATCTACCTGCTCCTGACCGGGCACAACTCGCCGGGAGGCGGATTCGCGGGTGGGCTCGTCGCCGGGCTCGCGCTCGTCGCGCGGTACCTCGCAGGCGGCCGCCACGAATTGGGGGCTACGGTTCCGCTCGATGCCGGCCGCATTCTCGGCGCCGGGCTCGCCATCGCGGTGTCGATGGCGTTCATCCCCATGCTCTTCGGGCAATCGGCACTGGCGTCGGCGTGGGTCGATATCGATCTCGGCATCTTCGGCTCCATTCCGCTGGTGACCTCGACGCTCTTCGACATCGGCGTGTACCTGGTCGTCTTCGGATTGATTCTCGACGTGCTCCGGAGTCTCGGCGCCGAAATCGATGAGCACGAAGAGGCGGATATCGCCTCGTTCGAGGAAGAGGAGGTGAGCTCGCGATGACGATGCCACTCGTTCTGGTCGCCGTGATGGTGGTGATGTACGCCTGCGGTGTCTACCTCATGCTCGATCGGTCGTTGACGCGCCTGCTGCTCGGCTTCCTCCTCGTGGGCAATGCGACGAACCTGCTCATATTCTTGATGTCGGGAAGCTTCGGAGCTGCGCCGATCTACGGAGAGGCGTCGGCCGAGGAGATGAGCGATCCGCTCCCGCAGGCGTTCATTCTCACGGCGATCGTCATCACATTCGGCGTCAGCGCCTTCCTGCTCGCGCTCATCTACCGGTCGTGGCGCCTCGCGCACGACCATGACGACCGCGTGCAGGACGACGATTCCGATCTGGAGCTCGCCACGACGCGCGCACTGGCAGCGACCGAGGTCACCGACGAAGACCTCGCGGAGACGCAGGAGTACGACGACGAGGACTACGCCGAATCCGGCGCAGACATCGCACCGAGCGGCAAGCCAGCCTCCGATGCATCCGAGACCGCGGGGGAGCCGAAGACATGATTCAGCTCGTTCCGCTCGCCGTGCTCATTCCCCTCGCGGGCGCCGCCTTCGCACTTGCCGTGCCCGGGCACCGCCGCCTGCAGCAGGGGATCACGCTGTTCGCCCTGAGCGCCGTCGTGCTGCTCAGCGGCGCGTTGATGTTCCTGGTGGATGCGCACGGCACGCTCGTCATGGAGGTCGGCGGCTGGGCGGCTCCGTTCGGCATCGCACTGGTCGTGGACCGGGTGTCGGCGCTCATGCTCACGGTGTCATCGATCGTGCTCCTCGGCGTCTTCCTCTTCTCGCTCGGTCAGGGCCTCGCCGACGGAGACGAAGACACGCCGGTGTCGATCTACTACCCGACGTACCTCGTGCTCGGCGCCGGCGTGTTCAACGCGTTCATCGCGGGCGACCTCTTCAACCTCTACGTCGGCTTCGAGATCCTGCTCGTGGCGAGCTACGTGCTCATCACGCTCGGAGGGACTGCGCAGCGCATTCGCGCCGGCGTGACGTACGTCATCGTGTCCCTCGTGTCGTCCGTGCTCTTCCTTGCAGCGATCGGGTTGATCTACGGCGCCACGGGCACGGTGAACATGGCGCAGCTCACGGTGCGGATCGCGGAGCTGCCGAGCGAGGTGCAACTCCTGCTCAATCTGGCACTGCTCATCGCGTTCGGCATCAAGGCCGCCGTCTTCCCGCTCGCCTTCTGGCTGCCGGACTCGTACCCGACGGCCCCGGCTCCGGTCACGGCGGTGTTCGCCGGATTGCTGACGAAGGTGGGCGTGTACGCCATCATTCGGACGCAGACGAAACTGTTCCCGGATTCGAGCGTCGACCGATTGCTCCTCATCATCGCGGGACTGACGCTCCTGGTCGGCATTCTCGGCGCCGTCTCGCAACTCGACATCAAACGGCTGCTGTCGTTCACGCTCATCAGCCACATCGGGTACATGATCTTCGGAATCGGCATGGCCAATGCAGCCGGCTTCGCCGCGACGATCTACTACATCGCGCATCACATCATCGTGCAGACGACCCTCTTCCTCGCCGTCGGTCTGGTCGAACGACAAGGCGGGACCACCTCGATCTCCGGTCTCGGCGGCTTGATGCGCACTGCGCCGTTCATCGCCATCCTCTTCTTCATCCCGATGCTGAACCTCGGCGGCATCCCCCCGTTCTCAGGGTTCATCGGGAAGCTCGGGCTCTTCACGGTCGCCGCCGATGTCGCGAGCCCAGAAGCGTACTGGCTCATCGGCATCGGGGCGCTCGTCTCCCTCCTCACCCTCTATGCGTTGGCGCGCGCGTGGGTGCTCGCGTTCTGGCGAGCACCGGCGCAGCAGGGAAGCGATCCGAAATCCGCGAAGCCCACCACCACGGAAGCCGTCATGCTGCGCGAGCGCGAGCAGGCGCTCTTCGAGCGCTTGCAGGACGCGCCAGATGCGCAGCCGCAGGCCGAGCAGAAGGAGATCCCGAAGCTGATGTTCGTGGCGACCACCGGCATGGTCGCCATCAGCGTCACGCTGACCATCTTCGCGGGTCCGCTCTACGCGTACGCGACCCGGGCAGGAGAAACCCTCGCCGAGCCGGGTATCGTCGTGGAACAGGTGCTGGGTGACGGCTCTGGAGCCGGTTCGGGCGGACCCGGCGGTGGGAGCGGCCAGACCACGCTCGAAGAGGGGGAATCGCATGAGTGATGCACCCATGGAGCTCGCGGGTGAATCGCCCCGCGAGGCCCGTCGACGCGAATTCGGCGTGCGGCTGCACGAACTGCCCCTCGTGATCGGTCTCGTCGTCCTCTGGATGATGCTCTGGCACGAGGTGTCACTGCTTTCGGTGCTCAGCGGTCTGGTCATCGCCGTGTTCGTCATGCGACTCTTCTACCTCCCGCCCGTGGAGCTCGCCGGTCGATTCAATGTCTGGCACGCACTGCGGTATCTGGGGTACTTCGTCTGGCACCTGGCGCGCGCCTCATGGGGAGTCGCGTGGCTGGCCGTGCGCCCCGGACCGGTGCCGACGACGTCGATCATCGCGGTGAAGCTCACCACGCGGTCCGACTTCATCATGACGATGGTCGCGCTCACGAACTCCTTGATCCCAGGATCTCTCGTGACCGAGATCGATCGATTCAACTCGACGCTGTACCTGCACGTGCTGAATACGCCGACGCAGCGCGAGCTGACGCAGATGCGACGCAGCGTGTACACCATCGAGCGCCTGTTGGTGATGGCAGCCGGGTCCAAGCAGGAAGTGCAGGCCCTGACATGAGCGATATCACGCAGCTCCTGCTCATCGCGGCTGGCATCGGTCTCACCGTGACCGCCCTCGCCGCCATCGTGCGCATCGTGCGCGGGCCGACGATTCTGGATCGCATGATCGCCTCCGATGTGCTCCTCACGACGCTGATGCTCGCCGTCGGCGCCGACATGGTGGCCCGCGGTCACACCGACACCATCCCGCTGATGACGGTGATCGCCGCCACTGCGACGCTCGCGACGATCGTCGTCGCCCGCTTCGTGAAGCGGCGCGCGGAGCAGCCTCCCCACCAGCAGCCGAAGGAGACGGGACATGTTTGATGCCGTACTCGATCTGATCGCGGCCGTCTGCATCTTCCTCGCCGCCGTGCTCTCGGTCGCGGCGGGAGTCGGTATCATCAGGTTCCCCGACGCGCTCAGCCGTCTGCACGCGGCGACGAAGCCCCAGATCTTCGGGCTTCTGCTGACGATCACGGCGATCGCGCTCGAGGAACGGTCCGTCGCGACGCTGCTCGCCCTGGTGCCGGTCTTCGTGTTTCAATCCCTCACCGCTCCCGTGGCCGCGCACATGGTGGGTCGCGCTGCGTATCGCACGGGGCAACTCGATACGACCACGCTCGTGGTCGACGAGTTGGCGCCGGCCATCGAGCGCAGCGAGGAGTCATTCGCGCGTCGCCCTGAACGGGAGAACGACGCTGGATCGGAGCCTTCGAAATCCGGCTGACGTGCAGCGAGCCGGGCCCGACGGGACCCGGCTCGCTGTCGACGATTCCTCGTGCGCGTCGTGGAGAGGAACTGCCTCGCTACGCGTCGACCAGGTATCGGCTGTAGGCCGGAACGGTCAGGAACGTCGGGAAGTCGTCGCCGAGCGCCACGTCGGTGAAGAGCTCCGCAGCGTCGTCGTAGCGATCGCCGTCCGCGCGTTCGAAACCGGCGACGGCCTCAGCGACGAGCTCGGCGACCCATTCCCGAGTGATCCGCGTGCCCTCGGTAGTCGACTGATCCTGATGGATCCACTGCCAGATCTGGGAACGGCTGATCTCGGCGGTCGCCGCGTCCTCCATCAGATTGTCGATGGCGACCGCGCCCAGTCCGCGGAGCCAGGCCTCGATGTACCGGATGCCGATCGAGACGTTCTCGCGCACGCCGGCCTCAGTGATATCCCGACCGATCCGCACGTCGAGCAGCTGAGCCGCGGTCACATGCACGTCATCGCGCTGCCGATCGACCTGGTTCGGGCGCTCACCGAGCACCGCATCGAACTCGGCTTGTGCGACGGGGATGAGGTCTGGGTGCGCCACCCACGTGCCGTCGAACCCGTCGCCGGCCTCACGGTGCTTGTCCGCGCGGACCTTCTCCTCCGCACGCGCTGTCACCTGCGGGTCCCGACGGTTGGGAATGAAGGCACTCATCCCGCCGATCGCGTGGGCGCCGCGCTTGTGGCAGGTCTGCACGAGCAGCTCGGTGTAGGCGCGCATGAACGGCACGGTCATGGTCACTTCACTGCGGTCCGGGAGCACGAAGCGAGCTCCGCGACCGCGGTAGTTCTTGATGATCGAGAAGATGTAGTCCCATCGCCCGGCGTTCAGTCCGGCGATGTGGTCCCGCATCACGTACAGGATCTCTTCCATCTCGAAAGCCGCTGGAAGCGTCTCGATGAGCACGGTCGCGCGAATGGTGCCGTGGGGGAGACCGAGCGCCTCCTCGGTGAAGGTGAAGACGTCGTCCCACAGTTTCGCCTCTTCGCTCGACTCGAGCTTGGCGATGTAGAAGTACGGTCCTCGTCCTCGTGATACGAGCTCGCGCGCGTTGTGGAACGCGTACAGTCCGAAGTCGACGAGGCTGCCCGACGCTGCACCGGCACGTCCATGCGTGTCCGTGAAGCGGAGGTGCTTCTCGACGAGGTGCCACCCGCGGGGCCTCATGACGATCGTCGGGGTGCGCTCGGCGGTGACCCGGTACTCCTTGCCGGCCTCGCTGGTGAAGGCGAGCTGCTCGCGAATCGCGTCGAAGAGCGAGATCTGGCCGCCGATGACGTTGCGCCACGTCGGGCTCGTCGCGTCTTCCTGATCTGCGAGCCAGACGCGAGCGCCGGAGTTCATCGCGTTGATCGTCATCTTCGGGTCGGTGGGGCCGGTGATCTCCACGCGCCGATCCTCGAGACCCGGGCCCGCGCCGGCGACGCGCCAGTTCGGATCCTCTCTGATCGCCCGAGTCTCCTCGCGAAACTTCGGATCGCGTCCGTTGCCGATCTCGTAGCGGCGTCGCTGTCGGTCGGCGAGACGCTCGTGCCGAGTGCTGGCGAAGCGGTCGTGCAGACGAGTCAGGAACTCGAGGGCATCGGGCGTGAGGATCTCTTCGCTGCGGGGGAATGGACGTCCGAGCACCTCGAACCGCGACGGCGATGTCGTGCTCTCGGATGTGCTGGTGCGTTCGGTGGTGGCGGTCTGCAGCTGCAGTCCCGCCTGGGTCGTCGTCATGATCTGCTCCTCGATATGAGTGGTGTCGGGTGAATTCGGTGGGGACCGTCGCTCAGTGGAACTGGCCCTCTTCGGTGGAGCCGACGAGTGCGAGGGTCGAGGCGTCCGGGTTGAGTGCGGTGGAGATCGCGTCGAAGTATCCGGTGCCGACCTCGCGCTGGTGCTTCGTCGCCGTGTAGCCGCGCGCCTCGTCTGCGAACTCGCGCTCCTGCAGTTCGACGTACGCCGACATCCCGTCGCGGGCGTAGCCGTGCGCCAGGTCGAACATCGACGAGTTCAGTGCGTGGAATCCCGCGAGGGTGATGAACTGGAAGGAGAAGCCCATCGCTCCGAGCTCGCGCTGGAACTTCGCGATCGTCTCGTCGTCCAGGTGCTTCTTCCAGTTGAACGAGGGAGAGCAGTTGTAGGCGAGCATCTGATCCGGGAATTCGGCCTTGACACTTTCGGCGAACTGGCGCGCCAGCTCCAGGTCGGGGGTGCCGGTCTCCATCCAGATGAGATCGGAGTACGGTGCGTAGGCCTTCGCCCTCGCGATGCACGGCGCGAGGCCGTTCGTGACCTTGTAGAAGCCCTCCGCCGTGCGCTCTCCGGTGACGAACGGACGATCGCGCTCGTCGACGTCCGAGGTGATGAGCGTCGCGGCCTCGGCGTCGGTACGGGCGATGATGACGCTGGGCACGCCGGCGACGTCGGCCGCGAGGCGCGCGGAGTTCAGCGTGCGCACGTGCTGCTGCGTGGGGATCAGCACCTTGCCGCCGAGGTGACCGCACTTCTTCTCGCTCGCGAGCTGATCCTCCCAGTGCACGCCGGCGGCACCGGACGCGATCATCGACTTCATCAGCTCGTACGCGTTGAGGGGTCCGCCGAAGCCGGCCTCGGCATCGGCGACGATCGGAACCAGCCAGTCCTCGACGGTGCTGATGCCTTCGGAGTGCTCGATCTGGTCGGCGCGGAGGAGTGCGTTGTTGATGCGGCGCACGACCTGCGGCACCGAGTTCGCGGGGTAGAGCGACTGATCGGGGTAGGTGTGACCCGAGATGTTGGCGTCGGCGGCCACCTGCCAGCCCGAGAGGTAGATCGCGCGCAGGCCGGCCTTCACCTGCTGCACGGCCTGGTTGCCCGTGAGTGCTCCGAGGGCGTTCGTGTAGCCGCCGGTCGGGGTCTCGCTGGTGAGCTGGCTCCACAGCTTCTCGGCGCCGCGGCGCGCCAGCGTGTGCTCCTCCTGCACGGTTCCCCTGAGCTTGACGACGTCGGCGGCGGTGTAATCGCGGGTGATTCCGTCCCAGCGCGGGTCGTTCTCCCAGTCCCAGGCGAGCTGCTCGGCGGATGAGGGGGTCTGCGATGCGTCGTTGGTCACGATGACTCCTGTGTTCGGCCCGAAGGCGTGTTTTCCGTGTAGTTCCATCCTGAGGGGTGCTCACCAGTCGGATTGGGCACTTCGGGGGGTGAAGAATTGGAGTATTTTCACTTGCCGGAAGAAAGTGCGTCTGCGAGGATGAGCCGCATGACTCTTCTCGATATCGATCCGGCGCAGGCGACGAGCGGCGAAGCCGCGGGCGATGCGCTGCTCCTCGGGCGCCGCGTCCGCGCGCTGCGCACCTCGCGGGGCCTGACTCTGGAGCAATTGGCGCGTGCCGTCGACCGCGCACCGTCCCAGCTCTCCGCGATCGAGAATGGGAAACGGGAACCCCGGCTCCCGATGCTCAGGTCGTTGGCGGTGGCGCTCGGCGTGACGGTGGACACGCTGCTCGACACGGAGGCACCCTCGGAGCGCGCCGCCCTCGAGATCGCGGTGGAGCGCGCGCAGCGAGGAACCGTGTTCCAGTCACTCGGTCTGCAGCCGATCCGCGTCTCCAAGGCGACGAGCGACGAGACGCTCCAGGCGATCCTCGGGCTGCATCAGGAAGTCGAACGGCTCCATCGGGAGCGCGCTGCGACGCCGGAGGAGGCTCGGCGTGCGAACACCGAACTCCGGGCGCAGATGCGCAGCGTCGGCAACTACTTCGCCGAACTCGAGGGCGCGGCCACCGGTCTCCTCGACAGCGTCGGGTACGCGGGCGGCCCGGTGTCGCAGCAGACGATCGCGAACATCTCGGAGCGTCTGGGGTTCAGTCTGCATTACGTCTCCGACATGCCGCACTCGACGCGCTCCGTGATCGATCGCCGCAACGGCAGGGTGTACCTGAGCGGCGCGGTCCCATCGCGAGATGCGCGCGCCCCGATTCTGCGCGCGCTCGCGAGTGTGGTCTGCGGGCACGAGGAGCCGAGCAGCTATGGCGAGTTCTTGCGGCAGCGCGTTGAGGCCAACTATCTCGCGGGCGCCGTGCTGCTCCCGGAGGCGGCGGCCGTTCCGCTGCTGGCCGAAGCGAAGCAGCAGCGACAGATCTCGATGGAGGATCTGCGCGATGCCTTCGGCGTCTCCTACGAGATGGCGGCCCACCGGTTCACCAATCTGGCGAGTGAGCGACTCGGGCTCGAGGTGCACTTCATGAAGGCGCACGAATCGGGGTCGCTGATCAAGGCGTATGAGAACGACGGAGTGCGATTCCCGTCGGACGCGCTCGGGAACTTCGAGGGAGCAACCGTGTGCCGGAACTGGACCGCGCGGACGGTCTTCGGGCAGCCCGACCGTTTCAATCCGTGGTACCAGTACACCGACATGGCCGCGGGGGGCACCTACTGGTGCACCTCCCGGGTCGAGAAAGCGAAAGAAGGGCAGTACTCCGTGAGCGTCGGGGTGCGCTTCTCCGACGTGAAGTGGTTCCGCGGGCGGGAGACGGCCCATCGTTCTCAGTCCTTCTGCCCGGACGATCAGTGCTGCCGGCAGGCCTCGGCCGAATTGACCCGGAAGTGGGAGGCGGCGGCGTGGCCCGAGGCGGCGACGCCGACGAGCCTGCTCGCGGCGCTGCCGACGGGAACGTTTCCCGGCGTCGACGCCCACGAGGTCTACGCGTTTCTCGAATCTCACGAATAGCGGGGAAGTTGCTGGACGCCACGCCGTGAGCGTCGACAAAAGTCGCCGCCGACGTGCGCCGGGAGCCTCGCCTGCGATAGCGTAGAAGTGTCGAGCCGAATGGCTTGCTGAGGCCCCGAGTGAAGAAGTGGGTGAGGACATGAGCAGCGACAATCATGCCCGTCGCGCAGAGAGCACGGAAGTGCGATCGACCCAGCAGTTCCGAGAAGATCTGGGCGCACTCATTCGCACGCGGGCGACCGATCTGACGATCGACGAGCGGGAAGCGGTGGAAGCCCTGCCCTCCGGTGCGGCGCTACTCGTCGTGAGGCGCGGCCCCGATCAGGGCGCGCGCTTCCTCCTCGACCAGGACGTCACGGTCGCCGGTCGTCATCCGGCGGTGGACATCTTCCTCGACGACGTGACCGTATCCCGACGACATGCGGAGTTCCGCCGCAGCGGTACGACGTTCTCGGTCGCCGACCTCGGTTCGCTCAACGGCACCTTCTGTGACGGGACCCGGATCGACGGCTCGGTCGTGCTGCAGGACGGCGCAGAGGTGCAGGTCGGCAAGTTCCGCTTCACCTTCTTCGCCTCCCGATTCGATCTCGCCGAGGAGAACTAGCGTGGCGGCCTCCCAGGCCCGCCAAAACCCTTCAGGTCTCCTCAGCATCGGTCACGTGCTGGCCCGGCTGCAGGACGACTTCGCCGACCTGACCCCCTCGAAGCTGCGCTTCCTCGAGGAGCAGGGGCTCGTTACGCCTGAGCGAACGAAGTCGGGCTATCGAAAATTCTCGCAGGCGCACATCGAACGCCTGCGGTTGATTCTCACGCTGCAGCGCGATCACTACCTGCCGTTGAAAGTCATCGCGGAGGTGCTCGAGGAACTCGACGCCGGCCGTGACCCGATCATCCCCGGAGCTGCGCCGCGCAGCGCCTCGAGCATTCTGGCGCCGAAGCGCGTCCTGAGCAGTGAAGAGCTGCGGCGATTGACCGGGGCGAGCCCGCGGTTCATCGGCGAGGCGATCGCGGCTGGCCTGCTGCCAGCAGCCGAGGTGTTTCCGCACGACGCGGTCGCGCAGGTGACCGCGCTGTTGAAGCTCTCCGAGCAGGGCATCACTCCGCGTCACCTCCGGCCGCTGCGCGTCGCGGCCGAGCGCGAGGCCGAACTCATCGGCCATGCCGTCTCGACACGGGGCGTGAAGGCGGCGTCGCCTGCTGCGGTGGAAGGGGCGCTCGAGATCGCGGATCACCTCGACACGGTGCGCGCCGGCGTGTTGCGACGGAGGATCGGCAACGCCTGACGACGCGAACTTCGGCGCGTTTTCAACCCTCAAGTTCCACTTGAGGTCGACACGCGATAATTAACCCTCAACGGTCGTTGCACCAGGGCGAAGTGCTCGATAGCGTTGGTGAAGTTCGGCGCCCATCCTTGCGCGCGCCGATGTGAAAGGAACACGATGGAGCACACTCAGCGGCCCGGCGGCGACGCGGCGAATCCGCCCGCGCACGTCGGCACGGAGTCGGATGTGGCGGCAATGGCCGAGCCGTTCACCTCGTTCTCCATCGACGCTGATGTGCTGTTCGACGACGGCCTTCCGCGCCCGAATCAGGACGGCGGATTCAAGGGCGCCACGGCAGCCCGCGCAGCCGGCATCACCTACCGCCAGCTCGACTACTGGGCTCGCACCGGCCTCGTCGAACCGACCGTGCGCAGCGCCAAGGGATCCGGCTCGCAGCGCCTCTACGGCTTCCGAGACATCCTCGTACTCAAGCTCGTGAAGCGTCTGCTCGACACCGGAATCTCACTGCAGCAGATCCGCACCGCCGTGGCTCAGCTGCACGAAGCCGGCGTCCACGACCTGTCGCAGACGACGCTCATGAGCGACGGAGCGAGCGTCTATCTCTGCACCTCGAACGACGAGGTCATCGACCTCGTGAGCCGCGGGCAAGGGGTCTTCGGCATCGCCGTCGGCAAGGTGCTCCGCGAAGTGGAGACGTCTCTGGTCGACATGGACGAGCACCGTGAGGAGACCGCGTCGGAGACGACGGGGACCGCGGTCGACGAGCTGGCAGCTCGGCGGGAGACCCGCAAGATCTCCTGACTCCAAGGAGTGGCGCGCGTCGGAGTGGCGCGCGTCCTGCGAACTCGAACGGGGGTCAGCTCCGCGACGACTCAGATTCGCGAGAGCTCAGCTCCGGGATGCCCGGTATCGAGCGCGTCGAGGCAGAGCGCTCCACGCGATGCGAGAGCTCGCGCTCAGTTCTCCACGACGGTAGCAGTGGGAGCGTTCGAAGCTCCGGCGCGCCCGGCGTCCATACCGGCAGATCGAAGAATCCGATCGAGCACCAGGTCGAAGTTCGCGGCCATCTCCTGAGAAGCTTCGCCCGGCCACATGTGCACCGGCTTCGCGGCGCCCTGCGCCTGCTGCAGCGAAAGGCGCTCAGGGAGCTGCGGGTTGAGCACCAAGGGGCCGAACATCTCGCGGAGCTCCCGAATGCGGAACTGGTGCTCCAGCGACTGGGGCTGCGTGCGATTGATGAGGATTCCGAGCGGCTGCAGACGAGGGCTGACGCCGCGCCGAATCTCTTCGATCGCGCGAAGCGCGCGGTCGGTGGCCGCGACGGCGAACAGGCTCGGTTCAGCGACGACGAGCACGCGATCGCTCGCCGCCCATGCGGTTCGGGTCAGGGCGTTCAACGAAGGTGCGCAGTCCACGAGGACGAGGTCGTACTCGGACTCGACGACCGCGAGGGCCTCTTCGAGCTTCCAGATGTCGCGTGTGGAGGGGTGGGGGCCGTCGAAGTTGATCGCCGAGGGGCTGCCGACGAGGAGGTCGATCTTGCCGCCCTCGTGGTAGTCGTTCCAGCCGCTGTGCGCGATGGCGCTCCGAACCGTCTTCTCCTTCGGGCTCTCGAGCACGTTCGCGACGTTGGCGAACCCCTCGGGGTTCACGGCCAGACCCGTCGACACGTCGGACTGCGGATCGAAGTCGACGACCAGTGTCCGCAGGCCGCGGGAAAACGCGGCTGAAGCGAGGCCGAGCGTCACGGTCGTCTTGCCGACGCCGCCCTTGAGGGAACTCACACTCAATACATGCACGTGGCAAGTTTAGTGGATTCGCCCCGTGCGTCGCCTGACTTCGTCGTGGGCGAACGGAATCGTCGACCCCGGGCCGGCGGCTCCCGCCGCAGTTCGCCATATGACCACTCGCGCGCGACCGACCATGTATCTTGATATCGAACCAGTTCGACGGTGCGAGCACCCGGCGGCGAGAACAGTAGCAAGGAGGCGGAGTGTTCCAGAAGATCTTGGTGGCGAATCGTGGTGAGATCGCGATTCGGGCGTTTCGAGCGGCGCACGAGTTGGGGGCGCAGACGGTCGCAGTGTTCCCGTACGAGGACCGCAATTCCCTGCATCGGCTGAAGGCCGACGAGGCGTACCTGATCGGCTCGGTGGGGCATCCGGTCCGCGCATACCTCGATGTCGCCGAGATCGTGCGGGTCGCCGTCGAGTCGGGCGCGGATGCGATCTACCCGGGGTACGGCTTCCTGTCGGAGAATCCGGATCTCGCGGCGGCCGCCGATGCCGCCGGCATCCGGTTCATCGGACCGGGCAAGACCGCGCTCGAGATGGCGGGCAACAAGGTCGCCGCGAAGGAGCATGCGATCGCGGCGGGGGTTCCCGTCCTGCGATCCACCCCGCCGTCGACCGACATCGAAGCGCTGGTCGCCGGCGCCGAGGAGATCGGGTTCCCCGTGTTCGCGAAGGCGGTCGCCGGCGGCGGCGGACGAGGGATGCGGCGAGTGGAGCGGGTCGAGGATCTGCGTGACGCGCTGGCTGCGGCCATGCGCGAGGCGGAGTCCGCGTTCGGCGACGCGACGATGTTCATCGAGCAGGCCGTGCTGCGCCCGCGGCACATCGAAGTGCAGGTGCTCGCGGACTCGACCGGGGCGACGGTGCACCTGTTCGAGCGGGACTGCTCCGTGCAGCGCCGCCATCAGAAGGTCGTCGAGATCGCGCCGGCTCCGAACCTGACGGAGGAGAAGCGGGCAGAACTCACACGTGACGCGATCGCGTTCGCGGAATCGATCGGGTACGAGAACGCCGGGACCGTGGAGTTCCTCCTCGACACCGCGGGCGAGCGCGCCGGGGAGCACGTCTTCATCGAGATGAATCCGCGCATCCAGGTCGAGCACACGGTGACCGAAGAGGTCACCGATGTCGATCTGGTGCGTGCGCAGATGCGGATCGCGGCGGGGGCGACCCTGGCTGAACTCGAATTGACCCAGGATCGCATTCAGCTGCGAGGCGCAGCGCTGCAGTGCAGGATCACCACGGAGGATCCGGTCAACGGGTTCCGGCCCGACCTGGGCCGCATCACCGCGTACCGTTCGCCGGGCGGCGGCGGGGTGCGCCTCGACGGCGGCACGATCGAGGTCGGTGCGCAGATCAGCCCGCACTTCGACTCGATGCTGGCGAAGCTCACGTGCCGCGGGCGGTCGTTCGAGGACGCGGTGCGCCGCGCGCAGCGGGCGCTCGCCGAGTTCCGCATTCGCGGCGTCGCGACGAACATCCCGTTCCTCCAGGCCGTTCTCGCCGACGCCGATTTCCAGTCCGGCGACATCTCGACCCAGTTCATCGGCGAACGCCCGGAACTGCTCAAGATGAACGCGTCCAAGGATCGCGCGACACGGTTGCTGCAGCACGTGGCGAACGTCACCGTGAACCAGCCGCACGGCCCCCGTCCCGAGGTCATCGATCCCGAGGCCAAGCTGCCCCGTCTCGATCTGTCCCGGCCAGCGCCTGCGGGGAAGCGGCAGCTCCTGCTGGAGATCGGGCCGGAAGCCTACGCGCGTCAGCTGCGCGAGCAGACCGCGCTCGCGGTGACCGAGACCACGTTCCGCGACGCCCATCAGTCGCTGCTCGCGACGCGCGTGCGTACGAAGGATCTCGCGCGCGTGGCTCCGTATGTGGCGCGCATGACGCCCGAGCTGTGGTCGGTCGAGGCCTGGGGCGGTGCCACGTACGACGTCGCCCTGCGGTTCCTGGGGGAGGACCCGTGGGAGCGACTTGCGAAGCTGCGCGAGGCGCTCCCGAACGTACCGATTCAGATGCTGCTGCGCGGCCAGAACACGGTGGGGTACACCCCGTACCCCGAGCAGGTCGCACAGGCCTTCGTGCGGGAAGCGGCGTCGACCGGAGTGGACGTCTTCCGCATCTTCGACGCGCTCAACGACGTGAACCAGATGCGTGTCGCGATCGACGCGGTGCGAGAGACCGGCACAGCGGTCGCCGAGGTCGCGATGTCGTTCACCGGCAACCTGCTGAGTCCGGCGGAGGACAAGTACACCCTGGACTACTATCTGCGTCTCGCCGAGCAGATCGTCGATGCCGGCGCGCATGTGCTCGCGATCAAGGACATGGCGGGGCTGCTGCGCCCGGCTGCCGCGGCGAAGCTCGTCACCGCGCTCCGCGAGCGGTTCGATCTCCCGGTGCATCTGCATACGCATGACACTCCGGGCGGGCAGCTCGCAACGCTGCTCGCGGCGAGTGCTGCCGGGGTGGATGCGGTCGACGCCGCATCGGCGCCGATGTCGGGCACGACCAGTCAGCCGTCGTTGTCCGCACTGGTGGCGTCGCTCGCCGACACGGATCGCGATACGGGCCTCTCGCAAGACGCCGTCTTCGCGCTCGAGCCGTACTGGGACGCCGTGCGCTCCGTGTACCGCCCGTTTGAATCCGGGCTCCCGAGCCCGACCGGGCGCGTGTACACGCACGAGATCCCTGGCGGGCAGCTCTCCAACCTGCGGCAGCAGGCGATCGCGCTGGGACTGGCCGACAATTTCGAGAAGATCGAGGATATGTACGCCGCCGCCGACCGCATCCTCGGCCGCATTCCGAAGGTGACACCGTCGTCGAAGGTCGTCGGCGATCTCGCCCTGCACCTCTCGGCGGTGGACGCCGATCCGGCGGACTTCGAGTCCCACCCGGAGAAGTACGACATCCCCGACTCAGTGGTCGGGTTCCTCGCCGGAGAGCTGGGCGAGATCCCGGGCGGGTGGCCGGAACCCTTCCGCAGCAAGGTGCTCAAGGGTCGCACCGTGAACATCGATGTCGCGCCCGTTTCCGATGCGGACGCTGCGCTGCTGAACGGGTCGAGCGCTGAGCGGCGCGAGACGCTCAATCGCCTCCTCTTCCCGCAGCCGACCCAGCAGTACTCGGACGTCCGCGAGCAGTACGGCGACGTCTCGGTGCTCGATACAGCGGACTACCTCTACGGCCTGCAATCGGGCGAGGAGCGCGCGATCGATCTCGCGAAGGGCGTGCGGCTGTACGTGGGGCTGGAGGCCATCGGCGAAGCCGACGATAAGGGCCTGCGAACCGTGATGGTGCGCGTGAACGGCCAATTGCGTCAAGTCTTCGTCAAGGATGAATCCGTGAAGGTCGAGGCGGTGCTCGCGGAGAAAGCCGATCGTTCGGCGCCGGGGCACGTCGCTGCACCGTTCTCGGGCACGGTGACCGTGAAGGTCGCGGAGGGCGACGTCGTCGAGGCCGGTCAGCCGGTCGCCTCCATCGAGGCGATGAAGATGGAGGCCGCCATCACGGCGCCGATCTCCGGCCGCATCGAGCGGATCGTGTTCACGGGTACGCGCGGACTCGAATCCGGCGACCTCATCGCGGTCGTCTCCGGGGCGGAGTAGCAGCACGAGCGCCTCGTTGCAGACTCGTGCTGCAACGAGGCGCTAGGCTCGGGTGCCATGGCAATTCGTGAAATCAGGGTCTTCGGAGATCCCGTGCTCCGCACCGTGTGCGATCCGGTCGTCGAGATCGACGAGGGTGTCAGAGCCCTTGTGCAGGACCTGCTCGACACCGTCGATATGGAGGGCCGAGCCGGGCTCGCGTCCACGCAGATCGGACACACGCTCCGGGTGTTCAGCCTGCACATCGACGGCGAACTCAGCTACGTGATCAATCCGGAGATCGTCGCGCTCGAGGGGGAGCCGGTGCTGACCGGCGAAGGATGCCTCTCGGCGCCGGACCTCTGGTTCGACGTGGCGAGGTACCCTCGGGCGACCGTGCGCGGCATCGATCTCGACGGGCACGCGGTCGAGATCGCGGGTGATGGCCTGCTCGCGCAGGCGCTGCAGCACGAATGCGATCACCTCGACGGCAAGCTCTACCTCTCGCGTCTCGATCGCGATACGCGCGGCGAGGCCATGCGCCAGATCCGCACCTCGAGCTGGTTCTGATCGTTCCGGGCACGGCCCAATGGACCTCCGCCCGGGATGCGGCGCCGACTACCTGACGACGGAGACGTTCTCCGTCTGCGGATGCTCTCCGTAAATGTCGGAGATCTCTCCCGCGAAGTCGCGGAGGATGTTGTCGCGTCGGATGCTCATCTTCGGAGTGAGATGACCGTTGGCCTCGATGAACTCTGTCGGCAGGATCACGAACTTCCGGATGGACTCGGCGCGGGAGACGTACGCATTGCCCTGGTCGACGGCCTGCTGCACCTCCGCGAGCACCTTCGGGTGCACTGCGGCCTCCTCGAGAGTCATCGTTGCGTCCTCGCCGTGATTGTTCAGCCACGGTGCGAGCATCTCGGGATCGAGGGTGATGAGCGCTGAGATGAACGGACGCTGATCTCCGACGACGACGACCTGACCGATGATCGTGTGCGAGCGGATGGGATCTTCGAGTGCGGCTGGGGCGACGTTCTTGCCGCCTGCCGTGACGATGATCTCTTTCTTGCGTCCGGTGATGGAGAGGTACCCGTCGTCGTCGAGCGAGCCGATGTCCCCGGTGCGGAAGAACCCGTCGTCGGTGAACGCCTCGCGGGTGGCCTCCGGGTTGTTCCAGTACTCCTTGAAGACATCGATGCCCTTGACTTCGATCTCACCGTCCTCCGCGATTCGGACCGTGTGCCCGGGAAGCGGCGGGCCGACCGTGCCGATCTTGAACTTGTTCGGGAGGTTGACGGTGGCGGGCGCCGTGGTCTCCGTCAAACCGTAGCCCTCGAGGATCTTGACGCCGAGGCTGCGGTAGAAGTGGCCGAGGTAGTGGCTGAGGGGAGCGGAGCCCGATACGGCGAAGCGAACCTTGCCGCCGAGCTTCTCGCGAAGCTTGCCGTAGACCAGCTTGTCGAAGACGCGGAACTTCACGCCGAGCATGAACGGCACCTTGCCGGCATCGAGCGCCTCGGAGTGGGCGACGGCCACCTTGGCCGCGGCTCGGAAGATCTTGCCCTTGCCCTCGGCCTCGGTCTTCTGCTCCGCCGAGTTGTAGACCTTCTCGAACACCCGCGGCACGGCGAGCAAGAACGTCGGCTGGAACGAGCTGAGTGCCGGGAGCAACTGACTGGTGTCTGCCTGGTGCCCGACACGCACGCCGGCGTGCACCGACAAGACGGAGATGAAACGGGCGAACACGTGAGCCAGGGTGACGAACAGCAGCGTCGCGGCACCGGGCTGCTGCACGACGTCGGAGAGCGCCGCGGCCGCGTTCCGCGAGAGATCGACGAAGTTCGCGTGCGTCAGCACGCACCCCTTCGGCCGCCCCGTCGATCCCGACGTGTAGATCACGGTCGCGATGTCCGCGCCCTGGGCGAGCGCACGACGGCGATCGATCTCCGCGTCGTCGACGCCGGCGCCGGCCGCGCGAAGCTCGGCGAGCGCGCCCTGGTCGAGCCGCCACGTCAGCCCGACCGCAGGGAGATCGTCACGGATCTCCTCGAATCGCGCAGCGTGATCGTCCGTCTCGGTGATGACGGCACGGGCACCGGAATCCTCGAGCACCCAGTGCACCTGCAGCGGCGAAGAGGTCTCGTAGATCGGCACCATGACCGCGCCGGCATAGTGGATCGCGAAATCGACGAGCGTCCACTCGTAGCTCGTCTTGCACATGAACGCCATGCGATCGCCGGGCTCGATGCCGGCAGCGACGAATCCCTTCGCGAGGGCCACCACGTCCGCGCGGAAAGCGGTCGCGCTGATGTCGCGCCAGCCATCGCCTGCCGGAACGGCGAACAGGGCCCGATCGGGGGTCGCCTGCACCCGCTGCTCCAGGAGGTCCGTTATGTTGTCCTCTGGCACCGGTGGGACGAGGATCGGGGTCTCGGACTGATTCACGGCAGCTCCTTCGATACTCATGTATCCGTCATACGCGACGCGGCGTCTCGCGTCGCACCTTGCTCTGCCACCCTATATGCATACCTCCGTCGCACCCCCGGCTCCGGTAGGGTGTTCTCAGTCGAGAGGAATCGTGGGCTGTGCTCTACTGGATTTTTAAACACCTGATCATCGGGCCGATCTTGAAAACGATCTTCCGCCCGTGGCTGGAGGGTGCCGAGAACATTCCGGCGACCGGACCGGTGATCATTGTAGGAAACCACCTCTCGGTGATCGATTCCTTCTTCATGCCGACGATGATCGACCGACGCGTGTACTTCCTCGCGAAGAGCGACTACTTCACCGGGAAAGGGCTGAAGGGCTGGCTGGTGAAGTCCTTCATGACCGCAGTCGGCCAGCTTCCGATCGACCGGTCGGGGGGCAAGGCGTCGGAGGCGTCGCTGAACACCGGGCTCAGCGTGCTGGATCGCGGGGACGTGCTCGGCATCTACCCCGAGGGCACCCGCAGCCCCGACGCGCGGCTCTACCGCGGTCGGACCGGCGTCGCTCGTCTCGTGCTCGAGTCGGGGGCGGTGGTCGTCCCGGTGGTGATGATCGACACGGAGAAGGCCATGCCGATCGGCGCGAAGGTCCCGAAGATCCGTCGCATCGGCACCGTCGTCGGCAAGCCCCTCGACTTCAGTCGCTTCTCGGGGATGAGCGCTGATCGGTTCGTGCTGCGCAGTGTCACGGACGAGATCATGCTCGAGATCCAGAAGCTCAGCGGGCAGACCTACGTCGACGTCTACGCGTCGAGCGTCCGCAACCGCTAGCGCCGTTCGCTGCGGGCATCGGTCGCACTTCGTGCCTGCGCCCCGTGAGGCAGTAGGCTGATACGGTCGCGGCCGATCGCCGCGATATTTCTGTACCCACTCACGTAAGGGATCGACATGACGAGCCAGATTCACGAGACTGCTGCCGAACGAGCGTTCGCGGAGCTCGACGCCTATCAGGCGCTCGAGGCCAAGCAGCAGCCCGTCTGGCCCGATCCTGACGCCGTGGCCTATTCGGCACGCGAGCTCTCGTCGCAGCCGCCGCTCGTGTTCGCAGGAGAAGCGGACCAGCTGCGCGACCGCCTCGCGGCCGCGGCGCGCGGCGAGGCGTTCCTGCTGCAGGGCGGCGATTGCGCTGAGACGTTCTCCGCGGCGACGGCCGACCGCATCCGCGATCGCGTGAAGACGCTGCTGCAGATGGCGGTCGTCCTCACGTACGGCGCTTCGATGCCCGTGATCAAAGTCGGGCGCATGGCGGGGCAGTTCGCGAAACCGCGGTCGAGCAACGACGAGACTCGCGAGGGCGTCACCCTGCCGGCCTACCGCGGCGATCTGGTGAACGGCTACGATTTCACCACCGAATCCCGTACTGCCGACCCCGCACGCCTGGTGCAGGGCTACCACGTCTCCGCTTCGACGCTCAACCTGATCCGCGCGTTCACGCAGGGCGGCTTCGCTGACCTGCGGCAGGTGCACGCCTGGAACCAGGGCTTCATCTCGAATCCGGCGAACCAGCGGTACGAATCGCTCGCCGGCGAGATCGACCGCGCACTCCGGTTCATGGCGGCATGCGGCGTCGACAACACGGCGCTCACTCAGACCGAGTTCTACGTCAGCCACGAGGCCCTGCTCCTCGACTACGAGCGCCCGCTGACGCGTGTCGATTCGCGCACGGGAGATCTGTACGACACCTCCGGGCACATGCTCTGGATCGGAGAGCGCACCCGCGATCTGGACGGCGCCCATGTCGAGTTCCTCTCGCACGTGCGCAATCCGATCGGCGTGAAGCTGGGACCGACGGCCACCGTCGACGACGCTCTCCGCCTCATCGACAAGCTCGATCCCGAGCGCGAGCCGGGCCGCTTGACCTTCATCACCCGAATGGGCGCCGGAAAGATCCGCGACGTCCTTCCTGGCCTGCTCGCCGGAGTGCGCGACGCGGGAGCGACACCGCTCTGGGTGACCGATCCGATGCACGGCAACGGCATGACGACGGCGACCGGGTACAAGACCCGCCGCTTCGACGACGTCATGGACGAGCTGCGAGGCTTCTTCGAGGCGCACCGTGAAGTCGGCACCTACCCCGGTGGAATCCACATCGAGCTCACGGGCGACGACGTGACGGAATGCCTGGGTGGGTCGGAGAACATCGACGAGGCGACATTGGCCACGCGGTACGAGTCGGTCTGCGATCCCCGTCTGAATCACATGCAGTCGCTGGAGCTGGCGTTCCAGGTGGCAGAAGAGCTGAAGAAGATCTCTTAGCCCGCTCGCGTTCAGGTGCCCGCGTTTCGGATCGTTTCCGGAGCGCGGGCACCTCGCGTTAGAGCGAGATCGTGCTTCTGATGCGGATCTCGGTGCCCGCTGGTACCTTCTCGCCGGAGGCCGGGTCGGTTCCCGTGGCCTTCGCGAAACTGCGCAGCGCGTCGGGTACGAGCGTGGTCGGGGTGAAGCCGGCCGCGCTCAAGGTGTCCATGGCCTCCTGCAGGTCGAGACCGGACACGTCGGGCACGGGGAAGAGTTCGGGGCCCAGCGAGATCTCGAGGCCCACGGCATCGCCGGGGCGCATCGGGTCGGTCTGGGGGAGCAGGGCGATGACGGAGCCCTGCTCCACGTCGCTGCTGTAGGACTCGCTCCCAGCTGCGGGATCAACGGTCAGCGAGCTCTCGGCGAGGCGGGCCGTCGCGGCATCCGCCGTGAGTCCCGCCACATCGGGAACGCTGCCCGCCGAGGTGATCAGGTCGATGGTTGCGCGCTCGGGATACGTGTCGCCGAGGGCGTCGCCGTTCGACCCGAGCGCCGCGAGCACGGTACCGGGCTCATCGTCGGAGAAGCGTTGTTCCAAGACCTGGCCGACGGTGAACCGCTGCTCTTCGATCAGGGATTCGGCCTCCTCGAGCGACAAGCCGACCAGGGTGGGAACGGGAAGCAGCTGCGGGCCCGTCGACTGGCAGAGCTGGATCGGCGTGCCGCGGTCGACGCGCGCACCGGACGCTGGCTCCGTCGACGAGGCGTGTCCTTCTGGCACCTCCAGACTCGAGCACTCGGCGAGCGTCACGACGAGGTCGCGCTCCTCGAGCGTCGCCTGCGCGGCCGCGATCTCCGCGCCGGAGACGTCGGGGATGGTCACCTGGGATCCCGGTCCTTGACCGAACCACCAGCCCAAGCCGCCGGCTGCGGCGATCAGGAGCACGGCGAGCAGAGCCGAGAGCCGGCCGCGTCGCTGACGGACTCGGCCGGCTTCCGCCGCGCGATCGATGGGAGCGGCCGTCGACGATGCAGCAGCACTGGCGTTGAGCTCGGGGGCGACTGCGGTCTCTGAAGCGTCGGGGGCGCTGCCGACCGCCCACCGCTCGGACGGATCGAGCACGGACGTCGAGGGCGTCGGGGTTCCCTCATCGGAGATGCGGGGGAGGACGCGCGTCGAACCGGCGGGGGCTTCCCCCCGGGTGATCGCCCGCAGCGACTCGAGCGCCTCGCTCGCATCGCGCGGTCGCTCGTCGGGCTCGCGCCGGGTCATCCAGAGCACGAGCGCGTCGAGCGCCGGGCTCGCCTCAGCGCTCTGGAGCGATGGCGCGGGCACGTCCGAGTGGGCGTGCTGGTAGGCGATCTGCATCGGCTGCTCGCCGACGAACGGCTGCACGCCGGTGAGCATCTCGTAGAGCATGATGCCGAATGCGTAGAGGTCGCTCCGCGCATCGGCGATTCCCCGCGTGACGAGCTCGGGCGAGAGGTACGCGATGGTGCCGAGCAGCGCCTGACCCGTGGTCGTGTTCGCGCTGACTGCGCGGGCAAGCCCGAAGTCGCCAAGCTTGATCCGCCCGTCGTCTGCGAGCATCACGTTCTCGGGTTTGAGGTCGCGGTGGACGATCCCCGCCCCGTGGGCTGCGGCCAGGCCCGAGAGCACCGCATCCCCGATCTCGAACGACTGCTCGGCGGTCAGATGCCGTTGCTGCTTCAGGAGCTCCCGCAGCGTGATGCTCGGCAGATACTCCATGACCAGGTAGGTGCGCCCGAGATCGTGCCCCTGGTCGAACACGTTGACCAGATTGGGATGGGAGAGGCGGGCCGCACTTCTGGCCTCCTGCTCGAAGCGGCGCGTGAAGTTCGCATCCTCCGCCAGGTGCTCGTGCATCACCTTGACGGCGACGCGGCGCTCAAGCCTCAGATCCGTTGCGAGGTACACCATCGCCATGCCGCCGCGCGCGATGCGCGACCTGATCGCGTAACGGCCGTCGAGCGTCTGCCCGATCAGCGGGTCGGAGGGCACGGTGGTCACCCGGAGAGTCTACGGAAGTTTCGATGGCCGTTTCATGATGCGCGCCGGGCTCGCGCGGATTGCGTTCACCCGTTGCCGCTGGCAGAGTGGACCCGTGGCAGAGAACACCGCTTCAGACCGTAGCCCGTTGACGACCGCTCCCATGCTCGGCGTCCCCGAACTCGTGGACCGCCTCGGCATCACTCCCGGCCGGCTCCATCGCCTCATCGAGGATCGCGTACTCGCGTCGGTGCGCATCGACGGCGTCCTGCGGGTTCCTGCAGAGTTCTTGCAGGGCGACGAGCCGCTGCCATCGCTTCGCGGCACCCTGCTCGTGCTCGACGACGCCGGCTTCTCCGAGGAGGAAGCGGTGCTCTGGATGCTCTCGGTGAACGACGAACTGGGGGAGCGGCCGATCGATTCGCTTCAGGCCGGCCGGAAGAGCGCGGTGCGTCGCGCGACGCAGTCGCTCGCCTTTTGACCTCTCGCGCGCGTGGTTCGTTGAGAACTCCGGGTCGCGCCTCGGGCGATCTCAGAACTCGCGTCGCGCCGCCCGGTCGGCGAGCCGCGTCAGCGCCTCGCTCGCGTCACGGCGGGTCGGGGAATGCTCGAGCGAGTTGATCGCTCGTTCGACATTGCGCGCGATCATCTGCTCGACTCGATCGACTGCCCCGCTCTCGCGGATGGTGCGCTGGAGGATCGCGACCTGTTCCGGCTCGAGATCGTTGCCGAGCAGGTCGTCGAAGATGCGCCGCTGGGTTCCGGGCAGGTTCTCGCGCGCGAGCGTGACCAGGACTGTTCGCTTGCCCTCGACCAGGTCGTCGCCCGCGGGCTTGCCCGTGATCGATGCGTCGCCGAATACGCCGAGGAGGTCGTCGCGGAGCTGGAACGCGACGCCGATGGGGAGGCCGTAGTCCCGCAGGGCCTGCTCCTGCTCCTCATCGGCGCCGGCGAGCGCCGCGCCGATCAGGAGCGGCGCCTCGACGCTGTACTTCGCCGATTTGTAGACGAGCACCCGGGTCGAGCGTTCCAACTGCTCGTCGTGCGCGGCGAACTCGCTCTGCTGCTCCTCGAGCACGTCGAGGTACTGACCGACGGCGACCTCGCTCCGCATGCGGTTGAAGTGCGCTCGCGCGGCCTGCGCCGCGCCCGGGCTGATCGCGGCGGCGCACGCACGCTGCATGAGTTCGTCGGCCCACGACTGCAGGAGATCTCCGAGCAGAATCGCGCCGGCGATTCCGAAGTGCTCGGGGTTGCCGGCCCAGCGATGGCCGCCGTGCAGCTCGGCGAACACGCGGTGCACGGAAGGGCGGCCGCGACGGGTGTCCGATCGGTCGATGATGTCGTCGTGGATGAGTGCTGCGGCGTGGAAGAACTCCAGCGCACACGCGGCATCGAGCACCGGGGCGGCCGGGCCGTGGACGTCGTCGATGATGTCGAGCTCGCGCACGGACCGGTAGCCCAGGATCGCGAACTGCGCACGGAACCGCTTCCCGCCCGTCAGGAAGCGCTTCGCCTCATCCAGCAGCGGCGCGGCGTCCGCCCCGAGCGCCGCGAGCTCGTTGCGATGCTGTTCGAGGATGTCGCCGATGCGCTCCTGAATGAGGCCTGCGAGTCGCGTCGTTTCTTGCACGCGCCTAGCCTACTCACGGCTGCGGGTCGTAGACTGATCGGTACCAAGTTTTCCCGAAGCGCAGGAGGGCCGTCATGGCGCTGTCAGAGCACGAACAGCGGTTGCTCGACGAGATGGAGCGCGGCTTCTATCAGAGCGAAGCCGACGTTCTCCAGGCTGGCTCGTCGGAACCCCGTCGACTGAACTATCGGTCGCTCGTGCTCGGCATCATCGTCGTGATCCTCGGAATCGGAGTCCTCGTCGCCGGAGTGGCGGTGCAGCTGCTGTGGCTCGGGCTCATCGGGTTCGCCGTGATGCTCGGCGGCGTGATTCTCATGCTGTCGCGTCGCTCTTCCGGGCCGCTCACCGTCGAAGACATCACTTCCGCCGGTTCGGGTCCGAAGGCCCCCCGCTCGCGAGAGTCGCTGAGCGAGCGCATGGAGCGCCGGTGGGATCAGCGCATGGAGGGTGAGCGGTAGCTCGACGAATGCTGCGAGCACCGCTGCTGCGCGCGCATCGCGTGCGCTACGGCACCAGTTGAGTGCGAGCCCGCTCCCGATGTGAAGCCCCCGCTGCGGGGGCAAACCGGATCGATCGCGTCAGGTCAACGACCTGGCGCTTTTTTTGCGCCCGCTCGGCGATACTCGCGATCTGACGCGGCGCTCGACTGCGGGTCCTGCCGGTATTCGGCGCGCGCGCCCCGCGATGCACTCCACTTTGCTCCATTCGAACCTTCCGTCGGGGTCCGAACCGCGTGAAGACGCGCTTTCTCGGGAGCTTGAAGGCTCGAATCGGTCGGCGTGCTGCCCCTCACCGTGCGGGCCTCCCCGTGTCGTCGCCGCGTATTCTCGCGAATTCTCTCGATTCCGCCAGCAAAGTGGAGTGTGTTTAGGAACAAGTGGAGGAAAGTGGAGTAAACTGGCGCTCGAGGACGAGTCGGCGAAAGGAGGTCCCATGTTCCTGGGAACCTTCACGCCGCGCCTGGACGAAAAGGGCCGACTGATTCTTCCCTCGAAGTTTCGGAACGAACTCGCCGACGGCCTCGTGATCACCCGCGGGCAGGAGCGCTGCCTCTACGTGTTCAGCGAAACCGAGTTCGCCGAGATGCATCAGCGACTGCGGAGCGCACCGCTCGCCTCGAAGCAGGCGCGCGACTACCTCCGCGTGTTCCTCTCAGGGGCGCACCCCGAAACAC
The DNA here is from genome assembly GCF_018304845.1 of Leucobacter manosquensis. Taxonomy (NCBI): domain Bacteria; kingdom Bacillati; phylum Actinomycetota; class Actinomycetes; order Micrococcales; family Microbacteriaceae; genus Leucobacter; species Leucobacter manosquensis. Next base: position 948,607 of record NZ_JAFEVO010000001.1, on the reverse strand, counting down.
CCGACAAGCAGAGCCGCATCACCATTCCGCAGAACCTCCGCGAGTACGCCGGGCTCGATCGCGAGCTCGCCGTCATCGGCGCCGGTTCGCGCGCGGAGATCTGGGATGCGGAGGCTTGGCAGACCTACCTGGCGGCGCAGGAAGCAGCGTTCTCCGAGATCGAGGAGGAGGTGATCCCGGGCATGTTCTAGCCCGGAATCCCTATGGCACACGACAACACACGCGATCCGAGCGGTCTGCACACCCCCGTGCTCCTCGAGCGCTGCCTCGAACTGCTCGCTCCGGTAGCGCAGGGCATCGCCGAGGGCGACACGCCCGTGATCGTCGACGCGACACTCGGCATGGGCGGACACAGTGAGGCGCTCCTCGATCGCTTCCCCCGGCTCACCGTGATCGGTCTCGACCGCGACACCGAGGCACTCGAACTCGCGGGCGCTCGTCTCCGGCGATTCGGGGATCGCGCGATCCGCGTGCACGCGGTGTACGACGAAATCGCCGAGGCCGTATCCGACAGCGGCTTCTCGCGGATCGACGGCGTGCTCTTCGATCTCGGCGTCTCATCGCTGCAGCTCGACGAGGCGGACCGCGGCTTCGCCTACGCCCAGGACGCTCCGCTCGACATGCGCATGGACCAGAGCAGCGGGGAGACCGCGGCCGACGTGCTGGCTGCGGCGCCCGAGGGCCGCCTGCGCGCGATCTTCGAACGATACGGCGAAGAACCCCTCGCAGGCCGGTACGCTCGCGCGATCATCGCGGCCAGGGCGGACGCTCCGATTCTGCGAAGCGGTCAGCTCGTCGAGGTGCTGCAGGCGGCGACCCCGGCCGCGGTGCGAGACCAGCGCCACCCCGCGAAGCGCGTATTCCAGGCGCTGCGCATCGAGGTCAATTCCGAACTCTCAGTACTCGAGCGCGCGATCCCCGCTGCGCTCGATCTCCTGAAGGTCGACGGCCGCGCGGTCGTCATGTCGTACCAGTCGCTCGAAGATCGTTTCGTGAAGCGCGAATTCGCGCGTCGCACGGCGTCGACCGCGCCCGCCGGCCTGCCCGTCGAGCTCCCGGAGCATCGTCCCGAGTTCCGCCTCCTCACACGCGGAGCCGAGCTCGCCGACGACGCCGAGCGCGCGCGCAACCCGCGCGCCATCCCCGTGCGCCTGCGCGCAGCCGAACGAATGAGGGACGCACGATGAGCACGACGCTTCCGATGGAGTTCGACGCGGCGGCGCTCCGCCTCGGCTCACCCTCTGGCACGCCGGCGCCCGCCCAGCCCGAGCGGCACCTGCGCCCGGTGCCGCACCCCGCGGCCCGGCCGGCGAAGCGCTCGCAGCGCAGCCCGCTCGCGGGAGCGCTCATCGCGGTCGGCGTCGTCCTGGCCATCTTCGCAACGCAGCTCGGTCTGAGCATCGCGATCTCTCAGGGCGCATACGAGTCGCGCGCACTCGAGGTGGAGCAGCGCGACCTCGGGCGCGTGGAACGAGTGCTGTCGCAGAACGTCGACAAGCTCGCGTCCCCGCAGAACCTCGCGGAGAATGCGGCCGCGCTCGGCATGGTGCAGAACTCGCGACCCGCGACGCTCCGCCTGAGCGACGGCGCAGTGCTCGGGGCGCTCGACTCGGAGACGACGGCGGCCTCTGGCAACCTCATCCCGAATGCGACCCTCGAGAGCATGCCGGTGGTGGACGCCGCAGGCCTCCTCGTGCCGCGGAACTCCGGACAGGCCGCGGGTGCTCAGGCCGAAGACATCGATCCGCCGGTACGGTGGACGGGCAAGCTGCCTGCTCCCGATACGCACTAGGCAGTAGCAGAACTCCGGGAGGAATCGGATGCTGAGACTGCGCGGATCTTCGCTTCGCCGGGCCATCGCGCTCGCCATCATCGTCGTCGCTGCGATCGTGTTTCTCGTGCGACTCGTGGACGTGCAGGTGGTTTCCGCCGCCGCCCTGAACGAGGATGCGAAAGACAAGCGCGCGGTGCCCGTCGCGATTCCGAGCGTGCGCGGCGACATCGTCGATCGCGACGGGGAAGTGCTCGCGACGACGGACGAGCGCTACGACGTGCAGCTCTCGCCGAAGAACACGCGTCTGAACGACGGCGTGTTCTACCGCTTCGACACCGAGCGCGGCGTGGGCACGGTCAAGGTCACCGCAGCGCAGGCCTTCGAGGAGATCGGAGCGGTGACCGGGCAGAGCGGCGACGAGATCCAGAAGATCGTGGATGACGCGCTGAGCGACAACCCGAAGTCGGACTTCGCCTACGTGCAGCGATCCATCGATCTGACCCAGTTGAACGCGCTCAAGGCGCTCGAGATCCCGTGGCTCACCTTCGAGAGCCAGCACACGCGCACTTACCCCAACGGCGCGGTCGGCGGCAACATCGTGGGATTCTCCGGAGCCGACGACGTGCCGCAGGCCGGCGTCGAGCTGTCGCAGGACGCCTGCCTCACCGGGGTGGACGGCACTGAGACCTACGAGCGGAGCGAGGACGGAGTGGCGCTCCCCGGGAGCGTCGTCGTCACCAGGAAGGTGCAGGACGGCGGCACGGTGCAGCTCACGATCGACCGCGACCTGCAGTGGGAGGCCCAGCAGGCGATCAACCAGCAGGTGCAGTCCGTCGGCGCGGCGTACGGACTGCTCACGGTGATGGACGTCCAGACCGGCGAGCTCGTCGCCGTTGCGGAGGACGGCTCGGTCGACCCGAACGACGTCGATGCCTCAGACCCGGCGAAGCGCGAAGCGCGTTCCTTCACCTCGCCGTACGAGCCGGGCTCGACGTTCAAGGCGATCACCGCGGCGGCGCTCATCGACCAGGGCGTCGCGACGCCCGCGTCGCAGAACCTCACGCCCGACTACCTCGAGCCGGAGCCAGGCGTGCGCTTCGGCGACGCGTTCAACCATCCCGAGATGCCGTGGACGTTGACCGGCATCCTCACGCAGTCGTCCAACGTCGGCACCTCGATGCTCGGCGCGCAGCTCGACGCCGAGACGCGATACGACTACCTCAAGCGATTCGGCGTCGGCACCGCCACCCAGGCGGGAATGCCAGTCGAGGATTCCGGTCTGCTGTACGAGCCGGCGGACTGGGACCGCCAGACCTCGTACAACACCATGTTCGGTCAGGGCCTCTCCTCGACCGTCGTGCAGACTGCCGGCGTCTACCAGGCGATCGCGAACAAGGGCGTGCGTGTGCCGCCCAGCGTGGTGCAGGAGTGCGTGGAGGCCGACGGCACGACGACCGCGCCCGAGCACGGCGAGCCGGTCACGGCGATCTCGGAGAGCACCGCAGCCGAAATGATGGGCATGCTCGAGACCGTCACCACCGAGGGCTGGTTCAAGGACCTCATCGCGATCCCGGGGTACCGGATCGCCGGCAAGACCGGCACCGCGGAGCAGGTCGACCCGGCCACTGGGCTCTATCGCACGGACTACGTGCACTCGTTCGCGGGGATCTTCCCGGCCGACGACCCGCAGTACGTCGCGGTAGCATCGATTGCGTTCCCGACGGCGGGAGATGGTGGCGTCGCCGCACTCACCGCCTTCCGGCAGGCCGCAGAGGCGACGATCCGCACGTTCCACATCCCGCCATCCACGGGGGAGTTCCAACCGCTCCCCACCGAGTATTGATCACGCCCAGGAGGCCAGCACCCGTGAGTACCGGAGATGCTTTGAGCATTCGCCCGCAGCAGCCCGTCCCCGTCCCGCTCGACGAGATCGTCGAGCGATTCGACGTGCGCGCCGCGGGCCGGTCGACGGGGCTGTTCGTCACCGGCGTCTCGCTCGACTCGCGCGATGTGCGACCCGGCGACCTCTACGTCGGCATGCCAGGCGCCCAGCGGCACGGTGCGGAGTTCGCCGCTCAGGCCGCCGCGTCCGGTGCGAGTGCGATGCTGACCGACGCGGCCGGCGCCGAGCTCGCCGCGGCAGCGGGGACGTCGCTGCCCGTGCTCGTCTCCGACGCGCACCCGCGCCTGATTCTCGGCGATGTCGCCGCGGTCGTCTACCGCACCGACGGCTTCTCCGCGCGCACCTTCGGCGTCACCGGGACGAACGGCAAGACGAGCGTCGTGTACCTCATCGCCGAGCTGCTGCGCGCGGCGGGCATCACCGCGGGGCTCAGCTCCACGGCGGAGCGCCGGATCGGCGACGAGGTGGTGGTGAGCAACCTCACCAGCCCCGAGGCCTCCGAGCTGCACGGACTCCTGGCCCGCATGGTCGAGGTCGGCGTCGGGGGCGTGGCCATCGAGGTGTCGGCCCAGGCGGTCGTTCGCCACCGTCTCGACGGCCTGCGCTTCGATGTCGTCGCGTTCAACAACTTCTCCCAGGACCACCTCGACGAATTCGGCGATCTGGAGACCTACTTCGCAGCCAAGCTCGCGCTGTTCGCGCCGGAGCACGCGGAACGCGGCGTCGTCGTCGTCGATTCGGCCTGGGGGCAGCGCATCGCGCGCGAATCGCAGATCCCGGTGACGCGCCTCGCCACCGAGTACGGGCGGGACGCCGACTGGCACCTCGCGGTCACACGCCAGACGCTCGACGGCGTGTCGTTCGTGCTGCAGGGGCCGGAGGGCGCCCACTTCCGCGGAAGCGTTCCGGTGTTCGGTCGCTTCATGGCGGAGAACGCCGCGCTCGCGCTGATCATGCTGCACGAGGCGGGGATTCCGATCGCGCAGGTCGAGGCGGGACTCGAGCAGGGTCGCATCCCGGTGTACATCCCCGGTCGTCTCGAGCAGATCACGGAGAGCGGCAGCACGGGCCCGCGCTTCTACGTCGACTACGGGCACACGCCCGGGGCATTCGAGGCGATGCTCGACGCCCTCGGAGAGGTCGCGCCGGGGAAGATCATCTTCCTGTTCGGAGCCGATGGCGACCGCGACACGACGAAGCGGGAGGAGATGGGAAGGATCGCGGCTGCGGGCGCCGACACCGTCATCATCTGCGACTACCACCCGCGCTCCGAGCCGCCGGAGGCGATCCGCGCTCAGCTCCTCGCCGGAGCCCGCTCGGCCCAGCACGCCGAGGTCATCGAGGAGGGCGATCCTCGGGCCGCCGTGCGCCTCGCCATTTCACTGGCCGAACCCGGTGACGTTATCCTGTATGCCGGTCCCGGACACGAGGACCATCAAGAAGTCGCCGGGCGGTTCATCCCGTACTCGGCGCGTGACGAAGTTCGCGGTGCGCTCCGCGAGGCAGGACTGCTCCCGTGATTGCACTGACACTGGCCGAGATCGCGACCGCCGTGAACGGCCGCCTGGTCCCCGGAGACGGCGGAGCGGGGCCGGAGACGCTCATCGACGGCGAGTCGCAGACCGACTCCCGCGAGGTCGGACCGGGGCACATCTTCTTCGCCCGACGCGGTGAGGAGACCGACGGACACCGATACGCCGCTCGAGCGGTCGACGCCGGTGCCGCTCTGCTCGTGGTGGAGCACGAGGTGGACAGCCGCGTTCCGCAGATCGTCGTCGCCGACAGCACCGATGCGCTCGGCGCCCTCGCGACCGAGGTCGTGCGACGCGTTCGCGAAGCGGGCGAACTCACGATCGTCGGAATCACCGGATCGAACGGCAAGACGACCACGAAGAACCTGGTCGCCGCAATGGCGGAACGCACCGGCCCGACCGTCGCTTCCGCGAAATCGTTCAACAACGAGGTCGGCGGGCCCGTGACGATGCTGCGCGTCGCACCGGATACGCGCACGCTCATCGCCGAGATGGGAGCGAGCGCAGAAGGCGAGATCGCACGTCTCACCGCGATGGCGCCGCCGCACATCGGGGTCGTGCTGACGGTCGGACTCGCCCATGCGGGCGAATTCGGCGGGATCGAGACCACCTTCCGCACGAAGAGCGAGATGGTGCGTGACCTGCCCGCGTCTGCGATCGCCGTGCTGAACCGCGACGATCCCCGCGTCGCGCAGATGGCCGAACTCACGCGCGCCCAGGTCCACTGGTTCGGTCTCGGCTCGGAGACCGACGTCCGTGCGACCGATGTGGATGCATCGGCGGACGGCACACGATTCGTGATCCACGCCGACGGAGCGTCCCTCCCCGTGCACTTCCGGGTACTCGGGGAGCACCACGTCATGAACGCGCTTGCGGCCGCGGCGGTGGGGCGGGCGCTCGGGATCCCGCTCGCCGAGATCGTCGAGACGCTCGAATCGGCGACCCTCGCCGCCCCGGGGCGCATGGAGGTGCTCGGCGGACGCGACGGGGTGACGATCATCAACGATGCCTACAACGCGAGCCCGGACTCCATGAGCGCCGCGCTGCGCACGCTTGCACAGATCCGCAGACCAGCCGGGCGCTCGGTCGCCGTCCTCGGAGCGATGAGCGAGCTCGGCGAGTACTCCATCGAGGAGCACCGACGCGTCGGGCTCCAGGCGGTGCGGTTGCGGATCTCCGAACTGGTGGTCGTGGGCGCCGAGGCGCGCCAGCTGCACATCAGCGCGATCAATGAGGGCGCCTGGGACGGGGAGAGCACCTTCTTCCCCACCCAGGACGAAGCCTTCGCCTACCTCACCGAGACACTGCGCGCCGATGATACGGTGCTCGTGAAGTCCTCGAACGCCGCGGGCCTCCAGCGACTCGGAGATCGTCTCGGGGAGGCGTACGCATGATCGCGCTGCTCATCGCCGGCGGGTTCTCCCTCCTCTACTCGCTGCTCCTGACGCCGTTGTTCGTGCGCGGCTTCAACCGGCTGCGCTGGGGCCAGCCGATTCGCGTCGACGGGCCGAAAGAGCACGAGATCAAGCGCGGCACGCCCACGATGGGCGGAATCATCTTCCTCTCCGGGTCGGTGATCGCCTACTTCGTCGGCAAGCTCGTCATGGGCGAGCAGCCCTCTCCATCTGCGCTGCTCGTCATCCTGATGGCTGTCGGAGCGGGGCTCGTCGGCTTCATCGACGACTTCATGAAGACGCGGCAGCAGGCATCTGCGGGGCTCGGCGGCTGGGCGAAGATCGCAGGCCAGGTCATCATCGCAGTATCGTTCGCGGTGCTCGGCATCCAGTTCGCGAACGGCGCGGGCATCACCCCGGTGTCGACCCATGTCTCGGTCTTCCGCGACCTGCCCTTCGACTTCATGACGTTCGGCCCCATCATCGGCATCGGGCTCGTGATCATCTGGGTCATGGTCATCGTCACGGCGACGACGAACGCCGTGAACGTGACAGACGGTCTCGACGGTCTCGCAGCGGGATCCGCCATCTTCGCGTTCGGCGCCTACCTCGTGATCGGGTTCTGGCAGTCCGCGCAGAGCTGCGTGAGCAACGCTGCGGAGCCCGGGTGCTACGAGGTGCGCGATCCGATGGATCTCGCGGTCATCGCGGCGGCATTCCTCGGCGGCGTCGGCGGGTTCCTCTGGTGGAACACGAACCCGGCGCACGTGTTCATGGGTGATACGGGATCGATGGGCATCGGCGGCGCCATCGCGGCGCTCGCGATCCTGAGCCGCACCGAGGTCCTGCTGATCCTGATCGGCGGACTGTTCATCATCGAGACCGGTTCGGTGATCCTGCAGCGCCTGTACTTCAAGGTCACGCGCGGCAGGCGCATCTTCCTGATGAGTCCGATCCATCATCACTTCGAGCTCAAAGGGTGGGCCGAGGTGACCGTGGTCGTGCGATTCTGGATCATCGCCGCCCTCTTCGTCATCGCCGGGGTGGGCGCGTTCTACGGCGAATGGCTGCTGCAGCAGTCGTGATGGGAGCAGACATGAACAGCACTGGCGGAGACGCAGCGATCTACGCGAAGCTGGTCGCTGACCGTGTCGATGCGCTGACGAGTTGGCACCACGACTGGACCGGACTCCGCGTCGCGGTCCTCGGCCTCGGCGTGACCGGGTTCTCGGTCGCCGACACGCTCGTCGAACTGGGAGCGCGCGTGCGGGTGATCGCGGGTGCGCCGGATTCGGAGCGCGAACGACTGCTCGAGGTCATCGGGGCGGAGTACTTCCAGTCTGCTGAGGACGAGGCCCAGCTCGCCGACCTCGCCGCCTTCGACCCCGAGCTCGTGATCGTGTCTCCCGGGTACCGGCCGGACCATCCGCTCACGACCTGGGCGGTCGCCCGCGATGTGACGGTGTGGGGAGACATCGAACTCGGCTGGCGCCTCCGCGATAAGACGGGCAGGATCGCCGACTGGATCTGCATCACGGGCACGAACGGCAAGACGACGACGACCCAGTTGACGGCTCACATGCTCTCGGCCGGCGGGCTGCGGGTCACGCCGGCTGGGAACATCGGCACTCCCATCCTCGATGCACTGCGCGACCCCCAGGGATACGACGCGATCGTCGTCGAGCTGTCGAGCTTCCAGCTCGAGCGCCTGGGTGAGATCTCGCCCTACGCGAGCGCATGCCTGAACTTCGCGGACGATCATCTCGACTGGCACGGCAGCCATGACGCCTATTGGGCGGCGAAGGCGAAGGTGTATCAGCACACGCAGGTCGCCTGCGTGTACAACCGTGCAGACGCGGCGACGGAGCGCATGGTGGAGGCCGCGGATGTGGTGGAGGGCGCCCGGGCCGTGAGCTTCGGGCTCGACACCCCTCCGACGAGCGGCTTCGGCGTGGTCGAGGGGATCCTCGTCGATCGCGGCTATCACGCGGAGCGCCGCAGCGAGGCGTTCGAGCTCGTCACGATCGAGGAACTCGCAGAGCGAGGCCTCGCGGCCCCGCACATGGTGCAGAACGTGCTCGCCGCGAGCGCCCTCGCCCGGTCCCGCGGCGTGGAACCGGGCGAGATCGCGCGAGCCGTGCTCACCTTCGTGCCCGATCCGCACCGTGCGCAACAGCTCGGCGAGATGCAGGGGCTGCGCTGGATCGATGATTCGAAGGCGACGAACGCCCACGCTGCCGATGCGTCGCTGCGTGCGCTGCACGATGTCGTGTGGGTGCTGGGCGGTCTCCTGAAAGGCGTCGACATCGACGAGCTCGTGCGCACGCACGCGATCCGGTTGCGCGGCGCCGTGGTGATCGGAGTCGATCGTGAGCCGGTGCTCGCCGCACTGAGACGGCACCTGGGGGAGCGGCCCGTCGTCGAGATCGACGACGCCGGGCTCGACCCCGACGGCATCATGCGGTCCGCGGTGGCGCAGGCCCGTGCGATCGGGCACCCGGGCGACACGGTGCTGCTCTCACCCGCTGCGGCGTCCATGGATCAGTTCGCCGGCTACGCCGACCGCGGCCGACGCTTCCAAGCCGCGGTCCGAGAGCTGGAATGATGTCTGCGCGCACGAGCGAGCGCGAACCGGGCCGGGCTCCCGCCCAAGCCCTGATCCGGCTGGGCGGCATGCTGCGCATCGGTTCCGATCGCACGGTCATCGCGCTCTACACCATCACGCTGCTGCTGGTGGGCTTCGGCCTCATCATGGTGCTCTCGTCATCATCCATCACCTCGTATCTCGCCGATCAGGGCTTCTTCGGAGGGTTCTGGCGTCAGGTGATCTTCGCCGTCATCGGCATCCCGCTGATGCTCGTCGCCGCCGCAATGCCCGTGAGCTTCTGGAAGCGCTACGCCTGGGCGCTCTTCGGGCTCGGCATCCTGCTGCAGCTGCTGGTGTTCACACCGCTCGGATTCGAAGTGGCCGGGAACCGGAACTGGATTCAGCTCGGCGGCGTGACTGCGCAGCCGTCCGAGGCGCTGAAGCTCGCGCTGGTGGTCTGGGTCGGGGCCGTGATGCAGCGGAAGGAGCCGCTGTTCGGCCAGATGCGGCACGAGCTCATCCCGGTCGTCATCCCCGGGGCTCTGATCGCCCTGGGAGTCGTGCTGCTCGGCAAGGACCTGGGTACGGTGATGATCATGGCCGCCCTCGTGTTCGGCGCGATGTTCTTCGGGGGCATGAGCTGGAAGACGCTCGGGGTGACGGCCATCGGCGCGGCGCTCGCGGTCGCCTTCTTCGTGCTGTCGAGCCCGAACCGCATGGCGCGGCTGCTCAGCCACGCCGGAGGGACCGACGACTACAGCGGCATCGACTGGCAGGCGACGCACGGGCTGTGGGCCCTCGCCGGCGGCGGGCTCTTCGGCGTCGGGCTCGGCAATTCGAAGGCGAAATGGTCGTGGCTTCCCGCGGCCGACAACGACTACATCTTCGCGATCATCGGCGAGGAGCTGGGGCTCATCGGCGCACTGCTCGTCGTCGTGCTGTTCATCGCGCTGACCGTGGTGATGCTCCGCCTCATCGTGCGGGCGCGCGACCGGTTCGGCCGAGCCGTGGTCGGCGGCGTACTGGTCTGGATCGTCGGCCAGGCGTTCGTGAACATCGCGGTCGTCGTCGGCGTGCTGCCGGTGCTCGGCGTGCCGCTCCCGCTCATCAGCTCGGGCGGTACCGCCCTCATCGCGTGCCTCATCGCCATCGGCGTCGTCATCTCGATCGCCCGCGATGCCGCACGACATCAGGAAGAGATTGGACAGGCATGACCACGTATCTGCTGGCGGGCGGCGGAACCGCCGGGCACGTGAACCCGCTTCTGGCGCTCGCCGACCTCATTCGACGGGAAGAACCGGGGGCCGGCATCATCGTGCTCGGCACCCGCGAAGGTCTCGAGGCGCGGCTCGTGCCGGAGCGGGGTTACGAACTGGTGCATATCGAGCGCCTCCCGTTCCCACGTCGCCCGAACGCCGCGGCGCTGCGGTTTCCGGTGCGCTTCGCGCGTGCGGTCTCGCAGGTGCGCGAGTTGATCCGCAGCCGCGGCGTCGACGTGGTGGTGGGATTCGGCGGGTATGCGTCGGCGCCGGCGTATCGTGCTGCGGCTCGCGAAGGCGTTCCCACCGTCATCCACGAGGCGAACGCGAAACCGGGCCTGGCGAACCGCTGGGGCGCCAGGAGCACGCCGCACGTGGCGGTGACGTTCGCGGGCACGCCGATCGCAGGGGCGCGGGTCACCGGAATGCCGTTGCGGCCAGAGATCACGGGACTCGACCGTGCAGCGCTCCGCGACGAGGCGCGCGCGCACTTCGGACTCGATCCGGCTCGCAGCACCCTGCTCGTCACGGGAGGTTCGCTCGGTGCGCGTGCGCTCAACAGAGGGATCGCGGGCTCGGCGCAGATGCTCGTCGACGCCGGCATCCAGGTGCTCCACGTCTGGGGCGGTCTCACCGAGCTCGAAGACCCCGGCGTGCCCGGGTACGTCGTGATTCCCTATTGCGACCGCATGGACCTCGCATTCGCGGCCTGCGACCTCGCGGTATCGCGAGCGGGCTCGACGACGGTCAGCGAACTCGCGGGCCTCGGGATTCCCGCGGTACTCGTGCCCTACGCCGTCGGCAACGGTGAGCAACGATTCAACGCTGCCGACATGGTCGAGGCCGGGGGAGCGCTGCTCGTGGAAGACGGGGAACTCACGCCGCAGTGGGTGCACGACGTGCTCGTGCCGCTCCTGCTCGACGACGCCCGACTCGAAGCGATGTCGCGGCGCGCTCGCTCAGCCGGCGCGCTGGACGGCACTGAGCGCTTGCTCGAACTCGTGCGGGAGGCCGTGGGCGCCGCTGGAACCTGAGCGACTTCGATCGCTCAGCGGGTCCTCGGCGACGGGCGCCTCGCATCGCGGTACGCTTGACTGTCGATTCGTGCTGAGGAGGCGCCATGATCTATCCCGATCTCGAACTGGAGATCCCCGAAGACCTCGGGCAGGTCCATTTCGTCGGTATCGGCGGTTCGGGCATGAGCGGTATCGCTCGCATGATGCACCAAGCCGGTGTCACGGTCACCGGCTCTGATCGAAGCGCCAACTACTCGACGGAGGCTCTGGTCGAGCTCGGCATCCCGGTCTCCATCGGTCATGATGCGGACAACGTCGGCGATGCCGACACGCTCGTGGTCACCGGGGCGCTCTGGACGGACAATCCGGAGTACCAGCGCGCCCTCGCCCAGGGGCTCCCGGTGCTGCACCGGTCCCAGGCGCTGGCCTGGCTCGCGAGGAGCGCACGCGTCGTCGCGGTCGCCGGTGCGCACGGCAAGACGACGTCGACCGGCATGATCGTGACCGGCCTGCTCGGCGCGGGTGCGGATCCGTCGTTCGTGAACGGCGGCGTGATCGAAGCGCTCGGCGTGAGTTCCGGCACTGGCGGCGATGATCTCTTCGTGATCGAGGCGGATGAATCCGATAAGTCCTTCCTGCTCTACGACACCGCCGTCGCGCTCGTCACCAACGTCGATCCGGAGCATCTCGACTTCTACGGATCGCGGGAGGCCTTCATGCAGGCCTTCGTCGATTTCATGCGCGGCGCGCGCGAGCAGATCGTCATCTCCGCCGACGACCCGGGGGCGCGCGAAGTGCTCGCCACGCTGCAGCACCAGGGCGGGCACGCGCCGGTCCGCACGTTCGGCGAGACCCCCGGCGCCGACGTTCGCATCGTCGAGATCGATGATTCTGGCCCCGTTCGGTTCGCGGTGGAAATCGATGCGCACCGCTACGAGGCGCAGCTCGCCGTATACGGCAAGCACAACGCCGTCAACGCGGTTGGCGCGCTCGCCGTGCTCACCGGCCTGGGGTTCGAGCCGGGCGCCGCGCTCGAGGCGATCGCCGCGTTCGGCGGCACGAAGCGCCGCTTCGAGTTCCATGCCGAGGTGCAGGGCGTGCGCGTGTACGACGACTACGCCCACCACCCCACGGAGGTCGCGGCGCTGCTCGACTCCGCCCGCGCGGTCGTCGGCGAGGGTCGCCTCATCGCGATCCACCAGCCCCACCTCTTCAGTCGCACGCGCATGTTCCATCGGGAGTTCGCCGAGGTGCTCGAGCGCGGGGCCGACCACACGGTGGTGCTCGCCGTCGACGGAGCGCGCGAGGACCCGGTCCCGGAGGTCACGGGCGCACTCGTCTCCGATGACTTCGCGGACGCGGATCGCGTGGCGTACCTGCCGGAGTGGCAGGATGCCGCGGACTACCTCGCGCGCATCGCCCGTCCGGGCGACGTCATGGTGACGATGAGCTGCGGCACGGTGTACCGCATCATTCCTCAAGTGGTTGAGGCGCTGCGCGACCGGTTCGAGCTCGAGGCCCGGTGAAGCGCCCCGGCGGTTTCGATCGGACGCCCGATCAACCGCGTCCGGAGCCGGAGCCGCCCGCCGGGCGGCCTCCGGCCGAGGTCTCAGAAGCTGCGGGGCGACTCGGGCCACGGCTGAGCCGGGTGCCGGCGCGCGCTCACGTCCCTGAAACCGGAGTCTCGCCGACCATCGATCTGAGCGATGTGCGCGCTTCGAGACACGCGCCTCCTGAGCAGGAGGGTCCGGACTCCGCCACCCGGGCGGAGGAAGATCTCCAGGTGCGTGCTTCCGGGGCGATCGACGGTGCGCGAGCCGTTCGTCTCTCTGACGAGCACCCGACGGTCGATCTCGGATCACTGGACACCCGTGCTCGCTCCGGTCTCGATCGGTTTCGCGGAAGCGAACCGGATCCGGTGCGCGAGGCGGAGCGCCGGGTGGCAGCGGCGGCGCGCCTGCGGAAGCGGCAGGCTCGACGCGAGCGGCGACGCTTCTCGGCGGAGGCCCGCGGTCGGAGGCGCCACTGGATCATCGCGTTCGCAGCCGTCGGCGCGCTCGCCCTGTTCGTCGGTGCCGGAGTCTTCACGCCTCTGATGGCGGTGAAGACCGTCGAGGTGACCGGCGCTGAGAGCGTGAACGCCGCGGATGTGCACAGCGCACTCGAGCGGTTCGAGGGGCGGCCTCTCGCGCTGATCGACGATGCCGAGGTGCATCGCGCCCTCGAACCCTTCCCCCTGATCCAGCGCTACGCAGTGGAGCGGGTGCCGCCGCACACGCTGGTCGTGCGGATCGAAGAGCGCGTGCCCGTGATCTCGGTCGCAGGGGCCGATGGCGTCGAGCTCTACGACGCCGCCGGGGTGCTGCTCGGCGCTGCGGATGCTGCACCCGCGGGCGTGCCGGTCGGCGCAGGAGCGCTCACGGACCGGGGCTCCGCGGCCTTCCGGTCGGCGTCGCGCGCGCTCCGCGACATGCCCGCGGATCTGCGTGCGCAGATCACGAGCGCCAGCGCCTCGAGCGCTCAGGATGTGACGTTCACGCTCGCGAGCGGCATCACGGTGCTCTGGGGGGATGCCGATGAGAGTCGACGCAAGGCGGTGGTGCTGCAGGCGATGCTCGCCTCCCTCGCCGGGCAGCCGGTGACGCGAATCGATGTCTCAGCGACCGAAGCGCCCGTCTTCGAGTAGCGCGAGCGGTTTCTTTCGACGGGCTCGCGGCGTGTCAGGCGTTGCCGCATGCTCCTGGCCCATACGGTGGTGCGCAGGAAATGTATACGGCAATACTAACTCTTAACCTCGAGTAAAGGTTGAAGGTTAGGGGCGGAGGAACCACGTGTCAGCGAACCAGAACTACCTTGCGGTGATCAAGGTCGTCGGCGTCGGCGGCGGCGGCGTGAACGCAGTCAACCGGATGATCGAGCTCGGACTGCGGGGCGTCGAGTTCATCGCCGTCAACACCGATGCGCAGGCGCTGCTCCTCAGCGATGCCGACGTCAAGCTCGACGTCGGCCGCGAGCTCACGCGCGGTCTCGGCGCCGGCGCCGATCCCGAGGTGGGGCGCCGTGCGGCCGAGGATCACGCCGAGGAGATCGAAGAGGCGCTCGCCGGTGCCGACATGGTATTCGTCACCGCAGGCGAGGGCGGCGGCACGGGTACGGGGGCCGCCCCGGTCGTGGCTCGCATCGCGAAGTCCATCGGCGCACTCACCATCGGCGTGGTCACGCGGCCGTTCAGCTTCGAGGGCAAGCGCCGAGCTGCTCAGGCCGACTCGGGCGTGCACACGCTGCGCGAGGCCGTCGACACGCTCATCGTGGTTCCCAACGATCGCCTGCTCGACATCAGCGAGCCCGGCATCAGCATGATCGAGGCGTTCGCCGCGGCCGACCAGGTGCTCCTCGCCGGCGTGTCGGGCATCACCGACCTCATCACGACTCCGGGTCTCATCAACCTCGACTTCGCCGATGTGAAATCGGTCATGCAGGGCGCCGGTGCCGCGCTCATGGGCATCGGCTCCGCCCGCGGAGCGGATCGCGCCATCAAAGCGGCGGAGCTCGCCGTGGCCTCGCCGCTGCTCGAAGCCTCCGTCGAAGGCGCGCACGGCGTGCTGCTGTCGATCCAAGGCTCGTCGAACCTCGCCCTGAGCGAGATCTACGAGGCCTCGACGCTGGTGCAGGATGTGGTGCACCCCGAGGCCAACATCATCTTCGGAACGGTGATCGACGACACCCTCGGAGACGAGGTGCGCGTGACCGTGATCGCTGCCGGCTTCGACGATGAGACGCCCGCTCCCATCGCCAACTCGGAGCGGGGTCGTCGCGGCAGTCACGTCGAGAGCCTCGATGAGGTCGCAGCGCCAGCAACCGCAGCAGCAGGCGGCGGCGCGGCTGCAGGCGTCGGCGCGGGGTACGCCGGATTCTCCGCGTCAGGGGATGCCGGGTCGAAGAACCCGCCGACGGGGCAGTTCGGAGAGGTGCTCTCGAATCCGCCCGTGGAGGCGCAGATCTCCGATCCCGCCTTCGACGGCGATGACGACGACGACCTCGACATTCCCGAGTTCCTGAGGTAACCCGCATGAGTGAAGCCAGCGACCGAGGCTTCCCCGGCCTGGGCGATCGTCTGCACCAGGTGCAATCGGGAATTGCGGACGCGTGTCGCGACGCCGGGCGCAGCTCGGACGAGATCGACCTCATCGTGGTGACCAAGTTCCATCCGGTCGAGCTGGTCGCGGCACTCGCCGACCTGGGCGTGCGGGACGTCGGCGAAAATCGACACCAGGAGGCTCAGGCGAAGGCCGAGCAGCTCGCGGAACTCGATCTGCGCTGGCACTTCGTCGGACAGCTCCAGACGAAGAAGGCCCGTCAAGCAGCGAGGTATGCGCATGCGATCCACTCGATCGACCGGGAGCGCCTCGTCGATGCGATCGCCGACATGGAGCGCGAGATCGAAGTCTTCATCCAGGTGAACCTCACGGAAGACCCCGCTCGCGGCGGCGCCGCTCCTGCCGAGCTCGAACGGCTCGCTGAGCACGTGCTCAGCGCACCCGCGCTGCACCTGCGCGGAGTGATGGCGGTGGCACCGCTCGAGGAGCCGGCACCGGCCGCGTTCGAACGACTGGCCGGCTATTCGGAGCGCGTGCGCGCGGTCGCGCCGGGCGCCACCGCCATCTCCGCAGGAATGACGCACGACTATCGCGAAGCCATTGCGGCGGGCGCGACACACCTCAGAATCGGAAGCGCAATCACCGGGAAACGCCCGGAGCCCCGATAGTCTCGAACCACCGCACCGTTGGGAGAAAACATGAGCAACCCGCTGAAGAAGACCATGGTGTTCCTGGGCCTCGCCGAGGAAGACCTCGACGCCCAGAACACCGAGTCGGCGCAGCCGGCGGCCCCGCGTGCTGCGCAGACCGCACCGGCACAGAAGCCGGAGGCAGCGCGGCCCCCCGCGCAGCGCGCTGCGGTCACACCGCTGCGCCGCGTCACACCGACCCGTCAGCCGTCGAGTCAGCCGATGAACGAGATCCTGACCGTGCACCCCACGGCCTACGCCGACGCCCAGGTGATCGCCGAGAGCTTCCGCGACGGCATCCCCGTCATCGTCAACGTGTCCCGCATGACCGACGGCGACGCGAAGCGGCTGATCGACTTCGCGAGCGGACTGACCATGGGGCTCAACGGACGCATCGAGCGCGTGACGAGCAAGGTGTTCCTGCTGTCGCCCGAGCATATCGAGACCGGCAGCGACCACTCGCAGAAGAACGACAGCGGATCGTTCTTCGTAGCTCCCTCGGCCTGAGCGTGGAGATCGTCGCAGCGATCGCCTTCATTCTCCGGCTGGCACTCAGGATCTTCACATTCGTGCTCTGGGCCCGCTTCATCCTCGACTGGGTCATGGTGCTCAACCGGCAATTCCGGCCGCGAGGGTTCTGGGCCGTGCTCGTGGAGCTGGTGTACACGGTGACAGACCCGCCGATCCGTATGTTCCGCAAGGTATTCCCTCCGATTCGGCTCGGCCGGGTCGCCCTCGATCTGGGATGGTTGCTCACGATGATCTCCTGCCTGATCCTGATCGCGATCCTCTCCGCCTGGTAGCCGCGACCGGTGCACCTGCGCGAACCCGACTTTATTTGCTAGCGTTGTTCTAGACCACGGCAGTGGTCCCGAAGCGAAAGAGACGTAACGATGGCCTTGACTCCCGAAGATGTCGTGAATCAGAAGTTCACGATCACCAAGTTCCGCGACGGATACGATCTCGATCAAGTCGATGATTTCCTGGACACGATCGTCGAGGAGCTCCGTCAGCACGAGCAGGAGAAGGCGGAGCTGCGCTCGCAGATCGAAGAGCTCACCGCCAAGCTCGCAGCCGCAGAGTCGGGCACCCGCGCCGCGGAGGACTCCGACTCCGACTCAGAGGGTGCAGCGTCAGAGCAGACGATCGTCGTGGAGGCTCCGGCCCCCGCGCCGCAGCAGGCCGCGCCAGCTGCGAGCCAGTCCGTCGCCGACAACACCGCCGTCCCGCAGCCGGATGCCGTGAAGTCGAGCGCGATGCTGCAGCTCGCACTCGAGCTCCACGACAAGCACGTGCACGAGGGCGAAGCCACTCGAGACAAGCTCATCTCCGAGGCTGAGGCCAAGCGCGACCAGATGATCCAGGACGCCGAGCGCACCGCGAAGCAGCTCGTCGACGAGGCGCAGAAGCAGCGCTCCGAGGAACTCCGCCAGCTTGGTGAAGAGCGCAGCGACCTCCAGTTCAAGATCAAGGATCTTCGTCAGTTCGAGAGCGAGTACCGCTCGACGCTGCGCTCGTACATCCAGTCGCAGCTGCGCGGCCTCGACGGCTCGCCCGAGCCCGCCGGCGCACCCGACGGTCTCCAGTAACCGGGAGCGTGAGCGACGCTACTGAGCCGATCGCGAGTATCGCGTCGCGGTCACGGCGTCGAGCGCTGGTGCCGCTGCTCCTCATCGGAGTGGCGGCAGCAGTGTTCGCGGCCGACCAGCTCGTCAAGAACTGGGTGGTTGCCCATCTCGTCGAAGGGCAGACCGTGCCCGTGCTCGGCGAGTTCCTGCGCTGGCACTTCGTGAGAAATCCCGGCGCGGCCTTCTCCTTCGCAACAGGCTCGACGTGGATCTTCACGATTCTCGCGGCAATCGTCGTCGTTGTGATTCTCTGGCAGATCCGACGACTCCGGTCGACCCCCTGGGGGCTCTTCCTCGGCCTGCTGCTCGGCGGCGTACTGGGAAACCTCACGGACCGGCTGACTCGTGAGCCCGGCTTCCCGCAGGGGCACGTCATCGATTTCATATCGACCCCCTGGATGTGGCTGGGGTTCAACGAGGCGATCTACAACATCGCCGATATCGCGATCGTGTCGGGAATGGTGCTCTTCGTGATCATCTCGCTCCTCGGAGTGAACATCGACGGAAGTCCGCGCCTTCGCGGGCGGGCCGCGGCCGATCAGACGTCGGAGGAGACCGATGGAGCAGCGTAGCCTGCCGGTTCCGGATGGTCTGGCGGGTGATCGCGTCGATGCGGCGCTCGCGAAACTCCTCGGCTTCTCCCGCAGTTTCGCCGCGGAGATCGCAAACGGGGGAGGCGTCCAGCTCGACGGGCGCGAACTCGGCAAATCCGATCGTCTGACGGCCGGCGGCTGGCTCGAGGTCAGCTGGGAGGAGAAGCGAGGGCCAGAAGTGGTTCCCGTCGTGCTTCCCGACCTCGGCATCGTGCACGATGACGACGACATCGTGGTGGTCGACAAACCAGCGGGAGTCGCGGCTCATCCCTCGCTCGGCTGGCAAGGGCCAACGGTGGTCGGCGCACTTGCGGGGGCCGGCTATCGCATCGCCACCTCCGGTCCGGCGGAGCGCCAGGGCGTCGTGCACCGCCTCGACGCCGGAACGAGTGGTTTGATGGTGGTGGCGAAGAGCGAGCGCGCCTACAGCGAGCTGAAACGCGCCTTCAAAGAGCGCGAAGTGGAGAAGATCTACCACGCCGTGGTGCAAGGGCACCCCGACCCGTTCGCGGGCACGATCGAGGGGCCCATCGGCCGGCATCCTGGCCACGAGTGGAAGTTCGCCGTGACGCGCGACGGGAAGCCGTCGGTCACGCACTACGAGACGATCGAAGCGTTCCCCTACGCGAGCCTGCTCGAGATTCGGCTCGAGACGGGACGCACCCATCAGATCCGAGTGCACATGTCGGCGCAGCGGCACCCATGCGTCGGCGACAGCATGTACGGTGCCGACCCGACGCTCTCAGCCCGTCTGCAGCTGAGCCGGCAGTGGCTCCACGCCAAGCGACTCGGTTTTAGGCATCCGGGAACCGGCGAGCCCGTGCAGTTCGAAAGCGCTTACCCCGCCGATCTCCAGCGCGCACTCGACGCGCTGGAGGGCTGAGCCAGGTCGGGTCACCCCCGACCTGGCACCTGCAGACTGAAGTTGCCTCGATTCGTCGCGTACGCGCGAATACCGTCGACCCGACGGTCCAGCGCCGGCGGCGCGGTCACTCGGCAGCGGTCGCCGCTCACTCGATGCGGGCCGGAGAGCACCGCCCACGCGTCGACCCGTTCTCCTCGGTATCGCCGCAGGAGGTCATGCGGAAGCACGAATCGGTACCGCGGCTCGCGCGCGCGGTACGTCCCCTCGGCGGTCCGCGGCTCGGGAGGCGCCAGTCTTCCGGGCACGGCCGTGGCGCGGCCACGCTTGCGCCCGGAGAGGAGCAGCATGGCGTGCGGCCGATTCCACAGCAGGAATCGCGCGGCAAGCCGGCTCGTTCCCCGCACGAGGCGGCGGGTGACGAGCGGGCGCACCAGGCGGTAGAGGCGATCCGCGACGCGCACGCGGAGGCCTGATCCTGCCGCTCCTGCAGGTGCCTCGTCATGGTCCAGCCGAACCGTGACCGTGACCTCGATCCCACCAGGCAAGGCACGGACGCCCGATACGAGCGCGGTGTGCTCGAGCATCGCGGCAGCCCGGATCAGCCGGTCGAGTCCTTCGACGTCACCGTCTCGGATCAACTCCACTTTGCGGCGATCCGTTGGGTGCGTCACCTGCGCATCCGTGGACGGCGGCAAGAGGTTGCGCAAGAACTCGCGATGCAGCGCCACCCAGTGAGCGCGCCGACCCTCGTCCATCGCGAGCCAGCGTTTCGGCGCGTAGAAGCGGAGACCTTTCCTGCCGAAGAACTGACGCACCAGCGCACGCGCATCATCGGGGTCGGCGACTCCTTCGATGAGGGTCTCCGCGATCCTGCGGCACGACGAGACGTAATTGTCAGGATCGATGCTCTGGCTCGAGATGTTCCGCCCGTCGTCGCGCAGGGCGATGAAGTACAGGGGCGAGTCCCCGCAGAACATGATGCGCCGAGCCTCGACATAGGCGCGAGTGACGAAGATCCCGTCTTCGAGGCGAACACGGCCCTCGGGGAAGCGCAATCCCAGCCGCTCGAGCATCTCGCGACGGAACAGCTTCTGGGGCGAGAGCGTCTCCATGGCTCTGGCGAGCTCGATCGGCCCTTCGGGATGCCGCTCGAACAGCGCCTGGACGTGGCGCCCGCCGGTGCCCTCGAATCGTGGAATGACGATGTCGGCGTCGTGCGCATCGGCCTGGGCGACCATTCGCGCGAGCGCATCGGGCGACACGGTGTCATCGGCGTCCATGAACAGGACGTACCTGCCGCGTGCTCGCTCGAGGCCGCGGTTGCGCGGCATTCCCGGCCACCCGCTGTTGGGCTGATGCACGACCGTGATGCGCGAGTCAGCCGCAGCGTACCGGTCGAGCTCGGTTTCAGAGCCGTCCGTCGACCCGTCATCAATGGCGATGATCTCGAACGGCTCGAGTTCCTGCGCGAGGAGGGAGTCGAGCGTTCCGGTGAGGTACGGCATCGAGTTGTACACGGGGATCACGACGCTCACGGTGGGCGCGGTCTCGGTCACATTCTCTCCTCGAATTCGGGTGCGCAGGACGGGCCGGGATACGCGGGACGATCGCGCCGCGTCTCTGGTTCACCCTACTCCCGCTCGCCGTCGAGGAACCTGGCGGCCGGGCGCTTCGTGCGCGGCGCAGCATTCCCCCGATCGATTCCTGCGACCCCGGCCGAGCCGGCTTTGTTATCGTGGGTGGGCATGAGACGGCAAACGGGGAACGGTGCGCCTTCGACGCGCTCGGCCTCGAACCGCATCGAGTACTTCGACCTGCTCCGCTGCGTCGCGATCATCGCGGTCGTCATGATCCACGCCGCGATCACGGAGTGGCACGCCATTCCGCCCGATTCGGCCCGCTGGGAGCAGTTGACCTGGATCAACAGCGCGCTGCGCTTCTCCGTGCCGATCTTCTTCATGATCTCGGGGGCGCTGTTCCTCGATCCGGAGAAGCGGGTATCGCGCCGTTCGCTCTTCAGGCGACGCATTCCCCGACTGCTCATCGCCTATGCGGTGTGGTCGACAGCGTACGCCGCGCTCGGCGTATACGGTCCCGGCGGCGACGGCGACGCGACCGACTTCCTGCGCGCCGCGGTCACCGGGCACTTCCATCTCTGGTTCCTGCTGGCCCTGCTCGGGTTGAACCTCGGAACGCCGATTCTGCGCACCGTCGTCGAGGACCGCCGTGTCGCCTGGTACTTCGTCGCGCTCGCCATCCCGTTCGCCGGCGTGCTACCGCTGCTCACGGGAATCCCGGTCGCCGGAGAGCTCCTCGCCGACGTGCTCGGCTCCATGCGATTCGATCTCGTGCTCGGCTACGCGGGGTACTTCGTCCTCGGGTACCTGCTGCACACGACGACGCTCCGCGGCCGAGCGCTCGCGGTGTGGGGGTGTCTCGCGGTCGCGGGGATCGCCGTCACCATCGTCGGTACGAGCGGCGTCTCCCGCGCCGCCGGCGAGACGGACGAGCGGTTCTTCGACTTCACGACGCTCAATGTCGCGGTCGTCTCGGTCGCCGTGTTCGCCGCTGCGAAGGCCTGGGGCGATTCGCATCGGATCTCCGCTCGCTGGGATCGGGTCGTCTCGCTCGTCGCCGGTGCGTCATTCGGCATCTACCTCGTGCATCCGTTCTTCCTGTGGCTGCTGCGCAGGTTCGGCGTCACCACCGAGATCGCGCCCCCGCTGGTCGGAGTCGTCGCGGTCACCGTGCTCGCCTTCGTGCTGAGTCTCGGGGCGTCGATGCTCCTGCGCACCGTTCCGCGTCTGCGCGGGGTGCTCGCCTAAAGCCGACGCCGCGCGTTCGACACGGGAAGGAGCTGGCGGAGGCCGGTGCCGCGCCCGGCGGCGGGGAATCATGGGCGTGCGAGGGGTACGCTTGATGAGCGGCGAAAGGGGCTCTATCCGTGTCTGATTCCGACGGTTTCGTTCATCTGCATGTGCACAGCGAGTATTCGATGCTCGACGGTGCAGCGCGCGTCGGTCCGCTCATGGAAGCGGCAGCCGCTCAGAACATGCCGGCGATCGCGGTCACCGACCACGGCAACACCTTCGGCGCCTTCGACTTCTGGAAGCAGGCGAAGGACCACGGCCTCAACCCGATCATCGGCATCGAGGCGTACCTGACCCCGGGCACGCATCGTTCGGACAAGACCCGCGTGCGCTGGGGCGACGGCGGTGGCGACGACGTCTCGGGGTCGGGTGCGTACACGCACATGACCATGCTCTCCGAGACGACGCAGGGCATGCACAATCTGTTCCGCCTGTCGAGCTACGCCTCGCTCGAGGGGTACTACTTCAAGCCCCGGATGGACCGCGAACTGCTGCAGACTTACGGCGCGGGGCTGATCACGACGACGGGCTGCCCGTCGGGGGAGATCCAGACGCGCCTGCGGCTCGGGCAGTACCAGGAGGCCCGGCAGGCAGCGGCGGAGTTCCAGGACATCTTCGGCAAGGAGAACTTCTTCTGCGAGCTGATGGATCATGGTCTCGAGATCGAGCGCCGGGTGCAGACCGACCTCGTGAAGATCGCTCGCGACCTGTCGATTCCGCTGGTCGCGACGAACGACCTGCACTACGTGCACGAAGCGGATGCGGAGGCGCATTCCGCGCTGCTGTGCGTGCAGTCCGGGTCCCGCTTGGACGACCCCAATCGCTTCCAGTTCAACGGGTCCGGCTACTACCTGAAGACCGCCGCAGAGATGCGCCACATCTTCCGGGATTTCCCCGAAGCGTGCGACAACACCCTGCTGATCGCTGAGCGGTGCAACGTCGAGTTCAACACGTCGGCCAACTACATGCCGCGGTACCCGGTGCCCGAGGGTGAAACCGAGGACAGCTGGTTCGTGAAAGAGGTGGAGGCCGGGCTCCAGTACCGGTACCCATCGGGCATCCCCGACGCGGTGCGCAAGCAGGCCGAGTACGAGATCGGCGTCATCACGCAGATGGGCTTCCCCGGCTACTTCCTCGTCGTCGCCGACTTCATCAACTGGTCCAAGGACAACGGCATTCGCGTCGGGCCGGGACGAGGCTCCGGCGCCGGATCGATGGTCGCCTACGCGATGCGCATCACCGACCTCGACCCGCTCCAGCACGGCCTCATCTTCGAGCGGTTCCTCAACCCCGATCGCGTCTCCATGCCCGACTTCGACGTCGACTTCGATGATCGCCGTCGCGGCGAGGTGATCAGGTACGTGACGGAGAAGTACGGCGATGAGCGCGTCGCGCAGATCGTCACCTACGGCACCATCAAGTCGAAGCAGGCGCTGAAAGACGCGTCGCGCGTTCTCGGTTTCCCGTTCGGCATGGGGGAGAAGCTCACGAAGGCGATGCCGCCTGCGGTGATGGCGAAGGACATTCCGCTGTCGGGCATCACCGATGACAAGCATCCCCGGTACAAGGAGGCCGCGGAATTCCGTGCCGTGCTGCAGGAGGATCCCGACGCGAAGACCGTGTACGACACGGCACTCGGTCTCGAGGGCTTGAAGCGCCAGTGGGGTGTGCACGCCGCGGGCGTCATCATGTCGAGCGATCCGCTCATCGATATCATCCCGCTGCAGAAGCGCGAGCAGGACGGTCAGATCGTCACGCAGTTCGACTATCCGACGTGCGAGGGCCTCGGCCTCATCAAGATGGACTTCCTGGGCCTGCGCAACCTGACGATCATCTCCGACGCGCTCGAGAACATTCGGTTGAACCGGGGCGAAGAGCTCGACCTCGAGCGGCTCGAACTCGACGACTCCGACTCTTACGAGTTGCTCGCGCGCGGCGACACGCTCGGCGTCTTCCAGCTCGACGGCGGCCCCATGCGCGGACTTCTACGGCTCATGAAGCCCGACAACTTCGAAGACATCTCGGCAGTGCTCGCGCTGTACCGCCCCGGCCCGATGGGCGCGGATTCGCACACCAACTACGCGCTGCGCAAGAACGGCTTGCAGCCGATCACCCCTATTCACCCGGAGCTGGAAGAGCCGCTCCAGGAGATCCTCTCCACCACCTACGGGCTCATCATCTACCAGGAGCAGGTGATGTCGATCGCCCAGCGCGTCGCGGGGTTCTCACTCGGCCAGGCCGACATTCTGCGCCGCGCGATGGGCAAGAAGAAGAAGTCCGAGCTCGACAAGCAGTACGCCGGCTTCTCCGGCGGGATGAAAGACCGCGGCTACTCCGATGCGGCGATCAAATCGCTCTGGGACATCCTGCTCCCGTTCTCGGACTACGCGTTCAACAAGGCGCACTCCGCCGCGTACGGGGTCGTGAGCTACTGGACGGCGTACCTGAAAGCGCACTACCCGGCTGAGTACATGGCGGCGCTGCTGACGAGCGTGGGGGATTCCAAGGACAAGCTCGCGATCTACCTGAACGAGTGCCGGCGCATGGGCATCAAGGTGCTGCCCCCGGCGGTCAACGAGTCGTTCGCGAACTTCTCCGCGGTGGGATCCGACATCAGGTTCGGTCTCGGGGCCATCCGCAATGTCGGCACGCACGTGGTCGACGCGGTGCGCGAGGCTCGGGAGTCGAAGGGGCGCTTCGAGTCCTTCCACGATTACCTCAAGAAGGTGTCGCTCACGGCGCTCAACAAGCGCACCACGGAGTCGCTGATCAAGGCGGGGGCGTTCGACGGGCTGGGAGGAACTCGGCGGGCTCTCGTCGAGATTCACGAGCCGGCGATCGAAAGCGCGGTGAAGGAGAAGCGCGACGCGGAGAACGGGAACGTCGGGTTCGACTTCGACAGTCTCTTCGCCGAAGCGGCGGAGGCGCAGGGTGATTCCTCCGAGACCGTGTCGCAGGTCCCCGACCGACCCGAGTGGACGAAGAAGGACAAGCTCTCGTTCGAGCGCGAGATGCTGGGACTCTACGTGTCCGATCATCCGCTGCGCGGACTCGATGCGGCGCTGGCGAAGGAGGCCAGCGCGACTGTGCAGCAGATCACCAACCCGGACGCCAGCCCCAGCTTCGACGGCGAGATCGTCACGGTCGCGGGTCTCCTCACGAGCGTGCAGCATCGCACGGCGAAATCGGGCAACCTCTACGGGATGGTCACGATCGAGGATTTCACCGGTGAAGTGCAGGCGCTCTTCATGGGCAAGTCGTACCAGGAGTTCGGCAGCATGCTGCAGCCCGACAGCGTCGTGGCGCTTCGAGGCAAGTTGAATGCGCGCGACGACGGGATGTCGATGCACGCGTACGGCGTGAAGCCCATCGACGTCTCAGCGCAGGAGGATGCCTCGACGCTGACGCTGACCTTCTCCGACGCTCGCGCGACGGAGAAACTCATGGACGAGCTGAAGGACACGCTGCTGCGTCATCGCGGGGAGAGCGAGGTGCGCATCAACCTGATGACCTCCACTGCGATCCGGGTGTTCGAGCTGCCGCAACAGGTGCGCATCACCGCTGATCTCTTCGGCGAACTGAAGGGATTGCTCGGGCCGCGGTGTCTGCTGCCGGTCGAGGATCTCGTCTGATTCGGAGGCGATTCTTGTAACCCTTCTGCAACGGTCGCGGAGTAGGGTGGGCGTATGAGTGAGACGCAGCAGCAGATCATCCGTGCCCTCGATGTCAGTGCCGATGTCATTCCTGCCGAGGAAGTCGAGCGTCGAATCGAATTTCTCGTGGCGTACGCGCGCTCGGTGCCGGGCGTTCGCGGGTATGTGCTCGGAATCTCCGGCGGGCAGGACTCCTCGCTCGCAGGCCGGCTGGCCCAGCTCGCGGTGGAGCGGCTCCGCGCTGAGGGGAGGGACGCGACCTTCGTGGCCGTCCGCCTGCCGCACGGGGTGCAGCACGACGAGGACGATGCGCAGCTCGCACTGTCGTTCATCGAGCCCGACGAATCGCTGACGGTGGACATCGCCCCGGCGACCACCGCGCTGGCCGATGCGGTCGCGGCGGCCGGGCTGTCGATCACCGACTTCAACCGAGGGAACGTGAAAGCGCGGATGCGCATGACGGCCCAGTACGCCATCGCGGGGGATCGGGGCTTGCTCGTCATCGGCACGGACCACGCTGCGGAGGCGGTGACCGGTTTCTACACGAAATTCGGAGACGGCGCGGCCGACGTGGTGCCTCTCGGGGGCCTCACGAAGAGCCAGGGCGCCGCGATGCTGCGCGAACTCGGCGCGCCCGAACGGCTGTGGAAGAAGACTCCGACAGCAGACCTTCTCGATGATGAGCCGGGCCAGTCAGACGAATCGAGTCTCGGGGTGACCTACCGGGAGATCGATGACTACCTGACCGGGAACAGTGTGGCTCCTGCGGCTGTTGAGAATCTCGAGCGCCGATACCGGTCGACCGAGCATAAGCGACGGCTTCCCGTCGCCCCCGGCGACGACTGGTGGGTATCGGCAGGAGGAGAATCATGACGACGACATACGTGCTCGCAGGGGGATGCTTCTGGTGCCTGGACGCGGCCTACCGCGCACTCAACGGAGTGACGGAGGTCGTCTCCTGCTACACCGGAGGCGATACGGCGCAGCCGAATTACGAGCAGGTCTGCACGGGGACCACAGGCCATGCTGAGGCGGTCGCGGTGACCTTCGATCCGGAGACGATTCCGTCGGAAGTCATCCTCGATGCGTTCTTCACGATGCACGACCCGACGCAGCTCAACCGGCAGGGCAACGACGTGGGAACACAGTATCGCTCGGCGATGTTCCCAGCCGATGACGAGCAGCGCGAGGCGTTCGAGGTCGCCCGAGCGCGCGCGGGCGACCTCTGGCCAGGAGACGTCGTGACGACGATCGAGCCGCTCGGCGAGGTCTTCCCCGCGGAGGAGTACCATCAGGACTTCTTCGCGAAGAACCCGACCCAGGGGTACTGCCTGGCCGTAGCGGTGCCCAAGGTGAACAAGGTGCGAGCCTCGTTCTCGCAGTACTTGCGTTAGGCGGCGGCGGGCAGCAGGCCGCCATCCGCTGAGGGAGTCTCGGCACCGTCGTGGGCGTCGAGGCTTTCTCTCGTCTGGGCATCTGCCGTCTCCTCGGGCCACCCTTGGGGCGGAGGCGCATCATCCGTCGACTCCGCGAACGAGTGCTGGCTCATCGCCGAGTCGGGTTCCGAAGCCGTCTGCCTGGTGAACGCCGTCACACCCCAGCGCAGGTCGTGTCCGATCGCTTCCGCTTCGATCTCCACCGACGTGCCGGACCTCTCGTCCGACTCCCAACTCCGGATGCGCAGCCGCCCGTGCACAATCACCCGTTCCCCTTTCGCGAACGACGCCCCGGCGTGCTCGGCGAGACTGCGGAACGCGTTGACGGAGAACCAGTTGGTCTCGCCGTCGACCCAGCTGTTCCGCTCGCGGTCGAATCTGCGGTCCGTGCTGGCGAGACGGAACGAGCAGAACGATGCTCGACCCGGCGAGGTGGTGGTGCGAGGGTCGGTGGCGATCGTCCCGACGACGGTGACAGTGGTGGACATGGTGCGCTCCTTCGGTGAGGCCTGAACGGCGATGCAAACGAGTGAACGGGCGGAACGTGCCGTGCGGAGTCCGATCCGCCCGTTCGCCTCCAGCCTGGGACCTGACAGCACACGGACCGGGAGGCCCATGAGCTTCTGTGGAACGCTTCTTCGTTTCGCGTCGAAGCGCGAATTGTGAGCGAAGGTCAGTGGCCACTGGGGCACCCGCGCTGCCCGACGCTTCCGGGGAATCGCCAGTATCGGCGCGATGTCGTTGCGTACACTGGGCGGGTGCCTGCTGCTCTGACGCCCCGTCGCCGTTCCGCTGTTCTCGCATCCATCGTGCTCGGTCTCAGCGCTGCATTGCTGTCCGGTTGCGCGCTGCTCGAAGGTCCGCAACCGGAAACGCCCGAGCGCACCGAAACGGCTGCTCCCGAGACGCCGCCCGAGTTCTTCCCGGAAGGCAGCGCGGAAGACAACCTGCCGTACTTCACGGAGGTGCTGCGTACCTTCAGCTCGGGGGAGGAGCCGGTGCAGGGCGCTCCGATCGTGCAGGCCGTCGCAGACGCCGGGTTCGATCGCACCGCGATGCAGGTGAGCTTCGATCAGAGCAAGACGAGCCTTCCGGCGGACAACATCTTCGTCTCGGTGCGCATCGGGTCGGATTGCCTCATCGGGCAGGTCATCGCTGCGGATCGCAGCTTCGTCGCGAAGAACGAACCGGCGGTCGGCCCTACCGGCGACATCTGTTTGATCGGGCAAACGGCGCCGATCGGCTAAGCGGCGCTCCTGGCGGTAGAGTGGTGGCGATCCGCAACCCATCATTCCAATAAGGGAGTTCGGGGCGCCTCTGCGCCCGAGTGTGTATATGGCTGAGTACATTTACCAAATGGTTCGCGCGCGCAAGGCGCACGGCGACAAGGTGATTCTCGACGACGTCACGATGGCGTTCCTTCCGGGCGCGAAGATCGGTGTGGTCGGGCCGAATGGCGCCGGCAAGTCGACGATCCTGAAGATCATGGCCGGTCTCGACACCCCGTCGAACGGCGAGGCGCTGCTGACCCCGGGGTATTCCGTTGGCATCCTGATGCAGGAGCCGGAGCTCGATGAGAACGCGACGGTGCTCGCCAACGTGCAGCAGGGCGTCTCCGAGATCAAGGGAAAGCTCGACCGCTTCAACGAGATCTCGCTCGAGATGGCCGATCCCGACGCGGACTACGACAAGCTGCTCCCCGAGATGGGCGAACTGCAGGAGGCCATCGACGCCGTCGACGGCTGGGACCTCGACAACCAGCTCGAACAGGCGATGGACGCCTTGCGCTGCCCGCCGCAGGACGCCATCGTCTCGCACCTCTCGGGCGGCGAGAAGCGCCGTGTCGCGCTCTGCAAGCTCCTGCTCGAGAAGCCCGATCTGCTGCTCCTCGACGAGCCGACGAACCACCTCGACGCGGAGAGCGTGCTCTGGCTCGAGCAGCACCTTGCGAAGTACCCCGGTGCGGTCATGGCCGTGACCCACGATCGCTACTTCCTCGATCATGTCGCGACGTGGATCTGCGAGGTCGACCGCGGCCGCCTCTACGCCTACGAGGGCAACTACTCGATGTACCTCGAGCAGAAGGCCACTCGCCTCGAGGTCCAGGGCAAGAAGGATCAGAAGCTTCAGAAGCGCCTCAAAGAGGAGCTCGAGTGGGTGCGCACGAACGCCAAGGGTCGGCAGGCGAAGTCGAAGGCGCGTCTGGCGCGCTACGAGGAGATGGCGACTGAGGCGGAGCGCACGCGCAAGCTCGATTTCGAGGAGATCCAGATCCCAGCGGGCCCGCGTCTCGGCAGCATCGTGCTGGAGGCCAAGGATCTGAACAAGGGTTTCGACGGCCGCACGCTGATCGATGGTCTCTCGTTCTCGCTTCCGCGCAACGGCATCGTCGGCATCATCGGCCCCAACGGCGTCGGCAAGACCACGCTTTTCAAGACCATCGTGGGCATCGAACCGCTCGACGGCGGGGAGCTGAAGATCGGCGACACGGTCAAGTTGAGCTACGTCGACCAGTCGCGCGGCGGCATCGACCCGAAGAAGACCGTCTGGGAGGTCGTCTCCGACGGGCTCGACTACATGAAGGTGGGCAACGTCGAGATCCCCTCGCGAGCCTACGTCTCGACCTTCGGCTTCAAAGGGCCGGATCAGCAGAAGCCGGCCGGCGTGCTGTCGGGCGGCGAGCGCAACCGTCTCAACCTCGCACTCACGCTGAAACAGGGCGGCAACCTGCTGCTGCTCGACGAGCCGACCAACGACTTGGACGTCGAGACGCTCTCGAGTCTCGAGAACGCTCTGCTCGAATTCCCCGGCTGCGCCGTGGTCATCACGCACGACCGCTGGTTCTTGGACCGCATCGCGACGCATATCCTCGCGTACGAGGGCACTGAGGATCAGCCGGCGAACTGGTACTGGTACGAGGGGAACTTCGAGGCGTACGAGGCCAACAAGGTCGAGCGCCTGGGAGCGGATGCTGCGAAGCCCTCTCGCGTCACCTACCGCAAACTCACGCGCGACTAGTCGGCACGGGGCGCGCCTCGCGCACTGAGGCGCGCCCCGTGCCGATCACGCGGTTCTGGCGAGACGAGAGGATTCGCAATGGCACGCGCCCACATCGACATGGAGCTGCGCTGGGGCGATCAGGATGCGTACGGGCACGTGAACAATGTGGCCTTCGCGCGCTTTCTCGAGGAAGCACGCGTGCGCACGTTCTGGCTCGGCTCCGGCCGCGAACGGACCGGCATGGAGCGGCACTTCCGCAGTGACGACCCGTCCGGACCGAAGATGCTGGTCGCGAGTCAGCAGATCGAGTATCTTCGCGTGCTCGAATACTCGGATCGGCCGATCCTCGTGGAGCTCTGGATCGGAAAGCTCGGCGGCTCGAGCCTCGAGGTGCACTACGAGATCGTCGACGGCGCCGCGAGCGGGCGTTCGGTCGTCGCCCGGGCGGTCTCTCACATTGTGATCGTCGACGGCGAGACGCTGCGGCCGATTCGGCTCTCGGACGCCGGGCGCGCTTCGGTGGCGGAGTGGATGGACGCGCCGCTGGAGCTGCGCCGCCCCTGAATGCGGCTCCGTTCCCCGCCGGTCAGCGCTGGCTGGGGAGGCGCATCATGCTCTCCTGCGCGACCGAGGCGACGTGCACGCCGTCGCGATCGAAGAAGCGTCCGTTGGCCAGGCCTCGGCCGCCCTGGGAGGTGGGGGCGTCGAGCTCGTAGAGCAACCATTCGTCGACCCGGAACGGCCGGTGGAACCACATCGCGTGATCGAGACTCGCGGCGCGCATCCCGGGAGTGGCCCAGGGGAGACCGTGCCGTCGCGCCACCGGTTCGAGCAGCAGGTAGTCGCTGCCGAATGCGAGTGCGGCGGCGTTGAGAAGTGGAGACGCCTCGAACGGCTCACGGCTGCGCATCCACACGCGTTGCCTGGAGGTGCGTTCAGCGACCTCGAGGATGATGTCGGACTCCACGTATCGGAAGTCGAAGGGGCGATCGAGCACCCAGGATGCGCGGCCGTTGCCGGAGAGGTGGCCGTACTTCTCCCACACGGTCGGGAGCGATTCCGGGTCGGGGAGCCCGCCGAGATCGATCTGCTCCTGGTGCTCCAGCCCGGGGTCTTCGGTTTGGAAGGACGCGATCATCGACATCCGAGCCTCACCGTGCTGGTACGCCTGCACCCGACGCGTCGAGAACGAGCGTCCGTCGTGGAGGCGATCCACCTCGAACGTCATGCGCGCGTCGGCGTCGCCTGGCCTGAGGAAGTACCCGTGCATGGAGTGGATCTCGCGGTCGTTCGGCACTGTTCGGCCCGCGGCCGCGATCGCCTGGCCGAGCACCTGGCCGCCGAACGAACGGCCGTGCGGCGTGGGGAGCGGAGGGCCCGTGAGGATGTCCTCTCGCGTGCGCGCTCCGGAGTCGAGCACGGTCAGCATGTCCATGAGCCCTTGCGTCGCGGTCATTGATCCTCCGTTGTCAGCACGCGGGAAACGTTGAAACCAGTCTATGCGCGGCGGGGCCCCGGCCCGCTCCGCGTCCCGTGGCAGCCCACTAGACTCTGGCCGTATGCCCGAGACGATGCAGCTTTCCGACGCCGCCACACGCGACGACCTGCGGATATTCCTGGAACGCCTGCTGCGCGCGGGGCAGCCCGATGTGCGCATGACCTCCCGCGGTGCGGCGCTGGCGGTCTACGGATGCACGCAAGCGCCGCGCGGCATCACCGATACCGTGCCCGTCGTGCTCGTCATGCGCGCGTTCGCGCTGAGCGACGCGCCGGGGACGCCGGTCGACGTCACCGTGCCCGGCCGGGCTCTGCTCGACCGGATCGCCCGGATGGGATTCGCGGGACGCGAGCTGGAGATCCCCGTGTCGAGTCCGATGGCGGCATGGGCCGGTGTGCTGCCGCCCGCCGCCGGGTGGACCGCCGCAGGCATGCTGGATGCTGCGTCGCTGAGTGCGGTCGCGGAGGAGGGGATCGGCCGCGTGGCGGCCTCGCTCCCGGCCGACCCGGGCGAGGCCGTCGTGCACCGTGTGCGCGCTTCGGTCTGGGGGCTGGAGGTCGCCCCCGGCATCCCGGCGGCCGCGGCCTTCGCTGCCGAGGCGATGGGTTTCTTGACGGGTGCTGACACCGCGGATGTCTCCCGATCACTGACGTGGATTCGCGTGTCCACGCCGCGCGGCCATGTCCTCGTCCGCTCGCTCATCGGGTAGTCGACCCGTGGAGTCGGGGGCGATCCAGTCTCCGACCAGCGGAGTCGGCATTCCTCAGGTAGGATAGGACGGTCAACTAGAGGAGTGTGTACATGGCCAATCCCAACGGCATCATCGACCCGCCCATCGACGATCTGCTCGAGAAGGTCGATTCGAAGTACGCCTTGGTGGTCTTCGCCTCGCAGCGTGCGCGGCAGATCAACGATTACTACACGGATCTGCACGACGGCAATCTGTTCGACAACGTCGGCCCGCTGGTCGACTCGTCGGTGGACGACAAGCCGCTTTCGATCGCGCTGCACGAGATCGTCGAGGGCAAGCTCACGATGACGCGTCGCGCCGAAGAGGCCGCTGCGTCCGACGAGCTCGAAGAAGCGTAATCTTCAGCTGCATTCGCAGCAGTGTCGGTGGCGTCGGATACCCTGAACAGGGTCCGGCGCCACTGGCGTTTCCGGCCGGGGTTTCCTCCCCGCATCCGCCCGTCATCTTGAGGAGTACCGTGTCGTTGCGCCAGTTCACGTCAGAATCAGTCACCGAGGGGCACCCCGACAAGATCTGCGATCGCATCTCCGACACGATTCTCGACGCGATGCTCGCGCAGGATCCCGGCGCTCGCGTAGCGGTGGAGACGCTCGTGACGACCGGGCTCGTGCACGTCGCTGGCGAGGTGTCGACGAGCGGATACGTCGAGATCCCGCAGCTGGTGCGCGACGCGGTTCGAGAGATCGGCTATACGAGCTCCGAGATGGGGTTCGACGCGTCGTCGTGCGGCGTCTCCGTTTCGATCGGTCAGCAGTCGCCCGACATCGCGGGTGGCGTCGACACCTCGCTCGAGGTGCGCAGCGGCTCCGATGATGCCGACGACGAGCTCAACCGGCAGGGAGCCGGCGACCAGGGAATCATGTTCGGGTTCGCGACCGATGAGACGCCGGAACTCCATCCGTTGCCGAGCTGGATCGCGCACCGGCTGGCCGAGCGCCTCACCGAAGTGCGAAAGAGCGGGGAGCTTCCCGAGCTGCGCCCGGACGGCAAGACGCAGGTGACGATCGGCTACGACGGCGATCGGGCAGCGAGTGTCGAGGCGATCGTCGTGTCGACCCAGCACCACGTCGACATGACGCAACCGGCGTTGAGAGATGCGGTCGAGCGTTTGGTGATCCGCCCGGTGCTCGAGCGCGTCGAACTCGCGAGCGCTCAGGCCGAGCTGTTCATCAACCCGGCCGGGCCCTTCGTCGTCGGCGGTCCGATGGGCGACGCCGGACTCACCGGACGCAAGATCATCATCGACACCTACGGCGGCGCCAGCCGTCACGGCGGCGGTGCCTTCAGCGGCAAGGATCCGTCCAAGGTCGACCGCTCCGCGGCCTACGCGATGCGCTGGGTCGCGAAGCACGTGGTGCGCGCCGGTCTTGCTGCGCGCGCGGAGCTGCAGGTCGCCTACGCGATCGGACGTGCGCATCCCGTCGGGTTGTACGTCGAGACGTTCGGCACGGAGACGGTGCCGCTCGACCGGATCGAACGAGCCGTTCGCGACGTCTTCGACCTGCGCCCACTCGCGATCATCCGCGACCTCGAGCTGCTGCGCCCGATCTATGCGCAGACGAGCGCGTACGGCCACTTCGGGCGCGAACTGCCCGAGTTCACCTGGGAGTCCACTCCTCGCGTCGCCGAGTTGCGGGCCGCCGCGGGCCTGTAGGCGAGCCGCATGCCGGCCGCGACAGCGTTCACGACGGCTGAATCAGCGCAGGGGCGACCCATCGCCCAGATCCTGCTCGATTCGGCGCTCCCGCAGCTCGACCATCTCTTCGACTACGCCGTACCGCCCGAGCTCGCCGACGACATCCGCGTCGGCCAGCGCGTGCGCGTGCCCTTTCGCTCGAAGGAGCGGAAGACCTTCGGGTACGTGATCGGCTTCGCCGACCGCAGCGACTTCGGCGGGGAGCTCTCGCCGATCGCCGACATCGTGACCCTCGTGCCCGTGCTCTCCGCCGAGGTGTGGAGGCTCGCCCGGGCGGTCGCCGATCGGGCCGGCGGGTCAGCGGGTGACATCCTGCGGCTCGCGATCCCTCCCCGCCAGGTGCGCGTCGAGAAGCAGCATCTGGCTGCGCGGGCGGCCGCGGAAGCTGACGCGGCCACTCCCGACGCCGCCGAGCCAGAGGTCGAAGAGCCGGAGGTCGAAGAGCCGGGAACGCCGGAGCAGGGCATCGCCGAGCAACTGGTCGGCGGCTCCCGCCTGGCACTCACCGCTTCGCACGGGCCCGATCGGCTGCACACCGGCGAATGGGTCGGCGGCTGGGCGGTGCAACTCGCCCGCACGGCGCTCGCCGTGCACGCGCTCGGACGCAGCGCGATCCTCATCGCGCCCGATTACCGCGACCTGGACCAATTGCGCGACGCCCTCGCAGCGCTCGGGCACGAGGACGTCGTTCGCGTCGATTCCCGGCAGTCGAACGCGGAGCGCTACGCCGGCTTCCTGCGCGCTCGCGACCCGGAGCCCCGCGTCATCCTCGGCAATCGGTCCGCCGTCTACGCCCCGGCCCACGCGCTCGGGGCCATCATCATGTGGGACGACGGCGACCCCGTGCTCGCCGAGCCGCTCGCTCCGTACGTGCATGCCCGCGACGCCGCGCTCGTCAGAGCCGAGCAGGAATCGGCCGGCCTGTTCTTCGCCGCGCACGCCCGCAGTGCCGAGGTGCAGCGGCTCGTCGACCTCGGGTACGTGCACGCGCAGCGCAACCCGCCGAAGCGCGCCCGCGTGGTGCACGCGGACGCATCGCTCGCGCCCGACGCGTTCGCGGGGCGCGTTCCCGAGTTCGCGGCGAGGACGATTCGCGAGGGACTGCGCACCGGCCCCGTACTCGTGCAGGTCGCGACGCCCGGCTACGCCCCGGTTGCGGTGTGCGAAGACTGCGGCGACCTCGCGCGCTGCGGTGTCTGCAACGGGCCGATCGGCTTCCGGGTGATCGGGCGCGCCTCATGCCGGTGGTGCGGCGAGTACGCGAGCGACTGGCACTGCCGCACCTGCGACGGCAGACAACTCGTGGAGCGGGGCATGGGGTCGGGGCGCACCGTCGAGCAGTTCGAGCGCCAGTTCGAGGGCGCCAGAGTCCTGCTCAGCGACGGCGAGCATCCCCGCGAGCGCGTGGACGCTCGCCCGGCTATCGTGGTCGCCACCCGCGGGGCCGAGCCGCTGGCGGCGGGGGGATACCGCGCCGTCGTGCTGCTCGACGCCGAGCGCCTGCTCAGCATCGAGACGCTGCGCGCGGGTGAGGACTGCCTGCGCTGGTGGGAGAACGCGGCCGCGCTCACCGCCCCAGACGGCGTCTGCCTGATGGCCTCGGGCGGCGGGCCGGTGGTGCGCGCATTTGTCACCGGACGCGCGGACGAATGGCTGCACGGGGAGCTGCGCGACCGGCATGCCCTCCGCTACCCCCCTGCCGTGCGCGTGGCGAGCGTGAGCGGCGGGCCCGAGGAGGTCCAACGCGCGCTGCAGCAGCTCGAGTCGTTGCCGGGCGTCGATCATCTCGGCCCGACTCCGCTTCCCCCCGGCGGCATCGCGAAGACCCCGCAGGGGCTCGTCCGCGCGATCGTCCGCTTCGATTACGGCCACGGTGCGGAGGTCGCGAGGCGATTGCGCGGTGCGCTGGTCTCAGACGCAGCCGGGTCAGCGTCCCGCACGCGGGGCCGCGCCCCCGGTCGAGCGCGGCCAGAGGCGCTCAGGCTCCGGTTCGACGATCGCGGAGTCTTCGACGGATGACGGGTGGATCTGGTGCGCGCGGCGGGAGCGGTGCGGGCGTGGGAGAATGGCCGGATGCGGATCGTCTTTGCCGGAACCCCTGAGTTCGCCGTACCCAGTCTCCACGCGCTTCGCGCCGCCGGGCACGAAGTCGTGGGAGTGGTCACCCGCGAGGATGCTCCGCTCGGGCGGAAGCGCGTGCTCACCCCGTCGCCCGTCGCGGTGGCGTCCGAAGCTCTGGGAATTCCGGTGCACCGGGCGAACCGTCTCGATGACGAGGCCACTGCCTGGGTGCGTCAGCTCGCTCCCGAGCTCGGGGTGATCGTCGCGTACGGCGGCCTCGTTCGAGAGCCGCTGCTCAGCACGCCGGAGCTCGGGTGGATCAACCTGCACTTCTCCGCGCTGCCGAAGTGGCGCGGTGCGGCTCCCGTGCAGCGCGCATTGGAGGCGGGGGAGCAGCGCCTCGGCGTGACCGTGTTCCGCCTGGTCGCAGCGCTCGACGCCGGCGACATTCTGACGACGGATTCGCGGCAGTATCCGGAAGGAACCTCTGCGGGCGCTGCGCTCTCAGATCTCGCTTCGTTCGGCACCGGCGCGCTCGTCGAAGCCGTGGAACTGCTCGGGGCGGACCCCGCGGCGGGCGCGCCTCAGGTCGGAGAGGCGAGCTACGCCGAGAAGCTCACACGCGAAGACGGTCGCCTCGATCTCGGGCGCGGGGCCCGTGCCGTTCTGGCCCAGTGGGCCGCGATGACGCCGGAGCCAGGGGCCTACGCGATGCATGACGGGGTGCCGTTGAAGGTCAGGGAACTGCGCCCCCCGTCGGGCTCCGACTCACCACCGGGCGTCGATGCGATACAGGCCGGCGCGGTCGGCCTGCTGGAGGGAAGGGCGATGCTCGCCCTCCACGACGGGATGCTCGAGCTGGTGCGGGTGCAGCCGGCGGGAAAACCGGCGATGGACGGCGCCGCGTGGTTGCGCGGACGCGATGGACGGGCGGAACTCGCATGAGCGGAACGCAGCACGGCGCGCGCGGCCGGGGCCGCAGCGGCGGTGCACGGGGCGGAAGGCCGGACCGGCGCGAGAGCGCCGAGCGGAGCGAAGCGGCCATCTCGCCCGCTCGGCTCGTCGCTTACGATGTGCTGCGCTATGTCGAGGATCGCGAGGCCTATGCGAATCTCGCCCTCCCGGGGCGCATCCGAGAGGCGGGGCTCGATACGCGCGACGCTGGCCTCGCAACGGAGCTCGCCTCCGGCGCATTGCGGTGGCGCGGCAGGTACGACCGGATCATCGAGCTCGCCGCCGATCGCGAGATCGAGCGCATCGATGCCAGAACGCGCAACGTCCTGCGGTTGGGCGTCCATCAGCTGCTCGGCATGCGCACCGCGCCGCACGCAGCGGTGAACGAGAGCGTCGAGCTGCAGCGGCGCGTGGGCAACCGCGCAGCGGCCGGCTTCGTGAACGGCGTGCTCAGGAGCATCGGGCGTGCATCGAATGAGGAATGGGATGCGCGGATCGCGGAGTCCGCCGCCGGGGTCGACGATGCCCGCGCCGCGCTCGCCTCGCACCCGGCGTGGGTGATTCGCGCCATGCAGGACGCGTTGCGGATCGAAGGGCGTGAAGACGAGCTCGACGCACTGCTGGTCGCCGACAACGCAGCTCCGCGCGTCAACGTCGCGATCCTGCCGGGCGCCGGGGTCACTCCGATCGAAGCTGCCGAGCGCGCTGCGGAGGCCGAGGTCGTCGTTTCGGGACCATCGCCGCTCGGCGTCGAGATCGGGGGCGGTGACCCCGCACGCGCCATCGCGGCCAGTGGAGCGCGGCGTGGATTCGCGCGTGTGCAGGATCAGGGTTCGCAACTCGCCGCGCTCGCGCTCACCCGCGCGCGGCCGGTGCAGCCCGGGGAGCGCTGGCTCGACCTGTGCGCAGGGCCCGGCGGAAAGACGGCCGTTCTGGGAGCGGAGGCGCTCATCGGGGGCGCGAGCGTGCGTGCGAACGAGGTTGCAGCGCATCGCGCGCAGCTCGTGCGGAACTCGGTCGCGGGAGTCGCGGGCGCGGTCGACGTGGTCTCGTTCGACGGCCGGGATGACGAGGCGTACGGCGGCGAACGGTTCGACCGCATCCTGGTCGATGCGCCATGCTCAGGGCTCGGCGCATTGCGGCGCCGGCCCGAAGCCCGCTGGCGGAAGCAGCCATCCGACCTCCCAGGGCTCACGCGGTTGCAGGCGGAGTTGCTGCAGGAGGCGTGCGCCCACCTCGCTCCAGGAGGAATCCTCGCCTACGTGACGTGCTCGCCTCACCTCGCGGAGACGCGGGTCACCGTGGATCGTCTGCTGCGCAGTCGATCGGATCTGGTGGAGGTCGATGCGCGCGCGGTGGTCGGGGAGGTGGCACGGGAGCCCCTCGATCTGCCGGGAGGCGGGTTGAGCGTCCAACTCTGGCCGCATCGACACGGTACGGACGCGATGTTCATCTCGCTCATCGAGCGCCGCGCGGTCGACTCCTGATCTGGTGGATGTCGGAGGTCGGGCTTACCCTGTGAGCATGACCCCGCATCCGGAGCCGGAGGCACCGCCGCCTTCGACCGCGCCGATGCCTCCCGAGGGAGGCATGCGCACGTTCCTGCACGTGCTCGTGAACACCGCGGTCGCCAATCTCACGACCAACTTCCTCTGGTTCGCCGTGGTCTTCTGGGTGTACCTCGAGACACGCAGCATTCTCGCGACCGGGGTGCTCGGGGCGGTCTACATGATTCTGATCGCGCTGTGCTCGATGTGGTTCGGCTCTCTCGTCGACCGGATGCGCAAGCAGCGGGTGATGCTCGTCTCTGCGATGTCGTCGCTCGTCGCGTTCGTCACGGGGTGCGTGATCTTCTTCGTCGTTCCCGAGACCGAGCTCCTGCGTCTCGACCGCCCCTGGTTCTGGCTGTTCACGCTCATCGTGCTCGCCGGCTGCGTCGTCGAGTTGCTGCGCAACCTCGCCCTGTCCACGACCGTGACGCTCCTGGTGCCGACGGAGCGGCACGCGAATGCGAACGGCCTGGTCGGCACGGTGCAGGGGCTCGCATTCATCGCGACGAGCGTCTTCAGCGGATTGTCGGTCGGGTTCCTCGGCATGGGCGGCACGATCCTCATCGCGACGGTGCTCGTCGGCGCGCCCATCGTCCATCTGCTCGCGCTCCGCATTCCCGAGCCTGAGATCGTGCAGGACCCGACGCGCAGCGCTGTCGACTTCCGCGGCGGCATGGCGGCGATGCTCGCCGTTCCCGGCCTGATCGCACTCGTGTTCTTCTCGACGCTCAACAATCTCTCCGGCGGCGTGTTTATGGCGCTGCTCGACCCGTACGGGCTCGAACTCTTCCCCGTCGAAGTGTGGGGCATCGTGTTCGGAGTCGCCTCGACGGGGTTCATCGTCGGTGGCGCCGTCGTCGCGAAATGGGGGCTGGGGAAGAACCCCATCCGCACGATTCTGATGCTCGCCGGGCTGCTGGGCGTGCTCGGCATGGTGTTCACGCTGCGCGACTGGCCCTGGCTCTTCATCTCGGGGATCTGGCTGTTCATGGCGCTGATGCCGGCGGTCGAAGCTGCAGAGCAGACGGTCATTCAACGCGTGGTCCCCTACGAGAAGCAGGGCCGCGTATTCGGTCTCGCCATGACCTTCGAAGCCGCGGCAGCACCGATCACGTCACTGCTCATCGCCCCGATCGCCGAGTTCTGGATCGTGCCGTACATGGAGGAGCCCGCGGGAGCAGCCAGCTGGGGCTGGCTGCTCGGATCGGGCGAGAGCCGGGGTATCGCGCTCATCTTCGTGTGGACCGGCGCCGCCATGGTGCTCGTCGCAGTCGGTGCGTGCTTCACTCGCGCCTATCGCGTGCTTTCGCAGAGCTACGCCGCCGCTCCCGCTGCTCCTGCTGCCGCTGCCCCCGCGCCATCCGCTGCTGCCGCGCCCCCACCCGCCCCGGCGGGGTCCACGGTTACGGGCGACGGGGACGAGCCCGTGCGCAAGACGCCCTAGGCTGGGGTCGTGACCGCGCAGCGCATCAACCCGAGTATTCTGTCCGCCGACTTCGTGAACCTGCAGAGCGAACTGGAGGCGATCAGCACCGCCGACCTCGTGCACGTCGACGTGATGGACAATCACTTCGTGCCGAATCTCACGATGGGACCGCCCATCGTCGAGCGCATTCAGGGAGTCTCTCCGGTGCCGCTCGACGTGCACCTGATGATCTCCGACGCGGATCGCTGGGCGCCCGGATACGCGGACCTCGGCGCCTACTCGGTGACGTTCCACGCGGAGGCCGCGGAGGATCCCGTGGCACTCGCGCGGGCGCTCCGGGCACGGGGAGCGCGCGCCGGCATCGCGCTGAAGCCGGGTACCGATCCCGAGCCCTACCTCGAACTGCTGCCCGAGTTCGATCAGGTGCTCGTGATGACCGTGGAGCCCGGCTTCGGCGGGCAGTCGTTCATGCACGACATGATGCCGAAGCTCCGTCGCGTCGCCGAGGCGAGGGCTCGCTTCGGTCTCGACCTCTGGTTGCAGGTCGACGGGGGGATCACGGTCGATACGATCGGGATCGCGGCCGAAGCGGGTGCCGACACCTTCGTGGCCGGTTCGGCCGTGTATTCGGGGGTGCCGGAGGAGCGGATCGCCGAACTGCGCACGGCAGCAGCGGCGCACGCGCACTGACCGGGCGACGGTCGGGGCGATCCGCCGTCGACGCGAAACCCGCTAGGCTGTTCACGTGAAATCGTTCGAGGCGCTCTTCGCCGAACTCAGCGAAAAGGCGGCCGCCCGCCCTGAGGGGAGCGACACTGTCGCCCGCCTGGACGCCGGGGTGCATGCGATCGGGAAGAAGATCGTCGAGGAAGCCGCTGAGGTCTGGATGGCCGCGGAGTACGAATCCGACGAGGCGTGCGCGGAGGAGATCAGTCAGCTGCTCTACCAC
Source organism: Leucobacter manosquensis (assembly GCF_018304845.1). NCBI lineage: Bacteria > Bacillati > Actinomycetota > Actinomycetes > Micrococcales > Microbacteriaceae > Leucobacter > Leucobacter manosquensis. The sequence goes on along the minus strand of NZ_JAFEVO010000001.1, from coordinate 907,426 downwards.
CTGCAGGTGCTCATGCTCTCGAAGGGCATGCGGCTCGAAGACGTCTACGCGCATCTGTAGCATCGACGAGCGGGTCGCTCTGCACGTCGATGCTCGCCGCTGACCGCACTCACTGGCCGGGCCCTCGGCCGCACGGAAGGACTTTCACGCATCATGCTCCGCATCGCCGTCCCCAATAAGGGGTCCCTCTCTGAAACCGCAGCCGAGATGCTGGCCGAAGCCGGCTACTCGGGTCGCCGCGACAGCCGCAAGCTCGTGCACACCGATGCCCGCAACCAGGTGGAGTTCTTCTACTTGCGCCCGAAGGACATCGCGACCTACGTCGGCTCAGGAGCCTTGGATGTCGGCATCACCGGCCGCGACCTGCTGCTCGACTCCGGATCGGAATCGCGCGAGATCGCCGCACTCGAGTTCGGCGATTCGACCTTCCGCTTCGCTGCACCGGCGACGAGCGAGATCTCTGATCTCTCCGACCTCGCAGGCAAGCGCATCGCGACCAGCTACCCGAAGCTCGTCGATGACTTTCTGCGCGCGCGGGGCGTGGAGGCCGAGCACGTGAAGCTCGACGGAGCTGTCGAATCCGCCGTGCAGCTCGGCGTCGCCGACGCCGTCGCCGACGTCGTCTCGACGGGAGCGACCCTGCGCGCAGCTGGTCTGGAGATCTTCGGGCCGGTCATTCTCGAATCGACCGCGGTGCTCATCGGGGGGCCGAACGCCCATCCCGACATCGATCGACTCCTGCGTCGACTGCAGGGCGTGCTCGTGGCGCGCAAGTACGTGCTCATGGACTACGACCTGCCCGTCGAGCAGCTCGATGAAGCGTCTCGGGTTGCAGGCGGCATGGAGTCCCCGACCGTCTCGCCGCTGCAAGACGACCGCTGGGTCGCCGTCAGGGTGATGGTCCCCTCCGATGATGCCAACCAGATCATGGATCGGCTGTACGATCTCGGCGCCCGTGCCATTCTCGTGACCGCGATTCACGCGGCGCGCCTCTGAGAGGCTGCGATATGTCTCTCGCGACACGCGTCATTCCCTGCCTCGACGTCTCCGGCGGGCGCGTCGTCAAAGGCGTCAACTTCCTCAACCTGCGCGATGCGGGTGATCCCGTCGAGCTCGCCGGCAGGTACGCCGCGCAGGGCGCGGACGAACTCACGTTCCTCGATGTCACGGCAACAGTGGACGATCGGTCGACCACCTACGACGTCGTGCGTCGCACCGCGGAGCAAGTGTTCATCCCGTTGACCGTCGGCGGGGGAGTGCGGGGCCCCGAGGACGTCGCGAGGCTCCTGGGCGTCGGCGCCGACAAGATCGGGATCAACAGCGGCGCGATCGCCCGTCCCGACGTGATCGGCGAGATCGCAGACCGCTTCGGCGCTCAGGTGCTGGTGCTCTCGCTCGATGTGAAGCGCAGTCCGCGCACGCCGTCGGGCTTCGTCGTGACCACGCATGGCGGAAAGCGCGAGACCGACCTCGACGCGCTCGAGTGGTGCCGCGAAGCAGTGGATCGGGGCGCTGGCGAGCTGCTCGTGAACTCGATGGACGCCGACGGCACCCTCGCAGGCTTCGACCTCGAGCTCACGGCGCTCGTGCGCGAGATCTCCGAGGTGCCGATCGTCGCGTCGGGCGGCGCGGGGCGGCTCGAGCACTTCGCACCCGCGGTCGACGCGGGCGCCGACGCGGTGCTCGCCGCTTCGGTCTTCCACGACGGGACCTTCACCATCGGTCAGGTGAAGGCAGCGCTGGCGGCTGAGGGCCACGCCGTACGCACCGCGATCTCAGGGGCTGAATGATGAGCGACATCGATCCCGTACCCAACGATCTCGTCTTCGCCCATGACGGCCTGCTGCCTGCGATCATCCAGGACGACGAGTCGGGCGATGTGCTCATGCTGGCGTGGATGGATCACGAAGCGGTGCGTCGCACGCTGACGACCGGACGCGTGACGTTCTGGTCCCGTTCGCGTCGCGAGTACTGGAGGAAGGGCGACACCTCCGGGCATCGCCAGTACGTGCGCGGGGTGGCCATGGACTGCGACGGAGACACGCTGCTCGTACGTGTCGTTCAGATCGGCGCCGCGTGCCATACGGGGACGCGTACCTGCTTCACCGATCGCGATGTGACCGCGCTCGTCGGGGATCCCTCAGGAGATGCCTGACGCACGGGCGCCCCGGGCGTCCGCGGTAGGCTGAAGCGGTGAGCCTGACCACCACGCGCGCCGCGTTCGACGCCGCGCGCGACTCCCATGCCGTCATTCCCGTCTGCCGCGAGATCTTCGCCGATGCCGACACGCCGGTCGGCATCTATCGCAAGGTTGCTGCCTCCCGCCCCGGCACCTTCCTGTTGGAATCGGCGGAGCAGGGAGGGGTCTGGACGCGCTTCAGTTTCGTCGGAGCCGGAAGCTTCGGCGTGCTCGGGGAGCGCGACGGAAGAGCGCACTGGGCGCAGGACCGGGCGTTCGACGTCTCTGCCGAGCGGCTGCTTCCCGGGGGAGTCGACGCGCTGGCGCCGGTCGAAGCGCTCAGCGCGCTCTATGAGCGCTGGCGGTCGCCGCAGGTCGCTGGCCTTCCGCCACTCGCGAGCGGGTTCGTCGGATACCTCGGTTGGGAGACCGTGCGACAGTTCGAGAAGCTCGAGCACGGGCCCTCCACCGGTTCCGGCTTGCCGACGCAGGGCCTCAGCTTCGTCTCCGAACTCGTCGTCATCGACCACCGCGAGGGCAGCGTCGTGCTGCTCGCGAATGTGCTCAACGATGAGGCGCTCGGCGATCCAGCACCGCACGGCGCCGCCGGGTCGGCCGATGCCCAGTGGGCCGGCGCGCAGGCCCGACTCGACGCCCTGCAGGCGGCGCTCGCGGCCCCCGAGCGCTCACCGCTGAACACCGTGGATCGCGACGCGACCGCTGAGCCGACACGATTGACGAGCACGCCAGAGTACGTCGCTTCGGTCGAGGCTGCGAAGCGCTACATCGTCGACGGCGACATCTTCCAGGTGGTGCCGTCGCAGCGCTTCGACCAGAAATGCACTGCGGACCCTCTCGATGTGTACCGAGTGCTCCGCCATCTCAACCCGAGCCCCTACCTGTACCTGCTGCAGCTCGAAGACGCAGCTGGCGAGCCGTTCTCGGTCGTCGGGTCGAGCCCGGAGGCGCTGGTCACGGTCCAGGAGGGCGGCCATGTGCTGACTCATCCGATCGCGGGCTCGCGCCCGCGCGGCGTCAGCATTGAGGAAGACCAGCAGTACGAGCGCGACCTCCTCGCCGATGAGAAGGAGCGCGCCGAGCACCTCATGCTCGTGGACCTGGCGCGCAACGATCTGCTGCGGGTGTGCGAACCGGGGTCGGTCGAGGTCACCGAATTCATGCGGATCGAGCGCTTCAGCCACATCATGCACATCGTCTCCAGCGTCGAGGGGCAGAAGCGGCCAGAGGCGAATCCGGTGGACGTCTTCCGCGCGACCTTCCCCGCTGGCACGCTGTCGGGGGCCCCCAAACCGCGCGCGCTGCAGATCATCGACGAACTCGAGCCGGTGCAGCGCGGCGTCTACGGCGGCGTCGTCGGGTACTTCGGCCTCGGTGGGGCTGCCGATCTCGCCATCGCGATCCGCACGGCGACGATCAAGGACGGGATCGCGATGGTGCAGGCGGGTGCCGGCGTCGTCGCGGACTCGGTGCCGGAGACTGAGGACGCGGAGTGCCGCAGCAAGGCGGCTGCGCCGTTGCGCGCCGTCGCCATCGCGAACACGCTCCACGCACTCGGGGAGGCCGATGATGCGTCCTAAGCTCCTCACCATCTCCGCGATCGCTCTCGTGGGAGCGCTCGGACTGCTCGCCGGATCTCAGACCTGGGTCTCGTTCATGGTCGACGGGACGCACAGCGTCGAAACGGTCGCCGGCCACGAGGTCAACGCAGCGGTGTCCCCGATCTCGATCGCCATCGTCGCCGCGGCCCTCGCGCTGACGATCGCCGGCCCCGTCTTCCGCCGCGCCCTCGGCGTCCTGGTCGCGCTGCTCGGCGCCGGGCTGACGGCGCTCACGATCAGCGTGCTGGCTGCGCCGCTCACGGCGATCACGGGAACGATCACGTCGCTCACCGGAATCTCGGGTGAAGCGACCACGGATCTCGTCGTCTGGAGCCGCCTCTCGGCCTGGATCTGGGTGTGCGTCGTCGCTGGCGTGCTCGCCGTGATCCTCGGCCTGGTCGTCGCCGTCTTCAGCGGCACCTGGGCGGCAGGCGGACGGAAGTACGACGCCGCCCCGCGGCCGGCCGATGTCTCGACGAACACGCCGGACCGCATCTCGGACTGGGACGCGCTCTCGGGCGGAGACGATCCCAGCGACGGCGAGGCCGACGACGCGGGTCGGAAACGGTGACGTCGTGGGCGGCCGGCTCGCCGGGCGCTTGCGGCGGTGCCAGAACCCATCCCGGATTTCCGCTAGTCTGGGAACGTCGAAATCTGTTCAGAGGAGATTCATGAGTACCCAGCACGGAGACCCCGGCCACGGTGATTCGCCGGCCGCATGGACAGCGGTCGTGGTGATGCTGATCGGCATCGCCGCCGGAACCGTCTTCTTCTTCCTCCATATGCCCGTACTCGTATGGGCGTGCGTCGGGGTCGTCGTCGTCGGTGCGCTGCTCGGGTGGATCCTCTCGAAGGCCGGATACGGCGTGAACGGCCCGAAGTTCACCCCTCCAGCACACGACTGACGTGCTCGAAGATCTGCTCGCCGGCTCGCTCGAGGACGCGGCCTCGCGCCGCGAGCTCCGGTCGTACTCGGTAGTCGAATCCGATGCCCTCGCCGCTCGCCCGGCGCTCGACGCACTCGCTGCGCTCGCGCCCGCCGAGCACATGAAGGTGATCGCCGAGGTGAAGCGTGCCAGCCCATCGCGCGGCGATCTCGCCGAGATCCCGCTTCCACAGGACCTCGCGGCTCAGTACGAGGCCGGCGGGGCGAGCGCGGTGAGCGTGCTCACCGAGGAGCGGAAGTTCAAGGGATCCCTCGCCGACCTGGAAGCCGTGCGCAAAGCGATCAGCATTCCCGTGCTGCGCAAGGACTTCATCGGAGATGAGTACCAGGTGCTCGAGGCCCGTGCGGCCGGAGCCGATCTCGTGCTCCTCATCGTCGCCGCGCTCCCGCAGGACCGCCTCGTCCGCCTCCACGATGTGATCCGCGAGCTCGGAATGACGCCGCTCGTCGAGGCGCACAGCGCTGAGGAGGTCGCGCGAGCCGTGGACCTCGGCGCTCAGCTCGTCGGAGTCAACGCGCGCGATCTGCGCACCTTCGAACTCGATCGCGACCTGTTCGGACGAGTCGCGGACCAGATTCCGGCCGGCGTGATCCGCGTCGCGGAATCGGCCGTGCTCAACGTCGCGGATGTGGAGCACTACCGCGAAGCGGGAGCCGACGCGGTGCTCGTCGGCGAGGCGCTCGTGACGAACGACCCCATCGCGACGCTGCAGACCTACGTGAGCGTCTGAAGCGTCTCAAGCTGAAAAGGACACCAGTGACCGAATCGACGACCGGCGTCACCAGCCTGCGCGACCAGCATGGTCCGTTCTTCGGAGAGTTCGGCGGGAGGTTCATGCCGGAATCGCTGATCGCGGCGATCGACGAGCTGACCGACGCGTACGCAGAGGCGCAGGCCGACCCCGCCTTCCGCTCTGAACTGGCGGAGTTGCTGCTCTCGTACGCCGGGCGCCCATCACCCATCACCGAGGTGCCGCGCTTCGCCGAGCACGCAGGTGGGGCACGCGTGTTCCTGAAGCGCGAAGACTTGAACCACACCGGCTCGCACAAGATCAACAATGTGCTCGGGCAGGCGCTGCTCACTCGACGGTTGGGCAAGACTCGCGTGATCGCCGAGACCGGAGCCGGCCAGCACGGCGTGGCCACCGCGACGGCTGCAGCGCTCTTCGGCCTCGAATGCACCGTGTACATGGGCGAAGTCGATACCGAGCGTCAGGCATTGAACGTCGCGCGGATGCGTCTGCTCGGCGCTGAAGTCGTGCCCGTCAGGACCGGTTCTCGCACGCTCAAGGATGCGATCAACGAGGCGTATCGCGATTGGGTCGCGAGCGTCGATCGCACCAACTACATCTTCGGGACCGCCGCTGGGCCGCACCCGTTCCCGGCGATGGTGCGCGACTTCCAGAAGATCATCTCCGAAGAAGCCCGTGCTCAGCTGCTCGAGCGCATCGGCCGTCTTCCCGATGCCGTCGTCGCGTGCGTCGGGGGCGGTTCCAATGCGATCGGCATGTTCGACGCGTTCCTCGACGACGCCGATGTGCGCCTCTACGGCGTGGAAGCCGCAGGCGACGGCGTCGACACCGACCAGCACGCGGCGTCGATCGAGCGCGGGCGCCCCGGCGTGCTGCACGGAGCGAGGACGTACGTGCTGCAGGACGACGACGGGCAGACCATCGAATCTCATTCGATCTCCGCCGGCCTCGACTATCCGGGCGTCGGGCCGGAGCACGCGTGGCTCGCCGACATCGGGCGCGCGGAGTACATCCCCGCCACCGACGACGAGGCGATGCAGGCGCTTCGGCTGCTGAGCCGGACCGAGGGCATCATTCCCGCTATCGAATCGGCGCACGCCCTTGCGGGGGCGCAGCGGATCGGCACCGATCTGGGGCCGGAAGGCGTCGTGCTCGTGAGCCTGTCGGGCCGCGGCGACAAAGACATGGCGACCGCAGGCCGCTACTTCGGGCTGCTCCCGGAAGACGGATCGGAGATCGACGGATGACCGAGCACGGATCCAGCGTCGCGAAAGCGATCCTCGCTGCGAACCAGGAGCGCCGGGGAGCGCTCGTGGGGTACCTGCCAGTGGGCTTCCCCGACCTGGACACCAGTGTGGAAGCCGCGATCGCGATGGCACGAAGCGGAGCCGACGTGTTGGAGTTCGGCGTGCCGTACTCCGACCCCGTCATGGACGGCGCGGTGATCCAAGAGGCCACGCAGACGGCTCTCGCGGCGGGCTTCCGTCTCGCCGACGTCTTCGAAGCAGTGCGTCGCGTGCGGGATGCCGTAGACGTGCCGGTTCTCGTGATGACGTACTGGAACCCCGTGATGCAGTACGGGGTGGACGCGTTCGCTCGCGACCTCGCGGCTGCTGGCGGCGCCGGGCTGATCACACCAGACATCACGCCGGACTCCGCAGACGATTGGATCGCGGCGAGCGAGGCTCATGGACTCGATCGCGTGTTCCTCGCAGCTCCGAGTTCGACGGATGCGCGGCTCGCGCTCGTGAGTCGCGCGAGTACCGGGTTCGTCTACACGGTCTCGACGATGGGGATTACGGGCGAACGCGCCGAGCTCGACGCGGCAGCCCGGGGGCTCACGGCGCGGCTCCGCGAGCAGGGCGCAACGCTCGCCTGCGTCGGCATCGGAATCTCGACGGCGGAGCAGGTCGCCGGTGCGCTCGAATACGCGGACGGTGCCATCGTCGGCACCGCATTCGTGCGTGCGCTGCGCGACGGCGGCGTGCCGCAGCTCGCCGAAACCGTCGCGGGCATCGCCCGAGGCACCGCGCGCTAAGATTGACCCGTCCGCCGCGCGGCACGATCGCGCGGCATCCACCCGAGTCCTGCGGCGCGAGGCCGCCGGCGAAAGAGGAGTGAATGATTCTCCCGTTGAGCATTCCGAGCCCCGAGCTGCAGTACCTGCAGCTCGGTCCGTTCCGGATCTACTTCTACGCGCTCTGCATCATCGTCGGCATCATCATCGCCGGCATCTGGACGGCGCGACGGCTGGGGCAGCGCGGCGGCGAGCGGGGAGCGGTCTTCGACTTCCTCGTGTGGTCGCTCGTGCTCGGGATCCTGGGAGCCCGGCTCTACCACGTCGTCACGCACTGGGGAGACTACTTCGGCGAGGGCAAGAACCCGCTTGAGATCTTCGCATTCTGGAACGGCGGCATCGCGATCTTCGGCGCGCTCATCGGGGGAGCGATCGGCGTGCTCATCGCGTCGCGGATCACCGGCATCCGGTTCTGGTCATTCGCGGACGCGCTCGTGCCCGGACTGCTGATCGCGCAGGCGGTCGGTCGTCTCGGCAACTGGTTCAACCATGAGCTCTTCGGCGGCCCAACGACGCTCCCGTGGGGGCTCGAGATCGAGTCGACGAACGCGGCATTCCCCATCGGACTGCCCGAGGGCACCCTCTTCCACCCGACCTTCCTCTACGAGGCGCTGTGGAACATCCTCGGAATCGTCGTGCTGCTCGCCATCGAGCGGAAGTGGCGTCCGCGGTGGGGCACCTTCTTCGCCCTCTACCTCATCTGGTACGGCGTCGGCCGCGCGTTCACCGAGTCGCTGCGCGTCGATCCCAGCCTGCTCTTCCTCGGCGTGCGCACCAACGTGCTCGCTGCAATCCTGGCGATCGTGGTCGGCATCGCGCTGTTCATTCTGCGCCGTCATCGCCACGTCGGGCTCGAGAACACCGTGTACCTGCCCGGCCGACGCCATCCAGGAGACACCGTGCTCGCCGATACCGCCGACACGAACGAGTACTACCACGTGATCGATCGCGGCGACGGTACGTCAGTCTCGGCATCCGAGACGGAAGCGCTGCCCGATGCGTCGCTCGAGCCCGCGAGCGGCGTCGAGCCCAGCAAGACCCACTAACGAAGGAGCACGCTGCATGCGTCACGCCAAGATCGTCGCCACTTGGGGACCCGCTGTTTCCAGCTACGACCACACGCTCGCGCTGATCCAGGCCGGCGTGAACGTCGCGCGGCTCAACATGTCCCACGGCACCTACAACGTGCATGAGGGCATCTACAGGAATATTCGTCGCGCCGAGGCCGAGGTCGGTCGCCCGATCGCGGTGCTCGCGGATCTGCAGGGTCCGAAGATTCGACTTGGCGTGTTCGAGGACGGCCCGTATGCGCTCGCTGTCGGCGACGAATTCGCGATCACGACGCGCGATGTGGTCGGGAATCGCACCGTCGGCGGAACCACGCACAAGGGACTGCCGGGTGACGTCAGCGCCGGTGATCCGTTGCTGATCGATGACGGCAAGGTCACCCTTCGCGCCGTGCGCGTGACCGAGGACACGGTGCACACCGTGGTCGAGGTGCCCGGTTCGATCTCCAACAACAAGGGGATCAACCTCCCCGGCGTTGCCGTGAACGTTCCTGCGCTCTCCGACAAGGACGAGGAAGATCTGCGATGGGCGCTCGCGCTCGGCGTCGACTACATCGCACTCTCCTTCGTGCGCGACGCCGCCGACATCACCCGCGTGCACGAGATCATGGATGAGGTCGGAGTGCGACTGCCGGTGATCGCGAAGATCGAGAAGCCGCAGGCGGTCGAGCACCTCGAAGGCATCGTCGCTGCGTTCGACGGGATCATGGTCGCCCGCGGTGATCTCGGCGTCGAACTGCCGCTCGAGCGCGTGCCGTTGGTGCAGGCCGAGGCGGTGACGATCGCGCGTCGGAATGCGAAGCCGGTGATCGTGGCGACCCAGGTGCTGGAGTCGATGATCGAGAACCCGCGCCCCACGCGCGCGGAGGCCTCGGACTGCGCGAACGCCGTGCTGGATGGCGCCGACGCCGTTATGCTCTCCGGAGAGACGAGCGTGGGCGCCTACCCCATCGAAGCGGTGGCCACGATGGCGAAGATCATCGAGGCGACTGAGGATCACGCGCTCGACCGCATCGAGCCCCTCGGGGCGGCTCCCCGCACTCAGGGAGGCGTGCTGACGCTCGCAGCTTCTGACGTGGCCGACTTCGTCGGCGCGCGCTACATCTGCGTCTTCACGGAGTCGGGCGACACCGTGCGACGGATGTCGCGCCTGCGACGGCCGATGCCGATCATCGGGTTCACTCCGGATCCCGATACTCGTCGACGCATGGAACTGACGTGGGGCGCACGCAGCTACGAGGTGCCGCGCGTCGACAGCACGGACGAGATGTTCGTGCAGGTGGACAAAGTGCTGCTCGAGCACTCGCGCATCGAGGTCGGGGAGAAGGTCGTCATCATCGCCGGCTCGCCTCCCGGAGTCGTGGGCACGACGAATACGCTGCGGATCCATCGCATCGGTGAGGCCACCGGTCTGCTGCCCGAGGCCGGTCCGCGTAAGTTCACAAAGATCGCGGAGGACCCGCAGGCCTGATCCTCGGCCTGTGGCGGCGACGCGCCCGTGGGTCGCCGCCCGACGTGAGACACGGCTCCCCATGCGATAAGCTTGCGGAGTTCGCCGAATTGGTGGAATTGGCAGACACGGCGCACTCAAAATGCGTTGCCGAAAGGCGTGCGGGTTCAAGTCCCGCATTCGGCACGAACGACACACCCCCCGGCTTCGCGTGATACTTCGCGGAAGTCGGGGGGTGTCGTGGTTCAGGAGGCGCGGAGCGCTTCCGGCGTTCGGACATCGAGGGGCGACCAGGCGGAAGCCGCCAGCGTGATCGCGATAACGCCGCAGTCAGTTTCCCGGGCGAAGGTTGCCCGGATACTTGCTGCCGGTGGCCTCCGCCGCCGCGAGTTCCCCATCTTCTCCGGTGACGATGAGGCCGGTCGTGGAGCTTGCCGATTCTCCAAGGCGCAGGAGCCACTTCTTGTTGATCTCAGGCACTCGGCTTCCCACGAATTTGAAGGTGATTGTGGTCTGAGGTGACAGCCAGATGGCAGTGCGCCCGTCGCCGGTGCTCATGCTGTCTTTCCACGACATGAGAAACGACTCTTCTCGCATGAGTTTCTGGACGATGATGATCTGGAGGTGGGTGAGCAGTCGATCGTCGAAGTGCGTGGTCAGGCCGTCGTACCGGATGGATCCCATGATGTGGTCCTTTCGTTCGCAACCTTCGTTGGCTGCTGGAGCTTCTCTCAAGCATCGCAGCTCATCGGACGCAGAGCGACCTATTCAGGCGATTGCTCCTGGGGGAGGGCTCGCCGCCCGTGCGCGGAGCGGGCGTGCGTTGCGCCGTAGGGTACGGGTGCGCCGGGGATGAGGGCTAGCCCCTGGTGGCAGAGCCCTGCTCCGCGCAGACTGGGTCCCCAACCACCTGAGGAGGACACCATGTCGATGAACAACACCAGCGCGCATCCCGACGGCGAAGAGGGGCGTGCACCGATCTCGCAGCCGAGCGGAGAGGATGATCTCCTGGTGCAGCACGGGCACCCTGAGGCGCCTGAGTTCGGGGAGGACGACACGGAAGAACCGGAGCCTGTCGCGAATCTCGAGTAGGGTCAGAAATCCACAGCGAGAATGACGTAAGCTGGTGGAGTGAATGACCAGAGCACTGCACCGAGCGCTCCGCGACGCGTTGTCGTCGCGGAAGACGAATCCCTGATCCGCCTCGATATCGTCGAGACCCTGCGCGATAACGGTTTCGAAGTGGTCGGTGAGGCGGGAGACGGCGAGACGGCGGTGAAGCTCGTCGAAGAACTGCGTCCTGACCTTGTGGTGATGGACGTGAAGATGCCGCAGCTCGACGGCATCTCGGCAGCCGAGCGGATCAACAAGACGCATCTCGCTCCCGTGGTGCTGCTCACTGCGTTCAGCCAGCGCGAGCTGGTCGAGCGCGCGAGCGAGGCCGGGGCGCTTGCCTACGTCGTGAAGCCCTTCACGCCGGCCGACCTGATCCCGGCCATCGAAATCGCGCTGTCGCGCTTCCAGCAGATCGTGGCGCTCGAGAGCGAGGTCGCCGATCTCGCAGAACGATTCGAGACGCGCAAGCTCGTCGATCGGGCCAAGGGAATCTTGAACGACAAGATGGGATTAAGCGAACCCGAGGCGTTCCGCTGGATTCAGAAGGCATCGATGGATCGCCGACTGACGATGCAGGACGTCGCGAAGACCATCATCGACCAGCTCGGGCCGAAGAAGGACTGACGCCCCCTGTCGAGACGAACGCCCCGGACCCGCTGATGCGGTCCGGGGCGTTCGTCGTTCTCAGGCTTCGGAGTCTTGCGTGATCCGCTTGTAGAAGTTGGTGATGCGAATGGTCGAGCACCGGATCCCGCGCGCATCGGAGACAACGATCTCATGCACCGCGACACTGCGTCCGAGCTTGATCGGAGTGCACACGCCGGTCACGACTCCCTCCGTGGCCGAGCCGGTGTGGGTGGCGTTGATGTCCAGCCCCACGGCGACGCAGCCATCTGGGGCGCGAAAGTTCGCGTGCATCGAGCCCAGGGTCTCGCCCAGCACCACATACGCACCGCCATGCAGCAACATCACCGGCTGCGTGTTGCCCTCCACGGGCATCGTCGCGACCGCCCGTTCGGGCGTGAACTCGATCATCTCGATACCCATGCGGTCGGCGAGTGCGCCGAGACCGCGGTGACGAATGTACTCGATCGCGTCTTCAGGGGAGGAAGCTGCTGCGCTGGGAAGAGCGGACATCGGTGCCTTTCGTCGTGTCGATGACACGCGCGAGCCGGGGGCGACGGCGTCCGTCCTGCGGAATGTCGGCGGCGGATTGTAGGCTGGGCACGTGTCGAACACTCAGCCTACCCTCATGGTCATCGATGGCCACTCGCTTGCCTTCCGCGCGTTCTACGCGCTTCCGGTCGATAGCTTCCAGACCCAGTCCGGGCAGCACACCAACGCGATCCACGGCTTCATCGCCATGTTGATCAACCTCCTGGGCAACGAGCGACCGGATGCGCTCGCGGTGGCGTTCGACATCTCTCGGCACTCCTTCCGCACCGACGAATATCCCGAGTACAAGGGGACCCGTGGCGAGACGCCGCCTGAGTTCAAGGGGCAGATCCCGCTGCTGCAGGATGCGCTGCACGCGATGGGTATTCGCACGATCGAGAAAGAGAACTACGAGGCCGACGACATTCTCGCGACGTTGGCGACGCGGGCGTCCGAGCACGGATATCGGGTGCTGGTGGTGAGCGGCGATCGCGACACGATTCAGCTGGTCGACGACCGTGTGACGCTCCTGTACCCGTCGAAGCAGGGTGTGAGCGAACTGACGCGCTACGACGCGGCGAAGGTCATGGAACGCTACGGGATCCGTCCCGAGCAGTACCCCGAGATCGCTGCGCTCGTCGGGGAGACGAGCGACAATCTGCCGGGCATCCCGCGAGTCGGTGAGAAGACGGCCGTGAAATGGATCAATCAGTTCGGCTCACTCGAAGAGATTCTGCGGCGCCAAGACGAGGTCGGCGGAAAAGTGGGGGAGAGCCTTCGCGAGCATGCGCATCTGGCTGAGCGCAATCGTCGCTTGAATCGTCTGGTGCGCGACGTCGAACTCAACGTCGAGCTCGATGAATTGAAGCGGGGCGAGATCGACATGGCCGCCGTGCAGGAGATCTTCGCGAAGCTCGAGTTCCGCACCCTGCTGCAACGCGTCGGCAAACTGGCCGGCGCCGCCGTGCCGGCTGGCGGCGCGACGTCCACGGTGTCGCCGTCGCTCGCTCCCGAACGGCCCGTACCGAAGAATCTCATCGACGAGGAACTCGCCGACTGGCTCGCGAAGCACGAGTCTCCCGCGGTCCTCATCCGAGAACTCGACGGCGGATTTGACGTCGGCATCGCTACCGCAGACTCATCGGTGCAGTTCGACTGGCAGCCGGCGGGGCGCGATTACGCGCTCTTCGAGCAATGGCTCGCGTCCGACGCCGCAAAGGTCTTCTACGATTCGAAGCAGCAGCTCGCCCTGGCGCGACGAGCGGGTGCGCGCATCGGCGGAATCGTCGGGGACGTGCTGCTTGCGACCTGGGTGCTTCGGCCGTCGGCTGCGGAGAAGAGCCTCGCCGACGCCGTGTTCCGGTATCTGGGGGAGCAGGTGCCGGAGGGCGACCCGAACCAGCTGGTGCCCGAGGAAGGCAGTGTCGCGGACACCGCGACACTCGCCTGGTACACGGTGCGCACGCACGCCGCAGCGGTGGAGCGTTTCGAGTCGCGCTCCGGGGAGATCTACCGCGAGATCGAGCTGCCGCTCGTCTCGGTGCTCGACGGCCTGGAGTACCGCGGCGTGCAGGTCGACGAGCCGCTGTTCGAGGCCCATCACGCAGAGCTCACGGAACGCGTCGCCCGTCTGCAGCAGGAGGCATTCGACGCCATCGGGCACGAAGTCAATCTGTCATCGCCGAAGCAGCTGCAAGAAGTGCTGTTCGACGAGCTCGACATGCCGAAGACGCGAAAGACGCAGCGCGGGTACACGACCGACGCGGCGGCTCTCGCTGAGTTGCAGGCCAAGCAGCCGCACCCCTTCCTGGACGCCCTGCTCGGGCATCGTGACGCGAACAAGCTGCGCCAGATGATCGAGACTCTCATCAAATCGGTGCAGTCGGACGGTCGTATTCACACCACCTTCGTGCAGACCGGATCGAGCACGGGTCGTCTCGCGTCGACGGACCCCAACCTGCAGAACATCCCGGTGCGCTCGGAAGAGGGGCGACGGATCCGCGAGGGGTTCATCCACAGCAGCGAGTTCGAGACCCTGATGACGGCCGATTACTCGCAGATCGAGATGCGCATCATGGCGCACCTCTCAGGCGACGCCGGTCTCATTCAGGCCTTCAACGCCGGCGAGGACCTCCATCGCTTCGTGGGCGCGCGCATCTTCGGCGTCGATCCTCAAGACGTGACCAGCGAGATGCGCTCGAAGGTCAAGGCGATGTCGTACGGATTGGCCTACGGACTCTCAGCGTTCGGACTCTCGAAGCAGCTGAACATCAGTTCGGCAGAGGCGAAACAGCTCATGACCGACTACTTCGAGCGCTTCGGCGGGGTGCGCGACTACCTCCGGTCGGTGGTCGATCAAGCGAAACGCGACATGTTCACCGAAACGATCTACGGCCGCCGTCGGCCGTTCCCCGATCTGGCGAGCCCCAACCGCGTCCTGCGCGAGAACGCCGAGCGCGCAGCCCTCAACGCACCCATCCAGGGCTCGGCCGCCGACATCATCAAGCGCGCGATGATCAGGGTCGAACTCCGGATGCGGGAGGCGCAACTCGCTTCGCGCATGCTCCTGCAGATCCATGACGAACTCATGTTCGAAGTGGCCGCGGGGGAGTGGGATACGCTCGAAGCGATCGTGCGCGAAGAGATGGCCGGAGCTGCAGAGCTCTCGGTGCCGCTCGAGGTGCAGGTCGGTCACGGCGCGAATTGGAACGCCGCCGCGCACTGAGCAGGTGCGCGCCGAACCGGCAACGGCAGTCGCGGTTCCCAGCGGAACGACCCCTGAACCGCTGGGACGCGCCGGTGAATCACGCGATTGATCCCGGGCGCGCCCCGGGGTAGTATGAATTGTCACATCTGTGGCGACTCAACCATGTCCACGCGTGGGGGCACTTGCGAATCTGCGAGATTCGGCCAAGACCGGCGTGCTTCCGCCTCGATACCCTGTCCATTCTGGAGACCAATTACATGACGAACGCAACGACCGAACGCAAGCAGGTCGCAGTTAACGACATCGGCTCAGCCGAAGACTTCCTTGCAGCGGTCGAATCGACCCTGAAGTTCTTCAACGACGGCGACCTCATCGAGGGCACCGTCGTGAAGATCGACCGCGACGAGGTGCTCCTCGACGTCGGGTACAAGACCGAGGGCGTCATCCCCTCGCGCGAGCTGTCCATCAAGCACGACGTCGACCCCGGTGAGGTCGTCGAGGTCGGCGATTCCGTCGAGGCACTCGTGCTCCAGAAGGAGGACAAGGAAGGTCGCCTCATCCTGTCGAAGAAGCGTGCTCAGTACGAGCGCGCTTGGGGCGACGTGGAGAAGATCAAGGAGAACGAGGGCGTCGTCACCGGCACCGTCATCGAGGTCGTCAAGGGCGGCCTCATCGTCGACATCGGGCTCCGCGGCTTCCTCCCGGCCTCGCTCATCGAGCTGCGCCGTGTACGCGACCTGACCCCCTACCTGGGCCAGGAGATCGAGGCGAAGATCCTCGAACTCGACAAGAACCGCAATAACGTCGTGCTCTCGCGTCGTGCGCTGCTCGAAGAGACCCAGTCGGCCACGCGCTCGTCGTTCCTCGCCGAGCTCAAGCCGGGCCAGGTCCGCAAGGGCGTCATCTCGTCGATCGTCAACTTCGGCGCGTTCGTCGATCTCGGCGGCGTGGACGGCCTCGTGCACGTCTCGGAGCTCTCCTGGAAGCACATCGAGCACGCCTCCGACGTCGTCGAGGTCGGACAGGAAGTCACCGTCGAGGTGCTCTCCGTCGAGCTCGACCGCGAACGCGTCTCGCTGTCGCTCAAGGCGACGCAGGAAGACCCGTGGCAGGTATTCGCACGCACCCACGCGATCGGTCAGATCGCCCCGGGCGTCGTCACGAAGCTCGTTCCCTTCGGCGCGTTCGTCCGCGTCGCCGATGGCATCGAGGGCCTCGTGCACATCTCCGAGCTCTCGGGTCAGCACGTCGAGCTCGCTGAGCAGGTCGTGCAGGCCGGCCAGGAGGTCTTCGTCAAGATCATCGACATCGATCTCGATCGTCGCCGCATCTCGCTCAGCCTCAAGCAGGCCAACGAGGGCGTCGACCCCGAGGGCACCGAGTTCGACCCCGCACTCTACGGCATGACCACGGAGTACGACGAGAACGGCGAGTACAAGTACCCCGAGGGCTTCGATCCTGAGACCCAGGAGTGGAAGGAAGGCTTCGAGTCGCAGCGCGAGAAGTGGGAGCAGGAGTACGCTGCCGCTCAGGAGCGTTGGGAAGCGCACAAGAAGCAGGTCGCTTCCATGCTCGCGGAGGCCGCTGCTGCGCCCGCTGCCGAGGCGCCTTCGTCGACGTTCTCGAGCGATGCGGCTTCGGCCGGCGCTCTCGCCGACGACGCTGCGCTGGCTGCACTGAAGGCTCAGCTCGAGGGCAACTAACCCTCATCGCACGCCAGAAGGCCCGGTCCCCGCTTCGGGGGCCGGGCCTTCTGGCGTCCGCGCCGCAGCTCGGGGAGGCGTGACCATCCGCTCACACGCGGGAGCATCCGCTCACACGCGCGAGCATCCGCTCACACGCGCGCGCGTCGCTCACGCAGCGCGCGCTGGAGCCTGCGCACGAGCGCGACGATGACGAACCCGAGTGCCACGAGAGCGACGACCGGGGCGACGACTGCGAGCACCGTGAGCACCACCGCACCGATGTCTTCGAACGTGCTGGCGACGGCCGCGCCTGCCCCAGCCGTCAGCACGTTCACGACCGGGCGCGCGATGGCTTTGAGCGCATGGGGGATCAGCGCAACGCAGGCCCCGACGACGACGGGCCAGACGTCGGCGGAGGCGATGAATGCCGCGGGATCCGACACCGCGACGGTATCGCTGCCGCTCCCGGCGGCGAAGACCATTCCTCCGGAAGCCGGGCGGATGATGGTGTGGAGCACGTCATTGATCGAATCGAGAGCCGGAACCTTGTCGACGAGCATCTCGATCACGAGCAGGACGCCGAGGATGCCCAAAGACCATTCGTTCTCGATCCAGCTCCAGCCGGTCGGAAGGCTCACCCACTCCGTGAACCTGGAGAGCAGGCCCAAGCCCAGCAGCGGAACGTACGCGTTGAGGCCCGCCGACGCCGCGAGCACGACCCCGGTGATGATTTCGAGCATGGTTCCCTCCCGTGAGCCAGCCTACGTCGCCGGCGGATAAGCTGACAGCATGCGATTGATCGGGTTGACGGGCGGGATCGCCGCAGGGAAATCAACGATCGGACGGCGGCTCGCCCAGCACGGCGCGATTCGCATCGATGCCGACGATCTCGCTCGTGACGCCGTTGCCCCCGGGTCGCCGGGTCTCGCGCGCGTCGTGCAACGATTCGGCTCGGGGGTGCTGAGTGCCGATGCAACGCTGGACCGCGCTGCGCTCGGAGCCCGCGTGTTCGGCGATGCGGCCGCCTTGGGTGAGCTCAATGCGATCGTCCATCCCGAAGTGCGGCGACTCTTCCGCGAGCGCGTCGAACGCGCGCGCGCGGAGGACCCCGACGCGATCGTCGTGTACGAGGTGCCGCTCCTCGTCGAGACGGCGGCGCGCGACGAACCGTGGGACCACATCGTCGTCGCTGAAGCCGATGCCGACACCCGCATCGCGCGCATGATGAGCTTGCGCGGCATGAGCGAGGATGCGGCGCGCCAGCGCATATCGCAGCAGGCGAGCGACGAGGAACGC
Organism: Leucobacter manosquensis; assembly: GCF_018304845.1. NCBI lineage: Bacteria > Bacillati > Actinomycetota > Actinomycetes > Micrococcales > Microbacteriaceae > Leucobacter > Leucobacter manosquensis. The sequence continues at coordinate 889,377 of NZ_JAFEVO010000001.1, read as the reverse complement.
CGGGCCGTGGCCGACGTGGTGATCGATACCTCTGGGACTGAGGCCGAAACGCTGGAGCAAGCAGACCGGCTGTGGCGCCAGCTGCTCAGCCTCGGCTGAACTCCGACACCCAGTCGAGCTGCAGCTGCGCGACGAACGCGATCGTCGCGAAGCAGATGAGGATGACCACCCAGCTCCACGCGTAGCAGCGCCCGAGCACGCGCTGCGCGTTCGGCGATACTGGAATGTCTCCGACCGCGTACGGGCGGAACAGCGTGATCCAGAACAGCGGGATGGTCGCGGTCCAGACGACCATGCACCAGGGGCACAGCGTTCCGAGCATGAACACGCTCTGCACGACGAGCCAGCTGACGAGCGCGAACCCGCCCAGCAAGCCGATCTGATACGTCACCCAGAACCAGGGCGCGAATCGAGCGCCCGCCAGGAGAGCCACGCCGACGGCGATCGGTGCGACGAAGGCTGCGACACCGATGATCGTGTTGCTGAAGCCGAGGAGCGCACCTTGCCAGGACGCCATGTTCGGCCCGCAGGTGACCAGGATGCTCACCGAGCAGTTCGGAACGTAATCCGGGTTCTGCAGCGTCTTGATGTACTCCGTGAGGAGTTCGAACGATGCGAACCATCCGATGGCTCCGGCGACGATCGTGAAGATTGCGAAGGCGACGGAGCGCGACGGGGCGCGGAGCTCTGAACTCATGGCGCGATCCTACTGCGCCCAGCTGCGAGTTCTTTCCTCAGGCCCCTTGCGGACACCGTCGTGACATAATGGTGTCGGTGAGAGGCGCCGCACGGCGAATCTCACGCACAGTCTTTTGAAGGTCGAAGGCCTTCACCGGTCGATGAACGACCGAGCGCGAGCGAACCCGCTCGCGGAGAACAGGATTCGCGGGTCATACCGCACGATGAGCAACCTCTGGGGAATGCGCATTCTCCCGGGGCAGAGGAGACACCAGGAATGGTGAAGAACACAGCAACCGAACAGCACGACAACCCGGGCGAAGAGCCCTCGCAGGAGCAGGAGCTTCCGGCGACCGTGGAGGCGCACGCAGGCTCCACCGAGGCAGCGGAGGCGGAGCGGCCGCTCGCCGAGTCGCCGCCCCTGATCCTGCCGTTCGCAGAAATGACGCCTGAGGAGCGGTTCAGGGCGACGACCAGGTTGCTCTTCCTCGCACCGGACGTGCCGCCGATCGCCCCCCGCCCCAGGCGCGTGGAGTTCCGGCCGACCGAACTGCGTCAGCTCGACGACCTGCTGGACGAGCGCTTCTCACGCGATGAGGCGGGGGACGAGCGGGAAGCAGGCTCGTCCCAGCGGCGCAATCGTCGGCGCACGTCGAGCGATGCCCGGCGGCGCCGGAAGAGGACGCGCCGCGCCGCCAGCCTCGGCAGGCGCCGGTCATCACCGAGCCGCAGAAGGTCAAGGGCTCGACCCGCCTCGAAGCGAAGAAGCAGCGGCGGCGCGACGGGCGCGACGCCGGTCGACGCCGCGTGGTCATCACCGAGTCCGAGTTCCTCGCGCGGCGTGAATCGGTCGATCGCGAGATGATCGTTCGCACGACCTCCGATCGCGTGCAGATCGGCGTGCTCGAAGACAAGGTGCTCGTTGAGCACTACGTCGCGCGATCCAGCGAGAACTCCCTCATCGGCAACGTGTATCTCGGCCGGGTGCAGAACGTGCTTCCGAGCATGGAAGCGGCCTTCGTCGACATCGGCCGTGGCCGCAACGCGGTGCTCTACTCGGGCGAGGTCGACTGGTCAGAGTTCGAGGGCGGAAACACGGCCCGGCGAATCGAGAACGCGTTGAAGCCCGGCGATCAGGTGCTCGTGCAGGTCACAAAGGATCCGGTGGGGCACAAGGGCGCGAGGCTCACGAGTCAGATCTCCCTTCCAGGCCGGTTCCTCGTGTACGTGCCCGGTGGAGCCATGAACGGAATCTCCCGGAAGCTTCCGGATACCGAGCGTGCTCGACTCAAGAAGATTCTCAAAGCGGTGCTGCCCGACGGGGCCGGCGTGATCGTGCGCACCGCCGCGGAGGGCGCGAGCGAGGACCAGCTCACGCATGACGTGCAGCGCCTCACCCGTCAGTGGGAGTCGATTCAGAAGCGCGTCGAGAAGGGCGGCGGCCCGGTGCTGCTGCACTCCGAGCCGGACATGCTCATCAAGATCGTGCGCGATGTCTTCAACGAAGACTTCCACCGGCTGACGATCTCGGGCGCCGAGACGTACGCGACGATCGAGAACTACCTCTCGCAGGTCGCCCCGGATTTGCTCGAGCGCGTCGAGCAGTACCAGGCAGAGCGCGACATCTTCGACGAGTACCGTGTCACGGAGCAGATCGCGAAGGCGCTCGACCGGAAGGTCTGGCTTCCGTCCGGCGGATCACTCGTGATCGACCGCACCGAGGCGATGACGGTCGTCGACGTGAACACCGGAAAGTTCGTCGGCTCCGGCGGCAACCTCGAAGAGACCGTGACCAAGAACAACCTCGAGGCCGCCGAGGAGATCGTGCGCCAGCTGCGACTGCGCGACATCGGCGGCATCATCGTCGTCGACTTCATCGACATGGTGCTCGAGTCGAATCGCGATCTCGTGCTCCGTCGCATGGTGGAGTGCCTCAGCCGTGATCGGACGAAGCATCAGGTCGCCGAGGTCACCTCGCTCGGGCTCGTGCAGATGACCCGCAAGAAACTCGGCCTCGGGCTGCTCGAGTCGTTCAGCGAGCCCTGCGACGTCTGCGCCGGCCGCGGAGTCATCGTGCATCACGAGCCGGTGAGCAAGCACCACCGGAGCGAGGCGCCTGCGCGCGGATCGAAGCGCGGCCGAGGGCAGCAGCAGCACCCGCAGCCACAGCAGCAGCATCAGCAGGCCGAGGCGAAGTCGCACACGCACGCCATCACCGATGGCGCGAAGAACATGCTGGCTCAGGTCGCCGCCTCGACGCTGCAGGCGGCGAAGGAGTCGGAGCACGAGGATCTCGCGCGAGCCCTGCAGGGTGCAGCGCAGACCGGCGCGCCCGCCCGCGATGATCGATCGCCAGAGGATCGACCGCAGGGGGCCCGGTCGCACGGTCCGGAGACGCCACGGGCCACGGGTCGGGCTCAGCTGGGCTCTGACCGGGCGCCGCGCTCGACGGAAGCGCGCAGGGATCGAGCGGAGCCGGTCGCCGACGCACTGCTCGACTCGGTGCTCGAAGCCCTTCCGGCGGCGCCGGCTGCCGGCAACGGACGCGCGCGCAATCGCCGAGTGTCAACGGCGCAGCTGCGCGGCGGCGTCGATGCTGGTCGCACCGAGGGAACCTCAGATGCCGGTGCGGAGACTCCGGAGGCGGCGCCAGTCGATCCGAAGCAGGCCGCCCAGATGGCCCTCGCCGAGGCGCTCGACGCGACGGCGAAGCGCAAGGATTCGGGTCGTTCATGACACGCGGGGGCGCCTATTTGACCAAAATCGGTGCTTCGAGATAATATTGATCGTTGGTGCCACTCCTCGGGGTGGCAAACACAAGCTTCGATCGCGGCGGCGCTGCGGTTCGACACGCAAGGCGATCCTCGAGAAAAGGGTATGAAGTGGTTTACGCAGTAGTGCGCACAAGCGGACGTCAGGAAAAGGTCGAGGTCGGCTCGATCATCACCGTCAACCGTGTTTCGGGCGACTCCACGGGCAAGCTTCAGCTTCCCGCGGTGCTCCTCGTCGACGGCGACCAGGTGACGACCGACGCGGCCGAGCTGGCCAAGGTCACGGTAACCGCAGAGGTGCTCAACGACCTCCGCGGCCCGAAGATCGTGATTCAGCGATACAAGAACAAGACCGGTTACAAGAGCCGCCAGGGGCACCGTCAGGATCTGACGCGCCTCAAGGTCACCGGCATCAAGTAATCGCTTCGACTACGATTCAAGGAGTAGAGACTCATGGCACATAAGAAGGGCGCCAGCTCCACCCGCAACGGCCGCGACTCGAACGCGCAGCGCCTCGGCGTCAAGCGCTTCGGCGGCCAGCAGGTGAACGCCGGCGAGATCATCGTCCGTCAGCGCGGAACCCACTTCCACCCCGGCGCCAACGTCGGCCGTGGCGGAGACGACACGCTGTTCGCCCTCGCGGCGGGCGCAGTCGAGTTCGGTGCGAAGGGCGGCCGCAAGGTCGTCAACATCGTGGCCGCAGCCTAACTTCAGGCATTCAACGGCGAGGCGGGCTTCGGCTCGCCTTTTGCCGTATCTAGGGGCAGGAAAACAGTAATGGTCACCTTTGTCGATCAGGTGCAAGTGCACGTCCAGTCAGGTCGCGGCGGAAACGGCTGCGTGTCGATCCGCCGCGAGAAGTTCAAGCCGCTCGCGGGTCCAGATGGTGGAGCCGGCGGGCATGGCGGAGACGTCGTGCTGGTCGCCGATCCTCAGGTGACCACCCTGCTCGACTACCATCGGCGACCGCACCGCACCGCCGAGAACGGCGGATACGGCGCGGGCGACTATCGAGCCGGCACCAATGGGGCCGACCTCGTGCTCCCGGTGCCGGTCGGCACGGTGGTGAAAGACGAGGCGGGGGAGACCCTCATCGACCTCACCGAGCCCGGCACGCGGTTCATCGCGGCGAAGGGCGGTGTCGGCGGTCTGGGCAACCTCGCGCTCTCCAGCACGAAGCGCAAGGCCCCCGGGTTCGCGCTGCTGGGGACCGAAGGCTGGTCGGGCACGCTCACCCTCGAGCTCAAGACGATCGCCGACGTCGCCCTGGTCGGCTATCCGTCGGCCGGCAAGTCGAGCCTGATCGCCGCTATGAGTGCTGCGAAGCCGAAGATCGCCGATTACCCGTTCACGACGCTGCACCCGAATCTCGGTGTCGTGCAGGTCGCCGATCACCGCTTCACGGTAGCCGACGTGCCGGGTCTCATCGAGGGAGCGAGCGAGGGGAAGGGCCTCGGGCTCGACTTCCTGCGTCACGTCGAGCGGTGCAGTGCGCTGCTGCACGTGCTCGATTGCGCGACGTTGGAGCCGGGGCGCGATCCGCTCTCCGATCTCGAGGTCATCAAGAACGAGCTCGCCGCATACCCCGTGCCCGAGGGTCAGACCCCGTTGCTCGATCGGCCGCAGCTCATCGCACTCAACAAGATCGACGTGCCAGAGGGGCGCGAGCTCGCCGAGTTCGTGCGACCGGAGCTCGAGGCGCAAGGCTACCGGGTCTTCCAGATCTCCACCGTGTCGCACGAAGGGCTTCGTGAGCTCGGCTTCGCGCTCGCCGAGCTCGTCGAGACCGAGCGGCAGCGGCGCATCGACGAAGCACCCGTGCAGGAACGCATCGTCCTGCAGCCGAAGGCCGTCGACGACGGCGGGTTCCGCGTCGTGCCGGAGGGTGGCAGCTACGGAACGATCTACCGCATTCTGGGCGCGAAGCCGGAGCGCTGGGTGGCCCAGACCGACTTCAAGAACGACGAGGCCGTGGGATATCTGGCTGACCGGTTGCAGAAGATCGGCATCGAAGACGCGCTGGTGAAGGCCGGGGCGGTCGCTGGGTCCACTGTGGTGATCGGCCCCGGATCGGGAGTCGTCTTCGACTGGGAGCCCACGATGACGAGCGCCGCAGAGGTGCAGATGGGCGCTCGCGGCACCGACCTCCGCGTCGACCAGAACGGACGGCGCACCAACCAGGAGCGTCGCGTCGACTACCACGGCCTCATGGATGCGAAGGCCGAAGCGCGCGCCGAGCTGGAGCGCGAGCGGAAAGCGGGGCTCTGGGAGGATCAGGCGTGACGCACGGCGACGAATTGCTCTCGGCCCGCAGAGTCGTCGTGAAAGTCGGCTCGTCCTCGGTGAGCGGGGCGAACGCCGCTCAGATCCCCGAACTCGTCGCCTCGCTGGCACGCCTGCACGCAGCGGGCGCGCAGGTGATCCTCGTATCCAGTGGCGCGATTGCGACGGGAGTGCCGTTTCTGCGCCTCGAGGAGCGCCCTGACGACCTCGCTACCCAGCAGGCGGCTGCGGCCGTCGGGCAGAACATTCTGGTCAACCGGTACCAGCGGGCCCTGACGACGCACGAGATCATCGCCGGGCAGGTGCTGCTCACGGCGCAGGACATCGAGAATCCCACGCACCGCGACAACGCTCGACGAGCCATCGAACGGTTGCTGCAGCTCGGCATTCTGCCGATCATCAACGAGAACGACACCGTCGCGACGCATGAGATCCGTTTCGGCGACAACGATCGTCTCGCCGCGCTCGTCGCACGCCTCGTGGACGCCGACCGGCTCGTGCTGCTCTCCGACGTCGATGCGCTCTACACGGCGCCCCCGATGATGGCCGGCGCTCAGCGCATCGCAGCGGTGGCCTATGGCGACCCGTTGGAGGGGATCGAGATCGGCGAGAGCCAGTCGGGTTGGGGCACCGGGGGAGCCGCGACGAAAGTGCAGGCGGCCCGTTTGGCGGCCGACGCCGGCGCCACCGTCCTCCTCACTGAGACACGGCTGTTGGCCGCGGTGCTCGACGGGGCGGATCACGGAACTCGCTTCGCCGCTCGACCCTGAGCCGTCTCGCCTGAGCTGGCTCGCCTGAGCTCGCTCGCCTCAGCGCGGCTCAGCCCCGAGCGACGCGATAAGCTGTGTGCCATGTCTGCTGCCGATGCTTTCGTCGAACGGCTCGAACGCGCCCGTAGCGGCGCTCGAACGCTCGCCGCTGCGACCACTGATTCGAAGAACGCTGCGCTCGAGGCGATCGCCGTCGGGCTCGAGAACGCAGTTCCCGAGATCGTCGCCGCGAATGCTCAGGATCTCGCCAGGGGCGAGGAGAACGGCATCGGCACCGGCCTGCTCGACCGTCTGCGGCTCGACGAGGAACGAGTGCGTGCGCTGGCCGCCGCGGTGCGAGAACTCATCTCACTGCCGGACCCCGTCGGGCAGGTGGTGCGCGGCAGCACGCTGGCGAACGGAATCGCGATCAACCAGGTGCGGGTGCCGTTCGGCGTGATCGGTGCGATCTACGAGGCCCGCCCCAACGTGACGATCGACATCGCCGCCCTGGCGGTGAAGAGCGGAAACGGCGTCGTGCTGCGCGGCGGCAGCGCCGCGGAGCACACGAATGCCGAGCTCGTGGCCTTGATCCAGAGCGCTGTGACGAGCGCGGGGCTGGACGGCCGAGCCGTGCAGACCATCGATCCGTTCGGCCGCGAGGGCGCCGGGAAGCTGATGCGCGCGCGAGGCTACGTCGACGTGCTCATTCCGCGCGGGAGCGCAGCACTCATTTCGACCGTGGTGAACGAGTCGACCGTCCCCGTGATCGAGACCGGATCCGGCGTCGTGCACGTCTTCGTGGACGAGACCGCCGACGACGACATGGCCGTCGAGATCGCGCTCAACGCGAAGACGCACCGGCCAAGCGTCTGCAACGCGGCGGAGACGCTCCTCGTGCACCGCGGCGCAGCCGACCGTCTGCTCGAGCGGCTCTCAGAGTCACTGCTCGCCGCGAATGTGACACTGTACGGCGATACGGCGGTCACGCAGCGCGTGCCGGGCGTCTCGCCGGCGAGCGACGAGACCTGGGGCACGGAGCACTTGGCGCTCGAGATGGGCATCAAGGTGGTCGATTCGCTGGACGAGGCGCTGCTGCACATCCAGCGCTACTCGACTCGTCATACGGAGGCGATCGTCACACGCGACTACGCGAATGCCGAGCGGTTCCTGTCAGAGGTCGATTCCGCCGTCGTCATGGTCAACGCTTCGACGCGTTTCACGGACGGTGGCGAGTTCGGCTTCGGTGCCGAGGTGGGCATCTCGACGCAGAAGCTGCACGCGCGCGGACCCATGGGCCTTCCGGAGCTCACCAGTACGAAATGGCTGGTGCGCGGCGCTGGCCAGATCCGCTGACGCCACCCGCTAGACTGGTTCGGTACCACCCACCGTAACGAATGCAGGGGACCACCAATGTCACTTCTTGCCACGATCGCAGCTGCCGCCGAAGAGGGGCACCACATCGTCAATGAGCTGCCGTTCCCGGCTGTCGTCTTCGGCGTCATCGTCTTCGCTGCGTTCGTCGCGATCGCGGCCGTCACCTTCTCGTTCCGCGATGTTGCCAACCGTCACGCGGCGAAGGCAGAGGCGTACGCTCGCGAGCACGGCTCGGCATCGCACCACTAGAAGAGCGCACCGACCGTGCCACACACACGTCGGATCGGGGTGATGGGCGGCACGTTCGATCCCATTCATCACGGTCACCTCGTGGCTGCCAGTGAGGTAGCTCAGAGCTTCGACCTCGACGAGGTGCTCTTCGTGCCGACGGGCCAGCCCTGGCAGAAGCAGAACGTCTCAGCGAGCGAACACCGGTACTTGATGACGGTGATCGCGACGGCGTCGAATCCGCGATTCACCGTCAGCCGGGTCGATGTGGATCGCGCGGGACCGACCTACACGGTCGATACCCTGAGAGATCTGCACGAGCAGCATCCCGATGCCGAACTGTTCTTCATCTCGGGCGCGGACGCCGTCGAGCAGATCCTCGGCTGGAAGGATGTCGAGCACCTCTGGGATTACGCTCATTTCATCGCCGTCTCGCGCCCCGGTCACGACCTCTCGCTTTCGGGATTATCGGAGGAACACGTAAGCTTGTTGGAAGTTCCCGCGCTGGCGATCTCGTCGACGGACTGCCGGGCACGAGTCGCCCGAGGTTATCCGGTGTGGTACCTCGTCCCTGACGGTGTGGTGCAGTACATTGCGAAGCACGGGCTATACACCGAGGAAGCGACAGAGTGATGAGCGAGCAGGACGAACAACGACCGCTGACCCGGCGTGAGCGGCGCATGCGCGACCTTGAGGAGACCGGCGCCATGGATCTCTCGGAGATCGGCGCCGGGAGCAGCGACGCTCCGAGCCCTCCGGTCAGTGCTGCGCGACCGGCCGCGGGAGCGGACATCGAGATCTCACCCTTCCATCCGGATGGGACCCCTCGGAGCCGACGCGAGATGCGTCAGTTGCGCGAGGAGGCGCTCGCGGCCCTCGGTCACCCCGTCGGCGAGGTTGCGTCTGGCGCCGAAGCGCCGACTGCTGGTGAGGACGATCCGTCTGCTGGTGGGGCTCCGGTTGCTGGAGAGGTTCCGACTGCAGAAGACGCAGCTGTTGCTGCACCCGTTGCGGATGACGCTCTCGTCGCGGATGATGCCCCCGTCGCCGATGAAGTCCCGGTCGCGGATGATGCCCCCGTTGTCGAGCAAGCCGTCGTCGTGGACGAGGCTCAGATCGTCGATGAAGCAGCGGAATCGGACGAGCCAGCTGTGGTCGCCTCCGTGGTGGAAGACGAGAGCGTGGTCGAGCCTGCCGACGCGAGCGGCGCTGCAAGCGAATCGGGCGACCCCGAGGTCGTCGTGGCGGAACCGGCAGCTGGAGAGCCCGACTTCGACACGCTGATGTCGCCGCCGACGGAGCCCTTCACTGTCGAAGAGCTGCGCGAGGCGGAGTCGGCAGAGAAGATCGACGCCGAGGAAGCGGCGACGGAGGGCCAGTCCTCCGATGCTGGCGCGCCCGTGGTCGACGCCCCGGCTGCTGAGGACTCGGCCGATGCGGTTCCCGCGAAGTCGAAGCGGCGGTTCCCGTGGCAGCGCTCGAAGCAGGCTAGTCAGCCCGCCGAGGACCCGGATCAGAGGGCCCCCGAGGCGGCAGAGGAGACGGAGTCCGACACCGCCGCTGCGCGCGAAGCAGAAGCAGCGGCTGACGAGAGCGCTGACCAGCCGACGAGTGAGCGCCCGGAGGACGCGCCGTCGGCTTCGGCCTCCGATGCCGAGCCCGTTGTGGCTGAGATCATCGCCGAAGAGGAGCCGGCGGCAGAGGCCGAGCCCGCGACGACGGTTCTCGATGCCGCGCGCCCGACGCCTCCCGCTGAAGTCCCAGAAGATCTTCCTTCGGCGTCGCCGCAGACGGTCGCGTTTCCGGCGCAGCAGAGCGATGAGGCGCCGCTCGCCGGCGCCGCAAGTGCGAGCGCTGCCGCGACGGACGGGTCCGACCGCAGCACCGGCGCGAATCCGCAGGAGCGTGAGAGCTATTCGTTCCCCGATATCGCCCCTCCGGAGGAGTGGCGCTCGGTGTTCGACGACCCGTCGGGGCGGGAGTTCCAGAACGAGTCGGAGCAGAATCCCGAGAGCGGAGACTTCGACGATCTGATCTCGCGTGCAGTCGCCCAGGAGGGGTCGACTGGCGGGACGGGGACGTCCGCGCTGATCCTGCCGACGATGCCGGAAGACACGGGTGGGTTGACTGGGCCGCTCGGTGCAACTGGCGATCTGTACGTCACCGGTTCTCTGAAGCTCCCGAAGTCACTGGGCGAAACGGGTGGGCATTCGGCGCTGCACGATTCGATCGAGATGGACCCGATCACCGGCGACCAGGTGCCGCCCCGCGACGAGGCGAACGAGGGGCCGGCCCCGGTGTCTGCGCGTCACGCTGTGAGCGCTCGGGTCGATTCCAGTATTCCGGTCGTGGCGAAGCCGACTCGGGAGAAGAGCAAACTGCCGCTCGTGCTTTCACTGACGGGCGGAGGGTTGCTCGTCGTGGTGGTCGGACTGGGCGCCTGGGGCGCGAGCAACGGATTCTTCGGTTGACCGACCGAAGCTCGAACATGTTGAACGAAGGACACGAACTGAACGCTGCAACTGAGACACGAGATGTGCGAACCGACCTGAAGCTCGCCGTAGTGGCGGCCGACGAGAAGGGAGCCACGGCGCAGGTCGCTCTCGAAGTGACGGAGCAGTTCGGCCTCGCCGACGTGTTCCTCATCGTGACCGGCTCCGTCGAGCGCAACGTGCAGGCCATCTCCGACGGGATCGAGGATGCGCTGAACGGAGCAGGGGTGCGCACGGTTCGCCGTGAGGGCCGTGAGAGCGGCAGGTGGATCCTGCTCGACTTCGGCGACCTGATCGTGCATGTCTTCCACCAGGAGGAGCGCGACTTCTACCAGCTCGAAAAGCTCTGGCAGGACTGCCCCACGATCGATACGACGGAGTTCATTCCCGCGGTTCCGCAGGGGCACGCCGACAGCTGAGAATGACGCGCCCGAGATCCCTCGATTTGGCTCTCACGTGTCCGGGTGATGTACAGTAGAAGAGTTGTCGGGCGAGCATTCGCTCGACTTCCCTGGGTCTATGGCGCAGCTGGTAGCGCACCTGCATGGCATGCAGGGGGTCAGGGGTTCGAGTCCCCTTAGATCCACCACACGAGAGAACGGCCCCGCTTCGGCGGGGCCGTTCTGCTGTCGGTGCGGGCAACTACAGTGGGTGCTGTGCGCTCGGCGAGCCGCGCACCGAGGAGACCGCATGCATACGCCCGTTCCCGAATACCTGCAGGAAGTACTCGACGGCCTGAGCGGGCATGTCGACGGGGCGGTGGCCGATTACATCCCCGAACTCGCAGCGGCTGATCCGGATCGCTTCGGCATTGCGCTGATGACGACGAGCGGTCGAATCCACGCCGCCGGGGACGCGGATGCGGAGTTCTCCATCCAGTCCGTATCGAAGCCATTCATCTACGCTGCAGCGATCATGGATCGCGGCCTGCCGCGGGTACTGCGCTCGGTGGGTGTCGAGCCCTCGGGAGAGGCGTTCGACGAACTCTCCCTCGAGCAGGGGTCGCATCGGCCCCGGAACCCCATGATCAACGCCGGTGCGATCACCGCCCACCAGCTTCTGGTCGGCGAGGGTGCCACGAGCGCGCAGCGCACGGACCGTGCGCGGGCGTTCCTCTCCGTCCTGGCCGATCGCGAATTGCGCATCGACGAGGCGGTCATGCAGTCCGAGCTCGAAACGGCCGACCGCAACCTGGCACTCGCGCACCTGCTCCGCAACTACGGCATCTTCTCGACGTCCGCCCATGAAGCCGTGGCGGGATACACGGCGCAGTGCTCCATCATGGTGACGGCGCGCGATCTCGCCGTGATGGGCGCTTGTCTCGCGAATGACGGCGTGCAGCCGCACACCGGCAACCGGGTGGTGCCCAGTGATGTCGCGCGCCAGACGCTCTCGGTGATGGCGGCGGCGGGAATGTACGACGCTGCTGGCACGTGGTTCTCGGAGGTCGGGATTCCGGCGAAGAGCGGGGTCTCGGGAGGCATGCTCGGCGTGTTGCCCGGACAGCTCGGCATCGGGCTCTTCTCTCCACGCCTGGACGAGCACGGGAACAGTGCGCGAGGAGTTGAGGCCTTTCGCCGGCTTTCCTCGGACATGAACCTGCATCTCATGACAGCCGGCCCGGTCGGGTCAGCCCCGATCCGCACGATCGAACGGTGCGATGACCGCATCACCGTGGTGCTGCAGGGAGCCATCCAATTCGCAGGGGCTGAGGCCGTGCTCGATCGCCTGCAGTCGATCGAACCAGGCTCGACACTCGTCCTGTTCGATGTCAGCCGGGTCGATCGGTTTCTCGACGTCGGCCGTAGGATGACGCTCGAAGGCATGCGTCGGCTACGTCTCGACGGACACCGTGTTGCGCTCCACGATCCCGACGGGCTCCTGCCCGAACCGGACATGGGCGATGGGCACGTCCCCGAGTCGTGGCCGGTTCCGACGCCCCATCGGTCATAGCCCGGCAGCCGACCCTGAGGCGGTCGCCGAGGCCGGGGAGCGCCGCGCGGGCCGGCGTCGTCGCCCCACACCGCGCACGAGCAGGCCGTGCGTCGGACTGAACAGGTAGGCGAGGGCGAACGCGCTGCCCTGGACGAGGATCACCAGGCCTCCGGAGGCGGCATCCATCCAGTAGCTCAGCAGGATGCCCGTCACGGAGCAGACGGCCGACAGCACCGGTGCGATGATCAGCATCCGGTGGAACCGGTTGGTCAGCAAATACGCGGTCGCTCCCGGAATGATGAGCATTGCGACGACGAGGATCACGCCGACCACCTGGAGCGCGACCACGGAGGTCAGCGCGAGCAGTCCGAGCAGGAGCGCTCCGAGGAAGCGCGGGCTGAGCCCGATGGCGTGGGCATGCGTCGGATCGAAGGCGTACAGGGTCAGGTCGCGGCGCTTCACCATGAGCACGGCGAATGCGATGGCGGCGAGGGCGGCGATCTGCAGGAGGTCGGCGTCGGACACGCCGAGGATGTTCCCGAAGACGATGTGAGTGAGATCGGTCTGACTCGGGGTCACGGAGATGAGCACGAGGCCGAGAGCGAACAGGGTGGTGAACACGATGCCGATCGCGGCGTCCTCTTTCACACGGCTCGTATCGCGAATCGCTCCGATGAGTGCGACGGCGAGGAATCCGAAGATGAGGGCTCCGAGAGCGAACGGCGCGCCGACCAGGTAGGCGAGGACGACGCCCGGCAGAACGGCGTGCGATACCGCGTCGCCCATGAGCGACCAGCCGGTGAGCACGAGCCAGCACGAGAGGAGCGCGCAGACGACCGCGGCGATCGTGGTCGTCATGATGGCGCGCACCATGAACTCGTACTGCAGCGGTTCGAGGATGAAATCGATCGGGGTCACAGTGTCTCTCCCGTCTCTCTCGCGTCACGAGCGTCCAGCCCGAAGGCGTGCGCCAAGCGCTCCGGCATCAGAGCCTCCTCGACGGAACCGTGGAACAGGACGCGTCGCAGCAGCAGGGCTGCCTCGTCGGCGAGGTCGGGCAGGGCGTGGAGGTCGTGCGTCGAGACGAGTACGGTGCGGCCGGCGGCTGCGAGTTCGCGGAGGAGGCGCACGATCATCGCCTCACTGCGCTGATCCACGCCGGCGAACGGTTCGTCGAGGAGGAGCAACTCGGAATCCTGCGCGATGCATCTCGCGACGAACGCTCGCTTCTTCTGGCCTCCGGAAAGCGCCCCGATCTGGCGATCGCCGAGTTCCGCGAGCTCCACGCGCGCGAGCGCCTGCTCGACGGCGGCGCGGTCCGCGGCGCGCGGGCGACGGGTCACCCCGAGCCTGCCGTAGCGTCCCATCATCACGACATCGCGAACGGAGATGGGGAATGCCCAGTCGACGTCTTCGCTCTGCGGCACGTATGCGACGCGACCGCTGGACCGTGCGGCGGCGGGAGCCATGCCGTCGATGAGGACGCTGCCGAGCTCTGGGCGGACCGCGCCCATGATGGACTTGAAGAGCGTGGATTTCCCCGACCCGTTCATCCCAATGAGCCCGGTCACGCGGCCCGCCGCGACTTCCAGCGAAGCGTCGTCGAGCGCCACGACATCGCCGTAGCGCACGGTCACATGCTCTACCGAGATGGACGTCTTCATGACGCTTCCTCCGATTTCCCGCTGAGTGCGGAGACGATCACATCGGTGTCGTGCGCGAGCAAGTCGAGGTAGGTCGGGACCGGTCCGTCGGGGTCGGAGAGCGAGTCGACGTAGAGCGTGCCCCCGAAGGCGGCCCCAGAGGACTCTGCGACCTGCCGCATCGGGCGATCCGATACCGTCGACTCGCAGAACACTGCGGGAACCTGGTGCTCGCGGACGAACTCGATCGTGTCGGCGATCTGTCGAGGCGTCGCCTGCTGCTCGGCATTCACCGGCCAGATGTACCGCTCGGTGAGTCCCGCATCGCGCGCCAGATACGAGAACGCCCCTTCGCATGTGACGAGCGCGCGATGCGACTCGGGAAGCGCGTCGACGGCCTCGGTGAGCCGGTCATCGACCGCCTGGAGCTCGGAGCGGTAGGCTGCGCCCTGCGCCGCGAAGTCTTCGGCGTGCTCGGGGTCGAGCTCGCTGAAGGCGGCCACCATGCGATCGACGTAGATCTGCGCATTGCGTGGACTCATCCACGCGTGGGGATTCGGTTTCCCTGCATACGCGTCGCCGGCGATGTCGATGGGATCGACGTCCTCGGATACGACGACGTGCGGTGCGTCGGCCTGCTCGACGAAGCGCTTGAACCAGGCCTCGAGACCGAGTCCGTTGTCGAGAATGAGGTCGGCCTCCGATGCCTTGGCGATGTCGAGCGGGGTGGGCTCATAGCCGTGGATCTCGGCGCCGACCTTGGTGATGGAGCGCACCTCCACGTGTTCGCCTCCCACGTTGCGGGCGATGTCGGCGAGCACGGTGAAGGTCGTGAGCACGACCGGTCGTTCTCCCGCGGCATCCGTGCTCGAGGGGTCGGCAGCCGCCGTCGCGCATCCCGTCGCGAGGAGCACGACTCCGACCAGTGAGCAGATTGCCCGAGCGCTTCGTCGTCTTGGTCTCGGATGCACGTACCGCCACCTCTCGTGTAGTCGAATCTGAAAGTTCGGCATGGCGAACTTGATGCGATGCTAGCGGAATTCGACGTGTTTCGCGAGGCTCCTCCCGCTCCGGCGGGGCGGCGGCGGGGCGGCGGCGGGGTCGCGGATGCCGGCTGCTCGCTCCCGCGTCAGCGCATCCGGGCGCGTACACTGATCCGGGTGACCCTTCGTTCCCGACTTCCCGATCTCGGCCTGGTCGCACTCGGCGGTGCTCTCGGCTCGATCGCGCGGGTCGGCGTCTCGACGGCCATCGGCCCGGTCGACGCCACGGGCGGTTTCCCGCTCGCGACGCTCGTCGTGAACGTCTTCGGATCGTTCGCGCTCGGCGCGCTGATCGCGGGCACGACGGCGCGGGACGAGGTGCGTTGGCGGCGGCTGCGCCTGCTGCTCGGCACGGGTCTGCTCGGCGGCTTCACGACGTACAGTCTGCTCGCCGCAGACCTCGCGGCCTCGCTCCTGGACGAGCGATTCGGAATGGCGATGGGATACGCCTTCGCCACGGTGACCGGCGGTGCGATCGCGAGCGGGCTGGGAATGCTGCTCGGGCAACGGATCGCGAGGGCGCATACACGCCCCGTCGCATCGGAGGCGACCCGGTGAGCGACCTGTGGGCGGCCCTGAGCGTCGCAGCCGGGGGCGGTGCCGGAGCCGTCATCCGCTATCTGGTGGACAGCGCTTTCCCTGCCGACCGCCGCGCGAGGTTGCCCTGGGGAATCCTGACGGTGAATCTCACTGGATCGTTCGCAATCGGGGTGGTGACCGGTCTCGGACTGGAGCATCCGGCGGCCATGGTTGTCTCGGTCGGATTCCTCGGGGGCTATACGACATTCAGTACCGCGAGCGTCGACGCCGTGCAGCTCCTCGCGCGTCGTCGCTACGGCGCCGCGATCGCGAACGGCATCGGCGCGCTCGGAGCGGCGACGGGGCTCGCGATCTGCGGTGTGCTGCTCGGGGCGGCGCTCGCGTGACGCACGGGGTTGGTCGGGGCAGGAGGATCGGAGCCCGCTCGGTGCCTCGCCCGGCGGTGGTCAGCGGACGCGCTGTGCGCTGAATCGCATGTCGGGATGCGCGTATGCCTCTTGGGCCTCGACGAGCTGCAGCTCGCGGGAACCAGCAGCGTACGTGCGCTCGAGCAGCGCGAAGACACTCGCCGTCGTGCGCTCGAGGGCGTCGGCGCCATCGCCCGAGCGGCCGAAGTGGGCGGTGAAGAGCGCTGCGGTGACGTCTCCCGAGCCGTTGACCTTGAACGGGATGCGCGGCGTCTCGATGAGCCACGCGCCGGCATCGGTCACCGCGAGCATCTCGATCGCATCATCGGGCCGATCGGGGCGGTCGACGCTCGTCACCAGCACGGTGCTCGGGCCGGCGGCCCGAACGAGATCCACGGCGGCGAGCGTCGAATCCAACGTATCGGGTGAGGTGCCTGCGAGGAACCCGAGCTCGAACTGGTTCGGCGTGATGAGGTCTGCGCGCGGAACGACGCGGTCGCGGATGAGGTTCTGCACCTCGGGCGAGACGTGGCATCCCGATCGCGCATTGCCGAGCACCGGATCGCAGGCGTAGATCGCGTCGGGATTCGCCTCCTTGACGCGAGCTACCGCGTCGAGGATCGCGTCGCCGATGCTGTCGCCGCCCTGATAGCCGGACAGTACGGCGTCGACGTCGGAGAGCCCGCCCCGCTCTCCGATGCCGACGACGATTTCGCGGACGTCGTCTCCGGACATCATCGGGCCGCGCCACGATCCGTATCCCGTGTGATTCGAGAACATGACCGTGTATATCGGCATGACATCGACGCCGATGCGCTGCAGCGGGAACACTGCTGCGGAGTTCCCCACATGGCCGTACGAAACCGAGGACTGGATCGAGAGGATGCGCATGGCTTCGATCTTGCCAGTGGTCCGAGCAATGGACCAGTCTGCAAGGCCCGGGGCGGACCAGTTCGCGACGCCCGATCAAGCCGGGCGCAGCGAAGGCTCGCGCCCGCTCAGAGCTCCGTCGTGCCCGACCGGCCCGGGCCTTCGCTTCCGGTGATCTTGGCAGCGGCGATCTTTACGGCTGCGGCGACTTTTCCGCCCGGTACACCCCAGTACTGGGCCGACTCGCCGGTCACCCGGAGCAGCCCGAGGTTCGGGTCGTCGAGCCCGCCGTCGAAGTACGCGTCCACCTCGCCGTCCCAGAGCTCCCGCGCCTTCGCCTCATCGGTCACGAATTCGGCGAGTCCTGAGACGGAGAGCCAGCTGCCCGTCTCAGCGAAGGCGAGATTCACCTGAGGGTTCGCGCGAATCGCATCGGCCTGGTCTCCCTGGAGGCCGATGAAGAACCACACGTCGCCCGCATCGGTCACCTCCTGGGGAGTCATCGGGTGCGAAACGATTTTCCCGTCCGGGGTCGCCGTCGACAGCATGACGAAGCGCTCCTCGCGCATCACGTCGATCACGGTCTCGGGGGTCAGTTCGCGCGGTGTGCTCATGTCGGCCTCCAGTCGGTGGTGCGGGTCGTCGAAAGACGATTGGCGCCAGTCTTCCGCTGCCGCTTACCGAGCGACAAGCCCGTTGACAGCGCGTCAGATGCCTCTCCCCGGGGTCAGCGTTCCGAGCGGATCCAGTGCCCGCTTGATCGCCACCTGCACGCCCAGCGCGACTGGATCGAGCTGCCATCCGAGCTCGTGCCGTTTGACCGAGCCGATGCCGTGCTCGCCGGATATGGTGCCGCCGAGCGCGAGTGCAAGCCGCGTGATGTCGTCGATGACCGCGTCGGCTTCGCGAATGCCGACGGGTGTGTCGGGAGACTCGACGGTGCTGTGGAGATTGCCGTCGCCGGCGTGCGCGACCGTCGACACCCGCTTGCCGTGCTTCGCGGATATCTCGGCGATGCCGTGGAACACCTCCGCCAGGGCGGCGACGGGAACGCCGACATCGCAGGAGATCTTGAGTCCGCGTGCATTCAGCGCTGGATTCGAGAGGCGACGGGCCTCGAGCAGCGCGTCGGTTTCTGAGATCTCGGTATCGTCGGCTCCGACGTCCCGGCAGATGGCGGTGATGGCCTCCGCCTGCTCCTGGGCGTCCCACCCGACGGTCTGCCCGACGAGCATGGCGCCCGCCGGCACCGTGAGGCCACTGGGGTGGAACGACTCGATGATCTCGACGCTGAGGGCGTCCATCAACTCGAGCACCTCGGGGCGCGCCGCGCTGTTCACGATCGCGGTCACCGCCCGCCCGGCGTCCTCGAGCGTCCCGAAACTCGCGCGGAAGGTGCGGGGAGAGCCGGGCGGAACGGGCTTCAGCCTGACGGTCGCCTCGGTGATGACGCCGAGCGTTCCCTCTGACCCGACGAACAGCCGCGTCAGGTCGTATCCCACGACGTTCTTGCGGGTGCGCGCGCCGGACCGCATGACCCGGCCGTCTGCGAGCACGACTTCGAGCGCCGCGACCGCATCGCTCGTGACGCCGTGCGACACGCAGCGCAGGCCGCCGGCGTTCGTAGCGATATTGCCGCCCACCGTACTGATCCGCGCGCTCGCGGGGTCGGGTGGGAAGAACAGCCCGTGGTCACGAGCTGCGGCGTCGAGGTCGGCCGTCACGACCCCCGGCTGCACGGTTGCGAGCCGATTCGGCACGTCGATGTCGATAATGGTGCGCATCCGCTCGAGCGAGACGACGAGGCCGTCGGCGTAGGCCATCGCGCCCCCCGCGAGGCCGGTCCCGGCGCCGCGCACGCTCACCTTCACGCCTGCACGGTTCGCCCAGCCGAGTGCCGCCGCCACGTCAGCTGTCGATTCGGCGAGCACTACGGCGAGCGGTGCGCCCTCGGCCACCGCGCGCGACGTATCGACGGCGTACGGAGCGATCAACTCCGGGTCGCGGACGAGACGCGGCCCCAGCAGGGTGTGCAGCTCGTCGAGGTCGAAGTGCGGTTCGGGGTGGGATTCTGACACGTGCGCCTCCTTGCGGTCGAACTCAAGCGTAGTCCCGCATGGCGCAGGCGCTCCACGCTCCTCGCTGCAACGGGCTCATGAGAGGATGAACGGCATGACGGGAGCGAACGGGGCCGGACGCTACGCTCCGAGTCCTTCGGGGGATCTGCACGTCGGGAACCTGCGCACCGCGCTGCTCGCCTGGTGCTTCGCCCGAGCGAGCGGGCGGAGATTTCTCATGCGCGTGGAGGATCTGGATCGCGCCAGAGACGCCGGCGCGGCCGCACGGCAGCTGGACGACCTGTCCCGGATCGGCCTCGACTGGGACGGGGAGGCGGTGCTCCAGTCGGAGTTGGGTCGCGGGCACGACGCCGCGATCGACCGGCTCGCCGAGGCGGGCCTCGTGTACGAGTGCACGTGCACTCGAGCCGACATTCTCGCGGCCCCGAGTGCGCCGCACGCCCCGCCCGGCGCGTATCCCGGCACCTGCCGGGACCGCAGCGAGGCTGAGCGGGCTCGAGAGCGCCAGCGCATCGCGCCGCGTCGGCCCGCCCTGAGGCTGCGCGTGCCGACCGGTATGGCGGCCCCGGAGTTCGACGATCGGATTCGTGGCCGCGTTGTCGGAGAGATCGATGACTTCGTGCTGCGTCGCGGCGACGGGACGGTCGCCTACAACCTCGCCGTGGTCGTGGACGATGCCGCGATGGGCATCGACCAGGTGGTGCGCGGAGACGATCTCGTGACATCGACGCCGAGGCACATCGTGCTGCAGCGTCTGCTCGGGCTCCCGTCACCGCCCGATGTCGAGTTCGCGCACGTGCCGCTCGTGCTCGGGTCGTTGGGTGCCAGATTGGCCAAGCGCGACGGCGCCGTCACGCTCGCCGACCTGCGGAGTGCCGGCGCGAGCGCCGAGAAGGTGCTCGCGGTGCTCGCGCAGTCGCTCGATCTCGCTGCGCCTGGCGAACGCGTGCATCCGCAGCTGCTCGTCGAGCGATTCGATCCCGGCGCCCTGCCGCGATCGGCCTGGGTGTGGCCCGGCCTGGAGAACGCCGCTACTTCTTGAGCGCTTTGATGATGCGAGCGAGCGCTCGGCCGGCGACCCAGAGGAACGGGGTGCCGACGGCGAGCAGAGCGATGATGTTCGGCTCGAATCGGGTGGTGCCTTCGCGCGTGATGTAGGAGCCGACGGGAATGGAGAACCCGCCGCCGCCACCGCCTGATCCTTCTCCCTGGGCGACGCCCTCACCGGCACCGGCGCCTTCCCCGGCTCCGAAGCCGTAGGCCGTGTACGCCACCGGGATCAGTGTCGAACCGTCGACCTCGACGGGATCGCCGTACGCGGAGTGCACGCCGACCTCGACCAGGGTATCTGCGATCTGCTTCGTCAGGTGAGTCATGCGCCCCACACTACTCGCTCGCGCTAGTCTTCGGCAGCCCCGTGTCTCGACGGGCGCAGTGCCGCTGCAATCGGCCGTTTCGCTTCGATGTGGTCGCCCGATGACACGTGCTTGATCCGCCTGATCACCCACGGGACGAAGTGCTCGCGAGCCCAGACGACGTCCTCGCGACGTGCGGCCCGCCAGCTCCGCTCGGGGAGATCCGGCACCTCGAGCGGAGCGAGATCGTGAGGCACGCTGAGCGCCGCGAGCGCCGCCCGGGCGATGGTGTGGTGCCCGAGCGCGTTCAGGTGCAGTCGATCGCCGGCCCAGTAGCGGCTGTCGTGCAGTTCGTCGAGCGCCCACTGGTCGACGACGATGCAATCATGGCGTTGCGCGACCTTCCGCACGTTCTCGTTGAAGATGGCCACCTTGCCCCGGATCGAGCGGAAGACGGGCTGGAACGCGGTATCCACTCCGGTGAAGAGCATGATGGTCGCGCCGCCGACGCTCAGCCGCTCGACGATGCGCTCCAGCTTCGCTGCGACCTCGTCTGGATCCGTCCCAGGACGGATCACATCGTTGCCACCGGCGCAGATGCTGATGAGGTCTGGGCGGAGATCGAGGGCGGCGTCCACCTGTGTGTCGGCGATCTGCTGGATCAGCTTGCCGCGCACGGCGAGGTTCGCGTACGCGAAGTCCTCATCGAAGAGGCTCAGCACCTCCGCGACGCGATCGGCCCACCCGCGGAGCCCGCCCGGGCTGTCAGGATCGGGATCTCCCACGCCCTCGGTGAACGAGTCACCGAGGGCCACGAAACGCGACCACGGAAGTTCGACTCGGGTCTGCGGAGCGCCGTCATCCTGTGCCATTGCTTACCTCTGAGTGTCTGGGGCGGTGGGGGAGCCGCTCGCGGGCGTCGGCGAGGACGCAGCGGTCGGCTTACAGCGATAGTCTAGAACGTCGTGACAGATTCGGATCCGGGCCTCCACCTTCCTGGGACGAGTGCAGCCGAGCACCTGCCTCCCGCCTATCCCGAGCGCGCAGCGCACGGGACGGCGGGTACGCTGCGCGCCTGGCAGGAGGAGGCGATCAAACGCTACCTCGACGCGGCCCCGCGCGACTTCCTCGCCTCTGCGACGCCGGGAGCCGGCAAGACGACGTTCGCGCTCAGACTCGCGGCGATCCTGCGCTCCAATCACACCGTTCGGCAGATCATCGTCGTCGCCCCCACCGAGCATCTCAAGACGCAATGGGCGGACGCGGCCGCACGCGCGGGTATTCGGCTGAACCCGAATTACTCGAACAGCGACGGGCTCGCCTACGGGCGCCACTTTCACGGCGTCGCAGTGACGTACGCGCAGGTGGCGATGAAGCCGGTGCAGCACCGGCTGCTGACCGAGCACGAGGACACGCTCGTGATCATGGACGAGGTGCATCACGGCGGCGACGCGCTGAGCTGGGGCGACGCGATCCGTGAAGCCTACGGAAACGCGCGACGGCGGCTGTCCCTCACAGGAACCCCCTTCCGGTCAGATGAAGCGCCGATTCCCTTCGTGCAGTACGCGCCGCAGGGGGACGGGTCGCGCCTCTCCCTGACCGACTACGACTACGGATACGGGCGCGCGCTCGCGGATGGCATCGTGCGCCCGGTCATCTTCATGGTGTACGCCGGCAAGATGCGGTGGCAGACATCGGCGGGCGAGGAGATGGAGGCCGCGCTCGGCGAGGGCAACACGAAGGACGTGACCTCGCAGGCGTGGCGGACTGCGCTCGACCCAGCGGGAGACTGGATCGGCAAGGTGCTGCGCGCGGCCGATCGCCGGCTCACCGAGGTGCGGCAGCACGTGCACGATGCCGGAGGGCTCGTGATCGCGACCGACCACGCCTCGGCGCGGTCGTACGCCGCGCAGCTCAAGGACATCACGGGGGAGGACGTGGCGCTGATCCTCTCCGACGACGCCGGAGCGTCGGAGAAGATCGATGCCTTCTCGAGCGGGGAGCAGCGCTGGATGGTCGCCGTGCGCATGGTCTCGGAGGGTGTCGACGTGCCGCGGCTCTCCGTGGGCGTCTACGCGACGAGCTCCTCGACGCCGCTCTTCTTCGCGCAGGCGATCGGACGCTTCGTGCGCTCGCGCCGCCGCGGGGAGGTCGCCTCGGTGTTCATCCCCAACGTGCCGGCCCTCATGCAGCTCGCGGCTGAGCTCGAGAAAGAGCGGAACCATGTGCTCGAGGGCCCGAAGAGCGCCGAGGAGATGTGGGACGCCGAGGCCGCACTGATGGCGGAGGCTGAGCGAGGCGATCAGGCATCATCGGAGCTGGTCGAGGGGGAGACGTTCGTCTATCAGGCCCTCGCCTCCGACGCCCACTTCGACCGCGCGGTCTTCGATGGTGCTGAATTCGGCGGGTACGCCGAGGTGGAGACCGAGGAGGAACTCGATTTCCTCGGGTTCCCCGGGCTGCTCGAGCCACAAGAGGTGAAGGCGCTGCTGCAGCAGCGGCAGGCCAGGCAAGCACGCCGGAGCGCGGGGAAGCAGGGCATTCTCGAACACGCCCCCGACCGAGCCGAATCGCCGGAGGCGTTGCATCGTACGCTCGGGGAGCAGCGGAAGCTGCTGAGCTCGCTCGTGGGCATGTACGCGAAGGTCTCTGGCGAAGCGCACAAAGACATCCACACCGAGCTCCGTCGGGTCTGCGGCGGGCCTGCGGTGGCGCAGGCATCGGTCACGCAGCTGCAGAAGCGGATCGAGTTGCTGCGCCGACGGCTCCGGCCGTGAGCGGCTCGTTCGCCCGCTGGTGCGGGGCGCTGGGAGCCGACGCGCGCGAGATCCCGGGTCGATTCGATCAGCCCTCGAGATCCGTGCTAAGTTATCTTCTGTTCGGCCGATGAAGGTTCCGAATCGTTCGCGCGGGTGGCGGAATGGCAGACGCGCTAGCTTGAGGTGCTAGTGCCCGTATTAGGGCGTGGGGGTTCAAGTCCCCCTCCGCGCACGTGAACGAAAGAGGCTCTCCGAGAGGAGGGCCTCTTTTGCGTTACCGTCAGGGGAGGAGTGGACGATGAACGATTCGCGCGGAGAACGCACCCGGAGAGGGGCTTCGAGCGCCGATCCGACGAAGGTGACGCAGCAACCCTCCCTCACCACGGCGTCCGGGACCATCTGGGTGGTCATGGGGAGCCTCCTGCTCGTCGCGGGTGCGGTTCCGGTCGTCGCGATCATCGCGCTCCGACCCGGACCGATGGTCCCGGTCGCGGTGGCGACGGGAGCGCTCATGCTCGCCTGCACCTGCGTCCTGTTCATCGCCCGCTTCGCCGTGCAGCGGGGACCCCTTCGGCTGCGGGTCATGGCCGCCTCGATGATCGCCTCCGCCGTCGTCGGAGTGCTCGGTTTGCTGCTCTGCATCGTGATCCAGGGCAGCTGAGCGTCCACCGGGCTACGCTGGAAGCATGAGCCTCGAGACCTCCGAGCACGCGCTGTCTGAAACGGCCCGCGTTGCGCGCGATCTGATCCGCATCGACACGTCCAACCGCGGGGGCGGGGATGCCGAGCCCGAGCGGCCGGCGGCCGATTACGTCGCGGCGTACCTACGCGAGCTCGGTCTCGAGCCGGAGATCTTCGAGAGCGACCCCGGTCGCGCGAGCGTCATCGCGCGGGTTGCGGGAGCCGACGCATCGCTGCCGGCACTGGTGCTCCACGGACACCTCGACGTCGTGCCGGCGGATCCCGCGAACTGGTCCGTCGACCCGTTCGCCGGCGTGATCAAGGACGGCATGCTGTGGGGGCGCGGCGCGGTCGACATGAAGGACATGGACGCCATGATCCTCACCGCCGTCGCCGAACTGCTGCGGGGCGGCGAGCGGCCGCGACGCGACGTGATTCTCGCCTTCTTCGCCGATGAGGAGAACGGCGGCGTGTACGGCGCCCAGCATCTCGTGCGGAACCACCCGGAGCTGTTCGCGGGAGCGGAGACGGCGATCAGCGAAGTCGGCGGGTATTCGATCGATATCGCGGGCACGCGGGCCTACCTCGTGCAGACGGGTGAGAAGTCGCTCGAGTGGATTCGGCTGCGGGCGCGCGGCACGGCCGCCCACGGCTCCCGCGTCTGGCACGACAACGCCGTGACCCGCCTCGCCGAAGCGATCGCCGCACTCGGACGGCACGAGTGGCCGGTGACGCTCACCGACACCACCAGAGACCTGGTCGACGCCATCGCCGAGATCCTGGGGGAGGACCCGCACGTCGTATCCCCGGAAGATCTCGTGCTCCGCTTGGGCAAGGGCGGCGGATTCATCCAGGCCAGCCTGCGCAGCACCAGCAACCCGACCGTGCTGCAGGCGGGATACAAGCACAACGTCATTCCCGACACGGCGGAGGCGCTCGTCGACGTGCGCGCGCTGCCGGCCGATCAGGAGTCGATCCTCGACCAGATCCGTGCGATCGTCGGCGACGACATCGAGCTGGAGCAGGTGCACTCCGATATCGGTCTCGAGGTGCCGTTCGCCGGGGAGCTGGTGGACGCCATGACGGCGTGTCTGAAGCGCGCCGACCCAGAAGCCCGCGTGCTGCCGTATCTGCTCTCCGGCGGCACCGACAACAAGTCGCTGGCACGGTTGGGCATCACGGGCTACGGGTTCGCTCCGCTGCGGCTTCCCGCGGATCTCGACTTTCCCGGCATGTTCCACGGCGTCGATGAACGTGTTCCGCTCGAAGCCCTCGACTTCGGCCACGGCGTGCTCGTGGACCTGCTCCGCACCTACTGAATCGTCGGCGCCCGGGCCCGCCCTCACGGGTTCTCAGTGCGCTGTGAGCTAGTCTGGACGGCGGTCCAAACCCGGCGCGGTCGGTTCGCGCGCGTGGTGCAGCCAGGAAAGGAATCATGGGAATCTTCGAGGCGATCCTCCTGGGAATCATTCAGGGACTCACCGAGTTTCTGCCCATCTCGTCGAGTGCGCATCTGCGCATCGCGAGCGAACTGCTCGGCATCGGCGACGCGGGTGCGGCGTTCACCGCGATCACTCAGATCGGAACGGAAGCCGCCGTCATCGTGTTCTTCTGGCGCGACATCGTGCGCATCATCGGACGCTGGGCGCAGTCGCTGGGCGGGAAGCGCGTGCCTCGGAACGATCCGGACGCGCTCATGGGGTGGTGGATCATCATCGGCACCGTTCCGATCGTCGTGCTGGGGCTGCTGTTCCAGGATCAGATCGAGACGACGCTCCGCTCCCTCTGGTTCGTCGCCATCAGCCTCATCGTCTTCGGCCTGCTGCTCGGCGTGGCCGACCGCGTCGGCCAGAAGGTGCGCCCCATCGAAGCGCTCACCTGGAAGCACGGTCTCGTCTACGGATTCGCTCAGGCCCTCGCCCTGATCCCGGGCGTCTCTCGCTCGGGCGGCACGATCACCGCTGGGCTCCTCATGGGGTACACGCGCGAAGCCGCGGCCCGCTACTCCTTCCTGCTCGCGATTCCAGCTGTGCTGGGGTCCGGCTTCTACCAGGTGTTCAAAGCGCTGCGCGCTCCCGCAGGCGAAACCCCCATGGGACTCACCGCGGTGGCCACGGTGGTCGCATTCGTCATCGCACTCTTCGTCATCGGTCTCTTCATGAAGTACATCTCGAAGCGCAGCTTCATGCCGTTCGTCGTCTACCGTGTGCTGATCGGCGGGATCATCATCGTGCTCCTCGCGACCGGCGTACTCTCAGCCGATGGCGGGGCATCCGTCGCCGAAGGCGCTGCAGCCGTGCACGCGGTGACGGCGGGGGGTGTTCGATGAGAACCTGGACCCCGCCCGAGCTCCCCGCGCTGCCGGGAACCGGCGTCGCGCCGAAACTCTTCAACACCGCCACCGAGCGCCTCGAGTACCCGGCCATTCCCGAGGGACGCGCGCACCTTTACGTCTGCGGCATCACGCCATACGACGCGACGCACCTCGGGCACGCGTTCACCTACCTCGCGTTCGACATCATGCAGCGCGCGTGGCGCGACGCCGGGATCGAAACGGTCTACGCGCAGAACATCACTGACGTCGACGACCCCCTGCTCGATCGCGCGAACGCCACCGGAGCCGATTGGCGCGCGCTCGCGGACGAGCAGATCGGACTCTTCCGCTCCGACATGCATCGCATGGGCATGCTGCCGCCCGAGCACTACATCGCGGTGACCGAGCAGATCGATGAGATCGCCGCCGCGGTGCGCGAGCTACTCGACCGCGGCTTCGCCTACACGGTGCCCACCGCAGACGCTGCCGGCGACGACATCTACTTCGATACGGCCGCCGCCGAGCGGGACTCGCAGTGGCGGCTCGGCGACGTCGCTCCGTACGACCGCGAGACGATGCTCCGGTTGAGCGCCGAGCGCGGGGGAGACCCCGAGCGTCCGGGCAAGCGGGGCCCGCTCGACCCGCTGCTCTGGAGGGCGGAGCGCGCCGGGGAGCCGAGTTGGGAGACCCCGGTGGGGTCGGGGCGCCCAGGGTGGCATATCGAGTGCTCCGTGATTGCACGCGGTGCGCTCGGTGGAGCGTTCACCGTGCAGGGCGGGGGCTCCGATCTGGTGTTCCCGCATCACGAATTCACCGCCGCGCACGCGACCGCCCTTTCGGGCACGCCCCTGGCTCACGCCTACTGTCACGCAGGGCTCGTCTCGTACCACGGGCACAAGATGTCGAAATCGAGGGGCAATCTCGTCTTCGTCTCGCGGCTGCTCGACGGAGGAGCCGACCCCTCGGCGATCCGGTTGGGGCTTCTCGCCCACCACTACCGCTCCGAGTGGGAATGGCACGACAGCGACCTCGCGGTGGCGCAGCGACGGCTGGAGGCCTGGCGGGCCGGGCTGCTGCGCGAGAGCGAGGATCCGACTCCCGCCGCCGCCGTGGTGCGCCAGCTGCGGTCGGCGATCGCCAACGACCTCGATACGCCCGTGATGCTGGCGACCCTCGACGCAGCGCTCGATCAAGGCGTCGACGCACCGGGGCTCGTGGCCGATGCGGTGCTCGCGCTGCTCGGAGTGCAGCTCTAGTACGACCGGGGTGACCCGGGCCCGTCTCAGGCCGAGCCGGGCTCGGAGTCGTCCTCCCGGCGGTCCGCAGGGCCGTCCGGAGTCTCCGGACTGCCGGGCGTCTCTCGATCCGTATCGTACTCAGGATCCGCGACGGAATCCGACGCACCCGAGCGCCGCGACCCCGCGTCGGGAACCTCGACATCGCGCGCGAACCGCGGCCCGCCCTTCAGGAACTTCTCGAATTCGAGGGCGATCGCGTCTCCGGTGGTCTCCGCGGCGAGTTCCTCGTCCCGCGATTCCTCGAGTCGGCGGATATACCTCGACATGTCCTCGTCGGCGTCGGCGATGCGATTGATGTTCGCCTCCCACTCGTTCGCCTGAACGAGCAGCTCTCCGCGCGGGATGACGATGTCGAGCAGTTCTTCGAGCTTGTCGAGCAGCGCGAGCGAGGCCTTGGGAGACGGCGTGCTGTGCACGTAATGCGGCACCTGCGCCCAGAGCGACAGCGTCTCGATGCCCGCCTCGGCGAGCGCCAGATCGATGACCGTGGAGATGCCGGCCGGCCCCTCGTACGTGCTTCGCACGGCTCCGACTGCGTCGCGGCGCGCCTCGTGCTCCGACGTCACGGTGGTGACGATCGGCCGCGTGTGGGGCGCATCGGAGAACATCGACCCGAGGATGATGACGAGATCGATCGCCCAGACATCGACCAGCTCGACGATCTCGTCGGCGAAGTTCTGCCAGTCCCTCGCCGGCTCGACGCCCGCGAGGAGGAAGAGATCCCGAACCG
Organism: Leucobacter manosquensis; assembly: GCF_018304845.1. Lineage (NCBI taxonomy): Bacteria > Bacillati > Actinomycetota > Actinomycetes > Micrococcales > Microbacteriaceae > Leucobacter > Leucobacter manosquensis. The sequence continues at coordinate 861,146 of NZ_JAFEVO010000001.1, read as the reverse complement.
GGCTCCCGTCGATGCGTCGCACCGTTTCACCGTCAGCGGGTTCCGGAGAGACGACGGCATCCGACGACTCGCCCGGGCGCTGCACCGGACCGAACAACCGGGTGTCGGGCCATTCGAGCACCCGCTTGCCCGACTCGTCGAAGAGCACTTTCGGGCGGTGCACCTGGAAGTCGACGTACCCCTCGGCGCCGATCTCGTGGAGCACCTCGGCATCGATCAGACCGGCGAGGTGCTGCAGCACCTCCGTCGTCGCGTCGCCGGCGTCGCTCCAGCCCTGGAACGCGACGATCAGGACGCGGGAATGCGGGGCCGAGGGTGTGGACATAGGCTCAAGGGTATCGGCTGACGAACAGTACACTGGTTCGGATGAACGCATTCCTCTCTGAGCGGACACTCGACGCTCGTCCCGCCGCCGTCCTCTGGGATATGGACGGCACACTGATCGACTCCGAACCGCTCTGGCTCGCATCGGAGCTGGCGATGCTCGGTCGCTACGGGATCGAACTGACGTCCGAGATCCGCGACTCGCTCATCGGCTCGGGGCTTCGCGCCGCCGCGCGGCGATTCCAGGAACTCGGTGTTCCCATGACGGTCGACGACATCATCGCGGAGTGGACGGCCGGCGTGATCGCCGGGCTCAGCGCGGAGGAGCCCATGTGGCGGCCCGGCGCCGTCGAACTGCTGGAGTCGCTGCGCGACTCGGGTATCCCCTGCGTACTCGTGACCATGGCTGTGCGGGAGATCGCCGATGCGGTCGTGGCCCTGCTTCCCGACCGTCTCTTCACCCACATCATCGGCGGCGATGAGGTCCCGCACGAGAAGCCGCACCCCGAGCCGTACCGCATGGGCGCGGCTCTGCTCGGCGTCGATATCGAGGAGTGCGTCGCCCTCGAGGACTCCGTCACGGGCCTGCGCTCCGCTCACGCTTCCGGGGCCGTTGCCTTCGGCATTCCGAATCTGATCGATCTGTCCGACGCACCCGCTCACGAAGTCTGGCCGACCCTGGTCGGCGTCGATGCGGCGGTGCTCGGCGAACGGTACGCCGCGCATCGCGGTGCGCCTTCGGCAACCGTGTCGCCGGCAGTGCGCGGCCCCTTCCAGTACGGCGATCGCGTGCAGCTGACGGGGCCGAAGGGGCGTCTCAACACGATCACCCTCGTGCACGATGGCGAGTTCCACAGTCACCGCGGCGTCATCCCGCATGCCGATATCGTGGGCCGGCCCGACGCCTCGGTGGTCGCGAACAGCAGCGGTGAGGAGTACCTCGCGCTGCGTCCGTTGCTCTCCGATTTCGTGATGTCCATGCCGAGGGGTGCCGCGATCGTCTACCCGAAGGATGCGGCGCAGATCCTGTCGCTCGCCGACGTCTTCCCGGGAGCTCGTGTCGTCGAGGCCGGCGTGGGCTCCGGCGCGCTGTCGCTGCATCTGCTCAGAGGAGTCGGGCCGGAGGGTGCGCTCTTCTCGTTCGAGCGTCGCGACGAGTTCGCGGAGATCGCCACCGGAAACGTCGTCGCCTTCTCGGGCAGCGTTCCCGAGAACTGGACCGTGACCGTCGGAGACCTGCAGGAAACGCTGCCCGCCGTGTGCGCAGCTGGCAGCATCGATCGCGTGGTGCTCGACATGCTCGCACCGTGGGAATGCGTGGACGTCGCCGCCGATGCGCTCGCGCCCGGCGGCGTGCTCATCTGCTACGTCGCCACCGTGACTCAGCTCTCCCGCACGGTCGAGCAGATTCGCCGCAGCGGCGAGTTCGCTCATGCTCAGGCGTCGGAGACGCTCGTGCGCGGCTGGCACGTCGAGGGCCTGGCGGTGCGGCCCGATCACCGGATGGTCGCGCACACCGGCTTCCTGGTGACGGCGCGAAGGCTCGCGCCCGGCACCGTGCTGCCCGAACTGAAGCGACGCGCGTCGAAGAGCGATTTCAGCGAGACCGACCTCGGCAGCTGGCTGCCCGACCTCGGCCCAGAGGACGAGGCGCCGCCGAGCGCGGAGGTGTGGACACCGGAAGCGGTCGGCGAGCGGACGAAGAGCGACAAGGTGCTGCGCAAGAAGGTGCGTGAGACCCAGCAGTTCGCGCGGGAGCGCGGCGGCGAGCTCCCGGGCTCCGATTCCGCGGTGACCGACTGATCGCGCGGCGGCGAGGGTTCGGGCGCCCGTGATCGGACCGGTGGTCGCAGCGCCGGACGAGTACGAGGCGCGCATACGCTCAGTCGCGGTTCGATAGGATAGCGGGGTTCACGTCGGCTTCCTCGAGAGGTGCTCATGCTTCGTCGCATCATTCCCGCTACCGCTGCTGCTGCGCTGCTTCTCGCCGGGGTGACCGGCTGCAGCGCGCAGCAGTCGCAGGCGTCAGACTGCAAGACGACGCTGCAGCCGGGCGCTCTGAGCGATGGCACGACGGTTCTCGGGAGCTTCGGCGACGTCCCGGAGATCTCTGCGCCGGAGGATCTCGAGATCCTCTCCACACAGCGCACCGTCGTCGAACACGGCGACTCCGATGGCTACGTGGCCGAGGAGCAGTCGCTCGTCGGGGTCAATATGGCCTTCTTCGACGCGGCCACAGGCGACGCCCTCTTCCAGAGCGAGGGGTTCACGGATCCCTCGCAGCCGCCGCAGCCTCTGCTCGTCGCCGAGGAGACCGCGAACCCACTGAGTGAGGCGGTGCGATGCTCCGTCCCCGGCGATCGCATCGTGCTCGCGCTCTCGCCAGAGGAGAGCACGCAGCTCGGAGGTCAGCTCGGCGCGACCGGAGCGGACGCGGTCGTGGGCGTGGTGGACGTGGTGTCGACGGCTCCGACCGTAGCGGAGGGTTCGAAGCGCGGCCTTCCCAATGGCTTCCCAGCAGTGGTCACCGACGAAGAGGGTCGTGTCGGCGTCGTGCTGCCGCCCACCGAAGCACCCGCAGGCACGACCTCGGCAGTGCGCATCGCAGGCGAGGGAGCGGAGGTGACTGCCGACGACAACGTCATCGCGCAGGTGCTCGCCGTCGGCTGGGACGGAATGGAGCAGGAGAACACCTGGGATACGGGGCTCAAGCTGCTCTACACCGAAGCGGACATCGCGCAGTCGGGGGTCACGTATCGTGCGGAACTGACGGGCAAGCCGATCGGCTCGCAGGTGGTCGTCGTCGAGAACGAGGGCGGCGCGAATGCCCGTGTCGTGGTCGTCGACATCCTCGGGGTCAGCTGATCGGCCATGCCGAGCAGCTCGGCAGCCTCTGAGGCCCCGGAACGGCGTTCGCGTTCCTCGGTGCCGAGCGAGCAGCGTCTCTTCAGCCTGGTCCTCGCCCTCGTCGTGAGCCCGTTCGGCGCTACGAAGCGCGAGCTCCTCTCCTCGGTCTATGGGTACGCCGACAGATATCGCCACGGCCAGCCGAGTGCCGCTCTGGAAAAGCAGTTCGAGCGCGACAAGGAACAGTTGCGCTCCCTCGGCATCCGGATCGACGCGTTCGAGGATCCGCAGGACGTCGGCAACAACCAGCTCATCAGGTACCGCATTTCCAAGGAGCGGCTGCAGTTCCCAGCCGATCTTCGATTCTCCGAGCGCGAGCTCATGCTGCTGCGGCTCGCGGCTCTCGCCTGGAGCGAGGGGAGCCTCAGCGCGGAGTCGCGCCGTGCCGCGATGAAGCTCGAAGCCCTGGGCGCCGGGCTCGATGTGCAGCATCTGGGCATCGCACCGCGACTCGGAACGGCAGAGGCCGCTGCAGCGCCGTTGCAGCGCGCGATCGATGCCGGGCGGGTGGTGCGCTTCGCGTATCGCTTACCGGATCGGGAGGCGCCGCTGATGCGCAGGGTTGCTCCGCTGCGGCTGCACCGCGCCGAGGGGCGCTGGCACCTCGTGTCGTGGGACCTCGAACGCGACGCGGCTCGCACGTTCCTCCTCGCCCGCATCGAGGGGCGCGTGCAGCAGTCGACTGAGGCATTCGACCCCGAGCTGCGGGTGCGCGCCGATGCGGCGGTGGAAGACCTCGAGCGATTGCGCTCCGACCGGCGCGCCGTGCTCTGCGTCCGTCGCGGAAGCATCGCGGAGGCTCGACTGCTCTCGCGGTCAGGGGATCAGGGCGACCTGCGGCCCGGGCGCTGCGGTTCGGGCGATCACGTCGAGCTCGAAGTCGGGGTGCTCGATCTCCACGTGTTCGCGGTCGAACTCATCGGATACGGAGCGGATGTATCGGTGTGCGAGCCGGCTCAGCTGCGCGAACTCGTCGTCGCGGGCCTCCGGCGCATCGCCGAGGTCCATCACGCACCGGTTGCACCGTCGGGGAATGAGCTCCAGCTCGATGCCCGACGTGACGAAGGGACGGCAGATGCGTAAACAAGTCCTCGCTCCGGAACGCGTGACCTTTCTCCTCTCGCTCGTCGCGTACCTCAGGGATACCGGTTCGGCGACAGTCGGGGAACTGGCGGAGCGCTTCTCGGTGCCGCCGGAACTCGTGCGCACCCTCGTCCGGTTCCTCGGCACCGCCGGTGTGCCAGGAGAGACGATGAACTATCAGGACGAGGATCTCTTCGACATCGACTGGGACGCGCTCGAGCAGCAGGACCTCGTCAGTCTCACGCGGACTGTGGCCGTCGATGATGCACCGCGTTTCGCTCCCATGGAGACGGCTGCCCTCATCGCGGGACTCCAAGCACTCACGAGCATGCTCGGTCCGGAGGACGCAGCGCTCGCCAGAGCCACCGCCGAGAAACTCGGCACGGCGCTCGGAGCGACTCCGGAAGCGCCGATGTCGGTCACGGACGGGCCCGGCGATGCGCGGGTGCCGGAACTCGTAGCCGCCATCGAGGAGGGGCGAGCAGTCTCGTTCGTCTACCGCGACGCCTCCGGTTCGGACTCCCGTCGCACGGTGCGGCCGCAGTCGCTCACGCAGGGATCGGGCACCTGGTACCTGCGCGGGTACTGCTTCGAACGCCTGGCGGATCGCACCTTCCGGGTCGACCAGATGCGCGAGCTCGAACGTGCGGAAATCCCGGGCGCCGCAGGTGCAGCGCCCGATACCGCGGACCCGCCCGGATCGGACGCGCCGCTCGTACCGGCGCCCGACGCGGTGCCGCCCGCCACCGCGGCCGAGCGACCAATGGCGCACGAAGGCCCGGTGCACATCACCGCGCGAGTGACAGAGGCGGCACTCGCGCCGCTCGAAGGCTTCGCCCCAGAGGTGCTCGAACAGATCGAAGACGGGCGCTTCCGGGTGCGAGTCGAAGCCTGGCATCGAGGTACGGCAGTGCAGATCGTGCAGGTGCTCCCCGGCGGCGTGGAGATCGAGTCGCCCGACTGGGCGCGGGCGTCGGTGCGCGAGTGGACGGAACGCGCGCTCTCGGCGTACGGCGGCTGAGTGTTCCTGGCGCGGTGCGGCGACCGCTGAGATACACTGAACCAATGGCTAACCAGGCTCGCAAGCGGCGAAGTCCCGATGGGCGGATGAGCCTCGGCGAGCACCTCATCGAGTTCCGCAAACGACTCTTGATCTCGGCCGCCGCGATCGTGATCGCCCTCATCGCCGGCTGGTTCTTGTCGACGTGGGTGTGGGAGATGCTCCGCAAGCCGATCAACGATCTCGAGATGCAGGGCCGTGATGCGATCATCTCGTACGGCGACATCTCGAGCGGCTTCGACACCAAGGTTCAGATCGCGCTCTTCATCGCGGTGCTCATCGCGTCGCCGGTGTGGCTCTACCAGGTCTGGGCGTTTCTCGCCCCGGGTCTGACGCGACGCGAGAAGCTCACCGGGGTGGGATTCATCGGTGCCGCGGTACCGCTGTTCCTCGGCGGCGCGTATGCCGGCTGGCTGGTCCTCCCGAATATCGTCCGCCTCATGGCGAGCTTCCAGCCGGAGGAGGACGCGTTCTATCTCACGGCGCGCAACTATCTCGATTTCGCGATCAAGCTCCTGCTCGCGGTGGGCGTCGGCTTCGTGCTCCCGGTGCTCCTGGTGATGCTCAACTTCATCGGAGTGCTGCGCGGCGCGGCCATCATCCGGAGCTGGCGAGTCGCGATCCTCGTCATCATTCTCTTCGCGGCCATCGCGACACCCGCGGCCGACCTGATGAGCATGTTCTTGCTCGCGGCGCCCATCATCGTGCTGTACTTCGCGGCGGCCGGCGTCGCACTGCTGCACGACCGCAGGGTGGACAAACGCCGGTCCGCCGAGCTCGCCGAGTACGACCTCGACGACGACACCGGACGGGAAGCCGAGCGCGGCGACGCCGACCGCACGAAAGGACGCCGATGAGCATGCCTGACCCCGGCGCGAGTCGGGAGGAGAGCGCGCTCGACGCGTTCTCGGCCCGTCTCGAGTATCCGCTCGACGCGTTTCAGCGCACGGCGTGCGAACGCCTCGAGGAAGGCAGAAGCGTGCTCGTCGCGGCTCCCACCGGGTCGGGCAAGACGACGGTCGCCGAGTTCGCGGTGTACCTCGCCAGGCGGGAGCGCGACGCGCGGATCTTCTACACGGCGCCCATCAAGGCGCTCTCGAACCAGAAGTTCCGAGAGCTCTGCGACGAGTACGGCGAAGACGAAGTGGGTCTGCTCACCGGCGATGTGAATCTGCGCTCGAACGCTCCGATCATCGTGATGACCACCGAGGTGCTTCGGAACATGATCTACGCGGGGTCCGACGCCCTCGACGATCTGGAATTCGTCGTGCTCGACGAGGTGCACTACCTCGGCGATCGATTCCGAGGCGCGGTGTGGGAGGAGATCATCCTCCACCTGCCGCCCGCCGTGCGACTCGTGTCGCTGTCGGCGACGGTTTCGAACGCGGAGGAGTTCGGCGACTGGATGCACGCCGTGCGCGGCGACACCGACGTGATTCTCTCTGAGCACCGGCCGGTGCCGCTCTACCAGCACGTGCTCACCTCCCGTGCGCTCCTCCCGCTCTACGTCGATCGGGCGGGCGAGCTCGCGACTGGCGGGCGGGTGAATCCGGAGCTGTACGCGCTCGACCGCAGAGGCGGATGGCGTGACCGCGACGGCGACCGTGAGCGGGGCCGCGGGCGGGGAGCGCTCGCGGGCGGCCACCGGCGCGTCGAAGCCGTCGCATCTCGCGATCCGACATCGCTCGCGCACTCGACGAGACGGATCTCGTGCCGGCGATCGTCTTCATCTTCAGCCGGAACGGATGCGATCAGGCGGTTCGTCAGTGCCTCATGGAGGGCATCACGCTGACCAGCCGGGAGGAGCGCGACGAGATTCGTCGCATCGCGCGCGCAGAGGTCGCGGGGATGAGCGACGAGGAGCGTCGTGTGCTCGGCGTGCGCGAGTGGCTCGCTGGCTTGGAGCGCGGCGTCGCGGCGCACCACGCCGGCCTGCTTCCGGCGTTCAAAGCCGTCGTCGAGCGGCTCTTCCAGCGGCGACTCGTGAAGCTCGTCTTCGCCACCGAGACGCTCGCCCTCGGCATCAACATGCCCGCACGCGCCGTGGTCATCGAGCGCTTGGATAAATTCAACGGCGAGCAGCGGGTGCCGCTCACCTCCGGAGAGTTCACCCAGCTGACGGGTCGCGCCGGTCGGCGCGGGATCGACGACGAAGGTCACGCCGTTGTCGTGTGGAGCGACGACGTCGATCTCGAAGCACTCGCCCATCTCGCCGGAGCCAGGTCGTTCCCCGTGCGTTCGAGCTTCCGTCCCACGGCCAACATGACTGTGAATCTGCTGCAGCGCATGGACCGGGCTCACGTGAGGGAGATGCTCGAGCTCTCGTTCGCGCAGTTCCAGGCCGATCGCGCCGTCGTCGATCAGGCCAGGGAACTGCGCGCGGAGCAGGAATCACTGGCCGGCTACGATGCGGCGGCGAGCCGTGCGCAGGGCTCCGATCGGAAACGATGGGAGGATCGCGCTCGCAAACTCCGGCGTCGCGTGGAGCGCGGCCGGCGCCAGATCGCTTCCCGGACGGGCACGATCGCCCGTACCTTCGACCGGGTCGTCGACCAACTGCTCGAACTCGGCTATCTGGAAGCCGACCGCACACGCGAGCCGAACGTCACTCCGTGGGGCAACCTGCTCCGGCGGATCTACGGCGAACGCGATCTGCTCGTCGCCGAGTGCATTCGCGAGGACGCATGGCGCGGGCTGGACGCCGCGGGACTCGCCGCGATGTGCTGCGTGCTGAGTTACGAACCGCGGCGGGACGACGACGGGGAGGAGCGTCTGCCTGGCGGAGCTGCCTTCGGCGCCGCCTATGATCGGGTGCTCGACATCTGGGTGCGACTCGACGACCTGGCAGAGCGATCGCGGTTGCCGCGGAGCGAGATGCCGCACGCCGGCCTCGCGAAGACGATGCACGCCTGGGCGACCGGGCGACCGATCGAGCTGGTGCTCGAAGCCGCCGGGATCGGAGCTGGTGACTTCGTTCGCTGGGCGAAGCAGACCATCGATCTGCTCGACCAGGTCGCGCAGGCGTGCGAGGCGGCCGTGCTGGACGATGTGGACGCTGATCGACTCGGTGCGCTCGCTCATCTCGCCCGCGAGGCGAAGCGGGGTGTGAAGCGGGGCATCGTCGCAGCGTCGAGCACTTCGTGAGTGCGACGAATGCGGGGGCGCCGACCGAGCGCTCGATGCTGGTGCGCACCGACGCGAACGGAACGCGGGCTCTGCGCTGGTACGCCTCCGTGATCGCGGCGGTCGCCGGGGGCCTTCTGCTCGATGCCGCGACGCCGGGCTTGAGCTGGTGGCCGCTCGCGTTTCCCGCAGTCGCGCTCGTGTGCGCGGCGGTCTGGCAGCAGCGCGCGCGATGGGGGTTCCTGGTCGGCGCCCTTGCGGGCGCTGCGTTCTGGATGCCGCACATCGGCTGGCTGACCCTGTACCTCGGCCCGATTCCCTGGGCGGCGCTGTGCGCTCTGATGATCCTCTGGTTCGGGCTCTTCGGCGTCGCAGCGGCGGTCGCGACACGGGGGCTCCGCCGGATCGCGATCCTGCGCCGCAGCGCTGCGGCGCTGGCCGGAGCGCAGGCGGCGTCGGTCGCGGGCCTCTGGATGCTGCGGGAGCAATTGCAGGGCGCGATTCCCTACGGTGGTTTCGCGTGGGGTCGGCTCGCCACAACGCAAGCCGATGGGCCGCTCTTGCAATCCGTCTCCTGGCTCGGATTCGCTGGTCTGTCCGCCCTGCTAGCCTTCGCGAGCGTGGTTCCGGTGGCGGTAGCGCTCGTCGCCCGCGACCGCGGCGCTTCCGTGCGGCCGGTACTCGTCGGAGTCGCGGCGTCCCTCGCGGTGCTGGTCGCGCTCGCGGCATTGCCGGCGGCTCCGCTCGAGCAGTCGGGCACACTGCGCGTCGCTGCCGTGCAGGGCAACTCGAAATCGGGAATCTTCGACGATCGCGAAGCGGGCGGCGTGATCCGCGACCATTTCACCGCGACCGAAGAGCTGCTCGATCGCCTCGAAGCGGAGGGGCGAACGGTGGACGTCATCGTCTGGCCGGAGAACAGTGCGGAGTTCGCCGCACCGGACCAGCTCATTCGAAGTCAACGACTCGCGAAGCTCGCCGAGCGCGCAGGCGCGCCGATCGTCGTCGGCACCGTCCTCGCGAACGAAGACGGCACGTACAGCAACAGCTCGCTCGTCTGGAACTCCGAGGGGCCCACTGACGCCCGATACGACAAGCGGTACCCGGTCCCGTTCGCGGAGTACATGCCCAATCGGCCGTTCTTCCGCGCTATCGTGCCGGATCTCGTCGACCTGGTGCAACTCGAATACGCGCCCGGCACGCGCCCCTCGGCGCTGGAGGTCGACACGTCGGCGGGAGTCATCCGGGCTGGCATCGCGATCTGCTTCGACATCATCTTCGATCCGCAGGCGGTCGCGATGGCGAGCGACGGGGCGCAGGTGATCTTCGCGCAGACGAACAACGCCGATTTCGGGCGGACCGATGAGAGCGCTCAGCAGCTGGCCATCGCCCGCACCCGCGCGGTGGAGATGGGTCGTGCTGTCGTCAACGACTCGACGGTCGGCACGAGCGCCGTCGTCGCGCCCGACGGTCGGAGCCTCGACGAGCTGCAGCCGTTCACGCGCGACGCGATGGTCGCCGAGGTGCCGCTGGTCGAGGGCCTCACTCCGGCCCTCCGGTTCGGGGGCGCGACCGCCTCGGTCGGGGCGCTCGTCGGCGTCCTCGGCCTGGCGGGAGGGGTCTTCGGGCTCGTACGCGCTCGACGCGTGTCACGACACGGCTAGATCGAGGCGCGCGGCCACGTTCGATCGCCCGAGAAGCGGCTACTGAGCGGAGCCGCGTCGCGAGCGCAGCAATCGCAAGCGCTCCTCGAGCAGTTCTTCGAGTTCTTCGCGACTGCGTCGCTCGATGAGCATGTCCCAGGGTGTGCGCTGAGAGGACTCTTTCTCCTCGAACTCGGCCCTCGCGGCGCGGCCCGCCTCGTCGTCCAGGAATCCGACCTCGCCGCTCTTCTGGTCCACCCATTCGGCGGGCGGCTCGGCATCAGCGTCGAACATGATCGTGAATCGGACCCCGCGGTCCGTGAGGTACTCGACTGAACGGCGGGGGGAAAGCTCGACGCCTTCTTCACCCTGCAAACTGGTCGCGCCGATGCGCGTCCCGCGGAGTGTTCGATCGGCCATGTGGAACCCCCTCATGTCTGACGCCCACGTTGCCGGGGCGCCGTGCCTCCTCTTGCAGGGTACCCGCCTGCGGTGCCCCGGCGATAGCCCCGACCTGGGCAACTGCTGGCCGTCCAGTACCCTGGGACGACGGTTATCACCACGATTGAGGAGTACATGTGACCCAGATTCTCGAACCCGGCAGCCTCGCCGGCCGCCGCGCGCTCGTCACGGGATCATCTCGCGGCGTCGGTGCCGACACTGCGCGCTACTTCGCGCAGGCGGGTGCGGACGTGGTCGTCAACTTCCGGAACAAGGCGCCGCGCGCCGAGAAACTCGCTGCGGAGTTCCGCGAACTCGGCGTGCGTGCGCTCGTGCAGGGTGCAGATCTGACCGACCCGGATTCCGTGCAGGCCATGATGGCGGCCGTGCGGGAGGAGTTCGGCGGACTCGACATCCTGGTGCTCAACGCCTCCGGCGGCATGGAGAGCAATATGGGCGAGGACTACGCGCTGCGTCTCAACCGCGATGCGCAGCTGTCCGTGCTCGACGCCGCGCTGCCGTTGATGGGCGAGGGGGCGCGTGTGGTGTTCGTCACGAGTCACCAGGCTCACTTCATCCGGACGACTCCGACGATGCCGGAGTACGTGCCCGTGGCCGAATCGAAGCGAGCGGGCGAGGATGCACTGCGGGAACTCATTCCCGAGCTCGCTGCGCGAGGCATCGGGTTCACGGTCGTGTCGGGCGACATGATCGAGGGGACGGTGACGGCCACCCTGTTGAACCGTCTGAACCCCGGTGCCATCGAAGCGCGGCGCGAAGAGGCGGGCAAGCTGTACAACGTATCGGAGTTCGCGGCAGAAGTGGCGCGCGCGGCGGTGGATCCGGTTCCGGACGACTACACGCGCCTGGTGGGTGACACGAGCAGCTTCAACGCCGAGGCGTAAGCGCGGGGCACGAGCGCGGTGTTCGATATCTGAGCGGCCGAGAGGGTCGAATCCGATTATCGAACACCGCGTTCTGCGTGTCCCGGCTGCACGGCGGCCCCGCCGTGTTTCAAGAGTGTTTCGCGTCGGAGTCGCGTGCGGCAAAAGTCAATAACTTCCGTCATAAATTCGGCAACAGATGGCGCGCCTCCGAATACGGGGCACAAGATGCGAGCAGCCGCGTATTTCGTCGAAGAAACGAAGTGCTACATTCGGAGCTCAGCCACCGCCCTGCCGCCCGGACCGCCTCTGGACTCGCGCGAGCAGCGCGGCTTCGTACCGGGACCGACGACGTCCCGTCGACCGAGAGGACGTCGATGCCCGAGCGCTCGCCGAATTCCCATCCGGTGCACCCCTCCATGCCGGGATCGGCCCTCCCGAGCGCCGTCGGACTCTACGATCCTGCGGATGAGCGCGACGCATGCGGGCTCGCCTCCGTGGTCGCGCTGACCGGGGAGGCCAGCCACGACATCATCGAGATGGCGCTCGAAGCGCTCGAGCACCTCGAGCATCGAGGCGCGGTGGGGTCCGATGCTGGGACGGGAGACGGCGCCGGCATCCTCACCGACCTTCCGGACGCGCTGATCCGCGAGGAGCTCGCCCGCCTCGATCCGCACCTGCATCTGCCAGAGCCCGGCGCGTACGCCGCGGGGCTGGCGTTCCTCCCGCAAGCATCGACCGAGCGGCGTGCCACGCAGTACCGCATCGCCGCCATCGCGGCGGAGGAGGGACTGTCGGTCCTCGCATGGCGCCCGGTCGCAGTGCGACCCGATGTGCTCGGGGAGAGCGCACGCGTCGCGAGTCCGCTCATCGAACAGCTGGTGCTCGTGCCGGCTGCCGCAACGGCGCTCTCGGCCGACCAGCTCGAACGCCGAGCCTTCCGAGTGCGCAAGCGCGTGCAGCACGAGACGGGCAGCTACCTGCCTTCGCTGAGCTCCCGGACCATCGTGTACAAGGGAATGGTCACCACCCTGCAGTTGCCCGGCTTCTACGCCGAGCTCACCGATGCTCGTTTCACGAGCCGCTTCGCCATCGTGCACTCCCGGTACTCCACGAACACCTTCCCCTCATGGCATCTCGCGCAGCCGCTGCGGCTCGTCGCGCACAACGGCGAGATCAACACGGTGCGGGGCAATCGCAACTGGATGCGGGCGCGCGAAGCCCAACTGGCCTCCGAGCACATCGGAGACATCGAGCCGCTGCTCCCGATCTGCTCCGCCGGAGGCAGCGACTCCGCGAGTTTCGACGAGGTGCTCGAACTGCTCGTCATGGCGGGCCGCACGCTGCCGCACGCACTGGCGATGATGGTTCCAGAGGCGTGGGAATCCGAGCCCGGCATGTCGCCGGCTCTCGTCGACTTCCTCGAGTACCACTCGCTCGTCATGGAACCGTGGGACGGACCCGCCGCGATGATCGCGACCGACGGGCAGGAGCTCGTCGCACTGCTCGACCGCAACGGCCTGCGACCGGGACGCTACCTCGTCACCTCCGATGGCATGCTCGTGATCGCGAGCGAGACCGGCGTACTCGACATCGCCCCGGAGCGCGTCGTGCGGCGCGGCCGTCTGCAGCCCGGTCGCATGCTCGCCGTCGACCTCGCGAGCGGCGTCATTCGCGACGACGAGGCGGTGAAGTTGGAACTCGCGGCCGCCGCGCCGTGGGGCGAGTGGCTCGCAGAGGGGCGGATCCGGCTCTCAGAGCAGCCGGAACGCGAGCACCTCGTGCATCCGCCGGCATCGATCGAAAGACGCCAGCGCACGTTCGGCTACACCGAGGAGGAGCTTCGCGTGCTCCTCATGCCCATGGCGCGCGACGGCATCGAACCGCTCGCGGCCATGGGAACGGACACGCCGATCGCCGCGCTCTCCGACCGGCCGCGCCTCGTCTTCGACTACTTCGTGCAGCAGTTCGCCCAGGTGACGAACCCGCCGCTCGACGCGCTGCGCGAAGAACTCGTCACCAGTCTCCGCGCGGGCATGGGGCCGCAGGAGAACCTCCTGAGCCAGTCCGCGGAGCACGCGCGCCAGGTGATCCTCGACTTCCCGGTCATCGACAACGATTCACTCGCCCGCATCCAGCACTTCGGCGACGACCCGGAGCGAGAACGAGCCGTCACCCTTCGCGGCCTGTATCAAGTCGACTCCGGGGCCAGAGGACTGGCCGATCGCCTGGAGACGATGTGCCTTGAGGCGAGCGCCGCGATCGAGGCCGGAGCGGAGTTCCTGATCCTCTCCGACCGCGATTCGAACAAGGATCTCGCGCCCGTGCCGTCGCTGCTCGCCGTCTCGGCGGTGCATCACCATCTGATCCGAGAGGGCCTGCGCATGCGCGTCGCCCTCGTCGCAGAAGCGGGGGACGTGCGCGAGGTGCACCACGTGGCGGCGCTCATCGGATACGGCGCGGCAGCGGTGAACCCCTACCTGGCGATGGAGACGGTCGGGTTGCTCGTTCGCGATGGTTCGATTGCCGATCGCTCGGAGACCGATGCCATCGCCGGTCTCATCAAAGCGCTCGGCAAGGGCATGCTCAAGGTGATGAGCAAGATGGGCATCTCGACCGTCGCGTCCTATTGCGGAGCTCAGACCTTCGAGGCGATCGGACTCTCGCAGCAGCTCGTCGACCGCTACTTCACCGGCACGACCTCGCGCCTCGGCGGCGTCGGCCTCGACGTCATCGCGGCAGAGGTGGCCGTCCGCCATCGGGCGGCGTACCCCGACGACCCTGCGGCGAGCGCCCACCGCACACTCGAGACGGGCGGCGAGTACCGGTGGCGCCGCGGCGAGGAACCGCACCTGTTCGACCCGGAGACCATCTACCGGTTGCAGCACGCGACGCGCACCGGCCGACGGGACATCTTCTCGGCCTACACCGAGCGCGTCAACGCGCAGCAGCAGCGGCTGATGACCTTGCGCGGTCTGTTCCGGTTCTCGCCCCAACGGCCCCCGGTGCCGCTCGCCGAGGTCGAGCCGGTGAGCGACATCGTGAAGCGCTTCTCGACCGGGGCGATGAGCTACGGCTCGATCTCACCCGAGGCGCACGAGACGCTCGCCATCGCCATGAACCGGCTCGGGGCGCGATCGAACACGGGCGAGGGCGGGGAGGCCGAGGATCGTCTGCTCGATCCCGAACGGCGCAGCGCCATCAAGCAGGTCGCCTCGGGGCGATTCGGCGTCACCTCCATGTATCTGACCCACGCCGACGAGATCCAGATCAAGCTCGCGCAGGGGGCGAAGCCGGGTGAGGGCGGTCAGCTCCCTCCGACCAAGATGTACCCGTGGATCGCCCGCACGAGGCATGCGACTCCCGGCGTCGGGCTCATCTCGCCGCCGCCGCACCACGACATCTATTCGATCGAGGATCTGAAGCAGCTCATCTTCGACCTGAAGCGCGCGAATCCTTCTGCGCGCATCAGCACGAAGCTCGTCGCGCAGAGCGGCATCGGACCCGTGGCTGCGGGCGTGGCGAAGGCCCTCTCCGACGTCATCCTCGTCTCCGGGCACGATGGAGGCACGGGCGCGAGTCCGATGAACTCCCTGAAGCACGCCGGCTCACCGTGGGAGCTCGGGTTGGCCGAGGCTCAGCAGACGCTCATGCTGAACGGGCTGCGCGAACGCGTGGTGCTCCAGGCGGACGGTCAGTTGAAGACCGGGCGCGACGTCGTCATCGCGGCGTTGCTCGGTGCGGAGGAGTTCGGGTTCGCGACGGCACCTCTCGTCGTCTCCGGGTGCATCATGATGCGCGTCTGCCATCTCGACACCTGCCCGGTCGGCGTTGCGACGCAGAATCCGGAATTGCGATCGCGCTACACCGGACAGGCCGAGCACCTGATCAACTTCTTCCGCTTCATCGCCGAGGAGGTGCGCGAGATCCTCGCATCCCTCGGGTTCCGCTCGCTCGATGAGGCCGTGGGCGACACCTCCGCCCTCGACGTCGAAGAGGCGATCTCCCATTGGAAGGCCTCGGGTCTCGACCTCACACCCATCCTGCGGGGTCCGGTCTTCGCAGAGGGAGAGCCCCGGCGGCACGGGCGCGCGCAGGATCACGAGATCGATGCGCACTTCGACGGCTCGCTCATACGCATGGCAGCGGACGCGCTCGAGCGTCGGGAACCGGTCGTCATCGACCTGCCCATTCGCAACATCGATCGCGCTGTCGGCACCATGCTCGGCCATGCCGTCACGCGACGCTTCGGCGCGGAGGGGCTGACGCCGGAGACCATCGACATCACACTCACCGGTTCGGCGGGTCAGTCCCTCGGGGCATTCCTGCCGACCGGCATCACCCTCCGGCTCGTCGGCGACGCCAACGATTACGTCGGAAAGGGGCTCTCGGGCGGAGAAGTCGTCATCCGCCCGCATCCGGAGGCGGGCCACCCGGCCTCCGGCAACGTCATCGCGGGCAACGTCATCGGATACGGCGCGACCAGCGGATCCCTGTGGATCGCAGGCGTGGTGGGCGAGCGCTTCCTCGTGCGCGGCTCGGGGGCGACTGCGGTCGTCGAAGGTACGGGGGATCACGCGCTGGAGTACTTCACCGGAGGCTTCGCACTCATTCTCGGACCGACGGGCAGGAACATCGGCGCTGGGATGTCGGGCGGAGAGGCGGTGGTGCTCGATCTCGACCCCGCGCACGTCAACTCCGCAGAACTCACCTCCGGCTCGCTGATGCTCCAGAGCTTCGGCCGCGTCGGCGCGAGCGGGCCGGGCGTTCCGAGCGGCGAGGAAGCGGCGCTGCGCGCGAAGATCATCGACCTGGTGAAGCGTCACGCAGAACAGACGGGATCGAGCGTCGCGGCGGAACTGCTCGAGAGCATCGAACGCGACCCCGAGCGGACGTTCGCCCGGTTCACCCGTCTGATCCCGCGCGGCTACTCGCGCGTGCTCGAAATCCGAGTGCGCGCCGGCGAACAGGGGATTGACCCTGATGGAGACCGCGTCTGGTCTGAGATTCTGGAGGCGACTCATGGCTGATCCCCGCGGATTCCTGCAGGTTCGCGAGCGTGAGCTCGCTCCGAAGCGTCCCGTCGCATTGCGCCTGCAGGATTGGCGCGAAGTCGTCGATCCGGCCGATCCGAAGCTGGTCGCGAAGCAGGCCTCGCGCTGCATGGACTGCGGCGTCGCGTTCTGCCATCAGGGGTGCCCGCTCGGCAACCTGATCCCCGAATGGAACGACCTGATGTTCCGGGGGCGCGAGCGGGAGGCGATCGAGCGCTTGCACGCCACGAACAACTTCCCAGAATTCACGGGCCGGGCGTGCCCAGCACCCTGCGAATCAGCGTGCGTGCTCGGCATCAACCAGCCTGCGGTCACCATCAAGCAGATCGAGAACAACATCATCGATCAGGCATTCATGAACGGGTGGGTGGTCCCGCAACCGCCATCGCGCCTCAGCGGCAAGACCGTCGCAGTCGTCGGGTCTGGCCCGGCCGGACTCGCAGCCGCTCAGCAGCTCACCAGAGCGGGCCACACGGTGGCCGTCTACGAGCGCGATGAAGAGCCGGGCGGCCTGCTGCGCTTCGGAATCCCGGATTTCAAGCTCGAGAAGCACCTGGTCATGCGCCGCATCGAGCAGCTCAAGGCGGAGGGCACCCGTTTCCGCTGCGGCGTCGAGATCGGTCGCGACATGTCATGGAGCGAACTCCGCCGCAGGTACGACGCGGTGGTCGTCGCGACGGGCGCGACGGTCGCGCGCGAACTGCCCATCCCCGGTCGCGAGTACGCGGGCATTCTGCCGGCGATGCAATATCTCGCCGCGTCGAACCGTGTGCAATCGGGTGCGCTGGCCGCGACGCCCTTCGATGCCGCAGGCAAGCACGTCATCGTCATCGGGGGAGGCGATACCGGGGCCGACTGCATCGGCACCGCGAACCGGCAAGGGGCCGCCTCGGTGACGAACCTCGCCATCGGCAAGAAGCCCTCGGAGTTTCGCACCGCGGGCCAGCCCTGGCCCGTGCACCCGACGCTCTTCGAGGTCTCGAGCTCGCACGAGGAGGGCGGAGAGCGGCGATTCCTCGCCTCGACGGTGGAATTCGTCGGAAACGACCGAGGCGAGGTGAGCGGTCTGCGCGTCGCCGAGACCGGGTTCACGGAAACCGGGCGCGCGCCCCTGGAGGGCACGGAGCAGCTGCTCGCAGCCGACCTCGTGCTGATCGCGATGGGCTTCACCGGTCCGGAGGAGATCGAGGACCCGGCTCATCGGCTCGAACGCTCGCAACGAGGCGCCTTCGAACGGGGCCGCGACTATGCGACCGGCTTGCCCGGAGTCTTCGTCGCGGGTGACGCGGGACGTGGGCAGTCGCTGATCGTCTGGGCCATCGCGGAAGGTCGAGCGGTCGCAGCCTCGGTCGACGAGTACCTCACCGGTACAACGGTGCTGCCGAGCCCGGTGACCGCGCACGACCGCGCGTTCGCGTGATCGCACGTCGCGTCGGCCCGCGTCCGCGTGTCGGCGCGCGCGCACGCCTTCCGGCTGCGACTACGCTGGGCGGGTGCATGCAGAACTCGTCGATCGTCTCCGCGCCGACCTCCGGTCGGCGGCATTCTCCGCTGAGTCCGTGACGGCACTGCTCGGCGATTCCGCCGAGGGCGCGCGGCAGCGCGGAGTCTTCGCACCGGCTCGCCGAGCACTCATCGGACGGGAGGGCGAGCCCCTCGCGATCCTGGTGCGCTGCTTCCTGCTCGGCGCGGGTACGACACCGCGCGAACTCGACGTCGCGTTTCCCGAACTGCGGGCTGACGGCGCAGTGGCACTCGGCCTCGTGGGCGCCGCGCCCGATGAAGATGCGAGCGGACCTCGGTTCGACGCTGCGCTCTCGCTCAATCCTGTGCGCGTCTCCCCGGACGAGCACTGGGTCGTGCTCTCCGATCTCGACGACCAGTTGCGGCGTGCGCCCGCGCGCAGGGATCACGTGATGGGCGTGGGCGGAGCGACGCGCTCGTTGCTCGCGCAGGCGCCGTCGGCGCGAGTCGATACCGCGCTCGATCTCGGCACGGGGTGCGGCATCGTCGCCATGCATCTCGCCCAGCACGCAGACCGGGTCATCGCCACGGACATCTCGGAACGCGCGCTCTGGCTCGCGCGGATGAACGCCCGGTTGAACGAGGTCGACGGCCGCATCGAGTTCAGAATGGGGGATCTCTTCGCACCGGTGGAATCGGAGCGCTTCGACCTCATCCTGTCGAACCCGCCCTTCGTCATCACCCCTCGCACGGGCGACGCCCCGGTCTACGAGTATCGGGACGGCGGCCGCACCGGAGACGCCCTGGCGCAGTCCGTGATCGAGACGGCCCCAGCGTTCCTGCGACCAGGGGGGACCCTGCTCTGCCTCGCGAACTGGGAGTCGCCGTGGGGCGCGAACGGGCTCGCCCGCGTCGCGGAGTGGGTCGGAGCGGCCGCGGTCGCCGCGGGATCGCTGAACGCCTGGGTCATCGAGCGAGACCGGGTCGATCCGGCGAGCTATGCCGAGACCTGGGTGCGCGACGGGGGCGCACGGCCGGGCGAGCGCGCGTTCGAGCGGCTGCTCGCAACCTGGATCGATGACTTCGCTGAACGCCGCATCACCGCGGTGGGACTCGGCTCGGTGCGCGTGCAGCGCGTGTCGGGAGACGCATCCGCACCGCCGGTCGTCCACCTGGACACGGCGACCGGCGCGTTCTCAGATGCCGGAGGGCTCGGCGACGCACTGCAGCGAGCATTCGAGGTGAGCGCCGCCACGGCGCGCGCCTCCTCCGATGCTGTGCTGGAGACGAGATGGATGCTCGATGGGGCCGTGGCCGAGATCCGCGAGCACCAGCCGGGGGAGGAGTCGCCGCGTCGCATCACTCTGGAGACCGCGCGCCCGATCGCGCGCCGAGTCGCGGCGGATACCCTGCTCGCCGCAGCTCTCGGGGCCTGCGACGGCGAACTCTCGCTGCGACAGATCGCCGACGCTCTCGCGACCCTGCTCGACGTCGACGCCGCCGCCGCGCAGGAGGCTCTCGTGACCGGGGTGCGAGAGCTTGTCTGGTTCGGCATGCTCGCTCCGGGCGCGTGAGGCGGTGGCTGCCGCGCTTCGGGGCGCGACAGCCTCAGTAGACTGGTCGGGTGATGCGAACGATCGATCTCCGGGGCCGCGCGCTCTCCCGTGATGAACTGCTCAAGCTGGTGCCGCGCGCAGCGGTGAGCGCCGAGATCGCGGTCGAGCGAGTCCGCCCGCTCGTCGCCGACGTCGCCGCACGCGGCGAAGCGGCGCTGCGCGACCAGGCGCGCGAATTCGACCGTGTCGACGGACATCTGCTCCGCGTTCCGAGCGAGAGCATCGCCGACGCGCTGCGCAACTGCCCTCCGGCGGTCGAAGCGGCGCTGCGCGAACTGATCGAACGGCTGCGTCTCGGCTCCTCGGCCCAGGTGCCCGAGGAGCAGGTGACCCGGTTCGCAGATGGCGCTGTCATCCGTCAGCGGTGGCAACCGGTCAGCCGCGTCGGCCTCTACGCCCCGGGCGGCAAGGCGGCGTACCCGTCGTCCGTGGTGATGAACGCGATCGCCGCGCAGACCGCCGGGGTGCCGAGCCTTGCGCTCGCCTCGCCCGCTCAGGCGGACAACGCCGGCCTGCCGCATCCTGCGGTGCTGTGGGCTGCCGCCCTCTGCGGAATCGAGGAGGTCTACGCCATCGGCGGCGCCGGGGCCATCGCGGCCTTCGCGCACGGCGTCCCCGCCATCGGCCTCGACGCGGTCGACGTCGTCACCGGGCCGGGAAACGTCTTCGTCGCGGCCGCCAAGCGCGTGGTGACCGGTCTCGTCGGCATCGACGCGGAGGCCGGCACGACTGAGATTCTCGTCATCGCCGACGCCTCAGCCGAAGCCGGCTTCGTCGCAGCCGACCTCATCAGTCAGGCGGAGCACGACGAAGCCGCGGCGTCCGTGCTCGTGACCGACTCCGAGGAGCTCGCGCAACGGGTCGCCGCCGAGATCGCATCGCGCGCCGCGGCGACGCGACACGCAGGCCGGGTCGCCGAAGCGCTCTCCGGGCCGCAGTCAGGCATCGTGCTCGTCGACGATCTTCGCGAGGCCGCTCGCGTGAGCAACGCCTACGGTCCGGAGCATCTCGAGATCCAGACGCGCGACGACGCAGCGGTGCTCGCCGAGATCACCGATGCGGGAGCGATCTTCGTCGGCGGGTACACGCCTGTGAGCCTGGGTGATTACCTCGCGGGATCGAACCACGTGCTCCCCACCGGCGGTACCGCGCGCTTCGCGTCCGGCCTCGGCGCGCACACCTTCCTTCGACCCCAGCAGATCGTCAGCTACGACCGAGCTGCCCTCCGTGACCTGGAGGAGCCACTCCGTGCGCTCGCAGAAGCTGAGGGTCTTCCCGCACATGCCGACGCCGTCAGCGCGCGTTTCGAGACCGGAAAGAAGTCCAGCTGATGCACTGCCCATTCTGCCGCCACCCGGATTCCCGCGTGATCGATTCGCGTACCGCCGATGACGGCCTCTCCATTCGCCGACGTCGGCAGTGCCCCGAATGCGGTCGTCGATTCACGACCACCGAAACCGCCAGCCTGACCGTGATCAAGCGCTCCGGTGTTGTCGAGCCGTTCAGTCGCGAGAAGGTGATGAGCGGCGTGCGCAAGGCGTGCCAGGGGCGCCCCGTCACCGAGGCGGATCTCGCGGTGCTCGCCCAACAGGTCGAGGAGTCCGTGCGCTCGAGCGGTATCGCGCAGTTCGACGCGAACGAGATCGGCCTCGCGATCCTGCCCCACCTGCGCAAACTCGACGAGGTCGCGTATCTGCGCTTCGCCAGTGTCTATCAAGCGTTCGAATCGCTCGCCGACTTCGACGCCGCGATTGAAGAGCTCCGCACCCGCCCGAGCGGATCGGCCGTGCGCGGCCCGCGCTCCGAACCACACGAGGGGGAGTGACCGCGATGCGCTGGTACCCGATTCTCTTCAAGACCGTGCTGAGCCGAATGGACCCCGAGGTAGCCCACCACTGGGCGTTCCGCGTGATCCAGGCAGCGCCGATCGCCGGCGGTCTCATTCGCCGGCTCTGCGGTCCGGACCCCGTGCTGCGCGTGCGCGCACTCGGAACGACATTTCCGAGTCCTTTCGGGATCGCGGCCGGGTTCGATAAGAACGCGACGGCGATCGACGGCCTCGGACTGCTCGGATTCGGGCACGTCGAGGTCGGCACGCTGACGCGACATGCCCAGGACGGAAATCCGAAGCCGCGCATGTTCCGGCTGGTCGGCGATCGTGGCCTCGTGAACCGCATGGGATTCAACAACGGGGGTGCTGCTGCCGCGGTTCCCCGCGTCGAGCGTGCGCGCATGGGACGTCGACGCCCCATCATCGGTGTGAACATCGGAAAGAGCCGGGTCACCGAAGTCGAGGACGCGGTCGCCGACTACGTATGGAGCGCGCAGCGTCTCGCTCCCGTCGCCGACTATCTCGCGATCAACGTGAGTTCTCCGAACACGCCCGGGCTCCGCGGCCTGCAGGAGCTCGATCTGCTCGAACCGCTGCTGAGCGCGGTGCGCGACGCCGCAGGCAGCACCCCGTTGCTCGTGAAGATCGCTCCCGACATGGAGGACGAGCAGATCGACGGCATCGTCGCGCTCGCACGGCGGCTGGGTCTCGACGGCATCATCGCGACGAACACGACGGTGTCGCGAGACGGCCTGCAGGCGTCAGCGGCTGAGATCGATCGGATCGGTGCAGGCGGGCTCTCAGGCGAGCCGCTCCGAGACCGTTCGCTCGAGGTACTGCGCCGCATCCGGGCGGTCGAGCCCGATCCGGGCTTCTGCGTCATCGCCGTCGGAGGCGTCGAGAGCGCCTTCGACGTGCTCGAACGGCTGCGCGCCGGCGCAACCCTGGTGCAGGGGTACACCGCGTTCCTCTATACCGGCCCGATGTGGGCGCGCAGCATCAATCGCGGGTTGGAGCGCGCCGGATTCCGGGGGAGCGGCGCACCCGCCGACACCCGCTAGCTGGGGAACGCTCCGCGCTTCACCACGGCCTTCGGAGCGCGGAGCGGGCGGAACTGGAAGGCGCGCATCGCCGCGTACCACCGGAACCCGGGCTGCACGCGGTCCTCGCCGAACTTCTCCGACAGCTTGCGCTTGAGACGCATCCCCAGGAAGACCGCGTCGAGCACGGCGAGACCAACGAACGCCCAGATCACGAACAGGCTGATGACCTGCACGGTGCCGGGGATGAAGGTCATGACGAGCACGACGAGCATCATCGGGATCAGCATCTCGCCGACGTTCCAGCGGGCGTCGACGTAGTCGCGCACGAACCGGCGCTGCGGCCCACGATCGCGCGGTCCCAGGAAGCGCTCATCGCCCTGCATCATGCCTACGCGGGCGCGCTCGCGCAGCTCTGCCTGCTGACGGCGCTGCTCCTTCATCGCGGCTTTATCGCGCGATCCGACGATCGGACGGGCGTTCGCGGCCTCCGCCTGCTTGCGCGACGGCGTCGGGCGTCCTTTTCCGACGACGGCTTCACTGCCGTCCGTTGCACCCTGCTCGTTCGCAGCGCCCTTCTGAGCCACGCAGATCCTCCCGTTCCGGGCGCTGTGCGCGCCGCCTCTCCCGGCGTTCGCCGAAGACTTCTAGCGTACCGCGACTTGGTCGCCCCGCCGCGCCCGAGCGGTAGACTGGAAGCAGAACGATCACGACGTGAGCAAGGAGTTAGGCATGAGCACCGACACGATCGCACCAGAGGGCGCTTCCATCACCGCAGAGCCTGCGCACGGGGTGCAGCTGAGCGCTGATGCGCGCGACAAGGTTCGCAGCCTGCTCGCCCAGGAGGGGAGGGACGACCTCCGCCTCCGCATCGCGGTGCAGCCCGGCGGCTGCTCCGGATTGATCTACCAGCTCTTCTTCGACGAACGCGAGCTCGAGAATGACGCCGTGGTCGATTTCGACGGCGTCGGAGTCGTCGTCGACATGATGAGCATCCCCTACTTGAACGGGGCGACCATCGACTTCGAGGACACGATCCAGAAGCAGGGATTCACGATCGATAATCCGAACGCGCAGGGGAGCTGCGCCTGCGGCGACAGCTTCAGCTGACCGCGCAGCGGGATGCATCGGCGACCGAAGATGACGACACCCCTCGGTGGTTCGGGGAACCGTCTCGTTCGCGCTAAGCTGTCAGGGAGTCATCAGCTTCGTTCGCATGCGTGCGGCGAAACAACGTTTTCGAAAGGTATGCGGTGCGTTCCAATCGTCGAATGAAATGGGTCGCAGCCCCGGTGGCGCTCTCCGCAGCGCTGGTCCTGGCTGGCTGTACCCCCGAGCAGCAGCGAGGCTTCCTCCCCGCTGGCTCCGAAGGGGCAACGAACCTCACTGATGGAGTGACTGGCCTCTGGGTCACCTCCTGGATCGTCCTGCTCGCGGTTGGTGTGATCACGTGGGGATTGATCATCTGGGCGACCATCGCCTACCGTCGCCGCAAGGGCCAGACGGGGCTTCCCGTTCAGCTTCGGTACAACATGCCGATCGAGACGTTCTTCACCGTCGTGCCCGTGATCCTCGTCATCGGCTTCTTCGCGTTCACCGCGCAGGAGCAGAGCAAGATCGAGGCTCGCTACGACAACCCCGAGAACGTTGTCGAGGTGCTCGGCAAGCGCTGGTCGTGGGACTTCAACTACGTCGACGATGACGTCTTCTTCCAGGGCATCCAGGTGCAGACCGACGGTGACGGCGAGGCCGAGGCGGAAACGATGCCCGTGCTCTACCTCCCCGTCGACAAGACCACGGAAATCCGGCTCGAGACCCGCGACGTCATCCACTCCTTCTGGGTGGTCGAGTTCCTGTACAAGAAGGACATGATCCCCGGCCAGACGAACTACATGAGCTTCACCCCGACCAAGACGGGAACGTTCATGGGCAAGTGCGCCGAGCTGTGCGGCGAGTACCACTCCATGATGCTGTTCCAGGTCAAGGTCGTCGAGCAGGACGAGTACGACGCGTACATCGAAACGCTCCGCGAGGCCGGCAACACCGGCCAGGTGACCGAGGAGTACAACCCGAACCAGGATCACTTCGAAGGTGACCAGGCCAAGGCTCAGAACGAGTAACGAGGGATAGCAAGAAGATGAAGAAGGGCAATGTCATTGTCTCGTGGGTGACGTCCACGGATCACAAGGTGATCGGATACATGTATCTGATCAGCTCCTTCGTATGGTTCCTGGTCGGCGGCCTCATGGCCCTCGTGATCCGTGCGCAGCTGTTCGCGCCCGGGCTCGAGGTCGTGGCCACCAAGGAGCAGTACAACCAGCTGTTCACCATGCACGGCACGATCATGCTGCTCATGTTCGCGACGCCGCTGTTCGCAGGGTTCGCCAACGTGATCATGCCGCTGCAGATCGGTGCTCCCGATGTCGCGTTCCCGCGGCTCAACGCTTTCGCCTTCTGGCTGTACACCTTCGGGTCCCTCATCGCCGTCGGCGGATTCCTGACGCCCCAGGGCGCTGCGTCGTTCGGCTGGTTCGCGTACGCTCCGCTCTCCGATATGACGTACTCCCCGGGTGTCGGCGGAAACCTCTGGGTACTCGGACTCGGCGTCTCCGGCTTCGGCACGATCATGGGTGGCGTGAACTTCATCACGACGATCATCACGATGCGCGCTCCGGGCATGACGATGTGGCGCATGTCGGTGTTCACCTGGAACACGCTCATCACCTCGATCTTGGTGCTCCTCGTCTTCCCGGTGCTCGCAGCAGCGATGTTCGGCCTCGCCGCCGACCGCATCTTCGGCGCTCAGATCTACAACGGAGAGGGCGGCGCCATTCTCTGGCAGCACCTCTTCTGGTTCTTCGGGCACCCCGAGGTGTACATCATCGCGCTCCCGTTCTTCGGGATCGTGTCGGAGATCTTCCCGGTGTTCAGCCGGAAGCCCATCTTCGGGTACAAGACGCTGATCTACGCGACGATCGCGATCGCGGCTCTGTCGATGACCGTATGGGCGCACCACATGTATGTGACCGGCTCCGTTCTGCTGCCGTTCTTCGCACTGATGACGATGTTGATCGCGGTCCCGACCGGCGTGAAGATCTTCAACTGGCTCGGCACGATGTGGCGCGGTTCGATCACGTTCGAGACTCCGATGCTCTGGTCGCTCGGCTTCCTCGTGACCTTCATCTTCGGTGGCCTCACCGGCGTGATCCTGGCGTCGCCCGCACTCGACTTCCACCTCTCCGACACGTACTTCGTGGTGGCGCACTTCCACTACGTGGTCTTCGGCACGGTCGTGTTCGCAATGTTCGCCGGATTCTACTTCTGGTGGCCGAAGTGGACCGGCAAGATGCTCGACGAGCGTCTCGGCAAGATCCACTTCTGGGTGCTCTTCATCGGCTTCCACACCACGTTCCTGGTGCAGCACTGGCTCGGCGTCATGGCAATGCCCCGCCGCTACTACACGTACCTGCCGTCGGACGGCGTGACGTGGGGCAACCAGCTCTCCACGGTCGGCGCGATGATTCTCGGCGCATCGATGATCCCCTTCCTGTTGAACGTCTACCTCACGGCGCGGCGCGCGCCGAAGGTGACCGTCGACGATCCGTGGGGCTACGGTCGGTCGCTCGAGTGGGCGACGTCCTGCCCGCCGCCGCGACACAACTTCACGTCGATCCCGCGCATTCGTTCCGAGTCTCCTGCCTTCGATCTCAACCACCCCGAGATCAGCGGCGTGGAACAACCGGTACGGCAAACCGAGCGCGAGCTCGCTGAAAAGCAGTGAGCTGAGGAGTAACGAGCTATGAAATCCAATATCGTCATCTTCTGGATTTTGACGGTCTACCTGGTCGTTCTGGCCACGGTGTACACCGTGTGGAACATGCTGGCGCACGGCTACCCGGAGTGGGCAGGGTCGACCGCGATCCTCCTGTCGGGTGGACTGACGGGCTTCATCGCGTCCTATCTGATGCTCGTGCAGCGCAAGCAGGGCGGAGTGCTGGTCGAAGACCGCGACGATTCCGACATCGACGACGGGGATCCGGAGCTCGGCGAGTTCAGCCCCTGGAGCTGGTGGCCCATCGTGCTGGCCTTCGGTGCCTCGATGGTCGTTCTCGGCCTCTGCGTCGGCTTCAACTTCTGGCTCTCCTTCCTCTCGCTGCCGATCGTGCTTGTCGCGATCGTCGGCTGGGTGTACGAGTACTACCGCGGCAACTTCGCCCGCTAAGGACGGTTCGGTGTGAGCATCATCATTCGGCGGGGTCGAAGCGACGACGACACGGCAGTCTTCGGACTCGCGCGCCAGTTCACGACTGGCCGCGAACCGATCGGACGTGACGAGTTCTCGGTCGCCTACGACAACGTGCTGCGGCACCGCGATCAAGAGGCGAACGTGCTCTTCATCGCTGAACTCGACGACACGGTCGTCGGTTACTCGCTGATGACGGTCTCTCGCCTGCTGCACGCACCCGGACTGACCGCTCACCTCCAAGAGATCGTCGTCGACGAGGCCGCTCGAGGCCACGGCGTCGGAGATCGCCTGATGCAGGCGAACGAGCACTACTGCATGGGTCGTGGTGTCCGACAGCTGTCCGCCTCCACCGCCCGTTTCGGCTCGTTCTACAATCATCGTGGTTTTGAAGCGGTGGGCGAGCACTACCGCAAGATTCTCGAACTCGGGTAATCGTGAACCAACGTCGTGCTCGGAGAAAGCCCGGCGAGAACCGCGAACGCCTGATTGAGGCCGGACTCACCGAGTTCGGCCTCTTCGGCTTTCACGGGGCCTCGACCGCTGCCATCGCAGCACGAGCGGGAGTCCCGCAGCCACACGTCTACGCGAACTTTCCCAACAAACATGCGCTCTTCGTCGAGACCTGCGCCGCCGCCGCACACATCGTGCGTACGCACCCAGATGACTCTGCGGCGACCGACCAACTGCAACTGCACGGCAGCGAGCCTCTCACCTCCGGAGACTCTCGCACGAGCGCACAGCGCGCCGTGCTGCAGGCAATCTCTGCTGTAGCCATCCCCGAACTCCGGGACGATCTGCTGTCGCTTCTCGTGCCGCTACGCAATGGGCTCGGCATGGAACGATTCGTGCGCGACTACGGCCTCGCAAGCACGTCCCTCATCGATCATGCGCTGACCCTGCGCTGACCTCCCGGCGCGACCCCATGCATCGGCACGGTCTGCGTCTTGCTCAGATCGGTCGGCGCCCCGTCGTCGGCTCCGTGGTCGGCGCCCCGTCGTCGGCTCCATGGTCGGCGGCTGACGCCGGGGGTACTCCCGGGATGCCGATGCACGACGACTCGGGTACGCACCGCCCCGACGTGCGCTGAGCGCGACAAGCGCCGACGGAGTCCGCTGAGCGCGGCAAGCGCCGACGGAGTCTACTGAGCGCCGCTATCGCGGCTTCGCGCCGTCGGTGAGCGGCAGCCAGCTAAAACAGGCCGGGTGGGCGGCGGGCCGCGCCTGTCTCCCCGGGTGTGCAAGGGCTCTGGGAGGGGTGGAACTGCCCGGTGTCGGTCCGGTGTCGGTGACGCGCGTGCACTGGTCCGAGTGCCAAGCGGCGCACCACAACGCACTCCGCAACCCACTCCCGGTGCTGCCAGGAACTCGGGATCTTTGGAAGGTTCGTTGATGACGTCACACTTCGCCGGGGGGGGGTCTCGCGCCTGAGCGTGCGACGGCCGGTACGACGAACACACCCCAGGTGTCGGACCAGAACTGCGGTCCAACACCCGGGGTGTGTTCAGAGGGGAGCCCTCCGCTGGGTCGTGCGAGGGCTAGTGGCCCTCGTGGTGACCCTGCTCGATCTCACCCTTGCTCGGCGGAACGATGCGGTCCTCGAAGAACCAGCGGCTGAACCCTGCACGAAGTCGCTTCGAGAACGGGATGCGGCCGTCGTCATTCGGTCGGAGCATCATCGGTGCGTAGTCGTGGTAGCTCACGAGCTGCCACGACTCGTACGCGTCGAGCGGCTTGTGCACCTCGACGAACTCGCCGCCGGGCATGCGCACGATGCGACCGGACTCGTACCCGTGGAGTGCGATCGAGCGGTCCTTCTTCTGGAGCGCGATGCATGTGCGCTTCGTCACCTGGTAGGCGATGATCGGCCCGAGGATCAGCAGCGCCTGGAGGCCGTGGATCACGCCTTCCATCGACAGCTGGAAGTGGGTCGCCATGAGGTCGGAGCTGGCTCCTGCCCACATCACCGCGTAGAACGTCACGCCGGCAGCGCCGATGGCGGTGCGGGTCGGGGCGTTGCGGGGACGGTCGAGGATGTGGTGCTCGCGCTTGTCGCCCGTCACCCACGCCTCGATGAAGGG
Source organism: Leucobacter manosquensis (assembly GCF_018304845.1). Taxonomy (NCBI): domain Bacteria; kingdom Bacillati; phylum Actinomycetota; class Actinomycetes; order Micrococcales; family Microbacteriaceae; genus Leucobacter; species Leucobacter manosquensis. Next base: position 832,353 of record NZ_JAFEVO010000001.1, on the reverse strand, counting down.
GTACACCATGACGAGAACGATGAAGATCCCGATGATGCCGAGGGGGAGGAGCATGTTCCAAGACCAGGTGTACCCGAACCACTCGGTCTCGAGCCCCGGCGGAATCAGACGGAGCATGCCGTCCGCGAATCCGATGTACCAGTCGGGCTGGGTGCCGGCCGACACCGGGGATGGGTCGTACGGACCGTAGTTCCAGATCGGGTTGATGCCTACCAAGGAGGCGATCAGCACGATCACACCGAACACGATGAAGAAGAAGCCGCCGGCCTTCGCCGCGTACACGGGGAGGACCGGGAAGCCGACGACGTTCTGCTGCGTCTTGCCCGGGCCAGGGTACTGCGTGTGCTTGTGGATGACCACGAACGCGAGGTGCAGAGCGATGAAGAGGATCACCAACGCCGGCAGCACCATGATGTGGAGCATGTACAGGCGTCCGACGATCGCAGTGCCCGGGAACTCTCCACCGAAGAAGAAGAAGGAGAGGTACGTTCCGATGACGGGGATCGCCTTGATGATGCCGTCGATGATGCGGAGGCCGTTGCCCGAGAGCACATCGTCGGGGAGCGAGTATCCGGTGAAGCCCTCAGCCATGGCGAGGATGAACAGCACGAAGCCGATCACCCAGTTGAGCTCGCGCGGCTTGCGGAATGCGCCCGTGAAGAAGATGCGGAGCATGTGCAGGCCGATGGAGGCCACGAAGAGCAGCGCCGCCCAGTGGTGCACGTGGCGCATGAGCAGCCCGCCGCGCACCGAGAAGGAGATGTCGAGGGTCGAGGCCATGGCCACCGACATCTCGACGCCCTTCATCGGAACGTAGGGGCCCGTGTAATGGGTCTCCACCATTGACGCCTGGAAGAAGAGCGTCAGGAAGGTTCCGGAGAGGAGGATGACGACGAAGCTGTAGAGCGCGACTTCACCGAGAAGGAAGGACCAGTGGTCGGGGAAGACCTTGCGGCCGAACTCCTTGACGGCGACGCCGATCTTGGTGCGCTCGTCGATGTAGTTCGCGGCGGCGGCCGTGAAGCGGCTCGATCCGTTCTGAGCCTGCTGGCTCGACGCGGGGGATTCGGTGACGGTGCTGCTCACTTGAGGCGCTCCCAAAAGCTCGGGCCGACGGGTTCATGGAAATCACTCTGAGCGACGAGGTAGCCCTCGTCGTCGACAGTGATCGGCAGCTGCGGCAACGGACGCTTCGCCGGTCCGAAGATCACCTTTGCGTGCTCCGAGACATCGAACTGCGACTGGTGGCAGGGGCACAGGAGATGGTGGGTGTGCTGCTCGTAGAGCGCGACGGGGCACCCGACGTGCGTGCAGACCTTCGAGTACGCGACGATGCCGTCGTACGACCAGTCCTTGCGCTCCGGAAGTTCGCGGAGATCTTCCTGGTTCAAGCGCATGAGCAGCACGATGGCCTTCGCCTTGGCGTCGAGCAGGTGGACGCTGCCACCGCGCTCATCGAGGGTCATCTTCTCGAAATCCTCGTGATTCAACGTCTCGGGGATCACGTGGAATGCCGAGCCGATGGTCACTTCGCTGGCCTTGATGGGGACGCCGGAAGGATCGCGTGCGAGTCGCACGCCCTCGGCCCACATCGTGTGGTGCGCGAGTTCGACGGGATCGCGATCCTGCGGTCCGAGACCGCGCAGGAGCGTGATTCCGGGCAGCGGGAATGCGATGAGCGCTCCGATGAGGCTGTTGCGCACGAGCGAGCGCCGGGAGAAGCCCGACTCCTCATCAGCGAGCTTGAAGACCTCGGCCGAGCCCTCGCGGGTCGGCGCGTCGCTCGGGGTCGGGTGGCGGTAATCGATGGACTCGTGGTCCGCCATGATCGCCTTGCCCCAGTGCACTGCGCCGATGCCCACGGCGAGCAGGGCGAGAGCCATGCCGAGGCCGACGAACATCGTGTGCAGGCGGATCGCCATCAGTTCGCCCGTTTCGATCGGGAAGAACATGTAGGCGAGCACGGCGCCGAGGCTGCCCGCGATCGACAGGTAAAAGAGGCTGTACACCGTGCGTTCAGCGCGCTTCTCCTTCTTCGGATCGAGATCCGTAACACGCTTGCGGTGCGGGGGAAGGCCCGGATTCTGCACGGCGTCGGACGGGATGACCGCGGTACCTGCGGCTGCCTCGGCCGAGCCGTGGCCGGCGGCAACGACAACGGCGTGCTCGCCGCCGTTGTTCTTCGCTTCCTCTGCCATGTTGCTCCTTGACTCCTGACTCATGAAAACTGTGACGCGTTGTCGACTAGTTCGACTTCGCGGTGACCCAGACCGTGAGGCCGATGACGGCTCCCAGGCCGATCACCCAGATGAACAGACCTTCGGCGACGGGGCCGATCGATCCGAGGGTGAGGCCGCCGACCGCCGGCTGATTCTCGATGTACTTCAAGTACGAGATGATGTCGGCCTTCTCCTGCGGGGTGATGTTCGCATCGTTGAACACCGGCATGTTCTGCGGTCCGGTGATCATGGCTTCGTAGATGTGCGTCGGAGCGACACCGGTCAGCTTCGGAGCGAATTTGCCCTCGGTGAGCGCGCCGCCGGCTGCCGCCACGTTGTGGCACATCGCGCAGTTGATGCGGAAGAGCTCAGCGCCATTGGCTACTCCCTCGTCGTCGCTGTCCGCCTGCAGGTAGCGCGTCTCGGGAAGCCCGGGTCCGGGAGCGAGCGAGGCGACGTACGCCGCCATCTGCAGCGTCTGCTCCTCGGTGAACTGCTGGGGCTTCACCATGCCCTGCGGCCCCTGGAAGGCAAGGGGCATGCGTCCCGTGCCCACCTGGAAGTTGACGGACGCTGCTCCCACACCGATGAGTGTGGGGCCATCGGGAGTGCCCTCTGCGGCTGCTCCGTGGCACGTGGCGCAGTTGGCGCCGAACAGCTTCTCGCCCGCTTCGATCGTCGCGGGGGAGGTGAGGTCGACCTCTGCCGTGGCGGAGGTCTGGCTGAAACCGGCGTACGCTGCGCCGGTCACGAGCAAGCCGACGGCGACGAGTGCGGCCGTCGCGAGCGGGTGCCTGCGGCCGGACTTGCGAAGATTCTTCTTGGCGCGAGCCATGATGTCGATTGCTCCTGACCCTATTTGAGGACGTAGATGACGATGAAGAGGATGATCCACACGATGTCGACGAAGTGCCAGTAGTAGGACACGACGACTGCGGTGGTCTCTTCTTTATGCGTGAAGTTCTTGACGGCGTAGATGCGGCCGATGACCAGCAGGAAGGCGACGAGGCCCAGGGACACGTGAATGCCATGGAAACCGGTGGTCATGTAGAACGCCGAGCCGTAGGGGTCGGAGGCCAGGGTGATGCCCTCTGACACGAACGTCGCGTACTCGTACGCCTGGCCGGCGACGAAGATGGCTCCCATGAAGAAGGTCAGGTAGAACCACTCGACGGTTCCCCACTTCTTCATGCTGGCGCCGGTGGCGCGCGGCTGCATGCGCTCGGCCGCGAAGACACCCGCCTGTGCGGTGAATGACGATGCGACCAGAATGAGCGTATTGATCAGCGCGAACGTGAAGTTGTGCTTTTCGGTCTGCTCGGCCCACAATTCGGGGTTCATCGCCCGCAGCGTGAAGTAAATCGCGAAGAGGCCCGCGAAGAACATGACCTCGCTGCCGAGCCACACGATCGTGCCGACGGCGACGAGATTCGGTCGCTTCACCGCAGGCACGGCTGACTTGGTATTCATAGTGGTCGTTGTCACCCTTCCATTATGGCTGAAAGTCAGGTGTGGATTTTCACCCGGGCACGGCGAGCCGAACTTTCTGCATCGTTCACCGGTAGCCTACCGTCTCCGGTGGCCGACGGATCGCACGCGAAGCCCTCATTCATCGGATGAAGTGGCGTGATCTCGCGGGTTTCCAGCCGTCGATAGAATCGACGCATGATCGACGAACGGACTTGGCCGACCGTACTCACCACCCTTCTCGAAGGCGATGATCTCAGCGTCTCGCAAGCCGAATGGGCGATGTCCCGGTTCATGACGGGAGATGCGAGCGGCGCGCAGATCGGTGCGTTCCTCGTGGCGCTGCGATCGAAGGGCGTCACCGTCGATGAGGTCATCGGGTTCCGCGACGCGATTCTCGCGGAAGCGCTCCCGCTGGATCTGCCCGCCATGTCACTGGACATCGTCGGCACAGGCGGAGATCGCTTCGGTACGGTGAACATCTCGACGATGGCATCGATCACCGCCGCCGCCGCCGGTGCGCCGGTGGTGAAGCACGGCAACAAGGCGGCGAGCAGCCTCTCCGGCTCCTCGGACGTGTTGAGCGCGCTCGGCATCGATCTGGCTCTCGACGGGCCGCAGCTCTCGCGCGCGTTCGATGCGTCAGGGATCGCGTTCGTGCACGCGGCGAGGTTCCTCCCGGGGTTCCGCCATGTCGGAGCAGCCCGTAAGGAGCTCGGGATCCCGACGGTCTTCAACTTCCTCGGCCCGCTCTGCAATCCGGTGAGGCCAGAAGCATCGGCGGTCGGCGTGGCCGACATCGACCGCATCCCGATCTTCGTCGGCGTCTTCCGACTGCGAGGTGCTTCAGCGCTCGTGTTCCGGGGCGATGACGGGCTCGACGAACTGACGACGACGGGCCACTCGCGACTCTGGGAGGTGAGCCGGGGCGGGCTGACCGAGCATGACATCGATCCACGTGATCTCGGGCTCCCGCGCGCTCAGATCAGCGACCTCGTCGGGGGCTCGCCCGATGAGAACGCCGAGGTGGTCCGCCGCGTCCTCGCCGGCGAGTCCGGGCCGATTCGAGACATCGTGCTGCTCAATGCGGCGGCGGGTCTCGTCGCGTTCGATCTCGCGCAGCGCCCCGAGACGGCGGAACGCGCGCTGCTCGAGCGCTTGGGCGAGAAGCTCGTCGTAGCCGCAGAGGCGATCGACTCGGGGAAAGCGGCTGCGAAACTCGACGACTGGGCTCGCGCCACGTCGTCAGCCTCTGGCGCCTGATACAGGCGAGCACGGGGGAGCGCTGCGCGGGAGTGCCCGTCTAACTCGAGGGTGGCTCTTCCCGATCCGGCGTTCGGGCGGGAATCGGTGACGCATCGCGGTCGGTGCGGTAGTACTTCGCGAGGAACGGCATCGGATCCACCGGCGCGTCCTCGACCCGCAGCGCGAGGTGGAGATGAGCTCCGAACGAGATACCCGTGGAACCGACCCGCCCTGCGGGCTCGCCCATCTCGATTCGATCGCCGACCTTCCAGGAGTGGGAGCCGGACTGCATGTGGCAGTAGCGGCTCGTCACGTCCTTTCCGTCAATCTCGTGATCGATCGTGAGCGCGAAACCGCATCCGTCCGTGGCGTCGCCGGCTTCCGAGACGACTCCATCGGCGATCGCGAGGATCTCCGTGCCCGCGCCGGCCGCGAAATCCTGTGCGTCGTGGAACTGCTCGACCGGCGCCGTGCGATATCCGAACGGGTCGGTGAGCGCCACGGGGGTCGCGAACGGATAGTTCACGACGGAGCGCGCCCGGAACGAGTAGCCGATCGAAGATGGCGCGTCGGTGTCGACGACATCGATCTCTGCGAGCGACGACGGCAGGTCGTCGACGGACACCTCTGAGAACAGTCGCTGCTGCACAGCCGCAGCGTCGGCAGTTCCCGACTCCTGCATCAGCGGCAGCGCGAACGTGGCGACCAGCCCGCAGACGCTGACCGCTGCCGCACCGCGGGAGAGACGGGTGCGTCGAGCTCGCGAAGCGGCTGGGGCGTTCGGCATCTCAGCGTCCGGCACATGCGCGCGCCGCGGACTGGTCACGTATTCCGGTTCGGCGGACTCTGCCGAAGCAGTGCCGTTCGAGCTGTCTAGCGGAGGTGCGGAGGTCGTCATGCAAACTTTCATCTGGGGGAGCGGGTGGATCCGCTCGGGCATAGGGGCCAGGGTACCGGCTCGCGTCCGTGGGCGCCACCGAGGGCCGCGGGCGGGATGACGCATGCCGCCCGCGATGCTCACTCGGTGCCGAGCTGCTGACGACGGCGCGCGACGAGGATGCCGCCCGCAGCGAGCAGCGCTGCCGCGAGTGCGACGAGCCCGGCGATTCCGGCCCCCGTGACGGGCAATGATCCGTCTCCCGGTTCACCGGCGCCGCCCGAAGCGGCGTCCGCATCGCTTGCCGCCTCCGCCTGCGTTCCCGCGGCGGCGCCCGACGCATCGCCCGCGGCGCCGGAGCTCGCGCCCCCAGCATCGGCGCCGTCGGCGGCGCTCGATCCGGCGGCATCGGATCCGGCTCCTGCTCCGCCAGCTGCGGCAGCGGCATCCGGATCCGCGTCCGCTGCGAGCACCGCATCCGAGGTCACCAACGAGACGAAGGGGGAGGTTCCCGTTCCGTGCGCGAATACCCATGCCGTCACCGATTCGCCCACGAGCTCGTCGGTCAGGTCAAGGCTGGTGCTGGTGCTCTCGAGCGTCCTTTCCCCAGCACTCCAACGATGGGAGACGGACTCGGGATCCGGAGCGAATGCGGGATCGACAACGGTCAGCGTTTCACCCGAGCGCGCTTCTCCTGCGATGGTCGGTTGGTCCGCAGCGAACTCCCCGTCCGGCGCGGTGCCCAGGGGGATCGAGCCGAAATCGACGGAGGCGCCTGCGAATACCAGCGCATCCTGCGGCGCCGGTGCGGCAGCCTCTCCTCGCGCGGCGACCCACGGCACATAGCCTCCGGCCGGGACCCGGGGAATCGTGATCTCGCCCTCCTCGTCGGCGTATTCGCGCTGCGACTCGCTCGGGGCGCCGTTCACATCGATGCCTCGCACGTGCGCGACGGCATCATCGAGATCGATGAGCGTCTCTCCGCCCTCGGTGATCGAAAGAGTGATCTCGCCGCCCCACCGCTCGAGGTCGTGCTCCGCGAACGGTGCCGCATCGCTCACCCCATCGGTGATCTCGAACGCGGGCCGATCGTCCGCGTACGAGGAGTTTCCGCCGAGTGATTCCCCGAGCGCGAAACGGGCGTTCGAGACGGACGTATCGTACTGCAGCGTGTAGGCGCCATCCGGCAGGAAATCGAGCGCCCAGGACCCGTCGGAGCCCGTCTCGGTCGCCTGCTCGAAGACGTAGGACTGCTGATCCCCATCCCATCGGTAGGCAGCGACCTCCACGCGGCCGACAGGGGCGTCGTCTTCGGTCACGCTTCCGGTGATGGTGGCATCGACGGCGGCCGCGCTCGTCGCGCTCAACGGTGCTGCGATCAGCACTGCAGCGAGGAGGGCGGCCGGCATTCCACGGCGAAGGGCGGGGCGAGAGGTCATGCTGTTCTTTCTGGTCGTGACGGTTGTCGTGCGCATGTTCAGGCCACCCGCGCCTTCCCGAATGCCGTGAGCGTTACCGGCCCCATGAGCCCGTAGGCCTGCGACGGGACGACGCCGTAGACAGCCGGATTGACGACCCTGAGACGGTTGATCAGCGGGGACGCGACCTCGACGCGCAGCGTGTTGCGACCGGTGCGCACGTAGTCGGAGATGTCGAGTTCCGTATCACTCAGATCCACATGGTCGACCGGCACGCTGTTCATCCACACGCGGAAGGTGTCGAGTACCTGCCCCAGGGAGAGGCGGACACCGCCCGAGCCGGGCCGCCACGACGCGTCGAGCGCGAAGGTGGTGCGATAGTCCCCGATTCCGGCGACGTCGGCGTACCCCAATTGCGTCCAAGCACCGAGCGCACCGCTCTCCACGCGGTGGGAGACATGGTCGGTGGCGACGCCGTCCGCAGCGGGCTGCCAGTCGTCGAGCGTGAGCGACCACTCGGCGAGCTCGATGGGGTCCGGGAGGGCGGGCACGAGCGTCTGCTTCTGCCGGCCGTCGGCGAAGCGCACCGAATGAGGGCCCGCCTGCGAGGTGTGGAGGTACACCGCTCCGTCAGCGCGCACGGACACATCGTCTCCACTCGTCTCGACGACGACCGCGCGGGGCGCCGTCGCTCCGGCCCAGCCCTGCGGCGCGAGCACGACGACGGTCGACTGCGCCGGTTGCAATCGCAGATGCACGGTGATGGCCGCACCGTCTCGCGTGTACTTCGCGAGCGGCCGGATCGCTCCCGTCCACGCGTCGAGTTCGTAGGGCACGTGCGAATCCGAGGTGGCGAGTACGGTGACATCCTGCTCGACGTACGCGAGTTTATCCTTGCCCGGATTGTGCTTGGCGTTGACGAAGTAGAAGTAGTCGACGCTGTCGGAAACCCGGTGCACGTGCTTCACGCTCGAGCTGGAGTGGCTGACGGTTCGGGTCACACCCAGCGCGGCCAGGGCCAGCGGAATGTCGTCGTTGCCCGCGGCATCTGCCACATTCGGGAGTGCGCGCATCTGGGCGATGATGTCGACGACTCGCTGATTCGTGGCGGCGTCGCGGAACCCGGTCGACGCCGGTGCGCTCCAATTGCCGAAGAAGACGATGGGGAAGCCCGACTGCGCCAGGGCGAGCAACGCCTCACCGGCGCGCACGGACATCGTGGCCTCGTTGCCGCGGAACCGGTCGATGTCGAGGATGAACGCGCGGTAGTTGCCGCCGTCCGGCGCGAAGCGTCCGCCCTGGAGCACCGAGAGTTCTTGGAAGAGTCCTGATTCGTTCAGGAATCCGTGCGACCACCCGATCGGGATGCCGGCAGCCGTCGCCCACGGCGCACCGATGCCCGTCTGCGCCCAGCCCTTCTGCCGGAAGAACGCGATGTCGTACACGGGGCGTCCCTGCTGGAGTACCCACTGCGTGCGCGAGATGGCTGCCGCGACCCGGTCGAGGTGCTTCCACACGGGCATGCGCGGACCCCATGCCTCGGAGTAGCCGACGCCGCCGTTGTAGGGGGAGAAGGCGGCGAACCCTGGCCATGCGGCGCCCGGTGCGGCCGCGTACGCGTATCCGTGCAGCACCGTCTGATTCACTCCGCCGCAGAAGGTCTCGGCGAGCGTGTAGAGCACCTCGTTGCGCCACGTCGTGAGATACGCCTTGTTGAGGTAGGCCGACGATTCACAACTGAGCAGCTTGCGTCCAGCGATGTCTCGCCCGCTTGCGAGCACGCGGTAGTCGTCGACGTTCTTCGCACCGAGGGACTCCGTCTCCGGGATGTCGACGATGCCGGCCTGCTCGATGGAGTCCTGCTCGAGGCCGTATGCCTGCACGCGGTATTCGAGTCCGTACGAGTGCGCCCAGTCCCGCAGCGGAATGAGGTGGTACTCGGAGTACAGCTCGCTCATGACCTGGTTGAAATCGTCTCGGACGCGAGTGGTGACGACGTCGTCGAAATCGTAGAGGTACTTCTCCTTCGTCTCGACGATTGCGGGCAGGAACGGGAAGACGTCGTAGCTCATGCGCTTCTGGAACTCTTCGCGAGCCTTCGGCGTCCAGATGGTGGCGTGCGTCTCGATCTCGAGCGAATCCTCGAAGAAGCTGCCGCCGACGGACCCGAGCAGGCCTTTGATGCGGTCGGTGAGGAGGTTCGCCTCCCAATAGTCGATGAGCGTCTGCGCGCCTGCCGCGCTGAAATGATCGACGACGTACGACGTGGGGTTCGTGTGGTCGCCGCCCTCCGGGCGCTGACCGCTCCCGCGTTCCCAGTACGCGAGGAGCACCCAGGAGCCGCCCGTGGCGGGCGCCGTCCACTCGAGGCGTTCGTTCGCGACGTCGCCCGTCAGATCGACGAGGCTGCTGCGCTTCAGCACGGTCGTCTTCCCGACGCTGACGATCTCGAGCGCGTGCACGCCGATGAGTGCGCGCTCGGTCACCCCTGGCTCCGGGGGAGTGATGGGCTCGGGGAGCTGCCCCGAGAACGCGCTGCCCGGGGCGAGCGTGGTCGATCCGTGCGCGATCTCCTTGATCGCGGCCTCGGACTGGGGCGTGATGTTCGGCGTCGCCGCGGGCCATGACGGCCCGAGGGTGATATCGATCTCGATGCCCTCTTCCTCCGCGGTGGCGAGGGCGGTCTCGACTGCGGCGATCCAGTGCTCACCGCCCCATCCGAAGTTGTCGATGTCGAGCCCGCCCTTGACGCTGTGGTGGACGTCGGAGATCTCGAGGCCGCCGAAGCCGGATCGCGCTGCGGTGCGCACCTCTGCCGCGATCTGCTCGAGGTCCACCTGACCGTTGGGCCACCACCAGCGGAACCGCGGAGCCGTGCCCATCGTCGGGTTCGTGAACCCGTCGAGCGTCGCGGCTGCGGTGCCGGTCTCAGCGCCGGCGACGGCGAGGGCGGCGGCGGGGTGTGACGCCGAGAGGGCGGCGACCCCCGCGGCGGTCACCGCCGAGTAGCGGATGAGTTGTCGGCGAGTCAGACCAGATGGCCGGCGGTCGACGTGGTGTGGCATGCGATTGCGCTCCCTTGCGACAACGGCGCCGCAGCTCTCGCACACTCGCCGTCGAGTTGAATCGTTTCAAAACCGTGCAGCAAAAGCCTACTGACCGTTCATCGGCAATGTCAACGTTGCCGAGACGCAACACAACATGCTATTCGCGGCCGATCCGTGCATCGAGAATGACGCTCGCGAGTCCGCGCGATGCCGACGCGGTTGCATGCCGCGCGTCGGCATCGTACGAACTCAGCGGTCGGTCTCTCGCTCGGCATCCTCGATCGCGGGCGAGACTCCGGGCGAGACTCCGGGGAAGGATCCGGGGGAGGAACCGGGGGCGGGTTCCGCTTCGGGTGCGGTGATGGTGTCGATCGGCCCCGTCGTCGCGTCGACGTACCAGTCGGTGAGCGCGGGATCCTCGCTGTCGAAGCCTGCGCCGGCGCCTTGGTGGGCGGGCACGCTGTTCGTGCCGAAGACGAAGTCATCGCCGAACTCGTCGATGCCGCGCCTCACGCCCTGCGCGATCGCAGCACGAGCATACGCGCGGCGGATGATGTACGGATCGGTCCGCAGGTCCTTCGTCCAGGCGATCATGATCCCGATCACGATGAAAGCGAACGGCAGCGCTGACACCACCATCAGCGACTGGAGGCCGGCGAGCGTATCTCGCCCACCCGCCAGGAGGAGAGCGACGGCGATGAGGCTGAGGAGGAGACCCCAGACGATCGTCACCCATTTCGCCGGCTCAGGCCGTCCCATCTGCGACATCGAGGCCATGACGATGGATGCGGAGTCGGCGGCCGTCACGAAGAAGACGAGCACAGCGATCATCGCGACCACGGAGGCGATCATGCCGAACGGCAGCTCGTTCAGCATGTCGAAGAGCACTGACTCGCCGGAGCCTCCGGTGTCGAGCTGAGCGCCCTCGAGCGTCTGGAAAATGGCCGTACCGCCATAGATCACGAACCAGGTGATGACGATCGCCGAGGGCACCAGGACCACGGTCGTCACGAACTCTCGCAGGGTGCGGCCGCGGGAGATCTTCGCGATGAACATGCCGACGAAGGGTGTCCATGAGACCCACCAGGCCCAGTAGTACGTCGTCCAGGTCGACAGGAACTGCGTCGCCTCCTCTCCCTGATTGGGGTTGCGCGCGAGCATGATCATCGCCTGCTGGAAGAACTCGATGATGGACGACGGCAAGAAGTTGAGCAGGTAGACCGTCGGTCCGACGATGAAGACGAAGAGGGCGAGCAGGCCGGTGAGGAACATATTGATGTTCGAGAGGCGCCGGATGCCCTTCTTCACTCCCGCGACCGCCGAAGCGATGAAGCAGGCCGTCAGGATCGCGATCGAACCCACGATGAAGGCGTTGCCCATGGGCCCGAGCCCGGTCACGATGCGGAAACCGCTCTCGATCTGCAGGGCGCCGATCCCGAGCGAAACCGCGGTGCCGAACAGGGTCACGATGATCGCGAAGATATCGATGATCCGGCCCAGAATGCGGTTGCTGCTTCCGGGGAACACCGGCTCGAAGAGGGCGGAGATGAGTGGCGCACGGCCGCGACGGTAGGCACTGTAGGCGATCGCGCCCCCGACCAGCGCGTAGAAGGACCACGCGATCGGACCCCAGTGGAGGATGGTCTGCGCGAGTGCCGGAAGAGCTGCGTCCCCGCTGCCGGGCTCGACTTCGAGACCCGGTGCCGGATCGAGGAAGTAGGTCAGGGGTTCGAGCGGGCCGTAGAAGAGCAGGCCGATCCCGAGCCCAGCTGCGAAGAGCATCGAGATCCACGACAGGGTCGAGAACTCCGGTTCCTCGTCATCCGAACCGAGGCGGATGCCGCCGGTGCGGCCGTAGCCAACGACGAGCATGAAGCAGACCACCGCGATGGCGAGGGAACCGAACAACCAGCTGAAGTTCTCGGTGACCCAGGTGAGCGAGTTCCCGCCGACGACGGCGATGGTGTCCGGCGCGATGAAGGCCCAGACGATCACCGCGAGCGTGCAGGCGACGGCGACACCGAGGACCACCCAGTTCGTGGCGAAGCGGACGCCGGTCTGCTCGACCCCGATGCCCGGGATGAGGCCGGGGTGGGGGACCGGAGGCGGGGTGACCAGCGTGATCTTGCGCGTGCGCTTGCCTGGCTCGTGCCGGTCACTCATATGAAATATCGCTTTCGTCGGTAGGCGCGAGTTGCGCGCGTGCCGCTTCGATGAAGCGGCGGATCAGTTCTGGGTGCTTCTGGCCAGGGGAGCGCTCGACGCCGCTGGAGACGTCGACGCCGCCGGGTCGAGCGGTGGAGATCGCTGCTGCGACATTCTCGGGGGAGAGGCCGCCGGCCAGCAGCCAGTCCGGGCCGATACGGCGCGTGAGTTCGCTGTCGCTCCCGAGCGGAGAGAGATCCCACGTGTCGCCCGAACCAGGGATCGCGCCGTCGAGGAGGAGTCGTTCCTCATTCAGCTCCCCGGCGTACAACAGGGGAGCTTCGGTGAGCGACGTCGCGCGCCACACTCGGGGGAGCAGCGCCTGCGCGCTCGCCACGTCATCCGCGGTATACGACCCGTGCAGCTGCAAGACATCGAATCCGAGATCGAGTGCCAGCCGTGCCGCTTCCGCAGCGGGGATCGTGTTCACGACGAGCACGGTGTCGACGTCCGGCCGAGCGCTCCGCGCAGCGCTGATCACGGCCCGCGCGTCATCCGCCGATGCGTGGCGGGGGCTGCGCGGGCTCATGACGACGCCGATGGCATCGGCGCCGAGCTCGACTGCAAGCGCTGCGTGCGCGGGCTCGCGAAGCCCGCAGATCTTGACGTACATACCCATCCCTCGTTTCGGCGACTCTCCAGGGTACCCAATTGGCCGCGATCGACATCCCGGGGCGCCGGTCGCGGGAGTCGAGCGGATGAACACCGGGCTCGCCGAGCCCATGCGTCACCGCATGTTCGATACGCTCAAGGGGTGTCTTGGCGTGCTCAGAGCTGGTCTCGAGTGCTTGAGGTGTTCGCCGTGTTCTTGCGACTCGGGTGCACCTCGTTCGGTGGCCCGATCGCCCACCTCGGGTATTTTCGCGAGGAGTTCGTCGTACGTCGGCGCTGGATGAGCGACGCGGAGTACGCGCAACTCGTCGCGCTGTGCCAGTTCCTCCCCGGCCCGGCGTCGAGCCAGGTCGGCTTCGGGCTCGGACTGCGTCGGGCGGGCCTCCCCGGTGCCATCGGGGCGTGGATCGCGTTCACTCTTCCGTCGGTGGCCGTCATGATCGCCCTCGCACTGGGCGCGGCTTCTCTGACGGGGCCAGTCGCCGACGGCGTGCTGCACGGTGTGCTCGCGGTCGCTGTCGCCGTCGTCGCGCACGCCGTGCACGGTATGGCACGATCCCTCGCGCCGGACCTGCCGCGCGCCGGGATCGCCGCGCTCGCAGGAATCGTGGCATTGCTCGTCGGTGGCGTCTGGGGGCAGCTCGCTGTACTGTGCGGTGGCGCCGCCGCCGGAGTCCTCCTGCTGGGGCGATCTGCGGAGGTCGAAACGGACGTGGGTGCGCAGGGGAGCGGGCGGGCCATGGGCGTCTCGCGACGGAGCGGAGCCGTCGCCTTGGCGATCGGTGGCGCACTCCTCGTGGCTCTCCCGATCATCGCGGGCGCGGTGCAGCACACCGCCCTGTCGGTCACCGACGCCGCGTACCGCGCCGGAGCGACCGTATTCGGGGGAGGCCACGTCGTGCTGGCGACCGTGCAAGCGGAGCCGGCGCTCGCCCGGGGAATCGATCAGGATCAGCTGCTCTTCGGATACGGCGCCGCGCAGGCTATGCCCGGACCTCTGTTCAGCATCGCCGCGTACGTCGGCGCGCTCGCTGACGGGGCGGGGAGTGTTTCAGAGCGTGTGGGCCTCGCAGTGCTTGCGATCGTGGCGATCTTCACCCCGGGGTTCTTGCTGCTCCTCGGCGTGCTGCCCTTCTGGGCGCGGCTCCAGCGAATCCCGAGAATCGCCGCGGCGGTGCGGGGGATCAACGCTGCCGTCGTCGGCGTGCTCGCTGCGGCCTTCATCGATCCCGTGCTGACTCACGGTGTGACGGACGTCGCTGCACTCGCGCTGGCGCTCGCCGCGCTCGTCGCCCTGTACCTGCGCGTGCCGCCGTGGATCGTCGTCGTGACGGGCGCGGTCTGCGGCGCCGCGTCGTCCCTGCTGTAGTGCGCTGGCAGTCTGCGCGGTCGCCAACGAACTCGCCACTCGTCGTCTCGATGATCCAGAGGCCGTGTCCGTGTGTGGCGTAGTTCTTCTGATCTCAGCCAATCCACTCGGCAGCCTCGGCACGCGTCTTCGGCGATGGATAGAAGTCTCTACGAAGCACCGCACTCACACTGAGCTGACATAATATAGATTATCATGCATGCTGGGCGGAGTGCGAGCGAGACCTGATCCACGCTGACGGCTGTGCGTTCGGCGCGAACATTACGCGCAACAATCGCATATGCGCCGTTGCGCGTTCAGTCCCTGGAAGCTGCCCGTCGAAAACCTGAGGCACGAAATCTCTGCGCTCGAATCGTCGCAGCATGTGTCGATTCTGGAGCTCATCGTCGTCGATGAGGTCGGGCATTCCATTGCTGACATAACTCCGATCGAAGCACGTGCGGAGCCACGCGCGCACGGTTCCCGATCCGCGCTTCACACGCCTACGCCCGGCGTGAGCCGAGCAGCAGCATGGTGCGCGCAGCGAGGGCCGCCGCTCCGACGCCGCCGAACTCCCCCGCGCTGAGCATCAGGGCGGAATTCTCCGTCGCGACAGCTACACCGACGAGCACGACGGCAGCGCCCACGGTCACCCACCCGGCGATTGCGAGACCGACCGATGCACTGCCGCCGAGTACGGTCTCACCGCGCGACGTCGGCGGTCGAATCAGCGACGCAGCGGCGAACGCGACGACAGCCAACGCGATTCCCCCGTACACGTCGCTCGGACGGTGCCATCCGTATGCGAGCAGCTGCCACCCGACAGCTGCGATCAGGGCAGCGCCTCCGAGCGCGACGAACGCGCGTACGCGGCTCGGCACCGCCCAGATGAGCGCCGCGGTGATAGCGGCGAAGACCGTCATATGGCCGCTCGGAAACGTGTTCGCCGCGTCGAGCTCGAAGAGCTCGGGGCGGGTCAAAAGCCGCAGCTTCAGCAGCTGAGCGGCGAGGATCGACAGCGCCGGGACGACGGTCGCGACGAGCGCTCGTCTGAAGCCGTGCGACACCCACGCGATCACGCCGACGACGACGAGTGCGATCGCGACCGTCGGAATCGACACGAGGTTGAGCGGCGGAGGCGGGGTGAACGTGAAATCTGCGGCGTCGAGCACGCTCTCCTCGGCGCGCTGCCCGACGACGTTGCGCACCCCGAGCACGTACGACGCGATGCCGACAGCAGCCCAGAATACGAGGAACCAGGTCGCGCGGAGCCGGCCGGCCGCGGCGGCGCCGCTCACGCGCGGGCTCCGAGCGCCGAGACTGAGCCGGCCCCCGAGCGGGCATCCGCCGTGCGCACCGCCCAGAGCGCAAGCGCTGCCGCAGTCGATACGTTGAGCGAATCGACGCCGTGCTCCATCGGAATGACCACGGCGCGCGTCGAGGCGGCAAGCGCACGATGCGTCAGGCCGGCGCCCTCAGTGCCGAACATCAGTGCGAGACGCTCCGGAAGCTCGTCGACGTAGTCGGCGAGATCCTCAGCGTCGTCGCGCAGCGCGAACGCGGTGAGTTCGTACCCGGCGTCGCGGATCATCGGGCCGGCCTCCCGCCAATCGGGCAGCCGCGCCCACGGAACCTGCAGCACGGCGCCCATACTCACGCGCACAGCGCGACGGTACAGCGGATCAGCGCATGCCGGTGTCAGCAGTACCGCGTCTGCTCCGAGCGCCGCGACGGAGCGGAAGATGGCTCCGACGTTGGTGTGGTCGGCGAGGTCTTCGAGTACGACGATGCGCCGAGAGTCCCTGAGCAGGGCTTCGGGGTCTCGGGGCTGAGGTCGGTGCATGGAGGCGAGAGCTCCGCGGTGCAGATGGAACCCCGTGAGCGCCGCGAGCTGATCCGACTCCCCCACGTACACCTCCACATCGGGGAACGCTTCGAGCAGCGGTTCGACGCGCGGCAGCCACTCTTCGAGCAGCAGAACGGAGCGCGGGCGGTGCCCCGCTCGCAGTGCACGCTCGATCACCTTCGGCGACTCGGCGAGGTAGAGGCCTTCTTCCGGCTCCCGCACCCGGCGCAGCGCGACATCCGTGAGCTGGGTGTAGTCGGCGAGCTGCGGGATGTCGAGATCAGTGATTCGCGTCACCCTCACGCGCGGCCCCCTGTGATGGCTTCTGCGGCGGTGCTGCGCGTCGAGGGAGACACGACCGTGAGCGGAGCGATGAAGTCTGCGACATACGCAGCCGCGTCGTGCACGGCCTCGTAGTGCACCAGATGGCCGGTGCCGGGAATGATGCGGAGTTGCGATCCGCGTACGCGTCGCTGCAGGTCGAGCTGCTTGGCGAGCGGGGTGATGTCATCCCGCTCCCCCGCGATCAGCAGCGTCGGCATCGTGAACGCGTCAGAGAACTTGACGACGGTGTGCGAGACCGAAGCGCGGAAGGCTTCGAGCAGCGTCGAGGCGTCGGCGAACGTGCTGAAATACTGCGCGTGCTGGCCGTGAATCCAAGCGCGAAGTTCAGGATCCCTCGTCTTCGCCATCACCTCGCTCATGATCCGAACGATGGCGGGATTGCCGAGGAGTGCTCGTGCGCCGCGTTCGGGCAGGAGCTCCGCGGCCCGATAGTAGCCGATCGCGAGCTGCGTGAGAGCGGCCTGCGGCCCCGCGAGTGCTGGAGCCGAGATCGGATTGATGAGGATCAGTCGGAGCGGGTCCAGGCCTTGTGCGATTGCCCTTGCCACCACGAGTGAGCCGAACGAGTGGCCGAGCACGTTGAATCCGCTGGGCGCGGCCGCGGCTGCGAACGAGCGGAGCCACTCCCCGTACAGCGCGAGATCGTGCGTACGGCCGCGAATCGCTGGGCTCTCACCGAAACCCGGGAGGTCGGGAACGAGGATCCGCAATTCTGGGCGGAGCTCCACAATCCGGGCGGCGATGCCTTCGAGGCCGTGGTGATCGCCGCGAAAGCCGTGGACGAGGATCAGCGTCTCCCCTGTCTCGTCACCGTACTCCCAGGCTCGGGTGTCGACACCGAGGGCGGGAACCTGCAGAGAACGAGGGGCGAAAGTCACGGGACAGATTCTACCGAGACGCCCTGACAGCCTCCTGCTGCTGGCGGGAGGCTGTCAGGGGGTCGGGCCGAAGGCGAACGACGCGCCCGGCAGTCGATACCATCGACGGAGACGAAAGGACTTCCGTGACCGAAACGCTCCCGCTGTGGGCCGCAGACCTGGCCGTGTTCGATACCGAGACGACGGGCATCGACACCGCGCACGCTCGCATCGTGAGCGCTTCGATCGCCCTCCTCGGTGCGGGCGGCGAAGTGTCGGAACGATACGACTGGCTGCTCGACCCAGGCATCGAGATTCCCGCCGCAGCGGTGCAGGTCCACGGCATCAGCAACGAGATCGCCCGTACCAGCGGCATCGAGGCCGCAGTGGGAGTGCGCCAGATCGTCGATCAGCTGCTCGAAATGATCGAGCGCGGGTTTCCCGTCGTCGCGTACAACGCGCCCTACGACCTCACGCTGCTCGCGGCTGAGGCGGCTCGGCATGGTGTGCCATGGCCGGCGGAGATCTCCCCGGTGATCGATCCGCTCATCCTCGACAAACAGCTCGATCGCTACCGCAAGGGCAAGCGCACGCTCGAAGCAGTGGCGGCGCATCACGGAGTCGACATCGGCAATGCGCACGATGCCGGTGATGATGCGATCGCTGCGGGGCGAGTGCTCCAGAAGATTGCGGCGAAGTATGCGGACGTGGTTCCGGCGGAGCTCGACGAGCTTCATCGGCTGCAGATCGAGTGGGCTGCTGCTCAGGCGGCGAGTTTTCAGGACTACATGCGGAGGGTGCGCGATGCATCATTCGTCGCCGACGGGCGCTGGCCGATCCGCTGACGCGCCGCGGAAGCGAGAAAGGGCCGGGCGATCCGCAGAGGATCGCCCGGCCCTTTCCAATGCCGCAGTCGCGGCTTAGGCGCCGAAGCCCTTGAAGCGCTGGTTGAACTTCTCGACGCGACCGGCCGAGTCCATGATGCGCTGCTTGCCCGTGTAGAACGGGTGCGATGCGCTCGAGATCTCGACATCGAGGACGGGGTAGGTCTCGCCGTCGAGCTCGATGGTCTTCTCGCTGGTGAGCGTCGAACGGGTGAGGAACGTCTCCCCCGACGCGAGGTCGCGGAAGACGATTGCGTTGTACTCGGGGTGGGTATCGGTCTTCATGAGAGTTCCTTCGTGTTTGCCTGGGAGAGAGCGTGTAACAGCACGCCCGGAGGTCTTGGGATCGGCGAATTTCGTCGCACCAAAGTGCTACTTTAGCAGACCGAGAGGCGTATGAGTGAGATCAGGGCTTCGGGCGTGCCACAGCGGAATACCGGCCATCCGTGGACGACAGTTCGAACGGCATGTCGAAGGTCGCTTCCAGGGACTCGGCGGTGAGCGTGTCCGCAATCGGGCCGGCGGCCTGGATCTTGCCGTCGCGCAGCATGAGGACGTGGGTGAAGCCGGGTGGGATCTCCTCGACATGGTGGGTCACCATGATCATGGCCGGCGACGAAGGGGACGCTGCGAAGCCGGAGAGCATCTGCAGCAACCGCTCGCGAGCTCCGAGATCGAGGTTGGCGCTCGGCTCGTCGAGCAGCAGCAACTCGGGATCGGTCATGACCGCGCGGGCGATGAGGGCGCGCTTTCGCTCACCGTCGCTCAGCGTGCCGAAGGTGTGGTCAGCGTACGCTCCGAGGTCCCACTCCGCGAGAATGCGCTCGGCTTGACGCACGTCGATGCTGTCGTAGTGCTCATTCCACCGGCCCTCGACCGAGTAGGCGGCGGTCAGCACGACGTCGCGCACGAGTTCGTTCGCCGGGATGCGCCTGGCCGACGCCGAAGACACGAATCCGATGCGGTTGCGGAGCTCGAAGATGTCGACCTTGCCCAGTCGCTCGTCGAGCACCTCGACGGTGCCGCGAGTCGCGTAGTCGTTGGCCGTCGCGAGCTTCATGAGCGTCGTCTTCCCTGCGCCGTTCGGCCCGAGGATCACCCACCGCTCCGAATCCTCGACCGACCAGGTGACCCCGTCGAGGATCGGCCGGCGGTCGCGCACATAGGAGACATCGGTGAGGCGGAGCACATTGACCATAGCGCTCAGCCTATCCTGGGAATCATGACTTCTCCCGGCACCACACGCCCCCTCGTCGTGCTCGATTGCGACTCCACCACCATCCAGGACGAGGTGATCGAGTTGCTCGCCGAGGCGGCGGGGAGCCTCGACGAGGTGGCAGCGGTCACCGAGCGCGCCATGCGAGGGGAGCTCGATTTCGCGGAGAGCCTGCGAGATCGCGTCGCGACACTCGCCGGGACCCCCGAGTCGGTCTTCGCCGAAGCCTACGAGCGTGTGCGGCCGACCTCGGGCATCCGCGAACTCATCGCCGCAGTGCATGCCCGAGGCGGCAAGGTCGGCGTCGTGTCGGGTGGATTCCACGAGGTGCTCGATCCGCTCGCGGCGGATCTCGGCATCGATCTCTGGCGCGCCAATCGGCTGGACCTGGTGAACGGAATCCTCTCGGGGCGCACCGTTGGGCCGATCATCGATGCATCGGCGAAGGCGGCGGCGCTGATCGAGTGGGCGGCGGCCGAAGAGATCCCGCTCTCCGCCACCATCGCTATCGGAGACGGCGCCAACGATCTTGAGATGATGGCGATCGCCGGCATCGGCGTGGCCTTCAACGGCAAGCCGATCGTGCGCGAGCGCGCCGACATCTCGATCGAAGACGATCTTGCGCTCGCCATCCCGCTGCTCGAACGGCTCGCCTGAGTCGTCTCGCCTGAGCACTCAGAAGTTGTTGAGCGCTTCCGTATCCGCTGGGATGACTCCGTCGGCCAGCAGCGACTCGCCGAGCCGCTTGAGCGCGGTCAGGGCGACGTTCTGCGGCATGGGTCCGTACGAGACACGAGCGACGCCGAGCGCTTCGTACTCGGCGGCGGTGAGGGCGCCGGGAAGGCCGATGACGCTGATCTTGCGCTCGCCGATGCCGTCGACGAGCGCCCGAGTGTCGTCGGCATCGAGCACGCCCGGCACGAACACGCAAGTGGCGCCGACGTCGAGATAGGCACGTCCCCGCTCGATCGCGTCGGCGATCGCGACCTCGCGCGGGCGGTCGCCGCCCTTGACGAGCGCGTCGGTGCGCGCGTTCAGCACGAAGGAGACCTCTTCGCGCTCCCCCGCCGCGATCGCCGCACGCATCACGGCGACCGACTCGTCGAGCGGTCGCATCTGATCCTCGATGTTCGCGCCCGAGGCCCCGGCCCCGATCGCCCGTCGCACCGTCTCGCCTGCATCGCCGAACCCTCCGTCGAGGTCGGCGGACACGGGCAGATCCGTGGCGGAAGCGATTCGCGCGATCGCCGCGATCATGGTGTCCAGCGGAATCTGCTCACCGTCGGCGTACCCGTGGCTCGCCGCGATGCCGTGACCCGCCGTGGCGATCGCATGAGTCCCCGGCAGCTGCGAGACGACGCGGGCGCTGACGGCGTCCCACACATTCACGACGCGGAGAGCGGTCGGCGCCGCATACAGGTCGGCGAGGGTCTGGGCGTCGACCGCGACGCGGGTCAGGGAGCGGGGCTGGTGTGATGAACTCATGGGCACAGGCTACTGGTCGTGGCGCGACGGGCGAAAGGGCGCTCTCGCACCCGATCGGACTCCGTCAGTGCCCCATGCCCAGGCCGCCGTCGACGGGGATCACCGCGCCCGAGATGTATGCGGCGTCGTCCCCGGCGAGGAACGATGCCGCTCCGGCGATTTCGGCGACCTGACCGAAGCGTCCGGCCGGAATCGAGCCGAGGTACTGCTGCTGCTGGGCCTCCGGGAGGGCAGCCGTCATATCGGTCTCGACGAAACCGGGCGCGATCACATTGGCGGTGATGCCGCGCGATCCGAGCTCTCGAGTGAGTGAGCGAGCGAATCCGACGAGTCCGGCTTTCGACGACGAGTAGTTGATCTGTCCCGGTCCCCCGTACAGCCCCACGACGCTCGAGATCAGAATCACGCGTCCGAATCGACCCTTCAGCAGGCCCTTCGCGGCGCGTTTCACCACGCGGAACGTGCCGGTGAGGTTCGTGTCGATGACGCTGGTGAACTCCTCTTCCGTCATCCTCAGGAGCAGGGTGTCCTTCGTGATGCCGGCGTTTGCGACGATCACCTCGACAGGCCCGAGTTGTGCTTCGACCTCGGTGAACGCGGCGTCGATCGAAGCCGCGTCGGTCATCTCCGCGCGTACCGTCAGCGATCCTTCCGGGCCCTCGCCCGACCGCGAGGTCACAGCGACGCGATGACCGTCCGCGAGCATGCGTTCTGCGATGGCGTAACCGATACCGCGGTTTCCGCCGGTGACGAGTACGGTGCGCGAGGTGGGCATGGGATTCCTTCCGTCTGAACAACTGCCGACCAGCCTACTCATCCGAGGGCGCTGGAAGCCGGGGACGACGGCGATCCCGGGCGCGGATTCAGGTGAACGGCGTAGGCTTGGCGGGTACGGAGAAGGGGCGCATGGCGAAGAGTTACGACGTGACGTCGGCTGGGGTGAACCCCGCCGAGGATCGCGCGCACCGCATGCGCATGTACTTCATCGCGATGACCCTGCGAGTCGCCTGCGTCGTATCGCTGTTCTGGGTGAGGGACTGGTGGGTGCTGCTGTCTGCAGCTGGGGCGATCTTCCTGCCCTGGTTCGCGGTGCTCGTCGGCAACGCGGTCGCGCACGGAGGCGAGCAGGTGCCGGACGCGCCCGAGCCATTGCAGATCGAGGCATCGGAAGCCGAACCCATCGAAGCGACGGACGTCGCCCACGAGGTCATCGTGGTCGATGTCGACCCGGAGCGCCGCGGTTCCCACCCCCGTCCGCAGACTCCTGGAGCAGAGCTGTGAACGGTGTGGTCACGCCGTCGTTGAATCTGGGCGGCGTTCCGGAGCGTCGCTTCGAATGCTCGCGAGCCGGTTGTCGAGGGGATGCCCCGTGGGCCATCCTCTGGCGCAACCCGAAGATCCACGGCCCCGAGCGCCGCAAGACCTGGCTGGCCTGCGATGAGCATCGCGCGACGCTGTACGATTTTCTCGAGGCCAGAAGCTTCCCGCTCGAGGTGCGCACGGTGGGAGAGCTCGATGACTGAACACGGAACGCTCGACCGCGACATGCCCGCGCCGTCCGCAGAGAGCGCTGGGCAGCACCAGCGCGACCGCGTCGGCTGGGGGTTTCTGCGATCCGGCCGCTGGGCGGGGTACGCCGCGATGCTGCTGATCTTCTCGATCGCCTGCGTCCTCCTCGGCAACTGGCAGTTCGAGCGCCGCGCAGAGGCCCGTGCTGAGATCGACCGCATCGACAACAACTACGACGCGCCGCCGGCAGTGCTCGCCGACGAACTGCCGGAGCTGTCGGAGTTCGACGAGGATCGCCAGAAGTGGCGCACGGTGCTGGTCGAGGGCGAGTACACCGGAGACCCGTTCCTCGCACGAAACCGGCCCGGGCCCGGCGGAGTCGGCTCGGACCTGATCCAGGCATTGCGCACCGCAGAAGGATCCACGTTCTTCGTCGATCGCGGATGGGTGCCCGTCGACGGTGCGTCGGCGGAGGACATCGATCCAGAAGCCTTGCCGTCGCCCCCGGAGGGGCCGGTGACGGTAGAGGCGCGATTGCGCGCCTCGGAGCCCGAGATTCCGGGCCGCACGACGTCTGGTCGAGCGGTCGCGAGCATTGAGTTGCCGGAGATCGCCGCGCTGGCGGGAGTCTCAGATTCTGCGTACACGGGCGCCTACGGGATGCTCGTTAGCGAGTCCCCGGATGCTGAGCACGGGGTGCTTCCCGCGAAGCCCGCACGCGACGAGGGGCCGCACCTCTCGTATGCCGTGCAGTGGTACATCTTCATCGCCATCGCGGCGATCGGCGTGACGTACGCAGCCAGGCGAGAGTACCGCACCCTCAATATCGGCAGCGACGAAGTGCTCGAGTACGACCGGAGGACGGCGGAGCGAAAGCGCCGACGTGGACCGAGCGACTCAGACATCGAGGATGCATTGCTCGATGGGTGAGTCACATGTGCGAGGGATGCTGCGTCGGCTGTCCCTGCCGGGCTCGATCGTGCTCCTGGGCGCAGCGCTGGCGATGAGCGGGTGCGCCGCGCCGGTCGATCCGGCGGCGACGCGAGAATCGCTCTCCGACGTGACGGAGGATCCGGCACCGCCTGAGGCGGCTGAGCTCTACGACGCGGAACTGCACCCGGAGCCGGTTGTGGATCCCGTCGATTGCGATCCCTATCTGGTGATCACCGCCCGCGGCACGGGTGAGCCGAGCCAGGGCCAGCTGCTCTCACCTGTGGCGCGAACCATTTCACAGGCACGACCCGGCGATGTGGGAGTGCTCGACCTCGACTACCCGGCCGACACGGATGTGAAAGAGGGCGGCACCCTGGGGGTGCGCACTCTCATCGACGTGCTGAACGTGCAAGCCGACGCCTGCCCCGCACAGAGATTCGTGCTGCTCGGCTACTCTCAGGGCGCTCTCGTCGTCGGCGACGGGCTCGCCGAGCCGGAGGCCCGGATGGTGGGAGCCACCGTCGGTACCGTCGCCGAGGAAGCGCTCGACCGTGTGCTCGCGGTCGTCTTCTACGGTGATCCGCGCTTCGTGGGCGCCGAGGAGTACAACGTCGGGAGCTTCGACCCGGAGACCGATGGGCTGCTCCCCCGACCTGAGGGCGCGCTCGACGCCGTCGAAGAACGCGTGCGCGATTACTGCGTGGCGGGAGATTTCATCTGCCAGAGCAGCCTCGACTTCGACGAGGAGCCGCACGTCGAGTACTACTCCAACGGGATGCAGGGCGATGGTGCCGCGTTCGTGATCACGCGACTCGACGACGCCGGTGCCGAGTTCCGCGAGGAGGACGGGGAGCGAACGCCGCCGTCGACGTCCACTCCCCGCCCGCGTTCCTAAGCGAGCTCGATGAGCTCGAGGTACTCCTTCGACCAGTGATCTTCGGTCGCGTCGGGCATGATGAGGACGCGCTCGGGGTTCAGCGCTTCGACGGCTCCCGGATCGTGCGAGACGAGCACGACGGCTCCCGAGAAGTGCGCGAGCGCGTCGAGCACCTCTTCGCGGCTCGCCGGGTCGAGGTTGTTCGTCGGCTCGTCGAGCAGCAGCACATTCGCACTCGACACCACGAGCATGGCGAGGGCGAGGCGGGTCTTCTCTCCGCCTGAGAGCACCCCGGCGGGTTTGTGCACGTCATCCCCGGTGAAGAGGAACGACCCGAGCACACGACGTGCTTCCGTCTCCGTGAGGTGCTGCGACACGGAGACCATGTTCTGCAGCACGCTCGCCTTGACGTCGAGGGTCTCGTGCTCCTGGGCGTAGTAGCCGACCTTGAGCCCGTGACCGGCGATGAGCTCACCGGTATCGGGCTCATCGACGCCCGCGAGCAGGCGCAGCAGTGTGGTCTTGCCCGCACCGTTGAGGCCCAGAATGACGACCTTCGATCCGCGATCGATCGCCAGGTCCACGCCCGCGAAGATCTCCAGAGAACCGTACGACTTCGAGAGCCCTTCGGCCATGAGCGGCGTCTTGCCGCACGGTGACGGATCGGGGAAGCGCAGTTTCGCGACCCGCTCGACTTGACGCTCGTCTTCGAGACCCGCGAGCATCTTGTCGGCGCGCGCGACCATCTGGTGCGCGGCAGCGGCCTTCGACGCCTTCGCCCCGAAGCGCGCGGCCTGATCTTTCAGCACCGAGGCCTTCTTCTCGATGTTGCTGCGCTCCTTGCGGCGACGCTCCTCGTCGGCGGCGCGCTGGCGCAGGTACAGCTTCCAGTTCATGTTGTAGATGTCGATGACCTGACGGTTGCCGTCGAGGTAGAAGACGCGGTTGACGGTCTCGCCCACGAGGTCGATGTCGTGGCTGATGACGATCACGCCGGCCTTCGAATGCTTCAAGAACTCGCGCAGCCACACGATCGAGTCGGCGTCGAGGTGGTTCGTCGGCTCATCGAGAATCATCGTGTCGGCGTCGGAGAACAGGATGCGGGCGAGTTCGATGCGACGGCGCTGACCGCCCGAGAGCGTTTTCAGCGGCTGATCGAGAATGCGGTCGGGCAGACCGAGGTTGTTCGAGATCGACGCCGCCTCCGACTCGGCGGCGTACCCGCCGAGCGCCTGGAAGCGGTCTGTGAGATTGCCGAATCGCTTCATGGCTTTCTCTGCGACCGCCGGGTCGCTCGAGCCCATGTCCTCGGTCGCTTTCGCGATGTTCTGCTGCAGCGTGCCGAGCCCGCGCGCGTCGAGGATGCGGTGACGCGCGATCTGCTCGGGATCGCCGGTGCGCGGATCCTGCGGAAGGAAACCGAGTTCGCCGGTGACCTTGATCGCGCCTTCCGCGGGAGGCAGCTCCCCCGACAACGTGCGGGTGAGCGTGGTCTTGCCGGCGCCGTTGCGACCAACGAGGCCGATCTTGTCGCCGGGGTTCACGCGGAACGTGACCCCCGACATGAGGCGACGGGCGCCGACGTCGATGGCGAGGTCTTCGACGGAAATCATGGTGTGAGGCTCCTAGATCGTGCCGGCTCAGCGCATCACGGGGAGACGTTCTCGCGCCAGGGCTGAGCGAATGGGCAACCTCACCATCCTAGCTGCTCGAAGCAGATGGCGCTCCCAGAGCCGCGGTGTCCGCCCAGAGCACGGTCTCCGCTGCTCCGAAGACCCGTGCCGCAGGGAGCAGCGGGGCGCTCCGAGCGATGGTCCGACCGACCGCCTCGGCTTTCGCGGTGCCCGCCGCGATGAGCCAGACGCGCTCAGCACGTCGCAGCGCCGGAAGGGTCAAAGTGACGCGCTCCGGCGGTGGTTTCGGCGAATTTCTGATCGGGAGCGCTTCCGGCGCTTCGTCTGAGACGATCTCGAGCTCGTCCCTGCCGGGAAACAGAGATGCGATGTGGCCATCGGGGCCCACACCGTTCAACGCGACATCGATACGGTCGATGCCATGGACGACGGCTGCGTAGGCGCCGGCGGCCTCGTCGAGCGTGAGCCCGGAATCCGGCCCCGCCACCCGGTGCACGAGCGAAGGATCGACGGCGACCGCGTCGAAGAGCGTGCGGTCGGCGAGAAGATCATTGCGATCCTCATGACCCGACGGGACCCACCGCTCGTCGCCCCAGATGAACCGGACCCGGGTCCACTCGACGGTGTCGCGATCCGGATGGGAGCTCAGGGCCTCGAGCACACGCTCGCCGCCGGAGCCACCGGTGAGCACCGCGCACGGCACTCCCCCATCGCCCTGGCGCTGCCGGCAGACCTCGATGAACGCTCCCGCGAGCGCGTGGGCCAGTTCATCGAGGGTCGGGTGCTGCGAGATGCGCATGGACATACGAATTCGCCTGCGCCTAGGCGGAGATCTCGCTGCGGTCGCCCGACCAGAGCGTGTGGAACGATCCCGGGCGGTCGGTGCGGCGGTACGTATGCGCTCCGAAGAAATCGCGCTGCCCCTGCACGAGCGCGGCGGGGAGGCGCTCGGCCCGCAGCCCGTCGTAGTAGGCGAGCGACGAGGAGAACGCCGGTGCCGGAATTCCAGCCCCGGTCGCGTGGACGACGACGCGTCGCCACGCCTCCTGGCTCTTCGCGAGAGCCTCGGCGAAGTACGGTGCGCTCATCAGCAGGGCGAGGTCGGATTCAGCCGCATAGGCATCGGCGATCCGGTTCAGGAACTGCGCCCGAATGATGCAGCCGGCGCGCCAGATGCGTGAAATCGCACCGAGATCGATGGTCCAGCCGTATTCTGCGGCGCCCGCGCGGATCTCATCGAAACCCTGCGAGTACGCGACGATCTTCGAGGCGTAGAGCGCCTGGCGCACGTCCTCGATGAATGCGGCTTCGTCGGCAACTGCAGGCTGCTCGCTCGGGCCTGGAAGCGACGAGGCTGCCGCACGCTGCTCAGGGTGAGATGACAGCGAGCGCGCGAACGTGGCCTCGGCGATGCCCGACACGGGAACGCCGAGCGCGAGCGCGGTCTGCACCGTCCAGGCGCCCGTGCCTTTCGCGCCGGCTTGATCGAGGATCACGTCGACGAGTGGCTTGCCGGTCGCGGCATCGTTCTGACGGAGCACCTCCGCCGTGATCTCGATGAGGTACGACTCGAGTTCACCGTCGTTCCACTCAGCGAAGATGTCGGCGATCTCCGCAGGCGACTTTCCGGTGCCCCGTCGGATGAGGTCGTAGGCCTCGGCGATGAGCTGCATATCGGCGTACTCGATGCCGTTGTGGACCATCTTGACGAAGTGGCCGGCGCCGTCGTGGCCCACGTGCGTCACGCACGGTTCGCCCTCTGCGACCGCGGCGATGGAGCGCAGGATCGGGCCGAGCGTCTGCCAGGCTTCGTCGGAACCGCCCGGCATGATGCTCGGACCGTTGAGCGCGCCTTCCTCGCCGCCCGAGATGCCGGCGCCCACGAAGTTGATGCCCGTCGCCCGCACGGCGCGCTCGCGCCGGATGGTGTCGGGGAAGTATGCGTTGCCGCCGTCGACGATGATGTCACCGGGTTCGAAGACGTCGACGAGGGCATCGATCGTCGCATCGGTGGCCGCGCCGGCCTGCACCATGATGACGGCCGTTCGCGGCTTCTGCAGCGACGCCGCGAACTCCTCGTACGTGAACGCCGGCACGAACTGCGCCTCCGGGTGAGCTGCGACCAACGCCTCGGTGCGCTGCGGGCTGCGGTTGAACACCGCCACGGTGTTCCCCTCCCGGCTGGCCAGGTTGCGCGACAGATTCGCGCCCATCACGGCGAGGCCTACGACCCCGATGTTCGCTGCGGCTTCAGACACGCCAGCTCCTTCATTCATGCGTCAGTGTGGGTGATGCGCGCAGCGCGGCTGCGCGCGAGTTGTTCGAGTACGCGGCCGTACATGACGTCCTCGCCCAGCCCGCGCAGTTCCTCCGCGAGGCATTCGCTCAACGTGCGGCGAGGCAGAACGATCTGGTGCGTCGGTTGCCCTGGCTGGCTGAGCGCCGCGTGCACGGGCGACAAGCGTTTGAGCACCGCGTCGCCGCTCTGGCGCGTCAGCGTCACCGAGTGCAGCCCCTCCGCGTGGAGAGCGCGATCGAGCAGCGTGCACTTCGTGGGGACTCCGAGCGCCAGCTCGAGCCAAGCCGCGAGCAGCTCCGTCGACGGCGACGCCTCAGAGCCGACGACCTCGACCGCTGTCACCGGCTCGAACGGCGGCTCGTCGAGCACCGCGGCGAGGTACTCGCGCCAGCGCGTGAGCCGCGTCCAGGCAAGATCGGTGTCACCGGCGGAGTACCCGGAGATACGCACGTCCCACGCCGAACCGTCGGGAGCTGCGGCATCCGTGATGCGCCGCTGCCCGATTCGGCCGAGCGGATCGGCGCCTGGGCGATCCGGCGCCTCCTCCGGCCACCACACCGCGACCGGGGCGTCGGGCAGCAGCAAACCGGTGACGAGCGCCTCGACTCCGCTGGCGACCTCACCGGAAGCGCGCAGCACGATCACGTCGCTCGCACCCGCGTCCGCGCCCACGCGGATCTCCGCGTCGAGCCGATTCTCCGCCTCGGGGCGGCTGAGCAGCACGATCACTCGCATCGGGTGCTCGCTGGACGCGTGATTCGCGGCCGCGATCGCCGACTCGTCGAGCTCGCCGGAGGCCGAGATGACGAGGGTGAGCACGTGACCCAGCGCCGAGACACCGCTCTCCTGGCGCATCGAGACGAGCCGGCGCGTCACCGCGCTGACCGTCGTGTCGGGCAGACTCTCGATCATGGCCGTCTCCAGGTGCGTCCGTCGCGGGCGAGCATCTCGTCGGCGGACGCCGGGCCCCAGGATCCCGGAACGTACTGCTCGACGGGCGCGTCGCTCTCCGCCCAGTGTCGTTCGATCGGGTCGAGGATCCGCCAGGAGAGCTCGACCTCTGCCTGACGGGGAAACAGGGGCGCGTCACCCAGGAGCACGTCGAGGATGAGGCGCTCGTACGCCTCCGGGCTGGCCTCGGTGAACGCGTGACCGTAGCCGAAGTCCATCGTCACGTCGCGCACGCGGGTGCCACTGCCGGGAACCTTCGCGCCGAAACGAATGGTGATGCCCTCATCGGGCTGGACGCGGATCACGAGCGCGTTCGATCCCTGCTCAGAACGCTGCGCCTGACCGAAGAGGTTTCCAGGCTCCTTGCGGAACACGACGGCGATCTCCGTGACGCGTCGGCCGAGCCGCTTTCCGGTTCGCAGGTAGAAGGGCACGCCCGTCCAGCGGCGCGTGTTGACGTGCAGCTTCATCGCCGCGAAGGTCTCCGTGCGCGACTGCGGATCCATGCCGTCCTCATCCAGGAAGCCATTCACGAGCTCGCCGCCCTGCCACCCGGACGCGTACTGCCCGCGAGCCGTCGATCGCTCGAGATCTTCCGGCAGCGACACCGCCTCGAGCACCTTCTCCTTCTCCGCACGCAGATGCTGAGCTCCCAGGCTGATGGGCTGCTCCATCGCGGTGAGTGCGAGGAGTTGCAGGAGATGGTTCTGGATCACGTCGCGCGCGGCGCCGACGCCGTCGTAATAGCCGGCGCGGCCGCCGACGCCGATGTCTTCGGCCATCGTGATCTGCACGTGATCGACGTAGTTCCGGTTCCAGATCGGCTCGTACATCGCATTCGCGAAGCGAAGTGCGAGGATGTTCTGCACCGTCTCCTTGCCGAGGTAGTGGTCGATGCGGAAGATCGAATCAGCGGGAAACGCGGATTCGAGCACATCGTTCAGCTCCCGAGCGGAAGCGAGGTCATGGCCGAACGGCTTCTCGATGACGACGCGCCGCCATCGCTGATCGTCTCCCGTGCGGTCCACGAGCCCCGAGCTCGACAGGTGCTTCGCAACCTCCGGGAACGCGGTCGGCGGAATCGAGAGGTAGAACGCGTGATTGCCCATCGTGCCGCGCTCTCGGTCGAGCGTCTCGACCGTGTCGCGGAGACGGTCGTACGCCTCGGGGTCGTCGAACTGCCCCTGCACGAAGCGAATGCCCTCCGCGAGCTGCTCCCACGTCTCTTCGCGGAAGGGCGTCCGCGCATACTTGCGCACAGCATCGTGCACGATCTCCGCGAAATCTCGATCCTTCCAGTCGCGGCGAGCGAACCCCACAAGTGCGAACCCGGGCGGCAGAAGGCCTCGGTTCGCGAGGTCGTACACCGCGGGCATCAACTTCTTGCGCGACAGGTCGCCCGTCACCCCGAAGATCACGAGCGAGCTGGGCCCCGCGATACGACTGAGCCTGGGGTCATCCGCAGAGCGGAGCGGGTTGGAAGGAAGCTTCATCCCATCCTTTCTCACAGATCAGGAATTCAAGACGCCCCGAGCTGCCTCCGGCAGGGCACTCGGTTCTGAGAAAGCCCACCGGGCGCTCTCAGATCGCAAACCCGAGCTGCCTCCGGCAGGGCACTCGGTTCTGAGAAAGCCCACCGGGCTCTCTCAGATCGCAAACCCGAGCTGCCTCCGGCAGGGCACTCGGTTCTGAGAAAGCCCACCGGGCTCTCTCAGATCGCAAACCCGAGTGCCCGCATCATGTCGCGGCCATCGTCCGTGATGCGCTCCGGCGTCCACGGCGGCATCCACACCCAGTTGATGCGGAACGCCGTCACGAGACCGTCGAGTGCCTCCGCGATGTCGTTCTCGATCACGTCCGTGAGCGGGCAACCGGCGCTCGTCAGCGTCATGCTGATCACGAGCGCGTCGTGCTCCTCGTCGAAGGCGAGATCGTAGATCAACCCGAGATCGACGATGTTCACGCCGAGCTCGGGGTCCGAGACATTCTTCAGCGCCTCGTACGCCTGTTCGCGGAACTCCGGATCGATCGACTGGGGTACCGTCGTGGTTTCCTCGCTCATAGCGACCAGCCTACGCCTTATGCGCTCTCGAGGAAGCGGTCGTAGCCCTCTTCCTCGAGTCGGTTCGCGAGCTCCGGCCCGCCTTCTTCGGCGACGCGGCCGTTGACGAAGACGTGCACGAAGTCGGGCTGGATGTACCGGAGGATGCGCGTGTAGTGCGTGATCAGCAGGACGCCGAGCCCGGTGTTCTGCTTCGCGCGGTTCACTCCCTCGGAGACGACCTTCAGCGCGTCGACGTCGAGGCCGGAATCGGTCTCGTCGAGCACCGCGAATTTCGGCTTCAGCAGTTCGAGCTGCAGAATCTCGTTGCGCTTCTTCTCACCGCCCGAGAAGCCCTCGTTGACGTTGCGCGCCGCGAAGGACTCGTCCATGCGCAGATTGCCCATGGCCTCCTTCACGTCCTTCATCCAGGTGCGGATCGCCGGCGCCTCGCCGTCGATCGCGGTCTTTGCGGTGCGGAGGAAGTTCGCGTTGGTCACGCCCGGAATCTCGACGGGGTACTGCATCGCGAGGAACATGCCGGCCTGCGCCCGCTCGTCCACGCCCATCTCGAGCACCTCTTCGCCGTCGAGCAGGATCGACCCGCCCGTGACCTCGTAGCGCGGGTGGCCGGCGATCGCGTAGGCGAGCGTCGACTTGCCCGAACCGTTCGGTCCCATGATGGCGTGGGTCTCACCCTGCTTGATGGTGAGGTCGACACCCTTGAGGATCGGCTTGGCGCCCTGCTCGGTCTCGACGCTGACGTGCAGGTCTTTGATTTCAAGAACGGAGCTCATGTGTTAAATCTCTTTCGTAACGTTGGGGTCGATGTACACGTCGCCGTCCTCGATCTCGACGACGAAGACGGGAACCGGTTCGTAAGCCGGGAAATTCTCGGGCACTCCGGTCACCAGCGAGAACGCTGAACCGTGCGCCCAGCACTCGAGGGTGTCGCCGTCCACGAAGCCTTCGGCAAGGCTGACCTGACCGTGGCTGCACGTATCGCCGATCGCGTGCACGGCGCCGGTCCCGTCGAGCACGACCGCGATCGGCACATCGTCGACGACGACGCGGACCGCTTGGTCCTGCACGAGGTCGCTGACTGCGAGCACCTTCTGCCGCGGCATCAGCGGACGGAGTCCGCGAGCTCGGATTCGACGGCGGCGTGGAGGCGTTCCTCCGTCGCAGCGTCGCCGATCCGGGCGATGACCTCGAACAGGAAGCCGCGCACCACGAGCTTGCGCGCCTCCTCCGCGGAGATGCCTCGGCTCTGCAGGTAGAAGATGTGCTCGTCGTCGAAGCGTCCGGTCGCGCTGGCGTGACCGGCTCCCTCGATGTCGCCGGTCTCGATCTCGAGATTCGGGATCGAATCCGCCCGCGTGCCCTCGGTCAGCACCAGGTTTCGGTTCTGCTCGTAGCTGTCGGTGCCGTTGGCGTTGTTGCGGATCAGCACGTCGCCGATCCAGACGGTGTGAGCGCCCTCGCCCTGCAGCGCGCCCTTGTAGGTGACGCGGCTGCGCGTGTGGGGAGCGTCGTGGTCCATGTACACCTGGTGCTCCAAGTGCTGACCGGCGTCGGCGAAGTACGCGCCGAGCGCCTCCCCGTTGGCGCCCTCGTGATCGAGATGGATCGAGGGGTTCAAGCGGACGATCTTCCCGCCGAGTGACACGACGATGTGCGTCACCGACGCGTCACGGCCGACCGTCGCGTAGTGGCTCGCGAGATGAATGGCCTCGTCGTTCCACTGCTGCACGCTCACGACCGTCAGCTTCGCGCCGTCGCCGACGACGATTTCGACGTTCTCGGAGAGATGAGCGGCGCCCGTGTTCTCGAGGATGACGAGGCCCTGGGAGTGCGGGGCCGCTTCGATGACGGTGTGGCCGGCGCGCGGCGTCGTATCGAGTGCGTCACGCGTGACCACAGCGGTCACCGGCTCTTCCGACGACACCGTCACGACGTGCGCCTCTCCGAACGCCGACCAGGCCGCAGCAGCGCCGCGCTCCTCGGGCGTTCCGGCGCGTCCGATGCGCGCGTCCGATCGCGCGACCCACTCCGACGTCACGCCGGCGACCGCCGAAACGGACACGGGTACCCGCGATCCGTCGAGCTGGCCGTTGAGCAGCGCGTCGAGTTTCGCGACGGGCGTGTACTTCCAGACCGCTTCGCGGCCCGTCACCTCGGCGAAGTCGGCGACGTCGGTCGATACGGGCCGCTCCGACCGGGTCTGGACGGGCACGCGGTTCGCCCAGTCCCCGTCGGAGTGCGCGGTCAGGCCGTGCTGAGCAGTTTCCTTCGGTGCAACAGCTTGCGTCATTATCCGACGGATCCTTCCATGCCCATCTCGATGAGCTTGTTCAGTTCGAGCGCGTACTCCATGGGCAACTCGCGAGCGATCGGCTCGATGAAGCCGCGGACGATCATCGCCATGCCCTCTTCCTCGGCGAGCCCGCGGCTCATGAGGTAGAACAGCTGCTCCTCGCTGACGCGGGAGACCGTGGCCTCGTGTCCGAGCTCCGCGTCATCCGTGCGGATGTCGATCGCCGGGTAGGTGTCGCTGCGCGAGATCGTGTCGACGAGCAGCGCGTCGCAGACCACCGAGTTGGCGGAGTGCCGGGCGTTGGCCTCGATGCGCACCTCACCGCGGTAGCCGGTGCGTCCGCCGCCCCGAGCGATGGACTTCGCGAGGATCGAGGACTTCGTGTTCGGCGCGAGGTGGATCATCTTCGCACCGGTGTCCTGGTGCTGGCCCGGTCCCGCGAAGGCGACCGACAGCGTTTCGCCCTTGGCGTGCTCACCCGTGAGGTAGATCGACGGGTACTTCATGGTGACCTTCGAGCCGATGTTGCCATCGACCCACTCCATGGTCGCGCCCTCCTCGGCGATCGCACGCTTGGTGACCAGGTTGTACACGTTGGTCGACCAGTTCTGGATCGTGGTGTAGCGCACTCGCGCGTTCTTCTTCACGATGATCTCGACGACGGCTGAGTGCAGCGAGTCCGACTTGTAGATCGGCGCCGTGCAACCCTCGATGTAGTGCACGTAGCTGCCCTCGTCGGCGATGATGAGCGTGCGCTCGAACTGGCCCATGTTCTCCGTGTTGATGCGGAAGTAGGCCTGGAGCGGGATCTCGACGTGGACGCCCTTGGGAACGTAGACGAAGGAGCCGCCCGACCAGACGGCCGTGTTCAACGCCGCGAACTTGTTGTCGCCGGAGGGGATGACGGTGCCGAAGTACTCTTCGAAGATCTCGGGGTGCTCGCGGAGCGCCGTGTCGGTGTCGAGGAAGAGCACGCCCTGCTCCTCCAGATCCTCGCGGATCTGGTGGTAGACGACCTCCGACTCGTACTGAGCTGCCACGCCGGCGACGAGGCGCTGGCGCTCTGCCTCGGGGATGCCGAGACGCTCGTAGGTCTCCTTGATCTCCTCGGGCAGCTCCTCCCACGTGGTGGCCTGCTTCTCCGTGGAGCGCACGAAGTACTTGATGTTGTCGAAGTCGATATCGGAGAGGTCGGCGCCCCACGCGGGCATCGGCTTCCGACCGAAGATCTGCAGCGCTTTCAGGCGACGCTGGAGCATCCATTCCGGCTCGTTCTTCAGTGCCGAAATCTCGCGCACGACCTGCTCGCTGAGTCCGCGCTTTGCAATCGCGCCGGCTTCGTCGCTGTCGTGCCAGCCGAATTCGTACTGGCCCAAGCCTTCGAGCTCGGGTCGGTCGATCAGTACCTCTGGCATGATCCCTCCCTCATTCTTCGTCTCGCCCGGGAAACCCTGGCCGAGCCGGAGGGATCCGGTCGGCGGAGTGCGCGCGTTCCGTGGATGGATGCGCACATCGGGTTCCCTGCAGCGGTGCAGTATTCTGGGCTTCGTACGTCACCGGGCAGATCCGATGCAGAGCACCGAAACACTCGGTTCGACGTTCGCAACCACAGCTTCCCATTCTACAGGTTTCCGATAGTTTCGGGGGATGTCCGCTCAGGGCGTCTCATGACTCTGGGAAGCAGCCGAGAGGAGACCCGTTGTCCAGCGCGCCCACCGCAAGCACCATCGCCCCGCGGCCGCCCGTCCCGCATCTCGGGGTCGCCTCGCGCTTCCTCCGGATCGTGGCCTGGGCGTCCTTCGTGCTGAACACGTTCATCATCGGCACCGGCGGTGCCGTGCGGCTCACCGGCTCCGGCCTCGGCTGCCCGAACTGGCCGCTCTGCGCCCCCGGCTCGCTCGTTCCCACAGAGGAGCTGACCTACCACTCGCTGATCGAGTTCGGAAACCGCACCATCTCCGGACCGTTGCTGATCAGCGCGATTCTCGTCTTCGTGCTCACGTGGCGGCTGCGCGCGAGCCGGCGCGACCTCTTCGCGATCGCGTCGGTGGTCCTGGGTCTCGTGGTGCTGCAGGCCCTCATCGGAGGCATCATCGTCTGGCTCCACCTGAACGCGAACCTCGTCGGCATTCACTACGTGATCTCGCTCGCCCTCGTCTGCATCACGGCGGCCTACCTCACCCGCATGTACGAGATGGGCGGGCCCCGCGAACGCGTGGTGCCGAAGGGGTTCGCGATCCTCACGCACGTGACCACGCTCGCGATGGCGGTCACGGTGATCTTCGGTGTGCTGACGACCGGGTCGGGCCCGCACTCGGGCGACTCGACCATCCAGCGCGATGGCATCGACGCAGTGCTCATGAGCCACATCCACGCGTGGCCCGGGTACATCGCCTTCGCGTTGACGCTGGCTCTCCTCGTGTGGGCCGCGGCTCGCCGCCTGCGTCCGCTCCGCTGGGTCATCGCGCTGTTCGCGGCACTCATCGTGCAGATCGCGATCGGGATCTACCAGGCGCGCAGCGGGCTCCCCCCGTTCGCGGTCGGGGTGCACATGGTGCTCGCGGCGCTCACCGCTGCGGCCATGACGGTCGTAGTGCTGCGTCTCAAGCGGCCGGCAGCTGCACCCGCGGCGGCGATCGAGGTCGAATAGGGCTGCTCGCTCTCCGGTCGCTCTTCGGCAATGCGCGCGCCGCTCGGCAGCGGCCCGTGGTGCAGACGCCTGCCGAGCTCTGCCGCCTGCGGGCCCGACGTCTACGGGGCTGGCGCCTGCCGTCTAGCGGATGCCGGAGCCCGATCCCTGCCCCACCTTCCCCGAAAGCGCATTTCGGCACCTGAGTTCGTCCCCGCTGAGCACCAACCGCGCTTTCGGCGACTATCTTCTATCTTCGGCGCGGTGCGGCTGGCTCGAGCGACGACGTGCGGCCCTCCGAGAGAAACTTCGCGACGTGACTCGAAATGCGCTTCCGTTCGCGTCCGAGCCGAACGAGCATGCGTGCCGCCGTGCGATCGGGCGTTTGGAGCACGTCCTCCGCATGGAAGCGCAGCCCGCGCCATCCGGCATCACGCGCACCGTCATAGCGGGCGATGTCCCGGAGGTACTGCGTGCGAGAGGTCCGGTGCTGCGCTCCGTCGTACGCGAAGAAGCTCCGCGTCGCCTCGTCGGTGAGGTCGAATCGGCCGATCTCCCCGTACACGGTTCGAATCGCGCCCTGAGTGATGAGATCTGAGATTCCGACGTTTTCGCCGATGAGCCGCAAGAGCGTCTCCATTCGCGACTCAGCGCCGTGCCTCGCGAGTCTCAGCGCGATACTGGGGCGCACGGCGCCCCGCGTGCGACGGGCTGCACGAAGATTCTCCATCAGGTGCTCTGAGAGAATCGCCACCGCGTTGTCGAAGTGAGCGGGGCCCCTGTGCAGGAGCGAGTCGAGCGCGACCACCAGCTCCGGCCCGGGAAGCATGATGGCGGCTTCCCTCACAGCGTCGGCCGGGAGCGAAACGGGGAGGCTCAGCGCACCTTCATTCGTCCACAATCCTGCGGGCACCTGTAGCTCGAGCGCGAGTCCGTTCGCCGCGCGGTGCCCGGCCACGCCAGCCCTGCGCATCGGCGTGGTACCCGGTGCGGAGGCCACATCCACTGGGGTTCCGGGCGTGACGTGAAGCGGGCAGCCCAGAAGCGCAAGGGCGGTCGCGTGGCTGAAGCGGTCGCCCGGGCGCAGCTTCGGCCGGAGGGCGATTGCCCGGCTCACGAGCGAGGGGTCGACCTCGCATGCCGTGCGCACGCCGCGGTGCGGGCGTGTGAGCGTGCGGTTGCGCAGCGCTCCCCTGCCGAAACCTGCGTCGAGTGCCGTTGTGACGGAGAACGGTTGCGTGCCGAATGTGTGAGTGATCCTCAGGAGCTGTCGTGACATGCGGAGAGCTTGTCACCGTGGGGACTCGTCGCGCAGGTGTTATCCACAGGCTCGCCAGCGCTTCGGCGCGCCGCGCGAGGTGCGATGCACGATGTGGAATGCGCGATGTGGAATGTGCGATGTGGAGGACTTCGATTGGTCTGTGGGTCCCGGCCGCCTGAGAGTCTGCGCGCGAGAGCGCCGTTCAGCACCGATCCGCTCTCGGACCGAGCATGAAGCGCGCTTTCGACGGAGGCGCGGACGCGAAGAGGTGCGGAGGGGCGGAGGCGCGGACGCGAAGAGGTGCGGTGGCGCCTGCGGCGTTGCACGGGAGCGGAGTGGCGCGGAGGGAACGACGGCGGCCTGGAGAAGGCGCTCGAGAGCGCAGTTCGGCATGTAGCCCACCCTGAATCGAGCACCAATTGCGCTCTTGAACGGCGCGCAGGCGCGGCCGCGGGTGCGACGCGAAGTACCGGGAGCGCGCGTGCTGAGCGAAGCGGCGCGCGCCGCTCAGAAGGGCAGCAGTGCGTCGACCGCGATCACGAGCGAGATGACCGAGAGGTAGATGTTCGCCGTGTGGAACACCTGCATCGGCTTCCCGGCCTCGCCCCGGATCGCGTGCGCGTACAGCCGGTGCGCCTGCACGATGAAGTATCCGCCGAACACGAGTGACGCGACGGTGTAGGTCCAGCCCATCTCGGCGACGGGGATCAGCAACAGGCTCGCCGCGACGGTCGCCCAGGTGTACAGGATGACCTGCAGCCCGACGGTGACGCGACCGCGTACGACTCCGAGCATCGGCACGCCGGCGGCCGCGTAGTCGTTGCGGTACTTCATCGAGAGCGGCCAGTAGTGCGCCGGCGTCCAGAGGAAGATGACGAGGAACAGCACCCACGCGGGCCAGTCCAGCGTGCCGGTGACCGCGGCCCAGCCGATGAGCACGGGGAAGCAGCCGGCGATCCCGCCCCAGACGATGTTCTGCTCGCTGTGACGCTTCAGCACGATCGTGTAGATGACGACGTAGAAGAAGATCGCACCCGCGGAGAGCGCGGCGGCGAGCAGGTTCGTCGTCAGCGCCAGCCATACGACGGAGAGGGAGCCCATCACCCAGGAGAAGATCAGGGCGTTGCGATCGGAGATCTCACCGGTGACGAGGGGGCGGTTCTCCGTGCGCTTCATCTTGCGATCCATGTCGCGGTCGATGTAGCAGTTGAACGCTCCCGCCGACCCGGCGCTCATGGCGCCGCCGATGAGGGTCGCGAGCACGAGCCACAGGTTGGGGAGGCCGGCCTGCGCAAGGATCATCGCGGGAACGGTGACCACCAGCAACAGCTCCATGACCCGGGGTTTCGTCAGGGCGACGTAGTTCTTGACCGTACGGCCGAACGAGGGTCGCCCTGCGGTAGCGCGGGCCTGAGTCTGGGCTGGGATCTGCGTGGACATCACCTTCTATGGTACCCCGCCGTTCGATAAGATTGTGCGGGGGTGCGCCAGGGCGGCGTTCACCCCGATTCAGCCGGAAAGGAACGTCTTGGCGAACGAACTGCAGTGGGATGAACTCGACGATCGCGCGGTCGACACCGCGCGGGTACTTGCGGCGGACGCCGTGGAACAGGTGGGCAACGGGCACCCGGGCACGGCGATCAGCCTCGCACCGGTCTCGTACCTGCTGCACCAGAAGGTGCTCCGTCACGATCCGTCGGATCCTCACTGGGTCGGGCGCGACCGGTTCATCCTCTCCGTTGGCCACTCGTCGCTCACGCAGTACGTGCAGCTGTACCTCGGCGGGTACGGTCTCGAGCTCGACGATCTGAAGTCGTTGCGCACCTGGGGTTCGAAGACGCCGGGCCACCCGGAGTACGGTCACACCGACGGCGTCGAGATCACCACCGGCCCCCTCGGGCAGGGCCTCGCTTCGGCAGTCGGGTTCGCGTACGCCGCGCGCTACGAGCGCGGCCTGTTCGACCCGGAGGCGGCACCCGGGACGAGCCCCTTCGATCACTTCATCTACGTCGTCGCCGGAGACGGCGATCTGCAGGAGGGCGTGACGAGCGAGGCGTCGTCGCTCGCCGGTCACCAGGAGCTCGGCAATCTCATCGCGATCTACGATTCCAACCAGATCTCGATCGAGGACGACACGAACATCTCGTTCTCCGAGGACGTGGCGAAGCGCTACGAGGCCTACGGGTGGCAGGTCATCGAGGTCGACTGGAAGAAGACGGGGTCGTACGTCGAGGACATCGCCGAGCTGCACGGAGCGTTCGAAGCCGCTCAGGCGGAGACCTCGAAGCCCTCGCTCATCATCGTCAACACGATCATCGGCTGGCCCTCCCCCGGGAAGCAGAACACCGGCGGCATTCACGGCGCGAAGCTCGGCTCCGAGGAGCTCGCAGGCCTGAAGACCGCGCTCGGGTTCGATCCGGAGCAGCATTTCGCCGTCGCGCCTGAGGTGATCGAGCACACCCGCGCGGCCGTGCAGCGCGGGGCGGAGAAGCGTGCTGAGTGGCAGGTGGGATTCGATGCGTGGGCGACTGCGAATCCGGATCGCAAGGCGCTCTTCGACCGGGTCGAAGCCCAGCAGCTTCCGGCCGAAGCGCTCGAGGTGCTGCCGACGTTCGAGCCCGGCGAGAGCATCGCGACCCGTTCCGCGAGCGGCAAGGTGCTCGCCGCGCTCGGCCCCGTGATGCCTGAGCTCTGGGGCGGATCCGCCGACCTCGCCGGATCGAACAACACGACCATCCCGAACGCGCCGTCCTTCGTCCCTGCGGAGCGCTCCACCAACGCGTGGCAGGGCGATCCCTACGGCCGTGTGCTGCACTTCGGCATTCGCGAGCACGCGATGGGCGCGATCCTCAACGGCATCCAGCTGCACGGGAAGACGCGCAGCTACGGCGGCACCTTCCTGATCTTCAGCGACTACATGCGGCCGGCTGTGCGCCTCGCCGCCCTGATGAACGTGCCCAGCGTGTTCGTCTGGACGCACGATTCGGTCGCCCTCGGAGAGGACGGACCGACGCACCAGCCGATCGAGCAGCTCGCCACGCTCCGCGCGATTCCGAATCTCGCAGTGGTGCGCCCTGCCGACGCCAACGAGACGGCCACCGCTTGGCACGAGATCCTCACGCGCAATGCGGGCCCGTCGGGCCTCGCGCTCACCCGGCAGAACGTGCCGGTGCTGCCGCGCGGCGGAGATTTCGCGAGCGTCGAGCAGGCCGCGGAGGGAGTGCGAAGGGGCGCCTACGTGCTCGCCGACTCCCCCACGGATTCGACGGACGTCCTGCTGATCGCCACCGGCTCCGAGGTGCAGCTCGCCGTCGAGGCGCGCGAGCGTCTCGCCTCCGAGGGCGTGGGAGCGCGCGTCGTGTCGGCGCCGAGCCTCGAGTGGTTCGCCGAGCAGACAGAGGAGTACCGCGAGAGCGTGCTCCCGAAGGCGGTGACCGCGCGCGTGAGCGTCGAGGCCGGTCTTTCCCTCGGCTGGGACCGGATCGTGGGCGACCGCGGCCGCTCCGTGTCCATCGAGCACTTCGGCGCCTCCGCCGACTACCAGACACTCTTCCGCGAGTTCGGCATCACGACCGACGCCGTCGTCGCAGCTGCGCACGCGTCGCTCGCCGCCTGAACCCGCATCTCTGAAAGGATCATCACAGGATGACGAACCCTCATACCTCCGCCCTCAGTGAGGCCGGAGTCAGCATCTGGCTCGACGATCTGTCGCGCCATCGCCTCGAGAGCGGCGAGCTCGCCTCGCTGGTGGAAACGGTGAACGTGGTCGGTGTGACCACGAATCCGACGATCTTCGCAAACGCCATCGGCGGCGGCGACGGCTACGGAGAACGGCTCAAGGACGCCGCTGCGCGCGGGCTCGACACGGATGCGGCGATCGTGGAGCTCACGACCGCGGATGTGGCCGACGCATGCGACCTGCTCGCCGACGTGTACGCGTCGACGGGCGGACGAGACGGCCGGGTGTCGATCGAGGTCGAGCCGGGCCTCGCCCGCGACACGGCCGGTACGGCGACCCAGGCTCAGGATCTCTGGGCTCGCGTCGACCGTCCGAACGCCATGATCAAGATTCCGGCGACCGTCGAGGGGCTCGATGCGATCACCGAGACCATCGCGGCGGGGATCAGCGTCAACGTCACGTTGATCTTCAGCCTCGAGCGCTACCGCCAGGTGATCAATGCGTACCTCGCTGGCCTCGAGCGCGCACGTGCTGCGGGCATCGATCTCTCGACGATTCATTCGGTCGCGTCCTTCTTCGTGTCTCGCGTCGACTCCGAGATCGACCGTCGACTTCGCGAGATCGGCACACCGGAGGCGCTCGCGCTCACCGGGCAGGCGGGCATCGCGAACGCCCGCCTCGCATACGAGGTGTTCGAGCAGTCGTTCGACACCGAACGTGCTCGGTTCCTCGTCGGGCTCGGCGCCAATCCGCAGCGTCCGCTGTGGGCGTCGACGGGCGTGAAGGATCCCGCGCTCGCGGATACGGCGTATGTGACGGGTCTCATCGCTCCGAACACCGTGAATACGATGCCAGAGGCGACGCTGCGGGCATTCGCCGACCACGGGCACGTCCCCGGCGACACGATCACGGGATCGTACCTGGAGTCGAACCAGGTGCTCAACGCGATCGACGCCCTCGGCGTCGACTACGCCGAGGTCACCGAGCTGCTGGAGCAGGAGGGCCTGCAGAAGTTCGAGGCTTCCTGGTCGGAGCTGCTCGGCACGGTCGAGCAGGCACTTCGAGAGGCTCGTTGAGCATGGCCCTGGAGGTCACCGTCGATGGCGGTCTGCGCGACGCGGAAGCAGCGCTCGCGACGCTCGTCGAGGATCGTGTCGCGGGACGTATCTTCGCCCACGACGCGACCCTCTGGGGTGAAGCGGCTGCGGCGGAAGCCGCGATTCGGCTCGGCTGGACCGATATCGCCGCCACCGCTGAGCGCCTGATCCCGGAGATCGAGCAGCTGCGCTCGGACTTGCGCGCGGATGGAGTCGATCGCATCGTGCTCTGCGGCATGGGCGGATCGAGCCTGGCTCCTGCAGTCATCACTCGCTGGGCCGGAGTCGATCTCACCATGATCGACTCCACCCATCCCGATGTGGTGCGACGCGCGCTCGCCGGGGATTTGGCCCGCACCGCGGTCGTCGTGAGCTCGAAGTCGGGTGGAACGATCGAGACCCGCAGCCACCTCGCCGCGTTCGAGGATGCGTTCCGGGTGGCCGGGATCGAGCCGTCTGAGCGCATCATCATCGTGACCGACCCGGGCTCCCCGCTCGACGAGGAGTCCCGTGCCGCCGGCCGTCGCGTGTTCACGGCCGACCCGAATGTGGGAGGCCGCTTCTCAGCACTGACCGCATTCGGCATGGTGCCCGCCGGGCTCGCCGGGGCCGACCTGGGGCGCCTCCTCCAGGATGCGGAGGATGTGCGCGCCCGCGTCTCCTCAGACCACGCGGAGAACCCCGCGTTGCGCCTCGCTTCGGCGATCTACGCCGGGCTGCCGCGTCGCTTCGTGCTGGCTCTCGTGGAAGACGGTTCGGCCGCTTGGGGGCTCGGCCACTGGATCGAGCAGCTCGTCGCCGAATCGACCGGCAAGGAGGGGCAGGGCGTCTTGCCGGTCGCACTCGATGCGGGTGCTCCGGAATTCGCGACCGTGCCCGCGAGCGTGACCGTGGTCGGGCTTGCCGACGACGGTGGCGAAGCAGCTGAGGTCTCCGGCCAGCGCGCGTCGATCGGCGTCGCAGGCACGCTGGGCGCTCAGATGCTCACCTGGGAAGTCGCAACTGCAGTGCTGGGCCGGCTCATGGGCATCGACCCGTTCAACCAGCCCGATGTCGAGTCGGCGAAGGTCGCTGCGCGGTCGGCGCTCGACAGTGACACAGCTGCACCGGGCGGTGACGACGGAGCCGAACTCGCCGGCTCCGGAGGCGCGCGGGTACTCTCGACGCCGTCCGGAGTGGACGTGTCCGACGTGACGGGATTCATCGGGCAGGTGCGCCAGGCGGCTCAGCACGCGGGGTATCTCTCGCTCCAGGCGTACCTCGACCCGCAGGGCGACGAGTCGGAACCGTTGCGCACGCTTCGCGACCGGCTCGCGGAGGCGACCGGCTGCCCGGTCGCCCTCGGGTGGGGCCCGAGCTATCTGCACTCCACCGGCCAGCTGCACAAGGGCGGCCCTGCAGCGGCAGTCTTCCTGCAGCTCACGGAGACGGGTCCGGAACCGCTGCCGATCCCAGGCTCGGATCGCGGCTTCGACGCTCTGATCACAGCGCAGGCCCGCGGCGATCGCTCAGTTCTCGCCGAGCGCGATCGGCCGGTGTTCGCGATCGAGTGCGCTGACCCTGCAGCCACGGTCCGCGCACTCACCGAGGCGTTGTCGTCGCTCGACTGAGAGCGAAAGCGTCGATCGACGAAAACGGCCCCAGAGCGTAGTGCTCTGGGGCCGTTTTCGTCTGCGGGCTACGCCGACTTGCGCGCGGTGCCTCGTCGAGTGCGCAGCTTCTGCAGCGCAGCCTCGAGAAGCTCTTCCGCCTCCTCGGGCGTGCGACGCTCCTTCACGTACGCGAGGTGCGTCTTGAACGGTTCGTTCTTCGGAAGCAGCGGAGGATTCTCCTTGTCGCGCCCGGCGGGGAGGCCGGTCGTCGGAGAATCGATCTGCTCGGGAATCTCCTCATCGGGAACGTCGGATGCGAAATAGCGCACCGTTTCGTTTCCGAGGGCATCCCAGTATGAGATCTGCGTGCGTTCGGCGCGTGAGCCGTGATCCTTCTCCCCCATGGGGCCGGAACCGACGCGGGCGCCACGGATGGCGTTACTGCCTGCCACGAATTGCCTTTCTACTGCTGGATCGGGTGAGCGCGCCGTCTAGACGACGGAGAAGCGCGCGATGAGCCCGAGCGCGATGATCGAAGCTCCCCAAATGAGGGACACGACGACGGTGATGCGATTGAGGTTGCGCTCCGCGACTCCCGATGAGCCGAGGCTCGACGTCACCCCGCCTCCGAACATGTCGGAGAGCCCTCCCCCGCGCCCCTTGTGGAGC
The DNA here is from genome assembly GCF_018304845.1 of Leucobacter manosquensis. NCBI lineage: Bacteria > Bacillati > Actinomycetota > Actinomycetes > Micrococcales > Microbacteriaceae > Leucobacter > Leucobacter manosquensis. The sequence goes on along the minus strand of NZ_JAFEVO010000001.1, from coordinate 787,794 downwards.
AGGATGAACAGGGTGAGCAGCAGGCTCGTGATCACGAGGATGACGAGCAGGATGATCTTCAGAATGAGCACGAAGTGCACCTTTCGAGGTCGCGGGCGCGTAAGGCCAACGTCCAGTATAGCGTGGAGTCGTTTTAGCCGGCCGTCACATGCTTCTGGAACTGAATGATCCGAGTGAACTCGTCGACCTTCAAGCTCGCTCCGCCGACAAGAGCGCCGTCGACATTGGGTTGGCGCATGAATCCGGCGATGTTCTGGCTGGCGACTGATCCTCCGTAGAGAATGCGCGTGCGCGCGGCGCGGTCATCGCCTCGCAGATCGCGCAGGTGCTCGCGCAGCGCCCGAGCGACGTCTTCCGCCTGCTCCGGGGTGGCCGCCTGCCCGCTGCCGATCGCCCACACGGGCTCGTACGCAACGACGAACTCCGCATCCTCCGGGAGCTGCGCCAGAGCGGTCGTCAGCTGAGCGACGGGGATCGCCGCAGCGCCGTGCTCCTCCAAGTCCGCAGCCGTCTCACCGACGCAGATCATCGGCACCATTCCCGAAGCATGAGCGGCCCGGGCCTTCAGCCCGACGGTCTCATCGCTCTCGCCGTGTCCCTGGCGTCGCTCGGAGTGCCCGACGAGTACATACGATACGTCGAGCTTCGCGAGCATCGCCGCGGAGATGTCTCCGGTGTACGCGCCGGCTTCGTGCGGCGAGACATCCTGTGCTCCGAGGGTGAGCGAGAGCTTGTCGGCTGCGAGCAGGGTCTGCACCGAGCGGAGATCGGTGAACGGAGGGAAGACGGCCACTTCGGCGGCCGAGAAATCATGCCGCACATCTGACAGGCCCCAAGCGAGCTTCTGCACGAGTGCGATCGCCTGAAGATGGTCGAGGTTCATCTTCCAATTGCCCGCGATCAGCGGCGTGCGCTCCATGAACGGCAGCGGCTGCCTGGCATCCGCGCCCTCCTGGGTGTTTCCGGTCATGCCAGTACCTCCAAGCCGGGCAGTGACTTGCCCTCCAAGTATTCGAGACTCGCACCGCCGCCGGTGGAGATGTGGCCGAACTGGTCGTCCGAGAACCCCAGCGCGCGGACCGCTGCAGCGGAGTCACCACCCCCGACGACGGTGAAGCCATCGGTCTCCGTCAAAGCGCGTGCGACGGTCCGAGTGCCCGACGCGAACGCGTCGAGCTCGAACACGCCCATCGGGCCGTTCCAGAAGACGGTCGCCGATTCGGCGATGACGGCGGCAAAGGCGTCTGCTGACTTCGGCCCGATATCGAGACCGAGGCCCTTCGCTCCGAAGCTCGAGGACTCGATCGCATCGGCCGGCACCGTCTCATGCGCGGCGTCGGCGGCGAACTTCTCGGCCACGATGATGTCCGTGGGGAGCACGATGCGCACCCCGCGACGTTCAGCCTCCGAGAGGTACCCGCGCACGGTGTCGAGCTGGTCGGCTTCGAGGAGGCTCGCAGCGACCCTGTGACCTTGTGCGGCGAGGAATGTGAACAGCATCCCTCCGCCGATGAGCAGCGTGTCGACCCGCTCGAGCAGATGGGAGATCACACCGAGCTTGTCGGAGACTTTCGAGCCGCCGAGCACCACGGTGTACGGCCGAGCCGCGTTCACGGTCAGGCGCTGCAGCACGTCCAACTCAGCGGCGACGAGACGACCGGCAGCGCTCGGCAGCAACTGCGCGAGTTCGTAGACGCTCGCCTGCTGCCGGTGCACGACGCCGAAGCCGTCCGAGACGAAGGCGTCCCCGAAGGCTGCCAAACGCTCAGCGAAGGCACGTCGCTCGGCAGCATCGGCGCTTGTCTCCGCGGCCGAGAACCGCAGATTCTCGAGGAGCACCACCTCGCCATCGGAGAGACCGGAGACCGCAGCCGAGGCGGCGTCTCCGATGGTCTCTTCGACGAAGCGCACCGGTGCCCCGAGCAGTTCGCTCATGCGCTCAGCGACCGGACGCAACGAGTACCGAGCGTCCGGTTCGCCCTTCGGGCGACCGAGATGGCTGATGAGCACGAGTTTCGCCCCGGCATCGCGCAATTCGCGGATGGTCGAGAGCGAAGCACGGATACGGCCGTCATCCGAGATGACGCCGTCGCTCAGAGGAACGTTGAGATCGCATCGGACGACGACCGTCTTCGATCGCAGCGATCCGAGTGATTCTATGGTGCGCATGAACAGGTGGGCTCCTCGAGGTGCGGAATTCAGATCAGGCCGGAAGTCTGCGTGCGCGCCGCTTCGAAGCGACGTGCCACGTCCTGCCAGTTCGCGATGTTCCAGAACGCCTTGACGTAGTCGGCGCGCACGTTGAGGTAGTCGAGGTAGTAGGCGTGCTCCCAGACATCGAGCTGCAGCAGCGGAATCGTGCCTGCGGGGAGGTTGCCCTGCTGGTCGAAGAGCTGCACGATGTTCGGGCGCTGACCGAGCACGTCCCACGCGAGCACTGCCCATCCCGAGCCCTGAACGCCGAGAGCCGTCGCGGTGAAATGCGCCTGGAACTTCTCGAAACCGCCGAAGTACTCGTCGATCGCAGCGGCGAGCTCGCCTTCGGGGCGGTCTCCACCCTCCGGCGAGAGGTTGTTCCAGAAGATCGTGTGGTTGACGTGGCCGCCGAGGTTGAACGCGAGGTCCTTCTCCAGCTTGTTGACGGCCGAGAGGTTGTTCGACTCGCGCGCCTCTGCCAGCTGCTCGAGAGCGGTGTTCGCGCCGGTCACGTAGGCCTGGTGGTGCTTGTCGTGATGCAACTGCATGATCTTGCCACTGATGTGCGGCTCGAGAGCGGCGTAATCATAAGGAAGCTCGGGAAGTGAGTAGGCGGCCATGTGGCGATCCAATCTCTCGGTGAACAGTTGTCGGATTCAGTCTATGGCGGGAGCTCTCCCCGTGGTGGGAAACGCAGTCCGAGACAACCGCCTGATCGCCGCTGTTCGCCAGACGCTAAATTCTGTCGAGTTCGTCGGGCAGGCTCGCCTCCGTGCCCGGCACGCCGCGCACTTCCGCTTCCTTGTCGGCCATCGCGAGCAACCGCCTGATGCGGCCGGCCACAGCATCCTTCGTGAGCGGCGGATCAGCCCGTGCCCCGAGGTCGTCGAGGCTCGCCTCCCGATGTGTGAGTCGCAGTTCGCCGGCGTAGCGCAGATGCTCGGGAATGCTGTCTCCGAGCAGCTCCATGGCTCGCTCCACTCGGGCGCACGCAGCAACCGACGCCTGCGCGGAGCGGCGAAGGTTCGCATCGTCGAAGTTCACGAGGCGGTTCGCGGTTGCGCGAGTCTCCCGGGCGCGACGCAATTCGTCCCAGTTCTTCCGCGCCTCCTGGGCGCCGATCAAGCCCAGCATCTCGCTGATCGCTTCGCTGTCGCGAATGAGCACCTTGTGCTGCCCGCGGATCTCACGGCTCTTCGCGTCGACGCCGATGCGGCTCGCCGCTCCGACGAGCGCCATGGCGACCTCGTTGCTCGGGCACACGATCTCGAGGTTCGCGGAACGACCCGGTGCGGTCAGCCCGCCCCTGGCGAGGAACGCCCCTCGCCAGATCGCTGCGAGTTCGGCCTGCGCGCCTGTGGTCAGTCGATTCGGCAGGCCGCGAATCTGTCGGCGCCGCTGGTCGAGCAGTCCGAGCTGTCGGGCGAGTGTCTCGCCGTCGAGGACGCGGACGAGGAACTGCGGCGCGCCGGGTCGGGTGCTCGAGGGGGGCAGCTGCTTGGCGTCGGAGCGGATTCCGTACAATTCGGCGAGATCCTTGCGCACGCGCTGCACGATTTGGGGGGTGTGAAGCTCGGCCTCCAGAGCGATGCGGCCGGAAATGGTGTGCAGCCCGCCTGCAAGACGGAGGATCGTGGCGACCTCGGCAACGCGTTCGCCGGTGCTCTGCACCGGGAATCGCACGAGTTCGCTCTTGACCTCGGGGGTAGACAGCACGAATGAGTCCTTTCGGAGAGGGTGTTTCAATGAATCGGTCGACGTGCGGAACGTCGACTACTCGCGACCGAGGTCGCGGTGGCGCAGGCTCACGCTGACGCCGGGAAGCCCGGCAAGTCGGTCGGCGAGCTCTCGAGCGGTGGCGACCGAGCGGTGCTTGCCGCCGGTGCATCCTACCGCGAGCGATGCATGTCGTTTGTTCTCGCGCTGGAATCCGGCCAGGACCGGAGTGAGCGCAGCGACATAATTATCGAGGAACTCGGCGGCACCCTCGCGGCCGAGTACGTATTCTTTGACCTCGGGATCGACTCCGGTGAGGGCCCGGAGCTCCGGCTCCCAGAACGGATTCGGGAGAAAGCGCATGTCGACCATCAGGTCGACATCGGTCGGCGCGCCGTACTTGAACCCGAAACTCGACACCGAGAGCTGCAACCCGGGGGTGTTGTCATCGGAGAACAGCTCCCGCGTTGCGGTCGAGAGATCGTGAACGTTGTAGCGCGAGGTGTCGATGACCACATCGCACGATGCGCGGAGCTCCTGCAGACGTTCACGCTCGAGGCGGATGCCCTCGAGCAGACTGCGCTCTTCGCCCTGCAGCGGGTGCGGACGACGCACCGACTCGTACCGGCGCACGAGAATCTCGTCGGTCGCGTCGAGGAAGACGACGCGCACCGTCGCGTTGTCGCGCAGCTCGTCGACTGTCGCCTGAATGTCGGCGAACAGGTCGCGGCCGCGAACGTCGACGACCGCCACGATGCGCGGCAGAGCGCCGCCCGAACGGTCGGCCATGTCGGCGAGCGTCTTCAACATCGGGAGCGGGAGATTGTCGACGACGTACCAACCGAGGTCTTCCAGCGTGTTGGCGACCGTGCTACGGCCGGCTCCGGACATGCCGGTGACGATGAGGATCTCCTGCTGGGATGCCGCGTCGTTCATGCGCCGAGTTCCTCTCCCTGCTTCGCGTCCACGTGAGCTTCTAGCTTAGCGCCCGCCCCTGCGTCCGATTGCAGATGGGCCAGGATCTGCTCTCCCAGTTTCGGTCCGACGCCTGGCGCGGCGGCGAGCTCGGCGAGTGACGCCGCACGGAGCCGTGTCACCGAGCCGAAATACTTGAGCAGGGCCTGAACGCGTTTGGGGCCGAGCCCGGGGATTTCTGAGAGTCGGCTCGAGATCGAAGTACTGCGACGCTGACGCTGGAATGTGATCGCGAAACGGTGCGCTTCGTCACGGACGCGCTGCACCAGGAAGAGCGCCTCGCTGGTGCGCGGCAGGATGACCGGGAATGGGTCGCCTGGCAGCCAGATCTCCTCAAGTCGCTTCGCGATCCCGCACAGGGCGATATCGGTGATTCCCGCCTCTGCGAGCGCCCGAGCTGCGGCCTTCACCTGCGGCTCACCGCCGTCGACGATCAGCAGCTGCGGTCGATCGCGGTAGATGCCGCTCGGCTGCTCCCCCGCTTCCCGAGCGGCGTTCAGCTGTGCGGCACGGCGCGAAACGACCTGGTAGATGGAATCCGTGTCGTCCGTCGTCTGCTCGATGCGGTACTTGCGATAGGCGCCCTTCGCCGGCAGCCCGTCCTCGAAAACGACCAGTGACGCGACGACGCCCGTGCCCTGAAGATGCGACACGTCGATGCACTCGATGCGCAGCGGCGCTTCGTCCATGTCGAGGGCGCGCTGCAGCTCGGCGAGCGCGTCGGTGCGTGCGGTGAGGTCTGCAGCTCGTTTGAGTTTGTGCCGGATCAGGTGCTCACCGGCGTTGCGCATCGCTCGATCCATCAGTTGCACCTTGTCGCCGCGCTCCGGCACGCGCACGGTGACGCGCCCGCGACGAGGTCGGCGTGCGCCGAGCGCCTCCTCGAGCGCTGCCGAGTTCGCCGGGAGCTGGGGGACGAGGATCTGCGGCGGCGGCTCGCGATCGCCCTCGTACGCGGATTGCAGTACCTGCTCGAGCAGCGTCTCGGGCGAATCGTCGAGTTCGACGTCGACGATCCAGCTGCGTTCGCCGCGGATGCGCCCGCCGCGGATGATGAACTGATGCGCAGCGGCGGCGAGTTCGTCCGATCGGAGCCCGAACACGTCGAGATTCACGTCGAGCCCGAGCACGACGGCGTTCTTCTCCATGACGTGCTCCACCGCTTGCGCCTGGTCGCGGAGACGGGCGGCCTCCTCGTATCGCTGCTCGCTCGCGGCCTCGCGCATGGCGCGCTGCAGAGCCTTCAGATGGCTCGTGTCGCTGCCTCCGAGGAAGGCGACCAGTTCGCCCACCCGTGCGCGGTGCTCCTCCACGGTGAGCTTCTGCGAGCAGGGGCCGCTGCAGCGCCCGATCTGCCCGGCGAGGCAGGGCTTGCCGGAGCTCATCGCGCGCTGGTAATCGGCGTCATTGCAGGTGCGGATCGGAAACGCCTGCTGCAGCAACGCGGTGGTCTCGCGCAGCGCCCACACCTTCGGGTATGGGCCGAAGTAGCGCGCTCCGCGGATGCGTTCGTTCCGGGTGATGACGAGGCGCGGCGCCTCCTCGCGCAACGTCACCGCGAGGTACGGATAGGTCTTGTCGTCCTTGAACTGGACGTTGAACGGCGGTTTGTACTCGGTGATCCACGTGTGCTCGAGGATGAGCGACTCGGTGTCGGTTGCGACGACCGTCCAATCCACCTTGGCGGCGATGGAGAGCATCGTGCGCGTGCGCGGCATGAGCGAGTGCAGCGGCTGGAAGTAGTTCGCGAGGCGGGCTCGCAGGTTCTTCGCCTTGCCGATGTAGAGCACTCGCCCATGCCGGTCGCTGAACCGGTACACGCCGGGCGACGTCGGGATCTCCCCCTGGGCGGGTCGGAACGACGCGCGGTTATCGGTGCCGTTCAAGCGGAGGCTTTCGCCCGACCGTTCAGCACCTCGTTCAGGAACTGACCGGTGTGGCTCTCGGAGGCGTTCACCAGTTGCTCGGGTGTGCCCTCGGCGATGATCATGCCGCCGCCCGATCCGCCTTCCGGACCAAGATCGATGACCCAGTCGGCGCTTCTGATGACGTCGAGGTTGTGCTCGATCGTGATCACCGTATTGCCCTTGTCGACGAGACCGTTGAGCACGAGCAGGAGCTTGCGCACGTCTTCGAAGTGGAGGCCCGTCGTCGGCTCGTCGAGCACGTAGATGCTGCGGCCGTTCGATCGCTTCTGCAACTCGGTGGCGAGCTTCACGCGCTGGGCTTCACCGCCCGAGAGTGTTGTCGCGCTCTGACCGAGCCGCACGTAGCCCAGTCCGACATCGACAAGCGTCTTCATGTAGCGATGAATCGAGGAGATCGGCTCGAAGAACTGCTCAGCCTCGGCGATCGGCATTTCGAGCACCTCGGAGATGTTCTTGCCCTTGTAGCGCACCTGCAGGGTCTCGCGGTTGTAGCGCGACCCACCGCAGACCTCGCATGCCACGTACACGTCGGGGAGGAAGTTCATCTCGATCTTGAGCGTTCCGTCGCCGGAGCACGCCTCGCACCGGCCGCCCTTCACGTTGAAGCTGAACCTTCCGGGAAGGTAGCCTCGCGTCTTCGCCTCCTGGGTCTCGGCGAAGAGGTTGCGGATCTTGTCGAAGACCCCCGTGTACGTCGCGGGATTCGATCGCGGTGTGCGACCGATGGGCGCTTGATCGACATGGACGACCTTGTCGAGGTGCTCGAGCCCGGTGACGCGCGTGTGCTTCCCTGGGACGAGTCGCGCACCGTTCAGCTGGTTCGCGAGCACCCGGTAGAGGATGTCGTTGACGAGCGTCGATTTGCCCGATCCGGAGACCCCGGTCACGGCGGTCATGACGCCCAGGGGGAACGTGGCATCGACGTTCCGGAGGTTGTTCGAGCGAGCGCCCACGACCTTGAGCTCTCTCTTGCGGTCTCGCTTGCGACGACGCTTCGGGGTTTCGATGCTCCGCCGCCCGGCGAGGTAGTCCCCCGTCATGGAGTCGCGGTTGTTCAGCAGTTCATCGTAGTGCCCCGAGTGCACCACGGTCCCGCCTCGACGCCCGCCCCTGGGCCGATGTCGACGATCCAGTCGGCCGCTTCGATGGTCTCCTCGTCGTGCTCGACGACGATGAGCGTATTCCCGAGATCGCGCAACTTCATCAGCGTCTCGATCAGGCGCCGATTGTCGCGCTGGTGCAGTCCGATGCTCGGCTCGTCGAGCACGTAGAGCACGCCGGTGAGTCCTGACCCGATCTGCGTGGCCAGGCGGATGCGCTGCGCCTCGCCGCCGGACAGCGTCCCGGCCGCACGCGCCAGCGTGAGGTAGCCGAGGCCGACCTCGATCAGGAAGTCGAACCGGAGCCGGATCTCGCGGAGCACCTGCGCCGCGATCTTCGCCTCTCGCTCGGTGAGCACGACATCGTCGAAGAAGGTCTTCGCATTGAGCAGGCTGAGCTCGCCGACCGAAGCGATCGACCGATCATTGACCGTCACCGCGAGCACCTCGGGCTTGAGCCGCTGCCCCTGGCACGCATGACACGGAACCTCACGGAGGAACTCCGCCCAGCGATCGCGCTTGGCGTCGGATTCCGCTTCCGCGTACTGGCGCTCGATGAACGGGATGACACCTTCGAATCCCGAGGAGTACTTCACCTCCCGGCCGAAGCGATTGCGCCACCGCACGTTCACCTTGAAGTCGTTGCCGTACAGGACCGCCTGCTGCACGTCCTCGCTCAGGCCCGACCAGGGCGTCTGCAAGGAGAACTTCAGATCGTCTGAGAGCCCGATCAGGAGCTTCTCGTAGTACTGGTAGAGGCTCTTCCCCTGGCTGGTCCAGGGCACGATGACGCCCTCTGAGATGGAGAGTTGAGGATCGCCGAGCACGAGATCCTCGTCCACGGACATGCTCGTGCCCAGCCCCGAGCAGACCGGGCATGCACCGAACGGCGCGTTGAACGAGAACGTTCGCGGCTCGATCTCGGTGAGCTGCACCGGGTGCTGGTTCGGGCATGAGAGCTGCTCCGAGAACTGCTGCACGCGATCGTCAGCCTTCGCCTCACGGTCGACGAAGTCGACGGCGACGATGCCTCCGGCGAGGCGCAGGGCGGTCTCGAGCGAGTCGGTGAGACGGCCGAGAATATCGGGACCTGCCACGAGGCGATCGACCACGACCGAGATGTCGTGCTTGACCTGCTTCTTGAGCTTCGGCGGGTCGGAGAGCTGGATCACGTCGCCGTCAACGATCGCGCGGGAGTATCCGCTCGCGGCGAGGTCCTGGAAGAGATCGACGAACTCTCCCTTCTTCTTGCTGACGACCGGCGCGAGCACCTGGTACCGCGTCCGCTCCTCGAGTCCCATGAGGCGATCTGCGATCTGCTGGACCGTCTGCGCCTCGATCCGCTCACCGCAGACGGCGCAGTGCGGGACGCCGATGCGCGCCCAGAGGAGACGCATGTAGTCGTAGATCTCGGTGATCGTGCCGACCGTGGATCGCGGATTGCGGTTCGTCGACTTCTGATCGATGGAGACCGCCGGGCTCAGTCCTTCGATGAAATCGACGTCGGGTCGGTCGACCTGCCCGAGGAACTGCCGAGCGTAAGCGCTCAGCGATTCCACGTATCTCCGCTGGCCCTCCGCGAAGATCGTGTCGAAGGCGAGACTCGACTTCCCGCTCCCCGACAACCCCGTGAAGACCACCATCGAGTCCCGCGGGATGGCAAGATCGACGTTCTGCAGGTTATGCACACGGGCGCCCTGCACGCTGATCTGCGCGTGGGCTGCGGAGGATCGGATCGGAGTTGAGTGCTTCGAAGTCACCGACCCATTCTATCCGCTCCTGCGTCCGAATTCGAACATACCTACGATGCTTTCGCCAGGAGCGCACCGATCGACGGCATTTTCGGTTACTATTGTCGTAAGCACATGCAAGGAGTTCCCATGTCGATCGCGCATCTCAGCCCGTCCCCGATCAGCGCGGCGTCGCGCGCGGGCGACCCCACTCGGAAGCGTCTGATCGATCTCGTGGCTCACCTCGATTCGTCGCGGATGGATTCAGCGGAAGCGCTTCTCTCGGGGCTGCTCGCGCATCAGCAGGCGGGAACTCGGGCGCTCACGGAGACGGAGGTCTCGGCGCTCGCTCGTTTCGGGGTGTCTGAAGATGCGTTGCGTCGACCGGACGCACTGGAGGCGACGACACAGGGGCTCATGGCAGACCAGTCGTTGGCCGCTCGGAGCGCGACCGTGGCGGAGTCCGCAGACATGCTCGGCGTCACTCCGGCCCGGGTGCGTCAACGCTGCGCTGCTGGCACCCTCCTCGCGCAGCGACGCAGCGACGGGTGGCATCTCCCCCGCTTCCAGTTCCCCGAGGATCGTGAGCTGCCGGGGTGGGCGTCGGTCGCGCTGGTGATCCCGCGCGGCACCCCTCTGCTGTTCGCCGAACGTGTATTGACTTCGCCCGCCCCCGCGCTGCTGAGTGATGGTGAAGAACTCGCACCCTTCGAATGGCTGGCGCAGGGCGGAGATCCTCAGGTCGCGGCGACGGCGGTGGACGACGCACTGCATCGGCTCCCGTGAGCGAGTACCTGCCGCCGTCCCGAGCGGACGCACTCCCCGACCTCGCGCGGGATCCCGGATGGGTGCGAGAGGTTCCCAGCGGCACAGCGCTCGCGCGCATTTTCACAGCGGGCGGACGCTATCCGGTCGCGTGGCACGAGTTTCGCACGTACGGACCGGTCGATGCACGCTTCGATCCGCATCCCGAGCCGCCTGCTGAGTATGCGGATTCCGGCGTGCTCTACGCCGCGCTCGAACTGCCCGGCGCTGCACGAGAATCTGCTTCACCACTCGCTGCGTGCCTCCTGGAGGTGTTCCAGTCCACCCGAATCGTGCGCCGCTCCGACGGAACACCGACACTCGCCATCTTCGAGACGTCGAGGACGTTGCGCCTCCTCGACCTGAGCGATAGCGACTGGGTCGCGGTGGCGGGCGGCAACGCGGCGATCTCGTCGGGAGACCGCATGGCGTCCCGCGCCTGGGCGCGGGCGATTCGCACCCGGTATCCCAGCCTCGACGGCGTGGTCTCCGCGTCGTCCGTCGTTCCCAGTGCGCGCGTCGTCGCCCTCTGGTCGCCGGCGGAGGACGCGCTGCCGCGCCATCCGATCGCCCAGCTGCGTCTGGATCGAGACGAACTCACCGGCGTGATCGACCGGATCGCAGCGCGGTACGGCTATGTGGTCGTGTGAAGCCCGGTCGTGGCGCGGCGCCTCCCCCGGCGTCACGACGGCTTGCCGCGTGTCCGATTCATACAAGACGGGAATCGCGCCCTCCGCGTAACCTGAGCCCATGACACTGAATTTTGATTTCATCGGCATCGTCACCGCGGATCTGGGACGTTCTCTCGACTTCTATCGTTCGCTGGGGGTCCCGATTCCAGAAGGGCTGGATGACGCGCCTCATGTGGAGGTTCAGCTGCCCGGCGGCATGAAACTGGCGTGGGATCCGGTGGCGACGATCGAGAGCTTCTCCCCCGGGTTCGAGCTGCCGGAGGGCGAGAACCGCATCGCCTTTGCGTGCAGTGCGGCGTCACCGGCCGAGGTGGACTTCGCCTATGCCGAGATCGTCGAGCGGCACCCCGCTGCGGCGGACACAGAGCCGTGGGATGCACCGTGGGGGCAGCGGTACGCCACCGTGCGGGATCCCGACGGCAACTCCGTCGACATCTACGCACCGCTCCCGACGGCCCCGGCAGACGGCTCCGCGACAGCCTGAATCGAGCGCGCGTATCGGGAGGGCGACTCGCCGGTCAGTCGTGAGAACTCCCTCGTGAAGTGGGCTTGATCGCTGTAGCCCGCCTCGACCGCGACTTCGGCGAGCGTATCGCCGGCCTGCAACCGGGCGCGGGCGCGTTCTCCTCGACGTACGCGGCGCAGCGCCGCGTACCCGTATCCGAACTCGCTGATCATGCTCCGGTGCAGCTGTCGTTCCGAACGTCCGAGCCGACGGGCGAGCGGGCCGAACGCCTCCTCCCGATCGGCTGCGCGAATCACGGTGCGCGTCCAAACGGGCGGCGAGCCGCCGGCGTCGCCCTCGGTGTCGATCGAGGTCATCAGGGTCTCGATGTAGGTGCGGTCGTGCATCAGGTGCCGAGCGGCCGACACTGTGCCAGTTGCGAGTGCGCGCAGCACTCCGGCAGTGCGATGGGCTGCCGCACGTTCGACGGCGTCCTCCGCGAGCACCAGCTCGTCGCGGAGTGCTCGGAGCGGGCGTTGAAACGCCGTCGCTGCGGCCCCGGGGGCGAAGCGCATGCCCACAGTCGGACCCGCCAGTTCGACGGGGCTCCGCAGCCAGGCCGTCGAAGGGCCGGCGATGAGGAGTGCATCTCCCCGCAGCACGAAGTCGGCGCAGCCGTCGGCGGGAACGATGGTGGACGCCGGCTCCGAGAGCTCGTGCAGGGTCGGCGGCTCGACGCGCCATACGACGCCGAGCCCCTGAACCGCCCATTCCGAGTACATCGACGTTACAGGTGTCCCGCTTGGTCCATGCTGCGGAGTTCGCGCTTGATCTCCGAGAGCTCGTCGCGCAGTCGCGCGGCGAGCTCGAACTTCAGCTCCTCGGCCGCGGCCAGCATCTGGTCGGTGAGGTCGCTGATGAGCTCTTCGAGCTTCGCAGCGCCCTCGCCCGCGATCGCTCCGGCGCGCGCTGCCGACTTGCCCTTGCCGCGCTGCGGCGATGGACTCTTTCGCTGCGCGTGTGCACCGGAACGCGAGAGGATGTCTTCGGTGTCGGCCGCTTCGCGATTGAGCATCGCTGTGATGTCGCCGATCTTCTTGCGCAGCGGTTGCGGGTCGAGGCCGCGTTCGGTGTTGTAGGCGACCTGAATCTCGCGACGACGGTTCGTCTCATCGATGGCCTCGCGCATCGAGCGCGTAATCGTGTCTGCGTACATGTGCACCTGGCCCGAGACGTTGCGCGCGGCGCGGCCGATCGTCTGAATGAGCGAGGTACTCGATCGCAGGAACCCCTCTTTGTCGGCGTCGAGGATCGATACGAGCGACACCTCGGGCAAGTCGAGCCCCTCTCGAAGAAGGTTGATGCCGATGAGCACGTCGTACACGCCCGCGCGCAGCTCCGTCAGGAGCTCGACGCGTCGCAGCGTATCGACATCCGAGTGCAGGTAGCGAACCCTGACACCGGCCTCTTCCATGAAGGTCGTCAGCTGCTCGGCCATCTTCTTCGTGAGCGTCGTGACGAGCACTCGCTCATCGCGCTCGGCGCGCACGCGCACCTCTTCGAGCAGATCATCGATCTGACCTTCGCTCGGTTTGATCACGATCTCGGGATCGATGAGTCCGGTCGGGCGGATGATCTGCTCGACGACGCCGTCTGCGCGCTCAAGCTCGTACTTTCCCGGGGTCGCTGAGAGGTAGACGGTCTGACCGACCCGTTCCTTGAACTCGCTGAACTTCAGCGGCCGGTTGTCGAGTGCGCTGGGCAACCGGAACCCATGGTCGACGAGGGTGCGCTTTCGTGACGCGTCTCCCTCGAACATCGCTCCGATCTGCGGCACGGTCACGTGGGACTCGTCGATGACGACGAGGAAGTCGTCGGGAAAGTAGTCGAGCAGGCAGTGCGGCGCCTCGCCCGGTCGCCGTCCGTCCATGTGCATCGAGTAATTCTCGATGCCGGAGCAGAAACCGATCTGCTCCATCATCTCGAGGTCGAAGGTCGTGCGCATGCGCAGACGCTGCTCCTCCACGAGCTTGTTCTGCTGTTTGAGTTCGCGCGTACGACTCTCGAGTTCGTTCGTGATCTGGCCCATCGCCCGGTTCATCACGTCGCGACTGGCAACGTAGTGCGACCCAGGGAACACGGAGATCGTCTCCACCTGCTTGATCACCTCGCCTGTCAGCGGATGCAGGTAGTACAGTGCCTCGATCTCATCGCCGAAGAACTCGATGCGCACCGCGAGCTCTTCGTACATCGGGATGATCTCGACGGTGTCGCCCCGGACACGGAAGTTGCCGCGCACGAACTCGATGTCGTTGCGCTGGTACTGCATGTCGACGAATCGGCGCAGGAGCACGTCGCGGTCGAGCCGATCGCCCACCGCGAGCGGCACCATCGCCTCGTAGTATTCCTCAGGCTTGCCCAAGCCGTAGATGCATGAGACGGTCGACACGACGATGGTGTCGCGCCTGCTGAGCAGGGCATTCGTCGTCGAGTGACGGAGCCGCTCGACCTCTGCGTTCACCGAGGAGTCTTTTTCGATGAACGTATCGGTCTGCGGCACGTAGGCCTCAGGCTGGTAATAGTCGTAATAGCTGACGAAGTACTCGACGGCGTTGTGCGGAAAGAGCTCTCGAAGCTCGCTGGCCAACTGGGCGGCGAGGGTCTTGTTGTGCGCGAGCACGAGCGTCGGGCGCTGCACCGCTTCGATCAACCAGGCCGTCGTCGCGGACTTACCGGTGCCCGTCGCGCCGAGCAGGACCACATCGGTCTCGCCGGCGTTGATGCGACGCGTCAGATCTTCGATTGCGCCGGGCTGATCGCCGCTCGGCTCATAGTCGCTGACCACTTCGAATGGGCGGACGCTACGCGTGGGTTCCATGTCTTCGAGAGTACTCGGGACCACCGACATTCATGATTCCGCGTCGAGAGGGTTGCGCGTCCGCTCTGGTGCGACCATCTCTCGTGTGTTTCACTTGCCGCATGAGTACGCGCGCGAGGTGGGGCCTTAGCGCTGTTCTGCTGAGCGGATTCCTGGTGGCGGGCTGCGCGCCGCTCGCTGCTGACGCGAAGCACGGCGAGGATGCCCCGCATGCCTCCGGTGATGCCGAGACGTTCGCGTCAGCCGTCGATGCGGCACTCGCCGGGAGTGGTGTTCCTGGGGGTGCGATCGTCGTAACGGGCTCCGACGGCGGCAATGCGTTCGAGTACGCCTTCGGCAGAGCAGCGGAGGGTCGCGACGTCACACTGCAGACACCGTTCGCGTATCGCAGCATGACGAAGTCGTTCGTGGGGACGGTCGTCCTCCAGCTCGCCGACGAGGGCGTCCTCTCGCTCTCCGACCCGGTGAGTCTGTACGTGGACGGCGTGCCGAACGGCGATGAGATCACGATCGAGCAGCTCGGAACGATGCGCAGCGGGGTCGCGAACTACTCGGGCTCCCCTCGACTCACCGACCTTCTCGTCGTCGATCCGGCGCGAGAGCCTGCTGTGACCGAGCTCCTGGATCTCGCGTTCCCGGATTCTCCCGAATTCGCCCCAGGCGATGCGTACGAGTACTCGAACACGAATACGCTGCTGCTCGGCGAGGTCATCACGTCTGCGACGGGACGACCATGGTACGACGAGGTCGACGACCGCCTGCTCGCCGCCCTCGATCTCGATTCCGTCACCGACGGTCTCAGCGACAGCGATCGCGATGCGGCCGGGTACCAACTCGCCGACGGCGCCGTCGTGGAGGAACTCCCGTGGGTCGCTCCCGGCTGGTTCGGGGCCGCTGGCGCACTTGCCGGAGACGTCGGGGATCTGGCCGTGTGGGGCCGTGCGCTGGGCACGGGCGCCGAGCTCGCTGCCGACACGCAGCAGTGGAGGCTCGACTCCTTCGGCGCGACGGACGATGACGCGCGCAGTCCGGAGTACGATGCGTACGGCTTCGCCATCGGCGAGATCGACGGCTGGGTCGGGCACACGGGCAACGGTCTCGGATTCCAGGGTCTCGTGATGCACGATCCCGATTCGGGGAGAACGGTCGCCCTGCTGATCAACGGCACCGGAGAGGACCCGGATCTCCCGGCCCACGTCTTCACAGAGATCCTGCCGGTCATCGATGACGCGCCCTGATCACTCGGCCGCTTCGAACCGCAGAGGCAGCTCCAGATTGCCAGCGCCCGACCAGCGCACCTCGGCGAGGCCCTGCCATGCCGCCGCCCGGGCGAGCAGCGCGCGTGCCGCGCTGCCCGTTCGCACTGGCGCGCGCGATTCCCGCCACGCGGCCTGCACGAGCAGCGCGCCGCCCGCGCGGTCCGCCTTCAGATCGAGGCGCCCGGCCATGCGCCCGCCCACCATGAGCGGAAGGCAGTAGTACCCGAACTGCCGCTGCTCTTTGGGGGTGTAGATCTCGATGCGGTAGTGGAAACCGAACATCCGCTCCGCGCGGGGCCGGTACCAGACCATGGGATCGAACGGCGTGAGCAGCGCATCGGGGGCGAGCCGCGAGGGCACCCTGGCGTCGCGGTGCACCCACGCCTCGGAGAACTGGCCGGCAGCGGAGGTCCACCCCTCGACCTGGACCGGGAGCAGTTCGCCCGACTCGACGAGGTCTGCGACGGCCGCTCTCGCCGGCCCCAGCCGGAGCCGGTGATAGTCCGCGAAGTCGGCCAGCGTGCCGATGCCGAGGGAGCGGGCAGCGCGAGAGATGAGCTCGCGTTGAGCGTCTCCAACTGGAGCGCTGCCGAGATGCTGCTCCGGGAGCACGTGATCGGCGAGCGCATACCGGCGCTGGAAGCCCTCACGGCCCGCAGAAGCCACCTCGCCCCAGGCGAAGAGCGTTTCGACGGCGCGTTTCGTTTCGCTCCAGTCCCACCACGGCCCGCGATTCGCCCGCGGGCCGTCCTCGAGGTCGCGTACGAACGATGGGCCATCGCTCTTCAGCCGGGCCCGCACCCGGTCGAGCGCGGGCGCGAGCTGTGCCGCTCTGCCCGTCCGCTCGTCGCGAGCTCTGCGCTCGGCCATGCGCCAGCCGAAGAGCGGCCGATCCTGCACGGGAATGAACGCCGCCTCGTGGGCCCAGTACTCGGTGAACCGGCCGCTCCGCCACAGATGCCGATCGAGCGCCGTGGCGTCGTAGCTCCCATGACGGGAGAACACCGGAAGATAGTGGCTCCGTGCGAAGACATTGACCGAATCGATCTGCAGCACGTGCAAGCGCTCGAGGGCGGCGTCGAACGGGCGGCGTTTGCCGATGCGCGCGGTATTCGCGAAGCCTTGCGCGGCGAGCGCTATGCGCCGCGCCTCTCCGGCTGAGATTGAAAGCATGAGCGTACGCTACCGCGAGCCACGGACACGCTGGGTCGCGTCGTGCGCGGCCGGGACGCGTCCCGCGCAGGGGATCCGCGCACACGGCGGCGCGGCCGCGGAGTGAACTCACCCGCGACCGCGCACCGGCAACTTCATGCCTGACCTCAGGCGAACCAGAGCGCGAGCTCGCGCGCGGCCGACTCCGGCGAATCGGAGCCGTGCACGAGGTTCTGCTGCACCTTCAGGCCCCAGTCGCGGCCGAGGTCGCCGCGGATCGTTCCCGGAGCCGCGGTCGTCGGATCGGTCGTGCCGGCGAGCGACCGGAAGCCCTCGATGACTCGCTCGCCCTGCGCGCGAATCGCGACGGCCGGGCCCGAGGCCATGAATTCGAGCAACGGCTCGTAGAACGGCTTGCCCTCGTGCTCCGCGTAGTGCGCGGCGAGCAGTTCGCGATCGGGGGCGACGAGACGGAGATCCGCGAGCCGATAGCCCTTCGCCTCGATGCGCCGGATGATCTCGCCGGTGAGGCCGCGAGCGACACCGTCGGGCTTCACCAGGATCAGTGTTTCTTCAACCGACATACGTACTCCTCATGGGTCGGGGGCGGGAAAACTCGCAAGCGGCCGCGCAGATGCGCTCCGATCTGAGAGTGTATCGAATCAGGCGGCGCCGCCCTGTGCCGCTACCCAGGCCGCGCGGTCGCGGTCGATGCGCGCGCCGCGCACCATGCAGTAGACCCAGAGGGCGGTGAACAGCACGCTCACGATGAGCGACATCGGCAGGATGATCGCGGTGAGCAGCATCAAGACGTGCACGACCCATCCGACCAGGATGCCGAAACGGCCGCGCCGCATACTGACGAGGGCGATCAGGATCGCGACTCCGAGTCCACCGCCGAGGACGAGTCCCAGCTCCCGCGGTTCGAGCGCACTCAGCCCGAAGATCGTCAGGCCGAAGAGCGCCACGATGAAGAGTTCGAAGCCCAGAACGATCGAGGCGAGCGCCTTCTGCGTCGATGTGGGTCCGCGCCGTGCCCCGGCGATGCGCATCGCGGAGTTGTGCGCGACAGTCTCAGAAGGAGAGAGGACGAGTTCCGGCTCGCCGTCGTCGTCCGGCCGGCGTGGTGCCTCAGCGCCGTTCACGCTGCGCCCCAGCCCTCGGAGCGGGCGAACGCGATGGCCTCGCCCGCGAGGAGCACTGAACCGACGACGAGTACTGCCCGTCCCTCGGCGCGCATCGCCCATCCTCGTGCTTCTTCGAGCGCCTCGGGGAGCGACTCGGCGATCTCGATCGGGGTGCCGGGGATCTCGTCCTCGGCGATCTGCTGGAGATCATCGGCCGGGATGCTCCGCGGCGAGTCGACGGGTGCGACGGTCACGCGATGCGCGATGGGCGCGAGCGTCGCCATCAGGCCGGAGACGTCCTTCTCCTCGAGGACGCCGACGACCAGGGCGAGCTCTGCGAAGGTGAAGGACTCAGCCACCGCCGAGACGAGCGCCGCAGCACCGTGGGGGTTGTGCGCCGCATCCACATAGACGACGGGCTCGGTGCCGATGAGCTGCAGACGTCCGGGCGAGGTCAGCGAACCGAAACCGTCGTCGAGCACTGCTTCCGGCAGCGGGCGACTCGCACCGAAGAACGCCTCGGCCGCTGCGATCGCAAGTGCTGCGTTCTCCGCCTGGTGGTGACCGAACAACGGTACGAAGATCGGATCGTACGACTGGCCGCTGAGACCGACGACATCGATCTGCCGGCCGCCGACCGCGAGACGATCGTCGACGAGCGCGAAGTCGCGCCCCAGCAGCGCGAGCGCCGCATCGTGCCGCTCCGCCGCTTCTTCGAGCTCGGCGAGCGCGTCGGGTTCCTGCGCCGCTGACACGACCACGGATCCGTTCTTAATGATGCCCGCCTTGGTGCGTGCGATCGTCGCGACGTCGGATCCCAGGATGCTCGTGTGGTCGAGGTCGATCGGGGTGAACACGGCGACGCGAGCATCCACGATGTTCGTCGCGTCCCACTCGCCGCCCATGCCGACCTCGACGACCGCCACGTCGACCGGCGCGTCGGCGAAGACGGCGAAGGCGAGCACAGCGAGGGCCTCGAAGAACGTGATCCGACCGTGGCCGGCCTCGGCGAGTTCTGCATCGACGACTTCGAGCGGCACCTGCAATTCATCCCATGCCGCGGCGAGCACATCGCCGTCGACGGACTCGCCGTCGAGCTGGAACCGCTCGGTGAAATCGACGAGATGCGGACTGGTGAAGAGCCCCGTCCGCAGACCGTGCGCCCGCATCAACGACGCGATGGCGCGGCTGGTCGAGGTCTTCCCGTTCGTTCCCGCGACCTGGATGACGGGGAACGAGAGCTGCGGCGACCCCGCGAGTTCGGCGAGCCGCCGCACCGGGTCGATGCGCGGTCGCGGCTGCGCCTCTCCGACGCGCTCGAGCAGAGCGGCGTAGACGCGTTCCGCGCCGGTCATGCCACGACTCCCGCCTGCTGCGATGCCGCTTCCGTGGCATCGATGGTGATGACGATCGCCGCCTTCTCGGCGCCGATCGCCCGCGCTGCCGACACGTGAACGCCGTTGCCGGGCGAGGAGATATCGTCGGCGATCGCATCGATGCCGATGGCCTCCTGCACGGCGAACCCTTCAGCCAGCGTTTCGGCGGCGATGAGCGAGGAGTGCATCTGCAGTGCGGCGGCGTGCTCGGGCTCTGCGTTCAACGCCAGCACGATCCGATCGCTGACCTCGAGCCCGGCGTTCTTCCGCGCCTCCTGCACCGCACGGATCGCGTCACGAGCGATGCCCTCAGCCTCGAGTTCGGGGGTCAGCGTCGTGTCGAGCAGCGCAAAACCGCCCCCTGGCAGCAGGGTGAGCGCCGGGCCGCCCTCGGCGTCGTCTCCCGCTCGAAGCGTGAGCTCGTACTCGTGCGGTTCGAGGGCGATGCCGCCCGCGATGACGACTCCGCCGTCCTCGCTCCAATCGCCCGACTTGGCCGCCTTGATCGCCTGCTGCACCTGCTTGCCGAGACGGGGCCCAGCGGCGCGTGCGTTGACGGCGAGCGTCTGCACGATGCCGTGCTCCTGCGCGCTCGTCTCCGTCTGCTCGACGAGCGTGACCGATTTGACGTTCAGCTCTTCCCGGAGAATGTCCGCAAACGGGGCAACGGCGTCCGGGTGCTCGACCACGACCGTCAGCTCGGCGAGCGGGAGGCGGACGCGAAGGCCGCGGCTCTTGCGCAGGGCGAGCGTCTGGGAGGTGATCTGACGCACCTCGTCCATCGCCTGCACCAGGGTGTCGTCCGCGGGGAACTCGGCCGCCTCGGGCCAGTCCGCGAGGTGCACCGATCGGCCGCCGGTGAGCCCGCGCCACAGTTCTTCGGTGACGAGGGGCGCGAGGGGAGCCGCGACGCGCGCGACGGTTTCGAGCACGGTGAACAGCGTGTCGAAGGCCTGGCGGTTCTCGCCCGCGCCTTGATCCCCGCCGGTCCCCGCCCAGAAGCGATCGCGCGAGCGGCGCACGTACCAGTTCGTGAGCACCTCTGCGAACCCTCGCAGGGCGTCGGCGGCGGAGGTGGTGTCGAGCGCGTCGAGATGGGCCTCGACATCTCGTACGAGCCGTCCGGTCTTGGCGAGGATGTAGCGGTCGAGCGGATCGACGGAGTCGGTGCGGCGCTCGGCCGTGACGCCGTCGGCGTTCGCGTAGAGCGAGAAGAAGTACCACGTGTTCCAGAGGGGCAGGATGAACTGTCGAACGCCCTCCCGGATTCCCTCCTCAGTCACGACGAGGTTGCCGCCGCGCACGACGGGCGAAGCCATGAGGAACCAGCGCATCGCGTCCGACCCGTCGCGATCGAAGACTTCGTTCACGTCGGGATAGTTGCGGAGCGACTTCGACATCTTGTTGCCGTCGGAGCCGAGCACGATGCCGTGGCTGATCACGTTCGTGAACGCCGGGCGGTCGAACAGCGCGGTCGCGAGCACATGCTGGACGTAGAACCATCCCCGCGTCTGGCCGATGTACTCGACGATGAAGTCCGCGGGCTGATGGGTCTCGAACCACTCCTGGTTCTCGAACGGGTAGTGGGCTTGGGCGAACGGCATCGATCCGGAGTCGAACCACACGTCGAGCACGTCCTCGATCCGGCGCATGGTGGAGCGCCCGGTCGGATCGTCGGGATTGGGGCGCGTGAGTCCGTCGATGTAGGGGCGGTGCAGGTCGATGTCGCCGGATTCGTTGCGGGGCAATGCTCCGAAGTCGGCTTCGAGTTCTGCGACGGAGCCGTACACGTCGACCCTCGGGTACTCCGGGTCATCGCTCTTCCACACCGGAATGGGGCTGCCCCAGTAGCGGTTGCGACTGATCGACCAGTCGCGCGCCCCCTCGAGCCATTTCCCGAACTGACCGTGCTTGACGTTCTCGGGCACCCAGGTGATCTGCTCGTTCGTCTCGAGCATGCGTTCCTTGATGTCGGTGACGCGCACGAACCAGCTGGACACCGCCTTGTAGATGAGCGGGTTGCGGCAGCGCCAGCAGTGCGGGTACGAGTGCTCGTAGCTCTGCTCGCGGAGCAGCCGCCCGCGCTCGCGCACCAGGCGGATCAATGGGCGGTTCGCGTCCATCCAGAGCTCACCGGCGACGTCGGTCACCGCGCTGATGAAGCGGCCCCCGGCATCGACGCTGACGATCGTCGGCATTCCCGCCGCCGTCGTGATCCGGTAGTCGTCCTCGCCGTACGCTGGCGACTGGTGCACGATGCCGGTGCCGTCGGTGGTCGAGACGTAGTCATCGACGAGGATCTGCCAGCAGTTCTCCGTGCCCCAGGTCTCGGCATCTGCGAAGTAGTCGAAGAGCGGGGCGTACGTCACACCCGAAAGGTCGGAGCCGCGCACCGTGCGGGACACCGCGGAGACGGCATCCTCGATCGAGGCGTATCCCAGGTCCTTGGCATGCGCTCCGACCAGATCCTGCGCGAGCAGGTACTGCGCCGTTCCGGCCGCACCGCCGTCGCCGGCGCCGCCGGGTCCGGCGGGCACCACGGCGTAGTCGATGTCAGGCCCCACCGCGAGAGCGGCATTCGTCGGCAGCGTCCATGGAGTCGTCGTCCAGGCGAGGGCGCGAACGCCGGTCAGATCGAGCTGTGCCGCGCGGTCCCCCGAGAGCGGGAACGCGACGGTGACCGAGGGATCCTGGCGCATCTGATAGACATCGTCGTCCATGCGCAGCTCGTGGTTCGACAGCGGGGTCTCATCGCGCCAGCAGTACGGCAGAATGCGCGATCCCTCGTACGCGAGCCCGTCGTCGTAGAGCTTCTTGAACGCCCAGATGACACTTTCCATGTAGCTGAGATCGAGAGTCTTGTAGCCGTTCTCGAAGTCCACCCACCGGGCCTGACGTGTGACGTACTCCTCCCACTCGCGCGTGTACTGCAGCACAGAGGCGCGCGCCTTCCCGTTGAACGCCGCGACGCCCATCTCCTCGATCTCCGACTTCTCGGTGATGCCGAGCTGCTTCATCGCCTCGAGTTCAGCGGGGAGGCCGTGCGTGTCCCAACCGAAGCGTCGCTCCACCTTCTTGCCGCGCATCGTCTGGAATCGCGGGAAGACGTCCTTCGCGTACCCGGTCAGCAGGTGACCGTAGTGAGGCAGGCCGTTCGCGAACGGCGGTCCGTCGTTGAAGACCCATTCCGGTGCGCTCTCTCGCTGACGAATCGAGGCGCGGAACGTGTCGTCCGCCGCCCAGAAGTCGAGCACGCGTCGTTCGATCTCGGGAAGCCGCGGCGAAGCGGCGACGCCGAAGGCGGCACCCGCGTGCGGGTCTGCGGCTGATGCGGTGGACGGGGTTCCCGTGGGCTGCTGAGGGTACGGCATGGGTTCCTTCTCGGTTCCGGCGTGAGTGTTGTTGCCTGCGCCGGGACGAGGTCCGGATCGCTCTCCGTCACCCGCGGTACCACCCCGCTTGCCGCTCGCGGCTCCCGTCGGGAGACACATCGACCACTTCATTGGGCGATGACGGGCCCGACCCGTTCGGTTCTACTGGGCGGCCCGCACCCTGTTACATCCGAGAGCGTCGAACCGCTGTTCTTCCGAAGACTCCCCGATGATGGTCGGTTCGCAGTCGTTGAAGCCAGTCTAGCGCAGCGTTGGGCGGTCTTCACCATGCGACGAGGGGCTTCGGCGGCGGGCCGGAAGTGCGCCGTTGGTAACGAACGAGTAACGATGCGGTTAGCGAAAAATACCAGATCATCGCGGAGAATCACCCCGCCTGAGCGCCGCATCCGCCCGGGCGCGCCTTGCACTCCATTGCACGACGTTGTTAGCGTCGTCTCAGCGTTGAGGGCGGCCGCGTGCCATTCTTCCTGATCCGCTCCGGGACATCCAGCGCCGAAATTCGGTGCCCCGGAGTGCGGGAAGTCGAGTGCGGCCCGATCCTCCGCAATACGAACTGGCCAATTGAGAGGCTGCCGAGCGACGCTTGCGCCGCGATCGCCGCGATCCCGCGAGTCGCCGGCGTGCCTCCGATTTCGTCGTGCCAAGAACGAGGAGTTTACAGTGACCAGTACAACGGAACAGCCCGGGGTTGCGGGCGAAGTGCGGCCGGGTGAAACCCCAGATACGGTGTCGCCCGCGATCGCGGTCTCCCACGCCTACAAGGTGTTCGGGCGACGCCCCAGAGAGGTCGTCAAGCGCCTCCGGAAGGGCGCAACGCGGGAAGAAGTCCGCGGGCAGGGCACCGCGGCTGTGATCGACACGAGCTTCAGCGTCAATCAAGGCGAGATCTTCGTGGTGATGGGCCTGTCGGGTTCCGGCAAGTCGACCCTGATCCGCATGCTCAACGGCCTGAACGACACGACTGACGGGTCGATCACAGTCTTCGGCACCGAGGTCGTCGGCCTGAGCGGACAAGAACTGCGCGAGCTGCGTCGCGACCGGATGTCGATGGTGTTCCAGCACTTCGCACTGCTCCCCCACCGCAGTGTCCTCGACAACGTCGCCTACGGACTCGAGTTGCAGGGCGTTGCGCCAGCGGAGCGTCGAGAGCGAGCGCAGCACTGGCTCACGCGCGTCGGTCTGGGCGGCTGGGAGGAGCACTTGCCCGGTGAGCTCTCGGGCGGCATGCAGCAGCGCGTCGGCATCGCCCGCGCGTTCGCCGCTGACACCGACATCCTGCTCATGGATGAAGCGTTCTCAGCGCTGGACCCGCTGATTCGGCGAGAGATGCAGGAGCAGCTCGTCGAACTGCAGCAGGAGCTCAACAAGACGATCGTCTTCATCACGCACGACCTGAATGAGGCGATGTTCCTGGGCGACCGCATCGCCGTCATGCGCGACGGGAGGATCGTGCAGGTCGGAACGCCGAACGACATCCTCACCGACCCGGCCAACGATTACGTCGCCCAGTTCGTGCAGGACGTCGATCGCGCCCGAGTGCTCACCGCGGGAGACGTGATGGAGCCGCCCCGCGCCGTGGTCCCGGCGACCGCCGGCCCGCGCACCGCGCTGCGCACCATGCGCGATCTGCAGACGTCGGCCTGCTTCGTCACGTCCGCGTCACGCAAGCTGCTCGGCGTCGTCCGCGATAAGGATGTGCTGCGCCAGGTCCGCGAAGGCGGTACCGACATCACGGAGCGCCTCCGGCCCACGCCCTCGATCGTGAAGCGCGATCAGTACATCTCCGAGCTCTTCGAGCTCGCAGTGGAGAGTCCGCTGCCCGTGGCTGTGACCGACGACCAGGATCGGCTCATCGGCGTCGTTCCGCGCGTCACGCTCCTCGCAGCACTGACCGACCTCCCGACCATGACGACGGAGATTCCGATCATCGAACCGACACCGACCGTGTCGGCGGCGATGATCTCAGAGACACTGGGCGATGCTCCGGAGAGCGCCGCCGGAGCCGGGTTCGCACCCGAGAATGAGGAGGTGCGCTGATGGACGACTTCCGCATTCCCCTCGGCGACTGGGTAGCCGATGGACTCAACTGGTTCAAGGCGACGTTCGACGGCTTCCTCGACGTTGTCACCCTGGTGATCAAGTTCCTCGTCGAGGGGCTGGCCGACGGACTGACGTCCGTTCCCTTCCCCGTCCTCATCATCGTGTTCGGGCTGATCGGCTGGCTGCTGCGCTCCTGGCAGCTCGCGGTCGGCACCGTCATCACGATGCTCCTCGTCGTCGGCATGGGCCAGTGGGAGAATGCGATGCTGACGCTCGCGCTCGTGCTCATCGCAGCCCTCATCGCCATCGTCGTCGCGATCCCGCTCGGCATCGCGGCAGCGCGGAGCGATACGTTCAGCGCGATCCTGAAGCCCGTGCTCGACTTCATGCAGACGATGCCGGCCTTCGTCTACCTGATCCCCGCCGTGATCTTCTTCAGCATCGGGTTCGTGCCGGGCGTCTTCGCAACGGTCCTGTTCTCGGTCGCTCCCGGCGTGAGGTTCACCGAACTCGGCATCCGCGGAGTCGACTCCGAGACGGTCGAGGCCGGCTACGCATTCGGAGCCGCACCGGGGAAGATCCTCCGAGGCATCCAGTTGCCGCTCGCGATGCCGACCATCATGGCAGGCATCAACCAGGTGATCATGCTCGCCCTCTCGATGGCCGTCGTCGCCGGTATGGCCGGCGCGAACGGACTCGGCAAGGAGGTCGTCGCGGCCATCTCGACCCTGAACATCGCGCAGGGCGTCGAGGCCGGCCTGAGCGTCGTGATCCTCGCCGTCTTCCTCGACCGCGTGACCGCAGCCCTCGGCAATCCCGGCGATTACAAGCACTCGCTGCTGGGCGGCATCCGCCGCCGCCGTGACGCGCGCCGCACGGGCGCGCTCGCCAGGGCCGCATGACGCACCGCACGAACCCCTCGAAACACACGTACCCCCACACCGTGCGCCCCGCGCACGAAACGAAAGGACGAAGTATGCAGAAGCGCACTCTCACCGGAATGCTGGCTCTGGGAGCCGCCGCAACCCTCGCCCTTGCAGGCTGCTCCGGCAATGGGTCCGGCAGCGGCTCCGACGGCGACGGCGGCGGCGAGAACGGCACCGTCACACTGGGCTACCTGCCGGGTTGGACGGACGGGCTCAGCACCGCCTACCTGCTCGAGGATCAGCTCGGCAAGATGGGCTACGACGTCGAGATGGAAGAGCTGACCGATGCGGGCGTGCTCTACGCAGGACTCGCCGGTGGAGACTTCGACATCTACCCCTCAGCATGGCCGGAGGTGACGCACGCCTCGTACATGGAGGAATTCGGCGACCAGATCGAGGATCTCGGCGGCTACTACGACGGCGCCGTTCTGACGCTTGCAGTGCCCGAGTACGTCGACATCGACTCCATCGAAGACCTCGCCGGTGAAGCGGATCGATTCGGCGGCGAGATCATCGGCATCGAGCCGGGCGCAGGACTGACCGCGCAGACGCAGGACGTCGCGATGCCGGAGTACGGCCTGGACGGCGACTTCGAGCTCGTGACCTCCTCCACCGCGACCATGCTCGCGACGCTGCAGGACAAGATCGACAACGAAGAAGACGTCGTCGTGACGCTCTGGCGCCCGTTCTGGGCGAACGATGCCTTCCCGCTGAAGGATCTCGAGGACCCGAAGGGTGCGATGGGCGAGCCCGAGACCCTGCACTTCCTGGGGAAGAAGGGTCTCTCGGAGGAGTACCCCGAGGTCGCCGACTACATCGCCGACATCAAGCTCGACGACGTCGCCTACGGCGCGCTCGAGAGCATGGTCACCGGTGACGAGTACAAGGACGACCCCGAGGCCGCCGTCGATGCATGGCTCGAGGAGTACGGCGATGCGTACCCGGGTCTGATCACCAGCTGACCGATCCGTCGTTTCCCTTCGGGGAATCACGCAGTACGAAAGGAGCCCTTCCCGAAACACCGTTCCGGGAAGGGCTCCTTTTTTCATGCCGCACAGCGGCACCACGCTTTACGAAAGGACACCATTTGCAGTTCCGCACCCTCACTTCTGCTCTCGCACTCACCGCAGCAGCCGCTCTGGCGCTCGCCGGATGTTCTGCCGAAGACGCCGCCGATGCCAGCGCAGACAGCATCACCATCGGCTACGTCCCCTCCTGGAGCGATGGCAAGACCAGCGGCTTCCTCCTCAAGGACCAGTTCGAAAAGCTCGGCTACGACGTTGAGATGCAGGAGCTCACTGAGGCAGCCGTGCTGTACACGAGTCTCGCGGAGGGCAGCATCGACGTCTTCTCGGGTGCTTGGACCGAGCGCACGCAGGCCGAGTACGTCGCGGGGCGGGAAGATGACTTCGAGGATCTCGGCACCTGGTACGACAACGGCACGATCACCCTCTCGGTGCCCGACTATGTCGATATCACGTCACTCGAAGAACTCGCGCCGAGTGCCGATCGATTCGACGGGAAGATCATCGGCATCGAGCCGAGCGCGGGTCAGATGAAGCACACGGAGGAAGTCGGCATGCCTGCCTACGGACTCGACAGTGAGTTCTCCCTCGTGTCCTCGTCGACGGCGGCGATGCTCGCCTCGGTGAGCGACGCGGTCGAGACCGGCGACGACATCGTCGTGACGAGCTGGCGCCCGTTCTGGGCGAACGAGGTGTACGGCCTGCGCGACCTCGAAGACCCGAAGGGTGTCATGGGCACCCCCGAGGGCATTCATGTGCTCGCGACCCAGGGATTCACCGAGCGCTTTTCCGACGCGGCAGACTACGCCGCAGATTTCAAGCTGAACGACGAGGCCTTCAGCACGCTCGAGAACGCGATGACGAACGAATACGAGGTGGGTGAAGAGGCCGAGGCCGTCGACGCCTGGATCGACGAGCACCCCGACGCATTCCCCGGCCTGCTCGCCGAATAGAGAAATCAGGAGCGCCCGGCGCCGTTGCCGCGTAGGATCGGCGACGTCGGGCGCTTCCGGCTCGGCCTGTCATCGAGGAGAGACCATGAGCGATTCAGCCCTCGCACCCGAGATCGAATCCCGACCCGAAGTGCACCTGGCCGTCGTGCGGGAGACCGTTCCGTTCGACCGCATTCCCGAGCTCTACGACCGCGCGTACCCGGCGATCTTCCAGGCGTTGGCAGAGACAGGCGTGTCTCCGGCCGCCGCCCCGATGGGCGTGATGCACGGCTCCCCGGCGGCGGAGGGCCTCGACCTGTCGGTGGCCGTGCCGATCCCTCAGCCATACACCGGAACCGGCGGCGGGATCACGGCCGAGACGATTCCGGCCGCCCGCACCGCCACGATGCTGCTGCGCGGTGACTTCAGCGGGCTGTCGGCCGCTTACGAGCGTCTCTACGCCTGGATCAGCGAGCGGGGAGAGCAGCCGACCGGCATCGCCTGGGAGCAGTACCTCACCGAACCCGAGCCCGGCGGCGACCCTGCCCTCAACGAGACGCTGATCGGGGTGCAGCTCGCCGGTGACTGAGGGCCGGTAAGCTGGATCCACACCATCAGGCACCAGCGCGGCGATGAGCTGCCGCGCGACCACGCGGTGCCGTCCACATCGAACCCCGATGCCGCAGCTGAGCGCGGTATCGAGAAGCGGAGCCCCACGCATGAGCGCGATTCCCGACAAGCCCGTACTCGAAGGCCTCGAAGCGAAATGGGGCCCGGTGTGGGAGGAAGCCGGCACGTACGCCTTCCCGCGAGCGCGCGCTTCCCGGGAGAACGTCTACAGCATCGACACGCCCCCGCCGACGGCGTCGGGATCGCTGCACGTGGGACACGTCTTCTCGTACACGCACACCGATACCATCGCGCGGTACCAGCGCATGCAGGGCAAGGCCGTCTTCTACCCGATGGGGTGGGACGACAACGGGCTGCCGACGGAGCGACGCGTGCAGAACTACTACGGCGTGCGCTGCGATCCGTCGCTGCCGTACGTCGAGGGATTCGTCCCTCCGCACGAAGGGGGCGACGGCAAGAGCATCAAAGCGGCGGATCAGCAGCCGATCTCCCGCCGCAACTTCATCGAGCTGTGCGAGCGCCTCACCGAGGAGGACGAGCAGCAGTTCGAGGCGCTCTGGCGCACGCTCGGGCTCTCCGTCGACTGGAAGCAGAGCTACCGAACGATCGGAGCCGAGTCGCTGCGCGCGTCCCAGCTCGCCTTCCTCCGCAACGTCCAGCGCGGCGAGGCCTACCAGGCCCAGGCGCCGACCCTGTGGGACGTGACGTTCCGCACAGCGGTCGCCCAGGCGGAGCTCGAGGATCGCGATCAGCCGAGCGCCTATCACACGCTCGCCTTCCACAAGTCGGACGGATCGGGTGACATCCTCATCGACACCACGCGTCCCGAACTGCTCGCAGCGTGCGTCGCGCTCGTCGCGCACCCCGACGATGAGCGCTTCCAGCCGCTCTTCGGCTCGACAGTGCGCACTCCCCTGTTCGACGTCGAGGTGCCGATCCTGGCCCACCATCTCGCGCAGAAGGACAAGGGCACCGGAATCGCGATGATCTGCACGTTCGGCGATGTGACCGATGTGGTCTGGTGGCGCGAACTCGACCTGCCGAACCGTGCCATCCTCGGATTCGACGGCCGCGTGATCTCCGAGGCGCCCGACGTCATCACGAGCGAGACCGGGCGGGCAGCCTACGCGGAGATCGCGGGCAAGACTGTGTTCAGTGCGAAGCAGATCGTCGTCGACTCGCTGCGCGCCTCCGGCGAACTCGTCGGCGACATCCGCAAGATCACGCATCCCGTCAAGTTCTTCGAGAAGGGCGACAAGCCGCTCGAAATCGTTTCGACCCGCCAGTGGTACGTCGTGAACGGTGCTCGCGATGAGGCGCTCCGCGATCGCCTGCTCGCGCACGGGCGAGAGCTCGAGTGGCATCCCGACTTCATGCGCGTGCGCTACGAGAACTGGGTCGAGGGCCTCTCCGGTGATTGGCTGATCTCGCGTCAGCGCTTCTTCGGTGTCGCGATCCCGGTGTGGTACCCGCTCGACGCCGACGGCAATCCGGTCTTCGACGAGCCGATCCTGCCGAGTGAGGATCAGCTGCCCGTCGACCCGTCGAGTGACGTCCCCGCCGGGTACACGGCCGATCAGCGCGGAGTCGCAGGCGGGTTCCAGGGCGAGGTCGACGTGATGGACACGTGGGCGACCTCTTCGCTCACCCCGCAGCTCGCGGGCGGCTGGGAGCGCGACCCGGAGCTGTTCGATCTCGTATACCCGTTCAGTCTCCGGCCGCAGGGTCAGGACATCATCCGGACGTGGTTGTTCTCGACGCTGCTGCGTTCGGAGCTCGAGTGCGGCCAGCTGCCGTGGCAGCACGCGGGCATCTCCGGGTGGATCCTGGATCCCGATCGGAAGAAGATGTCGAAGTCGAAGGGCAACGTGGTGACGCCCGCCGGCATGCTCGAGCAGCACGGGTCGGACGCTGTGCGCTACTGGGCGGCCTCGGCGAAGCTCGGCACGGATGCGGCGTTCGACCCGCAGAATCCGACGCAGATCAAGATCGGCCGTCGTCTGGCGATCAAGCTGCTGAACGCGGCGAAATTCACCCTCAGTTTCAACGACTCGGGCGCCGGGACCGTCACGGAAGCGCTCGACCGCGCCGTGCTCGCCGGACTCGCGGGAGTGATCGAGCAGGCGACGCGCGCATTCGAGAACTACGACCATGCTCGTGCACTCGAGCTGACCGAATCGTATTTCTGGACCTTCTGCGACGACTATCTCGAGCTCGTGAAGGAGCGCGCGCACAACGGTGAGGGCCAGTCGCGGGCGTCTGCAGTGACCGCCCTGCGCACCTCGCTCTCCGTGTTCGTGCGCCTGCTCGCGCCGTTCCTGCCGTATGCCACGGAGGAAGTGTGGTCGTGGTTCGGCGAAGGGTCTGTGCACCAGGCCGACTGGCCCGTGCCGGAGGAGGCCGCCTCACTCGCCGGGGACAGCGCCGACGCCGCATTGCTCGGCCTCGTCGGCGAGGCGCTCGTGGGCATCCGCGGAGCGAAGACGGCCGCGAAGGCCTCGCAGAAGACCCCGGTGTCGATCGCGGTCGTGCAGGCCCGGCAGCCCGATCTCGCCCGCCTCGAGTCGGCCTCGGCTGATCTCGCCGCAGTCGGAAAGATCGCCGAGCTTCGGATCGAGGCCGGCCCGGACGATCTGAGCGGAGTCACCGTCGCCGACATCCAGCTCGCACCAGTGGAGGCGTGACGATGCAGCTCGGGGCGCGCTGGCAGAGGGGCACTCCCCCGCACCGCAGCGTGCCCGAGGCGCTGCATGCCGCGATCGCCGAGCAGGAGAACGGGCATCCGGAGGCTGATTCGTGGACGCTGACCTGGCTCGAAGGCCGGCCGCGCTGCGAGCTCGATGACCTCGTGTTCGTCGCGCTCGACGTGGTCGGTCGCGTGCGCACCGGGCCCGTGAGCGGGAGCGGCGAGCCGGGGCTCGCGGAGGAACGTCTGGCCCACAGCGCAGACGACGACGCCGACGATGATGACTGGCTGAGTTGAGGAGTTCGATGTTTCGCGGAGACGACCTGGTCGGGCGCCGATTCGGCGCGAGTATGGCGGTGGCGGCCATCGCCCTCATGGGGCTGAGCGCCTGTGCTCCCGAGCCTGCGGCGGACGGCGGTGCGCGCGGCGACGGATCGTCGTCGGCGTCCGCCTCGGCCTCCGCGGAGGCGGACGCCGACTCCTCCGGGCCTGACGAGAGTGCGACTGCCGGTGAGGACGATGAAGCGGGCAGCGATGCATCGAGCGTCGGGGAGGGCGACCGCAAAGCGAACGGCGCCGCCTCCGGGAGCAGCGAGGGCGGATGGCCGCAGCAGGGCGATCCGCAGGACACGTCGAAATCGACGACGCTCCCCGCGTCATTCCCGGTGGCCGATTTCGTCGTGCCCGACGGCGCCCGCATCGACGATGCCGGTGAGCGATCGACGAGCGAATGGTATCTCGTGCTCACCGCTGAGGACCGGGCTGCCGCTGATGCGCTGTGGCAGTCGATCGTCAGCGCGAGCGGGTTCGCCGAATCGGAGCGATCCGAGACCGGTGATGGCGGCGTCGCCGCCACGCTCGCACACGGCACGCTGAGCGTCACCGCTCTGCAGATCCCCCAGAAGAACGGGTCCGTACTGTTGAGCTTCGATATCACCGCAGTGGGCGGTTGAGCGTGCGCATCGCGCTCATCCGGCACGGGCAGACCGACTGGAATCTCTCCGGTCGCATGCAGGGTCGCACCGACATTCCGCTGAACGCCACCGGCCGAGAGCAGGCCAGCGACCTCGCCGAGCGACTCTCACGAGCAGGCGGGTGGGACGCGGTCGTGACGAGTCCGCTGCTCCGAGCTCGGCAGACGGCTGAGATCCTCGCCGAGCGGCTCGGTCTCGAGGCGGTGACGTGCGAGGGGCTCGTCGAGCGCTCCTTCGGCGATGCGGAAGGCTTGTCGCACAGTGTCGCCCTCGAGCACTGGCCGTCTCGCCAGTACCCGAGCATGGAGGGTCATGACGAGGTCGCTGAGCGGGGGGTATCGGCGCTCGACCGCATCGCCGATCAGTTTCGGAACGGCCGCGTCATCGCTGTGACGCACGGTTCGTTCATCCGGCATCTGCTCGCGGACATCTCCGGGCTGCCGGCAGATGAGGTGCCCCGGGCCGAGAATCTCGCCATCTCCGAGGTCGAGCGCGACGAGTCACGCACGTGGCACGTGCGTTCCATCGCAGGCCGCGCCTGGGAAACTGAGAGCGATGCCGCCAGCAGGTCTCCCGCGAGCCCGTCGATTCAATCAAGGCAGTGCGACGGCACAGCAGTGAGACATCACGCAGAACGTTGACGCTGGTCGGTAACGCTGAAGATGTGCTCCGCCCGATTCGCTGACGCGATGATCCGCTCAGCGTTTCGCTGATCGCTTCCCCATGACCGCTCCCGCGCTTCGTTCGCGCTGCGCCCAAATCTCATGTGGCGCGCGATCAACCGCTCCATTCGCTCCTCTTCCGAGGGCGCAATGAACCAGACTTCATCGATCATGTCGCGAGCAAGCGGCCACGGGTGATCCTCAAGCAGCAGGTAGTTGCCCTCGGTGACGACGAGTGGCGTCGAACGTCGTACGGGAATCGCCGACCCGATGGGCTCCTCGAGGTCGCGGCGAAACTCAGGCGCGTACACGACGTCTTCGTCCACGCCGTTCCCTTCCGAGCCCTGCGCGTGGATCCTGCGGAGCAGCGAGACGTACCCCCACGCATCAAACGTGTCATAGGCTCCTTTGGTCTCGGTTCGGTGCAACGCGGCGAGCACCGAGTTGGCGAAGTGGAATCCGTCCATCGGCACGAGCACCGCGAGTTCGGGCCCGAGTTTGGAAACGAGCAGCTCAGCCACCGTCGATTTACCGGCGCCCGGCGCCCCGGTGATGCCGAGTATCCGACGCTCCCCCGGCACGATGAGGTCTCGTGCGCGGCACTCGAGTTCGGCGATGGTCGTCGGGGTGATTGTGTCAGCAGGGGTCATGACGCTCCTTGATCCGACGGTGCAGCTCGGTCGGCACGGACAGCGTCCAACCAGCTCCTTGGCCCAATATGAGCACATCGTATCGCCGCGATGCGACTCGCGAATGCGATTCGCGCTGGCAAGAGCTCCCCATGCGCGGTGGCGAAGGCGTACGCGCCATGGAAGACGTCTCCCGCTCCGAGTGTGTCGCGCGCCTCAGTGACCGGCACCGTTACCGCGCCGGAGTCTTCGCCGCTCCACCATTGCACCGGATCAGGGCCGGATGTCGTGACCACGTTCGGCACGCCCGCGGCGACGAGTGCCAGAGCTGTTTCTCGTGCGGAACTGGTCTCGGGGAGTCGAAAGTCGGCTGAAGCGACAACGTCCGTCGCTCCGCCCATGATGTCGTGCATGACGGGTTTCCACCGCCCGGCGTCGACGACTACCGGAACTCGGGAACGCGTGGCCGCGACCGTCGCGGCGCGCGCGAGGTCGGGATGATGCCCATCGATGAGTGCGATTTCCACCTGCAGCGCCCGATCCCACCACTCCCCATCGGGCGATGCGGCGCGTACTGCGGCCGCGTCGCCCCCGATGACAGATCGCTCGCCCGACCCTTGCAGCACCGCCACCGACGAGACGGGCGCATCCGCATCGAGGTCTGGCGCAACGTCGACCACGCGCACGTCGCACGCCTCGAGCTCGTCCCGAATCAGTCGCGCGATCGGCCCGTCTCCGAGCGCCGTCACCAGCACCGCAGAGCCTCCCAGCGCTGCGAAAGTGACTGCGGCATTGGCGGCAGGTCCACCCGCTGCCATGAATTGCTGGGCGGCCGTGATCTTCTCGTTCGCGGCCGGTGCCCGGTCGACACGATGAATGACATCAAGGGTTGCGAGGCCGACGAAGATCCCCCGAGGGGACGCATCAGTGGCCACCGGCGGCCTCCTGGTCGGTGGGGCGCTCAGCACCGGTCATGAGCGCCACGACCTCCGACATCGACCGGCGGGTGGGGTCGACGACGGCAGCACGACGCCCGAGTCGATGCACGTGGATGCGGTCGGCGACTTCGAATACGTGCGGCATGTCGTGGCTGATGAGTACGACGGGAATGCCGCGATCGCGAATCGACCGGATGAGTTCGATAACCTGGCCGGATTCTCGGACTCCGAGCGCTGCGGTCGGCTCGTCCATAATGATGACGCCTTTCCCGAACGCCGCCGCGCGCGACACGGCAACGCCCTGACGCTGGCCACCCGAGAGCGTCTCCACTGCCTGCGACACCGACTTGATGCCGATCTGCAGGTCGCTGAGATGCTGCCCGGCGTACTCGCGCATGCGGGGCATGTCGAGACGGCGCAGTACTGTTCCCATGAACCCCTTCCGCCGAATCTCTCGGCCGAGGAAAATGTTGGAAGCGATGTCGAGCGCCGGAATCACGGCGAGATCCTGATAGACGGTCTCGATCCCTGCGGCTCGTGCGTCCCCGGTGCTTCTGAACTGCACCGGCTCCCCGTTCATGAATATCGTGCCTTCGTCGGGGATGATGGCGCCCGCGAGTGCTTTGATGAGGCTCGATTTTCCGGCGCCGTTGTCTCCGATCACGGCGAGCACCTCCCCGTGCCGAAGGTCGAAGTCAGCGCCGTTGATGGCCGTGACACTGCCGTATCGCTTGACAAGGCCGCGTGCGTGGAGGGCAAGGCCGCTCGAGTCGCCGGAGGCTGGAGATACTGAGGTGTCGGTCTCGGTGTGCATGTGATTCCTCCGTCACCGCGCCGTACGTCGGCGCATGAATTGGTCGATCGTGACCGCAACGATGACGAGCACACCGGTCGCGATGTTCTGGTAGAGATTATCGACGCCGGCGAGCGTGAGTCCGTTGCGCAGCACGCCGACGATCAAGGTGCCGATCAACGTGCCGAGCACACCCCCGCGCCCGCCGAACAGACTCGTTCCGCCGATAACGACCGCGGTAATGGTCTCAAGATTCGCGTTCTGAAAGGCGTTCGGATCGGCATTCGGGATTCGGCCGAGAGCGGCCCACGCAGCAATCATCGCGATCACGCCGGCGACGACGTACACAGAGAAGATCGTACGATTCGTCTTCACCCCCGAAAGTCTCGCGGCGACGGCGTTTCCACCGACCGCGTAGACGTGCTTTCCCCACGCCGTCTGCGTCAATGCGTATCCGACGACGAGATACACGAGCAGCATGGTCACGACGCCGTAGGTCGTCACGAATGCACCGATGCGGAACGTCGTTCCGAGGAACACGAGGATCGGGTCGGTGACCGTGAACGTCTGGGATCCCGCGACGAGGCGAGTCGCCGCGACGATCGCGGTGAACGAACCGAGGGTGACGATGAATGGCGGGAGTCTCAGGAGCGTAACGAGCGCGCCGTTGAGCGACCCGAGCGCTACGCAGACGATGAGCGCCAGGAGCAGCCCGATGACGGCGCCCGATGATCCGGACCCGATCGCCAGAACGACGGTGCCGAGCACCGCGATCGATCCGATCGAGAGATCGATGCCAGCGGTGAGAATGATCAGTGTC
Source organism: Leucobacter manosquensis (assembly GCF_018304845.1). NCBI lineage: Bacteria > Bacillati > Actinomycetota > Actinomycetes > Micrococcales > Microbacteriaceae > Leucobacter > Leucobacter manosquensis. Next base: position 751,969 of record NZ_JAFEVO010000001.1, on the reverse strand, counting down.
TGCGCGACGGCAAGGATGCCGATCACGACGGACTGTTGCAGGATCAGCGAGAAGTTTCCGAGCGTGAGGAAGCGCGGTGAGAGCAGGCTGAACACGATGAGGGCGACAACGAGGGCGATGGAGGAGCCGAACAATGGAGCCTGGAGCATGCGCGACCAGGAGAAGCCCGACGCGCCCGCGCCCGAGACCGGCGTCGCTTGAGTGGGGGTGGATGACATGGGGTGCGATTCCTTACTCCGGCGTGGACCGCACGAGAGATGCGGCCCACGCGTGGTGCGTCGATATGGATCAGGAGCGGGGCCTCACCCCCAGCAGTTGTCGGCGCCCCATTCAGTGTCTTCCGAGTCGAGGCCCTCAACGGGCTGGTCGGTGATGAGTACCGACCCGGTGTCGTTGAACCCCTCCTTCGGCTTGGTGCCGTCATTCGCGTAGGTGACGATGGCGTCAACGCCCTGCTCCGCCATCTTCGTCGGAAACTGCATGACCGTTGCGCCGATGATGCCCGCCTTCACGTTCTCGACTCCGGTACACGAACCATCGATCGATCCGATGAGCACTTGATCTTCTTTGCCCGCCGCCTTGATCGCTGCGAATCCGCCGGCAGCAGCAGGCTCGTTGATCGTGTACAGGGCGTTCGCCTCCGGAGCGCGCTGCAACAGGTTTTCCATCGCGGTCTGCGCTTTGGTCTGGTCACCGTTCGTGTTCTCCATGCCGAGGATCTCGGGAGAGTCCTCCGACAGGCCCATGCCCTTGAGAAAGCCATCGTGGCGGAAGGTGTCGACCGTGCCGCCCGGTGTTCCGTCGAGCATGACGACCTGGGGCTCATCGTCGCCGAGACTCGCCTTCACCCAGCCGCCCTGCGCCTCGCCTGCGGCGAAGTTGTCCGTGGCGAAGGTCGCGTCGACCGCGTCTTCGGGATCCGTGGCGGTATCGAGTGCGACGACGAGCACACCTTGATCTCGAGCCTGCTTGATGGCGGCGAGAATTCCCGATGAGGAGTTCGGTGTGATCATGATGCCCTGCACACCTTGACTCACGAGATTCTCGATCGCAGCCACCTGGCCTTCGTTGTCACCGTCGAAGGCGCCCGCGAGCGCGATCAGCTCTGCGCCGTTCTCGTCTGCCGCGGCCTGCGCCGATTCGCGCATGTTTACGAAGAAGGGATTCGAGTCGGTCTTCGTGACGAGACCGATCTTGAGATCGCCCTCGGGGGCGCCGCCTTCGTCTCCGCCGCCCTCAGTGCCAGTCGAGCACGCAGTGGTGCCAAGCAGCAGCGCTGCCGCGGCTACCGCCGCCAACCGGATTCCGAAACGATGTGGTGTCGTGATGTTCATGTGAGAGCTCCTTCGATCCCGAGATGGACGTCTCTGTCCACGCACACCATATGCAGACGGAAAGCGCTTGCGCAAGCGCTTTCGCGTTTTGCGGCGATCCTGTTATCGTGTGAAGAACGGTAACAACGACGTGCGAAGGAAGTCACACAGTGGTGACGATGGCAGAGGTGGCGGAGCACTCGGGAGTGTCGTCGAGCACGGTATCGCATGTGCTCAACGGCACCAGGTACGTCAGCGATCCTGTGCGCGAGCGTGTGGAGCAGGCCGTCGCCGAGCTCGGGTACCGCAGAAATTCTGCTGCGAGAACTTTGGCAGGCGGCAGATCGCACACCATCGGTCTCGCGATCTCAGGGCTCACAAACCCCTATTTCGGTCCACTCCTCCACGCCATCGAACAGCATGTCTCGGCCGCGGGGTACGTGCTCGTGCTCGGAGACACGCACGACGAGCCCGGGATGGAGCGCCGAGTGATCGAGTCTCTGCTCGATCGCGCCGTCGATGGCATCATCATCGCCCCGTCGCACGGGTTCATCTCACACGGGGCAGGGCTCATCAATGCTGCTGGAACGCCCACGGTGGTGATCGACCGGAGCGTCGATGCGAGGCACGACGAGCTGACTCCCGAAAACTCCGTATCGACCGAGGAGCTCACGGCTCACCTCATCGCACACGGGCATCGACGGATTGCGGCCGTCGCCGGCCTCCCGGGCCTCGCATCGTCCACCGAGCGATTGAGCGGCTACCGTCGCGCGCTCGAGCACGCTGGAATCGCGCCCGACGAGGCATTGATCGTGCCCGGAGATTCGAATGCTGAAGCCGGCGAGCGCGTCGTGCTCGATCTGCTCGCCGGCGCTCGGCCGCCCACGGCTCTCGTGAGTCTCAACAATGCCATGACGATCGGAGCGCTTCGGGCCGTGCGCCGTGCGGGCCTCCGAGTGCCCGATGACCTCGCCCTCGTCGCATACGACGACTTCGAGTGGAGCGACCTGTTCGAACCAGGCCTCACCGCGGTTGCACAGAATGTGTCACGGCTCGGTACTGAGGCCGTCGACGTGCTCTTCGACCGCATCGCAGGCGATGACCGGCCTGTCGAACGACGCATCATTCCCACTGAACTGCGCATCCGCAATTCCTGCGGCTGCGCCGACGCCCCGCTGTGAAAGGACGCGCATGCCCATCGCCACTCCGGAGACCTACGCCGCCATGATCGACCATGCGAAGCAGAGCGGCTTCGCATTGCCCGCGATCAACGTCACCAGTTCGCAATCGTTGAACGCGGCGCTCCAGGGTTTCGCAGACGCCGATAGTGATGGAATTATTCAAGTGTCGCTCGGAACAGCGCTCTATCTCTCGGGCAACCGGGTGCAGGATCGGGCCAAGGGCTCGCGCGCGTTGGCACTCTACGCGCACGAGGTCGCTGCCGATTACGGCGTCACCGTCGCCCTGCACACCGATCATTGCCCTCAGGAACACCTCGCGAACTGGGTGCGGCCGTTGCTCGCAGACGCGATTGAACGGCGATCGAGAGGGCTTGAACCGCTGTACCAGTCGCATATGTGGGACGGCTCTGCGGTGCCGTTGGAGAGAAACCTTGCCATAGCGTCTGAGCTGTTAGAGCTGAGCGAACGCGCACGCACGATCCTCGAGATCGAGGTCGGGGTGGTGGGGGGTGAGGAAGACGGCATCTCCCACGACATCAACGATGAGCTCTACTCGACGGTAGACGATGCGCGCGCTACCATCGCCGCGCTCGGATCAGGTGAACGCGGGAGATATCTCACGGCGCTGACGTTCGGCAACGTCCACGGAGTCTACAACCCGGCTGCAGTGCATCTGCGCCCCGAGCTCCTCGGAGACATCCAACATGAAATCGGGCAGAGCCTCGGGCGTGACCGTCCGTTCGATCTCGTGTTCCACGGCGGGTCGGGATCGTCGCCGGCAGACATCGCTGCCGCGGTTTCCTTCGGCGTGGTGAAGATGAACGTCGACACGGATACCCAATACGCGTTCACGCGTTCAATCGCCGGGCACATGCTCTCGAACTGGGAGCGCGTGCTCAAAATCGATGGTGGGTATGGCGACAAGAAATACTACGACCCGCGCGCGTGGGGAAAGCCGGCTGAGCACGCGATGGCGGCGCGAGTCGTTCAGGCGGCCGAAGAGCTCGGGTCTGCGGGCAACACGTTGCGCTAGTGCCGTTCACGCATGCTTCCGCACGGTGACCTTTGCCGATACGCCGGCGAGCATAACGCGCCGGCAGTCAGGCATGCACCTCGGCTCAGGCGCTCTCGCGGCCTCCACGGGCCTGCAGCACGCGCGGCGCAGCTTCCCCGTTCACCGATTCCCGGGTCACGATGACCTTCGTGATGTCACCATCGGAAGGCACCTCGAACATGACGGGGCCGAGGATCCCTTCGAGGATTGCACGGAGCCCACGAGCGCCGGTCTTGCGTTCGACGGCAAGTTCAGCGATGGCTTCGAGCGCGGCATCCTCGAACTCGAGACTCACGCCGTCGAGTTCGAACATGCGCTGGTACTGCTTCACGAGTGCATTCTTCGGCTCGGTGAGAATGCGCGTCAGCGCCTCGACGTCGAGCGGATCGACCGTCGCCACGATCGGCAGGCGCCCGATGAACTCGGGAATCAGGCCGAACTTGTGCAGATCTTCAGGTTGCACCTGAGCGAAGAGCTGATCGTCGTTGCGCTTGCTCGATACCGGCGCACCGAACCCGATGCCGCCCTTGCCGAGGCGAGACCCGACGATCTCCTCGAGACCGGCGAATGCGCCGGCGACGATGAAGAGCACGTTCGTGGTGTCGAGTTGGATGAACTCCTGATTCGGGTGCTTGCGCCCGCCCTGCGGAGGAATCGATGCGACCGTTCCCTCCAGGATCTTGAGGAGCGCCTGCTGCACGCCTTCGCCCGAGACATCGCGCGTGATCGAGGGGTTCTCGGCTTTACGAGAGATCTTGTCGATCTCATCGATGTAGATGATCCCCATCTCTGCGCGGGCGACATCGAAATCGGCTGCCTGCAGAAGTTTCAGGAGGATGTTCTCGACGTCTTCGCCGACGTACCCCGCCTCGGTGAGCGCCGTGGCGTCGGCAACCGCGAACGGCACGCCGAGCTGTCGTGCCAGCGACTGCGCGAGATACGTCTTGCCGCACCCGGTCGGGCCGATAAGCAGAATATTCGACTTCGCGATCTCCACCTGCTCCGAGGCGACCTCAGCGCTCGCGAGCGACGAGAGCGCGCGCACGCGCTTGTAGTGGTTGTACACCGCAACGGCGAGTGACTGCTTGGCCCGGTCCTGCCCGATGACGTACTGGTCGAGGAAGTCTGCGATCTCACGAGGCTTGTGCAGAGTGAAGTCGGAGGTCTCCCCCGTCTGGTGCTCCGCGAGGCGCTCCTCGATGATCTCATTGCAGAGCGCCACGCACTCATCGCAGATGTAGATCTGCGGGCCGGCGATGAGCTGCTGCACTTGCTTCTGCGACTTGCCGCAGAAGGAGCACTTGAGCAGCTCGCTGCTTTCGCCGATCTTCGCCATGCGGAGCTCCTTCACCTAACTCGGTCTGATCCGATGCCTTCGAGACTAGCGGGAGCCTCAGACATTGATGGGCGGCGCGCCGGAGCCCCGGGGTCGCCCCCGAGGCTCCGTGTGACTACTTCGCGATGACCGGCTGCGGGTTCTTCCGACTCGTCAGCACCTGGTCGACGAGCCCGTATTCGAACGCCTCCTGTGCGCTGAGAATCTTATCGCGATCGATGTCGCGATTCACCTCTTCGATGCTGCGCTTGGAGTGCTTCGACAGCGTCTCCTCGAGCCATTCGCGCATCCGCAGGATCTCGCGGGCCTGGATCTCGATGTCCGAGGCCTGGCCGTGGCCGCCCTGACCGCTGGACGGCTGGTGGATCAGCACGCGCGCGTTGGGCAGCGCGAGCCGCTTCCCCGGGGTTCCACCGGCGAGCAGCACCGCCGCAGCCGACGCCGCCTGACCGAGGCACACCGTCTGCACGTGCGGGCGAATGTACTGCATCGTGTCGTAGATCGCCGTCATGGCGGTGAAGGAGCCGCCCGGCGAGTTGATGTACATGGTGATGTCCCGCTCAGGGTCCTGGCTCTCGAGCACCAGGAGCTGGGCCATGACGTCGTCGGCTGACGCATCGTCGACCTGCACGCCGAGGAAGATGATGCGATCCTCGAAGAGCTTGGCGTACGGATCCTGACGCTTGTAGCCGTAGGCCGTGCGCTCTTCGAAGGTCGGGAGCACGTAGCGCGCATCGGGCATCTGCAGGCTCGATCCGCCGGACTGGGGCATGTATGGAGTATTCATCGAGTGAGTTGCTTCCTGTCCGTCACGTTAGTTACTGGTGCCGCCGCCGCCGATGACATCGGTGGCTGAATCGCGGATGAAGTCGATGAAGCCGTACTCGAGCGCCTCATCTGCGGTGAACCAGCGATCGCGGTCGCCGTCCTCATTGATCTGCTCCAGCGTCTTCCCGGTCTGCGCCGCGGTGATCTCGGCGAGGCGGTTCTTCATCGAGGTGATGAGCTGCGCCTGGGTCTGGATGTCGCTCGCCGTGCCGCCGAATCCGCCGTGCGGCTGGTGCAGCAGCACGCGGGCGTTCGGGGTGATGTAGCGCTTGCCCCTGGTGCCGGCGGTGAGCAGGAACTGGCCCATCGACGCGGCCATGCCGATGCCGACGGTGACGATGTCATTCGGAACGAACGACATCGTGTCGTAGATCGCCATGCCCGCGGTGATCGAGCCGCCGGGAGAGTTGATGTAGAGGTAGATGTCGGCCTTGGGATCCTCTGCAGCCAGCAGCAGGATCTTGGCGCAGATCTCATTCGCGTTGTCGTCACGGACTTCGGAACCGAGCCAGATGATACGGTCCTTCAGCAGTCGTTCGAACACGCTGTTCGGTGGCGTCTGTTCAGCCATGCGGCGCTCCATTCGTTGTTGCTTGGTTCGAGCGTACCGAGTCGTTCGCGCCTCGTGAGCCGTGTTCGCCGTGGGCGCATGGCCGCCGATACGCAACGATCCCCCACCTCGAAGTTCGAGGCAGGGGATCGCGGATGCGGCGGGATGCGACCTACTTGCCGGCCTCTTCAGCCTCGGCGGCGGCCTTCTTGGCGGCGCGCGTGGCGGCAGCCTTCTTGGCGGCAGCCGAACGAGCGGCCTTCTTCGCGGCCTCGTCGTCAGCGGGAGCGCTCTCGGTCGACGCGGCGGCCGGCTTCTTCGCGGCGGCCTTCTTCGCAGCCGGAGCCGGAGCCTCTGACTCCGGAGCGGCTTCGGTCTCGACCGCCTCAGCGGCGTCGTCCGATGCGTCGGCTTCCTCATCGGAATCGACGGCCGTGAACTCGCTCAGATCGACGGCGTTGCCGTCCTGATCCACGACCTCCGCCTTTGCGAGCGCGACCGCGAGAGCCTTGTTGCGCGTGACCTCTCCGAGGATCACGCCCATCTGGTTGCCCTGGCTGATGGCCTGGAGGAACTGCGTCGGCTCCATGCCGTACTGCTGCGCCGACTGGAAGATGTACTGCGAGAGCTCGTTCTGCGTCGGCGTCACGCCTTCAGCTTCGACGATCGCGTCCAGCAGCAGCTGGAGCTGGATCTGCTCCTCCGACGACTTCCGCACCTCGGCGCGGTGCTCGTCGTCCTCGAGGCGGCCTTCGCCCTCGAGGTGACGGTGCACCTCTTCCTCCACCAGCTCTTCGGAGACGGGGATGCCGGCCTGCTCGATGAGCGTTGCGGTGAAGAGATCGCGTGCCTGCTGACCCTGCGCGAAGACTGAGGCCTTCGAAACCTGATCCTTCAGGCTCTCGCGGAGATCGTCGATCGTGTCGAACTCGCTCGCGAGCTGCGCGAACTCGTCGTCGGCCTCGGGAAGCTCGCGCTCCTTGACCGCGGTGACCGTGAGCTCAACCTCGGCGTCCTGGCCCTCGTACTCCCCGCCCAGCAGCTGCGAGGTGAAATTCGTCGTCTCGCCGGCGGTGAGGGTCTCGACTGCCTCATCCGTACCTGCGAGCAGGTTGCCAGCGCCGACCTCGTAGGAGACGCCGCTCGCCTGATCGACCTCGTTGCCGTCGATGGTCGCGGTGAGGTCCAGCTCGACGAAGTCGCCGGTCTTCGCGGGGCGATCCACGGTCACGAGGGTGCCGAAGCGCTCGCGCAGCTTGGTCAGCTCGGCCTCGACCGCATCCTCGTCCGCCTCGACGTTGTCGACGGTCAGCTTCAGGCCGTCGTACTTGGGCAGCGTGAAGTCGGGGCGCACCTCGACCTCGAACGCGAGCACGAGGGTGCTCTCCGGATCCTTGGCTTCCGGCCACTGCTCGACATCCGCGGTGGGGCGGCCCATGGGGCGCTCGTCCGCCTCGGCGAGAGCAGCCTGGTAGAAGTCGTCCAGCGAGCTGTTGACAGCCTCCTGGATGACTGCCTCACGGCCGACGCGCTGATCGATGATCGGCGCGGGGACCTTGCCCTTGCGGAATCCGGGCACCGAAACCTGCTCGGAGATGGTCTTGTACGCCTGCTTGAGGTAGGGCTCCAGCTCGTCGAGCGTAACTTCCACGCTCAGCTTGGCGCGGGTCGCAGTGAGCTTCTCAGCTGTCGTCTTCGGCAATTTGGCCTCTCATCATCAGAATGTCGTTCGGATGCCGGTTTCGGGCCGGCGGACCCTGGTCGGGGCGACAGGATTCGAACCTGCGACCTCCCGCTCCCAAAGCGGGCGCTCTAGCCAAGCTGAGCTACGCCCCGGTGTACCCGGGAGTTCCATCATGCTGGCGCGCGGTCGCGCGCAACCCGAGCAAGTCTAGCCGATGCGCGAACCGCTGCGCTGCAGGTGCCCGGAGGAGCGCCGGAATCCGCGTGCACGGAGGCGCGGCGACGGGAGAAACGGAGAAGGCCCCGCGTGAGCGGGGCCTTCTCCGGCGGAGGGGATGACGGGAATCGAACCCGCGTAATCAGTTTGGAAGACTGAGGCTCTACCATTGAGCTACATCCCCGTGTTGCGTGCAGCGCGTGCCGAAGCACCTCACCGATCATACTGCATCATCGAGCCCGACACGAACGCGCCGTCACTCGTCGCGTGTCGCGGCCCGATGATTCTCGGTGGTCTCCAGGTAGCGCGCCGAGTTGAGGCGCACCGCCTCGCGGTCCTCGTCCCGTAGTTCGCGCACCACTCGACCGGGCACGCCGACGACGAGCGAGTGAGGCGGGACGATCATGCCCTGCGGCACGACCGCTCCCGCGGCCACGAGACTGCCCGACCCCACGACGGCGCCGGTGAGCACGGTGGCGTGCATGCCGATGAGGCAGCCGTTCTCGATGGTGGCACCGTGGATCATCGCCAGGTGGCCGACCGAGACATCGTCGCCGATGATCGCCGCATCCCCGCGTTGCGTGTGCAGGACCGCACCGTCCTGAATGTTGCTCCGCTCCCCCACCCGCACGGAGTCGGAGTCGCCGCGCAGCACTGCGTTGTACCAGACGCTCGACTGCGCGCCGATGCGAACGTCTCCGACGACCACGGCTCCAGGCGCGATCCAGGCGCGCTCGTCCACGACGGGTGCTCCGTACGGAGGCACACTGATCACGCGTGCACCCGCCTGAGCAGAGGAATCGTTCGAAGTCATAGCGCCTCCCTGCGCGTCGGATGAAACGAAAAAGCCCTTACCGCAAGGGTAAGGGCTTCGCTCGCTCCCCCGGCTGGGCTCGAACCAGCGACATCCTGATTAACAGTCAAGCGCTCTGCCAACTGAGCTACAGGGGATCATTGCGACTGCAACCAGACTAGGTTAGCAAGCCCCGAAGCGGGTGTGCAAATCGTCCCGGTTCGGGCGATTCGCCCGCCGAGTGGACGCTATTCTTCCGCGATCTCGTCGTACGCCGTCGCGCGCAGCGCCTGCGCGAGACGCTGCACGTACCCGTGGTCGGCGTTGCGGAAGATCTCATTGATCTCCCCGCGCCCCACGAGCCGGCCCTGCTGCATGACGAGCACCTCCTGCACCAGGGCCTCGAGCATGCCGATGTCGTGGCTGATCAGCAGCATCGTGGCACCGCTGCGCTCTCGGTACCACCGCAGCAGCTCGACGATCTTCGGCCGGTTGTTCGCGTCGACGCCGAGTGTGGGCTCATCCGCGATCAGCAGCCGCGGGTCGAGCATGAGCGAGCGCATCACCGCGACGCGCTGCCGCTGGCCTTTCGACAGCTCGTACGGATACTCCTGCAGTTTCGCGAGCGGAAGGGCGACGATGTCCATCATCTCCGCGATGCGCTCGCCGAGCTCATCGCGGTCGAAGTGCTTGCTTCGCTCGACGATCGGCTCGAAGAGGATGTCGCCGACGTTGAGCTCGGGCGTGAGCGTGGCGCCGGCGTCCTGGGCGAGGTGGCCGACGTACGCCGTCAAACGCGCGCGGGTGCGGCGCCACAGGCGGTTCATGGGCACGTCCATCACGGTGGCTTCACCGCCGGTGAGCCGAATGCGGCTCGACTTCTCGCTGGCATCGGGCCCGCGGCCCGCCAAGAACTTCGCAAGCGTCGACTTGCCCGAACCGCTCTCGCCGAGGAGGGCGAACACATCGCCGCGCGCGACATCGAAGGAAAGCCCCTCGACGGCCTCGAACTCCCGGCCCCCCGCGTGCGCCGGGTACGAGAGCGAGAGGTCCGAGACCCGAATCATCGGATCGGCGTCGACTACGGGGTGGGGCATCCTGAATTCTCCTCGGTGGCTCGTGGTGCGCTCCGGCTGACCAGCAGCCTAGGGCATCGGGATGCGCACGGCGGGAGCGGTTTCGGCACGCCGCTCAATCTGCGCGCAGACTGCGGCGAGCTGATTCGAGCGCGACGAGCTGCTCCTGAATCTGACGAGCGCGCGGGTCTGCGGAGTCGCCGATGCGCTGATGGCGTGCGAGCAGTTCGCGTTTGAGCTCCACGAGATCCCGGTCGAGCAGCGAGACCACCACGTCGCGGGCGTACGCCGCCAGCTGATCGAGATTTCGCTGCGGCATGGGGGCCATGGCGAGCTCGCGGATGAGTCCGTGATGCGACTCGGGTGCAGCCGCCATGACGGCGTCCCACCACGCCCGCGTGCCGAGTACCGGCAATGCGGCGCCGAGTGCGTCGCGCACGACACGCAGGTCGGGTTCGAGCACCTGCGCCGTCACCGCTTGCTGCAGCAGGTCAGGGCCCACCGATTCGCCCTGCTGCAGCATCGCCATCAGGGCGTCGCGTTCGAGCCAGGTCGTAGGGGCGTTGCGAAGTGAAGAGAGTCCGATACGGCGCGGCGCTGCGGGTGTCGGATCACGCTGCGGATCGGAGGGTCCACCGTACCGGTCCGAAGCGTCGTCGTACTGGGCACTCGGGCCGGAGGCGTACGGATCCTCCTGCTGCCCCGACGACCCTGGCCGGCGCGCGGCCCCGCGCTGCCCGTACCCGCCGCGCTGCTGCTGTCGTTGGTTCTGCACGTGCTGGCCCTGCCGTTGCGGCCCGTTCTGGCCCTGACCCGACCGGTCCTGGCCGCCGCGATCGCTGCCCCGAGGGCTGCGCTCGGCGCTGCGCACAGCATGCTGCACCTCATTCAGCTCGGCGCCCAGCAGGCGCGCGAGCTCTCGCGTGTATCCCGGGCGGAGCGACGGGTCCCTGATCTCCGCGATGATCGGCGCGGCCTCGCGCAGCGCGGCAACCCGCCCTTCCACGCTGTTCAGGTCGAAACGCGCGATCGCCTGCCTCAGCGCGAACTCGAAGAGCGGAATCTTGCGCGTGAACAGCTCGCGAACCGCCTCGTCCCCGCGATGCTGACGCAGATCGGAGGGATCGAGCCCTTCCGGCGCGACAGCGACGTAGGTCTGCGCAGTGAAGCGCTTCTCCTCGCTGAAGGCGCGGAGCGCGGCCTTCTGCCCGGCCTCATCCGGGTCGAAGGTGAACACGACCTCGGCGGCGGAATCATCGCCCATGATGCGTCGGAGCACGGCGATGTGATCCTTGCCGAACGCCGTTCCGCAGGTCGCCACCGCGGTCTCCACGCCCGCGAGATGACAGGCCATGACATCGGTGTATCCCTCGACGACCACGGCGCGTTTGCCGCGCGAGATCGCCCGCTTCGCGAGATCGAGACCGTACAGCACCTGCGACTTGTGGTAGACCGGGGATTCAGGCGTATTGAGATACTTGGGGCCGTTGTCGTCCTCGTAGAGCTTGCGCGCTCCGAAGCCGAGCGTCTGGCCGCTCGTGTCGCGGATGGGCCAGACGATTCGCCCGCGGAAGCGATCGTAGGCACCGCGCTGCCCTTCGGAGGCGAGACCGGACTGCACCAGCTCCTGCGGCGTGTATCCCAGTCCGCGCAAATGGCCGCTCATACCGTCCCAGCCTCGCGGGGCGTACCCGACGCCGAACCGTTCGCAGGCGGCCTCGTCGAAACCGCGCTGCGTGAGGAAGTCGCGCGCCATCGCGGCTTCTTCACCGGCGAGCTGCGCCGAGAAGTACTCGGCCGCTGCGGTGTTCGCCGCGAGCAGCCGGGCGCGATTCGGGCCGTCTTCGCGCGCGAAACTCCCCTCCTCGTACGTCAGACCGTAGTGAATCCGCGCTGCAAGACGTTCCACCGATTCGGCGAAGGTGAGATGGTCCATGCGCTGGAGGAAGGTGAACGCGTCACCGGATTCCCCGCACCCGAAGCAGTGGTAGTAGCCGAGCGCCGGGCGCACGTGGAAACTGGGGCTGCGCTCATCGTGGAATGGGCACAAGCCCTTCATCGAATCGATTCCGGCGTTCTTCAAGGTGACGTAGTCACCGACGAGGTCGGCAAGGTTCGTGCGACGCTTCACTTCCTCGATATCGCTCGCACGGATCCGACCTGCCATAGCTGAACAGTCTACCGCCGGAGCCCGTTGACCAGGCGACGCTGTGGCGCCGCTGCCGCTGGTGCGAAACGCTACGCGTTTCGCCTACACCAGCGGCACATCACACAGCCGCTTGTGCCAGGCGATCGCGGACTGATCCGTCAGCGACGCCACCTGGTCCACGATGGCGCGCCGCCGCCCCGCATCATCCGCAGCCTGGCGGAAGTCGGCCGCGAAAGCGGGCTCCAGCTCGTGCTCCCCCGATTCCCACAGCACCTCGAGCAGTTCGCCCAGCAACTCGCGCTGCCGGCGATACGTCGGTTGACGCCGCCCGCTCGCCATGACGAACGCCGCGACGATCCCCTTGAGCACGGCGATCTCTGCACGGATCTCGCGGGGAACGATGACGGAAGCGTTGTAGCGCGCCAGCGGCGAGCCGTCCGCAGCCTCAAGCGTCGCCCCGATCGATGCTCGCGCGAACCGGCCGATCATCTCGCTCGTGAAGTTCTTGAGCTGCGCCTGGTGGGCGCGGCTCTCGTCCCAGCGGGTCAGCCAGGTCTCGGATTCAGAGATGCGGTCGTACGCCGCCCCGAGCTCGTCGCTCGAGTAGGATCCGCCGGCCCACTCCGACACGGCACGGATCAGCGAGTCATGGCCTGAGCGGGCGGTAAGGATCTCGGGGTCGATGAACCCGCTGACGACGGCGTCCTCGAAATCGTGCACCGAGTAGGCGATGTCATCCGCGAGATCCATCACCTGGGCCTCGGCGCACTTCCTCCGCTCCGGCGCTCCCGCGCGCAGCCACGCGAAGACTGGAGCATCATCCGCGAAGTAGCCGAACTTCGCGCTGCCGGGCTCGGCCTCGGCAAGGCTCCAGGGGTACTTGCAGCTGGCGTCGAGCGTCGCGCGGGTCAGATTCAACCCCACGCTCGCACCGTCGGAGGTGAACCGTTTGGGTTCGAGTCGCGCGAGCACTCGGAGCGTCTGCGCGTTGCCCTCGAACCCGCCCGCGTCGACGGCCCACTCGTTGAGCGCCTTCTCCCCGTTGTGGCCGAAGGGCGGATGACCGAGGTCGTGCGCGAGGCACGCAGTGTCCACCACGTCCTGCGCAAGGTTCAGCGAGACGGCGAGCTCCCGGCCGATCTGCGCGACCTCAAGGGAATGCGTCAGACGGTTCCGCGCGAAATCGATGCCGGCCGTGGGGCTGAGCACCTGCGTCTTCGCCGCGAGGCGTCGCCAGCCGCTCGAGTGGAGCACGCGCGCACGGTCGCGGGCGAAATCGCTGCGCGATCCCGAATGCGACTCAGGCACGTAGCGTTCGGCGTCGACCGCATCGTATCCGGCGGGCAGGCCCGACTCACCCACCCGAGTCGTCTCGCTCGGCATCCGCCAAATCGGCGTAGTCGATGTTCTCGCTCGTGCGGCTCTCGAGCCAGCGGTCCGGCAGCACGACCCGCTTCGGGCTGCCGGCGCGACCGCGCTGCCCTTCGGCGCCTTCGCCGGGGTACGGCAGTGAGGCATCCATCGTGGCGAAGATCTCGTCCATCTGCTCGAGCGATTCGACGGCCGCCAGCGCGCGACGCGTGTCGCCGCCGACCCCATAGCCCTTGAAGTACCAGGCGACGTGCTTGCGGATGTCGCGGCATGCATGCGGCTCATCGTCGTCGTAGAACTCGACGAGCAGCTCGGTGTGGCGACGCATCGCATCCATGACAAACCCGAGCGGCGGCTGAGCGATCGACGCCGCCGCTTCCTCTGCCGAGATCTCCCCGGTCTCAGCGCGGAACGCCGCTGCGAGGTCCCCGAAGAGCCACGGGCGTCCGAGGCACCCGCGGCCGACGACGACGCCGTCGCAGCCGGTTTCGCGGACCATGCGGATGGCGTCATCAGCCGACCAGATATCGCCGTTGCCGAGCACGGGCACGCTCGTGATGGTCTGCTTGAGCGTCGCGATCGAACTCCAGTCGGCCTGGCCGGAGTAGAACTGATTCGCTGTGCGCCCGTGCAGCGCGATGGCGGCCACGCCTGCGCCCTCGGCAGCACGCGCGGCATCGAGGTACGTCAGGTGATCCTCATCGATGCCTTTGCGCATCTTCACCGTCAGCGGAATGTCGCCAGCGGACCGCACCGCCCCCTCGACGATCGCTCGGAACAGATCGCTCTTCCACGGCAGCGCAGAGCCCCCGCCCTTGCGAGTGACCTTCGGAACCGGGCACCCGAAGTTGAGATCGATGTGATCGGCGAGATCCTGATCGACCAGGAAGCGCACGGCCTCCGACACGGTCTTCGGATCGACGCCGTAGAGCTGGATCGAACGCGGCGTCTCGCTCTCATGATGCTTGATGAGACGCAACGACGCTGGCGTGCGTTCGACGAGCGCCCGGCTCGTGATCATCTCGCTCACGTAGAGCCCTGCGCCGTATTCGCGGCAGAGCCGCCGGAATGCCGTATTGGTGATACCGGCCATGGGGGCGAGCACGACGGGCACATCGAGTGCGAGCGGCCCGATGCGCAGGCGGGCGTCACCGAGAGTCTGGGAAGTCATATCCGTACCATTCTCGCAGATCAGGATCCGCTGGGCGTGTCGACGGCACCGCCGAAGCGACGATCCCGGTCGTGATAGATGCCGATCGCCTCCCAGAGCTGCCGCCTGCCGAAATCGGGCCAGAGCGTGTCGAGGAACACCATCTCCGCGTACGCAGACTGCCAGAGCATGAAATTGCTCGTGCGCTGTTCGCCGGAGCTGCGGAGGAACAGATCGACATTCGGCAGTTCGGGAACGTACAGGTGACGCTCGATGGTGCGTTCTGTGATGCCGTTCGGAGAGAGCCGACCGGCGCGCACCTCGGAGGCGATTGCGCGCACTGCGTCCGTGATCTCGTTGCGCCCGCCGTAGTTCACGCACATCGTCAACGTGAGGCCGGTGTTCGACGCAGTGGCGCGCTCCGACGCCTGCAGCTCGTTGATCACCGATCCCCAGAGCTTCGGGCGGCGCCCGGCCCAGCGCATCCGCACGTTCCAGGCATCGAGCTGCGCTCGACGGCGGCGCAGCACGTCGCGGTTGAATCCCATGAGAAACCGGACCTCATCGGGCGAGCGCCGCCAGTTCTCGGTCGAGAACGCGTACACGCTGAGATGGGCGACCCCGGCCTGAATCGCCCCGGCGACCACGTCGAGCAGTGCCTGCTCCCCCATCCGGTGCCCTTCGACCCGCGGGAGGCCCCGCCGGTTCGCCCAACGCCCGTTGCCGTCCATGACGATGGCGACGTGCTGCGGGGGCGGGCCGGCGAAGATCGGAGGCTGCTCCCCGGTCCAGTCGACCGGCACGAGCGAGGACGGAGCGCGGTGCATGACTGCCAGTGTAGATGCGGTCCGCGGCCCCGCAGCTCAGCGCCGCGGCGCGCGGAACGAGCGCAACCCGCGCTCGAGGTGCCACTGCGTGTACGCAGCGGCGATGCCGGCGGCCTGACCGCGCTCCCGCTCCGAGGCCTGCAGCGCGTCGTCCCAGTTCCCCGAGAGCAGGGCCCCGAGCAACAGAATGCTGCCCGGATCCAGCCTGGGTGAGCCGGGGGTGCGGCAGTCCTCGCACACGACGCCACCGAGCTGCACGACGACGGCGGTGTGGGGCCCCGCGGCTCCGCACCGGACGCAGTCGACGAAGCCGGGCGTCCAGCCGGCGATGGAGAGCGCGCGCAGCAGATACCCGTCCCGCACGAGCTCCGGCGAAATCCTGGCGGCCGCGAGGGTGCGGAGCGCGCCCACGAGCAGTTCGTACAGCGGCCGGGAGGGGTCGCCCTCGGCGAGGCGCTCCGCGGTTTCCACGATGACGCTGCCCGCCCGGTACCGGTCGTAGTCGGCGCTGATCGCCGGACCGTATGCGCCGAGCGTCTCCGCCTGCGTGATGGTGTCGAGCGAGCGACCCTCGAAGCACTGCACATCCGCGACCATGAACGGTTCGAGACGGGCGCCGAACTTCGACGAAGTGCGGCGCACGCCCTTCGCGACTCCCCTGAGCAGCCCGCGGTCACGCGACAGCATGGTGACGATGCGATCGGCCTCACCCAGCTTGTGGGTGCGGAGCACAACACCTTGTTCGCGGTAGAGGGGCACGAGTCCAGTATCCTCCACCCTTGCGACGGCGTGTGCGCCATTGCGCCCGCGGCGCAACGATGCATGCGGCCCGTCGCATTCGCCCGATCGTACGCGAGAATGGAGTCGTGTTCGACGAGACGTTCCGCATTCCGCTCTACGCCGATCTCGCCGCGGTCGGAGTCGGCAGCCTCCAAGGCGCGCTCTTCGCCGCGGGCTTCAAACGGCTCGATCTGCTGGGCGTCGCGATCATCGGAATCTTCTCAGGGGTGGGCGGCGGCTTCCTCCGCGACGTCTTCCTTGGCACGACGCCGGCGGCATTCGCCGACAACTGGTACCTCATCGTGGCAACAGGCGCCGCGCTCATCGGAATGCTGCTGCAGCGGCTGCTCGAGAAAGCAGACCCGGTGATCACCGTGCTCGACGCGATCAGCATCGGAATGTTCGGGGCAATCGGCGCGACGAAAGCGCTCGCACTCGGCATGCCTGTCGTACCGGCGCTCTTCATCGGCACCGTCTCGGCGGTGGGCGGCGGCGTGCTACGCGACCTGATGCTCAACATTCCGATCGCACTCATGCATGTCGGCTCGCTCTACGCCGTGGCGAGCCTGGTCGGAGTGTCGGTGCTCGTCGGCCTGCTGGCGCTCGGCGTCGCGGTCATCCCCGCGAGCATCGTCTGCGTCGTGGTGACTGCACTCGTTCGTCTGCTCGCCGTGCGGTTCGGGTGGAGCCTGCCCGAGCAGCGCGCCCTGAGCCGCATCCGACTTCGGCGTCAGCGCCAGGTCGAACAGGTCATCGAAGAGGCGCTGCACACCGGCACCATCACACTGCCGATCACGCTGCCAGAACCGGGAGACATCGGTGAGCGCGAACCGCGCGCCGGCGCTGAGGATCGCGATGTCGACCAGGACCCTCCCGCAGAGCGGCCCTGACGCGTCGGCGGAGTTGCGACTCCCGTGAGGGTTCTGGCGCTTACGCCCGAGGGCCGCTGCGGCGTCGGCCGACCTTGGCCTCGGCCTCGCGCCACGCCCGTTGAGCAGGCGTCTCCCCCGCCGGCGCCATAGCCCGGGTGGAACGATCGGCCGTCCCGCCGCGCGAGAGGTGCCAGGCGTGAGTGATCGCCAACGCGAGCGCATCAGCGGCGTCCGCCGGCTTCGGGGCGCGGCGAGCCTGAGGGCCGCGTCACCATCGTCGTGACCTGCAACTTGTCGGCGCTGCCGTAGCCCGTGACCTGCGCCTTGACCTCGTTCGGGGTGTAGAGCGCCACCGGAATGCCGCGCCGCTCGGCGAGGAACATCACAACGCCGCTGATCTGAGCGACGCCCATCACCGACGGGAGGTTCTGCTGAGCGAAGACGCGCTCGAGAGCGATCGCCGCTGGTTTCTCGCCGTCGAGCAGCCGTTCGATCGCGGACCCCAGCTGATGGAGCCGAGCCGGCAGTTCGGCCGTCGCCGGCGAACCGAGCACCTCCACGTGCTCGAACGTCACGCGCCGCCCGGCCCCGGCCGTCACCACGCCGATGCCGCAGCGCGTGAGGCCGGGGTCGATGCCGATGATGCGCGTCATCGTCGAGGATCCGGTCTCGACCGGTGCGTCACTCGTCTTCAGCGAGTTCGGCCTGCACCTCTGCGGTCAGGTCGACATTCGTGAAGACGTTCTGCACGTCGTCGCTGTCCTCGAGTGCATCGATCAGGCGGAACACCTTGCGCGCCGTGTCGGCATCGACTTCGACCTTGAGGCTCGGCACGAACTCCGCGTCCGCCGAGTCGTAGTCGATCCCGGCGTCGACGAGCGCGGTGCGAGCAGCGACGAGATCAGAAGCATCCGTGATGACGTCGAACGTCTCGCCGTTCGGAGCGGCGTTGACCTCTTCTGCACCGGCTTCGAGCACCGCAGCGAGCACGTCGTCCTCCGTGGTGCCCTCGGCGGGAACGACGATGACGCCCTTCCGCCCGAAGTTGTACGCGACGCTGCCCGGATCAGCGAGGGTGCCGCCATTGCGATTCAACGCGGTGCGCACCTCCGCCGCTGCACGATTCTTGTTGTCCGTCAGGCACTCGATCATGAGGGCGACGCCGTTCGGGCCGTACGCCTCGTACACGATCGTCATGTACTCGACTGCGTCTCCGTCGAGCCCGGCACCGCGCTTGATGGCGCGATCGATGTTGTCGCCCGGAACGGAGTTCTTCTTCGCCTTCTGCACGGCGTCGACGAGGGTCGGGTTGCCTGAGAGATCAGCGCCGCCGATGCGCGCCGCGACCTCGATGTTCTTGATGTACTTGGCGAACGCCTTTGCACGGCGCGAGTCGATGATCGCCTTCTTGTGCTTCGTCGTCGCCCACTTGGAGTGTCCGGACACGGGAGCTCCTCTTTGATTGTTTCGGAATGAGGGTGGTCTGAGTTCAGTCTATGGGGCCGGAGCGCGGCGCCCCGCCGCAGTCGGCTCCTGCGCCGATCAGGGACGGGGCCAGGCTTCGGCGAACAGCTCACGCACCTCGCCGAGCAGTTGGGGCATCGCTTTCGTCTTCGCGATGATCGGGAAGAAGTTCGCATCGGACGCCCACCGCGGCACGACATGCTGATGCAGGTGCGATGCGACTCCGGCGCCGGCGATGGCTCCCTGATTCATACCCAGATTGAACCCGTCGCACTGCAGCGTCGATCGTGCGACGCGCATGGCCGTCTGCGTGAGCGCGGCGATCTCGGAGGTCTCCGCTTCGGTGGCCTCGTCGTAGTTCGAGATGTGGCGGTAGGGGCAGACGAGCATGTGGCCGCTGTTGTAGGGGAAGAGGTTCAGCAGGACGTATGCGTGCTCGCCCCGCGCGACGATCAGCGCTTCGGAATCGGCGCGCTCCGGAGCCGCGCAGAACGGGCAGTCGTGCTCACCGGGCTGATGATGGTCCGACACGTACACCATGCGGTGCGGCACCCAGAGTCGACGCAGGTCATCGGCGACGCCGACGGCGCCGCTCTCCTCGAGCGACTCCGGCCGCACCCCACCGGGTGCGGCGCTCGGCATCGACGCCTCGTCAGCTCCCGAACCCGCGCTTCCGACTACTCCGACCATGCCGTCGAGACCTGCTCGTGCGAGCGGATCGCAGCGGTGATGCGATCGATCGCCTCGTCGACCGGCACGCCGTTCAACTGCGTGCCGTCGCGGAAGCGGAAGCTGACGGCGCCCGCCGCCCGATCCTCCTCGCCCGCGATGAGCTGGAACGGGACCTTCGCCTTCGTGTGCGTGCGGATCTTCTTCGGCATGCGGTCGTCGCTGTGATCGACTTCGGCACGCACGCCCTGCTCGCGCAGGCGCGCGACGACCTCGTCGAGGTACTCGCCGTACTGCTCGGCCACCGGAATGCCGACGACCTGCGTCGGCGACAGCCAGACCGGGAACGCGCCGGCGTAGTGCTCGAGAAGGATCGCGAAGAAGCGCTCGACCGAGCCGAGCAGCGCCCGGTGGATCATGATGGGCTGCTTCCGTGTCCCATCCGCCGCCGCATACTCCAGCTCGAACAGCTCTGGTTGGTTGAAGTCGAGCTGGACGGTTGAGAGCTGCCAGGTGCGGCCGATCGCGTCACGGGCTTGCACCGAGATCTTCGGCCCGTAGAACGCGGCCCCACCGGGGTCGGCGACGAGCTCCAGCCCCGACTCCTCGCCGACCTCGCGAAGAGTGTCGGTCGCGAGTTCCCACTGCTCGTCCGAGCCGACGGACTTCTCGGGATCGCGGGTCGACAGCTCGAGATAGAAGTCGTTGAGCCCGTAGGCGCGCAGAGTGGAGAACACGAACTCGAGCTGTCGCTTGATCTCGTCCTTCACCTGATCGTCGGTGACGTAGATGTGCGCGTCGTCCTGAGTCAAGCCGCGCACGCGCGTGAGGCCGGAGAGGGTGCCGCTCTTCTCGTACCGGTACACGGTGCCGAACTCGGCCAGCCGCAGCGGCAGCTCGCGATAGCTTCGAGCGCGCGCGCGGAAGATCAGGTTGTGGAACGGGCAGTTCATGGGCTTCAGGTAGTAATCCTGCCCCTGTTTGACGACGTTGCCGTCGCCATCCGTCTGCTCGTCCAGGTGCATCGCCGGGAACATCCCGTCCTTGTACCAGTTGAGATGCTGACTGGTCTCGAACAGCGTGCCCTTCGTGATGTGGGGGCTGTTGACGACCTCGTACCCGTTCTTCAGCAGCTCGGAGCGCATGAAGTTCTCGATCTCGTGACGGATGATCCCGCCCTTGGGGTGGAACACCGCGAGGCCGGATCCGATCTCGTCCGGGAAGCTGAAGAGGTCGAGCTCGACCCCGAGCTTGCGGTGATCGCGCTTCGCGGCCTCCTCGAGACGCGTCTGGTAGGCACGCAGTTCGTCCTTCGACGGCCACGCGGTGCCGTAGACGCGCTGCAGCATCGGATTCTTCTCGCTGCCGCGCCAGTAAGCGCCGGCCGATCGCATCAGCGCCCAGCCGTTGCCGAGCATGCGCGTGCTCGGCACGTGCGGCCCACGGCAGAGATCCTTCCAGCAGAGCTCGCCTGTCTTCGGGTCGATGTTGTCGTAGATGGTGAGTTCGGCACCGCCGACCTCGACGCTCTCACCGTTCTCGTCTCCGGCTGCTCCACCTTTCAAGCCGATGAGTTCGAGCTTGTACGGCTCGTCCGCGAGCTCGGCGCGAGCCTCGTCCTCGGTCACCACGCGTCGCACGAAGCGCTGCCCCTGCTTGACGATCTTCTGCATCTCAGAGGAGATCGCCTTGAGGTCTTCCGGCGTGAACGGCTCCGCGGGGTCGAAGTCGTAGTAGAAGCCATCGGCGATGGGCGGGCCGATGCCGAGCTTCGTCTCAGGGTTGATGCGCTGCACGGCCTGCGCGAGCACGTGAGCCGCCGAATGCCGCAAGATATTGAGGCCGTCCTCCGAGTCGATCGTGACGGGCTCCACCGTGTCCGTATCCGTGATCTCCGCCGCGAGATCTCGCAGCTCTCCATCGACGCGCATCGCGACGATCGAACGATCGGTGAAACGGGAGAAGCCATCGGCCACGGGTGAACTCCTTCACTGTGGAGGTCGGAAACGACGGGATCGCGAACGCGAACGCGCCGGGTCGGCGCAGATGCCGGCCACCGTACGATCCTACTGGGTTCCCGAGGTGTCGACCTCCGGAGCGTCGACGCGCTCATCAGGGGCGCTCGGAGTGAACCGTCGGCGCCCCGCCGTGAACCAGACCGTCGCTCCCACGAGCGGAATGGCGGCGATGAAGAAGATCCAGGCGATCATCTTGGGCCAGCTGAGCTGAGCCCCGAACTTCGCGAGCGAGAGGATCGCCCAGAGGCCGAGGACCGCATGGGTCAGGGCGAAGATCCCCGGCAGAAAGTCGAGCGCGGTGATGGCCGGAGCGTGCATGGGCGCCAGACTACCGGAGCGCCGCGCGCCGTCTGTGCAGGGCCTCCGGCACGAGCATTCGCGTGCACGCGGGCGCTCAAACAAGAACACCCCCGCGGTGTGAACCACGGGGGTGCTGCGGTGGGCGATACCAGACTCGAACTGATGACCTCTTCCGTGTGAAGGAAGCGCGCTACCAACTGCGCCAATCGCCCGTGTGCACTCCCGGAATGCGATGATTCCCGTCCGTGCCAACCTCAAAGATCATACACGGAACCAGAGTGCGGATCGCACCGTCGCCGACAAGCGGCAGCTTTCCGCGGATCCCCCCTCACTCGTTCGGGCGTGTCGTGATGGGGGCGAGGTCGCTGTCGAGGTGCTCATCGAGTTCCGCGCTGACCTTGCCGAGCGTCTCGAGCTCGTCGCGAAGCGCGTTGTATCGATCGATGTCGGCCTGGAGCTGGGCGAGCTCGGAGTCGATCTCAGCTCGCCGCTGCTGCAGCGCGGCCGCATCGCGCTGCTGCTGCTCAGGATCATCGCGGTATCCATCGCGTTCGAGTCGGGAAGCGTAGTCCGTCGCATCCTCGTTGAAAGCTTCGACGGTCTCGCCGTATGCCGAGCTGCGCCGCTCCACATCTGCGCGCAGATCGGCCATCTCGGCCTGCAGTGCGTCGACCCTGGCCTGCAGATCGTTGAACACCGTCACGTAGGTTTCGAAATCATCGATCAGTGCGGACCGATTCGTGAACCACTGCGCGTAATGATCCTCCAACCACTGCGGCAGCTCGCGCACCTCGGTGCCCAATACCGAATGCAGCTCGTTCGCGAAGGCAGCGTCCGGCAGATGCTCGTATACACTCATGCGTTCTGCGAGCGCCGCATCCGTTGGCGCGAGTTCGTCGTACACCTCCCGCAGGCGCGAGGCGAGCAGCGACCGGTCCCCCTCGCCGAGCCGATGGAACGCCGCGTGGAGCAGTTCATGGGCCGCAGTGATCTCCACGACCTCGCTCACACGGTCATCCGTGACGTCGAAGAGGTGGATGCGGTCGGCGGTGTAGCAGCCGAGCACGTGCCCCTGCTCCGAGTGGTCGACGTCGGCGCACTGCTCGTTGAAGTGCTGGCTGCCGTCCACGGTGGGATGCGTCGCGATGAAGATGCGACGTCCGGTCTCCGTGAGCTCGAGATCGTCTGCCAGATCGCTCACCCGAGGGCTCATCTCGTAGTTCATTCCCGCGAGGTGATCGCTGATCTCCTGGCGCAGCAGCATCGCGCCGACCGCGAGGGCGACGAGAGCGAGGAACACGGAGAAGCCGATCCATCGCTTCAGAACCGCTGCCGCCCCTTCAGCCATGGAATAACAGTATCCGCGCGGCTGCCCGGCGGTGGGAAAAACTTGCCGGATCCGCGCGAAGACGGCGCGAATCGAGGCGGCGCGCCCGGGATGGCCGCACCGATTTGCACCCCCGGCGCCGCTTCCCTATAGTTATTCAGGTCGCGGTAACGCGGTGAAATGCGGATGTAGCGCAGTTGGTAGCGCATCACCTTGCCAAGGTGAGGGTCGCGAGTTCGAGTCTCGTCATCCGCTCTAGTGCCCGAGCTTGCTCGGAAACTTATGGTAACAAAACTACGGTGGCGTGGCCGAGAGGCGAGGCAGCGGCCTGCAAAGCCGTATACACGGGTTCGAATCCCGTCGCCACCTCGTCTCACAACTGAATAGCCTGAACAGGCGCGATTGGCGCAGCGGTAGCGCGCTTCCCTGACACGGAAGAGGTCACTGGTTCGATCCCAGTATCGCGCACAGATAGACCCGGCCCCGGCCGGGTCTTTTTCTTTCCCCAGTGACCTCGCGAGCATCGCGAACGCGATGCGTTCGCACGAGATGCTCGCGCTGGTTCGATCCCAGTATCGCGCACAGATAGACCCGGCCCCGGCCGGGTCTTTTTCTTTCCCCAGTGACCTCGCATCACGCGGCGCACTAGGGTGGAGCGATGTCAGCCACCGCGATCCGACGCTCGTACGACGCACGGGCGGCCGAATATGCCGACCTCTTCGCCTCCGTCGACGCAGCCCCCGCTGACGATGTCGCAGAGATTCGCGAATGGGCGGCACGGTGCAGCGGCCCCCTCGTCGATGCCGGCTGCGGCCCGGGCCACTGGACCGACGATCTGCGCCGTCAGGGCGCTGAGATATCGGGCTTCGACCTCTCCCCCGCGTTCATCGAGATCGCGCGCCAGCGCTTTCCGCACAGCGAGTACCGCGTCGCGGATCTCGCGCGGAGCGGCGTCGCCACGGCTTCCGCGGGTGGAATCCTCTCGTGGTTCTCGCTGATCCACACTCCGCCGGCTGAGGTCGACGCAGTTCTCGCCGAGTTCGCCCGCATCTTGGCTCCCGGCGGCCGTCTGCTTCTCGGGGCCTTCGCCTGGCCGGAGCTGGAGCCGTTTGCGCACGCCGTGGTCACCGCCTACCGGTGGCCACGCGGAGAACTCGCCGGACGGCTCGTCTCTGCAGGGTTCGAGCTGCATCGAGTGAGTGAGCGCACACCCGAGGGGGCACGACCGCAGTGCTCGCTCGAAGCCCGACGTTCCGAAGAGTGATTGCCGGGCGAGGAACCGCACCGCACAATGGAGGTGACCAGAACATCGGCTTCGAGATGGGAACACTCATGGCACACCTCGGTACCCTTCACAGCTTCGTTCTCGACTGCCCGGACCCGCGGGCGCTCGCGGAGTTCTATCGCGGCCTCGTCGGGGGGACGATTCAGGCTGACGGGGACGACTGGGTCGATCTTCGGATCGATGGCATCGGGGCGAAGCTCTCCTTCCAGCAGTCCCCAGGCTATGCCGCACCCGTGTGGCCGAGCGATGACGGCGATCAGCAGGCGCACCTCGATATCGCGGTGCCTGACTTGGCCGGTGCCCACGACGACGTGCTCGCGCTCGGCGCTCGCCACATCGAGTCCCATGACACGTTCCGGGTTTACCTCGATCCAGTCGGCCACCCGTTCTGCACTGTCGTGTAGCGCGGCAGGATCACTGAGCGTGCGGACGGCTGGGCGTCGACCGCTGCGAGCTGCGCCCGATTCAGCCTTCGGGCGCGTGGACTCCGTGCGCGCGCATCACGGCGCCGGCGGCGTCGACGAAGCGACCGCGCTCGAGCACGTGTCCTTCTCGGCGCACCCGCGCGTCCGGTAAGCGCAGCACTCGGTCGGTCGCGAGGAAGCTCTCACGCCCCTGACCATCCCAACGACCGGTTCCGACCGAAACGAACCCGCGGTGCTGCTTCGTGCTCAGGTAGCATCCGGCGGTCGTTGCCGCATCGATTCGCGCGATGATGAGCACGGGGCGATCCTTGCCCCTGCCGTCATGCTCGGCATACGGCACCCAGGCCCAGACGATCTCGCCCGGATCCGGGGCGCCGTCGGGGTCTGGCGCGTAGGCGAGGCGCAACGCGCGAATCTCGGCGAGCGTGAGGTCCCGATCCTCTGCGACGTCGTTTCGCCCGATACCCCGCCGGACGGAAGGAGTGGGCCGTGTGGGCTTCCGGAGCGCCGAGGCCAGCGAACGCAGGAGTCTTGAGACCGTGCGCGATACGTTCCCCCGCCCCATCTCCGTTACGCGATCTCGCTCGCCGAGAGAGCGTTGAGGCGCGACATGCAGCGCAGGTACTTCTTGCGATATCCGCCGTCGAGCATGCCTCCGCCGAAGACGGTGGTGATCGGCGCACCCGTGGCACGGATCGGGATCTGAGCGTCGTACACGCGGTCGATAAATGCCACGAATCGCAAGGCGGACGACTGGTCCGTCAGCACGTGAACGTCGCGCAGGCCGATGCACTGCACGCCCGTCAGGAGGCCGCTGTAGCTCGACGGGTGCACGGTCGCGAGATGCTCGATCAGCGCGGAGAAGTCGTCGTCCGTCATGCGCTCGTGCGCTGCAGCGACATCGGCGAGGGCGAAGCGGTACTCCTCGTCGGAGAGCGGAACCGCGTCTCCTTCGAGGTCGCGCTGCCGGTAGTCGACGCCATCGATGCGAATCGTCGTGAAGCGATCGGACATCGCCTGGATCTCGCGCATGAAGTCGGCGGCCGCGAAGCGCCCTTCTCCGAGCGCGTTGGGCGGCGTATTCGAGGTTGCGACGAACTTGGTGCCGGTGGACGTGAGATCGCCGATCAGGCGTGTCATCAGCATCGTGTCGCCCGGATCATCGAGCTCGAACTCGTCGATGCAGATCAGGCGAGCCCCCTGAAGCACGCTGACGGCACCGTTGTACCCGAGAGCACCGACGAGCGCGGTGTACTCGATGAACGTTCCGAAGTACTTGCGTCCGGTCGTGGCGTGCCAGGTCGCCGCGAGGAGGTGGGTCTTACCCACCCCGAACCCGCCGTCGAGATAGATGCCGGGCTTGGTGGGCGCGGCTGAAACAGACTCCGCCTTCTTCCGCCCGAAACCGAAGAATCCCCCGCGAGACACGGCTGGAGCTGGAGCCGCGAACGCGCGCAGCAGCTCCCGAGCCTCCTCCTGCGACGGATAATCGGGGTCCGGCCGGTACGAATCGAACGACGCGCGATCGAACTGCGGCGGTGGAACCAGCGTCGCTACGAGTTCGGTGCCACTGATCGTGGGGCGCCGATCGACGAGACTGGCGGTGCTGTGCTGGGAGTCTGAGACCATCACCGATAGTGTACCGTCGTCGCGTTGCTCAGCCGCGCCAGGGCTGGTGCGGCAGGGCACGGACGAACACGCGGGTCACCGCTTCCCAACCGCTGCGGTCCACGTTCCACAGCTTCACGTGCTCGGCCCCGGGTTGCATTCGAAGCTGTACGAGGTCGGGGCGCAACTCGGCGAGCCGCTCCGCTCCCGCCGACGGCACGAACGTGTCAGCTGTGCTGGCATGGATGAGGACCGGCACAGTGAGTTCGGGCGCGAATGTCTCGGGGTGCAGCGTCGCGATCGGAAGCCCGCCGCTCTCGCCACCCGTGACGAGGCCCCTGGAGAGCATCTCGACCCCGAGACCTGCGATCGGTGCAGGCACTGACTGCGCCGTGGCGTGGTAGCGGAGCAACGCGCTCCAGTCCACTGCGGGCGAGTCGAGGATCAGGCCGTCGATGAGTGCGCGGTGGACGCCTCGGGTGGCAGCAACGAGGCACGCGGTACCGCCCATGGACCAGCCGAAGAGGGTCACCCGCTCGGCTCCTCGTCGCCGGGCTTCGGCGATCGCCGCATCCACGTCTCGGCTCTCCGAGAACCCCACGCCGTAACGACCGCCAAGGCCGGGAGGCGCGCCCGGATCGTTGCGGTAGGAGATGACGAGGTTCGTGATCCCGCTGCGCGCGAGCGGGATCACGCCGCGCAGCGTCTCCTCCGGCAGCGCCCGGCGTCCGTGCACGTGGACGGCCCACCGACGCTTGCGCGCGAAGCGCGGATGCACGATCCAGGCGTCCGCCTCGCCGAGCTCGGTGCGGTACGTGATCCGATCAACGCGGTACCCGAGCTCTTCCGGGGCGGTGAACCACCACCCCGTGATTCTTCCGCGGGTCTCCGCCTGAAGCGCGCCGCGGTCGACGGCGACGAGCTCGCGCACCACCGTCTCGCCTTCGATCGCGATCACCTCCCCCAGTCGCGCATGGCCAGCGCCTCCGTCGAAGATGAACGAGTACCGGCCGGGGAGATCCGCATCGGCACCCCGCAGATGCACCTGCCTCCGCTCCGGTGAGCCTCCGGCCTCGGATATCCGGATCACGGTGACCGGAGATTCGGGAACGACAGCCGGGGTCACCGCTCGTCGCGCGAGCGCGGCTCCGCCGAGTATCGAGCCGACGGACGCCGCGATCGCACCGCCGCCGAGTACGCCGACAATCCCGAGTGCGAGCGCTCGCCCCCAGCGCAGTCCTTGCATGGGCTTGCCCTCCCCTGTTCCCCGCATCACGGCGTGGCACCGGCGTGATGTTCACAGCAAACTCTAGTGTCGCCTGTGTGATGGCACGCATCAATGGCACCCACGTCGACTTCGACACGGCGTCCGAGCAACTCCGGAACGCGCGCCTGCGTGAAGAACTCGTCTCCCAGGAGATCCCGGCGCCGGAGCGCATCGCTCCGAAGTCGATTGCGTTCGCAGCGGGCGTCGCCCGTGGAGCGCGCGGTGGAGCCACGGCGGAGACCGCTCTCGAGTCACCCTATGGCGCCGGCCGGATCGTGCTCATGCACGACGAATCGGCCGTCGACGAGTGGGGTGGTCCCTTCCGGATCGTGTGCTTCGCCCAGGCGCCCCTCGAGCTCGAGATCGGCGTCGATCCGTTCATCTCCGATGTGGCCTGGTCGTGGTTGGTCGACGCGCTGGACTCGCGCGGCGCTCGATACGTCTACTTGTCCGGCACCGCGACGAAGACCCTGTCGAGCAGCTTCGGCGCACTCGAGGCGCGCGGTGACTCCGCGCAGATCGAACTTCGAGCCTCATGGACTCCGACGGGTTCGGATTTCGGCGTCCATGCGGAGGCGTGGTCGGAGCTCGTCTGCCTGCTGGCGGGACTGCCCCACGCTGAGGGAATAGACTCCATCGCGGCACGGCGATCCCGCCAAGCCGCGGAAGGGGTATGAACAGCATGACGATCTCCCAGTCGGAGCTCGACATCGAGTGGACGATGGTCACCGACGCGGAGGGTCTCCTGGCCGCTTCGACGGCGCTCGCGGCGGGGCACGGCCCGGTGGGCGTGGATGCCGAGCGCGCCTCGGGATTCCGCTACGGCGGCGAGGCGTACCTCGTGCAGGTGCACCGCGCTGGCGCCGGCACGTATCTCTTCGATCCGATCGGGATCGAGGATTTCGCCCCGCTGCAGCGAGCGATCGGCGATGCCGAGTGGATCCTGCACGCGGCGTCGCAGGATCTCGCCTGTCTTGCCGCCCTGGGACTGGTGCCGACGCAGCTCTTCGATACCGAACTGGCCGCGCGGCTGCTCGGATTCGAGCGTGTGGGTCTCGGAGCGATCGTCGAACTCCTGCTCGGGATCACACTCGAGAAGGCCCACTCGGCCGCGGACTGGTCGCAGCGTCCGCTTCCTGCCGACTGGCTGGAGTATGCAGCGCTCGACGTCGTCCTGCTGCCGGATCTGCGGAACGCCGTCGCGGCCCAGCTCGAGGCGCAGCAGAAGACGGAGTTCGCCCGCCAAGAATTCGAAGCGACGCGCACCAAGCCGGAGAAGCCGCGCTTGGAAGAACCGTGGCGCAAACTCTCCGGCGGGAATTCGCTGAAGACTCCGCGAGCACTCGCTTTGGCGCGAGAGCTCTGGGAGGGCCGTGACGCTCTCGCTCGTGAGCGCGACGTCGCACCTGGGCGCCTGATACCGGACTCCTCCGTGGTCGCAGCAGCGAGCGCGAATCCTCGGTCCAAAGGCGACCTTGCGCGGTTGCGCGACTTCAAGGGCCGGGCGAGCCGCAGCGAGCTCGACCGGTGGTGGGCGGCGATCCTCCGGGGGAAGACCACCGAGAATCTTCCCGGCCAGAAACGTCGGGATCCCGATTCGATTCCGCACCATCGCTTCTGGGCCCAGCGGGATCCCGATGCCGCGGCGCGCTTGGACGCGGTGCGAGCGCGGATCGAGCAGGAATCGGCTGCGAGAAACATCCCGCTCGAGAATCTGCTCACCCCGGATACCCTTCGGCGCCTCGTCTGGCGCCCGCCCGTGGATCGTTCGGAGACCGGCGTCGCACTCCGTCTCAAGGAGCTCGGCGCGAGGGACTGGCAGATTGGCATCACTGCACCAATCATTGCCGAAGCTTTTGTAGATCTTCCATAATCGAATCGCAACTCCCCCGCGAAATCACAGTGCCCTCGGTACGTCCGGTTCCGCGTGACACTCCGTCTCTCTAGTATGGAAACGACGCAGATCACCAATGCTGATGGAGGCGAAGTGGCCGCAATGAGAGAAGTCGTGTTCGTAGACGGTGTCCGCACCCCGTTCGGGCGAGCAGGCGACAAAGGCATATATGCAGGAACCCGTGCAGACGACCTGGCGGTCAAAGCACTCCAGGGGCTCATCGAGCGCAATCCCGAGCTTCCGCTCGATCGCATCGATGACGTGGGCATCGCGGCGACGACGCAGCAGGGCGACCAGGGGCTGACACTCGGTCGCACGGTGTCGATGCTCGCGGGCATCCCCGTGACGGTGCCCGGCTTCGCGCTGGACCGCATGTGCGCCGGCGCACTGACCGTGGCTTCGTTCATGGGCGCAGCGATCGGAGCGGGGCAGTACGACCTCGCGGTCGCCGGAGGCGTCGAGCACATGGGGCGCCACCCGATCGGGCTCGACGCCGACCCGAATCCGCGATTCGTCGCTGAGAAGCTCGTGAGCCCCGATGCGCTGAACATGGGCATCACGGCTGAGCGCTTGCACGATCGCTTCCCGGCCCTCACCAAGGAGCGCTCCGACCGGTTCGGCATGCTGAGCCAGCAGAAGGTGCAGGCCGCCTACGACCGCGGAGACATCCAGGCGGACCTCATTCCGGTCGCCACGCGCTCCGAGTCGGGCTGGGGCCTCGCGACGGAGGATCAGGGGCGCCGCCCTGAGACGACGATGGAGGGTCTGGCCACGCTGAAGACCCCCTTCCGCCCGCATGGCCGCGTGACCGCGGGTAACGCCTCGCCGCTCACCGACGGTGCGACGGTTTCCCTGCTCGCCGGAGGAGACACGGCCAAGCAGCTCGGTCTCTCCGTCAAGATGCGCCTGGTCGGATTCGCGTTCGCCGGTGTGGAGCCAGAGGTCATGGGACTCGGACCGGTGCCTTCCACAGAGAAGGCGCTCGCGCGCGCCGGCCTGACCATCGATGACATCGGTCTCTTCGAACTGAACGAGGCGTTCGCGGTGCAGGTGCTGTCGTTCACCGACCACTTCGGCATCGCCGACGACGACCCTCGCGTGAACCCCTGGGGCGGGGCGATCGCGTTCGGGCACCCGCTCGCGGCGTCGGGGGTCAGGCTGATGACGCAGCTCGCCCGCCAGTTCGCGCAGCGACCTGACGTGCGCTACGGCGTCACCGCCATGTGCGTCGGCCTCGGTCAGGGCGGTACCGCCATCTGGGAGAACCCGCATTTCGACGGAAAGAAGGGCAAGTAAGCCATGACCGACTACCGCAGCATCGACTTCTCTCCGCTCATCGCAGCTTCCGACGACGAGGTCGTCACCGAATCCCTCGTGCAAGATGTGCGGCTCCCGTCCGGCGGCACGCTCGCGCTCATCACTCTCGACAACGGGCGCGACCACACCCGCCCGAATACACTCGGGCCACGGACCCTCCAGGGGCTCGGGAACGTGCTCGACGAGCTCCGTCGTCGCGCCGCCGCAGGTGAGATCGCAGCCGTCGCCGTGACGGGAAAGCCGTTCATCTTCGCCGCCGGAGCCGACCTCTCGAAGGTGTCGACCCTCGCGACGGAGGAGAACGCGCGACTCATGGCTCAGTTCGGCCACTTCGTTCTGGGCAAGTTCGGTGAGCTCGGCGTTCCCTCATTCGCATTCGTGAATGGCCTCGCGCTCGGCGGAGCGATGGAGATCGCTCTGCACTGCGATTACCGCACGCTCGACGCTTCGACCGCTGCCCTCGCCTTCCCGGAGGTGTTCCTCGGCATCATTCCCGGCTGGGGTGGCGCGACGATCGTTCCGAACCTCATCGGGATCGAGCAGGCGCTCGAGATCATCGTCTCGAATCCGTTGAAGAACAATCGTATGCTGAAGCCGAAGCAGGCGTTCGAGATGGGACTCTTCGACGCGATGTTCGGCGCCGCGAGCTTCCTGGAGCGTTCTATCGCTTGGGCCGACGGCGTCATCTCGGGGTCCGTGAAGGTGGACCGCAAGCATGTGCCGGGCAAGCTGGAACGGCTCACGAAGTGGCCGGCTGCCATCAAGATCGCTCGCGACACGCTGAAGGCGCGTATCGGCACCACCGCGAAAGCGCCCTACGCAGCCCTCGATCTGCTCAGCGCTGCCAAGGACAATGATCTGGCGCGCGGGTTCGAGCGCGAGGATGAAGCACTCGCCCAGCTCATCTCGGGAGATCAATTCGCAGCTTCGGTCTACGCCTTCGACCTCGTGCAGAAGCGTGCGAAGCGACCGGCGGGAGCCCCGGATACGCAGCTCGCGAAGCCGGTGCGGAAGGTGGGCGTCATCGGCGCGGGACTGATGGCGAGCCAGTTCGCCCTGCTGTTCGCCCGCAAACTGCGTGTGCCGGTGCTGATCACGGATCTCGATCAGTCGCGCGTGGACAAGGGGCTCGAGTACATTCGCGGTGAAGTCGACAAGATGCTCGACAAGGGTCGGCTCACGGCTGATGACGCGAACCAGATCAAGGACCTCGTGCGCGGCACGACCGACAAGTCGCAGTACGCAGACTGCGACTGGGTCATCGAAGCCGTCTTCGAAGAGCTCGGCGTCAAGCAGCAGGTCTTCTCGGAGATCGAGTCGATCATCTCGGAAACCGCCATCCTCGCGACGAACACCTCCTCGCTCTCGGTGCACGAGATCGGCGAGCGGCTCTCCCACCCCGAACGGCTCGTCGGATTCCACTTCTTCAACCCGGTCGCGGTCATGCCGCTCATCGAGGTGGTGCGCACACCGACAACGAACGACGAGTCTCTCGCGACGGCGATGGTCATCGCGAAGAAACTCGGCAAGAGTGCGGTCATCACCGCCGATCGCCCCGGCTTCGTCGTGAATCGTCTCCTTGCGAAAGTCATGGGCGAAGCAGCGCGCGCCCTCGACGCTGGCACCCCACTTCCGGTCGTCGAACGTGCGTTCGCTCCCATCGGGCTGCCAATGGGGCCGTTCGAGCTCATCGACCTCGTCGGTTGGAAGGTCGCCGCCCACGTGCAAGACACCATGGTGGCCGCGTTCCCCGACCGCTTCTACGCCTCCGAGAACCTGCACCGGCTCGCTGAGGTGGAAGAGCCCCTCGTCAAGTCGAAGCTGGGGAAGGTCGAAGATCTCTCCAAGTCCGGCAAGAAAGTCGTGACGCTCGGCAAGACAGCAGTGAGCGAGGAGGAGATCCTCCGTCGGGTCGAAGACGAGCTCGCGGGCGAGATCAAGATCATGCTCGATGAAGGCGTCGTCGCTGCGGCGGAGGACATCGATCTGTGCCTGATCCTCGGCGCCGGTTGGCCCTTCCAGGCCGGCGGCGCGACACCATATCTCGACCGCTCGGGCGCGAGTGAGCGCGCCTTCGGCGGGACATTCCACGATCCTCGGATCGCGGGAGCTCGCTGAGGCCGACGGGACGATGAAGCGGGGCGGGTGGGAGTCGATCCCCCCGCCCCGCTTCATCGTTCAGCGCCCGTCGGGCATCGGTATCGGCGCCGACCTCCGCCGACCCTCTCAGCTCACAGGTCGATCGCTGGCTGCAGGGCGAGCGATCGGCACGCGATCGCCGCGCACCTGCTCGGCCACAGCAGCGGCGATCTGGTCTGCCGTGAGGCCAGCGTCGGCCAGCAACTCCGCACGTGAGGCGTGACCTGGGAACGCGTCGGGTGTGCCGAGTTCGCTCACCGCGGTGTCGACGCCCGCATCGCGGAGCGCTTGGCGAATGCGAGTACCGACGCCTCCGACGCGAATGCCGTCTTCGATCGTGATCACCAGGCGGTGCTGCTCCGCGAGCTCGACGAGTGACCCGGAGACGGGCACGACCCAGCGTGGATCGATCACGGAGGAAGAAATGCCGTCGCGCTCCAATTGTTCAGCCGCCGCAAGCGCAATGGAAGCCATGGGCCCCACCGCGACGAAGAGCACATCCCGGTACTCCCGTCGCGCGATCTCCGTCTCGCGGAGTACCTCGACGCCGTCATTCAGACGACGCAGCGCGGGGATGTCGTCGCCGATCGCACCCTTGGGGTAACGCAGCACCGTCGGGCCGTCGTCGATCGCGACCGCTTCGCCCAGTTCCTCCCACAGCGATTGCGCGTCGCGCGGTGCGGCGATCCTGATGCCGGGGACCACCTGCAAAGTGGCGAGGTCCCAGACGCCGTTGTGGCTCGCGCCGTCCGGGCCCGTGATTCCGGCTCGGTCGAGCACGAAGGTCACGCCGGCCCGGTGCAGTGCCACATCCATGAGGAGCTGGTCGAACGCACGGTTCATGAACGTCGCGTAGACGGCCACCACCGGGTGCAGACCACCGTATGCGAGGCCAGCAGCGCTCGCCACTGCGTGCTGCTCTGCGATACCGACATCGATCACACGGCCGGGTAGCCGTGATGCGAGCAGGTCGAGTCCGGTCGGCACGAGCATCGCCGCGGTGATACCGATGATGCGATCATCTGCCTCCGCGAGATCGACGATGCGCTCCCTGAACACCGATGTCCAGCTCCGGCCACCCACCACTTCCACGGGTTCGCCGCTTCCGGGATCGATCTGGCCGATCGCGTGGAACTGGTCAGCGATGTCGTTCTCGGCTGGTGCGTAACCGCGACCCTTCTCGGTGATGACGTGCACGAGGGTCGGGCGTCCGTAGCCCTTCGCCTGGCGCAGCACCTCCTCCACGGCGTGGAGATCGTGGCCGTCGACCGGTCCGAGATATTTGATGTCGAGATTCGAGTAGAGGTCTTGGTTATCGGAAGCGCGGCTGACGAATCCGCGCATCGCTCCCCGGGCCGCACGATAGACGGTGCGGCCCGGCGTCCCGAGACGGGAGAACAGCTTCTCGCTGCCCTCCTGCAGATCGCGATAGGCGTCCTTCGAACGCACGGAGTTCAAGAACCGGGCCATGCCGCCGATCGTCGGGGCGTACGACCGTCCGTTGTCGTTCACGACGAGCACGAGGTTGCGGTCATTGTCGTCGGTGATGTTGTTCAGCGCTTCCCAGGTCATCCCGCCCGTGAGCGCACCGTCGCCGACGACGGCGACGACGTGGCGATGCTGTTGCGAGGGGTCGGTCTCGGCGCGACGCGCGAACGCTCGGGAGATACCATCGGCCCAGCTCAGTGAACTCGAGGCGTGCGAGCTCTCCACGATGTCGTGCTCCGACTCTGCACGCTGCGGGTAGCCGGCGAGCCCGCCGCGACTGCGCAGACCTGAGAAGTCCCGTCGACCCGTGAGCAGCTTGTGCACGTAGCTCTGATGGCCAGTATCGAAGACGATCGGGTCTCTCGGCGAGCGGAAGACGCGATGGAGCGCGATCGTGAGTTCGACGACCCCCAGGTTGGGTCCGAGGTGCCCTCCAGTGCGCGACACCGCGGCGATCAGGAACTCACGGATCTCCGCGGCGAGCAACTCGCACTCCTCGAGCGTCAGCGCGTCGAGATCACGCGGTTCTCGGATTCGATCCAGGATCGCCACCCGCCGACCTCCGTTCCGCCCGACCGGGAGGGTCAGAGCATCCCCTCAGTCTACTCGGGGGCCGCCATCCGAACTGCCGCCGCACACGCCTCTGCGTCCGGGCGCTGGTCGCGCACGGACGCAGAGGCGTGATCCCGAACTAGACGAGCGAACGAAGCACGTACTGCAGGATGCCTCCGTTGCGGTAGTAATCCGCTTCACCCGGAGTGTCGATGCGAACGACCGCGTCGAAACGCACCGAGGTGCCGTCTTCGCGCGTCGCCGTGACGGAGACCGTTCGCGGAGTCACGCCCTCGTTGAGCGCCGTGATGCCCGAGATGTCGAAGGTCTCGGTGCCGTCGAGTGCGAGGCTCTCCGCGTTCTCCCCCTCCGGGAACTGCAGCGGCAGCACGCCCATTCCGATGAGATTGGAGCGGTGAATGCGCTCGAAGCTCTCGGTGATGACGGCCTTCACGCCCAGGAGGCTGGTGCCCTTCGCTGCCCAGTCGCGAGACGAGCCCGATCCGTACTCCTTGCCGCCCAGCACCACCAGCGGAATGCCAGCTGCCTGGTAGTTCTGCGATGCATCGTAGATGTACGACTTCGGGGCGCCTTCCAGCGTGAAGTCGCGCGTGAAGCCGCCTTCGACGCCGGCGCCGTTGTTCTCGCTGGCGAGCAGCTGGTTGCGCAGGCGGATGTTCGCAAAGGTTCCACGAATCATCACCTCATGGTTGCCGCGCCTCGACCCGTAGGTGTTGAAGTCCTTCGGAGAGATGCCGTTCTCGACGAGGTATCGGCCCGCAGGGGTTTCGGCCCGGAAGCTGCCGGCAGGGCTGATGTGGTCGGTGGTGACCGAGTCGCCGAGTTTGGCGAGGACCCGAGCCCCCGAGATATCCGTGACCGGCGTCGGCTCGAGCTGCATACCGTCGAAGTACGGTGCCTTCCGCACGTACGTCGACTTCTCGTCCCAGGCGAAGGTGTTGCCGTCAGGGGTCGGCAGCGACGTCCAGTGCTCATCACCGTCGAACACCGTCGCGTACTTCTCGAGGAACATGCCCGAGTCGATCGACTCGTCGGCGATCTTCTGCACCTCGACCGGGTCGGGCCAGATGTCGCGCAGGAACACATCGTTTCCGGCCTCGTCCTGGCCGAGCGCGTCGGTGTCGAAGTCGAAATCCATCGTGCCGGCGAGTGAATACGCGATGACGAGCGGCGGGCTGGCGAGGTAGTTCATCTTGATGTCGGGGTTGATGCGACCCTCGAAGTTGCGGTTGCCCGAGAGCACTGCCGTCACGGCGAGATCGTGCTCGTTGACCGCGTCGGAGATCTCCTGGTTCAGCGGACCGGAGTTGCCGATGCAGGTGACGCAGCCGTATCCGACCGTGTAGAAGCCGAGCTTCTCGAGATCGTGGTTGAGGCCGGACTTCTCGTAGTAGTCGGTGACGACCTTGGATCCCGGCGCCAGCGTGGTCTTCACCCACGGCTTCGCGCGAAGCCCGCGCGCGGCGGCATTTCGTGCGAGGACGCCGGCCGCGAGCATCACGGACGGGTTGGAGGTGTTCGTGCACGACGTGATCGACGCGAGCGTCACCGCGCCGTGATCGATCTCGAACTCGCGCCCCTGCTCGTCCTTCACCTTCGCCGGGTTCGCTGCCTGTGCGTAGTTCTTCAGGTCGGTTTCGAACTGCGACTTCGAGTTCGTCAGCTCGATGCGATCCTGCGGTCGCTTCGGGCCCGCGATGGACGAAACGACGGTGCTGAGATCGAGCTCGAGGTACTCGCTGAACTCAGGCTCGCGAGACGGATCGTGCCACATGCCCTGCGCCTGCGTGTACGCCTTGACGAGCTCGATCTGATCCTCGGGCCGCCCCGTGAGTCGCATGTAGTCGAGCGTGACATCGTCGACGGGGAACATCGCGGCCGTCGAGCCGAACTCCGGGCTCATGTTGCCGATGGTCGCGCGATTGGCGAGCGGCACGGACCCGACCCCTTCGCCGTAGAACTCCACGAACTTGCCGACGACGCCGTGCTTGCGCAGCATCTGAGTGATGGTAAGCACCACGTCAGTCGCGGTGACGCCTGCAGGGATCTGGCCGGAGAGCTTGAACCCGACGACGCGCGGGATGAGCATCGAGATCGGCTGGCCGAGCATCGCGGCCTCGGCCTCGATGCCGCCGACGCCCCAGCCGAGCACGCCGAGGCCGTTCTCCATCGTGGTGTGCGAGTCGGTGCCGACGCAGGTGTCGGGGTAGGCGAACAGCTCGCCATCGATCTCGCGAGTGAAGGTCACTCGCGCGAGGTACTCGATGTTGACCTGGTGCACGATGCCGGTGCCCGGCGGAACGACCTTGAACTCATCGAAGGCGCCCTGACCCCAG
Organism: Leucobacter manosquensis; assembly: GCF_018304845.1. Lineage (NCBI taxonomy): Bacteria > Bacillati > Actinomycetota > Actinomycetes > Micrococcales > Microbacteriaceae > Leucobacter > Leucobacter manosquensis. The sequence goes on along the minus strand of NZ_JAFEVO010000001.1, from coordinate 714,679 downwards.
CGGAGGAACTGGTAGCGCTCGCCGTTGCGCTGGTACTCGATCTCGACGTTGCGCGCCGCGGCGTCAGCCGTGCCGTACACGTCGGAGATCACGGAGTGATCGATCACCATCTCGGCGGGAGCCAGCGGGTTGATCTGGTCGGGCCTGCCACCCAGATCGACGACCGCCTCGCGCATCGTGGCGAGGTCGACGACGCAGGGCACACCTGTGAAGTCCTGCATGATGACGCGAGCCGGGGAGAACTGGATCTCGGTGTCGGGCTGCGCTGCAGGATCCCAGTTGCCGAGCGCCTCGATGTGCGCGCGCGTGACGTTGGCGCCGTCTTCCGTGCGGAGGAGGTTCTCCAGCAGTACTTTCAGGCTGTACGGCAGCCGCTCATGACCGGGGACCTGGTCGATTCGGTAGATCCCGTATTCCTTCTCGCCGACGGCGAGGGTGCTCTTCGCTTCGAAGCTGTTGACGGCTCCCATTGAGCTCCTCCAATGTGTCTCGATGTCAAGATAATTCTACACCCGAGTCGGCCGTGGAGGATGTCAGGTGAGCGGGGTGTTTTGCCCAGTGCTCGCGCCAGTTTCGCCAGTGGGTTCATCTGATGATCGCGTCAGCTTGCTGAGCACCATCCAGGTGAAGACGACCACGAGTGCGAACAGCGGCACCCCCATCACGAGCCGAGCGATTCCGAGGGCGTCGGTCGCGGCGATGCCGTCCGGCTCGCGCGCTGCGAAGTAGAGAGGCACCTGGACGGCGAGGCGCGCGATGAAGAGCCCGCTCCACAGCAGGGTGAGCCACATCGCCACCCGCTTCAGGGTGCGGTCGCGCCGCCATCCGGTGAGGTCGCCCCGAAGCGCTCCGAGGGCGACGCCGACGAGCGGCCATCCGATCGCCATCGAGATGAGCAGGCCCGCCGACCACGCGATGTTCGTGATGAACCCCGGAACGTAGTAGTCGGCGCCCCGTCCCGTGAGAAGCGTCGCCACGACAGCGATCGCAACGCCGGCGGCGCCGGAGAAGACGGAGACGAGAGGCTCGCGCCGGATGAGACGCACGACGACAGCGACGAGCGCGAGAGCGGCTGGGGCGATCGCTGAGACTCGCGCATCCCGGGTGAAGGTGAAGATGACGAGGAAGAGCAGACCGGGTACGAGCGTCTCCGCGACTCCACGCCAGCCGCCGATCGCGTCGAGCACACCTCGACCCGAGAGCGACTCCCCTGACATACCGGCACGCACGGTGCGCCCGAGTGCACCTCCGAATGCCGAGGATTCGGCCGCACCAGCGCCTCCGGCATCGGGCTCCGATGCCGGAGGCGTCAGCGGTGTTCGATGATCGGCCCCGGCGCCGTCGAACCGCTCCTCCGCAGAGCCGCGCCCGGTGTCGTTCACACCGGGAGCGTTCCGGCGGGAGGCGCCTGTCGCTGGCCCTGGACGCCCGCGGGAACCTTCAGCTGCAGCAGTTCGCTCGGCGGCATCGGCTGTTCACCTCGCACGACGACGAGTTCGCGGAACAGCTCGATCACGCGTTCGCGCGCCTCGGCATCGAGTGCCGCCTTGCCCATGATCACTCCGCGAAGCATCCACCTCGGCCCATCGACCGCGACGAAACGGGCGACGCGCGTTCCCCCTTGATCTCCAGGGGCGGGGGTCTTGACGAGGAGCTCCGGACCGAGCACCCCGTGCTCCTCGGAGACAGTGCCGCCCTGCGACGTCATCTGCTGAGTCAGTTCCGCTCGCACCGGGCCCCAGAGCCCCGTCTTCTTCGGAGCGGCGAATGCCTGCACCTGCAGCAATGATTCCGCGTACTCGAGCGACACCGCGATCACGCGATTCGCACGTTCGTCCACCTCGAGCCGCAGCTGCAGACCTTCGCGCGGAGCGACCTTGATGCCGCCCAGGTCGACGTAGGGACGCATCGCCGGAACCTCTGCTGCGTCGAACGGGCCCGCGGTATCGCGGTCGGAGGGCGCTGACTTCGCATCGTCGACGACGTCCGCCGTCCGTTCGCTCAATTCGACTTCGTCAGCCGAGCCCTGCTCCGGCGTCTGCGATTCGCTCATAGTTGCTACTCCTTGATCTAGACCGCGGGGGTCGAACTCGTTCGGCGGCCATCCGCCTCGGGTGCGCGGGGTGCATCGCTCACGCCGGTGGACCCGAAGCCTGCAACGCCGCGCTCGCTCGACGGCAGTTCAGCGACCGGCACGAATACCGCGCGGGTCACGGGCATCACGATCAGCTGGGCGATTCGATCGCCCTCGGCGACGGCGAAGCGCTCCGACCGATCGGTGTTCAGCAGTGTCACTTTGATCTCGCCCCGGTACCCGGCATCGACCGTCCCGGGCGAGTTCACGACGGTGATGCCGTGCTTCGCCGCCAAACCGCTCCGTGGGACCACGAACGCGGCGTATCCTTCGGGGAGAGCGATCGACACGCCCGTGCCGATGAGGGCGCGCTCCCCCGGTCCGAGTTCGACGGCCTCAGCCGCGCGCAAGTCAGCGCCCGCATCGTTGGCGTGGGCGTAGTGCGGCGGAAGATCCGCCACGATCGGTACTTCAACCACATCAGTCACCAGCTCAGGCTAGCGGATTCCTCCGTGCATGCGTACAGGCGAGCAGTCGCGGAGCACTCTCCGAAGTGGGCCGCGGGATAATGGAGGGTATGACCCGAGACCCCAGCACCGTCACACCCACCACGACGTATCGGGAGCGGCTTCTTCCTGGCGTGAGCCTCTTCATCGCGCTGGTGCTGGTGATACCCGCGGTGGCGCTGGTGCTCACCCCGATCAACGCGCAGTGGGCGATCCCGACTGGCGTCGCCGTGTACGTGATCCTGGCAGTGACATTCCTGCTCCTGAGCCCGTCGATCACCGTGGAGAATGGCCGATTGGTCGCAGGACGCGCCGAGATCCCGGTCGCGCTCCTCGGCGACATCGAGTTGCTGGGCGCCGAACGGTTGAAGGCCGCCATCGGCCCGGGCAGCGACGCGCGAAACTACCTGCTGCTGCGCGGATGGATCCATCGGGGCGTGCGGATCGCCAACGTCGACCCGGCCGATCCCGCTCCGCACTGGATCCTCACGAGCCGCCACCCGCAAAAACTCGCAGACGCGATCACTGCCGCCCGCGCGGAGTGAGTCGCCGCGGCCTCCGCCCGCTGCAATACGAACGGCCGCCCCTCCTCGACGGAAGGGCGGCCGTTCTCGCGCCGCGGATCCGCGGCTCAGTTGGAGCATTCTGACGCGGTGGCGTCAGCCGCGAATGCCTGAATCGCGATGCGATTCAGTTGGAGCATTCACGGCACACCGGGCCGAGGTCGGTCTCGTGGTCGATCTGCGAGCGGTGGCGCACCAGGAAGCAGCTCACGCACGTGAACTCGTCGTCCTGCTGCGGAAGCACGATGACGTCGAGTTCGACGTCGGAGAGGTCATTCCCACCGAGGTCGAAGCTCGGGTTGTCGGCGTCATCGGAGTCGAGGCCCGACGCGCCCTTTGCCGGCCCGCGCTCCTTCAACGCCTCGATCGACTCGGCGTCTTCTTCAGTCTTGCGCGGGGCGTCGTAATCCGTGGCCATTCTCTCCTGCGTTCCCGGGCCGGTATGTCGGCACCTTATCCTTCGAGCGGCCATAGTCTGCCGCACGATGCACTTCTCGCGCAAACCCTTGCTCCGAAAGTTCTCTGAGCGCGAAGTTTCGACCTCTCCCGTTTCGCCACGCGCCGCATCAATCCCCGCAAGAGGCCGTTCCGTGTGACACTCTGGGTCGCGACTCACGAAGGGATGCGCCGATGGACGAACTGCGCTTTGTGCGCCGAGATGACCGGTCGCTGATCGTCGCCAACGACGCTGGCGACGAGTTCCGCTTCGTCGTGGACGAGGCCGCGTTGAGCGAACTCCGCCACCTCGCGCGTCGGGAGCGCCAGCCGGGCAAAGTCGGGCCGCGCGAGATCCAATCGTTGATCCGCGCCGGGAAGACCCGCGCGCAGGTCGCCTCGGAGACCGGGCTCGACGATGCGGACATCGAGCGCTACGAGGAGCCGGTGCTCGCCGAGCGCCGATACATCCTGGAACGCGCTCACGCGGTTCCCGTTCGTACTGAGGCCAACGACGACGGAGATCAGCGGTTCGGGGCAGTCATAGCGGAGCGCCTCGCCGCTCTCGGTTCGGAGACCAGCGAGTGGTCGTCCTGGCGAGATGAGGAGCGCGGCTGGATGGTCAGCCTCGAATTCGCCTCCCATGATGTCGGGCACCGCGCGGTGTGGACGTTCGATCATCGCAAGAGCGTGCTGTCTCCGATCAACCCGGATGCGGTGAATCTCTCGAAGCAGGGCGGCGTCGGCGAGCGACTGATTCCCAAGCTCCGCGCCGTGGACACGGCGGAGCGCTCCGGTCGATTCGACTCGGGCGCTTTCGACGCCGAAGGCCTGCCGAGCGATGGCGACGATGAGGGCCGGCCCGAGGACGAAGGAGCTCGGGAGACGAGTGACGAGGCGACGTCGTCGCCCGCCGACCCGAACGTCGAATTCGCGCGGCGGCGGGAGATCGACCAGCGCGCGATCTCGTCGGATGCCGAGGCTCCCGCCGATCTCAGTCAGACCGCCGACCTGCTCGATGCACTGCGAAAGCGGCGCGGCGAGCGTGATCAGGGAAAACGCCAGGAAGCCGATCCCGGCCCCGAGCTGCAACCGCAGGAGCTCGATCTCGCGGCGCTCGGCAACTCGGAAGCCGACGGTGGGTCGGGATCTGGCGCCGCACCCGATCCCGCTCGCGGCGAGCGTGCGCATCCGACCCGCACCCCGGAGCCCGCGTCGGATGCGCCCCCGGCTCCCCGAAGCATCTGGAGCACCGCTGGCGTCTCCGGAACGCCGTCTCGAACGGTCACTCCGGCTCCCACTCCGCCCGAATCATCGGCGGAGGCGCCGGAGGCCGAGCGCACCACGAAAAAGGGTCGCGCCTCGATCCCGAGCTGGGATGACATCCTGTTCGGAACGCGCAGCGACGAAGACCCCGCGAACTGAGCGGCGGTCGCGCGGCCCTGCCGGTCGACCGCCGCCGCGCCCGGTTATGCTCGGCGCGCCGTAGCCTGTACGCTCGCTCCGAATGAGGAACCCGCGAGAGCTCCGCCGAGGGCCAGCGGCACTCCGCGCTCTTCGTCAGTGAACGAGCCGTGCTGGCCGACCATGGAGAGTACGCGGGCATCCTCGGTACTCGTGAAGTAGGCGACCTGCTTGCGGGCTGCGATCAGCACGTCACCGAGACGCGGGGCCACATCAGACCGCACGGGCCCGAAACTGCCGGCGGCGATCGCCTCTGCGCGTGTGCCGACCCACGCCCGGTTGCCCTCGGCTCGTTGCCACGCCGCTGCGACGGCGTCGGCGTCTCCGCCCTCGTGCAGGTAGAGGGATCGGAAGCGCGGCTCGCCCCCGATACCCGCAACGCCTTCGAGCAGATCGGGATCCGCCTCGAGCATCACCTGCTGGTGCGGTGCGATGTCCACCATTCCATGGTCGGCGGTCAGAGCTACCCCGACCTGGCCAGGAATGCTGCGCAAGAATCCCTCGAGCGAGGCGTCGAACTGCTCGAGGCGCCGCCCCCACTGCTCGCTCTGCCAGCCGTGCTCGTGGCCGGCCTTGTCGAGTTCGTCGATGTACAGGTAGACGATCGCGGGGGCGTCTTCGCGAAGCACCCGCGACGCGATGGCGAACCTGTCCTCGATTCGCTGACCGCCGAGGTATTCGGCGCCCGTGAGAATGGCCTCCGTCAATCCTCCCGATGCATGAGCGGGTCGGCCGATCGCGACGGCACGCGCACCGATCGATGCGGCGTGCGTCAACAGCGGTGTGGCGTGCTGCCAGGAGGATCGCTCCTCGATGCCGTCCCAATCGCGGAGCGTCGTGACGAGACCGAGTTCCGGGTGCCGAATGCGGTACCCGATCAAGCCGTGGTCACCGGGAAGGCGCCCGGTGAGCAGCGTGGTGAGCGCCGCCCCCGTTGTCGACGGAGCCACCGTCTCGATCCGTTTGCGCGGGAGTCTGGCGAGGGCGGGAGCGTGGCCGGCGCGAGCCGAGAGGTTCGCACTGCCGAGACCGTCCACCACGATCATCACGAACGATCGGAGTGCGGGAAGCTGCTCGGAATCCGCATAGTGCAGCTGCGGCGGGAGTGGGGCCGCAAGGCCTCGCGCGACCGCGGCGAGGCCGCTTGGCAGAATCGCGGCAAGCCTCGCGCCGTTGTCGGCGGTCGTCGGTAGCATGAAATCCATTATGACCGACCCCCGCAGTACGTCCGCCGGCACACCGGACGCGTCCCACGAACTCGCCGGTGAGCGCATCGAAGATATCGACATCCTGCAAGAGATGGAGGGGTCGTTCCTCGAGTACGCCTATTCCGTCATCTACTCGCGGGCACTTCCCGATGCGCGCGATGGCTTGAAACCCGTGCAGCGACGCATTCTGTACATGATGCAAGACATGGGTCTGAGGCCGGAGAAGGGGCACGTCAAGTCCGCGCGCGTCGTCGGCGAGGTGATGGGAAAGCTGCACCCGCACGGCGACTCCTCGATCTACGACGCGCTCGTGAGGCTCGCCCAGGGGTTCGCCATGCGACTCCCGCTCGTCGACGGTCACGGCAACTTCGGTTCGCTCGACGACGGGCCTGCGGCCTCGCGGTACACCGAGGCGCGCCTTGCGGGAGCAGCGCTCGCGATGACGGAGTCGCTCGACGAGAACGTCGTCGACTTCGTACCGAACTACGACAGCCAGTTGCTGCAGCCCGAGGTGCTGCCCTCTGCGGTTCCCAACCTGCTCGTGAACGGCGCGAGTGGGATCGCGGTCGGAATGGCCACGAACCTCGCCCCGCACAACCTCATCGAGGTCGTCGATGGGGCCAAGCACCTGCTGCGACACCCCGATGCGACCGTCGATGAACTCATGGAGTACATCCCAGGCCCCGACCTGCCCGGCGGCGGCACCATCGTGGGGCTCGACGGCGTGAAAGACGCGTATCGCACGGGCCGCGGCGCTTTCCGCACTCGAGCGAAGGTGGCCGTCGAGCAGCTCGCTCCTCGACGCACCGGACTCGTGGTGACCGAACTCCCGTATCTCGTCGGTCCTGAGCGCGTCATCGAGAAGATCAAGCAGGGCGTTGAGGGCAAGAAGCTCTCGGGTATCTCAGACGTCGCTGACCTCACCGATCGCAAGAACGGGCTCCGGCTCGTCGTCACGCTGAAGACCGGCTTCTCTCCCGAAGCAGTGCTCGAACAGCTGTTCCGGTACACCCCGCTGGAAGATTCTTTCAGCATCAACTCCGTCGCACTCGTTGAGGGGCAGCCGCAGACGCTCGGGCTTCGAGAGATGCTCCGAGTGTTCCTCGACCACCGCATCTCCGTCGTGACGCGTCGCTCCGAGTACCGGCTGATGAAGCGGCGCGAGCGCCTGCACCTGGTCGAAGGCATGCTCATCGCGATCCTCGACATCGATGAGGTCATTCAGCTCATCCGCACCAGCGATGACGCGGAATCTGCGCGCTCGAGGCTGATGCAGGTCTTCGAGCTGTCCGAAGCGCAAGCCGAGTACATTCTCGAACTGCGGCTGCGCCGATTGACCAAATTCTCGCGTGTCGAGCTCGAGGCCGAACGCGATGAGTTGCAGGCTGAGATCGATCGCCTGCTCGCCATTCTGGGTGATCAGGATCGCCTGCGCGACGTCGTCGCCCAGGAGATGGACGAGGCAGCGGAAGCCTTCGGCACCCCGCGTCGCACAGTGCTCACGGGCGCGGTCCTTCGCCCGACCCGCACGGCGTCGACGGCGGCCTCGCTCGAGGTCGCCGATACCCCGTGCACGGTTCTCCTTTCCGTGACCGGTCGCGCGCTCCGGATCGACCGAGATCCCGATGCGCCCAGCGCCATTCGCCCCGCGCCCCGGGCGACGAAGCACGGCGCCGTGCTCACCGCTCTCGAAGGCACCGTCCGCGGTGAGATGGGAGCCATTCTCTCCGACGGGACACTGCACCGCTTCACCCCGGTGGATCTGCCGCTGGTTCCCGCGGCGAGCATCGCGTTCTCGGCCGGAGCGAAGCTCCTGGACTACATCGGCGTCACCGACAAGCACCTCACGGTGGTCGGGGTACTCCCCCTCGAATCGGATACGCCGGTCGGAATCTTCACCCGACAGGGCATCGTGAAGCGCGTGCTGCTGACGGACCTCCCGGCGAAACCGTCCTTCGAGGTCATCGGCGTGAAGTCGGGCGACGCCGTGGTCGCAGCGTTCGCCGCACCCGACGACACGGAGATCGCGGCCGTGTCGAGCGATGCGCAGTTGCTGCGCTTCCCGGCGACGGCCGTGCGTCCGCAGGGGCGCCCCGCCGCGGGCATGGCAGGGATGCGGCTCTCGCCTGAAGCGCGTGTCGTCTTCGCCGGGGCTGTGCCTGAGGGCGCTGAGGCGCGCGTCGTGACCGTCGCGGATAGCTCGATCACGCTTCCCGGCACCGACGTCGCCACGGCGAAGGTCTCGGATTGGGCTGAGTTCCCGGCCAAGGGCCGTGCGACGGGCGGAGTCAGGGCCCAGCGCTTCCTCAAATGGGAAGACCAGATCGCCTGCGCCTGGGTCGGTACGGGCGAGCCGCGCGCGCTCGCCTCGGATGGCACGGCCCGGAAGCTTCCGACGGAGCTGGGCAAGCGCGATGGATCTGGCCAGCCCATCGACGGGTCCGCGGCGTACGTCGGAGTCGCTCCGTAGGGTGCGTAGGCGCCTCAGCGCTCGAAGGCGCAGTTCGTGCTCGTCCGCACACGCAGCGGAGCGCGAACTGCGCTTTCCGTGCTCTCAAGGGTCTGAGCAGAGCGCGAAAAGAGGTCTCGGCGCGATAGAACGCAAGGGATAGAGCGATAGAGCCCTAGGCGTCGATGCGTTCCCGATCGAGATCGTCGGCGTTCTCGATGATGAACTCCTTGCGGGGAGCGACCTCGTTGCCCATCAGCAACTCGAAGATCTGAGATGCTGCATGCGCGTCTTCGACGCGCACTCGCCGGAGTGCCCGGTGCTCCCGATCCATGGTCGTCTCAGCGAGCTGATCCGCATCCATCTCACCGAGGCCCTTGTACCGCTGAATCGGCTCCAGATACTTCTTGCCCCGCTTCTTGAGATCGGCGAGAAGCGTCGTCAGCTCTCGCTCGCTGTAGGTGTAGATCACATCATTCGGCTTGCGTCCGGCGTTCTGCACGATGACGCGGTGCAGAGGCGGCACGGCTGCGTACACGCGCCCCGCCTCGAGCATGGGGCGCATGTAGCGGAAGAACAAGGTCAGGAGGAGCGTTCGGATGTGCGCGCCGTCGACATCCGCGTCGCTCATGAGAATGACCTTGCCGTACCGAGCGGATTCCAGTTCGAAGTCTCGGCCCGACCCCGCGCCGATGACTTTGATGATGGCGCCGCACTCGGCGTTGCTCAGCATCTCCGCGACCGAGGCTTTCTGAACGTTGAGGATCTTGCCGCGAATCGGGAGGAGGGCCTGGAACTCGCTGTCACGGGCCGGGCGCGCCGTGCCCAGAGCGCTGTCGCCCTCCACGATGAAGAGTTCGGTCTCAGCGACGGTCTTCGACCGGCAGTCGATGAGTTTCGCCGGCAGCGAGGAGCTCTCGAGCGAACTCTTGCGACGCGCGGTGTCGCGCTGCGCCCGCAACGCAATCCTCGCCTTCATCTCAGAGACCATCTTCTCGAGCAATGCGCTCGTCTGGGTCTTATCGGGCTTCTTCGTCGATTCGTAGCGCGCGGTGAGTCCCTGCACGATCGCCTTCGAGACGATGGCGCGCACGGCCGCGGTGCCGAGCACCTCTTTCGTCTGCCCCTCGAACTGCGGCTCCGGAACGCGCACCGTCACGACCGCCGTGAGACCGGTGAGGATGTCGTCTTTGTCGGGCTTATCGCTGCCCGCCTTCAGCTTGCGCGCGTTGACCTCGATCTGCTTGCGGAAGAACCTGGTGAGTCCCTGCTCGAAGCCGGCCAGATGGGTGCCGCCCTTCGGCGTCGCGATGATGTTGACGAAACTCTGGATCTCCGTGTCGTACCCGGTTCCCCAGCGCAGCGCCACGTCGACTTCGCATTCCCGTTCGACCTCGCGCGAGACGAGGTGCCCGCTCTTCTCGTCCATCACCGGCACGGTCTCCGTGAACTTGCCGGTATCGGTGATGCGCCAGGTGTCGGTCAGCGGCGTATCGACGGCGAGGAAGTCCACGAACTCGGACAGACCGCCCTCGTACGCGAAGCGGTGCACGGGAGCATGCCCGTCCTTGTCCAGCGATTCCGCTCGCTCGTCCGTGATCTCGATGGCGAGGCCGGGCACCAGGAAGGCGGTCTGGCGCGCGCGGGCGACCAGTGACTCCGGCTCGAATCGCGCTGAGGACAGAAAGATCTGGGGATCGGCCCAATACCGGACGCGGGTTCCGGTGATGCCGCGCTTGACCTTGCCAGCGACCCGCAACTCCGACGACTCTTCGAACGGAGTGAACGGGCTGTCGGGCCCGTCGCCCGCGAATACGCCCGGTTCACCGTGGCGGAAGGACATCGCCCAGGTCTTGCCGTCGCGGTCGACTTCCACATCGAGCCGCGACGAGAGCGCGTTCACGACCGACGCGCCGACGCCGTGCAGGCCGCCGGAGGAGGCGTACCCTCCGCCACCGAACTTGCCGCCCGCGTGCAACTTCGTGAACACGAGCTCGACTCCGCTCAACCCGCTCTTCGGCTCGATGTCGACCGGGACGCCACGGCCGTTGTCGGTGACGGTCACGCTGCCGTCGTCGTGGAGCGTGATCCCGATCTCATCGCCGTGCCCCGCGAGAGCCTCATCGACCGAGTTGTCGATGATCTCCCAGAGGCAATGCATGAGCCCGCGCGAATCGGTCGTGCCGATGTACATGCCGGGTCGCTTGCGGACCGCTTCGAGCCCTTCGAGTACCGTCAGGTGCCGCGCGGAATAGTTGGAATCTGCCACTGCTCAGATCTCCTCAGGTTGATGACGGCTCAACACTAGGGCACGCCGCCGACACTCAGTCGGAGGTGCCCCGGCGAGTGAGCGGGTGGACGAGTCGGATACGCGGTCAGCGAACCCGCGAGCACGAATGGGGGGATTCCGAGCAGAGCGTGCTTGGATGGTCACGAAGTGAATGAAGATGAAGAGGAGGTTGCCATGACGACACTCGAGCAGGAGCGCACCGATGAGGTCGAATCCGCGGATCGTCCCCTGAGCGCGCTGGATCGCTGTGACAGCTGCGGCGCGCAGGCATACGTCCGAGTGCTGCTGGGCGGGAGCGAGTTGCTGTTCTGCGCGCACCACGCCAACAAGCACGAGCCGAAGCTCCGCCCGATGGCGGAGGCCTGGCACGACGAGACCCACAAGCTCAACGCATAAGCTGCGTGATCGAGAAGGCCCCCGGTGATGTTCTCCATCACCGGGGGCCTTTTCCGTGCTCGCTCGCTCAGTCGAGGTAATCGCGCAGCTGCTGGCTCCGCGACGGGTGGCGCAGTTTCGCCATCGTCTTCGACTCGATCTGACGAATTCGCTCGCGAGTGACGCCGAAGGTGTCGCCGATCTGATCCAGCGTCTTCGGCATGCCGTCTCCCAGGCCGAAGCGCATGCGGATCACGCCCGCCTCGCGCTCCGACAACGAATCCAACAGCTGCTCGAGCTGCTGCTGCAGCATGGTGAAGCCCACCGCGTCAGCCGGCACGACGGCCTCGGTGTCTTCGATCAGGTCGCCGAACTCGCTGTCGCCGTCCTCGCCCAGCGGAGTGTGCAGGGAGATCGGCTCGCGCCCGTACTTCTGCACCTCGACGACCTTCTCAGGCGTCATGTCCAGCTCGCGGCTCAGCTCTTCCGGCGTGGGTTCGCGTCCCAGGTCCTGGAGCATCTGCCGCTGCACGCGGGCGAGTTTGTTGATGACTTCGACCATGTGGACCGGGATGCGGATGGTGCGCGCCTGATCCGCCATCGCGCGGGTGATCGCCTGGCGGATCCACCACGTCGCGTACGTCGAGAACTTGAAGCCCTTGGTGTAGTCGAACTTCTCGACTGCACGGATAAGTCCGAGGTTGCCTTCCTGAATGAGGTCCAGGAACTGCATACCGCGACCGGTGTACCGCTTCGCGAGGGAGACCACGAGACGCAGGTTCGCGCCGAGCAGGTGACTCTTCGCGCGCTGCCCGTCGCGGGCGACCCACTTGAGCTCGCGTTCGAGCTTCTTCGGGAGGCCCTTCTCCGTCGAGAGCTTCTCCTCCGCGAACAGCCCTGCCTCGATGCGCATGGCCAGCTCGACTTCTTCGGCTGCGTTGAGCAACGCGACCTTGCCGATCTGCTTGAGGTAGTCCTTGACGGGGTCGGCGGTCGCGCCGGGAATCGCCGTCGTGATCGTGGGAACGTCTTCTTCGTCCCGAGCCTTGAGCACGATGGCGCCCGTCGGCAGCGGTTCGGTTACGGCCGGAGCGGGCTTTTCCTCTTCGGCGGACTCGGCCTCTTCGTCGACGTCGGGAGCGTCGAGGTCGATCTCATCGGCCTCGCTCTTCTTGGTCGCGCGCTTCGTCTTCGTCGCGGCCGGCTTCTTCGCCGCAGCTGGCTTCTTCGCCGCCGTGGTCTTCTTCGCCGCCGCCTTCTTGCGCGGAGCCGCCGCGGTTTCGGTCACTTCACCGACCTCCTCGGTCTCGACAGCCTTCTTCTTCGCATCCGCAGTGGACGCTCGAGTTGTGGTCGTGGTTGCAGTTGCCACGCAGCCGCCTCTCTCATCTCAGATTTCGGCCTGTGCCGCCGACGAAAACCGTCAGCGAGTGCTCACAGCATGAAAACCCATGTCAAGCCCGGCGTATTCCCGCGGAACGGAAACTGCGACCGGATTGCATGGGCAGCACCTCAATTATTGCACGTCCACCACGAAGTTCTTGTCACGCGCGTCGCAAAGTGATATTCACCCGCATTCACATCACTTCACGTCACTTCACGGGCGCGTCGTCGTCCCCGCCACGGCGCCGATGCTCGGCGAGATAGCGTTCGAGCTCACTCGCCAGCTGATCGGCAGTCGGGATCGAGCCGTCCTCCGAGACCAGAGGCGAGCGCGGGCTCTGATCCTCCATGTACGCGTCGTAGCGCTGCTCGAGCGTGCGCACCATCTCCGTCGACTCGTCGTTCTCAGCGATCTGGGTGTCCACCTGCGCGTTGAACTGACGGGCGAGGCGCCGCACGTCATCCGTGGGAAGTATCAGACCGGTCGCCGCCATGATGCCGTCGAGCGCGGCGAAGAGCGCATCGGGGTACTCAGTATTGGCGAGGTAATGCGGGATGAGGAGGGCGAAGCCCGCCACCTCCTCCCCCAGGCTGTGCAGCCGGTACTCGAGCACGTGGGACGCGGAAGCGGAGAGCTTCGTCGTGGGCTTCCACACGGAGCGCGCCTCGATGAGGTCGTCTCGCGACCCGCTCACCGTCGTCGAGATCGGCCGGGTGTGCGGCACCGGCATCGGGATCGCGTGCGACCACACCGTGATGGACACCTCGAACTCGTGCACGAGCAGCAGCACGGTGTCGATGAACTGCTCCCACCTGAAGTCGGGCTCGTACCCGCTGAGCAGCAGGAAGGGTGCCCCGAGTTCGTCGTGCAGCAGGGAGAGCGTCAGCTCTTCGGGAGCGTAATCGACGAAGTGATCCTCGTCGAAGGTGATGACCGGCCGCCGAGCGCGGTAGTCGAGCAGCAGGTCGGCGTTGAATCGCACCAGTTCCTCAGGCCCGCAGTGCTCCCAGAGGTACTCCTCGAGTTGCGCGATGGCACCGCCGGCGTCCGTGAGGCCCTGCATCGCAACGACGAGCGGAAGCCCGCGAGGAACCCGAGCGCGGCGCTCGGCGTAGTCAGCGGAAAAGATCGATTCGGTCACTGTTCCATCCTACGAACGCCGCGCGCTCTGCCGGTGGTTTCGGTCACGCCCACAGCGAAACGACCCGCATGGCACCACGCACTCACAGGTGTAGTCTGGACAAGGCGCGCCCGGCATCTCATGGGCGCCTTTCACATTGCGAGCTTTCCGAGGGAGACCCCACTTGGCCGATCAGCAGTTTGACATCGTAGTACTCGGCGGCGGCAGCGCCGGCTATGCGGCGGCGATCCGCGCGACGCAGCTGGGATACAGCGCCGCGGTCATCGAGAAAGACAAACTCGGCGGCACCTGCCTGCACCGCGGTTGCGTGCCGACGAAGGCGCTCCTGCACTCGGCAGAGATCGCGGATGCGGCCCGCGATGGCGAGGCGTACGGAGTCAAATCGAGCGTCGCCGGAATCGACATCGAGGGCGTCACGCGCTTCCGCGAGAAGCTCGTCGCCAGCAAGTACAAGGGCCTGCAGGGCCTGCTCAAGGCCAACAAGATCACCGTCATCGAGGGCGAAGGCAAGCTCGTCGCCGCCGATGCGGTCCAGGTCGGCTCGGATCGCATCGTCGGGAAGCACATCGTGCTGGCGACCGGCTCCTTCTCGCGATCGCTCCCCGGTCTCGACATCGAAGGCCGCGTCATCACCAGCGAGCAGGCGCTCGAGCTGCACGAGATTCCGAAGCGCGTAGCGATCCTCGGCGGTGGCGTGATCGGCGTCGAGTTCGCGAGCGTCTGGAAGTCGTTCGGCGCCGAGGTGACCATCATCGAGGGTCTGCCCCACCTCGTCCCGAACGAGGAAGAGTCGATCTCGAAGCAGCTGGAGCGCGCCTTCCGCAAACGCGGCATCGACTTCAAGCTCGGCGTGCGGTTCAAGTCGGTCTCGCAGAACGCCGACAGCGTCACGATCACGCTCGAAGACGGTGCGACGATCGATGCCGACTACCTTCTCGTCGCCGTGGGTCGAGGCCCGGTCACGCAGGGCCTCGGTTTCGAGGAGGTCGGAGTCGAGATGGATCGCGGTTTCGTGCTCGCCAACGAGCGACTGGAGACCAACGTTCCCGGCGTGTACGCGATCGGCGACATCGTGCCGGGCCTGCAGCTCGCGCATCGCAGCTACCAGCAGGGCATCTTCGTCGCCGAGCAGATCGCGGGGCTCAACCCCGTGACTGTGCTGGATGCGAACGTCCCGAAGATCACCTACTGCGATCCCGAGGTTGCGTCGGTCGGGCTCACCGAGGCCAAGGCCAAAGAGCAGTACGGGGAGGATCAGGTCACGACGTACGAGTACAACCTCGCCGGCAACGCGAAGAGCTCGATCCTCGGCACCGCCGGAAGCGTCAAGGCCGTGCGGGTCAACGACGGGCCAGTCGTGGGCGTCCACATGATCGGCGCTCGCGTCGGTGAACTCGTCGGAGAAGCGCAGCTCATCGTGAACTGGGAGGCCTACCCGGAAGACGTGGCGCCGTTCGTCCACGCACACCCGACGCAGAACGAGACCATCGGCGAGACGATGCTGAAGCTCGCCGGCAAGCCGCTGCACGCAATCTGAGCGCGGCGAGAAGATTGATCAACGAACGGAGAAATGCACGATGAGTGAATCGGTGGTCCTCCCCGCACTGGGCGAGAGTGTGACCGAAGGGACGGTGACGCGCTGGCTCAAGAACGTCGGCGACTCCGTCGAGGTCGATGAGCCCTTGCTCGAGGTCTCGACCGACAAGGTCGACACCGAGATCCCCTCGCCTGTCGCCGGCGTCGTCGAAGAGATCCTGGTGCAGGAGGACGAGACCGCTGAGGTCGGTGCCGTGCTTGCGAAGATCGGCGACGGCAACGGCTCGGCGGAGGCTGCACCCGCAGAAGAGCCCGCAGCGCCACAGGAAGCGGAGCAGGCTCCTGAGCCCGCTGCTGAATCGGCTCCCGCGTCGGAGTCCGCTTCTGAGTCGGCTTCGGAGCCGGTGTCTGCGCCCGCATCCGATGCAGCGGGATCCGAATCGCCGTCCGGCGACTCGCAGAGCATCGTGCTTCCGTCACTCGGTGAGAGCATCACCGAGGGCACCGTCACGCGCTGGTTGAAGAGCGTGGGCGACTCCGTCGAGGTCGATGAGCCCTTGCTCGAAGTGTCGACCGACAAGGTGGACACCGAGGTTCCTTCTCCCATCGCCGGCGTGCTGCAGGAGATTCTCGTGCAGGAGGACGAAACGGTCGAGGTCGGCGGAGAACTCGCTCGTGTGGGAAGCGGCGCAGCCGCTTCTGCCGCGGAGACCGCCCCCGCAGATGAGCAGCCTGCGGACGATTCCGCTGCGGAACCGACTGAAGAACCGAAGCCGGCTGCCGAATCGGCATCCAGCGCTGAGGCTCAGACCAGCGCACCGTCGGAGTCGGCACCTTCCGAAGCGTCGCCTGCGCAGGCGGCTTCCGCGCCGACTGAGACGCAGGGCACCGCCGGCTACGAGAAGCCGGCTCCGGCTGATGAGCAGGCCGGTGAGGCCACCGAGGCCCCGGCAGCACCGGCACCAGCAGCGGGCACCGCGTCAGGTTCGGCCGATTCGAACGCGGGGTACGTCACCCCGATCGTCCGCAAGCTCGCTCACGAGCGCGGCGTGGATCTGTCTTCGCTCAGCGGTTCGGGCGTCGGAGGCCGCATCCGCAAGGAGGACGTGCTGGCTGCCGCTGACCGCGCGTCGTCCGCTCAGCCTGCGCCTGCAGCTGAGCCCACGAGTGCGGCGCCTGCTCCCCAGGTCTCGGAGCTTCGCGGCACCTCGCAGAAGATGAGTCGCCTGCGCAAGGTGATCGCCGAACGCGCCGTCGCGTCGCTGCAGGGCACCGCCCAGTTGACGACGGTCGTCGAGGTGGATGTCACCCGCATCGCGAAGCTTCGCCAGGCGAAGAAGGACGAGTTCCTGGAGAAGACGGGCTCGAAGCTGTCCTTCCTGCCGTTCTTCGCCCTCGCGGCGGCGGAAGCACTGCAGACGTACCCGATCATCAACGCGACCGTCGATGGTGATTCCATCACCTACCCGTCGACGGAGAACATCAGCATCGCCGTCGACACCGAGCGCGGGCTGCTCACCCCGGTGCTGCGCGATGCCGGCTCGAAGAATCTCAGTGAGATCTCGGGCGAGATCGCTGACCTCGCGGCGCGCACCCGAGACAACAAGCTGACCCCGGATGAACTCAGCGGTGGCACCTTCACGCTGACGAACACGGGATCGCGCGGCGCGCTCTTCGACACGCCGCTCGTCTTCCTCCCGCAGGTGGCCATCATGGGTACCGGTGCGGTCGTCAAGAAGCCCGTGGTCGTCTCCGGACCGGAGGGCGACTCGATCGCGATCCGCTCGACCGTGTACCTGGCCCTCTCGTACGATCACCGCATCGTCGACGGCGCAGACGCGGCGCGTTTCCTCACGCAGGTGCGCGAGCGCCTGGAGGGCGGCCAGTTCGAGGCGAACCTCGGCATCTAACCGTGCCGCCCCTGAGGGGTCGCGTCCGTCATTCCTGATGGTCGCGGCCCCTCCTTGGTGTTGCGGGGGCGCTCCTCGGTCGCCACGGGCTCGGTCACGCGGGTGTCAGCGGGCATCGCTCCCGCGGACCCTGGACCTTCCACGGCCGGTCGTTTCACGGCTGGCGTGATGCGGCGCTCCACCGCTTCGCCGAGTAACTCGCGCGCGGTGTCGAGTCGCCAGCCCGCCCCGCGGGAGGCGAGGTCGATGATGGCTTCGTTCACCGCGTCGAGCAGCAGCTTCGCCGCGCCGACGGTGTCAGCTCGTTCGATCATGCGCGCGAGCTCGTGACGCGGAACGCCGATTGCAGCGCACCCCGCGTCGTGGCCTCGCGCGCGGTGTCGGGCTTCGGCGCCGTCGGGCACCCCGCACCGGCCGACCGCCCGCCGACTGAGCCCCGCCTCGCTCCACTCGAGCAGCTCCCCCGCGAGTCGAGCGGCGGCGCCCGCTCGGCGATACGCCTCCCCCGGTTTCGTGCGCACTGATGCAGCCTCCTCTCCGCCCCGCCGAGCGAGGTCCGGCTCGTCGCGCGAGGTCTTCGCCATCAGTGTTCCGGCCCTGAGTGTGCCCGTTCGGCTGTGCGCTCCATTCTGTGAATAGACGCGCCGCCGGCCGCTTCGGGGTCCACTGTGAGCGAACGCGCGCCCTCAATGTCCGAGCCGGGTCATTCCTCACCTCCGCGACGCGATATCCTGGATGCATGGCAGCAGAAAAGGCGAAGCGCAGCGGACGTATTCGGCAGATGTTCGAGATCTACCGCACCACCAAGGTGCACGATACGAACCTGCCGTGGATCCTGCTCCTGTGCTTCGTGGCGCCGATTCTGGTGTCCGTACTGCTCGCCTGGCTGCTGCCCGGCAGCTGGTTCGCGTGGATCCTGTGGCCGGTCACCGGCATCCTCGTCGGCATCCTCCTCGTGATGATCGTGCTCGGCCGTCGCGCGGAACGCACTGCGTACGACCAGATCGAGGGGCGACCCGGCGCGGTCGGCGCAGTCGTGCAGAGCGCCCTGCGCCGTTCATGGCGCGGGTCCGAGACCCCGATTGCGATCAACCGGAATCAGGACGCCGTGTACCGCGTGGTCGGCCGCGGAGGGGTCGTCCTGATCTCCGAGGGCTCGCGCCAGCGCACGCAGCGCATGGCAGCCGATGAGGAGCGGAAGGTGAAGCGGGCGCTCCGCAATGTGGAGGTCGTCCACCTGTATGTGGGTCCCGACGGCGACGGCATCCCGCTCTCGAAGCTCTCCCGCACGCTCGTCAAGCTGAAGCCGGTCATGAGCCGCAACGAGGTCGGGGCGGTCTACACGCGTCTGTCGTCACTGCAGAGCTCGCCGGTCGGCATTCCCAAGGGCATGGACCCGAACCGCGTTCGCTCGCAGCGCCCGCGCTGATACATGCCGTCCTCAGCTCCCCAGCGTTTCGGCGAACTCGAGCCGAGCCAGTGGCCCGGCGAACGGCTCGGGCTCCCAGACGAGGGACCAAGATCGGTGGCGCGGGTGGGTCGGCGCGTCGTGGCGATCCTCATCGACTGGGGCCTCGCAGCGCTTCCCGCCTACCTGCTCATCGGCGGCGCCCACCCGGAACTGTGGAATGTGCTCGTGTTCGCCATCCTGCAGATCGTCTTCATCCCGACGATCGGCGGGTCGCTCGGCCATCGCATCGTGGGGCTTCGCGTTGTACCGCTCACCGGCGGGTGGGTCGGGCCGTGGAGGCCGATCGTCCGAACGGTGCTCCTGTGCCTCGTCGTCCCGGTGCTCGTCTGGGACTCGGATCAGCGCGCGTTCCACGACAAGATCGCCGGAACCGTGCTGATCCGGTCCTGACACACCCGTATCGCGAGGCGTCGTGCATCGGGTCCGCGTAACCTCCGTGAAACACACGACTCATGGTTTTGAAATCAAGGTCCCCTAAGGTGGAGACACACGATCGGCGCGGTGAAGATCCGATATCCGCGGCCGGAACGAACCCGAGGAGCAGAATGTTCACCACCCCGCAGGAAGTCATCGACTTCATCAAGGACACCGATGTGAAGTTCGTCGACATCCGTTTCACCGACCTGCCCGGGGTGCAGCAGCACTTCAACATCCCGGCTGCGACGGTCGACGAGGACTTCTTCGAAATCGGCCAGATGTTCGACGGCTCCTCGATCCGCGGGTTCGCGGGCATCGCTGAATCCGACATGCAGCTCATCCCCGACGTCTCGACCGCGTACCTCGACCAGTTCCGCGCAGAGCGCACGCTGATCGTCATCTGCGACATCTTCAACCCGCGTACCGGCGAGATCTATTCGAAGGATCCCCGTCAGGTCGCGAAGAAGGCGGAGCAGTACCTGGCGTCCACCGGCGTCGCGGACACGGCGTTCTTCGCCCCTGAAGCCGAGTTCTACATCCTCGATTCGGTCCGGTACGAGACGACTCCTCGCCGCACGATGTACGAGATCGACTCGGAAGAGGCGAGCTGGAACTCCGCGCGCGAGATCGAGGGCGGCAACCTCGGCAACACGACGCACGAGAAGGGCGGCTACTTCCCCGTCTCCCCCGTCGACAAGCAGGCGGATCTGCGCGACGACATCTCGCTGCGACTCATCGAGGCAGGCCTGAAGCTCGAGCGTTCCCACCACGAGGTCGGCGCTCCCGGCCAGGCCGAGATCAACTACCGCTTCGACACGCTCGTCAAGGCTGCGGATGACGTGCTCAAGTTCAAGTACGTGGTGAAGAACACCGCTGAGCTGTGGGGCAAGACCGCGACCTTCATGCCGAAGCCGGTCTTCGGCGACAACGGCTCGGGCATGCACACGCACATGTCGCTGTGGAAGGGCGGCGAGCCCCTCTTCTACGACGAGAACGGCTACGCTCAGCTCTCCGATATCGCCCGCTGGTACATCGGCGGGATCCTCCATCACGCCCCTGCGCTGCTCGCGTTCACGAACCCGACGATCAACAGCTACCGTCGCCTGGTCAAGGGCTACGAAGCCCCTGTGAACCTCGCCTACTCTGCCGGCAACCGTTCAGCAGCGGTGCGCATCCCGCTCACCGGGTCGAACCCGAAGGCCAAGCGCATCGAGTTCCGGGCGCCCGATGCCTCGGGCAACCCGTACCTCGCCTTCGCCGCGCAGATGATGGCCGGGCTCGACGGGATTCGCAACCGCATCGAGCCGATGGACCCCATCGACAAGGATCTCTACGAGCTGCCCCCGGAGGAGGCCAAGAACATTCCTCAGGTGCCGGGCTCGCTGGAAGAGGCGCTCGCCGCACTCGAGGCGGACCACCAGTTCCTGCTCGAAGGTGACGTGTTCACCGAGGAGCTCGTCGAGACCTGGATCTCGTTCAAGCGCGATGCTGAGATCGCCCCGATGGCGCTGCGGCCGCACCCCTTCGAGTTCGAGCTCTACTACGGCGTGTAACGCTCGCGAGGCGGCCGTACGGCGGCCCCGCTCCTGATCATAGGAGCGGGGCCGCCGTGTGCGTTGCGGAGGTGTCGTGGGCGCAGAAGCGCCCCGGCTCGCGTGCGGCGATTCGGGGCGCGATGGAGCGGCGCGACGGCTGTGTGGCACCGGTTCGAAGGGACTAGGACTCGAGTTCGTCCTCGAACTCGGCACCGTCTTCAGCGAGCAGCGCCTCGAGGAACCTCTGCAAATACTGCATAACGATCAGGTTACGCTTCCGGTGGGGTTTGCGCGAGCGTTTTCGGTGAACGGTGTCCGAATTCCGTCTGGCTTGTCGTCGTTCGGCGCTGTCGAGCGACGTCCGATCATGTCACGGTGAACCGAGGAGCATCCTCGTATCCGAAGAACTCCCGTTCGAAGACGGCGCGCGCCCGGCGAGACACTGCGAACCACCGTTCCTCGAGTTCAGACGTGTGCGTCCGGGACATGCCGAGTACGCCCGCGATCCCCGCCAGGTCGTTCCAACCCGTGGGCAGTGAATTCGAAGAGCGGCCGGTCCACAGCTTCAGTGCCGTGCGCACCCGGCTCGCGAAGCGCCAAGAATCGAGCAGGTGTTCGATGTCGTCTTCCCGCAGGAGGCCGACCTCGCCCGCCGCCTGGAGGGCCGCGACCGTCGACACCGTGCGCAGCGCAGGGTGCTCTGCGCCCGAACGCAATTGGAGAAGCTGCACCAGCCACTCGACATCGCTGATGCCGCCCGGACCGAGCTTCAGATGCCGCTTGGGATCGGCGCCGCGCGGGAGACGCTCCGCCTCGACGCGCGCTTTGATGCGGCGCACCTCGCGCACCTGTTCTTCGGCGAAGTGCTGAGGGTATCTGATCTCATCGGCGAGCGACACGAAGTCGGCGCCCAGGCGCGCGTCGCCTGCTACCGGTCGTGCGCGCAGGAGCGCCTGCGCCTCCCAGATGACCGACCAGCGAGCGTAGTAGGCGCGATACGCGTCGAGGCTCCTGACCAGGGGTCCGTTCTTGCCCTCGGGTCGAAGATCGAAATCGAGATCCACCGGGAAGCGAGGATCGGCGACCGCTCGCCGCAGCTCGGAGATCAGCCTCGTCGCTTCCCGGGAGGCGCGGTCGCTCGCAACGTCCGGTGGTGCACGGAACACGGCGATGAGGTCGATGTCAGACGCGAAGCCCAGCTCCCGCCCTCCGTACCGGCCCATGCCGATCAGCGCCAGCTCGATCGCGGGCGGCGCCTCACCGCCCGATTCCGAGTTCGCCGGAGCTTTGCCGTACGGGGCTGTGCCGCCGCGCACCGAGAGCAGCAGGGCGTCGAGGAGGGCCGTGTGCGCCGCATCGAGACCGGCGGCGACCGCGACATCGTCGATCACCCCGACGATGCGCCCCATGGCGAGACGCAGCACCTCTCGGCGATGCACCGCTCGAAGCGCGACCGCAGCGGAATCGATGCCAGCTCGGCGCGAGGCGATGGCCCGCATCTCGTCGAAGAGCGTCTGCAACTGCATGGGTTGCAAAGATTCGTCACGCTCGAGCCACGCAACGGCCTCGGGGATGGATTCGAGGAGCTCGGCGGCGTACCTGGAGTTCGAGAGCACTCGGGTGAGGCGCTCAGCGGCCTCGGTGCCGTCGCGAAGCAGTCGCAGATACCAGGGGGTCTCACGATTCGCCTCGCTCACCCGGCGGAACGCGAGCAGTCCGAAATCAGGGTCGGTTCCGTCGGAGAGCCACTGGAGCAGCACCGGCATCAGGTTTCGTTGGATCATCGCTCGCCGGGACGTGCCCCGCGTGAGCGCCGCCATGTGGCGCATCGCGCCATCGGGATCCCGGAAGCCCACGCTCGCGAGGCGCGCCCGCGCGGCGTCGCTGCCGAGCACGAGCTCCTCCTCCGGGAGGGACGCTACGGCGCTGAGCAGCGGCGCGTAGAAGATCTTGAGGTGCAGTTGGCGCACCTCTCGCTTTCGCGCCGACCATCGGGAATGGAGCTCAGCGGCCGACGGCGCCAGGCCGGTCGCGCGAGCCAGCACTCGGAGTTCGTGCTCCTCGGTCGGCATCAGCGCCGTGCGGCGCAGGTCGCGCAACTGCAGACGGTGTTCGAGCACGCGAAGGAAACAGTAGTCGGACGCGAGGCAGTCGCCGTCGCTGCGCGCGATGTACCCGCCGTCCACGAGTGCTCGCAGTGCCGGCAGCGTTCCGGCGACGTGCAGGCTCTCGTCGTACTGGCCATGGACGAGCTGCAGGAGCTGCACGCTGAACTCGATGTCGCGGAGGCCGCCGGGTCCGAGTTTGAGCTGCACGTCGAGCTCTTCATCGGCGATGTGCTCGGTGACGCGTTCGCGCATGCGCTGCACGGACCCGACGAAGTCCTCCCGCGACGACGACGTCCACACCAGCGGGCGCGTGTCTGCGACGAAGGCTGCGGCGATCTCCAGGTCGCCCGCCAGGGGGCGCGCCTTGAGCAGCGCCTGAAACTCCCACGCCTTCGCCCACCGATCGTAGTAGCTGCGCATCGAGCCGAGAGTTCGCACGAGCGGCCCGTGCCGGCCCTCGGGCCGCAGGTTCGCGTCGAGCTGCCACAACGGCGGTTCGATCGCCGGATCATGGATGCCTCGCATCACCTCGCTCGCAAGACGGGTACCGAGACGGATGAGCGCGTCGCCGTCGAGGGCATCGGCATTGCTGCTCTCGACGACGAAGATGACGTCGACATCGGAGACGACATTCAGCTCACCGGCGCCGCACTTTCCCATCGCGATGATACCGAGCTGCAGGGCATCCATTCGTTCCGGCGAAACGACCGGGCCAGATGCACCCGCTGCGAGCGTCGCTCTCGCGACGTGGAGCGAGGCATCGATCGCGGCAGCTGCAAGGCCGGAGAGGGACTCGGCTACCGCCTCGAAGACCTGCTCCGCCCGCCCGTCACGCCCGGCGTAGAGATCGAAGAGCATGAGCTGCGCGAGCAGCTCGCGGTAGCGCGTGCGCAGCGCGATCCACCCCGCCTCTGCGACGAGCGGCTCTGCGGTGTCGCCATCCGACACCGCCCGCAGCAGTTCCTCACGCGCGTCATCCGCCGAGATGACCGCACCGCCCTCGTGCAAGATCTCAGGAAGCCGGGCCGGGTGCCGCGTGAAGAAATCCCCCAGTGCGGGCGACGCGCCCACCAGTACGCAGAGCCGTGCGAAGTCGTCGAAGTCGATGGCCGCGAGCACGTCGCGGTGCTGTTCCGAGAGCTGCCGCACGCGATGGAGCGCCGCGTCGGGATCCGCCGCAGATGCGAGTCCGGAGAGCAGCGGGGCGATCGGTTGCGCCAATCGCTCTGCCAGTTCCGTCAGTGCGTCCCGTGCGTCAGCCAGATCCTGGAATCCGGCGCGGGCGATCTCCGACAGAGTGACGGTGAAATGCTCGCGTGCCATTCGTCCAGCGTAGACCGATCAGATGGTGTCGAGCATCGATGAGAGCTCGTACGGCGTGACCTGGCTGTGGTACTCGGTCACCTCGCGGCGCTTGTCGCGGATGAAGTAGGCGAACACCTGCTCCCCCAGCGTCTCCGCGACCAGCTCCGAGCGCTCCATCACTGCGAGGGCGTGGTCCAGGCTAGCCGGCAAGGGATCAAAGCCCATGGCGCGGCGTTCCCCGTCGCTCAGGGCCCAGACGTTGTTCTCGGCCTCCGGCGGAAGTTCGTACTCTTCACGAATACCCTTCAGGCCGGCGGCGAGCAGCATCGAGAACCCGAGGTACGGGTTCACAGCGCTGTCCATCCCGCGGTACTCGACGCGCGCCGCGTCGCCCTTGCCCGGCTTGTACATCGGCACGCGCACGAGCGCCGACCGGTTGTTGTGGCCCCAGCTGACGAACGACGGCGCCTCGTCTCCGCCCCAGAGCCGCTTGTACGAGTTGATGTACTGATTCGTCACGGCGGTGATCTCGGGCGCGTGCCGCAGGAGGCCGGCGATGAAGCGGCGCCCCGTCTGCGAGATCTGGTATCTGGCGCCTGGATCGTAGAAGGCATTCGTGTCGCCCTCGAGCAGCGAGAGGTGCGTGTGCATGCCCGACCCGGGTTGCCCGGCGAGCGGCTTCGGCATGAACGTCGCATGCACTCCCTGCGCGATCGCGACCTCTTTGACGACCGTGCGGAAGGTCATGATGTTGTCGGCCGTGGTGAGCGCGTCGGCGTACCGCAGGTCGATCTCGTTCTGCCCCGGGCCGGCCTCGTGGTGGCTGAACTCGACGGAGATCCCGAGTTCCTCCAGCATGTTCACGCTCTCGCGGCGGAAGTCGTGCGCCGTGCCGCCGGGAACGTTGTCGAAATAGCCGGCACGGTCAACCGGTACCGGACCGCGGGCGTCGAACTCCTTCGACTTCAGCAGGTAGAACTCGATCTCGGGATGCGTGTAGAAGCTGAACCCCTGCTCCGCGGCGGTCGCGAGCGTGCGTTTGAGCACGTTCCGCGGATCCGCGACGGCCGGTTCGCCGTTCGGGGTGCTGATGTCGCAGAACATGCGGGCAGTCGGAGACGTCTGGCTGCGCCACGGCAGCAGCTGGAAGGTCGACGGATCGGGCACCGCGAGCAGGTCCGACTCGTACGCGCGCGTCAGCCCCTCGATCGCAGAGCCGTCGAAGCCGATCCCTTCACTGAACGCTCCCTCGACCTCGGCGGGCGCGAGCGCGACCGACTTGAGCGTTCCCGAAACATCGCTGAACCAGAGTCGAACGAACCTGACACCGCGCTCCTCGATGGTGCGCAGAACAAAATCGCGCTGCTTGCTCACGCCTACTCCGTTCGTCGTTGCTGTCTGCGGGCACGTCGCACGCGAAATACGCGCTCCGCCTCCGCCGATGGCCACAGACTATCCCCTGACCGTGACAATCGTGTTACGGCGTGATCAGTCCTCGGCGGCTTCCTCTTCGCGCCATTTGCGAGCTCGCTCGGCGACGATTTCCTCAGCACGTGCGGCTTCTTCGCGCGTCGCGAACGGGCCGATGCGATCGACCGAGAGCGACTGCGGCCCGTCCTCGACCTGACCCGTGCGCGTATTGAACCAGAACGTATCGGCGGGATCGTCGATCCCCCACTCCTGCTTGCTCATGTCGGCCTCCACTCAGCGCTTGCGCGCACTCGATGACGTCTGCGTTCGGCTCCGCCTCCCGCACTTCCTAGACTAGAGGCATGCCCTTCGACGCACACGGACACCTGATCCCCGGTTCCCGACCGGCGCCCCGCGCTGTTCCGAGTGCGATCCCCCGACCGCCGTACGTCGGCCTCGCTGCTCCGCCCTCGTATGAGGGCGACAACACCTACACGGACGACGAGGTGGACCGCATCCGAGCCGCGGGTCGCATCGCGGCAGGAGCGCTCGATGCCGTTGCGGAGGCGGTCGCGCCCGGTGCGACCACCGCAGCGCTCGATCGCGTCGCGCACGAGTACGTGACGGCTCACGGCGCTTACCCGTCGACTCTCGGGTACCGCGGGTATCCCGCGTCGTCCTGCACGTCGGTCAACGAGGTGATCTGCCACGGCATCCCGGATGACACGGTCCTGCGAGACGGCGATCTCGTGAACGTCGACGTCACCGCGTTCCTCGACGGCTTCCACGGCGACACCAATCGGACCTTCCGCGTCGGCCGAGTGTCGGAGGAGGTCGACCTGCTCGTCGAGCGCACGCACGAGGCGATGATGCGCGGCATTCGCGCCGCGAAGCCCGGACGCGCGGTGAACGTCATCGGCCGCGTGATCGAGACGTACGCCAAGCGCTTCGGTTACGGAGTCGTCCGTGATTTCACCGGGCACGGTGTCGGCTCGGCCTTTCACACCGGACTCATCGTCCCGCACTACGACTCGGCGCCCGCCTACGGCGACATCATCAAGCCGGGCATGGTGTTCACAGTGGAACCCATGCTCACGCTGGGAACTCACGAGTGGGAGCAGTGGGACGACGGCTGGACGGTGGTGACACGGGATCGGAGTGTGACCGCGCAGTTCGAGCACACGGTGCTCATCCGAGAGGACGGTTTCGAACTGCTCACCGTGTCCGACTGAAGCCGGAGAGACGGGAGCCTCGGACGACGCACCCGTGCGCTGTGCAGTGGAATGGGCCGGATCATACGCCGGGTTCTGTTCCGGCCGGCGAACCGGCCGGTGACGATCATCTCTCTCGGAGTACCGTTGCCGGCACTCTCTAGCGGCCTACCCGAGGACTCGGCGGGGCGCGTCATCATCCTCTGTCTGGCCTTGCTCCGAACGAGGTTTACCTGGCCGCCCGTGTCACCACGAACGCCGGTGGTCTCTTACACCACCCTTTCACCCTTACCGAGCGCGGCGAACCACGCCAGGCGGTCTACTCTCTGTTGCACTTTCTCGCGGGTTGCCCCGGGTGGGCGTTACCCACCGTTCTCCCCTGAGGAGCCCGGACGTTCCTCGGCGGTCCCGCTGCCGAGGCGGCGGAACCGACGCGATCGTCTCACCGACCCATTCCAGAGATCAGCTTACTCGACGCGCCCTACTCCTCGTCGACGCGCACGAGAATCGCACCCGTGCCGGGGCAGAAGACGATCTCGTCGGGAGCTGCGGCACGGATTCCGCTCAGCTCGGCGGGGGCGAGCGCCATATTGCTGGCCTCTGAGACATTTCCGCGAAGACGAGCCGCGCCGATCCCGACGCGCTTGCGCAGTTCCTCGTACAGGCCGAGCACGTCGCGCTGCAGTTCAGCCGCGACGCCGGCGCGCTCCTCAGCGTTCGACGCCAACTCGCGATCGATCCGCTGCTCCGCCTCCGAGATACGGGCTTCGATATCGGCGCGTCGCGCGTCGACTCCTGCGAAGAGCTCCTCGGCCAGCGAGAACGCCTGCAGTGCGCGTTCCTGCGCCTCCATGAGTTCGAGTTCGCGATCCTCGAGCTCCGACTGCCGGCGGGTCAGCGTCTCCAGTTCGGCTTGGAGCGCCTGCGCCTCCTTGCTCGAGGTGCTCGCCGCGAGCAGCTGCTCGTCACGGTCTCGTCGCTGCTGCACGAGTGCGACGTCGGCCTCGATGCGCTCCAGGTCAGCATTCTGCGTATCGAGCTCGCGCTGCGCCGCCATGTACTTCGCTCTCGCGTCGGAGGCGTCGCCGCTCAACCCGATGAGTTCAGCCCGCTCGGGCAGCGTCGCGCGCTTCCGCCGCAGACGGGCGAGCGTGTTGTCGAGGTCTTGGAGATCGAGCAGGAGTCGCTGCTGCCGCGGGCTGGCCTTCATGGGTGCCAGCCTACCGGCCCCGCCGGGTTCCGGCTCTCACGCCTGGCGGGCGCCGACGGAGAACGTCCACGGGTCGGTGCAGATGCCGCTCACGTGGAACTCGACACCTGGCAGTCGCTCGGCGAGGCGGTCGGCTGCTCCGTCCAACCACAGCGATTCGCTCGCCCAATGCGCGACGTCGACGAGAGCCGGCCCGCCGGAGACAGCACCCGTTTCGACGGCTTCCTGCGCCGGGTGGTGCCGGAGATCGGAGGTGAGGTAGACATCCGCTCCGCGGACAGCTGCGTGATCGAGCAGGCTGTCCCCCGCTCCGCCGAGGAGCGCGACGCGCTGCACGGAGCGATCAGGATCTCCCGAGACCCGCACCCCCGAGACCGTGGCCGGCAGCGCAGCTGCGACACGATTCGCGAACGCCCGCAACGATTCAGGCGACTCGAGCTCGCCGATCCGCCCGATGCCGATCGACGGGTCCGACGCGTGCGGCACGATCGGCGAGCTTCCCATGAGACCGAGCCGCTCGGCGATGACGTCGGAGACGCCGCCGGCCGGCTGATCGGCGTTCGTGTGCGCGGCCAGCAGTGCGCAGCCTCCGCGGATCAGCCGCGCGATCAGCGCCCCCTTCGCCGTGTCCTCGGCCAGGGAGTGCACCCCGCGGAGCAGCAGCGGGTGGTGCGTGAGCAGGGCGTCGGCACCCCATTCGATCGCTTCCGTCACGGTGGCGTCGACCGCATCCACCGCGAGGAGCACTCGGCGCAGCGGTGCGGCGTCTGCGCCGGAGACGAGACCGACGCGGTCCCACCCCTCAGCGATCTCCCCCGGCCACAGCTCCTCCGCGACCGCTCGCAGATCGGCGAGCTCGAACGATCGTTGCGTCTGGGACATGCGGTTACCTCCTCAGCAGCTTCCGCGCGATGACATTGCCGAGCAGCTGCACGATCTGCACGATGATGATGATGAGCAGCACGGCGGCCCAGGTCACCCACGGGTTGAACTGCCGGTACCCGTACTGCAGCGCGAGGTTTCCGAGCCCGCCGCCCCCGATCACGCCGGCCATCGCGGTCATATCGACGACGGCGATGAAGGCGAAGGTGTACCCGAGCACGACGGGGCCGAGGCCCTCGGGAATCAGCACCGTCAGTATCGTTCGCCACGGGCCGGCTCCCATGGCGCGCGATGCTTCGATGACGCCCGGAGGCACGGTCAGCAGATTCTGCTCGACGAGTCGGGCGATGCCGAAGGTCGCGGCGAAGGTCAGCACGAAGATGAGCGCGCGATCACCGATGCCGGTTCCGACGACGACGCGGGCGAGCGGCTGGATCGCGGCGATCAAGATGACGAATGGAATCGGTCGGAAGAAGTTGACGAGGAAGTTCAGCACCACGTAGACGCCGCGGCTCTGCAGCACCCCGCCCTGACGCGTCACCGTCAGCAGCACGCCCAGCACGAGCCCGAGCACGCCGCCCAGGCCCATGGCGATGACCACATACGTCAGCGTCTGAATCGTCGCTTCGAGGAACTTGCCGTTGGAGAGCAGTTCGATGAGATTGTCCATTACGCCAGCACCTCCAGAGCCGTCTCCTGCGCGAGCGCCGCGATCGCGTGCTCGACCTTCAGATCGTCGCCGATGAGTTCGAGGGTGAGCTTGCCGAAGCTCCGCCCGCCCACATCGGTGATGCCGCCGTGCACGATGCTCACGCCGACGCCGCGTTCGGCGAGAGTGCGGAACACGACGGGCTGATCGACATCGCCATCTCGGAACGTGAGCGCGATGAGCCTGCCGCGATGCCGTTCTCGCAGCTCGTCGAGCCGTTCGGCCCGCGGCTCGGTCGGCAGCGCCGTCGCGACGAACCGCTTCGTGGTCTGCGACTGCGGGTCGGAGAACACGTCGAAGACGTCTCCCTGCTCCACCGCGCTGCCGCTGTCCATGACGGTGACGCGGTCGGCGATCTCCCGCACGACCTCCATCTCGTGCGTGATCAGAATGATGGTGATGCCGAACTCGGCGTTCACCCGTTTGAGCAGCGCGAGCACCTCCCGCGATGTCTGGGGGTCGAGGGCGCTCGTGGCCTCGTCGGCGAGCAGCACGCCGGGGTTGGTCGCGAGGGCGCGGGCGATGCCGACGCGCTGCTTCTGGCCGCCGGAGAGCTGGTCGGTGAACGCGCCGCTCTTCTCTGACAGGCCGACGAACTCGAGCAGTTCCGCGACTCTGCGCTTCCGCTCCGCAGCCGGCACGCCGGCCACGACCAGCGGATACTCGACGTTCTTCGCGACGCGCTTCGAATGGAACAGGTTGAACTGCTGGAAGATCATGCCGATGCGGCCGCGCACTTCGCGCAGTTTCGACTCGCGAAGCGAGGTGATCTCGTCGTCGCCGACGAGGATCCGCCCGTCGCTCGCGTGCTCCAGCCCGTTCACCAGGCGCAGCAGCGTGCTCTTACCCGCACCGGAGTACCCGATGATGGCGTGGATCTCGCCGGAGGCGACGTCGATCGTCACATCGTCGACGGCGACGACGGGCGCGGCGTTCGCGCCCCGCCCCGGGTAGCGCTTGGACACGCCGATCATCTGGACGCGGGTCATCGCGTCTCCTTTCGGGTCTCATAGCAACGGGGCGCTCGGAAAACCGAACGCCCCGATCCTATGCGGAAACAGCGAGCCGATTCAGCCCTTGCTTTCGGCGATCTGCGCCTCTGCGTCGTCCTGGATCTCCTGCAGCTCAGCAGCCGGGGTGTCGAGCAGGATCGCGGAGTCGCCCGAGTTCTCAGCGACGCCGGCCTGCACCTCTTCGTTGGTCTGGTAGATCTCGATCAGCTTTTTGAAGGTCTCGTTGTCGGCGTCGTCGGCGCGCGCAGCGAAGATGTTGATGAAGTACTTCGCTCCCTCGTCGCTCGGATCGTCCTGGTAGAGGGCCTCGGAGAACTCGAGGCCGGCGTCGGTGACGAAGTCGTTGTTCACGACCGCGGCATCGACATCAGCGAGCGACGTCGCCGTGAAGGATGCATCCATCTCCGTGACCTCGACCTTGGACTTCGCCGCGTCCACGTCGTCGGGCGTCGAGAAGAGTGTTCCGCCATCGGAGAGCTCGATGAGCTCGGCCGACTGCAGCACGTTCAACGCACGGGCGCGGTTGCTCGGATCCGACGGGACTGCGACGGTGCCGCCTTCCGGAATGTCCTCGAGCGCATCGTGCTTCGTCGAGAACACCGCGAGGGGGTAGATCGCGGTCGCGCCGACGGAAACGAGGTCGTCGTCGTTCGACACGTTGTAGTCGGCGAGGTACTGGATGTGCTGGAACTGATTCAGATCGAGTTCGCCTTCGGCCAGCGCCGGGTTGGGCTGGTTGTAGTCGGTGAAGTCGATCAGCTCGACGGTGATGCCCTCGTCGGCGGCGGCATCCGTGAAGGTCTGCCAGTACGGATCGCTTGCTCCGACGACGCCGATCTTGACCGTCTCGGAGCCTTCGCCGGAGTCGGCAGCATCGTCGGACGCGCCGGTCGAGCACCCGGCGAGAACGGTGGCGGCGGCGAGAGCGCACGCCGTGAGCGAGGCGGCGAGAGTGCCGCGCTTCGTGAACGTCATAGTGTTCCTCAATGTAGGGATTGGGGATGCGAGCCGTCAGCCCGCGGGGTCGCATCCCAGGATGTGCGACGGACGCCGGGCTCCGAAATCCGCCTGTCACACAGCGTCATGCGCGCGCCGGGCGCGTTCGCCGCACGCCCGTGGGATACTGGAGGCGAGACGTCGAACGTCTCCGGCGGGCAGGCCGATCCCTCGTGTACTCCTCAGGAAGGAACCCTCCGTTCACATGAACCAGCGTGCTGACGATCACCTCGAAGCGTGGAAGGCGAAGCAGGAGCTCGCAGAGCGCATGATCCCGCTCATCGGCCAGCTGTACCGGGACCACGACGTCGTCATGTCCGTGCACGGTCGCAGCCTCGTCGGCCGATCGCCCATCGACATCATCCGGGCCCACAGCTTCGCCCGGAAGATCGATGACGTCGAACTGCCGCTCGTCGAGACTTCGGCCATCGTGACGGCTCTGGCGCGCATTCAGCCCGGTCCCGCCTCCGTCGACCTCGCGCTCCTCGCCAAGGCGTTCCGGGATTCGGGCAGCGACGATCTCGACGCGTATCTGCGCGAGACCCTGCCCGCCGCGGATGCCGCTGCAGGCGGGAGCGGCACCGACGTCGTTCTCTACGGTTTCGGCCGGATCGGCCGCTTGCTCGCCCGCATCATCATCGAGCACACGGGCAGCGGCAACGGCCTGAATCTTCGGGCGATCGTCGTGCGCCGCGGCGCCGAGAACGACCTCGAGAAGCGCGCGAACCTGCTGAAGCGCGACTCGGTCCACGGCCCCTTCAACGGCACCATCAAGGTGCTCGAAGACGAGAACGTCATCCTGGCGAACGGCGTGCGGATCCAGGTGATCTACTCGGACGACCCGGCGAGCGTCGACTACGGCCAGTACGGCATCGAGAACGCGATCCTCGTCGACAACACGGGCCGCTGGCGCGACGCCGACGGACTCGCGCAGCACCTGGAGAACCCCGGCATCGCGCGCGTGCTACTCACCGCACCGGGCAAGGGCGAGCTGCTGAACGTGGTCTACGGCGTCAATCACGGAGCCATCAGCGATGACCAGCGGATCCTCAGCGCCGCTTCGTGCACGACGAACGCGATCACCCCCGTGCTCAAGGTGCTCAACGACCGCTTCGGCGTCACGCGGGGGCACGTGGAGACCGTGCACTCCTACACGAACGACCAGAACCTCACCGACAACTTCCACAAGGGCGCTCGACGTGGTCGCTCGGCAGCCCTCAACATGGTGCTGGCCGAGACCGGTGCTGCGAAAGCCGTCGCAAAGGCGCTCCCCGAGTTCGCCGGCAAGCTGACCGGCAACGCGATCCGAGTGCCGACGCCCGACGTGTCGATGGCCGTGCTCAACCTGCAGCTCGAGCGGGAGACCAGCCGTGAAGAGATCAACTCCGCCCTGGAAGAGGTCTCGCTGACCGGAGCGCTGCGCACGCAGATCGATTACGTCGAGTCGGACGAGATCGTCTCGACCGATTTCGTCGGCTCCAACCGCGCCGGCATCGTCGATGGCCTCGCGACCATCGCGACTGGAGACAGCGCGGTCGTGTACGTCTGGTACGACAACGAGTACGGCTACAGCTGCCAGGTCGTGCGCATCATCGAGCACCTCGCGGGTGGCCACCCGGTCCACCTTCCGGTACTCGAGAGCTGAGTCGCTCGCGGCCCTGCTCACTCGAACATCAACGGAGAGAAAGGACAGATCATGTCTGAGAAGTACCTCATCGGAGTCGATGGATCCGAGCAGAGCAGGGTCGCGCTCGCCTGGGGCCTCGCGCGGGCCACGGAGCGCGGCGCCGCCGTGGAGCTCATACATGTGGCGGACGACTCGTTCCTGTCCGAGAGCGTCGCGTTTCTATCGGAAGCGCAG
Organism: Leucobacter manosquensis; assembly: GCF_018304845.1. Classification (NCBI taxonomy): domain Bacteria; kingdom Bacillati; phylum Actinomycetota; class Actinomycetes; order Micrococcales; family Microbacteriaceae; genus Leucobacter; species Leucobacter manosquensis. The sequence continues at coordinate 681,216 of NZ_JAFEVO010000001.1, read as the reverse complement.
CAGGCCTCTGAGCAGATGCTGCAGGCCGAGACGGTCTACGCCCGCGAGCTCGGCTTCACCGGCACCATCACGGGAACCGCCGTCGTCGGGCACCCGATCGCCGAGATCGAGGCGGCGTCGAAGCGGGCAGACCTGGTGGTGCTCGGCGCGCACCAGGGCGGGCGCTTCTCGGGTTCGTTCTTCGGCACGCGCGCGGTGAAGGTGGCTGCTACCGCCCACTGCCCTGTCGCCGTCATCCCCCAGACCGAGACGCGACCGAACGCCCCCGTGGTGGTCGGCGTCGACGGGTCGGAGGCCTCCAAGCGGGCGATCGCTTTCGCGTCCGAGCAGGCGTCCCTGCGAGAGGTTCCGCTCGTCGCCGTGTACGCGTGGATGCCCCCGCTCACCCCGGGACTCGAGTACCTCTGGAGCGAAGAGCTGGTCGAAGCTCAGCGCGCCGCGGCGGAGGAGGCGATCGCCATCGGCGTCGCCGGCATCGCACATCGATACCCGGATCTCGAGGTGCGCCGCGAGATCATCCAGTCGTCGCCGGTCGCAGCCCTGGTGCAGGCAGCCGAGCACGCGGAGCTGCTCGTGGTCGGAAGCCGCGGCCGCGGCGGGATTTCACGACTGCTGCTGGGCTCGGTGAGCCACGGCGTGCTCCAGGCGCTGCCGTGCCCGGTCGTCATCACCCGTGGATAGCGCACCGTCTCAGGAACAGGAGCCTGCACCGATGAACGAAGTACGGGTCGAGTGCGTGACGACTCAGGGCACGATCCTCGTCGATCGTGGCGGTGCTGAGCCGGAGGCGTTTCCCATCGAGAACAACGTATGGATCGTCGGGGACGATGAACAGGTCGTCATCATCGACGCGAGCCATGACGCCGGCGCGATCGCCGAAGCTGTCGGCGATCGCGAGACCCTCGGCATCCTCCTCACGCATGGTCACAATGATCACGTCAATGCTGCGGTCGAACTCGCCTCGCGCCTCGACGCCCTGATCCATCTGCATCCCGATGACCTGTTCCTCTGGAGCGAGACGCACGGCGACCGGCTTCCCGACATCGAGCTCGCCCACGCCGCTTCGTTCATGGTCTCGGGTGTGGAGCTGACGACGCTCCACACCCCGGGTCACACGCCCGGCTCCGTCTGCTTCGCCGCGCCCTCGCTCGAGACGGTCTTCTCCGGGGACACGCTCTTCCAGGGCGGTCCCGGCGCGACCCGGTGGGAGTACTCGAGCTTTCCCGAGATCATCGATTCGATCCGCACACGGTTGTTCCCGCTCCCCGGCGAGACATCCGTGCGGCCCGGCCATGGAGCAGGGACCACGATCGCATCGGAGCAGCCCGCCCTTGAGAACTGGCTGGCGCGCGGCTGGTGAGATCCACCCGGTAGTCTTGCTGGGTCGCCGTGACGCGGCAGTACTTCGGCGTCGCGCACGTCGCTCCGCACACTTCCGGGAAGGCGTCTCTCGATGACCCACCTCACGCCGCTTCGCCGCGGATTCGCGCTCTTCGCACTCGCGCTCGGCGGTTTCGGGATCGGCGTGACGGAGTTCGCGACGATGGGGTTCCTCCCGGAGATCGCCCACGACCTCCTGCCGGGTTTCGCCGAGTCGCCCGACACGGTCATCGCGCGAGCGGGTTGGCTGATCACCGCCTATGCGCTCGGCGTGGTGGTCGGCGCACCCACCTTCGCGGTGCTGGCCGCCCGCATGTCGCAGACGAAGCTCGCCTTCCTCCTCCTGGGGCTCTTCATCCTCGGCACGATCGCCTCCGTCTTCATGCCGACGTTCGGATCGCTCGCGATCGCGCGCTTCATCGCTGCGCTGCCGCACGGCGCCTACTTCGGAGTCGCGTCGCTTCTCGCCGCTCGCATCATGGGCCCGGGAATGCAGGGCAGAGGGATCGCGCTCGCCCTCTCGGGCCTGACTGTCGCCAACGTCGTCGGCGTTCCGATCGCGACGTGGATCGGCCAGGTCGCCGGATGGCGCTGGGCGTACGTGCTCGTCGCGGTGATCTTCACCGCGACGCTCCTGCTGTGCGTCGCCTTTCTCCCCCGCTTCCCCGGAAACCCGTCGCGCAGTGCCATGCGCGAGCTCTCGGCGCTCCGCAACTACCGACTGTGGATCATGATCGGTGTCGGTGCCATCGGGTTCGGCGGGTTCTTCGCCGTGTACTCGTACATCGCCGAGGTCACGACGCGGCTCACGGGGCTTCCGGAGGCGGCGGTGCCGTGGGTGCTGGCCGGTCTGGGCCTCGGGATGACCATCGGCAATCTCGCGGGCGGCTGGGCGAGCGACAAAGATCTCACCCGCACGATCGTCTTCGGCTTCAGCTCGTTCATCGCCGTGCTCATCGCGTACGCCCTCGTCGCCTGGCATCCCGTTGGGCTCATCGTGACGACGTTCCTCCTCGGCGTGACGTCGTCGGTTCTCATGCCGTCCATCCAGTCGCGCCTCATCCGCGTCTCAGGGGAAGCGGCGCTTTTCGGCGCCGCCATCAACCATGCCGCGTTCAACGTCGGCAACAGCCTGGGCGCATGGCTCGGAGGACTCGCCATCGCCGGGGGCCTCGGCTATCTCGCACCCGGCTGGGTCGGCGTCGTGCTCGGCGTCATCGGCATGGCGCTCGCACTCGCCGGGATCGCCGTCGAACGTCGTGACAAGGCGCGAAACCTCGACACCGTCGGCGTCGCGGTTCCGCGCTAGCGCCGCGGAGCGGGCGGCGTGCCGTCGCCGAACGGCTCTCCGCCCAGATGCTCGCGCCCGTGAGGGGTCTCCCAGTTCGAGAGGTCGGGACCGAGTGGCACGATCCGCGTCGGATTGATGTCGGAGTGCGTGGCGTAGTAGTGCTGCTTGATCTGCGTGAAATCGATGGTGTCGCCGAAGCCGGGCGTCTGGAAGAGATCTCGTGCGTACCCCCAGAGGTGCTCCATCTCGCTGAGCTTGTTTCGGTTCGCCTTGAAATGCCCGTGATACACCGGATCGAAGCGCGCCAGCGTCGTGAAGAGGCGCACGTCGGCCTCCGTGATGGTGTCGCCCATCACGAACCGGCGCGTGGAGAGACGCTCCTCGAGCCAGTCCATCGCCGTCCACAGCCGCTCGTACGCGGCGTCGTACGCCTCCTGGCTGCCCGCGAAGCCGCAGCGATAGACGCCGTTGTTCACCTCCGTGAAGATCCGCTCCATCACCGGCCACATCTCGTCGACGAGCTTGACGGGCAGCAGGTCGGGAGCCCCTGGCCGGTGGAACTCGCGCCATTCGGTCGAGAAGTCGAGCGTCATCTGCGGATAGTTGTTCGTCACGACGCCACCGCTCGGCACATCGACGATCGCCGGCACGGTGATCCCGCGCGGGTACCCGGGGAACCGCTTGAAGTAGTGCTCCTGCAATCGCTCGCTGCCGAGCACGGGGTCGCGGCCATCGGGGTCGAGATCGAAGGTCCAGGACCGCGCATCGTGCACCGGCCCCGGCTGCCCGAGCGAGATGACGTCTTCGAGTCCGAGCAATCGCCGCACGATGAGCGTGCGATTCGCCCACGGGCAAGCCGCGGCCGCGATGAGGCGGTACCGTCCCGGCTCGACCGGCCACGCTTCCGCCCCCTCTGAGAGTCCGAAGCCGAGCGAGCCGATCTTCGACTCCGGCGGCGCCGGCAACGCGGCCACGGCCTCCGGGTCGGCGACGATGCGATCCTCGATGTACTGAGTGTCGCGCTCGAAGGCGCCTCCGGTCACGTAGCTTCCCATGGACGATTCGGATGATTCGGACGATGCGCTCATCGGTTCTCCTCTGGTCGTGCTGTCGATGCTAGGGGCGTTCGGCTGAGGGCAGCGTGTGGAAGCGGCGATCCACGTACACCATCGGATCAGCGGCATCCCCGAACACGGCTCCGAGCACCTCGGCGACCACGACCACCGAGGATCCGACGCCGAGCGTGTGGAGCGGGCGGCAGCGCAGCGCGACTCGCGAGGCAGGCAGGTACGGCTCGCCTGTGGCGAGAGACGACCACCCCTGCGCGGCGGTGAAGCGCTCAGCGCCCGACACGGCGAACGCCTGCGCGACCTCCGCGTGTCGCGAGTCGAGGAGATGCACGAGATGCGTGTCGGCGCTCAGCACGCCGCCGGCGCTGCCCGTGGCGCGCGTGACGGAGAAGGCGATTGCCGGCGGATCGATCCCCACGGAGGCGACGCTGGAGGCCGTCAGCCCCACCGGCCCATCCTCCGTCATCGCGGTGATGAGCGCGACGCCGGCAGGGTGTTCCCTGAAGGCCTGTTTCAGCGCATCCGCGCCGGTCACCCCGCTCGCGTCGAATCCCACCGTTGCATTCTCCGGGGCCGAACTCATGCGCACCGTGCCTCTCTCAGACTCAACGGAATGCGAACGCACCCCGACACCGATCCCAACGTATCGTGCGGCCGGTTCATTCCGTCGCGCCGCTGGCCTAGGCTGTGGACATGCAGCTTCGCGACATCTCTTTCACGACCATCGACGGCGACCCGGTCTCCCTCGCCGACTACGCCGACCGGGCGGTGCTCGTCGTCAACGTCGCGTCGAAGTGCGGGCTGACGCCGCAGTACGAGAAGCTCGAGGCCCTGCAGCGGCAGTACGGCGATCGCGGGTTCACCGTACTCGGATTCCCGTGCAACCAGTTCATGAATCAGGAGCCCGGTGACGGCGAGGAGATCAAGACGTTCTGCTCCACGTCGTACGGCGTCACCTTCCCCCTCATGGAGAAGGTGAAAGTGAACGGGCGTCGCAAGCACCCCTTGTACGAGCAGCTCCGCGAGATCCCGGATGCTGACGGCAAGGCCGGGCGGGTGAAGTGGAACTTCGAGAAGTTCTTGGTCGCTCCCGACGGGTCGGTCGCGCGCTTCCGCCCCACCGTCGAACCCGACGACCCTTCGATCGTGTCGGCAATCGAAGCGGCACTGCCGAGGTAGGTGATGGTGGGCCCGGAGGGACTCGAACCCCCGACCCTCTCGGTGTAAACGAGATGCTCTAACCAACTGAGCTACAGGCCCGATGCCGCGTTGCGGCACCCCATAGCTTAGGGGAATCCCCGGCCCGCCGAGAAATCGGGAGGCTCACGGCGCACTTGGCGCTCGTCATTCCGCAGCGAGGGCTCGAAGCGCGTCGCCGTAGTCGGCGAGCGGGCGAGCTTCGCCCACCGGTGATTCGAAGGACGCGGCGACGAGCCCGTCGCGACCGATCAGGACGCTCGCACGCGAGGCTGCGCCCGTGCGTTCAACGAAGGCGCCGTACGCGCGCGAGACAGCGCCGTGCGGCCAGAAGTCAGAGAGGATCGGAAGCTCGAATCCTTCGTGCTCGGCCCAGGCTCGCAGCGTCCACACCGAATCGACCGTGACGCCGATCAGTCGCACCGAGTGCTCTGCGAACAAGCCCTGGCTCGCAGACAGCTCGGCGAACTCCGCGGTGCAGATGCGCGAGAAGGCGAACGGTACGAAGACCAGCGCGACGGGACCATCGAGCAGCAGCTCAGACAGAGCGACCTCCGCGCCGAACTGATCCGACAGCGTGAACTCGGGCGCCAGCGCACCCGCTGCGAGCACCATGAGGACTCCTATTCCGGCCGAACGACCCGATCGCGATGCAATGCGACCAACTGTAGCCAAACACCGAACACCGTGCGGATTGTGCTGAAATCACACACGATGGGCGTCGGCTGAATGATCCTTCGTACAAATTCGATAGTCTGGAGCCACACCCGCGAATCCAGCGGGCGCCTTTCGTGCAGCGCGCCGACGCACCAACCAGCGGTTCTGGCTCCTGCACGCCTCATGGTGAATGGAGCACAATCTTGGCCGTCAACACGCAGGATCCCTACGCAAGCGGGAACGAAGATCAGGATCCGCAGGAGACCGCCGAATGGCGCGAGTCCCTCGACGCGGTCGTCGAAGAGCGGGGCGCAGGGCGCGGCCGCGAGATCATGACGAGCCTGCTCGACCGCTCCCGGCAGCTGCACCTCAACGTGCCCCAGGTGCCGACCACCGATTACGTCAATACGATCGCCTCCGACGACGAGCCCGACTTCCCGGGCAACGAGGAGCTCGAGCGCAAGTACCGCTCGTGGATCCGTTGGAACGCGGCGATGACCGTGCACCGCGCGCAGGCCCCCGGCATCGGCGTCGGCGGTCACATCTCGTCGTACGCGTCGGCCGCCTCTCTCTACGAGGTCGGGTTCAACCATTTCTTCCGCGGTCAGGATCACCCGGGCGGCGGCGACCAGATCTTCGCGCAGGGGCACGCCTCCCCCGGCATGTACGCACGGGCCTTCCTCGAGGGGCGGCTCACCGCCGACCAGCTCGACGGGTTCCGTCAGGAGAAGTCGCACGCGGGCGGCGGCCTTCCCAGCTACCCGCATCCGCGCCTGGCGCCCGAGTTCTGGCAGTTCCCCACGGTGTCGATGGGACTCGGTCCGATCAACGCCATCTACCAGGCCCAGCTCAACAAGTACCTCACGAACCGCGGCATCAAAGACGCCTCTGACCAGCACGTCTGGGCCTTCCTCGGCGATGGCGAGATGGACGAGGTCGAGAGCCGCGGGCAGCTCCAGGTCGCAGCGAACGAGGGCCTCGACAACCTGACCTTCGTCATCAACTGCAACCTGCAGCGCCTCGACGGTCCGGTCCGCGGCAACGGCAAGATCATCCAGGAGCTCGAGAGCTACTTCCGCGGCGCCGGCTGGAACGTCATCAAGGTCATCTGGGGTCGCGAGTGGGACGACCTGCTGGAGCGCGACGTCGACGGCGCGCTGCTCAACATCATGAACACGACGCCCGACGGCGACTACCAGACGTACAAGGCCGAGAACGGCGCGTACATCCGCAACCACTTCTTCGGCAAGGACGAGCGCGCCATGCATCTCGTCGACGACTACAGCGACGATCAGATCTGGCAGCTCCGCCGCGGCGGCCACGACTACCGCAAGGTCTACGCGGCGTACGCCGCAGCGCTCGCGCACAAGGGTCGCCCCACGGTCATTCTCGCGAAGACGGTCAAGGGATACGGGCTCGGCCCGCACTTCGAGGGTCGCAATGCGACGCATCAGATGAAGAAGATGACGCTGGACGACATCAAGACGTTCCGCGACACCATGCGCATTCCGATCTCCGATGCGCAGCTCGAAGCCGATCCGTACCGCCCGCCGTACTACTTCCCGGGCAACGATGACGAGGCGATCCAGTACATCCATGAGCGCCGTCGCGAGCTCGGCGGATACCTTCCCGAGCGCCGCACGAAGCACACCGAGCTGGCGCTGCCCGAGAAGAAGACGTACGCCATCGCCGCGAAGGGATCCGGCACGCAGGAGGCCGCGACGACGATGGTCTTCGTCCGTCTCCTCAAGGACCTGATGCGCGACAAGTCGTTCGGCCCGCGCATCGTCCCGATCATCCCCGATGAGGCCCGTACCTTCGGCATGGATTCGTACTTCCCCACGTCGAAGATCTACAACCCCAACGGGCAGAACTACGTCTCCGTCGACCGCGAGCTGCTGCTCGCGTACAAGGAGAGCCCGCAGGGCGTGCTGATCCACGTCGGCATCAACGAGGCGGGCGCCGCCGCCGCGTTCACCGCGGTCGGCACCTCGTACTCGACGCAGGGCGAGCCCCTCATCCCTGTCTACATCTTCTACTCGATGTTCGGGTTCCAGAGAACGGGTGACGCATTCTGGGCCGCCGGCGATCAGATGGCGCGCGGCTTCGTGATCGGCGCCACCGCCGGCCGCACCACGCTCACGGGCGAGGGGCTGCAGCACGCCGACGGCCATTCGATCGCACTCGCCGCGACCAACCCCGCGGTCGTCTCGTACGACGCGGCGTACGGTTACGAGCTCGGGCACATCATGCGTTCGGGTATCGAGCGCATGTACGGCGGAGAGCACCCGGATCCGAACGTCATGTACTACCTGACGGTCTACAACGAGCCGATCGTGCACCCTGCTGAGCCCGAGAACGTCGACGTCGAGGGCATCGTCCGCGGAATCCACAGGGTTCGCGCCGCGGAGTCCGGCACGCACAGTGCGCAGATCTTCGCGTCCGGCGTGGCCGTGCCGTGGGCGCTCCAGGCGCAGCAGATCCTCGCCCGCGACTGGGACGTCGCCGCTGATGTGTGGAGCGTCACGAGTTGGACCGAGCTCGGTCGCGACGGCGTCGCAGCGGAGGATCACAACTTCCGCAACTTCGGCGACGAGCCGCGGGTGCCGTACCTGACCGAGAAGCTGCGAGGTTCCGACGGACCCGTCGTCGCCGTGAGCGACTGGGCCACCCAGGTGCCCGAGCAGATCCGCGCGTTCGTTCCGAACGACTACTCAGTGCTGGGCGCCGACGGCTTCGGGTTCTCCGACACTCGCGCAGCGGCGCGTCGCTACTTCGGCATCGACCGGGAATCGGTCGTCGTGAAGGTGCTGCAGCGTCTCGCGCTGCAGGGCAAGATCGACGCCGACGTGCCTCGCCGCGCTGCCGAGCAGTATCGCCTCGGCGACGTGAACGCCGGCTCGACGGGCGGCGCAGGCGGGGAGTCCTGACGGACGCCCCGATGCAGCCCGACGCCACGCCCATGGATCGAACGAAAGCGCAGGAGCTCGCGTGGCTCCGCACGATCACCGGTGAGCTCTCGACCCGCACGATCACCCGGCTCGACGACACACTCCCCTGGTACGGGAATATGCCGCCGAGCCGGCGATCGGCGATCGGACTGGTCGCCCAGACCGGCATCAGTTCGTTCATCCAGTGGTACGAAGACCCGACGTCGACTCCCTGGATCGCGTCCGACGTCTTCAGCGCCGCTCCGCGCGAGCTGCTCAGATCGATCAGTCTGCAGGAGACCCTGCAGTTGATCCGGGTCGTGGTCTCGGTGGTGGAGGATCGCGTGGCGCCGAAGAGTGAGGCGCTGCGGGAGGCCGTGCTCCACTACTCGCGCGACGTGGCCTTCGCGGCCGCCGACGTCTATGCGCGGGCAGCGGAGGCGCGCGGGCTCTGGGACGCCCGCCTCGAAGCGCTCGTCGTCGATTCGATTCTGACAGGCGAGAGCGATGACGAGCTGCCCAGTCGAATCGCGGCGCTCGGTTGGCACGGCGATGGAGAGGCCGCCGTTCTCGTCGGCACCGCCGAACGCTATGTGGACGTCGACCAGTTGCGACGCTCGGCTCGCCACGCGGGCGCAGATGTGCTGATCGGCCTGCAGGGCACACGTCTCGTGCTCGTGCTCGGACGCCTCGACGCGCCCCTCCCCGAGCCGGGGGCTAATGGTGCTGCCGAGCGGCTGTCATTCCTCGAGATCGCTCAACGGCTCGCCGACGGGTTCTCGGACGGGCCGCTCGTGCTGGGCCCCACCGTCGAGAACCTGGTGGATGCATCGCGCAGCGCTCGAGCGGCACTCGCCGGGGTCGCCGTCGCACGCTCGTGGCGTCACGCACCCCGCCCGGTGGCCGCCGACGATCTCCTTCCCGAGCGCGCGCTCGCGGGAGACGGACTCGCACGACGCACCCTCATCGAGCAGATCTACGAACCGCTCGCCGCGCACTCTGGCGAGCTCCTCGAGACGCTCTGGTGCTACCTCGACAACGGAAGGTCGCTGGAGGCCACCGCGCGGGAGCTGTTCGTTCATCCGAATACCGTGCGCTACCGCCTGAAAAAGGTCTCCGACGTCATCGGGTGGAATGCCACCGGTGCGCGCGAAGCCCTCATTCTGCAGTCCGCGCTCATCGCCGGGTCGATCGCGCAGCACGGCCGCCGTACCCCGGCTCCGAAGCGGGAAGGGTCGCGCTAGCGAGCCCTCGTGACCGATGACGGCGACGCCTCTGACGAGATTCCACAAAGAAATCCGCAAAGTGTGGTCGGAAATATGCAGGCTGCACGGCCATGATCTGAGAAACTGGAACACGTGATTGTTATCGCCTGCCCTGGACAGGGCTCCCAGACCCCCGGCTTCCTCGCCCCCTGGCTCGAGCTGCCGGGCGCCCGCGACTTCCTCGGAGAGGCCTCGGAGCACGCGGGCGTCGATCTGATCGCCCACGGCACGCAGAGCGACGCCGACACGATTCGCGACACCGCGATCGCGCAGCCGCTGATCGTCGCCGCGAGCCTCCTCGCCTGGCGGGAACTGTCAGCTCGCGTCTCCAACGCAGATGCCGGGATCGCCGGCCACTCGGTGGGCGAGTTCGCCGCAGCGGCAGCGGCCGGCGTATTGACCGAGGCCGAGGCGCTGCGGCTCGTCGCGGTGCGCGGGCGCGCGATGGCCGATGCCGCCGCCCGCGCCGACACCGGTATGGCGGCCGTCGTGGGCGGCGTCGAAGCCGATGTGCTCGCCAAGATCGACGAGCACGGCCTCACCCCCGCGAATCGCAACGGCGGAGGACAGATCGTCGCAGCCGGAAGCCGCGCATCCCTGGACGCCCTCGCCGCCGATGCGCCGCGCGGAGCGCGCGTGATCGCTCTCCAGGTCGCGGGTGCGTTCCATACCGATGCGATGGCGTCGGCAATCCCCCTGCTGCGCGAGGCCGCGGAAGGCGTGACGCCGACCGATCCTCGTCATCCGCTCTGGACCAACGCCGACGGCTCGCGCGTCACCGACGGGGGTCGTTTCGTTGACCTCCTCGTGTCTCAGATCGCGAACCCAGTGCGCTGGGACGCCTGCATGGCGGGCTTCGAAGCGGCCGGCATCACCGGCCTCGTCGAACTCGCGCCCGCCGGCGCTCTGACCGGCATCGCGAAGCGTGCGCTCAAGGGCACGCCGGCTGTCGCCATCAAGACCCCTGATGATCTCGACGCGGCCGTGGCACTCGTCACCGGCCCCGCTGCCTGACCGAAACGGAACCGTGCACATGCCTGCTCTCGTGCAGCCCTCGGGCCCTGCTCATTCCCGCATCCTCTCCATCGGCGCCGCACGCGGCGACCTCGATATCCCGAACGACGATCTCGTCGGCCCGATCGACTCCTCCGATGAGTGGATCCGCCAGCGCACCGGCATCGTGCAGCGGCGACGCGCGAGCCGTTCGATCGGAGCCGTCGACCTCGCCGTCGAGGCGGCGGAATCCGCGATTCAGAGGTCGGGTCTCGATCGCGCAGAGATCGACGGAGTCATCATCGCGACCATCTCGAACGTCGCAGTGACTCCCTCGATGGCGTCTCTCGCCGCTCACCGTCTCGGCCTCACACCGGCGGCGGCCTTCGACATCTCTGCCGCGTGCGCCGGGTATGTCTACGGCGTGGCGCAGGCAGACGCACTCGTGCGTTCGGGCGTGTGCCGCAACGTGCTGGTCATCGGCGCCGAGAAGCTCTCTGACATCGTCGATCCGACGGACCGCAGCATCTCCTTCCTGCTCGCCGACGGCGCCGGCGCTGTGGTCGTCGGCCCGAGCGACCACACCGGCATCGGCCCGACCGTCTGGGGATCAGACGGCGAGAAGTGGGACGCCATTCGCGTGACGTCCACCTTCGAGGAGTACCGCAGCAACCCCGGAGTCGTCGCGTGGCCGACACTCCGTCAGGACGGCCAGACCGTGTTCCGGTGGGCCGTGTGGGAGATGGCGAAGGTCGCGCGCGAAACGCTCGAGGCCTCCGGTATCGAGGCCTCCGATCTGGCCGCCTTCATCCCCCATCAGGCCAACATGCGGATCGTCGACGAGTTCGCCAAGCAGCTGAAGCTGCCGGAGTCGGTGGCCATCGCCCGTGACATCGAGATGCAGGGGAACACCTCAGCAGCATCGATTCCGCTCGCGCTGGACGCGCTGCTGCAGGAACGGCCCGAGCTCTCCGGAGGGCTCGCACTGACCATCGGATTCGGTGCAGGCCTCGTCTACGGCGCCCAGGTCATCGAGATTCCCTGACACCGCCACGACGCGCTCCCCTCGCGCGTCGAACCCGCGCACCCCGCTGCGCGACATACACTTTTCACCGACCGAAACCCCGATCAAGGAGAAACACACAATGGCATTCAGCAATGAAGAGGTCCTCGCAGGTCTGGCCGAGCTCGTCAACGATGAGACCGGCATCGCGGCGGACGTCGTCGCACTCGACAAGTCGTTCACGGACGACCTCGACATCGACTCGATCTCGATGATGACGATCGTCGTCAACGCAGAGGAGAAGTTCGACGTCAAGATCCCCGACGAGGAAGTCAAGAACCTCAAGACCGTCGGCGACGCCGTCGACTTCATCGTGAAGGCTCAGGCCTAAGCACGCGGTATCGAGCGGAGCGCGGCGGTCAACGGACACGTCCACCCGACAGGGCCCGCCGCGCTCGCTCCTCCCTCAACTTTCCCTCGACTTCAGCCCCACTCAGAACGCGGAGCACGAACATCATGACGAAGAAGATCGTTGTCACCGGCATCGGAGCCTCCTCACCCCTCGGCGGAACGGCTCCCGAGAGCTGGCGAGCACTGCTCGCCGGAGAATCCGGAGTTCGCACGCTTGAGAACGACTGGGTCGAGCAGTACGGCCTCGCAGTCGGTTTCGCTGGCACGGCGAAGGTCGACCCGGCTGAGGTGCTCGAGCGTCCCGTCGCAAAGCGCCTGGACCCGTCGAGTCGTTTCGCTCTCGTCGCCGCGCTCGAGGCGTGGGCCGACGCGGGCAGCCCGAGCGTCGAGTCGGAGCGCCTGGGCGTGGACTGGGCGACCGGCATCGGCGGCCTGTGGACCCTCCTCGACGCCTGGGACACCCTGCGTGAGAAGGGCCCGCGCCGCGTCATGCCGCTCACGGTTCCGATGCTCATGCCGAACGCTCCCGCCGCAGCCGTATCCATGCACCTCGAGGCTCGTGCATACGCGCGCACGGTCGCCTCGGCCTGCGCATCGAGCACCGAGTCGATCGCGAACGCATACGAGCATCTCCAGCTCGGGCTCGCCGATGTCGTGATCGCTGGCGGGGCTGAAGCCGCGATTCACCCCATCACGCTCGCTTCCTTCAACTCGGCGCAGGCGCTGTCGAAGCGCAACGACTCCCCCGCTACGGCGTCGCGCCCGTACAACACCGATCGCGACGGCTTCGTCATGGGTGAGGGCGCTGGCGCGCTCGTGCTCGAGACCGAAGAGCACGCGCTCGCACGCGGCGCGAAGATCTACGCGGAGATCGCCGGCGGTGGAGTGACCGCGGATTCGTACCACATCACCGCGAACGACCCGGAAGGCAAGGGTGCGAGCCGCGCCGTCGAGCTCGCCTTGGAGCAGGCGGGCGCGACCGCTGACGACGTCACGCACATCAACGCGCACGCCACGTCGACGCCGGTGGGTGACATCGCGGAGTACACCGCATTGCGCAACGTCTTCGGCGACCGCGTGAACGAGATCCCGGTATCGGCGACGAAAGCCGCGACCGGCCACCTGCTCGGCGGCACGGGTGCGCTCGAGGCGATCTTCACGGTGCTCGCGGTGCAGCACCGCATCGCCCCGCCCACGATCAACCTCGTATCGAAGGATCCTGAGATCCCGCTCACCGTCTCGAGCGACCAGCAGTCGCTCGGCGACGGGCCGCAGCTCGCGATCTCGAACTCGTTCGGCTTCGGCGGTCACAACGCGGTCCTCGCGATCCGCTCGTACGAGTAGGACCGGGGGCGAGGTCGCCCGTGACCGCGGATGACGCGGCGTGGACGGCGTCCGCCTCGCGCGCGGTACGGTAGAAGGATGAAGCCGTTCCTGCTCATCACCACGCGCGGCGAGGACGACGTCGCTGCGCATGAGCACGCCGCGTACTGCCGGTTGACCGGCCTGCTGCCCGATGAGCTCGAATGGATTCGTGCCGATCGCGCGCCGATCGGCACGATCGAGTTCGCGCGGTACTCCGGCATCATCCTCGCGGGGAGCCCGTTCACCGTCAGCGAGCCGGAAGATCGCAAGTCGGCGACGGAACGACGCGTCGAACGCGAGCTGGCCGCCCTGCTCGACGACGTCGTCCGTCGCGATTTCCCGTTCCTCGGAGTCTGCTACGGCGTCGGCACCATCGGGTCCCACCAGGGAGCCCGCGTCGACCGGACGTATGGCGAACCCTCCCAAGCGGTCCGCATCAGCCTGACGGCGGCAGGACGCACCGACGCGCTTCTGCACGAGCTCCCGCCCTCGTTCGATGCCTTCGTCGGGCATAAGGAGGCCATCAGCGAGGTGCCTCCGAGCATCACGGTCCTGGCCAGTTCGCCGACCTGCCCCGTACAGGCGTTTCGAGTGGGCGAGAATGTGTATGCGACGCAGTTCCACCCCGAACTCGACACCGCCGCGTTCACCTCGCGGGTGCGCTCGTACGCCGGGCACGGCTATTTCGAACCGTCCCAGGTCGACACCATCATCGCGACCGCTGAGGCCGCGGACGTTCGCGCGTCGCACATGGTGCTCGGCCGTTTCGTCGAGGAGTATCTGGACTCCCGTCGGGGGCATCGCGGGGCGATGCCACCCGAACCCCCTGCTGGCGCACCGACCTATTCGAAGAGCGCCTGAGCCAGGTACTCACCCCGCCGTACACCTCTCGGCACCGCCCAGAGTCCCGAGCCGATGTGCCTGATGTACTCGTTCAGGAGATCGGACTTCAGCGACCGCTGGACGCGCACGAACGCTGCAGGATCGCGCTGGTAGGAAATGAAGAAGAGCCCGGCACCCAACTGTCCGAGAGTGTTCGATCCGTCGACGTAGTTGTATCCGCGACGCAGCAAGCGCACCCCGGCATTGTTCGTGGGATGCGCCAGGCGCAGGTGCGAGGCCATGTCGATGGCGGGAGACGCGGTATCCACCGCATCCGCAGCGGTGAAGTCGGCTGCGGCAAATTCATCGCCGCCAGAGAGCGGGCCTCCAGCGAGCTTGGTGCGGCCGATGATCCGCTCCTGCTCCCCCAGCGACGCTCGGTCCCAGGTCTCGATCGTCATCTGGATCTTCCGTGCGACGAGGTAGCTCCCGCCGTGCATCCACGCGGGCGCTTCGCTCCCCGCCCAGACGAACTCGTCGAGCGCCTCCCGCTCCTCCGACATGACGTTCGCCGTGCCGTCTTTGAAGCCGAACAGATTGCGCGGGGTGTCTTGCGCTCGGGTGGTCGACGACGTTCGCCCGAACCCGAGTTGACTCCAGACCAGGTGCGCACTGCCCGCTGCGATGCGGGCGAGGTTGCGAATCGCGTGTACGGCGACCTGCGGGTCGTCTGCGCAGGCCTGCACGCACAGATCACCGTCACTCTGGTCCAGCTCGAGCAAGTCGAAGGCGAAAGACGGCAGCGGCTCGAACGCCTGCGGCAGCCGTGCACGGATACCGTACGGATCGTCGATCCCGTCGCGCGGGTCGAAGAGCGCGCGCCCCACACCGAAGGTGAGCGTCAGATGCGCCGCATGCAGCCCCTCGGCCTCGCCGGTATCGTCAGGAGGCAGCAGCGCATTGTCTGGTTCGCTCCCCGTCCCGATCGAGCGCCCGCTCGTGAGCGACGCAGCGGCCGTCGTCCACTCCTGCAGCAGCGCGACGAGGTCGTCCCTCGTGGTGCCCGAGAGCATGCGGAAGGCCGCGAAGTGCAGGCGATCCTGAGCTGGAGTGGTGATGCCAGCTTGGTGCGCCCCGAAGAACGGGACGACGCTCCCGCCTCCGCCTGCCCCGCCTCCGCCGGTATGCGCGATCGACGCGGCGACCCCACCTGCGGCAGCCCCTGCGGCGAGCCCGGCGACGCCCGCCCCGACGAACCCGAGGAGGTTTCGGCGGGACGGGCGGAGGGGCTCCGCACCGGGCGATGCTTCAGTCATCGTGTCAACTCGCCACGACCGCCGCGGTGAGCTCCGAGAGGGGCTCGCTGAGCGCGTTCAGCTGCGCGGCGAGCTCATTGCGCTCCGACTGCGGCACCGTGTCGTAGAAGACGAAGCCGTCGTCGTAGTCGCCATAGGTGGCGAGCAGGGCGAACATATCCTCGAAGCGCTGGTCCAGTTCGTCGACCAGGTCGGCATGACCATTGGCCACCGCCGTCTCCCGCACGGTATCGAAAGCGACCTGCGCGCCCTCGACGTTCGCCGTGAAGTCGTAGAGGTCGGTATGCGAGAACTCGTTCTCTTCACCGGGCAGTTTGCCATCAGGCGCCGCGATCTCGTCGAGCAGACCTTTGGCGCCCTCGGTGATATCGGCGATGGTCAACGTGAAGTCGGGTGACGAGACCTTCTCCTTCAGCTCCGTGACGTCGGCCACGAGCTTCTCGCCCAGCTCCGCGCGTTCCTCGGGGGTGAGCGGAGTCAAGTCGGGGTCGCCCGGGTAGTCGCCGTTCGCCACAGCGGCATCATTCCAGAGGTCCATCTCGATGCGGTGGAAGCCGGTGAACTCGATTCCCTCCTCGTCGGCGCCTGGCTTGCGGTAGTCGATCTTGGGGTCCAGGTCGCCGAACTGCTCGGCGGTCGGTTCGATGCGTTCGTAGTTGATGCGCGCCAGCGGGAAGAGACGCTTCGCCTCCGCATCGTCCCCCGCAGCGTACGCATCGACGAAGGCTTGCACCTGGGGCAGCAGCTCTTCGCTCTGAGCTTTGACGTACCCCACGTACTGCGCGACGACGGCCTCGTTCTCCGGCGTGGTCTCGAGGGCGTCCCCCGTGACCGTGAACGCGGCCTGCCCAACGCCAGCGCCGATCATCCCGGGCTTGCAACTGGTGTAGTAGTCGCCCGGGCCCACCTGCACCGTGAGATCGCGACTCGATCCGGGGGCGATGTTCTCGACCTCTCCGACGATCGTGAGCTGGTTGCTGCCCAGCACGTAGAACTCGTTCACCTTCGATCCGTCGTTCTGCACGCTGAAGGTGACCGTCCCGCTGGCCGCTTCGGCTGCATCGACACTGCAATCGGAGTCGCTCGCCGTAACGGCGATCGCGTCGGCACTCGGCGCGGCGTTCGGCACGCAGCCCGTGAGCAGGAGAGCGCCGGCTGCGACGGCGAGCAGTCCGCCGGAGGCGCGTCGGAGGGTGAGAACGTGTGTCACGGAGTTCCTTTCGAGAGCACAGGCGCCGTTGCGGCGGCCGCGCGAAGCTGACGGGAATGGCGATCCTGGGCGAAGGACGCGCGCAGGAAGAGCGTGAGTGTCGGAACGAGGTACGCGAACCAAGCGATCACCTCGAGTTTGGTCATCTCGGGCGAGAATCCGAAGATCCCCTTGAGCAGCGCGCCGAGGAAACCGTCGGGAGCGATGATGTGCGGAATGCGGAAAGCCCACGCGGCATCGCCGAACCATGCGGCGGCGAACGCACCGGCTCCCGGAGGCGCCTCCGCGAACGGCCCGGGCAGCACGCCGGCCTCCTGCAAGTCGTGCACTCCGTATGCGAGCACACCGGCCGCGAACACGATGAGCAGGATTCCGGACCATCTGAAGAACCTCGTGAGATTGATCCGGATCATCCCCCGGAACAGCGCCCAGCCGAGCACCACGGCGACGACGATTCCGGAGACGGCGATCGCGAATCCCAGCAGCGGTGTGAGCTGACTCGCGCGAGTCGTGGCCCAGATGAACAACGCAGTCTCCAGGCCCTCGCGGCCGACGGAGACGAAGGCGAGCACTGCGACGCTCCAGCCTCCCCCGACAATGGCGCGATCCAGCTGCCCACGGAGCTCCGCGCTCAGGCCGCGCGCGGCCCGCAACATCCAGAACACCATCCAGGTGACCATGACGACGGCGAGGATCGAGAGCGATCCCCCGATGATCTCCTGCGCCTGGAACGACAGACCATAGGCACCGAACGTCAGCACGCCGCCGACGATCAAGGACAGCAGGATCGCCGCAGCGACTCCCCACCAGATCTTGCGGGCGACATCCCGCCGACCGAGCTGCGTGACGTACGCGAGCAGTACGCTGACGACGAGCGCCGCTTCGAGCCCCTCACGGAGCCCGATCATCAACGTTCCGACCATCGGCTACGAACCTTCCTCAAAGATAGGACTTGAGTAAGGCTGCCCTTACACGGGGAATTTACCACACATTCATCTGATGTGAAGACACGAAAAACGGGCGTGATCCCCAAAGGGACCACGCCCGCGCCTAGAGGGCGCCGCAACCGGCGACCGCGAACTACTCTGCGAAGTGCGACGACAGGAACCAGCGATCCTTGTCGAGTTCCTGCGCGATCGCGATCACCACATCCTGGCTCACGAGGTCGACGTCGTCGAGCCCCTTCACCGCGGCGTACACCGTTGCGAGCGTCGCATCGATCTGGGCGACGACCTCGCGCACGGTAACCTTCGACTGCTGGAAACCGTCGCTCAACTCGGGGGTGGTCGCGCGCGCCGCGACCGTGCCGAGGCGTGCGTCGACGGGGAGGCCCAGAGCGACGATGCGCTCAGCGACGGTGTCCGCCGCGTTCTGCGCATTCGACACCACGGTGTCGAGGTACTCGTGCACGCCGATGAAGTTCTCGCCTCGGACGTGCCAGTGAGCCTGCTTGCCATTCACGGCGAGCGCGATGAGGTCGTGCACGACGGGGGTCAGGTACTGAGCCACACCGGAGGGACGGTGGAGGTCGCCCTGAGCTGCGGGAACAGTGATCTGCTTAGTAGACATCGAGTGGATCCCTTTCGTTCGTGTGACTGATTACCCTTCACATTACGCCGATTTCTCACGTGCGCAAGGAAGGCAAGGCTCCCTTAATACGCCCGGATTTCCCAGATGAAGCGCGGGATTGTCAGCCGATGACGCGGCCGAGCAGCAGCTCCGCGGATCGGCGCGGGCCGGTGAAGAACGGCGTCTCCTCGATCACGTGACGCCGCGCCTCGGTGGCACGCAGCTCGCGCATCAAGTCGACGATGCGCACCAGGTCATCCGCCTCGAACGCGAGCAACCACTCGTAATCGCCCAGAGCGAACGACGCGACCGTATTGGCGAGCACGTCGCCGTAATCCCGTGCTGCCATGCCGTGCTCCCGCAGCATCTTGCCGCGATCGGCGTCGGGGAGGAGATACCAGTCGCGGCCACGCACGAAGGGGTACACGCACAAGAACTCCTTCGGCGCGTCACCGGCGAGGAACGCCGGCACGTGGCCGCGATTGAACTCTGCTGCTCGGTGCACGCCGATGTTCGACCACACAGGAGAGAGGCGCCCCCGGCTCCACTCCCAGAGCGTTCGGTACGCGAGTTGCAGTGCGTCCGTCGTCGACGCATACCACCAGACGAGCAGGTCGGCGTCGGCCCGGAAGCCGGAGATGTCGTACCAGCCGCGGGTGACGAGTCCGTCGATGCGTTCAAGGGCCGCCAGCACCTCCGGCACGCTGCCCGGCGCTGCCCCCATGCTCCCTGAAACCCGCCCGTCTGCATGGGTGCGGTGCTCCTTGAACACGGCGTACATCGTGAAGTTCGTCGCTGCATTGATCTCCTCGGCGACGTGCCGGTGGTCGACCTGCGGCCGGGCTCCCTCGTTCATGCGGCTTCCCTTCTGACGTGAGCACGCAGTGCTCGTACTCCTGATCGCTTCCGCCGAACGCCAGGCGCGAGGCCTGGACGCGCGGTATCAGCAGCACGCTATCACTCGGCGCCCTGTACATCTGATGTGGCCACCCGTCCGTCGAGGCGCGAAACGTTCCACCGCCACGCATATCGACGCACTCCTCTCCCGTTCCGCGTCCGATAGCATTGACCCACCATCCATCCCCTGGTTCCAGAGGTTCGCTATGACCACTCCCGTGCGGGGCTCGCAGAAGGCGCGAGACACCCTCGACTACTTGCGCGAGAAAATCTCGTCGAGCGCGTGGGCCGTCGGCGACCTCATCCCCAGAGAGCCCGAGCTGATGGAGCTCATCGGCGTCGGCAAGTCGACCGTGCGCGAAGCGGTTCGCTCGCTCGCCGCCTTTGGAATGCTGGAGACCGTGCCCGGCGTCGGCACGTTCGTGCGTTCGCGAACTCCCGTGAGCACGCTGCTCACCGAGTTCCTCGGAGACCACGACCTCGAAGAGGTGCTCGTCTACCGGCGCTCCCTCGAGATCGAGGCCGCTCAGCACGCTGCTGTGCACCGGAGCGAAACGCAGCTCGAGGCGCTGCGCGCCGCGGCCCTCCGCGATGAGCACGCGGAACGAGACGAAGTCATCACGTGCGAGCAAAGCACGACCCCCGGCTCATTCCACCTGCTGGTCGTCGAGGCGAGCGGCAGCAAACTGCTGCTCGACCTGTATCTCGGCGTCATCTCCGTTCTGCAGCGCGCGCGCACGCAGGGCCGGGTGATCCTGGGCACCACGATCGAAACCATGCATCTCGACCACGGCGCCGTACTCCGAGCGATCGAAGCGCGAGACGTGCGCAACGCGGCGCACTCCATGGCCCTGCACGTCGACCGAGACCTCGGACTTCGCACGGACATGCTCGACTTCAGTCAGCACACGGAGCGCGCCGCCTCCCTCATCGGGGCGGGCTACGACCCCGGTGAGGTCCCCGCACCCGTGCAGAATTCGCAGGCGGCCGCCGAGCTCGAAATCGATGCGCGCCGCGGCTAAGATGAAACGGTTGCCCAGGGGGCGTTAGCTCAGTTGGTTAGAGCACTGGACTCATAATCCATCGGTCGCGGGTTCAAGTCCCGCACGCCCTACTCCCTCGGCTCCCACAGCGTTCGCGGTGGGAGCGTTCTTGCGCGCATCGGAGATGTTCGACCGCCTACTCGCGGTCTCGGGTGACTGCAGTGAAGACCAGAGTGAGCAAGCCGACGGCGATGGGAGTCAGCATCGTCACGGTCACCGAAACTGGGAAGAACACCGCCCGAATCCCGCTCATCTCGCCCTGAATCGGCACGAATGGGCGAGCAAGTTATCGAGGAGCACGATGACGACCTGGGCGGCAAACATGATCGAGGGAACCCACTTCCACTTATCGAAGCTCTGCAGCGATCGCGGCGCGGCAACTGCGCTGATCAGCGCGACAGAAATGCCGATGACGATCGCAAAGGGTGAAGCTGCAGTAAGCCACAGCGGTGCGCTGTCGTCGCCACCGAAAACCGTTGAAAGCGCGAGCCCTCCCCAGACAGGCAACCAGCCCGCGTAGAAGAGTGCGCAATATGCCGCAAACCGGCTACGACCGAGTAGGGCCCGTGATGCCAGGACGGTAAGCGCCAACACGGTATATCCAGCGCTGATCAGGGCGAGAGAACATACCTCACCCCAGGCGGAGCCGGAGCAGTCTCCCGGATGGGCGGAGGAGTGTCTGCGGTCCGCACTCTCCAGCGACTTCTTCGAGAAGGCCGCGAACCCAACGAAGTAGAACTCGATGAGTTGCGTCGCTTCCCCGGTTGGGGTGCGACGCCGGAATGGTTCGCCCCGAACTCGACCAAGTACGCAGCCGATCGTGAAGCGCTCCAGGAAATGTGAGGCACACGGAATGAGGTGCCGCACGGCGCACGGCCCTGAACGCGCACTACACGCACGCCGACTACGTCAGAGCGATGTGGGACGCCGCTGACCGGCTCGGAGTGCCTGCTGACGAGCCCGTGTTGAAGCCCGGGTGCGGTACCGGCACCTTCATCGATCAAGCGCGCCCGGGCCAGCGGGTGACTGGCGTGGAGCTTGACCCAACGACAGCAGGGGTCGCGTGACTTTTGCATCCCGGAGCGACGGCGCGAAACGAGTCTCTTGGTGGCACGTTCCTCGATTCCGATTGCACAATCACTTCATCGCGAAATCTCTGCGGGGCACGGAAAAGCAGGTGCCTTCGCGGAACGAGAACTCGCTACCCGTTTCTCCGTGACGCACGTACTCGAGAGCAGCATGAGCGAGGGAGAGAACAGGGAGAAGCTGCTCACCCCCGCCCAGCGCATCGGATTGGATCGACAATCGCGGTACGTAATTTGAGACATTGCCCGTACTGCCTGCAGATCCAGTGCTCGAGGAAGACGAATAGGCTAATGAAAACCCGGAATAAACGACACGACACCGCGATTTGCGACGCGAGGGTTCCGGCGACGCCGCCGGAACCCTCGCGGAAGCCAATCAGTTGAGGTCGTCATCCTCTGGATACCGAGCGCAGGCCGAGAGCACAGCCAGCTCGGCGTGCTCCGGGAGGAGCCATCCGGTGTCAACCAGTTCGGCCGCGCGGCGTCGCGCTGAATTGCGGTATCCGTCGGGTCCGCCGTACCGTGCGTCCGCTTCCGCACGAGTAAATGGTACGTGTTCCCAGGCCGGCATGATGTGGCGCTCGCTCGGTACAACGCGCATAAAGGCGAGCGGGAGATCGATTTCGAGTGAGCGTAGCCCGCCGATCGCATGACCATCATTGTCGCGAACTGGCTCGATTCCTGAATAGTCAACGCCCTCGGGATCGCGTTCAAAGCCGCGCGGCACCTCGAAGGGAATCGGGTCTGCGCGAGGCGGCGCGACACCGTCGCTCCACGCGACGAGGTGCGAAACTGTCGTCGCGATCAACCATTTGCTGCCCTCGTTGCGCGGTGAATCATCGGCATTCAGCTCTGTGTCGGGGACATCACCGAGCCCCTGCTCACTGCGTCGGGCAGCGGTGGGCAGCAGGCCGGGCTCATGCCCTCGACCGGGAACGGGGTAGCATCGATAAGAATCGCCCGGCAAATCGCTATCAGGGCGGGCGTGCCACAGGTGATGCTGCGCTTCATCCTCGCTGTGGTATTCGATAACGGGCACCGGCGGTCGAGTGATCGTGCGGCGGCGATCGTCGATGGGGACAACGCCCGCGAGCGCGCCCGCCGGCGCGAAGCTCTCGTCGAGCGACATCTCGCCATCGCGCTCCAGTTCGACGTACCCCATAGGCCCGAAGCCGCCGCTCGACACCCCGATGAGATAACCATCAATAATCGGTGCTCCGCTGGGACCGGCAGGAGCCGACTTGCCAAGAGCCGCCGAGTGCTGCTCGTGCAGTCGTTCGGAGAGGTATGTGCGCAGAAAGCTGCCCGATTGCGACCACCCAGTGGCAAAGCGCCGAGATGGGGTGCGCAACCCCGGAAGCAATCCTCCCGCAGCGGGAAGGTGTGTGGTTGCGGCCACCGCACCGAGCATGTCCCAGATGGCACTGTCGTGGGGGAAGCTGAGTGAGGCATAGCGTTCAGGGTCACGCTGCCGCAGATCGGCGATGGTGACCGATTTGCAAGTGATGCCAAGGTAGGCGTCTCCTCGCTCCATGAGGTGATACCCCGCATCAGGCCAGAACATTGGGAAGTCAGAGCCCGTCGATGGGTTAAACAACTCGATGTGCACCACTCCGCTGAAATTCGCGTCGTTCCGGGGATGGATCGCAAGTATCCGAGTGGCGTACGGCTCAGATGCACCGAGCGAGCCGCGGGCGTTCCGGTACAGACGCGCGGTTCCTGACACCCGAAATTCCTCCACCGCATACCCTGCTTCGTCTAGCGGCGGATGCGGAAGCGCATCCCAGCCGTTGGGCGAAAGATAGGGGGGCGCTCCCCCGCCGGTCGAAATCGGCTGCACGTGAAGATCAAGCGAAATCATTTCAAGATTCCTTCCTTAACTTAAGAACAATATATGTAAGTTCTATGTAAAAACCATGAGTTTCCCACGAAACGTGAGACACTGGGTATTCACGTATCGAGGAGGTCCACATGACCAACCAGTCTCTGCAAGCCTGGTACGACAACTACTTGGCGACATTCAATGCCCAAGACCTTTCCGGGCTGGAAGAGTTCTTGGCCCCCCAGATCTACTTCGACTGGGGAGGCGACATGGAGGACCTCGATGGGCGGGAAGCATTCTTCGCCTTTTACCGAATCGCGTGGCAGCACTTTACTGAGCGGGTGAGGGGCACGGTTCTGGCGGCCGATGAGCACCACATCCGGGCCTTAGTCGAAAACACCATCGAGGTCACCCGGGATTGGCCCGACTCGCCGCTGCGCTCATACACCCGGGGAGAAGTGATCCACCTTAAGGGCGAGATGACCTACACCCTGCAGGACCGCAAGATCACGCGTATTGCCTGACCACGGGCTGTGACTCTACTGGGTAGCTCCGAGCGCCGCATGGGCGCACGGGGCGCCCGGTAGCCCCGGCGTGAGCAAAGCCTCACACGCGGCGCCCCGCAACGAATGTCGCCTTCACCGCAATCGATACAAGTTCTTCGGGGGGTGCTGTTAAGGGATCAGCGGCAAACACGGTGAGGTCAGCACGAGCGCCTGGGGCAATGACACCTTCTACGCCATCCGCGCCGTAAATTTTCGCCACCGACTCGGTATAGGCCGCGAGCGCCTGTCGCGCAGTGACCGCCTCATCGGGTAGCAATGGTTCCATATCCCCGCCCAAAGCGCGGCGGGTGCGCGCCATCGCCATCACCACTCGCGGGTCGGAAGGCCCGATCGGCCAGTCCGATCCGAAAGCGACCACTGCACCCGCTTCAATGAATGATCGAACGCGCGCGATCTGCTCGTGGCGGTCACCAAGGCGATGCATAAAGTGGTTCGAGCCGTCTGCGCCGAACGACATGATCGAGATTCCGGGCTGCATGCTCGCGATGGCTCCACTCTCAGCAAACTCGCGCACCAAATCGTCGTCAGCGATCTCGACGTGTTCGATGCGGTGCCTTGGGGCGTCTGCAGAAGTCGGAAGCGAGGCGATGACGTCCAACGCATGCCGCACCGCAGCGTCTCCGATCGCGTGCGTGGCCGAGGCGATGCCAGCGGCGTGGAATGCCCGCAGTGCCTCCGAGTAGCGCTCGGGGTCGTCCCAAACGGATCGTACCGACTCGCCGAGCGCGTCGGCCTCCTGCAGCCATGCCGTGCCGTTCTCGACCGTTCCATCCAAAAAGAACTTGACGCCTTCGATCGACCAGTTCCGACCCCCATGACCCTGCAACGCAATGATCTCGTCATACGAGTAGTCGCCGTCTCGCACCTCGTTACGGTAGACGGGGGAGAACCGGACGCGTAGCGGCAGCTCGGTTTCCGACTCAATGAGCTCCAGAGTTTCGGCGCAGCTCGCATCGTAGGTGAGTGAATGCGTGGAGGTAATCCCTGTTGCAGCCATCTGTTGGAACAGTGCCAACAGGGCATCCGCCCGCTCCCGCACACTTTGCACGGGGGCGGCGCTCTCTACGAGCTTCATGGCAGCAAACTCCTTGAGGTATCCGGTCGGCGTGCCGTCAGGAGTGAGCACCACCTCGGCGGTGCCAGGGAGGTCCGCTGCTCCGAAGACACCTGCTGCTTGAAGCGCCAGACTGCTCGCCACGGCAGCGTGGAAGTCGAAGAGGCGAATGAATACGGGATTCTTGGGACTGCCGAGGTCGAGGGGCTCGCGTGCGGGATCGCCTGCGAAAGCTTCTGGTCGGAGGTTCCACCCGATAATCCACTCACTCGCTTTGAGGCGTGCGGCTTCTGCCGAGAGCGCCGACACCAGTTGATCAGTGTCTCGCACCTCCCCCAGGTCAATCCCGCGCACCCCGAGCAGCCCATGCACCGGGTGCGTATGAGGATCAGAAAGCCCGGCGCTGACCGTTGCCCCGGCGAAGTGGTGGTGCTCGCCGTTCTCGCTGAGTCGCCAGCGGTCCGCGTCATCACCGCTCCCCAACTCGGCGACCTCACCTGAGTGCACACCGATGGCGGTCACACCGGTGGGACCGTGCTCGCCCGTGTCGATGCGTTTGGCCGTGAGGATCAGGTCGAACTCAGTATCTGGAGATGACATCACGCGGCATTCCTTCCCTGTGGCGGTTCCGCAGCCTGGAACAGCTGACGGGTGTACTCCTCGCGTGGCGCAGAGAAGATGGTTGCAGTGTCGCCGTATTCGATTAGCTCACCATGCCGCATCACGGCAACGCGATGCGAGAGGTGACGAATCACGGCAAGGTCGTGCGAAATGAAAAGCAGGGTGACCCCCGTGCGTGCCTGGATATCGGCGAGGAGATTCAGAACCTGGGCTTGCACCGACACATCGAGCGCACTGGTCGGTTCATCGAGCACGATGAGCTCGGGGTCCGTCACAAGTGCGCGGGCGATGGCAATGCGCTGACGCTGGCCGCCCGAAAACTCCCGGGGGTAACGCTCCGCTGCCTCGGCCGGGAGAGCGACGAGATTCAGACACGCGCGCACACGCTCCTCGATCTCATTGGCCCGCGCACCCTGGGCGCGCAGCGGTTCACCGATCGACCTCCCCACTGGGTGCCGGGGGTCGAGCGTGTCATTGGGATCCTGAAACACGATCTGCACCCGACGGCGATGCTCGCGCAGCGCCGCACCGCGCAACTGCGCGATGTCGATCCCGTCGTAGCGCACCGCTCCGCTCGTTGGGGATTCAATGCGCAGGGCAAGGCGAGCGAGCGTACTCTTTCCAGAGCCTGATTCGCCGACGACACCGAATGTCTCCCCGCGGCGCAACCCGAGAGAAATCCCTTTGAGTGCTTGGACGCGGCCAAACGGAGGCACCCGGTATTCCTTCGTTACGGCGTCGAAGCTTAGGAAGGTTTCGGGCTGCAAGGGATCTGGCTCGTAAGTCAGCACCTCGGGCGGCACATCGACTGTATCCGCGTTGGGAGCCATCGCTTCACTCACCACGCTCAATCGGCTTCGGGGCGGGATGTGCGGCCCTGGCGCGCAGAGCACGAGGGCTGCCGTGTATGCATGTTTCGGATTGCTGAGCACTTTCGCGGGTGGCCCTTGTTCGACGATCTTCCCCCGGTACATGACGTTGATGCGGTCGCAATTCGCCCCGATCATGGTGAGGTCATGCGAGATAAGCAGGATACTCAGGTTGAGCCGGTCTTTTAGCTCCATGAGGAGGTCGAGGATCTGCGCCTGGACCGTCACATCGAGCGCGGTCGTCGGCTCGTCAGCCACCAGCAGCGCGGGGTCTCCGGCGAGAGCAATCGCGATCATGACCCGCTGGCGTTGACCGCCCGAGAGCTGGTGCGGGTACTGCCGCATCCGAATGTGCGGATCGGGCATGCGAACGAGTTCGAGCAACTCGAGCGCACGCTCGCGAGCCGCGCGTCGGCCCGCGAGCCCGTGAATCAACATCACCTCGATGATCTGATCCCCGATCCGCATGACGGGGTTCAGCGCAGTCATGGGTTCCTGGAACACCATCGACGCCACCCGGCCGCGCAGGTTGCGCAGTTCCCGGGGCCCAGCTCCGAGCATTTCGTTGCCTGCGACTTCGAGGTGTCGAGCCGTGACAATCGCCTGCGGAGGCAATAACCCCATCGCAGCCATAGCAATCGTCGACTTTCCCGATCCCGACTCTCCAATTACGCCCACCACCTCGCCCGGCGCTATGTGAAGAGAAACGTCATCGACTACCGGGCTGCCCGGCTGGTAGGCGACGCTGAGGCCCTCGATATGGAGTGTGCGCTGCTGGTTCATTGCTCTCAATCCTTGGTTCGAGGGGTTTCCGCCGAAGCGCGGAAACCCCATCACCACGTCGTTCGCGCCTATTGCTCGATTGACGCGTTCTTCAGGTTGATCCTTCCCATGAACGGGTCAGGGGTATAGCCCTGCACCTTTGGCGAGAGGTACTCGTACCCCATCACGCTGGAGGCCGGGATCAGCAGCAGTACCTTGTCCGTGATTTCATTGGTAGCTTGCTGCACGAGCGCGCGTCGCTTGTCGACGTCGGGCTCGTGGATCATCTGCTGCACAAGTGCGCGCGCAGATTGAGCGTCGGGATTGTCGCCCCAGAAATCGAGCACGCTGCCGCTGGTCGCTGCGAAGTACCCGCTGACGTCGGACTGCGCGATCATCGGGATCAGCAGCAGTCCGGACGGGGCCGGCGCGCCACCGAAGACCGCGGTGATGTTCGACCACGCTTCGGCCTTGAGGTTCAGGGTGATACCTGCCTGCTTGAGCTGCTCCTTGAGAACCTCGAGCATTGGCACGTCAGCCGCACTGATGTCGCCGGCGTAGGTCAGGTCGATCGTGACGTCGCTGTAGCCGGAGCCGGCGATCAACCGCTTGGCCTCTGCGAGATCGTACTGGTAGTAGGGCGCATCAGCGGGTTCCTCGTCGAGTTTGCGGGGATCGCCGGGCGGCACGGGCAAAGCCAGCGAACCCTGACCACCCATACCCACCTCAATGAGCTCCTCACGATTAATGGCGAGCGAGACAGCGCGGCGCACATCGATGTTCTCGAGCGGCGTGCCCGCTGCCGAAATCATGAGATTCATATTGCGCAGCGCGGGAGAGGCGCCAGGCACGAAACCCGCCGCTTTCGCTTGGTCGGCGATGACCGGATCGGAGATGTCAGCGGCCTCTACAAGACCCTGCTGCAGCATCGCCAAACGAGCGGAGTTGTCACTCGCCTGCACCCATTCGATGCCGTCGAGCTTGACCTTGTCGGCGTCGCGGTACCCCTCGTTCTTCTTCAGGATGAGTTTGACCCCGTCCTCCCAGCTCTCGAACGCGAACGCTCCAGACCCGTTAGCGGAGCGCATGCGCTCGTCTTCGGAAGTAGTCTCGTACCAATCCTTGCTGAAAATGAACATCCCCGACCACGCTGACGCGATCGGCAGGAACGCACCGTTGGGTTCATCGAACTGCACTTCGACTTTCCCATCATCGGTTGCTCGGGCCTCGCGGAACCCCGCGAGCTGATCTGGCGCTCCCGGTGCGGCCAGGGATATCGAATACGCGACGTCCTCCGCTGTAAGCGGCGTCCCATCGGCGAAGCTGACGTCATCACGAATCGTGAAGACAAACGTTTTCCCATCGGTGGCGTCCCAGTCGGTCGCGATGCCCGGCTGAAGTGTTCCGTCATCGTCCACCGTCAGCAGCGTTTCGTACATCTGCGCGAGCACGATGCGATTGGCCAGCGGCTGCGTTCCATTCACCGGGTCAAGACCACCGGTCACGGGGAGGGAATCGACGCCGTAGCGCAGCACTCCCCCGCTGGCGGGACTCTCCTGGGATGCGGCATCAGGGTTCCCGCTACAGGCAGTGAGTGTGAGCATCGCAGCGAGCGCGGCGCCGATGCCGGCTCGAAGTAGCATGCGTTTCTTCATGGGAGATTACTCCATTTCTTGGGTACGGATGGTGCGAGTCGTGGGGCGCTGCGGAGGCGATTCGTCCTCGGATTTCCGCGGGCGTGCCGCCCGCCCGGGTCGCGACCCTGCGAGCAGCGCGATCATTGCCATGAGGACGTTGCGTCGGCGCGTGGTCCCACTGCCAATCGACTTTTGCAGCCCGTCGGCGAGCAAATTCCAGGCGACCACTTGCAGGAGAATGAGTAGCGAAGGCAGCACGATCAGGTAGGGGTACGTAAGCATGTACTTCTGGAACTCGTTGACCATGCGGCCTGCCGAGGGGTTCGGTGGCTGCACACCCTGTCCGAGGTAGCTCAGGGTTGCCTCGACGAGCACGGTTTGGCCGGCTACCCCGGCCATTGTCACCAGCAGCGGGGTGGCCACGTTCGGCAGGATATGGCTGACGGCGATGCTCCAACGCGACCGGCCTGCAATCTCAGCCGCCGTGATGAAGCCTCGCTCCTTGATCGCAAGTATTGGACCGCGCATGATTCGAGTCAGCACGGGCGCGAAGAGAACCGTCATCGTGAGAAGCAGGGTGACGGTGCCGGGTCCGAGAATCGCTTTGATAACCAGGGCCATCAGCAGACCGGGGATCGAGAGCACCAGATCTGTGGCGCGCATAATGAGACTGTCCCAGATACCACCGAAGTAGCCGGCGATCAGCGCGAGGCCGATTCCGACTACCGCTGCGAGCAGCGTCGCGACGACCGCGAGTTGCAGCCCACCGAGCGCGGCCGTTGACAGGCGCGCAGTCATCTCCCGGCCGAGGTTGTCGGTTCCCAGCAAGTGCTGCGCAGACGGAGCAGAGAGTGCGTCGGGCCCGTAGCTTTCCGCGTCGACACCAGGCAGAAGACTCGAGAGAGCGAAGAGCACGAGGCCAACGAAGAGCCCCAATCCAATCCGAAGTTCCCAGTTCCCCTCGCGCCGGCTTGCGCGACGACTCGGTCGCAGTGCTGTGATGTTCACTTTTTCACCAGCCTTACTCTCGGATCGATCATTGGATAACTGAGGTCGACCAGCAGGTTGATCAGGACGTAGAACGCCCCGAGAATCACGACGTAACTCTGAATCGCGGGGTAGTCGCTGGTGTTCATGGCGGCAATCAGTGCGGTTCCCATACCGGGCAGCGTGAACACGTTTTCGACGACGATGGTGCCACCGATGAGCAGCGCCATTGTCGTTCCGACGACGGTGACGACCGGGATGAGGCTATTGCGCAGGGCGTGCCCGAACACGAGTCTTAGTTGCGATGCTCCCTTGGCTCTCGCCGTCCGGATGTAATCCTGATCAAGCGCGTCGAGGAGTGAATTGCGCACGTAGCGTGTCAGCACGGCGCCGCTGCCGAGTCCCAGCAGCATCCCCGGCACCAGCAGCGATGCGAGGTGGCCGGTTGCACTCTGCTCCCAGCTCTGGTAACCGAGAAGCGGAAGTCGCAGGGTGAACGAGTTTACGACCACCACGAACGTCGCCGCGATGAATTCAGGGAGGGAGATCAGTAAGAACGCGAGGGCACGAATGGAGACATCGGGAACGCGGCCTCGCCAGAATGCCGCCGCGGTGCCGAACGTTAGTCCAAAGAGCACGGCGATGACCGTCGCGATCAATGCGAGTTCGATCGTTACCGGTAGACGGCTCGCGACCTGCTCCTGCAGGAGTACGGGCATGGTGAGCGAGCGGCCGAGGTTTCCGGTGAGCAGGCCCCCGAGCCAAGTGAGGTACTGCTCGGGCCACGGTCGGTTGAGGCCCAACTGCTCGCGGATCGCGGCGATCTGCTCGGGCGTGGCCGAGTCGGTATCGACGATGTTCGCGACTGGATCGCCGGGAATCAGTCGCACGATCAAGAAGCAAAGGATCGAGAGAGCGAAGAGCACTCCGATTGATGCGGCAAGCCTTCCCGCGATATAACGCAACACGGCGATCCTCACCCTTCTTTGCCGGCGCCTGCCGGAACATCGATCGGGATCCGCAGGCGACTGTCGAATTCGGGGCCCGCGAGCAGCGTCCATCGTCCCCGTGTGCGCAACTCTTCGTGCAGGATCTGCAGCGGTGGCCTTCCAGCGGCGGGTGGCCGCACGAGGAAATCACGCCCCTGGACCGACAGCACCAGCGTCTCACCCGCCGCGAAGCGCGTCGCCTGCGCCCAGATCTCAACCTCAAGGCAAACGGGCCGACCTGGTTCGAGCGGCTGTTCGCCGGTGTGAGGATGCCAGGGCACGAGCGCGGTCGAGCGCACGGCATCGATTGCGCGGTGGCTTGCCCGCAACCACCCCAGCGCTACAGGACCATCGTCGAAGAGGGCATTCACTGGGAAGGTCACTTCGTCACCCGCGCGGTTGAGCTTACCCACTGCAACGAAAACGTCGGCGTCGAGTATGTCGAGGGTGGGGTTCGCTGGGGCCTCATTCGCATCATCGACCCGCAGCCAGAGGCGAAGCGACATCGGTCCGATCAACTCCGTATCACGCTCAAAGACGTAGCTGAATTGCGCCGTTTCCGCGCGCGGATCGAATTGCACTTCACTTTCCGGTGCAGGCGACTCGACCAGCCGGGCGTTACCCGCGTGAAGGAAGAGCGACCGGTGATGCTCTGACGGTGGCCATGCGGGCGCGGTCCGCCACGTCGAGCGTTGCTCACGCGGATCATCGCGCACTTCGAGGTGCACGCGCGGCCAATCGCGTATCCCGCGATCCTCCCCCTTCAGGAATGTGTCAAAGAACGCGAGCTGTCGCGCGCGACTCTCGGGGGCGTAAAAGTGACGCCACTTCTTCTGCCCGTGCACCTCAAGCCACTTCTGCGCGGAACCCATGGCTGAGAACGCATTCAACGTCCCGCGCGTGTGCAGCCCGTGGTCACTCCACGACGCCACCACGTAGGCGGGCACCGCGATCTCGTGCAGCGGGCCGTACTTTTCGGCGTAGTACGGATCGTCGAGTGGCCGGGCGATAATGTTGGCCTGAGGATCTTCCGTGGCGGTGAGTGAATACGACACGTTCTGGGCCACGCGGGGCCGGAATCCGGTCTCGGGGATCCCGCCATGTGTCGCGAACTCTCGGTACCAGTCCGAGAAGCACTCCCAGGGGCTGATGGCTTTGAGACTGGGCGGGCCTGCGACAGCAGCTTGGTACTGGCTCCCGGCGAGATAGGAGACGCCGAGCATTCCGACCGACCCGGTGCACCACTCGCGCGCGCCGATCCACTCGATGGTGTCGTACAGATCGTCCCTCTCCTGCGGTCCGTTGTGCGGAAAGACGCCCTCTGAATGCCAGAGCCCTCGAGGGTCGGCGAGCAACACACCGTAGCCGTTCGCACACCAGAACACCGGGTCAGGTGCTTCGAAGCCGGTGAGTGGTGAGATCCATTCGGGATCGACGTCGGCTCCGGGGAAGGTTCGATCCGTGATCCAGTGCTTGCCATACGGCCCCCAAGCGAGCAGCACGGGGACCGGGTCGCCACCTTCCGGCAGAAAGGCGTCCACATAGATCGTCACACCATCGCGAAGAACGACGGGCAGATCCTTCTCGATTCGCAATCCGTGCCTGGAGAGGCGTTCGCGCGCGAGTGGTGGAGGAGCCGGCTTGCCGGTGACCGTGAACGGGTCAACCCCGGGCCGTGTGATGATGCCGTTCATCTGTTATCGCCGCTGGTCGAAAAGCGGACATCGGGGCGCGGCAGCTCGAGGTGCTCACGCAGGGTCTCGCCAGAGTACTCGGTGCGGAATAGCCCGCGATTTTGCAGTTCGGGAACGAGTTGCGCGCACATCCGTTCGAATCCGCCGGGGTTGTACGGTGCATTGAGGTTGAAGCCGTCGCAGGCTCCCACTTCAAACCACTGCTGCATGCGGTCGGCGACGGTTGCTGCCGTACCGACGATCCACTGGTGCCCCGTCGAACGGGCTCGATCGAGAACGAGCTCACGCAGCGTGAGTCCGCCTTCTACTGCCTTGCTGCGGAAGATGTTCTGTCGGCTGCTTAGCTGACCCGGGTCGGGGAGACGCTCCTCGGGAATGCGCTCGTCCAGATCGATGTCGCCTAGTTGGATGCCGAAATCGGCCGCGATCTGACGTCGGCCTTGGTCGTAATCCAACATCTCTCCGAGTGCGGCAGCGATCTCCTCGGCCTCAGCAAGGGTGTCACCAATCACCGGAACGATTCCGGGCAGGATCTTCACACGTTCAGGGTCGCGACCCGCGTCTGCGACGAGACCTCTCAGCTCACTTGCGAAATCGATGGCGGTCGGCAAGTGCGGTTGCGCCGTATAGATTGCGTCGGCAATCGCACTTCCCAGCGCCTTCCCCGGGCCCGATGAGCCCGCCTGCACAATCACGGGTCGCCCTTGCGGAGAGCGCGGCCCGGTCAGCGGGCCCGCGACGGAGAAGAACTCGCCGGAGAAATCGATGGGACGCACTCGCGTCGGGTCGAGCCACCGGCCTCCATCCCGGTCCACGACGACCGCGTCGTCCGACCAGCTGTCCCACAGGGCATTGACGATTTCGACATACTCACGCGCGCGCCGGTACCGTTCAACGGGGTCGGGCATCTCAGCGAGACCGAAGTTCGCGAACCCGTCGGTCGATGTCACCACATTCCAGCCCGCGCGTCCGCCCGACAGATGGTCGAGGGCCGCGAGTTGACGGGCGGCGTTATAAGGCTCGGTGAACGAAGTCGAAATCGTTCCGATCAGCCCGATCCGCGAGGTCCGTGCGGCAATCGCCGAGAGCACCGTCATCGGCTCGTAAAAGCCGTTCATCATGGTATCCCCCCGCATTGCACCGTTCGCGTGTGAGACATCACCGAAGAAGACCGCATCGAGCTTCGCTCGTTCGGCCATCTGCGCGAGCGACACCACGAAGTCGAGCCCGGGTACGTCCTCGGCGCAACTACCGGGCAAACGCCAACTGTTGCGGTGGTAGCCGAGTGGCAGGAGAAAGGTCGTCAGCGTCATCTGGCGGGTCATGGTGTGCCTTTCGAGAGCATCGTTTCGGAGCGAGCGCGGGTCAGGAAGCGAGCGGTCGGAGCGCGCCGACTACACGAGAGTCCTGCTTCGCCGCCAGCAGTTCGTCGTCCGAGTCGGGAGCGTGGACCCGGAACCAGAGTTTCGAGATCTTCCACCTCGATCCGACGCGGCGATACTCACAGCGGTATTTGCCTTCAGACCAGGGTCCCCAAACGCGAATCGTGCCGAGGGCGGTGTGGAAGTCGCTTTGTAGCCGATGCCAGATCCACTCTCCGGTAGCAGTGTCGCCGTCGACGGTGATTACCGGAGAAGAGAGGATGTACCCGTCTCGGGTGCGCACAACGTGCTCGAGGTCATCGGCGAACATCTTCCGGATCTCGGTGCGGCCTCGGTGTACGCCGTGATTGCGAATGTCGCAGTAAGCGTCATCGGTGTAGTGATCAGCGACGCGATCCCAGTCGCGGTCTGCAAGGGCTCGTACGTAGTCGTTGTGCACCTCAGCGATCTGCTGCGCTGCTTCGAGTCGCTCTACTCGGAAGAGCAACTCCGTGACCAGCGGATCGGGGGATGAGGTCGACATGGGGCTCCTTCGATGAACGCGACAGTGCGGGGACCAACCTGAGCGTGGCCGCCGTTTGGCGCCCCGCTCTCGGGCCTGACGAGACGCTATCACCGAATTCGATATTTAGTCAATCTCCAAACTACTTTCACTAGGCTTTTCGACCAATGTGGCTTGATTGCAACGATTTCCAGTGTAAAGTTAGTTCAAACATGGATGTTCTAGGATGATTTATCAGCGGGCAGCCGGTCCCGCTGCGAACTGAAAGCGAGACGCCCACCATGAGCGAAACCGATGAGACCGCAACTGAGGCGCATACGAACGATCGGTTCGGCTCGTTCCTTGAGCGTGCTCGTCACCGCGCTCGTTCCCGGTTTCCCGAGGCGAGCCTCGAGGATGCCACGGCAACCGGTCTCGTTCTTCGGCGCATCAATCGCCTCATGATGGACGATGCCGAGAACGAGGTCCTCCGCCCCGCCGGATTGTCCTGGACTGAGTTCCGCGTTTGCTTCTCGCTGTGGGTCTCAGGATCGCAGCAACCGCACGAGGTGGCCACGTCGACAGCCATGAGCCGTGCATCCGTTTCGACCACGATGAAGGGGCTCAAGAAGAAAGAGCTCGTCGCCACACGCGACTCCACCACCGACCTTCGATCCATCATGATGACGCTCACCCCCGGTGGCATCGAGCTCGTCGAACGAGCGCATGCCGAGCACCAGGCGCTAATCGAGGACTGGCTTTCCCCGCTCTCGCCCCCCGAGCGCATGATTCTGCAGGGCCTGCTTGGCAAGATCATGCTCGGGCCGCGAGCACAGCCATACGCGGATGGACACGCTGTAAACAGTTAGTCCTTGCTTTTCCCTATCCACACTCGCCCCTTCATGAAAGGCGCACTTATGACACAGCAGTCCTCTCCTCTCACCCCGGTCAACGATGTCGCGTTTCGCAGCGTCATCGGCCACTTCGCCTCGGGGGTGACGATTATCACCACCGCCGAGGGTGAGCACTTGCACGGCACTACTGTGTCGGCGTTCAGTTCACTGTCACTCGACCCACCCATGGTAATCGCGTGCCTCAACCGTTCCAGCAGCACCCACGATGCGCTGATGCGCACGGGTCGGTTCGCGGCGAGTATCCTTTCGGCGCAGCAGGGCGAGCTTGCCGTTCGCTTCGCGCGCCCACTTGAGGATCGCTTTGCCGGGGTCACCGTCGATTTCGGTGATGCGGATCTCCCGCTTCTGGAGGGCCGGCTCGCGGGGATCGAGTGTGAGATTACCGAGACGCACGTTGGCGGCACGCACACCGTGTTTTTTGGGCGAGTGCTGACCGCTTCAGTAGAGCCTGGAGAACCACTGACCTACTACCGGGGACAATTCGGCGAGTTCGCGGGTGCTCGCGAGCGATCCGCTCTCGCCTCGGCGCGACGCTGGATCCTGCAGCGCGCCGTACCAATTGGCGGCGAGATTGATGTAGAACTCATGGCTTCAGACCTCGGAATCAGCACGACTGCGGTCTTCAATACGCTCGTGAGCTTGAGTACCGCCGGTCTCGTGGCAAGAGATGAGGAAGACGGCACATTCCGCGTTGCCCCATTGACCGCTGAGTCGGTCGACGAGCTCTATCGAACGCGGTTCGCAATTGAGATCGGCGTCGTCGAGGAGTACCTTCGTAACGCCGACTCCACCGACGTCGATCGGCTCGTGGAGCGTTCCCGCGAGCTCGCGGCACTCCCCCTCGACACCGCCGACGAGCTCGAGTCGTTCCTCGAGAGCAATCTCGATTTTCATGCCGCGGTCGTCGCTCTTTCAGGCTCCCGAGAGCTCGGTGAGCGGTTTCGGCAGTGCAGTGTCGCAGCCGCCTGGCTCCCCACCCTGAATGATCGGCTCTGGCAGCAGCAACTCGGCCATGAGTTGCTCACCGGCTACGCAGAAGCACTCGGCGCACGCGATGTCGCGGCAGCGCGCGCAGTGCTGCAACGACAGCGAGATTTCGTGCGCAACGCGGCCCGATCGGCGATATCAGTGCGCGGTGGCCTGATGTGAAAAGTGAATGCCAGATACCTGGACAGTCCTTTGCTGAACGGACCTGCCCAGTTGACCGGCTAGCGTTTCCTGGTGCCGAATCACGAGATCTCTTTTAGCTTCCAGACGTTCGACGCTCCGGGCATGTATTGGTTGCCCGCGGCGTTGCGTGGACTGCTAGGTTTCGGCTGCCACACGGGCGTTTGCCCACGGGACAGCTACTCGCAGTCAATGGCAGGCGTCTAGGAGCTAATTCGGGGCCCCGTGCTTGACGTATCTGAGCACGGGGCACCGTCATACCGGTGTGACTTTCAAGGACCATCTCAGGCACTGATTAGAGCATCAGTTGACGCTTCTGGAGCTTTTCAGCTTCAGGCGTGGAAGCCCATATTTGAGATTCTCTTTGCGTAGCCGAAACTGCTACTCCTGGGACTCCCCAGTTGACGATCATGAAGGTTCGTTCAGCGCTCGTGTCTGAGGACGAGAACGACAACTCGGTCACGTCGCCTACGGAACCGATCTCAAGCACCAGACCATCGGGCGCAATCACCTCAGAGCCCTCAAGGTCGCAACCTGGCGCTCCGCGAGTGGCAAGATCCTCGATCTTGATCTTCACCAACGAGCAGCCGGGAAGGTCTTCAAATCCTTCGGGGACATCAACACCTTTCGGTGCACACCCAAAGAGCGATGCACTGAAGAGCAGAAGGACACCTGCTTTCAAAGCCCGCGAAAGAGTCATATCAATGACCGTAACGGAACCGACTCGCAGGGACATCTCCTCCAATAGGAAGTCCGATGGAGGACCGCAACGGGGAATCAAAGGGCGAGCCCGCACGATCCGCGGTACCCGCAGATAGGCGCCCACGAAGCGATACTCCCTGACCTGCAATCGCTACCGATGCAACTTGACGGTCACGTTCCCGATTGCGTGCATGGGCGTGTTCGCGACCGAGCCGATCGTCGGTGTCGACGCCGTACAAGTCACGAAAGCTGGCGACAGTGACGGCGCGCCAGCACCATTCTGTTTCGGCGCCGGGGAGCTGCACACCGAGCGCTTCGAGCCACGGTTCGTTGTCTGCGATCGCGCGGTCGACGACGGGCTCAGCCCGGAACTGAATCGCGAGCTCACGATCTTTCAGGGCCTGACCGAAATCGGGATCTCCGAAGTTGGGGGCTAGTTCGATGAGGCCGGAAATATGGTGCACCGTGTCGGCACTGCGGAGATGATCTGGGGCGTCGAGCGTGTCAGGGTCGATGCGGTACTCCGTGCGCAGCAGGTGAGCGAGCCGTGCGGTGATATCTCGAGTACTCCCCCGGTCTATGCGCTCGAGCGCCCCGCGCACCGCGTCTTCAAGGGTGGAGTCGGCGGCGCCCTCTAACGCGGTGAGCATCCGTCCGAGATGGAGGCTCGAACGGGTCTCGTCCGAACCGATGCCGAAGGGGGCCAGTCCCGCGCGCCCTACTCCTTCGGCTCCCATTGCGTGTGCGGTGGGAGCCTTTACTTGAAGTGGTCGAGACATCTCGGTCCGCTGTTTGCCGATCAGGTCGTAGATCCTCACGTCAAACGCGCTTCCGAGATCACGTCTGCGCCCTCCAAGCCCCGGGGTTTTGTTGCTGAGAGCGGAGGGATGCACTCCGGCGCGGAATACTGGCTCCTTTTGCAGGCCACGCAACGCCACCCTCCACCGCTCGGCAACGGGCAAAGCCCGTCTCCGCGGAAGTTCAGGCCTCCCGCGCGGCTCGTCTGCGAACCGCCCTCGATGATGCGCAGCGAATGAACATGCCACTGCTGCAGGGCTCTGAGAAGCAGATCCCTTATGGCACCTCACTGCGCTACGACGCACTGCGGCTCTTGCACGAAGAGCTCGTGCAGTCGGAACGGATGGCTGAGGACGAGTACGACGAGAAGGTCACGACGCTCGCGCGCAGGATCAATCGGGCAAAGTTCTGAATCGAGCACAAGGAAACGTCCGTCGACGATTTCCTCCTGGATCTTGCAGACCCAGGTGATCAGAACATCGACACGGAGAACCCGTTCTAGACGGAACTAGGCCCCGCTAGCAGCTGACAGAGCGCCCTGTCACGGTAATAACCGAGGCAGGGCGCTCTGGTGTCTGGCAGGGTCGCTTCGACGATGCGCCTCTTCACCACGAAGTGCGAGGAGCGACCGCGATGCCAGCTTGTCAATTGGTCACACTCCGCCGCGAGGGATCACTCGGCGGCTGCAGCTGGAAGCGACCCGACCGTCGTTCCCAAAGTGGACACGGCGCCTCGCGATCGAACCGACGTTCGCGATATGGTCGTTCTGTGTACCGCCTGTCGTTTGGTTAACGGGCCTGCGTCTCATCCGCGCAGGGTTCTCCCCGGAGGGTGTCTTCTCTGACCCTTCCTGACCCCGTCAGACCACCTCCGACCGCTCGCATCGCTCGGAACTCGCCGTACAGGAGGCCTCGTGGCCACCCTCTTCTTGCCGCATGCTCGGCGATCCCGGACGATTCGGGATCAGCCCGCCGCACGCGCACGCGACCCAACGAGCGGAACGGTGCCTTCTGCACGCACGTCATTCCCACCGGACCCCTCGTCCCCACCATTCCGGGGAAGAAAGCAGTACCCATATGTCCCACCTCGAACTCACCGGCATCAGCTATACGCTGCCCGATGGCCGGCCACTCCTGAGCGACGTCGGATTCCGTGTTGGCAACGGCGCGAAAGTCGGCCTGATCGGCGCGAACGGCGCCGGGAAATCCACGCTCCTCCGCATCATCGTCGGCGATGTGACCCCCGACGAGGGCGTCGTCTCCCGCGGCGGCACCGTCGGCGTGATGCGGCAGTTCTTCGCGTCGGGCACTGTGCATGAGCTCCTGCTCTCGTTCGCGCCCGCAATCGTTCGGGCGGCGGCGAAGCAGGTGCAGCGTGCAGAAGACGCGCTGCTCGAGAACACCGATCCACTTCGTGAGGAGGCCATCCAGATGAGCTACGCCCGCGTGCTCTCCGAATGGGGCGACGCGGGCGGCTACGAGATGGAGGTGCTGTGGGACATCTGCACGATCGCAGCGCTCGGCATCCCCTTCGATCGGTGCCGTGATCGAGCGCTGACCTCACTGTCGGGAGGCGAGCAGAAACGGCTCGCTCTCGAGGCGCTGCTGCGCGGCGGCGATGACGTGCTCATCCTCGACGAACCGGACAACTATCTCGACGTGCCCGGAAAGCGCTGGTTGGAGGACCGCCTCCGCGCCTCAGACAAGAGCGTGCTGTTCATCAGCCACGACCGCGAGTTGCTCGCGCGCAGCGCTACCGGCATCGTCACGCTGGAGCTGGGCGCCGCAGGCAATACGGCGTGGACACATCCCGGCTCGTTTGCGAGCTACCACACGGCTCGGGACACCCGCTTTGCCCGACTCGAAGAGCTTCGGAAGCGCTGGGACGAGGAACACCAGAAGCTCAAGACCCTCGTGCAGATGTACAAGGACAAGGCTGCCTACAACGCCGATATGGCGAGCCGGTACCGGGCCGCACAAACACGTCTCGCCTTTGAAGCGGCAGGGCCGCCAGAGGAGCAACCCCGTGAACAGGATCTCGTGATGCGACTCACGGGCGGGCGCACGGGCAAGAAAGCCATCGTGTGCCGCGAGCTCGAGCTGACGGGGCTGATGCTCCCGTTCGATCTCGGGGTCTGGTACGGCGACCGGGTCGCCGTCCTGGGTTCCAACGGGTCTGGCAAGTCCCACCTCCTTCGACTGCTCGCCGCGGGCGGCAGCGACCCCGAAACGGAGCATCTGCCCGGAAACGATGTGGTGATCGAACCGGTGCTCCACGAGGGCACCGCGAAACTCGGGGCCCGTGTGCGCCCTGGCTGGTTCGCGCAGACCCAAGGACGGCCGGACCTAGCCGGACGCACGCTCCTCGACATCCTCCACCGCGGCGATGATCACCGACAGGGGCTCCCCCGCGAGCAGGCGGCGCGGGCGCTCGCCCGCTACGAGCTCGCCGAGGCCTCGGAGCAGACGTTCGAAGCGCTATCCGGCGGGCAGCAAGCGCGGCTCCAGATCCTGCTCCTTGAGCTGAGCGGGGCCACCCTCCTGCTCTTGGACGAGCCGACCGACAACCTCGATCTCGTTTCGGCGGAGGCTCTTCAGCGCGCACTCCGCGCGTTCGACGGCACCGTGCTCGCCGTGACCCACGACCGCTGGTTCGCCCGCGACTTTGACCGTTTCCTCATCTTCGGGCAGGACGGCGAAGTCACCGAGTCCGACGTCCCCGTGTGGGACGAAGGGCGCGTACGGAGGGGACGGTAGGAGGATCCCCCACGCAAACCAGAGCACCCGGCACGGTGCCAATCGTGCCGGGGTGCTCTGGCGTGTGGGCGAAACGATTTCGGTCCCTAGTTCCGGTTCCGTATCGCTGAGTCGAGTGCGCTCATAAGCTGTGATACTCGGGAGCCACCAGGCGACACTGCCGGATATCGACGAAGTATCTCGGGCAATGGTGGAGCCGCCCGATCGACCAGAATGCGAACGGTGTCACCGTCCGTAGTTCCTGTTCTCAGCTCGGCCACCCGCGCGGCGCAGGCGGCGGCGCGGAGTATGTGGCCGACCTGCGATGCTTTCGCGATTGGATGCAGGTAGGCAGCCGCTGCCGCGTCGCCGCAAGCGAGTGCCGCAAGCCGGGCGGTTTCCTCGGAGACTCCTTTGGCTGCGCGGTGCGACGCGAATGCGGCCGTCCGTTGCAGATTCGAGCGTGGAGCGCCGTCGGCAAACATGAGCGCCGCGTCGATCGCCTCGCGGGGCCGTGTGTCGGCAGGGGCGACGGCTTCGAAGTCAGGAAGTAGCTCCCGAGCGCAGTCGGAGGCGAACCGAACGACCGCTCGTAGCTCGTCCATCGTCAGATCAAAGTCTCCGGCTCCCATGTCCCCATTGTCTCGCGTACCTGCGACTTACTCGCCGTTGGGCCAGCTACCTACGAGCACATTCATCGTGTAGGCCGTATAGTTCACCTCCGTACCCTGGCACGTGCTCGTGTAGAGGTCTGCAGCCGCGTCCGCCGCCTTCCTACTATCGAACACTCCGATGACGGGGTCTCCGTCGAGCGTCAGTATCCATACTTCGTTCTCGGACGACTGGGTCGAGGTCATCGTTCTACCGTTCAGCGTCAGTTGCTGCGTAGTCAGGCCGGAAACAACACACACTCCACACCAGGCGGGAGGCTTTCGCGACATACTAATTGGGTGCGCCGGAACCCTTGATGAGCTCTCTCACAAAGACACGGCAGTCACAACCGATCAACGCACCACCGCTTCGTTTCTACTCTAGAGGGCGCCAAAGCTAAGGCGATCCTGCGTTGGATCTTCCGGCAGACGGTGGTGCGGGAGCTCCTGATCGGGCCGGTGAGTCGTAGGTCAGCGCACCGACCGGCTCTGCGAGTAGCGTCACAACTATGATGAAATGCATGTCGACGCATCCGGTGATCGTGATTGGCGCTGGAATTATGGGCGCATCGATCACCTATCACCTTGCCGCTCGTGGCGCGGATGTCACACTCGTCGATGCCGGCCTGCCCGGCTCCGGTGCCACGAGGCATTCCTTCGGCTGGATAGGTCGTATGCCTGGTGATTTCAGCCCTGCAGGTGACTTGCGCGCGCTCGGCCGCCATCATTGGGAACGCCTCGCACGAGAAGTTCCTGGACTCGAAGTCCATTGGTCGGGTGCCCTCGTCTGGGGTGAGCATTTCTCTAGCGTCGGAACCGGCGATGGTCAGGCGGCCGTTCGCGAACCCAACTTGACGTCAGCGCCGGCTCGCTCGGAGTTTCGTCCGGACGACGGGTGGCTGAACCCCGTCCGCGCCACCGAGAAGCTGATCAGTGCCGCGCAAGAAAATGGTGCATCCGTGAGGTTTGGTACGCCCGTCACGCGATTGGTCAGTTCCCGTGGTGACACCGTCGACGGTGTCGAGCTTGGCTCGGAAACGCTGGATGCCTCCACGGTGGTCGTGGCCGCCGGCATCGGGTCGACAGCCCTCTGCGCGACAGCTGGCCGAAGCCTGCCGATGATCTCGAGCCCCGCCATTATGGTGCGTCTCGGTGCTTCCCCAGGCCTCGTCCGGGGAATTGTCGCGAACGATATGTTCGAAGCGCGCCAGGATGTCGATGGCACTGTGCTCATCCCACTCGACTACAACACCGAGTCTTCGATGGAAGACCTGATGCAGGTTGGCATGGACGCGCGCCGTCTGTTCGTGAAGTCATTCAAAGGCGCGCAGGAAGCAGCCGTGCTGAGCGCGGAGATCGGGTGGCGGCCAATGGCAGCAGACGGCGAGCCAAAAGTCGGCTATTCCGAGACACCTGGCTTGTACATCGCGGTAGCGCATCCCGGTATCACGCTCGCCTCCGTCATCGGAGATGCCGCAGCCGAGGAGATCTTGACGCAGGCAACGAGAGACGAGTTGGCAATCTACCGACTTAACTAAATCCCACTACGGTCGGCCGTACTCCGCCGTTCTTGGCGAGGTACGCACGCACGGTTGCGGCGGTGGTCCGCAAGGTACTCGCGATCAACCGACTCCCCCGCGGTGTTCTCGATTACCTAGCGGCCGGCGCCGAATGTCTCGGGATCATCTTCGTACATTGAGACGACTTTCTCGTGCCGCGCGGTGATGACCTGAAGCTCTTGAGTGAGCAGCAACATCACGGCCTCGCGCGTTTGCCGTTGGTTGCTGGTTTCCACGGCGAGTTCGACGTCCTGGTGCTCGTCGACGCGGAGGATGTTGCCGGCCTCGGTTTTCTGCATCCATCCGGTGAAGACTCTCTCACCGGATCCGTTGGTGAAATCGACTTTGCCGAAGTCATCCGCTTTGACGCCGGCACCGGTCGACCAGGGCTTGCGTTCGAGCCGGTAACCGGAGTCATAGGCGTTCACGTTTTCGGGCATCTGCGTCTCCTTCCTGGTGGTACTGCCCCGGTGATGATCCGCTGCATGGGATCTCGGGGCTCACCACCGAGACGCAGGACTCAGCGCACTTCCCCATCACGATCCGCCTCGAGCTATTCAGCACAGTTCGCACCGTTCACATGCCAGTCGAGCCGCCGCTCTGCCTGCTTAGTTCGTGGGGTGCAGCGCGCGGTCGACAACCGGACCAGGCGATGGCCAGAAACGAAGTACGCCTACCCCTCGTCACCATCCAGATCGCGCCCAGGCTCTCACCACCCGGCCCGGACTTTCCCCCGGAAGAAAGCCGGAGTGACCGCGCAGGCGCCGAGCACCGACCGGATTCTCTACGAAGTCGAACAGGCCCGTGGCGACGTCAGGCATTTGCGCCCTCTTCGGCATCGACCATTGAGACCATGCTGCGCTACTCGGCCACGACCCTCGAATCACCCCGTCCGGTCGAACCGCCGATCGCGGCGAGTCGCCTCCAACCGCGCACCCCGAGCGCACACCGCGATTGAACAGCGGATGAACACTCGCTCCGACACCTGCTCCGGCCTTGCGCGCCTGTTTCGATGGATGTCAATATAGAGACATGTCGATGCAAGTGCTGGAGTTGGTGATCGTCGGGTCTGGCCCTGCGGGGTACACGGCGGCGATCTACGCGGCGCGGGCGGGGCTGGCCCCGGTCGTGGTGGCGGGGTCGGTGACCGCCGGTGGAGCGTTGATGACGACGACGGAGGTGGAGAACTTCCCCGGCTTCATCGATGGTGTGCAGGGGCCGGAGTTGATGGCGTCGATGCGGGCACAGGCAGAGCGGTTCGGCGCGCGCATCCTGATGGATGACGCGACCGGTCTGGACCTGACCGGCCCGGTGAAGACGATCACGACCGGCAGCGGTGATACCTACCGGGCGGAAGCGGTGGTCTTGACGATGGGGTCCGCGTACCGCAAGCTCGGCCTTCCCGAGGAGGAGCGCTTGTCGGGGCACGGGGTCTCGTGGTGCGCGACGTGTGACGGGTTCTTCTTCCGCGACCAGGAGATCGCTGTGGTCGGCGGTGGGGATTCCGCGATGGAGGAGGCCCTGTTCCTGACGCGGTTCGCGTCGAAGGTCACGCTCGTGCACCGTCGCGATGTGTTCCGGGCGTCGAAGATCATGGCCGAGCGGGTTCTGGCCGATCCGAAGATCGAGATCGCCTGGAACAGCGAGGTCGCCCAGATACTCGGTGACGACCGGGTGGCCGGGCTGCGGCTACGCGATACGGTCACCGGTGCCGAACGGGTGCTGGAGGCGGCCGGGGT
This sequence comes from Leucobacter manosquensis, assembly GCF_018304845.1. Taxonomy (NCBI): domain Bacteria; kingdom Bacillati; phylum Actinomycetota; class Actinomycetes; order Micrococcales; family Microbacteriaceae; genus Leucobacter; species Leucobacter manosquensis. Next base: position 636,584 of record NZ_JAFEVO010000001.1, on the reverse strand, counting down.
GTTCGTCGCGATCGGGCATGACCCGCGCTCCGAGCTCATCACCGGGCAGGTCGACACCGATCCGGACGGGTATGTGCGGGTCGCGCATCCGTCGACGGCGACGAACCTGCCGGGCGTGTTCGCGGCCGGTGATCTGGTCGATCACACGTACCGGCAGGCGATCACGGCCGCGGGCACCGGATGTGCAGCCGCGCAGGACGCCCAGCACTATCTCTCCCATCTCGCCCCCGCCGCTCAGCCGGCGCCCGTTCTGGAGGTCTCCGCATGAACACTGTCACCCCTGTCGCCGACGCGACGTTCCAGAGCGAGGTGATCGAGTCCGAGCTGCCGGTCGTGGTGGATATCTGGGCGGCGTGGTGCGGGCCGTGCAAGGCGATCGCCCCGATCCTCGACCAACTCGCCGAGGAGTACGCGGGCCGGGTGAAGATCGTGAAGATCGACGCCGACCAGAACCCGGAGGCCGTGACCGCGGCCGGGGTCACCTCGATCCCGACGCTCGGGTTCTACCGGGCCGGGGAACGGGTGGACGTGCTCATCGGCGCGCACCCGAAGCCCGTTTACGCTGCGAAGATCGAGGAGCTGCTCGCATGACCCAGACGCACACTGCCCCCGTCACGGCGGCCCCGAGGCGGCTGTCCACGCTGGACAAGTGGCTGCCGGCGTGGATCGGGCTCGCGATGGTCGCGGGCCTGCTGCTGGGCCGTTTCGTTCCCGCGCTCTCCGACGCACTGTCCGCGATGGAGGTCGGCGGGATCTCCGTGCCGATCGGACTGGGCCTGTTGGTGATGATGTACCCAGTGCTCGCGAAGGTCCGCTACGACAAGGTCGCGGCCGTCACCGGAGACAAGCGCCTGCTCGTCTCCTCGTTGCTGCTGAACTGGGTCGCGGGCCCCGCGGTCATGTTCGCCCTCGCCTGGATCTTCCTGCCCGACCTCCCCGAGTACCGCACCGGCCTGATCATCGTCGGCTTGGCCCGGTGCATCGCGATGGTCGTGATCTGGAACGACCTCGCCTGCGGCGACCGCGAAGCGACCGCGGTGCTCGTCGCGGTCAACTCCGTGTTCCAGGTCGTGATGTTCTCCGTGCTGGGCTGGTTCTACCTCACGGTCCTGCCCGGCTGGCTGGGCCTCGACACCCAGGGGCTGGAGATCTCGGTGTGGCAGATCGCGCTCAACGTGCTCGTGTTCCTCGGCGTCCCGCTCATCGCCGGGTTCGCGTCCCGCTGGATCGGTGAGAAGCGCCGAGGTCGGGAATGGTACGAGGAGACATTCCTTCCAAGGGTTGGGCCGTGGGCGCTATACGGGCTGCTGTTCACGATCGTGCTGCTGTTCGCCCTCCAGGGCGACGCGATCGCGTCGAATCCGCTTGATGTGGCCCGGATCGCGCTGCCCCTGCTCATCTACTTTGGCTTGATGTGGTTCGCCGGCCTCCTGCTCGGTAGGGCCCTGGGCCTGGGCTACGCGCGGTCGACGACGCTGGCGTTCACGGCGGCGGGCAACAACTTCGAGCTCGCTATCGCGGTCGCGATCGGCACCTTCGGCGCCGCGAGCGGGCAGGCCCTCGCAGGTGTCGTCGGCCCACTAATCGAGGTGCCCGTGCTCGCCGGTCTCGTCTACGTCTCCCTCTGGGCCGCGCGCGCCTGGTTCCACACCGACCCCTACACGTCGACCGCTGTGCCGACTGGATCGAGGACCTCATGACCGACACCCTGCTGCTGAATGAGACGGAGGCGTGCGCGCCGTCGGTGACGCACGCGATCGGGACCGAAGCAGCCGCCGCAGTGGCTGGCGCGTTGAAGGCGCTGGCCGATCCGCTGCGGCTGCGGATGCTCTCCGCGATCGCGTCCGACCCGCGCGGCGAGTCGTGCGTGTGCGACCTCGCCGAACTCGCCGACGTGTCCCAGCCCACCGTCTCCCACCATCTCAAAGTCCTCAAAGACACCGGGCTGCTCACCGCCGACAGGCGCGGCACCTGGGTCTGGTACCGCATCGTCCCCACCCGCCGTGCCGCCGTCACCGCGCTGCTCGACGCCTTCGCCCCAGCCACCGTCCTCGGCACCCCCGATCACGAGGACGCCGGGCGTGCAGAGGCGCTGCGCGATATGGACCCTCGCGTCACCCGCCTCGCCGAGGAACTCGCGGACGAGCTCACCGGTCTGAACCGGGACCTAGTGGTCGCGATCGTCCGCGAGTCCTACGCCGGCCTCGTCCGCTCCGCGAAAGTGACCCGGCACATGATCCCGCTCACCGAGCGGTTCGCGAGACAGCGGCTGGCCGATCTCACCCGGGACCGCGCGGCGGGAACACCGCAGGTGTTGTTCGTATGCGTTCAGAACGCCGGCCGCTCCCAGCTCGCCGCCGCCCTGGTCAACCAGTTCGCTGCCGGCACCGTGATCGCACGCTCCGCCGGGTCGTCCCCCGCGGCCGACGTGCACCCGCATGTGCGGTCTCTGCTGACCGAGATCGAGGGCGAGCCGGAGGCTGGGGCGGCGTTCCCGAAGCCGCTCACCGACGACGCTGTGCGTGCCGCCGATGTGGTGATCACGATGGGGTGCGGGGACGTGTGCCCGATCATCCCGGGCGTCCGCTACGAGGACTGGGCCGTGGGCGACCCTGCCCTTGCCTCCCCGGAGGGGGTCGCGGCGATCCGCGACGACATCGAAGCCCGCGTCCGCGCACTACTCACGACCCTCACCATCGGAACGAAAGAAGCGAACTGAACATGCCTGATCAGAAGCCCTCCGTGCTATTCGTCTGCGTGCACAACGCTGGCCGTTCCCAGATCGCCGCGGGCTACCTCCGCCATCTCGCAGGAGGTCGGGTCGAGGTGCGCTCGGCCGGGTCCATGCCCGCAGAGCAGATCAACCCGGTTGCCGTCGAAGCCATGGCAGAGGAGGGCATTGATATCACCGCCGAGCAGCCCAAGATCCTCACCACGGAGGCCGTGCAGGACTCCGATGTGGTGATCACGATGGGCTGTGGCGACGCCTGCCCATTCTTCCCCGGCAAGCGGTACGAGGACTGGAAGCTCGACGACCCCGCCGGGCAGGGTTTGGACGCCGTGCGCCCGATCCGCAACGACATCAAGCACCGCATTGAGACGCTGCTCGCTGAACTCCTCGACTGAACGGGGTGCCGAACAATTGAGGGCAGGAACCAGTCGGGTCCTGCCCTCGTGCTACCTACTGCTCAGCGAACTTGAGGGGGCCGCACCGAACTGGATGAGCTGCGGTATCCCGCGCGATATCCAATCGGGACGAACGCCATCCCAGTATCTGGGAAGAGGTCGAGGTCGCCGAGCTCGTACCCTTCCTCATCTGTGGCGAAAACTCCCAAAATGCGGCCCTCGAATTCGTCGCTCGCTTGCGCGATCCACACGCCTGGCTTGTCTGTCTGACGTTTCATATCGCTGTCCTTTGCTCTTCAGGTGAGCTACCCGCTGCGGGGGCACATGTCATGATTCAATCAGCCGACAAGTCCGGCGATTTTGTCGGGTCGAAACCCACTCCAGTTGTCGTCGTCGGTAACCACGACTGGGGCTTGCATGTATCCCATTTCCTTGACGGTCTGGAGTGCGGCTTCGTCGGCCGAGAGATCCACGACGTCGTAGACGATCCCTTTGCTGTCGAGAGCGCGATAGGTCGCGGTGCACTGCACGCAGCTGGGCTTCGTGTACACAGTGATGGTGTTCATGGTGTGCCTCCTGTGACCGAGACGCGGCACCCCGCGCTGTTCGTGATTTCCTCCCTCACGTTTTTTTGCCGTGAAGGCACGTATGTGCCTGCGGAGGCGCGCAGCGTGCAGCCTGACCGGAGGGGCAACCCTGCGTGGCGCAGACACGCGAGGGTGTACCGTCAAGCAACGCCGCGAAGCGGGGGTGCGGCCGGTTGGGTGGAACGCGAAGTGGCCGTATGCTGCCGAAGGCTTCACTGCAAAAAAACGGGCGTAGCCCGAGAAGAAAAGAGCCGGCCTCTGTGCCGGCTCCTCAAGGCGCACGATGTGCGCTCCGATCAATGAATAGGTGAACGTGAAGAGGTTGTTCAGCGTGCTGATCGCGATCGGCATGGTCGTGGCGGCCGCCTACGTTGCTCTCGTGATTCACGCGGATACGACGTGCCATCTCCCTGAGAAGTTCTGCGTCGAGGAAGTTGCCTGGCTCGATTAGCTCAGCGGTTTCGTACCGTCTTTTCTGCTCGGTTCTGCCCCGAGGTGACGGTAGATCGTTGCGCGGCTGACGCCGAAGGTGTCGGCGACTTCTCGGACGGTGCGATCGCCGGCGTCCTACACCGCACGCGTGGGTTACTCCGAGTGTCCGTTGGCCCTGCCTTGACAGGGCATCAGGCCGGCCTATACGGTCGTATTGTACATTCGTATTGAGATGAGGGAAGTTATGAGCAAGCACACGTGGGCATTCGTTGTCGGTGTAGTCATGATCGTCGGGGGGCTGGTGATGTTCTTCGCTTTTCTTGACGTCGAAACCCCTGTCATCGGCTTGCGACAAGTCGGCCTGGTACTCGCAGTGCTCGGCTTGATCGAGATCGTGGCGACCACGTGGTCGATGGTCGGGTCGCGACGAACACGAGACTGATGACAGTCCCCCACTTACTCGACGGCGTGCTGACTGTGCTCGCCGAGCAAGGCGTCGGAGCCCTCAGCGTCCGTACGGTTGCCGCGGCGGCGGGTGTATCCCCAGCACAAGTGCAGTATTACTACCGAACGAAAAGCGAATTGGTGCGGGCCGGTTTCGATTACGCGGGAGAGCAGTTTCTCGCGGACGTGGTCGCCGCGCAGCCCGTCACACTCATGGACTTCGTGCAGCAGTGGCTCCCCCTGGACGATCGACGCGAGCGCCGCGCTCGAGTCTGGCTCGCCTACGCCGCGATCTCAGCTGCCGACCCGGAGCTCGCTGCCGCCTCGGCTGAACTCGATGAAGAACTTCGGCGATGGTTCATCAGCCGTAACCTCTCAGACCATGCGGCGTCGCAGCTCTTCGCAATGATCGACGGAGTCACGGTGCAGTGCCTCATGCTGCCCCAATCAGAACGCCGGCCGCTCATTGAACGCACACTATTGCCGTTCATCTCGGGCATCGAGTCGAGCTTGTAAGGACCCCAGCGTGCCGGAGTGAGAGAGTTCGCAACACTGCACCCCTCGTCGTGACAGCGGGAAACGCTGCAGATACTCCAGATCGCGATGAGAGAGCCCCTCGGTGCTGCGGGCAATCGGAGCACCGAGGGGCTCTCTCCAATTAGAGTCGCAGGGATTCGGCGCGCTCAGTCGGCGACGGTGATCCCGAGATGCTGGGCGACCAACGTCGTGAGGTCGACTACCTGCGAGAAGGTGACGATGCTGCCGTTCATCGATTCGACACCGCTGCGGACTGATCGCGATCAGCGAGGAGGAAGCGGAGCGGTTCGCGAAGAACAACCCCAACTCGATCTAAACGGCAAAACAGGCCGCCCCTCCCGAAGTTCTGAGAGGGGCGGCTTCGTCGCCCCCAGGCTTATGTATGGGGTACACGGTAGACCGGGACGACACCAGAATTCTGGAACATTCGATGCAGTGCATGAAGGAGATTGACCTCCCGCGGGACCACGTGTTATTTCGCTCAAACGTGAGCAGAGAAGCCACTCCCCACCAGGGGACCGCCTTGCATCCAGCACTCAGCTCGCGCGAAGCGCCCTCGTTAAATGCAATCTGGACCGCCGACGCGGGAGCAATACCGGAGGGACAGAACTTAACTTTACGTATGATAAAGTGCTTTCATGTCCACGAATCACATCTCTATAGACGACGCACGCACGATGGTGATCGCCAGCGAGAAGGCCGCACGAGATGCACGGCGAGCAACGCACTGGTTCCGAGTTTTCGTTTCCCTTCAGGCCGCATACGCGCTGGCTTTCACGCTGTCGATCGATATCGCTGGAGTACCCTACTGGCAAGCGTTCGCCCCCCTCACCGTGGCGACCATCTCGATATGGATGATCGCGTTCCGCTACCGCCAGTCAGTGCCCCGCAATGGGCTGCGCAATATGGGGATCGCGTTGGCCACCTGGTTCGCGCTGTACACCTTGATGCTCGACCCGGCGCTGCAACTCTTCGGATTGTCTTCACCGTGGTGGTGGGTAGCAGCCGGCATGATTGCAATCACCCCAATGCTCGCGTGCCTACTCCCGAGCTCACGACGATGAGCCACCCACGAAAAGACATCGACGCACTCATCCACTCCCCCGTAAGGTTCTCGTTGCTCGCAGCACTGGCAAAGCTGGAAGACGCGGACTTTCGGTATCTCGCGGACCTTCTCGAGGTGAGCGATTCCACACTCTCCCAGACCCTCACCACACTTGAAGCAGCGCACCTCGTGACGGTGCGCAAAGAACCATCCGGCAGGCGCACGAAAACATGGGCTGCCATCACAGACGCTGGACGAGCAGCATTCGCCCAACACTTAGCCACCCTGCAAGCCATCATCGAGGCCGGCGGTCCGCAACACGACGGTGAACCACCAAGGAGTAACCCATGACAATTCCGATCATGCACGCGGACACGGGGGACCTTGAGGCCGCGTCAGAAACCCTCGCTGCCGCATTCGAGAACTACGCCTGGACGAGACACGTGATCCCAACCACCGGCTACGCTGCGCGTTTGCTCGCGCTCCAACGGTTGTACCTCGACTACGCCCATCAGCACGGCGTAGTTGGAATGACCGCTACTGCTGACGGGGTCATCGCGCTCATCCCACCATCGGCGCCAGCACCCGAAGAGCACACAGTTGAGCAGGTCATAGCTTTGCACGGTGACCGCCTCGACCGACTCATTCAGTCGGAGCCCCCTGCGGGCGCGTGGCGACTCGAAACACTGGGCGTGAGGCCAGAGCAGCAAGGACAGGGACGAGCATCAGCGCTACTCGCGTTCGGCTTAGACGCGGTCCGAGCCCGTGGCGGATCCATCATCGCGCTCGAAACATCAGACCGGCGAAACGTGCGCCTCTACGAACGGCACGGCTTCAGGATCACCGATAGCACGGAAAGTGCAGATCGTCCGCCCGTCTGGAAAATGACCGCCTCGGTGTAACACACGCACCAACGCCAAGCTCCGGACATTCGCAGCGAGCAGATCTGCGCAATAGCGTGCTGGGGTCACTCGAAGACCCGCGCACCCCACGCACACCATGAGCGGCAGGCTGTCCGCCCTATTTCAGGAGGGACAGCCTGCCGCATTCAGCAGTCTCCATCATTCATGGCACCTCACCGAAAGGGTCGCTTACCGAGGGGCGCCCGGACCGCGGTCGAGATGACGGTAGATAGTCGCCCGACCGACGCCGAAGGTATCGGCGATCTCCTGCACGGTGTGCTCGCCGGCGTCGTACATCGCACGCGCTTGCTTGATCCGGTTGTCCGTCATTTTCGGCCGCCGACCTCCTTTCCGGCCGCGAGCTCGCGCTGCGGCGAGTCCGTCTTGCGTGCGTTCAACGATGAGGTCGTGCTCGAACTCTGCGATCGCGGCGAGCATGTGGAAGAACAGCCGGCCTCCCGGTGTCGTGGTGTCGATGCCTTGGGAGAGAGCTTTCAGCCCGATCCCCCGGTTCTGCAGCTGGTCGGAGATCTCCTTCAAGTTCTTCACCGAACGGCCCAGGCGATCGAGCTTCGTCACGATGAGAGTGTCGCCGTTTCGCAGATACCGGAGAGCTTCGGTGAGTGCAGGTCGCTTTGCGAGCGTTCCGGAGGCGTGGTCGACGAACAGTTCCTCGCATCCTGCCGCGCTCAGTATGTCTGTTTGAGCGTCGGGGTTCTGGTCCCGAGTGGAGACGCGTGCATAACCGATGAGTGCCATGCAGAACCTGTATTACAAACGTTGGTCAAGATACATAGATTTCAGACACGAGTTATGAGTCAGGCCTGAGGCCGAAATCGCATCCTCCGACACAACGTCTCGCAAACGCCCGTTGAGCGAGTCAGGGTGACCCGTGAGCGGCCTCGCTGAAATGGGGTGGTTTCTGGCCGAAACGGCGGAACAAACACGTGGCCGCAAGATGCCCTGCGAGGGATACCCTATCGGGCGACACAGCGCTGAGTCGGCTGCTACGGTGCTCCGCGTGGCAGTAGCCAGAGCACGACCTTCACGCCGGAATTGTCTGGAAACCAGCCCGCGCAAGGGATTGTGATTGGCTTCCTCGTCTTGAAACGATCGGCTGCATGACCGAAGCCCAGCAGCCTCACCCGCGAACCACAGCTTTCAGCACTGCCGAAGATTGCCAAGATGTCATCATCATCGGCGGAGGACCAGCCGGACTCAGCGCTGCGCTCACCCTGGCGCGCGCACGCCGAAGTACCACCGTGATTGACGCCGGCGAACCCCGCAACGCTGCGGCCGAACATATACACGGCATGCTCGGATTCGAAGACATCGCCCCGCATGAATTCCTCGAGCGAGGCCGCCGGGAGGTGATGGCCCACGGAGCCGAAATCATCTTCGGTCGTGCCAGGAACATCGGACGGCGGGACGACGAGAGCTTCACCGTTGCCACGGACACCGCCGAAGAGTTCAGAGCCCGACGCCTCATCATCGCAACTGGAATCAGCGACCAGCTGCCACACATTCCCGGTCTTCGGGAGCGATGGGGACGCGACGTGCTCCACTGCCCCTACTGCCACGGCTGGGAAGTTCGAGGTCGCCGCATCGGTATCGTCGCAAGCTGTGAGGACTCCATCAAGCAGGCACTGACCTTTCACCAGTGGAGTGACGACGTGACTTTTCTCGCGAACGGGCGAACAGTCGATGCTGAGGATCGCCTTCGCCTGCGTGCAGTGGGAATCTCGATTGTTGATGACGCCCTCGCAGAGGCAATTATCGACAGTGAGGGAATTCGATCGATGCGACTCGAGGATGGCAGCGAAATCGAATGTGACGCCTTAGGTGTGTCGCCGAGCTCCGACGCGCACCTCGACATGCTCGAAGAGCTCGGAGTGCATTGGGAAACGCACCCCCTCGGCCGCTTCATCGAAACCGACGCAGCCGGTCGCACGGCCGTTCACGGCGTCTGGGCTGCGGGCAACTGCGCGAATCTCTCCGCCCAAGTCGGATGGGCGGCGGCGCACGGTGCGCTCGTGGCGCAAGACATCAACGCCGACCTGATCAGGACAGACGTGGAGCACGCGGTGGAGAACCTCCGGGAGCGGGAGAGCTGGGCAGAAGAAGACGCTGGGCGCGGCGAGCATACGGGCCTTCTGCAGGAGTAGGCGACACCAGGCAGAGGAAGTTGGGAGCGGACAGGGGCGCGCGAAGCAGCAGAAGCTCAACTCCACGAAGCGTCATCATCAGCTTGCCGCCCCACGGCTTGTACTCATACTCAGGCGGAACTGGCCCAGCTCCTTGGTGTCTCCCGCGCTACCGTGTATCGCGAGTGGCAGCGCGCTCAGAAGCTCACCGCAATCTCGTGTTGCGAAAAGAGCGACCCGCCGACAAGCAACCGCGACGTCGACCTGTGCTGGCCCGCCGATGAGAGGAACCCCGGCGAGGAGCGCAGAACTCGACGCCGGATAACCGGTCGCACCGTCGAAATCAAGGCGAGTGGGTTCGGCCCGTGCAGACCGTACACTCGAAGCCCAGCCGCATCGGAATCCGGCGTTGGACAGCCGTCGCATCGTACGCTCCGCTGCGCGAACGACTCCCTGCAATGAAATGCCGAACGAAGGAGCCCGAGAATGAGTGACCAGCAACCGGCGGAAGACAGCGCGCCCGAGCTCGATGAGTCGAGTGCATCCGACGTCGATGCAATCGCGGGCATCGTCGTGGAGGTGCGCGACACCGCGGGCGCGTCTCACGCCGATGAAATCGAAGCGATGCTGCGACGGCGACTTGCGGAGTCGTCCGTAGAGGTGAGCGAAGACGATGTCCAGAACCTCGTACAGCAGATCCGCGAGGGCGACTGAGGCGACTGCCCACCTCGGGCTCGGCTGGGCGCGCGTTGGTAGGGTGACGGCATGGCTTCTGCGCGTACTCGAATCTGGTCCATCAGTGCTGCGGCACTCGTTCTCGGGCTGAGCGCCTGCTCCTCAGGAGCCCCGTCATCGAGCGAACAGCCCGCGGACGGCGGGGTCGATCCGATCGAGATCGTGTCGCAGCCTGAAAGAGTCGGTGAGCCGATCAGCCTCGACCTGCCGCTCGACGAATCGGGAGCGTTCGCGTTCGATCAGTGGCCGTCGGCATGCGCATTCGCTGACGAGACGACGCTCTCGGCGATCTTCCCGCAATCCGATGAGATCGCGCAGTCGGGCACCGATCGGTCGCTGTCGATCCTGCAGGTCGGTGCGGCGGGCACGCGGGAGGTCACCGTACCCCAGGCCGACTGCACCACAAAGGTCGGCTTCCCCGTGGACGAGCTCAGGGCTTCCGACCAGAGCGTCGTGTTCTTGCTCACCACGAGTGTCGAGGCGGCTGGCGATGCCGAATTCGTGGAGCGGAACGCGACCCCGAAGAGCGGTGACGAGGTGCAGGTCGGTGACGCGACCTGCGTCGTAGCTCCGAGCGGGCTCCGGTACGACTGCTCAACGCCGCAGATCGCATTCAGCGTGACGCTCGACGCGCGCCCGTACGGGCAGTACTTCGGTGAGAGCGAGAGCAGCTACGTGGTCGACGGCGAGGAGCAGGTGTACTCCGACGACGTGGATGCCTTCCTCACCATGGCTCAGGAGAAGATCCTGCTGCCAGTGGTGACGGCGAACGTCGACCGGCTGGCCTGATCGAGACCTCGCACCGTTCCGCATCGCGGTTTCGCCGGACGGGCACCCCCAGCCGGATGATGATTGCAGTGCGCGAGAGGAAGATGCCGTGAAGATCACCGTGAGTCTCCAAGTCACGCTCGACGGCGTCGCGCAGGCGAACGGCGGGAACAACGAGGTTGTCGATCCTGGTTTCACGCGCGGCGGCTGGGCGCTCCCGCTCGGTGATGCAGAGAGCACGCGATCCATTCTCGAGACATGGAGACGTCCCGACGCGTTCCTCCTGGGCCGCAAGACATTCGACATGTTTTCGGCCTACTGGGGTGAGCGCGGGGACGACGGCGGATTCGGGGAGGCGATCTGCTCGACGCCCAAGTACGTCGCCTCGAACACGCTGGTCGACCCCGGCTGGGGGCACACGACCGTCATCTCTGGCGATGTCGTCGCACAGTTGCGCGAGATGAAGGCCCAGCAGAGCGGAGAACTGCTCGTGGTCGGCAGCGTGCAACTTGCCCGTCACTTGCTCGAGAGCAAGCTCGTGGATGAGCTGAATCTGGTTCAGTTTCCCGTCATCGTCGGCGAGGGCGAGCGCCTGTTCCCACACGACGGGTCCGACTTCGGACTCGAACTCCTCGAGGCCCAGGTGTTCGGCACCGGAGTCATCGACCTGACATACCGCGTGCTGGGCCCGCCCGAGTACGCCTGAGCGGAGCCTCCAGCAAGTAGCAGTGCCGGATCGACAGGGTCAGTCATTCGAAGCGGGCCGGCCACCCGTCTCACACCGAGAATGATGTGAGAGGCCGACCGACCGAACTGCATCGACGCGATAGCCATGGAACACGTCACATGGCGCGCGAGGGTGGATGTCAGCTGGAAACGACTGGCACCCGTTGTGCTGAGCGTGCTCGCGCCACCGCTTCGGACGGAATCACCAGGGTCGGAATCGTGGCGTGGTGGAGCACATTCGACGAGGTGCTGCCGAGGACGGTGGCTGAGAAACCGCGCAGTCCGCGAGAACAGATGCTGATGAGGTCCGAATTGAGCCTGCCGGCTGTGTCAAGGATGGCTTCATAGGCACTCGAAGGCGCTGAAGGCCGTACGACCGCTTCTGCCGGGAAACTCCGGAAACGGATTCGACGGCGTACTTCGCATTGGGTGAGCCGTCGTAGGCGATCAGGAGTCGTGGTCTGGTCATGGAGCTCTTCTCTCATTCGGTGGTCGGATACAGGCGCAACTGCGTTATGAAACCGGCAGAGCACGGGCGGGGCGCTTGGTGCGGAAGAAGCTCGAAACGACGATCGCACCGGCGAGGGCGATGGTCCCGGCCGCTATGAATGCCGCCGAGTAGCCCTGAGTGAGCGCTTCCGGGTCCCCGATCTGACCAGCGCCGAACCCCGCAGCGACGGCAGACACCGCGGCGAGGCCGATCGCCGAACCGACCTGGTAGCTCGTGTTCACAATGCCGGATGCGAGACCGCCTTCCTCAGGCGGGGCTGCGGAGATCGCGACTTGCAGCGAGGGAATGAAGGCGAGCGCTTGCCCGAACGCGACGACGAGCGAGGGTCCGAATGCGTCGATCCAGTAATTTCCGTCGGGTCGGATGAATGCCATCCAGCCGAGCCCCGCGGAGAGGATGACGAGCCCGAGCACGATGGGCACCTTCGGGCCGACGGCTGCGATGATTCGAGGGGCGAGCATGATCATGCCGACCATGATCAGAATGGTCATCGGCAGAAGGGCGGCGCCAGCCGGGAATGCGGAGAACCCGAGGACCTGCTGCAGGTACAGGTTCAGGAAGAACCACATGGGAACCCATGCCCCTCCGAGCAGCACCTGAGCGAGGTTCGCGGCGCCCAGATTCGGCGAACGGAAGATCGAGAGTCGCATCAGAGGTTCACGCTTCACACGCTGGAGGATGATGAACGTCACGATCAGGACCACGCCGATCCCGATCGCCACCCACGTCTCCATGGATGCCCAGCCAGCGACTTCAGCGCGCACAATGCCGTAGACCAGCGCGGCAAGGCCCAGGGTCACGGTGAGCGCACCCAGAACGTCTACCGATCCGCGTGCGTCGAGCTTTCCGCCGGGAAGCACCTTCCACATGACCAGCAGAACGAGCGCAGCTATGGGCACGTTGATGAGGAATACCCACGGCCAGGAGGCGAATTCCGTGATCACGCCTCCCAGAAATACCCCTGCAGTGCCTCCGGCAGGAGCCGCTGCGCCGTAGAACGCCATTGCCTTCGTGAGATCTTTCGGGTTCGACCCGAACAGCATCATCAACAGTGTGAGGGCGGCTGGCGCGATGAGCGCAGATCCGGCGCCTTGGAGAACCCGGCCGATGAGCTCGACGGGCACATTGCCGGCGAGGCCTGCGACGAGGGATCCGATGGCGAGGATCACCCAGCCGATCGCGAAGATCCGGCGGGGGCCGAAGAGATCGGACAGCCGACCGCCGAGCAGCAGGAGACCGCCGAGTGCGATCACGTATGCGTTGAATACCCAGGAAAGATTGTTCGGGCTGAATCCCAGTTCGATCTGCATTCGCGGCAGGGCAACGCCGATGATCGAGGCATCCATGATGACCATGAACTGAGCGAGTGCGATGAGGAAGAGACCCCACCACCGGGCCCTGCTGGTCGGAGGTGACGAGGACATGGTGTACTCCATTCGAGATTGCGTTGGACGTGAGTGTCGAACGTCTCGAACCTATACCCTAGGGGGGTAGGGTAGCAACCTCGGTGCAGCCAGAAACTTGAGAGTGGCAGATCCACCGAAAACCGGAGCGCGGGACGCACTACACGGCGATTCCGGGCAGCGAGAAGTTGCCGGTCGCTCCAGGCAAAGCGGAGCGCGGGATCTCACATCTCGCGGAGCTTCAGCCTCAGGAACGAACGAGGCGGTTGATCGCGTCGGTGGCTTCCTTGATCTTCTCCAGGCCGGCGTCGTCGCTGAGCTTCGCTGCATCGAGGACGCAGTGCTTGAGGTGATCGTCGAGCAGGCCCGTTGCGACTCCTTGCAGGGCACGGGTGAGCGCGCTGACCTGCGTGAGGATATCGATGCAGTACTTCTCCTCATCGATCATCTTCGCGATGCCGCGCGCCTGGCCCTCGATGCGCTTCATGCGCTGCAGGTACTGATTCTTGTCGTCGATGTACCCGTGGTGACCGGCACTCAGGTCGTTCTCCGATGACATGGAACTCCTTCTTACTGCCGTTCCAGAATGGAACGTGTACTGGCTGCGGGGGTGAGGTCAGTGCGGCGCAGCAGTTGCGCGTTGAGCGCGACCACGATCGTCGACAGCGACATCAGAATCGCACCCACGGACATCGGGAGCACGAAACCGACCGAAGCCAGAATACCGGCCGCCAGCGGCACCGAGAGGAGGTTGTAACCGGCCGCCCACCACAGGTTCTGCTTCATCTTCCGATACGCAGCCCGGGACAGCCCTATCACTGAGAGCACGGCACGGGGATCGGAGCTTGCGAGGATGACTCCAGCGGATGCGATCGCGACATCGGTCCCCGCGCCGATGGCGATGCCGACGTCGGCCTGAGCCAGCGCAGGCGCATCGTTCACGCCATCGCCGACCATCGCCACCTTCTTCCCTTCTCGTTGCAACGAGGAAACTCTGGCCGCCTTGTCCTCGGGTCGCACCCCCGCGAAGACTCGGTCGATGCCGAGCTCGCGCCCGACGTCGGTCGCCACGGCCTCAGCGTCTCCCGTGATCAGGACGACCTCGATATCGAGCCGATGAAGTGCTTCGACGGCTTCACGGGACTCCGGTCGGATCTCATCGGCCAGGCGGAGTCCGCCGACCACGACCCCGTCGCGGAGGACGTGGAGGATGATCGCGCCCTCGGCCCGCCAAGTGTCGGCGTCAGGCACCTCGGGTTGTCCGGTCTCTTCGAGCAGTCGCGGCCCGCCCACTCGAATCTCGTGGCCCGCGACCATTGCGGTGACGCCCACCGCCGGAGACGACGCAAAACCGCTCGCCCGGGTTACCGAGAGGCCGCCTTCTTTCGCCGAAGCGACGATGGCTTTCGCGAGCGGATGCTCACTATCAGCCTCAGCCGACGCTGCGAGCGCAAGGACCTGATCCGCGGTGAGTTCGCCCACCGGCGCCACACGGGTGACCGTCGGGTCGCCCTTCGTCAGAGTGCCGGTCTTGTCGAAGAGCACCGCGTCGACCTCGCGCATGGATTCCAGCGCGAGACGATCCTTGATGAGCACTCCGCCGCGCGCGGCCCGCTCGGTCGCGATCGACACGACAAGCGGGATCGCCAGCCCGAGCGCGTGCGGGCAGGCGATCACGAGGACCGTGATGCTGCGCACGACGGCGGCGTCGGTGTCACCGACCAGTGCCCACACGGCCGCCGTGATGACGGCCGCCCCCAGGGCGAACCAGAACAGCATCGCCGCGGCGCGGTCAGCTATTCGCTGGGCGCGGGAGGACGAGTTCTGCGCCTGGGAGACGAGACGGTCGATCCCCGCGAGCGCGGTGTCGTCTCCGGTCGCGGTGATCTCCACGCGCACCCCGGAATCGGTCGCAACAGTGCCCGCAGTCACGAGGTCGCCGACGGTCCGCGTGACCGGTCGCGACTCGCCGGTGATCATGGATTCGTCCATGTCCGCCCTGCCGTCGACGATACGACCATCAGCGGGCACGCTCCCTCCGGGGCGGACGATAACGACGTCGCCGACCTGCAACGCTGCAGGTGCGACGGTGACCACTTCGTCGCCCTCGACGCGCTCTGCTGCATCGGGGAGCAGACCAGCCAGGGAGTCGAGGGCGGAGGTGGTCTGCGCGAGGGATCGCATCTCGATCCAATGCCCGAGCAGCATGATGACGACCAGCAGTGCGAGCTCCCACCAGAACTCGAGTTCATGATGCACGAGACCGAGCGTCGCCGCCCATGACGCGAAGAACGCCACCGTAATCGCGAGGGCGATCAGCAGCATCATCCCGGGTGTGCGGCTCTTGAGTTCACTCCATGCCCCAGCGAGGAACGGCCGTCCGCCCCATCCGTACATGACGGTGCCGAGCACGGGTGCGATCCACATCGCCCAAGCCGGCACCTCATAGTCGAGCAGCATCGCGAACATCGGAGAAGCGGTGACAACCGGTACCGCGATGACGAGGCTGATCCAGAACAGATTCCGGAACTGGCTCGCGTGGTCTGCGTGGCCGCCGTGGCCGGCGTGGTCTGCGTGGCCGCCGTGGCCGGCGTGGTCTCCGTGGCCGCCGTGGCCGCCGCGGTGATCCACCTGAACGTCGGCGCGGGCAGGGGAACGATCGTGATGCTGGTGCGCATGAGGTTCGGTCATGATCTGCTCCTTATTGTGCGAGTGGGCCGGTCTCGGAAAGATCTCAGGCGGGCGAGCCATGGAGTTGACTCCCCCACTGGTACACCGTTCCCACCGCATCGATGCCGGTCACTCCGGTCACCGTACCTCCGGCCTCGTGCCGGACGACGAACTCGTCGGTGTCCTCGAGATGACTTTCGGCACCGCCGATGTAGCCGACGCCGGAGACCATCCGACCATGGATCATCGCCATGTAGGGACTGCGCGGCAGATACGAGCCCGGGTCTTCCCCGAGACCGAGTTCGCTCGCAGCAGCTTTCGCGGCGTGAGTTCCTTGGGCGGCGGCATCTTCCCAGTGGTCGATGCGCCGCGGGTCGAACGATTCGTGATGGAGCGTGGCAACACCTCCGGCGGCGTATACACGGTCAGGTTCGGCGCGCAGACGCTCATCGACATCGACCCCTGCAGTCCACGGGGCGGGCGCTGCCGCGATGGTGCCCAGTGCCACCAGCAGGAAGTCTGCGACGAGGGGCGTGCCGTCGTCAAGGGTGATGGCAACCCCGAATTCGCTGCGATCCACGTACTGAACGATGCGACCGAAATGGGTGTGCACGGTAGCGGCATGATCGGCGGCGATGCGTTCGGCGACGAGGGCGCCGAACGCCCCAACGCCGGGTGTGTGACTGCGGGAGATCACCGCCACCTGGTGTCCGGCGGCGTGCAGGAGCGATGCCGTCTCGGCCGCGATCAGCCCGCCGCCGTAGATCGCCACGCGTGCAGGCCGCCCGCCGCGCGTCAGCAGTTCACGGATGCGCAGCGCATCCGCCAAGGAGTGCATCGTGCTGACCCGGCTCCCCGTTGCGGTGGTCGCACCTCGCACGACGCCAGCGGGGAGGGTCCGAGGCTTGCTGCCGGTGGCGACGATGAGCGCGTCGTATGGCAGCCGCGCACCAGTGGCGAGCTGCACCGTCCGGGCAGAGGGATGCACGTCGACGACGGTATCGGCGACGACTTCGACCTGTGGGAGAGGAAGCGCGATGAGATCCGGAGGCGTCGGCCCCAGTGCCACGCCGCTGATGAGCATCCGCGTGTAGGGAGCCTCACCCGTTTCCGTCACCAGCGTCACGCGTACGTCGTCTCGGGCGGCGAGACCGCGCGCGGCGGCGGACCCGGCAGCTCCTGCGCCGAGAATGAGAATGTGGGGCGTAGTGGTCATCTGGGGAGCTCCTGAGCGTCAGGCGGAACGGTGCCGGTGTCATGCGCGCAGGGCGGGCGACGGCATCCGTGGCTTCGGTGATCTTCACGTCGGCGGAGGGCCCCGGCGACGACGACGAGAACGCCGCGACGCCGGTGGCCGCCCCGCACGCGAGCGAGATCTATGCCATGTTCGCGGCGAACTTGGCGGGATCCGCGTCGAACGCGGGGCCGCAGCCGGCGCAGCAGAAGTAGTAGCGCTGACTTTCGAAGTCGCGGAACAAGCCGACGCTCTCGGCGGCCTGCTTGCTGACGGGGCTCCCGACCATGACCGGGCAGGTGGTCAGGTCGTCAGCGCCACCGCCGAGAAGGTTGTCGTGACCGGTGCTCGTCGCGGCCGGGTTCGGTGAGCTGGTGCTGCAGCAGCTGGAGGCCGCCTGAGTGTCGTTTGCCATGATGGATTGTCGCCTTTCGTATGAGTGCCGATTGGAATGGTTCCGGATGCTACTGCGCAGTGATGCTTCTGAACCCGCGCAGTCGGAGGCTGTTGCCGACGACGAAGACGCTGGAGAACGCCATCGCCGCACCGGCGAGCATGGGATTGAGCATGCC
Source organism: Leucobacter manosquensis (assembly GCF_018304845.1). Classification (NCBI taxonomy): domain Bacteria; kingdom Bacillati; phylum Actinomycetota; class Actinomycetes; order Micrococcales; family Microbacteriaceae; genus Leucobacter; species Leucobacter manosquensis. The sequence continues at coordinate 618,748 of NZ_JAFEVO010000001.1, read as the reverse complement.
CAGGGCTGCAACCGGAATGGCCGCGATGTTGTAGGCGAACGCCCAGAACAGGTTCGTCTTGATGGTCGAGAGGGTCTTCCGAGACAGCCGGATCGCATCGACGGCGGCCCGCAGGTCGCCGCGCACGAGGGTGATGTCTGATGCCTCGATCGCCACGTCCGTGCCGGTGCCCATCGCCAACCCCAGATCGGCCTGAGCGAGCGCGGGGGCGTCGTTGACGCCGTCACCGACCATCGCCACCGTCCTCCCCTCCTGCTGCAGCCGGACGATGACGTCGACCTTGTCCTTCGGGAGGACTTCGGCGATGACTTCATCGATGCCGACCTCGGCCGCGATCTGTCGAGCGACAGCTTCGTTGTCACCGGTCAGCAGCACCGGGGTCAGGCCGATTTCCTTGAGGCCCCGGATCGCTTCAGCGCTGGTCGGTCTGACCGTGTCGGCGACGACGACGATGCCGCGAGCCTGCCCATCCCAGCCGACAGCGACAACCGTCTTGCCCTCGTTCTCCGCGCGCGCCTTCGCCCGCGCAACCTCTGGGGAGAGGTGCTGCGACCAATCCGCGAGCAGCGACTCGCGGCCGACCACAACCGGAATGCCGTCGACGATTCCCTGCACCCCCTTCCCCACGACGTTCGCGAAGTCCTCCGGAGTCGGCAGCGCGCCAACCTCCTGAGTGGCGGCCTTCGCGATCGCCTGCGCGATCGGGTGTTCGGAGGCGTCCTCGAGCGCGCCCGCAAAGCGGAGAAGATCCGCACGCTCCACGCCCGACTCGGTCGCGACGTCGACAAGAGCCATCTTGCCGATGGTGACGGTACCCGTCTTATCGAGCACTACCGTGTCTACCTTGCGCGTCGATTCCAGCACCTCCGGGCCCTTGATGAGAATGCCCAGTTGGGCGCCTCGTCCGGTGCCGACCAGCAGCGCGGTCGGGGTCGCGAGCCCGAGCGCGCACGGGCACGCGATGACGAGGACCGCGACAGCTGCGGTGAACGCGGCGGTGACCGGGAACCCGGCGCCCAACCATGCACCGAGAGCGACAACCGCGATGACGATGACGATGGGCACGAACACGCCGGAAATGCGATCGGCGAGGCGCTGAACCTCAGCCTTGCCGGTCTGGGCGTCCTCGACGAGCTTCGCCATCTGCGCGAGCTGCGTGTCCGCCCCGATGCGCGTCGCACGCACGACCAGACGACCGCCGGCATTCACCGTCGCGCCGGTCACCGGGTCGCCCTCGCCGACCTCGACGGGTACCGATTCTCCGGTGAGCATGGACGCGTCAACAGCGGAAGTGCCGGAAACGACGATGCCGTCGGTGGCGATCTTCTCTCCCGGACGAACGACGAACGCGTCGCCGACCTGCAGTTCGGAGGTCGGAATCTTCACCTCGGCACCGTCACGCAGCACCGCTACTTCTTTCGCACCAAGTTCCAGCAGGGCACGCAAGGCCGCCCCTGCTTGGCGCTTGGAGCGCTTCTCGAAGTAACGACCCGCGAGGATGAACATCGTGACACCCGCTCCGACTTCGAGATAGATGTTCGCCGCTCCGTCGGAGGGCGCGATCGTGAACTCGAACGGATGGGTCATGCCAGGAACGCCGGCGGTGCCGAAGAACAGCGCGTACAACGACCACAGGAGCGCGACGGAGGTGCCCATGGAGATGAGCGTGTCCATTGTGGCGGTCCCGTGTTTGAGGTTCGTCCAGGCCGCCCGATGGAAGGGCCAGGCCGCCCAGATGATGACCGGTGCAGCCAGCGCGAGCGATGCCCACTGCCAGTAGGTGAACTGCAAAGCAGGAATCATCGCCATCGCGATCACCGGCACCGTGAGCAGGATCGATCCGATGAGGCGGTGCCGCAGCTGGGTGAGCTCCGTGTCCTCCCCATCCGACGCGGGATCCGACGCACCCGCCGGTGCGTGCTTCAGCTTGGGCAGAGCGGCCGTGTAGCCGGTTTTTTCGACCTCAGCGATCAACAATGCCGGGTCGTACCCTTCGGGCACTGAGACTTTGGCCTTTTCCGTGGCGTAGTTAACCGTTGCCTCGACGCCGTCGAGCTTGTTCAGCTTCTTCTCGATCCGGTTCGCGCAGGAGGCGCAAGTCATCCCCCCGATCTCCAGTTCGAAGCCGGGCCCGCCTGTTGGGGGCGCTGATGTACTCATCGTCTTCCTTCCTTGAGCATTGTCGTCGCGGTGGCCGTACCCAACGGGTCAGTGGCTGTCGGCATCGTCCGAATGGGTTTCGTCACTCGCGCCGTGCATCTCCCCGCGGCCGGCGTCGACGACGAATTCGGCCGAGTGCACGGTTCCATCGACTTGGAAGTCGAAGTAGAGGAGATAGCGGCCAGCAGTGGGCGCCTCTGCCATGAATCCGATTTCAGGGCCTGCCGTGCTGCCAACGCGAGGCGCGTCGCCCTGAGCGTGGACGTGCAGATACGACAGATCCCCATCGCGAAGCGCGACCAAATGGCCGAATGCTCCGAGGTACGGCTCGAGCGCAGTGACCGGCTTCCCGTCGCGTGCTACGGAGACCGTGACATCACTCGTGGTTCCGGCGGTGAGATCTCCGTCGAGGGTGACGTCGAAGCCGTCGACCTCTGCAGTGCGCCGCACCTCTGACGTGACGGGAGCGAAGGTGCCGGCGACCTCTACCGTGCGCGTCAGCGTGACTCCCTCTGCTCCCTCCGTCGCGGGGGTGAAGTCGGCATAGACACGGTACGTGCCGGCAGAATCCCATGTCCACGGCAGAGACCAGGTCCCAGTGGCCTCATCGAGTTGCGGGTGGACGTGACGGAACTCGGCGCCGTCCGTGCGGACGACGATGAGGTGCAGGTCCTTTTCGTGCGCTTCAGCGAATTCTGTGGTCGCTTCACCCGAGAGTGTCTGCACCTGAAAGCTCAGCTCACCTCGTGCGCCGACGGCTCCTGGCGCGGCTATCGGCGCGAGCACGAAGCCGCCCGCTTCGATGGAGACGCCGTTCGGGGTGCGCTCTTCCGTCTGCGCCTCGTTCGTACTCTTGCCCGCATCATGCTGGTTCATTTCGCCTCTATCCGTCCACCCTGCAACAACACGGTCTGGAATGACGGCTCCGGCGGCCGCGAAAGCACCGCCGAAGGCCACTGCTAACCCCGCACCGTAGAGCGCGAGGCGTGCGCCGGCACGCATCAGGCTCTCACCGCCGTGTAACCGGCCTCCGCGACCGCAGCAAGCACCTGCGCGTCGTCGATCTCACCCCGACCGGACACGACGAGCTCGCCCGTCTGTGCGCTGATCGCGATCTCCGCGATGCCGGGGATCTCATCGACTTCTTCTCGAATCGACATCTCGCAGTGCCCGCAGGTCATGCCGGTCACTTGGAAACGGTTCACATTCATCGATTGCGCCTCCTCATTTTATACCCCCATGGGGTACCAATACGGCCCACAATATACCCCCTGTAGGTATATCGCAAGGTCAACCCCCGGTTGGCATCGTCCCGAGATCGACTCGCCTAGCGTCGAAGCATGACCGTGGATCCTCTCTCCCCCGCCCTTCCGGCGCCACAGCAATCCTCCCCTCTGGGAGCAGTCCGGTTGTCTGCCACGGGCCTCCGCGTCCGCTACGGCGAAGCGGTGGCGCTGGACGGCGTCGATGTGGAGGTGCGTGACGGCGAGTCCGTGGCGATCATGGGTCCCTCCGGATCGGGGAAGAGCACCCTGCTCTATGCGATGGCGGGAATCATCAGGCCAGCAGAGGGAACGGTGACGCTTCGCACACGCGAAGGGGCCGAAGAGCTCGGGAGCCTGTCGGATGCAGCTCGGTCGGCGGTGCGCCTGCGGGAGTTCGGCTTCGTGTTTCAGCAGGGCATGCTGATCCCCGAACTCACGGCGACGGAGAACGTCGCGATACCTCTGCTCCTGATCGGCATGGGGAAGCGGGCCGCGATGGAACGCGCGACATCCCTCTTGGAGGACCTGGGTCTCTCGGGCCTCGCCGGGCGCAGGATCGGCCAGCTTTCAGGCGGTCAGGCGCAACGCGTGGCAATCGCTCGGGCCCGCGCGACGAACGCTCAAGTCGTCTGCGCCGACGAGCCGACCGGCGCGCTCGACTCGAAGACGGCGTCGGAGGTCCTGGATGTACTGCTCGCCGAGACCACAGCACAGGGGCGGGCGCTGATCATCGTGACGCACGACGAGGACGTGGCACGCCGCTGCTCCCGGGTGGTTCGACTGCGGGACGGTCGCGTCGTCGTCGACGGCGAAACGCGATGAGCGCTCGTCGAGCCCGAGTGCACGCCCGACTGTCCGCGCTGTGGTTGCTGGTGAAGCCCGCTCGCCACGGTCTCCCGGCATTGCCGATCCTCGCGTATGCAGTGATCACTGCGGTGGCGCTGAGCGTCGTCGTGTTGGCCCGGGCCTACTGGAGCGCCCCGGACCCCGAAGGCGTTGGGCAGTACCGGATCCTCGCGGCGGCCATGATGGCGGCGCTCGTGGTGCCCATCGGGACTCTCGGCGCGACCGCGGCCCGACTCTCCGCCAGGCGCCGCGAAGATCGGCTTGCGACACTGCGGTTGATGGGCGCCTCATCGACCTGGGTGCGAGGAGTCGCGCTTGTGGAAGCTGCACTGATCGCGGGCGGGGGCGCTCTCGCAGGTCTCATGCTCTACGTGCCGCTGGTGCCGTTCCTCTCGCACATCGAGGTTACCGGCAGCCCGCTGGGTGCGGATCGCGCATGGCTCTCGTCGCCGCTCGTCGTAGCGCTCCTGCTCAGTGTCGTGGTGATCGCGATAACGAGCGCAGGTGCGAGTCTGAGACGAGCCTTGATCTCACCGCTCGGGGTACGCATGCGCCATGATGCGCCGCGGATGCACTGGCTGCGCGTCGTGATCGCGGCGCTCGTGGTGGGAGGCTCGGTGCTCGTACTGCAGTTGACGTCGGTGAGTTGGGGAGTCATCGGTATCACGGCGGCACTCGTCGCGGCATTCGTCGCAGTGATGGCCGCGCTTCACACTATGGGCCCCTACCTCGTGGCGCGGCTCGCTCGGCGCAGACTCGCACGTTCGCACGATGCAGCAACCCTGATTGCTCTGCGCGGTGTGCTCGAGTCGCCGCAGGCGGCGTGGAGACAGGTGTCAGGGGTGGCGTTAGCCAGCTTCATCGCTGTTCCCGCTGGATCCGCACTGGGCTTTCTCGATACCGTGCAGCGCCTCTCCGAGGCGGTGACGCCGGAGCAGATCCTCTTCTTCGGCGACATCCGCCTGGTGGTGGTGGCGGCGGTCGCCGTGTCGTATCTCCTCGTCGCCTGCTCAGTCGGTGTCATCCAGGTGGCCGCGGTGCTGGAACGAAGAACCCTGTACGTGAGTCTCGACCGCCTGGGCATGCCGCTCGCCGTGATGACGCGCTCGCGGCGCCTCTCGGTGAGCACCCCGCTGCTCGTGGCGGCCATCGTTCCGGCGTGCATCGCCGCCCTGCTCGTCGTCCCCGTCGTGGGGGTATCGGTGGTCACCGCCCCGCTCTTCATCGTCACGGTAGCCGGTTGCATCGCCGCCGGCACGGTGATGGTGCAGCTGGGAGTCGTCGCGACCACGTCGGTGCTGCGGCGCGTGCTCGCAGAGCCGGATCGCGAGCTGTGATCGGCTGCAGTTCAACCCAGGGTTGGCATCCACCCGCACCTGCGCGCCCGTAGCGTCGAGAGCACGAAGCACCCCAGACGAACAGGAGCACGACGCCATGACGATCGAAGTTGAGGCTTTGACCAAAACCTATGCGGGCACCCACGCCGTCCGTGAAGTGAGCTTCACGGTCCAGCCGGGGAAGGTCACGGGATTCCTGGGACCGAACGGAGCAGGCAAGTCCACGACGATGCGATCGATCGTCGGTCTCGACCGCCCCACCTCTGGCCGAGCCCTCATCGCAGGCACCGAGTACCGGGAGTTCGCGGCTCCGCTGCGGGAAGTGGGTGCGCTGCTCGACGCGAAGGCAGCGCACAGATCCCGCACGGCAGCGAACTACCTCGCGTCGATCGCAGCGACACATCGCATCCCGCGCTCACGGGTCGACGAGGTTCTCGAGGCGACGGGCCTCACTGCGGTCGCGAGAAAGAAGGTCGGCGCGTTCTCCCTCGGCATGGGCCAGCGCTTGGGCATCGCCGCGGCGCTGCTCGGTGACCCGGGCACGCTGATCCTCGACGAACCCGTGAACGGCTTGGATCCGGAGGGGGTGACGTGGGTACGCGAGCTACTGGCCCGTCTGGCGACCGAGGGCAGAACGGTCTTCCTCTCCTCCCATCTGCTGAGTGAGCTCGCGCTCATCGCGGACCATGTCATCATCATCGGTCGCGGCGAGATCATCGCGGACGCGCCGATCAACGCGCTCACCGAGCAGGGCGGCAGCCGCGTCCGCGTACGCACGACCGATGCCCCAGCTCTCACTCGCCGGATCAGCGCCCCGGGCGTGACCATCGTTTCGAACGAGCTGGGTCTGCTGGACGTGGAGGGCCTTACCGCCGAGCAAGTCGCCCGCGCCGCCCACGAGGCGGGCGTCCTGCTGACCGAGCTGACGCCGCTGCGCCAGACACTCGAAGAGGCGTACAACCAGCTCACCCGAGACTCCGTCGAGTATGTCTCAGCCTGATTCACCGCTTTCGAAAGGACGTTCCTCATGAGTACGACCACCGGCACCGCCGAAGCCCGCGCCGTGCGCGATTCAACGGTGCGCAATGTCAGCCTCGGCGGCGCGATCGCCTCCGAATGGATCAAGTTCCGCGGGCTGGCCTCGAACCACATCCTCGCAGGATTCACCCTCCTGCTCCTGCTCGCGAACGGAATTGCGATGCCCTGGGCGTACGTCTTCCGCGACCGCGGCTCACCTCAGGCGGACTACGACCCCTACCCCGAGATGATCGTCGACAAGACCGGTTATGTCGGCGTCGTCCTCGCCGTGCTCGCAGTCCTGATGATGGCGAACGAGTACCGTTCCGGGCAGATCAGCACCACGCTGCTCTCGGTCCCGCGCCGGACGCCGGCACTGGTCGCAAAGGCGGTGATCGTCGCGTCCATCGGTTTCGGCATCGGTGTCGTGAGCTCGGCCATCGGCTTCGCCATCGCACCGACCGTCCTCGGCGGTGGTGGCTACAGCTACGCCTTGGACACACCCGTCCTGCTCCGACTCGTCGTCGGGTCGGGCCTGTACTTGGCCGCCATCGGCATGATCGGTCTCGCGCTCGGCACCATCATTCGCAACGTCATCGCCGCGGTGCTTGCGACGCTCGTGCTCCTGCTGATCGTGCCCGTGATCCCGCAGATCTTCTCGGCACACGGCGCCGAGATCACCCGCTTCTTCCCGATTCAGGCCGGCTCGCTGCTCCTCGCCCCAGCCGGAACGGACCCGATGGGCCCGTGGGTCGGTTATGGCGTTCTGCTGATCTGGATGCTGGCGCTGTTCCTCGCCGCGGCGATCACGCTCAAACGCCGAGACGCCTGAACGGGTGCCCGGGCCGAGCGTGGGGAAGAATGAGAGCACAGCTCGGGAGGGAGTCGGCGAACGTATGAGTACTCATGCAACCCAGCCGTGGGTGGCTGCCGAGGAGGTCGACCGCGTCCTCGGTTCCCGGATGCTGCGCTGGCTCAGCGCACATCAGAGCGTGGTCGACGGCCTCGTCGCCGTGATGTGTCTCGTGGTTCAAGCGCTCGTGCTCGTGCTGCCGCGTGCGCAACCGCTTTGGCCGGGCCTGCTCCTGGCGATCGTCTCGAGCGCGATGCTGCTCGGTCGACGCCGGTATCCGCGGGCGGTCCTCGTGGCCATCGCGCTCGTCAGCACGGCGGGTGCCCTCGTCCCCACCCCGGTCGCACTGCTGGGACTGCCCGCGGCTGTGGCGCTCTACACCGTCGCCTCCCTGCTGCCCACCGGGACCGCACTCATGGGGTACGCGGTCCTCGTGGGCGTACCTGCACTCGGAGCCCTCGTTCGCTTCCTGATCACCGGCGCGCCTCAGACACCCTCATTGCTCGACCCGTTGGCGTTGCTCGCTCTCGCTCTGGGTATCGCCGCACGCAGCGCGGCAGGGCGCCGTGAGGCGCTCACGGAACTCGTCAACCAACGGCTCAGCACCGCGCGGATCGTCGAACGGCAGCGCATCTCCGCTGAGATGCACGACATCGTCGCCCACTCGCTGTCGACGATGATCGCCCTCGCGGACGGCGCATCAGACGCCTGGCAGAAGCACCCCGAGCGGTCAGCTGCGGCACTCCGCAGATTGGGCGACGTCGGGCGAAGCTCATTGTCCGACATGAAGCGAGTCCTGCAGGTACTCCGCGAGGAGGACGCGAAACTCGACGAGAGCCTGCATCGCTCAGGGCACAACGCTCCAGATCTGGAGGACGTCATCGAAGTCTTTCGCAGCACCGGAATGCCTGTCACGCTCTCACGCTCCGGAACGGCACTGCCCGATGATCCTGCCCTCTCGACGTCGGTGTACCGGATCGTCCAGGAAGCGCTCACGAACGTGCTGCGCTACGCCAACGGCGCCACACACGTCGAGGTCGGCATCGACGTCGCGGGCAGCACCGTGACGGTGCAGGTTGCCGACGACGGGCTCGCCGCCCCTCAAGCGGGCCGGGCTCCGAGTCAAGGCAGCGGCCGGGGGCTGCTCGGCATCGCTGAGCGGGCAGCGACGTACGGCGGCAGCAGCGCAGCTGGCCCGCGCCCTGGGGGTGGCTGGAAGGTGCATGCCACATTCATGATCGGCGAGGGAGCGCGTCCATGAGCGCAACCGGTTTGCCCAGGATCAGGGTCCTCTTGGTCGACGATCAAGAGTTCGTGCGGATGGGCACCGCGCTCGTGCTCGACTCCGCCGACGATATGGAGGTGGTCGGCGAGGCGGCCTCGGGAGAGGAGGCGATTCGCCGCTCCCGGGAGCTGAAGCCCGACGTCGCACTCATGGATGTGCGCATGCCCGGCATGGGTGGCATCGAAGCCACGAGGATCATCACTGCCATGCACGCCGCCACCCGGGTGCTGGTGCTCACCACGTTCGACATCGACGAGTACGCCTTCGGCGGCCTCGAGGCCGGCGCCAGCGCGTTCCTCCTCAAGAGCACCCCGCCGGACCGGCTCCGTGAAGCCGTTCGAACGGTGCATTCGGGTGAGGCTGTGGTCGAGCCGAGAATCACCCGGCAACTGATCGACCACTACGCATCCCGCGGGTCACTGCGTGAGCAAGCGCGAGCGACCGAGAAGAACGATCCGCTCGACCAGCTCAGTCCACGGGAACGCGACGTCTTCGCGTGCATCACCGCCGGCCTCTCGAACAGCGAGATCGGCGAGGCCCTCCACCTCTCTACGGCCACGGTGAAGACGCACGTGAACCGGATATTCGCCAAGCTGCATCTGCGTGACCGCGTCCATGCGGTGATCCTGGGGTATGAGCTGCGCGGGAGGCGAGCACCGTAGCGGCGAAACCCGGCGGGCGGGCTACGGTGCGGCAGCGGGGGCCGGGGCGTCGATCGCGAGCTTCACGCCGATGGCTCCCAGCAGGGTACCCGTGACCCATTTCTGCCATCGCATCCACGTGGGCTTGCGCTGCAGGACCGTGGCGACTGAGCCGGCGGCGACGATGATCGCGCCGTTGATCGCGACGCCGACGAGAATCTGGATCGCGCCGAGCTGGAAGCCCTGTGCGACGACGCTGCCGGCGCTGGGGTCGATGAACTGCGGGATGAGCGCGAGGTAGAGGATCGCGACCTTCGGGTTGAGGAGGTTCGTCAGCAGACCCATGCGGAAGAGCTTGCCGAATGAATCGCGTGGCAGGTCTGCGGTCTCGAACAGGGATCTGCCTCCCGGGCGAATCGTCTGGAAGGCGAGCCAGAGCAGGTACGCGGCTCCGGCGACCTTCAGCGCGATGAACAACCAGGGAACGACGAAGAACACTGCGGCCAACCCGAGATTCGCCATCATCATGTAGGCCACGAAGCCGACGGCAGTCCCCGAAAGCGACATCATCCCGGCACGCCAACCTTGGCTGATGCTGCGAGAGACCAGGTACATCATGTTCGGTCCGGGGGTCAGTGCAAGCCCGAGCTCGACGAGAGCTATTCCGGCAGCTGCCGACAACGAGATCATGCGCGATCCTCTCGTGACTCGGGCTGGGCGAGCGTTTCCTCCGTGCCGCACTGCGCCCAGTCTCCCATTCCCGAGCATGGGTCGCACGGGGACGGGGATATTTGCCTCACGGCCGGATGAGCACCTTCAGCGCCTCGCGCGAGTCCATCAGGCGGTACGCTTCGGCGATCTCATCGAGAGGCAGTTCCCGATCGAAGACTCTGCCGGGATCGATGGTCCCATCGAGAACCTGCGGGAGCGCCGCCTCGATATACGCCCGGACGGTCGCGGGCCCGCCCGTCAATGTCGCATTCTTGCCGAACAGCGATCTGAAGCCCACGGGCGCTTCTTCGTATTGGGGGACGCCGACGCGGGAGATCGTGCCGCCTGGGCGCACCACGCCGTAAGCCTGCTCATACGCCGGCAGGTGGCCGACGGCTTCGAGGACGACGTGCGCGCCCTCCCCGCCCGTGATCTCGATCACCTGTGCGATGCCCTCTGCTCCCCGTTCCGCGACGATGTGCGTCGCGCCGAACTCACGCCCGAGGGCGGTGCGGTCTTCGTGCCTGCCCATGAGGATGATCGTCGCTGCTCCCATGAGACGGGATGCGAGCACCGCGGAGAGACCGACGGCGCCGTCGCCGATGACGACGACCGTGTGTCCCGTCGCGACTCCGCCGGTGCGAGCGGCGTGGTACCCCGTGAGGTACACGTCGGAGAGCGTCAGCAGTGACGGCATCAGCGATTCTTCCGTTCCTTCGGGGATGACGACCGCGGTGCCGTCAGCTTGAGGAACGAGCAGCTTCTCCGCCTGCGTCGCCGAGGGTGCGCCGTCGAAGAAGCCGCCGTGCAGGCACGAGGTGGTCACGCCGTCGCGGCAGAAGGTACAGGTGTTGTCTGACCAGGCGAACGGGACGATCACCGTGTCGCCCACCCGCACATGTTCGACCGACGATCCGACCTGCTCGACAACGCCGATCGCCTCGTGCCCCATCCGCCGCCCCCCGGGAGTCTCCTCCAGAGAGTGATACGGATGGAGATCGGATCCGCACACGCAGGCATAGGTCACCCGGATGATGGCGTCGGTCGGGCGTTGCAGCGTGGGTTCGGGAACTTCGACGACACGGACGTCGCCGGCAGTGAACATCAGGGTGGCTCGCATGAGCGGTCCTCTCGTGTGGGTGGTGAGGCGGGGTGAGGCTGCGCCGCAGTCGCGGATGAGTCGTTGTGCAGCAGTGCCAGTGAAGCCTGCTCTCCGCCGCGGGGGAAGGCTCTGGCGAGAGGTGTACTACTGGTGCATCCTTCACTGCCTCCGGGCGTCCTACTGTGGACGGTATGGACAACAAGGCCGAAGTGCGCGAGTTCCTCATGTCGCGGCGTGCACGCCTCTCACCTGCGGATGTCGGGCTGACGGCTGGGTCGAATCGGCGAGTCGCCGGGCTTCGCCGGTCCGAAGTGGCGATGCTCGCCGATGTGAGCGTCGAGTACTACGCGAAGCTCGAACGTGGAGATATCGCCGGCGCGTCCTCCGCCGTGCTGGAGTCACTCGCCGAAGCCCTGCTTCTGGATGCCACTGAACGCAGGCATCTCCTCGATCTCGCTCGGGCGGCCGACGGCATTCCGGCGTCAGGACGCCCGCGCAGGCACACGGCCGCGCAGCAACCCGCTCGCCTCGCGCTCCAGCGCACGCTCGACGCGATCACCGGCGGCCCCGCTTTCATCCGCGACCGTCACCAGAACCTCATCGCGACGAACGACTTCGGCGCAGCGTTCTACTCACCTGTGATCGGAACCGGCGGGCGAACTCCGAATCTGGCGCGCTTCCAGTTCCTCGACCCGGCATCGCGCGACTTCTATCCGGACTGGGACCTGTTCGCAGAGATGTGTGTCGGGATCATGCGCGTCGAGGCCGGCCGCGACCCGCACGATCGAGCTCTGCAGGACCTGGTCGGAGAACTCTCCACGCGGAGCGAGGCCTTCGCCCAGCTCTGGTCGAGGCACGACGTGCGCACCCATGGGAGCGGCAGCAAACGCTTCCACCATCCGCTCGTCGGCGAGCTCACACTGCTCTACGAAGAGCTCGCGGTCACCTCCGACGAGGGCCTCAGCCTCATCGTCTACACCGCAGAACCCGGGTCGGCTTCCGATGAGCGGCTGCAACTCCTCTCGAATTGGAACGCCGTCCCTCCCGCTCCCCAAACGCCCAGCGACGCAGACGCCGGGCAGAGACCTGCTCACTGGTCTGGAGACCCCGAATGAATCTGAACGAACTCCTCAACGCACTCGATTCGGGCGAGATCATCGCCGGCGGTTCGCCCGGGCACGCGGCCATGCATGAGGCCAGTCAAGCGTCCCTCCGCATCGCAGGTGAGCTCAATACCGGCTACCACCCTCCAGCGCGCGTGAGAGCGCTGCTTGCCGAGCTGACCGGATCGCCCATTGACGAAACCGTGACGCTCTTTCCGCCGTTCACCGCTGATTTCGGCAGGAACATCAGGCTCGGCAAACGCGTGTTCATCAATTCGGGCTGCCGTTTTCAGGACCAGGGCGGGATTTCGATCGGAGATGACTGCCTGATCGGTCACAACGTCGTCATCGCAACCCTGCAGCATGACGTGGCGCCCAGTCGACGCAGCGATCTGATCCCGTCGCCCGTCATCATCGGGAGGAACGTGTGGTTGGGTGCCAACGTCACGGTCCTTCCAGGGGTCTCGATCGGCGACGATTCCGTCATCGGCGCCGGTTCTGTGGTGACCGCCGACGTGCCCGCGGGAGTCATCGCCCTGGGCTCCCCCGCGCGCGTCGTTCGCGCCGTCGACGAGCACGTGCAGGGGTAGCGGGTGCCGGTCGCGCGAGCGCCGTTGGCCGTGCTGCTGTGCAGCGCTACCGCTCGCTGGGGAGGAGTTCGGCGACGAGGGTTTCGATCCGTGCGCGGATCTCATCCCGAATCGGGCGCACCGCCTCGATTCCGCGGCCTGCTGGATCGTCGAGCTGCCAATCCTCATAGCGCTTGCCCGGAAAGATCGGACACGCGTCTCCGCAGCCCATGGTGATCACGACATCGGATTCCTGCACCGCTTCGGGGGTCAGCACCTTCGGAGTCGCCGTCGACATGTCGACACCGACTTCGCTCATCGCCGCAACAGCCGCCGGGTTGATGGAGTCGGCGGGCGCAGACCCAGCCGATCTCACCTCGATGCGCCCGCGCGCGAGGTGATCGAGGAAGGCGGCCGCCATCTGAGATCGCCCGGCGTTGTGCACGCACACGAACAGAACGGATGGCTTCGCTGGGGTGTGAATCATGCTGGCGCCTTCGGTCGAGTGGAGGTGGGAGACGGCGGAGCATACGCTCGGCGCGCGTCGTTCACGGCGTCTTCGGTCTCCGCCGGTGCGGTACCGAGGAGACGATCAGGATCCGTCCTGAACTGCCGCGACCGCTTCGATCTCGACGAGCTGATCGTCGTAGCCCAGAACGGTCACGCCGAGAAGAGTGCTCGGAACATCATGGTCTCCGAATGCGTCACGGACGACTTCCCACGCCGCGACCAGGTCGGACTGCTGCGCCGAAGCGACCAGGACGCGAGTGCTGATCACGTCTCGAATATCTGCACCGGCCTCGGCGAGCGCGACCTGCATGTTCTCGATGCACTTGGCGGCCTGCGCCGCAACGTCACCGATCCCTGCCGTCGTTCCGTCCGCCTGCAGCGGGCAGGAACCCGCGAGGAAGATCAATCGGGCATCTGCCGGTGCGGTCGCGGCGTATGCGTACTCAGCGGCATCGGAGAGCGAGGAGGATCGGATCAGGGTAACTGCTCGGGGCACGCCAGACCTTTCGGGTGGGAGACGGTTCGACCCATCTTCGCAGGTCCGAGCACTCGTCAGCGAACGGCGAAACGCCGATGCGCGATGCGCGCACGGGCGCCCCGCAGGAGTGACCACGCCCCGATGCTGCACGCCGGTACGACAATCCCGACCAGGGCACCAGCGGCAACGTCGTGCAGGTAGTGGACGCCCTCGAGAAGGCGCCCGGCTGAGACCACCGCGGCTATCGCTATCGCACTCAAGGCGCTGCTCACGCTGACGCTTGCCACCGCTATCACCCATACGGCGGCGAATGCGAGGGTCGCGTGGTTCGACGGGAAGGAGTAGTCGGTGACCTGGCACTCGCCCACGCTCATCCATCTCGTGCAGGGACGCGCTTGAGCGAACACGAGCTTGAGCAGCTCGCTCCCCGCGTATGCTGCCATCACTCCGGCCGCGCTCGCGACCACTGCACCGCGAGACGCCGGTCGCTTCATCCACGCCAACGCCATCGCCCCTGCGGTCGCGGCGGCCAGAACTGCAAGTGCGGCGTCTGAGACGAACACTGCCCCGGGGAGTGACGCACCCGCTTCAGCTGCCGTTCGGGTGACGACGACGCTGAGGCTCTCTCCGGATGTCGGGATCAGCAGTACGCATCCGGCAAGAACGGCTGTCAAGAGTATCGGAAGGATCGGTGTGCGAGCGGGCAAGGAGTGCATCACTCCACTGTCTTCGACGAGACGCTGGCAGGCATCGGTCCCGGGTGCCATGACAGTGGCACCCGCGTACCGGTTTCTGCAACCGCGCCTGGTTCATCGCATGTAGAGTCTGAGACATGTCGAGCCCGAAATCCGATGAGTCGGGGGTTGCCGGTCACCCCGCCAGCCCCGTGCACCACGAATAACGACGCCGACGCTGCGCGCAGGTGCATGTCTGCTCGACCCCGGGGCGCTGGCCGCGGTGACAAGAAGCCCATTTCTTGATCCCTCACCTCGGAGTCTTCATTGCCGTTCGCTCTCTACATGCTCGCCCTGGCCATCTTCGTCATGGGCACCTCAGAATTCATGCTGGCGGGGTTGCTCCCCGCCATTGCGACTGATCTCGACATCCCGGTCGGCACTGCTGGCCTCCTGACCTCCGCGTTCGCAGTCGGGATGGTGATCGGCGCGCCGCTGATGGCAGCCCTCGCTCGCCGCTGGCCGCCTCGACTCACCCTGCTCGTCTGCCTCCTCACCTTCGCCACGTGCCATGTCGTCGGAGCGTTGACGCCGCACTTCTCGCTGCTTGTGCTCACCCGAGTACTCAGCGCGCTCGCCAACGCTGGCTTTCTCGCCGTGGCGCTGGGCGCGGCTGCCGCGCTGGTGCCGAAGCATCGCACCGGACGCGCCGTATCGATCCTGCTCTCCGGTACAACGATCGCGACTGTGGCCGGAGTCCCCGCCGGAGCTCTGCTCGGCGCGGCACTGGGCTGGCGTGCGACGTTCTGGGCGGTCGCCATCCTCTGCGCTCCCGCGGCCGTGGGGGTCGCGCGAGGGATCGCGAATCGCCCGCCGCAGCCCACCGCTGCGTCGATCTCGCCCAGCCTCCGGGCGGAGCTCGCCCTGCTGTCGACGCCGCGACTCCTGCTGCCCATGGCGCTCGGGGCGTTGATCAATGGTGCGACGTTTGCGGTGTTCACGTTCCTCGCACCCCTGGTGACGGAGACGGCGCAGCTGTCCGAGATCTGGGTTCCCGTCACCCTCGTGATGTTCGGCATCGGATCGTTCATCGGGGTCGTGACCGCTGGACGCTTCTCGGATCAGCACCCCCGTGCCGTCCTCGCCATCGGCGGGCCGCTGCTGGTGATCGGGTGGGTCGCCATGGCATCGATGGCCACGCTCCCGGTGGTGCTGGTGTCTCTCGTGCTCGCGCAGGGGGCGCTCTCGTTCGCGGTCGGCAGTACGGTCATCGCGCGCGTTCTCTCCGCGGCCGCGCAAGCGCCGACGATGGGCGGCGCGTACGCGACTGCAGCGCTGAATATCGGTGCCGCAACGGGACCGATACTCGGCGGCGCTGCGCTCGCGGCAGGGACGGGCGCGCTTGGTCCCGTATGGATCGCCATAGCGCTGACCGGCAGCGCCCTCGTCATCTCCCTGCTGTGGACGCGCGGCCGCTTCGACCTCTAGCGCCGCCTGAAACCGTTTCCGATCATCCATGCGAGCGGCACGATCGATGCGAAGAGGAGAACCGTGCTCAGCGCAGCGTCGGCGTCGCGGATCAGCGCACCGCTGATGAGGACTGACCCGAACAGTATGGCGGGCGTCTGGCTCCGGCCCATCGTTCCGGCGCGGGTCAAGCGCTGTTCGAGCTGCGGCGCGTGTATTTCGAGGTCGCCACTGTCGATCCGGTCGAGTGTGGTACCGATTCTCGAGGGGAGCAGCATGAAGGCGCGTGCTGCGTCCAGCGCACGACTCGCAGCATCCGCGATGACGTTGCCGCGCTCCTCACGGATGAGCTGTTGCGCGTAGGGCTCGATGGCATCCCAGAGATTGAACTTCGGGTCGAGGGTGCTGCAGACGCCCGACGTGAGCGAGATCGCTCGGATGATGAGCAGAAAGTTCTCGGGCAGCTGGAACGGGAGCGTGCGGATCACATCGCTGAACTGATGGCCGAAGTCACGGAACTCGCGCGGGTCGACATCTCGGAGTTCGGCGAACCCCATACCTCCGAATCGCGCGAACAGCTGCGTCATGGCCCGCTCGAGCTCGGAGGCGTCGGCGTTGGGCAGCAGCACCCCCACCTCGCGCATCGCTGCCACGAGTCCGCGACCGTCTCTCGTCGCAGCTGCGATCAGCAGTGATCGCAGAGCGCCGCGCGTTCCCGCTGGCACTTCGCCCATCATGCCGAAATCGATGAACGTCAGTCGCCACTCCCCCGGCTCAGCGTCATCTCGCGGTGTGACGAAGACGTTGCCAGGGTGCGGGTCGGCGTGGAAGAAGGCATGCGTGAACAGCTGATCGAACATCACCGTCGCGAACCGCAGCGCGACGTCGTGCGGGTCGATGCCGGCCGCTCTGAGCGCGTCGACATCTGAGATCTTGATCGCAGAAACATCTTCGAGCGTGAGCACGCGTCGGCTCGTCCGCTCCCAGACGACTTCGGGAACGGCGACGCCGTCGTGCGCCGCGAAGTTCTGACGGAAGCGCTCAGCATTGGCGGCCTCCTGCAGGTAGTCGATCTCCTCGAGACTCGTCACTGCGAACTCTTCGACGAGCGCCGGCATATCGACCCGGCGGGAGACCAGCCGCACGTGACTCAGCCACCGACCGACTTTGCGGAGCGCCGCGAGGTCGACCGCGACGATGCCGTCGATCCCGGGACGCTGCACTTTGAGCACGGCTCGGGAGAATCCGACGTCGGCTGCGAGGGCGGGGGCAAGGATCGCGGCGTGGGCCTGGCCGAGCGAAGCTGCGGCGAGCGGCGCGGATTCGACCTCCGCGAACACTGTCGCGAGCGGCACGCCGAGCTCCCGCTCCGCGAGATCGCGGATGTCTGCGAACGCCTCGGCAGGCACCTCGTCTTGCAGTCCCTCCAGCTCAGCCGTGATCTCGGGCGGAAGAACGTCGAGCCGAGACGACATGAACTGACCCACCTTGATCATGAGTCCGCCGAGCTCCACGGCGAGGCCGTGGAATGCCCGGGCGAACCGGCGCATGCGGCGCGGGCGCGTGCGCTCGGTGATCCGCTGCAAGCCGATCCGCGGGAGCACCAGCTCGTACCACCACGCGTGAGCGAGATGCCGCGATGCGAAGCGGAGGATGCGTCGATAGCGGACCTGATCGATCTCGGTCGGAAGGTCGCCGCTCGAGGCCTCGAACGACACCCCGCTCAGCCCTGGGCGAGGATGCTGTACAGGCGTCGACGCGTCTCTTCGAGCGCCTCGACCGCTTCGGAGATCTGTTCCGTGCTCCCCGATCGACCGACCTGGGCCGCCGCCTGTGCAAGTTCGAATCCTGCTTGCGCGAGGGCTCCGTGGCGCTTGGGGGCGCTCTCCGAAGCCGTGTCCCACGGAGCTTTCGCCTCGCCTGCGGCCACGGCTTCGCCTCCCGCGTCCGTGAGCGCGTACGTCTTGCGACCGTTCGACTCCTCTGCGGAGATGAGGCCTTCATCGGCGAGCATCTGCAACGTCGGGTACACCGATCCAGCGCTCGGCTTCCAGGAGCCGCCGCTGCGCTGCTCGATTTCGCGGATGATCTGGTAGCCGTGCATCGGTTCCTCGGCGAGCAGCGACAGCACTGCGGCGCGCACGTCACCG
Source organism: Leucobacter manosquensis (assembly GCF_018304845.1). Classification (NCBI taxonomy): domain Bacteria; kingdom Bacillati; phylum Actinomycetota; class Actinomycetes; order Micrococcales; family Microbacteriaceae; genus Leucobacter; species Leucobacter manosquensis. Next base: position 600,580 of record NZ_JAFEVO010000001.1, on the reverse strand, counting down.
CGCGCCATGCGTGATCCAGCGCGCTTCTCGAACCCGGTGCGGAGCTGATCCATCGCCTCCCACAGCGACTCCCCCGGTGATCCAGAGCCGAATCCGAATGAGTTGAATGACTGATGCATGGCGTCCTCCGTGTCTGTCGTGCGGCGTTCGTGAGCGATAGTCAACAACATACGCCGACATGCTGAACGATACATGTCAAGCTGCACATCGCAGGCTACGCCGCATCGCGCTTGGGCGACTTCCGGGGCGACGTGCGCTTCTTCGGGGCGCTCTTTCTCTCGGTCCGCTTCTTCGCCGTGGTCTGCTTTCCAGTCGTGGCCTTGCTCTCGCTCCGCTTCGGCGTCGCCTTCCTCGTCGTCTTCTTCGCCCCACCGCCGGCTTTCGCACCGGCACCGGCCGCCCCACCACTCGATTTCGCGCCGGCCGCCCCGCCGCGTCCGCGCTTCTTCGACGCCCGTGAGCGCTGCACGCTCTCCTTCAGCGCGGCCATGAGGTCGATGACCTCCGCGTCGCTCCCCTCGTCGTCCTCAGAAGTGCCGAACGTGGCATCGGTATCCAGCGCGTCTCCTTCGGCCAGCTTCGCCTGGACGAGTTTTCGCAGCTCTTCCTGATACTCATCGTGAAAGTCGGTGGCGTCGAAGTCTCCTGAGAAGCTCTTCACGAGCGCTGCAGACAGCTGCAGCTCTTTCGCCGTGATGCGGACCCGCTCGTCGAGCTCCGGGAAGTCGGCTTCTCGAACCTCATCGGGCCAGAGCAGATTCTGCACGACGAGCACATCGTCGCGGACTCGGAGAGCGGCGATGCGGGTCTTCTGACGCAGCGCGAACTGCACGATCGCAGTGCGATCGGTCTGCTCGAGCGTGCGCCGCAGGAGCACGTAGGCCTTCGACGACTTTCCGGCGGGTCTCAGAAAGTAGCTCTTCTCGAACATGATGGGGTCGAGCTGGTCGGTGGGCACGAACTCGACGACCGAGATCTCGCGGTTGCGCTCCTGCGGGATCGCATCGAGCTCGTCCTTCGTCAGGACCACCGTCTCATCGTCCTCGACATAAGCGCGATTGATATCGGCGTACTCGACGGTCTCGCCGCATACCTCGCAGCGCCGTTGATAGCGGATGCGTCCGCCGTCACGCGCGTGCACCTGGTGCAGTTCCACGTCGTGATCCTCGGTCGCACTGAACAGTTTCACCGGAACATTGACGAGCCCGAAGGTGATCGCCCCGGTCCATATGGCTCTCATACGTACAGTAGAGCCGAATCGAGTGTCAACGGGCTACGCCTTGTGCCTCGGCGGAGGAATGCTGTAGCCATGGCCGCTGCACAGCACACCGTGCGCATCGACGGGCGTTCGATTCGGTTGTCGAACCTCGACAAGGTGCTGTATCCGGCGAGCGGCACGACGAAGGGCGAAGTGCTCGGGTACGTCAGCGCGATCGCGGAGACGATGATCCCTCACTGCCGCGACCGCGCGGCGACGCGCAAGCGATGGCCGGACGGCGTGGGCGAGAACGGCGACGCCGGCAGCTTCTTCCAGAAAGACATCGGCGAAGACGCTCCCTCCTGGGTGGCGACTGGCAGCATCGATCATCGGGACCACCGCAACGCGTATCCGCTCGTGAACGACGAATCGACGCTCGTCTGGCTGACCCAGCTCGCAGCACTTGAGATCCATGTGCCCCAGTGGAGATTCACCTCGACTTCCTCCTCTCCGCGCGGCAAAGGGCCGAGCACCCGGAGCGACCCCGACCGCATGGTGCTCGATCTCGATCCCGGCCCGGGAGTCGATCTGCGGCAGTGCGCACGGGTGGCTGTTCTCGCCCGCGATATCCTCGCCGGGATGGGGCTCGATGCGGTGCCCGTCACCAGCGGCAGCAAAGGAATACACGTGTACGCGCCGCTGGATGGCACGCAGACCTCGGAGGATGTCTCGGCCGTGGCGCGCGAGCTCGCGCGCGCGCTCGAGAAGGATCATCCCGATGAGATCATCAGCAGCATGAAGCGGGACCTGCGCCGCGGCAAGGTCTTCGTCGATTGGAGTCAGAACAACGCCAATAAGACCACGATCGCACCGTATTCGCTCCGCGGGCGTGCCCGGCCCATGGTCGCCGCGCCGCGCACGTGGCGCGAGCTCGCGTCGCCGCACCTGCGCCACCTCGACTTCCGGGAGGTGCTCGATCGCGTCGAACGGCGGGGCGACCCGCTGGCAGACCTCACCCGGTCGAGTTCCTCGGTGCGCACATCCGAGCGTCTCGAGCTGTACCGTTCGAAACGAGACGCGAAGCGCACGCCTGAACCCGTACCGGAAGCGGTGCGCCGAGGCGAGCGGCAGGAGCGCGCAGCACGCGGCGACACCGGGGACGACGCCGGTGCATCGGTCTTCGTCATCCAGCGTCACGAGGCCAGGCGCCTGCACTTCGACTTCCGCCTCGAGCACGACGGCGTGCTGGTGAGCTGGGCGCTCCCGAAGGGAGTGCCGACCGACCCGAAGCAGAACCACCTCGCGGTGCCGACCGAGGATCATCCGATGGAGTACCGGCACTTCGAAGGCACGATCCCGAAAGGCGAGTACGGGGCGGGCACCGTTCGAATCTGGGACTCCGGAACCTTCGTCCTCGAGAAGTGGCGAGACGACGAAGTGATCGCGACCCTCACGGGCACTGCGGCGACGGGCATCGGCGGTACGCGCACCTACGTGCTGTTCCGCACGCAACTCGATCCCCCGCAGTGGATGATCCATCTGAAGGCAGACACCGGATCGGCGACGCCCCGTCCGACGCGGCGTCGCGCGCCCGTCAGCGCCCCGCTGCCCACCGCGGTGCATCCCATGCTCGCCACGCGATCCTCTGCCGCCGAACTCGACCGCCTCGACGCCGACGACTGGTCGTTCGAGATGAAGTGGGACGGGATGCGGGCCATCGTCACGATCGATGGCGGTGACGTGACCATCACCAGCCGTTCCGGACGGGACGTCACCGAGAGCTATCCGGAGCTCCTGGCGGTCGCCGACACCGTCGGGGCCGACTCAGCCGTCATCGACGGAGAAATCGTGGCTCTCGGCACGAGCGGGGCGCCGAGTTTCTCGAAACTGCAGGAGCGCATGGGCCTGACGGGCGCTCGCGAGATCGCAAGGGCGCGGCGCTCGGCGCCGACGCGGTATCTCGCCTTCGACGTGCTCGCGATCAACGGCACCAACTGCCGCGCGCTCCCCTACGAGGCGCGTCGTGAACTGCTCATCGACGCGCTCGGCCCCGAACCCGATGCCGCGGAGGACCAGGCTGACGCCGTCGTCGTGTCGGTACCGCCGGCGTTCGACGGGGACGCAGGCGCTGCGCTGCGCGCGAGCGAGCAATTCGGCCTCGAGGGTGTCATCGCGAAACGACGTTCGAGCCCGTACCGGACCGCGACGAGATCGCAGGACTGGCTCAAGGTGCCGCTCTTCGAGACCGCCGAGGTCGTCGTCATCGGGTGGCGGGAGAGCGAAGCCGACCCGACGGGCTTCGCGTCGCTCCTCATCGCCGTTCCGGAAGCGGGGGGTCTGCAGTACGCCGGCCGCGTCGCGAGTGGATTCACCGCCGCCGAGCGTCGCCGCGCGCGACGGCGGCTCGAGACGAGCGAACGACGGGACCCGGCGATCGACGTGCCGGGCGACGCTCGCCGCGAAGCGCACTGGGTCGCACCGGAGTCTGTCGGAGAGGTGACCTACAGGGAGCGCACGCCCGAGGGACGTCTCCGTCACGCGGTCTGGCGAGGATGGCGGCACGACCGCGACGCATCGGAGTTCGTCGCCGACCCGTAGACTCGTGCGTTATGGCAATGGGATCGACGATGCACACGTTCGAGGTGGACCTGGCCGACGTGGATCGGAGCGTCTACGAGCAGTTCACACTCCGCGTCGCGCGGCATCCCTCTGAGACCGAGTCATTCATGATGACGCGCATCCTGGCGTACTGCATGGAGTACACCGAAGGGATCGTATTCGGCGGTGGCGTGTCGACCACCGACGAACCGGCGGTGCTCGTGCGGGATCTCACGGGTGCGCTTTCCGCATGGATCGAGGTCGGAGCGCCCGACGCCGCGCGTGTGCACGGCGGGAGCAAATCGGCGGAGCGCGCGGTCGTTTACACGCATCGCGATCCCGAGAAGGTGCTTGCGAACTGGCGAGGCAAGATCATCCATCGCGGCGATGCGATCGATCTCTTCGCCGTGGACCCAGCCCTCGTCTCCGAATCGGTCTCGGCGCTCGAACGACGGAACACGCTGACGGTGTCGCGCACCGAGGGCCAGGTGTATCTCGACCTGAACGGCGTGAACATCGCAGGATCCATCGTGGCGCACCGCCTCGAATAGACGAGTCCCGCGCGCTCAGATAATTATCGTCGCGGAGCCCGGGTCGACCCGTCTCGGCTTCGACGCGCCCCAGATGATGGCGACGCCGACAGCGGTCAGCACGATTCCGGCGACGACCGCAGCGATCGAGAGCGCCACGCCCGGCCAGATCAGCGCGAGAACGCCACCGACGACGAGCACCGCGCCGGGCACGATGCCGATGCTCGGGCGACTCCGCGCGAACTTCATTCCGACGGCGAGCCAGAGCGCTCCGAAGGCGATCATGCCGAACCCGGCGAAACTGACGAGCGCGCGGGCCGTGGCACCCGTGAAGGCCATCGCAACCACGCCCGCGACGATCAGCAGTATGCCGCCGATCGTGCCGCCGCGGACGAGCAGGATCGCGCCATTGGCGATCAGAGCGGATCCGAAGAGCACGACGAGGATCCAGCTCGCCGAGAAGAACGGCCAGACGACGAGGCCGAGCCCGATGAGCGCCACGATCGCACCGATCGCGATGACCGTTCCCTTGGGAGAGGCGCGGCGGGCGCTGCCCGGCCCGCTCGAACCTGCGCCCGTCGGCACTGGCATGTGGGGCTGGGACACGGAGACCTCCGAGATCGACTGAGTGTGTGAGCGGGCGATCACCGGAGCTCGTGCCGGAACCGCATCCATCACTCCACTGTACGTCGCCCGCCTTCGGATTCTCCAGGCATATCGTCGGTGATCGCCAGCGGCGTAGGTCGTCGCGCAGCGGGAGGCGGCAACGGCAGAATGGTGATGATGATTCGTGAAGACTTCTCCCGGCCGGCCCTCGAGGTCGCCCCGCAGGTGCTCGGCGCCCGGCTGAGCGCGCACTCCGCCGACGGTTCGGTGACGATTCGAATCACCGAGGTGGAGGCGTATCACGGTTCGGGAATGCCTGGAGTGCACGATGCCGGTTCGCACGCGAGAAACGGGCGCACGGAGCGCAACGCTTCGATGTTCGGCCCACCGGCTCACGCATATGTGTACTTCAGCTACGGCATGCACTTCGCGCTGAACCTCGTGTGCTCTCCGGCGGGCATCGCCTCCGGAGTGCTCGTGCGCGCCGGGGAAGTCGTCGCCGGCGCGCAACTCGCCGCGCAGCGACGCACAGCCCGACGACCGGGAGCGGAGATTCGACCCGTGCATCTCGCACGCGGACCGGGCAATGTCGCCCAGGCGCTCGGCATTCGCCGAGAGTCGCACGACGGCCTGCAGCTCTTCGCAGACCCGTTCAGCCTCGAACTCCCCGAGCACCCGGCACCCGAGATAGACGCCGGCCCGCGCGTCGGCGTCGCCGGCGATGCCGGCGGTCCTGACTTCCCCTGGCGATTCTGGCTTCCCGGGGACCCCACCGTCTCCGCGTTTCGACCGGGCAGAGGCGCGCCGAAACCGACGAGACCGCTCTAGCGCGTCTCGTCCGGGTCGGGCTTCACCAGTGCTGCGAGTGCTGACGCGCCGGTCTGGGGGTGGAACTTCGCGAGCCCGACCACGCCGATGATGGCCACGGCACCGGACGCGATGAACGCGACGATGGCCCAGCCGGGCGCCCCGGCCGCTTCGTCGAGCACGACGATGCCGATGAGCACCGCGACGATCGGATCGATCACCGTGAGTCCCGCGACGACGAGATCGGGCGGCCCGGATGAGTAAGCGTTCTGCACGAAGACGAGGCCCAGCAGCGCACCCGCGAGCAGTGCGGCCACGCAGGCCCAGGTGAGCCATTCGAACTCGCCCTGCTGCAGCCGTCCGATCACGGACTTCGCGAATGTCGCCACGAATCCGTAGAGCACCCCGGCTCCCACGATGTAGATGAGCGCGACGCCTCGGTGGCGGAAGATGATGGTGAGCACGGCGATGACCCCGAACACCACCCCGAATGTGATGAGGATCTCGATGAGCTTGCTGTCGGTCACGGGCTGATCCGAGGCGGTGAAGGCCGCGATGCTCACGAAGACGACGATGCCGAGCACGGCGAGGCCGATCGACGATTTCACGCGCTTCCCGAGCTTCACCCCGCTGACTCGCGAATTGAGGATCGACGTGATCACGAGCCCGACCACGCCGATGGGCTGCACGATGATCAGCGGGGAAAGCGAGAGCGATCCGATCTGGAACACGACCGCGAGGCCGAGCAGGAGGGTTCCGACGACCCAGGACGGGCGTCGGAGGAGGCTCGCGACGTGATGCAACGACAGCCCCGCGCCGGCGCTCTGCCCGGTGATCCGCTCGACCTTGTTCAGACCGCGCGACTGATACTGCGCTCCGAATGCGAGCAGTGCGGCTCCGACGAGGGCGAGCGGAATGCCGATGAACTGCCTCGGGTCGAGCGAGGTCATTTCGGAGACTGCGTCGGTGAGACCGAGACCCCCCATGTGCCGGGCGATGTCAATCAGGCTCGAATGCACAGGTCCACCCTAGCGCTTGCGCGTCGGTTATCCGTCGTCGCCGCGCATCAGTTCGACGAGACGCGCCGCAGCGCGCGGCACTTCATCGTTGACGATCACCTCGTCGAACTCATCGGCCGCGGCGAGCTCCACCTTCGCGGTTTCGAGGCGCCGCTCTCGCTCCGCCTCGTCTTCGGTGCCGCGTCCCACCAGACGCTCGACGAGCTCGTCCCAGCTGGGAGGAGCGAGAAACACGAGCCGAGCTTCGGGCATGCTCGCGCGCACCTGTCGCGCCCCCTGCAGATCGATCTCGAGCAGCATGAGCGCTCCGCGCTCGGCGGCCTCGAGCACCGGTCGCCGCGGGGTGCCGTACCGCGACTGATTGTGCACCGTCGCCCACTCGAGCAGTTCGTCTGCGGCGAGCATCCGATCGAAGCCTTCGTCATCGACGAAGAAGTAGTGCCTGCCGTGCTCCTCGCCCGGGCGAGGAGCACGCGTCGTCGCGGAGACGGAGAGCTGCACCTCTGGGTAGTGCTCGCGAATGTAGGTGGCGACGGTCCCCTTGCCGACCGCCGTCGGCCCCGCGAGCACGGTCAGCGGTGGCCTGGGCCCGATGCGGCCACTGCCCGTGCGTTCCCGCACGAACGACTCGAGACGGTCGCGCTGCAGTTTGCCGAGGCCTCCGAGCCTCTTGCGTTCGGAGATGCCCAGTTCTTCCCGCACCCGTTCGGCTTTGACCGAGCCGATGGCCGGGAACGACAGCAGGAAATCGGTGATGCGCAGCGACGCAGCCGGTGTGTCGGGGAGGCGGGACTGCTCGAGCACGCGGAACGGCGACACCTCGCCCGAACGCAGTCGCCGCTTCAAGTCGGCACGCGCCTGTCGTGCTGCGATCGCAGCACGGTTCGCCGCCACACGATCCACCTCTGGCATCGTCCGAGCAGTCGTCACCGTGTCACTCCCTCGTCGTCTCCGTGTGCGTCCAGTGCGCAATGCGTCATAGCCTAGGCCGGTTCGCCGCTCAATGCGAAGCGAACCGCTGCTGCACGCTCGCGAATCCGCTCGCTCAGCCCGTTCGGCCCCCCGTTCAATATGCTGCGCGACTCGTTTGCGAGGAGCGCGTGCCCGATGCCCCCGAAGATGGCGCCGGCTGCTTCGATACGTGCCCCCTGATGCCCGAATCCGGGTGCGAGGACCGGGAGCGACGGTCCCGTTGGGCGCTCAGCCGTATCGATTCCGAACGCTGCGAGATCGAGCGTCGCGCCGAGCACGACGCCGACACTGCCCACTCCCCCTTCGCCGCCGTGCGCTGCGTTCCAAGCCGTCGCGTCTTCCACCATGGCCGCAGCGACGCTGCGACCATCGGCGCGTCGGGCCTGCTGCACCTCAGCCGCCTCCGCGTTCGAGGTGGCTGCGAGCACGAACAGGCCCTTCCCGTCACGCTCCACGCGTTCGAGCGCGGACGTGAGCGTCCCGAACCCCTGATACGCGACCACCGTCATGGCGTCCGCCTCGAGCGGCGACCCCGGTGCCAACCAGGCGTCGCCGTACGCCGCGAAGCTCGAGCCGATGTCGCCGCGCTTCACGTCGGCCACCACGAGCAGGCCGGCGGCTCGCGCGTCCTCGAATACGCGCTCGAGTGCCGCGAACCCCGCCGAGCCGAAGCGCTCGAAGAACGCGATCTGCGGCTTCACGCAGGCGGCGACGCCGGCGGCTGCCGCAACGACGTCGCGCCCCATGCGCTCGGCGCCTGCGGCGTCGTCACCGACTCCCCAATCAGCGAGCAGCGGGCCGTGCGGGTCGATGCCGGCGCACAGGTGCCGGCCCGCGGCGAACTCCGCCGCGAGCCGGTCCCCGAACGAACGGTGCGTCATCGAGCGGCCAGAGCAGCGTCGCGGTCGGTCTGGTACTCCTGCAGCGACTTCACATCGAACCCGCTCCGCTGCGCGGAGATCGCCCCGACGGCAGCTGAGAGCTCCGAGACGGTGGTGAAGATCGGCTTGTCCGCCGCCACCGCCGCCGCACGGATCTCATACCCGTCGGCCCGGGCCGAGCTGCCCGACGGCGTATTGATGATCATGTCGATCTCGCCGCGGTTGATGAGATCGACGATCGTGTCGCCCTCGGCGACCGCGCTGTGCTTGCGCACGACCTCAGAGGCGATGCCGTTGCGGCCGAGCACCACCTGGGTGCCCTGCGTGGCCAGGATGCGGTAGCCGAGCTCCTGCAGTCGGAGCGCTGGCAGCACGATCGAGCGCTTGTCACGATCGGCGACCGAGAGGAACACCGTCCCGCTCTCGGGCAGTGCACTGCCCGCAGCGGCCTGGCTCTTCGCGAACGCGGTCGGGAAGTCGCGGTCCATGCCCATGACCTCTCCCGTCGAGCGCATCTCGGGTCCGAGCAGCGAATCGACCACCAGTCCCTCGTGCGTGCGGAAGCGCTTGAATGGCAGCACCGCCTCCTTGACCGCGATGGGCGCGTCGATGGGCGCGCGCGAACCGTCGCGCTCCGGCAGCAGGCCCGATTCGATCAGTTCGGCGATCGTCTCGCCGGCCATGACCCGCGAGGCGGCCTTGGCCAGCGGAATGCCGAGCGCCTTCGAGACGAAGGGCACGGTACGCGATGCGCGCGGGTTCGCCTCGAGCACGTACAGCACGCCCTGGCCGATGGCGAACTGCACGTTGAGCAGCCCGCGCACGCCGATCCCCTCGGCGATGCCGAGCGTCGCCTCGCGCACGCGCGCGATCTGGTCGTGGCCGAGCGTCACGGGAGGCAGCGTGCAGCTGGAGTCTCCCGAGTGCACGCCGGCCTCCTCGATGTGCTCCATCACCCCGCCGACGTACAATTGCTCTCCGTCGAAGAGCGCGTCGACATCGATCTCGATCGCGTCGTCCAAGAACCGATCCACGAGCAGCGGATGGCCCGGTCCGACAAGAGCGTGGCCCTCGATCCGGCCGAAGTACCCGCGGAGCGATTCGGTGTCGTACACGATCTCCATGCCGCGGCCGCCGAGCACGAACGACGGGCGCACGAGCACGGGGTACCCGATCTCCTCGGCGATGCGGATCGCCCCCTCCTCGTCGATCGCGGTGCCGTTGCGCGGCGCGAGCAGACCGGCGCGGTCGAGGATGCGGGAGAACGCGCCGCGCTCCTCCGCGAGATCGATCGCTTCGGGGGTCGTGCCGAGGATCGGGATCCCCGCGTCCTTGAGCGGCTGCGCGAGACCCAGCGCCGTCTGGCCCCCGAGCTGCACGACGACGCCGAGCAGTTCTCCGGACGCCTGCTCGGCGTGGATGACCTCGAGCACGTCCTCGAGCGTCAGCGGCTCGAAGTAGAGGCGATCCGAGGTGTCGTAGTCGGTCGACACGGTCTCGGGATTGCAGTTGATCATGATCGTCTCGTACCCGGCTTCGGAGAGCGCGAACGAGGCGTGCACGCAGGAGTAGTCGAACTCGACCCCCTGCCCGATGCGGTTGGGCCCCGAGCCGAGAATGACGATCTTCTTGCGATCGCTCGCCGCGACCTCGGTCTCGAAGTCGTAGGACGAGTAGTGATACGGCGTCAGCGCGGGGAACTCGCCCGCGCAGGTATCGACGGTCTTGAACACGGGGCGCAGTCCGAGTCCATGGCGCAGGCCTCGGATCTCCGACTCGGAGACACCGCGAAGCGACGCGATCTGCACGTCGGAGAAGCCGTGATCCTTCGCCTCTCGCAGCACGTCGAGTGTGAGCTGCGGTGAGCGCTGCACCATCTCGGCGACCTCGTTGATCAGCTGGATCTGGTCGAGGAACCAGGGATCGATCGAGGTCGACTCGAAGACCTGCTCGATGGTCGCGCCGAGCCGCAGCGCCTGCTGCACGTCGACGATGCGGCCGTCGGTCGGGCGCTTGATCGTCTCGAGAATGTCATCGACGGTACGCGACTCATCCCCCCAGTGGAACGAGGAACCGCGCTTCTCCAGCGAGCGCAGCGACTTCTGCAGCGCCGTGGTGAAGTTGCGGCCGATCGCCATGGACTCGCCCACCGACTTCATGGTCGTCGTGAGCGTGTCGTCGGCGGCCGGGAACTTCTCGAATGCGAAGCGCGGCGTCTTCACCACGACGTAGTCGATCGACGGCTCGAAACTCGCCGGCGTCTTCTGCGTGATGTCGTTCGGGATTTCATCGAGACGGTACCCGAGGGCGAGCTTCGCGGCGATCTTCGCGATCGGGAATCCCGTGGCCTTCGACGCGAGCGCCGAGGAGCGGGAGACGCGCGGGTTCATCTCGATGACGATGATGCGGCCCGTCGCGGGGTCGACGGCGTACTGGATGTTGCAGCCGCCGGTGTCGACGCCGACGCGACGGATGATGTCGATGCCGATGTCCCGCAGCTTCTGGTACTCGCGGTCGGTCAGCGTGAGCGCGGGTGCGACGGTGATCGAGTCGCCGGTGTGCACGCCCACGGCATCGACGTTCTCGATGGAGCACACGACGACCGTGTTGTCGGCCGTATCGCGCATGAGCTCGAGCTCGTACTCCTTCCAGCCGAGGATCGACTCTTCGAGCAGCACCTCGCTGGTGGGGCTGTAGTGCAGGCCGTCGCCCGCGATGCGGATGAGGTCCTCTTCGTTGTAGGCGAATCCTGAACCGAGGCCGCCCATCGTGTACGACGGGCGCACGACCAGCGGGTAGCCGAGATCCTTCGCGAACTCCTTCGCTTCTTCGAGCGTGTGCGCGATGTGGGAGCGCGCAACCTCTGCCCCAGACTCGATGACGAGGTCCTTGAAGATCTGCCGATCCTCACCGCGCTGGATCGCCTCGACCTTCGCCCCGATGAGTTCGACGCCGTGCTTCTCGAGGATCCCGAGATCGTGCAACTGGATCGCGGCGTTGAGCGCGGTCTGGCCGCCCAGCGTCGGCAGGATCGCGTCGGGGCGCTCCTTGATGATGATCGATTCGATCACCTCAGGAGTGATGGGCTCCACGTAGGTGGCATCGGCGAAGTCGGGGTCCGTCATGATCGTCGCCGGGTTCGAGTTCACGAGGATGACGCGCACGCCCTCCTCGCGGAGCACGCGGCAGGCCTGGGTGCCGGAGTAGTCGAACTCGACCGCCTGGCCGATGACGATCGGGCCTGAGCCGATGACGAGTACTGAGTTGATGTCTGAACGCTTGGGCATCGGGTCAGGCCTCCTGGGCGTGTGCGCCGGTCGAACGGGTGGAGCGGCTCGAGACCAGCTCGCGGAAACGGTTGAAGAGGTAGAAGGCGTCGTGCGGGCCCGCGGCCGCCTCCGGGTGGTACTGCACCGAGAACGCCGGGATGTCGAGGCATTCGAGCCCCTCGACGACCTGATCGTTCAGGCTGAAGTGGCTCACCTGCACGCGGCCGAAGCCCTCAGGCGCGTCGATCTCGCCCTCGATGGGGGCGTCGACGGCGAAGCCGTGGTTCTGAGCGGTGATCTCGACGCGACCGGTGCGCTTGTCGAGGACGGGCTGGTTGATGCCGCGATGACCGAAGGGCAGCTTGTAGGTGCCGAACCCCAGCGCACGGCCCAACAGCTGGTTGCCGAAGCAGATGCCGAAGTACGGCACTCCGTCGCGCAGCAGCTCGCGGAGCACGTCCACCTGCAGATCGCTCGCGGCGGGGTCGCCCGGTCCGTTCGAGTAGAAGAGCGCGTCGGGAGCGATCGCGCGGATCTCCTCGAGCGACGTCGATGCCGGCAGCACCGTCACGTCGAAGCCGTGCTCGGAGAGGTAGTGCACGGTCGCGCGCTTGACGCCGAGATCGAGCACCGCGATCGATCCGACGCGATCCACCCCTGCTGCGGCCGGTACGTCGTAGCGCTGGGGCGTCGTGACGAGCTCCGACAGGTTCTTGCCGGCCATCGGTTCCTGAGCGCGCACCAGCGCGAGCTGCTCATCATCGGAGAGATCGAAGTCGGCGCCGGAGAACACCCCGGCGCGCATCGCGCCCGCGGATCGGATGTGACGGGTGATCGCGCGCGTGTCCACGCCCGAGATGCCGACGACTCCGTCCTCGACGAGGTCCTCGTCGAGTGAGCGCTCGGCTCGGAAGTTCGACACGCGGCGCGCGGGATCGCGCACGATGAATCCGGCGACCCAGATCTTGCGCGACTCCATGTCGTCGTCGTTCGCACCGGTGTTGCCGATGTGCGGGGCCGTCATGAGCACGATCTGCCCCGCGTAGGAGGGGTCGGTCAGCGTCTCCTGATACCCGGTCATTCCGGTCGAGAAGACGACCTCGCCGAGCGTGCGTCCGGTCGCCCCGTATGCGCGCCCCACGTATCGTCGCCCGTCTTCGAGCACCAGCACTGCCTTGCCCGTCGGCACTGCAGCGGCCGGGGGCGCGGTGACGCCCTGGGGCGCCACGGCGTCGTTCGCCGTCGCTTCGGTCGTGTTCGTAGTCACGCATCCTCCTGGGTGGTGTGGGAAATGGAATGGGTGTGCGGGCCGGTGGCGAGCGGAGTCTCACCGGCGGGGATGATCTGGGCGACGGCATCGGCGAACCTCAACTGGTCGGCGGCCTGCGAGAACCTGAAGCTCGACTCGACCTCCGACCCGTCGGCCGCGCGCCACTGGAGGAGCGAGAGGCCGTCGCGCTCGACGGCCTTCCCGACTCGTCGACTTGCGACGCCGCTGCCGAGCAGCCGCTCGGCCGGCAGGTGCACCTCCGGCTCGCCGGTGACGGCGATGGTGGCGCCGTCGGTGCGCAGTGTGAGGTCGGCGAAACCCTTGAACTGCAAGCCCGGGATCGACAGACGATCGAGCGGTGCGCCGACCGGCGTCGTCGAGACGTAGCTGACTCCCGGGAAGGTGCCGAGCACCATTCCCACGAGAGCATCGCCGTGCTCGGCGAAGGCGCGGTGCCGACGTGCTCGACCGCGCCAGCCGAGCCACATCGCCAGCAGTACGAGCGCGGCGATGGCGATCATCAGGAAGGCGAAGCCGGTGCGGCTCACTTCGCGCCTCCGAGCTGGCGTGCGGCAGCAGCGACGGTCTCCGGCGCCACCACCCGACCGTCGTCCACCGTGAGGTACCCGCGTCGCAGAGTGTATGCCACCCGCCCGGGCAGTTCCATGCCGAGGAACGGCGAGTTCACGCTCTGGCCGCGCAGATGGTCGGTCGAGAACGTACTCGTGCCGGACGGGTCGACGAGCACGATATCGGCTGGCTGCCCGACCTCGATCGCCGTCGGGTGCCCCTGGAGGCGTCCGATCCCCGCCGGACGCTGCGAGAGCAGCGCTTCGAGCTCGGCCCAGCTCGCGTTGGCCTCCTGCACGAGCGTGAGCAGCGCGATCGGCAGCGCCGACTCGAGGCCCACCATGCCGAAGGCCGCGGCATCCCATTCGCAGTCCTTCGCCTCGACGGGGTGCGGGGCGTGATCGGTCGCGATGATGTCGATGATGCCGTCGGCGACCGCAGCGCGGAGGGCAAGCACATCCTCCTCCCGACGGAGGGGAGGGTTCACCTTGTAGCGCGCGTCGTAGCTGCGAGCGAGTTCCTCGGTGAGGATCAGGTGGTGCGGCGTGACCTCGGCGGTGACCTGCACTCCGCGGGCCTTGGCCCAGCGGATCACCTCGACCGACCCGGCGGTCGAGAGATGGCAGATGTGGAGCCGCGCGCCGATGTGCTCGGCGAGGAGCACGTCTCGCGCGATGATCGACTCTTCGGCGACCGCCGGCCACCCCTTGAGACCGAGTTCGCTCGAGAGTGCCCCTTCGTTCATCTGGGCGCCTTCGGTGAGACGCGGATCCTGCGCGTGCTGGGCGATGACGCCGTCGAAGGTCTTCACGTACTCGAGCGCCCGTCGCATGAGCAGCGGATCGTGCACGCACTTGCCGTCGTCGGAGAAGACCCGCACCGCGGCACGCGAATCGGCCATCGCGCCGATCTCGCTGAGACGCTCGCCCGACAGATCTTCCGTCACGGCGCCGATCGGGCGCACCGTCGCGTATCCCGCCGCGTCTCCGAGCGCCTGCACCTGCTCGACCACGCCCGCCGTGTCCTGCACCGGCAGCGTGTTCGCCATTGCGAAGACGCTCGTGAATCCGCCTGCCGCGGCGGCGCGCGTGCCCGTGAGCACGGTCTCCGACTGCTCGAAACCCGGCTCACGAAGATGCGTGTGCAGGTCGACCAGGCCCGTCAGCGCGACGAATCCGTCGGCTTCGATGACGCGCTCCGCGTCTCGCGGCGCGAGCCCGCCGGCCGCCTGCGTCGCGCGCTCGACGATCACGCCGTCCGCGATGCGCAGATCGACAGCGGCGGCGTCACTCACCTGCTGCCCACGCTCGGTCAGCGCCGCGGCGAGGCGCGCCCCGCGGATGAGAATCCCGTTCGCCGGGTTCGTGTGCGTCATGCTTGCTCCGTTCGCTCGCCGGAAAGTAGAAGATACAGTGCCGCCATCCGCACGGAGACGCCGTTCGCCACCTGCTCGAGCACCGTCGAACGGTGCGAGTCGGCGGCGCCGGAGGAGATCTCGAGGCCTCGGTTCATAGGGCCCGGATGCATCACGATCGCGCGATCCTGCAGACCGGAGAGCCGGGTGTCGTCGAGTCCCCACACCCGGGCGTACTCGCGCTCATTCGGGAAGAACGCCGCGTGCATGCGCTCGCTCTGGATGCGGAGCATCATCACGACGTCCGGCTGCTCCTCGCGCAGCGCCGTATCGAAGGAGTGATGGACGGTGACCGGCCACGTGCGGGCGCCGTACGGCAGAAGCGTCTCGGGAGCGACGAAGCTCACGTGCGCGCCGAGGGCGTTGAGCAGCCAGAGATTCGATCGCGCCACTCGGGAATGGGCGATGTCTCCCACGATCACCACGGAGACGCCGTCGAGGTCGCGGCCGCGGCTCGCCTCACCGCTCTGCGACGCACCGAAGAGGCGGCGCCGCATCGTGAACGCGTCGAGCAGTGCCTGCGTCGGATGCTCGTGCGTACCATCGCCCGCATTCAGCACGCCGGCATCGATCCAGTTGCTCGCGGCGAGCTTGGCGGGTGCGCCGGAAGCGGGGTGGCGGATGACGACGCCATCAGCGCCGATCGCCTGCAGCGTCTGCGCCGTGTCTTTCAGCGACTCCCCCTTCGAGACGGAAGAACCCTTCGCGCTGAAGTTGATGACGTCGGCGCTGAGCCGCTTCGCCGCCGCTTCGAACGATATGCGGGTGCGCGTCGAATCCTCGAAGAAGAGGTTCACCACGGTCTTGCCCCGCAGCGTCGGCAGCTTCTTGATCTCGCGCTGCTGCGTCGCCGCCATCTCCTCAGCGGTGTCGAGGATCAGGATCGCCTCATCCCGAGAGAGGCTGCGCGTATCGAGCAGGTGCCTCATGCGATCGGCTCCGTGCTCGCTCCGGGCTCGGCGCTGGCATGGGCGTCGCCGCTCGCGTGGACGTCGACTCGGTCCTCCGAGGTGATCGTGACCTCGTCGCTCCCGTCGTGCTCTTCGAGACGCACCGCAATACGCTCGTGCTTCGCGCTCGGCAGATTCTTGCCGATGTAATCGGCGCGGATCGGAAGCTCGCGGTGGCCGCGATCGATGAGCGCCGCGAGGCGCACGGCCTGCGGGCGGCCGTGGTCGTTCAGCGCGTCGAGCGCGGCGCGCACGGTGCGACCGGAGTAGAGCACGTCGTCGACGAGTACCACCGTCGCTCCGTCGACGCCCGCCGCCGGCATCTCCGTCGGGCGCGGGGCCCGCGTGGGATGCTGGGCGAGGTCGTCGCGGTACATCGTGACGTCGAGGCTGCCGACGGGAACGTCATGGCCCTCGATGCGCGAGATGATGTCGCCGATGCGCCTGGCGAGCAGGCTTCCGCGAGTCGGAATGCCGACGAGAACGAGCCCGTCGACGCCCTTGTTCGCTTCGATGATTTCGTGCGAGATTCGAGTCAGCGCGCGCGAGATCTCAGCACGTTCGAGTACTGTTCGCGTTCCCATAACCGAGCCCCCCTTCCCCGCCTCACGGGACGGAACTTAAAGAAAAGCTTGCAACCGCTCCAGTCTATCGCATGCGAGGCGGTGCTTCGTCTCTGCTGCATCAGCCGACCCTCGGCGTTGTGCAGTGCACCCGCCATCAGCGTTCCGCAAGGACGGGTGGGTGGTCACCTGCTTGCCACACGCGGATAGCAGCGCGAACCGTTCCCACGGTTCGTCGCCCCCACATGCCTGAATGCCCCGGACGCGAGAGCTTATCCCCAGAGTTCGGGGCCCACCGTCGCTCGGCGCGCGCGAACGCACAAACTGTGCAGATGCCTCGTTCAGACACTCCGCGACTTCCCGCGGGCGGCGTAACACGCTCGTCGCTGCTGCTCAACGCCGGCTGGTCGCGGCATCAGCTGGACCGAGCTGTCGGTGCAGGGCTGCTCACTCGGCCGAAGAAGGGTCGGCTTGCGCGCCGAGATGCCGATCCGGCACTCGTCTACGCCGCGACTCATGGCGTCATCATCAGTTGCGTATCCCAGGCGAAACGGCGAGGCCTGTGGGTGCCTCACCACGATCGGTCGCATGCGGCCGTGCGCGTACCCGGGAGAACCGATGCCGGGAGCACTGTCCTCCATTGGCGGGCGCCCCTGCTGCAACGCGAACCGCACTCGCTCGAAGATCCCATCGAGAACGCGCTCGACCTCGTGGCGCATTGCCTGCCGTTCGAAGACGCGGTGGCTGTCTGGGACTCGGCCGCCAACCGCGGGATCATCACGAGGCAGCGAATGGCGCGTCTCCCCCTGCGGGGGTCGGCGCGCGCGGTGCTCGCCGCCCTCGACCCGTTCGCTGATTCAGGGCTCGAAACCTATGTGCGGCTGCGCACCCAGTGGCTTCGCGTCCGGTGTGTCTCGCAAGCCTGGATCGCGGGACATCGCGTCGATTTCCTGTTCGGGGATCGCCTCGTACTGCAGATCGACGGCGGCACTCACGTCGGACCGCAGCGGACCCGCGACAACGAGCACGACGCCCAGCTCCGATTGCTCGGATACACGGTCATCCGAGTGGGGTACTTCCAGGTAATCGATGACTGGCCCGCAGTCCAGCACCTGCTCGTGGAGGCGATTGCGCAGGGCCTTCACCGCGCCGCGGCGCACTGACAGCGGGCGCGCGACCCTCCGGACGCGAGGAATCCGCGTTCTGCAAGCTCGCTGCGTTGAACGATAGCTTGCGGAACGCGGAAATCTTGCGCAGCGCGGCGTCGGGCGTCAGGCGTCGGCGTGATCCGCGATCTTGCCGAGCACGCCGTTGACGAAGCGACCCGAATCGTCGGTCGAGTACTCCTTGGCGAGTTCCACCGCCTCGTCGATGGCGACCGCCGCCGGCACCTCCTCGTTGAAGAGGATCTCCCAGGATGCGAGCCGCAGCAGCGCACGGTCGACGTGCGGCATGCGCTCGAGCGTCCATCCCTGGGCGTAACTCATGATGAGCTCATCGATGCGATCACGATGATCGGTGACCCCGTCGACGATCTCACGCGCGTAGAGCCAGGATGCGGCGCGATCGGGTTCGCTCGACGCGCGCTGCGCCTCGGCGTTCACGATCACCGCGATCGACTCGTCACGCAGGTCGGCCTGGTACAACATGTCGAGGGCGCGCTTGCGCGCCTTAGTACGTGCAGACACCGAGGACTAGTCGTTGACACGGCCGAGGTAGTCACCCGTGCGGGTGTCGACCTTGACCTTCGTGCCGGTCTCGAGGAACAGCGGGACCTGGATCTCTGCACCGGTCTCGACGGTAGCGGGCTTCGTTCCGCCGGTCGAGCGATCGCCCTGCAGACCCGGCTCGGTGTACGTCACTTCGAGCACCACCGACGACGGGAGCTCGAGGTACAGCGGGTCGCCCTCGTGCAGCGCGATCTGCACCTGGAGGTTCTCGAGCATGAACTTCGCGGCGTCGCCGACGACGGCACCGGAAACGGTGAGCTGATCGTAGTCGGACTGGTCCATGAAGACGTAGTCTGCGCCATCCTGGTACAGGTACTGGTAATCACGACGGTCGACGTTCGCAGTCTCGATCTTCGCGCCAGCGTTGTAGGTCTTGTCGATGATCTTGCCCGAGACGACGTTCTTCTGCTTCGTGCGAACGAACGCGCCGCCCTTGCCCGGCTTCACGTGCTGGAACTCGACCACGCTCCAGAGCTGGCCGTTCTCTTTGATGACGGTGCCGTTCTTGATGTCGTTCGTACTGGCCATGCAGTGATTCTCCGGATTCTATAAAGTTCGAGCGCCTGAATACGCGCCGAACCAGCATACATGCCGCGCTTTTTGCATGCTTTGCACAATGGCGAGGTTTCAAGCTTGACGATCCCTCTAAGCTCTCCCCCATGCACATGTTCTTCCGCACGCTCTGGCACCAGTGGTTCGTGGGTCGGCGCGGCCCGAAGCTCGGCTTCGAGGGCGTCTCGCGTTCGCGTTTCCGCGTCTGGCCCACCGACCTCGACATCCTCCGCCATATGAACAACGGCAAGTACCTCTCGATCATGGACGTCGCACGCTTCGATCTGATCCAGCGCAACGGGGTCTGGCAGCTGTTCGCGCGCGAACGCTGGTACCCGGTGGTCGTCGGGCAGACGATCTCGTACCGCAAGTCGCTGAACCCGTGGCAGCGGTTCTGGATCGAGTCGCGCATTCTCGGCTTCGATGACCAGGCGGTGTACATGGAGCAGCGCTTCGTCCGTCCCGATACGCAGCGCCGGCCCGACATTCATGCTCGGGCCGTCGTGCGTGCCCGGATCCTTCGCCGATCGGGCGGCGTCGTGCCCGTCGCCGAGATCATCGAGAAGAGCGGGGCCGACCCGAGCAAGCTCATCGTCCCCGATGACGTGCTCGCCTGGGGGCGATCCACGCGACTTCCGTCCACTCGCGTCGACGCCATCAGCGTCTGGGAGTAGCGGCGCTCACGCCAACGGAGCGCGCGCACCGAGATGCGGCCCCTGGTTCCCGACCTCCCGGCAGGTGATCCGGATCGCCCGTTCGCTCTCGTCGTACACGTGGCGGGCCGCGAGACGCCCGCCGGCGAGCGATCCCTCCAACCAGGTGAAGCTCGCCGCGTCGAAGAGGGGAGATCCGCTCGCGACCAGCATCAGTTGGAGCATGAGCACCTCGGGCAGCGTCACATGCGGGCCGTGCGAGAACCCGAGCCCGAGCACCGGCGGCCGCGCACCCGAGGGCACCAACCGCAACGTCCACGCCCGCCCCTGCGCACGTGCCGCAGGGATGCCAGGCGGCGGGGTGTCGAGTGCGTCGAACTCCCGTTCGGCCTCTGTCGCGAGCAGCAGCGGCGAGTCCCCGGTCGAGCCGATGGCGAGCGGTGCGTTTCCGTCGTGCGGTGCGTCAGCGAGCGCCTCGGCCGCGCGTTGGAACGCGGTCTTCCAGACGGCAGCTCCGCATCCGAATGGCGTCGGCACCGCAGTGAGCGAGCGATCGGCCGCCAGCGCGCTCCCCAGTCGTCCAATATCGGTCCCGGCATCGACGAACGCCTCGATCTCCGGCATCTCGATGTCGAGCCACCCGCAGGCGATTCGGGCTGATGCGAAATGCTGCTCAGCGCGACGCGCTCCCTCCGTCTCCGCGACGTCCGCGAATCCCGCGTGCGGCATGAGCCTCGCCGCTGCAGCGTCGAGGCGCGCGTCGAGCGACGCCGCGGCGCTCGGCGCTGCGTGGCGGGTCGCGGCTGCGTCGAGTTCGCTCGCCAAGTCGGGAAACAGCGCGCGAATGAGCTCGACGCGATCGTTCGTTCCGTGCCGATCGAAAGGCTTCACGTCCATCTCCATTCACTGCGCTCCCGCATTTCTCGGCACCGATCCCCCGGTCTGACGCCCGGCGATTCAGAAGGGTGCGCGGGAGCCGCACCTTCACGCTAGCGGGTCCTGCGCTCCACTTCGTCGAGCACGAGGCTCTGCAGCACCTCGGGCAGCGTGCGCACGTCGAGCACGGTACGTCCGTTCGGGGCGTAGCGCGACTCGAGGTCGCCCGGCCCGATCCCGATGCCGTGCACCTCGACACCCGCCGACCGCAGGCGACGCAACGCGTGCTCAGCCGCGGTCGGATCGTTCGATCCTCCGTCGCTCACGAGGATCACGATGCGTCGGCGCTCCCTGCCGTCGGCTGCGCCCCCGTCCGAGTGCTCTGATTCGCCCAGGCCGAGCTGGTCCGCGGCTGCGCGCAGGGCTGCACCGTCGTTCGTGGACCCGCGCGGAACGCGAATCGCGCCGTGCACCGCGCGGCGCACCGAATCGTCGAGCCCGCTCGACAGCGGTTTGACCACATCGACGGCTGAGTCGAAGACGACGAGCGCGGTGCGAATGTCGAGATCGAGCGCAGCTCCCCCACCGCGTTCAGCGGCCTCGATGTCACGTGCCACCCCAGCGAGGGCCTCCGTCATGATCAGCATCGTGTCGGCCGCTGCTTCTGCCACGGCACCCTGCATCGAAGCGGAGCGGTCGACGAGCAGCACGTAATCGGTGCTTCCCGCGCGGCGCGTGCGGCGCGCGCGCATCGCCCGGTCACGGAAGGCGCGCGGCCGTGGCTGGCCAGCGCGAGACTCGGCGACTGCTGCGGCCAGCGAGTCCGCAGCGAGGTCATCGCCCTCCGGGCGAGGCCGGGCATCCGGCACGCGACGCGAGGTCACACGCTCGGCGATCACCTGCGCCCACACGGCGCGCATCCGCTCGATCGCGTCCGCGAGTGAGGCCGCTCGCCCGCGGTAGTCGGCGAGTTCGGTCTCGGCGAACCCGCCCGCCGATCCTCCGCTCGCTCCATGCAGCGGCTCTGCAGGCTGCGCGGAATCGTTCGCGGGTGGCGGCGCCTCGGGCATCAGCCCGCGATCATCAGTGCGCCCGCCGCCGGGCATCGGCGTCGACAGCATCCGTTCCACGAAGGCTGCCTGCTGGGACGCGAAGAGGTCGGCGCCCTCGGCTGTCTCGCGACCATCGCCGGCGCGAGCTCGCTCCTCCTCCGTCTCGCCTGCCTCGCCGTCCCCGTCAGATGCGTCGGGATCCTGGTCGGGCTCGTCACCATCCCGCTCATCTCCTTCTGCATCTGCGTCACCATCTCCCGCGTGCTGCCCCCTCGACGACAGCGCCGTCTCGGGTGCCGGTTCGTCGTCGGCGCCGCCCGCTCCGCTGTGGGCGTCGAGTCCGCGTTCAGCGGCGTCTCGTGCCGCGAGTTGCTCGTAGGCGCCGAGCAACCAGGCGACTGCGCGCTCAAACCTGAGCACCGCGCTCCGCTTCGAGTCGGGCGCCATCACGCGCCGGAACGTCCGGAGTTGATCCAGCATCTCGTGCTCAGCCCGCCCGCTCGCATCTCGGTGCGCGTCGATTGGCAGCAACTCGCTCCAGGCCCGCCGTACGTCGATGTGCGTGCCCGCCAACACCGTATGAGCGTCGGCGGCGCCTGCGACTCCAGCGCGCAGGACGACGGCGATCCACTGCAGGTGGCGCGGCCACGTCGTGACGTCCGACGGCACGCTCCGATGCGTCGCCGCGAGCAGTGGCGCGCGCAGACCAGGCATTGCGGTGAGCAGTTCACTCATCGCCTGCACACGGTACACCGCATCGAACAGGGGCGTTGCGTCGGGCCGAACGCGAGTGAATGACGCGCGTCGACGAGCGCGGGCGGGTTCGACGCGATTGTTCCGAGGCCCCTCCCAGAGATGCAGAAAGGCGAGCGCCACCGCCTCGGACTCCGAATGCCCGCGCACGCCGTACCAGCCGAGACCGACCCGGAGTTCCCGGTCCGTGAGTTCCCAGACCTCATCATCCGTGACATGCACCGGGATCCCGATCACCGCGCCGACCCCTTCGAGTCGGGCACGCAGCCCCGTGCCCATCAGGTGCTCGTTCACGGCCATGCTCACACCCTATCCGCGCCCTCAGTCGCCTGCGTGCCGCGTGATAGCGTGACGCCATGCTCTCCGTCGATTCAGACCCCGCACTCGGCGAAGCCGTCGCATTGCGAACGGAACTGCGGCGAATCCGTCGGGCGAGAGCGGCTGACGACGACGCCTCCGCATCGCATGCGGAAGACTTGGCGAGCGTCGAACAGCGCTTGACCGCCCTCGAGCAGGATCCGGCCAACCAGAGCCTGTTCGCGTCCGCGCTCGACGAACGGGCTGCCTCGCTGCGCATTGCGGCGCTGGCCCGTCGCGCAGAGGCGAAGGCGGAGCGCAGCCGCGCAGCCGCAGACGCCATCATCGCTCGCGCTGTGCGCGCCGCTCGACCCTTGACCTCGGCCGAATCGGATCGCGTGCGCGAGCTGCGCGCGCGTCGTCCCGATGCCGACTGGCAGCAGAGCATCGACAGCGTCGAGCGCAGGGATGCCGTGCTCGAGGCGCTCGGCAGCGTGCGTATCCGGGAAGCGCGCCGACAACTCCGCGAGGGTCTCCTGCAGACCCAGCAGATGCGCGGCATCATCAGCGAAGCCGTGCCAGCGCTCCGGCAGGGCGAGCCGGTCTTGCTCGTCGGCGAGACCGGCGGAGCGAAGACGGCGCTCGCGGAGCACCTGTCCCGGGTCGGCCTCGGTCGCGAGCCGGAGCTCATCTCGGGATACGGCGACATCACGAGTGCGCAAGTGATCGGCACGCACGAGCTCCGCACCGAAGCCGGCGCGACCGTCAGCGTCTTCACACCTGGCCCGTTGCTTCGCGCCATGCGAGAGGGCCGGCCGGTGATCCTCGATGAGGTGAACGCGATGCCGCCCGAGTTCCTCAAGCGCTTGAATCGCATTCTGCAGTTGCGCCCGGGAGACGTGCTGCACGTGCAGGAAGACGCGGGGCGTCCGGTGACCATCGCATCCGGTTTCGCCGTGCTCGCCACGGCGAACGAGCAGACGCCGCACCGCTACCGTGGGCTCGATCGCCTGAGCGCGGAGCTGGTGAACCGCTTCGGGGCGAACGCCTACCGTGTGCACTACCCCGATACCGGGTGCGACTATGCCGCGTTCCCGGCGGAGAACGGCCTGCTCGCGGTCGCCGCCGTGGCCGATCATCACGGCGGACTTCCGGACCACGTCCCGCCGGAGGAGGTGATCCGGGCCGCACGGGCGGCGTTCATCAGCCAGCAGGTCTTCGCCGGTGAGCATGGTTCCGGCTTCGGAGAGTACGTGAGCACGGAGCGTGAGATCGACGGGCGCCCGGGGCTGGAGGAATCCGTCATCGCCCCACGCACGCTTGTCGCCATTCTGCGGAAGGTGGCGGGAAGCGCGGGCGAGATCACCCTCGATCGTGCGTTCACGAGATTCGTCGAGGGCGTCATGCATCGTGAGGATCGACGCGTGCTGGCGTTGATTCTGGAAGGCCAGGGCTTCCGGATCGCCTGAGCCGAATTCTCGCGCAGACGATGCCAAGCGGGCAGCAGGCGCGCACGGCGTGCCGGATCGGTCCGTGCGACACCACCCGGCGATGTCAGCACGACGGTGCTAGTTCGCGATCTCCTGATACGCGAACTGCAGCATCGAGTCGTCGACTCCCGCCAGCACGCGCGGCTTGCCGATCTCGTCGAGCACGATGAAACGCAGCATGCCAGCACGAGCCTTCTTGTCGCGCTGCATCGCTGCGAGGAGCCCCGGCCAGCGGCCAGCCGGATACGAGAGCGGCAGGGTCAGGGAGGTGAGGATGCTCCGGTGCCGATCCACCGCCGCATCCGACAGCGCGCCGGCGAGGCGTCCGAGTTCGGCCGCGTACATCATCCCGATCGAGATCGCGACGCCGTGCCGCCACTGGTAGCGCTCCGCATGCTCGATCGCGTGCCCCAGGGTGTGTCCGTAGTTCAGGATCTCCCGCAGACCGCCCTCACGGAAATCCTCGGAGACGACCCGAGCCTTCACGCCGACGGAGAGCTCGACGAGGCGCTGGAACTCCGGCGTCGTCGGATCGGTGGCGCGGTCGACGTCGCGCTCGAGAATGTCGAGAATCTCCGGCTCCGCGATGAAGCCGCACTTGGCGATCTCGGCGAAGCCGGCGAGAATCTCGTTGCGCGGCAGCGTCTCGAGCAGGTCGAGGTCGCAGATGACGGCAGCGGGGGCGTAGAAGCTCCCGACGAGGTTCTTCCCCTCGGTGGTGTTGATGCCGGTCTTGCCGCCCACTGACGCGTCAACCATGCCGAGCACCGTCGTGGGGATCTGCACGAGGCGCACGCCGCGAAGCCAGGTCGCGGCGACGAATCCAGCGAGATCGGTCACAGCGCCGCCTCCGAGACCGATCACCGCGTCCGTGCGGGTGAAGTCCGACTGGCCGAGGATCTGCCAGCAGAACGCCGCGACCTCGACGCGCTTGGCGGATTCCGCATCGGGTACCTCGGCGAGGAGCACCTGCGTGTAGCGCTCCTGCAGCAGTTCGCGCAGGTCATTCGCGAACTTGCCGACGGTCGGCGTGTGCACGATCAGAACCTTCGCCACGCGCTCCCCGAGCGCTTCCGGCACACGATCGAGCACGCCTCGGCCGATCGTGACCGTGTACGAGGTCTCCCCGGTGACCGAGATCTCCGCTGCATCGCTCATGACTGCTCCTTCTCGCCTCGGCGGGCGCTCCGCTGGTGGCGTCCGCCGCCCCGCGCCCACTGGGCGACACGGCGGACGAGTTGTTCTTGGGTGGCGCGATCGGTGCGGTACGTCACATCCGCGACTTCCTCGTACAGTGGTCGCCGCTCGTTCAAGATGCGACCCCAGGCCTGCGGGTCATCGCGAAGCAACGGCCTCCGGGCGATGTTCGCCGTGCGGAGCACCGCCTCCTGCGTGGTCATGAGCAGCACCACCGGGTGATTCGCGAGCAGTGCACGCGTGGACTCGGTGAGCACGGCGCCGCCACCCAGCGCAACGATACGGCAGCCCTCGACCGCGAGCTCCTCGGCGATCACCTCGGCTTCGATGCGGCGGAACTCCGCCTCCCCGTGGGTCGCGAAGAACTCGGTGATCACCCCGTGGCGCCGCACGATCACGGCGTCCGTATCGACGAAGGGCACCCCGAGCTCCCGAGCGACGCGTTTGCCGAGGCTGGTCTTGCCGGCTGCCATCGGGCCGACGAAGACGATGGCCCGATCGGGAAGGCGCGTGCCCGGCCGCCGACGTCGCCGTCGACGTCCGCGTGCACGCGGCGCGGAAGCGGTCCCCGCCGTAGCGCCGCCGGCATCCGCAATCGGAGCGCCGTGCTTGGCGGGACCGGAGCGCCCGGGTACCGCGACGTTCTGCGCATCGGCCTTCGCCTGCTCCGCGACGGACTGCGGAATCACCTGGAGCGGACTCGTCGGAGGTGTCGGCTTCGGCTTCTGCGTTGGCGGCCCGACATCGCGGGCGACCCTGCGGTGCCCGGTCATCGTGCGCGATTCCTCACGACTCGATGACGGTCGAGAGGCGCTCCGGGATCGCCGCAACATACGCCTCGAGGTTCCGACGGGTCTCGGCGACGCTGTCGCCGCCGAACTTCTCGGTCACGGCGTCGGCCAGCACCAGCGCCGTCATGGCTTCAGCCACGACGCCAGCGGCGGGGACAGCTGACACATCGCTGCGCTGGTGGTGCGCCTTCGATTCCTCTCCGTGGAGACGTCGATCGTCGGCAACGCGTGCGGCACCGTCGCGATCGGCTTCATGCCTGCGCGCACGCGGAGCACCTGTCCGGTCGTCATGCCGCCTTCGATGCCGCCGGCGCGCGTGGTTCCACGAGCAATGCGGCCGTTCTCGAGGTGCAGCTCGTCGTGCGCCGCCGAACCGCGTCGCCGCGTGGTCTCGAAGCCGTCGCCGACCTCGACGCCCTTGATCGCCTGAATGCCCATGAGCGCACCGGCGAGTCGAGAATCGAGTCGCCGATCCCAGTGGACGTACGATCCGAGCCCCGGTGGCAGACCGTAGGCGAGCACCTCGACGATGCCGCCGAGCGTGTCGCCGGACTTCTTCGTATCGTCGACCTCTGCGACCATGCGAGCACTGGTCTCGGCATCGAAGCAGCGCAGCGGATCGGCGTCGAGAGCGATGACGTCCTCCGGGCGGGGCAGCGCCGATCCGGCGGGAACTGCGACGTCGCCCATGGAGATCGTGTGGCTGACGAGCCGAATGCCGAGTTCCGCGAGAAATGCGCGGGCGACGGCGCCGAGGGCGACGCGCGCGGCCGTCTCACGGGCGCTCGCGCGCTCGAGCACCGGGCGCGCCTCATCGAATCCGTACTTCTGCATGCCTGCGAGGTCGGCGTGGCCCGGGCGGGGGCGCGTCAACGGCGCACCACGGCCGCGCGACTTCTCGGACAGTTCGGTGGCCTCCGCGGACATCACTTCGGTCCACTTCGGCCACTCCGTGTTGCCGATGCGGATGGCGACGGGGCCGCCGATCGATACGCCCTGCACCACCCCTCCGGAGAGGTTCAGCTCGTCCTGCTCGAACTTCATCCGCGAGCCTCTGCCATAGCCGAGCTTGCGGCGCGCGAGATCTTCACGGATCCCGTCGAGCGATACGGGGACGCCAGCAGGCAGTCCCTCGAGGACGGCGATCAGTTCGGGGCCGTGAGATTCTCCGGCGGTCAGCCAACGCAGCATACCCGCTATCCTCCCACACCCGACCGCGTACGTCAGACGGCGCGGCGCATCGCGTCGCGCACGGACCCTTCGTCAGCGAGCGGAAGTGCCGGATCGCCGTGCGTGAAGATGCGCACCTGCAGGAGCGCCTGTTCGACGAGCATTTCAGTTCCCGGATGCGCTTCACCGGCCGATGCCCGCCACCGCGAGGCCAGCGGGGACGGCCACGGGTCGTACGCGACGTCGAAGAGGGGGATCCGCGCGAGCCACGCGGGGATCCCGATCTGAGCAGCGGCCGGACCGGGCAGGGTGGAGATCACCAGCGAGGGGGCCTCCTGTCCGGTTCCGACCGACGTCGCGGCGCCGTCGTCCGCACCGGAACCGCCGTACACGAGTCTCATCGGCGCGGTCGAGCCTGCGGCTCGAGTCCCATCGAATCGCGTGACGAGCGACCGCCCCGCCGTGGTGTTGCGCGCAAGCAGCGTCACATGCTCCGCGCCGAGTTCGCGAACGGCGAGAATCGCAGAGACCGCTGTGGCACCCGATCCGAGTACGACGGTCCGCCAGGCGTCCAGCCCGTTCCGAGCGATCGCTGCAGCCAGGCCGGGCACGTCGGTGTTCGCGCCGAACCACGCGCCGTCTTCGAGACGCCGCAGCGTGTTCACGACGCCGCTCTCCCTCGCCACCGGGTCGAGGGTGCTGGCGAGTCGGTGCGCCTCGCTCTTCAGGGGCATCGTGACGGAGAAACCGCGCCACTCATCGCCCCTTCCGTCGAGAAATGCCCGAAGACCCGCCTCGCCGCACCGTACGGCCGAATAGCGCCAATCGAGGCCCAGCGCACGGTACGCCGCTGCGTGGATCCGCGGGGATCGCGAGTGCGCGACCGGGGAGCCGAGCACCGCGAGCCGCACAACCACCTAGCAGCCCTGGTCGGGGTTGGCGGCACACCACTCGTTCAGCTGGCCGATCGCCGATTCGTGCTCCTCCTGGGTCGTGGAGAACACCGACTCCCCCGTCTCGAGGTTGACCGCGACGAAGTAGATCCAGTCTCCCGCCGGCGGGCTCAGCACCGCCGAGATGGCGTCGCGGCCGGGGTTCGCAATCGGTCCCTTCGGCAGTCCCTTGTGGACGTACGTGTTCCACGGGTTGTCATCCGCGAGCGCTTCATCCGTGGACCAGACACTGCCGTCGGCGTGCTGACCGTACCCGTACTGGGCGGTGGAGTCCATCTGCAGGAGCATGTCTTGCGCGAGGCGGTTCTCGATGACCCGTGCGACCTTCGGGAAGTCCTCGATCCGGCCGCCCTCCCGCTGCACGATGGACGCCTTGGTGAGCACGGCCTCACGGGACTCCGGAGCGACGCCCATCTCGTCCAGCACCTGGATCTGGGTGCTCACGAGCTCTGCAATGGCCTCAGCTCCGGTGGTGTCCTCCTCGAACTCGTACGTCGCCGGGAACAGCCAGCCTTCCAGACTGTCCACTCCCTCGGGGAGTCCGTACGCGGCGACGTCCTCCGTGGCCGCCTGCAGCTCCTCGATGGGGATGCTCGCGCCCGCAGCCACCAGTTCGAGCGTCTGCTCGACCGTCTTGCCCTCCGGGATGATCGCGGTGAAGGCCATGCGGTTGTCGGGGTTCTGCAGCGCGTCGAGCGCGGCTTGCGCGCTCATCTGCGACTTCACCTTGTACGAACCCGGCAGGAACGCCACCTCTTCGGGCTGTTCGAGCAGCAGGCTGTAGAAGGCGTCCGCGGTCTTCACCACGTCGGCTTCTTCCAGCGAAGCGGCGATGTCCTCACCGATCTCGCCCTCCGTGATCACTACGACGACCTCGCCCGAGCCTTCGCCCTCGTAATCGTTGGTGGTCCACCCGAGGGCCTGCGAGATCCCGTCACCGTAATGGGACCACAGATACGCTCCTGCGCCTGCCAGGCCTCCGAGGAGGAGCAGTGTCACGAGCAGCGAGATGAGTACTCGCCGGCCCGTGCGTCGCCGGTCGTCGCGCGTGCGTGCGTTCATTCGGTGGCCTCCCCGGTCCCCGTGCTCTTCACTTCCGCGGCGTGACCCGGTGCGTGCCCGCTCGATCGTTCGATGTCGAGAGCGTGCTGCAGGATCACCACCGCTGCTGCCTGATCGATGATCGATCGGCTCTGTTTCGTGCGTTTTCCGGCAGCCCGCAGATGCGCCTGTGCCGATACGGTCGACAGCCGTTCGTCGACGAGGCGCACAGGCACGCTCAATCGCGCGGCGAGTCGTTCGGCGAAGCGCGCGGCGTCATCCGTGGACGGCGTGCGCTCTCCGCGCAAGTTGAGAGGAAGCCCGACCACCGCTTCGAGGGCGTCGTGCTCCGCCACGATCTCGGCGATCCGCGCGATATCTGCGAGGTCATCGGCCGCGCGCGGCACGGTTTCGACGGGCGTCGCCAGCATCCCGTGAGGATCGCTGCGGGCGACGCCGATACGAGCCTTGCCCACGTCCACGCCGATGCGCACTCCGACCCGCACGCTCAGCCGCCCAGGCTGCGCCGGATCTCGGCAAGGGCAGCGTCGATCTGCGAGACGTCGGTGCCGCCTCCCTGAGCAAGGTCGTCTTTGCCTCCGCCGCCTCCGCCGAGCACCTGCGCTGCGGTGCGCACCAGGGCGCCCGCCTTCGCTCCGGCCTCGCGCCCCGCTGGGGTGGTCGCGGCGATGACGACCGGCTTCCCCCCGGTCTCGCCCGCCAGCACGACGACGCCCGGCTGCCCTCCGAGCTGCTCTCGGATCGTCAACGCGAGCCCGCGAATGTCGTCTGCGGAGCCCACGGAGCCGACGGATGCCAGCACCGCGCGCAGCCCGCCGAGCTGCAGGGCGTCGGCGAGCAACTGCGGAACGCGCTCGCGAAGCTTCTCCGCTTCGAGCGCCGCGATCTTCTTCTCGGCGGCGCGCAACTGCGCGCCCAGGTCCTGCACCTTCGTGACCAGCTCGCCGCGGGGCACCTTGAGCCCGCCCGTGAGCTGCTGCACGATCGCGCGTTCCGCAGCGAAGTTGCGGAACGCCTCGATCCCGACGAGCGACTCGACGCGTCGGTTCGTGGATCCCACTGAGCTCTCGGAGATGAGATTGATCATCCCGATCTCCGCGGAGCTGGTGACGTGGGTTCCCGCGCAGAGCTCTCGCGACCATGGGCCGCCGATGTCGACGACGCGCACGCGGTCGCCGTACTTCTCCCCGAACAGCGCCATGGCGCCGAGCGCCTTCGCCTCGTCGAGGGGCATCTCGCGCGTCACCACCTCGTAGTCCGATCGGATCGCGAGGTTCGAGATCTCCTCGATCTCGCTCTTCGTCTCGCTCGACAGTGCTTCGGTGTGCGAGAAGTCGAGGCGCAGGTACCCGGCCTTGTTGTAAGAGCCCGTCTGGTGGGCGCCTCGTCCGATGACGTCGCGAAGCGCGGCGTGCACGATGTGGGTGCCGGAGTGCGCCTGGGTGGCCCCCCGTCGGTAGTCGGCGTCGACTCGGGTCTCCGCACGCGCGTCGAGTCCGATCGTGCCGACTTCCACGCGCACCGTGTGCACGATCAGCCCGGCCACCGGTTTCTGCACGTCGAGCACTTCCGCTTCGAAGCCATCGCCGACGATGTGCCCCTGATCCGCGTCCTGACCACCGGACTCCGCGAACAGCGACGTCTCGGAGAGCACGAGCTCGGCGATATCGCCCTCATTGGCCTCACGTGCGGGCGCGCCGTCCACCACGATGCCGAGCACACGGCTCTCGTGCACGAGCTCGTCGTACCCCGTGAACAGCGTCTCGCCCAGACCGCGCAGCTCCTTGTAGATGGAGAGGTCGGCTCGCTGGCCCTTCTTCGCCTTCGCATCAGCCTTCGCGCGGTCGCGCTGCTCCTGCATCAGCGATGTGAACACCTCGGCGTCGACCGGCACTCCGGCCTCTTCCGCGATCTCGAGCGTGAGCTCGATCGGGAAGCCGTGCGTGTCGTGCAGCAGGAACGCGGTGTCGCCCGGCACCGCTGCGCCGGCCGTCTTCGCCGAGTCGACCGCGGAGTCGAGGATCTGAATGCCGGACGCGAGCGTTCGCAGGAAGGTCTTCTCCTCCGCGTACGCCGCACGGGCGATGAAGTCGAAATCCTCGGCGACTGCGGGGTACGCCTCTCGCATCGCGTCGCGGGAGACCGGGAAGAGCTCCGAGAAGCTCGGCCCCTCGACCCCGAGCAGTCGCATCGAGAGCGTCACGCGCCGCAGGAGTCGTCGCAGAATGTAGCCGCGCCCCTCGTTCGAGGGCGTGACGCCGTCTGCGATGAGCATGAGCCCGCTGCGCACGTGATCGGCGATGACACGCAGGCGCACATCGTCTGAGTGGTGCTCGCCGTAAGTCTTGCCCGCGATCTCGGCCGCGCGATCCAGCACCGGGCGCACCTGATCGATCTCGTACATGTTCTGCACGCCCTGCTTGATGAAGGCGACGCGCTCGAGACCGAGTCCGGTGTCGATGTTCTTCTTGGGCAGCTCGCCCACGATGGTGAAATCGGTCTTCGACTGCACATCTGCGACCTGGTACTGCATGAAGACGAGATTCCAGATCTCGACGTAGCGATCGTCATCGGTCGCCGGACCGCCGTCGATGCCGTATTCGGGCCCGAGGTCGAAGAAGATCTCGGAGCAGGGGCCGGCAGGGCCCGGCTGGCCGGTCGACCAGTAGTTCGTGTCCTTGCCGAGGCGCTGAATCCGCTCATCGGGCAGTGTGGAATGCTCGCGCCACAGCGCGATCGCCTCTTCGTCCTCCTCGTAGACGGTGACCCAGAGATCCTTCGGGTCGAACCCGAGCCCGCCGTCGGCCTCGCTGGTGGTCAGCAGTTCCCAGGCGAAGCGGATCGCTCCCTCTTTGAAGTAATCGCCGAAGGAAAAGTTGCCGCACATCTGGAAGAACGTGCCGTGCCGCGGGGTCTTGCCGACCTCTTCGATGTCATTGGTGCGAATGCACTTCTGCACGCTCGTCGCACGAGCGAACGGCGCAGGCACGAGGCCGGTGAGGTACGGCACGAACGGCACCATTCCCGCCACCGTGAACATCAGGCTCGGGTCGTCGCTCACGAGCGACGCGGAGGGGACGACGGTGTGCCCCTTCTTCTCGAAGAAGTCAAGCCAACGACGGTGGATTTCGGCAGTCTTCATCCGTGGTCTTTCTCTGGAGATCGATGTGGTGGGTGCGTGAGATGGGGCGAGGATCAGGCGCGTTCGCGGAATGCTGCGCGCAGCGCCTCGGCCTCATCGTCGGCATCGGCGTCGCGGTACCCGGAGGCGAACGCGCGGCCCAGTTCATCCACGCCGCGGTTCACCCGCGCGAAGAATCGGCGCCCCTCGGCCGTCTGATTGACGAAGTGCGCACCGACGAACCCCAGTACGACTCCGGTGACCAGCCAGAATAGCTTGCCCATGTTTCGATCCTCCCGTCTGCGTCGATGCATGGCCGCACGGCCACGCATGCTCGAGCACTCGACAAGCTTAGCGGGTGGCCCCTGTCGCACATCGTGCCCCGAACACAGCAAACGGGGCGCCGGATGGAATCCGACGCCCCGTTTCGCTTTCGAGTGCTTAGCGACCCGAGTAGTACTCGACCACGAGCTGCACTTCACAGGTCACGGGGACCTCAGCGCGCTTCGGGCGACGCACCAGGCGAGCCTGGAGCTTGTCGAGCTCGACCTCGAGGTAGCTCGGAACGTTCGGGAGCACCTCGGCGTGACCGCCGGCAGCTGCGACCTGGAACGGCTCGATCGCTTCCGAACGCGCCTTGACGTGGATGAGCTGACCCGGCTTCACGCGGAAGGAGGGGCGGTCGACGATCTTGCCGTCGACGAGGATGTGACGGTGCACGACCATCTGACGGGCCTGCGCCGTGGTGCGGGCGAAGCCGGCACGCAGCACGAGCGCGTCGAGACGCATCTCGAGCAGCTCGACCAGGTTCTCACCGGTCAGTCCGTCCTGACGACGGGCTTCCTTGAAGGCGATGGTGAGCTGCTTCTCGCGGATGCCGTACTGGGCGCGGAGACGCTGCTTCTCACGCAGACGGACAGCGTAGTCGCTGTCGCTCTTGCGCTTGGTGCGACCGTGCTGGCCGGGGCCGTAGGGGCGCTTCTCGAGGTAGCGAGCTGCCTTCGGGGTCAGCGCGATGCCGAGCGAGCGCGACAGGCGGGTCTGGGAACGGGTACGCGACGTAGTCGACACGTGGATCCTTTCGGGTTTCTGAATTGCGACAGCGCGATCTGCAGTTCGGATCGCGCAGGTTCTCTCGGCCAGGCTGCGCCCGCATCAACCAGTGATGCACGCGACGCAACGAACCGTTGTTCGGTGAGGGAACGACCAGTGCAGAAACCCGGCTACAGGGCGACTGCCATCCGATCCCCGCGTGCAGCCAGCAGCGGGGGCGGTGTTGGCCAGCGGCTAGCTTATCACCTTCCGGGCCCTGATGCGCGTCGCGACCCGCTTCGAGGCTTCACTCGTCCCCGCCCCGTGTGATTCGGCGGATCTTCTCGAGACGATCCGACACCTCGCGCTCGTTCCCGTGCTGCGTCGGCTGGTAGTACACCTTGCCGCGCAGCTCGTCGGGCAGGTACTGCTGCTGCGACACCCCGCGCGGATCGCTGTGCGGATACCGATAGCCCTTCCCGTGGCCCATGCGCTTCGCCCCCGGGTAGTGGGCGTCGCGCAGATGCGTGGGCACGAGCCCGAATCGTCCCGCCTTCACGTCCGCGATCGCCGCATCGATCGCAGTGATCACCGCGTTCGACTTCGGCGCCGTCGCAATGTAGATCGTCGCCTCCGCGAGCGGGATCCGGGCTTCCGGAAGCCCGATCAGCTGCGTGGCCTCGGCAGCGGCGACCGCGACGCGGAGCGCCTGGGGATCCGCCATGCCGACGTCTTCGGCCGCGTGCACCATGAGCCTGCGAGCGATGAAGCGGGGATCTTCGCCTGCTTCGATCATGCGGGCCAGGTAGTGAATCGCCGCATCGGGATCGGACCCGCGCATGGATTTGATGAAGGCGCTGATCACGTCGTAGTGCTGGTCGCCGTTCTTGTCGTATCTGAGCAGCGCACGATCGATCGAGATCGCCACCGTCTCCCCCGTCACCACCGGGGTCGCGTCGTCTTCAGCACTCGCCGTAGCCGACGCTCCAGCGGCTTCGAGGCCGGTGAGAGCGCGCCTCGCGTCACCGGAGGCGACCTGCACGAGGGCCTCGTACGCGTCATCGGTCACTTCCACCCGAGCCCCGAGGCCGCGTGGATCCTCGACCGCACGCTCGAGGAGGCGCCGCAGGTCGGGATCGGCGAGCGGCTCGAGCGTCAGCAAGAGGGATCGCGAGAGCAGCGGACTGATCACTGAGAATGATGGATTCTCGGTCGTCGCCGCCACGAGCGTCACCCAGCCGTTCTCGACGCCGGGCAGTAGCGCGTCCTGCTGAGCCTTCGTGAACCGGTGAATCTCGTCCAGGAAGAGGACGGTGGCGATGTCGTAGAGATCCCGGTCGTTGAGCGCGCGCTCCATCACCGTGCGCACATCCTTGATCCCGGCGGTGACGGCCGAGAGCTCGACGAAACGCCGGCCGCTCGAGTGCGCGATCGCCTGAGCGAGCGTGGTCTTGCCCGTTCCCGGCGGACCCCAGAGTATGACGGAGACCGCTCCCCCGCCCCCGGCGGCATCCGAGGCGAGCGTGCGCAGCGGCGAGCCGGGCTTCAGCAGATGCTGCTGCCCCACGACTTCGTCGAGCGATTGCGGCCGCATCCGCACCGCGAGCGGGGCGGTGTGCGCGGGCGCAGGTCTCGAATCCACACCTCCATCGTACTGACCCAGGATCCCCGGGCCCGAAGCCCGGCACTGTGGCATAGTGGTGGTGACAATTCCGTCCGGTCGGTTCGCCGACCCCACACACGACAGGTGAGCACAATCGTGAGCGAAGCGAGCAACGAAACGTCCTGGGGACGAGTCGACGAGGACCGCACCGTCTACGTGCGCGACGGCGATGCGGAGCGCGTCGTCGGGTCCTTCCCCGACGGCACCCCGGAAGAGGCGCTCGCGTACTTCACGCGCAAGTTCGCGGATCTCGCCGGTCAGGTCACGCTCCTCGAAGCACGCATCGCACGTGGAACTGCCGACGCCTCAGCCGCCGACACGGTCGCCAAGCTCCGCGAGCAGCTCGTCGAGCCCGCAGCTGTGGGCAACATCGCGGCGCTCCGCGAGCGAGTGGAGAAGCTCGGATCGAAGACGGCGGAACTCAGCGAGAAGCAGAACGCGGAGCGCGAAGCGGCCCGGGCTGAGGCGTTCGCGCAGCGCGAAGCCATCGCGGTGGAGGCCGAGCGACTCGCGGCCCAGCCGGAAGCCTCGATCCGCTGGAAGGATACGAGCCAGGCGTTCGAGCAGCTCTTCACCGACTGGCAGACGGCCCAGCGAAGCGGTCCGCAGATTCCGAAGTCGCAGGCCGACGCTCTCTGGAAGCGATTCCGCTCCGCTCGTCAGACCTTCGATTCGGCGCGCCGGGCGCACTTCGCGCAGATGGACGCCACGAACAAGGACGTCAAGCAGCGCAAAGAGCGCATCATCGCAGCTGCCGAAGCCCTCGCACCTCGCGGGGTCGAGGGAATCCCCGCCTACCGCGCTCTGCTCGACGAGTGGAAAGCTGCCGGTCGCGCGAGTCGCAAGCTCGACGATCAGCTGTGGGCGCGATTCAAGGCCGCCGGCGACCTGCTGTACGAGGCCAAGGCAGCGGAAGCCGCCCAGACGAATGAGGAGTACGCCGAGAACCTGACGGCGAAGCAGGCTCTGCTCGAGGAGGCCGCACCCATTCTCGATGTGCAGGACCACGCTGCAGCGCGCAAGCAGCTGACGGCGATCCAGCTGCGCTGGGACGAACTCGGGCGCGTGCCGCGTGAGGCGCTTCGCGACATCGAGGGACGTCTCCGCAAGATCGAGGATCACGTCAAACATCTCGAGGACGAGCACTGGAGCAAGACGAACCCGGAGACGAAGGCTCGCAGCGAGGGCCTGCGCGGTCAGCTCGAGGCCTCGATCGCTGAGCTCTCGGCGGAGCTCGAGGCTGCACGAGCAGCGGGTGACGCGCGTCAGGTGAAGGATGCTGAGGAGAAGCTCGCGATGCAGCAGTCGTGGCTCGCAGCGATCGGCGACTGAACTTCGGTCAGCCCGTCTTCACGGACCGGATCGGGCGAGTTATCCACAGATCGAGCAGCGCCCGGGGCGCATCGAGCAGCGGTCCGCAACGATGGAGGCATGACGCGCCCTCACGCGTGTGAGCACTGTTCGCCCGATGCGGCAGCTTCGTCACACGAACCTCCGGTCTCCCTCTCGTGGACGGCGCCCGCTGGGCGCCGTCCACGACTCGCCGTGCCGCGCACATACGAGTGGGCGCAGGCCATTCGTTCCGCCGAGCGGCTTCGGGGCTCCCTCGTGCCCTGCGGCCCGGGGCTGCGCCCCGTCGCCTGGCCGGAGACTCCGCGGGTGCGACTCACCGCGCTCGCGCCCTGGCTGGGAGAGAAGTACGTCGCGATCGGGCTCGTCGCTGCGTGGGTCTGGGGAACGGCGCGACACCCGGGAAGTCCGTTGAGATGCTCGACGATCGGGCGCAGACGTCCGCCCGCGAACCCCGCGCCCGGCATCGCCGTGCACGAGCACTCGCTCACACCCGACGACTTCTTCCGCATCGGCGACGGGCACGTGACGACACGGACGCGGACTCTGTGCGATCTCCTGCGTTCGCCCACCCCGCTCACTCACGCCGAACGCGTCGCGTGTCGGCTCCTCCTCCTCCAGCATCCGGGCGGCATCCCTGCCGCGCGAGCAGCCCTCGACGCGGGCGGCAGGCGATATCGGCGCATCTCCACCGCGCGACTGCACGACCTCACCGGCTGCGATATCGGCGGAGGCGCACCGGCGCGCGCACCTGGATCGGACTAGTTCGTGATGCGGTACACGTCGTAGACGCCGTCGATGCGCCGCACGGCGTTCAGCACGTGGTCGAGATGCGTCGCGTTCGCCATCTCGAAGACGAACTTGCTGATCGCCAGTCGCGAGCTCGACGTGTTCACCGACGCGGAGAGGATGTTGACGTGGTGCTCGGACAGGGTCCGTGTGAGGTCCGAGAGCAATCCGGAGCGGTCGAGCGCCTCCACCTGGATCTGCACGAGGAACACGCTCTTCGACGTCGGCGCCCACTGCACGCCCACCACGCGATCCTCCTGCTCCCGGAGCGTGATGAAGTTATGGCAATCGACGCGGTGCACCGAGACGCCCTGCCCCTTGGTCACGTACCCGAGGATCTCGTCGCCCGGAACCGGGGTGCAGCACTTCGCGAGCTTCGCAAGCACGTCCGATGCGCCGGCGACCACGACGCCGCTCGAGTCCGTGGTTTTCGGAGCGCGCGGCGCCTCGATGATCGGGAGCGTCGCGAGCGCCGGTTCGGTGGACGTCTGCTCGTCGAATACGAGCGCCGTCACCTTCTCCACGACCGACTGCGCAGATACGTGCCCCTCGCCGACCGCGGCGTAGAGCGCTGTCACGTCGAGGTAGCGCAGCTGCAGAGCGATCTGCTGCAGCGCCGATGAGTTCATCACCCGGTGCAGCGGAAGACCCTGCTTGCGCAGCGCCTTCGTGATCTCGACCTTGCCGGTCTCGGCGGCTTCCTCGCGGCGCTCCTTGGTGAACCACTGCCGGATCTTGTTCTGCGCACGCTTGCTCTGCACGAAGCTGAGCCAGTCCTGATTGGGCCCGGCGTTCGGATCCTTCGAGGTGAACACCTCGACCACGTCGCCGTTCTGCAGAGCGGTCTCGAGCGGCACCAGCCGACCATTGACCCGCGCTCCCATGGTGCGGTGTCCCACTTCGGTGTGCACGGCGTAGGCGAAATCGACCGTCGTTCCGCCTTCGGGGAGACCGATCACCCGACCCTTCGGCGTGAAGACATAGACCTCTTTCGCGCCGATTTCGTAGCGCAGCGCGTCGAGGAACTCGCTCGGATCCTCCGTCTCGGCCTGCCAATCGGAGATGTGCGCCAGCCAGGCCATGTCGTTCGACGACTGGCTCTGATTCTGCTGTCGCTGCTTGTACTTCCAGTGCGCGGCGACGCCGTACTCTGCACGCTGGTGCATTTCGACCGTGCGAATCTGGATCTCCACTGCACGGCCGTCCGGACCGATCACCGTCGTGTGGAGCGATTGGTACAGGTTGAACTTCGGCGTCGCGATGTAATCCTTGAAGCGACCGGGAATCGGCGTCCACCGTGCGTGCACGGCGCCCAGCACCGCATAGCAGTCTCGGATCGAGTTCACGAGGACGCGGATCCCGACGAGGTCGTAGATGTCGTCGAACTCGCGCCCGCGCACGATCATCTTCTGATAGATCGAGTACAGCTCCTTCGGCCGCCCCGTCACCTCGCCCCGAATCTTGGACTCGCGAAGGTCACCCTCGATCGAACCGATCACCATGCCGACGAGCTCGTCGCGCTGCGGGTTCCGCTGCTCGACGAGGTTCTGGATCTCGGCGTACAGCTTGGGTTTGAGGACTGCGAAGGACAGGTCTTCGAGCTCGGTCTTCATCGACTGGATGCCGAGTCGATGCGCGAGCGGCGCGTAGATCTCGATCGTCTCCTGCGCCTTGCGCTTCGCGGAGTCGCCCGAGACGAAGCCCCAGGTACGCGCGTTGTGCAGACGGTCTGCGAGTTTGATGACGAGCACCCTGATGTCTTTCGACATCGCCACGACCATCTTTCGCACGGTCTCCGCCTGCGCCGAGTCGCCGTACTTGACCTTGTCGAGCTTCGTGACGCCGTCGACGAGCATGGCGATCTCGTCGCCGAATTCCTCGGTGAGCTGGTCGAGCGTGTACTCCGTGTCCTCGACCGTGTCGTGGAGCAGCGCTGCCGCGATCACATTGGGTGCGATGCCGAGATCAGCGAGAATCTGCGCCACCGCGATCGGGTGGGTGATGTACGGCTCGCCGCTCCGCCGCTTCTGCCCGCGGTGCGCGCGCTCGGCCACGGCGTAGGCGCGCTCGATGACCGTGAGGTCGGCGCGGGGATGGTTGCCGCGCACCGTGCGAATCAGTTGATCGACTGCGCCCGGAGCGCTCCCGCGGGAGAAAATTCTCGGCACGAGGCGCCGAAGCGCTGTCGTGCCGCTCGTCGTCGTATCTTGCGTTGCCACGGATCACCTCACTCGAATGGTTGAACGCTACACCCGGCGCGAGGCGCAGAGCAAAGCGAGTGGAACGGCCCTCGAGTACCACGAAGGCCGGAGCCCCTCGAAGCGGACGCAATGCGTCTCCTCGAAGGTCTCCGGCCTCATCTCTCGCGCTCCGGAAATCTACCGCGTGGAAGCGGCATCCGCCTCGTCGACGGCCGCCTCCGCCTCGGACGGTGCGCCGTCGCGCTCGCGCACGCGCAGCACCTTGGCGTCCCGCTTCTTGATGCCCGGCTCGCTCTCGCGAAGATGGGCATAGGCCGGAGATGCGATGAAGATCGTCGAGTACGCACCGACGAAAATACCGATGAAGAGCGCCAACGAGATGTCTCGCAGCGTTCCAGCGCCGAGCACGAAGGCGCCGATGAAGAGGATCGACGCCACCGGGAGCAGCGCGACGACCGACGTGTTGATCGAGCGCACGAGGGTCTGATTGATGCCGAGATTCACCGACTCGGCGAACGTTCGCCGATCATTCAGCTCGCCCGGCGCGGTATTCTCACGAATCTTGTCGAACACCACGACAGTGTCGTAGAGGGAGTACCCGAGAATCGTGAGGAAGCCGATCATCGCCGCCGGCGTGATCTCGAACCCGGAGATGCCGTAGATGCCCGCGGTGATCACCAGGTCGTGCAGCAGCGCGATGATCGCGGCCAGCGACATCTTCCAGGTTCTGAAGTAGATCGCCATCACCAGCGCCGCGAAGACGATGAAGACCAGCAGCGCGATCACCGCTTGACGCGTAATGTCTTGCCCCCACGCAGGGCCGATGTACGAAGTCGTCACCTCCTCGACCGGCACGTCGTAGCTCCCGGCGATGGCCTCAGCCACGGCCCGGTCCTCGCCGTCGGAGAGGGCCTCCGTCTGCACCCGAATGTCGGTGGGTCCCACCTGCGACACACGGGGCACGCTCGTCGGCAGCACCTCCTGCACGGCGGCCTCGGCGATTGCGGGATCGCGATCCTGCTCCTCCGAGAGGTGCACCTGGAACTGGCTGCCTCCGGTGAACTCGATGCCGAACGTGAACCCGCCGCGCAGCAACGGGCCCGCAATCGAGATGATGATCAGCACGATCGAGATGACGTACCACGTCTTGCGGCGTCCGACGAAGTCGATCGACTTCTCACCGGTGTAGAGCGCGTTGCCGAACTCGGCGAATGAGCGAGCCATGGTCAGCTCTCCTTTCCGGCTGAAGCATCGGCCATGAGGGCTTTGCGTTCGGCGATGGTCTGTCGTCGTGCGGCCTCGGCCTGGCTGCGGGAGTTCTTCTTCCCGGCGCCTCGAGTCGAGACCTCGGGCTCACGGAACTGCAGGCGACCTCGGTACACGGCGCCGAGCTTCTGCGGATCGAGACCGGAGAAGGGATGCCCGCCCTGGTAGAAGCGGGTCCTCGCGAGCAGCGTCATCACGGGGTGCGTGAAGAATGCGATGACGATGACGTCGACGAGTGTGGTCAGGCCGAGCGTGAACGCGAAGCCCTTCACATTGCCGACGGCAAGAATGAAAAGGATGACTGCGGCGAGGAAGTTCACGCCGTCTGAGGCGAGGACGGTGCGGAACGCCTTCTTCCACCCGTGCTCGACCGCGCTCTCGATCGAGAAGCCATCGCGCAGCGCATCTCGAATGCGTTCGAAGTACACGATGAAGGAGTCCGCTGTGAATCCGACGGCGACGATGATGCCCGCGACGCCCGCGAGCGACAAGCGGTATCCCTGACGCCAGGAGAAGAACGTCAGGAGCAGATACGTCAGGATGCCGGCTACGACGAGCGAGGCGATCGTGAGCGAACCGAGCGCCCGGTATTGGAACGCCGAGTAGACGACGACCAGCAGCAGCCCGATCAGTCCCGCGAGCAGACCCGCGGAGAGCTGACTCGTGCCGAGGGTCGCCGAGATGTCTTCCTGGCTCTGCACGGTGAAGTCGATCGGCAGTGCGCCGAACTTCAGCTGGTCGGCCAGCGCGCTCGCGGATTCCTGCGTGAACTGCCCGCTGATCGAGGGGCGGCCGTCGAGGATCTGCGCCTGCATCGTCGGGGCGGAGAGCACTCGGCCGTCGAGCACGAAGGCGAACTGATTCTGCGGCTCGGGCGCGCCGAACAGACGGGTGCTGATCTTGCCGAAGGCCTCGGTGCCCTTCTTGTTCATCGTGATCTGGACGACCCACTCGCCGGTCGATGCGCCCGTCGATGTCGTGCCGACCTGAGCGACCGCGTCGGTGATCACGGAGCCGTCGAGCTCGACGGGTCCGAGGATGTACTTGGCGGCTCCCGAATCGTCGCACGTGATCAGGGGGCGATCCTCCGGGGCGTTGCCCGCGTCGAGCGCGGCATCCGAGGAGCAGGTGAACGCGTCGAACTTCTCCTGCAGTGCCGGCGTGATCCAGGCGACGTCGCCCGCGCTCTCCGGAATCGACTCGGGGTCGAGGCTCTCGTCGTACGGCACCTCGTCATCGGCCGCAGCGTCCTGCGAGGCGGCGTCCTCCGACGCGGCGTCCTCGGAACCCGCGTCTTCGGCGGTGTCGCCGCCCTCCGCGCCCGGCTCCGCCGTCGCTTCATCGACATTCGCGCCGATGCCGTAGGTGAGCACGGGTCGGAAATCCAGGTTCGCAGACGCTTCGATGCGCTGCAGCGTCGCCTCGTCGGCCTTGCCCGGGATCGAAACCGAGATGTTCTGGCTCCCCTGCGTCGTGATCTCCGCCTCGGAGACGCCTGCCGCATCGACGCGCTGCCGGATGATCGACACCGCCTGCTGCAGCTGGTCACCGGCCACCGCATCGCCACCGGTCTGCTCAGCTGCGAGCAGTACCTGCGTGCCGCCCTGCAGATCGAGCGCGAGCTTCG
Source organism: Leucobacter manosquensis (assembly GCF_018304845.1). Lineage (NCBI taxonomy): Bacteria > Bacillati > Actinomycetota > Actinomycetes > Micrococcales > Microbacteriaceae > Leucobacter > Leucobacter manosquensis. The sequence continues at coordinate 558,308 of NZ_JAFEVO010000001.1, read as the reverse complement.
GTGTCCACGTCGCGTTGCTGTTGAACACTCCGTACGCGATCAACCCAGCGAGACCGACGATGAAGACAAGAAGGAGGATGAGGGAACGACGTGCCCTTCGGACGGCGGGTGAAGACGCCAAGACAGACTGCTTTCTCTAAACGTGGAAGGGGATGGCCGCGGCGACGCCGCGGCCATCGGTTCAGGCCTTCGGGGCCGAGCCGTTTCCCTGTCCATCGACGTCGGTGTCATTGTCGCCTTCGCGACGGGGATCGGCTTCGGGCGCCGGTGCCACGTCGCCGGGTGCGAACGGGTCGGCGACCGGAGCCGCGTCGGTCGAGCTGAAGCGCTCCCCGAATGCGGGGTCGTCGTCGGGCGCGAGCGCAGAGGATTCCGCCTCGACGGGCGCGTCGACCGGCGTGACGACCTGCGATACCGCGTTGCGGTGGACGACGAACGTCGAGGTGCCGCTGCGCAGCGTGACCTTGTTGTCCTCTTCGTCGATCGAATCGATCGTGCCGAAGATGCCCGACTGCAGCATGACCTCCGCACCGGGGCGAACGCTGTTCTGCAGCTCGAGCTGGGCGGCCTGGCGCTTCTTGCCGTTCCGGAACATGAAGAAGATCAAGAGCGCGATCAGCGCGAACATCACAATTGTGATCGGGTCCAGAGGCACAAGGGTCCTTTCAACAGGCGAATTCGTGCCTCTCCTGAGGCACAGATTCGATCAGTTTACCGGGTCTCCGCTGAGAACACCCCTCGTTATTCTGCGGGGAGCCCGGGAGGCACCTTGCCCAGGTGCTCCCACCCCGCTCGAGTGGCCACCCGCCCGCGGGGAGTGCGGGAGAGCAGACCGGTGCGCACGAGGAACGGCTCCACGACCGCCTCGATGGTCTCGGCCTCCTCGCCGACGGAGACTGCGAGCGTCGAGAGCCCGACGGGGCCGCCGTTGAATCGCTCGACCACGGCGCTGAGCACTTCGCGATCCAGTCGGTCCAGCCCGTGATCGTCGACGTCGTACAGGGCGAGCGCCGCCTGCACGGTCGAGGTGTCCCCGGGCAGGTCGTGCACGAGGCCGTAGTCGCGCACACGTCGCAGAAGCCGATTCGCGATGCGCGGGGTGCCCCGCGACCGTCGCGCGATTTCATCGACGCCGCTCTCCGAGAGCGCGAATTCGATGAGCTTCGAGGCGCGGCCCACCACCTTCGCGAGCTCATCATCCGAGTAGAACTCGAGGTGCGCGGTGAATCCGAATCGGTCGCGGAGCGGGTTCGGGAGCAGACCGGCTCGCGTCGTCGCCCCCACGAGCGTGAACGGCGAGAGTTCCAGCGGCACCGACGTCGCACCGGCCCCCTTGCCGACCATGATGTCGACCTTGAAGTCCTCCATCGCGAGGTAGAGCATCTCCTCGGCGCTGCGAGCCATCCGATGGATCTCGTCGATGAAGAGCACCTCGCCCGGCGTCAACGCCGAGAGCACTGCCGCGAGATCGCCAGCATGCTGAATCGCCGGCCCCGACGTCTGATGCAGCGGCTTCTCGAGCTCCGTGGCGACGATCATGGACAGCGTGGTCTTACCGAGACCCGGGGGGCCGGCGAGCAGAATGTGGTCGGGCGTGTGCCGTCGCATGGTCGCCGCATCGAGCAGCAGCCCGAGCTGACGCCGCACCTTCGACTGACCGACGAACTCGGCCAGGCTCGTCGGTCGGAGCGCGCCTTCGTATCCCTGTTCGGCCGCCGTGGCCTGCGCGGAGAGCTCTCCGGTCACCGAACGCCTCGCGATCCTCGCCCGCTGCGACCCGCCTGCAGGAGCGCCAGTGCCGCCCTGAGCAGGCCTGCACTGTCATCCGACGCACCGGCATCTCGTGCGTCTTGCACGGCCTGGCCGGCCTCCGCCTCCCCCCACCCGAGGCCGACGAGTCCAGCGCGCACGCCGTCTGCGATGGCATCAGAGGGCGAGACGATGCCGGCAGCGGCCGGGCCGGATTCGAAAGCGAGGTGCGAGAGCTTGCCCGAGAGTGAGAGCGTGATGAGTTTCGCCGTCTTCGGGCCGATGCCCGACACCTTGCGAAACGGCTTCTCGTCGTCAGCGGCCACGGCCGCCGCGATCTCAGCCGGAGTGAGGGCCGAGAGCACGCCGAGCGCGCTGCGAGGGCCGACGCCCGAGACGGCGATGAGATGCCCGAACACGTCGAGTTCCGCCTCGGTGGCGAATCCGAACAGCGTCAGCGAGTCCTCGCGCACGATGAGCGAGGTCTGCAGGCGCAACTCGTCTCCGGGAAGAGCCGCGGCGACCCGACCGCTCGGCACTTCGACGCGCATGCCGAGCCCTCCGAGCTCCACGACGACCCAGCCGGCACCCGCAGCGAGCACGGGCCCGCGAATCGAAGCAATCACATGATCACCCTAGAAGACGGGCGCCGGTCACGGGACTCGCCACACCGAGGATTCGAACATATCTACGAAACTGCCCTCCGCGCCGTGCGAGCGGGGTCACTCTTCGTGCGTGTCTCACCTGCAACACGCACGAAGAGTGACCCCGCTCGCAGCGGTCGACGGCGGCCGGCATCGATCGACGACGGCCGGCGACGACCGGCAGCGACCGGCAGCGCGTCAGGCGGTGGCCGACGCGGCCACGCCTTCGCGGGCCCGGTTGCGAACCGCGCGGTTGACCGCGCTCACGATCGCCTCCAGCGTCGCTCGGCTCGTATCCGCGTCGATGCCGACGCCCCACAGGCGCTGCCCGTCGACCTCGAGATCGACGTAGGACGCCGCGACGGCGTCGCCGCCAGAGCTCATGGCATGCTCGACGTAGTCGAAGAGCGTCACGGAGTGCCCGGCCTCGTTCAGCGCGTTGAGGAACGCGTCGACCGGTCCGTTGCCGCGCGCGGTGAGTCGCTGATCCTCTGAGCCGACGCGGTAGTCCACGACGAGTTCGGTGACGCCGTCGCCGGCGCTCGTCGCCGATGTGCGGAACAGCTTGTACCGCCCCCACGTTTCGGCATCGTCGACCTGCGCCGGCAGATACTCGTCCTGGAAGATGCGCCAGATCTCGTCGCTCGACATCTCGCCGCCGGCCGAATCGGTCACGCTCTGCACGACCGAGCTGAACTCGATCTGCAGTCGCCGCGGCAGGTCGAGATGGTGGTCCGTCTTGAGCAGATAGGCGACGCCTCCCTTGCCCGACTGCGAGTTCACCCGGATCACGGCTTCGTATGACCGCCCGAGGTCCTTCGGGTCGACGGGCAGGTAGGGCACGGCCCACTCGATCTCGTCGACGCTCGTGCCGGCCGCCTCGGCGTCCTGCGCCATGCGCTCGAAGCCCTTCTTGATCGCGTCCTGATGCGATCCGGAGAATGCGGTGTACACCAGGTCTCCGGCCCACGGACTGCGCTCCGGCACCCGCAACTGGTTGCAGTACTCGGCGGTGCGACGCACTTCGTCGAGGCGCGAGAAGTCGATCTGCGGATCGATGCCCTGCGTGAACAGGTTGATGCCGAGCGCGACGAGGTCGACGTTGCCGGTGCGCTCGCCATTGCCGAAGAGGCACCCCTCGATGCGATCGGCGCCCGCTTGGTAGCCGAGCTCGGCTGCTGCGACCGCGGTGCCGCGGTCGTTGTGCGGGTGCAGCGAGAGAATGACGTTCTCGCGATGCGCGAGGTGGCGGCTCATCCACTCGATCGAATCGGCGTACACGTTCGGTGTCGCCATCTCCACGGTGGCGGGGAGATTGATGATGACCTTGCGCTCCGGAGCCGGCTCGAGCACCTCGAGGACCTCGTTGCACACCTCGACGGCGTACTCGAGCTCGGTACCCGTGTACGACTCCGGCGAGTACTCGTAAAAGACCTCGGTGTCGGCGCAGATGTGCTCGCTCGACCGGCAGAGCTTCGCACCGTCGACGGCGATCTGCTTGATGCCTGCACGATCGGACCGGAACACGACGTCGCGCTGCAGGATGCTCGTGGAGTTGTAGAGGTGCACGATGGCGCGTTTGGCGCCGATGAGCGACTCGTACGTCCGCGTGATGAGGTGCTCGCGCGCCTGCGTCAGCACCTGGATGGTGACATCGCCCGGAATCGCGTCGTCTTCGATGAGGTGCCGCACGAAGTCGAAGTCGGTCTGGCTCGCCGACGGGAAGCCGACCTCGATCTCCTTGTACCCCATCTTGACGAGTAGATCGAACATGATGCGCTTGCGCTCGGGGCTCATCGGGTCGATCAGGGCCTGGTTGCCGTCGCGCAGGTCGACGGCGCACCAGCGCGGCGCCTCCGTGATGCGCTTCGACGGCCACGTGCGATCGGGGAGATCGACAGAGATGATCTCGTGGAACGGGCGGTACCGGTGGGTCGGCATCCCGGAGGGCTGCTGCAGGTTCTGCATGGACTCGTCTTTCTCGTCGTGGTCTTGCTCAGCCAAACACGAACACCGCGACGAGGGAGGCCAGAGACTGATTAGTTCGAAGTCGAGGACTCGTCGCGGCAGCTAAGGAGAAGCGAGCCGAACAGCATGTCGCTCACTCTAGCAGCTGCCGCGCCGGTTCGTGCGGCGCTGTGCGCGGCGCACGGGCGTGCCCTAGCCTGATGCTCATGACCTCAGGCACTCGCACCTCCCGTCGCGTCATCGGCACCCTCGCGATCCTGTCGGCGGCTGCAGCATGGGCGCTCCCTCATGCTGCGACTCCCGCGGCCGCAGACGTCTCCGACTTCTCGTATCGCAGTTGGGACGTCGCCTACGAGATCGACACGGACTCCGAGGGCCGCGCGGTCGCGGAGGTGACCGAGACGCTGGTGGCGGAGTTCCCCGACTTCGACCAGAATCGAGGGATCGTACGAGGGCTGCCAGAGGATTACGAGGGCAGCCCGACCGACCCGTCCGATTTCTCGGTCACCGACGCGTCGGGTGCGCCGGTGCCCTTCGAGATCGAAGAGGACGATGGCTTCGTGGCGGTGCTCACCGGCGACGACCGGTTCGTCCGAGGCGAGCAGACGTATGTGATCTCGTACACGCTCCGAGACGTTGTGCTCGCTCGAGAGGACGGCGCCGCAGACGAATTCAACTGGGACCTCGTCGACTTCGAGCACGAGCAGCCGATCGACAGCTTCAGCGCGACGGTCGAGTTCGGTCCCGGCCTCGCGGATCGCGTCAACGGCAACGCCCGCTGCTATGTTGGCGCGCCGGGGTCGACCGACGAGTGCGAGATCAGCCGGGCAGCGAGCGGTTCGGAGTACTCGGTCAGCGGAGTCGAACTCGGCGCCCGCGAGGGCGTGACCGTCGCCATCGGACTCGAATCGGGCGCGGTCGTGCAGCCGTCGAGCCGTTTGCCGAACTTCGCGCTCGACACGCTTCCTCTCCTCATCGGAGGCGGCGCCCTCGCTGCGGCAGGCGTCGCCGCCGGTTCGGCGATCCGCATGCGCAGTCGGCGAAAGTCGGGGCGAGGCACGGTGGTGGCGCAATACGACGTGCCCGACGCGCTCCCGCCGCTCCTGGCCGGCCCGATCGCGGGAGTCACGACGCCCTCGGCGCCTGCCCAGCTCGTGCATCTCGCGGTGCGCGGCGCCCTGCGCATCGAGGACGGGGAGCCGGAGCAGGGGCTGTTCGGACCGAAAGATGCGCAGCCGGTGCTGCGTCTCGTCGAACCGGCCCGCACGGCGGATCCGCTCGATGCCCGCGCTCTGAACGCGCTGTTCTCCGAGCCGACGCCCGGGGCCGCGTTTCCGCTGCCGAAGAGCGACGAGAAATTCGGCAAGCGCATGCAGGAGTTGCAGACCGAGGGGCGCAAGGCGGCGGAGGATCGCGGGTACTTCGAAAAGGTGCACAGCCGCGCCGCCCGCCGATGGGGCTGGATCGCCGTCGCGCTCGTACTCGTGCTCGGCGGGTTCACGGTCGCGGCCTTCGCGTTGCGCGGGAACGCGCTCCCCGCGGTCTTCATCCTGATGGGCGTCGTGGCGCTCATCACGGCGCTGGCATCGATCGTCAAGCAGCGCGTGTACACGCCGCTCGGCGCCGAGACGCGCGAATACCTGCTGGGAGTCCGTGAGTTCATCAGAGTCGCCGAGGCCGATCGGCTGCGCGTGCTGCAGTCGCACAGCGGCGCCGAGCGTCAGGTCGACGGCTCCGTCGATGTCGTGCACCTCTACGAACGGCTTCTGCCGTACGCGATGATCTTCGGCCTCGAGAAGGAATGGACTCGCGTGCTCCAGGTCGCGTACGAGGAGCGCAGCGGATACGTGCCGCTCTGGTACCCCGGGCTCGGACTCGCCGGCGTCTCGTCGTTCAGCAGCACGATCTCGCAGTTCACGAACTCGTTGAGTTCATCGGTCAGTTACACGTCGAGCAGTTCGGGCGGGTCGACCGGTGGCGGATTCGCCGGCGGCGGTGGCGGCGGCGGATTCTCGGGCGGCAGGTGACCGGACGGGCTGGCAGTCTGCCGGCTCGGTCGCCTGCCAGCCCGAGCGGATCAGTTGAAGCCGAGTTTGCCCAGCGCTTTCGGATCCCGCTGCCATTCCTTGAGCACCTTCACTCGCAGTGAGAGGTAGATGCGACGACCGAGCAGCGCTTCGATTTCATGTCGCGCCCGCTCCCCCACGTCGCGCAGGCGCGAGCCGCGGTGGCCGATGATGATGCCCTTCTGGCTATCGCGCTCGACGTACAGATTCGCGTAGATCTCGAGCAGGCCGTCTTCCCGCTCTTCGCGATCCTCGACGGTGGCCGCCAGCGAGTGCGGGAGCTCGTCGCGAACCCCTTCGAGCGCCGCCTCGCGGATGAGTTCCGCGATCCGGTCGTCTTCGCCTTCATCGGTCGTCTGCTCGGCCTCGTAGAGCGGAGGCGAGATCGGCATCAGTCCGAGCAGCACGTCTGCGAGGACGTCCAGCTGCTCGCGCGTCACCGACGAGATCGGTACGACCGCATCCCATTCGCGCAGCTCTCCGAGTCGCGTCAACTGATCGATGATCTCGCTGCTCGACGCTTCGTCGACTTTCGTCAGCACGGCCACCTTCTTGGCGCGGGGGAAATCGTTCAGTCGCGCATCGATGAAGCGATCTCCCGGCCCCAGTTTCTCATTCGCCGGGACGCAGAACCCGATCACATCGACGTCACCGAGGGTCGCCTCGACCAGAGCGTTGAGACGCTCGCCGAGGAGGGTGCGCGGCCGGTGCAGCCCTGGAGTATCGACGATGATCAGCTGCCCATCCTCGCGGTGGGCGATGCCACGTATGGCACGACGCGTCGTCTGCGGTTTCGGGCTTGTGATCGCGATCTTCTCACCGACGAGGGCGTTCGTCAGCGTCGACTTGCCGACGTTGGGTCTCCCGACGAACGAGACGAACCCCGCGCGGTACCCGCTCTCCTGGGCATCGCCCTGCTCGGTACCGCCGTCGATGTGCTCCTGCTGGCTCATGCGCCGTCCTCTCCTTCGGTTTCCCCGATCCAACGCGCCTCGACCGTGAGCAGTCGCTGCCGACGGCGCTCCGTGTCGATCGCGGTCAATTCAATGCCCGCCACGACGACTGCGTCCCCCGGCTCTGGCAGACGTCCGAGGGTCTTGGCCACAAGACCGCCGACGGTGTCGACGTCCTCGTCTTCCAGTTCCAGGCCGAACAATTCGCCGAGTTCCCCGACCGATAGGCGCGCCCCGACGACGAACGACCCGTCTGCACGCATCGTCATCTCCGGTACATCACGATCGTGCTCGTCCGAGATGTCGCCGAGCAGCTCCTCGATGAGATCCTCGAGGGTGACGAGGCCTGAGATTCCGCCGTACTCGTCCACCACCAGCGCGAGATGATTGGACTCCCGCTGCATCTGACGCAGGAGATCGTCGGCTCGCTGGACCTCCGGCACGAAGATCGCAGGCTTCGCGATCCGCGTGATCGGCGCCTGCTCGGATTCCTCCGGCCGGCGCAGGACGAAGCCGCTCGCGTCGCGCAGATAGGCGATGCCGACGACGTCGTCGACGTCGCCGTCGACCACGGGCACCCGGGAGTGCCGCGAGGCGAGCAACTGCTCCAGCGCTTCGCGGACACTCTGATCAGCGTCTACCGTGATCATGTCGATGCGCGGAACCATGATCTCGCGTACCAGGGTCTCGCCGAATTCGACGAGGGAGTGGATGTAGTCGCGATCGTCGCTCTCGAGCACCGCTTGCTCCGCGGCCTGATCGACCATCGAGAGCAGCTGCTGTTCGTCTCGGATACGGCGGTTCGCACCGCGGCCCGGTGTCACACGATCGCCGAATCGCATGAGCCCGGATGCCAGCGGGCCGAGCAGCAGGCGGAGTCCGCGCAAGAGGGGCGCGGCGAAGCGGATGACGGCATCGGCGTGATGCGAGCCGACCGTGCGCGGGCTCGACCCGACGAGCACGAACGTCACCGCCGTCATCACGAGGGTGGCGATGACGAGTTCGAGCCAGAGCGTTTCGAGCGAGTATGCGAGCACGAGGGTGATGAGCACGGCGGACAGCGTCTCCGCGAAGACGCGGGTGAACCCGAGCGCGTTGGCGTGACGGCCCTCATCCTCGGCGATGGCCCGGATCGCCGCCCCCGAGCGCGGAGACTCGTCGGCCAATGCCATCAGTTCGGCCCGCGAGCGCACGCCGAGCGCGGCGTCGGTGGCAGCGAGCAGCCCGCCGACGGAGAGCAGTACGACGGCTGCCGCGAGAAAGAGCAGTGCCAGGGGCAGGCTCATCGAGAGCGCTCGCGCATGGCGAAGGAGAGCAGCAGATCGCGCTGGAGACCGAACATCTCGGCTTCCTCCTCCGGCGTTCCGTGGTCGTACCCGAGCACATGCAGCATGCCGTGCGTGAGCAGCACGGAGATCTCCTGCTGCAGATCATGCCCAGCTGCCTCCGCCTGCACCTCCGCCACCTGCGGGCAGATGACGATGTCGCCGAGGAGGCCGGCCGGCGTCTGCGCATCGACCCGGCCGGGCCGCAGCTCATCCATCGGAAAGCTCAGCACGTCGGTCGGGCCGGGTTCGTCCATCCACTGCACGTGCAACCGCTCGATAGACGCCTCGTCCACGAACATCACGCCCACTTCGGTCTCGGGGTGCACGTAGAGCGACTCCAGCACGAACGCCGCGAGTCGCTGCACGCGGCCGACCTCGACCTCGATACCCGACTCGTTGTTGATCTCGACGCTCACGAGGCGTCTCCCTTCTGCCGCTGCGCGGACTGGTCGAACGCGCTGTAGGCGTCGACGATGCGACTCACCAGGTTGTGCCGGACGATGTCGTCGGAGCCGAGTTCGGCGAAGTGAATGTCTTCCACGTCGCCGAGGATGCGCTTGACGGCGCGCAGACCGCTGGTGGCGATCGGCAGGTCGACTTGCGTGACATCCCCGGTCACGACCATCTTGGACCCGTAGCCCAGTCGCGTCAGGAACATCTTCATCTGCTCGGGCGTGGTGTTCTGCGCCTCGTCGAGCACCACGAACGATTCGTTGAGCGTACGGCCGCGCATGTAGGCGAGGGGCGCGACCTCGATCGTTCCGCTCGCGAGCAGCTTCGGCACGACATCGGCGTCCATCATGGATCCGATCGCGTCGAAGAGCGGCCGAAGGTACGGGTCGATCTTGTCTTCGAGCGTTCCGGGCAGGTATCCGAGTCGCTCGCCGGCCTCGACGGCGGGGCGGGTCAGGATGATCTTGGCCACTTCGCGTCGCTGCAGCGCCTGCACGGCCTTCGCCATCGCGAGGTACGTCTTCCCCGTTCCGGCCGGCCCGACGCCGAACACGATCGTGTGCGAGTCGATCGCATCGACGTACGCTCGCTGGCCACGGGTCTGCGCCCGAACCGCATGCCCTCGCACGCTGACGATCGGCTCGCTCAGCATCTGCGCCGCCGTCGGCCCCTGTCCGTCATGCACCATTCGTGTCACTTCCTGCACATCGCGTCGCGTGACCGCACCGCTGCGCCTCGCGAGTTCGAGAATCTCTCCGACCACCTCTTCAGCCGAGCGCACGGCGCCGGCCGGGCCGCGCAGGGTCAGCACCTGATCTCGCGCATGGAACGTCACTTCCGGGTGCTGAGCCTCGAGGTCGGCGATCAGCTGATCCCGGTGCCCGAGGAACGAGGCGAGGTCGACCCCCGCGAGCATCACCGTCCGCTGGAGCTCGGGATCGCCCGTGCGTGCGCCGGCACTCGACCCCGTGGCGGACTCGGCATCATTCGGAAGTTCAGGAGGCACCGAGCGATCGCTCCTCGAGGTCGCCTGCCAGCACGTGGGCGTGCACGTGGAACACCGTCTGGCCGGCGGTCGCCCCGCTGTTGAAGATCAGGCGGTACTCGCCGTTGGCGTGCTCCTCCGCCAGACTCCGGGCGACGGCGACCATCTCGGCCAGTGTCTCCGGCTCGGCGGCGGCCAGTTCGGCGACGTTCGCGTACGCCGTCGATTTCGGAATCACGAGGATGTGCACCGGTGCCTGCGGGCTGATATCGGGGAACGCGAGCACCCGATCGGTTTCCGCGAGGATCTCGACGGGGATCTCGCCGGAAACGATCTTCGCGAACACGGTGTCTGCTGCCATGGTTCCAGTGTAGACGCTGGCGGCCGCTGGGTCAGTGCCGCTCGACCTCGGCGTTCCAGAGGTACTCGGTTTGCGGGCGGCCCCGAGCGCCGTACCGGGCGCGCCGCTCGGCTCGGCGGATCTCCGCGAGGTACTCCAGATACCGTCGGCTGACTTCTCGCGAGATCCCGAGTCGCCGTGAGATCTCGTGGGCGGTGCAGGTCCCGCAGGCGCGAAGCGCGGAAGAGACCTGCTCCAGGGTGTGCGTCGCGAGCCCTTTCGGCAACGGCGTGGTCTGGGCCGTGCGCAATGAGGCGAACATCCCGTCGACGTCGTGCTGCGTCGCCGTGCGACCGGCCGCGAGAGAGCGACGATGATACTCGCGGAACGCCTCGATCCTGGCTTTGAAGAGCGGGTAGGTGTAGGGCTTGATCAGATACTGCACGGCGCCCAGCGCCACCATCTCCCGCACCACCTCGACGTCGCGCACCCCGCTGACCGCGATGACGTCCGTGCGAACGCCTCGCGCACGGACGTGGCGGAGTACATCGAGACCGGTGCCATCGGGCATCGTGACATCGAGCAGTGCGAGATCCGCGCGATTTGTCGAACGTGTGAGAGCGACGACGGCGGCGCGCGCACCGGAGCACTGTGCGACGACTTCGAACCCGCCCGCTCGCGCCAGGTGCGCACGATGGAGTTCGAGTGCGAGCGGATCATCGTCGACGGTGATGACGCGAATCGGGTCGCACCCGTCGCGCACGCCGCTCGTCAAAGGCGTGCTTCCGGCGGGGAACCCGGGGGCGTCGCGGGCGCTGCGGTCGATGACGCGCGTCGGGGCGAGCGCTCCGTGCGCACTGCCGGCAACCGCACGGTGAACGTCGTCGGAGATTCACGGGCGATGATGGTGCCACCGCATTCATGCACGATGCGAGCGACGAGCGCGAGCCCGACGCCCCTCCCCTCCACCTCGCGGTCGGTCGATGACCGCTTCGTCGAGACGCCCCACTCGAACATGCCGCTTCGAGCTTCACCGGAGAAGCCATCACCCGAATCCGAGACGTCGATCACTCCCTCGCCAGGAGCGCCCGCGCGCATCCGCAGCGCGACCTCTCGGGAGCGGGTGCTGCTCGTCGCGGCCGCGTCGATCGCATTGTCCAGCAGGTTGCCGATGACGGATACGAGTTCCATCGCCTCGATCGGAAGATCCGGGAGTTCCGGGTCGATATCGACGGCGATGGAGACGCCCCGCTCGGCGGCCTGCGCCGTTTTGCCGACGATCAGTGCGCTGACGGCCGGTTCGAGCGCGTCAGGCGCCGCCACGAGGTCGGCCAGTTCCTGGCTGCGATGCGCCGTCGCCGCGAGCATCTCGACGGCCTCGTCCTTCCGCCCCAGTTCGAGCAGGGCGATCGCGGCGTGCAGGCGGTTCGCGTGCTCGTGGGTCTGCGCCCTGAGCGACTCGCTGAGCGTCCGCAGCGAATCGTGAGAGATGATCGCGTCGCGCACCGCTTCGGCCGACAGGTCGCCGGTGATGCGGCGTGTGATTCTTCCGGCTCCGAATGCTGCGACGCCGCCGGTCACGGCGAAGGCTCCGCTCACGGCAAGGGCGAGGGGAATCTCGCGCGAGATCTCCTGAGCGACCGAGGTCACGGTGATTCCGACCGATACCCATCCGATCGTCAACCCGGATGGCCCGGCGACCGGAGCGATCGTGCGGATCGACGGGCCGAGCGTCCCCGTCCAGCGCTCGGTGAAGCGCTCCGGCTCGTCCGGTATGGTGCCGAGGTACCGTTTCCCGATCTCCTCCGCATCGGGGTGCGTGAACCGTCTTCCCCTGGCATCCATCACCGTGACGTAGCTCACTCCGACGTCCTGCCGGAGCTCCGACATCCGCTGCTGCAAGGCTGTCACTCGTTCTGATTCGATCGGCCCTGCCAGTGCCTCAACAGTTTCGGGCGCCGCGGCGATTGCGACTGCCAGAGCCTGGGTGGCGCGCTCGGTGCGCCGGTACTCGGCCCGCCGGCTATCCCACATGAGGACTGCGGTGACGATGACGCTCACGGTGAGCGCTCCGCCGAGCAGGATGACGAAGACGCGCGAGGTCGCGCTCGATGGTCGGCCGTGACTCATGGGTCACATTATCGCACGGTCACGTCGGGCCGGGCACGCGCTGCCGCTCGATTGCGGGTCCGATAAGCCCGAAACGCCCGGGCACCGCGCGAGCGGCTTAGCGTGATCAGCGCATCGCGGTGCTGCCGGAGCGGCACGCCGGATGCGATCGACATGGACAACGGCGTTCTCAGAAGGAGCAGCATGGCCGCGACAGCACTCACCGGATCCCGATCGGCACCGCGCAAACCCCGCCGGAGGGGGTGGGACAAACACACTTGGCTCTACGTCGCCGTGGTCATCGCGGTCGTGCTCGGAGCCGTGATCGGGCTCGTGGCGCCCGATTTCGCCGTCGGTCTCGAACCGCTCGGCAAGGCGTTCGTCGGACTCATCAAGATGATGATCGCGCCGATCATCTTCTGCACCATCGTCATCGGCGTCGGCTCCATCGCCACGGCCGCGACGGTCGGAAAGATCGGCGGGCTCGCCCTCGCCTACTTCATGACCATGTCCACATTCGCTCTGGCGATCGGCCTGGTCGTCGGCAACCTGCTCCACCCGGGAACAGGCCTCGACATGCAGGGAGCGGAGTACACGGTCACGGGCGAAAGCAGCAGCACACAGGATTTCGTGCTCGGCATCATCCCGACGACGTTCTTCTCCGCGTTCACGGGCGAGAGCGTGCTCCAGGTCCTCTTCATCGCTCTCCTCACGGGCTTCGCACTCCAGGGCCTCGGCGAACGCGCGACGCCCATCATGGACGCCATCAAGCACCTGCAGACGCTGGTCTTCCGCGTTCTCAGCATGATCCTCTGGCTCGCCCCGCTCGGAGCATTCGGGGCCATCGCGGCTGTCGTCGGGAAAACCGGGATCGCAGCGATCTGGAGTCTCGGAGTGCTCATGCTCGGCTTCTACATCACCTGCATCGTCTTCATCGTCGGAGTGCTCGGCACCCTGCTCTATGCGGTCACGCGCGTCAACATCTTCGCAGTCATGAAGTACCTCGGACGCGAGTACCTGCTCATCGTGGGCACGTCGTCATCCGAATCGGCCCTGCCGCGGTTGATCGCGAAGATGGAACACCTCGGAGTCTCGAAACCCGTCGTCGGCATCACGGTGCCCACGGGGTACTCGTTCAACCTCGACGGCACCGCGATCTACCTGACCATGGCCTCGCTCTTCATCGCCGCCGGAATGGGAGACCCCATGAGCCTCAGCGAGCAGATCGGGCTGCTCGTCTTCATGATCATCGCTTCGAAGGGAGCCGCCGGTGTGACGGGCGCGGGACTCGCGACACTCGCGGGCGGACTGCAGGCGTACCGGCCTGAGCTCGTCGACGGGGTCGGCGTGATCGTCGGCATCGACCGCTTCATGTCGGAAGGGCGGGCGCTCACCAACTTCACCGGCAACGCTGTTGCGACGCTGCTCCTCGGATCATGGACGAAGCAGGTCGATATGCAGCGCGTGCATCGAGTGCTCCGCGGGGAGGCGCCATTCGATGAGACGACCCTCACCGGCGACAATCACGGCGACTCGGATTCCCACGCACGCGTCGAGGCGGATCCTCGCTTCCGGCGGCGCTGATCAGCGGCAGCCCGGCTCACCAGCGCTGGAACGCCGCATTCAGCACCGCGAGCGCAGCGGGACCGGCGGAGGAGGTCCGGAGCACCGTGTCGCCGAGGAGCAGAATCGATGCTCCGGCTTCCTCCAACCCGTCGAGCTCGTCGCCGGCGAACCCGCCCTCCGGTCCGACGACGAGCAGCAGCTCATCAGCCGGGTGCGCGGATTCGGCTGCGGACCGCGCCCACGTCGAGACCCGAGAGGTGCCGCGCGGGTGCAGCACGACGACCGTCTCCTGCTCGCGGCTCGCGATCTCGCGCAACCCGTCGAGCGAAACCGGCTCGCGCACTTCGGGAATGCGCGCGCGCATCGATTGCTTCGACGCCTCTCGCGCGACGCGCCTCCACTTCGCGAGCCCCTTCGCGATCCTCTCCTGGGCACCGGAGCCATCCCAGCGGGAGACGGAACGCGCGGCCTGCCACGGCACGATGGCATCGACGCCGAACTCGGTCGCCTGCTCCACGGCTCGCTCGTCTCGGTCGCCCTTCGCGAGCGCCTGCACGAGCACCAGACGCGGACCGGCGGGCGGCGCTGACGGAATGACGCGATCGATGCGCACGGTGAAGCGATCCTTCGCGACCGACTCGACCGCGCCGTCCCCCAGTGCGCCGGCACCGTCGCCGATCGCCGTCCGCTCGCCGACGCGCAGGCGGCTCACGCGTACGGCGTGACGTCCCTCATCACCGCTCACCTCGACGAGCGACCCCGGAACGATGTCGGAAGCGTCGAGGTCTTCGCGGTAGTAGAGGTTGGCCACGCTCAGCCCTGACGGAAGAAGCGGTCGCGAATCTTGCCGAAGAAGCCCTGATGGAATTCGCCGAGGTGCGGAGCATCGTCCTTGCGCAGCGAGGCGAGCTGCCGCACCAGATCCTTCTCCCGATTCGAGAGCTTCGTCGGCGTGGCGACCTGCACGGCGATCTTCAGATCACCGCGCGTCGTGCTGCGCAGTCCCTGGATCCCGCGACCGCGAACCGTGAGCATGTCTCCGGATTGCACCCCCGGCTCGACCTCGACCTCGACCTCGCCGTCGAGGCCCGCGAGCTTCGCATCGGCGCCGAGAATCGCATCGGTCATGGAGAGCTGCATCGTGCACAGCAGGTCATTGCCGTCACGGCTGAAAATGTCGTGATGCATCACGCGGAACTCGATGAACAGGTCGCCGTTCGGCCCGCCGCCGGGGCCCACCTCGCCGCCGCCGCGCATCTGCAGGCGCGTGCCGGTGTCGATGCCGGAGGGAACCTCGATGGGGAAGGTGCGGCGCTCGCGCACGCGCCCCTTGCCCGCGCACTGCACGCAGGGATGCTCGATGATGGTGCCGTACCCCTGGCAGCTGCCGCACGGGTGCATGGTGACCACATTGCCGAAGAGCGACCGTACCTGGCGCTGCACCTGCCCCTGGCCACCGCAGACGTCGCAGGTGACGGGATGCGTGCCCGGCTGGCAGCAACTGCCCTGGCAGACTTCGCAGAGCACCGCCGTATTCACGGTGATCTCGCGCTGCGTGCCGAAGATGACGTCTTCAAGCGAGACGTCGACCCGGATCATCGCGTCGTCCCCGCGCTCCGAGCGCGAACGCGGACCGCGCTGACCCGCACCGCCGAATCCGGCGCCGCCGAAGAAGGTCTCGAAGATGTCGCCGAACCCGGCGGCGCCCCCCTGCGAGCCGCCCATGTCGTAGTGCTGCCGCTGCTCGGGGTCGCTCAGCACGTCGTACGCATGCGTCACGCTCTTGAACTGCTCGGCCGCGTCCTCGCTCGGGTTCACGTCCGGGTGCAACTGGCGTGCCAGCCGCCGGTAGGCCTTCTTGATCTCTTCGGCGCTCGCTTCGCGGGAGACGCCGAGGGTCTCGTAATGATCGGCCACGCTATATCGCTCCTCAGGTAGGGGTGTCGTCGGGTGGGCAGGAGGAGCGGCGGCTACCGCTCCTCCCCCAAGAATCGGTTGAGGTAGCGCGCGATCGCGCGCACTGTGGCGATGTTGCCGGCGTAGTCCATACGCAGCGGCCCCAATACGCCGAGTTTCGAGATCGCGATGCCGTCCTCGTACTTCGACGCGATGATCGAGGTCTCTGAGAGCCCGTAGGCCTCGTTCTCACGACCGATCGACGCCGAGACATCGCGGTCGTCGTGCACCAGCTCGCCGAGAAGTCGAAGCAGGGTGACCTGCTCCTCAATGGCTTCGAGCACGACGGGCAGCGATCCGGCGAACTCGCCATCCGGTCGGGAGAGGTTCGCGGCGCCAGCAACGGCGATGCGGTCATTGCGGTTGGCCTGCAATTGCCCCGACACCACCGCGAGCACGCGGCGCACGAGATCGGACTCGTCTGGTTGCGACCAGAGCGGCAGATCCTCCACGAGACGCGTCACCGCACCCGCAGCCGTCTCGACGTCGCTGCCCACCGCCGCATCGGCGATGCGCTGCCGGAGGCCGTGCACCCACGCCTCCGTGACGCGCGAGGCTGGAAGGAGGGCCACCTGCTGCTCCACCACTCCGCTGCCGAGAATCAGGACGCTGAGCACCCGATCCTCGCCGATCGCGACGAGGTCGATGTGACGCACGACCGTGCGGCGCAGCGACGGGTACTGCGCGACCGCGACCTGGTTGGTGAGCTGGGAGAGCATGCGCACCGTGCGCGCCATGACGTCGTCGAGGTCCGACGACTCGCCGAGGAAGCGCTCGATCGCGGATCGCTGCGCCGAACTCAACGGACGAATGCGTGCGAGCGTGTCGACGTAGAGCCGGTACCCCTTGTCGGTGGGCACGCGGCCCGAGGACGTGTGCGGCTGCGCAATGAGCTCGTCTTCCTCGAGCAGGGCCATGTCATTGCGAATGGTCGCTGCGGAGACGCCGAAGCTGTGGCGGTCGACGATCGCCTTCGACCCGACGGGCTCGTTCGACGACACGTAATCGCCCACGATCGCGTGCAATACCGCGAGGCTGCGCTCCGAAACCATCGCCCCTCCTGACCCTGGCACTCACTTGTTCCGAGTGCCAAGTCTAGCGCAGGCACGGTGGCATGCGACCGCTACCGCTCCCAGCGAACACGGTCGTGCGAGGGGTCCACGAGCGGCGTCCCGCAGCCCCGACGGGGATGGGATCAGCCGCCCAGCAGTCGGTGCACGACGGTGTCGGCGAGCAGTCGCCCGCGCAGCGTGGGAACGAGGCGTCCGGCGATCGCGGCCCGCCCGTCGAGGAGCCCGTCCGCGATGAGCTGCGGGATCGAGCGACGTTCGTCGGCGCTCAGCACGTCAGCGGGAAGCCCGTCGACGATCCTGGTCTCGAGCAGGATGCGCTCCTCTCGCCGAGCCGCCTCCGACAGGGTCTCGCGCGAATGCGCGGGCGAGACGCCCTGCGCCATGCGCTGCGCGTATGCGCCCGGATGCTTCACGTTCCACCACCGCACTCCGCCCACGTGGCTGTGGGCTCCGGGGCCGGCCGCCCACCAGTCCTCACCCGTCCAGTACGAGAGGTTGTGGCGCGACCGCGTCTCCGGCGAGCGCGACCAGTTGCTGATCTCGTACCAGGAGAAACCCGCCTCCGCGAAGCGGGCGTCGGCGAGCTCGTACATGTCGGCGTGCAGGTCCTCGTCGGGGGCGGCGACCTCCCCGCGTCGGATCTGCGCGGCGAGCTTCGTGCCGCGCTCGATGATCAGCGCGTAGGCCGAGATATGGTCGGGTTCGCAGGCGAGCGCTGCATCGATCGAGCGCTCCCAATCGGCGAGGCTCTCGCCCGGCGTGCCGTAGATGAGATCGACGCTCACCTGGAGCCCGGCATCGCGCGCCCACTGCGTGACCAGCGGCACGCGCTCAGGGGTGTGCGTGCGGTCGAGCGTCGCGAGCACGTGCGGTACGGCGGACTGCATGCCGAAACTCACGCGCGTGAATCCCGCGTCGGCCAGCGTTCGCAGGTACTCGGCGTCGACCGAGTCGGGATTCGCCTCCGTCGTCACCTCAGCCCCGTCGGCCAGCCCCCACTCAGCCCGGATGCGCCCGAGCATGCGAGCGAGATCGTCGGCCGGCAGCAGCGTCGGCGTGCCCCCGCCGAAGAACACGGTCGATACCTGCCGTTCCGGAAGCCCGGCGAGTCGCAGCACGCGGCCGCCCAGGGTCAGCTCCTGCTCCACCTGCGCGGCGTAGTCGCCCCGCGAGGTGCCGCCGAGCTCACTGGCCGTGTACGTGTTGAAATCGCAGTATCCGCAGCGCACTCGGCAGTACGGCACGTGCACGTACACGCCGAAGTTGCGGGCATGCGCGCCGACCGCGACCTCGGGTGGGAGCGCGCCGTCCTCCGGGGCGGGGTCTCCCTCAGGCAGCGCGCTCGGCACGGCGGTCTCCTGATCCTGCGTTCCACTCGGGGCAGAACAGCCCCCTCATCACGACCGTCTACTGGGTCGGCGCTGGTGAGTCGGGCCGTTCGCGTCGGCGCCCGGCAGATGGCCGGGGGCGTCGTCTTGCTCCGCGATGCCGTCGGACGCCTGCACAGGCTCGACCTCGGGCTCGGCCACAACCACAGGCTCGGGCACAACCTCAGGCTCGGGCTCGGGCTCG
The DNA here is from genome assembly GCF_018304845.1 of Leucobacter manosquensis. NCBI lineage: Bacteria > Bacillati > Actinomycetota > Actinomycetes > Micrococcales > Microbacteriaceae > Leucobacter > Leucobacter manosquensis. Next base: position 539,546 of record NZ_JAFEVO010000001.1, on the reverse strand, counting down.
GGCTCGGGCGGAGCCTCGGGCTCGGTCGCCTGTACGGGCTCGGGCGCAGCCTCAGGCTCGGCATCCGGCGCCGCATCGACAGCTGGCTCCGCCGCGGGGGTCTCCGCCTGCGCGGCCGGGCCGAGATCCGGAACGGGCTGAGCACCGGGAGCGAGCGCGGCGATCCCGCGCTTGACGGCATCGAGCGCGGCACGGACGTCGGCGCGGCCGCGCAGGCCGAGCAACCCGTTCTTCGGCGCTGCGACGAACCCGCGGGCGACGGCCCACACCGTATCGTCGGCGCGGAACTCGATCAGGAAGAGCTGCTCGCCGACAGCGCCGGCTTCGTCACCGGTCCCCCACGCGAACCCGACCCGGCGCTCCTCGTCCACGGTGTACACCACGAGCACGTTTCGGGGATCCTGCCCCTCGAAGTGCAGCACCGCGGTGGTTCCCGCGACGATGTACGGTTCGCCGTCTGGGCCGAACTGCTCCTCGACCTCACCAGCGGCCTCCGGCATTCCGTCACCGTTGAAGCTCGGGCCCACGTATTCCGAACCAGCGCCTCGAACGATGTCGGTCACACGCACGCCGGATCCGCGCTGCGCGCCCCAGGTCATCAGCAGGCTGGACGCGATCAAGAATCGCTCCTGGCCGCTTCCGAGGCGGAGTTCCTCCTCGTACGGGGTCATGCCCTCGGGCGGGAACCGAACGATGTCGGGGTCTTTCGAAGCTCCGACGGCCGCATAAGCGACCGGCATCTCCACGTGGCTGCTGCGGCGGGCCGGCTGATCCTTGCTCATCGCTTGCCCCCTTCCTTCCCCTCCACATCCCCGGAGAGCGCGGCGATGAAGGCCTCCTGCGGCACCTCGACGCGGCCCACCATCTTCATGCGCTTCTTGCCCTCTTTCTGCTTCTCGAGCAGCTTGCGCTTGCGACTGATGTCGCCGCCGTAGCACTTCGCCAGCACGTCCTTGCGGATCGCGCGAATCGTCTCGCGGGCGATCACGCGCGCGCCGATCGCGGCCTGGATCGGCACCTCGAACTGCTGGCGCGGGATGAGCTTGCGCAGGCGTTCGGCCATCATGGTGCCGTACGAGTATGCGTTGTCGCGGTGCACGATCGCGCTGAAGGCGTCGACGGCTTCGCCCTGCAGCAGAATGTCCACCTTCACCAAGTCCGCCTCCTGCTCGCCCATGGGCTCGTAGTCGAGGCTCGCGTAGCCCTGGGTGCGACTCTTCAGGTGGTCGAAGAAGTCGAAGACGATCTCGCCGAGCGGAATGCTGTAGCGCAGCTCGACGCGCTCGCCCAGGTACTCCATTCCCATCAGATTGCCACGGCGGCTCTGGCAGAGCTCCATGATCGCGCCGACGTAGTCCTTGGGCGCCAGAATGGCGGTCTTCACGACGGGCTCGCGCACGCTCGAGATCTTGCCATCGGGGTACTCCGACGGATTCGTCACGGTGATCTCGCGCCCGTCGTCGGTCGTGACCTGGTAGATCACGCTCGGAGCCGTCGCGATGAGGTCGAGATCGAACTCCCGCCGCAGGCGCTCGGAGATGATCTCGAGGTGGAGGAGCCCGAGGAAACCGCAGCGGAATCCGAAGCCGAGAGCCACTGAGGTCTCCGGCTCGTACTGCAGCGCAGCGTCTTCGAGCTTCAGCTTGTCGAGCGCCTCGCGCAGCACGGGGTAGTCGCTCCCGTCGAGCGGGTAGAGCCCCGAGAAGACCATCGGCTTCGGGTCGGTGTACCCGGGCAGCGCCTCGGTCGCCGGCTTGCGCTTCGCGGTGACCGTGTCCCCCACCTTGGAGAGCCGCACGTCTTTCACACCCGTGATGAGGTAGCCCACCTCGCCGACGGCGAGTCCCTTCGTCGGCGTGGGCTCGGGTGCCGAGACGCCCACTTCGAGGGCTTCGTGCTCCGAGCCGGTCGACATCATCTGCACCTTCTCGCGCGGCGACAGATTGCCATCGATCATGCGCACATAGGTGACGACACCGCGATACGGGTCGTAGACGGAGTCGAAGATCATCGCGCGCGGCGGCCCATCGGCGCTGCCGACCGGAGCCGGGATCCGATGCACCACGCTGTCGAGCAGTTCTTCGACACCGGCGCCGGTCTTCCCCGACACCTTCAGGATGTCTTCGGGACGGCCGCCGATGAGGTCGGCGATCTCACGCGAGACGCGCTCAGGATCGGCCGCAGGCAGGTCGATCTTGTTGAGCACCGGGATGATCTCGAGATCGTTCTCCATGGCGAGGTAGAGATTCGCGAGCGTCTGCGCTTCGATGCCCTGCGCGGCGTCCACGAGCAGGATCGCCCCTTCGCACGCCGCGAGCGAGCGCGAGACCTCGTAGCTGAAGTCGACGTGCCCCGGGGTGTCGATCATGTTGAGCGCGAAGTCGCCCGCATCGGTCGCCCAGTGCATGCGCACCGCCTGCGACTTGATGGTGATGCCGCGCTCGCGCTCGATATCCATGCGGTCGAGGTACTGCGCGCGCATCTCGCGATCGGGAACGGTGCCCGTCACCTGAAGCATGCGGTCGGCCAGGGTCGACTTCCCGTGGTCGATGTGCGCGATGATGCAGAAGTTGCGAATCTTCGCGGGGTCGGTCGACGCCGGTACTGGAGGGTTCAGGCTGCGTGGAGACATTGTTCGCAATTATCGCACGCGCGGGAGCGGGTTCGTGCGCCGGACACGACGCCGCATTCCCCGAGTCCGGTCGTTCCTGCGAGAATATGCAAATGCCTCGCGTCGTCGCCCTGTATCGCTACCCCGTCAAAGGATTCACTCCGGAACGCCGCGAACGACTCACCGTGCAGCGCGACGGGCGCATCGTCGGCGACCGGGTGCTCGCCTTCCGCTTCGCAGAGGCAGCGCTTCCCGAACAGCGCGACGGGCTCGACTACTGGCCGAAGGCGCACGGCCTGGCGCTCCAGGACTTCCCGGCCCTCGCCGCATTGCGACTCGAGTTCGACGCTGCCGAGCGCCATGTCACCATCTTCAGCGGCACCTCCGTCATGGTCTCCGCCGCGCTCGATGACGCCGGCCGCAAGCACCTCTCCGATGCGGTGACCGAGTTCGTGCTCGGTACGCGTGAGGGGAAGCGGTTGCAGCGCCCCGGCAGGCTGCCGCTCGCACTCGTCGGCGACGGCGAGCACGCGCGGTTCCAGGATCGCGAACAGGGCTACGTGTCGCTGCACGGCCGCGCCAGCGTACTCGCACTCAGCGCAGTGATCGAGCGAACCGACGGCGGCACTCCCGAACTCACCGCCTCCGGGGGCGATCCCGATCCTTCCAGCGCGACAGACCCCGCACTCGATGACCGCCGCTTCCGTTCGAACATCGTCATCGACGGCGTCGAGGCCTGGGAGGAGCTCGAGTGGCGCGGGGCGGTGCGCATCGGCGAACTCGAGTTCCGCACGGCAGAGCCCATCGTCCGGTGTCTCGCCACCCATGCGAACCCGGAGACGGGCGCACGCGACGCACGGGTGCTCACCACCCTGACCCAGCGCATTGGGCAACGGGAGCCGACGCTCGGCACGCTCCTGCTCCCCCGCGAGCTTCCGGCCCCCATGCCTGCCGGAACCGAGCTCGGGAGCGCCGCCTGGGGCGACATCCGGGTCGGCGACGACGTCGAGCTGATCGCGGGCGCGCTGTAGTCCCGCCGCGGCGCGCCGATGCCGCGACCGCACGGCCACTGGGATCGACGCCGAGCTTCTGCTAGACTCGGTTCTTGGCTTGCGTGTGGTTCTTACCACACCACCCGTAAGGTGCCCTCTCTCACCGCGCGGAACAACCCGTCAACCGGATCTAAAGGACACATCTCAACGTGGCAAATATCAAGTCGCAGATCAAGCGCATCAAGACCAACCGCAAGGCGACCGAGCGCAACAAGGCGTACAAGAGCGAACTCCGCACCGTCGTGCGCGCAGCTCGCGAGGCGATCGCAGCCGGCGACAAGTCGGTAGCCGAGGCCAAGCTGAAGACCGCCGGCCGCAAGCTGGACAAGGCCGCCTCGAAGGGCGTCATCCACAAGAACCAGGCCGCGAACCGCAAGTCGAAGCTCGCCGCTCAGGTGGCATCGCTCTAACTCGCATTCGCGATCGATTCAGGCCCTGCTTCGGCGGGGCCTTTTTCGTGCACTGGCGCACTGCACTGGCAGTGCTACACGCGCCCGCGTTTCGCTACGAACAAGAGATACTTCTCGAGCGCGTACTCGGGGTCCCGACTCCCGCCTTTCAACCGCCACTCGGTTTCTGCGGCGAGATCGATCGCACGAGCGAGATCTTCTTCGCGCCAGCCACGCACTTCGCGCAGCGCTCGATCGACCTGCCACGGAGCCATGCCGAGCTCCTTCGCGAGCTGTCCCCCGGATCCGCCGGCGCCGTAGACGCGGGCCATCGCGCGCACCTTCATATTGAGTGCGGCGAGCATCGGGATCGGATCGGTTCCCGTCGAGAACGCCTGGCGGAGCAGCACGAGAGCGTCAGCCGCACGACCGGCCGTCGCGGCGTCGGCCACTCTGAACGCATTCGTCTCGACGCGGCCCTCGGTGGCGCGTGAGACCTGATCTTCGGAGATTCTGGTGCCGACGTCCGAGACGAGTTGCCCGATCGCGCCGGCGAGCTCGCCGATCCCACCCGAGAACGCAGCTGCGAGCTGGCGGGCCGCCCCCGGGGTGACCTGGGCGCCCAGTCGGCGAAACTCGGCCTGCACGAACGCGAGGCGATCCTGATCCTTCTTCACCTCGGCGCAGACCACCTCGATACCGCCGCCGGTTCCGCCGCGCACGAGATCGAGCAGCGCTTTGCCGCGCTGACCGCCGACGTGGCGCAGCACCAGTGTCGTGCCATCCGCCGGCCCTGCGACGTACCGTTTCGTGTCTTCGAGGAAGGCGTCGGAGCACTTCTCGACGCCCTCGACGCGAATCAACCGCGGCTCTGCGAACAGTGACGGGCTCGCGATCGTGAACAGCTCGCCCGCCGTGTACGAGGCGGCGTCGACGTCGTGCACCTCGAGATCGCTGTTCACCTCGAGCAGTGCGGCGCGGATCGCTTGCGTCGCTCGATCCGCGAGAAACGCCTCGGGGCCGGAGATCAGCACGACCGCAGCCGGCTGCGCCTCGCTCCAATCGAGCTGCGGGATCTTCGTCTTCGCAGACGCCGCTCGCGGAGCTGCCTTCCGTGCCTGTGCCACCCGTCCAGACTACCGTTCACTCTGCTCCTCGCTCGACGCTCCACGCTCGGCCCAGACGTCGAGCGTGCCTGGATCGCCGCTCACGGCGATCGACCCCAGCTCGTCGGTCCGCAGAACCGTGGTGCTGGTGCGGCGGAGACCCTCGATGACGGACGCGGTCGGATGCCCGTACCCGTTGTCCGCACCGACCGAGATCAGTGCGACCTCGGCAGAAGCCGCGGTGAAGATGTCGGAATCGTGATCCGAAGAGCCGTGATGCGCCACCTTGACCACGTCGACGTCGAGATTAGCGCCCGTCCGTTGCAGCGCGAGCTGCTCATCCTCTCCCGTATCGGCGAGCAGGAGCACCGACGTCGCACCCGCCTTCACGCGCAGGACGAGACTCGCGCTGTTCGTATCGGCGGGAGTCGCCCCCGACTCCGGCGCCAGCACCTCCCAGTGCAGACCGCCGAGCGCATCGATCATGCCGCTTCCACCCACCTGCGTGCTCACACCTGCCGTCTGCAGCGAGGCGCGTACTGGGCGCACGTCGCCGTCCTCGCGATTGCTCGGTGCGATGAGCGCGCGATCCACCCGATCGACGATCGCGCTCAGCGCGCCCACGTGGTCCCGGTCGTCATGCGTGAGCACGAGGATCGCGATGCGGCGCACTCCGAATCGCTCCAGGCACGAGTTGAGCCGCTCGGGGTTGTCGCCGGTGTCCACCAGCATCACAGTGTCGGGGGCCCGTGGGTCTCGCAGCAGCAGCGCGTCACCCTGACCGACGTCGCACGCGACCACGCTCCAGGTATGCGGAGTCGTGAGCCGCGCGGTCGTCGGGGCGATGAGCGTCGGCCCGAGAAATGCTCCGAGCGCACCGCAGAGCAGCGCCGCAATCCAGACGATGGTGCGGCGCGGGCGCGGCACGTTCCACCCCCACGGGGTTCTCCCGCTCGTCACTGGTGCGCCAGGGGAAGGCGCACCCGGATCCCGGTCCGCGTGCTCGCCGAATCGACGCTCGAGGAGCCACCAGGCGACGAGTACGGCGATTTCGACGCCTGCGAGCAGCGCGGCGCCTCCCCACCCGCCTGGCCACGCCCACCTCGCTCCCGGGAGCGCAGCCGTGACCTCTGCGGTTGCGACGACCCAGCTGGCAGGCATGCTGGCGAGCCACACGCAGGCGTGCGACACCTCGGGGAAAAGCGGCGCCGCGAGGAGGGCGAGCAGCCCGAGCCCCGTACTCCAGGGGGCAGCCGGGGCTGCGAGCACGTTTGCGACGAGCCCAGCTGCGGGAAAGCCGGACTGCACGAGCAGCAACAGCGGCCCGCACGCGAACTGCGCGGCGATCGCGACGGCAACGGGAAGCCTGACCCACTGAGGGCTCGGGAACACGCGTCCCAGCAGCAGCATCACGTCGGGAACCCACAGCAGAATTCCCGCGGTCGCCGCGACGGAGAGCGCGAATCCCGGCTGGAGCGCCTGCCACGGATCGTGCACGAGCAGCGCGAGGACGGCGAGCCCGAGACCGGGAAGCGCGATGGCGCGCTTCCCCCCGAACGATGAGAGCAGCACGACCGCGGCCATCACTCCCGCCCGCTGCACGCTCGGATCCGGCCCGACGACGGCCACGAAGCCGGCCAACGCCGAGCCTGCCAGCGCGATCCGGGCGCGACGCGGCACGCCGAGCCAGCCCGACACCGTGAAGACGGCGGCCACGACCAGCGCGCAGTTGGCGCCCGACACCGCCACGAGGTGAGTGAGCGAGCTCTCCCGCATCTGCTGATCGAGGTGCTCCGGCACGAGCGACGTGTCGCCGACGGCGAACCCCGGCACCAGTTCGGCGCCGGGCACGGCGGCCGCCGCTTCGCGCAGGCCGGCGCGGAGACGGGCTGCAGCGTGCGTCGTGACGGCGCGAATCGTCGCCGATGCGCTGTCTGCGCCGTCCGTCGCGACGGCATCGAAGGATGTGACACGGACTCCGTACCTGGCAGACGAACCGGCGTCGAGTGAGACGAGCGTGCCAGACGCCAGCGCGAGCGTCCCCGGCCCCCAGAGGTTCGCGTCACCACTGCGGTCACCCGGTTCATCAGCACCGGAGGGGGGCGAGCCGGAGCGGGGCGAGTCGGAGCGGGGCGAGTCGGAGCGGAGCGAGTCGGCTGCGAACCAGAGCACGACGGGCATGTCGCCGCTGGCCGACCGCGCGACCGCGGGCGCCCACGACGACCGTCGACCGCGCTCGTCGATCGATGTCTTCGGGAAACCTCGCAGCTCGATGTCGAGCGTCGTCGCACGCGCGCTCGTTGCGGTACGCGCGAATTGCGGATCCTCGCGCACCTGCTCGAGCGCATCGATCCGCGCCCCGAGCACGACGAGCATCGCACAGGCGATCCCAGCACAGCGAAGGACGACCGCGCGCCCGCGTGCACGGACGCAGCCGATCGCGACGACGCCGATGCCGAACGCCGCGACTGCGAGCCACCGGCCACAGCCCGGGACCAAGATGGCGCTCGCCACGAGTGCCCATGCCAGGACCGCGGGGGCGAGTATGCGCCAACGGCCCGACGGTGATCGAGATGCGTCGTTCATAGCACCACGAGGTCTCGCAGCCCGTCGAGCGTCTTCGCCCCGATACCGGGCACTTCGAGCAGCTGATCCACCGAGGTGAACCCGCCGTTCGCATCGCGCCAGTCGATGATGCGCTGCGCGAGGGCCGGACCGATACGGGGAAGGGTCTCCAGATCGGCGACCGCGGCAGTATTCAGGGCGATCGCGCCCGCTCCAGTTCCAGCTCCACTGCCGCCCGTCGTCGCGCCAGGCACCCCTCCTGGGCTCGGGCCAGCAGCGCTCGTGTCAGCCTCGCCCGCGGCGGCGCCGTTCCCGGCCGCGCCCGATGGGTTCGCCCTCCAAGCCGCGGCCAGCGCGGCGTCGGGCACGATCAGCTGCTCGCCGTCTGCAACCGTCCGAGCGAGATTGAGGACGTCGAGCACCGCAGCATCGGTCGCTCCGCCAGCCTTGTCGATCGCATCGGCAACCCGGGATCCCGCGGCGAGCTCGACGACCCCGGCGGTGTGCACCTCTCCCACCACATGCACCAGCACACGCGCCCGCGAAGCATCTGGGCCGTCGCCGTCGCCGTGCTCGGGCACCGGCCCGGATTGGGCTCCGCTCGTCGACCCGCCGTCCGCTTGCTCGCCCGCAGTCTCAGACGAGCTCGCCGCAGCGTCCGCGCCCGCGGTGGCCACCACGTGGCCTCGAGCCATCGTGATGCCGATAGCCACCGCGACGGCCGCGACGAACACCAGCGCTCCGACGGTCACGGGCACTGCGATCCCGCGGCGTATCCGCTCCCCGATCCTCGTGCTCGGCTCCCACCGGAGCGCCGGCGCGGCCCGCGCGTTCGTCCGGTCGCTCGCCTGCCAATGCCCCCGCGACAGCACTGCCTCACTGGTGAGGAGTGGGCGCGTGTTCAGGTCGGCGTCGCCGCGCGCTTCACTGGCCACTTCACCGACTGCTTCGCGGGGCTCGCCCGACTCGCCGGGCTCGGCGGGCCCGCCAGTGCCATCGGGTGCTTCGTGCTTCCGCATGCGAACACGCTAGGTCGCGAGGGCGCCCGCGCTGCCGCTTCGTCGCCAGCAGTGGAAAGGTCAGCACCTACGGCCACTGGCGCTCCCTTGTGAGCGGAGTACGCGCTCCATCCTTCACCCCACGCACCCATCCATCCCATCCCCTCCCCTGCGAGCGGGGTCACTGTTGGTGCGTGTCATGGGTCCGACACGCACCAACAGTGACCCCGCTCGCAGGGCGAAGGAGGAAAGAGAGCGGGAGCCCGCGCTAGGCGGCCGGCTTCGTCGCGATGCTGACGATCTTCGGCACGCGCACGATCACGTTGACGACCTGTCGATCACCGATCGCGCGCTGCACCGCGGCCGACGCACGGGCAGCCGCTTCGGCCTCGGCCTCCGACACCGACGCTGGGAGCGTCAGGCGATCCCGCACCTTGCCGTCCACCTGCACGACCATCGTGACCTCGTCTTCGACGAGCAGTGCCGCATCGGCGACCGGCCACTCCACGAGCGCAACGCTCGGCTCGAACCCGAGCTTCGCCCACATGTCCTCGGCGGCGTAGGGCGCGAAGAGCGAGAGGATGACGGTGATCGCCTCGGCCGACTCGCGCACCGCGGGATTCGCGGCGCCGACGCCCGAGTCGATCGCCTTGCGGGTCACGTTCACCTGCTCCATGAGGCGCGCGACGACCACGTTGAATTTGTAGGCCTCGATGAGCCCCGGCGCATCGGCGAGCAGGCGGTGCGTGGCTCGCCGGAGCCCGGCGTCCCCCTCGGAGAACGCTGCCCCGCGCGGCGCCCCCGCCGTCTGCACGTCGTCGACGACGCGCCAAGCCCGGGCGAGGAACTTCGCCGACCCCTGCACCGACACGTCCGCCCAGTCGATGTCGTCTTCTGGCGGCCCCGCGAACGCGAGCGTCACGCGCAACGCGTCGGCCCCGTGCGCCTTGAGCTCGCTCGCGAACTCGACGAGATTGCCCTTCGACTTCGACATCTTCGCACCGTCCTGCAGCACCATGCCCTGGTTCAGCAGCGCGGTGAACGGCTCGTCGAAGTCGAGGTAACCGAGATCGTGCAGCACCTTCGTGATGAAGCGCGAGTACAGCAGGTGCAGAATCGCGTGCTCGACACCGCCCGCGTACTGGTCGATCGGCCCCCAGGCATTGACGAGCTCCGGGTCGAACGCCTGCGTCGCATCGTTCGCCGACAGGAAGCGCAGGTAGTACCACGAGCTGTCGACGAAGGTGTCCATCGTGTCAGGGTCGCGCGTCCAGGTCTCGCCGGTCTCGGGATCGACGACCGTCGCCCACTCCGTGGCGGCACCGAGCGGTGACGCTCCCTTCGGCTTGAGGTCCAGCCCCTCGGAGGCCGGCAGCTGTACGGGCAGCGCCTCGGAATCGACCGGGCGCATCTCGCCGCTCTCGTGATGGAGAATCGGGATCGGCGTGCCCCAGTAGCGCTGCCGCGAGATCAGCCAGTCGCGCAACCGGTACGTGGTCGACGCGCGACCGGTGCCGCGCTCCTCGAGCACCTCGACCGCGCGGGCGATCGCCTCGTTCTTCGGCAGCCCGTCGAGCTCGCCCGAGTTGACGAGCACCCCTTCGCCGGCCGTCGCGACGCCGCTCTCCGCGGGGTCGGGCAGGGCGGCGCCGTCGGCGTCGCGCACGTCGACGACCACGCGCACTGGCAGGTCGAACTTCAGCGCGAAATCGAGGTCTCGCTGATCGTGCGCCGGTACCGCCATGATCGCGCCGTGCCCGTAATCGGCGAGCACGTAGTCGGAGGCCCACACGGGAATGCGCTCCCCGTTGACCGGGTTCACCGCGAAGTGGTCCAGGAAGACGCCGGTCTTCTCACGATCCGCGCTCTGCCGCTCGATCTCCGTCTGCTTCTGCGTCTGGGCCAGGTAGTCCTGGAAATTCCTGCGCACCTCTTCCGAGGCGCCCGCCGCGAGCTCCGCCGCCAGGTCGGCGTCGGGGGCGACCACCATGAAGGTCGCGCCGTGCAGCGTATCGGGGCGCGTCGTGAAGACCGGAACCTTCTCCTCACGGCCCTCGATCTCGAACTCGACCTCGGCCCCCCGCGAGCGCCCGATCCAGTTGCGCTGCATGTTGAGCACCTTGGTGGGCCACTGACCCTCGAGCGCGTCGAGATCGTCGAGCAGGCGATCCGCGTAGTCGGTGATGCGGAAGTACCACTGCGTCAGCTTCTTCTTCACGACCATGGCGCCCGAGCGCTCGGAGGTGCCGTCCGCGAGCACCTGCTCGTTCGCGAGCACGGTCTGATCGACCGGATCCCAGTTGACCCAGCTCGCCTTGCGGTAGGCGAGACCCTTCTCGTACATCTTCAAGAAGAGCCACTGGTTCCACTTGTAGTACTCGGGGTCGCTCGTGTGGAGCACGCGGCTCCAATCGAAGGAGGGCGCGTAGAGGCGGAACGAGGCCTTCTGCTGCGCGATGTTGGCGTACGTCCACTCCCGGGGATCCACCCCGCGCTTGATGGCCGCATTCTCGGCGGGCAGCCCGAAGGAGTCCCAGCCGATCGGGTGCAGCACATCGTAGCCGCGTCCGCGCCAATAGCGTGCGAGCACGTCGCCGAAGCAGAACGCTTCTGCGTGCCCCATGTGGAGATCGCCCGATGGGTACGGGAACATGTCGAGCACGTACTTCTTGGGGCGCGCTGCCCCGGGCGCGGAGGCTCCCTCGGTGTCGACCTCGAACGGCTTCAGCTCGTCCCACACGGGAAGCCAGCGGTCCTGGATCGCCTGGAAGTCATAGCCCTCGGCGTCGCGCTCCTGCTGCTCGGTCACACATACCTCGATCTCGGTTCGAATCGCCCGCGTTCGCGAGCGCACACTTCCGACCAGAATACCCGGTACCGAGCGGGTGGAGCGCCCAGCTCCCGCGCGCTGAGCGGCACGGCGCCGACGGCGGAGCGGCGAGGCGTCGCGCGCCGGCGAGGTGGCGGGGTCACCGCGCTGGGCGCATACTGGGCAGCACCCCGGCGATCCGCCGCCCATTCGGGTGCGCGAGCCGGGCGCGCAGCAGAGGAGCTCGCATGTCACTCTCGCCACAGCCCGATGAGACGATCGAGCCGTCGCCCGTCGAGACGCCGTTCGCCGCCGCATTCGATCCGGAGCGCGATCTCTCGATCACGCGCATCATCCGCGCTCCCCGTGCGATCGTGTGGCGCGCGTGGACGGATCCGGATCGCCTGGCCCGCTGGTGGATCCCCGCCCCTATGACGGCACGCGTCGAACGGCTCGAACTCGTGCCGGGCGGCGCGCTCATCACGAGCATGAGCGAGGACGGAAAGACCTTCGAGCCGCACATGAATGCCGTATTCGTGACCGTCGAGGCCTCGAGGCGCATCGTCTTCACGAACGCGCTCGACGCCCAGTGGCGGCCCGCCTCTCCGGCACCCGTTGCCGTGACCGCCGAGTTCACCCTCACCGACCACCCGGAGGGCACGGCGTACCGGGCCACGGCGCGTCATGCGAGCGCGGACGACCGCGCGAGGCATGAGGAGCTCGGCTTCGTCGACGGCTGGACGATGGTGACCGCGGCACTCGCGGCACTGGTCGAGCGCGAGGTCTGAGCGGGCCGCGCCCGAGTCCGATCAGCGGGTGAGCGCAGAGAGCAGCGCGGCGGCCTTGAGGTGCTTCTCCGCGACCTCGTCGGCGGCGACTGAATCGATGGTGATGCCTCCCCCGGCGCCGACAGCGACCGCAGGTCGATCGCCCCGCCGCATCTCGACGCTGCGAATCGTCATCGCGAGCTCCGCGTCGCCCCGGCGATCGATCCACCCGAAGCACCCCGAGTAGAACCCGCGCGGCCCGCCCTCCAACCGCTGCAGCAGCTGCACGGCCCGGAGCTTCGGGGCACCCGTCATGGAACCGCCGGGAAACGCGGCGACGATGGCGTCCCAGATGCCCTGGCCGCCCGCCAAGGTGCCGGAGACCGTGCTCACGAGCTGATGCACATGAGCGTGGGTCTCGATATCGAGAAACCGGTCGACGCGCACCGAGCCCGGCTCGCACACGCGATTCAGGTCGTTGCGCATCAGGTCGACGATCATCAGGTTCTCCGCGCGCTCCTTCGGATCGGCCGCGAGTGCTGCCGCGAGCGCACGATCGCTGCTCGGCGACCCTCCTCGACGACGGGTGCCCTTGATCGGGTGCGTCGAGACCGTCGCACCGCGGACCGAGAGAAACCGCTCCGGGCTCGCGCTGACGAGCACGTGCGAGCCCGCGTCGACGATTCCGCCCCGCACCGGCGCTCCTGACGCGCTCAGGCGTCGGTACACCTCGATGGCGTCGAACACTCCCGTGGCCTCGGCGGTGTCGGTCAGGCAGAGCACGTAGGCGTCGCCCGCCCGGATGGCGTCCCGGCAGCGTTCGACCGCCGCGGCGTAGTCGGCATCCCCGCTGCGCCACTGGGCCGGGGAGGCTTCGGGATCAGACGCCGGCGCCGACATCTCCGCTCCTCGCTCCCGGGCGCGCAGATGCTCTCCGTGCTCCGCGAGCCACGCATCGACCGCGGCGGTGCTCGGTCCGCGCAATTCGACGGCTCCGGAGTCGTGATCGACGGCCACGACCACATCGCACCGGAGCGCAACGGCGGCAGGGTCGGCGGGGGTCCCGGGCTCCACGTCCGACGCCACGGGCGGCCCGAGGAGCGCGACGCCGAATTCGTAGGTGAGCGCGATCACCCATCCCCCTGCGAAACCGACGGCTGCCCGACGAGCGCCGCATACCGGCGCGTCTCCAGCAGTGTCCGAGGCGTGGTCACCGGCGGGCGACACGGCGTCCGACGCGTCCCGCAGATCCGAGAGGAAGGCGCGTTCGCCTCCCGGGGCGGCGAGGCGCACCTCGCCCGCGATCCCGAGCGTCGACACCCGCGGCTCCCCCGGTGCTGCCCCGGCTCCGTCGAACCAGAACCAGGGCGACCCGGTGTCGGCGAAGCGACGTGCGATCTCGACGGCGCTCACGCGCGCACGCACGGCGCGAGCGACCGGTTCACGCATCGGATCGGGCATCGTCTCAGCGTACCGCCGGTGCTACGCTCACGACATGCACGAGGGAGACGGGATCGTTGAGTCGCGCACGGAGTTCGCTGCTGCCACCGCGTGGGCCGTGAGCGTGGTCGACGGCGTGCCGGATACTCACTGGCGTGCCCCTGGTCTCGGCGATTGGGATCTGCGCGCGCTCGTCGGGCACACGAGTCGCGCGCTCCTCACGGTCGAGCGGGGGCTCGCCGCACCGCTCGAGGTCGATGCCGTCGGGGGCGCGGAGCAGTACTTCGCCCGTGCGTCCGGCGCGACTGCGGCGAGCGGCGCTTCGGTGAGCGCCCGCGGAGTCGAGGCGGGCACGGCGCTCGGCGAGGACCCGGCTCTGCGCTTCGCCGAGATCGCTGCTCGCGTACTCGGCGCCGTGCGAGACGCCGGAGACCCGATCGTCAGCACGGTCGTCGGCGGGATGCGATTGAGCGCGTACCTGCGGACTCGCACCTTCGAGCTGATCGTGCACGGTCTCGACATCTGCGAGGCGGTGCGTGCCGCGTCTGACACCGCGAGCACCCGAACGGGCCCGCCCGACGAGTTCGCCGAGCCTCCGACCGCTCCGCTTCTGAGCGCGATGCGGCTCGCCGGAGCCCTCGCGGTCGGCAACGGAGACGGCCGGGAGGTGCTGCGCGCCCTCACGGGACGCGGGGAGCTTCGATCGGGCTATTCCGTGCTCGCGCGCGCGCGTGAAGATCGCAGCACGAGTGCCCAGAGTCGGGACCGGGATCGGTGACCCCGGAGAGCGGCACCGACGGGGCCACGGGCAGGCTTCTCGCCGCCGACTCGTTCCGCGTGCGCGGAGCGGTCAGGGGCGGTGAAGCAGGCGCACACGTCGACGCAGCGGTGCGCGGTTTCGCGCGCCACCTCGAGCGCTTCGCGCAGACGGCCCACGCCGCCTGGCTCGACGCGTCGCCAGAGGCTAACCCCGCGGAGGTCAGAGGTCGCGTCTCCGCGTTTCTCGATTCGGCGCGGAGCCGACTCGCGAGAAGCGGTGACGGGTTTCCTCGGTTCGAACTGTGGGAACCCGGCCCGAGCGACAGCATTCGCGAACCCCGACTCGCTCTCGCGATCCGGAAACTGCCGCAGTTGCAGCTCACGATCGCACTCCGATCGTGTCCGAGCGGGCCGCTGCCGCGCGCTCGCCGCAAGGGGCCCAACATCGCCAGCTACGCCGCACTCAGGCACGAGCTCGGGGCCGAGCCGCTCCTCCTCGATCGCGACGGTCGCGTGCTCGAGGGAGCGACGACCAGCCTGATCTGGTGGAACCGCGAAACGCACCGGGGCGCCGTTTCTGCACTCCCCGACCGCGTCCCGTCGGTTACGGAAGCGCTCATCCGCGAAGCTGCCGAGCTCGAGCCGCGGGTCGCGACGCTGAACGAGCTGCTGCACCACGAGGTCTGGGCGGTCAACGCCCTCCACGGCATCCGACCGGTGTCGCACCTCGACGGTGCCCGTTGCGCACCGCACGATCAGGAACGACTGGCGCACTTCCGCGAGATGCTCGATCGCCGCTGGGAGCCGATCACAGATCCACGCGCGAGGCGCTGATCTCCTGCGGCAGCTCGGTATGGGTGATGAGGATCAC
The DNA here is from genome assembly GCF_018304845.1 of Leucobacter manosquensis. NCBI lineage: Bacteria > Bacillati > Actinomycetota > Actinomycetes > Micrococcales > Microbacteriaceae > Leucobacter > Leucobacter manosquensis. Next base: position 524,179 of record NZ_JAFEVO010000001.1, on the reverse strand, counting down.
CGCCCGATCATCGGGCACTGCCCCCAGCAGGTCGAGCACCAGTCGGTCGGCGAGCTCGCGATCGACGCCCGCGGTCGGCTCGTCGAGCACGACGACCGGGAAATCGGCCAGGATGGCGCGAGCGAGCGCGATCCGCTGCGCCTGGCCGCCGGAGATCCAGGCTCCGTCCGCACCCAGCCGCGCATCGAGGCCGCCGCGCTCGAGCGCCCACTCGGCGAGACCGACGCGATCCAGCACCGCCCAGAGATCGTCGTCACTCGCGGTACCGCGCTCCTCGCTGTCGCGGGCGAACTTGAGATTCTGGCGCAGATCGGAGTCGAAGAGATAGGGCCGCTGCTCGCAGAGACCGACGATCTCGCGAACGGCGTCGGCGGGCAGCGCCCGTGCATCGAGGCCTCGCACGCGGTACTCCCCGCGCGATTCGAGGAATCTCACGAGGGCGAGCGCGAGGGTGCTCTTGCCCGCTCCGCTCGCGCCGCGAACGACGAGCGTCTCGCCCGCATCGAGAACGAAATCGACGCCGCTGATCGCATCACTCGCGGCCCCCGGGTACCTGGCGGCGAGCCCGCGCACTTCGATCAGCGGCGCTCCGACGGGGGCGCGAACCGCTTCGCGCCCCACCGGAGACGGTTCATCGGCATCTCCCGTGTCGGCGACGAGTTCGCTCGGCAGCGCGCCCTCCGTGAGATCGGCGACGCGATCGGCGCTCGCCTGCACCGTGCGCCTGGCAGACAGAGCTGCGGGAACCTGCGCGAAGACCTCGAAGACGGCGGCGGGAACGACGACGGCAGCAGCGAAGAGCGGCGCGGAGAGCCCGTCGCCCAACGTCGGCAGCATCGCGACGATTGCGAGGAGCGAGGCCGCTCCGGCAGCGCACCCGAGGACGGCGGCCGTGAGGCCGGCCGAGCGCGCGCGGCGGAGCTGGAGGGTCGCGAGGCGCTGCTCGGCAGCGGCGATCCGCGCACGCTGCATCTCGACGGCGTCGAAGGCCAGGAGCACCTCGCCCGCGGAGAAGCGCTCGAGCAGCGCGTCGACGACTGCGGCTCGTGCGGCGCTCAGCTCCCGATCCTGCGCGCCCGAGAGCCGGTTCGCCAGCGCGACTGCCACGCCGCCGCCGATCACGAGCGCGCCGAGCAGCACGAGCGCGGCCGGCACCGATATGAGTGCGACGACCATCACGCTCAGACCTGTGACGATGCCGCTCACGATGAGCGGCTGGCGCACCCGCAGCGCTTCGTCCTGCAGCTGGTCGACGTCATCGACGAACGCTGCGAGCACTTCTCCCCGCCGGTGCGACTCCAGCGCGCCCGGCACCCGCGGCACGAGTGACGCGAAGGTGCGCGACCGCAGCACGGCGAGCTGAGCGAGCGCCGCATCGTGGCTCGTGAGCCGCTCGGCGTACCGGAAGGCGGCGCGACCGATCGCGAGCGCTCGCACGCCGACGATCGCGAACGTGAGATGGAGGATCGGGGGCTGCTCCCCCGCCCGCACGATCAGCCACATGCTCAGCCCGAGCAGGCCGACGACGCTCGCATCTGCCAGCACTCCGAGCAGAATGCCGGGAAGACGCCGCGACCGGCTCGGCATGGCCCGATCGAGTACCGCTCGCCGCTGCCGATGGGTGACCGGTTCGGTCTGCATCGCGCGCATCAGGCGTCCACCCCCGCAATGCTCGGCTCCGGATGACTCGCATCGATGCGCACCACGCGATCGGCTGCCCGGTGCACCGCTTCCCGGTGACTGACGACGAGCACGGCCCGCCCGGCATCCGCCTCCGCGCGAAGAGCGGCGCACACCAACGCCTCGCTCGACGAGTCCAAGGCAGAGCTGGGCTCATCGAGCACGAGCGCGCCGCAGTCGAGCCGCCATGCTCGATACAGCGCCCTGGCCACGGCGATGCGCTGGGCCTGACCACCGGACACGCCGGCGCCTGCGACGCCCAGTTCGAGGCCGAGGTCGAGGTGCTCGAGACCGACGGCGTCGAGCGCGCGCCGCGCGAGCGCGCGATCGGGTTCGTCCGACCCGAGCGCCACGTTCTCGGCGATGCTGCCGTGCAGCAGGCCGGGACGCTGGCCCGACCACGCGAGCGCACCGGGTGCGACGATACGCCCGCGGATCGGCTCGACGAAGCCGAGCAGCACCGCGACCAACGTCGATTTTCCGGCGCCGGATGGTCCGGACATCGCCACCATCTCTCCTGGAGCGACATCGAACGACACGGGACCGACGACGCGCCGGCCTCCCCTGGCGACGCTGACCGCGTCGAAACTCAGTCCGGGCTGTCGCCCGTCGGCCGAGCGCCGCGCGTCGCGAGCGTCACCGCCCTCAGGGGATGCTGTCCCGTTCGGGCGCGAATCAGCCGTCTCGATGATCGCGAAGACCCGCGACGCAGCCGCCAGGCCTTCGGTCGATGCGTGGAACGCAGCACCGACCTGCCGGATCGGCACGAAGGTCTCGGGGAGCAGCAGCAGCACGAAGAGGCCGAGCCCGAGGGGGAACTCGCCGCTCACCAGCCGGGTTCCGACCGTCACCGCGACGAGCGCGATCGAGAAGGTGCCGGCGAGATCGAGCACGAACCCCGAGAGGAAGGTGACGCGCAGCACGCTCATGGTGCGCGAGCGGTACTCATCGGTCTCGCGGGTGATGCGCGCGACCTGCCGGCCCTGCCTGCCGAAGATCCGCAGAGTGGCGAGGCCGGCAACGACGTCCAGGAATGACGATGAGAGGCGCTGCAACTGCTCCCACTGCCGATCCTGCACTGCCTGCGTCGCAAGACCGATGAGGATCATGAAGACCGGGATGATCGGGAACACCACGACCACGATCAGGCCACTGAGCGGATCTGCGAGCAGGACGGCGAGGATGAGGATGGGAGTGGCGACACCCGTGAGCAGGAGCTGCGGGATGTACCCGGAGAAGTAGCCGTCGAGCGCGTCCAGCCCGCGGCCGAGCGACGTCGCCAGTTCGGCGTCGCCCGGCCCGTCATCCCGCTGGGGCGAGCGGGCGTCGAGCGCATCGAGCGCCGCCGCTCGGAGCTGAGCTTTCACGCGGACCGCACCGCGCGCCGCGACGGCGTCCATGCCCCAACCGGCGATGGAACGCACGCACACGGCGGCCAGCGCGCCGAGCATGAGCCAGGGAAGCTGACCGGTATCGAACGCCCCCTCGTCGATTCTGCCCCGCACCCCGGGAATGCCGTCCATCACGGGAAGGGCTGCAGCGGTGACTGCCTGCGCCAGGCACCACGCCCAGGCCAGCACCGCGCAGGTGCGCAGCAGACCGAGCCCGGCGCCGATGATCAGCACGCCGCGCGCAGCGCGCGCATACCGGAGCAATCTCGGGTCGAAGGGTTTCACGAGGTTCCTGAGTGTCGATGGGCGGCGGAAGTCACAACCGCTCGAGGCAGTCTACGGGAGCCCGGGGAGTCACATCAGATGAAACCCCGGGCCCTGCGCACCGACTCAGTGCGCACCTACGGGAATCGCCTCCCGGGTCAACCGCTTCCGGAAGATCCAGTACGTCCACGCTTGGTACGCGAGCACGAGCGGAAGGGTGAAGACCGCGACCCACGTCATGAGCTCGAGCGTCTTCTGCGAACTCGCGGCGCCGACGATCGACATGGAGTACGAGGGGTCGATGCTCGATGCCATGAGATTCGGGAACATCGCCATGAAGATCGCGAGCAGAGCGAACGCGATGGCGATCGCGTTGCCGGTGAAGGCCCACCCTTCTCGTCCGACGAGATTCGTGGCCCAACCTCCGATGAGCGCGAGTGCGGCGACCGCTGAGCAGAGCACGATCACCCACAGCGTCGGGCTATCGGTGTGCTGCATGATCGTCCATCCGAGGAACGTCGCTCCCGCGATGATCGCCGCGGCACCGACCTTCGTGGCGAGCGAGCGAGCTCGCACTCGCATGTCACCCGCGGTCTTCAGCGAGATGAACACCAGACCGTGCGCGAACGTGATGAGGAGCATCGTGAGTCCGCCGAGCAGCCCGTAGGGGTTCAGCAGAGTGAGCAGTGTGCCCTGGTAGATCCAGCCGCCGTTCTCCATCGGCGCTATCGGGAGCCCCTGGGCGAGGTTCGCGAACGCGACGCCCCAGAGGAGCGGCGGCACCACCGAACCCCAGAAGATGAACTGATCGAACCACCGTGTCCATTCGCGACCCTTGCCCTGGTGCCGGTATTCGAACGAGACCCCGCGCAGAATCAGGGCGACGAGGATCACGAGGAGCGCCAGGTAGAAGCCGGAGAACATCGTCGCGTACCACTCGGGGAACGCGGCGAAGAGCGAGGCGCCCGCGACGATGAGCCACGTCTCGTTGAGATCCCAGACGGGACCGATCGTGTTGATGATGAGACGCCGGTCGCGGTCGTCCCTCCCGAGGAACGGCAGCGACATGCCAACGCCGAAATCGAATCCGTCGAGCACGAAGTAGCCGATGAGCATCGCCCCGACGATGAAGAACCAGAGTGTGGTGAGTTCCATGTCCGTCTCCTAGTAGACCGTGGCGAGCTGCTGGTGGTCAGCGTCGCCCGGCTTGCCGTCGGCATCCGAGCTCAGCGCGATCTCGGGCGGGCCCTCTTTCGCCGCCTTCGTGATGAGCTTGAATTCGACGACGGCGAGGGCGCCGTACACGATCGTGAAGACGAGCAGGGAGATCAGCACCGCCCATCCGGGAACTCCGGGCGACACGCCCTGTTCGGTCGTCATCACGCCGAAGACGATCCATGGCTGGCGGCCCATCTCGGTGAAGACCCACCCCACCAGCGAGGCGAGCATCGGGAGCGGCGCGGTCCAGATCGCGACCTTCCACACCCAGTCGGGAAGGTCCATGCTCTTCCGGGTGATCCAGAGCCCGACGACCGAGACGAGCGCCGCGAGTGCGCCGAGGCCGATCATCCAGCGGAACGCCCAATAGGTGACCCAGATGATGGGTGCGAACTGACCGTCGGTCGGGCACGTGAGCAGCGAATCGGCGCCGCAGTACTGCGCGGTGTATTCGGCCTGCAGATCGCGGATGCCCTCGACGGACCCGTTGAACGTGCCGTTCGAGAGGAAGGACAGCAGATAGGGGATGCGGATCGAGAAGATCTCGTGGGCCCCGTCGGGGGTGCCGAGGCTGAACACGGAGAACGACGCATCGGCGCCGGAGGCGTTCTCGTAGAGCGCTTCCGCAGCGGCCATCTTCATCGGCTGCGTCTCGGTCATGACCATGCCGAGCGAGTGGCCCGTGAGCCCGACGCCCATGAAGGCGGCGATGTTGGTCCACGCGCCGAAGCGGAGCGCTGTCCGCATCTCGTCGAGGTACTGCCCACGACGCAGGTGCCAGGCGGCGGTCGAGACGACGACGACTCCCGCGAACATCACGGCGGCGAAGATGGTGTGCGGGAACTGCGTCACGGCGACCGGGTTCGTGAGCACGGCGCCGATGCTGTCGAGTTCGGCTCGCCCGCGCTCCTCGTTGATGGTGAATCCATCAGGATTCTGCATGAATGCGTTCGCAGCAAGGATGAAATAGGCCGAGGCGACGGTGCCGAGCCAGACGAACCAGATCGTCATCAGATGGATCTTCTTCGGCAGCTTGTCCCACCCGAAGATCCACAGCCCGATGAAGGTCGCTTCGAAGAAGAAGGCGATGAGTCCTTCCATCGCCAAGGGGGCGCCGAAGATGTCGCCGACGAAGCGGGAGTAGTTCGACCAGTTCATGCCGAACTGGAACTCCTGCACGATGCCGGTCACGACGCCCATCGCGAAGTTGATGAGGAAGATCTTGCCGAACAGACGGGTGAGGCGCAGGTACTTGAACTTGCCCGTCTTCACCCACGCGGTCTGCAGGATGGCGACGAGCAGGCACATGCCGATCGTCAGCGGAACGAAGATGAAGTGGTACAGCGTCGTCAACCCGAACTGCCATCGCGATAGCGTCAGGGGATCAAAGAACTCGTTCATGTAACGCTCCAGAACGAAGGTCGCGCGCCCCACCAAGGGTGCACTCCCTTAGTGAGGTCCGCTACGAGATGTAATTCTCGCCGGAGCCATCGGCCGGATGCCGACTGACTCGATTTTACCGTTTCTGTGAGTTTCCTGCGAATCTGGTTCGGCTTCGAAGCATATTTCACTCGGCGCCGAACGGTATATCTCTCGACGTCGAAACGACCTCGCACCCGCCCGTGCCCGATGTTCCTTGCGACGTCGTCGTTACACTCGGTGGCGTGACCGACTTCCTGAGCACGTTGATCGAATGGATCCGCGACCTCGACCCGGTCCTGCGCACGCTGCTCGCAGGCGTCGGCATGATGCTCGAGACGTCGATCTTCGTCGGCCTCATCGTGCCTGGAGACACCATCGCACTGGTGTCCGCCATCGGAGTGACCACGCCCGCTCAGTTCATCTGGCTCGTCATCGCCCTGATCCTCGGCGCCGTTGCCGGAGAGAGCATCGGCTTCTTCCTCGGCAGATGGATCGGACCCCGAATCCGGGCCAGCCGTGCCGGACGGAGACTCGGCGAGCGCAACTGGCGCATCGCCGAGCACTACCTCGGAGAACGCGGAGGGGTCGCGGTGTTCCTCTCGAGATTCCTGCCGGTGCTGCACTCGCTCGTGCCGTTGACCGCCGGCATGGCGGGAATGCGCTATCGCCGGTTCCTGGTCTGGACCGCAGCGGCCAGCATCGTCTGGTCGCTGATCGTCGTCTCGCTCGGCGTCGGCGCCGCCGCCGGATACGACCAACTCGCAGCACGCGTCAAAGGCGCCGGGTTCGTCTTCGCCGGTCTCGCCGCCGCTGTCGCACTCGCCATCTGGGGAATCAAGAAGTGGTTCCTGCGCCGCGAGCAACGCCACCTCGACGTCGCCGGCGCAGACGAATCGTCTGAGGATCCGCACACCCCGACGCCCTAGACTGTCCTGGTGACTTCGCCACCCCAGCCAGACCCTCGACCCCGCTTCGCGGCTCGCCTGGAGGATTGGCTGCACGGGCGCCGCGCCCGCCGAGCGATCTCGCGCGGGAAGAAACCCTCCGTGATTCCGTACATCGGCTACGGCACGACCGAATGGGTGCGCGTGCTCGGACGCGTGCTGTACCTGAAGCCGGAGAGTCGCGAGCACACCCGCTTCCGGCCGGACGTGGCCGAGGTATCGCGCGTGCGCGGCTGGCGCACCTTCACGAGCCTCTCGGTGCCGCATCAGACGGTGCGCGTACTCATCGACGGCGAGCCCGTCACCGAAGTGACGGCGGATCGCGGCGGGGTCATCGATGCCATCGTGCCGGTGCAGCTCGAACGGGGCTGGCACACCGTGACCCTACAAGCCGGCGACAGCGAGGCGGCCGATGCCCCCGTGAACGTGGTGGCGCCGGAGGCCGAGTTCGGGGTGATCTCCGACATCGACGACACCATCCTGCTCACCGCTCTCCCCCGCCCGTTCGTAGCGGCGTGGAACAGCTTCGTGCTCGACGAGCATGCGCGTTCGGCGACACCCGGCATGGCGGTGATGCTCGATCACCTGATGGCCGAGCATCCCGGCGCCCCCGTCGTCTACCTCTCGACCGGGGCCTGGAACGCAGCGCCCGCGCTCAGCCGCTTCCTGGCGCGCAATCTCTATCCGATGGGGCCGCTCCTGCTCACCGATTGGGGCCCGACGCATGATCGTTGGTTCCGGAGCGGCCGAGAGCACAAACGACGCGAACTGCGACGCATCGTGAGAGAGTTCCCCGGGATCCGTTGGATCTTGATCGGCGACGACGGGCAGCACGACGAGGCGCTGTACCACGAATTCGCGACCGCCCACCCCGAGAGCGTCGCGGCGGTGCTCATCCGACAGCTCTCCGTCGGCGAAGCGGTGCTCGCCGGCGGGCGCTCGAAGGCGCGGCTGCACCGGAGCACGAGCGGCGTGCCCTGGGTGTACGGCCCAGACGGAGCAACACTGCGCGAGGAGCTGCGCAAGCTGGGACTTCTGTGACCGGACCCGCGACCCGCCCGTGGCGCCGGTTCGAGCGCGATCTCACCGGCCGGTTCACGGTGTCGGTGCGGCCCGCCTGGTGGCAGCTGGCCAAGGGCGCCGCCGCGGCGATCCTGACCTGGTTCATCTGCCTCGCGATCTTTCCGGAGCAGCTGCCGATCTTCGGAGCGATCGCCGCGCTGATCGTCATGCAGGACAACGTCGATCAGTCGCTCACCCGCGGAATCGAGCGCGTCGTCGGCGTGCTCGTCGGCGTGGGCGTCGCCATCGGCGCGGGCGCGCTCTTCGGTCCGCAGTCGTGGTTGTTCATCGCGGCCATCATCGTCGCGATGGGCGTCGGGTGGCTGCTGCGCATGACGCCTTCGGCCGCGAATCAGGTCGCGATCAGCGCTCTGCTCATGATCGCGCTCGGCGGCCTCGAACTGCACTACGGCGCCGAGCGCCTCATCGAGACAGCGATCGGAGCCGCGATCGGCGTGGCCTTGAATGCGCTCGTCGTCGCCCCGGTGCGCACGTCTTCGGTGCATCTCGCGATCGTCGACCTCACGCAGCACTCGGCCGAGGTGCTGCGTCGCATCGCCGACGCGCTCGACGAACCGCGCAACCGGCCCTGGCTCGCCGAGATGCTCGCCGACGCCAGGGGGCTGCAAGAGGAGCGCACCCGCGTCCACGCCCTCCTGCGCCAGGCCCGCGAGAGCCTCAGATTCAATCCTCGCAGTCGGCGCTATCGCGAGGGTCTCGCGGAGGACGACGCACAGTTCGAGCGCCTGCAGCGCATCGTCACGCAGATCGTCGGCATGGCTCGCGCGCTCGCCGATCTCTACGCCCCCGAGCTCACCGACGACCCCTTCGTCATCGGCATGGCGGAGGAGATGCGACGTGCCGCGCACGATCTCGAGCTCCTCGTCGAGGGCGGCACGAGGGGCGAGGGCGAGGGCGCGGTCGAGCCACCCGCGCTGACCACTCCCCTCACCATCCCGAGGCCGAATGAGCAGCACTGGGTACTCATCGGCTCTCTGCTGGAGGATCTGCGCCGCGTGCGCGGGCGCATCACCGGCGAACTCGATTGAAACGACGAATCGCCGCCCCGCTTCCGCGGTGACGGCGATTCCAGCAGTGTCGTCGGCTACTTGACGAGCGCCGCCTGCACATCGAGCGTGATCGTCACATCGGACCCGAGCAGCAGCCCGCCCTTTTCGAGGGGAGCGTTCCAGGTCAGCCCGAAGTCCTCGCGCTTGATCCGCGTGGTCGCGGTGAAACCGGCCTTGTAATTGCCGTAGGCGTCCTCGCCGAAGCCGCCGAACTCGAAGTCGAAGGTCACCGGCTTCGTCACCCCGCGGAGCGTCAGATCGCCGTCGACGAAGAAGTTGCCGTTCTCCTCGCGCACGCCCGTCGACACGAAGGTCAGCTTCGGGAACTCATCGGCGGCGAAGAAATCACCGGTGGCCAGGTGTCCGTCGCGGTTCTTCTCGTTCGTGTTCACGGAGGCGACGTCGGCGCTCGCGGTGACGCTCGACTCGAGGGGGTTCTCCGCCGTCGTGAAGGTGGCTTCGAAGGACTCGAACTTGCCCTTGACCTTGCTGATGGCGAGGTGGCGAACGGAGAAGCCGACCTCGGAGTGCGTGGGGTCGACGGCCCACGTTCCGACGCGGTACCCGGGGATCTGCTCTGCGGTGATGGTCATGTCATGCCTTTCGATTGAGTGTGCGAGGTCCGATGAGCACAACTATTACATGCAGACGAATATTCCCGGGTACGAGCAGAAACTTTTCCGCGCGCGGCTCCGGGGCTATCGGGGGCGTCGCTTCGCGCTTTCGCGCGCACGGAGCACGGTGTCGGGCGTCGCCGCGACCGGCGTGAAGGAGCCGTAGCGCCTGCGCGCGGCTTCCCCGATGAGGAAATCGCTGAGCGCGGGATTCTTGGGCAGCAGGGATCCGTGCAGGTAGCTGCCGATCACATTCGCCGTGCGCGCTCCCTCCACACCGGCGCCGGGGGCATTGCCGGCTCCCTGCACCACTCGGCCCAGGGGCGCAGAGCCGGGCCCGAGCTGCGTGCTGCCGCTGTGGTTCTCATAGCCGATGATCTCGCCGAACGCCTCCGTGTCGAGCACGACGTTCCCGATCATCCGTTCCGTCCCGCCGAGGGTCTCGACGTCGAGCACGCCGATCCCCGTGAGCTCGTCACCCGCATGCGTGATGAAGCGGTGGCCGAACAATTGATAGAGCCCGCAGATCATGAGCATCGGCACACCGTCGTCGGCGAGGGTGCGCATCTGATCCGCCCGCTGCGCGAGGTCGAGCGCGACCCTGCCCTGACCAGAGTCCTGCCCGCCCCCGCCGACGATGATGTCGATGGTGTCCGGAAGCGGGTCGCCGGGGTTCACATCGACCACCCGCGGCGAGAAACCATGGGCGGCGGCTCGGCGCGAGAGCGAGAGCACATTGCCACGGTCACCGTAGATGTTCATGTCTCGCGGGTAGAGCGAGACGATGGCGAGTTCGCGATCGGTATCGTTCACCAGACGTCCTCCACATCGGTCAGATCGGCGAGGGCGCGACGCAGGTCGAGCATCGCGGTGTACGTGCAGTAGATGCGCCGCGGGCGACCGAGCGTGCGCTCACGGAAGGTCGCCAGCGCGCGACGGGGGTCTTCCTCGACGTGCCCGACCGGGACGTCGTCGTGCTCGAGACGCAGTGCCATGTCCCAGGCACGCGTACCGCACACCGTATCGACGCCGGACTCCGCGAGAGAGGTGAAATCGACATCCCAGAGCCACGACATGTCCCGGCCGTCCGCGTACTGATCGTTGATCGCGATCATCGCGGCGACGCCCTCGGCCTGGAACGACGCGAGCCCCAGTCGGAATCCAGCCGGATTCTTCACGAGGACGAGTTCGAGCGGCTCCCCGTCGAGCACCAGCTGCTCGCCTCGCCCGAATGCCGGGCGGATCTCCGAGAGCGCCGTCACAAGTTCGCCGGTCGTGGCTGCCCCGCGTTGCCCCGGGGCCTCCGGAGCGATCGGCCCGGCATCCAGAATCTGACGCACGAGGGCGAGCGCAGCCGCCGCGTTGAAGGTGTTGTACAGCCCTTCCAGCTTGAGCGAGGTCCGGTACTGACCGCCGTCGATGCCGAACACCGCTTCATGGTCCCCGACCTCGAGCAGCATCACGTCAGCCGGCGTGCGCTGTTCCCGCGCTGCCTCTGCCGGCGTCGCCGAAAGATGGAAATCGTCGTCACTCGGGAACATGGCGAGGAGCGCATCGGAGAGACCGAACTCGCGCACGTCGACGTGCGCGCCGGTGCGGGCTCGAGTGAGCTCGCCGATGGCTGCGATCAGTCGATCTTCACGATTCACCACCAGGCCCTCGGTCGTGGCATCTGCGATCCGCTGCAGAAGTTTGGCGGTCGTATCGATCTCACCGAAACGGTCGAGCTGATCGCGCAGCACGTTCAACAGCAGTGTGAACCGAGGAGCCACTCGGTCGATGAAGTACATCGCGTGGGCTTCATCGAGTTCGAGCACGGCGACATCCGCATCGAGCCGACCGCGCAGATCGCTCTCCTGAATCGCTGCGGCGACAACCCCGCGGGAGAAATTCGAACCCGTCCGATTCGTGAAGACGCGCAGCCCACGGGCCTCGAGCAGTTCGACGACCATCTTCGTCGTCGTCGTCTTCCCGTTGGTTCCGCTGACCGCCACGACCCCGTACGGCAGCCGGCCCAGGACACGGCCCAGAAAGCCGGGGTCGAGCTTCTCGATCACGAGGCCGGGCAGAGCCGACCCGCCGCCGCGGAGCCGGGCGACCTGCCGCACCGCCTTGCCGATACCGGCTGAAACCACATCACGCATGCTCCCAGCCTAGAGGCAGCGACGAATGCAGCCGAACGCGCGCGCCGCACGGGCGGCGCGGCGATCACTCGGCCGCGTGCCGCCCGGGAGGTCGGCCCAGCATCTCGCGCGACAGCAGTTCGGGTCTGACCCGTCCGGTGCGTTCGATGCGCTGTTCGCGACGCCACGCGTCGATCGCGGCATGATTGCCGCTCAACAGCACCTCTGGCACCGATCGGTCGCGCCAGTTCGCGGGTTTGGTGAAGCTCGGGTACTCGAGGAGCCCGTCCTCTTCGTGCGATTCCTCGACCAAGCTCTCGGGATTGCCGACGACGCCGGGAACGAGCCGGCCGATCGCCTCGATCATCGCGATCGCAGCGACCTCTCCCCCGTTCAGTACGTAGTCCCCGATGCTGACGAGCCGCACTCGCCCACGACTCGCATACTCGTCGAAAACGCGCTGGTCGATGCCCTCGTACCGGCCGCACCCGAAGACGAGGTGCGTTTCGTCGGCGAGCTCGCGGGCCATCGTCTGCGTGAAGACATCGCCGGCGGGCGATGGGAAGATCACGAGCGGGTCCGCGTCCGGCTCGGCCTCGCCGAGGATGCCGTCCAGGGCCTCGCCCCAGGGCTCCGGCTTCATCACCATGCCCGCACCGCCGCCAGCGGGGGTGTCATCGACACTCCGGTGCTTGTCGTGCGCGGAATCCCGCAGATCGTGCACGTGCACCTCGATGAGTCCCCGCTGTCTCGCCTTGCCGAGCAGCGAGAGCTCGAGCGCGTCGAAATAGCCGGGGAAGATCGAGACGACGTCGATCCTCATTCCGGACTCTCCTCCGAGCCGCCTGACCGCGAATCACCGGCGTCGCCGCGCTGCGGAGCATCAGTTCCGTCGGATTCCGCCTCGGACTCGTCGAAGAGCCCAGGCGGCGGCGTCACATGCACGACGCCTGCGGCGATGTCGACGCTCGGCACGATCGCGGTCACGAACGGCACGAGGACGGGACCGTCGGCGGTCGTGACCACCAACAGGTCCTGCGCGGGGAGATGCTGCACCTCCGCCACGACACCCAGCTTGACCGCCTCGCCGCCCGGCTCGGCTGCGTCGCGCACGACGTCGAGGCCGACGAGCTGGTGGTGGTACCAGGCGTCATCTTCCTCGCCCTCCGCAACGGCCTGCTCATCGATCCACAGAATCGCGCGGACGATGCTCTCGGCCGTCGTGCGGTCCGGAACCTCGGCGAAGAAGCCGACCGGAGACTCGTTGAACCAGCGCAGGTCGCGCATCGTGATGGTGCGACCGAACCAGGGCGAATCCGTGGGAACCTGCAGGTGGAATTTTGCGCCCGGCACGAAGCGGAGCTCCGGATTATCGGTGAAGAGCTCGACCTTGAGCCCGCCCTTGAGACCATGCGGTTTCGTGAGGCGACCAACGCGGAGGCTCCCCGCCCCGCTCGCGGGACGGGGAGCCTGCGCTCGCCCTTGCGGATCCGCCATCAGGCTTCGGTCTCCGCACTGTCGGCAGCGTCGGTGTCCACGACATCGACGCGCACACGTTCACCGCCGGCGAGCGAGAGCACGAGCGTGCGCAGCGACGAGGCAGTGCGACCGCCTCGACCGATGACACGACCGAGATCACTCGGGTGCACGTGCACCTCGAGAACGTCGCCGCGCCCACCGTCGCGCACGTCGACGCGCACCCGATCAGGGTGATCGACGATTCCGCGCACGAGGTGCGCGAGCGCCTCTCCGAGTGCCTGCTGAGCCAAAGGTGTCAGGCCTCGGTCGACTCGGCTGCAGCGTCTTCGGCCGGGGCTTCCTCGGCAGCGGCAGCGGGCTTCTCAGCCTTCGGGCGCAGTACGGGCTTCTTCGCAGCATCTGCCTCGAAGGGGACCTTCGCCTCGGGAGCGAGGATCTTGGACTCGGTCTCGCCGGTTCCGGTGTACTTGCCCCAGTCGCCCGAAAGCTTCAGGATCGCTGCGACCTGCTCGGTCGGCTGAGCGCCGACGCTCAGCCAGTACTGCGCACGATCCGAGTCGACCTCGATGAACGAGGGGTTCTCGGTCGGGTGGTACTTGCCGATCTCCTCGATGACGCGGCCATCGCGCTTGGTGCGCGAGTCAGCGACGACGATGCGGTAGTAGGGCGCGCGGATCTTGCCGAGGCGCTTGAGACGGATCTTGACAGCCATGATGACTCCTTGAATCGGTGAACGATGCCGCATCTCGTGCCAGACGGCCGGATCGCGGAAGCGTGGGCGCGCAAGATGCGCGAACCCGTTAATAGTGCCACACTCGGCGGCATATTGCAATTTTTGCTGCGAACAGGCTTTCTTACCGCAGACCCTTGCCGAGCATCTGCTGCAGCTTGGCCAGATCCTCCTCATTCGGCTGCGCAGCGCCGCCTCCGCCCAGGCCGAATCCGGAGCCGCCCTCGGACGCGCCGGCCGGCTTCGCGGCGATTCCGGCAGCCTCCTGAGCACGCTTCGCCGGGTTGCCAGAACGTCGCTTGCCCTTGCCCTTCGCGGGCTGCTGCTTCTTGCGGCCGCCGCCCATCCCTGGCACCGGCCCCATTCCGGGAATCTGCGGCACGCCGCCGCGGGCGACGGTCTTCATCATCTTCGCCGCCTGCTCGAAACGCTGCACGAGCTGGTTCACGTCGGTCACGGTCATGCCCGATCCCTTGGCGATGCGCAGCCGCCGGGAGCCGTTCAGCAGCTTCGGGTTCTCGCGCTCGGCCTTCGTCATCGACTGGATGATGGCCTCGGTGTGCACGATCTCCTGCTCGTCGAAGTTGTCGAGCTGAGACTGCATCTTGCCCATGCCGGGCAGCATGCCCATCATCTTCTTGAGCGAACCGGCTTTGCGCAGCTGCTGCATCTGACCGAGGAAGTCGTCGAGGGTGAAGGCGTCCTGCGAGATCTTCTCCGCGACCTTGCGGGCTTCGTCCTCGTTGAACGCGGACTGCGCCTGCTCGATGAGGGTCAGAATGTCGCCGAGGTCGAGAATGCGGCTCGCCATGCGGTCCGGGTGGAACGGCTCGAAGTCGTTCAGCCCCTCACCGGTGGAGGCGAAGAGGATCGGGCGGCCGGTCACACTGCGGATGGAGAGCGCCGCGCCGCCGCGCGCATCGCCGTCGAGTTTCGTGAGCACGACGCCGGTGAAGTCGACGCCCTCCTGGAAGGCCTGAGCCGTCGCGACGGCGTCCTGTCCGATCATCGCGTCGATGACGAAGAGCACCTCGTCGGGATCGGTCGCCTTGCGGATGTCCGACGCCTGCCGCATCAGCTCCGCATCGACGCCGAGTCGGCCTGCGGTATCGATGATGACGAAGTCGTAGTGCTTGGAACGGGCCTCGGCGACGCCGCGCTTCGCCACCTGCACGGGATCGCCGACTCCGTTGCCCGGCTCGGGCGCGAAGATCTCGGCTCCCGCCTGCTCGGCGACGACTCCCAGCTGGGTCACGGCGTTCGGTCGCTGCAAGTCGCAGGCGACGAGCAGCGGCGTGTGACCCTGATCGCGCAGCCATTTCGCGAGCTTCCCGGCGAGCGTGGTCTTACCGGCGCCCTGAAGCCCGGCGAGCATGATGATGGTCGGAGGGTTCTTCGCGAACTGCAGGCGCCGCTGCTCTCCGCCGAGAATCGCCACGAGCTCCTCGTTGACGATCTGGACCACCTGCTGCGCCGGGTTGAGCGCCTGGTTCACCTCATCGCCGAGCGCGCGTTCGCGCACCTTCGACGTGAATTCCTTGACGACGTCGAGCGCGACGTCGGCTTCGAGCAGGGCGCGGCGGATCTCGCGGACCGTGCTGTCGACGTCGGACGCGGAGAGCTTGCCCTTCGAACGAAGATTCTTGAGGGTGTCGGTCAGTCGCGCCGAGAGGTTTCCGAAAGTAGCCATAGCGGGTTCATTCTAGCTCGCATCGGTCGGGAAGTCGGCCCCGGTGAGCCGTTCTCCCGCACTGGGGGCTCACCGAGGTCGAATGTGTCACCGATGCCGATGGCTGGTCCCATCGCTGGGCCCGTCGCTGGACCCATCGCTGGGCCCATCGCTGGACCGGCGGCCCACCTATTCGTAGGTGTAGAAGCCGCGGCCGCTCCCCTTTCCGAGGTACCCCTTGTCGATGTACTCGCGCTTGAGGTACTCCGCGAATTCGCGAGCCCCGGGCTTGTCGCTGTCCTTGTTGAGCATGTACGGAGTCATCATGCCGATGACGTCGAAGATCTGGAACGGCCCCAGTGGCGCGCCCGTGCCGATGCGCCACGTGCGGTCGATGTCCTCCGGCGTCGCGACGCCTCCCATCAAGAGCCCGCTCGCTGCGTCGAGCAACGGGACGAGGAGCGAGTTCAGCACGTAGCCCGGCTGCTCTTTCAGCACGCGGATCGGCACCATCCCGATCTCGTCGGCGAACTGCGCGACGGCCTCGAATGCCGCAGGATCGGTGCCGGCATGGCCCATCACCTCGCCGGTGTTGTTCTTCCACACCTCGTTCGCGAAGTGCAGCGCGAGGAACCGCTCGGGGTGACCGGAGGCGGGCGCGATGTCGCTCGGCAAGAGCGTCGACGAATTCGTCGCGAAGATCGCGGTCTCGGGAGCCAGTTCGCCGACGCGGCGCCACGTGTCGCGCTTGATCTCGAGGTTCTCAGGCACGGCCTCGATCACGAGCTCCGCTTGCGCCAGCGCCTCGCCCAGATCGGTCGTGGCGCGAATGCGCGCGACGGCGGCGTCGAGCTTCTCGGGCGTCGCGTCGGGAAGGTCGCGGATATAGAGCGGCTTGAGGTACTCCCAGCGAGCGGGCAGCTTCTCCAACGCCTCATCGTTGATGTCGTACGCGACCACTTCTTTGCCGAAGTACGCCGCTTGGAAGATGATCTGAGAACCGAGCACTCCGGTGCCGAGTACGGTGAGACGCTGCATGATGACCCTTTCTCGATGGCTCCGGCCTGGTGAGCCAGAGCCTGCCTACACCCCCGGTCTACTCCTCATACGGCAGGTGCGCTGCACATTTCGCGCAGGGCGATCAGGGCGTCCGAGCGGCAGCGGAGGGACTCAGCCGATCAACTGCTGCGCGAACACGTGCGGCGTGAATCCGGTGAGGTCTCCGATGCCCTCGCCCTGACCGATCAGCTTGACCGGGAGGCCCGTCTTCTCCTGCACCGAGAGCACGAACCCGCCCTTCGCCGAGCCGTCGAGCTTCGTGAGCACGAGCCCGGTGACGCCGGCGTGCTGAATGAAAGCTTCCGCCTGCGCCAGACCGTTCTGACCGGTCGTCGCGTCGAGCACGAGGAGGACCTCGGAGACCGGAGCCTGCTTCTCGATGACGCGACGCACCTTGCCGAGCTCGTCCATGAGCCCGCCTTTGGTCTGCAAGCGGCCGGCGGTGTCGATGATGGCGATCTCGTAGTCGGCGTCGATGGCCCGTTGCACCGTCTGGAACGCGACGGAGGCCGGATCCTGCCCCGCCTGCTGCGGTTTCACGATGTCGACGCCGGCGCGATCCGCCCAGGTGGCGAGCTGCTCGACGGCGGCCGCGCGGAACGTGTCGGCCGCACCCACGAGCACGCGCTTGTCGAAGGCGGTCAGGTACTTGGCGAATTTGCCGATCGTCGTCGTCTTACCGACGCCGTTGACGCCGACGACGAGAATCACGGCCGGGCGTTCGGAGAGGCGCAGCGTCGGATCGTAGGCGGCGAGGCGCTCCTCGATCGCGTCGCGCAGCATGCGCCGCATCTCTGCCACCTCCGTGACGCGATGACGCTCCACGTCGGCGCGGAGCGCATCGAGGATGGAGTCGGTGACATCTGGACCGAAGTCCGCGGTGATCAAGGCCGTCTCGAGGTCGTCCCAGGTCTCGTCCGTGATGAGCTCGGGCCCGCTGAAGATGTTGCGGAATGCTTTCGAGAAAGACCAGGATCGCTCTGCCATGTCCCCAGACTACCGCCGACCGCAGACGCGCATTCGAGCCCCCGATGCTGGATGAATTTTTGTCCGGGACCCACAATGCGTACGTGCGGGCGATGTGTCGGTATATATTTGGGCGACACTGTTGTCAGGGCGCACTCGTCGTCTCGACCGTTCAACGACCAATGGAGGTCCGGTGAACCCCACTCTGCACCGCAGACGAATGCCCATCAGGGGAATCCTGATGCTGGTGCTCAGTACCGTTCTCGTCCTGTTCGGCGCCGCACTTTCGGCAGTTCCGGCTCATGCGGCCGACACCTGCGAGCCCGACCCCGCCACCGGCTGCGTGCAGGGCGTCATAAAGCTGAGCAGCGGCGAGCCGGCGGCCGGTATCGAAGTCACGCTCAGCGGAGCGGGGGCCGAATCGACGGCGACGACGGATGACGCCGGGCGGTGGGTGTTCAGCGCGACGGAGGCCGGCACCTACACCGTGGCGATCGACGAGACCACGCTGCCGGAGGGCCAGTTCTTCAAGTCGGCGGGCGAACGCGAGGTCGAAGTCTCCCTGCACAACACCGCGAGCGCGCTGTTCCCCCTGACGGACGACCCGGAAACCGCGAACACCACACCTGAGACCGGGGGCGATGATGCAGACGCGAAGCCCGCCTCCGCGGCCTCCTCGGCCGACGCGTTCTCGTGGCCGCGCTTCTGGCAGCAGTTCGTCTCTGGCATCCGCATGGGCCTGCTCATCGCCCTCGCGTCGCTCGGGCTCTCGCTCGTATTCGGCACGACGGGTCTCAGCAACTTCGCCCAGGGAGAGATGGTCACGATGGGCGGCTTGCTGGCCGCAGCGTTCATGGGCCTGACGGGGAACCTGTGGCTCGCCGGGCTGTTCGCGGTGATCGCCTGCGCGGGCTTCGGCTGGGTGCAAGACAAAGTGCTCTGGAAACCGCTGCGCAAGCGCCGTCTCAGCCTCATGCAGCTGATGATCGTCTCGATCGGACTCTCGATCACACTGCAGTACACCTTCCAGTTCTTCTTCGGCTCCGGCGTCGTGCGCATCGACAAGAGCACGGCGGAGACCATCACGATCGCCGGCGTCACGCTGACGACGCAGTCGTACGTCGCCATGGGCGTGTCTCTCCTCGCGATCATCGCGGTCGGGCTCGGTCTCATGTACACCCGGTTCGGTCGCGCGACGCGCGCGATCTCCGATAATCCGGCGCTCGCACGAGCCTCGGGCATCGACGTGGATCGCGTCATCAACATCGTGTGGGTGGTCGGGGGCGGCCTCGCCGGACTCGCAGGCGTGTTCTTCGGGCTCGTCTTCAACGGCCTCAACTGGTTCACGGGCGGCACGATGCTGCTCATGTTCTTCGCCGCCGTCACGCTCGGCGGGCTGGGCACCGCGTTCGGGGCGTTCGTCGGGTCGATGATCATCGGGATGATCGTCGAGCTCACGAACATCTGGCTTCCCGGCGACCTCAAGTACGCGAGCGCACTGCTCCTCCTCATCCTGATCCTGCTGGTCAGACCGCAGGGCATTTTCGGACGCAAAGAGCGGATCGGCTAGGACATCATGGAATTCTGGACTGGACTCCTGCAGAGCATCCTGCAGACCGCGCTCTCCCCCACCACCGCGGCGTTCGTACTCGCCGCCATCGGCCTCAATGTGCACTTCGGCTTCACCGGCCTCATGAACATGGGGCAGGCCGGCTTCATGCTCGTCGGCGCGTACGGCTTCGGCGTCTCCGTGGTGCTCGGAGCAGGCTTCTGGACGGCGATGCTCATCGCGATCCTCGCCGCTGTGCTGTTCGCACTCATCCTCGGCATCCCGACGCTCAAACTGCGCGGCGACTATCTCGCGATCGTCACCATCAGTGCGGCGGAGATCATCCGCATGGTCGTGAAACTGGCGGCGCTGCAGGACATCACCGGTGGGCCGACGGGAATCCCCGGCCAGAAGTACCGGCACGTCTTCACCGAGCTCTCGCCGCTTCCTGAGGGGAAGACGACGATCCTCGGACTCACCTACGCGAACACCGGGGTCGACGACTGGTGGACGAGGCTGGTGGCGTGGGGCCTCGTCGCACTCTTCATCCTCATCACCTGGGCGCTCGTGCGAAGCCCTTGGGGCCGTGTGCTCAAGGGCATCCGCGAAGACGAGGACGCGGTGCGCAGTCTCGGCAAGAGCTCCTTCGCCTACAAGTTGCAGGCCCTCATCCTCGGCGGCGTGATGGGCGCCTTCGGCGGAATCGTCATGGCCCTCCCCGCCGCGATGCAGCCCGATTCCATGGGGCGACCCACGACGTTCAACCTCTGGATGATCATGCTCCTCGGCGGCGCCGCGACCATCTTCGGCCCGCTGCTCGGCAGCATCCTGTTCTTCGTGATCAGGCTCGTGCTCACGAGCCTCGCCGGTGAGTTCGTGCCTGCGTCGGTGCTGAGCGCGCAGCAGACCGAACAGCTCGCCTGGATTCTGATCGGCATCTCGCTCATCCTGCTGGTGGTCTTCAGACCGCAAGGCATACTCGGCAATAAGAAGGAGCTGTCGTTCAATGTCTGACGCGCAGAACTACCCCAGCGACCGGGCCGCGCTGCGAGCGGAGCTCGCAACCCTCGATCAGGTACCGGGCGTTGCGAAGCCCGATCCGATTCTCTCGGTCGACAGCATCGTGCGCCGATTCGGCGGACTGCAGGCGGTGAAGGTCGATCATCTCGAGGTGCAGCGCGGCGCGATCACGGCGCTGATCGGCCCGAACGGCGCAGGCAAGACCACGTTCTTCAACCTCATCACCGGTTTCGACCGGCCGTCGAACGGCAAACGTCTCATCGGCGGCGGCGACGCGACCTGGACGTTCAACGGCAAGGCACTCAATCGCACCGGCGCTTCGCAAGTGGCGCGATCCGGAATGGTCCGCACCTTCCAGCTCACCAAGGCGCTGTCGCGCATGACCGTGCTCGAGAACATGCTCATCGGCGCGAACGACCAGCCGGGCGAGAACTTGTTCGTCGGGCTCATCAAACCGCTCTGGGCGAAGCGCGAGCGCGAGAACATCGCGCGCGCCGACGAACTCCTCGCCCGGTTCAAGCTGGACACGAAACGCGATGACATGGCCGGCGATCTCTCCGGAGGCCAGAAGAAGCTGCTCGAGATGGCGCGCGCGTTGATGTCGAACCCCGCGATGATCATGCTCGACGAACCGATGGCGGGAGTGAATCCCGCGCTCACTCAGAGCCTGCTCGATCACATCCAGGCGCTGCGCGACGAAGGCACCACCGTGCTCTTCGTCGAGCACGACATGCATATGGTGCGTCACATCTCCGACTGGGTCGTCGTCATGGCGCAGGGCACCATCATCGCCGAGGGCGAGCCGGAACAGGTGATGGCGAGCGAGGCCGTTGTCGACGCCTACCTCGGGGCGCACCACGATCGGGATCTCGGCGACGACGACGTGCTGACCACCGGAGTGATCCGAGCCATCGCCACCGAGGTCGAAGAGGAGACCCGATGAACACTGCTGCCCCTCTGGTGATCAAGGCCGACAATCTCACCGCCGGGTACCTCCCCGGCATCAACATTCTGAACGGGTGCACGCTCGAGGCGTACTCCGGCGAACTCATCGGCATCATCGGCCCCAACGGCGCCGGCAAGTCGACCCTGCTCAAGGCGCTCTTCGGGCTCGTGAACATTCGCGAGGGCGCAGTGACGCTCGACGGCGACGACATCACGCACACGTCCACGAATCATCTCGTGCGCAAAGGCATCGGGTTCGTCCCTCAGACCAACAACGTCTTCCCCTCGTTGAGCATCGAGGAGAACCTGCAGATGGGGCTCTTCCTCAAGCCGAAAGCGTTCGCGGCCCGCGCGGAAGAGATGTGGGAGCTCTTCCCGATGCTCGCGGATCGCCGCCGGCAGCGCGCCGGATCGTTGTCGGGCGGCGAGCGGCAATCGGTAGCCATGGCCCGAGCGCTCATGATGAACCCGAAGGTGCTGCTCCTCGACGAGCCGAGCGCGGGGCTCTCCCCCGTGCGGCAGGACGAGACGTTCATCCGCACCCGGCAGATCAACAAGACCGGCGTCACCATCATCATGGTGGAGCAGAACGCGCGCCGCTGTCTGCAGATCTGCGATCGCGCCTACGTGCTCGATCAGGGGCGCAACTCGTACGAGGGCCCCGGCCGCGAGCTCGCGAACGATCCGAAGGTGATCGAGCTGTACCTCGGCACGCTCGCCGCCGATGTCGAGAAGAAGTCGGCCCCCGGCG
Source organism: Leucobacter manosquensis (assembly GCF_018304845.1). NCBI lineage: Bacteria > Bacillati > Actinomycetota > Actinomycetes > Micrococcales > Microbacteriaceae > Leucobacter > Leucobacter manosquensis. The sequence continues at coordinate 502,223 of NZ_JAFEVO010000001.1, read as the reverse complement.
AGCGGTGAGGACATGAACGAGCCCCTGGCGCCCGCACGGCGCCAGGGGCTCTTCGCTTCCGCTGCGGTTACTCCGTCTGGCCCTCGACCGCCTTCTGGAACACCGGGTTGTTCGTTCCGTCGTACTTGTAGATGCCGATGAAGGCCGACGAAGGATCGTTGTTGTCGTTCAGCGGCCCCGTACCCGCCTTACCGACGTACTGGATGTCGGAACCGTCTGCGATCAGCTTCGCGCATTCCTCGAAGGTGGAGCACTCTTCGCCGCCCTCGCTGCCCGAAACGGCGTGCAGGTTCTCCTGGATCGACGCGGAATCGGTCGAGCCCGCCTTCTCCGCCGCCAGCGCGACCAGGGTGACCAGGTCGTACGCCTCCGGCGCGTAGGTGAAGCTCTCGAGCTCGCCGTCGTACTCGGCAGCGTAGATGTCCTTCAGCTGCGCCTGGAAGTCGTCGTTCGCCTGAGCGCCGGGAATCGACGCCTGGGCGTTCTCGAGCGTTCCTGCCTCGAAATCACTCTCGTACCCGTTCGCGTTGCCGTCGACGAGGTAGAACGTCGAGAGGTCGAGCCCCTGGTTCACGGCCTCCGGGACGATCTGCTTGAACTGGTCGTACGTCACGACGACGACGGCCTCGGCGCCCGAATCCTTCGCGGCGGTGATCTCGGAGGCGAACGAGGTCTGCTCGACCGGGAACTCGTTGCCGTCGCCCTTGCCGCCGTAGACGACCTCAGCTCCTGCCGCCTCGACCGTCTCCTGTATGACATCGCGCAGACCGAGGCCGTACGGGTCGTTGAAGGTGAGGAAGGCGACGCTGGTGACGCCGTCGGAGACGATCTGATTCCCGAGCGCATCGCCCTGCACCGTGTCGGGCGGTGCGGTGCGGAAGTAGTTGGGGCTGATCCCGCTGAGATCGGCCGAGGTGTTCGACGGCGAGCCCATCAGGATGCCGGCCTCCGCGACGCGATCGACGACGTGCTGGCTGCGCCCCGACCCCATCGCGCCGAGCACGAATGACGCACCGCTCGAGATGACGTCGTCAGCGCCCTTCTCGACGACCGTCAGGTCACTCGCGTCGCCCTCGTTCGCCTCGGCGACGATCTCGACGTCTTGGCCGAGCACGCCCCCGGCGCCGTTGATGTCGGAGAGCGCCTGGGCGATTCCGGCCTGGACCGGCGGCATGAGGAATCCGAGCGAACCGGTCTGGGGCAGCAGAGTGGCGATCTGCAGCGCCTCACTGCTGCCGCCACCGCCCTCACCGCTCGATTCGGTCGGCTCGGATTCGCCGCTCGACGAGCAGCCGGAGAGCACGAGCGCTGCGCTCGCGACCAGCGCGAGTACGCCAACGGATGTCTTGGAGTGAACCTTCATTGGTGCACCTTTCTGAAGCAGAAAATGACGCCCCGACGCTGGAGCGTTGATCCGAGCATAGTCTGCTGGGCGGCCCCCTTAGAACACGCGGTTCGAGGCGTCACCAAGTCGTAACAACGCGGGCCCACGCGTGCACGTTGACATGGGTCTCGGGTTCGGAGCGGGCCCAGCGCTCGGCGCCGTCACCGGGGCGTACGACGTCGCTCAACCAGTACGTCGCTCCCGGGCCCCAGCCGGCGATCACGCTCCCGCGTCCGTTCCCGCAGTCGATGGCGCGGCCGGCGCTGCTGAGGTAGCCGTCCACCCCCAGGTGCACCGCGTCCCATCGTTCGCCGACTCGCGCCCAGTCCGGCATCACCCACGCTCCGATGCGCCCGGTGGTCTCTCCCCAGACGTAGCGCATCTGCGCCGAGACAGCGAGCGGGTAGGCTGCGCAGAGCGCTGCCCAGTCCTCAGTGCCCGTGATCCGGAAGACGCGAGACGCCGGGTGCGGCTCGATCGGGACGACGGCCGCCGCCTCCCAGCCATGCGAGTCCTCTTTCAGATACAGGCCCGCAGGGCCGAACCCGGGAATGGAAGCCGTCGTATCGAGCGCGCCCGCGGGCGGGAACGACCACCACTCCCCGCTCGAACCTTCCGGGTCATCCTGCAGCTCGGCAACGCTCCGCGCCTCCACCGCTCGCCGCTCGGCTCGCCATGCGGTCAGCATGAGGCCGGCGTAGTACGAGCTGAGATCCTCGAGCGGCAGCTCGGTCGGCTCTGCGGCAGGCGCTGCGGATGTGGGCTCCAGCGGATCCCACACGACTGCGAACTGCGGGGTGTCGAGCACATCGCGCGACCACCACTCGCTGTGCGGGGAATCGGTCACGAGTGCGGCGAACCTGCGCAAGCCCGCCCTCGCATCCGGCATCGCCGCGAGCACGTCGTCTCCATTCGGAGCCTGCCAGTACATCGCCGCGTCCACGGCCTCCGTCACGGCCTCGAGCAGCATCGCCGCGGTGAGCTCGGGGAGCGGAACTCGCGCGATCGCGTCGAGCGCGTCGGAGACGACACCATCGCGCGACGGTTCGGGTGGCGGGGCTGACGCGTCTTCACCCGGTGACGTCGGCGCATACAGCATGACTCGAGGCGCGTCGGAGGGCGGGCTCAGCAGCACGCCCGCCCAGAACACTCCATTTCGCCAGCGCACCGCATCCGCGTGGCACTCGGGCAATGCGGAGATCGTGGCGCGCGCGAGTTCGAGGCACAGACGCCGCCCCCGAGGACCTGCGAGCAACTCGTCCGGTGTCATCGCTCCATCATGCCGTGAGCCGCACGGCTCAGGCCACCTCTTGCCCCACGCGCTGACCGACGACTGCGGAGATTCCGTCTTGCCGCATCGACACACCGTACAGAGCGTCGGCGATCTCCATCGTGCGCTTCTGATGGGTGATGATGATCAGCTGCGAGTTCTCCCGCAGGCGCTCGAAGACCTGCAGGAGGCGGCCGAGATTCGCATCGTCGAGGGCGGCTTCGACCTCGTCGACGATGTAGAACGGGCTCGGACGCGCCTGGAAGATCGCCATCAACCACGCCACCGCTGCGAGTGAGCGCTCGCCGCCGGAGAGGAGCGACATGCGCTCCACTTTCTTCCCGGCCGGCCGCACGGCGATGTCGATGCCGGTCTGCAACAGGTCGTCGGGATCGCTCAGCGTGATCTCTCCGGAGCCTCCCGGGAAGAGAATGGGAAAGACCTCGGCGAACGCGGCTCGGGTGTCCTCGAAGGCCGCCGCGAAGATGCCCTGCATCTTGTGGTCGAGTTCCTCGATGATCGCCATGAGATCGGCGCGCGTCCTGGAGAGGTCTTGGAGCTGCTCGCTGAGGAAGCTGTGCCGCTGCTCGAGCGCTGCGAACTCCTCGAGTGCGAGCGGATTGATGCGCCCGAGCTCGGCGAGCCGGCGCTCGGCCTGTGCGAGGCGGCGCTCCTGCTCGGCCCGCACGAACGGCCGCGTCGGCACGGGCGGGCTGGAAGCGGGTTCGCGTTCGGCCTGCGCATCGTTCGTCGCGGACCTCTCAGAGCTTGCGGAGCTTGCGAAGTCGGCCTCGGCACGGGCGTCCAACCCCAGTTCGGCGGCGAGCTGCGCTTCGAGATCGTTGGCGTACTGCGGGTGCTCAACGGCTGCGTCGGTGCGAGAAGGCTCCGCGGCGTCGACCGGGTGCGGCTCCGGAATCGGCACCTCCGGTCCGTACTCCGCGATCAGCACGTCCTCGACGAGACCGAGTTCGTTGCCCGATCGCTCGAGGAGCGATGAGAGCTGCAGCTTGCGCTCGTAGCTCTTCAGCTCGGCGCCGTGCACTCGCTCGGCGAGCGTTTGCAGTTTCTGGCGCAGGCCGGACTCCTCCGCCCGCAGCAGTGTGAGTTCCTGGCTGTGCCGCGCTCGTTCCCGCTCCGCGTGCTGCTGAGCGAGGCGCGCCTCTGCAAGCGAGCGGTCGCACGCGTCGAGGATCGCGGGAAGCAGCCCACCGACACGCTCTGCCTGGGCTACCTGCCGTGCGCGCAGCACCGACCGCCGTGCAGCTTCTTCCGCCGCTCGGCGCTCGGCTTCGAGTTGCTCGCCGAGCGTCTTGCGATGCACCGCGGCGGCTCTCGCGCGCTCGCGCGCGGTCTCGAGCGCCAGTCGCGCCTCGAGCTCGAGAGCGCGGGCCTGCTCGACCTCCTGCAACACCCCCTCGCGCTGACTCGCATCGAGCATCGGCCGCGGCTGAGACGCTGCCTCCTCCAACACGTGCGCCGCGCGCTCGGCTTCCGCCGCGGCGCCTCCGGCGGCTTCGGCAACGGCAGCGAGTGCTTGCCGCGCGCGCTCGGCTTCGGCCGCCGCAGATTCCGAACGCGCTGACAGCCGATTGCGCTCCTTCGAGATCTCAGCAAGACGCGCATCCGCCGCACGGAGCTCGGCGAACGCCCGCTGGGCGTCCGACTTCGCCTGCACCGACGCCGCGCGCAACTCGTCGAGTTCTGCCTCGTGTTCCGCGACGGCCGCCGCGACCGACGACCGGTTCAGGGCGGCCTGCTCGAGTTCAGCAGTCAGCTCGATACGAGAGGGCGCGAGGGTCGATCCACCGCTGAGGGTGTTCGCCGTGACGACGTCGCCCGCGGCCGTGACGACGGTGAAGCCGCCGTTCGGCCAGTGTCCGCCCAGCTCGGATGCTGCGGCGACTGCGGTCTCCAGGTTCGACGCGATGAAGCTTCGCTCGAGCAGCGCCCGCACGCCGGGCGGTGCATCGAGCAGCGCGTCGGATGCGCGCGTCGCGCCCGCGACCTCGGGCGCCGAGGCGTTCGCCTCAGGGGCGCGATCGCGCTTCTCGGCATCGGCGATCACGGCTCGCAGTCGTCCGAGATCCTGCTCGCGCGCCCGCTCCACGGCGCGGCCAGCGGCATCCAAGTGCTCCGCGAGCAGCGCATCGGCGAATGTGCCGAGCGCCGCGGCGATCGCCGATTCGAACCCCTCCGCCACGCGGACGTGATCGGCGACGCGACCGGTGATGCCGTCGGGGGCCTCTGCGAGGAGGGCCGCCGAGGCATCGCGCTGATCGAGCGAGCGGGTCAGCGCACTCACCCGAGCGTCGAGGCCCGCGAGTTCCTGCTCGAGACGATGCAGCTGATCCCGCACTTCGTCCCGTCGCAGCTCGGCGGCGGCCTGTCGTTCCTGCGCCGCGCGGTACGCCTCGTCCTGCTCTTCGCCCGAACCGTCGTTCTCCGCGTCGCTGCCGAGTTCCTCGCGCTCCTCGAACCCGGCGAGCTCGCGGCGGGCCTGCTCGGCGCGGGATTCGGCCTGGGCGACGGCGTGCTCGCGCCGTTCGACCTCCTGCGCCACCGTCGCGCGCTTCTGCTCCGCTGCCGCTGCACGGCCCCTCAGCTGAGACAGCTGCAGGTCGTGCCGTGAGACGAGCTCGCTCTGGGCTGCGATGTGCTCGTCGATTGCGTCGAGGGCCTGCTGCGCCGTGCGCGTCGCCGCCCCTGCGCGCTGCCACGCGGCCTCGGCCTCCGGGATGAGTGCTTCGAGTCGCTCGACCTCCTCGCCGGCTTCGTCGACCGATGCGCGAGTCACCCGATGCGTCTGCTCAGGCGCCTCGGCCTGTGTCGCGAGGAACGTGAGTCGCTGCTGGGTCTGCGCGTAGAGACCGCGAAGCTTCGACTGCACCGATTCGAGACCGATGGTGACGCGCCGTGCGGCATCGAGCTCGTCGCTCTGCTGGCTCTGCTCCAATCGCTGGATGCGCAGCTGCTTCTGCTCCACCTGCTCTTGCAGCACAATGCGCTCCGAGTGCTGCTCTGCCTCATCGCGGGTGAGCGCCTCGAGCTCCGTACGCAGGCGGTGCACGTCGTCGGCGAGCAGACGCGCCTTCGCGTCCCGCACCTCGGCTGCGATCCCCTGGGCCGCGCGCGCCACCTCCGCCTGTCTGCCGAGTGGTTTCAGCTGTCGCCGGATCTCCCCGGCGAGATCGTTGAGGCGGGTGAGATTCGTCTCCATCGCCTCGAGCTTGCGCAGCGTGCGCTCCTTGCGGCGCCGATGCTTCAGTATCCCGGCGGCTTCTTCGATGACCCCCCGCCGATCCTCCGCGGTCGCACGCAGCACGGCGTCGAGCTGGCCCTGCCCGACGATCACGTGCATCTCGCGGCCCAGACCGGAGTCGCTCAACAGTTCCTGCACGTCGAGCAATCGGCACGCGTCGCCGTTGATCGCGTACTCGCTCGACCCGTTGCGGAAGAGCGTGCGGCTGATCGTCACCTCGGTGTACTCGATGGGCAGCGCCCCGTCGGAGTTGTCGATGGTGAGCTTCACCTCGGCGCGTCCCAGCGGCCCGCGCGTCGAAGTCCCCGCGAAGATGACGTCTTCCATCTTCCCGCCCCGGAGCGTCTTCGCGCCTTGCTCCCCCATGACCCAGGCGAGCGCATCCACGACGTTCGACTTGCCCGAGCCGTTCGGCCCGACGATCGCGGTGACGCCGGGCTCGAACTGGAATGTGGTCGGCTGTGCGAAAGACTTGAAGCCTTTGAGCGTGAGGCTCTTCAGATGCACACCGTCTCCCTTCCGTTCACCCGCGCGGACGCTGGTGCCTACTGTATGGCACAGCTCGATCCTGACGAGCGTGGCACTCCTCCGACGGACGGATTCGCACCCGCGCGCTAGACGACGAAGCCGACCGGGATGATCGAGCCGTCGGAATCGCGAAAGCCGAACCCGAAGGCGCGGTCGGCTGCGATGTGCACGAACCAGGCAGCGCCGGCGAGCGCGATGTAGATGAAGCCACCGTCGATGCCGCCGGTGATGAAGAAGGTCACCGACCCGATCACGAGCAGCACGATCGGCAGCGTCATCGTGTGCAGCGTGTTGTACAGACGCACGCGCGTTGGCTTCAGCCTGCCGCGCTCGGCGAACGCGCCGATGAGCGCGACATCGGGTCCGAGCCCGAACGCCAGGGCTACGATCACGGCGGCGGGCCCGAGCGCGACGCACACGAGCACGATGACGGCGAACCAGACCGCGGCGCCCATTCCCCAACTCAGACGCATCAGATTCATGGCTCCCAGTCTACGAGCTCGCTCCCGCACGCCCGTTGCCCAGTACGCTGACCGTATGACCGAGCCCGATCGCCTCGCCGAGGTCCGCAGCCAGATCGATGCCATCGACCGCCGTATCGTCGCGCTCCTCGCCGAGCGTCAGCAGTGGGTGCTGCGCGCAGGATCGCTGAAGACCGACGAGGCCGCCGTGCGGGCGCCCGCACGGGTCGAGCAGGTGATCGCGAAGGTGCGCTCGCTCGCCTCGGAAGCCGGAGCATCGCCCGAGGTGGTCGAGTCCGCGTATCGTGCGCTCATCTCCGCATACGTCTCGCTGGAGCTCGACGCGCATCGCGGGGCGGCCAGTCGGTCGGAGAACCCCGAGCTGCTGCTGCAGCGCGCCCTGTCATCGGCCGATCAGGGCGACGCGCTGGTGGCGACCAGTGAGCTCAGCCAGCTGCTCGAGATCACGTCCGCCCTACCGCTCCGTCTGCGCGCCGCATCCGCTCTCGGCGAGCTGCTCATCGCGTCGGCCCGAGCCGCGGAGGCGGAGATCGTGCTCGCAGCCGCCGTCACCGCGGCCGATGGCGCGGAGGAACTGGACGACGTCGACCAGGCGGAGCTCGAACGCGTGATCGAACTCCTGAACCGCGTTCGCTGAGCGACGCGTTAGTGTGACCCCTGCGGGTTCGTGGACTCGTCTGGGTGCTCCAGCGGTTCGGACTGCACGGCGGATCCACCCTTCGGGCACTTCACGTAGGTCGGCTTTCCCGGCCCCCCGCGATCGAATTGGTGGTCGCTCATCGGGTGCCGACAGATCGGGCATTTCGGGTTCGCGGGCGGCACGTATGCCGGCTCATTGGGATCACCGAGCTGAGCGGTGCCCTCGAACTGATAGAAGAAGCGTCGCCAGGCGGCCCAGAAGCCCGGCTGACCATCCCAGGGAGTCGCATGCCACAGCCGCCGTTTTCGTTCACGCACGTGTGCAGCCTACCAGATTAGTTAGGGCACGAAGTAATCAGTCCGCACGTGCTGCAACGCAGGGCAGCCGGGCGCTCATCCCCTCCCTGCCCTACGCTGAACGGGTGCGGCTGCCGCATTCCCGAGCCCACTGGAGAGCAGGACGCCATGACCACACCGGCCCAACACCCCTACGCCGTGTTCAGCGGCGCCCTGGGAGACAATGCATCCGGTCAGTATGTGCCCGCGCGCGCGGAGGTGAGCGGTGGCGCCGTGACATTGTGGGTGGCGTCTCCCAGCGGTTGGACCCGGTATTTCAGCGTGCCGGCGCACGAGACCGTGGTGAAGTCGGCTGCGCAGCGCATCACCCTCGTGGTCGGCGGACAGAGCTACCCACTACTCGCGGACCCGAGTTCGGTGGACCGCGCCATCGAATTCGGAGCCGCCGGGGCGGTGGCGGGGATCATCGACGCCCCGAAGGTCGCGTTGAGCGCCGACGTCGGTCGGAGCATGAACATGGCTGGCGCAGCTCGCGCCTTCCACATCGGCGGCGGGCCTGCGTTCATCGCCGCGGCCCGTCAGTCGGGCGCGAAGTCGTCGCGTCTCGGCTACGGCCCCATCCTCGCGATCGGGTGCGGCGCGGGACTCGCCGTCGTCATCGCAGTGACCGCCATCACGGTTCTCGTACTCGGCGGGTAACGCCCGCGAAGAACCAGCCCGGCGCCGGCCGCGCCAACTGGCAGACTGGGGCCGAGCCCTCGGCCGGATGAGACTCTCAGGAGGAACGAATGACCGACGCGTCGAGGGACACGGATCGGGCCGCGGCCAACGCATCAGGCGTGCCGCCGCGAGTGTTGGCGGACATCGCGGCCCGCCGCTGGGATCTCCATTCAGACATCGCTGCGAACCCCAATGCGTACCCTGAACTGATCCAGTGGATGCGCACGGTGAACCCTGCGAGCGCAGCACCGCCAGCACCCGCGCGTCGCAGCAGCGCTGGTTGGTGGTTCGCCGGTTGCGGCTGTCTCGCGGTCGCCGCGCTCGCCATCGGCGGCGTGGTGACGTTCCTCGGACTCGGCGCGGCACTGGCGCCCTCTGGTGCTCAGAGCGATCGTGCACCTGTTCCGTCCGCCGCCCCGAACAGCCAGCCCGCCCCTGCCACACCGACGGACCCGGCGGTCGCAGAGCAGATCGCGCGCTTCACGTCAGACCGATCGAAGATCACCGAGCTCGCGGCTCAGCTCGAAGGCAACCCTGTCGCCCCGCTCGTCGCTGACCTCCGTACGTTCCGCCTGGATGCGACTCGCGCGGATGATCCGACGATCGGCATCTTCGAAGCACGACCGATCGCCGAGCGAGCCGCCGCCCTCCGCGCAGCACTCGAGCAGAGCATCGCGAGTGCCGAGTCACGACGAGCGAACGCTTCGGGCTCGCTCACCGAGAGCATTGTCGATGCCGCAGGGAATGGCTTCATCGACGTCCAATGGGATGCGGCGACGGCATGCGAGGTCTCATCCACGCCCGGCAAGGAGAACATCGGCTGCGTCCGATCAGCCGATCCCTTGACGGTCCACTTACTGCCGGAGACCGAGGTGGGCAGCGCCTGGATGAACGAGATGCTCGTGACACACGAACTCTCGCATGTCTACCAGCGAGCCGACGATGCCGGAGCCGACGACTACTCCGGAGCGTACAACGACCTTCTCGCGCAGGGCCTGTTCCAAGGCAGCGTTGAAGCCATGTCCGATTGCTTCGCGCTCACCTATTACGACCGGTGGTCACTGTCCAACGGCTCGGAAAGCCAAGGAACAGGCTACGTCTGCGATGCATCAGAGCGCCAGGCCATCCGCGACTGGGCCGCTGGCTTGAACGTCGCGATGCTCTGAGGGGTCACCCGCCCGGCCGCGTGCGTCACGCACAACAGACGGACGGCGCCGCTGGCACTTGGGGCAGAAGTGACTCGACCGCCCGCCGAATGGCACGCGCCTGATCGGCGTACCGCAGCGGTCGCACGGCCGCCCAGCCTGCCCGTAGGCGTGCAGCGAGTGCGCGAAGTAGCCGGCCTGCCCGTTCACGTTCACGTACTGCTCGTCGAAACTCGTACCGCCTTCGCTGAGCGCCTGCGCGAATACCGCCCGCAGTACCGCGAGCAGCTCGACGGCCTTCCGCGGGCCGATCGCGATTCCCGGGGTGTCCGGGTGCAGTCGAGCACGCCATAACGCTTCGTCGGCGTAAATGTTGCCCACACCGCTGATCAGCGTCTGGTCGAGCAGCAGCTTCTTCACTCCTGAGCTGCGATTGCGCAGCACAGCGATGAAACGCCCGTCGTCGAACGCCGGATCGAGGGGGTCACGAGCGATGTGCGCTGCCTGCGCGGGCACGAGCCCTGGACCATCGCTCGCCTCGCGCAGCGCGTCGAGCGCAAGCGAGCCGAACAACCGCTGGTCGGCGAAGTCGACGCGGAGCTCGCCGTGCTCCGGGTGCTCGATCCACATGCGGATCCGCACGTGCCGATCGTCGGCAGCGTCGTGCGCGCGCAGCAGCACCTGACCGCTCATGCCGAGGTGCGCCAGGAGCGCGAGCGGCTCACCATCGGCGCTCACACCGGATGTGGGAATCCACATGAACTTGCCCCGGCGTTCCGGTGCTTCGAGGCTGATCCCGGCGATGCGACGCTCGAAATCCGCGCTGCGGGCGGCGCTGGCAGCAGCACTGAGCGTGACGCCGTGGCCGCCGAGGCCGTCGTCTCCGGCCATGGGCACATGCCGCTTGAGTGCGCGAGGATCCCGCACCTCGGCGGCGACGACGCGCGCGCCGGTCACCGCCGGGGCCAGCCCAGCGCGTACGACTTCGACCTCGGGGAGCTCAGGCACGGCGCTGAGCGACCGGAAGACGCAGTCGGGTGACCGCATCTCGCGCGGCGGCGAGTTCTGCGGCCTTCTTACTCGTTCCCTCCCCCGTACCGGTCACACCGTCGAGGGTCACGCGCGACGCATATCGGCGTTCGTGATCCGGCCCCGTTCCGGTCGTCTCATAGGCGGGGTGCGGCACACCGCGGCGAGACGCCTCCTGCTGCAACGACGTCTTCGGGTCGAGCGCCTCGAGCGCATCGAGGAAGCGCTCCGCGTCGTCGAGCAGCGGCGCGACGAGATCGAGCACGAACGCGGTCGCCGTCACCGGATCCGTCGACAGGTACACCGCGCCGATGATCGCCTCGACCGCGTCGGCCAGCAGCGAATCCTTGTCGCGACCGCCCGTGAGCTCCTCGCCTTTGCCGAGGCGCAGCATGTCTCCGAGTCCGTGCTGACGGGCGACCGCCGCAAGTGCCACCGTCGACACCAGCGCGGCACGGCGCTTCGCGAGCTCGCCCTCACTCAGATCGGGAAAGGCCGTGAAGAGCTCGACTGTGACCGCTTGACCGAGCACGGAGTCGCCGAGAAACTCGAGTCGCTCGTTGTGCGGCGCACCGCCGTGCTCGTACGCCCACGAACGGTGCGTGAGCGCGAGCTGCACGAGTTCGGGATCAGCCTGAACTCCGAATGCATGGAGAAAGCCGCCGGGGTCCCCTTTCGAGGAGCCCGACGGCTTTGCAACGCTCTGAGTCAACTCAGGCGTCGGCGACCTTGCGACCCTTGTACTCGAGGAACAGGGCGTTGCCCTGCGAGTCCTCGACCACGCGGGCGCGGTGCGGCAGGCTGTACACGGTGCGACCGTTCTCTTCGGTCTTCACCAGGGTGGGTGCCGTAGCCTTCCACGCCGAACGACGGTGACGGGTGTTCGATCGCGACATCTTCCGCTTGGGAACAGCCATGATGCTCTCTTTCCTACTTGCTTGCGGACTCGGGAGTCTCACCCGAGCCGTGGTCTACTTCAGCCTCGACTGCATTGGTCGCTGCTCCTTCCGGAGCAAAGCCCGCCAGCGCTGCCCAGCGAGGATCGATCTCCACACTGTTATTCGCTGCAGCCTCGGTATCGCGCAACTCACCGGACTCGGGATCGAGACCCGGGCAGTCCGGACGACACACAGGCTGGAACGGAAGTGCAAGCACTACCGCGTCTCGGAGCGGAGGTTCAAGATCCACGTGATCACCGTGAACCTCATACTCGTCGGCCTCCGTAGGAGTATACGCGAAAAGTTCCTGGAACTCGACTTGAAACGGCGTGGTGAAATCTTTCAGGCATCGGCCGCACTGCGCATGCATCGTCGTGTCGACCTCGGCAGACACGAGAATCCCCTCGTGCACGGACTCGAGACGCACATCGAGGTCGAGTTCGACCCCCTCCGGAATCTCCGCCAGGCTTTCGCCCAGCTTCTCCGGTACCGTCACCGTGCGCGAGCGCTCTCGCATCTCCCCCGGACGGTTGATGATGTCGCGAACGTTCTCCTCGTAGACTCGGCTCTTACTCACCGATACATTCTACCGCGGCCTACGCCTTCGAACGTTCTCCTCCGCGGCGGGCGAAACACTGCCGTGCGCGCGTCACGCCGGACGGCGCTTGTCGAGGAAGCGCGCGACAGCGGGCGGAACATACGGGCTCACATCTCCGCCCATGCCAGAGACCTGGCGCACCAACGTGCTCGAGACGTGCGCGTGAGCGGGGTCGGGCAGCATGAACACCGTCTCGACTTCAGCGAGGCTCCGGTTCATGATCGCCATCGGCGTCTCATAGGAGACATCGATCTGAGAGCGGATGCCCTTCACCAGCACGGAAGCGCCGACTTCGGTGCAGTAGTCCACGAGCAGGCCGACCGACCACGACGCCACCGTGATGTTCTGGGGCGCCCCGGCTTCGTCGAGGGACTTCTGAATCAACGTCATCCGCTCAGAGATCGGCAGCATCGCGTGCTTGTTGGGATTGTGCACGACCAGTACGTGCAATTCGTCGAAGATGCCGGCGGCCCTGAGAATGACGTCGAGGTGCCCCATCGTCACCGGGTCGAAGGAGCCGGGAACCACAGCGATTTTCGTCATGCCATCAGCCTAGGGTTTACCGCCGCAGGATTCCTTGGGAATGCACCGATACGGAGGGCCGGCCGTCGATCAGTTCTCGGCACGCCCGCGACGCCAGTACCCCATGAAAGCCACGGATTGGCGGTCTATGCCGCGCTCGGCGACGAGGTGGCGCCGGATCAGTTTGATGGCGCCCGCCTCTCCGGCGAGCCACGCGTAGCCATCGGAGCGCCGCTCATCGATCGGGATCCGCGCTCCGGTGGCGGCGTCCATGCCCGGCACCTCCCAGAGGATCTCGCGATCCACATCGATCTCCTGCAGTTCGCGCCCGCGTGTTCCGCCGCCGTCGACGCGCTTCCCCAGCGCATCTGCTGGCAAACCGGGAAACACCGTGTCGAGCGCGCGCACCGCTGCCACGAGAGCGGCTCCGCGATCCGCATCATCGCGCTCGAGCACCACGAGCTCCAGTCGCCCCGCTGCCCGCATCGCACCGGCTTGGAGCAGCGACGCGTCGGAAGCATGGGCGACCTCGAGAATCACTCGGGCGCAGGCATCGTCGTCGAGCGATTCGAGGATGCCTGCGATTGCTGGGAGCGCAGTATCGTCGCCCACGATCAGGAAACGGCGCGCGTCGCGCGGAGGAATCCACCCGACCGCCGCACTCGGCGCCCCATGCTCGGCGTCGGGGCCGAGGATCACGAGCGCATCTCCGACGGCCGCCGCTTCCGCCCAGGCCGAGGCGGGCCCCGGGTTCTCCCCGTGGCGCGCGAAATCAATGGTCAGCCTCGCACCCGATTCGTCGTGCGAGAACGCTCTCGGGGTGTACGTGCGCATCGGCGGCCGCTCGTCGTCGTCGAGGGCGCACCAGGACTGGTACCACCCGTCGCCGTCTTCGAGCGGCGCAATTGCACCTCGCCGGTTCGGCAGCAGCAGCTTGACGCGCTGATCCGTGCCCACGTATCCGAAGCGTTCGAGACCCTCCCCGGTCAGCACCACGCGCACGAACCCGGGCGAAGGCCGCGTCGCCGAGGCTACGACGACATGGAAGAGGCGGTATGGGGACGTGCTCACGAGGGTCTCCCTGTGTGATCGGCGAGGGGCATCGGCGAGGCACGATGCTCCGAGTGGAATTCGGCGGCTGAGCGCGTTCAGAGCCCGTGCTGCTTGGCGAAGATCACTGCGTGCACGCGATCGCGCAACTGCAGTTTGGCGAGGACTCGGCCGACGTGGGTCTTCACCGTGGACTCCGAGAGGTACAGCTCGGCGCTGATCTCCGCGTTGTTCTTGCCCTCCGCGATGAGACGCAAGACGTCGAGCTCTCGATCCGTGAGCGCTTCGAGGGCCGTGTCGCGCGCCGGAAGGTCTGCGGTTTCTCCCGCACCGAGCCCGGCACCTCCGCCCGTGCGCAGTTGATCGAGCAGCCGACGGGTGACGCTCGGCGCCATCGCCGCGTCCCCCGCAGCGACCCTGCGGATCGCGTCGATCAGTTCCGTCGGGCGCGCGTCCTTCAATAGGAAACCGCTCGCCCCCGCCTGGATCGCACCGGTCGCGTACTCGTCGAGGTCGAACGTGGTGAGCACGACGACGCGGACATCGGGGAACCGGCGCACGATCTCAGCGGTCGCATCGATGCCGTTCATTCCCGGCATCCGCACATCCATGAGCACGAGGTCGCAGCCGTTCGTTCCGAGTGCCTCGAGCTGTTCGAGCGCAGCCGCTCCGTCTGCCGCCTCAGCGATCACGTCGATGCCCGGCTCCCCCAGCAGCACCAGCTTGAAGCCGGTGCGGATCAGTTCTTGATCGTCGACCAGCATGACTCGGATGTCCTCTGCGCTCATCGGCGCTCCTCTCGTGGCGGTGCGGGTGACGGGCCGGCCTGCATCGGCGGCGGGGGCCCTGCGGATCCGTCGGCTCCGCTGGCGGCGGCGCTCACCGGAAGGACGGCCCACAACCGCCATCCTCCGCCTTCGCTGCTCGCCACCGGGCCCGATTCGATCTTGCCACCGAATACTCTGGCTCGTTCGGCGAGCCCCGCGAGGCCGCGCCCCGACCCGAGGCCGGCCACCGGTTGCGGCTCACCGGGCGCCGGGCCGAAGTCGCGCACCAGCACGGTGGTGCGATCGGTGTCGCGCTGCACCTGCACGCGGACGCGCGCACCGGTTCCCGCATACCGCAGCACGTTGGTGAGCCCCTCCTGCACCACTCGGTAGACCGCGAGATCCTGCCCACGGTCGCCGGCCGCCTCGCCGGTGACCTGCAGCGTCACCGCGAGCCCGGCATCCACGAACCCGTCGACGAGCTGCGGAAGGTCTTCGACGCCGGGCTGCGGGAGGAGGTCGGCCTGCTCACCAGTGGAATGCAGCGCACCGAGCAGTCGTCGCATCTCGGCGAGCGCGGTGCGCCCGGTCTCGGCGCTGCGCCGCATCGCGTCGGCTGCGGCCTCGGGCGCGCGCTCCGATGCGCGCGCCGCGCCTTCCGAGAGGGCGATCATCACGGACACGGAGTGGGCGACGATGTCGTGCATCTCGCGAGCGATGCGCGAACGCTCTTCCGCGACGGCGAGTTGCGCGAGCTGGTCGCGTTCGCGCACCAGTTGGTGCGCCCGATCGATGACCGCGGCGATGTATCTGCGGCGGTTGCCGAGGTTGATTCCGAGCATGAGGATCGCCAGGAGCCACATCGCGCTCACGACCGACAGCGTGACCAGCTCGCCGATGCTCTGCACTGCGCCGGTGTCGGCCGCGATGAGGTTCGCCGGGCTCGTGGTCTCGAACTCGGTGGTACCGCGCCAGAACGACAGTGCGGACTGCAGCAGTGCCCCGCCGACGGCGATGCCGTAGGCGACCCACCCGGCGGCGACGCTGCGATAGACCGGCACCGCGTAGAGCAGGAACATGAGAGCCACGCCGTTTGCGAGGCTCTGCATCCCCTGTTCTCCGAACGTGACGACCACGATGACGATGAGGCCGAGCAGCGGGAACCGGCGTCGGTACAGCAGCGTCGCGGCGATGAGGAGGATGCGGGCCGCGGCGATGAGCACCCACGGCCAGGTGAGGTGCTCGGGTACGCCCGCCCACGTGCTGGAGCCCGTCGCCTCGTCCCAGGTCGCTGAAGCGGCGATGTCCAGGCTGATCCCCAGAGCGCTGCCGATGAAATACCAGACGACGATCGTGATGTCGACTGCGCGGGGGTGCGCGGCGAAGGCCCGCCGGATCACTCCGGGCGGGCGAGGGAGGCGCACCTCGGCGTCCGGCGTCATACCGTTCACTGTACTGGCCCGCCTCCCGCATCGCTCTCGGTCAGTGAGCGTCCCGACGCTTGAAGACGCCGACGGCAGGAAGCACGACGGCAGCGACCCAGACGATCATCGCGAGCGTGGCGACCCAGAATGTCGGGCCGCTGGCGACGTCGACGATGCCGCGCGACATCACGGTGCCCAGCTGCGCCGGGAGGTACTCGCTGACGGTGGTGACCCACGCCCAGCCGGTCATGGTCAGCACCTGGAACACGATCGGCAGAACGAACGTCACCCCTGCCACAACCGCGATGCCGCCGGCGGTCGAGCGCAGCAGCACCGAGACGCCGAAGGCGAACAGTGAGATCAGCACAAGGTAGGCGACCGTTCCGAGCACCCCGGAGACCACCATGGAACTGCCGAGCTGCGCCGCGCTCGCCGGGTAGCAGATCAGTGCGACGGCGAGGCCGCCTGCGACGAGCACCAGCGCCGTGAGCGCCGAGACCCCGGCGAGCACGATCGCTTTCCCGAGAAACACAGGGGTGCGCTTCGGCACCGCGGTGAGCGTCGAGAGAATCATGCCGCTCGAGTACTCGCTCGAGATCGCGAACACCCCGAGCACTCCGAAGATCAGCGCGAGAAACGGTGCTGCGAAGGTCGAGACGACAAGGAGATAGAACTGCAGGTCGCTGGCGCCGGCACCGAATGCGGCGCCTTCCGAGCCACCGGCGGCCGACCGCATCTCGTTGCTGAAGAGAAGAGCGATCGCGGCGCTCAACCCGATGCCGACCACCACCGTGATGATCAGCGTGAGCTTGATGCTTCGGAGCGATGTCAGTTTGATGCGCTCAGAGCGAAGCACCCCGGCGAAGGTGACGCCTGCCGATCTCGCGCCGCCTGGCGTGCGCGGTCGTGCTGGCGGTTGCGATGGCGCCGAACCGGCGTCGATCACGATGGTGGAAGTCATGGGTGTCTCGTTTCTGTGTCGAGGTGTCATCGAAGTGTGGAGTGAGCGCCGGGGGCGGGCTCGGCCGGCATCCTCATGAGGCGGTGTACTCGACCTCGCCGCGCGTGAGTTCCAGGTAGGCCTCCTCGAGGCTCGCCGTCTGCGGGCTCAGTTCGTGGAGCTCGATCTGGTACGCCGCGGCTACCGATCCGATGTCGGCGGCGGTGAAGCCGCGAGCGCTGAAGCCCTCGTCGCCGAGTGGTTCGAGCACGGCCCCCTCCCGGTGCGAGTTCATGAGCAACGATGCAAGCTTCGTGGCCTGCGGGCTGCGCACGGTCACGCTCCCGCTCCGAACTCCCCCGATGAACTCGGCGATCGGCGCGTCAGCGACGACGCGCCCCCGACCGAGCACGATCACGTGGTCGGCGGTTTGCGCCATCTCGCTCATGAGGTGACTCGAGAGCAGCACCGTGCGCCCTTCTGATGCGAGATGACGCAGCAGTTGCCGCACCCAGAGCACCCCGTCCGGATCGAGACCGTTGACCGGCTCGTCGAGTATCAGGATCTGCGGATCGCCGAGCAGCGCCGCTGCGATGCCCAGGCGCTGGCCCATGCCGAGCGAGAAGCCGCCGACACGCCGGTTGGCGACCGCTGAGAGACCCGTCTGCTCGAGCACTTCCGAGACGCGGGTGTCCGGGATTCCGTGCGTTGCTGCAAGAGCGCGGAGATGGCTTCGCGCGCTCCGTCCCGGGTGCACGCCCTTCGCGTCGAGCAGTGCCCCGACCTCGGCGAGTGGGGCTGCCGTGTCGGCGTATTTCGCGCCGTTCACCGTGACGGTGCCCGACGTCGGCCGGTCGAGTCCGACCATCAACCGCATGCTCGTCGACTTGCCGGCGCCGTTCGGCCCGAGAAAGCCGGTGACCTGCCCCGGTGCGATGCTGAAGCTGACGTCGTCGACCGCCGTTGTGCTGCCGTACTGCTTCGTGAGTCCGCGCGCTTCGATCATGATGTCTCCGTTTCTGCTGCTGCCGAACTTCCGGCGTTGCTTCAACGGTAGGTTCGACGCCTCGCGCGCACATCCATCGCAGGTGCCGCCCGTCGTGGTACCCGAGTACCGGGCGCCCGCAGCGTCGCGCAGGCGGTCGGCGCGGGGCGCGCCTTGCTCGCTACGACTTCGCGAGGTTGTCGAGCAGGCCCGCTTCCTGATCTTTGGCGATCAGTTCGGCCAGGCCGGGTGCCCCCGTGAGTTCGGGATCGCGGGCGAGCAGTTCGCCGGCCACCTCCCGCGCGTGCGCGATGAGCGGGCCGTGCTCTGCAACCCGGAGCAGTCGGAGCGTCGATCGCCCGCCGGACTGGGCCGTCCCAAGGATGTCGCCCTCGCGCCGCAGTTCGAGATCGATCTCTGCGAGCGCGAATCCGTCTGAGGTTGCAGCGACCGCATCGATGCGCTCCCGCGCTACCGTGCCGGCCTCAGCGGTGGTCATCAGGAGGCAGAGGCCGGCGTGCTCGCCTCGACCCACGCGGCCGCGCAACTGGTGCAATTGGGAGATACCGAACCGGTCGGCGTCTCGGACGATCATGATCGACGCGTTCGGCACGTTCACGCCGACCTCGATCACCGTGGTCGCCACGAGCACCCCGATGGCGCCCGACGCGAAGCCCCGCATCACTCGGTCCTTCTCGTCGGGCGCCATACCTCCGTGCAGGCCGGCGATCACGACCCCCGCGAACGCGGGGTGCCGGCGCAGTTCTTCGACGGTCTCCTCGACGTTCGCGAGACGACGGGTGTCAGCCGTCTCCGGAGCGCGTCCGTCGCCTCCGGCCGCGTCACCGCGGTCCGGCTCCTCCGCACCTGCCTCGACCTCACCGGGGGCGATGGCGGGGCAGACGACATAGATCTGGCGTCCTGCAGCCAGGTCCTCGCCCGAACGCGCCCAGACGCGCGCGGCACGATTGGGCATCTCGATCTCTGGCACCGCGAACGTGGAGATCCCCTGGCGCCCGGGCGGCAGCTCCCGGATCGTCGTGACCTCCAGATCCCCGAATGCGGTGAGCGCGACCGTTCGCGGAATCGGCGTGGCCGTCATCGCCAGGACGTGCGGCTGGGCGCCCTTCTGGCGCAGCGCTTCGCGCTGCTCGACACCGAACCGATGCTGTTCGTCGACGACGATCAGCCCGAGATCGAGGAACGTCACCCCTTCGCTGATCAGTGCATGGGTGCCGACGGCGATCCGCGAGGCCCCCGACACCAGCGCGAGGAGTACACGCTTCCGCTCCGCCGCCGGCATCCGTCCCGTGAGCAGCACGGGCCTCAGCTCTTCGGTGAGTGCGGGGCCGAGGGCCTCGACGATCGAGCGGAAGTGCTGCGCCGCGAGCACCTCGGTCGGCGCGAGCAGCGCGCTCTGCCCGTCCCCCTCCGCGACCTGGAGCATGGCTCGAAGCGCGACGAGCGTCTTCCCCGATCCGACCTCTCCCTGCAGCAGCCGATGCATCGGATGCGGCTCGGCGAGCTCGGCTGAGATCGTCGCCCCCGCACGCCGCTGATCGCCGGTCAGCTCGAACGGCAGCGCTGCGTCGAATCTCGCCAGAGGGCCGCCATCGGTGCCCGCCAGTCGCGGCGTGCTTGACTCCAGTCCGGCGCGTCGCCTCCGATCGAGCAGCGCGAGCTGCAGCTCGAACGCCTCGCGAAAGCGGAAGCTGTCTCGCGCGGCCCGCCAGTCGGCGTCGTGCTGGGGGCGGTGGATGTGCTCGAACGCCCGGCCGAGTCGCTCGATGCCTTCAGATTCCCTGACCTGGTCGGGAAGCGGATCCGGTACGTCTCCGAGGGCGTCGAGTGCCAGTTCGACTGCGCGCTGCAGGGTCCACGTCGGCAGCTGCGACGTGGCCGGATAGATCGGCACGGGCGTCTCCGACCATGCCTTCGCGGCCGCCTCGTCGAGCTGGTCGCCGCCGGGAGCATCCTCGCGATTCTCGAAGAGCTCGTACTCGGGATGCTGCAGCTGCAGCTGGTTGCGATACTCACTCACCTTGCCTGCGAACAGTCCGCGTTTGCCCGGCAAGAGCTCACGCCCTCGCCACTGCTGGTTGAAGAAGGTGAGGGTCAGGGTGCCCGTGCCGTCGGTGATGCGCACCTCGAGCAATTTGCCGTTGCGGCGCTGCATCTGGCGCTCGCGCACGTCGAGCACCTGCGCCACCACTGCGATCGGCTCCCCCACAGGCAGGTCGTTCAACGGAGTCAGCTCACCCCGGCGAGAGTACCGCCGCGGAAAGTGATAGAGCAGGTCGCCGACGGTGCGCATGCCGAATGCCCGCTCGAGCGGCTTCGCAGTTCGGTCGCCCACGACTCCGACGAGAGGCGTGTCGAGGGTCGCGCGAGTCATGCACCCAGCGTATCGCCGACCGCCGACGCGCTACGCTCGAACCTGTGACGAGAATCATCTCCGGAGCAGCCGGTTCCCTGCGTCTCGAGGTTCCGAAGTCGGGCACGCGCCCGACGAGCGACCGTGTGCGCGAGGCGATCTTCTCCACGCTGACGTCGTGGGACCTCATCGAGGGGGTGCGGGTGCTCGATCTCTACGCCGGATCCGGCGCGCTCGGGCTCGAAGCGGCAAGCCGCGGCGCCGCGACCGTCACACTCGTCGAGAAGCACCCGCAGGCCGCTGAGATCGCGAAGCGCAACACGCGCACGGTACTCGGCGCATTCTCGCCGGCGTCCACTGCAGCGCCTCGAATTGATGTCGTGCGCCAGTCGGTGCAGACGTTTCTGGCTTCCGAGGGCGAGCGATCCGTGACCCCGACGTGGGACGTGGTGATGATCGATCCGCCCTACGACCATTCGGAGACGGAGATCTCCGACGTGCTCAGCGCGCTCGCGCCGCTGCTCGCCGAGGGAGCCGCGGTGCTCGTCGAACGCAGCACGCGCACGCCGGAACCGACCTGGCCCTCAGGCATTCAGCCCATTCGCGAGAAGCGCTACGGCGAGACCGCACTGTGGTGGGCGGAGCCCGCGCTGTAGCGAACTCACCGGTCGGGGCATCGCCTCCCGCAGGCGATCCCGCTCCGCTCGGGCGCGGGCTCCGCACGGGCACCGTGCAACGAGGCATTCGCTGCGCGACGCCGGACGTCGCCACCAGCGTCTGAATCAGCGGGGAATCACGGGCCGGGAAACAGGAACGGGCCCGGGATCTCGCGATCCCGGGCCCGTTCACCGGACTTCGCCGACGCTCAGGAGCGCGGCAGGAGGGTGTACTTCGACGAGAGGAACTCGTGGATGCCCTCGAACCCGCCCTCACGGCCGATGCCCGACTGCTTCACGCCGCCGAAGGGCGCCGCAGCGTTCGAGACGAGGCCGGTGTTCAGGCCCATCATGCCGGTTTCGAGCTTCTCGATCATGCGGTGACCGCGACCGATGTTCTCGGTGAACACGTAGCTCACGAGACCGTACTCGGTGTTGTTGGCGATCTCGACCGCCTCCTCCTCCGTGGAGAAGCGGATGATGCCGAGCACCGGCCCGAAGATCTCCTCGCGCATGATCGCAGCCTGCGGGCTGATGTGGTCGATCACCGTGGGCTGGAAGAAGTGTCCCGGCCCATCGACGGCTTCGCCGCCGGTGACGATCTTCGCCCCGGTCTCCACGGCGTCCGCGACGAGACGCGCCGTGTTCGTCACGGCCTTCTCCTCGACGAGCGCGCCGATGTCGTTGCCCTCGTCTGCACCGCGCCCGATGGTCATCGCGGCGACCTTCTCGCCGACGCGACGCGCGAACTCGTCGGCGACGGACTCGTGCACGATGATGCGGTTCGCGGCGGTGCAGGCCTGGCCGATGTTGCGGAACTTCGCGAGCATCGCCCCTTCGACGGCCTTATCGAGATCCGCATCCTCGAAGACGATGAACGGGGCGTTGCCGCCGAGCTCCATCGAGGTGCGCAGCACGTTCTGCGCCGCTGCCTGGAGCAGCTTCACACCGACCGGCGTCGAACCGGTGAAGGAGAGCTTGCGCAGACGCGGATCGGAGAGCAGGGCGCTCGACTGAGCGCTCGACTTCGAGGTGGCGACCACGTTCACGACGCCCGCCGGAAGGCCGGCCTCTTCGAGGAGCTGTGCGAAGAAGATCGTGGTCAGCGGGGTGAGCGCCGCCGGCTTGATGACGACCGTGCAGCCCGCGGCAAGCGCGGGAGCGATCTTGCGGGTGGCCATCGCGAGCGGGAAGTTCCAGGGCGTGATGAAGTAGCAGGGGCCGACCGGCATCTGCGAGACGATCATCGTGCCGGTGCCCTCGGGGTTCTGGCGGTAGTCGCCCGGAACCCGCACGGCCTCTTCCGAGAACCAGCGGAGGAACTCGCCGCCGTAGACGACCTCGCCGCGAGCTTCGGCGATGGGCTTACCCATCTCCATGCTCATGAGAAGCGCGAACTCCTCCTTGCGCTCCATCAGCAGGTCGAATGCGCGACGCAGAATGTTCGAGCGTTCGCGACTCGAGGTCGCCGCCCACTCGGCCTGAGCATCGACGGCGGCGTCGAGCGCGCGAACCGCGTCCTCGACCGTCGCGTCGGCGATCGACTTGATGACGGCGCCGGTGGCCGGGTCGTGCACATCGAGCGTCGCACCGGAGGTCGACGGCTCCCAGGTGCCGCCGATGCCGAGGCCGGAGGCGACACGGTCGAGCAGATCCTGCTCGTTGGGCTTCAAAGCCATATTCGGTGTCCTTTCAGAGAATTCTGGATCGGAGTGTGCGCGCGTCAGTTCGCTGCGAGAGCATCGGCGACGACCTGCAGGCCTTCGCGCAGCAGCTCGTCGGAGATCGAGAGCGGCGGGAGGAAGCGGATGACGTTTCCGAAGGTGCCGCAGGTGAGCACGACCACTGCCTGC
This sequence comes from Leucobacter manosquensis, assembly GCF_018304845.1. NCBI lineage: Bacteria > Bacillati > Actinomycetota > Actinomycetes > Micrococcales > Microbacteriaceae > Leucobacter > Leucobacter manosquensis. The sequence continues at coordinate 479,360 of NZ_JAFEVO010000001.1, read as the reverse complement.
TCGCCTGCCGCCTTGGCGATCGCGCCGGTGAGCGCGGCTGCGGGCTTCTGCGAACCCGACTCGACGAGCTCGATGGCCTTCATCGCACCGCGTCCGCGGATGTCGCCGATGCGGTCATCGGACTTCTGCAGTTCGCCGAAGAAGTCGTCGATGATCGCGCCGATCTCGCGGGCGCGCTCGGTGAGGTTCTCGCGCTCGTAGGTGTCGATCGTCGCGAGTGCCGCGGCGCAGGCGATCGGGCTGCCGGCGTAGGTGCCGCCGAGGCCGCCCGCGTGCGCCGAATCCATGATCTCGGCGCGGCCGGTCACAGCCGACAGCGGCAGGCCGCCGGCGATGCCCTTCGCCGTGGTGACGAGATCGGGCACGACGCCTTCGTGGTTCGCGGCGAAGAGGTCGCCGGTGCGGGCGAAGCCGGTCTGCACCTCGTCGAGGATGAAGACGACGTTGTTCGCGGTCGCCCACTCCTGCAGCGCGGGAAGGAATCCCTCGGCCGGAGCGATGAAGCCGCCCTCGCCCTGGATGGGCTCGATGATGATCGCGGCGAGGTTGCCGGCACCGACCTGCTTCTCGATCTGGCTCAGCGCGACCGACGCGGCGTCGGCGCCCGAGAGGCCGTCACGGAACGGGTACGACGTCGGCACGCGGTACACCTCTGGAGCGAACGGACCGAAGCCGTCCTTGTACGGGATGTTCTTCGCGGTCATGCCCATGGTCAGGTTGGTGCGACCGTGGTACGCGTGATCGAAGACGACGACAGCGTTCTTCTTCGTGTAGTGGCGCGCGATCTTGATCGCGTTCTCGACGGCTTCTGCGCCCGAGTTGAAGAGTGCTGAGCGCTTCTCATGGTCGCCAGGGGTCACTTCGTTGAGCTTCTCGGCCACTGCGACGTACCCCTCGTAGGGGGTCACGGTGAAGCAGGTGTGCGTGAACTGCTGGACCTGGTTGGTCACGGCTTCGACGACGGCGGGCGCCGAGTTGCCGACGCCGGTCACGGCGATTCCGGAGCCGAGGTCGATCAGGGAGTTGCCGTCGACGTCAACCATGACGCCGCCGCCCGCTGCGACGATGGAAACTGGCAGTGCTACGCCGACGCCGGAGGCGACTGCCGCGTTCTTGCGTGCGAGGAGCTCCTGCGACTTGGGGCCGGGGATGCTGGTGACGAGCTTGCGCTCCTGCGGAAGCGAGGGACCGCCGGTGACTGCTGTCATGACTGATTCTCCTTATGAGTCTCGAGAGAACCCGCGTCCACGGGTTCAGGGTGATTCGGGAACAGCCTACGGCCTGCACCTCGTTTCCCAATCTGCCAGAATGGAGTTCAAGCCCCGTAAGTTTCGCCACTCCGGCAGGGGCGGATGCGGAGCAGCCATGGAAATCACGCCCCAATCGACTTCCGGTGCGCGCACCGCGCCCACCCTCCCGGTGTCTGTGCAAGCGGTGCAGGGGCCGACCATCGAGTTGGGCGAGCTGCTGCACCAGTACCAGCTGGAGCTCGCGCTCATCGCGGGAGCGAGCCGCGCAGCCTCGAGTCGTCCCGTGCAGTGGGTGCACGTCAGTGAGCTCGAGGACCCCGCGCCATTCCTGACGCCGCGAACCGTGCTGCTCACGACCGGCGCACGCTTCGGCTCGATGCGCACCGATGCCGACGCGGGCGACTACGTCCAGCGCCTCATCGACGCCGGCGTGACGGCACTCGGCGTCGCCGTCGGGCTGCACTGGGACCGGGTGCCGGCACTCGTGGTCTCAGCCTGCGACCGACTCGACCTGCCACTCTTCAGGGTGCCGTACGACACTGCGTTCATCGAGATCGTGCAGACGGCCGCCCGCCTCCTCGAGGCGAAGACCCGCGATCGCGACATCTGGTCACTCGAGTCGCAGCGAGCCGTCGCAAACGCGTCCCTGCATCGCGACGGCCTCGGCGCAGCCGTGCGAGAAGCCGCGTCACGACTCGGGCACTGGGTCTGCGTCACCGATCGCTTCGGGCGGGTCGTCGAATTCGCGCCCGAGCGCGCGCGGCCCGATCTCCCGGTCGAATGGGTGCGCCGGGAAGCCCGCCGACTCATCGAGCGCGGGGTGAGCGCCGGGCGCATCGAAACGGAATCCGGCACGGGAATGCAGCTCCAAACGCTGGGCCGCCAGGGGCATGTGCTCGGCGTGCTGGCCATCGAAGAACGCGGAGTGCCAGACATCGCCGAACGTGCCTTGCACGGGCTCGTCGCCGCCCTCGCCACCGTCCAGCTGGAGCACCGCAGCGGGATCCGCTCGGCGCAGGCGGTGCTCCGCGATGCCATCGTCGAACTGCTGCTCGCCGAGCAGCTTCCCCTGGCCGAACGCCTCTCGACCGATGCGCTGACACGGTTTCCCCGAGGACCCGTCGTCGTGGTGCGATATGCGATGCCGGATCGCCTCGACCCGACCTTCGCGGAAGATCTGCAGTCGCTCGACGCCGGGAGCCCCGGCCTCTTCACGGCGACGACGCACGCGGCTCCGCTCATCGTGGCAGAGTCGCGCCATCTTCCCGCGATCCGGCGCCTCTTCACCGCACACGGGCTCGGAGCCGGCATCTCCGACCGCGTCGCCCTCGAGAATCTGCGCGAGGGGTTGATGCAGGCGGAACTCGCGCTCGAACGCTCTGCCACGACCGCCGTACGTGCACCGGTCGAGTATTCGCCCGCCACCCACGAGGGCGTGATCCACCTGCTCGACGGGCTCCCAGAGGCGAAGCAGCGAGCGGAACTGCTGCTCGCTCCCGTGCGGCATCACGACCTGCGGCACGACGATCGCATCGAGGAGGCCTTGACCGGCTGGCTCGCCCACCATGGGCAGACGAGCGCCGCGTCCACCGAACTCGGGGTGCACCGCCATACGCTCCGCTCTCGCGTGCAGACGGCAGCCCAGCTCCTGCAGGTCGACCTGGACTCCCCCGATACGCGCGCCGAGTTGTGGGCGGCGCTCCGTCTGACAGCACGAACTCCTGACTAGGAGCGCTCCGAGTCGCCGGACGGGCTATCGGCGAACACGCAGGCGAGCTGCGGCTGCGACACCGATCGCGCCGAGGAGGAGCAGGCCGCCTCCGAACATCGCGCCTGCCGAAGGGTCAGCGGCTCCCGTACGTGCGAGCTGGGTGTGCGCGACACCCGCACCGGCAGGGGTACCCGACGCCGCGGGCCGGCCTTCGGGAGCGGGACTGGGCTGCACGGGCGGCGCGGGTTCGCCGGGAGCGCCGGGCGGCACGGGCGCCGGATCGACCGGGGCTCCAGGGTCGGGCACGGGGATGCCCGGCCCGGCGACATCGATCGTGATGATCGCCGTCGAGAACTGTCCATCGGGGTTCTCCACCCGGTACGTCGCCTCAGCAGCGCCGACGAATGCACTCGCTGGCGTGAACGTCACGGCACGCGACGGTTCCACGACCCAGTCGCCTTGGGCATCGTCCGGTTCGATGATCGTCACCTCTGCCTCAGCGTCGATCTCCGAGTCGTTGTCGAGCACGGCGACGGTGACCGGCGTGCCCGAGACCGTTTCGGCGCGGTCATCGCGGGCGACGGGCGGCTCGCCGACCGGATCCGCCTGCACGTCGACGCTGATCGTCGACGTCGAGCTGTATCCGCCGATCCCTGAGGCCGTGTACGCGACGGAAGCGATCCCGACGAAGCCGTCCGCCGGCGTGAACGTGATCGCTCCGGTGTCGTCGAGTTCCCAGGCGCCCGCAGCAGGGTCGCTCTCGCCGAGCGAGAAGGAGATCGTATCGAGCAGCTCTGCGGGAGCGAGGGTGTCGTTCGCCTTCCAGTCCGTGATCGTGACCGGCTGCCCGGAGGTCGTGGTGTAGCCAGAGTCGTCGACCGTGATGGGGACGGCGTAGATCTGCCAGCTCCACCCGAATGTTCCTTCGAGGCCCCGCGCTTCATTGCCGACCGTGTACGGCATGCCGACAATCTGAGTCGTGGCCGGAACTCCTTCACCCGCGGCGAGCACGCGGTCTTTCGCGTGCCCCTCCGCGTCCGCCCACGAGGCGTCGAAGTAGGCGTTGATATATGGAGCGATGTCACCGCCGACCACGGCTTCGACGGGGCGCACAGCGAGCGAGTACTTCGTGTCATTGTCGAACCCCATGCGAACACCCGCATAACTATCGGGAGTCATCCCTGCGAAATGGGCCTGCGAATAGTCGAGGTCGCCTGACGACGGCAGGGTCTCGGAGAGCGGAGCCGTTCCTGCGTCGACGGTGCCGATGTGATTCCAGTAGAACTCCTGCTGAATCACCGGCGTCCAGATCGGAATCGGCGCCGCGGCCATGGCCGGCGCCCCAATCCCGGCGATGAACGCCGTCGTTATAGTGACGCCAAGCAGCCCGGATGACACTCGCCGTCGAAACGTTTGGGGCTGAGCGTTCATCGATTCGTCTCGCTTCCGTCGGGGCCCGTGAGTGGGCGCACTGACACCTGTTGTATTTCAGCGTCCGTGGCGAGCGCACGAGTTCGCTCGGGCTTCGGGCTCGCTCCGGTGGGCTGGACGAAGTAGAGCAGCACGAGCCCAACAAGAACCGTGCCGACCCCCGCAATACCGAGCGGGCTTCGCAGTCCCTGCACGACGACCCCGAGCCCCGGTACCGTGAGTTGGAGCAGACCGGCTTCGTTCACCACATAGGGTTGCGGGTCTTTCGCGGCATTGGCGTCGCCCTGCAGCTCCAGTGTGACTGGTCCCTGCTCCGTCATTTCAGTCTCGACGACTCGATGGGTGACGGGGCCGCGACCGTCGGGGCGCGGCACCGTCACCACGTCACCGATCTCCAGGTCGGCAGCGGGAACCGTGCGCGTGAGAATCAGCGAGCCAGTGGGAATCCCTGGCTCCATCGACCCGGAGATCACGACGAGCGGACGGAGACCGAATGCGAGCGTCGCGATTACCAGCAGAATCGATCCTGCCCCTGCGACCGCGCCGATACTGAACAGAATCGAACGAACGATCCGAAAGACTCTCATGCCACCCCTGGCCTCTGCTGCGTCGCTCATCGCCGTGTCACGCTCCCGAAATGGCGGTCAACGCAATCGACAGATCCAACGCACCGCTTTCACGATCTCGGAGTTCGGGGAGGTCGAGCACATGCACGTAGACACGGAGCGTCGCGGCGCTCCCGTCGGGCCCAGACCAGGTCTCTCCGTCGAGCAGCGGCGGCGCATCACGAGCGGCGAGTACCAAATCCGCTGTCGCCGCATCATTCAGCGGCACGCCGTCGGCGGGGGAATCCGGGTTTCCGAGCACGGTCTCGACGCCGCCGTCCTCGCGAGTGACCGTGGCCGAAATTCGCGTCGCCTCACTGAGGTCGCCCTCTCCGGACACCGTAGAGGCGAGTGTCAGTGGCACTCGAGAGCTGTTGTTGCCGACGCGCAGCGTGGCCATCGCGGTGGCTCCCGGGACATAGGGTTCGTCCCCCGTGAGTGCAGCGTCGATACCATCGGTGCCGAACCCCGTCACGGTCTCGTCACCGTGGATGAGCAGCGCATCGAACTGAGTCTCGGCGGTGATTCCGAGCTCAGCTCGGTCGGAGAAGGCGGCTACCGTCGAGCCGACCACCGCACCACTGGCCGTCAGCGCCCCGATGATCATGAGCATCAGTGCCCAAGTGCTGCTCGACACCCGGTGCGTGGGCCGCGCACGATCCCGGTGCAAGGTCATCCGAGTTGCGCTCATGAGTCATTTCGTTTCTTGAGTGGGCGTCGCGCTGCACACGAGAGCAGCACGCCGGCGAGTCCGATCGCGATCCCCCACGCAGCGATCGCTGCTGGGCTTGACGCGCCGGTCATCGGAAGCCTCGGCTGCTCGGGCGCGCCGGGTTGACCGGGCTGGGCGGGCGGCAGAGCCGCCGGAGGTTCTGGGGCGAATGCTGCGTACTCCCAGTTCACTACCCCTGTCGCGGTGCGATACTCATCTCCGGCCTCGGCAGGCAGGTGCACCGATGCGGATACTGACACGACCTCGTCGTCGGCAACGTCCCCGACCTCGAAGACCTCACCGACGAGGCTCTCGGCGTTCCCGGTGTACAAGACATCGTCGTCAGTTCTCAGCTCGAGAGTCGCAGGATTCGGCCCCTCGAAGATGGTGCCAGTCACTTCCGTGACCCGGAGCGTCGGCGTGATCCTTGCGCTGGCGACGTTTCGCGCAGACATGTCCCATGCGACGCCGTGACCGGGCCCTGCCACACGAACTTCCACGCTCGTGGGCCCCACTGGCTCGAGCACCCCGGCGGCGAGCACCGGAGAGGCGACGGCACAGCTCAGCGCAAGAGCGATGACCGCGCTGAGAGCGATGCGACACGGTCTCATTGCAGCGTCATCTCCAGTTCGAAGGTCGTGCCGGCGGTCGTCTCCCCGATGATCGTGACGTCCACCGGCACCTGCTGGCCGTAGGCAGCCTGAGGTGCATCGGGTGCGAGCCACACCTTGATCAGGATCTGCGACGCGGGAGCGCCGGCCTCGCGCGTACCGATGTGGATGCCATTTGCGTCGTTGACCTGCTGCATGCTTCGGGGAATGCCGTCTGGATCCTGATTCACGCCATCGACCTCGATTCCGAATCGCAGATTTGGCGCGATCCAGGCTGCCTCGCCCTCGGGGGCGCTCAGCATCGCGCGCAGATCTGCAGGAGCTGATCCTTCGAGCAACGCGGCCTGGACCGTGAAGCTCGCCGTAGGACGAGTCGGGTATGCACGCTGATCGTCATAGAGCGTCGCAATCCCGCGAGAGTCGGGGGTGACTTCCGCGACGATATTGGGCTGCGCTGGATCCCCGTAGTGATCAGCGGGATCTGTCCCCTGAGCGACTGCGACTGAACCAGCGAGCGACCCGTTCGCCTGGAGCGTTTGTGTGAATGCGGCCGCCGTCGTGCCGATCAGGAACACCGAGCCGATGCCGAGCAAGACAGCCGCCAGCCGTATCGGGCGCTTCATTGCGAAACTCCCCTCATCGCCACCTGTACTCGCGCTGTTTCACGCTGCAACTCGTTGCCGGCATCTTCAGGCATCGTGACCGTCATCGTGAGGGTCTTCGCGTCTTCCGACTCGAAGTACCCGAGGTTCACCGGTGTCATGGCGTCGAGCTCGTCTCCGGGAACCCGGTCAAGCAGCACTTCACCGCGCACTTCGACCGTGTAGAGAAGCTGATCGAAGAGCGCCGATTCAGCAGGATCCCGGTTTAGAATCTCCATGCTGATCATGCCTGGCAGTTCAGGACTCGCGTTGCGCACGCCCAGCGTGAAGACGCGCGAAGCTCCTGGCCCGAATCCTTGTTCGAGGTCCATGGGTACATCGAATCCGTTCGAACGGGCGAACACCCAGTCCGATGCAGAGGGCTCCCACCCTGCGCCTTCGCGTCCCGTCACTTGGACGGCGAACGCGTCAGCTCCCGCTGCCCTGATCACGGCTCGACCGCCCACCCTTCCGGTTTCGGCCGCACCGGTGACCAGCGTGGTAGCCGCAACGAGGAGCAACCCGATGGCGACGATCGCACATGCGATGATCGCTCCGGCGATGTCACGACGGACACGTCGTTGCGAGCGAATCTGAGGCACGGATCACCTGCTTTCGAGTCATTCGAGTTGCGTGGTTGTCGAAGATCAGTTCACGGAAGTGCCGTCGAAGCGCGCTTGCAGATTGACCATGCCTCCGTTTGCGGCATTCGTCTCTTCTTGAGTCGCCCCTTCGATCAGCTCGACCCTGACGACGGTCACGACGCCGGCTTCCGCAGCGAGAGCGTCCAGTGCCGTGTTGGCGGCCGAGATCGTCGCGTCTTCGATGACCCACGACGCCGGCGTCGTGGAGGCGTCCGCCACTTGCGCAATGCTGACCCTCACGAGAGCCGCGTACGCATTGTTCCGAGTCTCCTGCGCGCCATCGGCGTCGACGGGCGTGGTGTCTTCGATCGAGACTTCCAACGTCGAGCCGAACGTCGGGGAAGCGTTGAGAACGGGAATGCTCACGTCGACCGGAGCCCCGCCCGGGATGAGCGAATCAGCGCCTGCAATGGGCACGACATCCACGGCATCGGGATTTGCCTCGATCCAGCTTGCGACATCTCCAACCGTGTCTTCCTGCCCGGCGGAAACCTGGATGTTGTAGACGTTATCGGGGCCGCCGAAGCCGCCATCACCGCCGAGATTCAGCAAGCCAAAATCAGTGAATGCGGCGACTGTTGCGAGGGCTCCGACACCGATCAGTGCGCCGCCCGCGATGATCAGGCGCTTTCTTCCGCGCCGCCGTTCGGTGGGAGCTTCGGTGGGGGCGTCAGAGGGTGCGTCTGAAGACTGCAGCGTTTCGTTCATGAGTGTCGCCTTTCGCGTGATGAGTGACTGGAGAATTTCATGGTGGGACTATTTGAGGACGGGTGTCGTGGCAGTGGACGTCGCGGTGATGGGAGCTCCGAATGGCGTCGAAACGGTTGCGGCCCGCTGGTCGTGGATCTTGTACGTGGCTCCTGCCGTGCCGCAGGTCACCCACCCGGTGGCTACGATTGTGCCTCCGCCCCACCCCCAGACGGCTCCGTCGGCAGAGGTGGCCCACGCAGCACACTGCGTCGAGCTGAGCCTGGCGATGGGGACCTCCCCCGGTATGCCACCGACAAGGCGAGGGAGCGTGACGATATCTGCGGCGACATTGCTGGTGCAGGGGTTTGAGCCCGATGTCCGTTCGCCGACGGCTTGGCACAAGTTGTTGCGACCCCAGCCATACACGAGTCCGTCTCGGGTCAGCGCTTGCATCGATCCCACTCCCGAAACGGTGGTGTCGACATTCGAGAGTGCAAGCGCCGGCCGGTTTCTGAAGTTCGGGTCGGCCTGGTTCGTGCTGCTCGGACGGCCGAGGAAGTAGAACCCGTACGTGGTGTCCGTCGAGACCAGCCAGGTGTACAGGTCGCCGTTCTGCAGGAGGAGACGCGGCGCACGCGTGGAGAATCCGAGTTGGCGAACCGGGCACTCGCTCGCATCCACCCCGTTCTCCTTGCGCATCGGCTGGGCGCATGGACCCGTCGTGACTTCCGCTTGATGTTCAACGATCGCTTGATACCTCGCGGTGCGCTCCGCTTCTGTGGGCAACGCCGATGGGTCGTATGTCAGCCCGTCGGCGGTCTGATACCACTCCGGGTATCGTTCGAACAGCACCTGGTTGGCGCCCTGATTGAGAATCGGGCATCCCTGATTCGTTTGAGTAGTGGACACCCCATTGGAGTTGTCCCAGCCCCAGGTGTAGATCAGGCCGTTCGTTGCGACTCCGCCCGCAGAAACATAGCCGCCCCAGATGGTGTGCCAGACGACATCACCCGTGCTGTTGGAGACGCAGGCACCAAGGCCCGGCGTAGCTGTCGTCGTATTTGCTCGCGAAGGAAGCGGCTTATTGCCGGTCGTCGGGGTCGGCATGTTCTCGCCACCATAACCCCACGCCCACAGCGTGCCGCTGACATCCAACGCATATACCTGGTTCTCGATCTGCTGGAGATCGATGATCTCGGGCAGCGCCTCACCGGTGTCAGTTGTCGTGACTTGACCTGGCGTCCAAGACTCGGAAGCGGAGATTGGGCCGCGCCCGATGAGCGTGTGCCCTCCCCAGGCTTGACCCCACGTCCAAACGCGCCCCTGGTCGTCGAGCGCAGAGAACAAGGTCTGCTGCCCCCAGTTGAAATCGTTTCCAGATGAGCCCGCATCGACAATCCGCACCCCTTCTGGGAAGACAACCTGGTTTGGGGGAGTCAAGTTCAGTGCGGCGCTTGCAGTTCCCGCGCCATTTCCGCTTCGCCGATCCCCCGAGACGTACAGTTCGCCGAAACGATTCAGATACAGCGCCGAACCGGGCGACATGTCTTGACGTACCGGATACGCCGAGATCATGACCTCGGTTGCGAGTTCTGCTCTCGCATAACTGGATGACTGAAACCCGGCGACCGTGGTCGATGCGGTGAACGCCAGCACGCCAAGTGCCGCCGCGCTCGCGATCGCGGCCCGAACGATCCCCCGCCTGCTGCCCACTCGTTTCGCCTCCTGCCCGTGCACCGACGCTGGTGCTGCGGCGCCTCGCATGGAGTGCAGTCCCGCTCAACGATCGCGGATGGCGCCAGCTGCCGTATCACCATAAGTACGTCGGAAACCGATAGTCAATGATGTTCTCGCGAGCGCCGAGAACAACGCCTTTCCCCAGTCAGGGCAACGATTCAGTAGAGGACCGCACTGCTTTAAGTAGCGATTCTTACCGTTCTGAGTAGTGCCTATTCACGAACGTACGCAGAAGCACTACGCGATTCACTTCCGGGCGAGATGCGTCAGTAGTAGTACGGTCCGCCTCACTGCGTGTCCAGACTCCGACTACCGCAGAAACTGAAGTTCGATACTCAACGTCGTGGTCGGAGCGAAATGTGCTCTCGTATGCACAAATCGCTGTCATCGGGGTATTCATCGTCTACCTGTTGCTCGGTCACGTTGCCGGAGACGAAGGTTCCCGGGAGAAGCACCGCGAGGGCACGGCCATAGCACGCCTCATGGTGTACGTGCTGATCGGCGTCGCCGCTTTCCGGTGTTTCCGTCGCGAGCTCGCTTCGGGTTGGAGGGCGACTCGCATTGCCCATGGGGGTTCGTGGGATGGGGAACTTTCGGATTCGTCACGGCCTACCTATGAGGAATCATCACTACGACCATCTTCTTCCACCTGGGAGTGCCACCCGACGGAGAGAACGCGCAGTCGACAGCCCAGTTACCGGTGCTCGCGAAGAGTTCCGTGCTACTGGCGAGTCTACTTTTCGTCGCATCGGGAATCGTCGAACCCGTGCTCGAAGAGGTCATCTTTCGCGGAGTGCTCATCGGAAAGCTTGCCCGTCGAACACCGACATGGGTGGCGCTCATCGTGTCCAGCGCCCTGTTCGGCGCATTGCATCTACGAAGTATCGCCGAGTGGCCGCTCCTTCTGAATTACGGCCTTGTTGGACTACTGCTCGGAGCCCTGTACCTGCTCTCGCAACGAAACATCTTGGTTCCTATTTCGGTGCACGTTGCATGGAACACAATGGGGTTCGTATCGAGTTAGTTTCTCGATTGACTCGCGGGATCGCTGAGCTTCGCCACATGTCATGCAGTACCTGGATACTGCACGATGTAGGGGTCCCAGCCGCGCGAGACGAGCGCTGTGCCATCGAGCGACAGGATCCCGGCGCCCTGTCCGGTGTCCATGTGTGCCGCGACTGGCTCTGCTCCGACCGAGGATCCTGATTTGGGCGCCTCCACCACAGTCCCGATGGGCCGGAACCCGGCGGGCAGCGCGACGTCGGCAGGGAAGGTCGCGAGCAGACCGTGATCCTCGCCGCCGTGCAGCATCGCTTCGACCGGCACCACGACTCCGCTCTGCTCGCCGAAGCCGCGTTCGAGCAGCGCCGAGGAGAAGCCGATCTGCACGTCGCTCGCGCGAGCCAGGCGCTCACTGTCGATCGAGAGAGCGTCGGAGACGTCCATCATGGCCGTTGCCCCGCCCTGTGCAGCTGCGATGCCGAGCGGTATGGGAGGCGCCGGCGCGAGTTGCGCGGCGAGGACCTCCGGATGCGCGGCCCAGAGCCCGGGCACGGCATCCGCACTCGCGGTGCCATCGGACGCGAGGCCCTCCGCGAAGAGCAGCGAGAGACCGAGCCCTGCGAGCCCCAACTCCCCCGCATACGCCACGACGTCGCCCGCGCGGGCGCCGGAACGCAGCACCGGCGCCCGCCCTTCGAGGTCGCCGAGCGCCGTGACCGCGGCAGTCACCACAGGCGCTCTCCCCAGGTCGCCGCCCACCACGCCGCACCCCGGCGCCAGCGCACGACACGCAGCGTCGAGACCCTCCGCGATTCGCTCGAGGAGATGCACGGGAGTATCGAGCGGTACTGCGAGCGCGACGGTCAGTGCGGTCGGACGCGCGCCCATGGCGGCAACATCGGAGAGGTTCGTCGCCGCCAACTTCCAGCCGAGTTCGAAGCCGTCATGCCAGGCGAGGCGGAAATCGGGGCCCTCGATCATGGTGTCGGTCGTCACGACGATGTCGCCCTCGTGCCGCAGCACCGCGCAGTCGTCGCCCGGGCCCAGCTCGACGGCGCTCGCCTCTGAGAGCTGCGCGAGGACGCGCGCGAGCACGCCGGACTCCCCCAGTTCTCCGACCGTGGGCGCGAACGTCTCTCGTGGTTCCACGTTCCTACGCTACCGTCGCTCCCGCGTCCACACCTCGCCCCCGCGCCCGGCACTCGACCAGGCCCCGGCGAGTAGGCTGGAACGGTGAAGTTTCGGGCCCTCAAGATCGTCGCACTCTCAGCAGCACTCGCGAGTACCGCGACACTCCTGTCGGCATGCGCTCCCATCGTGCCGATGGACGCTGCGGAGGACGCGAATAATCCGGCGTGCGCCAATGTGATCGTGCGGCTGCCCGACATCGTCGCCGGGGAGGAACGGCGCTACACGAACGCTCAGGCGACCGGCGCTTGGGGTGACGGCGCCGTGCAGCTCGTGTGCGGTGTCGAGCCGAGCGGACCGACCACGGACACGTGCGTGAACGTCAACGGCGTCGATTGGGTGATCGACGACTCAGCCGCTCCCATCTATCGCTTCGAGCCGTACGGTCGAACGCCCGGCCTCGCGGTCTTCGTCGACTCCGAGCAGGTGAGCGGCACCGAAACGACGGTTGACCTCAATGCGGTCGTACAGCAGCTCCCTCAAGAGCGCGAGTGCACCACGCTCTCCGACACGTTCGACGTCCCCGGAGCGAAGCAGTGACGACGCGCCCGTAACGTCGAGGCAGCTCAGTACGCCGGGCGGCGCTCGATCGCGAGCTCGATGAGCTCCGTGATGAGCTCGGTATAGCTCAGTCCCGATGCTTCCCAGAGGCGAGGGTACATCGAGATCGGCGTGAAACCGGGAAGCGTGTTGATCTCGTTGAGCACCGGGCCGTTCTCCGTCAAGAAGAAGTCGACCCGCGCAAGCCCGGCGCACTGGGCGATCTCGAACGCGAGGACAGCGTCGCGTTGCAGCGCCGCGAACTCCGCTTCGCTCACCTCGGCGGGCAGGTCCAGGCGCACGCCTGAACCGTCTAGGTACTTCGACGCGAAGTCGTAGAAGCCGCCGCCGGAGATCACGATCTCGCCGATCACGGTGCTCGTTCGCGGGCGCGCGTCGCGGCGGCCCTCGAGCACTGCGATCTCGACCTCGCGGCCGACGACGCCGGATTCGACGAGCACGGTGCGATCCTCGGCGAACGCGACTTCCAGCGCCGCCGGCAGCTCCGCCGGCGCGACGACCTTGCTGACGCCAACGCTCGATCCCGCCCGGGCGGGCTTCACGAAGAGCGGGTACGTCAGATCTGCGTCGAGCCGGGAGACCAGTGCGGGGTCGGCGTCGAGCTGAGAACGCGTCACCGTGTTCCACGGCGCCACGGCGATGCCCGCATCTGCCAGAACGGTCTTGACCGCGTGCTTGTCCATGCACAGGGCCGAGCCCAGCACGCCGCTCCCCACGTAGGGCAGATCCACGAGATCGAGCATGCCCTGCACGGTGCCGTCTTCGCCGTAGGGGCCGTGCAGCATCGGCAGCACTGCGTCAGCACTCCCGAGCTCTCGGACTCGCCCCGAACGGTCGATCACGCTGATGACACGGGTGGCGGTCGACGCCGGCCACAGCACGCGGGTGCCGTTGTCGGCGACTTCGGGAAGCGCTGCTGCGTCGAGCCGGTACCCGTCGAGATCCGCTTCTTCCATCAGCACGGTGGCGCCCTGCTGAGTGATTCCCACGGGAATCACGTCGAACTTCGCGCGGTCGATCGCGCGGAGCACACCCGCTGCGGTCACACAACTGATGCCGTGCTCACTCGACCGGCCTCCGAACAGCAGCACCACCGTGCGCTTCGCCGGAGCATCTTCTCGGAGTGCGTTGGCAGTCACCCGCGTGTTCCCTTCATACGGTCGAACAGTCGTTTCAGTCGACCGATCTGGGGCGATCCCAAGCTGAGTTCCGCTTGCGGCACGTCGTCTTCGGTGGCGAGGTGCGGGCCGAGGTACTCGGGCTGCATCTTGCCGCTGAGCACCATCTGCACCTGCTCGACGATCGGCATGACGATTCCGCGTTCCCGAGCGAGTTCGAGCACGGGCGGTACCGACGTGATGCCTTCGGCGACCTGCTGCATCTGCTCGCGGGTCTCCTCCTGCGTGTACCCCTGACCGATGAGGCGGCCTGCGGTGTTGTTGCGGGAGAGCGGCGACTGGCAGGTGGCGATGAGATCGCCGAGGCCCGCGAGACCGGAGAGGGTCGCAGGATCGGCGCCTGAGGCTACCGAGAACTCCGTCATCTCGGCGAGCCCGCGAGTGATGATCGCAGCCTTCGTGTTCTCGCCGTAACCGACGCCGTCCACGATGCCGATGGCGAGCGCGATGAGGTTCTTCAGCACGCCGCCGAGTTCCGTTCCGATGACATCAGTATTCACGTACGTTCGGAAGTACGGCGCGTTCGCAGCCATCGCCACTTCTTGAGCGACGCCGAGGTCCACGCACGAAGCCACGGCTCCAGTCGGCTGTTCTTTCGCGATCTCGAGGGCGATGTTGGGGCCCGATACCACCGCGATGCGCTCGGGTCCGAGATCGAGCGTGTCGGCGATCACCTCCGACATCCGCATGGTCGTCGTCTTCTCGACGCCTTTCACCAGGCTCACGAGCACGGACCGTCGATCGAGATACGGTTCGAGGTCGATGAGATTCTGACGCAGCGTCTGGCTCGGGACGGCGAGGAAGACGAGTCGCGCCCCCTGCAGCGCCGTGGCCAGATCGTCCGTCGCCGTGAGCGTCTTCGGCAGATTCACGCCAGGCAGATACTGACTGTTGCGGCGCGCGACCTGGATCTCATTTGCGATCTCGGGGCGACGCGCCCACATCGTGACGTCGCACCCCGCGTCGGCGAGCACCTTGGCGAAGGTGGTTCCCCAGCTCCCCGCGCCGATGACCGCGACCCTTCGGCCCCGATTGCGATCACTGTGGACCGATCCCGCTGCTGCGGATCGAGTAGTCAAAAGCGCCCCGTTTCGCTCTGCTGGTGCTTGCTCGGATCCCAGCGTTCAGCCGGCGGCTGTTCGCCTCGGAGCCCGGCGAGGAGCGCCGTGATGGCGTCCATCAGCTCCCGCGTCGCCTCGTTGATGGTTCGCTGATCGACCGGTTTGCCCGCGTAGCGACTGAGATCGAGCGGTTCGCCGATGGCGACCTCGATCGTCTTGCGCGGAAACGGGTGCAGTCGCTTCGCATAGCGCGGCATCAGCCGATGCGTGCCCCAGTGGGCCACCGGGATCAGTGGAATACCCGCTTCGAGTGCGAGTCTCACGGCTCCGCTCTTGCCCCGCATCGGCCACAGGTCGGGATCACGGGTGAGCGTGCCCTCCGGGTACACGATCACGCCGTCCTGCCGTTCGATGATCTGCGAGGCCGCACTCATCGGGTTGCCGTCGCGGCTCGCGGAGCGGGCGACACCGTCGCGCTGCACCGGCACCTGACCGGATGCCCGCATGAGCCACCCGAGGACGGGCACCTTGAAGAGGCTGGCCTTCGCCATGAAGCGCGGCAAGCGGCCGAGATGCCATACAGCGGCGCCCACCGCGATCGGGTCGACTTCGCTGTAGTGATTCGGGGCGAGGATGAAGGGCCCGCGCTCCGGAAGCTTCGACTGCGGCGTGAAACGGTACCGCACCATGAGCGACCAGAACGGCAGGATCATGAGGGCCAGCACCCAGAACGCCGAGGGCCGACGCTTCTCAGGCGACAGTCGGCTCCGGAACTTCACGGTGTCAGTCATAGGTCCATTATCTCGAATGCGGCGGTTGCCCAGTGGCATACGCCCCGGGCAACCGCCGCATTCGCAGGAGAGTTTCTGCGCTCAGCTCTCGTAGACGAAATCAGCGCCGAGCAGATGCAGCTTCTCGATGAAGTTCTCGTACCCGCGCGAGATGATGCCGAGGTTCGTGACCTTCGACTGGCCCTCCGCGGTCAGCGCAGCGATGAGGTGACTGAAGCCGCCGCGCAGGTCGGGCACCTCGATATCGGCTCCGTGGAGTGGTGTTGGTCCGGTGATGACGGCGGCCTGCTCGAACTCCCGTCGCTTCACGCGACGAGTCGCGTCGTGCAGGCCCTCCTTGTACACCACGATGTCGGCACCCATCTTGACGAGGGCGTCGGTGAATCCGAACCGGTTCTCGTACACCGTCTCGTGGATGGTCGACTGGCCCTCGGCCTGCGTGAGCGCCACGACGAGCGGCTGCTGCCAGTCCGTCATGAATCCCGGGTGCACATCGGTCTCGATGGTGACCGGCTTGAGCGCACCACCCGGGTGCCAGAAGCGGATGCCGTCGTCGTGCACGTCGAAGTCGCCGCCGACCTTGCGGAAGACGTTGAGGAAGGTCATCATCTCTTCCTGCTCGACGCCGCCGACGAAGACGTCGCCCTTCGTCGCCAGAGCTGCTGCAGCCCAGCTGGCGGCCTCGTTCCGGTCGAAGATGGCCCGGTGATCGTACCCGCGGAGCTCCGGTACCCCCTCGATGAAGATCACCCGGTTGGGCTCCATCGAGATGATCGCGCCCATCTTCTGCAGGATGCAGATGAGATCGACGATCTCCGGCTCGATCGCCGCATTGCGCAGCTCCGTCTGCCCCTCGGCGAGGACGGCCGTCAGCAGCACCTGCTCCGTCGCTCCGACGGAGGGGTACGGCAGCTCGATGTTGGCTCCCTTGAGACCGTCGGGCGCGGTGAGGCTGATGCCGCTCGGCAGCTTCTCGATGACGGCGCCGAAGTTGCGCAGCGCATCGAGGTGGAAGTCGATCGGGCGATCGCCGATCCGGCATCCGCCGAGATCGGGGATGAACGCCTCGCCGAGGCGGTGCAGCAGCGGTCCGCAGAAGAGGATCGGAATGCGCGACGAGCCGGCGTGCGCATCGATGTCGGCCTGGTGGGCCACCTCGACGTTCGACGGGTCAAGGCGCCACTCGCCGCCCTGCTCGCCGCGCGTGATGAGCACACCGTGGAGGGCGAGCAGCCCGGCCACGACGCGCACGTCGGAGATGTTGGGGACGTTGCGCAGCACGCTCGGCGTCTTGCCGAGTAGTGCGGCGACCATCGCCTTCGTCGCGAGGTTCTTCGCGCCGCGCACCTCGATGCGGCCCTTCAGCGGGCGGCCGCCGTTGATGATGATCTCGTCAGAGGTCAGGCCCACACGGGCGCCCGCCTTCTGCGCGTCGAGCTTGCGCCCGGCGGCTTCCGATTCTTCCGTCGACACGGCGGCCGCCTCCTCGGGCGCCTCCGCTTCCGTCTCCAACTGGGCCTCGTTCACTGTGTGCTTGGTCATTCGGCCTCCACGGGGGTCGTTGTCGGCATCCAGTTCGGGCGATTCGCCTCGAACCTGGTGATGGCGTCCGCGTCGCGGAGCGTCAAGGAGATATCGTCGTGCCCTTCCATCAGGCGCCAACGCGTGTATTCGTCCACTTCGAAGGGAATCGTGAGCGCGCCCGCGGTGATCGTGCAGTCCTCGAGACTCACCGTGACGCTCATTCCGGGATCGGCGTCGATCGCGGCCCAAATCTGCTTCACTTCGTCCTCGGTCACCTGAGCCGCGAGCAGCCCCTGCTTCCCCGAGTTGCCGCGGAAGATATCCGCGAAGCGGGGCGAGATGACGACCCTGAAACCGTAGTCGCGAAGCGCCCACACCGCGTGCTCGCGCGACGAACCCGTGCCGAAGTCGGCGCCGGCGACGAGGATCTCAGCGCCTTGGAAGGCGGGCTGGTTCAAGACGAAGTTCTCGTCCTGCCGCCAGTGGGAGAACAGCGCGTCTTCGAAGCCGGTCTTCGTGACCCGCTTCAAGAACACTGCGGGGATGATCTGGTCGGTATCGACGTTCGATCGCTGGAGCGGCGCGGCGATGCCAGTGAAAGTCGTGAACTTCTGCATGGTTCAGGCTCCCGCCTTCTCGGAGACGGGCATGATCGGAATACGGCGACGCACGGGGAGGTCGGACCCCTCCGGAGCGTCGTGGGAGATGCCCTTCGCGAGGTCGTCCTGCAAGTCCCACGGGCTCGACAGCGTGCCTCGGATCGCGGTCGCCGCTGCCACGAGCGGCGAAACCAGATGCGTGCGCCCGCCCTTGCCCTGACGCCCCTCGAAGTTTCGATTCGACGTCGACGCGCATCGTTCGCCCGGCGCCAGCTGGTCCGGGTTCATGCCCAGGCACATCGAGCAGCCGGCGAATCGCCACTCGCCGCCGAACGCCTCGACGATGCGGTCGATCCCCTCTGCTTCGGCCTCGGCGCGCACGCGGGCCGACCCGGGGACCACCATGAGCCGCACGCCCTCGGCCTTCTGCTTGCCCTTGATGATCTCGGCGAAGGTGCGCAGATCGTCGAGACGGCTATTCGTGCACGATCCCATGAAGACGGCGTCGACGGGGATCTCCTTCATCGGCGTCCCCGCCTCGAGATCCATGTATTCGAGCGCGCGCTCGGCGGCGGCGCGCTCGTTGGGATCAGTGATCGCATCGGGATCGGGCACCGATTCGCTGAGCAGTACGCCCTGCCCGGGGTTCGTGCCCCACGTCACAAACGGTTCGAGCGACTCGGCGTCGATGAACACTTCCTTGTCGAACACGGCGCCCTCATCGGTCGGGAGCGTATTCCAGTACGCGACCGCGTCGTCCCAATCGGCGCCGCGCGGGGCGTGGGGGCGGCCCTTGACGTACTCGAACGTCGTCTCGTCAGGGGCCACCATGCCCGCACGTGCGCCGGCTTCGATCGACATGTTGCACATCGTCATGCGACCGTCCATCGAGAGACCGCGGATCGCGGACCCGCGGTACTCGAGCACGTAGCCCTGGCCGCCGCCGGTGCCGATCTTCGCGATGACGGCGAGAATGATGTCCTTCGCGGTGACACCCGGACGCAGCTCGCCCTCGACGTTGATCGCCATGGTCTTGAACGGCTTCAGCGGCAGGGTCTGCGTCGCCATGACGTGCTCGACCTCGCTGGTGCCGATGCCGAACGCCAGAGCGCCGAACGCCCCATGGGTCGAGGTGTGGCTGTCACCGCACACCACGGTGATTCCCGGCATCGACAAGCCCAGCTGCGGTCCGACGACGTGCACGATGCCCTGTTCGCGGTCGCCGAGGGGGTGCGCCCGCACACCGAACTCGGCGACGTTCTGACGCAGCGTCTCGATCTGGAGACGGCTCGTCGGGTCCTCGATCTGCCGCGTGATGTTGACGGTCGGGGTGTTGTGATCCTCCGTCGCGATCATCAGGTCGACGCGGCGAAGCGGTCTCCCTGCGACGCGCAGACCGTCGAACGCCTGCGGACTCGTCACCTCGTGGATGAGGTGGAGATCGATGTAGATGAGATCGGGCTGGCCGTTCTCCCCTTTGACGACGACGTGGTCGTCCCAGAGTTTCTCAGCCAGGGTGCGTGGCCGTACGGCCGACTCCGACGCAAACTGCTCGCTCATGTGTGCTTCTCTTCCCGGTTCTGTGCACTCAGCACTGTGCTGTTCAACACCGCGCGGCACGAAAGTATTTCGCGAGCTTCGACGCGGTGGATCGACCATGCGAGAACTCCGCGACGGGCGGCCGATGGACTAGACCCCGTCGCGGCTGTGAAGAAGCAGAGCCCGCGAACGCATGGCGAGAGTCTATCACCGCGCGATGCAGAGTGCCCGATGCGGCCGAGAAGGTGGCGGCGCCGATGACGAGCCGCCACCGCTTTCCTAGTGGCGGTTGGCGCGATCGTGGCCCTGCGACGGCTTCTCCATGGGCTCGGCAGCGCCGAGGTGCAGGTGCTCGCCGCGCGCACGAGCCTCGCGATTCGCCTTGATCACGCTCGCCACTGTGGCCACCAGCATCGCCGCGACGATGAAGCCGAGCGACATCCACGTATTGATCTCGGGCACCGGCACGTGCTCGCCGCCGTTGATGAACGGCAGCTCGTTCTCGTGCAGCGCGTGCAGGATCAGCTTCACGCCGATGAACGCCAGGATCGCCGCGATGCCGTACTTGAGGTACTCCAGCCGCTCGAGCAGACCGCCGAGCAAGAAGTACAGCTGCCGGAGGCCCATGAGGGCGAACACATTCGCTGTGAACACGATGAAGGGGCTCTGCGTGATGCCGAAGATTGCGGGAATCGAGTCGAGGGCGAAGAGGAGGTCGGTCACGCCCAACGAGATGAGCACCAGCAGGAAGGGGGTGAACATGCGCTTGCCGTCAACCGTGGTGCGCAGCTTGCCGCCGTCGTAGTGGTCGCTGAAGGGCAGCACCTTCTTGACCTGTCGGATGACCCAGCTCTCGCCCTGCTCGTCGTGCCCGCCCGGCTTCACCTGCTGCCAAGCCGTCCAGATCAGCCACGCGCCGAAGATGAAGAAGATCGCGATGAAGCGTTCGATGATCGCGGCGCCGACCAGGATGAACGCGCCGCGGAAGATCAGTGCGAGCACGATGCCGATCATCAGCGCGCGCTGCTGGTAGGCGTTCGGCACCTTGAAGCTGGCGAGGATCAGCACGAACACGAAGAGGTTGTCGATCGAGAGGCTGTACTCGGTAAGCCAGCCCGCCAAGAACTCCGTGCCGTGCTGCACATCGCCCAGCAGGAAGATAGCGCCGGCGAAGATCAGTGCGAGCAGCACGTAGAAGCCGACCCACAGGCTCGCCTCGCGCATGGAGGGGACGTGGGGACGACGAACGATCAGGGCGAGGTCGATGACGAGGATCACGACGAGCGCGATCATCGAACCGATCTCGAACCAGAGCGGGAGAACTGAAGTCACCGTTGTGTACTTCCTTACGGCTGGGGCGCGGGGCGCACGGCTGGGCCGAAAGTCTCTTCCCGGCGCCCGACTTCCGTCGCATGCGCCGCGCCCGCACCGGCGCCGCTGCGGAGCGACGCGTCTTGACGACACGGGCGAAGTGGAATACTCCCTTTCGCTCCCGCCATCCTAGCCGCGTTGCGGCTCGGTGCCGATCCCCCGGCCCCCGAATCCACATCCGTGCTGCGCTAGCATATGGTGCACTTCATCAGCATGCGGTGCACTCCACCAGCACGAGAGGGCCACCCACGTGAGCAAGCGACCCAGCATCACCGAACGCAGCGCGCAGGCCGGTCCGGGGCCTGCTTCGCGCACACTCGCCGCCTTCATCTTCGCGAGCCGCTGGCTCCAGGCGCCGCTGTACCTCGGCCTCATCGTCGCGCAGGCCGTCTACGTCGTGCTCTTCTTCGTCGAGCTCTGGCACCTCGTCGAGAACGTCATCGCCACGGGGCACATCACCGAGACCGACGTGATGCTGAGTGTGCTCGCACTCATCGACATCGTCATGATCGCGAACCTGCTGATTATGGTGATCATCGGAGGCTACGAGACCTTCGTCTCGAAGATCCGCGTCCAAGGGCACCACGACGAGCCCGAATGGCTGTCGCACGTCAACACGAACCTGCTCAAGGTCAAGCTCGCCGTGTCGATCATCTCGATCTCCTCGATTCATCTGCTCAAGACATTCATCGAGGTCGGACGGATGGACAACGGCGTCGTGCTCAACGCGGACGGCAGCGTGCTCTACTCGTCGGATGGCGTGATGTGGGAGGTCGCGATCCATCTCGCGTTCATCGTCTCTGCCATCGCGCTCGCGTGGATCGACCGCATGAGCCAGCACCACCCCACCGGCGAGACGGGCGGCCTGAGCGTCGGCAAGATCGAAGCCGGCCTGCGCGGCGACGAACCCGGTTTCATGGTCGACCCCGCGTCCGCGTCGGACGGGCCGGCAGTGCACCCCGCCGCGCAGAGCGCTGACGGCTACGTCACCGTACGCATACCAGCCGGCGCGCGGCTTCCCGAGGGCGCCGAGGTCGTGCCGAACGACCGCTAAAGTGGGTGTCGGTCGGCTTCGCCGGCCCACGCGCGAGTGGCGGAATTGGCAGACGCGCTGGATTTAGGTTCCAGTGTCTTCGGACGTGGGGGTTCAAGTCCCCCCTCGCGCACGTACGAGGTTCCTTCGTGGCGCGGCCGCGCACGCAGCAGCGGGGTCACTGTTCGTGCGTGTCGGACATGCGACACCCACGAACAGTGACCCCGCTCGCAGATTTGGGGAGCTGCGCGGCTATTCGGCCCGGCGGCGGCGCGTGTGCAGCACCGTGACCGCGCCTCCGACGAGCATCATCGCGAGCGCCGCTGTCGTCGCGGCAATCACGGGAGCGCCGCCCGTCTCAGCGAGCTTCGCCGCCGCGGGTGGCGCCTGAGCGGCTACGGGAGTCGCTCCGGCCCCGGAGTTGCCGCCGGCTGCGGTGCCACCGGCCTCGCCCGGTCCACCGGCACCACTGCCACCCGCGCCGGCCCCGGCATCGCCATCAGCCCGTGCGTCGGCTTCGATCTGCACCTCGGTGGCGCCGACCTCGACGCCGTTCCAGAGCAGGGCGATACGGTGCGATCCTGTGCCGGCTGCCCTCGGAAGCGTCACGGTCGCGGCGAATGCGCCCGTCTCATCCGTGGATACTTCGGCGAGCTGCACCGGCTCCGACCGCATTTCGAGCGAGTACCCCGTGGTCGACGGCGCGAATCCGCTTCCGCTGACCGTGATCTCGCCGCCCGGGCGCAGATCCCCGCTCACAGCGAGGGCCCCGTGCACAGTTCCGGGATCCACAGGCGGCTCTTCACCACCGGGCTCCTCTCCTGAGGGCGGCAGCTGCGACTTGTATGCCATCGCGTAGGCGAGCTTGCCGGGCTTCTCGGCATCGTAGGGCTGCGAGAGCTTGTTCCACTCCCCCTTCGCCTCCGCCTTGCCATCGTTCCACGCTGACAGCACTCCGAGATCGGCTGCCGTGAACCCACCGGCGATGGGTGCCGCCGGGTCGAGCGCGACCTGCGCTTCGGAGAGCGAGCGGACGGTCGCGAGGTAGCTGTCGCGATCATTCGTGTTCCATCCTGAGAGATCGACGGGCTGCGCATCGCGCACCCACGCGCCCCAGTAGAACTCCTGGAACGGGATCGTTCCGGATGCGAAGCCGATGTCGCGTGCGAAGTACAGGAGGCTGCGGTTGGGGTCGTCGGCGAAGTTGCCGAGACCGACCGAGGCGGGCAGGTCTGCGGGAGTGATCGGCGCCCCGTCGACCTGCTCGAGCCACGTCCACTGATTCGCGATCATCGTCTGCCAGAACTGCGCGGGCGCCTGGTCGCTCAGGTTCGCCGTGACGCGAAGCCGCACGTGCAGGTTGAGGCCGCCATCAGCGGTTTCCGCGAACGAGGTCAGCGTGTGGTGCCCGTCGGTGAGGTACAGGGCGCCCTCGGGCCCGATGACGACGGTCTTCATCTCGGCGATGCTCTGCTCGGTCTCGCCGCCGAGCGGCAGCGCGCAGGTGAAGGACGCTGGGTCGTGCAGTGTCGCGTCGGCATCGGCAGCGACAGCGTCCAATTGCCCGTTGGCCTCGCACCAGTCGCCGAAACGCTTGTTGACGGCGTCCTTCCCGAGTTCCGAGTAGCGACCGAGCTTGTAGTAGACCTCGTCGTACCCGACAGAGGGCTGGGTCGGATGCACGTCGCCGATGCGCACGTCGACCAGGTCTCCGACCTGCGCATCCGCGTAGGACGCAGCGGTGGTGACAGCAGCGGGTTCGGGCTCGTCCAGGGGGTGCGCCGTTGCGGGGCCGATTGAGGCGATGACGAGCGGTGCTGCGAGCAGGGCACCGGCAAGCCCGAGCGCAGCGAGCCGGAGGCGCGAAGAGGACTCGGGTGAGGTCGAGGAGATCAGCACGGAAGCCTTCCGATAGGGGTTCGAGACGGCACGTCCGCAGACGTCGGGGCGGGCCTCGTTCATCCTCCCGATCGATGATGAACCGCTGGTGGCGCCGACGGATCCGGCACATGAACGGTCTCGAGCCGCGAGCCGCGGGTGCGTTTGGGGATCGCGCGTCGGACTGTTAGGGTTCCCCTGATCAGCCAGATCCCGAACCGAAGCGAGGTGAGCCCGATGTCCAGTGACAGTTGCAGTCATCAGCCGGGTCTCGCGCACGCTCCGACGCGTTCCCTCTAGCGGTCGTTCTCGTCGCCCGCCGCGCACGCCCGGCTCCGCACGTTCCATACGTTTCAGGGCGCGCCCGTGCGCCCGCCGAGCGGCGCCAGCGGCGTCCATGCGAGGAGACCCGTCATGACCACTCAGCAGATTCCGATCATCGAAGCCTCGTTCGACGGCATCCTGCAGCATCTCGCTGCAGGCGATCTTCCCGCGCTCACCCGCGATCTCGCCCCCTTTTCCGCTACGGAGCTCGTGCCGCTCTTCGAGCGACTCGATCTGCGGCAGCGCGCCGTGCTCTTCAGGCTGCTCTCCAAGCAGCGCGCAATGGAGCTCTTTGAGGCGCTGCCGCCCTCATTGCAGGGTGATCTGCTCGCCGGGTTGCAGAACACCGAGGTGAGTCGGCTCTTCACCGAGCTCGACCCCGACGATCGGCTCTGGCTGCTCGACGAGGTGCCGTCGGTGCTCGCGACCCAGATGCTGCGCGGCTTGCCCGAGCAGGATCGCCTGCAGACCGCCGAGCTGCTCGGGTATCCGCAGGGCAGCGTGGGCCGGCGCATGACGCCCGAGTACGTATCGACTCGCGCTTCGCTGACCGTCGCTGAAACGCTCGAACGTGTTCGCGCCCACCTCTCGGACGCCGAGACGGTGTATACGATTCCGGTGCTCGACGGCACGCGGGTCGTGGTCGGCATCATCAGCCTGCGCGAGCTGCTGGCCGCGAGCCCCGACGACTTCGTCGCCGACTTGATGCAGCCGGCGCACACGGCCGTCGCGACCGAGTCGGATGAGTACGCCGCACGTCGATGCGCGGATCTTTCCCTGCTGGCGCTGCCGATCGTCGACAGCGAGGAGCGGCTGGTCGGCATGCTGACGATCGACGACGCGATCCGGATCATTGAGCACGTCGAGAACGAGGACGCGGCGCGTCAGGGCGGCTCCGAGCCGCTGCGCCGCCCGTACCTGTCCACGCCGGTGCGCACGCTCGTGCGCTCTCGCGTGGTGTGGCTGCTCGTCCTGGCCGTCGGCGCCACACTCACCGTTCAGGTGCTCGAGATCTTCGAGGCGACGATCGAACAGGTCACCGTGCTCGCACTCTTCGTGCCGCTCCTCATCGGAACCGGAGGCAACACGGGCAATCAGGCCGCGACCACCGTCACACGCGCGCTTGCGCTGGGAGACGTGCGCCCGCGCGACATTCTCCGCGTGCTCGCGCGCGAGTTCCGCACGGGGGCACTGCTGGGCCTGCTGCTGGGCTCGCTCGGATTCGGAATCGCCTGGGCGTTCTACTCCGTTCAGATCGGCATGGTGATCGGGCTCACCCTGCTCGCGGTCTGCACGGTCGCCGCGGTGGTGGGCGGCTGCATGCCGCTGCTCGCCCGGACGGTGCGCGTCGACCCGGCCGTCTTCTCGAACCCGTTCATCTCGACATTCGTCGATGCGACCGGCCTCCTCGTCTACTTCGGGATCGCCTCCGCCGTGCTCGGCCTCTAACCGCCGTCGGGGCCAGCAGGATCGCCGAGCCCCCGCGCTCGCGCCGAGCCCCTCCGCGCTCGACGAGCCCCAGCCCGCTGTACGCGCCTCCCTTGGAGGTTCGGCGTGCGGGCAGGGGCTCGACGAGGGGTTGCGGCGCTACCAGCCTTCGGTGAGCACCCGGTCGAGGGCTGCGAGCACGGCGTCAGCGCTCTCCTCGGTGAGGCAGAGCGGCGGCTTCACCTTCAGCACGTTCGAACGCTCGGAGGTCGTGAGGACGATCACGCCGAGTTCTCTGAGCCGCTCGCAGATCGCGGCCGCCTCGGCTGTGGCGGGCTCCAGCGTTTCGCGATCGCGCACGAGTTCCACGCCGAGATACAGCCCCTCGCCGTGGATCGGCCCGACGATCTCGTGGCGTTCCGCGAGTGCGCGGAAGCCGTCGGCGAGTCGCCCGCCGACCCGGAGCGCGTTCTGCTGCAAGCCCTCCTGCTCCATGGCGTCGAGTACCGCGATGCCCACTCGGCAGCTCAGCGGATTCCCGCCCGCCGACGAGAAGAACTGGCCCTGCATCGCGAGCGCATCGGCGATGCGCTTCGACGTGATGACTCCCCCGATCGGAAATCCGTTTCCCATCGGCTTCGCGATCGTGACGATATCGGGCAGCACGCCGGATTGCTCGAAACCCCAGAAGCTCGAACCCATCCGCCCGAACCCGACCTGCACTTCATCGGCGATGCAGAGTCCGCCCGCAGCGCGCACACGAGCGTAGACGTCGGCGAGGTACCCGTCGGGCAGCAGCACCCCGCCCGCGTTGCCCAGCACCGATTCGCAGATGAAGGCGGCCACGTCGCGCCCCTCGTCCGCGAGTCGCTGCAGGTCGGCGCCGAGATCGGCCGCGTACTTCGCACCGGTGCCCGCACCTCGGTAGGTTCCTCGAAAGCGGTTCGGGACGTCCGCGACGTGCACCCAGTCCGGTCGATTCTCGAGCGCGTGCGGGTTGTCGTACGCGCTCGTGGTCACCGCATCGGATGCCATGGTCCACCCGTGATAGGCCTCTCGCAACGCCACGATGGTGTTTCGCCCGGTCGCCGCCTGCGCCAGGCGCAATGCGAGATCGACTGCTTCCGAGCCGCTGTTCACGAGGAGCACCGTGTCGAGAGCCGAGCCTTCGGGCAGGAGTGCGAGCAGACGCTCGCTGTACTCCGCGAGCTCCCGGTAGAGGAAGCGCGAGTTCGTGTTGAGTCGCCGGATCTGCCGATTGACCGCGTCGGCGACGCCCGGATGCCCGTGCCCCAGCCCTGTCACGTTGTTGACCATGTCGATGTACGACCGACCGGTCGTATCGACGAGGTGATGGCGCCAACCGCGCTCGATCTGCATCGGGCGTTCGTAGTACCGCTCCTGTGCGCTCGCGAAGATCTCCGAGCGGCGAGCGAGCTCGTCCGCGGATGCGTCGTGCTGGGCGAGCGATGGGAGGCCGAGCAGCCTCGCGGGATCCTGAGTGAAACGGCGCCACGCCGGAACCCGCTCGGGAGTGACGAGCGGAGCGCATCCTGCTTCCGGCTCGTCGACCGCCAGGATCGGCGCGTCGGCACCGGTCAGCGCGTCGGCGCGGACCAGGGTCACCGAGATCACTCGCGCTCCGGTCGCGCCCTGAACACGGGCGACGGGAGCGCCCGCCGCGACGGGAGCGCCGGGCTCCACCACGGCCTCGACTCCGTCGATCGCGAGGTGCCAGCCGCCGGCGAGTTCGAGCAGCACGCCTTGACTCGTCGCAACCGCGACGGACCCGGAGGCCGGCGCCGAGACCCCCAGGGAGTCGCCGGGCGCCAGGTGGATCTCCGTCGCGATGGGCCAGGTCTCGCTCGCTCGCTGCGCATCGACCCGGGTGCGGGTGAGACGGTACACGCCGTACGGGAAGACGGCGCTGCCATGACCCGATTCGAACGCTGCGCGTACGAGCCGCGCTTCAGCATCTGCGTCGAGCCAGGCGCCCGATGCGAGATCATCAGATTCGACGCCAGGATCGAGTACCGCCGCATCACCACCGAGCTCTGGCAGTAGCGAGCGCAGCGGCGGTGTCGAGACGCGGGCCGGCGCAGCGACCAGCTGCAGACCGCTACCCGCGGCGACTCCCGCGAATCCGAGCGAGGCGAGCACGGACTCCGTCGCTTCGGCGAGCGGTACGGATGTGGCCGCGTCGAAGATCGCGCGTTCCCCGTCGACGCGCTCGCGTGCGTACGCGTTGTCGCCGTCGATCTCGAGCTGCCGCCAACCGCTCGCGACGAGCAGCGCGGCACGGAGCACGATCAACGGCCATACCGCTCGAGCCTCTGCGACGGCGAGTGGCGCCGCGCGGTGGAACGCGGTGACCGTCTCGAGCACCCGAAGGGGTCGATCCGCTTCGTGATGCAGCAGAGAGCTCGCCGTCACCGCGAGCTCGGCGACGCGCCACCCGTAGGAGAGGTCGCCGAGATCCAGCACCGTCGACGGGTAGACGCGAGTGTCAGCAGCGCGTTCACCCATCACATTGTCATCGGTCAGATCGCCGTGGATCGCCTGGATCGGCAGCGCGTCGACGAGCGGCTCCAGCGCTTCGTCGGCTGAGGTGGCGGCGAGAACGACGCGATCCCGCAGTTCTTCATCGCTGATCGAGCCGGCGAGGCGCCCGATCTCGTCGAAGGCGACACGCATGTCCCACATGTGGTCGCGATCGAGGCCGGGGTGTTCGAGGCCTGCCAGCGCGTTGGCCGATGCGGCCGACAGCGCTCCGAACGCCTCGAGCACCGGAGAAGCGAAGTAGCCGAGATCGACCATCGGCTCCCCTGCCGCGAATTCGCTCCGGCGCACGGCGAATCCGCGCCAGTGCTGCGTGAGCTCGCCGTCGAGGCCGGGCAGCACCGCGGCCGCTGTCACGCCTGCGGCGCGGTAGGCCTCCAGTGCGGCGTGTTGCGCATCCCGCGCGTCGTCCGCGAAGACGGGGTTGTCGATCCGCAGCACGCTGCGGGAGCCGTCGGCGGCCGTCAACGCGAAATTGCGATCCTGATTGCTTCCGAGCTCGGTAGCGGTCACCTCCAACCCGTAGCATTCGCGTGCAATCGTTCTGGCGTCGGCCTCGGTCACGTCCGGGCGCACCAATCCACTCGCTGAAGCGTTGCTCATCGCGTGGTCTCCATCTCTGATGTCGAAGTGATGTCACTCGTGTGTTGGGTGCCGCGTCGCGACCACCACTGCGGAGCAGCAGCGGCCGCGGTGCACTCGGGCTCGGGCCGTGGGGCCGCACAAGCCGACGTCGAAGGTATGCGGGATTACTCCGCGAGCGCGCGGATCGCCGGCGCGAGGGCGGTGAAGGCGCGCGTGCGATGGGACTGCGCGTCCTTCTCGGCACCGGTCAGCTCAGCCGCAGATCGGGACTCCCCATCCGGCTGGAAGATCGGGTCGTACCCGAATCCGTGCTCCCCGGTCGGCTGCCGCAGCACCCTGCCGGGCCACACGCCCAGTTCGCAGATGTCGCCGTCGCGAGAGTCGCCCGGCAGCGCGAGCGCCGCTGCGCAGACGAATCCGGCGTCGCGGTGGTCGTCTGCGACATCGGTCAGCTGCCAGAGCAGGAGCTCGACGTTCGCGCGATCGTCGCGCGCCGGCCCGCCCCACCGCGCCGAGAAGATGCCGGGGCTGCCGCCGAGCACATCGACGGCGATGCCGGAGTCGTCGGCGATCGCCGGAAGCCCAGTGCGGGCCGCAGCTGCGCGAGCTTTGATGAACGCGTTCTGCTCGAAGCTCAGGCCGTTCTCCACCGGCTCTGGCCCGTCGTATCCGATGAGTTCGACGCCGGGGATCAGCGGGCCGAGAATGCGGCGGAGTTCTTCGAGCTTGTGCGCATTGTGCGAGGCGAGTACCACGGTGGTCATGGTCGGCGCGCCTCCGCCAGCGCTGCTCGCTGCAGATCGGCCAGCTCGGTCGTGCTCACGAGCGCGAGGTCGAGCAGCGCGTCGAGTTCGGCACGGTTGAACGGAGCGCCCTCGGCAGTGCCCTGCACCTCGACGAAGTCGCCGGAACCGGTCACGACGACGTTCATGTCGGTCTCGGCGCGCGAATCCTCGACGTACGCGAGGTCGCTCAGCGGCACGCCGCCCACGATGCCGACCGAGATCGCAGCGACGCTGTCCGTGAGCGGCTTCGCCTTCTTCGCGATGAACCCGCGCTCACGAGCCCACTCCAGCGCGTCGACGAGCGCGACGTACGCGCC
Organism: Leucobacter manosquensis; assembly: GCF_018304845.1. Taxonomy (NCBI): domain Bacteria; kingdom Bacillati; phylum Actinomycetota; class Actinomycetes; order Micrococcales; family Microbacteriaceae; genus Leucobacter; species Leucobacter manosquensis. The sequence continues at coordinate 449,605 of NZ_JAFEVO010000001.1, read as the reverse complement.
GGTGATCGAGGCGGTGCGCGTTCCGCCGTCGGCCTGCAGCACGTCGCAGTCGATGACGATGGTGTTCTCCCCCAGCGCTTTCGTATCGATGACGGCGCGGAGGCTGCGACCGATGAGACGCGAGATCTCGTGGGTGCGCCCGCCGACCTTGCCCTTGATCGACTCGCGCTGCATGCGCTCGTTCGTGGAGCGGGGCAGCATCGAGTACTCGGCGGTCACCCAACCGGTGCCCTTGCCGGTGAGCCAGCGGGGCACCCCCGGCGTGAACGAAGCGGTGCACAGCACCTTCGTGCTGCCGAACGAGATGAGCGCGCTGCCTTCGGCCTGGGCGCTCCAACCCCGTTCGATCGTGACGGGTCGGGTCTGCTGCGGCGTGCGCCCGTCGGCGCGGAGGGTCTCAGTCATTCAGGTCTCCAGAGGTTGCGGCGGATCAGGTCGGCGAACGCACAGCGAACGCGAGTCAGTTGGGCAGGCGGATCGCGCCGGTCTCCAGGCGATCGACGGCATCGATGCCGATCCCGAGCATGCGGCGGGCCAACTCGACGAACGCCGCCGTATCCTCACCAGTCGCCTCGTATCGCAGCTCGGGTTCCCCAGAGCCGGGCGGACGCAGCAACTGCAACTCGGTGAGTACCTGGAACACGGCATTCGCGGTCTCGATGTCACTCGACACCAGCGCGACGTCCGGCCCGACCACCTGCCGAATCGCGCCGCGCAGGAACGGGTAGTGCGTGCATCCGAGCACCAGGGTGTCGATGCCCTGCGCGACGAGCGGAGCGAGATACTGCTGCGCGACCTCGTGCACGGCGGGACCGCTGGTCTCGCCCGCCTCGACGAGATCCACGAACCGCGGGCACGCCGCAGAGCTCAGCGCGATCTCGGGCCGCATTGCGAACAGGTCGTCGTAGGCGCGCGATTGGATCGTCCCCTGCGTGCCGATCAGACCGACGCGGCGGTTCCTCGTGATCGAGGCCGCGCTGCGCACCGTCGGGCCGATGACTTCGACGACAGGCACGTCGTAGCGCTCACGGGCGTCGCGCAGCACCGCCGCAGATGCCGTGTTGCAGGCGATCACGAGCATCTTCACGCCCTGCTCGACGAGCCCGTCGAGGATCTCGAGAGCGAATCGGCGAACGTCCGCGATCGGACGAGGACCATACGGCGTGCGGGCGGTGTCGCCGACGTAGATCATCGACTCGCCGGGGAGCTGATCGTGAATCGCTCGCGCCACCGTCAAACCACCGACTCCGGAGTCGAACACCCCGATCGGGGCGGACGCGTCTGGCTGCTGCGAACTCACCCGTCCAGACTACCCGAGCCGATCGCGGAGAGTTTGATCCACGTATGCCGGTGCAGTTCGGTGAGGCCGTTCGTCGCGATGCCGGCGAAGTGGGCCTTCGCGCCGTATCCCTTGTTCGACGCCCATGCGTACTCGGGGTGCGCTGCATCGGCCTCACGCATCAGGGCGTCGCGCGCGACCTTCGCCCGCACCGAAGCAGCGGCCACGCTGGCGCACTCGCGATCCGCCCCCACCCGCGTGCGGATGTCGAGCGGAGCGCGCAGCACTGCGGAGAGCCAGTCGTGCGCGCCGTCGAGCAGGATCACTGATCGTTCGACCGGCACTCCCGTCGCACGCAGCTGGAGCAGCGCGCGACGCGCGGCATGGCCGAGCATCGTCGTGATGCCCTGCGTATCGATCTCCTCGGCGCTCGCGAAGCCGACGGCACCGGCTCCCCACGCATGTACGAGCGGCGCGATCGCGTCGCGTCGTTTCTCGCTCAGGAGCTTCGAATCGCGAAGCCCGTCCGGAAACGAGTGGGTGCCCGCCACCACGGCGTGCACGCCGACGGCGACCGGCCCGGCGATCGCTCCACGGCCCACCTCGTCGATGCCGATGACGATCTGCGCACCCGCCGCGAAGAACGCGCGTTCGACGTCGAGCGTCGGATCCTTCGTCGTAGGTGCTGCCTCGACGGGCACGGCTCAGTTCTCCATCGCGGCGTCCACGCCGGTGAAGGTTCCTTCAGGAGTCCCCAACCAGGTGAACCGGTTGAGCGGCCAGTTCAACACGAACGCACGCCCCACGACCTCTTCCTCCGGCACGAACCCCTTGCCCGGCTGATCCTGGTTGTAGCGCGAGTCCTTGCTCTGATACCGGTTGTCGCCCATCACCCACAGAGAGCCCTCGGGCACCGTGACGTCGAAATCGATCGCCGACGCTCGCTCCTCGCCCGCAGGCTTCACGATGTACGGCTCGTCGATGGGCACACCGTTCACCATCACACGCCCCTGAGCGTCGCAGCACTCGACACGATCACCGCCGACGCCGATGACGCGCTTGACCACGTACTCGTTGCTCGTGTCAGCCGCGAGACCGATCGACTGGAGCACCCGCTCGAACCCACGGGGCGGCTCACTGCCGCGGGGGTACAACCACCCGCCCGGATCCTTGAACACCACGATGTCGCCGCGCTGCACATCGATGAGATCGGGCACCAACTGGTTCACGAGGATGCGGTCATCGATCTGCAGCGTGTTCTCCATCGACTCCGAAGGGATGAAGAAACTGCGCACGAGAAACGTCTTCAACAGAAACGAGACCAGGAACGCCACCACGAGGATGACCAGCAGATCTCGCAGGAACCCGAGGATTCCGCCTCGACGCGTCCGTTGCTGTGAGGTCGTGGCCTCGGCTTCACTCATGTGGGGTTCCCCTGTCGATGGGAGCGGTCGTGCGATGGATCCGACGCTCCGGGCCTCACCGATCGGTGAGACACTTCAGGCTCCCACCCTATTCCAGGGGGGAGCCTGAGAGCGTCGCGGGCGCGTTGAGCACGGCCCGTGAGAAGTGCGACTTAGCGGTCGCGCTTCTCCTTGATCTTCGCCTTCTTGCCGGTGAGGCCGCGCAGGTAGTAGAGCTTCGCACGACGCACGTCGCCACGGCTGACGACCTCGATCTTCTCGATCGCGGGCGAGTGCACCGGGAACTTGCGCTCCACGCCCACCTGGAAGCTGATCTTGCGCACGGTGAACGTCTCGCGAACGCCCTCACCGTGGCGGGAGATCACGACGCCCTGGAACACCTGAACACGCGAGCGGTTGCCCTCGACGATGTTCACGTGCACCTTGACGGTGTCGCCTGCGCGGAAATCGGGGATGTCGCTCTTGAGCGACGGGGCGTCGACCAGGTCGAGCTTCTGCATGATTGTCTACTCTCTGCGCCCGCCGCAAGTCGGGAACGCGGATATCGAAAAGTACTGGAGTGTTCGGCTCACGGTCCGTGCGGACCCTCGCGGCAGTACCGCACCGTGGCACAAGGATCAATTATGTCACACTTCTGTCGCACGCCGGGCGCTCGACGACGACGAGCGCTCCTGATCCTCCGCGAGGGACCCGATCACACGATGCTGCGCGACGATGAAGGCTCCATTGCGATCGACCTGCATCAGCTCGAGATCGAGACGACGCGGCAGCAGCGGGCGACCCGCACCGAGCACCACTGGCGCAATCGACGTCACAATTTCATCGAGCTGCCCGAGATCGGCGAACTGACCCGCCAGATCACCGCCGCCGACCACCCACAGATCGTTCGCGCCGGCGGCATCGCGCATCTCCTGTCCGAGCTCGGCGATGCCTCCCTGCCGGAAGCGGACGTCGGCCGACCCACCACTCGTCGTACTCCGGGGGGACGGCAGGTCGCGATGCGTGAGTACGAACGCCGGCAGCTCGTAGCTCCAGACCCCCTGCTCGTGTTCGAGCACCCATTCGTAGGTGGTCGCTCCCATGACGAGTGCGCCGATCCCCCTGATGAACGAATCGTAGTCACCGGCGCCGCCGGCCTCCTGCGGCTGGCGCAGCAGCCAGTCGAGGGAATCGTCGGGATCTGCGAGATACCCGTCGAGGGTGGTGGCCGTGTAGTAGATGGTGCGGGTCATGCTGAGCTCCTTCAATCGATGCGGTCGCCGTCATCAGTCTGACGGGCACCGCCGACATTCACGCGCGCGCACCGCGCAGCGCCGCACCGGCACCGAGACGGCGCCGGGGGCTGCATGAACGGCCAGAAATGGCCGTTCACCTGACTGCGTCAGGTCTGACAGCCCGGGCACCAGTAGAGCTTGCGGGCGCCGAACTCCTCCAGCGCGATGTTCGTGCCGCACCGCTTGCACGGTGTGCCCTCGAGCTTGTACACGGAGTGCCGCTCGTCGCGATCGACCAGCGCACGCTCGTACTCCTCGCCGGCGAGACCGTCGATCGTCATCATCTGCCCGACCGTGATGCCGATCTCGAGCAGATGCGCCCAATCGTCCCAGAGCGCCTCGAGCACGGTGCGGTCGATCGTGTTCGCGGGAGTATGGGGGTTCAGCTCCGCCCGGAAGAGCATCTCGGCCCGGTACACATTGCCGATCCCCGCGATGACCGACTGATCCATGAGCACGAGGCCGATCGGCGTCTTCTTGCGCAGTGCACGCTCCACGAAGCGCTCGCGCTCAGCCGGAGTGTTCGCGTTCGCAGGATCGGGCCCGAGCTTCTGGATCACGGCATCCACCTCGGCCGGGGTGAGCACTTCGCACGCGGTCGGACCGCGCAGGTCGGCGCAGACGAGATCATTCAGCAGCCGCACTCGCACCTGCCCGACGGGCTCAGGAGGAAACGCTGCGGGTGCAGCCGTCTCACGATCGGTTTCGGCCATGCGCACACGTGTGCGACGGGGCGCCCCGATCGACGTCACGGAGTCTTCGCCATCACGATCGAGCGGGCGGGCGGGATCCGGCCGCGAGTACTCCCCCGTCTGGCCCAGCTTCGTGCGTCCCGGCGCCTGGCCGTGGATCTGAATGGACGGGTCGACGCGCACGTCTCCCGCGAAATCCCAAGCGCCGTAGATGCCGAGATGCACGCGCAGCCAACGGTCATCCGAGAACTCCAGGAACATCTGCTTGCCGACGGCCCGAGCATCGATCATCTCTCGTCCGCTCAGCAGCGCTGCGCCCTGGGCGAAGCGCCCCTGCGGGCTCGTCACCTCGGGAGCCGTGCCGACGAAGTTCACCGCGAACTGACGAGCAATGCGATGAACGCTGTGCCCCTCAGGCATTAGAGGCTGTCGACGTGCTTGCCGCTGATGGCGCCGGTGCGCTCGTACTCGCCGAGCTGCGCGATGCGACGCACATGGCGCTCCTCGCCGGTGAACGGCGTGTCGATGAAGAGATCGATGAAGCGGATCGCGTCGGCCACATCGTGCTGGCGGGCTCCGATGGAGATCACGTTCGCGTTGTTGTGCTCGCGCGCGAGCGTCGCCGTGGAGTCGTTCCACACCAGTGCTGCTCGAATGCCTGCGACCTTGTTCGCCGCCATCTGCTCACCATTGCCGGAGCCGCCGAAGACGACGCCGAGCGCTTCCACTCCGTCGCGCTCGTCACGTGCGACGCCGAGCGCGGCGTTGATGCAGAACGACGGGTAATCGTCGAGTGCATCGTATTCGGCTGGACCGTGGTCGATGACCTGGTGGCCCTGCGCGCGAAGATGATCCTGCAACTGCTGGCTGAATTCGAGCCCGGCGTGGTCCGTGGCGACGTGAATGCGCATGGATCAGATCCTATCGGAGCGAGGACTCAGAACTGGGGGCCGGAGGTGCGGCCCCGCTTCAGCTCGTAGAATCCCGGCACGCTCGCGGCCGCGACGATGCCGTCCCAGAGGCGGAGCGCCTGCTCCCCCTGAGGCGCCGGCGTCACCACGGGCCCGAAGAACGCGACTCCGTCGACCGAGATCACGGGCACCCCGACGTCTGGCCCGGCGATCTCGAGCGCGTGCGCGGTGTTCTCGCGAAGGTCGGTGTCGTACTGCTCGTCGTCTGCGGCAGCTGCGAGTTCGGCGTCGAGCCCGACTGCGGCGAGCGCCTCGGCGAGAATGCCGTCGAAGTCGTCGCGGCCGCCGGGGTGGATCGCCGTGCCGAATTCGGTGTAGAGACGCCCGACCGCGCTCGGATCCTGCGCACGGGCGACAGCCGCGGCTACGCGGCCGAGGCGATGGCCCTGGCGCATGCCCTCCTCGTGGTCGCCGACGTCGTTGCCCTCGTTGATGATCTTGAGGCTGACGGGGTGCCAGGCGATGTCGAACCCTCGCGCTGCCGCGACGTCGGAGACCCAGCGGCTGGTCATCCAGCACCACGGGCAGATCGGATCGAACCAGAACTCGACGACGGGCTGTGCGGATTCGGGGCGTTCGATGCTCATGCGGGTCAGCCTACTCTTCAGGACGTCGGCGCCGGGAAGAGGGCTTCGATGCGTTCGCGCTGGGCGTCATCCGGGCGCCAGCGCTCACCGGCGAGCGCATTCTGACGGACCTGGTCAGGGGTCGATGCTCCCGCGATGACGCTCGCGACCGGCGCATGATCGAGCAACCAGCCGAACGTCGCTTCGAGCATCGTGACTCCCCAGTCGGCGCAGTGCGCCCGGTATGCGTCGAGGGCATCCCACTCGGCCTGCTCCGCGATGTGGGGGCGCTGCCGCATGATGCGCGAGTCCTCGGGGAAGCGATCTCGGGCGAACTTGCCCGTGAGCAGCCCGTTGGCCAGCGGGAAGTACGGGAGAAACCCGAGTCCGAGCTCCCGGGCAGCTGGAACGACCTCTCGGTCCGCCTCTCGCTGCACCAGGCTGAGCTCGTTCTGCGCCGACACGAAGGCCGTAACTCCCCCTGCTGCCGCTGCGTCCGCGGCCTCATGCATCTGCGCTGCGGAGAAGTTCGAGTGGCCGATGCTGCGCACCTTCCCCTCGCGCACCAGTTCGTGGAGCGCGTCGAGGGTCTCGCTGATCGGGGTCTCCGGATCCGGAACATGCATCTGGTAGAGATCGATGCGGTCCGTCTGCAACCGCGTGAGCGACCCCTCGACCGAGGCTCTGATGAACCCTCGTGAACCTCGTCGTCCGAGGTACGGGGCCTGCGCGTCCGGATGCCCGAACTTGGTGGCGAGCACGATCTCGTCGCGCCGCGCCCCGAGTGCGCGTCCCATCATCTCTTCGCTGCGGCCGAAGGCGTACCCGTAGAGGTCGGCGGTGTCGAAGAATGTGATGCCAGCGTCGATCGCCGCTCCGATGACGGCGTCGGTTCCGTGCTGGTCCTCGGTGAAGGCTCCCGGCCGGCCGAAATTGTTGCAGCCGAGCCCGACGGACGAGACGAGGAGATCTGAGGTGCCGAGTGCGCGTTCCATGCATTCCACTGTACGGCGACGACGGGGGCTGGCAGCAGCCCCTGCGCAGCGCCTCACATGCGGCGTACAGGGGTTTCATCACTGATGTCGAGGGTCGGGCCTAGGCTGGAGCCATACGTATTCCCCATCGTCAGGAGCATCAGTGCCAGGAACGAATCTCACCCGTGCAGAAGCCCAGGAGCGCGCTGCCGCCGTCTCGACGGAACGTTACGAGGTCGCGCTCGACCTCACGACCGGCGCCGAGCAGTTCGCAGCGGTTACGACCGTCCACTTCGGCGGTACGCGCGGAGCGGCCACCTTCATCGATCTGATCGCCGACTCCGTCGAGAGCATCGATTTGAACGGCGAGGCCCTCGACCCAGCTGCGGTGTTCGCGGACTCGCGCATCCAGTTGCCCCGACTCGCGGAGCGGAACGTCCTGCGCATCGCTTCGACGCAGCGCTACACGAATACGGGCGAGGGCCTGCACCGCTTCGTCGATCCTGCTGACGGTGAGGTCTACCTCTACTCCCAGTTCGAGGTGCCCGACTCCCGCCGAATGTTCCCGGTCTTCGAGCAGCCGGACCTGAAGGCGACGTTCTCGTTCACGATCACAGCTCCCGCGCGCTGGCAGATCGTGAGCAACCAGCCGACCCCCGACCCCGTCGGCGCCGGCACGAAGGCCGCTGCCCAGGGCGAGGACTGGCCGGAGCAGGAGATCGCGACCTGGTCGTTCGATCCCACCCCGGTGATGTCGAGCTACATCACCGCGCTCATCGCCGGCCCGTACCACGTCGTGCGCTCGGAGCTCACGAGCCGCGACGGCCGCACGATTCCGCTCGGCGTATTCTGCCGGGAGTCGTTGGCGCCGCACCTGGACGCCGACTACATCTTCGAGAAGACGCGAGAAGGGTTCGCATTCTTCGAAGAGCAGTTCGATTACGCATACCCCTTCGACAAGTACGACCAGCTCTTCGTCCCCGAGTACAACATGGGGGCGATGGAGAACGTTGGCGCCGTGACCTTCACGGAGGCCTACGTCTTCCGCAGCCAGGTGACCGACGCGATGCGCGAGCGCCGCGTCGTCACGATCCTGCACGAACTCGCGCACATGTGGTTCGGCGATCTCGTCACGATGCGATGGTGGAACGACCTGTGGCTCAACGAATCGTTCGCCGAGTACATGTCGACGCTCGGCGTGGCAGAGGCCACTGAATGGACGGATTGCTGGACGACGTTCGCCGCCTCGGAGAAGTCGTGGGCGTACCGGCAGGATCAGCTGCCGTCGACCCATCCGATCGTCGCACCGATCCGCGACCTCGAAGACGTGCTCGTGAACTTCGACGGCATCACCTACGCGAAGGGCGCCTCGGTGCTCAAGCAGCTCGTCGCATGGGTGGGCCGGGAACCATTCATGCAGGGCGTGCACGACTACTTCGTCAAGCACCATCACTCGAACACCGAGTTGCCCGACCTCCTCACCGAGCTCGAAGCCCGCAGCGGCCGCGACCTCGCCGACTGGTCGAAGCTCTGGTTGGAGACCGCCGGCGTCAACACGCTCCGTCCCGTCTTCGAGCTCGACGACGCCGGCAAATACAGCAGCTTCACCATCGAGCAGTCGGCAGAAGCCGAGTACCCGACGATCCGACCGCACCGCATCGCCGTGGGGCTCTACGCGCTCGACGGCGGAGTGCTGCGCCGCACGCAGCGCATCGAGCTCGATGTCGACGGTGCGGGCACTGCGGTTCCCGAGCTCGTCGGGGTCGAGCAGCCCGCGTTGCTGCTGCTCAACGACGACGACCTGACGTACGCGAAGATTCGACTGGACGACCGATCGCTCGAGACCGCGGCGCAGCATCTCGGCGACGCGGAGGACTCGCTCACCCGGGCACTGCTCTGGGGCACGCTCTGGGACGCGACCCGGGACGGCGAATTCCCGGCCAGCCGCTTCATCGACATCGTTCTCGCCCACGTCGGCAGCGAAACGGGTTCGACCACGCTGCGCACCCTCCTCGGGCAGCTGTCGCTCGCTGCGGCGAGCTACGTCGCGCGCGATCGACGTGCCGCGACGCTCGAGAAGGTCGCCGACGCCCTCTGGAACCTCGCGGAGAGCGCCGACCCCGGTTCCGATCGACAGTTCCAGTTCGTGAAGTCGTTCGCCCAGCTCGCCGGAAGCGATGCACAGCTCGACACCGTGCACGCGCTGTTCGAGGGAACACGTGAGCTCGATGGCCTGGCCATCGATACCGATCTCGGCTGGGAGCTGCTCGTCTCACTCTCGGCGGGCGGCCGAGCGACATCCGAGCAGATCGACGCGCGTCTCGCAGAGGACCGCACCGCCAACGGCAACCAGTCTGCTGCTCACGCTCGGGCGGCGCTTCCCAGCGCCGACGACAAAGCACGCGCATGGGCGTCAGTGTTCGATGAGGCCGGTCAGCCGAACGCCATCGTTCGCGCGACCGCCTCAGGGTTCACGCGCGCGCACGATCTGACGCTGCTCGAACCGTACGTCGCGCGCTTCTTCGACGCGATGCTGCCCGTATGGGAATCCCGCAGCTACGCGATCGCCGAGGAGCTCGTCGAGGGGTTCTACCCCGCCGAACTCGCGAACACGGAGCTGGCGAGCGCGACCCGCGACTGGCTCGAAGCGAACGCGGACGCGCCTGCGGCCCTGCGGCGGATGGTCTCGGAGCACCTGTCGGGCGTCGAGCGGGCTCTGCGCGTGCAGGCCGCAGACCGGGAGGTGTGAATGGAAGGCGTTGACGAGGTGGAGCAGGCGGTCGGGAATGCCTTCCAGGGCTTTCTGACGGCGTATCAGGTGCCGTTGGCCATCGCGGTGATCGTGATCGTGGCGCTCCTCGCGAATTGGCTGCTGCGTAAGCTCCTCATGCGCACCGTCACGCATGTGGTGCGAGGCGTGAAGAAGGCGCAGGACGTCGATACGACCTCTGAGATGCGCGCCGCGCCGTATGTCAGCGCGCGGGCGGTGCAGCGCACGCGCACGCTCGGCACGGTTGGACGTGCCGTGATCACCTGGGTGATCGTCGTCATCGCGATGATCCTCATCCTGGGACAGCTGGGCGTGAATCTCGCAGCACTGCTCACCTCTGCCGGCATCGTCGCCGCCGGCCTCGCCTTCGGCGCTCAGAACATCGTGAAAGATCTGCTCAACGGCATCTTCATGGTGTTCGAAGACCAGCTCGGGGTCGGCGACATCGTGACCATCGGCACGATCAGCGGCACCGTCGAAGACGTGGGGATCCGCGTGACGCAGGTGCGCGCGATGGACGGCACTCTGTGGTTCATCCGCAACGGAGAGATCCTGACCCTGGGCAACGCTTCGCAGGGCTGGGGCCAGGCGATCATCGACATCACCGTCGATGCGCGGCAAGACATGACGCGGGTCTCCGATGTCGCACTCGATGCCGCGCGCGAATTGCTCCGCTCCGAGAAGTACGCGCGCAAGGTCACCGGGTCACCCGAGCTGCTCGGTCTCGAGAGCATCTTCGGCGATCGGGCGACGCTCCGGCTGCTCGTGAAGACCCGCCCGGAGGCACAATGGGAGGTGCAGCGCGGCGTGCGCGCCGAGTTGCGCCGCAAGTTCGGCGAGCATGACATCAAGCTCGCCGATGAGCTGCCGAGGCAGCCGGGAGGAGCAGTATGAACGACAGCACCCAGCCCGGCCCGCGGCTCACCCTGCGCTCGGGCGCGAGCGGCGACGCCGTCACCGAGACGCTCTGGTCGCAGGTCGGCGGAACCCCCACATTCGAGCTCATCGCGTCGGAGTTCTACCGCGGCGTGCGCGAAGACCCCGTTCTCGCTCCCATGTATCCCGACGACGATTGGGAAGGCGCGACCTGGCGACTGCGCGCCTTCCTCGAGCAGTACTGGGGCGGCCCGACAACGTACTCGGAGCAGCGCGGCCACCCGCGGTTGCGCATGCGTCACCACCCCTTCGCGGTGACCCCCGACGCGAGGGATCGCTGGCTTCGACACATGCATGCGGCACTCGACGCGGCAGGTCTCGCCCCCATGCACGACGCGGCATTCCGCGACTACGTCGAACGCGCCGCGCTCGCCATGGTCAACCGCTTCGAGTGACCTGCGTCCGCAGTACACTGACTCCATGAGCCTGCACCTCACTGACGATTCAGCCGCCGATGAGCTGCTGACCGAGAATCCGCTCGCATTGCTCATCGGCATGCTGCTCGATCAGCAGATCGCGATGGAGGTCGCGTTCGCGGGCCCGCTCAAGATCCAGGAGCGCTTCGGCAGCGTCGACGCGCGGGCGATCGCAAGCGCCGACCCCGAGGATCTCCTCGCGGTGTTCAAGGAGTCGCCCGCCATTCACCGCTTCCCCGGTTCGATGGCGGCGCGCGTGCAAACGCTGTGCCAGACCCTCGTCGACGAGTGGGGCGGCGACGCCTCCGCCATCTGGACTTCGGGCGATCCCGACGGAAAGACCGTGCTCACACGGCTGCGGGCGCTACCCGGCTTCGGCGAGCAGAAGGCGAAGATCTTCCTGGCGCTGCTCGGCAAACAGCTCGGCTTCGACGGTGACGGCTGGGAGCAGGCTGCCGGAGCGTACGGCGAGCCCGACTCATACCGCAGCGTCGCAGACATCACCTCACCGGAATCGCTGCAGCGAGTGCGCGAGACGAAGCGTGCGGCCAAGGCCGCCGCGAAGGCGGAGCGGTCCTCATGAACCGGAACGCCGAAGAGTTCACGCGCGCCATGCTCGACGAGACGCTGCCCTGATGGCGGATCTGCTCAATGGAGCCGTCACCTTCACGCAGTCGGCAGAACGCGTCGTGGCCTACTTGAATGAGCACACACCACTCACCGACTGGTCCGTCTCCCGCGTCACGAATGGCGAGCAGATCCACGTGCACGTACACCACGATCAGGTGCTCTCGGTCGGCGACCGCATCGACTGGGGTGAGTCGTTCTGCAGCCGAATGTCCGCTGGCGCCGCTCACGTCGTCCCCGATTCGCGTTCCGATCCGCAGTACGCCGACCTCGGGGCCGCCGAACGGATCGGTTCGTACGCCGGGTACACGATTCGGGACGACACGGGAGCCCTATTCGGAGTGCTCTGCGGGGCGCGCGAGACCCCGCTCGCGGAGGGCGAGTCCGTCGACGAAGAGCTCATCCGCCTGCTGAGCGAACTCCTCTCGTCCCAGCTCGAACTCTCGCGAGGCATCGACCGGGGCCGGCGCAGCGTCGCGATCGCCGACGCACTCGCGCACACCGACGCCCTCACCGGGCTTCTCAACCGACGAGGCTGGGACCGCGTGCTCGTCGACGCGCAAGAGCGGGTCGACGCGTTCGGCGACCCGGTGTCGGTCGCCATCATCGATCTGAACGGCCTCAAAGGCGTCAACGACACACTGGGCCACCTCGCCGGCGACCGTCTGCTCACGCGGGCCGCTGAAGCGCTCGCATCGGCGTCGGCCGAGGCGCACCGGGTCGCGCGGATCGGTGGCGATGAATTTGCGATCCTCGCGAACGGCGTCACCGCTCGCGAGGCAGCCGACCATTTCTCTCGTTTCGACGCGGCGCTCCAAGGCGCCGGCGTGTCGGCCGCGATGGGCGTGGCAGCAGCAGCCCCGGGTCTCGCGACGCTCGCCGATGCGATCGCGCAGGCGGACCGTGCGATGTACGCCCGCAAAGTCGGCGCGCACTCCTGAGCCGACTGCGAGCCCATCGAACTCGGTGTACGCTCGTAGGGCTGCCTCCGTAGCTCAGTGGATAGAGCAACGGCCTTCTAATCCGTTGGTCGCAGGTTCGAATCCTGCCGGAGGCACTGGGAATTCCGCGTTCGCTGCGGCGACACCGAAAGGACCTCAACGCGTGCGCACCCCGAAGCAGGCCAGGCTTCCCTTCGAAGTCTGGGCGCTCGTCGCGGGCGGCTTCACGGTCGCCCTCGGGTACGGCGTCGTCGCACCCGCCATTCCGCAGTTCGCGCTCGAGTTCGACGTCTCGAACTTCGCCGCCTCGGCGATCGTCAGCGCGTTCGCGCTCATGCGGCTCGTCTCCGCGCCGCTCGCCGGCTGGGTCGTCGGCCGCCTCGGCGAGCGACGCACCTACATCATCGGCATCCTCATCGTCGCCGTCTCGACGGGCGCTGCGGCACTCGCGGGCAACTACACCCAGTTCGTCGTGCTGCGGGGGGTGGGCGGCATCGGCTCTGCGATGTTCACCGTCGCCGCGACGGCCCTGCTCATCAAGGTGAGCCCGCCCTCGGCGCGTGGACGCGTAGCCAGCGTGAACGCCGCCGGATTCCTGCTCGGCGGTCTCCTCGGACCGGTGCTCGGCGGCGCCGTCGCGATCTTCGGCCTCCGCGCCCCGTTCGTCTTCTACTTCTTCACGCTCCTCGCCGCCGCCGCCGTCGTCGCCGTCGCGCTCCGACGCTCCGTTCTCGCGGACCGCGCCCCACGCGGCTCGAACGACGCCGACGAGACGATGAGCCTGGGCATGGCACTGCGCGTGCCGCAGTACCGCACGCTGCTGCTGTCCGTGTTCGCGTTCGGATGGTCGTCGTTCGGCGTGCGCGTCTCGGTGATCCCGCTGCTGGTCGCAGCGACGTTCCACGGCGACGCGACCATGGCGGCCTGGGTGCTCGCCGCCTATGCCGCGGGGAACGCGATACTCATCTTCCCGTCCGGCAGATGGAATGACACCCTCGGACGGAAGCCTCTGCTCATCACCGGATCGGTCATCCTGGCGGCGAGCTATGCGGTCTTCCCATTCGCCCCTGAGCTGTGGGTCGCGTTGGCCGTGATGTTCGTCGCGGGAGCAGGGTCGGCGCTCGTCAATCCGGGCCAGCAGGCCGTGCTCGCCGATATTCTCGCCGGACGCCGAGGCGGATCGGTGGTCGCCGGGTACTCGATGACCAGCGATCTCGGCGGTGTGCTCGGTCCCCTCATCGCCGGTGCGATCGTCGACCTCGCCGGATTCGGCTGGGCGTTCGGCGTGACAGCGGCGCTCATCGGCCTGGCCGCGCTCGCGTGGGCGCTGACACCGGCGACGCGACCGCCCGCAGCATCGGCGGCGTCACCGTCGTGACTGCTCGTCGGCGTCCCTGGCGCTGCGGATCACATCTCGTCTCGGCGCGTCAGCCTTCGAGATCGTCGACACCCGGGAGCCAGCTCAGGCCCGGTGTGCCCCAGCCGTTCTTCCGCTGAGCCTTCTGCGCTCCGCGGTGCTCCGGGTGCACGAGCCGGTCGACGTAGAGCAGACCGTTGAGGTGGTCGAATTCGTGCTGCAGGATGCGCGCGAACCATCCGCTCGCAGTGATCTCGAACGGCTTTCCGTCGACGTCCTGCGCACGCAGCAGCGCCCGTGGCGCCCGTCGCAGGGCGAAGCGCTCTCCGGGGAACGAGAGGCACCCCTCGACCTCGTCCTCGCCAGGCAGTCCCGGCTCGGGAGGAGTGATCCACAACTCGGGGTTGATCGCGACCCCGCGTTCCGGTCCCTCGTCCTGGTCTTCGTAGATCCAAACGAAGACCCGCTTGCCGATGCCCACCTGAGGTGCGGCCAGGCCCACTCCGGGAGCCGCCACCGTGGTGTCGAACATGTCGTCGACGAGTGCGCGCAGTTCGTCGTCGAAGTCTGTGACGGGAGCGGCGGGACGATGCAGAACGGGTTCACCGGAGATCACGATGGGAAGAACAGCCATGGAGTCCAGTTTACGTCCTGCGACGCGCGCCCTTCTGCCACAGCCCCGCCGCCGACCGAACCGGGCCGGAACAGTAGACTGGACCGATTGCGGGCGCGCGCCCGCGCACTGCTACTGCACTGAGGAGCCACTGTGCCGAATACGCCAGCTGACCAGATCGTCTGGATCGACTGCGAAATGACCGGTCTCGACGTCGATCAGGACGGCCTCTGCGAGATTGCGGTGATCGTGACCGACTTCGACCTGACGCCGCTGGATTCCGGTTTCGAGATCGTGATCAACCCGGGCGACGATGCTCTCGCCCACATGAACGACTTCGTGCGCTCCATGCATGAGAAGTCCGGTCTCCTCCCCCGCATCGCCGGAGGGGCGTCGCTCGAGGACGCCGAGCAGCAGGTCATCGCCTACCTGGAGCGATTCGTGACCGCCGGCCGACGCCCGCTCGTAGCGGGGAACACGATCGGAATGGACCGCCGCTTCATCGCGAAGTACCTGCCGACGCTCGAAGAACGACTGCACTACCGCAGCGTCGACGTCTCCACGATCAAAGAGCTCAGCCGCCGCTGGTATCCGGCCGCATTCTCGGGAGCGCCCGAGAAGACCGGAGGGCATCGAGCGCTCGCCGATATCGCGGAGTCCATTCAGGAGCTGGCGTACTTCCGCGATGCCGTCATGAGTGCTGCGCCCGGACCCGATAAGGCGACGGCGGCAGCGCACCAGAAGCGGGCGACCGAGCGCTTCGCGACGCTCGTGCACGGCGATTCCGCCGAGTAGCCGCCGCCGCATCGCTCGTGCTCACTGCGACGCGCGCATCAGCGGGCCCGGTTTGGCATTGGCGCCTCGCATTGGGTTATGATGATCTGGTTGCCTGGCGCGCTAGCGCGAGTTAGGTCAGCATGGTGGCTATAGCTCAGTCGGTAGAGCACCGGCTTGTGGTGCCGGTGGTCGCGGGTTCAAGTCCCGTTAGCCACCCCAAATGGGCGAGGTTCAAACCCTCGACGAGAGTAACCACTCTCGCGGAGGTTTGGACCTCGTCCTTTTTCTTTGACTCGATGGCCCAGTTCAGGGCGTTGCCCTGGTGCTGCGCATCGCAGAGCGCATCGAACGGCAGCTGGTACTCGGCCTTCACTTCGCGGTCTTCGTCGATAAAGATCTTGCGGAAGAACGCCTGGTTGCAGATGCGCCGGTTCTGATTGTCGCAGCGCTGGTAGATCAGGGACACGTTCGCGAGCAACGCCAGCGAATCATCGAGATTCGCGCGAGCCGAGGCGTACTCCTCGTGGTGTCCCGAGATCCTCCCCCCGATGTCGTCGAGCCTGTTCCCGATCCGGTCCTGCTCCTGCTTGAGAAGGTCGAGGGGCACAGCACCCGCATAGTGCGCCTTGAGCACCGTGAGCCGCTCCTCTTCAAGCTGATTGCGCTCCTTCGCGAGCGCTTCCAGTTCGTGCGAGTCATCCGCGAGCAACCGATCGAACTCGGCATGGATCATTCCGCCGAGCGACTGCCGGACCTCGCCGCTCACCTGAATCCGCTCGTAGTACTTCTCGACCAACCGCTCGACATCCTCGATAAGGATTGCCTGCCGTGTGCACGCCGTCTTCTTCGAGTGCCTCCCGTTGCAGACGAAGTACGGGTAGATCTTGCCCTTGCCGTTGTTCGCGTTGACGATGATGAGCCGTTCACCGCATGCCCCGCAATAGACCGTGCCCTTCAGATAGTGCGCGTGAATCTGGGTCGCGTCGGCTGCAGAGACGTGAGACTCCAACACGTTCTGCACCTGGTACCAAACCTCTTTCGGCACGATCGCTTCGTGTGAACCTTTGTACATCGCACCCTTGAATGTCACCATGCCGCGGTAGTACGGGTTCGTGAGCATGCGCTGAAGGCTGGACTTTCCAATCGGCTGCGATGGCCGCTTCGGTGTCGGCTGCGAAGTCAGCCCCCGCGCCTCCAGCTCGCGCTGCATCTGCGCCAACGTCCACCTCCCCGAGGCGAACTGCTCAAATGCCCACCGCACCAACGGTCCTCGCTCCGGATCGACCTGCACCGTCCGGTTCTCCCGCCCACGCTCATCACGGATGCCAACGTTCACGTACCCGATCGGCGCGCGATTAGTGGTCCCACCCTGAGCCGCCTTCTGCGAAAGACCTTTGACGGTCTCCGTGGCGAGGTTGCGGGAATAGAACTCGGCGATCGACGACATGATGCCATGCAGCAGCATGCCCGACGGCGTCTCGTCGATGTTCTCGCTCGCCGACACCAACGTCACTCCGGCGTCCCGCAAGGCAAGATGAATGGCGACGTCATCGGCTCGATTGCGCGCAAGCCGGTCGACCTTGTGCACGATGCAGTAATTCACCTGATGCTGCGTGACGTACTGGATCATCCGCATCAGCTCTGGGCGATCCGCCTTCCGCGCTGATTCACCCGCATCGACGAATTCTTCGATGACCGTCGCGCCAAGCTGCTCCGCTTTACGGCGATTCGCTTCACGCTGCGCCGGAATCGAGTAGCCCTCTTCGGTGCCGCCCTTCTCTGCCTGCTCCTTCGTGGAGACACGCAGGTACATGACGGCGACGGCGCCACCAGAGCTGGAGGATGGTTGCGACAGCCGATCGGACGGCGCCGGAACGGCAGGTGTGTGTATGGTCATGGCTCTTCTCCACGTGTCGCTGTATAGCGCCCACCGCAGAGTCGTAAACTGCGAATGTTGATCGTGAGAAGAGCCCGAAGGCTGTAGGACTAGGCCAGAACGGCCACGTATTCGTGCCCCGAGCCGAAGCCCGAGGGTTTAAGGACCACAACATCCACCTCAACGGCGGACACCCTCATTCTACGCCTGGTGTCTCCCGACCGGTATCGAAAACCTGATCGCCGGAAGCGTCTGCCCGACGTGCGCCGCTGTCCTGTAACGAAAATCGGATGAGGAGCTCGGTGAGGAGATTCAGGTCGGGCCGCTCTCGGTGCACCGCACGAACACTCAATTGCCGTTCCTCACGGCTACGTCGATCGGTTTGCCGTTCGTACGCACCGGCCATCCGCCCTACACCTCCCCTGTGCTGGGCTCGACGTGGGCGTAGAACGCGTCTTCTGCGGCTTGGCGTTCGGCAACAACCTCCAGGACAAACTGGACAAAGTCGGCATCCCGATCGCTGATGACGTGTTCGACAATCTCTTGAGCGGCGATGGCCGCATGGTGACGTGGAAGGGTCGCAAAGCGCACCTCCTCGGTGCAGTGGCGTGAGCATGCCCATTTCCCATATTGATCATGCTCAACTGGCTCGGGCTTACCGTTCTACCACCGTCATTGAGCATGCGCAATCATTGATTTGTGCATGCTCAAGAGGTACATTGATCATGCGCAAAGACAATCGTTGGTCGATGCGTGATCTTGCCGATCCCGACCCGAAGGGAAGGGGCATCATGAAGCACACTGATGATGCGAGTCGAACAGCTGCCGCGCTGCTCGAGAAACGCCTGCGCCTCCTGCTGGACGTGAAAACTGCAGAGACCGGCGAGGAACCCTCATTCTCCGAGATCGCCGCGTTCCTCAAAGAACGCGGAACGAACCTCTCCCGCTCACGCTGGACATACATGATCAACGGACACCGCAAGGTCGACGACCCGGGCATCTTCGAGGGGCTCGCGGAATTCTTCGACGTTGAGATCGCCTTCCTCACCGGCGAGAGCGACGTCTCCGCTCCTGAGAAAGTGAACGCTCAGCTCGATCTTGTCCGCGCTATGCGCGCCGCAAAGGTGAAGTCCTACGCCACACGTACCCTCGGTGACCTCTCGCCCGAAACACTTGAAGCAATCACCATGTTTCTGGACCAGGAAATGACACAGTAACCGAGCACCTACGGCGTCAACCTTCCCGAGACTGGCACCGCGGATGCTCCCGAACAGACAATGAGCAGACCGTGAACATCGATCAGACCGTCGCAACCGCCGTTGCCGATCTTGACCTCGGCGCGCACTTCACTTTCGACGCGCTTACCGCTGCCGTCCGGCATCAGCGGCAGCACGCGATTTAGGTTGCGGAGATCCCCGAGCTTGGCGACAGAGATGGGCTCTGCGCCCTGGTCATCTTCCTCGACGACATGGATCTGATCGTGCACGCCCACACCGATTCTGTACTGCACACCCAGCAGTTCGTGCTTCACGAGTTCGCGCACATCATCCTCGGCCACTGCGACACCAGCACATCCTTCGACGACGCATCCTTCGACACGCTGTTCCCGGATCTCCCCGCGGGGCTTCGCCTCCGCGCGTTCGCACGTTCCACCATCGACAACGAGGAAGAGTTCGCCGCAGAAAGTCTGGCCGACTACCTCGCAGCAGGCATCCGCGGATCCGCGTTCGCGGACACCAGCTATACGGAGATCTTCGGATGACTCAGGTGCTTGTCGCGGGCGTCATGTGGGCGCTCGTCGTAAGCCTGCTCATTCTCCGCCGCGGACGCGCCGATCGCAGCATCACCTACGCCGCCGTCATGATCGCGCTCGCAATGACACTCAACGTCGATCCCGTCTACGAAGTAACCGATCCGCTGCTCGGCGGCACCAACATTGTCACCCTCATCGGCGATGCACTTCTCATGATCGGGCTGTACTTCCTTGGCCATGGCGTCATGAAGGCCGGAGACTACCGGCCACGCCTGATTCGACTGGCCGTCGGCCGACCAGCGCTCTGCGTCGCCCTGGCACTGGTGCTCGCGCTGTTCCTCTCCATCAACAGCGGTGCCACCACCACGACGTTCATGCACGACATCGGCGATCAGCTCCAAGCATTCTTTTACTCGGTCACCGTCTTCACCTACTGCGGCGTCGTCATGGCCGCCATGCACGCCCTCGCCATCAGTCAGTGGACGGCAACGCGTGGCCTCATGCGCGTCCCCGCCGTTTGCCTCACGCTCGGCTCGGCATCCGGCATCGTCCTGTGCATCTCAGTCTGGGTGATGGACATCGCGCACGTGACAGGTGCCACCAGCGTCCTCGAAGCAGCATCAGCCTGGTACGGCCCGCTCACATTGGCGTCCTTTCTCCTGCTCTGCGCAGGGTTCGTCGCCCAACCCTTGGCACGCATCCTCCGGCGCCAGTCCCACGGCGTCAAGACTGATGCACTTCTCGCGCAGCTCGAACCGATGTGGCACACGGCAACGAAACTGCGGCCCGGGCTCAGCAACCAGCAGCACTCGAATGGCCTGTCCACCGACCCAGAATCGCAGCTACATCGCCACGTCGTCGAGATCCGCGACGCCATGATCGACCCACGCATCGACTACGTCATCAACGACTACCAGCTCGCCATCCTGGAACGCGCCGAACAACACCTCCTCGGCGCACCATTAGCCAAGCGCAACGATGGAACAACAGCGTGAACAGGGCGAAGGCAGCCGCGGCTCTCCTGGGCGGCGCGGCAGGGATCAGCGCAGGAGCCGCTGCGCTCGGGTGGTTCATCGCCCGCCGCCTTACCGCCCCCGTCAGCGGACGACGCTTCAACCTCACCGTGCATGAGATCGAACGAGACGCAGGCATCACCAAGATCGTCCTCGGCCGTACCCGTGACACGGCAGCACCCGGGATCTACAACCTCTGGTTCAAACGAGGCGGCTGGGTGCAACTGGGGGCGGACATTGAAGACCGAGGCCGCGACCGGATAGCTCGCATCATCACCGGCATCTCGGAGGGCTTCATCCCAGAGCCGGGCGACAAGGTCTCCTGGAGCGGCATCTACTTCGCGACCCCCGTGGACGCCGGACTCACTGCCACAGAAATCTCAATCAGCACGGAGGCAGGCTCCTGCCCGGCCTGGCGCATCAACGGCACAACGTCGACGTGGGCCATCCATATCCATGGGCTCGGCAGCCCACGCGCCAGTACTCTTCGCGGCGTACAAGCCGCGACCGAGCTTGAATACACCTCGCTCGTCGTCAGCTATCGCAACGACGGCGAAGGTCCCACCGTCGGGTTCGGCCGCTCTACGCTGGGCGCGATGAAGCCATCGACGTCGAAGAAGCCATCCACTACGCCATCCGACGCGGTGCCGAACGCATCGTGCTGTTCGGCTGGTCTATGGGTGGAACGATCGCTGCTCAGCTCGCGTTAAAGCCGGATCTCGCTCCACATATCGCGGCGCTCGTGCTCGACTCACCTGTGCTGGATTGGCATGACGTGATTCTAGCGAACTGTGCGCGAGCGGGACTGCCCGGATTCGCAGGATCTCTCGCCGCGCCATGGCTGGCGCGGCGAACGTTCGCGCGGCTGGTGGCCCTGCCACATTCGATCCCTCTGGAGACGATGAGCTACAAGCAATGGGCGGCGGATCTCCGCGTCCCAACGCTGATCTTGCACGGCGACCACGACGACCCGGCACCAATGAGCACATCGACAGTGGTCCGCAGCATCCGTCACGATGTCGTCGAGCTCAACCTCTTCAGCGCCGGGCACACGCTCAGCTGGAACGCAGACTCCAGCGGTTGGAGGCAGACGGTTCGAACCTGGCTAGCGCGCCAGGCTCCATCGGGCTAACCTCGCCAGTCATCTAGCGCCCCAGGCGCGATGGATGACGGTCACGTTCGGTCAAACCCTTCTCAACCGGGTTCCAGCCGATATCATCTGAGTGACGGCCAGTGGTGGCTGATGAAGGAGAACTGCTCATGACCGAGCCATGGCTGTCTGCTGATGACATTGCCGCGCATCTCGGCGTGACTAAGGACACGGTCTACACCTGGATCGCCGAGAAGAGCATGCCCGCACACAAGGTCGGCCGCCTCTGGAAGTTTCAGGCCAGCGAGATTGACGAATGGGTTCGTTCTGGCGGTGCCGCGACGTCGCCGGTCGAAGAGTCGGAAGGCCGAGCTTGCGAGTAATCAACAACGTCACCGACCTGTTGGGTGACGATCTCAAGACTGAGATCGCGTCCGGCTCAAAAGTGCGCATTGCTGCCTCAACGTTCTCCATCTTCGCTTTCGAAGCTCTCCGTCAAGAACTCGAGCAGGTCGATCAGCTGGAGTTTATTTTCACCTCGCCATCGTTCGTCACCGAGAAAGTCACCGACAAGCTTCGTAAGGAACGTCGTGAGTTCTTCGTGACGACCGGCGCGGAGTCAACGCTGGCGGGATCCGAGTTCGAGATCAAGCTTCGAAACAAGCTGACGCAGCGCGCGATCGCGCGTGAGTGCGCAGAGTGGATCCGCAGTAAGGTCACGTTCCGTTCAAACGCGAACGGCAAGGCGATCCAGCCACTCGCCGCCGTTGATGATCGAGCTGCATACTTCCCGATCCAGGGCTTCACAACGACTGACCTGGGGTATGAGCGTGGGTCTGCTGTGTCGAACATGGTGACCAAGTTTGAGGGTGCAGCAGAAACTCAGCAGTTCCTTGCCGTCTTCGATCAGGTGTGGCACGACGCTGACCAGCTGCAAGACGTGACGCAGGCGGTTCACGATCACATCGCGACTGTCTACGCAGAGAACTCTCCCGCACGTATCTACTTCCTGATCCTCTACAACCTGTTCTCCGAGTTCCTGGAGGACATCACTGAGGATGTCTTGCCCAACGACCGCACCGGGTACCAGGAGACTAAGGTCTGGCAGAGCCTGTACAACTTCCAACGCGACGCAGCTACCGGCATCATCAACAAGCTCGAAACGTACAACGGATGCATCCTGGCCGACAGTGTTGGCCTCGGGAAGACGTTCACCGCACTGGCCGTGATCAAGTACTACGAGCTGCGCAACAAGTCCGTGCTGGTGTTGTGCCCCAAGAAGCTCGCTGAGAACTGGACGAACTACAACGCCAACCTCACCACGAACATCTTCGCGGGCGACCGGTTCAACTACGACGTACTCGCCCATACTGACCTCTCCCGAACGAAGGGCGAGTCGCTCGGTCTGCGACTTGATCGGATCAACTGGGGAAACTACGACCTCGTCGTGATCGACGAGTCCCACAACTTCCGCAACGCGGACTACGCCGAAGAGAAAGAATCCCGTTACCAACGGCTGATGCGCCAGGTCATCCGAGAGGGTGTCAAAACCAAGGTGCTGATGCTTTCAGCCACCCCGGTGAACAACCGCTTCAACGACCTCAAGAATCAACTGCAACTCGCGTACGAAGGCGAGTCGGAGAACCTTGCGCAGCACCTGAACCTCTCGACTACCGTCGAGAAGGTCTTCACGGACGCGCAGCGGGTGTTCAACGAGTGGTCGAAGCTTGATGCGGCTGACCGGACGACCGATCGCATCCTCCAGATGCTCGACTTTGACTTCTTCGAACTGCTTGACTCCGTGACTATCGCCCGCTCGCGCAAGCACATCCAAGCGTTCTACGACACGACAGAGATTGGGGCGTTCCCCGAGCGACGGCG
Source organism: Leucobacter manosquensis (assembly GCF_018304845.1). NCBI lineage: Bacteria > Bacillati > Actinomycetota > Actinomycetes > Micrococcales > Microbacteriaceae > Leucobacter > Leucobacter manosquensis. Next base: position 426,375 of record NZ_JAFEVO010000001.1, on the reverse strand, counting down.
CCCGATGTCGATCCGAGAACCACTCACAAATCTGCCCAGCGTCCCGACGTTCAACGAGATCTTCGAGCAGCTCGACGCGCTCACGATGTCGGTGTACACCCCACTCAGTTACGTCTTCAAGAGCAGGCTGTCAAAGTACGAGGAACTGTATAACGTCGCCGGGGGCACGGCCCGGTCGAACCTCGGTCAGCTTGGTCGTGAGCAGGGGCTGAAGAGGCTCATGACTGTGAATCTACTCAAGCGCCTCGAAAGCTCTATCGACGCGTTCCGGCTGACGCTGGAGAAGGTTCAAAGTTCGGTAACTCATACCTATCAGCTGATCAGCAGCCACGCGGGCAATCTCACCGAGCTCAGTCCGGAGCTCGGCGACATGGACTTCGACGTTGATGACGAAGATGACGCCAATATCGAAGCGCTGTCATACGGCGAGAAGATCAAGATCGACCTCAAAGACATCGACATTGAGTCCTGGCAGCGTGACCTCTGGCACGACCGTGAGACGCTGCGCGAGCTCCTAGACGAGATGAAGAAGATCACTCCCGAGCACGATCTCAAGCTGCAAAAGCTCAAGAGCCTGATCACGCAGAAGGCAGCAGACCCGATCAACGAAGGCAACCGCAAGGTACTCGTGTTCTCTGCCTTCGCCGACACCGCCGACTACCTCTACCGCGAGCTCGGTCCCGCACTGAAGGACGCCGGGCTCGACACCGCCGTGATCACAGGTGGCGGACATGGCGCCAAGACGACGCTTGGCACCGGCCTCGACTTCCAGCAGGTCATGACGCTCTTCTCGCCACGCTCGAAGCAGCGCGATGTCACGATGCCGAACGATAACCGCTCGCTCGATGTGCTCATCGGAACGGATGTCATCAGCGAGGGGCAGAACCTTCAGGACTGCGATTACCTCGTCAACTACGACATCCACTGGAACCCCGTCCGCATCATCCAGCGCTTCGGACGCATCGACCGCATCGGCTCGACCAACGCGCAGATCCAACTCGTCAACTTCTGGCCCGACATCTCACTCGATGAGTACATCAACCTCAAAGACCGCGTCGAGAGCCGCATGGTGATCGCCGACATCGCGGGCACAGCCGACGACAACGTCCTCACCCTGGAGGACTCAGATGCGATGTTCCGCAAGGAACAGCTCCGGAAGCTTCAAGACGACGTCATCGAGCTCGAGGACGTTCGCACGGGCGTGTCGATCACCGATCTTGGGTTGAACGACTTCCGGATGGATCTGCTTGGCTACGTCAAGGAGTACGGCGACATCGCCTCGGTTCCCAAGGGCCTGCATGCGGTGATCCCCGCAGAACCAGACAACGGCCTCGTTCCGGGTGTGATCTTCGCGCTACGCAACATCAACGCGGACGAACGCATCAACCGTGGCAACCGGCTCCACCCGCACTACCTGGTCTACCTCGACGAACACGGCGAGGTGGTGTCGGATCACACGGAAGCGAAGCACCTTCTCGATCTTCTCCGCAGCGGCTGCCGCCCCTTCGAGGCGCCGGTCGAGAGCGTCGTCAGCGCTTTCAATCAGACGACCAGCGAAGGCGCCCACATGAGCAAGTACTCCGATCTGCTCACGGATGCGATCCACTCGATGATCGACGTCACTGAGGAACGAGATATTGACAGTCTCTTCTCTGGAGGACACACAACAGCGCTCACGCAGACGATCGCAGGATTGGACGACTTCGAGCTGATCGCATTCGTTGCCGTCATCGATCCCGCGGCGGGAGCTGGTGTGTGATGGCTGATGTCTTGTATCAGTGGCCAGACGCTGCGAGGGTCGGCAGCCGCGTTCCGAAAGAGAAGTTCTACGATCAGGGCTCGGTGTCGCCACAGGTTCGCGCACGTTTCGTCTCAGAGGTGGCGCGCATCACATGGGCGTACAAGCTTGCGGATGCCACGATCAACCTGCCCGACTGTGAGGCAGTGCCCGAGATCCAGGTGTTTCGGCTGGAGGCGAAGGACGCGGATGTCTCCGACCAGGTCCTTACAGTGATCGACAAGGCGATCCCGACGCCCATCATCTTTGAGGTTGTGCGAGTGACGCATGGTGGCTCGCAAGCCCGGATGGTTGCTGCGTACAAGCAGCCAGGCTCAGGTGCTCCGAAGCTCAGCCAGTACCTCCGCACCAGCTGGCTCGACGCTGCGCTGGAACGCCAGCCCCTGCCGACCGCGATCAGTTTGCCGACGTTATACGCTGCGTTGCTCGAGCCTATGACAAACGTCGAGGTTCGACCGGGCGAAGCGATGTCGGAGGTTGCTGACAGGCTCAGGCTCGTCGCTTCGCTCGAACGCGAGATCGCAGTGCTGGAGCGCAAGATCAAGAACGAGAAGCAGCTGAACCGCAAGTTCGAGCTGCGTCGCACACTCAAGTCCAAACAGTCTCAACTGGAACAGCAGAGGTAGCCCTGTGGAGAAACTACGAATGACGTCACCCGATCTGACTGACGCCAACATCTCGAAACTCGCTGAACTGTTCCCGACCGTGGTCACGGAGACAACTAGTGCTGACGGCAGCGCCAAGTCCACCATCGACTTCGATCTCCTCAGACAAGAACTCTCTGACCACATAGTTGAGGGCCCCCAGGAGCGCTATCAGCTCGACTGGCCAGGCAAACGAGCAGCAGCCTTCGCCGCGAACGCGCCGATCGCCAAGACGCTGCGCCCTGTACGCGAAGAATCGGTCGACTTCGATACGACGAAGAACCTTTTTATCGAGGGTGACAATCTCGAAGCTCTCAAGTTGCTGCAGGAATCATACCTCGGCAAAATCAAGCTGATCTACATCGATCCTCCTTACAACACCGGCAACGATTTTGTCTATGAAGATGACTTCGCCGAGTCAAGCGCTGAGTACCTCGCGCGCTCCGGACAGAAGTCTGAAACCGGCGAACGCTTCGTCGCAAACGCTGAATCCAATGGGCGTTTCCACTCGGACTGGCTGAGCATGATGTATTCCCGGATGAAGCTAGCACGTAATCTCTTGAGTGATGATGGGCTGGTAATCGTTGCGATTGCCGACCACGAGCATGGCAATCTTCGCATTCTGCTGGATGAGGTATTCGGCCGGGACAATTTCCTTGCAAACATAGTTTGGCAAGGCGGCAGCAAGAATGATGCCCGTTTTACATCGCAAGGCCTCGACTACATGCTTATCTATGCACGGAATATCTCTCGCTTGATTGACGATGATGTCCGGTGGACGGAGCCAAAGAAGGGCCACGCGCGGGTGATGGACGTGGCTAGAGAGATATGGGAAGCATCAGGACATGATGCTGTTGCGGCTACCTCCGCTTTTCGGAAGCGGCTCCGCGAAATGCGCTCTGAGCTTGAACCGGCCGTGTTTCGGTACGACCAGATCGATGACTCCGGTCGTCCCTTTCAATCGGACAACCTGGCGAAGCCGTCTGCAACAGGGACGTCCCGGTACGACCTTGCGCATCCGGTAACGGGACTTCCCGTGAAGATGCCGAAGGAGGGATGGCGGTTCAGTCCTACGACCATGGCTGACCGTATCGCACAGGGCAAGATCATTTTTGGCCCTGACCACACGAGCACGCCTCGCTTGAAGCGCCATCTTGACGAGATGGACACGCAGGCGATCAAGCCAGTTTTTACGCAGGAGCGCGCTAGCGCAGCTTATGCGCTCAAGAAGTTGCTCAATAGCGACGTATTTCCATATACCAAAGACGTCGATGTCCTGGCTAAGTGGATTAGCGCTGTCACACAGAGCGATCGAGATGCCGTGATCTTGGACTTCTTTGCCGGATCAGGCTCTACTGGACATGCCGTCATGAGGCTGAACGCAGCTGACAACGGGAATCGGCGTTTCATCCTCGTCCAGCTCGACGAGACCATCGAACACGCTGATTACGGAAGTATTCCAGATGTTGCCCGTGAGAGACTGCGCCGAGCTGGGGTACAGGTGAAGACCGAGATAGGCCAGCATGGCTCTGAACTCGACGTTGGTTTTCGCTCTTTGCATGTCGCGACAAGCAACATGGTTGATACTCACGCCACGGCGGACGATTTAGTGCAGGCAGCCTTGTCCGATGCTATCCGCAGCGTGAAGCCTGATCGCACGGATGAAGATCTCCTCTTTCAAGTTCTGCTCGATTGGGGTCTAGATCTCACTGAAACGATTGATCTCAAGTCAATTAGTGGTCAACAAGTGCTGTCTGTGGCCGACGATTCTTTGATCGCCTGTTTCGCTGCGGAGGTCTCTGTCGAACTGGTCCAGGAGATAGCGATCCTTCACCCGCTGCGTGCAGTATTCCTCGACTCGAGCTTCGCAACCGACGCCACACGCATTAACGCAGAGCAGGTTTTCCGCGAGGTTTCACCCGAAACTGAAGTAAGGACCATCTGACGCGATGAGGCTCCAATTCAAAGTTCAGCAGTATCAGACCGAAGCTGTTGATGCCGTTGTCGACGTGTTCACCGGACAGCCATTCGCTGACGGGGTGAAGTACCGCGTTGACCCAGGCAAGGACACCACGTCTGCGTTGTTTGATGACGCGGGTTTACGTAACGCCGAGATAGCAATTACGCCGCCGCAGCTCCTTGCGAACGTCCAAGACGTCCAGGGGCGTCGAGGACTTCCGCCTGCGAGGGATCTGAAGGACCCCGCTAAAGTGTCCGCCGCGCCGCTCAACCTCGATATCGAGATGGAGACTGGCACTGGCAAGACGTATGTCTACACGAAGACGATCATGGAACTACACAAGCGCTACGGCTGGTCAAAGTACATCGTGGTGGTGCCATCGATCGCGATCCGTGAGGGCGTTAAGAAGTCGTTTGATATCACGGCCTCGCACTTCCAACAGCTCTACGGGACAAAGCCACGCACATTCGTCTACAACTCGTCACGCTTGCACGAGCTCGAGCGCTTCTCCTCGGACGCAGGCGTACAGGTCATGATCATCAACATCCAGGCTTTCAACGCCACCGGCAAGGACGCCCGCCGCATCTACGAGGAACTTGACGACTTCCAGTCACGAAAGCCGATCGACGTGATTGCAGCCAACCGTCCAATTCTGATCCTCGATGAGCCGCAGAAGATCGAAGGCGACGCGAAGAAGCCCTCGAAATCATTGGCTGCACTCGGTCTCTTCAACGCGTTATTCGCGCTGAGATACTCCGCGACGCACAAGATCGAGCGTACGAAGGTGCACCGTCTCGATGCCGTCGACGCGTACAACCAGAAGCTGGTTAAGAAGATCGCTGTGCGTGGCATCACCGTGAAGCATCTGGCGGGCAGCAGCGCCTATCTGTACGTTGACGGTCTTGAGCTTGGCAAGGGCGCTGGCTTCCCGAAGGCGCGTGTTGAGCTGGAAGTGCAGACTGCGCAGGGCATCCGCCGCCAGGTGAAGCGGCTAAGCCAGGGCAGTAACTTGCATGCGATCTCGGGTGGCATCGAGGCATACAAAGACCTCTTCGTCCGCGACGTTGACGCAAACCGAGACATCATCGAGCTAAGCAATGGTGACGTGCTCGGTGCCGGTGAGGTCACACAAGACGTTACCGATGATGTAAGGCGACGTATCCAGATCCGGGAGGTAATCCGCGCTCATCTCGACAAGGAACGCGAGTTGTTCGCGCAAGGGATCAAGGCGCTCTCACTGTTCTTCATCGATGAGGTCGCGAAATACCGGGACTACGACCGCGAAGACACGCTCGGAGACTACGCACGAGTCTTCGAGGAAGAGTATGACGCGATCCTCGCCGACTACCTGAGCCAGCTCGACATTGAAGAGGCCGCTGAACGCTTCCGTAAGCATGTTGAAGCGATTCCGGTCCGGTCAACTCATGAAGGCTACTTCTCGATCGACAAGAAGACGGGTCGTTCCGTCGACGGCAAGATCGCAGCACGGGGTGACTTTGCAGGGCAGTCCGACGACGTCGACGCCTACGACCTGATCCTCAAGGACAAGGAACGCCTACTGTCGTTCGATGAGCCGGTGCGGTTCATCTGGTCCCATTCGGCACTGCGCGAAGGTTGGGATAACCCGAACGTTTTCGTTATGGGGATGCTCAAGAAGAGCGACAACACGACAACGCGCCGTCAAGAGATCGGTCGAGGTCTTCGCCTGTCAGTGGACCAGCACGGCGAGCGGATGGACAACCCTGCCACCGTGCACGACATCAATGAGCTGACAGTTGTCACCGATGAGTCATACACGGAGTTCGTCACCGCCCTGCAGAAGGAAATCGTCGAGTCACTGTCTGCTCGCCCACGCACCGCGAGCGTGGAGTACTTCGTGGGCAAGCACATCACGCTTGAAGATGGCTCAACCAGCGTGCTGGAGCAGTCCGTAGCACAGGCTCTTTACAATCACTTGGTTCGTCACGACTACATCGACGATGCAGGTCAGGTCACCCAGGCTTACAAGGATGCCCGAGTCGCGGGCACGCTAGCCGCGCCAACATCAGAAGTTCTGAAGCCGCTCGTCGACTTCGCCTGGCCGCTCGTTGACGCCCTGTACCTCGACCTCCCCAAGCCGATCGATGGGCGTAAGCCGAAGAAGATTCCATTCAACGAGGCAAACTTCAAGCGTCGCGAGTTTCAGGCCCTGTGGGGCAGGATCAATCACAAGGCGGTCTATCAGGTCGAGTTCGACTCTGAAGAACTGATTCGCAACTGCGTGCAGGTGCTTGACAAGTCCCTCAACGTCGCGGTCATGCATTACGTGGTGGAGAGCGGACAGCAAGTGGTCGAGCTCGAAGTCGAGCAGCTCGAGTCGGGTACCGGTTTCAAAGTCACCGAGACGGAGGTCGCTGAGTCCGCGGTCTCGGCTGGCTCCACTGTAAAATACGACCTGCTCGCCGAAATCGCTGAGAAGACTCAGCTCACGAGGCGCACCTGCGCGGCAATCCTTACGCGGGTTAACCCGGGTACGTTTGCGAAGTTCAAGCAGAACCCCGAGCAGTTCATTACCGAGGTTGCGAAGCTGATCAACGAGCAGAAAGCCACCGTCATCATTGAGCACCTCGCGTACAACACGCTGGAGGACTCGTTCGATTCAACAATCTTCACAGAGAACCAGTCCGCTCAGGACTTCTCGAAGGCAAGCGAGAAGCTGAATAAGCACGTCTATGACTACGTGGTGACAGACTCGAAGATCGAGCGCGAGTTCGTGAAGAAGCTCGATGTGAGCTCCGAAGTGGCCGTCTACGCGAAGCTGCCCCGCGGCTTCTTCATCCCGACACCCGTCGGCGATTACAACCCGGACTGGGCGATCGCGTTCAACGAGGGCATCGTGAAGCACGTGTACTTCGTCGCAGAAACGAAGGGCTCGCTGTCTACACTCCAGCTCAAGGGAGCCGAGAACGCAAAGATCGAGTGTGCTCGGAAGTTCTTCGAGCAGGTCAACCAGCGTAACGGTGACGACGTGAAGTACGACGTCGTCACCGACTACGACGAGCTCCTTCAGTTGGTTACGGCCGCATGAAAGTTATCGGCGAGTCCCGCGACTATGTTCTATGGGCCGCACTCTCTGCCGGGGTACGAAATGAATAGCCAAGCCCCTGAATCGGCGACACAAGAGAACTCGACGTGGTTTGATGAGCTGCTTGCCGACTTGAGTGCGCGCTCGGAAGCAACGTTGGCAGAGCTCCAAGACCAGAACCCTGCAGACATCGATGTGGCAACACGGGTGCCGTGGCTGTCGCGTCAAGTGCTCGACTGGTTATACGAGATTCGGGCTTCTCTGAACGCTGAGTCTCGAGCAGCAGTCGAGGCTTGGAAAGAATCCGAGCGTAGGCAAATGCGCCGGTTTCGCGAACTTGTCGAGCGTGCAGAGCAGCGTTTTCAAGCCTCGCTCCCTCCGAACTGGCACGGTGAGGGCTTAGACTTCCCTGCCGTCGAGGAGTTAGAACAGCTTCAGCTATTCGAAGGGCTCCCACTCGCGTGGGTCCCTCCCTCACAAGTATTGCGGCGACTGCTCCGTGTTTCTTCCTTCGCAGAACGGCGGAAAGTCATCGAAGAAGAATCCACGGTGATCTTGACTTCGTGCGAATCAACGCTGATGCAAGTGCACGATCCACGACTCACCGAGTGGAAGGCAACTGCACTTGAAGCTGTAACCGTGATGCAGGCGGGGTCTTTTCGAGCCGGTCAGGCGCTTGCAACCGTAGCGCTTGATTCCGCGGTCACGGAGTTCGTGACTAATGGCTACCAGCATGCTGTGGCTCAAACTGTCAAAGGCAAAGCGACTCCACCGGGCACTCTTGCAACCAGTTTGCCTGCATGGGACGACGTGGACCACCCGCGTGCTCTCCTTGTGTTTTATGGCCTTTGGGGGGCGCATAAGCGGTACTGGAAGAAGCGTGGGGACGATGTTCCTGACATCTACTCGCGTCACGCGACGGTGCATACGATGAGCGATCGGCAGTACACAAACGCTAACGCGCTCATTGCGGTGATGCATCTGATCGGTCTCCTCTGCATGCTCGACGAGATGATGACCGAGCAGCGAACGAAGCTGACGTCCGCCAACCGGTCCTGAACGAAGCCCACGCGTCTGGCAGATCGAGGTCACTGACCGGTGCTGCGCACCTCCTCCTTGACGGGAGGATGTGCTGCGGTGACTGTTTCGATGCGAGTCATGTCGGCGGGCGACGGCTACAAGTACCTCCTGCGTACCGTCGCCACCGGCGATGTCGACCGTACCCTCTCGACCCCGCTAATCCGCTACTACAATGCCGAGGGAACACCGCCCGGACGGTGGATGGGCGCCGGTCTCCCCGGACTCGGTGACGGCAGCCTCGCCGAAGGCAGCGTGGTCTCCGAAGCACAGCTCCAACTCCTCATCGGCGCAGGCCGTGACCCGCTCACCGGCGAACCGATGGGCCGTGCGTACCCGATCTACAAGAACCTGGACGAACGCATCCCCGCGCGGGTGGACGCGCTCGATTCCGAATCGTCGCTGGGCGAAAAGGCGACAGCAACCGCGGACATCGAAGCCGAAGAAGCAACGAAGATTCCGCGCCGAGCGGTCGCGGGGTTCGACTTCACATTCTCGATCCCGAAGTCCGCGAGCGTGCTCTGGGCCGTCTCCAACGCGCCCACACAACAGCTCATCGCGGACGCTCATCATGCAGCGGTGGCGGAGATGGTTGCATTCATGGAGCGCGAGGTTGCGGCCACCCGCACCGGTGCAAACACTGGCGACGGGGCGGTTGCGCAGGTCGACGTCCGCGGCCTGATCGCCACCGCGTACGATCACTTCGACTCACGCGCTGGCGACCCGCACCTGCACACGCACGTCGTGATCAGCAACAAAGTGCAAGCCGTGCTCGACGGCAAGTGGCGTTCGCTCGACTCCCGTCCCATGCACGCTGCCACGGTCGCGATCTCAGAGCTTCATGAGGCCGTGTTCGCTGACCGTCTCCCCCGCGCGCTCGGTATCGGATGGGAGACGCGCGATCGGGGCAAGGACCGCAACCCCGTATGGGCAATTGCTGCCATTCCCGAGACACTGACATCTGAGTTCTCGTCCCGGTCGCGGCATATCGATGAGGAGAAGGATCGTCTCATCGCCGAGTACGTCGCGCAGCATGGGCATAGGCCGTCGGCGACGACGATCATCAAGCTCCGCGCCCAGGCGACACTCGCGACTCGTCCCGCGAAGACACTGCACTCGCTGGGCGATCTGACTGCCGGGTGGCGGGCGCGCGCCAGCAAGATCCTCGGCACCGATGCAACCACATGGGCATCCTCAGCAATCGGAACCGAGGCGCCGCTTCTGCTCCGAGCGGAGGACGTGCCGTTGGACGTGATCGAGGCGACCGCCGCACGTATCGTGGAGGCGGTGAGTGAGAAGCGCTCGACGTGGCGGCGCTGGAACCTCACCGCCGAGGCCGCGCGCCAGTTCAAGGGCTACCGCTTCGAGTCCTTCGAAGACCGTGAAGCCATCACCGGGCTGGTCACGCACGCCGCGGAACGTGTGTCGCTGAGGCTGACACCGTTCGAATTGGCATCGTCTCCGGTCGAGATTCGCCGGTCAGATGATTCCTCGGTTTTCCGTCCGAAGCACTCGACCGTCTACACCTCACATGCCCTCCTTGCCGCCGAAGACAGGCTGCTCGACCGCACCCGCGATCTCGCAGGCCCGAAGATCACTGCAACCGCGCTTGCACAGGTATTGCAGCATCCCGCCCGGAGTCAGCACCAGCTCGGCGACGACCAAGCATCCGCCCTCACAGCCATTGCAACGTCCGGTCGCGTGGTCGATCTACTCGTCGGGCCCGCAGGCGCGGGGAAGACGACCGCGATGCGCGCGCTTCGCCACGCTTGGGAAGCCGAACACGGCGCTGGGTCCGTGGTGGGCCTGGCGCCGTCGGCAGGCGCGGCCGAGGTGCTGAGTGTGGATCTCGGGATCGCGACGGAGAACACCGCGAAGTGGTGGCAGAACCACCTCACCGGCACCGCCCACCTCGAACCTGGCCAGTTGATCATCGTTGACACGTACCTGGAGCACGGTCGCATCGCCGACGGTGACACCGCCACCATGATCAACGATGCCTACGCTGCGTGGAAAACAGATCGCAGCGCCGGTCGCGCGTCGCTCTTGGTATCTGATTCGAACGAGTCCGTGCACGACCTGAACGAGCGTGCGCGCACGGATCTGATTCTCGAGGGCATCGTGACCGGCCCGCGAGAGGCGATGCTCCGCGACGAAGCACGTGCTGCCGAGGGAGACACGATCATCACGCGCAAGAACGACCGTCGACTCCAGACCGGGCGCGGGTGGGTACGCAATGGTGACAGGTGGACCGTCCTCGACGTCCGCACTGACGGGGCGCTGCTCGTCCGACGCGCCGGATTTACCCGCGGCAGCAAGGCTTTGCTTCCGGCAGACTACGTCGCCGAGCATGTCGATCTCGGGTACGCCGTCACGTCATTCCGGGCGCAGGGTGTCACCGTTGATTCCGCGCATGTGTTGGTGGACTCGTCGATGACGCGCGAGAACCTGTACGTCGCGATGACGCGCGGACGCCACGGCAACCGGGCCTATGTCGCCGTCGACCGACCCGATGACGCTCACGAGACCGCGCACCCCGCGGACTATGTCGGTGCCACCGGCCGCAGCGTTCTGTATGGGGTGCTTCAGCATCAGGGCGTGGAGCTCTCGGCGCACGAGACGCTCGCCGTCGAACAGGAACGTTGGGGAACGATCGCGCAGCTCGCCGCCGAGTACGACACCCTCGCAACAGCCGCACAACACGACCGTTGGGCTGATCTCATCCGCCGCTCCGGCCTTGGCGACACTGCGGCGGCCGCGGCCATCGAGTCGGAAGCGTTCGGACCGCTCGCCGCGGAGTTCCGGCGGGCGGAGGCGTACCATCACGATCTCGAGGCGCTGCTCCCGAAGCTCGTAATGGCACGTCCGTTCGAGGATGCCGACGACATCGCCGCCGTGCTTCGATACCGCGTAGCCGGAGCAACAGCGCGGTTCACTAGCTCCGGCCGTACGCGAACCGTTCCTCGCCTCATCGCAGGCCTCCTTCCCGAGGCGGTCGGCGCGATGAGCACGGACATGAGACAAGCGCTTGAAGAGCGACGAGACCTGATCGAAGCCCGCGCCGACGCAGTCCTTGATCGAGCAGCCGCCGAGCATGCCACTTGGACGATGGATCTCGGGAAGCCACCGACCGATGCACGTCCGCTCGACATTTGGCGTCGCTCTGCTCGAGTCGTTGCCGCTTACCGTGACCGCTATCAAATCACCACAGACACGGTCTTGGGCGCACCAGCCGAGACAACCGCGCATAAGCGTGACCAGGCTCTTGCTGAGGCCGCGCTGAAGTCGGCGCATCGAGCATCGCGCACGGCGGAGCAGCCTGCAGCTCCCGGCGCGCGAGCGCACCACGGGCCGCGACTCTGACACGATCTTTCCCTGTCGGTGGTGCGCCGTACAGTCGTGATCGGGTACATGAGGAGGAAGGTCACCGTGTCTACGACGATCGATGTCTACCCGTCGTCGGCGCACGTGCCGACATTCGGCGAACTTGCCGACGCCGTCCAACAGGTCCTGATCTCGCAGCGCTCCAGTCGATACTTCGTACAGCACGTGGGCGCAATCCCCGTTGAGGAATTGCGCCCCTACATTGAGCGTGTGGTTGAGCCGTCCGATCGGAGCGTCATGCAGCGTTTCGATGATGAGGCAGAGCTCTTGAACTTCCGCGGTGAAGATTACGGATGGCTGTCGTCCGCGGCTCTGGAATCAGGATTCGACTTCTACTTCGACGACGAACCGGACCTGTCCGGCGACTGCTCGCACGCCGATGTCATCTCCGACTATGCGAAGCGCGCCGGAAGCATCGGCACCTTGCAAGGCTTCCCGTTCGATCGGGCGGCCGAGGTCGAGTGGTGCTGGCACCTCCGCCTGCAAGCAGCGCAGCCACTGTGCACCCGGTTGCTGGCGGGATACGCCGCGGTGGCACTCGCGCGCCTCACCGACGGCTTCATCCACGCTGAAGACGGCGGGGTCGATTACGACCGGGCGCCGACCGACCCGGAGACCTTTCTGGCCGCTTATTCGGAATGGATCACGCGCGAGATCCTCGGAACGTCAATGTCCTGAGCACGGAGCTCAACCTTCAGAGCGTGCGCTGCGTCGCGCTGTGTTGCTGCTCAGTTCGAACGACCGGCGTGCCGATCGACGGAAAGTCGTGAGCACTCTCATCGTGGGCGATCATGTCGGCGATGTCGGTGGCGTTGGCGATCACGTTTGCGCGGCCTTGCTGCAGCAGCAGGTTCGTGCCGTAGCTCGCAGCACTCGTGATTGGGCCAGGGACTGCGCCGAGCTGTCGTCCGAGTGATTCGGCTTCGGCGGCGACGTGCATCGATCCTGACCGGGTGCCTGCCTCGACGATCACCGTCGCGGCGGAGAACGCAGCAAGGAGTCGCGACCGTTCGATGAACCGCTGTCGCGTCGGAGCGCTACCGGGAGGAGTCTCAGAGACGATGAGTCCTGATTGTCCGATCCGGTCGAACAAGTCTGCATGCCCGGACGGGTACGGGCGGTCAATCCCTGACGCAAGGACTGCGATGGTGCTTCCGCCGTGACTGAGCGCGCTGCTGTGCGCGGCGCCTTCGATTCCGTAGGCGCCACCGGCGACGATCATCACGTTTTCGTGGGCCAAGTCGCTTGCGAGTTCCTCCGTGACGTGTTGCCCATATTCGGTCACGGCGCGTGCCCCGCTGATGGTCACGAGACGCTGCGCTCCCACCTCGAGAAGGCCCGAATCTCCGCGCGCCCACAAGCCGTATGGTGCTCGATCGCCCAGGTCGTTCAGCTGTATCGGCCACCCCTGGTCGTCGGGGGTCACGAAGTCAAAGTGATCGCTTTGTGCCATGATCTCAGCGATGCGGTCGAGGGTGATCCGGTTTCGAGCACGGTCTCGCCAGACGGCACCATCGACCTGGTCCATGCCAGGGATACTGTTCTCACTTTCGATGACCTTGACAGTATTGACGCCGCCGAGGGTCGCCAGTAGTCTGCCGGTCGGTGAGCTGTTCGGCTCCGCGATAATCGCGAGCACCATGCGTGCGGATCGCTCATCTCGAGCGAGATCGGCGAGGGTAGGCATCGGTGTCTCCTTCAGAGTCGAGATACACCGATCAGGTGCGCACGACCGCCCACTTCCGCCGCTACGCGATAGAGAACGACGCGCGCCGAGCGCGACTTTCCTGCAGGCGCACTCGCGCCAGCAGGATCAGCGAGACAGGGCCGTGCACGATGAATTTAAGAGCGTTCCAGATGCACACGAGCATCACGAGGTAGAGCCACCTGGACCCGCCGCTATCGATAAGTGCGGTCATCACGCTGGCCGCGTAGAAGTAGACGACAGCGAGGAGCATTGTGGGCACGCCCCATTTCAAGCCGCGGCGGGTGCGGAGTGCGTTGAGAGCGATGTTGGTCGGCATGAACCGGCGCATGAAGCTACGGACGTAGACGCTGAGGATCCAGATGAGACGAATCATGGGAACAGTCCTTCCTGTCAAGAGGCGACAGGTAGTGGAATGTCCGTGGAGCCGAGGTTCCGCGTCGTGCCACCACGACGAGTGGTGGCGTAGCAGGTAGAGATCGCCTACTTCGAGAGTACGCCTGATCTCAAAAGCTCGGAAGTGTCAGGTGTGGGGCCCACATGTCACACACCGAGGAACAACTTCCCAAGTTCACCTATCCGTGCAGCAGCCCACTCTTCGCAATCAGGGGTGTAGTAGCTGTCTGAAACCAGCCATCGTGTGTCGGCAGTTGGCGAAGTTCGGTGTATTAAGTGCCTCATCGCGCAAATCCCGAAGCTCCCGTTGCCGTTCGAGATCGTCCGTGGTTTGCCGTATCAACTGGTGTCGAGAGGAACTATGCCACGTTGGCAAGAAGTTCCGTGCACCGCTTGATGACGAACTCCGGCACCGCATCGAACTCACGAGGGTTGAGCTGGAGCACGTACTCGCTTTCGATGTGGTACGTCGTGTTGACGAACTTGGTGAACACCGCATCGCCCTTCGGAAGTTCAGGGTCGAGGTCGGTCATGATGCGGAACAGCTGCACCTTCTCGTAGCCAACAGCGGTGTCTTCGAAGCGTGCCTTGAGCGAGCCTTCTGTCTTCAGCTCGGCCACTAGATCGGCGTAGTTGAAGTCCGGGATGTGTTTCTGAATCTCCGTGGTGGCCTTTGCGACTTCGGCTGGCGACATGGGCACATCTGGTTCGTCGGTGGGCTTGAAGATAGGAACGTCACGAGCGTGGAACAGGTTGGACAGGAGTTCGTAGCCTTCATCGACCGTGCCATGCACTTCGTACAAGCGCCGCAAGTAGATGCACTTGATGATCGAAGACGACGCCGAGGCGATGTTCTCTTCGCATACCTTGGTGAAGGTCAGAAGGTCGTTGGGCACGATGAGCTTTTCGGTCACGGTGCCTCCGCGACCGCTGAGGAAGTGCACCACGGGCTCAGCCGCCGTGAACAATCCCTTGGTTCCGACCCGGACCATGTCGATGGCCGGTTCAATGTCGTGGGTAAGCAGCAAGGTCGTCGTGCCCCGAAGTGTGTTCTTACCTCGGAACAGCTCATTAATGATGGCAAACTTCTTGGTTTTGTCGAAGCTCGACACCGGGTCGTCAAGCACTACAAGGTCAGGCTTCTGGTGCTGCACATCATGCATGAAGAGCACCATAGCGAAGGCGTTCTTCTCGCCGTAGCTCAGGTGGCTGCCCGCATCCTGGATGTGCTGGCCGGGTGCGTCTACGTGATCGAGAAGCATGCGATACGTGTCATCTGTGGGAACGATACGCACCGAGTAGCGATAACCGGCTGAGCGAAGGAAGGCGTTGACCTCTTCCTGGTTCTTCTTGATGAGCTTGGCCACCCGGGCCTTCTGCGTATTGATGCGCCCTTGAACCTCACCGATCTTGGCCGCCACTTCGTCCAGCTTCTCGTTGATGAGAGTGGCCACTGAAGCTGTCTTCTCGGAGCGTAACGCGGGCAGGAACTGCACATCGATCTTGAGATCACTGAGGAATGCCGCAAGGTTCTCCTCTTCCCGAAGAGCATGGAACGACAGGGCCTTAATGTCTGAAAGCTTGTTGAGGAGCGTTTCGATTTGTCCACGCAAGTTGACCAGGAAGTTCTCCTGCTCTGGGCTAACGCCCGAGAGGGAACCTGTGGCTGCTTTCAAGTTCTGCAGTTCAGTCTTCTCGAAGTAGTCGCCTAGACGCTCGATCACGTCCCGGAGCTGGGTCATGTTGCGCACCGCTGTGGTCTCATACTCTTGCGAGACCTTTGTGACAGCTTCTTTGTCCATGCTCTCTACCGAGCAGAAGGGGCAGTTGTCCGAGAGCTCTAGGTATTCCTTGCCCTTGGCTTGCCAGGTGATCCACCCCGCTGGGTTGCCGCTCTGAATGAAGCTCTTGTAGCCGTGAAGGTGTTCCGGCACGTTGTCGAGCTTGCCGCCAACGGCGAGGGCCTTATAGCCCTTGCTCGTCTTGGCCATTGCACCGTTCTTGGTGACGTTGAACGCGTCCTTAAGGTCCCTAAAGTCTGTAAGCGCTTCGTTGAACTCCGCTTCCTCATCGAACGTCTGCTTGAGTGCCTCAAACAGGGACTCGATCTGGGCGATGCCGTCTTGGAAGTCTTCGGTGTTGATGAAGACCTCGAAGCTGTTCTCAAGTACTTCGTCCTGTTTGAAAACGAAGCCAGACACGTACTGGTCATCGAACGTCATGACATGGGTGATCTCGTCTGCACCCGTGACTGACGGGCGCGGTCCGTTCTTGTCTGCCCTGTGCACAAAGGGTGTGAGCTGCTCGAGCTTCGCCTCCCCTTCCGCGCGGTAGCGAAGGGCCCTCGCGATTGTGCTCTTGCCAATGCCGTTGGGGCCATACTTGATGTTGAGCGCGTTGGGGCGCAGCACGATGGATGCTTCAGTGATGCTGTTGCAGTCACGTATTGTGATCCTGTAGTCGGACCTGACTTCAGTCGAAGCGACCTGCTCACTGGCGGGCGTCATTGCTCACTCTTCCTGGCGCGGGCGCCCTGCGGCTACCGGTTGTCCTTGCTTCCGTTGTCGAACGCGCAAAGCATTTGGCAATTCTCGGGCGCTGTCTTGCTGCCCTTGCACCATCGTACGACGTCATCACCGGCCATCACGTCGCACTCGAAGTGCTTGCTTGACTATCCAAGATGAGATGTCAGTGGTCGCCCATAACCTGAATCGCGACGGTTCGATCAAAGGAGCAGCTCGTGTCAACAGGTGGTTACTCATATCCAGTCGCAATCTCGAAGCTCGGCAGCGATGAGGGCTCTCGTGAGCCTCAGAACGTCCGAGCGATCAAGTGGCTTCTGGAGCAAGACGGTGGCGAAGTTGTCGTCGTCACCCCGCAGAAGAACCTCGAAGGCTCATCGTTGAAGAAGCTGATCGCACATCCGCGGGTTCGTCACCTCAGCTGGAAAGGATTCTCTGCTTGGTCTCTTCGCGGCACGCGAGCGCTCGTTGCATGGCCCAATCGAAAGATCTTGAACGGCCTGTGGGACGCCGATGCTGACGCGCTCGCTGTGATCGAATGGGGCGAGCAGGAAACCGCCGAATGGATCAGCGACGCTCACCCTGTCATCCTCCTGCCTGGCGAAACCCGCGCGCACGAAGGCACCGATTCTGAGGAACTTGCCGTTGCACTCCCGAATGGCATCGACGGGATCCTCGAGCACGTGGCCAGCATGGCTGCTGGATACGACTCGGGCCTGAAGTGGAACGAAGAGGACAAGCTGCGAGCGGACATGATGAATCGCCAAGATCGGTGGCGATTCGTTACCGTCGAGCAGGTCCGAACGAAGTGCCGCGCGCTCGGGATGCGTCCGGACGACGCTGACAAGATCGCTGGCTACCTCCAGAAGCGAAAAGATGGCAAACGCTTCAACGTGCGCAGCTCTTACAGGACCTTCCAGTTCAACTAGCGACCTGCGTAGCAATCTCATTTCGCACCGCCAGGGTTCTGCGAACCAGCGCCCGCCCCACACCGAGACTGCGAGAGATTGCCCGGAGCGACTCACCCTCACGGAAAAGTCGCACCGCCTCAGCCGCGTCCCAACCATGAAGACCTGGCGTCCGACGAGTGACTCCTTCTCGGGCGAGGTGCTTCGATACGGTCGCGCGGTGCACCTTGTACTTGGCAGAGAGCTCGGTAACCGCCGCTCCTGCCAGGTAATCGTCGACGATACCGTCGATCTCAGCGGCACTCAGAAAGGTTTGAGGAGTTGCAATCGCCCCCACGACTGATCCACGCACATCGCAAATCGGGCCTTCAGTACCTCGTTGTGAAGTGCGATACGCACCGCGCTTCCACCGTTTGATCAAGGACTTCTGCGCCGAGGCGAGGTTTGCGAACAGTCCACGCAGGGACCCCAAGTAGTACCGAGGCCCGCCTCGCGCATTCACGGATCAGATCCGGCGCGAGGCGGGCCTCGTTCGTGTTGTGCGTCCAGGCGTAATGTGCGTCCAGGCGTGCCGTGCGCCCACGCCCCCGGCGTATGCCGGCAGGGGCGCAGACGCTCGCTAGGAGCGCCTGCGCGTGATGTCGGCGACCGTGTAGCTGCCGAGCGGATTCAGATTCAGCTTCTGCCTCGCAGCGGCCACGAGCAGACCCAGCACGTGCGGGGCGCGCCCCGCCCGCACGATGCGGGTGCGGAGACGATAGGCGTCCGTGTAGGCGATCCGGGGCGCCCAGATCGGGGAACGGCGATGATTCGCCACCCCCGCAGTCAGATGCAGAAACGCCTGCGCGCTGCCGATCGCTGACGCCGCGTCCACGCCGATCGAGATCGACGGCAGGGAGGCCGGCTCGTGGCCATCCTCCCCCGCAACCGCACGCAACGATCGCAGGTCGGTGTAGGGCGGGATGTACGGCAGGCACCGAGCGAGATCCACTCCCGCGTCCGCGATCTCGTCGAGCGGCATCTCCGCGTCGAAGCCCATGAATCGTTCGAACGTCCAGGGAGAAGCCGGAGCGAACGATGTGACCTGCGCGGCGAAGCCGACGTTCATGACGAGGAGATCTGGAATGCCCTGCATTCGCGCGCGACGCGCGATGAGCGATCCGATCTCCGGCTTCGTGAGCTCTGACTCGTCGAGCACCAGGGAGGCGCCCTGCATGAAGTCCGCGATGTTCTCCGGGATCACGCCATCGAAGAAGATGCGAACCTCCGCGTCCGGGTTGATGTCGAGCACGCGCTCCCGAAACACCTCGGCCTTGCGCCGGCCCAGCGTCGCCGTGCTCGCGCCCTCGACGCGATTCACGTTCTCCAATTCGAACACCTCGGGGTCAGCGACGCTGAACGACGCGACTCCCATGCGGGCCAGCTTGACGCCCAGTTGGAAGCCGTCTCCTCCGACCCCTGCGATGGCGACCCGAGACTCGACGAGCGCGCGCTGCTCGTCTTCGCTCCAGAAGCCGTAGTTGCGAGAGAACTGCGGAGCCTCGGTGCCCAGACGCATCACCGCGGCTGCTCGGTGAGCGCGCGCTTCGGGGCGCGGCCGACGTAGGTCATGGCGCCGTCTTCGGCCCGGTACTGATCGATGAATCCGCCCTGGCGAGCATTCACGCGCTCCGTGGAGGCGGGAATGTCGATCTCGATCGGGAGATTGTAGTCGAGGTAGTGCTCCACGTACCTGGGCTCACCGATGCGCGAAATGGCGATCGTTCCGCGCAGATGTCGTTCGAGCCACGGCTCGATGATCGCGAATGTGCGTTCCAACGCGTGGTTCGCCTCGTACGCGAGCATGACCGCGAACAGATGCCACTGCACCAGCTCCTGCATGACGGCGTGCTCATGGCGCGCGATCACTCGCGAGACCTCGACGCTGCGCGGAGTCAGCCCATCGTCGGTGAACGAGTCCGGGCAGAACTCCTCGACGGGCAGCGGGCTTTCGTCGCCCCGCACGATCAGCCGTGAGACTCCCACGACGCGCACGCCCTCGACGTGGTTCTCGAAGACTGCGAACGTCACGGAGCGTGCGTCGTCGCTATCGCGATCCGTACCGTCCGGCTGGATCTCGCTCTCATCGAGCTGTCCCGTCTGGTCGACGTAGACCTTGCGCCGCAGCACGAAGTGCGCGAGATACTCGGCCTCGAGCCCGGGGCGAGCGACGTCGTTCTCTGCGATGATGCCGACGCACATGCGCGCGGTCGGGTGATCGACGAAGAGCGAGGAGCCGATCACCGGGATAACGTCGTGGTTCGTCACGGAACGGTCGATATGGGACAACGCCGGGGATCCTCCTGTTAGCGCGGCCTGCTGCACCGCGGATACGTCATTGAATGCCCGGGTGTGACCTCGAACGACTCCTGTAGGTCTTATTGTGCCCGAATCGCCGTTCTTCGCGCATCGCTTCCGCCGCCCGGCGAGTCGCGGATGCGCGAAGGAGCGCCATTCGATGGCGGCAGACGCGTGCGTGGCGACGGAAGCGGGATGCTAGCATATGTGCACTACTGACGTCGAAATTGGGGGAACGGTGCAGGCAGACGGCTGGAACCGCGGGAGCAGTGTTCGATCTCGCTCGACGACTGACGACCTGGGAGCGAAAGTCCTGCTCAGCGCAGTGAAGCACGTCGAGACCGTCGGACTCTCCCTCGGCGTCTCGCAAGAACTCATCGACCAGATCTGCTCGGACGCCGGTGTCTCAGCGAAGCAGTTCGCGCAGGTGTGGTCGTCCCCTGACGCTTTCATGGCGGATCTTTTCTGCGAACTCGCGAACCAGGCGCAGATCGACCGCGCTGATACCGAAACGCTGCTGACGACGTGGCAGTACCTCAGCATGCGCACCGACGACCTGCACACGCTCGAAGGTCGGCGCAGCGTGTTGAACGACATCATTCGCACCGCCGCGGAGTACAACTTCGAGGTCATCACGGCATCGAGCAAGTGGCGCACGTACGCGGCGCTCTCGACCACCATCGTGGCCTGGCCGGAAGGACCCGCGCGGACGCGTGTACTGGACGCGTTGCAGGCGAGCGAGCTCTCGTTCGTCGAGACGATGGAGAGCTTCTACCGCAACGTCCTCCCCACGGTCGGGTATCGCCTGAAGCCGATGTTCCACAACGATTACCAGCCGTTCGTCGTCGCTGCGGCCTCAGTGATCGAGGGCCTGGGCATCGTTCGCGCGACCGTGCCCGCCCTCGTCGAGGCGCATTTCGACGGGTCGTCTGCAGGCGCCGATGGGAACGCTGATGAGCAGGCGCAGGAAGACTCCTGGTCCGTGTCAGCGCTCGCGTTCATGGGTGTCGTCGATGCCTTCATCGAACCGGATCCGCACTTCGTCCCGACGGAGGCCATCTCGCGCCTCAGCTCGGGCGTCGATGTCACTCCCCCGTCGCCCGAGGCCGACGCGGCGTACTGACCTGCATCGGCCGCTGACCGCTGCCGACGTACTGGGCGGCGACTACGCGATCTCCGCGCGCGTGCCGGTGCGACGGAGCCGGTCGCGCGTCAGCGCGAACGACTGCGGCCGGCCGTAGTAGTAGCCCTGCACGCTGCGCACGCCGAGCGCTCGCAGCGTCTCCGCTACGGCGGCGCTCTCGATGCCTTCGACGACGACGGTATGACCGAGATTATCGCCGAAGCCCTGCAGCGCTTTGATGAGCTCCCGCTGCCTGGAGTCGTCGAGGTTGCCGATCAGGCTCTTGTCGATCTTGAGGATGTTCATCGGGAAGTGGACCAGAGCCCCGACGGACGAGTCGTCCGAGCCGTAGTCGTCGAGCGCGATGATCAGGCCGGCGGCTTGCAGGTTCTCCGCATCGCGACGGAGCTCGTCGGTGACGGAACGCAGGGAGCGCTCGTTGAGTTCGATGCAGAGGGTGACGTCGGGGTGCGTCTGCGCCGCCTCGCGAAGATACGGTCCGAGCTCGGAGTCGCTGATCTGGCCGAGGTCGAGGTTGACGGTCATGCAGGTGATGCTGGGTTCCAGCCTGCGGAACTGCTCGGCTGCTTGCAAAGCCTTCGTGATCACCTGCTCCGTCAGCGCGTTCATGAGCCCGAGGCTCTTCGCGCGGGCGATGAGCGATGGAGCCGAGATCGGACCCAATTCAGGATCGACGTATCGCGTCAGCGCCTCGAACGCCCAGATCTTGCCGGTCGAGATGTCGACGATGGGTTGGAAGGCGAGCATGAGCCGATTGCCCTCGATGGCTCGGGCCACGATGTCGTTGAGCCGCGTCGAACGATGCGACGAGATGCTCACCGTGCTTCCGGCGACGATCGTCCCCTGCCGACGGGAGCGTTTCGCCTGGAGCATCGTACGGTCCGCATCCTCGACGAGGGACTGAGCGTCGATCTCACGGTGGCTCGAGAAGGCCAGACCGGCACTCACCAGCGGTGTCAGATCGTGCCCCTCGAGGTCCAGGCGCTCGCTCACCGCGGCGATGACGCGGTCGGCGGCCTCTTTGGCCTGATCGATCGAGACGAGGCCGGTGAAGATGACGACGAACTCGTCGCCTCCGACACGGGAGACGAAATCGCCGCCGCCCGACGATCGTTCGAGGCGCACCGCGATGGCTTGGAGGAGCGCGTCTCCGGCGCGGTGACCGAAATTGTCGTTGAGCTTCTTGAAGTCATCGAGATCGATGAACAGCAGCGCAATGCCTTCATGGTAGGGGCGGTGCTCGTTCGCGTCGATCAGTGCCTGCTGGAACGCCCCATAATTCGGCAGGCCCGTGAGCGGGTCGGTGTTGGCCCGCTGCTCGAGCGAGTCGACTTCGTACTGCATGCGGGCCGCCTCGCTCGCCAGGTGGGCGAGTGAGACCAGCGCACGCTCGTCGTCCCGGCTGAAGGCGCTGCCGCCAAGCTTGCGCGAGGCCACGAGGTACTGCTCCGATCCTGCGGTGAGGCTCACCGGCGCGCCGATCTCGTCGCTCTCGGGAGGTGAGTCCCGCAGTTCGACGGCGTTGGCGCGCACGATCCCTCTCGCGCGGTTCAGCAGCGCGGTCCCCAGCGCCTCACCGCTCTCCCTCGGGAGTTCGATCGCGGCATCCACCACCGCGGAGAGACGGGATTCGATGTCGTCCGAGCGCGAGCGCTGCGCCAGCACGTAGAAGATCGAACCGGCGAGCAGCACGACGAACGGCGTGAAGCTGACATCGGGGTCGCCCTCGATCCACGAGATGACGGTCGCATCGATGTAGTGAATCAGTGTGGCGGTGAGCGAGACCACGGCCACGAGCAGGACCAGCCGGCTCGGTTTGACCGAAGACGCGCTCACGCCGCGGTCCACCTCTTCGCGGCCCCATTGGCGGGCGAACTCGCCGAGCAGCACGACGCCGTAGAACGCGATGGTCGCGGCGACGAAGCTCGGGAGCAACCACACGCCGAGCGCGCCGAGCCCGTTGCGCACGGCGACGAAGGCGACCGCGCCGACGGTGGCGAGCCCTGTCGTGTACAGCGCCAGCCACAGGTTTCGTCGAAGGGAGATCTGCGCGATCAGGACTCCCATCGTCCAGATGCACACACCGATGAACGGAGCCTCGGTGAGCGGCTCGATCGAGAGCATCACGATCGAGACGCCGGCTTGCGGGAAGCCGCGGTCGTAGCCGATGCGGATGTGGAAGGGCCCGCAGATGATGACGCTTGCGATGACGGCGAGCACCAGCGTCCACGAGGACGGCGCCGTCCCGATGAGATGCGCGATGCCGGTGCCGATCGCGATGAGCGCGAAGACGATGAACGGTGCAGCGAATACGGTGTCACCCTTCGCCACTCCAGAGCGCTTCACTGCGACCACTTTCCTCCCCATGTTCGGCGCATCCCCCTGCTTCAATGCATGAACGCGGCAGCTCATTATGTCACGCGCCGGGCGCCCGGTTTTTGCGCAATGTTCCACGACGCCGCAGAGGGGTTCTGTGTAGGGTGAAGACATGCTCGACATCTCACACGAGGAGTTCGAATCGCTGGTCGCCGACGGCCTCGACTCGTTGCACGACGACATGCTCGCGCAGCTCGACAACGTGATCTTCCTGGTCGAGGACCGCCCGTCGGACGGGAGCGAGATTCTCGGCGTGTACGAGGGCTTCTCACTCGCCGAGCGGGGAGTCTACGGATACGGCGAGGAGCCGGACCGCATCATCTTGTTCCGAGAAAACCTGCTGGGCCACTGCTCCGATCGATCGGATCTCGTCCATGAGATCCGGGTGACCCTGGTGCACGAGATCGCGCACTTCTACGGCATCACCGAGGAGCGCATCCACGAACTCGGGTGGGGCTGATGTCGGCGGCGCAGCCGGAGGCGCAGACTCGGCGTCTCGGCGAACCGGCTCATCTGGAGTCTCCGGTGTGGCAGACCGTCGTTTGGGACGATCCGGTCAATCTCATGTCGTATGTCGCGTTCGTGTTCCAGAAGCACTTCGGGTTCACGCGAGATCGCGCTGAGGAGCTCATGCTGCAGGTGCATCAGGCCGGAAGCGCGGTCGTGGCCGAGGGCTCGCGGGAGACGATGGAGCTGCATGTGGAGGCGATGCACGGATACGGCCTCTGGGCGACGGTGCGGCGGGCGGGCGAACTGTGAAACTCCTGCCTCTGCCCGATCATGGCCTGCGGCTCCTGCTCGACCACGACGAGGCGGCCATGCTCGACCAGCTCATCGCGCAGCTGATCCAGTTGCTGCAGAGTCACAGCGGCACCGCGCTCGACCCGGATCCCCTGTTCGCGAGCCTCGAAGTGGGCGGCTCAGACTCGACCCCAGACGATCCGGCGCTCGCCCGCCTCTTCCCCGACGCCTACGAGCAGGATGCGGAAGCAGGCGCGTTTCGCAGCGTCACCGAGCAGGGGCTGCTCAATCGGAAGTTGCAAGACGCGATGGACGTCACGGCCGCTCTGGGGCTCGGGGGCGGGGCCCCCGACGACACGTCGCTGGTCGAGGTGGACATCTCCCCGACGACGCTTCCCGCATGGGTGCGCACCGTGACGGCGCTTCGCCTCGCGATCGCTGCGCGCATCGGTCTCGACGAGCCCGATGACCGGCCGCGGCTCCTCGATGACGAGGAGACCCGAGGCACCGTGCTCGTGTTCGATTGGCTCGCCGCGATTCTCGAATCGGTGCTCGCCATCGTCGAGTCGGGTGAACCGGAATCCGCCGGCACGCATCCCGACGTCGAGCCGACGCCCGGCGACGACTGAGGCCGCGTCAGCCCGGGGCCTCCAAGGAACGCGGATCGACGACGGAGCCTCTTCCCGTGAGCAGGCTGGCCGAGGTCACCCCGGAGGCGCCGAATCGCTCGCGAACCTCGTCCACGGCCTGATCGACGGCTCGCCAGCCGTCGTCTTCGCTCCAGAGCGCAGCGATATCGCTGCCTGCGGGCAGCAGCTGCTCGGCCCTGACGCCGATGAGCCGCACTGCGCGTCCGCCGCGATCGAGCCCGTCGAAGAGTTCCCGTGCGGTGTGATAGATCCGCTGCGTCGCATCCGTCGCATCCGGAAGGGTGCGCGAACGCGTGATGGTCTCGAAATTGCCCCAGCGGACCTTGATGGAGATCGTCCGCGCCTCGGCTCCGGCTCCGCGCAGGCGCTCGCCCGTGCGCGTGGCGAGCCGCAGGAGCTCGCGCTGCAGCGCTCCAGCGTCTGAGACGTCGTGCGCGAACGTCTCCTCGTGCCCGATGCTCTTCTCCGAACGAGTGGTCACGATGCGCCGCGCGTCTCGGCCATTCGCCAACTCGTGCAGGCGCCGTGCGCTCGCCCCACCGACGATTCGCTCGAGCGAGTGGATCGGTTCACGGGCGAGCTCCCCCACGGTCCGAATCGCACGCGCGTGCAGTGCCCGTTCCGTCGCCTGCCCGACACCCCACATCGCTCCGATCGGCAACGGGTGCAAGAACTCGAGGGTGCGATGCGGAGGGATTTCGAGGATGCCGTCAGGCTTTGCGCGCTGCGACGCGAGCTTCGCGACGAACTTCGTCCCGGCGAGACCCACCGAAGCGGGCAGGCCCGTGCGCTCGCGCACCCGCTCGCGGATCGCACGGGCGATCTCCACCGGCTGTCCGAAGAGCCGTACGGTGCCGGCGACGTCGAGAAACGCCTCGTCGATGCTCAGCGGTTCGACGAGCGGAGTGAACTCCTGGAACACGGCCATCACCGCCTTCGATGCGCTGCGGTACTTCGCGTAGACGGGCTCGACGAGCACGAGCTGCGGGCAGAGCTGTTTGGCGCGAGCGACGGGCATCGCCGAACGCACCCCGAACCGGCGTGCCTCGTAGCTGGCGCTCGACACCACGGAACGCGCGGTGTCGTGCGCGGCCGCCACCGGCAGCCCCACGAGTTCCGGTCGTTCGAGCAATTCAACCGACACGAAGAAGGAATCCATGTCGACGTGCAGCACGGAGGCGATCTCTCGCGGCGATTCGAACATGTGTACTATTCCACCACGTCCACGGCTCAGCCGCCAGCGTCCACGACGAGCCGCGCGAGTTCTTCGTCCACGACGAGCTCCGTGATGATGCGAGCAGCGAGCGCCCCGCGAAGACTCTCTCGTTTCGCGGCACCCGAAACGACGCACAGTCGATGCGGGATGCGCCGCACCGTGTCGAGCGAAGGTCCGCTCGAGCGCTCGTTCAGGGCGACGCCGTCGGTGCTTCCGTCGTTGCGGTAGAAGACGGTTCCGCAGTCGCCCACCACACCGGCCCGCACGAGCTCCTGCAGGTCCTCCCGGTCGAGGTACCCGCCCGAGTAGATCCGCGATCTCGGGTCGCCGATCCGTGATCCCAGCCCGAAGACGTAGACGTCGCTCGATGCCTGCAGTTCGAGCACGCGGCTCACGGATCGCTCCCGCCAGAGCGCTCGGCGCGTGTCGGGGTCGTCGAAGATCGCCGGGACGGAGAACTGGTACACGGAGGCCGCGAACGCGTTGCCGAACCCGCCGAGCAGCTCGGCGGAGTAGGACACGCCCGTCGTGCGCACGTTGGCCGCACCGTTCATCTGCACGACTCGCGCCTCGTGCACCGTCTTCGAGGGCAGATGCCGAGCGACCGCACTCATGGTCGCACCCCATGCGACGCCGACGGTCGAACGATCGGTGACGGCGGCGGCGACGCGATGCGCGGCGGTGCGCGCAGTTCGCTCGAGGCGGTCGGCGTCCGTCGCGCGCGCGGGTGAGGACACAACGTGCGCGGTGATGCCGTACCGCTCGGCCATGCGCAGTTCGAGCTGAGATCGGGCCTCCTGGGGTGAATGCACCTGGATCTCGACGAGCCCTGAGTCGCGTGCGTGCGTGAGCAGGCGCGACACCGAGGATCGGGACACGCGCATCTCCTGCGCGATCGCCTCCATCGTGAGATGCTGCAGGTAGTAGAGTTGCGCCGCTCGCAGAGCGTCACGCGATCTGGACGAATGTGCAGTCATTCCTGCCCCCTTCGCTCGCTTTGATGAACACATCATGCACATACGTGCAATGAGCTTGCAACTTGGTGCACGGCGGGTGGAAGCTGACCTCGAACGTCGAAAGGTTGAAGTCATGAATGATCGCACGCCGACCACCCGTTCCGCGGTTCGCAGCCTGCGGGATCGCCCCCACGCCGAAGTCCTCATCATCGGCGGCGGCATCAACGGTATTGCGACGTTCCGCGAACTCGCGCTGCAGGGAGTCGACGTCGCACTCGTGGAGCGCGGCGACTTCGTCTCCGGCGCGTCCTCGGCTTCGAGCCATATGGTGCACGGCGGGGTGCGCTACCTCGAGAACGGCGAGTTCCGCCTCGTCCAGGAGGCGGTCGCAGAGCGCAACCGCCTGCTGCGCACGGCACCGCATTACGTGCGCCCCCTCGAGACGACGATCCCGATCTTCTCGACGTTCTCCGGCATTCTCTCGGCGCCGTTCCGTCTGCTCGTGACCCACGGCCGCGGAAAGGCTCGTGAGCGCGGAGCCGCGCTCATCAAGATCGGGCTGACGCTGTACGACACCTTCTCGCGCGACGGCGGACAGGTGCCCCGCCACAAGTTCCGGGGACGCCGCCGATCGCTCAGCGAGCTGCCGCGCCTGAACAGCGACGTGAAGTACACGGCGACCTATTACGACGCGTCGATGCACGACCCCGAGCGCCTCGCCCTCGACGTCTTGCACGACGGAATCGTCGCGGGCGGCGACCGCGCGCGGGCGGCGAACTACCTTCCCGCTGTCGGCTTCGAGAACGGTGCAGTGCAACTGCGCGACGAGACCACCGGCGACGTCTTCGACGTCACGGCGAAGGTGATCCTCAACACCAGCGGGCCGTGGACCGATCTCACCAACGAAGCGCTCGGCCGCGGCACTCGGTTCATGGGCGGCACGAAGGGCTCGCACATCGTGCTCGACCACCCCGAGCTCCTCGCCGCCACCGGTGGACGAGAGATCTTCTTCGAGCACTCCGACGGCCGGATCGTGCTGATCTACCCGTTGAAGGATCGCGTGCTCGTCGGCACCACCGACATCGACGCCGACCCCAGCGCGCCGACCTCCTGCACGAGCGAGGAGGTCGACTACTTCATCGACCTCGTGGGCCACGTCTTCCCCGACATCTCCGTCGATCGGTCGCAGATCGTCTACACGTTCTCAGGTATCCGGCCGCTTCCCCGCCACGACGACACGGCGCCCGGCTTCGTGTCCCGCGACTACCGCATCGAGCCCTCCGAGCACGCCGGGGTTCCGCTCCTCAGCCTCGTCGGCGGCAAATGGACCACCTTCCGAGCACTCGCCGCGCACCTCGCGAACGACACCCTCGAGCTGCTCGGGAAGACCCGCAGCGTCGGCACGGAGACACTCGCGATCGGCGGCGGGAAAGACTTCCCGAAAGGCCGCGCCGCGCGCACGCGCTGGGTGGCGGAGCGCGCGGACGGCAACGACCGAGGTCGCGTCGAGGTGCTGCTCGACCGGTACGGCACCCGAGCCGACGAAGTACTGGCCGCGACGCCCGAGCACGACGAGACGATCGCTCTGCTCCCGGGATACACGGCAGCCGAGCTCGCGCATCTCGCAGCCTCCGAGCAGGTCGTCCACCTCGACGACCTCCTGCTCCGCCGCACCTCCATCGCATTCTTGGGGGGACTGACCCTTGAGCGCGTGCGCGCAGCCGCGGAGGCGATCGCGCCCGTCCTGAACTGGGACGGTGCTCGCGTCGATGACGAGATCCGCCGCATGGCGCAACTGCTTCGCACCGCTCACCGTATCGATGTCGAACGCGGAGGCGCGGTCGTCGATATCTGAGCGGGGCGACCCGTCGGGTGCGGCGACAATCCTTCGCGCCCGAACTCACCACCCATCGCGAGGCTCAGCCCTCGCTTGTTTGAAAGGTCAATGACGACATGCCAGATGTCAATCTCGGGTACTACTTCCTCTCCGAGTTCGTCGGTACCGCTCTCCTCGTACTCCTGGGCTGCGGCGTCGTCGCCAACGTCGCCCTGGCGAAGACGAAGGGGAACGCCGGCGGGTTCCTGCTGGTCAACTGGGGATGGGGCCTCGCCGTCTTCGTCGGCGTGCTCGGTTCCGCCTACTCCGGCGCCATCCTGAACCCCGCTGTCGGCATCGGGCTCGCGATCGCCGGCAAGATCAGCGTGGTGCAGTTCCTCGTCGCCGCAGCCGCCGAGCTCCTCGGAGCCATCGTCGGTGCTGTGCTCTGCTGGGTTGCGTACCGTTCGCACTTCGATGCAGAACCCGATCCCGCCGCGAAGCTCGGCGTCTTCTCGACCGGCCCGGCGATCCGCACCCCGTTCGGCAACTTCCTCACCGAGGTCATCGGCACCTTCGTACTCGTCTTCGCAGTGTTCGCCTTCGCGGATTACGGCGACATCCAGGTCGGCGTGCCCGGGGGCCTCGGGCCGCTGACCGCGCTTCCCGTCGCGCTCGTCGTCGTCGGCATCGGCGCCTCCCTCGGCGGACCGACCGGCTACGCGATCAACCCCGCCCGAGACCTGGGCCCGCGCATCGCGCATGCGATCCTGCCGATCAAAGGCAAGGGCGGCAGCGACTGGGGCTACGCCTGGGTGCCCGTCGCCGGACCGCTCGTCGGCGGAGCGATCGCCGCACTCGTCTCCCCGCTGGTCCTGGGCCTCGCCGCGGCCGCGGCCTGACCCGCGTACCCGCACGAGCAACGAAGCTGATACGAAAGGAACACCATGTCTGAATACATCATCGCGATCGACCAGGGAACCACCTCCAGTCGGGCGATCATCTTCGACAAGAGCGGCACCATCATCTCGGTCGGTCAGAAGGAGCATGAGCAGATCATGCCGCAGGCCGGCTGGGTCGAGCACGACGCGCTCGAGATCTGGCGCAACGTACAGGAGGTCATCGGGATCGCGCTGGGACGAGCCGATCTCACTCGGCACGACATCTCGGCGATCGGCATCACCAATCAGCGCGAGACCGCGGTCGTCTGGAACCGGAAGACGGGCAGGCCCGTCTACAACGCGATCGTCTGGCAGGATACGCGGACGCAGGACATCGTCGACCGGCTCGCGGCGGACGGCGGGATCGAACGTTTCAAGGACATCGTCGGCCTCCCCCTTGCGACCTACTTCTCCGGGACGAAGGTCGCCTGGATCCTCGAGAATGTCGAGGGGGCGCGCGAAGCCGCCGATGCGGGCGATCTGCTGTTCGGCACCACCGACAGCTGGGTGATCTGGAACCTCACCGGCGGCTCGGAGCACGGCGTGCACGTCACCGACGTGACCAACGCATCGCGCACGCTGTTCATGGATCTGAAGACTCTCGAATGGCGAGACGACATCCTCGAAGCGTTCGGCGTCCCCAGGTCGATGCTTCCCGAGATCAAGTCATCCTCCGAGGTGTACGGAACCGCCGAGGATTCCTCGTTGCTGCGCGAGACGCCGATCGCCGGCATCCTGGGCGACCAGCAGGCAGCCACCTTCGGCCAGGCGGCGTTCACCGCCGGTGAGTCGAAGAACACGTACGGAACGGGCTGCTTCCTGATCTTCAACACGGGCGAGGAGATCATCCACTCGAAGAACGGCCTCCTCACCACCGTCGGCTACAAGCTCGGCGACGGACCCACGCACTACGCACTCGAAGGCTCCATCGCCGTCACCGGATCGCTCATCCAGTGGCTGCGGGACCAGCTCGGCATCATCTCGGACGCGCCGGAGGTCGAGCAGCTCGCCGACAGCGTGCCGGACAACGGCGGCGTGTACATCGTGCCCGCCTTCTCCGGCCTGTACGCGCCCTACTGGCGCCCCGATGCGCGCGGCGCCATCCTCGGGCTCACGCGCTACGCCAACAAGGGACACCTGTCTCGGGCTGCGCTCGAGGCCGTCGCGTACCAGACGCGGGACGTGCTCGATGCGGTGAACGCAGATGCCGGCGTCGATCTCACCGAGCTGAAAGTCGACGGCGGCATGGTCGCCAACGACATGCTCATGCAGTTCCAGGCCGACATCCTCGGCGTACCGGTCGTGCGGCCCGTCGTCTCGGAGACGACCGCGCTCGGTGCGGCGTATGCGGCGGGGCTCGCGGTCGGTTTCTGGTCGGGGCTCGATGATCTGTCCGCCAACTGGCAGGAGGATCGCCGATGGGAGCCGGAGCTCGACTCCGCCGAGCAGGAGCGGCTGCTGCGTCAGTGGCGCAAGGCTGTGACGAAGTCCATGGACTGGGTCGACGAAGACGTGCGCTGACACAGCGCGCGTGCGCACAGAGGCCGGCAGCTCATCGAGCTGCCGGCCTCTGTGCGTCTCCCCCGAAGCTATTCGGCGGCTGATGCCCGTTCGAGCACGAGTTCTCGCACGCGCGCCGCGTCGGCCGAACCTCGCATCGCCTTCATGACGGCTCCGATGATCGCGCCGGCTGCCTGCACCTTTCCGTCGCGAATCTTCGCGAGGACGTCGGGCTGCTGGGCGAGCGCCGCATCCACGGCCTCGATGAGCGCGCCGTCGTCCGAGACGATCGCCAGACCTCTGGACTCGACGATCTCGGCGGCGGTCCCCTCGCCGTCGATGATTCCGGCGATCACCTGGCGCGCAAGCTTATCGTTGAGCGTTCCCGCATCGATGAGCTCGACGACCGAGGCGACCTGGGCGGGCGTGATGAGGTCTGCCGAGGGCGTCGACCGCTCATTCGCGATGCGCGCGATCTCGCCGGTCCACCACTTACGAGCCGTCTGCGGGGGCACCCCGATGGCGACCGTCTGCTCGATGGTGGTGAGCAGGCCCGCGTTGACGAGGTCCTGGAACTCGAGCGCCGAGAACTGCCATTCCCCGCGGAGGCGTCGACGACGCAACGTCGGATGCTCGGGGAGCTGCGCGCGCAGTTCCTCGATGAGTTCGCGCTCGGGAGTGAGCGGGGCGAGATCCGGTTCGGGGAAGTAGCGGTAGTCGTCTGCATCGCTCTTGGGGCGGCCGGGCGAGGTCTCCCCCGTATCCTCGTGCCAGTGCCGTGTCTCCTGCGTGATCGTCCCGCCACCATCGAGAATCTGCGCCTGGCGCTGAATCTCGAACCGCACGGCGCGCTCGATGGAGCGCAGGGAGTTGACGTTCTTCGTCTCGGTCCGCGTGCCGAGCACCGACATTCCGGCGCCCTCATTGCCTCGCGGTCGCAGCGACACGTTCGCGTCGCATCGGATGTTCCCGCGCTCCATGCGCGCGTCTGAGATGCCGAGCGACACGACCAGGTCCCGAATGGTCGAGACGTACGCCGCCGCGATCTCCGGGGTATCCGCCTCTCCGCCGAAGATCGGACGGGTGACGATCTCGACGAGCGGCACGCCCGCCCGGTTGTAGTCGACCAGGGAGTACTCGGCGCCCTGAATGCGGCCCGTCGATCCCCCGACGTGGTTCAGCTTGCCCGCGTCCTCTTCCATGTGAGCACGCTCGATCGGCACATGGATGATGCGGCCGGACGCGAGTTCGATCTCGACCGACCCGTCGTGAGCGATCGGATCGTCGTACTGCGAGATCTGGTAGTTCTTGCCCATGTCCGGGTAGAAGTAGTTCTTGCGCGCGAAGCCGGAAACCTCGGCGATCTCGCATCCGAGCGCCAGACCCAGGCTGATGGAGTAGCGCACCGCCTCATGGTTGAGCACGGGGAGTGAGCCGGGCAACCCGAGGCACACCGGCGCGAGATTCGTGTTCGGCTCCGAGCCGAAGATGTTCGGCGCGGTCGAGAACATCTTGGTCTTCGTGTTGAGCTCGACGTGCACCTCGAGGCCGATCACCGGTTCGAAGAGCTCGAGGGCGCGGTCGAAATCCATCAGCTTCGTCTTGGCCATCAGTTCGTCGCCTTTCCGGTCTGGGCCGTCGCAAGGAAGGCTGCATCGAGCTCCGGTGCCTGCGTCCAGAACGGCGCGTCGTCGCGGTCGGCGACGAGCTGTTCGATGGCGCTTCCGGCGCGGTAGAGCCGCGCGTCTTCGAAGGCGGGGGCCATGAGCTGCAGACCGACCGGGAGGCCGTCTTCGCTCGCCGTGCCGATGGGCAGGCTGATGCCGGGGATTCCCGCGAGGTTCGCGGGAATCGTCGTCGCGTCATTGAGGTAATCGCGCATGGGGTCTCCGGAGTGAGCGCCGAGCGCCCAAGCGGTGGTGGGCGCGGTCGGCGAGGCGATCACGTCGACCTGGTCGAAAGCGGCGGCAAAATCACGCTGAATCAGCGTGCGCACCTGCTGGGCGCTGCCGTAGTAGGCGTCGTAGTAGCCCGCTGACAGCGCGTAGGTGCCGAGGATGATGCGTCGTTTCACCTCGGCACCGAATCCTGCCGCACGAGTCTCGCTCATCACGCCCTCCACGGTCGCCCCGCCCTGCGGCGTCACGCGGAGACCGAATCGCACGGAGTCGTACTTCGCGAGATTGCTCGAGGCCTCTGCGGGAAGGATGAGGTAGTAGGCCGCCACCGCGTACTCGAAATGCGGCGCATCGATCTCGACGATCTCCGCACCCTGAGCGGTGAGCAGATCAAGCGCCTGCTCGAACCGGGCCTGCACCCCTGATTGCACGCCGTCGATCATCAGCTGCTTCACGACGCCGACGCGCAGGCCGGCGAGGGTGGCGGGGTCTGCACCGCTTCGCGCAGCTCCAGCCATCGACGGCCACGCGAAGTCGAGCGATGTCGAGTCGTGCCGATCGTGCCCGGAGATGGCGTCGTGCAGCAGCGCCGTGTCGAGCACCGTGCGCGCGCACGGCCCGATCTGATCGAGCGACGAGGCGAGCGCGATCGCGCCATAGCGGCTCACGCCGCCGTAGGTCGGCTTCATGCCGACGGTGCCGGTCAGGGCGGCGGGCTGTCGGATCGATCCGCCGGTATCAGAGCCGAGTGCGAGCGGGGCTTCGAAAGCGCTCACCGCCACGGCGGAGCCGCCTCCTGAACCACCGGGAACACGGTCGAGCTTCCACGGATTCAGCGTGGGTCCGTAGGCCGAGTTCTCGGTCGAAGAACCCATCGCGAATTCATCCATGTTCGTCTTGCCGATGGGAATCAGACCGGCTGCACGCGCCCGCGCGACGGCCGTCGCGTCGAAGGGCGAACGGTATCCTTCGAGGATCTTCGATCCCGAGGTCGCCGGCATGTCAGTCGTGACGAGCACGTCCTTGATGGCGAGGGGCACTCCGGCGAGCTCTCCAAGCGACTCTCCGGATGCGCGACGGGCGTCGATGTCGCGCGCCGCTGCGAGTGAGATCTCGGCGTCGGTCGCGAGAAACGCGTTGAGTGTTCCGTCGACGGCGGCGATGCGATCGAGATGAGCCTGCGTCGCTTCTGCGGAGGACACCTCACCCGCGGTGAGCCGGGCGGCGAGATCGGCCGCAGTCAGCTGGATCACGTCGTTCATCGCGGCGCTCACTGCTCTTCACCGAGGATCGAGGACACGCGGAACATGCCGTCGGTGGTCTCCGGTGCGTTCGCGAGCGCTTCCTCCTGCGTCAGCACGTCGGAGACGACGTCTGGCCGCGTGACGTTGCTCAGTGGAATGGGGTGACTGGTCGCGGGGACATCAGGGGTCGTCACCTCGCCGACCTTCGCGATGTGGGTCAGGATCGAGTCGAGGTCGCTGGTGAGCGCCCCGATCTCGTCGTTGGTGAGGGCGATTCGTGCGAGGCCCGCGAGATGTGCGACGGTGTCCGCCGTGATCTCGGTGCTCGCCGCGCTGGCTTCAGGCATGCTGCTCCATCGGGAGGGGTCATCTGGGAACGCCCACCATCCTATCGGCGGCTCGAGCGCGAGATCTCAGCGGCGCTCAGCCGGGGATTCGCGGGGCCGTCACCGGAGCCTGAAACGGCAGATCGGCTCCCGCCCAGGTCCCATCGGGCGACCAGAGCTCCGAGCATCCGCGTCGATGACTCGTCACCACATGCGCGTCGACGATCCCGATCGCCGTCATCAGGGCGTAGACGGTCGTCGGACCGACGAACGCGAACCCTCGGCGTTTGAGCGCACGCGCCAACGCTGTGGATTCCGAGGAGAGCGTCGGTACGTCGGCGTCGCGCGCGGGCACGGGCGATCGCTCCGGGCGGAACGACCAGACGAACTCTGCGAGGCCTATCCCATCCTCCTCGCGGAGCCGAAGGGCCGCCCGCGCGTTCGCGATCGTGGCGATGATCTTCCGCTCGTTGCGAATGATGCGCGCATCGGCGAGCAACCGCGTGACGTCGCCATCGCTGTAACGCGACACCTGCTCGATCGAGAAACCGTCGAACGCCTCGCGGAATGCGACGCGCTTGCGCAGCACCGTCAGCCACGACAGTCCTGATTGGAACGCCTCGAGGGAGAGACGTTCGAAGACGCCGTCGTCGTCGAACACCGGCATCCCCCACTCCGCGTCGTAGTAGGCCGTCAGCAGCGGATCCTGCAGTGCCCATGCTGCGCGAACCGGTGTGTCGGTGTTCTCTGTCATCGGCGCTCCTTCACGAAGATCGGCGCGGCCTGCAGCCGCTATCGGTCATCTCACCGTATCTTCCGCGAGATGCGCAGACATGTTCGAGCGGACGGGTGTGCATAAGTCGACAAATTTCGTCTCACTCAGCGTCTGTGGGCGGAGAATCAGGCTGTCCGATCGCATCCGGCCCCTCCGTCACGAGCAGCGCGAATTGAGCTGCGTCGAGCACCGGGATGCCCAGTTCTTCGGCTTTCGCGAGCTTCGAGCCCGCCCCTGGCCCGGCAGCGACGAAATCGGTCTTCTTCGAGACACTCGAAGCGGCCTTCCCGCCGGCGGCGATGATCGCTTCGGTCGCGCCCTCACGGGTGAATCCGTCGAGCGATCCCGTTGCCACGATCGTGAGCCCTGACAGCACCCCGTCCGCACCAGCGGCACCCGGCCCGGCATGCCCGGGAGTGGCCCATTGCACGCCAGCGGCGCTCCACCGTTCCACGATCTCTCGGTGCCAATCGACGTCGAACCAGGCGATCAACGATTCCGCGATGATGCCGCCGACCCCGTCGACCTCGGCGAGCGCCTCCTGCGACGCGCTGCGGATGGCGTCGAGCGAACCGAACCAGTCGGCGAGCGCCCGAGCCGCTACGGGCCCGACGTGCCGGATATTGAGCGCGACCAGCAGACGCCAGAGCGGTTTGGTCTTTGCTCTCTCGAGCTCGGAGAGGAACGTCTCGGCGTCGCGAGAAGGCCGGACGACGCGATGGTCTTTGCGAAGCCCCGCTCGACGCCGCTCGGCTGCGCTCAACCCTTCGGCGGCAGGTGGGTATTCGTAAGTCACGCGCTGGAACGGCGCGCGCCGCACGAACTCACCCGTTGCCTCGTCGACGCGCTGCTCGCCCGTCTCGGCGTCCCGGACGATCACCTCGATCGGCACGATCTGCTCCAACGTCAGCTCGAAGAGCCCCGCCTCGGTTTCGAGGGGCGGCGCTGCAGGCACCTCGGGCTGCGTGAGCGCCGCCGCGGTGATCTCCCCGAGTAC
Source organism: Leucobacter manosquensis (assembly GCF_018304845.1). Lineage (NCBI taxonomy): Bacteria > Bacillati > Actinomycetota > Actinomycetes > Micrococcales > Microbacteriaceae > Leucobacter > Leucobacter manosquensis. Next base: position 390,000 of record NZ_JAFEVO010000001.1, on the reverse strand, counting down.
CTCGATGTCGAGCGCTCCGCGCGAGCCGATGTGCTCCACTCGGCCGCGCACCTGTGCGGGGCATGCTCGGGCGTTCGGGCAGCGGAGGTCGATGTCGCCCTCCTTCATCGGCCGGAGCGGCGTACCGCACTCGGGGCAGACATCGGGCATCTGCCATTCTCGCTCCGTGCCATCCCGCAGCTCGAGCACGGCACCGAGCACCTCCGGGATCACGTCGCCCGCCTTGCGCAGCACGACGGTGTCGCCGATCCGCACGCCCTTGGCCTGGACGACCTGCTGATTGTGCAGCGTCGCCTGGCGCACCGTCGAACCGGCGACCTTCACCGGCTCCATGACGGCGTACGGCGTCGCGCGCCCAGTGCGTCCGACGCCGACGCGGATGTCGATGAGGCGCGTGTGCACTTCCTCGGGCGGGTACTTGTACGCGATCGCCCAACGCGGGGCCCGGCTCGTCTCTCCGAGTTCTCCGTGCAGCGAGAGCTCGTCGACCTTCACAACGATGCCGTCGATGTCGTGCTCGACATCATGGCGGTGCTCCCCCCGATCCTCGATGAACGCGGCGACCTCGTCGACCGAGTCGAACACTCGCGAGTGCGGCGAAACGGGCAGACCCCACTCCGCCAGAAGCTCGTACACGTCCGACTGATTCTCAATGGCCGGATCCGGCCATGCGCCGATGCCGTGCACGTACAGCGAGAGCCTCGCGAGGCGCTCTCGCATGAGGGTGAGCTCGGTCTCGGTCTTCTTCTCCGCTCGCTGGCGCAGGCTCCCGGCCGCGGTGTTGCGGGCGTTCGCGAATTCGGCATACCGCACGGGAATCTGCTCGATGTCGCGCCCCTTGGCCGACTGCTCGTCGATGTAGGCCTGCTGCAGTTCGTGCTGGCGCTCATTCAGGGCGGCGAAGTCCTCGGAGGTCAAGAACACCTCGCCGCGAGCTTCGAAGAACGATGGGAACCCGCTTCCGTGCAATCTGCGCGGAATCACCGGGATGAGAGCCACATTCTCGGTGATGTCTTCTCCGACGCGCCCATCGCCGCGAGTGGTCGCCGTCTCCAGTACGCCGTCTCGGTACGCGAGGCTGATCGCCAATCCGTCGATCTTGAGCTCGGAGAGCCAGCGCACGGGGCGACCGGCTGCGGTGCGGACCTTCGCCGCCCACTCGCGGAACTCCTCGATGGAGAAGACGTTGTCCAGACTGAGCATGCGCTCAGCGTGCTGGTGCTCGGGAAACCCTGCCGACACCACAGCAGCCCCGACTTCGCGAGTCGGGCTGTCCTGGCTCGCCAACTCGGGGAATGCCCGCTCGATGGCTTCGAGCCGACGGAACATCTCGTCGTACTCCGCGTCCGATACGAGGCTCGATGCTTCGGAGTAGTAGGCGACGCGCAGTCGCTCGACCTCGTCGGAGAGACGCTTCGCCTCCTCGCGGGCTGCGTCGAAGTCTTCGGGGATCTGCTGCGCGTTCGTGCTCACGCCTCCAGTGTAGAAGCGAGGTGGGACATTCAGGAGCGGGTTGCGGCCGTCTCCAGCGGCACCGCACGATCGATCGTGAACTGCCCGAGTACACGCGTTCCCACGTAGAGCACGGCTGTCTGCCCCGGCGCCACGCCGACGAGCGGCTCCGCGTGCTCGAGGTCGATATCGACGACGACCTCGTGGGTCGCGTCCGCGCGATGCAGCTCCGTTCGCTCCTCCGGCAGGATCGGCTCGAGCCTGGCGAAGGCGGGCACGGGATCGGCGTGCGCCCGGATCTGCACATCGCAGTCGAAGCGCTCCGAGAGCTCGAACCCGGGCTCCCCGGCCCAGCTGAAACGTCCCCCTGCGATCCTGGAGATCTCGAGCTGCTCTTTCGGGCCGACGACGACCTGATTCGAAACGGGGCGGATGGAGAGCACGTATCTCGGCTTCCCGTCCGGAGCCGGGCGCCCGAGCTGCAGCCCGCGGCGCTGGCCCACCGTGTATCCGTGCGCTCCGTCGTGACTGCCGACGACGTCGCCCGACTCATCGAGAATGTCTCCGGGCGTGCGGTCGACGTGATCCGAGAGCCATCCTCGCGTGTCGCCGTCGGGGATGAAGCAGATGTCGTGGCTGTCCGGCTTCTGAGCGACCTGCAATCCGCGCTCTGCGGCCTCAGCCCGGATGAGCTGCTTCGACGGGGTATCGCCGAGCGGGAAATAGCAATGAGCGAGCTGGCGCTCCGTCAGCACGCCGAGCACGTACGACTGATCCTTCGCCCAAGCGCTCGCACGATGCAGCTCCGGGCCGTGAGCGCCCTCCGCGAGTGTCGCGTAGTGTCCCGTCGCGACCGCGTCGAAACCGAGGGCCATCGCCTTGTCGAGCAGGGCGGCGAACTTGATCTTCTCATTGCAGCGCATGCACGGGTTCGGTGTGCGGCCCGCGGCGTACTCAGCGATGAAGTCGTCGACCACGTCTTCTTTGAACCGCTCGCTCAGGTCCCAGACGTAGAACGGGATGCCGAGCAGATTCGCGGCGCGGCGCGCGTCCATCGCATCCTCGATGGTGCAGCATCCCCGCGAGCCGGTGCGGATAGTGCCGGGCATCCGGCTGAGTGCCAGATGCACGCCGACCACTTCGTGGCCGGCCTCTACAGCGCGGGCGGCGGCTACGGCAGAGTCCACGCCCCCGCTCATCGCTGCCAAAATCTTCACCAGAGCATTCTAGTCGCCCGAAACCCGGGAGTCGACTCCGCGAAATCGTCGGCTGCCCGTCGCGGAGCGAACCGCGAGGCTCGAGTCAGCTGAGCCCTGCCGCACGGGCCGAACGCAGCGCTGCAGGGAGCGCCGCGAGGAGCGCCTCCACCTCCGACTCCGTGCTCTCCTGGCCCAGCGTGAAACGCAGCGCTCCTGCCGCGTCTTCGGGTGCGACACCCATGGCGAGCAGCACATGCGAGAGCTCGGCCACCCCGGCCTGGCACGCGGAGCCGACGGAGACCGAGACGCCGGCACCGTCGAGGAGGAAGACGAGCGAATCCCCTTGACAGCCGGGGAAGGTGAAGTGGGCATTGCCCGGCAGTCGTCCCGCACCGGCTGGGGCTCCGCGGAGCACCGCGGTCGGATCCGCCTCGCGCACGCCGGAGATGAGTCGGTCGCGCAGGCGCTCCAGGTGGGCGAGGCCATTGCGTCGGGGACGCCCCTCCTCATCGAGGAGCATCTCGAGCGCCGCAGCGAAGGCTACGGCACCGGCGACGTCCTGCGTACCGGAACGGGATCGCTGCTGGCTCCCGCCGTGCAGCAGCGGCTCGACGGTGATCCGGCGGCCGAGAATCACGGCGCCGACGCCGACCGGTCCACCCACCTTATGCGCCGAAAGGCTGAGCGCCGAGGCTCCCGATGCTGCGAAATCGATCGGAACCTGCCCGAGCGCCGAGACGGCGTCGACGTGGGCCGGCACCCCGTGGGCCGCGGCTATCGCGCACAGTTCCCGCACGGGTTGCAGCGTGCCGACCTCGTTGTTCGCCCAGAGAAACGAGATGACCGCGACTCGATCGGCGCCCGCTGCGGTGATCGCGGCTTCGAGCGCCCCCGGCGTCAGCAGGCCGTTCTCATCGATCGGCACGCCGACCAGCTCCGCGCCCTGAACATCACGCAGCCACTCCGCGGTCTCCATGGTCGCGTGATGCTCGCCCTCGGCGATCAGCACGACCGGCCCTGAACCGGAGCGACGACGCGACCAGTAGAGTCCCTTGAGCGCGAGATTGATCGACTCTGTCCCGCCCGCCGTGAGGATGAGCTCGGCGTGGTCGCACCCGACCATCCGGGCGATGCTGTCGCGGGCGGCCTCCAGCAGCTGACTCGCACGCTGGCCGTGTCCGTGCGTCGACGCCGGGTTCCCCACCGTGCGCAGCGCATCGGTGTAGACCTCCAGCACCGCTTCGGGCATCGGCGATGTCGCAGCATGGTCGAGATACGCTCGCCCGCCCACCATCATGGCGTCGCGCTCAGTAGAGGAGGTTGGCGAGACGGCTGCGGGCCGCTGCGACTCGCGGATCGGCGACGCCCACGACCTCGAACAGTTCGAGCAGCCGTTCACGGATCGTTGCTCGCCCCTCGGCATCCTGCTCGACGAACAGGTCGAGCAGCCGCAGGAAGGCGTCTTCCACATGGCCCCCGGAGACGTCCAGATCTGCGACGCGGAGTTGCGCCTCGACGTCGCCGGGCGCGGCTGCCGCACCGCTGCGAATCTCGTCGGCGCTGAGCCCCTGCAGGCGATGCAGCAGTTTCACCTGCACAAGCGCAGCTCGCGCTTCGGCGTCCGCCGGGGAGCGCGTGAGCACGGCCTCCCACTCGGTGATGGCCTGCTCGTAGTCACCGCGCTCGGCGGCTTCGATGGCCGCGAGGTGCGCCGCTGGAATCTCCGGTTCTGCCGGAGCGGCCTGCTCGTCAGCGTCCTCGATATCGGGAGCGTTCACGCGGCCGGTGACGCCGTGCTGCTCCGCGAGCTGCAGGAGCTGCCCGAAGTACTCGCGAACCTGCTCCTCGGGAACCGGGCCTTGGAAGAGGGGAACCGGCCGCCCCGCGACCAGTGCGATGACCGTTGGAACCGCCTGCGCCTGGAACGCCTGCGCGAGACCGGGGCTGGCATCGACGTCGATCCTGGCCAGGAGCAGTCGTCCGCCGAGTTCGCGAGTGACCTGCTCGAGCACCGATCCGAGCGACACGGAGGGCTCGCTCCGAGCAGACCACAGCAGTGCCACGACGGGGACGACGCTGGAGAGCTGAGCGGCCTGCTCGAATGTGGCATCGGTGACGTCGATGACGAGCGACGGGACATCGACGACGGAGCCGCCAGCAGCGCTCCCGGGCGCCGCAGATGGGGCACCCCCCTGGGGAGCAGCCGCGCGCGCTGCGAGGTGGCTGAGATCCACCCCTCCACCTGGCAGTCGCTCTGGAATCTGCTGTGTCATCGTGATCGATCCTTCCTCATGTTCGGTCCTCATCGACGGGGCGGCATGAGCCGTCTGGCCGCGGCGCCCCGTCGACGCTAGTTCGTGACGCCGACGAGCTCGCTCGTGACGCCGAGCAGCTCGATCTTCGCATCCTCCGACTTGCTGGGCACGAAGAACAGCATCTGGTGCGCGACTTGCTGCACGAGACGCTCCTGCTCGCCCTCCAGGCCGGAGAGCGCTGTGATCGCACCCTGCGCCTGCGGTTTGAATCGGCCGCCGGCAGCGTCGACGATCTGCTCATCGATGACGGTCGTGGCGACCAGCGCGCCGCCCGCACCCGTCGAGAGCGCGACGACCGGCGCGTCACCCTGTCGGGCAGTCGCGCTGTACTTCATCGTCTGCCCCTTCTCGTCGGATTGCTGCTGCGCCGCAGCGGCACGAGCCTTGCCGTAGTTCTCGAGGAGCGTGTCGCTCTCGAGGTCGAAGAGCTCGGCCTCCGGAGCTTCAGTGCCGTTCTCGAGCAGCGAAGCGTAGGCTGCCCCGACCTCGCCGGGCGGCAGCATCAGCGTCTCGATGTCGTTGGAAAGCAGTGCCGTGCCGTCCTCGGCCGGAGCCGCCTGAGGCATTGAAATGCCTCCGCGCAGCGCGATCACGCGCGACACCTCGAAGTTCTCCTGCGGCGACTGCTGCGTCATGATCAGGGCGAGAGACGGAGAGGTCTGCTCATCGGTCGCGCCGTCGCCCGCTTCCGCATCGGCGTCAGCCGCTTCGGAAGCGGCATCCGCCGAACCGTCGGCGGTCCCGTCGGCCGCAGCATCGGCATCAGTCTTGCCGGACGACGACGCCACGGTGACGAACGCGGTTCTCGGCCAGGACTCCGTGCTCTGCACCAGCGCGTAGTCGAGTTCTTCATCGGTGATCCTGGGCGGAACCACCGCATAATCGGGCACCGAAGCGCGAATCGTGTAGTTCGCCGTGCGCTGTGCGAGGGCGTCGTCGACGAACCGCTCGTCGAGCGCGGCCGCGTCGAGGTTATCGTCGCCCTCGTTCGCCGCCGCGGAGACCTGCTCGACGATGCGATGCAGTTGCGCTTCCGTGACGGGCACCGGCGCGATGGACGACGGCTGCGCCGTCGGAGTTTCTTCCACCGGCTTCGGGCCCATCTGCGGCCAGTACTCGGCGGAGCAACCCGACAGCCCGAGCACCGCGGCGATTCCCAGCACGGGGAGCAGGCGGCGCCCGTATCGTCGGTTCTGCCTCGTTCGGGCGATCATGCCGTCCCGACCCGCTCGGTTCCGAATGTTCAGCGTCATGCGCTCTCCTCTCGGCGGAGCGTCTGCACGGGCATCGGCTCGCGGTGCAGCACTCCGACCACGGCGCTCCGGTCGTGCGAACGCATTCCTCAGCCCTTGCAGCGGTCCTCGGCGTCCACGGCGAGGACCGAGGCCCCGACGATCATGGTCGACGGCGAGCAGGTACAGCACCGCGCCGACGATCGCGAGCACGCCTCCCGCTGCCAGCAACGGCCCGGCCCACGGCGTGCTGCGATCCTGCGCCCACACGAGGGACACCTCGCTCGGGATCGGGTCCGTCCCGTTGGTCGCGATCAGCACCGACTGGTCGACGGCGATGGACACCGGAACGCGGAGCGTCTCGGTCTCGGTCGATCCTCCGTTGCCGTCGATGAATCGGGAGTCGAGCCACAGGTCGCTCCCCCGAGGGTCGAGCCCGTCGCCCGCTTCGTCGGCCTCCGTCGTCGCGGCTCCGGAACCGGTCTCCGGCGCTTCCGCAGGGGCCCCGGGGATCAACGCCGTGAGGAGTCGCTGCTTCCGCTGGTCCACGGTGAGTTCGGCGTGCGGGAACGGGGCCAGCCAGGCATCGACGTCGCGTGTCATCGCGGTGGCGACGAACGCGTCGGCGCCCTGCACCACGACGTTCGCCTGGCCGGGGAGCTTCGCGAACTCCGTGCCGTCGACCACGGCGAAGGCCGCTTCCGACTGGGTGTCGACGGGCAAACTGATCTCTGCCGGACCGGCGAGGAATGTGCGCTGCCCGAGCCCGAGCAGCAGAAGCACTCCAGACAGCACGAGCACTGCGATCGCAAGCGCATGTCGCACGGGATCTCCTCTACTTTCGCGTCGGTCCGGGAGCGAGCGATGGAAGCCGCGGGACCCGAACACGGATCTTCAGCCTCCAACGCTACCGGAGCTTCCCGGGTGTGACATGAGGACTTCGTTTCTGAGGCCTTCGCCGCGACCGCTCGGAGGGGCTCTGCTCCCCTGCCGTCCGCCGTCGGTTACGCTATCGTTGGGGGGCAATTGTGTTCTCGTCGCGACCCGGTCGGGCACGCGACGACATTCAGATTCCGGAGGGCCCGTGTCCGAACCAGCCCAGCAGTTCTCCCCCGCGTTCCGCGGTTACAACCGTGATGAGGTCGACGAACGCGTCGGCGCGCTGACCGGTCACATCGCGACCCTGCAATCGCACCTCGAATCCCTGCAGCAGGCGCACCGGCAGGCATCGCATGCCGGGGACGAGCAGCGGCAGCTGATCGCCGATCTGCAGGAGCAGGTAGCCGAACTCGGCGCCTCCGGGTACTCCGGGCTCGGGCTTCGAGTGGAGAAGAGCCTGCAGGTTGCCGAGGATCACGCCCAGCGACTGATGGCGCAGGCGGACCTCGACGCTGAGAAGCTGCGTCGCTCCTCCGAAGAGGAGAGCCGCCGGGTGCTCACCCAGGCGCAGCGACGCGCCGACGAACTGCTGACGTCGGCTTCGGAGCAGGCGGAGATCATTCTGACGGGCGCGCGCAACGACGTTGCGACGCAGAGCGCCGCTGCGAATTCCGAGCGCGAGCGGCTCCTCGATGAAGCGCGCAGGGAAGCCGAGCTGACCCGGAGCAGCGCCGAGCGAGAGGCGCTCTCGGAGCGCGAGACCGCGCATCGAGAGGCCCAAGCCGCGATCGCCGCGGCCGAAGCGCAGGCCGAGCGGATCACGACGGAATCCCGTGCCGCGGCCAACGAGCTCCGCGCCCAGACCGAGATACAGGCCGAGGCGTTCGAGCGCCAGAAGGCGGAGAACGAGCGCGAGGCGGAACTCGAGCGTGCACGCCTCGTGCAGGAGGGCGAGCGGGCCCGCGCGGAGTTCGAAGCGAGACGACAGCGCGAAGAAGCTGAGCTGGAGGAGCGCTACACCGAGCAGCAGCGCACCCTCGAGGCGGACATCGAAGATCAGCGACGCGCGCTCACCACCGAGGTCGAAACGCTCCGCGGACGCATCGCGCAAGAGCGGGCCGAGCACGATGCAGCACTCAGCCAGGAGCGCGAGGTGCACGACCGTCGCCTGCGCGCCGAGGCTCAGACGCACGTCGACCGCATCGCTCAGGAGCGAGCGGAGCACGAGGCCGGCATCGTCCGAGAGCGCGAAGCGCTCGAGCAGGAGTTGACGAGCCGGGCCGCGCAGTCAGAACGCGAACGAGAGCGAGCCGACGTCTCGGCGGCCGAGGATCGCGCCGCGGCCGCTGCGAGTCTGGAGACGCGACTCGCAGCGCAGCGCGAAGATCACGACCGGCTCCTCGAGCGTGAAGCTGCAGCGCATCGAGCGGAGCTGACGAACGAGCGCGATGCTCACGACGCAGCACTGGCGGCCGAACTCGCCGAGCATCGCGAACTGATCTCGCGCGAGCGATACGAGCACGAGACCAGCATCAGCGCCGAGCGCTCGGAGCACGATGCCGCCCTTCGCGAGGAGCGCGCCGCGCACGATGCCGCCCTCAGCGACGAGCGAACGGCGCACGAGGCCCGCATCGCCGACGAGCAGCAGCGGCAGGAAGTGCGACTCTCGGATGAACTCGCCGCTCACGTATCGCGTCTCGCACAGGAGCGGGACGCCCACGAGGCCGCCATCGCTGAGGAGCGGACCGCTCACGACCGTGCGATCACGGAGGAGCGCTCCCAGCACGACGCGGATCTTCGATCCGAACGGGAGTCGCACGATACGGCGATCGCTTCGGAGCGAGCTGCCCACGAGCGGCGCATCGCTGAGGAATGGGATGCGCATCGCGCGACGATCGCGCATGAACGAGAGGACCACGACGCATCTCTCGCGGCAGAACTGAGTGAGCACGAGACGCGGATCCAGGCGGAGCGCGCCGAGCACGAGGCTGCGCTGGCTGCCGATCGTGCCGAGCTCGCGAGCGAGCAGGAGGCTGCGCGGACAGCGCTCGAACGGGAACTCACCGCGAAGCAGGAAGAACACGATGTCCGCCTGACAGCCGAGGTCGCGGCGCACGAAGACCGACTCGGCGCCGAGCTCGCAGCCCATCAGGATCGCGTGATCTCCGAATGGGACGAGCATCGCCAGCGCATTGCCGCGGAGCTCACCGCTCACGAGCGCGAAATGCTGGAGACGCGAGAAACCATCGCACGTCAGCAGGAGCGGGATCAGCAGGAGCACGCAGCGAGGATCGCCGACGAGACGACCATGCACGAAGAGCGCCTGGCATCGCAGTCCCGAGAGCACGAGCAGCGACTTGCCGATGAGCGCGCCGCCGAGGCGGAGCGGCTCCGGATCCAGCGTGACGAGGCGGCCGAGGCGCTCGGCCTCGAGCGGGAGAGCCTCGAACTCCAGATCGAGCGCGAGCGAGCACGCCTCGCCGATGATGTGTCGCGGGAGCGCGAGGAGCACGAGCGCACGATCGCGGCAGCGGTCGCGCAGCACGAGGCGGACCTCGCGCGCGAGCGCGAGGAGCAGGCAGCCGCTATCGAACGCGAGGTCGCCGCGAAACGCGCAGCGGTCATCGAAGAGACCGATCTGCTGCGCGCAGACACTGTGGCAGAACTGGCCGAGCATCGCGCCGAAGAAGAAGCGCGCCTGGCGCGTGCGCGCGAAGAGACCGAGGACGCGGTGCGCCAGATGACGGAACGCATCGAGCGGGAGAGCGCGACCTTCAGCACCGGCATCGCGCAGCAGCGAGAGAACTTCGAGCGCGATCTCGCGGAGCGTCAGCGTCTCGCATCTGAGACGTCGCAACGGGAACTCGAAGCCACGCGAGCCGAACTCGCCGAGCTCAAGTCCCAGTTGGAAGCCGCGCGCGAAGAATACGAGCGCCTGAGCACGGAAGCGACTCAGGATGCACGAAACGTGCGTGCAGCAGCGGAGCGCCATGCCGCCGAGATCGTCATGGAGGCGGAGCAGCGCGCCCAGACGACGTTCGCCGCCGCTGAAGAGCGCGCGACCAAGGTGCTCGCGGCCGCTGAAGATCGGATGACGCAGTTGAAGGTCGAACGCGGTGCCGTAGCGCGCTACTTCGAGAGTCTCGGCGAGGTCATCACCAATGCGCAGAAGATGAGCACGGTCGCGGGCCGACTTGTGGCGCAGCCCATCGCTGAGGCGCTGCCAGCCGACGAGGCCGAGTCGACCGCAGCGGCTCGCTCCACCCCGGAAGACGCCCGTTCCGCCTCGGCAGGCTCGTCGGAGCCGGGCGCCTCCGAACCGCAAGGGACCGACACGTCTTCGACGACGCAGTGACGCGTTAGCGCTGCAGCCGCTCCTTTTCGACGACGGTCGCAAGCGGAGCGGCTGCAGTGCCGACTGCTGAGACCACCTCGTCGAGCACTCGGCGCGTCTGCTTCTCCCCCACCCACAGGTGCCGACCGCCCTCGACCGGTATGAGCGTCATCCGCGGCACGCTCGCGAAGCGCTGCTCGGCCTCCGCCGGGCGCAGGTAGTCGTCGAACTCCGGGATCAGCGCGACGAGTTCTGGTGCGGCCTGCTGCCATGCCGCGACGTCATCCGCTGTCGCACGGTGGAGCGGCGGAGACAGTAGGATCGCCCCCGCTATCGGATGCGCAAGGCCGTACTTCAAGGCGAGCTCCGTTCCGAACGACCACCCGAGCAGCCAGGGATTCGGCAGCCCTCGTTCCGCGACGAAGGCCATCGCCGCCGCTACGTCGTGCTCCTCGGACACCCCGTCGCCGAATTCTCCCTCGCTGGTGCCGCGGGGGGATGAGGTGCCGCGCGTATTGAATCGCAGGACCGCGAGGTCGGCCAGCTCGGGAAGCCGATTCGCGGCCTTCCGAATGATGTGGGATTCCATGAACCCGCCGGCCGTCGGGAGCGGGTGCAGGGTGACGAGTGTGGCTCGAGGCTCGCGGTCCGCAGGAAGCGCGAGCTCTCCGTAGAGTGTGAGCCCGTCGGCAGTATGCAGCTCCACATTCTCGCGACGCGCTCGCAAGACGGTATTGCTCGAAATCTCCACCATGCCGTTCACCCTTCACTCCAAGCTGATGCCACCAGCCTATCCAGGTCGGCGCCTGCGCTCTGGCAGGATAGAAGCCATGGCACTTACGGCAGCGGCAGACGGCTCGGCACTCGGAAACCCAGGCCCCGCCGGTTGGGCCTGGTACGTCGACGACGAGCAGTGGCGGGCAGGCGGCTGGCCGCGCGCCACGAACAACCAGGGCGAACTGATGGCGGTGCTCGACCTCCTCACTGCGACATCGGACCGCGCAGAAGAGCCCCTGCGCATCCTGTGCGACAGCCAGTACGTGATCAATTCCGTGACGCAGTGGATGGCCGGATGGAAGCGACGGGGCTGGCGGAAGGCAGACGGAAAACCCGTCCTCAATCGCGAGTTGCTGGAACGCCTCGACGCTGCGATGTCAGGACGTGACGTCTCGTTCGAGTGGGTCAAGGGTCATGCCGGGCACCCGCTCAACGAGGCCGCGGATCTCCGCGCCCGCGCTGCCGCGACGGCGTTCCAGACGGGCCGCCAGCCGGATCAGGGCCCGGGCCTTGCCTCGCGGACTCCCCCATCACCCGTGGTCGATGCGCCGCAGATCGTCGCACCACCGACCTTGTTCTAGTTCAGTGAGATCGGCGAAGGCCGATGCTCGGTGTGCTCGGTCTCAAGTAAGTCGCCAACAGTGCGCGTGGTAATGACGGCGATCCCGGACCGCCGCCTCGTCGCCGAAGAAATCGTCGGCCCGCCAGGCTACGACGTGGGATTGCCCCGGAGGGATCTCGATGCGGCATGACGGGCACAGGTAGGCCTTCTCAGCGCGCTGTGACGGGATGTCGCGAACGAACCACTCGGTTCCGGCTCGGGATTCGGTCCTGGCACCCCCATGAGCGAGACGCGTCACGTCAACCTGCGGGGCGAGCGCCGCTCGCTGATACTTGTTCGGGCCCCGGCGCTTCGCCATGACGCCCGATCACCACCAGTGGTTGGCGGTCCAGAACGCGTACGCCTGAGCCCATCCCCCGTAGCGATCAGCAGCGTAGCCCGAAGCCCACCGGAGATTGTCGACCGGATCGTATCCGTTGCCGGGAACCTTGCTGCACGGAAGGGCCTGAATCAGCCCGCATGCTCCGGAGCTCGCGTTCGTGGCATTCGGATTCCACGTGCTCTCACGTGAGGCGATGTAATCGACGTAGCCCCAGTCCGACTCCGGAATTCCCGCAGCCGCCATCCACTCCGCCGGTGAGCCGCCGCCCGTGTACTTCGGCGGAGCCCCGGGGGCATCCGAAGCTGGGGCGCCCCCCGCCTCGGCTTCGTCTTTCGCGGCTTCCTCCGCTTCCTTCGCGGCCTTCGCCGCGTCGGCCGCCCGCTTCGCCTCTTGCTTCTTCCGAACCTCCTCGGGATCCGGCAGCTCTACGACGCCGACCTCGGTGTAGACGAGATCCGCTTCAGCCGTGGTCGCCGGAATGAACTCCTGATGGATGCGCTCCTGGAACGCCAGCGTCTCCGCGTCGGCCGGCTCGCTCGGCATCGCGAACGGAGCGACGATCGCTGCACCCAGGAACCCGGATACCGCGAGCACCGCGACCGGAGCTCGAAGCTTCGACCAACGGGAGACGGGAGCAAACTTCACGATAGCCACAATGTAACGATTCTATCTCGGCAGCGTCGAATCAACAACCGGGAGGAGCGGATCGTCCCGAAACCCGATGCACCAGCGCTAGCGGGTGGCAAGGATCAACTCGACGACGGCGTCGAGCAGCGCGTCCACCTGTTCTTCGTCGTACCCGCGCCACTGCGAATGGAATACGACGTCGCGCACCTCTGCGGGCTGCAGGGCGAGCTCACGGCGCTCGAACATCTCCGACACGCGATCGAGGAACGCATCGACCTGAGACCGGCGGTACCCCGTCGCGAACATCCCACGACGCCGAAACCGCTTGCCTCGCGGACGATTGATGCGTCCGCGCACTTCCGAGAGCAGTTGGCGGGTCTCATCCCACCAGGCGTCCTCGCCCGCTGCGCGTACCCGCGCACGCCGCTCCCGCTCGTAGAACACCTCTTCCAGGCGATCCATCGCCGCATCAACGTATCGCGCCGAATACCCGCCGCGCTTCACCGCGAAGGCGCGGCTCCGCACCGCGGCGGAGGTCATCGCCTCGCCTTCCGTCACACCTTCGTACGCAGAGCGGGCATCGTTCAGGAAGCGGTCGACCTGCTCCGGCTGATAGCCGAGCTGCGAGCCCGTCGCGAGCGGGAATGAGGTGTGCACCCGACCATTCTGCACGGAAGCCGTGTCCGCCGGCTGAGAGCGCCGCGCCATCACACGACTCCCAGCGCGAGCGCGACGCCGTAGACGCCCACCGCGGACGGCAGCAGAGAATCGAGGCGATCGAGAAAACCGCCGTGACCAGGAATCCAGGAACTCATGTCTTTCACACCCAAATTGCGTTTGATGAGGGACTCGGTGAGGTCGCCGCCCGTCGCGGTGAAGAGCACCACGACGCCGATGATGATGCCGACCCACCAGGGCTGTCCGAGGGCGAGCACCGATACCAGGACGCCCGCTCCTGCCGCAACGATCGCAGCTCCTGCGAAGCCCTCCCAGGTCTTGTTCGGACTGATCCGGGGGGTCATCTTGTGCTTGCCGAACGTCACGCCCGCTGCATAGGCGCCCACGTCGACCGAGACGACGACCAGAACGAGCGCGAACACCCACCACTCGCCATGCTCCGCGAGCACCAGCAGCACGGTGAACGATGCCAGGAATGCGACGTACACGAGCGTGAACCAGCCGGAGAAGACGTCACGCACGAGTGTCCGCGCCGGCGCCTCCCAACGCGGCACGAGCCCTTCGACCAGCCTCCAGAGAATGAGCAGCAGCGATCCGGCGAAGAGGCCCATGAGCATGCCCTCGGCGCCCCAGAACGCCGCACCGGCGACCACGACGAGGCCTGCGAGAACGACGCCGACCCGCGGCACGCGCCGGCCGGCCACCCGGAAAGCCGAAGCGAGTTCCACGAGCGCGATCCCGACCAGGATCGCCACGAGCACGATGAAGATCTGCTTCACCAGCAGCAGGCTCGCGAGGAACACCCCGCCGAGAATGACTCCCGAGGCGATGGCGAAGGCGAGATTGCGGCCGGCTCGAGCCTCGATGCGAGCATTCGTCGCTTCGAGCTGCGCGCGAGTCGATTCGAGCGCGCTTCGAATCTCGTCGCGTTTCTCCGAGCCGGCCATCCGGATCAGACCTCCAGCAGCTCGGCTTCTTTGCGCTTGGACGCCTCATCGATCTGCTCGATGAACTGCTTGGTGACCGCCTCGAGCTCCTTCTCAGCGCGAGCGATCTCGTCCTCGCCGACCTCGCCCTTGAGGGCGTCCAGGTCGTCCTTGCCGGAGCGACGCACGTTGCGCACCGCCACGCGAGCATCCTCGGCCTTGCCCTTGACGATCTTGACGAACTCCTTGCGGCGCTCAGTCGTCAGCTCGGGAAGCGACAAGCGGATGACCGTGCCGTCGTTGGACGGGTTCGCACCGAGGTTCGGCATATCGCGAATCGCCTGCTCGATGCCCTTCATCGCGCCCTTGTCGTAGGGGGTCACGAGCAGACTCCGAGCATCCTGGTTCTGCACCGAAGCGAGCTGCGACAGGGGCGTCGGGGTTCCGTAATAGTCGACCTGCACGTTCTGCAGCAGCGACGGGTTCGCACGCCCCGTGCGAACCGTGGCGAAGCTCTCCTTCGCGGATTCGACCACACGGCTCATGCGGTCCTTGACGTCGGCGAAGACTTCTTCGATCACGGTGTACTCCTTAGTGAAAACGCTCGGATTTCCAGCTTAGCGGGCACCGCCCGCAAGGCGGTGTCAGGCGTGGACGAGTGTGCCGAGTTCTGCGCCTCGCAGCGCAGCTGTCACGTTTCCGGCCGGCTCCATGCCGAAGACGCGCATCGGCATGCCGTTGTCCATGCAGAGACTGAAGGATGTCGAGTCCACGACCTTGAGGCCGCGCACGAGAGCGTCGTTGTAGGTGATCTTCTCGATGAGGGTCGCATTCGGGTCCTGCCGCGGGTCGGCCGTGTAGACGCCGTCGACGCCGTTCTTGGCGACCAGCACCTCATCGGCCTGGATCTCGAGCGCGCGCTGCGCGGCAACGGTGTCGGTCGAGAAGTACGGAAGGCCGGCTCCCGCCCCGAAGATCACCACGCGTCCCTTCTCGAGATGTCGGATTGCGCGCAGCGGGATGTACGTCTCAGCGACCTGCGTCATCGTGATCGCCGACTGCACCCGCGTCTCGATCCCTGCTTGTTCGAGGAAGTCCTGCAGGGCGAGCGCGTTCATGACGGTTCCCAGCATGCCCATGTAATCGGCGCGCGCGCGATCCATGCCGCGCTGCGAGAGCTCGGCGCCGCGGAAGAAGTTCCCTCCCCCGACGACGACGGCGACCTCGGCCTCTTCCATCGCCGCGGCGATCTCGCGCGCGATCTGGCTCACCACGTCTGGGTTCACTCCCAGCGTTCCCCCTCCGAAGGCCTCCCCCGAGAGCTTCAGCAGTACGCGACGCTTACGATCGGCGGTCTTCGTCATGTGGGGTGTCTCCTTGTTTCGAACGTGGACGCTGGAAGCGTCGTCGGGCCCGGATCGCATCCGGAGCCCATATTAGTGCGGACACAGCACGGGACCCGAGCCGTCTGGCCCGGGTCCCGGTGTGTGTGGTTAGGCGCCGACCTTGCAGCGCGCGAAGCCGGTGACGGTGATGCCTGCGGCTTCAGCGACCTTCTTCACCTCGCGCTTGTCTGCGTCGAGCGCGTGAACCTGCTCGTTGAGTGCGACCTGCTTGAAGAACGCGGTCAGACGACCTTCCACGATCTTCGGCAGTGCGGCCTCGGGCTTGCCCTCGTTCTTGGAGATCTCCGTGACGAGTGCGCGCTCCTTCTCCACATCGGCCTCGGGCACATCCTCGCGGCTCAGGTAGAGCGGATCCGCGAATGAGATGTGACGCGCGATGCTGAGCGCAGCCTCGGCGTCGTCGCCCTCGTACCCCACGACCACGCCGATCTGCGGCGGCAGATCCTTCGAGGTCTGGTGCAGGTACACCGAGGTAGCTGGTGCTTCGACGCGCGACAGCTTGCGCACCTCGATGCGCTCGCCGATGATGGCGGCTTCCTCGGTGATGACGTCGGCGACGGTCTTGCCCTCGGCGGGGGCCGCGAGGGCCTCCTCGACGGTCGAGGCCTGCGCCGCGACGATCGCGTCGAGCACGCGCTCCGCCAGAGCGATGAACTTCTCGTTCTTCGCGACGAAGTCGGTCTCGCAGACGAGCTCGATCATCGTTGCGGCGCCCTCGGTCTGCCGAACGGCGACGAGGCCTTCGCTCGCCTCGCGGTCGCCGCGCTTGGCGACGCCCTTGAGGCCTTTGAGACGCAGGATCTCGATGGCCTTCTCGACGTCTCCGTCAGCCTCGATGAGCGCGTTCTTGCTGTCGAGCATGCCGGCGCCGAGGCGATCGCGCAGCTCTTTCACAGCGGCCATGCTTACTGCAGCCATGTGTGACTCCTTCAGTGGTCGTTCGGTGAACGGTCAGAGATTATTCTGCGGCCGGGGTCTCGGCAGCGGCCTCGGCCGGTGCCTCTTCCGCTGCGGGTGCCTCTGCAGCGGCAGGTGCCTCCTCGGCAGCAGGTGCCTCCTCGGCAGCGGCAGCGTCAGCGGCCGGCGCCTCTGCGGCGGGAGCGTCGGTGCCGAGCAGCTCGACCTCCCACTCGGCGAGCGGCTCAGCGGCCTGCTCGGAACCCTCCGACGGCTTCTGGTGGCGCTCCATGAGGCCCTCAGCAGCGGCATCGGCGATGACGCGGGTGAGCAGCGCGACCGAGCGGATCGCGTCGTCGTTGCCCGGAATCGGGTAGGTGACCTCGTCGGGATCGCAGTTGGTGTCGAGGATCGCGATCACGGGGATCCCGAGCTTCTTCGCCTCGTCGATCGCGAGGTGCTCCTTCTTGGTGTCGACCACCCAGAGAGCCGAGGGGGTCTTGCCCATGTGACGGATTCCGCCGAGCGACTTCTGCAGCTTCTCGAGTTCGCGCTTCTTGAGGAGGAGCTCCTTCTTCGTGAAGCCGCTCGTCGTGCCCTCGAAGTCGAGCTGCTCGAGCTCCTTCATGCGCTCCAGTCGACCGGTGACCGTCTGGAAGTTGGTGAGGAGTCCGCCCAGCCAACGCTGGTTCACGTAGGGCTGGTTGACACGGGTCGCCTGCTCGGCGATGGCCTCCTGCGCCTGCTTCTTGGTGCCGACGAAGAGGATGTTGCCGCCACGGGCAACGGTCTGCTTCACGAACTCGTACGCAGCATCGATGTATCCGAGCGACTGCTGCAGATCGATGATGTAGATGCCCGAGCGCTCGGTGAAGATGAAGCGCTTCATCTTCGGGTTCCAACGGCGGGTCTGGTGTCCGAAGTGAACGCCGCTGTCGAGCAGCTGGCGCATGGTAACGACGGCCATTGCCGTCCTCCTGTTCTGCGCACCCTCGCGGGCGCGCCTATTACGGTTGACATCGGTCGCGATTGCGACCAGATCCTGGTGCCCTCGGGATCAGCCGCCGCGCTCGATACGAGCACGGACCGTTGGCGTCACTCCGATGCGTGGGCACGCGAAGTCACCTCTTGCAAGGTGCTGGTCCAGTGTACACCAGCGCAGTCACCGTTTGATTCGCTCACACCACTCAATTCTCGGACGACCCGCGCGACTTCCTCACAGCCGCGCTGGTACCGACCATCCGAAGCACGTGTTGGTCCACGATGTCTGCATGAACGCACGAATCGCACTGATGCCGCGGGGGCGCTGGCTCATGGTCGGTGCATCTCTCTGGCTCGCTCTGACCCACTCCACGGCAATGACGGGTGCTTCTGGCGAAGCGCGCTGGCTGCCACCACTGGAACTGCCCGGCTTCGTGATCCTCGAGACATTCCGCGCGCCGCCGCACGAGTACGGGCCCGGCCACCGGGGCATCGACATCGCTGCACCGACGGGCGCGGTGGTGCGGGCGCCCGCGGGCGGGACGGTCAGCTTCGCTGGCTCCGTCGTGGACCGACCCGTGATCTCTGTGCGCGTCGACGACCAGACGGTGTACTCGATGGAACCCGTGTCCAGCGATGTGCGGCAGGGAGACACCGTGGGCATCGGCTCCCCCATCGGCACCGTCGGCGAGGGCGGGCATTGCGGAGCGCGGTGCGTGCATCTCGGAGTGCGTATCGACGGATCGTATGTGCATCCGATGCGGTACTTCGTCAGCCGACCCGTACTGCTGCCGTGGTGAGCGCTGGCGGTGCGGTTCTCACGCGCGGGGGTGCGCCTGCCGATAGCTCTGCGCCAGCCTCTCCGTCGAAACGTGCGTGTACACCTGCGTGCTCGCCAGACTCGAATGCCCCAGCATCTCCTGCACCACCCGCAAGTCAGCCCCACCGTTCAGCAGATGGGTCGCCGCCGTGTGGCGGAAGGTGTGCGGCCCCCTCGGGCCTCCTCCCGTCTCCTCCCCGAGCTCCCGTGCCACCATGCGGTACACCGCGTTCGGAGTCAATCGCCCCCCTCGGCTCCCCACGAACAGGGCTC
Organism: Leucobacter manosquensis; assembly: GCF_018304845.1. Taxonomy (NCBI): domain Bacteria; kingdom Bacillati; phylum Actinomycetota; class Actinomycetes; order Micrococcales; family Microbacteriaceae; genus Leucobacter; species Leucobacter manosquensis. The sequence continues at coordinate 371,260 of NZ_JAFEVO010000001.1, read as the reverse complement.
CGTGATCGCTCGGGGGCGGAGCAGCGCGCTGCGACTGCGCGGCGCGGGCGAGCAGCGCGGGGCGAGCGAGCGTCGCGTACGAATCCACAGCGCGTGCGGCGGGGCCGCCGTACGGCACGACTCGCTCCTTCCCTCCTTTTCCCAGCACCCGGACGGTGCGGGCTTCCGCGTCGACGCCGCTCAGCGGCAGCGTGCACAGCTCGGAAACGCGCAGCGCGGCGGCGTACAGCAGCTCGAACACGGCATGGTCGCGGAGCGATTCGGGATGCTCGACGGTCGCACGTGCCTCGACGCGCGCGAGCAGTCGGCGCATCTGCTCATCGGCGAGGACTCGAGGAAGATCCCGCCCTGCTTTCGGCGCGCGCAGTCGGGATGCGGGGTTCCCAGGCACGAGTCGGGAACGCTCGAGCCAGACTCCGAACGACTTCAGTGTGGCGACGTTACGGGCGATGGTCGTCGCCGCGAGCCCTTGCTGCTGCCGCTGCCACAGCCACTCGCGCATGAGCTCGATGTCGCAGGAGGCGAGATCGTCGCGATCGGAAGCCGCAGCGAATGAGACGAACCAGGCGAGGTCCCGCTGGTAGGCGCGCACGGTGTGCTCCGAGTAGCCGTACTCCAGTTGCACCGCCGCGAGGAACCGCTCGACGGCTGTAGACAATCGCATGGTCTCATTCTCGTCGTTCGCGTACTCCGGGCCCCCCGCATCGGCGGAGTGTCCCGTCGCCTGCGGCGTCATGGGCGCGGGAGCAGGATCTGTCCCGTTTCGAGTCCCGTGTCACGGCCGGCTCCATGAGCACCGGGCGCATCCGCGTCTTCGCTCTGCGAGGGGTCCGACGGCCCGGCACCTGGTCGGCCGGTGAGGAATCCCTGGATCTCGTCGAAGCCTTCGAGCTTGAGGATCTCGCGCTGCTGTTCGGTTTCCACGCCTTCCACCAGCACTGTGGCCGTCAGGGCGTGGCCGAGGGCAAGAATCGCCCGAAGCACATCGCGGGTGCGAGACGGCTGCAGACTCTCGTACAGCACGGAGCGGTCGATCTTCACCCGGTCGAAACCGAACGAGAGCAGCGTGTCCAACGATGAGAAGCCGGTCCCGAAGTCGTCGAGCGCGATGAGCACGCCGAGCCTCTGCAATTCCTCGAAGGTCGAGACGACCTCTTTCCGGTGCGAGATCAGCGTTGATTCGGTGATCTCCAGTTCGAGCCTGCCGGGTTCGAGCCCGCTCTCCTCGAGGGCGCGCGTCACCGACCCCAGAAACTGGTCGTCCGTGAGTTGCGCCGCTGAAACGTTGACCGCCACGCGGGAGCTGTTGCCCCAGCCCGCTGCATCTCGGCACGCGCGTCGCAGCACCCACTCTCCCAGCTGCACGATGGTGCCGTTGGCCTCGGCGATGGAGATGAACTCCCCCGGATGCAGCAGGCCGAGAATGGGGTGCCTCCACCGGACGAGGGCCTCCCATCCCACGACGGCTGCATCCTTCAGCGACGACTGCGGCTGATAGAGCACGGTGAACTCATCGCGTGCGATGGCGCCCACAATCTGCCGTCCGAGGAATCGACGTGAGGCTGAATGCTCGAGCAGGCCCTCGCGGTAGCGCATCGCGTCGTCGGCTCCGCGCTCCTTCGCGTCGTACATGGCGGCGTCAGCGCGCACGAGCAGCTCGGAGATGTCGCTCGCATCGGCCGGGAACCGAGCGATCCCGATACTGGCCGGCACTGTTCTCGTCTTCTCGTGGAAGCGCACCGGTGCGCGCATGGCATCGGTGACGCCGTCGACGAAGTCCTCGACCGATTGCGGGTCGGGCGTCAACGCGGCTGCGGCGAATTCGTCCCCGCCCAGTCTGGCGGTCACGATGCCGAGTTCTTCCCTGCGATGCAGGTTCTCGGCGGTGGCGCGCAGCAGCTCGTCGCCCGCCGCATGCCCGAGCGTGTCGTTGATTCGTTTGAAATCGTTGAGGTCGATGATCGCGACCGCGAACGGAGCCGCATCGGCGGACCACTGGGCGAGTTCCGAGAGGAACGCAGATCGATTCCACATCCCGGTGAGCGGGTCCGTGGAGGCTGCGCGGCGCAGCGCATTCGAAGCCTCGCGGGCAACGGTGACGTCTCGCGTGATCTTCGCGAAACCGATCACGACGTCGCGATCGTTCCGCACTGCATTCACCGTGACGTGGGCCCAGAACTGCGACCCGTCCTTGCGCACCCGCCAGCCCTCCGTCTCCATCCGGCCGTCACGGTTCGCAGATGCGAGGATGCGGGCGGGTAAGCCATCGGCCCGGTCTTCCCCGGTGAAGAACGTCTCGAAGGATTTTCCAACGATCTCGTCTCTCCGGTACCCCTTGATGCGCTCTGCGCCGGAATTCCAGGTCGTCACGAGCCCGCCAGGCGAGAGGAGATAGATCGAGTAGTCCTGCACCGCGTCCACGAGGTAGCGGAACATCTCGGCTTCGCCATCCATTGCGGCCTCTCCATCGATCATGCGGTCGCTCTCACGACCGTTCAACTTCATTTCGACCACGCGCGACGGCGACCGATGAATCTCCAGCGATTGTATGGCCTCTCCATATGCGGATCCTCGCCGATGATGCTTCGCGGTCGGAACCGGGTTGCGGCGCCAGTTCCCGACGGGTTGTACGCGCCCAACCTCACTCATTCTGAATCGCTCAAATAGTTACTTTCTCAGTTGCTTAAATTATGTCATACTTCTTGTATGGGATACATACTGCACGGTGGCCGGGAATACGAGTTCGAAGACCGCACGCTCGCCCACCTAAAAACGGTGATCGGGATGAAGCTCGCGAAACGGGAGGGATTCTTCCTCAGCTGGGCGGTTGATGCGAGCCGGGGAAGCGGGCGACACGAGGTGTGGATCTCGGAGCACTCCCCGATCGCCTTCCGCTTCAGCGGGGGCAAGACGCCCCAGCTGAATCCCGCTTGGATCAAGGCACTCATGGCGATCTCGTACACCCCGCGCGGCCTCGTCGCCCTTCAGGAGAACGATGCCACCAAGTGGGCGCAGCGCAACCCGCTCCTCGCCGCCTGAGCCCGCTGCGAACGCACGGCGCGGGCTCCACTACCGTCGCGGGTGGCCAGGTGAGATCCCCTCGACGTCATTCACGACGCAGCAGGCGCCAGCGCTGCCCGCCTGGAGCATCCTCAGCGCGAGCAACGCATTCGAGCATCTCGAGCTCGGCGATGACTCCGCGGACTTCCTCGACGGTCAGCCCGGCGGCGAGCGCCACGTCTTCCGCGCTCCGGCTTCCGCGTAGCGGCAGCGCGTCGAGCACTCGGCGATGCGCTGCCGATTGACGACCGGCGAGGGCGCTGAGAAGTTCACTCGCCGCGTCACCGAGACCGAGGAACTCTCGGAGCTCACGCGCGTTCGACACGAGTGTCGCGCCGTATTCGCGAATGAGCCGGTGACAGCCGGCTGACGTCGCACTGGTGACCGGCCCGGGCACCGCCCCGAGGCTCCGACCGAGTTCGGCCGCGTGCCCGGCCGTGTTGAGCGACCCTGAGCGCGTGCCCGCCTCCGTCACGAGCGTGGCCCCGGCGAGTGCGGCGATCGATCGGTTGCGCTGGAGAAAGCGCCATCGCGTGGGGGCGGCGCCCGGCACCATCTCGGAGCACACCGCTCCGCCATCCGCGATGCGGTCGAGCAGCGACGCGTGCGCCGCGGGGTAGGCTCGATCGGCACCGCCCGCGAGGATCGCGATGGTGGCAGAGCCCGTTGCGAGCGCGGCGCGATGAGCGACGGCATCGATCCCGTACGCCGCACCGGACACGATCGCCAGGCCGGCCGTTCCTGCCGCATCAGCGAGCTCGGCGGTCACGCTCGTCCCGTACCCGGTGCATGCGCGTGCTCCGACGACGGCGAGCGAGGGGTGGGCGAGCACTGTCGCGTCGCCGCGCATCCAGAGCAGCTGCGGGGCGTGCGCTCCCAGATCGTTCAGAGCGGAGGGCCACAGCGGCGACTCGGGGGCGACGAGACGCAATCCCGCGGCCAGCGCCCGGTCGAGGTCGGTGAGCGTCGCGCCGCGGTCGAGTCGCGGACGCCAGCGCGCGACAGCCGCCGAGAGCGTTCGGGGAGGCAGGACGACCCCTGACTCGCGCATCGCCCGTCCGAGCTGTTGCTGCGCATCCGTCGCAGCGAGCATGTCCAGGGCCGACGGCGCTCCCAGCGCCCCGATGAGTGCGCCGGCTACCGCGTCACCGGGTTCGATGAGCCTGGACCACACGACCCGTGCGAACAGCACATCGGAGATCGCGACCGTTCCTCCGTCGGTCTCGGACGGTCGGTCACCGTTCAGGTCCTGATCCGGAGCGAGCCCGGCGAGCGCCGAGCGCTCCTCCACCCCGGCACGTACGCACGACTTCGACGCGTTCACGCGAGATCACCTCCGCGCAGCACGAGCGCCTGAGCGACTTCCGTTCGACGCGGCCGATCAGCACCGGCAAGATCACTCACGGTCCATGCGACGCGCAGCACTCGGTCGTAGCCTCGCAGCGTCAACGCTCCGCGCGCCAGCGCGTGATCCAGCACCGCGGTGTCAGCCCGAGGGAGTCGCAGCCGCTGGCTCCGCAGCCAGCTTCCCGGCACCTCGGCGTTCACCGTCCACCCGGTACCCGACCAGCGCTCCGCGGCGATCGCCCGAGCGCTGACGACGCGCTCCCGCAGCTGCGAACTCGTCACCCGCTGCTCATGCGGGTCGTCGAGGAGCACCTTCGACACGCGGTGCAGCGTCAGGCGCAGGTCGATCCGATCTGCCAACGGCCCTGAAATGCGCTGCCGGTAGCTCATACGAGTCCGTGGCGTGCATGCACAGCTCACCGCGGTGTCCGGCGATCCGGCATTGCCGCAGGGACACGGGTTCGCGGCCAGCACGAGTTGCACGCGTGCGGGGAGCACCGTCCGGATGCGGGAGCGGTGGATCTCGATCCGCCCGGTCTCGAGGGGCTGCCGCAATGCGTCGAGCACCGTGCGCGGAAACTCGGGAGCCTCGTCGAGGAACAGGACGCCATGGCATGCGCGAGTGATCGCCCCGGGGCGTATCTCGATGCCCTGCCCGCCTCCGATGATCGATGCAGCCGACGCCGTATGGTGCGGGCTCTCGAACGGCGGTCGGCGCACGAGTTGGAGCAACGGCGAGCCTCCGAGTGACGCGATGCTGCTGGCTTCGAGCGCCGCTTCATCGCCGAGTTCGGGGAGCAGCGTCGGCAGACGGGTGGCGAGCAGCGTCTTCCCCGCTCCCGGCGGCCCGAGCAGTGACACGTGATGCCGTCCGGCCGCGGCGATCACCATCGCTTCGACCGCTTCCGGCTGCCCAACGACGTCGGCGATATCCGCGCGGGCGTCATGAGTCTCGGCCTCCGCTGATGCCGTCGTCGGCGTTTCCGGGCTCACTGCGCGCCCGCGGCCTTGCTCCCCGCGATACCACGCGACGGCACTGGCGAGGTCGGGCACCGCAATGACTTCGATGCCGGGAACGAGCGCGGCCTCAGCGGCGCACGACTCGGGCACCATGGCTCGGAGGAATCCGAGATTCCGCGCAGCGGCCACCGAGGAGAGCAGCCCGGCCGGCCTGCGGAGTGCACCGTCGAGCGCCAGTTCGCCCAGATGGGCGACGTCGGCGAGACCGGTCGCCGGGAGGTGGCGTGATGCGGCGAGCGCGGCGAGCGCGATTGCGAGGTCGAATCCGGAGCCGTGCTTGGGGAGCGATGCCGGGGCGAGATTCACCGTGATGAACCGATTGGAAAGCGGCATACCCGCCTGCGAGGTCGCGGTGCGCACGCGCAGTTTCGCTTCCGCCAGCGATGCGTCGGGGAGCCCGATGATGGCGATCCCAGGGAGCTGCTGCGAGATGGCGGATTCGACCATCACGGTGGTGCCCTGGAGCCCAGTGAGTGCGATGGACGCTGCTCGGCACACGATCCCGCTCATGAGATCCCGCGCAGATGGTCGATGTGGGGTGCGGTGCCGGCGCGCAGAATGATGCCGACCGCGTCGATGCGGAGTCCGGAGGCGGGTTGCTGATGCACCCGAACCCAATCCAGGAGCAACCGGCGCAACCGCGCCGCCTTGCGCGCGGTGATGGCCTCCAGCGGGGTGCCGTAGCCGTCGCCGCTGCGGGTCTTCACCTCCACCGCGACGACGACGCCGTGATCAGTGACGACGAGGTCGAGCTCCCCGTGGCGGTTTCGCCAGTTGCGGTCGACGATCCGGCAGCCGAGCCCTTCGAGGTACTCGCCGGCGATCGCCTCGCCGCGAGCACCGAGCGTGCGGTTTCGGAGAGGCGTCTCCCCTCCGGGAACACCTCTCTGCGTGCCGTGCGTGCGTGCTGTTGTGCGCTCCATGATGCACCTCCTGGCACCTCAGCATGGGCGCGATGAGGAGGGCGAGGAGCGAGTGCGCCACGGCTTGTGGAGAAGTGAGAGGTTCGCACGCAATCAGTGCGATGTGAGCGGAGACCGCCGGCAGACGAGGCTATTCGTCGAGCGCGAGCTCCTGCGGCAAGGAGAACTCGCGAGCAGACAGCTCTTCGACATTGACGTCTTTGAACGTGAGCACGCGCACCGACTTCACGAAACGATCGGCGCGGTACACATCCCACACCCAGACATCGGTCATGGAGAGCTCGAAGTAGAAGTCGCTTCCCGCATCCTGTCGCTTCAGGTCGACATCGTTCGCAAGATAGAACCGCCGTTCGGTCTCGACGACGTAGCGAAACTGGCTCGCGATGTCGCGGTACTCGCGAAACAGCGACAGTTCGGCTTCGCGCTCGTAATCGTCTAGCTCGTCCTCGTTCATCCCGTCCATCCTACGCCGTCCGCAACGCAGGATTCGAGCCGTGGTTTCAGCGCGACGCGCCAGCGGCCACGAGATTGACTTATTCGAACATATGTTCGAATATACCTCCATGAACTCCCCCGCGACCGTCCGCTCGTTGCAGCAGCGCATCTCCGAGATGCAGCCGGTGCGACTCGACGCGCGCGTACTCCCCACACTGGAGGGCTTGCGTCCGCTGCTTCCAGGTGGATCATTGCGGATGGGGGCGAGCTACGCCGTGCGGGGGTCACGGCAACTGGCGCTCGCGATGCTCGCAGAGGCGTCGGCTTCTGGGGCATGGTGCGGCGTGATCGGTGACGCATCGTTCGGAGCGGAAGCCGCCGCTGCACTCGGCATCGCACTCGATCGGTGCGTCGTCATCCCGCATCCCGGCGAGGATGCGCTGGGACTCACCGGCGCGCTCGCCGAAGTGCTCACCGTCTTGCTCCTGACCCCGCCCTCCCGGCCGAGTCCCGGCGAAGCCGAGCGCATCTCAGCACGGTTGCGCGAGCACGATGCGGCACTGGTGGTCTCGGGCGAGTGGCCGCGCCCGGAATCCACGCTGCACGTCACCGCTTCGCGGTGGAACGGACTGGGTCACGGTCACGGGATGCTCGCGAATCGCGAGCTGGTGGTGCAATCGCAGGATCGCCTCGGTGCGCGGCGGCACACCGTCCGATTCCAGCACGGGGCCGTCGTTGCTCCCGGCACCGCTCCCGTCAGGCGTCTGGGCGCACCATGATCGCGGATCGCACCCTCGTCTTCTGGGTTCCCGACTGGCCCGTGCACGCTCTCCTCCGCGACGACGGGGCCGATGGGCTGTCCCTGGATGCTCCGCTCGCACTCATCGCCAACCGCCTCGTGGTCGCCTGCTCCGCAGCCGCCCGCAGGGACGGCGTCCGCACCGGTCTCCGAGAACGCGAAGCGCAGACGCGCTGCCCCGAACTCGCCGTGTATCCGCATGACCCCGAGACCGATGAGCGACGGTTCGCCCCCATCGCAGCGGCGCTCGAACAGCTCGTACCGGGCGTCGAGGTGGTGCGGCCCGGTCTCTGCGCCATGCGGTCACGAGGGCCGTCTCGCTATTACGGCGGGGAGACCCCCGCCGGAGTCGCAGTGCTGCGGCTCGCCGAACAGCTGGGGCTTCCCGATGCTCGCGTCGGGATCGCGGACGGTCGATTCACCGCCGAGCAGGTCGCGCGCTCGGCGTCGACCGACCCGGGCATCTCTGCCCCGGCCGCGGGACTCCGCATCGTCGCGCCGGGCGCCTCACCCGCATTCCTCTCCCCGCTCCCGGTCTCCAGAGCTGCGGAGGCCGGTCTTGCCGAGACGCTGCAGGGGCTCGGCATCCGCACGCTCGGCGCGTTGGCCGCACTCCCCGAGGATGCGGTACGCCAGCGCTTCGGGCCGCAGGGTCTGGCTGCGCACCGGCGCGCGTCGGCCTCCGGCGCCGGCCACGGCGCCGAGGTGCGCCCGCGGCAACCGGTTCGCGAGCTCTCGGTGGAGCTGTCGTTCGACACTCCGATCGACGCTGCCGATCAACTGGCATTCGCGTGCAGCGCTCTGGCAGAACGGTTCATCGGCGGGCTGACGGAGGATCGTCTGGTGTGCACTGCGCTGCGCGTCGAGCTCACCGATGATGTCGGGGCGCAGCACGAGCGCGAATGGGCTCACCCCAGGCATTTCACGCCGGCCGATACCATCGGCCGCATCCGTTGGCAGGCTGCGTCAGCGGCCAAGCAGACTGAGCGCGGTGGTGCCGGAGTGACCAGGGTGCGCATCACACCGGTGCACACCGATCACGTCGCCGCCCACGAACCCGGTCTGTGGAGCACGGAGCCCGACGAGCGGGTGCATCACCATCTCAGTCGCGCACAGAGCCGTCTCGGGCACACCGGCGTCGGAACGATCGCGCTCGCGGGCGGGCGCCTCCTGGCGGATCGGCAGCGCTTCGTCCCCTGGAGCACCACGCGCGTCGAACGCCCTCATGCACGAGCCTCGGCATCCGGGCCCTGGCCCGGAGCACTCACCGGCCCCGCGCCCAGCCGCGTGTTTCCCGAATTGGTGCCGGCAGCACTCCTCGATTCGTCAGGCACGGCGGTCGGGATCGATGCGGACGATCTGCTGACGGCGGACCCCGTCCACCTGCGGGTTGCCGCAACCGAGTTCGACGCTCCCGTAGCGGCCTGGTCGCCGCCCTGGGCTGTACGGGAGCGGTGGTGGGAGGGGGCTCCCGCGCGCTTCCGCGTGCAAGTGCAGCTCGCCGATGGCGACGCCTGGTTGCTGGTCTTCAGCACTGGAACGTGGGCGGCCGAGGGCCGCTACGACTGATCCGCCGATGAGTGCGGCATCCCGAAACACTGTCCGATCCATCCGTGTCCGGAGGTCTCATGCGCTGGAGCAATTCCTCGCTCTCATGGAACGAGTTCGAGCGGCGGCTCTCGGGCCGCGCCCCTGACTCGGTCGGAGGCGACGAGGATGCGGGAGCGGACTCCGCCGAACCGACTGCCCCTGCTGCACCGAGCACTGATTCGGTCGTGCCCTACGCCGAACTCCACGCTCACTCCCATTTCAGCTTTCTCGATGGAGCGTCCTCCCCCGAGCAGCTCATCGCCGAGGCAGCGCGCCTGCGGTTATCGGGCATCGCGCTCACCGACCATGACGGCTTCTACGGTGCCGCGTCGTTCGCCGACGCCGCCGACGCCGCCGACGCTCGTGCTCGGCAGTCCGGGGAGACGGCCCCGCTCACGGTCTACGGCGCCGAGCTCTCGCTCGGCCTCGACACCCCCCAGCTCGGGGTCGCCGATCCCATGGGCTCTCATCTGCTCGTGCTCGCCCGCGGCGCGAGCGGCTATCACCGGCTCGCCGCCGCCATCACCGAGGCTCAGCTCGGCGGCGGCGAGAAGGGGCGACCGGTCTACGATCTCGAGGCCCTCGCTGCTGCGGGCGGGAACGAATGGGTGATCCTGACGGGGTGCCGCAAGGGATCGGTGCGCCGCGCGCTCGACGGCGCAGCCACCCGCGCCGCTGGCGATGCCCAAGCGCTCATCGAGCTCGACCGGCTGACCGCGCTCTTCGGGCACGACAATGTGCACGTCGAACTCAGCCACCACGGGCATCCGGATGACGATTCACGAAACGACCGTCTCGCCGAACTCGCAGCCGCTCGCGGCCTTCCCACTCTCGTGACCGGAAACGTGCACTACGCCACCGCTGCCGATGCGCCGCTCGCCGAGTCGATGGCTGCGGTGCGCGCACGGCGGAGCCTCGCAGAACTCGACCCGCACCTCCCCGCCTCCGGTGCCGCCCATCTGCGCAGCGGCGCCGCGATGCTGCGACGCTTCGCCAGGCACCCCGATGCCATCGCGCGCACGGTCCCGCTCGCCGAGGAACTCGCCTTTCCGCTGCGCGCGGCTCGACCGCGCCTCCCGAAGCTCGACGTGCCGGACGGTCACACGCAGATGAGCTGGTTGCGATCCCTCGTCTGGGCCGGCGCCGAACGACGCTACGGCATCGCACTGCCCGAGAGCCATCGGTCTCGCATCGAGCGGGAGCTCGAAGTCATCGAGCAGAAGGACTTTCCCGGCTATTTCCTGATCGTGCACGATCTCGTTCGCGAAGCACGCAGCAGGGAGATTCTGTGCCAGGGGCGCGGATCGGCGGCGAACTCCGCAGTCTGCTTCGTGCTCGGCATCACGTCGGTCGATTCGATCTTCTACGGACTCCCGTTCGAGCGCTTCCTCTCGAGTCTGCGCGACGAGGAACCCGATATCGATGTGGACTTCGATTCAGAACGACGCGAGGAGATCATCCAGTACGTCTACGAGCGCTACGGGCGGCGCAATGCTGCGCAGGTCGCGAACGTGATCACCTATCAGCCGAAGGCGGCGATCCGCGACGCCGCGAAAGCCCTCGGATACAGCGCTGGCCAGCAACGCGCGTGGACGCGCGGTCTCGACCGCCATCGCACCATCGAGGAGGATCCGGAGAGCCCGATCCCGCTCTCCGTGCAACGACTCGCCCAGGCGTTCCAGAAGGCGCCGCGGCATCTCGGCATTCACTCCGGAGGCATGGTCCTCACGGAACGGCCGGTCGGTGAGGTGTGCCCCATCGAGCACGCACGCATGGAGCACCGCACCGTGCTGCAGTGGGACAAAGAGGGGTGCGAAACCATGGGTCTCGTGAAGTTCGACATGCTCGGACTCGGCATCCTCAGCGCACTGCGGCACACCTTCGACATCATCGCGCAGTCGACCGGCGAGCAGTGGACCTTCGACACCGTGCCGAAAGAGGAGGCCGGGGTGTACGACATGCTCTGCCGGGCCGACGCTATCGGCGTCTTCCAAGTCGAGAGCCGTGCGCAGCTGAACACGCTCCCCCGGCTGCTTCCGCGCAAGTTCTACGACCTCGTCATCGAAATCGCTCTGATCAGGCCCGGCCCCATTCAGGGCGGCGCAGTGCATCCGTATCTCCGACGCAAGAACGGCCAGGAGGATGTCGTCTACCCGCACCCGAAACTGGTGCCGGTGCTCGAACGCACGCTCGGCGTGCCGCTCTTCCAGGAGCAGCTCATGCAGATGGCGATGACCGTGGGCGGGTGCAGCGGCGAAGACGCGGATCTGCTGCGCCGATCCATGGGCTCGAAACGCGGCCAGGAACGCATCGACAGCCTCAAAGCCAAGCTCTTCGACGGCATGGCCGACAACGGCATTACGGGCGACGAGGCGACGCGGATGTACGAGCAGATCGAGGCGTTCGCCGGATTCGGATTCGCCGAAAGTCACTCGATCAGCTTCGCACTGATCGTCTACGTCAGCTCCTGGTGCAAGCTGCACTACCCGGCCGCGTTCCTCGCAGGTCTGCTGCGCGCGCAGCCCATGGGTTTCTACAATGCGCGCTCCCTCACCGAGGACGCCCGCAGGCACGGCGTCGAGGTGCGCCCACCTGACGTCCAGCGTTCCGAAGCGCTCTCGAGCCTCGAGCCGCTCGACCCAGGCCGATCACCCGAACCGTCCGCATCGGAGGCCGAGGCCGCACATGATCGTCGCCCACCGACCGGCTCCGACGACTGCCTGGCGCCGCATCACCCGGAACCTGGCCCGTTCGTCCGCGACGCTCCAGACACGAGCGCCCTGCACCGCAGGGACGGCGCGTTCGCGGTACGGCTCGGGCTCACCGAGGTCCGCGGCATCGAGCGCGAGACCGCGGAGCGCATCGCGCGCGCCCGCGCCGAAGCGCCGTTCCAGGACCTCGCCGATCTCGCCCGCCGGGCGGACCTCGATCGCACCCGGCTGGAGGCGCTCGCAGCATCCGGGGCGTGCGAGAGCCTCGGCCTCGACCGCCGCGAGGCGCTGTGGGCCGCAGCTCCCGCCTCAGACAACCGCGAACGATTTCTTCCGGGCATCGCGGTGCACGTGCAACCCCCACTGCTGCCCGTGCTCAACACCGCCGAGCAGACTGCGCTCGACCTGTGGACGACCGGTGTCGCCACCGGAACGCATCCGCTCGCCCTGCTGCGCGACGGGCTCGATGCGCGCGGAATCATCCGGTCGGATCGCACCAGGCACACCCCGCCCGGGTCCGTCATCGAGGTCGCGGGCCTCGTCACGCACCGGCAGCGACCTGGCACCGCGAGCGGCATCACCTTCCTGACGCTCGAAGACGAGTCGGGTACGGTCAACATCGTCACCTGGGCGCAGGTCTGGGCGCGCAATCGGCTCGTCGCCCGCGCGTCACCCGCGCTCATCATCCGCGGGGTGCTCGAACGGTCACCCGAGGGCGTGGTCAATGTGATCGCGCAGACATTCGAACCGCTCGCCGCTCCGATCGGCGTGAACTCCCGCGACTTCCGGTGATCCACGATCGCCCGCGTCGCCGATGGCCGACCGGCTAAGCTGACTGCGTGCATACCTCGACGGCGCTGCTCACCGATCACTACGAGCTGACCATGGTCGATGCGGCGCTGCAAGCCGGCACCGCTCACCGGCGCAGCGTGTTCGAACTCTTCGCGAGACGGCTCTCCGGAGCGCGACGCTACGGAGTCGTCGCCGGCACCGGGCGCCTCCTCGAAGCCATCGAGCGCTTCCGATTCACCGACCAGGAGCTCTCGTTCCTGAACGAGCAGCAGGTCGTCAGCGCACGAACGCTCGACTGGCTCGCCGATTTCCGGTTCACCGGCAACATCTGGGGGTATCCCGAGGGGGAGGTCTTCTTCCCCGGATCCCCGCTGCTCACCGTCGAGTCCAGCTTCGCCGAGGGCGTGCTCCTCGAGACGCTCTCGCTGAGCATCCTGAACGCCGACTCCGCCGTGGCGACCGCCGCCTCTCGCATGGTGCACGCCGCTGCCGGAAAACCGCTTGCCGAGATGGGGTCGCGACGAACCGGCGAGTACAGCGCCATCGCCGCTGCGCGCGCCGCCTACATCGCCGGGTTCACGGCGACGTCGAATCTCGAAGCCGGACGCAGCTACGGCATTCCCACGATGGGCACCGCGGCTCACAGCTTCACTCTGCTGCACGAGACCGAGCGCGACGCATTCGCCGCCCAGATCGCGGCGCTCGGCACCGGGACGACACTGCTGGTCGATACGTACGACATCGAACAGGGCGTCCGCACGGCGATCGAGGTCGCGGGTATCGAGCTCGGCGCCGTGCGCATCGATTCCGGAGACCTTCCCGTCGTCGTCCGGCGCGTGCGACACCTCCTCGACGAACTCGGCGCCACTCGCACGCGCATCACCGTGACGAACGACCTCGACGAGCACACCGTCGCAGCCCTCGCTGCCGCCCCGGTCGACAGCTTCGGCGTCGGCACCTCGGTCGTCGTGGGCTCCGGCACCCCGACGATGGGCATGGTCTACAAGCTGGTCGCCCACGAGGATGCATCGGGTGCGTGGGTGTCGGTTGCGAAGAAATCGGCGGAGAAGGCGTCAGTCGGCGGCCGCAAGAGCGTGCGCCGTGCACGTACGGCTGCAGGCGTTGCCACGAAGGAGCTCATTCTGCTCGGCGACGGCCCCGGAGGTACGAGCGAGGGGCAGGACTCGGACGGGCGAACCGTGCTCGAACCACTCATCGTCGGCGGAACCGTCCAGCCGGGATTCACGGGGCGAGACGGCATCGCTGCGGCGCGCGAACGGCATCGCACCAGCGTGGCGGAGCTCCCCCCGGTCGCGATGAGCCTGACGCGGGGCGACCCCGCGATCCCCACCGAGTACCGCTGAGCGGAGACGCGCTACTTGCGCATCCGCTCGTAGACCCGCTTGCAGTCGGGGCAGACCGGAAACTTCTCCGGATCACGCGACGGCGTCCACTTCTTACCGCAGAGCGCGCGGACCGGCTTCCCGGTCACCGCCGACTCCATGATCTTCTCTTTCGGGACGTAGTGCGAGAAGCGCTCGTGGTCTCCGTCCTCGATCTGCGAATCCTCGAGCAGCTTCTCGAGTTCGCGGTCGAGCACATCTGTGCCACCGCCGGTGTCGGAATCGTCGCGTGTGAAGATACCCATGCGCTCAGTCTACTCCGCCGTGGGCGAGCTCAATCGAAGATCTGGGTGACGGCGATCAGCTCGGGTCCGCTGCGATCGAACAGCCATCCGCCGATCAGAACGCCGAGCACCAGCACCACGAGGCCGTACCCGATTCCGAAGGCGAGTGCCCACATGTTCTCCGTGAACTCGACGTCGACCAGCGCGTTGACGGCGAACCAGACCGGAGGCACCGCGAGTACCAGCGCGAGGATCATCGCGATCGTCTGAGCCAGGCCCGAACCGGTACCCGCCCCTTGCGGCTGCACGAAGGGGCTATCGCCGGGACGCGTCGCCGGGTAGGGCGTCAGCACGGAGAACACGCACGAGACGGCGCACGCGACGAGCAGCACCCCGATGTTCATTCCGACGACGGCCGGAAGGATGCGCCAATCGCCGACGATCGTCACGGTGATGCTCGAGCCGATGACCGCGAGCGGTAGGCCGATCATCAGCACGGGTGCGAGGCGGCCGGCACGATCCGCTCGTCCGCGCGTGCCGCTTGCGACGTGCTCCCAGATCGCCGTCGAGTCCATGGCGATGTCATTGTGCTGCGACCACCCGAGCAGAAGCAGCATGACCGGAAGCGGCACGAGCGCGAGCGTCGTGAGCGGGGCTCCCGCCACCCAGAACGCGAGCATCATGAACACAGGCGCCAGAGGGATCGCGAACAGTGCGACTCGATAGCGCGGATCACGCGCCCAGTAGGTCAGCTGACGGGCAGCGATCACCTGTGCCGGCCGTGCCGAGAACCGTTCGAACCAGCCGAGACCACTGCGGGCGACACCGGGTGAGAGCGGGCGTTCAACGCGCCGGTTCGAGGCGGCGACGAGCGCGAACCAGAGGGCAAGCAGCACGACGATCGCTGCAGCGACGATCGCCAGATACATGCCTGCAGCGTCGAGATCGCCGGCACCAGCCGCTTCGACGGCAGCGAAGGGCGCGCCGAACGGGGTCCAGGCGAGCTTCTCCACGACCTGGTCGACGGCGTCGAACCCGCCGGGAGCGAACACGGTCGCACCCGCGAAGACCGCGAGCGGCAGGAGTGCCACGATGAGCACGACGCCTGTCGTGCGCAGCGCCCCGGCGAACCGCTGCCCGGCGATCAGACGGGACAGGAGCGACATGACCCGTGCGCTCGCCACCGCGAAGAGCGCGGCAAGAATGAAGGCCACGGGAGCCGCCCATGCTGGCTCCTGCCAGGCGGGACGCGTGGCAGTGAGCGCCACGAGCCAGACGATCAGCAGGAAGAACGGCCAGGTGATCACCGACGAGAGGAGCAGTCCGCCAGCGATCGCGCCTGGTCCGGCCGGATACTGGACGAACTGTCTCGGTTCCAGCATTCTGCGGTTCTCGAAGAACGGCACGAGGAACACGCCGAGCAGCACCGCGCCGCCGATGAGAAGATCGACCGCGGATCGTTGCTGCGGGTCGTCGATGAGCACCGTCGGTGCGATCGCCAGGAGTACCGCGGCTGCGGCGAGAATCGCGTAGAGCAGCGTGGTGCGCAGTGCCTTTCCGAACGAACCGCGGAAGCCGCCGCCGAGCAGCGCTACTCGGAGTCGGAAGAGCCGGAAAGCCACTCGAGCCCCTTCCTCGCGTCGCTCGCTCCGGTGAGCTGCACGAAGCGTTCTTCGAGGCTCAGTCCATCGCGTACGGCGTCGACGGTTCCCTGAGCGATGACGCTGCCGTCGACGATGATCGAGACATGATCGCAGACGCGCTGAATGAGATCGAGGCTGTGGCTCGACATCACCACGCTGCCGCCGCCCGCGACGTACTTCTCGAGGATGTCCGTCACATTCGCCGCTGACACGGGATCGATGGCCTCGAAGGGCTCGTCGAGCACCAGCACCTCCGGCGCGTGAATCATGGAGCAGGCCAGAGCGATCTTCTTCTGCATCCCGGCGGAGTAGTCCGAGACCAGGCGACCGAGCGCCGACTCGAGCCCGAACGCCTCGGCGAGCTCCGCCGAGCGCGTTGCAACGGCCGCCTCCGGAACGCCGTGCAGCACCCCGCTGTAGTAAAGCAGCTGCGCGCCGGTCAACCGGTCGAACAACCGCAAGCGGTCGGGCAGGGTGCCGATAAGGCGTTTCGCTGCGGGCCCGTCCGTCCAGACGTCGACTCCGCTCACGGTGACGCGACCCGAGGTGGGACGGAGCAGACCGCTGATCATCGACAACGTGGTCGTCTTGCCGGCGCCGTTCGGCCCGACGAACCCGGTGAAGGATCCGGCGTGCACATCGATCGATACGTCGCCAGCTGCGACCAGCGACCCATAGGTCTTCGTCAGCATTTCGGTGCGCAGAACGACGGGATTCTGCTCGGCGATGCGGCCGCGCTCCCGTGCGCGCACGACCGAGGGAACCGGCACCTCGATGCGGCCGGTCCGGGGAGCCCTGGCCGAGGAACGCGGCGCCGTCTCAGCGGCGGGCTCGTTCTCCGGCGCGTGCGCATCGGCGGAGGACGGTTCCGGAGTCGGTTCGGGTGCGGATTCGCCGGCCCCCTCCATCGGTGCGGACGCCGGTGCGCCACCGGCCGTTCGACTGGGGCGCAATCGCGATCCCCCGCTCGTCCCACTCGACATCTCGCCGATCACCGTCTCTTCACTTGGCATCGACCCCCTCTGGGGTTCGGGCTCGGGCAGGGCAGACGGGGTTACGGGCGGCACGGGTTCTAATTTAGCAAAGGTTCGGGGTCGGTTCGTGTGGCCTCGCCGACCGCCGGAAGACGGCAGAATAGCAATGTGACTCTTTCACCTCGTTCTCGGACCCGGCGCACCAGCGCGTGGTCGTCGCTGTGGCTGCTGACGCGGCGCGATCTCAAGGTCCGCTACGCGACGTCACTGCTCGGGTATCTCTGGTCCATCCTCGATCCGCTGCTGATGAGCCTCATCTACTGGTTCGTCTTCACCCAGGTCTTCCAGCGAACGGTCGGTGAGCAGCCGTACATCGTCTTCCTTCTCACCGCGCTGCTGCCGTGGGTCTGGGTCAACGGCGCGATCTCAGACTCCACCCGGGCATTCCTGCGCGATGTGAAGCTCGTGCGCTCAGTCGCATTGCCGCATTGGATCTGGGTCGGCCGAATCGTCTGCTCGAAGGGCATCGAGTTCCTGTTGAGCCTGCCGGTGCTCATCGCGTTCGCGATCCTCAGCGGAGCGCCGGTCGGCTGGGGCATCCTGCTGATGCCGGTGGCCGTGCTCCTGCTCGCAGCGCTCACGCTCGGCGTCGGTTTGATCGTGGCGCCCCTCGTCGTCTTCTTCCGCGACCTGGAGCGTGCCACGAAACTCATCCTCCGAGTCCTGTTCTACGCTTCGCCCATCATCTACGGTGCCGCTGATCTGCCCGAGTTCGCCCGGCCGCTGGCATGGCTCAACCCGCTCTCCGGCATCTTCGCGCTGTTCCGTGCCGGATTCTTCCCCGATCAGCTCGACTGGCCGCTCATCGCCGCATCCACCGCCATGACGGTTCTCTTCCTGGGAATCGGGATCCTCGTTTTCCGCCGCGCCATCGGCGGCGTGTTGAAGGAGCTGTAACGTGACCGCATCGCATCTGGGCGCCCCGGCAGCCGCTCCGGCGGCCGATCGAATCATCGCCGTCGACGATCTGGGAGTGCGGTTCCGCCGCAATCGCGGCTCGCGACGAAGCTTCAAAGATCTGTTCTCCGGTCGTGCGCGGCGCGGGCGGCCGGGTGACTTCTGGGCGCTGCGCAATGTCTCGTTCGACGTGCGCGCGGGCGAAGCCATCGGCGTGGTCGGGCGCAACGGTCAAGGTAAGTCGACGCTTCTGAAGCTGGTCGCCGGCGTGCTCTTCCCGGATGAGGGCCGCGTCGACGTGAGTGCCGGCGTCGCGCCGCTCATCGAGATCACCGGCGGCTTCGTCGGCGATCTGACCGTGCGCGACAACGTCTGGCTCACGGCCGGTCTGCACGGCCTGAGCAAGCGCACCATCTCCGAGCGCTTCGACTCCATCATCGAGTTCGCCGGTGCGGAGGATGTGATCGACACGCCCTTCAAGCACCTGTCGAGCGGCATGAAGGTGCGCGTGGCGTTCTCGGTCATCTCGCAGCTCGATGAACCAGTGCTCCTCGTCGACGAGGTGCTCGCCGTCGGCGATAAGTCATTCCGGGCGAAGTGCTATGCCCGCATCGAGCAGATCCTCGCCGAGGGGAAGACGCTCTTCCTCGTCTCGCACAATGAGCGCGACCTCAGGCGCTTCTGCTCGCGCGGGTTGTACCTCGATCGCGGTCGGCTCGTGCTCGACGGCGACATCGAAGCCGTGCTCGACCGCTACAACGCCGACCACCCGGTCTGATCCCGCTCCGCGCCCCGTGGTCCCCTCCGCGCCCCGTGCCGAGCACGGGCGGGGAACCCGCTCAGCCGAGTCCGCGCTGCGCCCGTTCGGCATCGGCGCGCGTGAGCAGCTCGGCGATCGCGGCGTGGAACCTCTGCGTGGGGGCGCCCGGCGTCGTATCGCCGAAGTAGTGCGCTGACCAGGTTCCCAGCCGCTCACGCGCGGCCTCGTCGTCGATCACCCGATCGAGCACCGCAGCGATATCGGGCGTATCAGCGGCCGAGAGCCACTCGCACACGCTCAGATACCCGGTTGCGTCGACTGCCGCCTCCGGAGAGGCCGGCCGCGTCACCATGAGCGGCCGCCCGGTCGCGAGGCGGTCGTAGACCATGGCCGAAATGTCGCAGATCGCGACATCGGGCAGGCTGAGCTGCCATCCGAGACGCGAGCTCGTGTCATAGACGTGGTGAGCGGTGGGGTCTGCGCGGTTCGCAGCATCGATCATGGCGATGATCCGCGCATTCGCGGCGCCGAATTCGCTGTCGACGACCCCGCTCCTCGGATGAGGGCGGTACACGACGCGGTGCCGTCCGGTCGCGATCAAGGCCCGGACGAGTGCTTCGCCGTGCGAGGCCACCGATCCGTAGCTCGCAGCCGGCCTGTCACCCTCCCACGTCGGCGCGTACAGCACGACGGTTCGCTCGTCTGGAGTGAAGGGCGGGGCCCCCTCCAGGTGATCCGTCTGCGGCCGCCCGATCGACATCGTTCGCGCCTCGACATCGTAATTCCAGAGCGCCCGGCTGAGTCGTTCCCGCGCGGCGTCTCCGGCTACGAACGCGAAATCGTAGGTCTGGTACTGGTTGCTCGTCATGTACATCTTGTCGCTCTCACCGTGATTGACGAAGACATGCCAGCGCTGCCCGTACCGCATCATCTGGAAATTGCGCGTGTTCTGGTTGACGTACAGGATCACGTCGAGGCGCTGCTCCTCAAGCACTCGCTCGATCTCGGTCACGCGCTGCACGAACTCGACCGCGAGTCCGCTCTCGCGCATCAGTTGACGCGCGCCCGACGCGTTCCGCGCGAGCACGAGCACCGGCCAACGCTCCGACAGTTTCTGGAGCGGCGCGTACCACTGCCGCATCTGGTAGATGTTCACATCGCTATCGGCGAAGTACACGCCGATGGTGAAGTGCTGCTCGGGTATGGGCCCTCGCTCCTCGATCAGCTGACGCAACTGAAAGTACGCCTGACGCCCTTTGAGCACGCGCTTGCCGAGCCGAAGCGCGCGCTTCACATCTTTCGCCAACTGCATCCTGCAAGCCTAACCGGGTGCGGCGTCGAAGCGCCTGAACCAGCGGGCGCAGGCGTGGAATATGGGAGGATCGACGGGTGCATCTCCCCGCCCTCCCCCCTCTCCCGGCCGTGAGCTACGTCATGCCCGTGCTGAACGAGGAGGGATTCCTGGAACGGGCGGTCCGCACGATCCTCGATCAGGACTACGCGGGCGAGAAGGAGATCGTGCTCGCGCTGGGCCCGTCGACCGACCGGAGCAACGCGATCGCGCTGTCGCTCGCGGCGGAGGACGGGCGAGTCCGCCTGGTGGAGAATCCGGAGCGCGACATTCCAGCGGGGCTCAATCGTGCGATCGCGGCAAGCCGGTACCCGATCATCGTCCGCGTCGACGCCCACTCGGAACTCACCCCCGATTACACGCGCCTCGGGGTCGAGATACTCGGAAGCCGGCACGCCGCGAATGTGGGCGGCATCATGCGTGCGGCCGGCGCGAGCGACGTGCAGCGCGCCATTGCTCGCGGCTACAACAGCCCCTACGGGCTCGGAGGCGGCGCGTACCACGGCGATGGGGCGGCCGGGGAGGCGGAGTCGGCGTATCTCGGAATCTTCCGCCGCGAGGCCATCGATGCAGTGGGCGGGTATGACCGCGAGATACTGAGAGGAGAGGACTGGGAGCTGAACCTCAGGATCCGCAGGGCCGGTGGTCTGGTCTGGTTCTCCCCCGCGCTCGGCGTGACCTACTGGCCGCGCGCGAGCTTCGCCGACCTGGCGAGGCAGTTCTTCGCCACTGGAACCTGGCGCGCGGTGCTCGTGCGCAAGTACGGTCGCGCGAACCCGTGGCGATTCTTCGCCCCGGGCGCTCTCGTGCTCGGACTGACTGCAAGTACGGGCGCCCTCGTCCTGCTGACCATCGGCGTCCTGCCGTGGGCATCCGCCTGGACGGTGCTGCTGGTGCCCATGGCCGCCTACCTGGCGGGGATCGGCGTCGCCGTCTTCCGCATCCCCGATCAGCGCGGCATCCGCGATCGGCTGCTCACCGCGACGACGCTCGTCACGATGCATCTCAGCTGGGGCGCGGGCTTCCTGCGCGGCATCGTCTTCGGCGGCGGACGCATCTTCGGTCGTGGCCGCGTCGTGGACCGGTCGCGCGTCTAGAGCGAGGATCGCGCGACGAGAGCGTCCACCACTCGAGATGCGGCTCGGCCGTCGTCGTACGGAGTGAAGCGCTCCCGCCATGCTGCGGCAGCCGGCTCGTACTGCCGCAGCCATTCGGCGTCCGGTCCGTCTTCCGCGAGGGCGCGCGCATGCGAGACGATCTCTTCGCGGGCGGCGAGGAGCGGCCCCGGAGCATCGCGCTCGAAGTCGAAGGTGAAGCCTCGCTCGCGGTCGCGGTACGCGGCGAGATCGGGCACGAAGAAGAGCATCGGCGTTCGCGACACGGCGGCATCGAACATGATGGACGAGTAATCGGTGACGAGCACGTCGGCCGCGAGGATGACGGTGGCGGCGTCGGGATGCCGGGAGGCATCGATCACGCGCGCGTCCGCTCCCCCGTACCTCCCGAAGTCGTGGGTTCGCGTGTGCCCTCTGGCAACGACCACCCACTCATCGCCGAGTTCTTCGGCGAGGCTTCGTACGTCGAGTTCATCGACGAGGGTGACGCCTCGGTCGCGCCAGGTGGGCGCGTACACGAGCACGCGAGCGTCGGGCGGTACGCCGAGCTCGGCGCGGGCGAGACGAACCGCCACCGGATTCGCCGTGTGACCAGCGAGCGCCTGCGCGAGACTGTCGTCCCGCGGGTACCCGGTCTCGAGAATGTCGCCCCGGAAGGCGTAGCTCGTGCGGAACTGCTCGGTGGAGTGCGGGTTCTGGGAGAGCATCAGACTCCATCTGCGGCTCTCACGGAGCACGGCGATGCGTGTGCGCAGTCCCACGTCCGGACGCCCGAGCGCCAGATGCTTGAGCATGGTGCCGTGCCAGGTCTGCAGCACGGTCTGCCCGCGCCGGCGGCGGAAGCCGTAGCGCAACCAATCGTTGACGATCAGGAGCCGCGCGTACCGGCGAGCCGCGAACCATTCCCTGCCGCCGACCAGCACGGGCACCGCACCCTCCGGCACATGCTGACGCTCGCTGACCACGCTCCAGTACCGAGGCCGCTCCGGGAACCGTCGAGCGATCTCGCGATCGAGCGCGAGCGGGTTGCAACCGATCTGGCGTCCGTAGAAGCTCTCGAAGAACACGCCCTCGGGATCGATGAGTTCCGCCGCCGGAGCGCGAAGTCGGGTGATCTCGCCGAGCACCCGCTGTGCCGAGCATCCATCGCGGTACGTGTGGAAGCGTTCGGCGAGCGCACGCGCTTCGCCGATGAGCGCTCGGCGCTCTGCTGGGACCGCGAGGGCGTCCCAGGTGCGCAGCACCTCCGCCCAATCCTGCGCGACGCGTCCCGACGCGGTCACCTCGAGCGGCTCATACAGGCCACGGGTGCTGCCGTAGCGCTCAAGATCCGGAGCGAACCAGATGATGGGGCGCTCGAGCAGGGCGAAATCCAGCGCGAGCGACGAGTAGTCGGTGATCACGGCATCGAACGCTCCGAGCATCGGCGTGATGTCGCGCAGCAGTTCCGCACCGAGGGCGTGCACGCGGTCGCCGAGGAGAGCGTCGTACGCTCCTCCGCCGAGCGGGTGCGAGCGCACGACGAGATGCGCCCCGGTGCGCTCGCACGCCTCGCGGATGGCCCGCGCCTCCGCGTCATTCGGAATACCGGGGTCAGGATCGCCGTCCCGCCAGGTCGGCGCGTAGAGCACCAGCGCATCCGACTCGGCGATGCGAGCGCCCGCCTGCTCAAGAATCGACCGCACGGCTGCGCGAGCCTGGGCTTCGCCATCGGTCTCCGAGGCTTGCCGTGCGAGCGCGTCGTCGCGCGGGTCCCCCAGCACGCGCACCTTGCCGGGAGCCACTCGAAAGGCCGAGCGAAGGCGTTCGGCCGCGAGGGGCGATCCCGCGACGTAGAGGTCCACCTGCCGGGATCCGGCGCGGTACATCCGTCGCAGCAGCGCGCGGATCAGCGGCGGACCGGCCACCTTCGTGGTGACGGGCGAATCGAAGTGGAGGCGCTTGAGCGGGGCGCCGTGCCACAGCTGCACGATGAAGCCTCCGGCGACACCGAAGCGGTTCAAATCGCCCAACCCATGGGTGACGACGATGTGACCGGCCCGCAGCGTCGTCCAGAAGCCTGCCCGGCCGCGCCGCTCCACCGCCGTGAACCCCTCGGCGCGCGCACGGTCCGCTTCATCCGCGTCGGCGACGAGCCAGGCGATCTCGGCGTCCGGCTGCTCGATGCGCAGCCGACGCGCGACGGCGAGCGCACCCTCCCCGACTCCGGCCCCGCTGCCGAATGCCCAGCGGGAACGGACGCGAGGGACGAACCACGAGAGGACCAACGACAGCAGGTACTTCGGGAGGGCGAGGAGCTTCGAGAGGTTGCCGCTCGCGAAGTCGAATCCGGCGGTACTCATCGGTATTACTGTAGGGCATTCCCGCTGGGCGAACCGGAATCTGCAGCGGCTCCGCATGCACGTCGAAGTGCCGCGAACGTTCTGCGGGGAACGTTCGCGGCACTCATCGTGCGACGCAGGTCGGGTGTCGGACGCTCACCATTCGAGGGTGCCGAGCGTCACCTCGCTCTCGGCTGCCTTGCCGTTGCGCATGTACTCGATCCGCACCGAGCTGTCGCCGGCGTGCATCCGGATCAGCGCGGAGACCGAGGTGCCGTCGACCGCTGAGACGCCGTCGACTGCGGTGATCACATCGCCGGGCTTGAGACCCGCTTTCGCTGCCGCCCCGTCCGGAACGACCTCGACGAGCAGTCCGCCCGCGAAGTCCGCGTCCGCATCGGTGTCCTGCGATGAATCGGCGACCGACGCTCCGAGGAGTCCGTGCGACGGCTGCTCCCCCGCGATGATCGAGTCGGCGACGCGGGAGGCGAGATTCGACGGGATCGCGAATCCGAGACCCACGCTTCCTGCGGTGCCTCCGGTCGTCGACGTCGACGCGATCGCGACGTTGATGCCGATGAGCTCGCCCTTGCCGTTCAGCAGCGCGCCGCCTGAGTTCCCCGGGTTGATCGACGCATCGGTCTGAATCACGGGGAGCGTCACGCTTCCCGAAGACGTCGACGGCTGCTGCTCCTGTTGTTGGCCCTCCTCGTCGGGGAGGCCGAAGCGGAAGTCCCAGGGCAGTCCTCCGCCGCCGGAGCCATCGTCGCCGCTGCCGTCATCCGGCGTCGGCTGCTCCTCGATCAAGGGGCTTCCGACTGAGATCCCGCGATTCAGGGCGCTCACGACGCCGCTCGTGACCGTGTTCGCCAGATTCAAGGGTGCGCCGATCGCGACGGTGAGATCCCCCACATCGAGCTTGTCGGAGTCTGCGACTGCTACGGCGGGAAGATCGGTGGCATCGACCTTGACCACTGCGAGATCCGCATACGGGTCCACGCCGACGAGGCTTCCATCGAAGATGCGCCCATCGCTCAGCTTCACGCGAATCGCGGCGTCGCTCATGGCCGCCCCGTCGAGCGTCACCACATGCGCGTTGGTGATGATGTAGCCGTCATCGGAGTAGATCACACCGGAGCCCGAACCGCTCGAGTTGCCTCCCGCGACCTCGAGTGTGACGACGCTGGGAGTGGCGACCGCTGCGACTCCGGAGATCGCGGTCGCGTTCTCCGCGTTGTTCAACGTGATCGCGCTGCTCCCCGACGCACCGGTCGTAGCCGACTGCGGCGCGTTCGCCGACACGACCGCAGCGACGCCGCCCCCCACGACGCCGCCGAGGAGTGCGCCGACCGCGAGTCCGGCGAGGAGCATGCCCGAGCGGTTCTTCGCGTCTTTCGACTTTCCCGAATCGTCAGCACCGCGGTGGTCGTTCGGCCCGCCGGGTGCGCCTCCGCCGAGGTCGCCCGGAGCGTGGGATCCGACCGGCATCGCCCCGTATCCGAACGCGCTCGCGTGCTGATCTGCCGGAGCCGTCGGATGCGTCGGTGCGTGCGCGGTCGGTGCGCCGAGGTTCGGCGATCCGTGCGGAGCGTGCGGCTGCGAAGCGGCGCTCTCGGGCAGGACCCGGTCGCCCGGGAGCTGCTGCGTCGGGGCATCCGACTGGGGCACTGGAGTCGACGATGGCTCGCCAGTGCTCGCGTTCTGCGCGGAGGAGGAGATGAGGCGACCGTCTGGGCCGTACTCGGGTGTGGTGCTCATGGGGGCTCCCTTCGTGTAGGTCTAGCTTGACCTCCCTTCCTATGAATTTCGCTTGGAGTACCTGCAGAGCATCTGCACGCCGCGGTCCCGCGTGCACTTCGTGCGCTCCGGTTGGCACGAGTCGTGCCGACGCCCGGCCCTTCCGAGCATGCACCTCGCTGGAAGGGCCGACCGCCGGCACGATTGCCGGCCTTCCCTCACTCTCCCGAGGACGCCATATCGCGGCACTCCCGGAAGACGATCGGGCCGCGCCGGTGTCGGCGTACGCCCCAGGCCAGCGCGGCCCCGCCGAGGAGCAGGAGCGCGCCTCCCCCGGCGATCCACGCGACCGCGGCTCCCTCTCCCGTCGTAGCGAGTGCGGGCGCCGCGCCCACCGGGCGGACCTCGAAGTCCTCGCTCGGAGCACCGCAGGCGCCCTTCGCCACCACGTGCTCCTGTCCGGCCTCGATCATGACGAGGGTCTCGACGTAGCCGCCGAGTCCGACATGCTCGGGACGGGTGAGCACACTCCTCGATCGGTACGTTCCCGGGCCGTCGACCACGACGCCCGCAGCGTCGCCGAGTTCGGCGAGTTCGTGCTCCGGCGAGCACACGAGCGCACCGTGTGCATCTCGCCCGTACGCGCTGAAACGCACCCGGAATTCGATGCCATCGCGCTGCACGATGGGGCCGCCGACGAACGCCCGGTCGAACATCGGCTGCCCGACCTCCACCGAGCCGGCCGAAACCGTGCGCACGGTCGGCGCCTGCACCGTGGTCGTCTCCTCTGGCATCCCGCATGCTCCGCGGTGCAGCTCTCGCTCCGCCCCGTTCTCCCACTGCGACAGCGTCTCCACCCACCAGATGGTGTCGCCATATTCGGGGAGCGCCGTGATCTCCGGCGAACGAACCGTGCCGGGCTCGGTGACGCTGACTGGATCGAGCGTGAAGAGGAGGTTGTCGTCCGTGCAGTGCGCCGCGTCCGTTCCCGTGGCCGACGCCTCGCCCCGATACCCGCGGAAGACGACGCGGTGCTCCAAGCCTGCACGCTCTGCGAGGACGCCGGTGATCGTCGCCTCATCGCTGATGAGGTCGCCGATCGCGGAGAACGCCGCCGCGTTCGTGGTCACCTCCGGTGTCGTGATGTTCGTCGTCTCGCTGGCGATGCCGCACTCGCCCGTGTGCATTGCCACTCGAGCGTCGCCCTGGATGAGCCACAGCGTTTCGACCCACCAGACCGCGCCGACCCAGTCCGACTGTGCGACGACGCTCGGGGAGACGATCTCGCCCGGGCCCGTCACCGGCACGGCCGATGTCTCGAACAGGAGATTCTCTCGTGTGCACACGGCTCGCCCGCCCCCTCCGTCCGGAGCCGGCTCCTTCGCTACCCCGTCACCCGCGTCTCGCGGTGCGGTCCCCGCGCCGTATCCGGCGAACGTCAGTTCCCACCGAGCGCCGGCGTTCTCCGCGAGCGCCCCCGATACCACCGCGGTGTCGGAGATCTCGGCGCCGACGGGAGCGGTTTCCGTCGCCAGGGTCTCGACCGACGGGCGCCCGATCGTCGTGGTCTCATTGGCAAGACCGCATTCGCCGCGGTGCAGCGTGCGGGGCCCATCCGGTGTCTCGAGGTACAGCGTCTCGATCCACCAGACCGTCGTGCCATGCTCAGGTCGCGCGGTGAAGCCGGGCGAACGCAGGTCGCCGGTCCCGGTGACGGGAATCTTCTCGGAACGAAAGATGATGTTCTCGGCGCTGCAGCTCGGTTCGACTGCCGTGCGCACCTCCGGGGTGTCCTCGATCGCGCCTTCCGGAGCGCGGTAGGCCTCGAAGCGCATCGAGTACGTCGCGCGTTCCGCAAGAGCGCCGGACACCGTGGCCACGTCATAGAGCTCGTCGCCGAGCGCCGCTTCCGAGAGCGCCTGCGTGACGACGGCCGGCTGATCGACCCTGGTCGTCTCGTTGCTCAGCCCGCACTCGCCCTCGTGCACGGTCTTGCCGTGCGACACGACGCGCTCGACCCAGTGGATCGTGCCTCCGGATCGCACCTGCGTCTCGGGCGACGCGTACGCTCCCTGCCCGGGAACGGCAATGCCGGATGCGCGGTGGACGGGTTGCGCGAGACAGCGTTCCTCCGCGGAGAGCGATTCGAGTTCGGCTTCGCTCCAGGTCTGCGGATCGCGCCGTTGCTCCAGCACGGGGTCGCGACCGCGCAGCGGCACGGGCGCCCCCGAGCTGTCGCGCACCGGAGTGCCGTCCTCCGCCAGCTCGAGCACGGGGTATGGAGTGCCGTCTGCGGCAACACCCGCCGTCGGCGCACCATTCTCGTCGGCCACGGGAATGCGGTTCCCCGCTCCATCGAGCAGCGGTTCTCCTGCGGCATCCGCCCACCACTCCTCCCAGAGCAGCGCGCCGGTTGCAGGGTCTTCCGCTTGCGCCTCATACGGATTGCCCAGTACCGGCTCCCAGTGCTCGTCGAACTTCTGTGCCCCGGCGCTCGGCTCCAGGTACGCCGTGAAGTCGGCGACCGCGTCCGGCCACATCGCCAGGGTGCTGTCCGGCGTCTCTCGAACGATCAGTCGATCCAGCATGGTGCCCCCTACCGTGGCGTCCGGCTGCGCCTGAGAGGACGCGATCGGTGGGGCCGGGGGCGCAGGAACGTCGTGATGCACGCTGGGAAAGCGACCTCCCAGGTCCGCCGATTTCGAACTGCCCGTGGCGACTGCGATTCGCTGCCCACTGGCTCCCGATGCGGTCGCGGTGTCGTGGACGTCGAGCACCGCATCCCACCCGGCCGTGCCTCTGGCCTCCCAGGAGCCCCCGAGCGTGATGCGACGCGCACCGGGGTCTGCCTGGACGTAGCGAGCCGAAGCCTCGGTACTCGGAACTTGGAGCGTCGCAGCATCATTGCGCACGAACGTGCCGCCAGTGACGCTGAGCGTCGTGGTGCCCTTCGGGTACGCGACCCGGTAGCGGCCCTGCTTTCCGCCGGGGTCAGGAGTCACCTGCAACTCCCCCGTGACGGGCTTCGCAGCCACCGGCGGTTTCGCATTCGCCTTCGCGTCGGCATAGAGCCGGTCGGATTCCGCGACGAGGTCCCGGCCACGGGCTGAGCTCAGCAGCACACCGATCTTCTGGTCGAGGGCCAAATTGCCCGCGGCGAAGTTCTCGCGCATGCGCCAGATCGTCAGCTGCACCGCAGCAGCGGTCCACGCATCCCCAGTCTGACCGTGACGGTCCATGAGGTAGTTCATCTGCCTCATGCCGTGTTCGTCATCCCACGCCGGGAACATCCCGGCGATACCCGGCAGATACGGGAGTCGCCCGAGTGCGGCGATGTACCCCGACGGTTCGTGGCGACCGACCTCGATGCAGTACGCACGAGTACCGTTCGGCATGACGAAGTTCGAGATCGTCAATCCACCGGCGAACGAGACTTCCTCTCCTCGTGATAGCGCCTGAGCGGGAGTCGGCGGCGCGAAAAGGGCGGAGCTGAGCGCGAGGGCGGCGACGACGAGACCTGCGAGCGCCATCCCGGGCACCGATCGCACCACTCGTACCGTCTGCATCTTTCGCACGGTGTGCGAATCCCGAGCGCGTCTCCCTCGCCACCCTCCGTTCAGCCAGTTCACCTTGGTCATGCCCAACTCCTTTCGACACCGCGATCACATGCGGACGACTCGTGAAACGGAGCGTCCTGCAGCGATCGTGGCCTGGAGAGCAGGTACGGCTCGTGAGCTCTCCACACCCACTGGGCTCGCGAGAATTGCGCCTGATTCCGCGACGTGCTAGAGTTGGGTCTCGTGCCGCGGGGTGGAGCAGTTCGGTAGCTCGCCGGGCTCATAACCCGGAGGTCGTGGGTTCAAATCCCGCCCCCGCAACGAAGAAAAGCCCTTGATCTGGAGTTCTCTCCCGACCAAGGGCTTTTTGCTGTGCTTCAGGAGTGCACTGATGGAGTGCGCACCGCCCCACTTCCGCGCATGTGAGCGAACGCTGCGCCCGAAATCGACGGTTCGGCCGCGCGCGCCTCAGCCATGTGAGCGACGACAACGAAACGCGCACGCGTTGCGGGCGGTCGAGGTACGCGCCGCAGCCCGCACGCTGAAACGCAGACCGGACCGGATCGACTCGCGTCGTCCCGGTCCGGTCTGCTCCTGAGGCTGAGCGCTACTCCGCTTCGAGCGCCGCCTCGATCGCCTGCTGCAGACGCTCGTCGGCTTCGCCGTAGGCGGCCCAATCGCCCTTCTGCATGGCAGCATCGCGTGCCTCGAGAGCGTCCTGCATTTCCGTCAGGGTCTCTCGGAGGGTGCCGGTCGCACCCGAACCCGCGTCACCGGCACCGGTGTCACCCGAGTCGGGATCCTCCGCTGCCGGGTCCCCCGTCGTGGGGGTCGTGCCCGTATCACCGGCATCGGCGCCGGAGTTGCCTCCGAAGAGTGCATCCAGTGCCTCGTCCAGCGTGTCCTCGAAGGCGATCTGGTCGCCGAAGGCGACGAGCACCTTCTGCAGGATCGGGAAGCTCGTGCCGGACTTCGCTTGCACGTAGACCGGCTGCACGTAGAGCAATCCGCCGCCGACCGGCAGCGTCAGCAGGTTGCCGCTGATGACCTGGCTCTCGCCCTGGCGGAGGATGTTGAGCAGGTTGGAGACGTTCGAGTCGGTGGTGAAGCTGTTCTGCACCTGCCCCGGCCCGGGAATCGGGTCGCCCTTCGGCAGCGTCAGCAACTTCAGCTTTCCGTAGTCCTCCGAGACCGTTCCGTCTTCAGAGCCGGCGTTCGAGTTTGCTGCGAGATACCCGGTGAGGATGTCTCGGGAGCCCTCACCCGATTGATCCGGAATGTACGTCGAATAGATCGAGTAGTTCGGATCCGCATCGGCTCCGGCCGCGAGCGTCAGATAATACGGAGGCTGAGCGAGCTTCGCCGCACCCGCGGTCGCGGTCGACACCGGATCATCGGGCGTGCGCCACTTGTCCTCTGCCGAGTAGAAGGCGTCCGCGTTCGTGACGTGGTACTCGCCGAGCATCGCGCGCTGCACCTTGAACAGGTCGCTGGGGTAGCGAACGTGGCTGAGCAGGTCGCCGCTCATCTCCGAGACGTCTTTCAGCGTGCCGGGGAATATCTTGCCCCACGACTTCAGCAGCGGATCCTCGGTATCCCACGCGTAGAGGGACACGGAGCCGTCATACGCATCCACGGTCGCCTTCACGGAGTTGCGGATGTAGTTGATCGGCTTGCCGAGCGGATCGCGCTCGGAGGCGTCAGCGTCCACCGTGAGCTCGTTCATGTCCGAGGATTCGGAGTACGGGTAATCGTCGGAGGTGGTGTAGCCGTCGACGATCCAGACGACGCGCCCGTCGACCACCGAGGCGTAGGGCGCCTTGTCGACGGTCAGGTACGGGGCCACCTTCTGCACGCGGTCGACCGGGTTGCGATCGTACAGGATCTGCGAGCCGTCGACGACCGCGCCGGAGAGGAGCACCTCCATGTCCTGGAACTTGAGGGCGTAGATGAGCTTCGTGAAGATGTTGTCGAGCACGGGGCCGCCGTCGCCCGAGAAGGTCGTCATGTTCTGACGTCCACCGTCTTCACCGGCCTCCTCCGCTTCGACGCTCTGCTCGGTCGCAGGATCTTCAGCACCCGGCTCGGCCGGCTCGGCGTCTGCGGCCTCCTCGGCGGAGGCTTCGGCGTTGCTCTCGGCATCGGCGGGGAAGTCGAGCTCGATCGCCTTGGAGCGCTCTCCACCCACGATGGAGTACTCCGGGGAATCCATGCCGAAGTAGATGCGCGGTTCGAAGGTGCCCAGCTTGCCGCTCGTCGGAATACCGTTCTCCAGGAAGACCGGCTCGCCCCCGGGCGATCGCTGGTTGCCGAATGCCGCCACGAGCCCGTACCCGTGGGTGTAGACGAGCGTCCGGTTGTACCAACCGGTCTGCTCTTCGATGTTGATGTCGCGTACCGCCGACACGGTGTCCTCCACCTGGCCGTCGATCTCGTAGCGATCGACGTTCAGCGATCCGGGGAACTGGTAGTACTGACGGATCTGCTCGAGCTGAGCGAAGGTGGGAGAGACGATCTCGGGGTCGATGATGCGAATGTTCGCGGTGGTCGTCGCGTCGTTGCGCAGCGCGCCAGGCTCGGCGTCGGTGACCGCGTCGTACCGTTCCTTCTCGACGTCCTCGATGCCGTACGCGGCACGGGTGGCCGCGATATTGCGCTCGATGTACTCGGACTCGAGGCTCTTCTCGTCGGGCCCGACCTGGAACTGCTGCACGGCCCAGGGGTAGCCGACGCCCAGCACGAGGCTGGACGCGATCAGCAGCGCCGTACCGATGACCGGCAGACGCCACTTGCCGGTGAAGGCCGTCACGATGAACAGGATCGCGACGATGATGGCGATTCCCGCGAGGATCTGCTTCCCCGGGATCACCGCGTTGACGTCCGAGAACATCGCACCGGTGCGGATGCCGGAGCTCCCCGTCAGCGTGCGGTACTGATCGAGCCAGAGGCTCGCGGCCTGCAGCACGAGGTACAGCGTCGCGAGCACCGCGGCCTGAATGCGCGTCGACTTGGAGACGCGAACGTCACGACCGGAGAACGCGATGCCGCCGTAGAGGTAGCTGGTCGCGACGCCGGCGATCAGCGCCAGCAGCGTTGCGGCCGAGGCGAACGCCACGATCCCCTGCAGCATGGGCAGATCGAAGAGGAAGAACGAGATGTCGAGACCGAACTGAGCATCGGTCTCCCCCGTGTTCTCGCCGTTGAACCAGAGCAGCACGCTCTGCCACTGCGCGGCGGTGCTGAATCCCCCGAACAGGCCGACGACGGCGGGCAGACCCCACTTGACGAGGCGACGGAGCGGTTCGAAGAGCTCCTGGTACCGGTCGAGCTGGGCAGTCAGTCGCGCGTAGACGGGGCGCTTGCGGTACGCGATGTCGATCGCGAAGAACACGGGCACCGCGATGCCGAGGAACCCGATCAGGAACATCGCTCCGGCGGCGAGCCATTGCGTGGTGAGCACCGGCAGGTAGCCGGTCTGTCGATACCACATCACTTCAGCGAGCACCGCGGCCACCGCGAGGAAGCCGAGAATCAGGATCACCACCAGCACGACGGTGATCGCAAGCGGCGAGAGCCGGCGCTGACGGGTGGCCTGAGCCGGGGGGTTCGGGTCGGTCACGTCTTCGTTCACTTTCCTGTCCAGTGCGCACGCGATGGTGCTGGGCGGGGTGGGTCACTTCACCCTACCGGGCTGCGCTGGTAAAACCCGGGGGCGGTATCGGCATCTACGACGATTGAGACCGAGCTGAAATCTCGGCTCCGCAGCGCTCCAACCCGGCGGGGGTGTCGCCTGAAGCGGCGGTTTCGATCGCGTCGATCGCCTCGGTGAGGGTCGCGACCGGCGCGACCCGCAATCCGTCGGGTATCCGCTCGGGAACATCGGCGCAGTTGCCGAGGGGCATGAGAAAGAGGTCGCTCTCCGCTCGAGCCGCCGCCCACATCTTCTGCTCGAGCCCGCCGATGGGCCCGACCTCTCCGGTATCGGCCATTGTCCCTGTGCCGCTGACGGTCATCCCGTCGAGCATCTCCCCCGGGGTCAGCCGATCGTACATGGCGAGCGAGAAGGCCATGCCGGCGCTCGGGCCGCCGATGTCCTCGAGTTTGATCTCCACCTCGCTCGGGAGCTCGAAATCCGTCGCGACGGTGGCCCCGATCAGCGGTTCCGTCGCCCCGTCCGGGATGGTCGGGGTGAGCTCGACATCGACCGGTTCCCCGTCGCGCTCGATGCCGACCCGCAGCGGCTCGTCGCCTCCGGTTGCGATGGTTCGTTCGCGAAGCATCGCGAAACTCTCGATGGGCTCGCCGTCGAGCGCGACGAGACGGTCTCCCGGCTCGAGCACGCCGTCCGCCGCGCTGCCGCCCGCGACCTCTGCGACGCTGAGCACGACGTCGACGTCGACGCCGACCTCGCGGAAAGCCGCCGCGGCGGCGAGCGTCTGCGAGCTCGCCATGAGCGCCGTGTTCTGCGCATCGCGATCATCGGAGGTCTCTCCGTCGCGGAAGAAGTCGCTGAGCGGCGCGATGCGCTGCGACGGGTCGACGACCGCGGGCAGGAGCGAGAGCCAGCTGCGTCGCCGGTCAGGGTCTCCGAGGATCTGCACGGTGAGCAGGTTCAGCGTGCCGCTCGTCGGATACGTCTGAGCGTCGGGGAACGAGACGACGGGCTCCGTGGCATCGTCCACGGTGACATCGCCGAGCGTGTCGACCACGGGGCCGGGTCGCTCGATGACGTACGGCGAGGGGATCGCTCCTGCAAGCAGCACCGGGATCGCGAGTGCGCCGACGATCCAGAGGCCGCGACGCCGCCCTCGGCCCGCGTCCGCCTCGTACTCGACGTCCGAACGTGTCCTGCCGATGTGCTGACCCAATGCTCTCCTCGTGCACCCCGCGCCTGTTCGCAGTCGGCGCAATGGGAATCGCCGAGCGTCGGTCAATCTAGCAGGCGCATCTGAGCACCGTGCCGTAGCGTTATTCGTGAAGCAACGACGAAGGAGCGGCAATGAGCGCGAACGACCACGACGGCGCTGAGCGCCCCGATTCCGGTGGCGATTTCGAAGAGCTGCAACGCATTCTGCGCGACATGCTGTCGGGCACCGGCGGTGCGCCGGCGAACGGATTCGATCCCGAGCAGTTCGCGAAGGCGGCGGGCATCAACGTCGACCCCCAGGCCCTCCAGGGCCTGTTCGGCACGCTTCAGGGCGCCATGCAGAATCCCTCGGCCGAGATCGACTGGTCGGTCGCGCGGAAGACCGCGATCGAGGTCGCCTCTGGCGACAGCGGTTCGGCTGATCCTGCAGCTGCCCTCAGGGCGTTTCCCGTCGCGGCACTCTGGCTGGACGAGGCGACCGAGCTGGGGCCGACTCCCGACGCACCGAAGACGTTGTCTCGCATCGAGTGGGTGCAGCAGTCGATCGACACCTGGGTCGGGCTGGCCGAGCCGGTGGCCGAGTCGATCACGCGCGCCCTGATGAGCGCGCTCGAGAGCCAGATGCCGGAGGAGCTCGGGACGGCACTGCAGGGAGCCACCCCGATGCTGCGCAGTGTGGGCGGCGCGCTCTTCGCCGTGCAGCTCGGAACGATCGTCGGTCGTCTCTCCGGCGAGGTCGTGTCGGCTGGAGACATCGGGATCCCGCTGCTGTCGGTGCGGGGCGCGAGGGCGGGCGCTGCTCCCGGCAGGGGTTGCTGCGTTCGCCGAGGGCCTCGATCAGGATCCCGAGACGGTGACGCTCTACCTCGCGATCAGGGAGCTCGCCCACGCCCGGCTCTTCCGCCACTCGAAGTGGCTGAGGCTGCATCTCCTCACCGCGATCGGCGATTACGCTCGCGGCATCAGCATCGATACCGGACGCATCGAGGAGCTCGCCCGGGATATCGACCCGCAGCACCCCGAGCAGATCCAGGAGATCATCTCGAACGGCGCGCTGATACCGCCGAAGACGGAGGCGCAGGAGGCCGCGCACGCACGGCTCGAGACGATGCTCGCGCTGATCGAGGGCTGGGTGGACGTGGTGACGGCGGACGCCGCCAAGCGGATCCCGGGGGCCGACGCGGTGGCGGAGATGGTGCGCCGCCGCCGCGCCACGGGCGGACCGGCGGAGCACGCGTTCGCTGCGCTCGCCGGGCTCGAGCTCCGCCCGCGTCGGTTGCGCGAGGCAGCGGCGCTGTGGCGGCTCGTCGGCGAGCGGAGCGATGTCGCGACCCGCGACGGGCTCTGGGCGCATCCCGATCTGCTGCCCTCGTCAGAAGAACTGGACCATCCCGCTCGGCTGCTCGAACGCCTCGGCCTGGCGGGTGCGACGCCCGACGCCGAAGCCGACGAATTCGACGCAGCGCTCGCTCAGTTGCTCGACGGCGAGTTGCCCCCGCACGAGGGCGACGCGGGAGATCGTCAGGACTGAACGGGCAACCACGATGCAACGCCGCTCACAGGTGTGAGTGAAACGGCATCGGCGCGCTCGCGCAGATGAGCCTGTGGATATCGCACGAACGGGGATTCGAGCGCGCACACTGCTCCCATGGATCCCCTGCTGACACGACTCGACCCCTCGCTCCCGATCTGCTGGGAGGACCCGGACACCCTCAGGGTGGGTTTCGAGCACGCCATCGCACGCGTGCGACGCCCGACGGCTGGAGTGCAGCGCTTCATCGGCGTACTGCGTCGTGGAGTGGATGCGGACCGCCTGCCAGACGAGGCGCGCCGAGCCGGAGTGACACTCGGTGAGGCGCGAGCCGCCGTCGCACAGCTCGGGCCCGCATTGCTCGCGCAGCGCGCCGCGAATGCGACTGAGGCCGCGGCGCCGTTGACCGCGCAGATGTGCGACGGCGGACGCCCGGTGGCGGCGCTGCGCGAAGCCCTCCTCGAGAGCGGGGTGTGTCGGTTCCCAGCACGCGATGAGTCGTCTGCATCCGGAGACATCGATCTCGTCGTGTTCGTGGAGCGCTACTGGGAGCCGCTCGAGCGCGCGCAGCGCTGGCTGATGGAGGGGGTTCCGCACCTGCTCATCAGGTTCACCGATGGGGCGGTGCACGTGGGGCCGATCATCGATGCCGACGGCCGGCCCTGCCACACCTGCATATCGCTCGCGCGAGTCGAACGCGATGCCGCGACCGCGGCCCTGGCGGCACAGCTCGCCGGAGCAGCAGTCGCAAGCGAACGACGCGATGCCGCCGTGCTCGCCGGAGCGTACGCCGCCGGCCTCATCCGCGCCTGGAGCGCCGGCGACTCGGCCGCGCATCGCACCCGCATCGTCCTGCCGGTTTCACGAGCGCTCTCGATCCCCGCGCCGCGAGTGGAGCAGGTCGAACCGCACCTCGACTGCGCCTGCGGGCCGCCATCACTCGATGACGACGGCTCACGTGCCGGCGGCGATCATCCGCCTCGCTGATGAAGCGTGAGGGCTGCCGCGCGGTACGCCCCCCGCCCGCGACCCCGGAGAGCCGGAGCGTGTCTCTCGCGCGGGTGAACGCCACGTAGCAGAGTCGGCGCTCCTCGTCGATCGCAGCCTCGTCGGTGGCGTGCGTGATCGGCAGCAGCCCCTCGCTGAGCCCGACGACGTGCACCATCGACCATTCGAGCCCCTTCGCAGCGTGGATCGCGCTGAGGGTCACCGCGTCGAGGGTCGGCTCGTGCTGCGTGCGCTGCCGCGCGAGCAACTCCTCGCTGAACTCACGGATGCCGGTTCCGGGCGGCATCTCGTCGATGAGGCCGAGGAGCGCGCCGAGCGCTTCCCACTTCTCGCGCTGCGCCGCGCCCTCCGGCGCCTTCGCCGACCATCCCCCGGCACGCAGCACGTCGCTGACGATCTGAAACAGGGGGCGCGTGTCCGCGACCTTCGCCTCGCCGCGGATGAGCATCACGGCTTGCCGCACATCGGCGCGCTCGAAGAATCGCTGCGCGCCGTGCACGCGAACGCTCAGCCCGCGCTGCCTGAGCGCCTCCTCGAAGCGCGCCGACTGCGCGTTGGTGCGGTACAGGATCGCGACCTCGGACGCCGGGGTTCCCGCGCGCACCGCCGCCGCGATGGAGTCCGCAACGGCCGCGGCTTCGTCGTGATCCGAGGCGAACCACTCGAACGTGGGCGCTGCCGCCGAGGCGGCAGTCGCGTCCGCGCGTGCTGCCCGGAGCGTGAGGGCGCCGGGCCGATCCCGCATCAACCTGTTGGAGATGCGGACGACGGCTTCGGTGGAACGGTAGTTGCGCTCGAGTCGGATCTCGCGCGCCCGCGGATACTCCGCACCGAATCGCAGCAGGTACGAGCTCGAGGCCCCCGCGAAGGAGTAGATGGTCTGGCTCGCATCACCGACGACGCAGAGATCGTCGCGATCCCCGAGCCACATGCGCAACAGCGAGTGCTGCAGCGGCGAGACATCCTGGTACTCGTCGACGGTGAAGAACCGATAGCGTTCCCGCACTTGGAGGGCCGCGAGGGGCTCGGTCTCGAGCATGCCGGTCATCAGCACGAGGACGTCTTCGAAGTCGATCTGCCTCCGCTCCTCGAGCAGCGCGGTGTACGCCCGCTGCAAGTCCACGAGGCGCTCCGGCGTGAGCCCCTGCGGGATGGGTCGACGCTCGACCTGATCCGCGTAGGCGTCGATGCTCAGCATGCGGGTCTTGCGCCATTCGATCTCCGCTGCGGCGTCGCGCAGCGCCTCGCCTCCGAGCCTGAGCCCGAGCGACTCGACCGCCTGCGAGATCGCCGCCACCTTGCCAGGGAGCATCTTCGGCGCGGCACCGCCGACGAGCTGCGGCCAGAAGTGGTTCAACTGCGCGAGCGCGGCCCCGTGGAACGTCTGCGCGCGCACGCCGTCAGCACCCAGCGCCCGAAGGCGACCCTGCAGTTCTCCCGCGGCCTTCCGCGTGAACGTCACGGCGAGTACCCGTTCCGGGTCGTACACCCCGGTGCGCACCCCGTACGCGATGCGGTGGGTGATGGCGCGCGTCTTCCCCGTTCCCGCACCGGCGAGCACGGCCACGGGACCGCGCAGGCTCTCCGCGATCTCGCGCTGCTCGGGATCGAGAGCCGACAGAATCGCCTCGGCGTCTGAGCTCACGATGCCGTGGCTGAATCGACCGGTTCGACCGCGCCCTCGGCGTCGTCCTCGGCGACCCATCGGTCGATCATCCACCGCGCGATCGAAAGCGGCATCGGCAGCGTGAGATCCTCGGCGGGCTCGCGGAGCTCGTCGCGCGTGAACCACCGCAGTTCCGATATCTCCGTCGGATCGGGAACCAGCGCTTCCGGATCGACCCCCGCCGCCAGCCGCGCCCGGAACCCGAGCATCAGCGAACGCGGGAACGGCCACGGCTGAGACGTCACGTACGCGATGTCGCCCAGCCGCACGCCGGACTCCTCGAAGACCTCGCGTTGGACGGCCTGCTCGAGCGATTCACCGGCTTCGACGAACCCCGCGAGCAGCGAGAAGCGACCCGGTTCCCAGAGCGCATTCGAACCGAGGAGCACGCGGTTCTCGTGCTCGATCAGCACGATCACCGCCGGGTCGGTTCGAGGGAAGTGCTCTCCGCCGCGCGCGTCGAGACGGGCCCACCCGCCCTGAGTCGCTGCAGTGCGATCGCCGTCTCGCGGCGAGTAGCTTGCGCTCTCGTGCCACCTCAGCAGTGCCGAGGCGACGCCGACCGCTTCTCGTTCGGCCTCGGTGAGGCGAGCACCGACTTGGAAGGGGTGGACCCAGCGCTCATCACCCGGCTCGGCCTCTGCGCCGGCTCCCTCGTTCTCCACGGTGCGCGCATCGGTGCCGGGATCCTCGCCCGCGACTGGTATCGCCCTCGCGAACACGGGGGCGCCGTCGATGCGCCCCAGGAACACGTCCGTCACCCCGCGCGCATCGAGGCTCGACTGCGACTGATCTGCGGCGCTCGCGCCTTCCGGATCTTCGACCACCGCCGCACGCGGCTCGCCGGTCGTCGGCTGCCACGCGAGCCGGGTCGCACCGCCCGCGACGCGCACCGGGATCTCCACGCCACGGATGCGGAGCATCTTGGCCGAGGGGTCTCGCCACGCTTCGCCCAGGAGTTCCTGGCTCATGCGGGTCGCCGCGTCGCGATCGAGCGCGCCGCCCGCGAGTGGTGGCCTGGCCGGGTT
The DNA here is from genome assembly GCF_018304845.1 of Leucobacter manosquensis. Lineage (NCBI taxonomy): Bacteria > Bacillati > Actinomycetota > Actinomycetes > Micrococcales > Microbacteriaceae > Leucobacter > Leucobacter manosquensis. The sequence continues at coordinate 332,441 of NZ_JAFEVO010000001.1, read as the reverse complement.
CGAGGTCATGTGTTCCCCTGTTCAATCGCGCCGAGGCTGACGCCCGGACGCGTCGCTGCTTGGAGTTGCCGGCGGGCTGTCGCTCAGTGCGCGTGGCGAATCGACCGAGTCGACGCGCATGCATACCCTGAGTACATGGCCAGCATCCCTTTCACCTTAGCCGCGCTCTCGACCTCCGCGGTGCCGGGCCTCGTCGTGTTCGGAGTGCGCGAACACGAGAGCGACGATGCATTCGTCTCCGCGATCATCGCCACAGAGGATGACGAACTGCTCGTGCGCGTGCCGCGCACCCATCAGGCCGAGGTGCAGCAATCAGCGGAACTGCTGGGGCTCGCCGCGCTCACGGAGGGTCCGAGGAGCCGTCTCCCCTTCGCCGTGCCGACGGCTCTCGGGATGACTCGCGCCGGCGAGACTCGCGCGGTCGTGACTTCGTTCCTGGACGGGGCGCGTTTCGAGGCGGACGATCTGACGCACGACGCGATCCTGCTCAAGCCGCTGGCCGAGGCGATCGCCGCCATCCACGAACTCCCGCTCACCGTCGCACAGCACGGCGGCCTCCCGGTTCGTTCTGCGCAGGATCTGCGCGTGCTGGCGACTCGTCTCGTCGACCGGGCAGATGCGACCCGCCTCCTCCCCGAGACGGTGCGGCGGCGGTGGACGCACGTGCTCGAGACGTCGGACCTGTGGGATTTCTCCCCCACGATGGTGCACGGCTCGCTCGACGCCGAGCTGATCAGAGTCGACGAGGGCGCGATCACCGCCATTCTGGGGTGGTCGGAATGCTCGGTCGGCGACCCGGCAGCAGATCTCGCCTGGCTCCTCGCCGCTGGCCCTGACGTGCTGGACGGGATGATCGCTCGTTACGCTCGGGCGCGCAACAGCGAGTCGCTCTCGCATCTGCGGGCTCGTGCCGCTCTCTATCACGAGCTGGAGGTGGCTCGGTGGCTGCTCCACGGCACCGAGACGCACGATCAGACCATCATCGACGACGCGGTCACGATGCTCGATCGCATGGTCGGCAGCGGCGGCGCGCTCGGCGCAGCCTTCACGGCCGCAGTCGCTGCGGCCCCGCTCAGCTCGGAGGAAGTGATCGCGCTGCTCGATCAGACTCCGGAGATCATCGACGCCCAGTCGGACACCGCCGCGTTCGAGGGGCTCGACGAGGATCGCATGTTCGGCGTCGACACCGATTTCATCGAGCCGCTCGACGCTGATTCGGATGGAGCCCAGGACGGTTCGTCGGAGGCGGACGCGTCGGAGACCCCCGATGCGGAGGAAACCGATGTGATCGATCCGCTCGATGTCTCAGGCGATGCTCCTCGGCCGGATTCCGCAGACCGGCCGAGTGCGCGACCGGCGTCGGACGGAGGAGACCAGCTCACGGAGCCCCTCTCGGACGACGATCTGCCTCGCGGCTCCGCCCGCTGAGTCTCCCTGCCGCCTCCTGCCAGATCTCCTCGAGTGCACGCAGGCTTCGCGGCTCGCGTCCGGTGAGTTCCACTCCCTCCGCCACGTAGAACAGCGATACGTCGACGCGATCGGCATCGATGCCCGCCCACTGCGCGTACGCATGCCGGTACAGGTCGAGCTGGAAGAAGCGCGATTCGCGTTCCGCATCGTTCTTCGGCGCTCGCCCCGATTTCCAGTCGACGATCTCGAATCGGTCGTCATCGAGTCGGTATACGGCGTCGAGTTTGCACACCAGCGTTCGTCCGGCGAACGGGAGCGTCACCTCCTGCTCGACGGCGATCGGCTGCAGATGCGCCCACCGCGACCGCTCGAAGCGCTCGATCAGCGGCGCCAATTCGGCCGCCTCCGCGGTCGGCTCGGCTTCGTACCCGGCTTCAGCCGGTGCTGGATCTCCCACCCAGTCGATGTCGGCAAGCCCTGCGAGCGGCAGCTCGGTACCGCGAGCGGTGGTCGCGCGCCGTTCCACCCATTCGTGGAACCGGTTGCCGACGCGCGTGCGGCGGTACGGGCGCTGCGGCACGGGCCGGAGCCGAGACCGTTCGGCAGCGACGGGATCTTCGACGAACTCGTGAAACGTCGACGCGGTGAGCCGTTCGGGCAGGTCAGCGTCTGACGCGCTCACCGCTTCCGTTCCCGCCGTGCCGTTCGCGAGCACGCTGCGCTCTGCGAGCAGCAGGCGCACGGCTTCGTCCAGCGGCTCCTCAGCGTCTCCCTCGGCCACGCCGCGATCGGCCGCATCGGTGATCGCCCTCCGCACGACCTCTGCCGCGTGCAGCACGGTGCTCGATCGCGCCCCCAGCGGGTCGAGGGGCCAGTCGAGCGTCAGTTCGTCCCGCTCCGATGGGTCGGCGTCGAAGGCGCTCGCTTCGGGGAGCCCCCCGATGACGCCCGCATCCTGCAGCTCCACGAGATAGGCCGAAGGTGAGCGGGGACGACGCTGACCGCCCCAGAACGAGCCACTCAGCAGTACGCGACCGGCCGCTCGCGTGACGGCCACGTACGCCAGGCGCCGTTCCTCCTCCTGATGGCGGGCTTGCAGTGCTGAGCGATACTCGGCGATGCGGTCGCGGAGCTCCTGCTGCGTGGCCGCGATCCGCCAGTTCAGGGCTGGACGCGACGCCGCATCGCCGCGGAGCTCGTCCGGCAGCTGGCCCGTGCGCAACCATCCGGCTCCCGCCCGCGCCTGCCCCGGGAATTCTCCTGCCACGAGACGTGGGACGACCACCAGGTCCCACTCGAGACCCTTCGAACCATGGGCCGTGATCAGCTGCACGGTCCCCGGCGCGGGCTCGGCGACGTGCTCCGCGGCTTCATCGGCCTCGAGAGCACGCTCGATCCATTCGAGGAGCGATGGCAGCGACCCCTCCGTATCCACGGCGAGATAGCCTTCGACGAGATCGGTGAATGCGTCGAGATTCGCGTGGGCGGCTGAGCTTCCGGCGAGGTCCCTCGCCTCGTTGGCGTCGAGTTCGATATCGATGCGCAGCGACTGCACGACGGCGCCGATGAGCTCGGGAATGCTCCCGCCCACCCCTTGTCGCAGGCCGGCCAGCATGCGCCCGGCCTCGCGAAGTCGTTCCCGGCCGACATCTGAGATGTTCGCCAGTGCACGATGCTGGAGGTCGCGCATTCCGGCGATCTGATCGAGCGCATCGATCAACGTGTACTGCCGGTCTGGATCAGGCAGCACCCGGTCGGGCGCCCGATCCTCCGGCGAGAGCGGGCGCTGGGCGATGTCGCGCTCGCCGAACCATCGCGCGGCATCTCGCAGACCTGAGACATCGGCGACGCCGATGCGAAACCGCGGTCCGGTGAGGAGCCGGATCAGGTCTCCACCGGCATCCGCGTACCAGAGGCACCGGAGCGCGCTGACGACGTCGGTCACCTCCGGTGTCGTCAGGAGCCCGCCCAGACCGATGATGCGGGCCGGAACCCCAGCGTCGGCGAGGGCGGCCCCGAACGCGGCCATCTGGCTTCGCGTGCGGAAGATCACCGCTCCTGTCGGCAGCTCGCCGTGCTCCTCGAGGTGCTGCTCTCGGGCGGATCGCACCCACTCTGCGACAGCGAGGCGTTCTTCATGCACGGTCTCCGGGTAACACCACTCGACGCTTCCGGTGCGGGCGCCTGGCCGGGGGGCGAGCCGCGGTACATCGACGGCCGACTCGGCGGCGAGGGGTGCGGCGATGGCATTCGCCGCGCCCAGCACGCTGACCGGATTGCGCCAGCTCGTCGAGAGCGTCAGTGTGGCTGGCTGCGTCCAGGCTGCGCCTGCATCGGCGGCGGTCGGGTCTGGCGCCGCGGACCCGTCCGAGGGTTCGCGCCGACCCGAGAAATCCGAGTGGAACGACTGCAGGCCCTCGGCCGAAGCACCTCTCCAGCCGTAGATCGATTGATGCGGGTCGCCCACGGCCATCACCGAACCGCCCGCGAAGATGCGGGAGAGGAATCGGGTTTGCCCCACCGAGGTGTCTTGGACCTCGTCGAGCAGCACGACTCGGTGGCGTTGGCGGAGCACCCGGCGCGCTGCGGGCGACGCGTCGAGCGCGGCTGTTGCGAGCGCGAGCTGGTCGGGGAACTCGATCACCCCGCGCCGCTGCTTCTCCTGCGCGTATTCGCGCGCGAGTCGGGTGATGAGCGGCGTCTCGGCGAGACTCGCCACGGCGTCGCGCACCGGCGCGTACTGCTTGCCGCTCGGCGCTCGGCCGATCTCCTTCTCGTTGTAGGGCAGATGCTGGACCCGAGAGAATTCCTCGACGATGCGATCGACGCGGTCGAGTGAGGTCAGGTTGTCGGAAACGGCGTGGTCGAGTGCGAGCATATGCCGGATCAGCTCGGGAACGCGCAGTTCGCTCTCGACCAGACCGGGGTCGCTGCTCGACAGGAGGACCTCTCGGGCGATGCGCCAGGCGGTCGCCGTGTCGATCACGGCGGCTCCGGGAACGACCCCGGCGGCGATGCCGAATTCCTGCAGCACGCCGGCGGCGAACGCGTTGTAGGTGCTGACGTCGGGGATCTCGAGACCGTCGGCGAGCATCTCGTGGAGCTCTCGTGAGCGCTCGCGCTCCTCTGCAGTGAGCACGTCGCGCTCTGCGGCGTCGCCGAGCCGCTCGGCGAAAGTGAACAGGCGCCCGGAGATGCGCTCGCGCAGCTCACCGGCCGCTTTCCGGGTGAATGTGAGTCCCAGCACCTCATCGGGCGCCGCGAGTCCGTTGGCGACGAGCCACACCACTCGGTTCGCCATCGTCTCGGTCTTCCCGCTTCCGGCGCCGGCGACGACGAGCGTCGTGCCCCCGAGCGGGTGCTCGATCACCGAACGCTGCTCCGGCGTGGGAGTGAGCGGCACCGCCGGTGGGACGGCGAGAATCTCCGCGATGCGAGCGGCTGAGAAGAGCGCGCGCGTCTTCTGCGCATCGCGGTTCGACTCGCTCATGCGCGGCTCACCGCAGGAATCACGTGCAACCGGCAATTGCCCGGCTGATGCGGGTCGGAGCAGTGGTGCTCCACCCGAGCGGTAAATGCTCCGGCCGCCATGACGCGGGCCACGTCCGAGACTCGTTGGGCGAATGCTTCGCGCGCTTCGTCTGACAGGGGCTGCTGCACTCGTTCGATGAACCCCGCTCCCTTCACGGCGTCGGGATGCACGTAGAGCAGGCGCGCACCTCCGCTGATCTGCCCGGGCGCGGACGGCTCCGACTCCTGATCGCTCGAAGCCGGCGCGTCAGCGTTGAGGGCCGGACCCTCGAATGCGCCGAGCGCGACGCCCACCTGATACGCCTGCAGCTGCGCGTGCTCTTCGGCGGCGGCCTGGCTCGGGGGAACGCGCCCTGTCTTCAAATCGAGCACGGTGATCTCTCGGTCGCCGTCGCGATTCGTTCGCTGTTCGAGCCGATCGGCGACGCCTCGGAGAACAGCGCGGTCGATCGTCGCTGTGAACATCGCTTCCCGGCCGATGAGCGTCCGGTCAGAACCTTCGAACTCTCGCAGGTACTCGGCGAGGCCTGCGCTCATCGCGCGCGCGAGCTTCCGGGTGCGCTCCGCTTCCCACTCCGCGGCGAAGGGCAACTTGCTCCATTCTTCGCTCACGATCGCGAAGAGATGCTCGGGATCGGAGTCGGTCGCCGTTTCGAATGCGTGGTGCAGCAGGGTCCCGAGACTCGCCTGGACGCTGCCCGAGCCGCCTCCGAGGCTCGACACCACCCAGTCGAGCGGGCAGTTCTCAGCGCGTTCGAGTTGCGATGGGCTCACGCTGACCCGGGCCTCTGGGTCAGCGTCGAGATCGACGAGCGGATCCGACGTGCTCGGCGGCAAGACCCCGTACCAGTCGTCGGGGTCGGCCCCGGGCACCTGCGCGCCAGCGAGTGCGACGAGTGCCCGCACTGCCTCGTCGTCATCGGGGTCGCGAACCGCCCGGCGGCGCATCGCGGCGACTTGACCGCGCAGCGTCAGTCTCGCACTCGGCAGCGAGTCGACGGCGTATTCTCGGCCGAGGCCGAAGAAGGCGCTGGGGTGCTGATGCTCATCGGCGACCGCGACGACCAGCAGCTCCCGACGAACGCGCGCGCAGCTGTGGGCGAAGAGCCGCAGTTCGTCGTGCATCGTGTCGCGCCGCGCCGGCGGCTCCGGCGCACCGCCGCGCAGCCAGCGTTCGAGCGCCGTCGCACCGACCAGCGAGCCGCGCGAACGCAGATTGGGCCATGCACCGTCTTGCACGCCGATCACAGCGACCAGGTCAAACTCCCGGCCGATCGCGCCCTGCGGCGTCGTCACCGTCACCGTTGATCGTTGGCTCCTGCGGGCCAGCGAGTCCTCGGGCACGGCGCTTTCGAGGAGATCTTCGAGCAGCTCCGCGATCGGCTGCGCGCTGTCCTGCTCTTCATGGCGCTGCAGCGCGAAGAACAGTCCCATCACCGCGTCGAGCGAGCGACTCGCCTCGTCGGCCCGCGCGCCGCGCCCCGACAGTGCCTCGTCCTGCCAGCTCGAGGCGAGCCGCGCGCCGTCCCAGATCGCCCAGAGCGTCTCGCGCGGCGTACCGCCTCCCTCGCGCACCCGCTGCGCCGCCTGCAGCATCAGGCCGATCTTGCGGAGCACCCGGCCACCTGCGCTGTCGATCATCGGAGAGGTTCCCGGGAACGCGACCGCCTCGACCACGAGCTCGTCGATGCTCACCGGGTCGCGCCCGGCAGCTGCGGCTTCTCGCCGCTCGTGCAGGACGAGGGCTCCGCGCAGTCGGCGAACGGCCACCGGGTCGAGGCCGCCGACAGCGCCGCCGACGAGGTGCAGAAACTCTTGCGCGGATAGGGGCTCGATACCGAGGGCATGCTGGAGCAGCCGCACCAGTTCCCGCACGATCCGGTGCTCGCGCAGCACGATTCCCCCGGCTGCGACACCCGTCGGAACCTGATGGACGGCGAGTGCGCGGGCCACGCGCGTGGCTTCACCGCGACTGCGGCAGATCACGGCCATCTGACTCCAGGCCGCCGGCTCGCGGCCGCCGAGGCCCAGATGCCGCGCGCGGAAGCGATGCGCGATGACGCCGAGCTGCTCCGCCGCTGACTCGACGCGGGCGAACTGCACGGCGTCGTCGTCTGCACCGCCCCCTCGCGTTCCCGGCGCTGACGCTGACGCTGCCTCCCGTTGCGCACCCGCCGCCGACGCACCGACGCGCCGCGTCAGCCCCTGCACGAGCTGACGCACCCGAGCGCCGTGCCGGTGCACGGTCTCCAGAGTCACGAGCGTCTCACGTGCTCCGCCGAATCGACCGGCGCCGCCGACGGCAGCGGAGGGCTCGCGGCGGGCCAGTTCTCGGACGATCCCGGCGAGTATGCCCGTGCGTTCGCCGTGAAAGGCCCCCGTCGCGATGTCGGGATCGCCGAACGCGCGGATGCGGCTGCCTCGTGCGGCGCACGCCGCGAGCAGCGCGAGAGCCCCCTCGCCGAGCTCTTGCGCGTCGTCCACCAGGATGAGTCGCGGCACGGAGAACCCGTCGCCTGGCTCCGCGTCCGACCGCACCCCGTGATCGCGCACCGCTGCACTTGCCGCGCGAAGGATCGCACTCGGGCTGAGCTCCCCCGGCCGCTCTGCCGCTGCTCGCCGCATGGCCGCGCCGAGCAGCGCGAGCGCCGCCCGCCAAAGCCCGGCGAGATCGTCGCCCGGCCCCTCGGACACGGCGCGCGACGCCGCAGCTGCACGAGCCGCGTCGACCTCGGCGGCGAGCGCGGTCGGCGAGCGGTCGAAGTCGTCCAGCACGCGCCACAGGTCACGCAGCTCGGCGCGGAAGGCCGGTGTCCCGAGCACGTCAGCGCTGATGCCGACCGAACGCGCGAGAGCCGCGGCACTCCCCTCGGAGATGACATCTGCGAGGAGCTCGTCTTGCACCGTACCTGTGAGCAGACGCGGGGCGTCGGCACCCGCGAGCGCGTGTTCCCGCGAGAGCACCGCGAAGCCGAGCGACGCCGCCGTGCGCACGGGAGTTCCGCCGATCGCGCGTCCGACGGCGCGCTCGATGTGCCCGCGGAGGTCGGTGGCGGCGAGGCGATTGGGTGCGAGTGCGACCACATCCTGCTCCCCCCAGCCGGGCAGGTCGAGTGCGCGCCGATACGTCTCGACCAGCACCAGCGTTTTCCCACTGCCCGGAGCACCGATCACCCGAGCGTGCGCGTCGACGTCGAGCGCGAGCGCACGCAGCTGCGACGAGTCGAATGAGGTCATATCGTCAGCCTACTGACGGCCGCAGACACTGCGGGCCTCGCGCGCCCCCTCCCCGCCCCGCGTGCGCTGCTGGCGAACGCGACGGCTCCGCACGACCCCGGGCCCCGCGGCGGCCGTAGACTCGACAGCGATTCGACCCGTGGCCGTGCGCCACTGAACTCAGGAGGCCCCGTGGAAATCCGCATCGGTATCAAGCATTCGCCCCGCGAACTCGCGTTCGACACGGACTCGAGCGCGGCAGACGTGCGCGGCGTGATCGAGGAAGCGATCGCGAACGACGCCGCCCTCGTCACCCTCTCCGACGTGAAGGGTCATCAGTACCTCGTCAACACCGAGTCCATCACGTACATCGAACTCGGCGGCGAAGGCGGTCGGAAGGTCGGCTTCATCAGCTGATCCACCGCTCCTCCACGCAGCCCCGCGATCCGATCAGGATCTCGGGGCTGCGTCGTTCTCGGGCAGCACGAACCTGAGAACGGCTCAGGAGTCCAAGGTCTCGCGCACCACGTCGAGCAGCTCATCCGCGACGACCCGCTTCGTGCCGCTCGCCACCGTCGCCGGGCGACCGTCGCTCGAGAGCACGTGCAACGTGTTCTCCCCCGCTTCGAAGCCCTCCGACCAGCTCACCGCGTTCACCGCGAGCAGGTCCGCGCCCTTGCGCGCGAGCTTTCGCCGCCCGCGTTCGACCAGCTCGTCCTCGTGCTCCACCGTCTCGGCCGCGAATCCGACGATCACCTGGCCCGGCCGTCGCTGATGCACCAGCCCGACCAGGATGTCGGGATTCTCGACGAGTTGCAGTACCGGCGCCGCTCCGGCCGAGTCCTCCTTGCGAATCTTCTGCTCCGCAACGTCCTCCACGCGGTAGTCGGCGACGGCTGCAGCCATGATGATGACCTCGGCTCCGGCGGCGGCAGCTCGCGCGGCGCGTTCGAGTTCGGCCGCCGTGCCGACGGGTACCACGCGCACGGCGGCGCGATCCTGCACCTCGGAGAGCACCGCAGAGTCGATGTTCGCCGCGAAGAGCACCACTTTCGCCCCGCGGTCGGCCGCCGCAGCTGCGATCGCCACCCCCTGTCGCCCGCTCGATCGATTGCCGAGATAGCGCACCGGATCGATCGGTTCGCGTGTGCCGCCTGCCGTCACGAGGATGCGGAGCCCGGCGAGATCGGGCTCTCGCGCTGCGCCTCCCGTGTCCGCGCGAACGGAGTCGAGAGCCTCAGCAGCAGCGGTCTCCAACGGCACGTCGCCGGCGGCAGCGTCCTCGGCCTGCCGTGTCTCGTCGACAGGCCGCACCTCCTGGCCCGGGTGGCCTTGCGCGGTCTCCGGTTCCTCGCTCTCGAGCAGCGCGCGCACCCGTTCGGCAATGGTCTCAGGCTCGCTCATGCGCCCCGGACCGGTGTCGGCGCCGGTGAGCCGCCCCGATTCGGGGCCGACGAAATGCACGCCGCGCGATCGCAAGATCGCCACGTTGTCCTGGGTCGCTGGGTGCTGCCACATCTCGGTGTGCATCGCCGGGGCGACCAGCACCGGCGCACGGGTGGCGAGCAGGGTGGTGCCCAGCAGGTCGTCGGCGAGGCCGGCACTCATTCGCGCGAGAGTATTGGCCGTCGCCGGAGCCACGACGATCAGGTCGGCTCGCTGACCGAGCCCGACGTGGCGCACCTCCGGCACGTCGTCGTGCACCGACGTGGTGACGGGGTTCCGGCTGATCGCCTCCCAAGTCGGCTTGCCGACGAAGCGCAGCGCCTCTGCAGTCGGAACGACATGCACGTCGTGCCCGTCCTCGACCAGGGTGCGGGCGAGCTGCACGACTTTGTATGCGGCGATGCCGCCGGTCACTCCGAGCACGATGTTCATGGGGACATCTTCCCATCACCGCGGCGAATGCGCGCGCCGCTCCGCGACCTCGATCAGACTCGGCGCTCCAGCAGCACCATGACCTCCAGATGGCGGGTGTGCGGGAACATGTCGAACACCCGAGCGCCGCGCACGCGCCAGGACGGCATCGCCGCGAGGTCGGCGGCGAGACTCTCCGGGTTGCAGCTCGAGTAGATGACGCGGTGCGCCGGGGCGCGCTCGATCCAGGCAGCCAGGTCGGCACCGATGCCGCGTCGCGGCGGGTTGACGATGACGGTGTGCGGCGTCTCCTCCGCGGGAGCCCCGAGCGCGTAGGCCGTCGCGTCGGCGGCGACAAACTCCGCCGCGATCCCGGCGTCTGCCGCGCTGCGCCTGGCCGATTCGACCGCGCTTTCGCTGATCTCCACCCCGAGCACGCGCGGCATCGCGGCCGCTCCTGTGCGCGCGGCGGCGGCGCAGTGCAGTGCGAACCCCCCGACTCCGCAGTACAGGTCCCAGATCGAATCGGGGCCTTCCGCGGCGACCCAGTCGGCGGCCTGCGCGTACAGCGCCCGCGCGACGGCGGTGTTCGTCTGGAAGAAGCTCTGCGGTCGCAGGTGCAGCGAGACGTCTCCCAGCTCCATCTCGAGAGATGACCCGAGCAGCAGCTCCTCTCGTTCCCCTTCCAGCACCGCCTTGTGCTCTGGCAGGAGGTTCACCGATACGACGGCGGCGCGCGGCACGCGTTCCAGCAGGTCGGGGAGCGCCTTCCGCAGCACGTGCAGCGCTTGCTCGGTGCGCGTCACGAACCGCAGCATCAGGTCGCCCGAGGGCGCGAGGGTCAGGTGCACGAATTTCAGCTCGCCCCGACGGCGCGGCACATCGTACGGCGCGAGCCCCGTCGCCTCGATGAACGCGGCGAGCTGCGGGATGGCGTGTCGAATGCCCGGCTCCTGTATCAGGCAGTCGCGCAGGTCGATCCCCTCGCCGTCCCGTCCGAGGATGCCGAGCGTCACCGAACCGGGTCGCCCGCCGACCACGAGCTTCGCCTTGTTCCGGAAGTCGGCGGTGCCGCCGCGCACACTCGGCAACCACAGCGCCTCCGGCACCTGGGGCAGCAGCTGCCGGCAGCGCCGCTCCTTGTCGGTGAGCTGCGCGGGATACGGGGTCTCGATGAGCACGCACGACCGGCAGCGCCCCGCCTCGAAGTACGCGCAGTGCGGAAGAGTCGACATCGGCGGCCTCAGGCGGTCAGCCCCAACCCGTCCATGCGGCGGATGTGGTCGGCGATCAGCTCGGTGAACACCGGTTCGACCTCGCTCGCGTCGAACTCGCGATGCTCGCTCAGCGAGAGGACGGCGCGGGAGACGAGCAGGGTGTCTCCGACCAGGCGTCTGCCCCAGACGGCGAGCCAGCTCGAGAGGAGTTCGTCGGCTGCGAGCGCATCCTCGAGCAGCGTCTTGAGCTCGGGTCGGCCCGTATCGTTGCGCAGGATCGCCGTCGCCTCACTGCGGTAGCCGTCCTTCAGCCCGCCGGCGAGGCTGGCGAAGAAGTCGTCGAAGAGCCCGCCCACCAGGTACAGGGAGAGCACGTGCTGATGCCAGTCGCCCGTGTCGATGCGTTCGACGTAGGAATCGATGACGGGCGAGAAGGGTTCCATGACGATGTGCGGCTCGTGCCCGCGTGATCGGATCTCGCCGGTGAGCTGCTGGTGCTTCGCGAGCGTCTGCCCGGCCACGCGAGCCAGCACGTCTTTCGCCTCGAGCGACGGCGCTCCCGAGACCGCGCGCGTTGCGGCTTCGTACAGCTCGAGCTGCAGGTAGGCGGTCAAGCCGAGGAACGGCATGATCCCCGGAGCGAATTCGGCGAGCTCGACCCGCTCGGCCTCAGCGGCGTCTCCGCGCGAGCGCATCTTGCGCGCGGGCGCGTTCTTCCGGCGCAGGCCCTTGATCCACTCGAACACCCTGCCAGCTTACCGTCGTCGCGCGTCCGCCTTGGAATAGACTGGCGCCGAACGTACATCACCGCCGGAGCCATCGGAGCGCCGGCCGCTGCGCCTACTTCGATACGCGCGCGCAGCACCGCACCCATCGAATAGGACGCACCATGACCACATTCCTCGAACTCGGCGTCGACCAGGACATGGTCGACTCTCTGACGGATCAGGGCATCATCGACGCCTTCCCGATCCAGGAGCAGACGATCCCACTCGCCTTGTCGGGTCAGGACATCATCGGCCAGGCGAAGACCGGCACCGGGAAGACCTTCGGCTTCGGATTGCCGCTCCTGCAGCGCGTCGGGGCCGACCCCGTCGACGGGGTGCAGGCGCTCGTCGTCGTACCGACTCGTGAGCTCGCCGTCCAGGTGTACGAGGATCTGGAGCTCGCCGCCAAGAACCGGGCCGCGACCGTGGTTCCGATCTACGGCGGCAAGGCGTACGAGGGCCAGATCGAGCAGCTCAAGGCGGGTGCTCAGGTCGTCGTCGGTACCCCCGGCCGTCTCCTCGACCTCGCGAACCAGCGGCTGCTCGATCTGAGCAAGGTCCGCGAGATGGTGCTCGACGAGGCCGACAAGATGCTCGACCTCGGCTTCCTCGCCGATATCGAGAAGCTGTTCTCCCTCACGCCACCAGTGCGCCACACGATGCTCTTCTCCGCGACGATGCCGGGAACGATCGTGACGCTCGCGCGTCGCTTCATGTCGAACCCGATCCACATCCGAGCGACCGACCCCGACGAGGGCGCGGCGCAGGCGAACATCGAGCACATCGTCTATCGCGCGCACTCCCTCGACAAGGACGAGGTGATCGGGCGCATCCTGCAGGCCGAGGGCCGTGGAAAGACCGTCGTCTTCATGCGCACGAAGCGCGCTGCGGCGAAGCTGCAGGAAGAGCTCGTCGATCGCGGTTTCTCCGCCGTGTCGGTGCACGGCGATCTGAACCAGGAGCAGCGCGAACGAGCCATGGCGACGTTCAAGGCCGGCAAGAAGGACATCCTCATCGCGACCGACGTCGCCGCCCGCGGCATCGACGTCGACGACGTCACCCACGTGATCAACCACACGGTTCCCGATGACGAGAAGACCTACCTGCACCGCGTGGGGCGAACGGGCCGCGCGGGCCGCACGGGCATCGCCGTGACGTTCGTCGACTGGGACGACATGCACAAGTGGGCGCTGATCAACAAGGCGCTCGAATTCGGGATTCCCGAACCCCTCGAGACGTACTCCTCGTCGCCGCACCTGTTCGCCGACCTCAAGATCGCGGAGGGCACCAAGGGCCGACTCAAGGCGACCCCGGTGAAGGATCGCGCCCCTCGCGAGCGCTCCGAGTCGCGCGGCGGCCGTACGGGTGGCGCCGATCGCGCAAGCAGTTCGGGAGCGAGCGGTTCGGGAGCGAGCGGTGAAGGCGCCGGAGACGGTGCCCGCAAGCGCACTCGTCGACGCACGCGCAGCGCGAATCCCCTCGGGCAGGGCCGCCACGAAGCGCACGGACACGAGCAGCACGGCCACGACGCCGAGGGCGGCGGCGAGCCCGGCGCCCCGCTGACCCCGGCCGATGCGCTGGCAGCATCGGGCGAGACCGCGCCGCCGAAGCGCCGCCGTCGTCGCCGTCGTGGCGGCTCGGGCTCTGGTGAGAGCACAGCTTCGGTGACGACTGCGGACGCGACCGCCGCCGAGGCGAAGCCCGGCGACGACGCCCCCGTGCAGGCGGGCGTCTCGGCCGAGTAACCCCGCCGGGCTGCGGGAGGGCTTTCGAGCTTCGCCCGCTGCCCGCGCGAGCGACCTCGATGCGGTCGGTGACCACCGGTCGCCGCCCGCATCGCGCCCGCGAAGCGCTACCGCGGTGCGGCGAGCCCCTCGCGCAGACGGGCCACCGTGTCGAGCTCCGTCACCTGCTGTCCGAGGAGGTTCGGTTTCCCGGCTCCGTGGTAATCGCTCGAACCCGTCGCGGCGAGGCCGAGCTTCGATGCAGCTGCGATGATGGGCGGGAGCCAGTCCTCGCGGTGCTCGGGGTGCCGCAGCTCGACTCCGAACAGACCGGCGTTCGCCAGCTCCGCGAGCTCGCGCGGCGCGACCGGAGTGCGCTGCCGGAACGCTGCGGGATGCGCGAGCACCGCCGCACCGCCCGCCGCCCGCACCATGCGTATCGCATCGATGGTCTCGATGGCGTCCGTGCCGAGGTAGTAGGGCGAACGCGGGTGCAGCAGCTCGGAGAACACGGTGCTGCGATCCGGGAAGTAGCCAGCGGCGACGAGGGCGTCTGCGATGTGGGGGCGTCCCACCGTGCGTGCGTCCTCCTCCCCCATCACGGCTTCCCAGGTGATGGCGTAGTCGGCTGAGACGAGGCGCACCATCTCCCGCGCCCGAGTCAACCGGGAGCGGCGCACCTGCGCGAGCGCGTCGAACAGTTCGCCGGCGAGCGGAGCGATGCCGTAGCCGAGGAGGTGCCGTGACTTGCCGTTGTGCTTGGTCGTGATCTCGATGCCGGGGAGAAAGTCGATTCCGGCCGCCTCCGCGGCATCGCGCGCCTCGTCCCAGCCGTCGATCGTGTCGTGGTCCGTGAGGGCGAACCCCGCGAGCCCGAGGTCGGCGGCTTCCCGGGCGATCTCGCCCGGCCTGGTCGTGCCGTCGGAGAAGACCGAGTGCGTGTGCAGATCGAAGCCGGCCTGCGCCACCACGGATTCCGTCATCCTGTCATCTTACGGCTCGGCCGGAGGATGAGAGGATGGACGCATGACCGACAGCGCGCAGTCCACTCACGAGGTGGAGATCGACAACAGCAACCGGAGCACCACGCCGCAGAGCGACGCGTTCGTGGAGTACCTCTCGACGCAGTGGGCGGATCGCCCGGAGACCCTCCCGGAGGCTTGGCCGGTCGCCGTCCACGCTGCGGCGCGGCGGCGGGCGTTCTCAGCGCACTTCCCCGGTGAGCGCGTCGTCGTCGCCGCCGGCGCCATGAAGCAGCGCTCGAACGACACCTTCTACCAGTACCGTGCGCACAGTGCGTTCGCGCACCTCACCGGCTGGGGCTCGGCGAGCGAGCCGGGCGCCGTGCTCGTGTTCGAACCGCGCGACGGCGGGCACGACGCCACGGTGTACTTCCGTGAGCGAGCGGGACGCGACAGCGACGAGTTCTTCGCGAATCCCGAGATCGGCGAGTTCTGGATCGGCCCGCGACCGTCATTGGAACAGGTTGCAGCCGCTCTCGGCGTGACCACCGCACCGCTCGACGCCTTCCTGGCGGGGCTCGACGACCGCACGCTGGACGACCACGAGGTGGCCCGTGTCGCCTCCGAGCTGCGCCTGGTCAAAGACGCGTACGAACTGGTGCAGATGCAGTCCGCCGTCGACGCGACCGCGCAGGGATTCGACGATGTGCTCGCCGCACTTCCGAGGGCGAGCGCGCATCCGCGGGGCGAGCGCGTCGTCGAAGGCGTATTCAACCAGCGAGCCCGCCTCGAGGGCAACACGGTCGGATACGAGACGATCGCGGCCTCCGGCCCTCACGCGTGCACGCTCCACTGGATTCAGAACGACGGCGCCGTGCGCGAGGGCGACCTGCTGCTGCTCGATGCCGGCGTCGAGCTCGACAGTCTGTACACCGCCGACATCACGCGCACGGTTCCGATCTCGGGAGCCTTCACCGACGTGCAGCGCCGCGTGTACGATGCGGTGCTCGAGGCTGCCGATGCTGCGCGCGCCATCGTACGGCCCGGTATCCGATTCCGCGATGTGCACGCCGCCGCGATGGAGGTCATCGAGCGCCGCACCCGCGAGTGGGGATTCCTTCCCGAGGAGGACGGCACCGCCTACTACCGCCGATACATGGTGCACGGAACGAGCCATCACCTCGGCATGGATGTGCACGACTGCGCGCAGGCCCGCCGCGACATGTACATGGACGGCATTCTGGAGCCCGGCATGGTCTTCACGATCGAGCCGGGGCTCTACTTCCAGCCCGACGATCTCACCGTGCCCGAGGAGTACCGCGGTATCGGTGTGCGCATCGAGGACGACATCGTCGTCACCGAGAGCGGCTGCATCAACCTCTCCGCTGGGATTCCCCGCACGGCGCGGGAGGTCGAAGCCTGGGTGCAGGGACACCGCGGATCGGGCAGCTAGACTCTGTGCCCATGGCTTCCGGTTCGGCGCACTCGGGCGATGCGCGGCGCACCCTCACTCGCTCCGCAGGCGCGACGATGACCGCGGCGCTTCTGCTGGGCACGACCGCCCTCGCCCCGTTCTCGATGACGGCGGCGTTCGCCGACGCCGGGGCGTCCGGCTCGGCCGCCCCGGAGCACGGGCAGACGCTCGATTCGACCGTCGGGGTGAGCGAGACCCCGGCCGTCGGCGTGGACGTACCGGTGTCGGAGACCGCGCCGGCAGCTCAGGAGAAGCGCGGAACGGCCGAGAAGGCCGAGCGATCGGCACTGTTCACCCTGGAGCAGTTCCTCTTCAGCGGAGTGATCAACTGGGGCGGGTACCGCTTCACCTTCTACAGCCAGAAGGTGCTCCCGGGGTCGGGTCTCGCGATTCCCGGTCGTCACGTCAACGAGGGCGGATACGTGAGCGACGCCGACGGCTACATCGTGCTCGCCGGCGACGCCCCCAAGGGGACCGTGTTCGAAACGCCGTTCGGGTACCAGGGCAAGATCTACGACCGCGGTACGGTCGGCAACCATCTGGACGTCTACATCGAGTGATGCCGCACCCCCCGACACGGCGCACGAACCACGGCGTCCTGGTGCGTTACAGCATGTCGCCATCCACGTAGACCCAGCGGTGATCCGGACCGGATCGGCGGAACCGGCTGCGTTCCCGCAGTTCGATCCGCCCCTCCGGCCCGCGCGCGACCGCCGTGTACGTCACCAGACCGGTGTCGTCGAAGGGTCCGCCGCCCGTCGTGTGCTCGACGAACAGCCGTTGCCAGACCGTACCGTCATCGAGATCCAGCGACGCCGGTCGGGTCGACGGGTCCCACGTCGTGAGCAGGTACTGCGCGTCTCCGACCGCGAACGCGCTGTATCGCGAACGCATCAGCCGTTCCGCGGTCGGCGCGCGGTCGCCCGCGTGCAGCAGTGCGCAGCATTCGGCGAAGTCGACCCCTCGGCCGCACGGGCAGGGCTGCGCCGTCACCCGCCGAGCCCGCCCCGCAGCGCCCGCTCGAGCGTGTCCAGCCGTACGCCGCCGAGCGCGAGGGCGTCGCGGTGGAAGGCGCGGATGTCGAAGGTCTCACCAGCGGTCGACGCGCGAGCGGCGGCTTCGTCGCGCAGGCGCTCCCAGATCCGTTGCCCCACCTTGTACGACGGTGCCTGACCGGCCCATCCGAGGTAGCGCAGCACTTCGAAGCGCACGAAACCGTCGTTCATGTTCACGTTGTCGGCGAGGAACCCGAAGGCGTACTTGCCATCCCATGTGCCCCCATCCGGGCGCCGCTTGCCGAGATGCACCCCGATGTCGAGCACGACACGCGCCGCACGCAGGCGCTGACCGTCCAGCATGCCGAGGCGATCCGCGGGGTCATCGAGGTAGCCCAGCTGCTCCATGAGCCGCTCGGCGTACAGCGCCCATCCCTCGGCGTGCCCGGAGGTACCGGCGAGTTGGCGGCGCCACTCGTTGAGGGAGCCGCGATTGACGACCGCCTGGCCGATCTGCAGATGATGGCCGGGGACGCCCTCGTGGTACACCGTCGTCAGTTCTCGCCAGGTGTCGAATTCGGTGACCCCCGCCGGCACGGACCACCACATGCGGCCCGGGCGCGAGAAATCGTCGCTCGGCCCCGTGTAGTAGATGCCGCCCTCCTGCGTGGGCGCGATGCGGCATTCGAGGGTGCGGATCTCGTCGGGAACCTCGAATTGCGTACCGGCGAGTTCGGCAACGGCGCGGTCGCTGGTCTCCTGCATCCACCGCTGCAGAGCGGCCGTTCCGTGGAGCTTGCGAGACGCGTCTCGATCCAGTTTCGCAATGGCTTCGGCAACGATGCCAGGCCTCGGCACCCCGCCGACGATCTCGGCCGCGGCTCGCTCCTGCTCGGAGACCATTCGAGCGAGTTCATCGAGACCCCACGCATACGTCTCATCGAGGTCGATCTTCGCCCCGAGGAACGCCTCCGAGGCGAGCTCGTACCGGTCACGACCGAATGCGTCGTTCTCGGGTGCGTGCGGCGCGACCTCCCGCTCGAGGAAGTCTGCGAGTTCCGCATACGCGCTCGCTGCGCCCGCCGCCGCTGCTGCGAGTTCGATCGCCGATTCCGCGGGTGTGGCCGACGACCCTGCGAGTCGGCCGAAGAAGCCGAGGTCCTCCGGAGTCCCCGCCGTGCGTCGTGCCTGCGCAGCGACCTCCTCGATCTGGCGAACCGCCGGCACGAGACCCTGACGCACGCCGTCCGCGAGCGTTTCGCGGTATCCCGCGAGCGCCGCTGGCACCTCGCGCAGGCGGCTGGCGACGTGCGACCAGTCGGCCTCGGACTCGGTCGGCATGAGATCGAAGACGTCTCGAATGTTCTGCGTCGGCGACGCGATGACGTTGAGGTCGCGGAGGTGCTCGCCGGTGTCGTGCTGCGTCAGCGCCAACCGAAGCTCGGCCTCCAGGTCGGCGCGGGTCACGGCGTCGACGGCATCGGCAGGGGCGACGGCGACGAGTTCTGCCAGTGTGCGGCGCTGGTCGGCTGCCAGGGCATCGTGCCCGGACGGGGAGAGATCGGGCAGACCATCGCCCGGCCGGCCGATGTACGTGCCGACCGTCGGGTCGTGCTCGACGAGGGTGTCGACCCACCCCTCGGCGATGCGGTCGATCGCGGTCTGCTCGCGTTGTTCAGTCATGCTTCTACGCTAGAGCGTCACCCTCCGCTTATTCCGTACGACGCGGCGGCCGGGCGCGAACCCGTCCGGCCCTCACGCTAGACTGGTTGCATTCGCCGCGCAGCCGCGCGCCCGCACGCTTGAGGAGTATTCGTGAAGATCCGCACCCGCATCGCCACCGCCGTGACTGTCGCGCTCGCTTCGGTCTTCTTCGCTGCTCCCGCGTTCGCGAGCGGCGGCGGCGACAGCACCGACTCGATGCTGTCGAGTGCCGGAGATCCCGTGAACATCGCGGGGATCGCAGCCGTTGGCATCGTCCTGCTGCTCATCGTGCTGGTCAGCTCGAAGCTCGTGGGCGATCTCTTCGAGAAGAAGTAAGCGGCGACCCAGCCGTAGTCGCCGAAGGGCGGCGGTCCTCAGTGGGATCGCCGCCCTTCGGCGTCTCAGCTTGCGCGACGCGCGACGTTCACGACCGCACGACGCGGATGCCGGACACCTCCGCGTCGACGGCTCCGCGCACGTACCCCGTCGGGGACGCGGCGACGGCGCGCAGGAACGCGACGGTCTCCGCCGTGACCTCCTCCCCCGGCAGCAGGTTCGGAATGCCGGGAGGGTAGGCGGCGAGTGTGTCCGCGGAAATGCGTCCGACTGCTGCAGCTGCAGCGACGACTTCGCTGTCGCCGAAATAGGCGTCTCTCGGCAGCGCGCGGAGCGCACCCGGGGCGGGAAGCTCGGGGAACGGCTCGGCGACCCCCATCGGGTCGGGATCCGCGAGCGCCGCGCCGGCGACCTCATCGAGAGCGATGAGCACGCGATCGACGTCAGGAGTGGTCAGCGCTCCGATCACCGCGACGATGCTCGTCGCGGTCGACATCTCGACGAAGATCCCATGCTGCTCGCTCAGGCGCGCCCGAACCCAGTGCCCGCTCCGGCCGAGCGCGGAGACATCGATCGGCACGCGCAGTCGGTCCGTCGCGATGATGTCCGGGTAGGCTCCGAACCCGTCGCTGATGATGCCGAACCGGTGGTCGCCGCGCAGACGCTCGCGCATCTCGTCCGCGGCCGCGAGGGCGTCGCCGATTCGGGCTTCCCCGAGCACGAGCGCTCGTCTCGCCTCGTCGAGAGACCCCATGAGGATGCTGCTCATCGACGTGGATGCGGTCATGGAGTACGCCCGCTCGACGAGCGATTCGAGCCGATCCGCGAACGGACCATGGCCGAGATGGAGCATCGCCGACTGCGTGAGCGAACCCGCGAGCTTGTGGGTGCTCGAGACCACGAGATCGGCACCGAGACGGGCCGGCGACTCGGGAAGGCCGGGGTGGAACCCGAAGTGCGCGCCCCAGGCACCATCGACGATGAGTGCTGCGTCGTGGGCGTGGGCGACGTCCGCGAGCCCGGCCACATCGGCGGTGGAGCCGAAGTAGCTGGGTGACACCACGTAGACGCTCGAAACCCTGCGACCAGCCTCCGCTTCGCGTGTGAGGGCAGCGTCGAGTGCGGACGGAGTCAAGCCGTGCGCAATACCGTGGTGCGCGTCGATCCCGGGTTGCACGAACGCCGGGACGAGGCCGGAGAGCAGCACGCCATCGGTGAAACTCGAGTGCATGCTGCGCTGCACGAGCACACGATCTCCGAGCCCCCGTACGGCGATCGCCGCTGTACGGTTCGCCTGCGATGCCCCGTTCGTCAGGAACCAGGTGCGACGCGCGCCCCACGCGCCCGCGGCCAGCTGCTGCGCCTGAGCGAGCGGGGAGTTCTCTCCGAGGTCGATCCCGTCCAGCATGAGCGGGATGTCGACGGCCGCTGCGCGTTCGCCCAGGAGTGCAGAGAGGTGTTCCGATCCCCGCTCCGCGCCGGTGCCGTGTCCCGGCACCATGAGCGACATCGGCCGCTCATCCGCGAACCGGCGCAACGCGTCCGCGTAGGGTGCGGTCCGCTGCGCGTCGGGAATATCCCGCCCGCGATTCGTGGCGCCGAGCACCGCAGCGGCGCCGCCCGACACGATCGCGCTCGGCGACTCGTTGCCCAGCGGAGAATGACGGGGGTCGACTCGCGAATCCTGATCCAGCATTCCTCCAGACTGGCCGCTCGCGTCCGCGGCGAGAAACCCGCATTCGACTCCCGGGAGTCATAGACTGTATGGATCGAGGCCGGGCACGACACCCGGTGCGTTCCAGAGGATTCGAGGTGCCGGGTGATTGATTTCCGTCAACTGCAAGCGCTCAGCGCGGTCGCATCGGAGGGCTCGGTTGCGCGTGCCGCCAAACGGCTCGGGTGGAGTCAGCCCACCGTCGACTATCACCTGCGCAACCTCGACCGGCTCGTCGGCACCGACCTCACCACGCGGAGCACGCGGGGCAGCAAGCTCACGACGGCTGGCCACCTCATGCTCGAGCGCGGGGACGAGATGCTGAGCCTGGCAGACCGCGCACTCACCGACGTGCGCGACCTCGCCCAGCTCGGGAAGATCCGCCTGCGCTTCGGCACGTTTCCCACTGCCGCGTCTCGGCTGCTGCCCGGCATCGCATCTCGCGTCGCCGAGCTCGGCATCGAGCTCGACGCAACGCTCGAGGAGCTGGCACCGCTCATCACACGGGTGAACCAGCACACACTCGATGCGGCGCTCGTCTATGCGGCGGGCGGCTACCGGCTGCCGTTCAGGGCGGAAGTGCACACTACGCACCTGTTCACCGACCCGATGCTGCTCGCACTGCCGGCGTCGCATCCCGCGTCCGACCGATCATCGTTCGACCGCCGCAGCCTGCTCGCGCTCTCGGGCGACAGCTGGGTCATGGGCTCCACGCCGGGCGACACGCTCGACGACCTGGTGCGCGAGGTGTTCGAGTCAGAGGGGATCCAGATGAACGTCGCCATCCGCACCGATGACTACTCGGTGGTGCTCGGCCTCATCGCTGCTGGCATGGCGGTCGCACTCGTTCCCAGCCTCGTGAGCTTCAACCCGCCGGAGGGCGTCGTACTGCGGCCGATCGACGACCCGATGTTCGCGCGCGAGCTCCTGCTCGCCGCGCCGGCCGGGCCCGGCGGCCCCTCAGCGGCCGTGCGTCAACTCGCGGAGGCGGTTCGCCGATCGATCAGCGCGCTCGGGTGAACCGACGTGCGGCGGCCGCTGGAGCTCTCGCTCCGCACGACCGCCGCACGCTCCTCCCCGGAGACGGGTGGCTTGCCGCCGGCTCAGTGCCCGACGTGCGCCGGAGCGTCGTCTTCGACCGGTTTGTTGATGAAGAACGACAGCGCGACTGGCACGAGTGCGATGCACGCTGCCGTGAAGAACGCCACGTTCGCCCCCGGCGCTCCTGCATCTGCGACTGAGAGGCCCTGGGCTTCGCCCGTGTGCAGCGCGCTCGAGTAGATCGAGATCAGTACGGCGGTGCCCGCGGCGCCACCGACCTGCTGGAGCGTGTTCAGCACCGCAGAGCCGTGGGAGTAGAGCGACCGGTCCAGGGAGCCGAGCGACGCTGAGAACAGCGGCGTGAACGACCCGGCGAGGCCGAGCGACATCGCGATCTGCACGAGCATGAGGAACCACATCGGGGTGTGGGTGCCGACGGTCGAGTACACGAACATCGCTCCCGCAATCAGGATGGTGCCGGGAATCAGCAGGGTACGCGGGCCGCGGGCGTCGTAGACCCGGCCCATGATCGGGCCGAGCACTCCCATGAGCACGGATCCCGGCAGCAGCACGAGGCCGGCGGCGGTCGGGTCGAGCCCTGCGACGTTCTGCAGATACAGCGGCAGCAGCGAGAAGGTGCCGAACATCGCCAGCGAGATGATCGCCATGATGACGACCGCGATGACGTAGTTGCGCGACGCGAACACGCGCAGGTCGAGCAGCGCGTCGTTCTTCTTCTGCAGCATCAGCTGACGCCACACGAAGATCGCCAGGAAGAGCACGCCGAGCCCGATGACCAGCGCAGGCGGCAGCCCGCCCGTCGCGCCATGGCCGCCGATTTGACTGAGGCCGAACACGATCCCGCCGAATGCCAGCGCGGAGAGCACGATGGAGAGCACGTCGATCGGCGCGTGCATCGTTTCGCCGAGGTTCGTCATCCACTTCGCTCCCAGCAGCAGCGCGACGACCGCGATCGGCAGGATGATGCCGAAGAGCCACCGCCAGCCGAGGGTGTCGAGCACGACGCCCGACAGGGTCGGGCCGAGCGCAGGCGCGAGGCTGATGACGAGGCCGACGCGCCCCATCATGCGTCCGCGCGAGCGTGCCGGAACGACGTTCATGACCGTGGTCATGAGGAGCGGCATCATGATGCCCGTACCGGCTGCCTGCACCACTCGACCGGCGAGCAACGCGGGGAATCCGGGCGCTACGAGGCAGATCGCCGTGCCGAGCACGAACGTTCCGATGGCCGCGAGGAAGACCTGACGGGTGGTGAAGCGCTGGAGCAAGAACCCGGTCGTGGGAATCACGACAGCCATCGTGAGCATGAAGGCGCTGGTCAGCCACTGGCCGAGCTCGGGCGGAATGCCCAGCGTCTGATTGAGTTCGGGAATGGCGATCGCCATCGTCGTCTCGTTGAGAATGGCGACGAATGCGGCGACGAGCAGCAGCCAGATCACCCGCATGCCTGCGGGATCAATCGGCTCATCGGCGGATTTCGGCAGCCGAATGGATGCGGTATCGGATGTCAAGAGTGAAGACTCCTCGAGAAGACGGACGCTGCCCCGGGCCAGGAGCTCGCGCAGCTCCTCGTAGGCAGACCTCACAGTCTAACGAAGATCTCCCCCGATCCATTCCCGGTTCGAGCAGTGTTTTCTCGTTCCGCTGAGCACGCCTGACCCGTGGCGAGCGCGGCCGGCAGGTCTACGCCGTGAACGGATCACTCAGGCGCGCGAGGAATTCACGCGTCTCCGGCCGCTGCGGGTGCTCGAAGATCTGCTCGGGCGTGCCCGATTCGATGATCACGCCGTCCTTGAGGTACACGACCCGGTCGGCCACTCGACGCGCGAACGACATCTCGTGCGTCGCCATCACAATGGTGGAGCCGGCGGCCTTCAACTCGCTGACGAGGTCGAGCACCTCCCCCACGAGCTGCGGATCGAGCGCGCTCGTGATCTCGTCGAGCAGCAGCAGCTCGGGGTTCGTCGCGATCGCGCGCACGATCGCGACGCGCTGCTGCTGGCCGCCGGAGAGCCGGTCCGGGTACTCCCCTGCCTTGTCTCCGAGCCCGATGCGCGCGAGCAGCTCGAGGCCTCGCCGCTCGGCTTCGGCTCGCGGCGTGCCGAAGACCTTGCGCATGGCGAGGACGACGTTCGCGAGCACCGTCATGTGCGGGAAGAGGTTGTAGTGCTGGAAGACGACGCCGATTCTGGCGCGCACCGCGTCGACGTCCGCCCGTGGGTCCGTGATGTCGTCGCCGGCGAGCACGATGCGTCCGTCGTCGACCTGCTCCAGCAGGTTGACGGTCTTCAGCAGGGTCGATTTCCCGGAACCGGAGGCTCCGATCAGCACCACCGCCTCGTGCTGATGCACGGTGAGGTCGATGCCCCGCAGCACATGCTGATCACCGAAGCGCTTGTGCACGCCCTGCACCTCGAGCACGGCACGGTGCCCGCGATCCTGCGCGCTCATACGACTCCCCCGATCTGCTCGCGCCGCTGCGCCCGAGCAGTCAGCCAGTCGGTCAACCGGATGAAGGGCAGCGAGAGCAGCACGAAGAGCAGGCCTGCGAGCACGTAGGGCGTGAAGTTGTAACTCGACGCGACCTCGATCTGAGCGGCGCGGATCGCATCGACTGCGCCGAGCACCGAGATCAGGCCGACATCCTTCTGCATCGACACGAAGTCATTCATGAGCGCGGGGGTCACCTTGCGCACCGCCTGCGGCATCACGACGAGCCGGAGCGTCTTCGCGTGGCTGAGCCCGAGCGAACGCGCTGCGAGCCGCTGCGACGGGTGCACGGCGTCGATCCCGGCGCGCAGCACTTCCGAGACGTAGGCCGAGTAGCAGAGGATCAGCGCGACCGTGCCCCAGAACTGCGCAGGGAGGCGCCCCGTGAGTTCGAGACCCGGGATGCCGAACCCGACGAGGTAGAGCACGAGCAGTACCGGGATGCCTCGGAACAGGTCCGTGTACCCGGCCGCGACCAGGCGCAGCGGCGTGAAGACCGGCCCCTTGAGCGTCCGTGCGATGGCGAGCAGGGTGCCGAGAATCGCGACCCCGATCGCGGCGACGAAGAGCACCTGGATGTTGAGCCAGAGGCCCTTGATGACGCGAGGAAACGCCTCGACCGCGATAGCCGGGTCGAAGAACGTCTCCCGCACCGCGTCCCAGCCCGGGCTGCTGACGAGCACCAGAGCGAAGACGCCCGCGAACACCAGGGTGCTCGCGATGCTGACCAGGACCGACCGGCGCTTCCGGGCGTGCCGGTACCCGCGCCGCTCGAGCTCGATGGCGCTGGGGGCGAATTCCGGTTCGGAGCGTTGCGTCTTCGCGGGAAGCGGGGCGTGGGTCACGTCGGGGCTACTTCAGGACCGGTGCGCCCTGATCGGCGATCCACTCGGCGGCGAGATCGTCGAGTGTGCCGTTCTCACGAAGAGTGTCGACCGCGGCGGAGACGTCTTCGGTCATCGACGAGTCCTTCGGCAGCACGAACGCGAATTCGTCGTCTCCCTCGGCCGAGTCGAGCTGACCCACGATCACTCCGTCGTCGAGCTGGGCGTCGCGCACGTAGAAGGCGCCGGGCAGATCTGTGACGAGGGCGTCGATGGTGCCGTTCTGCAACGCGGCGACCGCGTCGTCGACACTGTTGAAGACCTGCAGATCTTCATTCGGCGCGATCACGTCTTCGGCGACGGTGAGCGAGGTCGTACCCGACGCGACGCCCAACCGGGCATCCTTCAGGTCGGCTACGCTCGTGGCCTTCGCCGCGTCGGTGCCGCCGGCGGCGACGACCGCCTGCGTCGTCTCGTAGTACGGAGTCGAGAAGTCGACCGCGCGCTCGCGCTCCTCGCTCACCGAGAACTGCTGGATGTTGAGGTCGAAGTCCTTCGGCCCCGGGGCGATCGCGGCGTCGAAGCTGGTGCGCACCCATTCCACGTCGTCCTTCGCGAAGCCCAGCTCCTCAGCGACGGCGTAGGCGACTGCAGCCTCGAAACCGTCACCGCTCTCCGGTGCGTCGTCGATGACCCACGGGGCGTAAGCCGGTTCGCCGGTCGCAATGGTGAGCTTGCCCTCGGAGACCGGGGCGGCTCCGGCGTCGTCGCCAGCGCCGCTCCCGCCGCTCGTGCACGCCGAGAGCGCGAAGACCGCTGCGGCACCAATGGCGACCGCCGCGGCAAGACGAGATGAACGGGACATGAGACTCCTTGGCTTCGAGGCGAGGGCGCAGGGTCGTGCACCGTCGAACGACGTTCATTATATGAGACATTGCGAGTGCCGATTCGCCGCACGTCATCGGGCGACATCCGCGTGCTGCGAGCGGATGGCTCGATGTCAGCGCCGGAACTTCTCGACGCCGCCGACCACCGTGCGCCGGGCACGACCGGCTCCCGCCTCGACGAGCTCGGCCAGAGACGCATCCGGATCGTGCACCGGCAGATCGAAGAACGCGAGATCGGCCATCGCGCCGACTCCGAGTTGACCGATCCGCCGCTTGCCGACGTGCAATCCCAGCGCTGTCGCTCCGCCGAGCGTCGCGGCCCCCAGGAGACGCTGGTGCAGGTCGTCGCCGCGGTATCCCTGGTCTCGCGCGACGCGATAGAGCTTGGCCACATCTGCGAGCAGGTCGAGCGAGGGAGACGATGACAGCGAGTCCGTGCCCACCGCGATCGCGTTGCCCTCCCGGAGGTAGGCGGCGACGGGAGGCATGTCGAGCCCGATGACCTCATTCGATCGAGGGCAGAGCGCGACGCTTGTGCCGCGGGCGCGGAGCAGGGCGCGATCCTCAGCGCTCACGTAGACGCCGTGAGCGATATGGCAATCCGGTCCGAGCACCCCCAGGTGATCGACGAACTGCGTCGACGAGACGCCGATTCCGTGCGAGCGGAGCGCGCGGAAACTGTCGGCGCCGAGCTCCGGCCAGGCTCCGTGGCCCCCCGGGCCGGCTCCGACGTAGCCGTCGATGCCGTCGAACTCGCGCTCCATGTGCGCTTCCGCAAGGTGGATGTGCAGGCGCAGCCCCTCTTCCCGCACGATGTCGGGGAGCTCCAGCAGCGGCTGGACCTCGAGGGAGTAGGGAGCATGCGGAGATACGCCGGCGCCGGGCGGCGTCGGGATCTGCCGGATCTGCTCGCGCACCGCCGCCTTCGCCTCCGGGGTCCAGTCGGTATTGCTGGCGCCGTACACCTCCCAGTAGGCGATGCCGTGCATCCCGGCATCGTGCAGCGCGCTGAGCGCCTCCCGATCGGTCACCACGTCCGCCGCCGCGGTGACGCCGGCCTCCAGCGACAGCTGCGTGCCCTCGGCGGCGGCGGCCTTCCAGTCGTGGGACTCGCGCGCGTAGACCGCGTCGAACGCGTCGCCCCAGTGGTCGAACCCGGTGTAGTTGCGCGCTGCGACCTCGCGCATGCCGGTGTACTGCAAGTGCGTGTGCGCGTTGACGAGGCCGGGCACGAGCACCCCGTCCCAGTGCTCCTCGCGGAACTCCGCGCCGCGTTCGCCCAGCACGTCGAGCACCCACCGGCGGTCGCCGACGTGCAGAATGTGCTCGCCCTGCACCGCGACCGCGCCGTCGACGATGCGCGGGCTGGTGACGGGGAACACGAGTGCGGCGCTGTAGACGACGACGGGGGCTTCGGGGTTCACTCGCAAGAGTCTAGGGCTTCGGCGCCTCAGCGCTCGCCGCGCCCGGCTCCGGGCCCCGTGCGCGGTACCGGTGCACGGTCCAGGGCTGGGCGGCTCCCCCTGCACGCGTCGTTCCGGGCGACGGGTCGACCTCGCCGTGCAGCGCCGCGAGAGCTGCCGCGGCGACACGACGCTCGTCGGTCTCGGAGAGCCGGTGCACTCCCGGCTCCTGGGGGGTCTCGATCAGCCTGGCCAGCGCTGCGAGCTGCGTGGCGAATGAGAGATCCATCACTTCGATGGGGTTGCCCTCCCCCGCCGTGTAGTTGATGCCGCCGCCGCCGGCGAGCACGAGCACCGTCGGGGCGCCGGGGGCTGCCGGAGCGGTCCATGCCGTTGCGCTCGGCGCGATGAGTCGCTCACGCCAGCCGGCGTCGCGCATCTCGTCGAGCGCGATCTCGTCGTCGATACCGCCGGCGACTGCGACCACCGCGCCGTCGCGCAGCGTCGAGATCGCTGCCGCATCAAGGTGTGCCAGACGCCCGTCGCACTCACCACGACGTCGGCCTCGGGAAGCGCGGTCGCGCGCGTCGCCGCTTCGTAGCCGTCGTGCAGCGCGGCGAGCGCGCGCACCGGATCTCGCTCCACGACGACGACGTCGGCTCCCAGCGCAGCGGCGAATCGGGCGACCCCTTGGCCTACGGGGCCATAGCCCAGCACGGCCCAGCGGGTTCCGGCGATTCCCCCGTACGGACGCCGATCGCGGGCGTCGTCGAGCACGTCCGCGATCGCGAACACGCACGATTGCCCGGTGCCCACCAGATTGTCGAAACCTGTCTTCGTGCGGGCGTCGTTGACGGCGATCACCGGAATGCGCAAGTCTCCGAGCGCCCCCATCTCACGCACGGGACGCACGCCGCTCGTGGTCTCTTCCGCCGCGCCTCGCAGCCGCGCCAGAGCCGCCGTGCGCTCGCTGTGCGCGAGACGGATGAGATGGGCACCGTCGTCGATCAGGAACTCCGGGCCCCAGTCGAGGATCCCGGCCGCGTGCTCGGCGTCCAGCGACTTCGCGGATTGCTCCCGGTCGGCGGTGCGGGGTGCGAACACCGAGATGCGCTCGTCGCGGGCGAGCTCCTCCGCGATGCTCGGATCCGTCTCTGAGACCGCGCTGAACACCGCCACGGCGCAGCCGGCGTCGGCCAGCACTCTGGCGAAGGCCGCGGTTTTCGGTTCGAGCACGAGGCTCACAGCGACGCGCACGCCCGCGTGCGATCCACCGGCGACGAGGTGCTCCGCAAGCCGGGCGGTGGTCGGCATTCCCGCCGCGGCCCAGGCGATGCGAGACGCCGCGCTTCCGCCCCTCGGTGATCGCACCGAACCGTCCAAGCCCACGACGAGTGTCGGCAACCCGGCTCCCGGCTGGGGCACCGTGCCGAGAGCACTGCGGAGAGCACTGTCGAGGTCGCCCGTGACGCTCTCGACGAAGCTGAACTCCACGTCGTCACCGATGGGCCGCAGCCGGGCTCCCATCGCGCGCAGCGCCGTCACTAGGGCGGTCCGAACCGGACCTGGCTCCAGGTCTACGGACGCCGTCGACGCCGCGATGAGGCGGTTTCCGGATCGCGCGGCCAGCCGGATCGCGCGTTCGACCGCCAGATTCACCTCGGATACGTTCGGCAGATCGTCGGGTGTCATCGGGTTGCTCCTCCGTCTTCCGCGGTGCCGGCATCGTCGTCGTTCTCCCGCCATGCCGCACACGCGGCATCGGCGTCGGCCGGCAGCTCGAGCGCCGCGCGGGCCTCCGACGCGGCGGCCCCGATGTCGTCCACGCCCTCCCAGCGGTAGTCGACCGCCTGCGCGGCCGGGAGCGCGGCGACGCGTTTCGCCTGCGCCTGATCCGCTGCAAGCGTTTCCGCGACTGCGGCCACCGGATCGCGCGCCGCGTCGGGCCAGGTCCGCTCCTCTGAGGTGAGCGACGTCGCCGCGGTGCCGCTCCGCTTCGCCACTTCCGTCATCGATGCGGCGAAGGCGGAGGTGCTGGCCGATTCTCCTCGCGCTTCGGCGAGCCTGAGCCGGTCGAGCTCGACGTCGGCCTCGTCCCAGGCCTCGTTCACCGGGCATACGGCCTCGAGGTAGACGGTGGCGGCGCGCGTCGGGGTGAGGGTTTCCGGCTCTGGCGGCGGCTCCGGAGCGCACCCGCTCACTCCGAGCACGAGCGCGGCGAGGCCGAGCAGGGTCAGGGAACGGCGGGCGGTACGCATCCTCTGAGAATACCGGCGCCCCCTCCAGGTTCCGCCCGTTGCGGGATAGGGTGGCGGCATGGCCAGATATCTGAATGAAGCGCAGGCGGCTGCCGACGGATTCACCATCACGCACGAGCCCGACCGCAGTCGCTACGCGATCACAGCGAGCGGACCAGACGGCGGGCGCGTCGTCGGCGAAGCCCACTACACCCTGCGGGGCGACGACGCCATCGATTTCGACCACACCGTTGTGGTCCCTGAGCTCCGCGGGACGGGCCTCTCCGGTCTCCTGGCGAACCGCGCCGTCACGGGTGAGGCGGTCGGCCAGCGCCGGGTGGAGGCGTCCTGCTCGTTCATCGACGGCTACCTGCAGCGCCACCCCGAGGTGCTCGGCGGTTCGGCGGGCTCGCCGGCCGAGTAGTCCCCGCGCTCAGCTCAGCAGCCTGCCTCGGACGCCGCGCAGTCGGAGTCAGGACTCCGGCGCGTCCCGGCCCTTGTCCTTGCGCTTGAACTTGCGCACCTTGGCCGGCGCCTCGGTGCGCTGCTGCACCAGAGCGGTCAGGTCCTTCTCGATGAGCTGCTGGATCCGCGCCTCGCGCTCCTCGCGGTACTCGTCGTTGTTGCCGCCGCTGTAGTACGGGTGCTCGGCCCGATCGGCGAGCGAGGTGCCGATCTCGTCCCAGGCCATCTCGCGTGCGCGCTCCGCAGCAGCGGTCAGGTACGCGTCGTCTGCGGCGCGATTGCGCAGCTCTTCGGCGACCTTCTCGTAGACTTCCTGACGGTGGCGCAGCGTACGGTTGTCATCGTTGCCGTAATCGGATTCGCTCCACGAGCTTCGCCCCGTGTCGCGGATCTCTCCGCGCATCCGAGAGATGTGCTTCGCGTCGCGCTCCCGCTCCTCGGCGAGATCGATCGTCGTCTCGCGGACCATGTCGATGATCTGATCAGCGTCGTAGTCGACATGCCGTTTCAGCGCGTTCATGATGATCGCGTTCTTCACCGTCATGCGCACCGCGACGTCGGCGACGAGCAGTCCCTGCTCCGTGATCTCCTCGACCGGCGCGAGCACGCGTCGAGGCAGTCGCCGTGGTGGGCGCGCTGATCCCCGCTTGCGCTTCTTCAGCCAGCCGAACACCGCACTCCTCTCGGGCCCTGACGGGCACCCCACCATTATCGCCTATGACGGGGCTTCGCACCGATCGGGCTTCTCCGCAACGCGCGGTGAACCGCTCCCGCTGGCCCATCGGGCGACCTGAGCAGCGCCTGGGCACCTCCGCGCTCGGATCGTGCGACACTGAAGACGACCCCGAGAGCAGGGGTGCGGACGAGGGAGCAGTACCCGCATATCGACGACTGCCAGAAGGACCGAACTCATGTCACTGGCATGGATACTGCTGATTCTGAGTGGAATGCTCGAAGCCGTGTGGGCGACCGCACTCGACGCTTCGAGAGGATTCCGCCGCTTCTGGCCGACCGCGCTGTTCGTGGTGAGCTACGTCGCCAGTATGGCGGGCCTGGCCTACGGCATGCTCGAGATCCCGGTCGGCACCGCGTACGCGGTGTGGGTGGGAATCGGCGCGGTACTCACCGCGGCCTGGGCGATGCTCACCGGCGCCGACCGGGCGAGCCTCATCCGTGTCGTGCTGCTCGCCGGGCTCATCGCCTGCGTCGTCGGCCTGAAGGCGGTGAGCTGAGATGGTACGCGCGATCCGCACCGCTTCACGTCGCGAGGCCCCTGCGCGCGCCCCGAAGGTCGCTCGACGAGCGCACTGGATCGTGCTGCTGGCGAGCGCGATCCTCGAATCCGTCTGGGCGCTCGCACTGCACGATTCCCGCGGGTTCACCGAGGTCGTACCGACGATCGTGTTCTTCGTCGCCAACCCGCTGAGCATGGTCGGCTTGGGCTACGCGATGCGCGGCATCCCCGTGAGTACCGCCTACGCCATCTGGACGGGGCTCGGGGCGGCGCTCACCGTCGGCGCGTCCCTGCTGCTCGGCACCGAGGCGCCCTCCGTGCTCAAGCTGGTGTTCCTCGCCGGGATCATCGGGTGCGTCATCGGGCTCAAGTTCGTGAAGGATCCGGCGTAGCCTCGAGCGACACCCAGACCGCTGCCGCCGCGGATGGTCCCAGACTCACGGAACCACCCGCGGCCGTGGCGTCGTCGCCGACGCGCACCGTGACCGTCTCGGAGTAGGGCTCGCCCGGCAGCACGTGCAGCACCGCATCGACGACGACGCCGCGAGCTGCGAAGAACTGCAGCATGCCGTTGTCGGCGTCGGAGATGCGCTCGACGCGCGCACGACTCGGCGCGGGGGCCGTAAGCAACTGCATCGCGTCGGGACGATGCACGGCACCGGTCGCGCTCGGTATCGGATCGCCGTGGGGGTCGCGCGTCGGATACCCGAGCACGCGATCCATGCGATCGATGAACTCGTCAGAAACGGCGTGCTCGAGGCGGTCGGCTTCGTCGTGCACCTCGTCCCACTCGTATTCGAGGTGACGCACGAGAAACGTCTCGAGGAGGCGATGCCGCCGAATCATCGCGACGGCATGGCCTCGACCGAGATCGGTGAGCGTGACGGTGCCGTAGCGGACGTGGCCGATGAGTTCGAGGTCTGAGAGCTTGCGAAGGGCATCGGAGACGGTGGAGAGCCGCACTCCAGCGGACTCGGCGATCGCGGAGTTCGACACGGGGGCGTCGGACCACTCCTGCAGCCCCCAGATCACCTTGAGGTAATTCTGCACGCTCGGAGACAGATCGTCGACACTCACCAGCCCAGGATAACCGCCCGCACCTCGTTCGCGGCGCGTCACACCTCGTCGAGGATCGCCCGGAGCTGCACGAGTGCCGCATCGAATGCGGCATCATCGTCACCGCCGACACCGATCACGAGGCCCGCCGTGCCGGTGCCGGAACCTGCCCGCTGCCAGTACCGCCCGAGGGCCTGAACACCGAGTGCGTCCACCGCGGGGTGCGCGACCACGGCGGCCTCCCGGCGGCGAGCGCGCTCGGGCTCGCCCGCGAACTCGATCACCGCATGCAGTCCCCCGTCCATGGGCCGTACGCGCGCGGCGCGTGCTCCTGCAAGCCGCTCGGAGACGAGATCGCGGCGAGCAGCGTACCGACGCAGCATCCGAGCGGTATGGCGTCGAAGCTCACCGCTCGCGAGATAGGCGGTGAGCGCCGACTGCACGACGGTCGACACCGTTCCGCCGAGGTCGCGTCGCACCGGCTCGATGAGCGCCCGCAACCCCGCCGGGGCGAGAAGGTATCCGGCGGAGAGCGCGGGCGTGATCGTGCGCGAGAAGGTTCCGAGCAGCACGACGACGCCGTTCTCCGGGTCGTCGAGGGCCGCGAGCGTGGGCAGCGGTGTGCCGGTGTATCGCAGCTCCGAATCGAAGTCATCCTCGATGATCACGACCCCGTTGCGCCTGGCCCAGGCGAGAAGGCCGCGTCGGCGGGCGAGCGGCAGCGAACCTCCCAGAGGGTATTGATGGCTCGGCGTCACGATGACCGCGTCGAGCATCCCGTCGGGAAGCCGACCCGTATCGAGCCCGAGACCGTCGGCGGGGAGTGCGACGATGGTCGCGCCCGCCCGGGAAGCGGCCCCGCGCAGAGACGGCAGCCCCGGATCCTCGACGCCCACGACGAGGGTTCGCCCCCGCGTCGCGCCGAGGGCCGCGAGCAGCAGCCAGAGCCCGTCGCGCGTTCCGGCGGTGACGAGCACGTCCGCCGCCGAGCGGGAGGTACCGCGCATGCGTCGCAGGTGCTCCGCGATCTCGCCGCGCAGAGCCGGGTCCCCGAGCGGCGGTGCGAGGACTTCACCCCCCGCCACGTCGGCTGCGGCGGTGCGCCATGCGGCCCGCCACGCCGAGCCGACGACGCCGTCGGTGATCGGGGCGCCCGGGGCGAGGGGGGCTGGGCGTTCAGCGCCGACGGGCGCATCCGCCGGCATCATCCGCGTGCCGGCGGATGCCTGCCGTGCCGCGTCGCGGTCGCCGCGACTCGCGCGATCCTCGGTCTCGGTCTGGGTACGCGCCAGGTCCGGATGCACGAGCGTGCCCCGCCCCTGGGACGGCGACAGGTAACCCTCCGCGATGAGCTGCTCGTACGCCGCGACGACCACGCCTCGCGCGACGCCGAGACGCCGGCTCAGTTCTCGCGTCGCCGGCACGGCCTCCCCCGGGCGCACCAGTGCGGCATCGATCGCCTCGCGGAGTGCGCTGGCGATCTGCACCGGCAGTGGGAGGTTGGAGGCGCGGTCGATCTGCACCGGCAGACCGCTCGCGGCCCGGTTCCGAGCGAAGCCGTTCGGCTCCCCAGGGGCGCTGGCGGGTGTCTTCGCGCTCACGCGAACAGCGCCCCCGTGGCGCTGAGTCGCCCGCGCATGACGTCGAGGGCCTCCGGGTTCTCGTCGATGAGGAGGAACTTGCGCTCGAGTCGCGCCGCCGCATCCCCGGTGGTGCCGCTGCCCGCGAAGGGGTCGAGCACCCAGTCGCCTGGCCGCGTGGACGCCTGGATGATGCGGCGCAGGATCCCGACGGGCTTCTGGGTCGGGTATCCCGTGCGCTCTCCCCCGGTCGGCGACACGATGGTGTGCCACCAGGTGTCGGTCGGCAGCTTGCCGAGAGCGGCCTTCTCCGCTGTCACGAGGCCAGGAGCCATGTACGGTTCGCGATCCACCGCCTCGGCGTCGAAGTAGTACCAGTCCGGATGCTTCGCGTAGACGAGGATGTTGTCGTGCTTGGCCGGCCACCGCCGTTTCGACCGCGCTCCGTAATCGTAGGCCCAGATGATCTCGTTGATGAAGCACTCCGGCCCGAAGAGCGCGTCGAGCAGCACCTTCGCATAGTGCACTTCTCGGTAGTCGAGATGCAGATAGAGCAGGCCGTCGGGCGAGAGCAGGCGCCAGGCCTCCTCGAGACGCGGTTCGAGGAAGTCCCAGTAGTCGGCGAATCGATCGTCGTAGCTGAGCGTCGTCTCGCGCGTCACGCGGTACCCCTGTCCGCGGAACCCCAGCCGGTCGCCCGCAGCGGCCTCGAGCGGACCCGCGACACGGGTGCCCCGGACGCGCTCGGCCTGTCGGGATCGCCCCGTGTTGAACGGCGGATCGAGGTAGGCGACGGCGAAGGCCGCGGTCGGCAGTGAGCGCAGGATCGGCAGATTGTCGCCCTGCATCACTCGACTCGGCCCGGTCGCGTTCCAGGGGTCACTCACCGTCTCAGGCTACCGGCCTTCGGCGGAACGCCGTAGCGTGGGAGGCGGCGTACGACGACGAACGGGGCGGGCATGATCGGTTTGAGCATGATCACGATGGATACGACGGATCCGCGCACGCTCGCGGGCTGGTGGGCGGAGCGCCTCGGCGGCGAGATCGTGCACGAGGCCGACGGGTGGTTCTGCATCGTGCGGGCGCCGCAGCTGCCCGCCGCACTCGGCTTCCAGAAGGTCGACGACCCGGGCGCGGGGAAGAACCGCTTGCACCTGGATTTCGACATCGACTCTTCGGTCGACCGTGCTTCCCTCGTCGATGAGTGGGTGGAGGCGGGAGCGACGCACCTCGGGCGCCGCGGCGAGGCCGGGCTCGCATGGGATACGTTCTCGGATCCCGACGGCAACGAGTTCTGCATCGGCGACCCCCACTAGCCCTGCCGAGGCGGGGAGGCGTGCGGGGTTCATCCGCGAGGTCGGTGCACCGGCCTCGCGGTCGCCGGAGGGGCGCCGACCTCCGCTACCGAGTGCCCGGTGCAGTTCTCTCCGGTCACGCTGGCGCGCTCGATGCGCGTCACGGCGAACCAGCGCACGGCGTCGCGCAGACGACACCATCCCACCAGGTACCAGCGTCCGTTCGTCGACGCGAAGAGCACTGGTTCGACGTCGCGGGTCGTGGTGACGCCGTCGCCTGACACGTACGTCATCCTGAGCACGCGCTGATCGGTCATCGCCGCCTCGAGTGCTGAGGTGACGGCACGGGACCCCGTCGTCGGCGTGTCGACCCACACCCGGTGTGCGAGTTCGTCGACCCTCACCCGGGTCCGCGGATCGAGGACGTCGAGGATCTTCTGCATCCCGGCGGCGGCGAGATCGG
The DNA here is from genome assembly GCF_018304845.1 of Leucobacter manosquensis. Lineage (NCBI taxonomy): Bacteria > Bacillati > Actinomycetota > Actinomycetes > Micrococcales > Microbacteriaceae > Leucobacter > Leucobacter manosquensis. The sequence continues at coordinate 296,538 of NZ_JAFEVO010000001.1, read as the reverse complement.
CGTAGGGCGCGTCGGGTGCCGCCGACACCGCGGCGTGGAGCGCCACGGCCTGCGCCGGGGAGAGCATGACCGGCGGAAGGGAGGTCGCCGCAGCCCACCCGTAGCCTCCGCCCGGGCCTGGCCGGGACCAGATCGGGGCGCCGCTGCGCTCGAGTGCTGCGAGATCTCGCTTCACGGTGCGCACGGAGATCTGGAACTCCCGCGCCAGCCGCTCGGCCGTGCACCCTCGGGATCCGCCGCGCCGCAATGATTCGGAGAGGGCGTGCAGTCGCTCTGCTCGCTTCACGATTGCGCTCGCTTCAGATTCATGACACAAATAGTGACACACTGCTGCCCAGCGCGGGGTCGAGACTGATCGCATGACATCTCATGCAAGCACCCCGACCATCATTCTCATCGCCGGCCACTGGCTCGGCGCCTGGGCCTGGGACGACGTCCGCGCGCACCTCGGCACCGACGATTCGCTCGTCGCCGCGATCACGCTCCCAGGCCTCGAAGCCGGTGACCCCGCACGGACAGAGGCGACGCTCGACGATCAGGCCGAGGCGATCCGAAGGGTGATCGCAGAGCTCGGAGGTTCCCGAGAACATCCGGTGGTGATCGTCGCGCACAGCGGCGCGAATGCTCCCGTGAGTCTCGTTCTCGACCACGATCCCGAGTTGATTCGCCGAGTCGTCTGGGTCGATTCGGGGCCGGTGGCACCGGGAAGCATCTTCGCTCCCGGACTCCCCGCGGAGGTGCAGGAGCTTCCGCTCCCGCCCTTCGACGTTCTTGCAGAGCAGGCGAGTATCGCTGGCTTGAGCGCTGACGTGCTCGCGCGGTTCCGCGACCGTGCTGTCCCCCAACCCGGCCCCGTGCTCCGCCAACCCGTCGCGCTCGTGAACGACGACCGTCGCAAGATCCCGACGACACTGATCTGCTGCTCGATCTCGGGCGCGCAGGTGCTCGAACTTGCCCGCGGGGGCAACGCCATGTTCGCGGAGGTCGCGGCCCTGGAGCACTGCGACGTCGTCGACCTTCCGACCGGGCACTGGCCGATGTGGAGCCGGCCGCGGGATCTTGCCGTTGCGATCCGGTCAGCCGCGTCCCGCGTCAGCTGAACGAGGCCGGCGCACCTCCAGGTCGAGCGGTTGTTCGTCTGCGTGCGCCTCCGGGTCGAGGATCCGAGCGAGCACAGCGTCGTCGAGATCCTCGATCCGTGCCGGCGACCACCGCGGGTTGCGATCCTTGTCGATGACCTGCGCCCGCACGCCCTCCGCGAAATCGGGCAGCGCGGCGAGCCTCCCGAGGGTTCGCAGGTCATCGGCCAGCACGTCAGCGAGCGCGAGCGCGCGCCGCCTGGTCCGGTCGAGCTGAGCGAGCGTGACCGCGACCGATGTGGGACTCATCGCGCGAACGACAGCGGCGAGGCGTCCCGCATCGGCGTCGTCGCTCGCTTCGAGTGCCCGGATCAGGCGGAGCGCGGCTCCTGTCGGATCCTCGGACGCCGGCGGTTCTTGGGCTCCGAACACTGACGCCGCGATGGGTGACCACCAGTCGCGGGCGTCGAGGATCGCCGAGGCCGATGCTGGCTCCGCCACGCCGTCCACGGCGGCCTGCGGATCGGCCCCTGCGGCGAGCGCCGCCTGCAGCTGCGGCAGCCGCTCCGCAGGTACGAAGACGTCCGCGAACCCGAGGGCGATCGCGTCGCCCGCCGCCATGTCTCCCGCCGAGACGGCGAGCATCTCGCCGAGCCGCTCCGGGGCCGCGGCGAGCAGGAGGTGGCCTCCGACATCCGGCACGATGCCGATCCGCGCCTCCGGCATCGCCAGGCGGCTGCGCTCGGTCACGACGCGGATCGCAGCGTGCCCGGTCAGTCCGATCCCGCCGCCCATGGTGATGCCGTCCATGATTCCCACGACCGGGGTTGCTGAGGTGCTGATCGCGTAGTCGAGCCGGTACTCGTTCGCGAGGATCGTCCGAGCCGAGCCCTGCGACAGTTCCTTGACGTCCCCTCCGCCGCAGAACCCGCGATCACCGGCCCCGTCGAGCAGGATCGCCTGCGAGCCGTCGTGCTGCGCCGCTGAGACCGCCGCCGCGAGCCGCGCGAACATGTCGCTGTTCAGGGCGTTGATCGCTCGCGGCCGATTCAGCGTGAGATGCGTGATCGCGCCCTCACGACGCACGAGCACGAGCGGTGTTTCATCGGAATCGAACGGATGCGACTGCGGTGCGGCACTCATCTCAGCACCGTATCATCGCCCCTTCCCCGGCCGCCGGCTCAGGGGGTGGGATGGCGCGCGTCGTATCGCTGGAATCCGGACGCCGTGCGGAGCAGCACCAGCATGACGCTGAGGATCACGATGCCTCCGAGGAGGGCGGGCGCCCAGAGTGCGACGAGCGTTGCGACGGCGCCCGCGAGCAGATCGCCGACTCTCGGGCCGCCGGCGACCACGACGTAGAAGATGCCCTGCATGCGCCCGCGAACGTCATCGGGGGCTGCCGTCTGGAGGATGGTGGTGCGGAACACGGCGCTGACGTTGTCGGCGGCACCGGTGCCCGCGAGGGCCACGCCGGCGAGCACGATGGCAGGGATGATCGGGTCATCGCTGCGCTCGGAGATGCCCGAGGTCGACGCCGTGATGAGCAGCACGAGACCGAAGCACGCGGTGCACGCCCCGAAGGCGGCAATGGCGAGCGTCACCGCGCGTCCCTGTCGCCTCACGGCGCCGAGCGGCCCGGAGAGGAGACCGCTCAGGAGCGCTCCCGCGGCGAACGACGCGGTGAGCGCCCCCACGGTCACCGGACCGCCGCCGAGCACGAGGGCCCCGGCTGCGGGGAAGACGACGCGCGGGGTGCCGAAGATCATCGCGACGAGATCCCAGATGAAGGTCGCACGCACATTGGGCGCTCGCCTCAGGAACTTCAGGCTCTCGAGGACGGAGCCGAGGCCCGGAGCGCTGCGACCGCCGTCCGGCGCCATGCGGGGCAGGCTGAGAATACCGACGAAGGCGCCGGTGAACAGCACGGCGTCGAGCAGATACGTCCACGGCACCCCGATGCTCGCGACGAGCACGCCGGCGACTGCCGGGCCGACGGTGATGGCCAGGCCCATCGTGATTCCGCTCAACGCGGCGGCGGCAGGCAGGAGCTGCGGAGGCAGCAGGCGGGGCAGGATCGCACCGCGCGTCGCCCCCATGATGGTGGCAGAAGCCGCGTTGACCGCGGCGAGTGCGTAGTAGGGCCACGTGGCCTGCACGTCGAGGAACGCGATCACGGTCATCGCGCAGATACTGACCCAAGCCGCGATGGCGGTGACCAGGGCGACGAGCCGTCGATCGAACGCATCGGCGAGCGCACCGCCCACGAATCCGGCCACGATCATGGGCCCGAGGGCCCACAGCGCGACGAGGGATACGGCGAGCGTGGACTGCGTGAGCTCGAAGATGTGCAGCCCCACCGCGACGATCGTCACCTGCGCACCGATCTGCGCGATCGACGTGCCCGTCCAGAGCTTCGCGAACGCGGGGCTCGCGCGGAGCGGCGTGGTATCGACGAGCAGCGAGCGCAGTCGGGTGCGTCGTTCGCCGGCCTCGGGTGTCACCGCCCTAATCTATCGCGCGGGATCGGCGGCGGCGAACCCCTCCGGTACGGGGGCCGGAGAAAGTGAGCCTGAATGCTTGCTCAATACCTAGCCACCGTCTACCGTTGACCTAGGCTGACGCTCCAGTGCACCTGCTGTGGCGAACAACTGCGCATCAACGGTGACGTGTTTGCCGGATATGCACGGGAGCGGTGCCGGGAGCAACACCCTCGTATTGCCGTAGTCGCGAAACATCATCACCCCATTACCTCGGAGGCAACATGAAGTTCTCGAAGAAGCTCGCCGGCGCAGCGGCGATCGGCGCAATCGCCGCGCTGACGTTCGGCGGAAGCGCTGCAAGCGCTGCCGAAGGCGACCCCATCACCTTGACGCCGCAGATCACGCTCGGTGCAGAGTCGTTCACCGTCACCGGCGCCGACTGCATCAACCCCGGCGGCACCCCGGGCGAGTTCGCGGCAGTGCTCGCGACCGACGATGTCGAGAACCCCGTCGTGCAGACCGGGATCGCGAACGCCGACGGCACCTGGAGCGCGACGATCGCCTCACCCGCCGAGAGCGGCGTCTACGAAGTCGCGGCGTACTGCAACCTCTACGTCGACCAGTTCGCCTACGCCTCCTCCGATCTGCTCGTCAGCGCCGAAGCCGGCGTGACGCTCGACGTCGCAGAGGCTCAGCACTTCGAGTCGTTCGGGTTCAGCGGCGCCGGTTTCGCGCCCTCTGAGAACGTGCGCGTCGAGTTCCGCCAGAACGGCGCGGTCATCGAGTCGCTCGGCACCGTCGCGGCGAACGAGGTCGGCGAGATCGTCGGAGACATCACCCTCGGAAACACGCTCGCATACGGCGCGTACGACGTCGTCTTCGTCGGCGAGACCAGCGGCACCGAGTTCGCGGCCCCGCTGGCCGTGACCGACGGCACCGTGGCTCCCGGCGCGCCCGCCGATCCGGGGAACGTCGGCGGCGGCGTGACGCCTCCCGCCCAGCCGGTCGGCTACACCCCGGGCGCGAAGCTCGCGAACACCGGTGGCGAGAACTTCGCACCGTTCGCGATCGCCGGTGGCGTCGCAGCCCTCGCACTCGGCGCCGGCGCTGTCGCACTGGGCCGCCGCAAGGCACGCGCTGCGGAGTAACAGCTGAAGAGCACTGCAACGCGAAACGCCCCCGATCCGGACGGACATCCCCGTCCGCGATCGGGGGCGTTTCGCCGCGCCGCGCGCATCGCCGCAGTCATCGCGCTCGTCGTGGTGCTGGCGCTGGGCGCTGCAGCCGCGGTGATCGCGACGCGCATCGATGCGGTCACCATGCCGCAACTCGACAGCGAGCACCAGGCGCAACGGAAGAGTTCGGGCGACACGGTGTATCTCTTCGTCGGCGCCGACTCGGGCATCGAGCGGGCTGCGACCGACATCCAGCGCGATACGCCGGACGGCCAGGCGCGCGCCGACGCTCTCGTTCTCGTGCGACTCGGCGACGACGGCACCGCATCAGCGGTATCGCTTCCGAGAGATCTGCTCTCGAGGGACGGGTACTTCGGCTCCATCGCACTCGCGCTCCTCGACGGGCCGGATGTGCTGATGGAGAGCGTGTGCAGCACGACCGGTGTCGCAGTCGACCGGTACGTCTCGATCGACGGGTCGGGTTTCGTCGAGGCGATCGACGCGCTCGGCGGCATCGAGGTGGACATCGAGTACCCGCTGCGCGATCCCGCAGCCGAACTCAGCATCGACACCGCCGGCACCCAGCGGGTCGACGGGGCGACCGCGCTCGGGCTCGTGCGTTCGCGTCACGGCGAGCAGTTCGTCGACGGAGCGTGGGTGAGCGTCTCCGAGAGCGAGGGGGCGCGGCAGCGCGCGCTCTGGTCGGCCCGTGTGCTCGACGGCGTGCGCTCTGCCCTCAGCGACGCCGACGTCGCCTCGTTGACGCGCGCCGTGTGGTCGGGCAGCGCATCCCTGAGCCTCGGCGGCGGCCTGCATCCCTTCGAGCTCGGACGTCTGGCGCGCGCTGAACTCGACATCCGCGAATTGCCGGCGGAGAAGATCGGTGACGGTCGAGCGCTGCAGATGAATGAGCAGAGCGCGTCCGTCCTCACGGACGCGGGCTTCCGCACGGACTGCTCGCTCGACTGACGGGGCAGGGTGCAGAGCGCTGCGATTCGACGGTCTTCTCACACGCGTGGCCTCGGTCGACAGCGATAAGCTCGATCGCATGTTTGACGACCGATACGATCTCGACCCCGTGGCGCGCATGAAGCCGCGGCGCGGTCCCGTTGAGCGGCGCGACGTGCCGCTCGCGAAAGGACTCGTGCTCGAGCACACCGAGTCCGAGTGGTGCGGAGCCGTCGTCGGTGCGCGCGAAGGGCTCGTGCAGCTCGAAGACTTCCGGGGCAAGGTTCGAGCCTTCCCCCTCGCCGACGGGTTCCTGGTCGACGGCAAGCCGGTGCGCCTGGTGCGGCCGACGGCACCGGCCGGCGCGCGCAAGCGCACAGCGTCGGGCTCCTTCGCGGCGCCTCAGCAGCGAGCGCGGGTGGCGATGCCCAGTCGCATCTTCGTCGAAGGCAAGCACGATGCCGAGCTCGTCGAGCAGGTGTGGGGCGACGACTTGCGCGTCGAAGGCGTCGTCGTCGAACTGCTGCAGGGCGCTGACAATCTCGAGCAGGTGCTCGCGGACTTCGCTCCCGGCCCCGATCGCCGCGCCGGGGTGCTCCTCGACCATCTCGTTCGCGGCAGCAAAGAAACCAGAATCGCCGACACCATCGCACGCGGGCCCCACGGCGACCATGTCCTCATCGTTGGGCACCCCTTCGTAGATATCTGGCAGGCCGTGAAGCCCGCCCGGGTCGGCCTGCAGGAATGGCCGACGATTCCACGCAGTATCGAGTGGAAAACCGGCATCTGCTGCGCTCTCGGCTGGCCGAGCGAGGAGCAGGCGGACATCGCTGACGCCTGGTCGCGCATCAGATCGCGCGTGCGCGATTTCCGCGACCTCGAACCCGAGCTCGTCGGGCGCGTCGAGCACCTGATCGACTTCGTGACGGTCGACTGATCGCCTCTCGGTCACCGCTGCACGATGTTCTCGCACCGCGGAACTCGGGCACCCCTCCGAGCCGCGGGCGTATCCTGAGCAGCAGTCGAAGCAGTGAATCTGCGAGGAGGGCGCCGTGGCACACCCAATGTTCTTTCTGATGCCTCAGTGGCAGGGATCGCCCTCTGCTCGGGCGATGCAGCTCGCGGAGGGCGCCGATCTCCTCCGTGAGGATCTGCCGGCTTCCGCGCTGCGCGAGGTGCCCGTGCCTCTCGAAGCCGGTGATGCGATGGGCACGCCCGTGGCCAGGCTCAGCAGCCTCGTGCGAGCCCGCGAGGCGGCTCGCACGGCCATCGAGCCGGCACTCGCCGATGGGCGAGCTCCGATCATTGTGGGCGGCGACTGCGCGACCTCTCTGCCGGGGCTCGAAGCGACGGCGCGCTCCGTCGACCGGCTCGCAGTGCTGTGGTTCGACGCTCACGCCGATCTGCAGCATCCCAGTACGTCGCCGTCGGGAAGCGCATCGGGAATGACCCTGCGGCACGCGCTCGGCGACGGCTCCCCCGACCTGGTCGCAGCGCCTACGATCGCTGCCGACGACGTCACCCTCATCGGAGCGCGGGCGCTCGACCCGGAGGAGGCGGACGAGCTGGAGCGTCTCGGGATCGCGGTGCTGCACGCAGACGCCGCTGAGACGGGTGCCGACTCGCTGCGCTCCGCGATCCTCGAGCGCATCGCGGGAGCCGACGGAGTGTACATCCACGTGGATCTCGACGTGCTCGACCCTGCCGAGTTCGGTTCAGTGCACTCCCCGGTCCCATTCGGGCTCTCCGTCGCGCAACTCACGGACGCCATTCGCGCGGCCGTCGCCGAGGTGCCGCTCGCCGGCGCCGCGATCTGCGAATTCGCGCCGGCGGACAGTCATCGAGCGGCCGAGGACCTGCCGACGGTGCTGCGCACGCTCGCCGCGCTCACCTCTGGCACCGGATCACGACCGGCACAGGCGGGCGCGGCGTGATGCCGGCGGGTCACCCGTGGCCGTTCGCTCGCCTGGGATACGCATATGCGACCTGTGTCGGATTCGTGTGGGGCGCGATCTGGAGTCGCGGCCGCATCGAGCGCCACGACGGCCTGTGGGTGTTTCGCGGCATGCCCCGCTGGACCTTCGGACGCGGTGGGAGCTGCGTCGGAGCGTGCTATCTGACGAACCAGAACGTCTCGGCGCGCGTGCTGCGCCATGAGCGCGTGCACCGCGCGCAGTGGCGGCACTACGGGATGGCGCTGCCAGTGCTGTACGCGCTCGCCGGCCGTGATCCTCTGCGCAATCGGTTCGAGATCGAGGCGGGTCTGCGCGACGGAGGGTACGTTCGCACTCCGTAGACTGGCCGGATGACTGCAGCGGCAGCGCCTCTGGCGTCCGACGACGAGTTCCGCTTCCTTGCCTTCGACGCTCGGCGGGTCGGACGCGCAGGGCCGCTTCCCGCGGTCGCGCGGATCGCGGTCGACGTCGCGGACCACCGCGCCGTCAGCGGCTTGGCCTTCGACGGTGGGCTTCCGCCGGAGATCGTCGCACTGCACGGCGCGGGCCTGAACGCGCACAGCTTCGATCCGACGCTCCTCGCCCTCGGGCGACCGGCGCTCGCCCTCGACCTTCCCGGGCACGGGCGAAGCGATTGGCGCAGCGACGGCGACTATCGGCCCGATGCGCTGGCCGCAGACGTCGTCGAGGTGCTCGAGCGCGTCGCCCGGCGGCCCGTCACCCTGCTCGGCCACTCCCTCGGCGGGTTGACCGCCGCGCTCGTCGCTGCGATGCGGCCCGACCTCGTGCGACGCGTCATTCTCGTCGACATCACCCCTGGCGTCTCACCCGCGCGAGACACCGGTTCGGTGCGCGAGTTCATTCAGGGTCAGCGCGATTTCAGCAGCATCGACGAGATTGTGCAGCGCGCCCAGCGATTCGGCATCGGCCACGAGCGCGCTGCGCTTGAGCGCGGCATCGCGCTCAACACCCGGCTCCGCCCCGACGGACGTCTCGAGTGGGCGCACCACCTGGCGCACCTGGAGCCGGCGCCGCGCACGGACGACGGCGAGGAAGCGCAGCCGTATGCGCCCATCTGGGGCGCCCTCGAACGACTCCGGTCGCTCGATGTTCCGGTGGCGCTCATCGCGGCGGACGCGGGCATCCTGTCGCGGCAGCACATCACGGAGTGGGAGGATCGACTCCCGAGCAGCGCGGTCGTCACCATCCACGGATCGCACAACCTGCACGAGGCCGCACCGCTGCGACTCGCCGAGGTGCTCGACGGCCTGCATGCGAAGCGGAGCGATGCAGCGACCTGACGGTCAGCCGACGAGTCCGCGATCCTCTGCGCGCAGACTGCGGAGAATGGCCTCTCGCAGGTCGACCGGCGGGCAGTTGCTGTCCCGCTCCTCCTCGCACGCCCGCTTCACGACATTCGTGAGCTTCTCGCACGCGTTCCGCTCGTCCTGGCACGACGGGCACGCCGCGATGTGCGCCCGGATCGGCGCTGATTCCTCGGCGCAGAGCTCGCCTCGGAGCAGCTCGTAGACATTCGCCTTGGCCTGCTCGCACTCATTCATCGCGCTGCTCCCTTCTTGGTCGGTTTCTTTCCCGCATTGAGTCCAACGCCCTGCTCGTTCGCGTATTCCCCGAGCGCCTTGCGCAATCGGGCCCGGCCGCGATGCAGGCGGCTCATCACCGTTCCGATCGGCACCTCGGCGATATCGGCGATCTCCTGATAGCTGAACCCTTCGACGTCCGCCAGGTACACCGCGATGCGGAAGTCCTCGGGAAGCGCATTCAGCGCCGAGGTGACCACCGAATCGGGCGTGCGGTCGATCGCCTCGGCCTCGGCCGATTGCGACGACATCGCCGTCGTCGATTCGGCGCCTCCGAGCTGCCAGTCCTCGAGCTCGTCCACGGCGCCGAGGAAGGGCTCGCGCTGCCGCTTCCGGTACGTGTTGATGTAGCTGTTGGTCATGATCCGGTACAACCACGCCTTGAGGTTCGTGCCCTCCTGGAACGAGGCGAATGCCGAGAACGCTTTGAGGAACGTCTCCTGCACCAGATCCTGCGCGTCCTGCGGATTCCGGGTCATCTTCATCGCTGCGCCGTACAGCTGATCGAGCATCGGAAGCGCCTCCGACGTGAAGCGCTGTTCCAGCTTCGCCTGTGCTGCGGTATCACTCACGCCCTCGATCCTACTGTCGAGTGCTGCGGGTAGACTCGATCCCGATGCTGATCGCGAAGATGAACCAGGGCAAAGACGGCGACGAGACCGGCACCGGCGAGGGCGTCGGCGAGGCTGCGGCGCTGTGGCCTGCGCCGCAAGCGGAGCGCGCGATCGACGCGACCGTTCCCCTGCCCGGCTCGAAATCACTCACCGGGCGCGAGCTCGTACTCGCCGCGCTCGCCGACGGACCGAGCACGCTCCACGCTCCGCTCCAGTCGCGAGACGCGGCGCTCATGATCGACGCGCTGCGCGCGCTCGGCACGGAGATCGAGGCGCTCCCGCGCGGCGAGTCGGCGGATCCCGACCTTCGCGTCACCCCGGCGCCCGAGCTGACCGGGTCGACGACCGTCGAATGCGGTCTCGCGGGTACCGTGATGCGGTTCGTGCCGGCGGTCGCCGCGCTCGCGCTCGGACCGGTCGCATTCGACGGCGACCCGTATGCGCGCAAGCGCCCCATGCGCCCCGTGCTCGACGCCCTGCGCGCGCTCGGGGCCGACATCGCTGACGAGGGCCGCGGCGCCCTGCCGTTCACGGTGCACGGCACGGGGTCGCTGCAGGGCGGGCGGGTCGAGCTCGACGCCTCGCTGTCGAGCCAGTTCGTCTCCGCCCTGCTCCTGGCGGGAGCGCGCTTCGAGAACGGCGTGCACGTGGTGCACACGGGCGAACGCCTGCCGAGCCTCCCGCACATCGAGATGACGATCGCCACCCTCCGTGCGCGCGGCGTGCGGGTCGACTCCCCCGCCGACGGCGAGTGGATCGTCGCTCCGGGCGCGATTCGCGCCATCGACGTGACCATCGAGCCGGACCTCTCGAACGCCGCCCCCTTCCTCGCCGCAGCGCTCGTCACCGGTGGTCGCATCACGGTGCCGAACTGGCCGAGCTCCACCACGCAGGTGGGAGATTCGCTCCGCACATTGCTCCCCGAGTTCGGCGCTGCGACGCACCTCGATGACGCGGGAGATCTCACCATCACTGCGACCGGGGCGATCTCGGGCGTCTCGCTGCACGTGCCAGAGGCCGGCGAGCTCGCGCCGACCCTCGTCGGGCTCGCCGCGCTCGCCGCTCACGGCACCGACGGCACCGACGGTGCCGCGAGCACCATCACGGGCATCGGGCACATCCGCCATCACGAGACCGATCGCATCGCGGCGCTCGTCGCCGAGATCAATGCGCTCGGCGGTGACGCGGTCGAGCTCGATGACGGCATCGAGGTACGACCCGCCCCGTTGCACGGCGGCGTGTGGCACAGTTACGCCGACCATCGCATGGCGACGACCGGAGCGCTCATCGGATTGCGCGTCCCAGGAGTCGAGATCGAAGACATCGCGTCCACATCGAAGACGCTGCCCCGGTTCACCGAGCTCTGGGGGCGCGCCGTCGCACCCCGCGAGGCGCTCGCCGAATCCTCGCGCGACGGTGTGGACGTCGCGTTCGAGCTCGGCGCCTCGGGCGGCGACGCCACGGCGCACGGCACGTCACTCGGCCAGGCCGCTCGCGGCTTCATCGCGGGGCTGTGAACGCGTGAGCTGGCTCACCCCCGACGAGGACGCCGACGACCCGTACGCCGAGTACGCCGACCTCCAGGTGCGTCAGCGCCCCAATCCGAAGGCGAACCGGCCGCGCACGAAGCGGCGCCCGGAGCACGCGGACGCGGTGACGGGCATGATCACGGCCGTCGACCGGGGGCGCTACACCGCGCTCGTGGAGACCGGCGCCGATCCGCAGGATCCGCGCGAGCGAACGGTTCTCGCCTCGCGCGCCCGGGAACTGCGCCGCACGCCGATCGTCATCGGAGACCGCGTGCACCTCGTCGGCGACACGAGCGGCGATACGGGCACGCTGTCGCGCATCGTCGCCGTGGAGGATCGCCGCACGCTGCTGCGACGCAGCGCAGACGACAGCGACCGGATCGAACGGGTGATGGTCGCGAACGCCGACCAGATGCTCATCGTCGTCGCCGCAGCGAACCCCGAGCCGAGGGTGCGCCTCGTCGATCGCTACCTGGTGGCCGCATACGACGCCGGCATCTCGCCTCTCATCTGCATCACCAAGGTCGATCTCGCAGACCCGGAGCCGTTCCTCTCGCACTTCGCGGCGCTCGAAGTGCCGGTGTTCCGCTCAGAACCGGATGCCTGGCCGCTCGCGGAGATCCGCGAATCCCTCGCCGGTCGCACGACGGTCTTCGTCGGGCACTCCGGCGTCGGCAAATCGACCCTCATCAACGCGCTCGTACCCGAGGCCGAGCGCGCCATCGGGCATGTCAACGAGGTCACCGGCCGCGGCCGCCACACGTCCTCATCCTCCGTCGCGCTGCGCGCTGCGACCCCCGGTGCCGCGAACGGCGCCGCCGGGTGGGTGATCGACACCCCGGGAGTTCGCTCCTTCGGTCTCGGCCACGTCACGACCGAAGGGATGCTGCGCGGGTTCACGGACCTGGCGGAGATCATCGAGGGCTGCCCGAGAGGGTGCACGCACCAAGACGATGCACCCGACTGCGAACTGGACGCCGCGATTGCGGACGGCCGCCTCGACGCCGCCGGAGCGGCACGCGTCGAATCGCTCCGCCGACTGCTCAAGTAGCCGGCGTGCGCTACTGCGCACCCTCCGGGCACGCCGAGGGAGCGCAGCGATAGGCTGGCCGTATGACTGATCGCGTAGTGCTCGAGCCCGACCAAGAGGCCCCCGACTTCACCCTCCTCGACCAGGATGGCAACACCCGTGCGCTGGCGCAGTACCAGGGCAAGCGGGTCATCCTCTTCTTCTACCCAGAGGCCATGACCCCCGGGTGCACCACTGAGGCCTGCGACTTCCGCGACTCGACGCTGCCGCTCGAGGCCGCCGGCTATCACGTGCTCGGCGTGTCGCGCGACTCGGTGGAGAAACTGCGCCGATTCGCCGACCGCGACGCACTCGAATACCCGCTCCTCAGCGACCCGGACGCCGCAGTGCACCGCGCATACGGCGCGTTCGGCGAGAAGAACAACTACGGGCGCATCGTCGAGGGCGTCATCCGGTCCACCTTCGTGATCGATGAGCAGGGCAGGATCGCCCACGCGCTCACCAACGTGAAGGCCACCGGGCACGTCGCGCGTCTGCGCAAGCTGCTCGACGTCTGACCCGCACGCGGCTCCTGTTACGCCCCGGAGGCGCCCTCGTCGATGACGGGGCGCTCGTCAGGGCGCGCGAGCACCGCCGCGATGAACCCCAGGAGAGCGCACGCGACGAGGGCGAAGCCGAACTGCCAGGTGCCGATGCCGAGCTGCAAGCAGCCGGTGCCCCCTGCGAAGAGCAGGACGTGGATGGTGAGGGCCGACCCGCGCACCCAGCTCGGACGCCCGCGCAGGGCCGCTACAGCCGTGATCGCCACCCAGGCCAGGGCGAGGACTGCCATGGCGACGATGCTGACGTTCTGCGCCACGGGTCCGACCGAGCCGAATGCCGCTGCGACGGAGAAGATCAGCACCCCGATGAGCAGCGCGCTCTCGAGCACCAGGAGCACGCGGAGCACCGCCCACCCCGCACGTGAACGAGGGTGATCGGGAGATGTCGGGGGCATTGCGGCTCGCTTTCCAGTCAATTGCGGGTTACCTATTGATTTGCATCTATTTCCGTGGAACTATATAACCCGTCGAGTTTCGCGCACGCCGACGTGAGCATTCTCAGCCACGTATTAGGTAGTTACGGCGCGAATTCTAGGCTATCCGGTCTCCGGATTGTTCGCGCGCGTGCGTTACAGAGGAGGACACATGGATTGGCGTGAACAGGCAGCTTGCCTCACCGTAGACCCGGAGCTTTTCTTCCCGGTCGGCAACACGGGGCCTGCGGTCGAGCAGATCGAACGGGCGAAGTCGGTGTGCGCTCGGTGCACCGTGACGGAGATGTGCCTGCAGTACGCGATGGACACCGGTCAGGATTCGGGCGTGTGGGGCGGCCTCAGCGAGGACGAGCGCCGCGCGCTCAAGCGCCGTGCGGCGCGCGCGCGTCGCGCTTCCTGAGCAGCTCACAGAGCCGAACGGCCCGTCCCCTCCTCGGAGGAGACGGGCCGTTTCTGTGTGTCGTGTCGTGTCCGCCGCTCGGGCAGCTCGACTCCCCCGGCCACCCGGCAGCTCACCCTCGCTCGCCCACGCGATCCGGCGTGACGCGATGCACGCGGCGTGCACGCACCCGCTCCACACCGGATCCCCTGCAGGAGCAACGCGACCCACGCACGAAGGGCCCATCCGAACGGATGGGCCCTTCGTACGTCAGCAGTGCGCGAACTCAGTCGGTGCCGGTGTCGAACGCCGCCGACAGGCCGAGCTCGTCCGCGTCCTCATCGATGCCGCCGACGGCGTTCGCGATCTCAGCCGCGCCGCCCTGCTCGAGCTGACCGACGAGCTCCGCGATGGAGCCTCCGACGAGCCCGAGCTGCGCGTACTGCTCGAGGCGCTGACGCGAGTCGGCGATGTCGAGGTTGCGCATCGTGAGCTGCCCGATGCGGTCGACCGGGCCGAACGCGGCACCGACCGTGCGCTCCATCGACAGCTTCTCGGGGTGGTAGCTCAGGTTGTCGCCCTCGGTGTTGAGGATCGTGTAGTCATCGCCGCGGCGCAGCCGCAGCGTGACCTCGCCCGTGATCGCAGAACCGACCCACCGCTGCAGCGCCTCGCGGAGCATGAGCGACTCGGGGTCGAGCCAGCGGCCCTCGTACATCAGACGTCCGAGCTTGCGACCGTCCGTGTGGTAACTGGCGAGCGTGTTCTCGTTGTGGATCGCGTTGACGAGCCGCTCGTACGTGATGTGCAGCAACGCCATACCGGGCGCCTCGTAGATGCCGCGCGACTTGGCCTCGATGATACGGTTCTCGATCTGGTCGGAGACGCCGAGACCGTGGCGACCGCCGATCGCGTTCGCCTCCAGCACGAGGGCCACCGGATCGTCGTACACGACGCCGTTGATCGCGACCGGGCGACCGGCCTCGAAGCGCACGGAGACCTCTTCGGTCGCTACCTCGACGTCGTCGCGCCAGGCGGCGACGCCCATGATCGGCTCGACGATGTCGAGGCCGGCGTCGAGGAACTCGAGCTTCTTCGCCTCGTGCGTCGCGCCCCAGATGTTGGCATCGGTCGAGTAGGCCTTCTCGGTCGCATCGCGGTAGGGGTACCCGTTGGCGACGAGCCACTCGCTCATCTCGTGGCGCCCGCCGAGCTCTTCGACGAACTGGTGATCGAGCCACGGCTTGTAGATGCGCAGCGCCGGGTTCGCCATGAGCCCGTAGCGGTAGAACCGCTCGATGTCGTTGCCCTTGTACGTCGAACCATCGCCCCAGATGTCGACGCCGTCTTCCTTCATGGCGCGAACGAGCAGGGTGCCGGTGACGGCACGACCGAGCGGTGTCGTATTGAAGTAGGTCTTTCCGCCCGAGCGCACGTTGAACGCGCCCGTCTGCAGTGCGACGAATCCTTCTTCGACGAGCGGGCGCTTCGCATCGACGTGACGGGCGATCTCTGCGCCGTACTCTTTCGCTCGATCAGCGACGCCATCGATATCGGGCTCGTCGTACTGACCGATATCTGCGGTGTACGTGCAGGGCACTGCGCCCTTTTCACGCATCCAGGCGACTGCGCAGGAGGTGTCGAGACCTCCGGAGAAGGCGATGCCGACGCGCTCGCCCACGGGGAGGGAAGATAGAACCTTGGACATGCCCTCTATCCTAGGGCTCCTCCGAGCCTCCGAATTCCGCGGGTGAGCGCGCGGCGCGCCGGTCGACGCATCACGGGCGCCGTTGCAGCCTCGGGCGGCGACCGCGACCGCGCCCGGCTACGGGATCAGCCCGAGCTCCTGCACCGCGTCGCGTTCGGCGGCGAGCTCCGCGACCGATGCGTCGATCCGCTCCCGCGAGAACGCATCGATATCGAGCCCCTCGACGACGCTCCAGTTTCCGCCTGCGGAGGTCACCGGGAACGACGAGATCAGGCCCGCGGGTACTCCGTATTCACCGCGCGACACGACTGCGGCGCTGGTCCAATGCCCCGCCGAGCGCTCCCCGGTGCCGAGAAGCCAGTCGCGGGTATGCTCGATGGCCGCATTGGCGGCCGAGGCGACCGAGGATCCCCCGCGCACCTCGATGATCTCGGCGCCGCGCTGCGCGACGCGCTCGATGTAGGGCCCGCGCGCCCAGGAGGCGTCGACGATGTCGAGGGCCGGCCGCCCCCGAACCGTCGCGTGGCTGAGGTCGGGATACTGGGTCGCCGAGTGGTTGCCCCAGATGGTGACCCCCGAGATGTCGGCGACCGGGGTGCCGGCCTCGGCGGCGAGCAGCCCAACGGCGCGGTTGTGGTCGAGTCGGGTGAGCGCGGTGAAACGCTCCGACGGCACATCGGGCGCGTGCTGCTGGGCGATCAGCGCATTGGTGTTCGCCGGGTTGCCAACGACGACGACGCGCACGTCGTCGGCAGCGCGGTCGTTGATCGCCCGACCCTGCGGCCCGAAGATCGCTCCGTTCGCCGCGAGCAGATCTCCGCGCTCCATCCCGGCGGAGCGCGGGCGCGACCCGACGAGCAGTGCGACGTTCGCGCCATCGAACGCGACATTCGCATCGTCGGCGATCTCGACGCTCGCGAGCGTCGGGAACGCGCAGTCGGCGAGCTCGAGCGCAGCGCCTTCTGCAGCGCGCATGCCCTGGGGAATCTCGAGCAGTCGAAGCGCAACGGGCTGATCCGGGCCGAGGAGGTCGCCGGCCGCGATCCGGAACAGGGCTGCGTAACCGATCTGTCCGCCGGCGCCGGTCAGCGTGATGGTGATGGGTGCGTGGGTCACGTCGTGCTCCTATCGTCCGTCGAACGTGCGCGGATCCGGTCCGAAGTTCGTTCCGGCCTCGTAGGCGTCGATGGCCGCCATCTGCGACGGATCGAGCTCGAAATCGAACAGGTCGGCGTTCTCGATGAGGCGCTCCCGGCGCACGGTCTTCGGGAAGATGATGCGCCCCTGCTGCACATGCCAGCGGAGCACCACCTGCGCCGGGCTCTTGCCGTGGGCTCGTGCGATCTCGAGCAGTTCGGGCCGCTCGAAGAGGTCCGACTTGCCCTGCGCGAGCGGCGCCCACGCCTCGATCGCGATGCCGTGCTCCCTGCAGAACTCGACGAGTTCTCGACGCTGATGCAGGGGGTGCAGTTCGATCTGGTTGACCGCCGGCACCACGCCGGTCTCATCGATGAGCTGCTGCAGATCGGAGATCTCGAAGTTCGAGACGCCGATCGCCGAAGCCCGGCCCGACTCCGCGATCTCGATGAGCGCCTTCCACGCGCCCAGCGCCTCTCCGAACATCGGCTGGGGCCAGTGGATGAGGTAGAGGTCGACCCGATCGAGCGCGAGGCGGTCGAGGCTCTCGGCGAAGGCGTCCGCTGCGCGCGTCTGGTCGGTGTTCCAGAGCTTGGTGGTGACGAAGACCTCGTCGCGCGGGAGGCCGCTGCGCGCGACCGCCCGGCCGACCTCCGCCTCGTTGCCGTAGAGGCTGGCGGTGTCGATGTGCCGGTATCCGACCTCGAGCGCCGTGGTGACGACTTCCTCGGCCTCACCGGGTTTCACGAGATAGACGCCGGAGCCGAGCTGCGGGATCGACGTGCCGTTGTTGAGGGGAACATTCGGGATCGGGAGTGCAGACATCGTGCCCTTTCAAGTGGTCTCGCGGAACAGCCGCCGACCCAGCGATCGGCGCGGTCGGCGTCAGTCTACGCTCGGGCGACTGGGCGCGGGATAATAGGAGCATCATGACGTCTCCCCCGCTCCAGATCACGTTCCCAGAGGAGCTTCCCGTCTCGCAGATGCGCGAGGAGATATCGGAGGCGATCCGTACGCACCAGGTCGTCATCGTCGCGGGCGAGACCGGCTCCGGCAAGACGACCCAGCTGCCGAAGATCGCGCTCGCCCTCGGGCGCGAACGGATCGCCCATACGCAGCCGCGGCGCATCGCGGCTCGCACCATCGCCGAGCGCGTCGCCGAGGAGCTGGGATCTGAGCTCGGCGGTCTCGTCGGCTACCAGGTGCGGTTCACCGATCAGGTGTCGGCCGAGACGCGCGTCCGCCTCATGACCGACGGCATTCTGCTCAACGCGATCCACCGCGACCGTGAGCTCTCCGCCTACGACACGATCATCATCGATGAGGCGCACGAGCGCAGTCTGAACATCGACTTCCTGCTCGGGTACCTGCAGACGCTGCTCCCCCGCCGCCCCGACCTGAAGGTCATCATCACGTCGGCGACCATCGACCCCGAATCCTTCGCGAAGCACTTCGCAGACGCGAAGTCGGGCGAGCCCGCTCCGGTCATCGAGGTGTCGGGCCGCACCTACCCCGTCGAGGTGCGGTACCGCCCGCTGGTCGAGCAGATCGAGAAGCCCGATGCGAAGACCGGCGCTCCGAAGGTCACGACGATCGAGCGCGACCTGTTCGAGGGCATCGGCGACGCCGTCGACGAGCTCGCGAAGGAGGCGCCGGGCGACGTGCTCGTGTTCCTCTCCGGCGAGGCCGAGATCCGAGACGCCACCGATGCGCTGCAGGGGCGTCTGCGGAGCTCGGCTCGGAGCGCCCGCACCGAGATCCTGCCGCTGTACGGGCGGTTGAGCAGCGCCGAGCAGCATCGCGTGTTCGAGCGGCGCACGGGCGGCGCTCGTCGCATCGTGCTGGCCACGAACGTTGCCGAGACGTCGCTGACGGTGCCCGGTATCCGCTACGTCATCGACGCCGGCACGGCGCGCATCTCCCGGTACAGCGCCCGCAGCAAGGTGCAGCGTCTCCCCATCGAAGCCGTCTCGCAGGCGAGCGCGAACCAGCGGTCCGGCCGTTCCGGTCGCACCAGCCCGGGCATCGCGATCCGGCTCTACTCGGAGGAGGACTTCGCCTCGCGCCCCGAGTTCACGGAACCGGAGATCCGGCGCACGGGGCTCGCGTCGGTGATCCTCCAGATGCTCGCGCTCGGCCTCGGCGACATCGCCCGCTTCCCGTTCCTCACTCCGCCCGACCAGCGCGGCATCGCCGACGGTCTCGGCCTGCTCGCCGAGCTCGGCGCCGTGGAGGCCGCTCCCGCGAAGGGGCGGAACCGGGGCCGGGGCGGGCCGCGCGGCGGCGAGCGCGGCGCGACCCATCGGATCACGAGGATCGGCCGCGAGCTCTCCCGCCTCCCCATCGAGCCCCGGTTCGCCCGTATGGTCGTCGAAGCCAGGGCGCACGACGTGGTGCCCGAGGTGCTCGCGATCGTCGCCGGTCTCACGGTGCAGGATGTGCGGGAGCGCCCCCAGGCCGAGCGCGGTCGCGCCGATGAGCTGCACGGTCGGTTCTCCGACCCGCAGGGCGACCTCGCGACGCTCCTGAATCTCTGGAACTACCTGCAGGAGCAGCAGCGCGAGCTGTCGTCGAGCGCCTTCCGCAGACTCTGCAAGGCCGAGTATCTCAATTTTCTGCGAGTGCGCGAGTGGATGGACCTGTATCGGCAGCTCGCGAGGATCGCGAAAGCCCCGCGCGATGGCGCCGACCGTGGTGCGACCGGCGGTTCGGGTGAGGCGATCCATCGATCGGTGCTCGCCGGGCTCCTGTCGCAGCTCGGCGTCCGGGACGACCGGCAGGATCGCGCCGCGCCGGCGCGCGGCCGCTCTGCAGCGGGCGCGACGAGGCGCAAGCCGGCGCAGGAGTACCTCGGTTCGCGCGGCGCGCGCTTCGTGCTCTACCCGGGTTCCGTGCTCGCGAAGAAGCCGCCTGAGGTGGTCATGAGCGTCGAGCTCGTCGAGACCTCGCGCCTGTTCGCCCGCTCCAACGCGGTGGTGGATCCCGCGTGGGCCGAGGAACTCGCGGGTCCGCTCGCGAAGCGGCAGATCTCGGAGCCGCGATGGGAGAAGAACCAGGGGGCGGCAGTCGCCTACGAGCGGGTGACGCTCTACGGCGTTCCGATCGTCGACCGCCGGCGCGTGCAGCTCGCCCGGTACGACCAGGAGCACGCGCGCGAGCTCTTCATCAGGCACGCGCTCGTCGACGGGGAGTGGGATTCGCCGCAGGCGTTCGATCGCGCGAACCGCCAGCTGCGGCGCGAGCTCGAACAGCTCGAGGAGCGCACGCGACGCCGCGACATCGTGGGCGACGACGAGGCCATCTTCGAGTTCTACGATGCGCGCATCCCAGCTGACGTCGTTTCGACGCGCAGCTTCGAGGGGTGGTGGAAGCAGAAGCGCGCGACCGACCCGCAGTTCTTGCATCTCCGGCGCGAAGACCTCGTGGAAGACGACGCCGACTCGGTCGACGAGCAGGAGTTTCCGAGGCAGTGGTCGCACGGCGATCAGACGCTCCGCCTGAAGTATCGCTTCGATCCGACCGCTGAAGACGACGGCGTCACGGTGAACGTGCCGCTTCCCCTGCTCCCCCGCCTCGACGGATCGGACTTCGAGAAGCTCGTGCCCGGGTTGCGGCACGAGCTGGTCACGGCCCTCATCAAGACGCTGCCGAAGGCCATCCGCAAGCACGTCGTCCCGGCCGCGGATTGGGCCCGGACGCTGCTCGCGACGGTGGGCCCGCAGCTCGACGCCCCGGTGGCGCCTGGCTCGACGCCGCCGGCGCTGACGCAGCTGCTCGCCACCGAGATCCGCCGCCGCACGAGCGTGCCCGTAGCGCCCGCGGACTTCGACCCCGACCGGCTTCCGGCGCATCTCACACCCACGTTCCGGGTCGTCGACGGACGCGGCCGCACCGTGGGAACCGGCAAGAACCTCGCAGAGCTCCAGACGGCGCACCGCGAGCGCGCGACCGAGGGCGTCGCGAAGGTCGCCGCTGCCGCACTGCCGAAGAGCGATCTCGAACGCACCGGTGCGACCTCCTGGACCTTCGGAGATCTGCCCCAGCACGTCGATTCGACGTACGCCAAGGGACGCGGATCCGCTGGCGCCGGCGTGGTGCGCGCGTACCCGGCGATCCTCGACCGTCGCACCGCTGTCGATCTGGTGCTCGTCGCCGATCAGGGCGAGCAGGAGCGCATCTCCCGGCGCGGCATCCGCCGCCTCCTCGTGCTGAGCTCTCCTTCGCCGGCTTCGTACGTGCGCGACCACCTCTCGAACCAGGAGAAGCTGCTGCTCGGCGCTGGACCCTACCGCACGCTCGACCAGGCGATCGCCGACGTGTCGCTCGCAGTCGCCGACCGTGTGATCCGCCGACACGCGGCGGACGGGCTCATCTGGAGGGAAGCCGAGTTCGAGGCCCTGGCCGACGACTACGCCCGGTCGCTCATCGACGAGATCTACGGTGCGATCTCGCTCACCGCGCGCGTGCTCGACGGCGCCCGCCTGGCCCGCAAGGCGATCGACTCCGCGAAGTCGATGCAGGTGCTCGGCCAGGTGGCCGATGCCGCCCGGCAGGTCGACGGCCTGGTGTTCGAAGGCTTCGTCTCGCGAACCGGTCTCGCACAGCTGGAACGCGTGCCGGTGTACCTCGAAGCGGTGCAGATGCGCATGCGCGCCCTCACCGAGCAGCCGGGCCGGGATCGCGCCTGGCAGAACGAGATCGACCGAGCGGCCGCTCTCTACACCGAGGCCGGCGGGGTCGTCCCGCTGCCGGTCGACGCACCGAAGCGGCTCGTGCGCGCCCGGTGGCTGATCGAGGAGCTGCGCGTCAGCCTGTTCGCGCAGCAGCTGCGCACCGCGGAGCCCGTCTCGCTGCAGCGCATTCAGAAGGCGCTGCGCGAGGAGTGACGCTCGGGCCGACGGTCAGGGCAGATCCCGCATCCGGTCGAGCGAGTAGGAGGCCTCGGCGTAGGGCCCGCCCTGGGGTGCGAGCGGGTCGAACGGGAGCGGGTCTCCCGACGCCGTTGCGTTGTCTTTCGGCGCGAACCCGATCGCCTCCCCCGCCGCCAGATCCCACCAGCGCGCCTCATTTGCCGAAACCGCATAGAACACGACCCCGGGTTCGGTCGTCGTCATCGCCGCGATGAAGGCCAGCACCGCGTCGGCTGGGCTCAGCCAGGTGCGCTGCTCGCGGGCCGACGTCGGCTGATCCTCGTAACTTCCGATGCGCACGGAGGCCGTGCACAAGCCGAACTTGTCGGCGTAGAGCCGGCACAGGGCCTCGCCGGCGACTTTGGACACCCCGTAGAAGCCGTCGGGGCGCGGCGGCATGTCGGGCGACACCATCGTATTCGCCGGGTACATCCCGGTCAGCCGATTGCTGCTCGCGAAGACGACCCGTGGAGTGCCTGCCCGTCGCGCAGCCTCGAGCACGTGGTACGTCCCGACGATATTGACCTCGGCGAGGTCGTGGAAGTCCGCCTCGTCCGCGATACCGCCGAGATGGATCACACCGTCGGCGCCTCGCAGCACCTCCGTCAGCGCGGTCAGGTCTGCGAGATCAGCCACCGCGAAGCGGTCTCGATCACCGACGACCTCGGCCCGACGCGCATCGGTCGAGGTCAGTGCGACCCCCCGATCGTGCAGCGCTCGCCGCAGCGTCGACCCGATGGTGCCCGCTGCTCCCGTGACCACCCAGTGACTGTTCTCGATCGCGCCCATGCTCGGATCCTACCGGGGAGCGGCGCCCGCTCTCCCGCGCGCCTTCAGGAGCAGCCAGGGCCGCGTCAACCCCGCGACGCGGCGGCGGCCAGCTCGTAAACTGGCGCTGGCCGACCTCCCGTGCGCTCCGCGCCGTCGGATGCGGCCTGCGTCATCCCGACCACCGATCGAGCATTGGAGAGTGCCCCGTGAACGAGACCCCAGCCTCAGACCAGGAGATCGCCGACGCGATCCGCCAGTTCCACGAAGCACGCGCCGAGTCCGGCGACCTGGCGGCACAGGCGCTCTCATCGGTCTCGGCCGACGAAGGCATCGTGAAGGTGGTCTACGACGCGTCGCTCTCGCATCCCGACACCCGCGCCTGGCTCTCCGAGCACTCGATCGAGAACCTCGCCGAGTACGCCTGCACCCCGCTCGCCCAAGCGACGCCGGAGTCGACGCGCATGCGCATGTCGACGGTCCGCGTCGAGACTGAACTCGCGGATGGAACGCCGCTCGGCGCTCTCGAGAACGCCGGCATCCGGGCGCTGAACGGTCTCGAGAAGTAGTTCGGGATCGCGCGGGCCGGGCCCCGGTCCGCGCACGCGCGCTACTTCTCCACGGCCTCCGTGAGCACGCGCCGCGCTTCGTGCAGCAGCTCGGGTTCGGTGATCAGGTCGTATCGCGTCGCGACCATCTGCATCACCGACGAGAAGTCGCGGCGGTTGCGGTTCATCGCGTACGACAGCACGCCGAAGAGCATTCCGAAGCCCGCACCGATGGCGATGGCCGCGGCGAAGACGCCGAGAATCGCGCCGTTATCCGGCTGGAAGATGAAGAGGAGCAAGCCGAGGAAGAGCCCGAGGTAGGCGCCGGAGAGCGCGCCCATGAGCGCGACACGGCCGTAGGTGAGTCGGCCGGTGACCCGCTCGACGCTGCGCACGTCGTTGCCCACGATGCTGATCTGCCGCACGGGGAAGCTCGCGCGAGCGAGCACGTCGACGGCGTGCTTCGCGTCCTCGTACCGGTCGTACGTCGAGACGATCTCGCCCTTCGGAATCTCGGGGACCAGCGGGAGACGCGACGACCGCATGGGTCCATCAGGAGTGCTCATAGTGCGATTCTCCCATTTTCGGCGACGAACGCGACGGAGGAGTCGGGGAATCTCACCCGGATTCAGCTCCGAGCGTACGAAACGAGGGCCTGCGGATAGCCAGCGACGGGGAGCGCGCGCGTTTCGAGCGAATCGAGTGATACCAGGGTGATGCCGTCCCACCCCTCGTTCCGCGTGTTCCCGCCCGCGACAGCCGCGAACTCGGCGCCCTCGGCGTCACTCCACACCGCGACCGTCTCATGGGGGACGTCGAGCGGCACGACGCGCTCCTCCCCCGCACCCGCGCCGGTCACGCGGAGCAGCGACAGATTGGGGCCGCTCTGCGCGTTGCCGAACGCGCCGGTGCCGACCGTCATGAGCACGTCGCCAGCGAGCGCCGTGCCGTGGGCGTGGGAGTCCGCCGTGCTCGTGAGCGCGGCGGTCTCCCCGGTGCGAGGGTCGAGCTTGACGACGACCCGCCCCTGGTACGGGAGCAGGATCGCGCCTGCGGCATCGACCGCGCCGTAGTGCGGCTTCTCCCACGAGGCGAGCCCGCCCTCGGTGCCGAACGGCGCGACGGTGTGACTCGTC
Source organism: Leucobacter manosquensis (assembly GCF_018304845.1). Lineage (NCBI taxonomy): Bacteria > Bacillati > Actinomycetota > Actinomycetes > Micrococcales > Microbacteriaceae > Leucobacter > Leucobacter manosquensis. The sequence continues at coordinate 272,502 of NZ_JAFEVO010000001.1, read as the reverse complement.
GGCACGAGTGCGGCCGCATCGACGACGGTCACAGTGAACCCATCGTGATCGATCGTCGCCGCCCACGTGCCGTCCGGCGCGACGACGACGTCGAAGGGCCGGAGCCCGACGGGAACCGAACCGACGAACTCGCCGACGCGCGTGTCGAAGACCTCGAGGGCGTACGCGCCATCACCAGGGGTCACCGCGACATAGACCCGATTGCCGTCGGGCGAGACCGCGAGACCGAGGCCGCCCGGCCGGTACTCGCCGAACTCGACGCGATTCGCCGGGTGCAGGAAGGGCACCAGGGCGGCGCGGGAGGCCGCACCGAGATCGATCACCGCCAGACCTTCGGCGGTCGCCGCGTACCCGGTGCGTCCGTCACCCGCGACGCCGACGCCCCAGGGCGCGGCTCCCACGGTGACGAGCTGCACCGCCTCCGCATCCGAGACGGAGGGGTCGATGATGGCGACGGCGTCGGACTGCGCGAGGGAGGCGAGCAGCAGCATCGGGGCCTCCTGCGGCGCAGACGGGGCGTCACTCTCCGGGGCGGGGGCGGGGTCGGGGGCGTACGGTCGCCTGGCGAGGTGTCTGCTCGCGGTTCCGGGGCGCACCCGACGAGCAGCGCCCCGGCCGCCGCGAGCGCGCCCCAGGCGGTGAGGCGCACCGCGTCTCTGCGCGACACGCGATGCTCGGTGTCCCTCCGAGCTGGGGCATCGGCTGGCTCCCACGGCGCTGACGGGCCGGAGAGCGAAGACGCTGGGTGCATGCCCTCAGTATCGCCGCACGTCGCTGAGCGGTACCGTAGTGGGGTGAGTACTTCGAGGATCTTCGTCGGTCGGCTCGCCGGTCGCGGCGTGTTCGATCCGGTCGGCGACCGCATCGGCAAAGTGCGCGACGTACTGATCGTCTTCCGGGCGACCAGCGCCCCGCGCGTCGTCGGCCTCATCGTCGAAATTCCCGGGAAGCGCCGCGTGTTCGTGCCGATCGGCCGCGTCACGTCGATCGGTTCCGGTCAGGTCATCACCACCGGGCTCATCAACGTGCGCCGATTCGAGCAGCGCGGGGGCGAGACCCGCATGATCGCGGAACTCATCGGGCGCGACGTGCAGTTGGCTCAGACGAACGCGGGTCCCACGACGACCGCGCGGATCGAAGACGCCGCGATCGAGCGGAGCCGCACGGGCGAGTGGCTCGTCACGGAAGTGTTCGTGCGCCTGCCGAAGCCCGCGGCCCCGTTCAGCCGAGGCGACGCCCGCATCGTGCGCTGGGGCGAGCTGCGACTTCCGAGTTCTGCCGAGGGCACGCGCACCGCCGAGCTGCTCATCCAGACACTGGTCGATCTGAAACCGGCCGACCTCGCGGAGGCGCTGCTCGAACTGCCTCAGCCGCGCATGATCGAGGTGATCGAGGAGCTGCCCGACGAGCGCGTCGCCGACGCGCTCGAAGAGATGAGCGAACAGGATCAGCTCGCCCTGCTCGCGCAACTGCCCTCCGGCCGCACCGCCGATGTTCTCGACCGCATGGAGGCGGACGACGCCGCCGACCTCATCTCAGCGCTGCCGGCCGCGCAGGGCGCCGAGCTGCTCGACCTCATGGAGCCGGAGGAAGCCGAAGACGTGCGTCGACTGCTCGAGTACGATGCGGACACGGCAGGCGGGCTGATGAGCCCTGCGCCGATCGTGCTGGCCGGGGAGTCGAGCGTTGCCGAGGGTCTCGCGATGATCCGCAGGGCGGAGATCTCTCCGGCGATGGCGTCTGCGGTGTACGTGACGCACCCGCCCTACGAGACGCCGACCGGCGAGTACATCGGCCTCGCGCACTTCCAGCGCATGCTGCGGTTCCCGCCGCACGAGCGCATGGCTTCGCTGCTGGACGCCGAGATCGAGCCAGTGACGGTGCACGCGAGCGCGGCCGAAGTATCCCGCCGCCTCGCCAGCTACAATCTCGTCGCGCTGCCCGTGGTCGACGATCAGAACCGGCTCGTCGGAGTGGTGACCGTCGATGACGTGCTCGATCATCTGCTGCCCGACGATTGGCGGCACGCCGATGACGACGCCCCGGTCAGCACCGGAGCCGCCGGATGAGCGCGTTCAAGCGGGGCGGCGGGCTCGACGCCCCGCGTGCTGCGAGCGCGCGGGTCTCGGCGCGCGGTGAGGGCCGCTCGGGCAACAGCGAGCGCTTCGGCCGGTGGACCGAGAGCATTGCGCGCGGCATGGGTACCCCGTGGTTCCTCTTCGCACTCACCATCGTCTGCGTCGCCTGGCTGCTGTGGAACACCTACGGGCCCGAGTCCTTCCGGTTCGATTCTGCGGCGCTCGGTTTCACGGCGCTCACGCTGATTCTCTCCCTGCAGGCCTCGTACGCGGCGCCGCTGCTCCTGCTCGCGCAGAATCGCCAGGATGACCGCGACCGTGTGCAGATCGAGCAGGATCGCCAGCGCGCCGAGCGCAATCTCGCCGACACGGAGTTCCTCGCGCGCGAGGTCGTCGCCCTGCGTCTCGCGCTCAAAGATCTTCCCGACCGCGACTTCCTGCGTGCAGAACTCCGGTCATTGCTCGCCGAGCTCGCCGACGACGAGGCATCGAGCGACGAACCGCGAGATCGCGGCACGAGGAGTCGCGCTCGGCGCGACGCCTCGCCGGAGCGGTCTGCGAGCTCGCAGGATGACTGAACGGCCCGCCGCCGGAACGGCGCGGGCCGTCTGGGATGCGCTCGATCGCGTCAAGGACCCCGAGATCCTTCGCCCGATCACGGAGCTCGGCATGGTGCGCGACGTGACGGTCGATGCGGCCGGGGGCGCCGAGGTCTCGATCCTGCTCACCATCGCCGGGTGCCCGGCGGCTCGGCGCATCGAGGCGGATGTGCGAGCGGCGACGGAGGCGGCGCCGGGAGTCACGGCGGCGGAAGTCATCGTCGGCGTGATGTCGACGCGGGAGCGCCAGGCGTTCATCGAACGCGTACGGGGGGATCGCGGTGCCCGGCCGCAGCAGTTCGGCCCGGACTCGCTCACCCGCGTCATCGCCGTGACGAGCGGCAAGGGCGGCGTGGGCAAGTCGTCGTTGACGACGGGGCTCGCCGTCGCGCTCGCCCAGCACGGCTTGGCGGTCGGACTCGTCGATGCCGACGTGTTCGGGTTCTCCATTCCCGGGTTGCTCGGACTGAGCCGCGACGGGCGCACCGAGCAGCCAACGCGGGTCGGCGAGATGATCCTGCCGCCCGTCGCGCACGGTGTGAAGGTGATCTCCATCGGCATGTTCCTCGGTGACGCCGATCCGAGAAGCACGGCCGTATCCTGGCGGGGGCCGATGCTGCACCGCACGATCGAGCAGTTCCTGCGCGATGTGTGGTTCGGCGACCTCGACGTTCTGCTCCTCGATCTGCCGCCCGGAACGGGCGACATCGCGATCAGCATCGGCCAGCTGCTGCCGCAGGCCGAGGTGCTGGTCGTCACCACTCCCCAGGAAGCGGCGGCGGATGTCGCCGTTCGCAGTGCTCTCGTAGCCCGGCAGACCGGTCAGAAGGTCATCGGCGTCATCGAGAACATGGCTGGGTTCACGCAGCCGGACGGGAGCGTGCTCGACCTGTTCGGGGCGGGCGGGTCCGCCTGGTCGCCGAACGACTGAGCGACCCGGAGCACGGCACCGTTCCGCTCCTCGGAAGCGTGCCGCTGAGCCCCGTCTTCCGCGAGGGCGGCGATGCGGGGGCGCCGACCGTTCTCACCGACCAGGCGGACCCGGCCGCGGCCGAGGTGATCCGTATCGCCGCGGAGCTCGCCCGCAGCGGGCGCGGCCTCGCCGGGCGCTCTCTCGGTATCAGCCCGCGATAGCCGGCGCCTCGATGGGCTCGGGCCCGCCGAAGAGGTAGCCCTGGAACGCGTCCACGCCGAGGGCGTGCAGGAGGGCGAACTGCTCCTCCGTCTCAACCCCCTCGCCGACGACCTGCAGGCCGAATATCCGGGCGAGGCGCACGATCGTCTCCGCGATCGCGGCCGTGCGATCGTCTTCGACGATCGACGAGACGAACGACCGGTCGATCTTCAACTGCTGCACCGGGAGCCGACGCAGATAGTTGAGCGAGGAGTAGCCCGTGCCGAAGTCGTCGAGCGAGGCGTGCACGCCGTCGGCGCGGAGGTGCTCGAGCAGCGAGATCGTGCGAGCGAGGTCGCTGTGGAGCACGCTCTCAGTGAGCTCGAACTTGAGGCGGCCGCGTGCGATGCCGTACCGCGAGATCACCTCGCGCACGCGATCCTCGAATCCGTCGGCGTGCAGCTGGCGCTCGCTGAGATTCACGGCGAGGGTCAGCTCGTCAGTTGCCTCCGAAGCGGCCCAGTGCGCGAGCACCTGGCATGCGCGTTCGAGCACCCAGTCCCCGATCTGCGTGATCAGGCCCGTCTGCTCGGCGATCGGGATGAACTCATCGGGTGGGATCAATCCGCGGGTGCTGTGCTGCCACCGAATCAGGGCTTCCTTGCCGATCACGCGGCGCTTCCGATCGACGATCGACTGCGCGTAGAGGCGGAGTTCGCCGCGTTCCACGCCCGCTCGCAGTTCGGAGACGAGCACCATGCGGTCGTGCACCTCGTCGAGCATCCGCTGCTCGAATCGCTGCGCGCGCCGTTGCCCGCTCAACCGCTTCGCCCGCTTCCGCGCGATCTCGGAGCATTTCATCACTTCATTGGCATCGTCCGACGCGATGAACGCGTCGGCCCCGCGCTCCGCGTCGGCGCGAGCCGGGTCGCCACGGGCGCCGGGCGATGTCCAGAGCACGTGCCCCACGCTGACCCCGGCGCCGATGACGATGCCGGAGAACGTCTCACTGGCTGCTGAGAGCGCTTCGAACATGCGCCCGATGGTGGTCTGCACGGCGTCTTCGGCGGCGCCGAGCTCGACGCCCAGATCCTGCAGCAGCACTCCGTAGGTATGGGAGCCGATTCGGCCGACGCGGGTGACGCCGTCGGCCAGGCCCTTCAGCCGCAGCCCGGCGTCGAGGAGCAGGCGGTCCCCCGCTTCGAACCCGAACGCATCATTCACCGATGGGAGTTGGTCGAGGCTCACGGTCACCAAGGCAGAGAACTCATCGCTCGGCGTCCGACTCGACGTGATGCGCTCGATCGCGCGGAGCATGGCCGCCCGATTCTCGAGCCCGGTCACCGGATCCACGTAGGCGAGACGTCGCACGGCGGCTTCGGCGTCCCGCCGCCGCTTCGCCTCCGTGCGCAGAGCCACGTAGCTGACCGGCAGGTCGCCGTCTCCCATGAGGGGGATGATGGTCGTATTGAGCCAGTACTTGGACCCGTCGCGAGCGCGGTTGCAGATCTCACCCTGCCAGATGCGGCCTTCGGAGATCGTGCTCCAGAGGTCAGCGAAGAAGGCGGCCGGATGGTGCCCGGAGTTCACGACGCGGTGCGTGCGTCCGATCAGCTCGTCGCGCCGAAACTGCGAGAGCTCGCAGAAGCGATCGTTGACGTGCGTGATGCGGCCCGTGGCATCCGTCACGGCGACGATCGACCGCTCGTTGAGCGCGATCAGGATCTTGTCGGTGTCGTGCTGCGGACGCGCGACCCGCTCACGCGTGCTGCGCTGTTCATTCGAGATCCCCCCGACGGCACCATTGCCGTCGATCTCGTTCGCGGTCACCCGATGTTCCCGTCCATCACGTCGCTTCTTCGTCGAAATGCAGCACTCCCGCGGCGCCGCTCCCCGAGTCCGGCCTGATTCCGCGTCGGGCTTCAGCGTCGGCCATGTTCGACCGCCGAGCCGCGTCCCTGGCCTCGCGCTCGTCTTCGAGCAGCGCATCCCTGATGATGCGGCGCGGGTCGTACTGGCGGGGATCGAGCTGACGCCAGTCGACATCGTCGAACTCAGGACCCATCTCGTCGCGCAAGCGATCTTTCGCGCCGTCCGCCATGCGTTTCACATTGCGCACCAGTTCGCCGAGCTTCTGCGCATAGATCGGGAGTCGCTGCGGGCCCAGCACGAACATGGCGATCACGAGGATCACCAGAATCTTGTCGATCGTCAGGCCCACAACCGCTATCGTAGCGGTCACCACTGATCGCCGAGCCGAATTCTGAGCGGCGTCTCGCGCCCGCTTTCCCGCTGACCCGCGTGTGCTGCGAGAGGGATCGCACGGCGGCCCTACGCTGGTGATTCAGGATCGCTCCGCCTCGCCGTCATGCCGGCACGCCGGGGCGGAGCATCACCGGAGGAAATCGTGAGCAAGCTCGAACGCAACTGGCAGTACGCCGAGCAGTACCCCGGCGAGACGGAGGCGCTCGTCCGCGCGCGCCGCCTGTCCCTCGAGCTGGGCATCGAACCGGTGAGCCGCTCCGTCGGCGCGCAGCTCTCCGGATCGACCGTGCTCGCCCGCGCGCAGGCCATCTGCGAGGTCGGCACGGGGGTCGGCGTCAGCGGACTCTCTCTGCTCCGGTACGCCTCGGAAGCGACGCTCACCTCGATCGAGATCGAACCCGAGCACCTGCGGGAAGCCCGCGGGGTGTTCTCCGATGCGGGGATCGCCGCTGCCCGTCTGCGCCTCATCGAGGGTGACGCTCGGCACGTGATGCCGCGTATGAATCTGGCGGCGTACGACCTCGTGCTCATCGACGCAGAGCCGGCCCAGCTACTGGAGCACTTCGAGAACGCACTCGGAATCGTGCGGCCCGGCGGATGCATCATCGTTCCAGGCGCGTTCGCGCACGGCCGAGTTCCGGATCCCGCTGCGCGGGACGAGGACGTTCAGGCGATGCGGGACCTCCTCGCGCTCGTCGCCGAGTCCCCTGCGATCGCTCCGATCCTGTCGCCGGCGGGCGACGGCCTCCTCACCCTCGTGCGTCTCGACGGCGACGCCCCCGGCACGCCGAACCCCCCGCGGCGGTAGCCGCAGGGGGTTCGATCCGGTCCCGCTGAACGGGAAGCGAGAACGGCGCCTTAGCCGTCGAGCACGCCGGCGAGCACGTCGCGCAGCTGTGCGGCTTCCTGATCGTTCACAGACACCACCAGACGCCCGCCGCCCTCGAGCGGTACACGAACCACGATCAAGCGGCTTTCACGCACCGCTTCCATGGGTCCGTCCCCGGTCCTCGGTTTCATTGCAGCCATGACGCCTCCTTGCAGGTTTGATGCACGGATTCCATTTTATCGGTTTCCGTCCAGGCAGGGCTAATTTCCGCCCCGCGTCGCGATACAGTTCAGCGCGAAATGTCGTGCATCAACCATTCGCGAAGCGCAGCGGCAGTCGATTCGATCTGCGCGACCGGCACCCGCTCATCGTCCGCGTGCGCGAGCAGCGGATCGCCCGGTCCGAAGTTCACCGCGGGGATGCCGAGCGCCGAGAATCTCGAGACATCGGTCCACCCGAATTTCGCGTTCGGCGCCTCGCCGACCGCGGCCACGAAGCGCTGTGCGAGTGGTGCGTCGAGACCCGGGCGCGCGCCGGGCGCGAGATCGACGATCTCGACACGATCGGCATCGGCGAAGAACTCGCGCACGTAGTCCGCGGCCTCTGCACCGCTCCGGCTCGGCGCGAAGCGGTAGTTCACCTCGAAGGAGCACTCGTCCGGGATCACATTCCCCGCGACCCCGCCATTGATGCGGACGGCGTTCAGCCCCTCGCGGTACTCGAGCCCGTCGACCACGATCCGTTCCGGCTCGAACGCGGAGAGACGTTCGAGCAGCGCGCCGACCCGGTGAATGGCGTTCACCCCCATCCAGCTGCGAGCGGAGTGCGCGCGCTTGCCGTGCACGCTCACTCGAGCTCGGAGCGTTCCGTTGCATCCCCCCTCGATGGTCCCATTCGATGGTTCGCCCAGAATCGCGAAGTCGGCCTCGAAGAGCCCTGGATGATTGCGCATGGCGCGACCGAGACCGCTCAGATCAGAGGCGACCTCCTCGTGGTCGTACCAGATCCACGTCAGGTCGACCGACGGCTCGACGAGCTCGACCGCGAGCGCGAGTTGCACCGCGACACCGGCTTTCATGTCAACGGTGCCGCGCCCCCAGATCATCGGCTCCCCCGACGCGTCGTCGACCTCGTCCCGCACCGGCAGGTTGTCATTGATGGGGACGGTGTCGAGGTGGCCGGCGATCGCAACGCGACGCTCGCGGCCGAGCTCGGTTCGGGCGACCAGCGTATCGCCGTCGCGCGTCACGGCGAGATGGGGGGCGTGCGACCTGAGTGCCGCTTCGACGGCGTCGGCGATCTCGCGCTCGTCGCCCGAGACCGACGGAATGTTGCAGAGCTGCCGCGTGAGCTCCACGGGACCGAGCGTCGGATCGAGTACGGGGTCGGGGGCGATGGGGGACGTCGAGTTCGAATCACTGCTCACCCGAACCAGCCTATTGCCTCTCCGGGCGTCCGTGCCCGCGCACCCGATCGCGACGATACGATGGAACCCATGACTGCTTCTCGTTCCGCCTGGGCCGCCGGCATCGCCACGATCGCCGCCGACGGCACCGTTCTCGACGCCTGGTTCCCGTCACCCGCGCTCGGCGCGCGCCCCGACGATCGCGAACCGTGGATCGCCCCCGCCGAGCTCGCCGGGCTCACGGGAACCGACGAGTTGCGCGGTGTCGAACTGCGTTTCGTGGACGTGGAGATCGATCTCGACGCCGCTCCTGCATCGACGGAGGACGCCTACCTCAGGCTCCACGTGCTCTCGCACTGCCTCGTGCGCCCCAATGCACTCAACCTCGACGGCATCTTCGGGCGGCTCCCCAATATCGCCTGGACCACCGCCGGACCGATGCTCCCCGAGCACTACGTCGCCCGGCTGCCGCAGCTCAAGCGCGCCGGCATCACCGCGGTGGGAGTCGACAAGTTTCCGAGGCTCACCGACTACGTCGTGCCGAAGGGCGTGCGCATCGCCGATGCCTCCCGAGTACGCCTCGGCGCCCACCTCGCGCCGGGAACGACGGTGATGCACGAGGGGTTCGTCAACTTCAACGCCGGCACGCTCGGGGCATCCATGGTCGAGGGCCGCATCTCGCAGGGCGTGGTCGTCGGCGACGGCTCGGATATCGGCGGCGGTGCATCCATCATGGGCACGCTCTCGGGCGGCGGCACTGAGCGCATCTCCGTCGGAGAGCGCGCCCTCCTGGGCGCTAACTCCGGTATCGGCATCTCCGTCGGCGACGACAGCGTCGTCGAAGCCGGCCTCTACGTCACGGCTGGCACGAAGGTCGTGCTGCCCCACGGCACCGCCCAGTCGCCCGGCACCGCAGTCGAGGTGAAGGCGATCGAGCTCTCCGGGATCCCGAAGCTGCTCTTCCGTCGCAATTCGCGTACGGGCGCCGTGGAGGCGCTGCCCCGAGCAGGCGCTGGCATCGAGCTCAATCAGGCTCTGCACGCCTAGCCGGATTCGGCGCATCACGGCCGCGCTCCTCCGCATCGGAGGGGCGCGGCCGTTGCGTTGCGCTCGGAGACATCGGCGATCGCGACGCGTCGGAGTCGCCCGTTCAATGGGAAGTTCTGGACGAGGCAGTCATGGCCGCGCAACACTGAATCGGTGTGATCCATGTCGCAGGGGGCTGCGTTTATCGCTGTAGCCATCTCACCACACAATGGAGTGCACCTTGAGTACGTCAACCCGCAGATGGGTCATCGGCCTGTGCTGGCTCACCGTCATGTTCGACGGCTTCGACATCGTGGCTCTCGGCGCCACGATCCCGATCATGACCAGCGAGAGTCATGGTCACCTCGGCGTGACGGTCGCCGACATGACCTTCGTCTCCACGATCTCCCTCGTCGGCGTCGGCATCGGCGCCGTGATCATCGGCACCATCTCCGACCGCTTCGGGCGACGCTCAGCGTTGATGGCCTGCATCTTCGTGTTCTCCATCTTCACGCTGGTCTTCCCGGTGATGCCGAACGTCGCATGCATGGGCCTCGCCCGACTGATCGCGGGTGTCGGACTCGGCGGCTGCATGCCGATCGCCCTCACGATGATGCAGGAATCGGCTCCCGACGGCCGGCGTGCCGGAGCCTCGACGTTCATGATGACCGGGTACCACGTCGGCGCAGTGCTCGCCTCCTTGGCAGCATTCTGGGCGCATGAGCACTGGAGCCGGCTCTTCATCTTCGGAGGTCTCCTCGGGCTGGCGACACTGCCGGTCATGTGGTTCAAGCTCCCCGAGACGCACGCGCCGGCGGAGCACGACGCCGGAACGCACGAGCGGGTGTACGGAATCCGCGATCTGTTCACCGAGCGGCGCGCACGCGCCACGGTGGCACTGTGGATCGCCGCCTTCATGGGTCTGCTGCTGGTCTACGGGCTGAACACCTGGATGCCGAAGATCATGGAACTCGCCGGCTACCCGCTCTCGAGTTCGCTCATCATGCTCCTCGTCCTCAACGTGGGCGCCGTGATGGGTCTGCTCATCGGCGGGCGAACCGGCGACGCGCTCGGGATCAAGGGAACGACGCTCGCCTGGTTCGCGGCGGCGGCCGCATTGCTTGCACTGCTCAGCGTGCAGATGTCGAACGTCGTCGCCCTGAATCTCGTGATCCTCGTGACCGGTGTCTTCGTCTTCTGCGCGCAAGTACTCGTCTACGCGTTCGTCGGGTACATCTACCCCCGAGCGCTCCTCGCGACCGGCATGGGCTTCACCGCGGGCGTGGGGCGGCTCGGCGCGATCGCGGGCCCGTGGATCACCGGTGCGCTGGTTTCAGCAGGACTCGCGTACCCAGGGGGATTCTACTTCTTCGCCGGCGTTGCGATCTTGGGGATGCTGGCGGTGGTGGTGATCCCCAGACCGGCACCGCGCCCGGCGGCCGACCGTCGCTCTCGATCGCTCGCAGCGGCGGAGGTCTGAGCGACGTGGAACGCCCCTGCGCTTCGGGTGGAACCCCGCGCACCGCAGCACCGGAGGGAGGCCGACGACGTGGCGAACTCGGCGAGCGGTGAGTCGATGATCACGCGGATCGTGCGCGTCATCGAGACGTTCTCGGAGGATCGCACCTCGCAGACGGTCAGCGATATCGGACGACGCGCAGGGCTACCGCCCTCGACCGCGCACCGACTGGTCGGCGAACTCGTCGCGAACGGCATGCTCGAACGGGATGACGAGCATCGAGTCCGGCTGGGGCTGCGCCTCTGGGAACTGGCGCTTCGCGGCTCCACCGCGCACCGGCTCCGCGAGGTCGCCCTCCCGCACATGGAGCGGGTGCAGTCGGCGATTCGGGAACACACCCAGCTCGCCGTGCTCGAGCGAGACGAGGCGCTGTGCCTCGAGAAGCTCTCGCACCCGCGTGCTGGCGCGAACATCGCGCGCGTCGCAGGCCGGCTGCCCTTGCACGCCTCGTCGTCCGGACTCGTGCTCTTGGCGCACGCCGACCCGAGGCTGCGCGAGCGCCTGCTCGCAGCCCCGCTGCGCCGGGTCGGACCCGAGACGATCACCGACCCGGCGCACCTTCGACGCACCCTGATCGAGATCCGCCGCTTCGGGCGGGCGATCGCACCGGGGTCGATCGAGGAAGTCTCCACCGGCGTGGCCGTGCCGCTCCGCCGCGCCGGTGCTGTCGTCGCAGCGCTGTCCGTCGTCCTTCCGCGTGAGCACCCTCCCGAAGCCGCGCTCGAAGTGCTCGTGCGCGCCGCCCGCGGCATCGAAGGCGATCTGCGATCAGAACGCCGCTGATGCGATGCTTCTCACCCCTGCGACTTCACTCGGGCGAACAGGTCGGCGGCCTTGCGATCGAATATCGCCGCACCCCATCGCACACCGCCCCAGCAGGCCGCGATGCCCGTCACCACGCCGACGGCGAGTGTCACCCACGCCCAGAGCGGTCGCCCCGTCACTCCAGCGGCGATCGTGCAGGCGATCGTCGGCAGCGCGAGTACCGTCAGCGCGCCGTACGAACCCGCCATGCCGACCAGGCTCAGCATCCCGGCGCCCGGCTTCGAGGCGAAGGGGTTCTCACCCGCCTGCGGCACCGGCATCACGAAGACGGCGGATGCGACGCTCGCGACACCGAAGCCGCCGAGCGTGATCACGGCGGTCAACCCGGCGAGCGTGGGCAGCTGATCGAATCGGCCGACGAGTGCTGTGGTGACGACCGCGACGACCGCGATGAGCGGCACGGCTACGATCGCGTTGGCCCATACCCGGCCCAGCCGATCGTCGATCCCTCGCACTCCGCGCAGCACGTGCACGCTGAAGGCGGTGCCGTCATAGGAGATGTCCGTGAAGGTGCTGAGGGCGAGCAGCGCCGCGACGAGCACCGTGGAGCCCGGGAGCATGATCGGGAGGCTCGTCGAAGCCGCCATGAACCCGAAGACGATCGGCATGACGAGCACCACGATCAGGCTCTGCAGGTAGCGCGGATCGCGCAGCCAGTATGTGAGCGCGCGAGCAGCGACGGCACCGCGCGGGGAGGCCGGGAAGCGCCCGAGCCACCCCAGGCCCGACCGTGCGCTCGTGCGCGAGCCGCCCGCGACCGAGCCGAGGTTCGCGCGGTACAGTCCGGCCCAGGCGAAGCACAGGGCGACCGGCGTCGCGAGCGCGATGACCAGCTTCATGATCGCCGCCGGGAACGCGCCGGCCGCGATCTCCGCTGGCACCGCCCAGACGGCTCCGAGCGGCGACCACGAGAGCGCATCGGCGATCACCGGCAGACGGTCGGCGATCGCCGCGACGCCCTGGCTCGCCACTGAGAGCAGCGGCCCGACCAGCACGAGCAGCAGGAGCACCAGCGCACCGATGATCTCTCGAAAGCGTCGATGCCCGGCCGCCCGCGAGAACGCGGTCACCGTGAACTGACATGCGAGCACACAGGTCGCCGCGGCGACCGGAGCGAGCACGACAGCCGCGATCATCGCACCGGGCGAGCGGAACCAGGCGATCGCGGTGCCCGCGGAGAGGAGCAGAGTGACGATCCCGGGGATGCCCAGCAGGCTCGCGACCGCGATTCCCGTCAGCTGCACCGCGGGAGGCATCGGCATCGAGGCGAGGCGCGCGGGATCGAGGGTGCGGTCCATGCCCGTGGAGAGTATCGGTGCGAGCGCCCACCCCAGGATGAGACCGGCTCCGGCGAGGATGAGCACCGTTCTCGCGAGGTCGGCCGCTCCGATGGCAAGAGCGACGAGTCCGAAGAGCACGAGCCCGAGCACGCCGAGCCCGTAGAGGGCGCCGATGATCGCGCCGACCAGCTGCCAGGGGTGACGGCGCAACGTGTTCCACATGACGACGAAGCGCAGTCGTACGAGGGTGCGGATGCGGGCGGCGGCCCCGGTGCGTGCAGCGGGCGCCGCGGGGCTCAGGAGCGGCTCAGCCACGACGGGCCCTCCACGTGCGCGCGACCCCCGACGAGTTCCACGAAGCGCTCCTCCAAGGTCGAGGAACCGCGGACCTCGCTCACGCTGCCTGCGGCGAGCACGCGCCCGGCCGCGATCACCGCCACGTGGTCGCACATGCGCTCGACCAGGTCCATGGAGTGACTCGAGACGATCACCGTGCCGCCGCCTCGCACGAAGCTCTGCAGGATGTCGCGAATGTTGGCGGCCGAGACCGGATCCACCGATTCGAACGGCTCGTCGAGCACGAGCAGCCGCGGCGCGTGCACCAGCGCGCACGCGAGCGCGATCTTCTTCGTCATCCCGGCCGAGTAGTCGACGACGAGCGTCTGCGCGGCGGCGTTGAGGTCGAGCATCGCGAGGAGGTCCGCGCACCGCCGCGCGACGGTCTCCCGGTCGAGGCCGCCGAGCAGCCCGGTGTACGTGATGAGTTGCTCGCCCGTCAGACGATCGAACAGCTTCACTCCGTCGGCGAGCACGCCCACGAGCTGCTTGGCCTCGGTCGGGTGCTGCCACACATCGACGCCGGCGATGCGCACATGCCCGGCATCCGGCCGGAGCAGACCGGTCGCCATCGACAGCGTCGTCGTCTTGCCGGCGCCATTCGGTCCGACGAGGCCGAAGCACGATCCGGTCGGAACGTCGAGGGAGATCCCGTTGACGGCGATCTTCTCCCCGAAGCGCTTGGCGAGTTCGCGGATCTCAAGGGCGGGCACGGTCACGGTCGCTTCCATGCCTTCAGCCTATCGAAATGACGCGGCCCCACGGGGTCGCGGATTACCGATCGAGGTGGCGCTCCCCTGAGCCGACGTACAGCTGCTGGGGGCGACCGATCTTCGTCTGCCCGTCTTCGCGAGCCTCGCGCCACTGCGCGATCCAGCCGGGCAGACGCCCGATCGCGAACAGCACCGTGAACATGCGGGTGGGGAACCCCATCGCCTTGTAGATCACGCCGGTGTAGAAGTCGACGTTCGGGTAGAGCTTGCGCTCCTTGAAGTAGTCGTCCTCGAGCGCGATCTGCTCGAGCTCCTGCGCGAGGCCGAGCAGCGGGTCGTTCACGCCGAGCTCCTCGAGCACGCGCGCGGCGCTCTCCTTGACGATGCGCGCACGCGGATCGTAGTTCTTGTAGACCCGGTGCCCGAAGCCCATGAGCTTCACGCCGTCTTCTTTGTTCTTGACCTTCTCGACGAATGTCTCGACGCTCTGGCCCGAGTCCCGGATGCGGGCGAGCATGTCGAGCACGGCCTCGTTGGCGCCGCCGTGCAACGGGCCCGAAAGCGCGTTGATGCCCGCAGAGACGGAGGAGAACATATTCGCACCGGTCGAGCCGACGAGGCGCACCGTCGACGTCGACGCGTTCTGCTCGTGGTCGGCGTGGAGGATGAGCAGCTTGTCGAGCGCGTCGACGAGCACCGGGTTCATGTCGTACTTCTCGGCCTTGTTGCCGAAGTTGAGCCGCAGGAAGTTCTCGACGAAGTTGAGGTTGTTGTCGGGGTAGAGGAACGCCTGGCCGATCGACTTCTTGTGCGCGTAGGCGGCGAGCACGGGAAGCTTGGCGAGCAGCCGGATCGTGTTCACCTCGACGAACTCCGGCACCGCCGTGTCGAGTGACGACTCGTAGTACGTCGACATCGTCTGCAGGCCGCCCGAGAGCACCGCCATCGGGTGCGCCGTGTGCGGCACGCCCTCGAAGTAGTACCGCATGTCTTCGTGCAGCAGGGTGTGCCTGCGGATCTCCTCATCGAACGCACCCAGCTGATCGGCCGTGGGCAGCTCGCCGTAGATCAGGAGGTAGGAGACCTCGAGGAAGGTGGAGTGCCTCGCGAGCTCTTCGATCGGGTACCCGCGGTAGCGCAGAATCCCCTCTTCGCCGTCGATGTACGTGATCTTCGACTTCGTCGACGCCGTGTTCACGAACCCGTAGTCGAGCGCCGTGTGCCCGCTCTGCTTGGTGAACGTGCTGACGTCGATCGCCGAGTGCCCATCGACCGCGTCGACGATCGGGAACTCGGCGGATCCGCCGGGGAAGGTCAGCTTGGCGGTGGCCGGGCCCTGCGTCGATTCGGTCACGTCGTCTCCTCGTGAGGTCTCAATGCTGGCGCTGCGTCGGGTATGACACGGCCATTCCTATCACCCTATCGGCTCCGAGGGGAACCGGGGGCTGCGGCACGGGGGTGCCGCACTCGGCTCAGAATATCTTGATGTGAAGCGAAATGTCGATTCGGACGACGTCATCCCGCGGTCGGCGCCGAAGCGCGAATGCGCACGGCGGCGGCGGCGATATCGGCGTCAGGGGCCGTCAGCGCCAACCGCACGTGCTGGGGCGACCGATCGCCGTAGAAGTGGCCCGGGCCGACGACGATGCCGAGTTCCGCGAACTGCGCGACGGCGTCCCAGGCGTCGGTCCCGCGCGTCGCCCACAAGTAGAGGCCCGCCTCGCTGCCGTCGATCGCGAAGCCAGCCGCTTCGAGTGCCGGACGCAGCATGTCACGCCGCTCTCGGTACCGCGCACGCTGCTCCTCGACGTGCGACTCGTCGGCGAGAGCCGCGAGCATCGCTGCCTGCACGGGCGCCGGAAGCATCAGGCCCGCATGCTTGCGCACGGTGAGCAATCGGGCGACGAGCTCCGAGTCACCCGCGAGGAATGCGGCGCGATACCCGGCGAGGTTCGACTGCTTGCTCAAGGAGTACACGCTGAGCACGCCCCGGTGGTCATTGCCGACGACGCGCGGATCGAGGATGGACGGGATCGAGCGCTGATCCCATGGCGCGTCCCACCCGAACTCGGCGTAGCACTCGTCTCCGGCGATCACCGCGCCCAGTTCGCGTGCCCGCTCCACCGCGGCACGCAGTGCATCGATGTCGAGCACACGGCCGTCGGGGTTCGACGGCGAGTTGATCCAGATCAGCTTCGTGTGCTCGGGCCAGGAGCCGGGATCATCGGAAGCGATCGCATCGGCGCCCACCAGCGCGGCACCCATTGCATAGCTCGGGTATGCGACGGACGGGAAGACGACCGCCTCGCCCGCGCCGATCCCGAGCAGGAACGGCAGCAGAGCGACGAGCTCCTTGGAACCCACCGTCGGCAGCACCGCATCGGCATCGACGGCCACCCCGCGCCTCCGCCCGAACCACTCCGCGATCGCCTCGCGCAGTGCGGACGAGCCGGCGGTCGCCGGATACGCGTGAGCGTCGGTCGCGGAGGCGAGCGCCTCGCGCACGGCGCGCGGCGTCGGATCGACCGGAGAGCCGATCGAGAGATTCAACGCCCCCTCTGGGTGCTCAGCGGCCCGCGCAGCGTACGGCCGCATCGCGTCCCACGGGTACTCGGGCAGTGCCTGACGCATATCGGGGCTACTCGCCCTGCGGCGGCAGCGCTGCGATGATCGGGTGATCGAAATCGTACGCCCCGGTCTTCGCGGCTCCGCCCGGCGAACCGATTTCGTCGAAGAACTCGACGTTGGCCTTGTAGTAGTCGGCCCACTCCTCCGGCAGATCGTCCTCGTAGTAGATCGCCTCGACCGGGCACACCGGTTCGCAGGCTCCGCAGTCGACGCACTCATCCGGGTGGATGTAGAGCGACCGTTCGCCCTCGTAGATGCAGTCGACTGGGCACTCGTCCACGCACGCGCGATCTTTCACGTCGACGCACGGAAGAGCGATCACGTACGTCACGGGAACCGCCTTTCGCTCGGGAGGCGCCGGGGAGACCCGGCTGCTTCCATCCTACTCTCGGGCGCGGGGTGCCTCGTCGGCACCCCGCGATCACTCCTCGAACGGTCTGGTGGGAATCGACGTGGTGACCACCGGGACCTCGAAGGAGAGCTCGGGCACCACGCCGGTGTCGCCCTCGCGGGGCAGCATGCCGGCCGACAGACCCGCGAACGATCCCAGATTCGGCCCCTGGTCCGGCAGTGCGACCTCGACGGGCGCGCCCGCGACGATGCGCACATCCTGCTCGCGCACCCGCACCACCACCGGGCCTTCGCCCTCGAGGAGTTCGAAACGGATCCGATCGCGCTCCAGGCGCACTTCGAAGCGCTCCCCCCTCCACTCGAGCCGGAATTCGAGCGAACCCCAGTGATCCGGGAGCCGCGGGTCGAAGGTCAGCTGGCGCCCGACGTCGCGCATGCCGGCGAAGCCCTGGACGAGCATCATCCACACCCCGCCGGTCGACGCGATGTGCACGCCGTCCGCCGCATTGCCGTGGAGATTGTCGAGATCGACGCGCAGCGCATGATCGAAGTACTGGTACGCGAGATCCCGGTACCCGACCTCAGCCGCGATGATCGATTGCACGACCGCCGAGAGCGTCGAGTCGCCCGTGGTGAGGGCGTCGTAGTAGTCGAAGTCGCGACGCTTCTCATCGAGCCCGAACTCATTGCTCGCGAGCAGCAGCGCCAGCACGACATCCGCCTGCTTGAGCACCTGGAAGCGGTAGATGACGAGCGGGTGGAAGTGCAGCAGCAGCGGCTTCTGCTCGGGCGGCGTGGCCGCGAGATCCCAGACCTCGCGATCCAGGAAGTGCGCGTCCTGCGGGTGAATCCCGAGCTCTGGCGAGTACGGGACGGTCATGCCCTCAGCCGCACGCTCCCATGCGTCGATCTCGTCATTGGTCAGCCCCAGGCGGTCGACGAGCACGCCGTAGTCGTTCGGCGCCTCGGCGGCGAGCCTCCGCGTCACCTCGACCGCGAAGCGCAGATTGAATCGTGCCATGACGTTCGTGAAGAGGTTGTCGTTCACGACGGTCGTGTACTCGTCAGGGCCGGTGACACCGTGGATGTGGAAGCGATCCGCCCCCTCAGCATCGCGCCGCCAGAACCCGAGACTCGCCCACAGGCGGGCCGTCTCCACGGCGATATCGGAGGCCCCGGAGAGCACGTACTCGAGATCGCCCGTCGCCGCGACGTAGCGCGCGAGCGCGTAGGTGATGTCGGCGTTGATGTGGTACCCGGCAGTGCCGGCCGCGTAGTACGCGCTCGCCTCCTCGCCGTTGATCGTGCGCCACGGGAACAGGGCGCCGTCCTCGTTCAGCATCGCGGCCCGCATCCGCGCCTGGGGCAGCATCCGCTGGCGGGCGCGGAGAGCGTTGCGCGCCCAGAGCGGCGACGTGTACGTCAGGAACGGCAGGACGTAGATCTCGGTATCCCAGAAGTAGTGACCGCCGTATCCCGAACCCGTCAGACCCTTCGCCGCGATGCCTCGTCCGTCGGCTCGCGCGGATGCCTGGGCGACCTGGAAGAGATTCCACCGGATGGCCTGCTGCACCCCGGGATCCGCATCGACGCGCACGTCGCTTCGATCCCAGAACGCTTCGAGATACGCGCGCTGCTTCTCCCACCTCGCGTCGCGCGGCTCGGCATTCGAGCTGTTCAGCGAGTGGATGCAGCGGTCGATCATCTCGGAGACCACCGCCGTCGAAGAGTAGTGGTAGGCGACCGTCTTGACGAGGTGCACGGTGCGCCCCTGCTGCGCGGTGCCCTGGTAGACGTGGCGCACGCGATCCTGCGACTTGTCGATGCGGTGCCGCCAGTTGCCGTCACCGTCTTCGCTGTCGCCGCCGTCGAAGTGGTGCTCGACCCCGACGCCGAGCGTCATCCGCGAGTCGTGCACGCGGTAGCTGAGCACCGACCGCCCGCCGTCGTGGAGCACCTGGCCCGGGTCGAGGATGCGCTCGGTGAACTGCTCGGCCTGGCGAGGGTCCGAGGTGCCCTTCGCGGGCGTCGGCGTCTCCGTGTTGACCCGGCCCAGATCCTGGCGGTTCACGATGAGGCTGCTGACGGTGAGATCGGCGTCGGCATCCAGCACAGTGATGCGCATCTCGATCGTTGCGAGGTGACGATCCGCGAACGAGACCATGCGGCGGGTATCGACCCGGACCCGCTTGCCCGTCGGAGTGAGCCACAGCAGTGACCGCGTCAGCGTTCCGGCTCTGAGGTCGAGGATCCGCCGCATGTCGAGGATGTCGGAGGACTCCAGGTTGAGCCGCTCGTCATCGACGTAGATCCGGATCGTCTTCGCGTCGGGCACATTCACGATCGTCTGACCGTGCTCCGCGAAACCGTACGCGTTCTCAGCATGCCTGATCTGCCAGGTCTCGTGCAGTCCGTTGAGGAACGTGCCGTGGCTGCCGAGCGGCAGCCCCTCCTCATGGTTGCCTCGCATGCCGAGGTACCCGTTGCCGAGGGAGAAGATCGTCTCGTCCTCCCCCGCGCGCGCCGCGTCAATCTCGCGCACGACGATGCGCCACGGGTCGTCGCCGAAGTCACGGCGCAGTTCTTTCAACGGTCCGTCGAACGACTCGGGGCTCATCCCAGCAACTCCTCAAGATCGGAAACGACGATGTCCGCTCCTGCGGCGAGCAGCGCCTCGCGACCGGCGCCGCGGTCGACGCCGACGACGAGACCGAATCCGCCCGCGCGGCCGGCTGCGACTCCCGACGCTGCGTCTTCGAATACGACGGTGCGCGCCGGGTCGGCTCCGAGCAGCTCGGCGCCGCGCAGGAAGGTATCGGGCGCCGGCTTCCCCGGCAGCCCCTCGCGCGCAGCGACGACGCCGTCGACCACCGCACGGAAGCGGTCGGTCAAACCGGCCGCGCGCAGCACCGGTTCGGCGTTCCGGGAGCTCGAGACCACCGCGAGCGGGGCCCCGCGCTCAGCCAGGTGATCGAGCAAGCGCACCGATCCCGGGTAGGCCGCGATCCCGTCGCGCTCGAGCACCTCGACGAATGCGGCGTTCTTGCGATTGCCAACGCCGCGCACCGAGGTGAAGCCCTCGTCGAGGTCGGCGCCCTGAGGCAGTGCGACCCCGCGTCCGGTGAGCAGCGCTTCGACTCCCGCGAACCGGGGGCGCCCGTCGAGGAACGCGAAGTACTCGCGCCCCTCGTACGGCGCCTCCCCGCGCGACGCGAAGAACGCGTCGAACGTCTCCTGCCAGGCCCGTTTGTGAAGTTCGACGGTAGGCGTGATCACCCCGTCGAGGTCGAAGAGATACGCGTCGTACCGATCGATCACCCGGTAGTTTCCTTCCCGTTGCTACTTTTGCGAGCCGGCCAGGAGCGCCTGCACGAAATACCGCTGGAACGCGAAAAACACTATCAGCGGAACGATCATCGAGAGGAAGGCTCCCGCCGAAAGTACGTCGATATTCGCTCCGAATTGCCTGAGTTGCGATTGGATCGCCACGGTGAGCGGCTGCGAATCGGTATTCGTGAAGATCAACGCCACGAGCATGTCGTTCCACGTCCACAGAAACTGGAAGATGGCGAGCGACGCGATCGCCGGCAGTCCGAGCGGCAGCATGATCTTGAAGAAGATCAACCAGTCGCGCGCGCCGTCGATCCGCGCCGCCTCCAACAACTCCTCCGGCACCTGCGAGAAGAAGTTCCGCAGGAGGAAGATCGCGAACGGGAGACCGAATGCGGTGTGGAAGAGAATCACTCCGACCACGCTTCCGAAGATGCCCATCGCCCCGAAGAGGCGCGCCAGTGGGATCAGCGCGACCTGCAACGGCACGGCGAGCAGCACGATCACCGCGATGAAGAGCCAGTCCCTGCCGGGGAATCGCATCCACGCGAACGCGTACGCCGCGAGCGCGCCGATGATCACGACGAGCAGCGTCGTCGGCACGGCGATGATGATCGTGTTTACGAACGAGCCGGTGATCGTCGGATTCGTGAGGAGATTCCCGTAGTTCTCGAGTGTCAGCTCAGCCGGCTTCGTCAGCACCGTCCACCACCCGCTCGACGCGTTGTCGCCGGCAGTGCGGAACGACGTCAGCAGCAGGCCGATCGTCGGGACGAGCCAGAACACCGCGACGATCACCAGAACGGCATGCACGATACCGCTGCTGGCGACGCGCGCGATCCGCGACCCGAGGCTCTGCTTGCGCCGCTTCACCGGACCATCCGGCTTCGCGCCCGTGCGCCCCTCGGGCCGGACCGCGGCCTCATTGTGCACCTGCGACGTCATCAGCCACGCTCCGCTCTGAATCTGCGTACGTTCACGATCATCGAGGGCAGCACGAGGATCAGGAGCAGGATCGCGAGCGCTGAACCCAGACCCTGGTTATTGCCGCCGCCGAAGGAGACCGTCCACATCTCGACCGCGATGACGTTCGCCGCCGGTTTCGACGCGCCGGGCGGTATCACGTAGACGAGATCGAAGATCTTCAGCACGTTGATGATCAGCGTCACGAAGACCACGAGGAGTACCGGGGCGAGCAGTGGAGCGGTGATCTTCGAGAAGACCTGCCACTCGTTGGCACCGTCCGTACGCGCCGCATCCTGCAAGGAGCGGTCCATCGCCGACAGCCCCGAGGCGATCATCACCATCGCGAAGCCGGCCCAGATCCAGATGTAGGCCAGGATCACGACGACGTTGATCCACGAGGCGCTGAGCCAGGAGACACCGGCCGCGCCCTCGCCGAAGTTCGACGCGGGCAACGCGATGCGGTACGAACTGCCCGCATCCAGCCCGTCGATCGTGTACGTTCCCCCGGCACCCGTAGTGGCGTACCCGCGGATCGATCCATCGACGTCGACGGCGTCGACGCGCACGCCCTCGAGCCCCGTCTTTCCCGCTTCGAGCTCGCCGTCCGTGCCTCCGCCTCCGCGCACGACGTCGAGAAAGACCGTGCCGGAGATCTGCGTGTCACCGGGAGCGCTCGCGGCCCGAGCCTCGCTCGAGCCTTCCGGGAGCGCGCTGCGTTTGACTCCGATGAGCGGGAAATCGACGGTCTCCCCCGCCGTGACCTCCTGGGTCGAGGCGATGATGCCCTGGTCGGCTTCGATCCCGACGCCCTCGCGAGGCTTCGCGCCCGGATAGCTCGCCTGGTCGGTGAAGATGCTCTGCACCCCGGTGATCGCGGCGTTCACGACTCCGAGCTGGGGGCTCTCCTGGAACATGCCGCGGAAGATGACGCCCGCGGCGAGCATCGAGATCGCCATCGGCATGAACACGATGAGCCGGAAGGCGGTCTTCCACCCGATCTTGTCGACGAGCACCGCCAGCAGCAGACCGATGATGGTCACCGTGACGGGAGCAACGATTACCCACACGAGGTTGTTGCGGATAGCCGTGAACGTCGTGTCGTTCGTGAACATCGTGACGTAGTTCTCCCACCCCACGAAGGCGGTGCCGGAGCGGTCGAACAACGATCTGATGACCGTGTAGACGATCGGGTACACCACGAGAGCGCCGAGGGCGAGCAGGGCGGGGCCGAGGAACGACCCCACCAGCAACCACTGGCGCAGACGGCCCCGGTGGCGCACGCTCCCACTGCGAAGCGCGATGGGGACCGTCTGCGTGCGGCTCACTGCCCGCTACCCGTCGTACGCGGCGGCAGCCGCATCTTCGAGTCGCTGCGCGGCTCCGTCGACGTCATCCGGATTCTGGTAGAACGAGATCATCTCCTGCCAGAACCCCTGACCTGGGGTGCCGCCGAACTCGCTGGGCGCGAGATCGGAGAGATCGAAGCGGAGCGTCTCGGCTCCGGTCAGGGCCTCTGCGATCTGACGCGAGATGTCATCCGGGTACAGCGACGTGTCGACGCCGGTGTTGGGCGAGGTGAGTCCGCCGTTCGGCACCCAGACCTCGGCGGCCTCGGGTGATGCGAGGTAGGCCATGAGCGCCGAGGTGGCGGGATCCTCGTCAAACTGCACGGCGACGTCGCCGCCTCCGACCACCGCAGGAGCGGAGTCGTTGATCGCCGGGAAATCGTAGAACAGTGCGTTCTCACCGACGGTCGAGGTGCCGTCTGCCGTGATGTTTCCGGCGACGAAGTCTCCCTCGAAGACCGTGCCGGCTTGGGGGTCGGTGCCGAACACCTCGGTCACGCTGGTCGGGAAGTCCCGCTGATCTCCGCCGGGCTGCACGAGGTCACTGCCCCACAGCTCGCCCAGCACGGTGAGCGCTTCCTTGACCGAGTCGTCGGTCCAGGGGATCTCGTGGTTGGTGAGCTGGTCGTACTTCTCGGCTCCCGCGGTGCGCAGGTACACGTTCTCGAACCAGTCGGTCAGCGGCCATCCGACATCGGCCCCCACCGAGATCCCGGCGTATCCCGAGTCGGTGATGAGCTCGAGCTGCTCCATGAAGCCGTCCCAGTCCTCCGGCGCCTCAGCACCCGCCTCATCGTAGATGTCGGCGTTGTACCAGACCGTCGACTTGTTGGCGGCTTTGAACCAGACGCCGTAGAGCTGGTCGTCGACCGTGCCGAGATCCACCCAGTCCTGCGAGTAGTTGTCGCTCACGGCCTGCTGCACGTCTTCGTCGACGGGCATGATGTCGCCGTCTTGGGCGAGCGACTCCATGAGCGCGGGCTGGCCCAGCACAGCGACGTTGGGCGGGGAGCCGCCTTCCAACTGGCCGCTGATGTATGTGGGGCCGTTGTCCCCGAAACTGGTGTACGAGACGGAAGCGCCGGTCTGGCGTTCGAACTCGTCGAGCACCGCTTCGAAGTTCTTCTGCTCGGCGCCCGACCAGGCCGCCGCGACGGTGAGGGATTCTCCGGCGAACTCGTCGCCGGCCGGGGCGTCGCTGCCGCCGTCGCCGCCGTCGCCTGAGCCTCCGCCAGCGCACGCCGTCAGCAGCAGCGCTGCGGCGGCGATTCCGGTCGTCGCGCGGGTGATCCGAGACCGCGCGAATCGTGTGGTGTGCATGAGTACTCCATCCAACCGATCCGAAGCCGGAGCGGGCACCTCCCGATCCGAGGAACGCAGCGGCGCGAAGCGCGTCGATGCCTCCAGTGTGAATCTATCGATTCTGGACACCGTTCGAAAGGCCTTGCGCCGTCGTCCCCCCAGGGACTAGATGCACGCGATCGTCGCCCACGCCGAGGCGAACAGGCATGGCGCGAACGGCACGGCCGACGCTTTCTCGAGCGCTCCGGGGCGACGCCGAGGTCTGCGGACGATGCTCCAGATCGCCGCGGCCGCGAACGCGCCGACGACCGTGAGGGTCGCCGCCGTCCAGCCGCCGGTGAACCCGACCGCGGCCCCGACCAGGGGGCTCAACTTGACGTCGCCTCCGCCGATCCCCTGTGGCGACCAGCGCCAGAGAGCCGCGAACACCGCCCCGAAGGCGGCCGCCACCAGTACGGTGTCCCAGATCAGCCGGTCCGCTGCGTCGCTCGCGATGGCGGAGGGTCCGCCCCTGTGGAACCCGTGGACGACCGCGCTCGCCAGGAGCAGCGGGATCGTCGTACCGGAGGCCAGCACCAGAAGCCGATTCGGCAGCCGTCGCTCCCGGATGTCGATCACCGTCAGCAGGATCGACCACGCCGCGAACAGCGCGAGCCCAGCGATGGCGGAGGCGGAGGCGAGAACTGAGTGCGTTGCTGCCCCGCTCATCGGCATGATGGCTCCCGCTTCGCCACGCGCGGCCGGCTAGGGCGTGACTTCCGTTCCGATTCCGCGTTCCGTGAAGATCTCGAGCAGCACCGAATGCGGTTCTCGACCATCGATGATCGCGGCCTTCGAGACGCCGCCCCGCACGGCGTCGAGGCACGCGTGCATCTTCGGGATCATGCCCGACTCCAGGCTCGGCAGCAGCTCTTCGAGTTCACCGGCCGTGATGGAGGAGACGAGGGAATCGCGATCCGGCCAGTCCGCGTACAGTCCGGCGACATCCGTGAGGATGACCAGTTTCTCCGCGCCGAGCGCGCTGGCGAGGGCGCTCGCGGCCGCGTCCGCATTCACGTTGAGCGAGTCGCCCGGCCGGTCGACGTCGGGCGCGATCGAAGAGACCACCGGGATCAGCCCCGCGTCGAGCAGGGCGAGCACCGGTGCCACACGCACATCGATCACGTCGCCGACGAGTCCGAGATCGACGAGTTCGCCGTCCACCTCGATGGGCGGGCGTCGGCGGCCGACGAACAGCCCCGCGTCCTCCCCCGTCGTCCCGGCCGCCAACGGACCGTGCGCGTTGATCTGGTCGACGAGTTCCGGGTTCACTTTGCCCGTGAGCACCATGCGCACGACGTCCATCGTCTCCGGCGTTGTCACCCGGTATCCACCGCGAAATTCGCTCTCGATGCCGAGGCGAGCGAGCATCGCGTTGATCTGCGGGCCTCCGCCGTGCACGACCACCGGGCGAATGCCGGTGTGCCTGAGATAGACGACGTCTTCGGCGAACGCCTCCATCAGCCGGTCGTCGATCATCGCGTTTCCCCCGAACTTGATCACCATGATCGCGTCGCGGAACTTCTTCAACCACGGCAGCGAGTCGATGAGCGCTTCGGCGCGAACGGCTGCGTGCTCATGATCGAGCGTCTTGTCAGTCGTGGACATCGATCCCCTAGCTCGAGTAGGCGCTGTTCTCGTGCACGTACTCGTGCGTGAGATCGTTGGTGCGGATGGTAGCGGTGTGGTCGCCGGAGAACAGGTCGATCTCGACGTGCGTACGACGCGGTGTGAGATCGCACTCCTCCACCGGTCGGTCGGGGGCGCCGGCGTGGCACAGCCGTACCCCGTTGAACGCGACATCGACCTCATACGGGTCGAACGTCGCTCGAGTCGTGCCGATCGCTGCCAGCACTCGACCCCAATTCGGGTCGTTGCCGAAAATCGCAGCCTTGAACAGGTTGTTGCGGGCGACGGATCGCCCCACTTCGATGGCCTCGGCGACCGAAACCGCGCCTCGCACCTCGATGTCGATGTCATGGCTCGAGCCCTCGGCATCGGCCTGCAGCTGAGCCGCAAGGCTGTCGCACACCGCCGCGAGCGCCGACGCGAACTCCGCCTCGTCGGGTGAGACGCCCGAGGCGCCGCTCGCGAGCAGCGTCACCTGATCATTCGTCGACATGCACCCGTCGGAGTCGAGCCGGTCGAAACTGGCAGCGGTCGCGTCCCGCAGCGCGCGATCCAGAGCGCCGTCATCCAGTCGCGCGTCGGTCGTGATGACGACGAGCATGGTCGCGAGCCCGGGCGCCAGCATGCCTGCACCCTTCGCCATCGCTCCGATCGTCCACCCGTCGGCGCGATGCACGGCGGTCTTCTCGACGGAGTCGGTCGTGAGGATCGCGCTCGCCGCAGTCGCATCGTCATCGGTGAGCGCGGCGGCGAGCGCCGGCACGTTCTTCACGATCTTGTCGCGGAACGCCTGGTCGCCCGTGCCGATGAGGCCGGTGGAGCAGACGAGGATTCGCTCGGCCTCGTGCTCCCCGATCTCGTGCGCGACGGCCTCGGCGGTCAGGCGCGTCGTGTCGTACCCGAAGTCGCCCGTGAAGCAGTTGGCGCCGCCCGAGTTCAGCACGACGGCGCGCGCCGGGCCTCCGGCGATCGCCGTGCGACTCCAGATGATGGGGTTCGCCTGGGCGCGGTTGGACGTGAACACGGCAGCGCTCGCGCGCACCGGTCCATCATTGACGACCAGAGCGAGATCAGGTTTTCCCGTGCTCTTGAGTCCGACGGCGATGCCTGCTGAGCGGAATCCTCGGGGTGCGGTCACGGTCACGGTGCGACTCCATTCACGGAAAGTCCGGTGCGCTCGGGGAGGCCGAGCGCGATGTTCGCCGACTGGATCGCCGCTCCGGCCGTGCCCTTCGCGAGGTTGTCGAGCGCGGCGACGATGACGACGCGACCGGCGGCCTCGTCGACGACCACGCTCATCAGGCACGTGTTGGCGCCGAGGGTGTCAGCGGTGCGCGGCAGCGCCCCGTCGGGGAGCAGCTGCACGAAGGTCTCATCCGCGTACGCGCGCTCCCATGCCGCCCGCACCTCGGCCGTCGAGACTCCGGGAGCGAGGCGTGCGGTCGTGGTGGCGAGGATGCCGCGGCTCATCGGTACGAGGACCGGCGTGAAGCTGATGGTCGGCTCATCGCGCGCGCCAGCAGCCCGCAGCGCCTGCCGGATCTCGGGGATGTGCCGGTGCGAACCGCCGACGGCGTAGGGATTCGCCGTTCCCATGAGTTCGGCTCCGAGCAGATGGGTCTTCGCGGCCTTCCCCGCGCCAGAGGGGCCGACCGCGAGGACCGACACGATGTCGCGCGCCTCGATCACGCCGGAGGCGATGCCAGGAGCGAGCGACAGCGCGACGGTCGAGGCGTTGCACCCGGGCGCCGCGATCCTCGTCGCTCCGACCAGCGCATCGCGCTGGCGCTCGACTGCGCCGCCCTCCCCCGACACGATGAGCTCGGGAACACCGTACGTCCAAGCTTCGTGATGGTCGCCGCCGTAGAACGCCTCCCAGTCGGCGGCACTCGTGAGGCGATGGTCGGCACCGCAGTCGACGACGAGCCGCACGTGCTCGAGCTGCTCGGTGAGTGCTCCCGATGCGCCGTGGGGCAGGGCGAAGAACACGATGTCGTGGCCGTCGAGCGCCTCGGGCGTCGTCGGCTGCAACGTGAGGTGGGCGAGGGAGCGCAGGTGCGGTTGCGACTGCACGAGCGGTTGACCCGCGGTCGAGTGCCCGGTGACGGTGCGGATCTCGAATTCGGGGTGCCCGCTGAGCAGACGGAGCAGCTCGCCCCCCGCGTACCCGCTGGCTCCCGCAACAGCGACGCTGAATGTCATCGTCTCCCTCTCCCGCGGGCGCTCCGCACGCGTCCTCCTATTCAACCACTCGGCACGGGCACGCGTTCGCCAGGGCAGCATCAATCGTCACAACCTGGGGATTGCGGCGAGTTAGGATCGACTGTGAGCGAGCGGACTGCGAAGGAGAACACGCGATGACGCACGCGTCGAAGCACGCGGTGCAGGTGGTGCATGTGTTCTCCGACGGACCCGGCGGCGGGAATCCGGCGCCGATCGTGCTCGATGCGAGCGGGATGTCGCCGCTCGAGATGCAGCGGATCGCCCAGCAGTACGGCCATGAGAGCGGGTTCGTCGTCGCCGCGCGGGAGCACGAAGACGTCGACTATCACGTCACCTTCTGGACGCCCCTTCACGAGATGTCGATGTGCGGGCACGTCACCGTGGGAGCCGTGTGGCTGCTGCACCGTCTCGGACAGCTCGATGCTCCGACTGTGCGCATCGGCACGGCGAGCGGCGTCGTCGAAGCGCGCGTAGATGCCACCGGTGCGGTCGAAGTCGCCCAGCCGGCGGGAACCATCGAGGCGGTCTCGCCCGACGTGGCGGCCTCGATCATCGATGTGCTCGGCATTGCGGAGGACCAGCTCGCGCCACTGCCGATCCGCAATGCGACGACGAGTCGGACCAAGACGCTCGTCCCCCTCGTCTCGACCGACGTCCTCGACGGACTGACGCCTGACCTGGAGCGCATCGAAGCCGTCTGCGCGCTCGCCGAGTCGACCGGTCTCTATCCTTACGCCGTGACCGATACCACCGGCCTCGTCTTCGACGCCCGGCAGTTCCCGCGCTCCTCCGGCTACCCGGAGGACGCGGCGACCGGCGTCGCCGCCGCTGCGCTCGTCACCGGTCTCGTAGCCGATGGATTGGTGGACCCGACGGCTGCGCGCGCGATCCGGGTGCGGCAGGGGCGCGCGATGGGCAGGCCGTCCGAGATCTCGATTCGCACGCGTGCGAGCGGCGGCGTCTGGCTCGGGGGCCGCGTGCGCTGACCTCCGCCACCGCATCGCCAGGAATCGCGCTCACCCAGGCCGGGCGCGCCTCGCCCGGCCTACCGGTGCCGGAAATCGGGCGTGCGCTTCTCGGCGAAGGCGCGCATGCCCTCCTTCTGGTCGTCGGTCGCGAACGCCGCGGCGAAGGCCTGCCGCTCGAAGCGCAGCCCTTCGGCGAGCGGCATCTCCTGGGCGGCCTGCAGTGCGTCCTTCGCGGCGTACACCGCTGGAAGCGACTTCGACGCGATGGCTTCGGCGACCTTGGCGGCTTCAGCGAGCAGCTCGTCCGCCGGCACGACGCGCGAGACGAGGCCGGAGCGCTCCGCCTCCTCGGCATCCATCATGCGTCCGGTGAGCACGAGGTCCGCCGCCTTGGCCTTGCCGATGGCCCGCGGCAGTCGCTGGGATCCGCCGAAGCCCGGCAGGATCCCGAGCGTGATCTCGGGCTGGCCGAATTTCGCGGTGTCGGCGGCCAGGATGATGTCGCACATCATCGCGAGCTCGCATCCCCCGCCGAGCGCGAAGCCGCCCACCGCAGCAATCAACGGCGTGCGCGTGCGTTCGAAACCGCCCCAGCCCGGGAACGGCCCGTCGAGGTACATGTCGGCGTAGCCGAGCTCCGCCATCTCCTTGATGTCGGCTCCGGCGGCGAACGCCTTCGCCGACCCGGTGAGCACGATCGCTCCGATGCCCGGGTCGGCATCGAACCCCTGGACGGCATCGATGAGCTCGCGCACGAGCGTCCCGTTCAACGCGTTGAGCGCCTCCGGGCGGTTGAGAGTGATGGTCGCGACGCGTCCCTGCGTCTCGGCGATGATCGTCGTGTAGTCGCTCATGGCGTCAAGTCTGCCACGTGGCGCTCATCAGGGCCGTCGTACGCCGACAACGGCCGGATCAGGGCGTTCGACGCGGCCTGTTCCATGACGTGCGCCGTCCATCCCGTGACACGGGACGCGATGAAGAGCGGTGTGAACATCGGGGTGTCGAAGCCGATGAGGTGATAGGCCGGTCCGGAGGGATAGTCGAGATTGGGATGAATCCCCTTGCGCTCCATGAACTCTCGCTCGAGGGCGTCGGAGAGATCGGCGAGATCGCGACGGTCGTAGTGGGCCACGAGCGCGTCGAGCGCGGCGCGCATCGTGGGCACGCGAGAGTCGCCGTTCTTGTAGACGCGGTGCCCGAAGCCCATGATCTTGCGCTTCTCGGCGAGCGCCGCATCGAGCCACGGCACCACCCGCTCCGCCGAGCCGATCTCGTCGAACACATGCATCACCGCCTCGTTGGCGCCACCGTGCAGCGGGCCCTTGAGCGCTCCGATGGCCCCGACGACCGCCGAGTACAGGTCGGAGAGCGTCGAGGTGATCACGCGAGCGGTGAAGGTCGAGGCGTTGAACGAGTGCTCGGCGTAGAGGACCATCGAGCGGTTGAACGCGTCGATGACAATCTCGTCGGGATCCTCGCCGAACGTCATCCAGAGGAAGTTCGCCGCGTAATCGAGATCATCGCGCGGTTCCACGAGCTCTTCGCCGCGTCGGCGCCGTTGCCCGTAGGCGACGATCGCGGGGAGCGCCGCGAACAGGCGCACGGATCGCGCCAGATTCTCCTCGGCGCTGCCCGTCGCGTCGAGCACCGATCCTGACCCAGCGAGATCGATCGCGCCCAGGGCGCTCACCGCGGTGCGCACCTCGTCCATCGGGTGGGCATCGTGCGGGAGGAGATCGATCGCGGCACGCACGGAGTCAGCGAGCGCTCGGTGCTCGCGCTCGGTGCGTCGGAGGTGCTCCAGATCGTCGGAGGTGGGCAGCTCTCCGTGCCAGAGCAGGTATGCGACGGCCTCGAAGGGCTGCGTCTCGGCGAGCTCCTGCACGGGGTATCCCCGGTAGAGCAGGCTGTTCGTCTCGGGGTTGACCTTCGAGATCGCCGTCGTGTCGACGACGACTCCCGCGAGGCCCTTCTTGATCTCCTGCTCCATGTGCTGCGCTCCTTTGCGATGAACTGCGGTGGTGTACTGGCTGCGGCGACGGCGTGCCGCCTGCGGTGGTGGTGGGCTCCGGCCGCGTTACCGCTCGACCGAGAAGTTGAACACGCTCGTGTCGAAGCGGTTGTAGTCCTCGTAGTCGACGAGCTCGTAGAGGTCGGCCCGGTGCTGCATCTCGTCGAGCTTGCCGGTGAGGTGCCCGACGTCGTTCAGCTCATCGAGCGCTCGCTCGGTCGCACCCATCGCGATCCGCAGCATCGACACCGGCCAGATCACGATGTTCACCCCGACATCGGCGAGCTGCTGCGAGGAGAAGAGGTCGCTCTTGCCGAACTCGGTCATGTTCGCGAGAATCGGCACGTCGAGGGCCGCGCGCATCGCGGCGAACTCCTCGAGCGTGCGCATCGCCTCGGGAAAGATCGCGTCGGCTCCCGCATCGACGAGGGCCCTCGCACGATCGAGCGCGGCGTCGAGCCCGTCGACGGCTCGGATGTCGGTGCGCGCCATGATGAGGAAGTTCGGATCGCGCCGCGCATCGGCCGCCGCCCTGATGCGCTTGACCGCCGTTCCCTCATCGACCACGGCTTTGCCATCGAGGTGCCCGCAGCGCTTCGGGTTGATCTGATCCTCGATGTGCGCACCCGCGAGGCCCGCGTCCTCGAGCGTCTGAATGGTGCGCGCCACGTTCATCGGCTCGCCGAACCCGGTGTCTGCGTCGACGATCGCCGGAAGCTCGGTCATGCGCGCGATCTGCTGCGCGCGCCCCGCCACCTCGGTGAGCGTCGTGAGCCCGATGTCGGGAAGGCCGAGGTCGGCGGAGAGCACCGCGCCCGAGATGTACACGCCGTCGAAGCCCTTGCGTTCGATGAGGCGGGCCGAGAGGGGGTTGAACGCTCCGGGAAAGCGCAGCAGCTCGCCGCTGGCGAGGCGCTCGCGAAAGAGGCGCCGCTTCTCGTGGGCCGGGGTCTGGGCGTACAGCATCAGAAGAGTCCCTTCGGTGCGGCGTCGAGTTCGATGAGGCCGCGTCGCGCGGTGATATTGATCTCACGCACCTCTTCGGCCGTGAGCTCGGGCAGCCGCTGCACGAGTTCGAGGAACCGCTCGATCTCGGCCGGTTCGAGCACCGGCGCCGCGAGCAACCGGAATTTCGCGATGTAGTGTTCGCGCGCGAAGGGGCGAGCACCGAGCGGGTGCGCGTCGGCAACGGCGATCTCCTCGACGATGGTGCGGCCGTCGACGAGCTCGATCTCGACGCGTCCGCCGAAGGCCTTCTCATCGGGATCCTCGGAGTGGTACCGGCGCGTCCACTCCGCGTCTTCGGCGGTGATGACCTTCTGCCACAGCGCGACGGTGTCGGCGCGGCCCGCGCGCTCGGGAGTGTAGGAGTCGACGTGGTGCCAGCCGCCGTCTTGCAGGGCGACCGTGAAGATGTACGGGATCGAGTGGTCGAGGGTCTCGCGCGACGCCGTGGGATCGTACTTCTGCGGATCGTTCGCGCCCGACCCGATCACGTGATGCGTGTGATGGCTCGAGTGGAGCACCACGCGAGCGATGTTCTCCGGGTCCCCGAGCTCGGGATGCGCGCCGTGCAGCCGGCGGGCGAGGTCGATCCACGCCTGCGCCTGGTACTCGGCCGAGTGCTCCTTCGTGTAGCTGTCGAGGATCGCGCGCTTCGCTTCTCCTGCGGCGGGCAGCGGCACCTCGTACGCCGCGGTCTGCCCGTCGAGCATCCAAGCGATGACGCCGTCCTCCCCCTCGTAGATGGGGGCTGGCGATGTCTGCCCGCGCATCGCCCGGTCGACCGCCTCGACGGCCATCTTGCCCGCGAACGCCGGTGCGTGCGCCTTCCAGGTCGAGATCTCGCCCTTCCGGCTCTGACGCGTAGCGGTCGTGGTGTGCAGAGCCTGCGCCACGGCCTGCGAGATCGTGGCGACGTCGAGCCCGAGCAGCGTGCCGATGCCCGCTGCGGCCGACGGGCCGAGGTGCGCGACGTGGTCGATCTTGTGCCGGTGCAGGCAGATCGCGCGAACGAGATCCATCTGGATCTCGTACCCCGTCGCGATACCGCGCACGAGCGCCCGCCCGTCGGCACGCACGTGCTGCGCGACCGCGAGGATCGGCGGAATGTTGTCTCCCGGGTGCGAGTACTCTGCCGCCAGGAACGTGTCGTGGTAGTCGAGCTCGCGCACGGCGACGCCGTTCGCCCAGGCGGCCCACTCGGGGCTCGACAGGATGCCGAACGGCGATCTTGACGGCAGCCCGAAGATCGTGCTGCCCGCACCGCCGTGCGAGACCGGGTGCGCGAGCGCCTGCGCCCGTGCCGCGACGATCGGCGCGCGCGTGAGCGACGCCGCGGCCACTGATGCGTTGTCGATGATGCGGTTGATGATCATGTCGACCACGTCGGCTTCGACCTCGACCGCGTCTGCGGCGACTTCGGCGATCTTCCAGGCGAGCTGCTGCTCGCGGGGCAGCGATTCTTCACTGCGGTGCACACGGACGTGGTGGGTGACGGTCATGCTGTGGCTCTCTCTTCCGAGTCTGCGATGGAGGTCAGGATCGACGCGAGCGCGCGATGCAGGTGGACGTGCGTGGCGTGCGCCGCGAGCTCGGGGTCGCCGTCTGCGATCGCCCTGGCAATGAGGGCGTGTTCGGCGACCGAGGCGCGGAGGCGGGCGTGGTGGTCTCTCGCCAGCCCGCGGGCGCGGGCGAGGTGCGTGCGCACGGGGCGGAGCGCCTGAACCAGGTAGGCATTGGCCACTGCGGCATCGATGGCCGCATCGAACCGGGCGATGAGGGCGTAGTAGTCATCGGCGCTCGAGGTGCCGGCGTCGGGGTGCGCTGCTTCGAATGCGGCCGCGATCTCCGCGAACACGGTCGGGTCTCCGCGGACGGCCGCGAGGCGGGCTGCTGTCTCTTCGAGCGCGCGGCGCGTCTCGAAGAGGGCGCGCACATCGGCTGCGTCGAAGCCCGACACCGTGATCACGCGGGCCGACTGCTGCGTGAGGAGACCGTCTGCGATCAAACGCCCGATGGCTTCTCGCATGGGAGTCCGACTGACGCCCCACCGCTGCGACTGCTCCACTTCGCCGATGACGGTGCCCGGCCGCAGCGCACCGGTCTGGATCTGCTCGAGCAGCGCGCGGTAGACGCGATCGCTCGTGCGCTCCCCGCTCGTTCCCGTGACCATAGCCCCAACGTATACACCAGAGCCGGTGAGCGCAAGGTTCACCCGCGATCCAGCCCCGTGTGTATACGCTGGCCTACCCGATGAGGCTCGGCTGCAGATCCTTCAGAGTGCGCGATCGCATCGTCTTCGCAACGCCCAGCGCCGCGACGAGCACCGCGATCACCAGCACGAGCGCGAGCTTCACCGCCTCGCTCGCGGCATCGGCGAGGTCGCCCCCGTACATCAGCTGTCGCAACCCGTCGACCGCGAACGACATCGGCAGGTAATGATGC
Organism: Leucobacter manosquensis; assembly: GCF_018304845.1. Taxonomy (NCBI): domain Bacteria; kingdom Bacillati; phylum Actinomycetota; class Actinomycetes; order Micrococcales; family Microbacteriaceae; genus Leucobacter; species Leucobacter manosquensis. The sequence goes on along the minus strand of NZ_JAFEVO010000001.1, from coordinate 238,273 downwards.
AGGGTCGCGAGCGACGGTGGGAGCGTCTGCCAGGGGAAGGTGCCGCCGGCGGTGACGAGTTGCACCACCATGAGCACGAGCCCCAGGAACTGGCCGACGCTCCCCAGCCAGACGTTCAACGCCAGGATGATGGCTGCGAAGGTCGCCGACGCGAGCGCGATCGTCCCGTAGGCGGCGACCGGGTGCGAGAAGTCGAACCGGAGTGCGAAGGCCACGATCGCGAAGAGCGCGAGCATCTGCGTGGCTCCCAGCAGTGCGGGTGTCGCCCAACCGGCGAGGGTGACCCTCAGTGGCGTGTGCAGCGCGGTCACCGCACGGCGCGACACCGGCTTCAGAATGAGGAAGAGCGCGTAGATGCCGATCCACGCTGCCAGGCTCATGAAGAACGGTGCGAGGCCGGCTCCGTAGCTGCCAGCCGAGGTGACCCTGCTCGTCTGCACGTCGACCGGGCTCGCGATGTTCGAGGCCTGATCCGCTCGCAAGTCATCGGAGCTGTCGGGCAGCGCATCGACGCCCTCCGCGAGCGCGTCGCGCAGCTGCCCCGCACCGTTCGTCAGGTCTCCGAGCCCGCTCTGCAGCTCTCCCGAGCCCTCGACGAGCTGCGCGAGCCCGTCATCGAGCGCGACCGAGCCGTCCGCCGCTGTCGCGATGCCGTTCGTGAGTTGGGGCGTCGCGTCGGCGAGCTGCCGTGAGCCGTCCGCGACCTGCTGCGCACCACCGGCGAGCGTGTCGAGTTGGGCACTGGCCCCCTGCACCTGCGCGTTGACGCTGGTGAGGTCACCGCCGACGCGATCCATCGCGCCGCTCACTCGGTCGATCACGGCCGGATCGACGTTCGCGTTCGCGAGATCCTGCAGCACCGCGGCTCGGTCTGCGGCCAGCGCATCGATCGCGCGCTGACTGACGTCCGCGGCTTCTCTGCCGTACTGGGCGACGGTCGCATTGCCAGCGGCGACCTGCGCGGCTCCGCCGGCGAGCGTCTCCGTGCTCTGCGGAAGCGACGCGGTCGCATCGCGCAGCTGCGAGAGACCGCTCGCCAGCCGACCCGACCCTTCCGCCGCCGTCTGCGTACCAGCGTGCAGCTCCCCCGCACCATCGCGGGCGGTCGCAGCCCCGTCGGTCAGCTCGCTCGCACCATCGGTCGCCTCGATGAGCGATCCGCGCACCTGAGCGATGCCGTCGAGAAGCGAACGCGCCGCTTCACGGTTCACCGACTGCACGATCTGCTTCTGGATGCGCTGCACCGCCTGCTCGCCGATGGTCGTCGCGAGGTAACTGTTCGCGTCGTTCGTGGTGAGCACCACGTCGGCCCGATGCGGGTCGTCCGTCTGCGACGATTGCAACGCCTCGGAGAAGTCCTTCGGCAACGTCACGGTGAAGTCGTAGACCCCGTTCGCGACGCCGCGCTCCGCATCCTTCGCACTGACACGATGCCAGTCGAAACTGCCGTCATCGATGAGATTCTGCGCGACTTCGTCCCCGATGACCCGCGTGCTCTCGCCCTCTGCGACGCCTGCATCGGACACCACGAGCGCTACGGGAACCTGGTCGAGCCTGGCGTACGGATCCTGGTTCGCCCAGAGATAGAGTCCGCCGTAGAGCAGCGGCACGCACATCAGGGCAGCGAAGGCGAGGCGCGCCATCTTGGTCGCCCAGAGGCGAGCGAACTCGGCCCGAATCATCTGCGGGATCTTCATGCCTGTTCCTCCACTGCTGCTGCGGCGTCGGCCGCGTCCGCATGGTCATGCAGCGGCATGACTTCGCCGGTTCCCCACCCTGCCGGATGCGCCGAGATCGCCGCGCGCGCCGCGCGACCCGCGATGACCAGCACCGCGGCTCCGTCCTCCGCCAGCTCGCACGCGATGCGCCACCAGTCCTCCGGCGCGCCGCCGTGGCGATCCGGCGAGACGAGCACGAGCCCTTCGACCTCCGGGCGCTGCAGCGCCAATTCGCAGAGCGCGCGCACCCGGGCATCAGGGGCGAGATCGCCGATCGGCAACCGTGCATGCTCGCGCAGGCCCAAGCGCTCGAGTTCGTGCCGCACCGCGATCGGCCCGCCGAATCTCCCCGCGAACATCAGCTCTTCTGCGACGACGTCGGAGAGCAGCACGTCGCCGTGCGGTTCGCTCACATCGGGGGCATCGACGAGAGCGAGTCTGCGCCGGAGTGCTTTGGCGTCGGGAGTGCCGTCGATCGAGACCTCCCCGGAGTCGGGCTTCATCCGGCCAGAGACGATGAGGCCGAGCACGGTCGGTCGCTGCGCCGTCTCGGCTTCGACGAACACCGCAGTGCCAGAGCTCATCGACACATCGATCGGCGGGAGCGCCCGCCCGCCCGGTCCTTTGCTGACCGCCGTCGCCCGCACCCGCATGAGTTCGTCCCCGCCCTACTCGATCCAACCCTGCGAGTGTAGTCCTCCTCTCGCTGAACGCCGGGGCCGGTGAACGGGCGTTCGGGATCACAGGTCGTCGATGACGATTTTGTGCATGCCGAGCATGTGCTCGAACGCGTTCGGCCGCTCCATGAGCTCACCCATGTTGGCCGGGACGATCTGCCAGCTCACGCCGAACTCGTCGGCCAACCATCCGCACTGCTCGGCTTCCGGCACCGCCGACAGGGCCTCCCACAGGCGATCGATCTCGACCTGGTCGGCGCAGTGCACCTCGAGCGATACGCCGCACGTGAAGGAGAAATCCTGCTCCACACCCGAGTCCATCACCGCGAAGAGCTGATCCCGGATGCGGAAATCGCTGTACATCAAGGCCTCGGCGGTTGCGGGCCCGGTGGGCTCGCCGTAGGGGAACGATCCGATCAGCGCCGCGTCATCGAACACCTCGATGTAGCGGTCGCGTGCTTCTGCAGCCCGATTCTGGGCGGCTCCCCCGAACATGAGGGAGGGCATGACGAATTCTGCCTCAGCATCGATCTCGTCGTTGACGCTGAGCTGCCAGCTCATGCCGTACCGATCCTGCACCCACCCGTAGTAGGGGCTGAAGGGATACTCGTCCAGAGGCATGAGCACCGTCCCTCCCTGCAGCAGACCGTTCCACACCCGATCGAGCGCCGCGCGCGCGAGCTTCGGGCCGCCGAACCGCGCATCGCCGAACATCAGGAACATCGAGATCGATGGATTCGGGAAGAACTCCTCGCCCGCGTTGATCAGCGTGAGCCGATACCCCGCGAGGTTCACCGCCACGGTCAACGGCTCGCCGGCGAACGGCGCTTGGAAGTCGAGCAGGCCCGTCTGCGGGTACCGCGACTCGACCTCGGTGGTCGTGTCGGGGAAGACGTCCGCATAGAACCGACCGACCTCCTCTGCGTTCCGCTGGCACCAGATGTTGGGCACGATGTACTGGTCGGTCATGACTGCTCCTCTCGCCGGTGAGCTCGGCAGCACTGCCGGGTCCAGTGGTCGCTCGGGCGCCGGCACGGCGCGCCCGCTCTCAGTATCCGTCGCCCTCACTCGCGCGACAAGAGTCAGGTCGATGACTTTTCACTCCTGCCAGTGCACAATGTCAGCAGAGGGGCCGGTCGCAGCCCCGCGAGCTCCGAGGAGTCCTCATGTCGATCAGCTTGAACCCCTACCTCAACTTCCACGGCAACGCCCGGCAAGCGCTCGAGTTCTACCACTCGGTGCTCGGCGGTGAGATCCGCCTCATGCAGTACGACTCCGTACCCGGCATGATGGGCGACCCCGCCGAATCGGAGAAGATCATGCACGGGCAGATCGACACGGAAGACGGTCTCACGATCATGGCCGCCGACTACCCGGCCTCCATGGCCGAGGCGCCGGACGCTGCATCGCTCGGGCACTCCGTGTGCGTCTCCGGCGACGACGCCGAACGCATCCGGGCGCTCTGGGAGGGCATGTCGAACGGCGCCCAGATCCGTGAGCCGTTCGAGACCGCGCCCTGGGGAGACACCTTCGGCATGCTCGCCGATCGATTCGGTGTTCCCTGGATGTTCAGCCTCGCGCCCTCGAGCCGGGGGTGACGCACCCGATCCACTGCGAGACGAGCTCGTCTACGCCCCCTCGTAGCCGATCAGCCACCGTACTCCGTACTGATCGACCAGCTGTCCGTCGCTCGCGCCCCAGGCGCGGCGCTCCAGCGGAAACAGGATGCGGCCGGAATCGGCGAGCGCCTCGAACCACCGGTGGAGTGTCGATGGCGCCGCTGCTCCGAGCAGGGAGAAGAACATTCCTCCGATGTGCACCGCGTCTTCGTCAGCACCGGCGTCAGCCCCGTAGATCGCCACCGGCCCGACGAGCGTGCCGTGCGCGACGGCGTCGTCCGGTCCGTCGACGCGCCCGAAGTCGGCGAAGGTTCGTATCTCCAGCGCACCCCCGAACACGGAGCGGTAGAACTCGAGCGCTTCGCCAGCGTTACCGGGAAACAGGAGGTACGGCGTGATTCCAGTCATCGGTCCTCCTGTCTCCCCAGGTCATCAGTCGCGCAGCTTGGCGTCGAATGCGAGCGCCGCGGCTTCGACACCGGCGAGTTTCGCCGCGCTGGCCTCCTCCGCGGTGAGCGTTCGGTCTTCAGCGCGGAAACGCAATGCGAACGTGAGCGCCTTCGAGCCCGCCTCGATCCCGGCGCCGCGATAGTCATCGACGATTCGCGCACCTTCGAGCAGGTCGCCCGCGCCCGCTACGACTACGGCGAGCAGATCGCCCGCCGGAACGTCGTCGGCGACGACGAGGGTGAGATCCTGCGTCGCGGCGGGATAGGTCGAGAGCTGAGCGGTCTCCGGCAGGCGCGGTGCGAGCTCGATCAAGCGGTCGAGATCGAGCTCGAACGCTGCGACCCGGCCGGGCAGATGATGCTCGGCGACCAGCTCGGGCAGCAGTTCGCCCGCGACACCGATCACCACGAGACCGCCCTCGTCGCCGTCGGCATCCGCTCCGTCGCCGGCGACGCGGATGGCGAGCTCCGCCGTGCGGCCAGGGTGGAAGGCACGGTGAGCGCCCTGCGAGACGACGAGCTCCGCCGAGACCGCACCCGCGACCGTACGCGCCGCGTCGAGGGCGTCGGCCCAGTCGTAGGCGCGGGCCGGCTCACCCGCCTGCTTCGGCACGGCATCGCCGAGCAGCAGACCGGCGATGCGGCGCGGTTGGTCGGGGATCGATGCGTTGAGTTCTGCGAGAACGGCGTCAGACGGCCGCTCCGCGAGCGGCGGCACCGTATCGGTGCCGAGCGGCGCGTCACCTGCACCGGGCGCGAACACGAGTCCCAGTTCGACGAGCGCGAGGTCGGTCAATCCGCGTGACGCGTTGCGCTGAGCGGCAGTGACGAGCCCCGGCAGCAGCGACCGGCGCAGGTACGGGGACTGCGCGTCGAGCGCATTCGCGAGCGCGATCGCCGCCACGGGCGGCGCCGCAGCACGAGTCGCCTCGCTGTCAGCCTCTGCGGCGGCGCCGGAACCGGCTCCCTCGGCACCCGCTCCGAACGCCTGCAGCTGCGACCGGGAGACGAACGGGTAGCTCTGCACCTCGTCGAGCCCGGCTGCCGTGATGATGTCGGCGACGCGACGGCGCAGGCGCTGGCTCCGCGTGAGTCCGCGACCGGCGGGAGCCACCGGCAGCGTCGAAGGGATGCGATCATATCCGACGATGCGCGCGACCTCCTCGATCAGATCGGCACTGCGGGTGAGATCGGAACGCCAGCTGGGCGCGGTCACTCCGAGCTCGTCGCCGCCGTCGGCGACGATGGTGCAGCCGATCGTCTCGATCGCGTCGCGGATCTCGCCTTCGCTGTAGTCCGTGCCCAGAAGCCCGTTGACTCGCGCGATCGGCAGCCGCACCTCGATCGGCTCCCAGCCCGCCACGAGGTCCGAGCCGAGCTCGTCCGCCGTGCCGCCTGCGAGCTCGACGAGCAGGTCGACCATGCGCTGCGCCGCGGCGCGCGACACCAACGGGTCGACGCCTCGCTCGAAACGCTTGGAAGCCTCGCTCGGCAGCTTGTGCCTGCGCGCGGTGCGAGCGATGGAGACCGGATCGAACGTCGCCGCTTCGATCAGCACGTCGACGGTCGTGTCGTCAGCCTTGGTCGAGGCACCGCCCATGACTCCGGCGAGGCCGATCGCGCCCGATTCGTCGGCGATCACGAGATCCTCGACGTGCAGCTGGCGCTCCTGACCGTCCAGCGTGACCAGAGTCTCCCCCGGAGCTGCGCGGCGCACCGTGATACCGCCGGTGAGCTTGCGCAGATCATACGCGTGCAGCGGCTGACCGAGCTCGAGCATCACGTAGTTCGAGATGTCGACCTCGAGCGAGAGCGAGCGGATGCCGGCGAGCTGGAGCCGCGCGACCATCCAGGCGGGCGTAGGGCGCGACGGATCGATTCCCCGCACCACGCGAGTCACGAAGCCGGTGGCACCGGCGCGCCCGCGAATCGGAGCCCGGTCGTCGAGCGTGACCGAGAACCCGGTGCCGATCGCGGGCGACACGGCGAGGGCCGGATCGGTGAAGCTCGCACCGGTCGCGTGGGCGTACTCGCGCCCAACGCCCCGCACGGAGAACGCGTAGCCGCGATCGGGAGTCACGTTGATCTCGACCGCGGTATCCGAGAGGCCGAGCAGTGCTCGGGCGTCCGCGCCGACGACGGGATCGAGACCCAGACGGGAGAGCACGATGATGCCCTCGTGATCCTCACCGAGCGACAGTTCGCGGGCCGAGGCGATCATGCCGTCGGAGACGTGCCCGTACGTCTTGCGCGCAGAGATCGCGAACCCTCCGGGCAGCACCGCCCCTGGCAGTGACACGACGACTTTGTCGCCCGCGTCGAAGTTGTGGGCGCCGCAGACGATACCGCGCACGTCGGCTCCGCCGTCGGCGGCCTGCTGACCCTCGGGGGCGACGCGCACCTGGCACCAGTTCACCGTCTTGCCGTTCGAGTGCTCCTCGGGTTCGCGGGAGAGCACCTCGCCGACGACGACGGGGCCGGTCACATCGAAGCGTCGAATCGACTCCTCTTCGAAGCCGACGCGTACGAGGTCGGCGTGCACCGCTTCTGGGGTGACGTCTTCGGGCAGCGAGACGATCTCGCCGAGCCAGCTGAGCGGAATGCGCATTAGACCAGTCCTCCGAACTGACGATTGAATCTGACATCGCCTTCGACCATGTCGCGCATGTCGTTGATGTCGTGGCGGAACTGCAGGGTGCGCTCGATGCCCATGCCGAAGGCGAAGCCCTGGTACTCATCGGGATCGATGCCGGCAGCGGCGAGCAGTTTCGGATCGACCATGCCGCATCCGCCCCATTCGACCCAGCGCGCACCGCCCTTCGCATGCGGCTGCCAGACATCCATCTCGGCCGACGGCTCGGTGAACGGGAAGAAGTTCGGGCGCAACCGGATCTCCGCCTCTGCGCCGAACATCTGGCGAGCGAAGTGCTCGAGCGTGCCGCGCAGATGCGCCATCGTCAGGCCGCGATCGATGGCGATGCCCTCGATCTGACTGAAGACCGGGGTGTGCGTGGCGTCGAGCTCGTCGGTGCGGTACGTACGCCCGGGAGCGACCACGTAGACCGGAAGCTCGCGGTCGAGCAGCGAGCGGATCTGCACGGGCGAGGTGTGGGTGCGCAGCACCAGGTGCCGATCGGCCGGTTCGATGAAGAACGTGTCCTGCATCGCGCGCGCCGGGTGATCAGGGTCGAACCCGAGCGCGTCGAAGTTGAACCATTCGTGCTCGACCTCTGGGCCCTCGGCGATCTCCCACCCCATTCCGATGAACACGTCGGAGACCTCGTCCTGCAACTGGGCGAGCGGGTGCCGGCTCCCGGCAGTGCGACGCACCGGTGCCGCAGTCACGTCGACGGTCTCGGCGACCAGCCGCGCCGCGGCCTCCTGCGCCGCGAGCTCCGACTCACGCCCGTGATAGGCGCCCTCGATGCGTCCGCGCGCCTGCCCCATGAGCTTGCCCGTCGCGGCCTTCTCGTCCTTCGGCACCGCGCGCATCTGCGCGTTGAGCTGAGCGATCGCTGAGCCGTCGCCCGCGTGCGCGGTGCGCGCGGCTTTCAGCTCTGCGACGGAGTCTGCCGCTGCGAAGGCGGCAAGCGCGGCAGTGACCGCTGCTTCTGCCGCTTCAGCGGTGATCGGATTCGATTTCGGGGCGCTGTCTGACACGAGTCCCTATCTTACCGGCAGCGGCGGCGGCCGAGGCCGACAGGATGTCGCGCAGCAGAGTCGCCACCGTATCTTCCATGAGGAGCCGCCCGTCGTCTCCGATGTCCGTCGCCGAGAGCCGGTCGAGCGCGGCGGCGAGCGCACCGGGAAGCGTGACGGCGACCCGCTTCCCATCGACTTCGAACGAGAGACGGACGGCCTCGAGAATCTCCGAGCGCGCGTCAGGACGGGAGCCGAGGTGCGGGTCGTCGGGATCGACGGGGACGAACCGCACGTGCGAACCGGGGCGCAGTTGCGCGGCGATATCGGTATCGGCATCGATCACAGTCCCGATGACGGGGTAGCCGCCCGTCACGGGGTGGTCGGCGAGGAAGAGCACGGGAAGGCCATTCAGAGGCACCTGGATGGATCCGCGGACGGTGCCCTCGCTCGGCAGCTCGTCGTGCCGCGCGCGCCGGAGCGGCGTCCCGTCGAATCGCACGCCGACGCGATTCGACGACGCGCTCAGGCGCCAGCTCTGCGACGCCAAGGCGGCACGAGCCTTCGCGTCGAACCAGTCGCTCCTCGGACCCGGTACGAAGCGGAGCTGCACCTCGTCGCCGATGGGACGACCATCCGACTCGGGCGAGTGCGCCGCCCGATCTGCCTGTCGAGGATCGTCGATCGCGAGGGCATCGCCCGCCGCGAGCGGAGCCGGGCCGATGCCCGACAGGCTGTCGTGACTCGCGCTTCCGAGTACGCGCGGCACCGCGAAGCCTCCCCGTATCGCGAGCACCCCGCGCATTCCGCGCGTGGCCCGCCCGACGCGCAGCACCTCCCCTCGGCGCACGGTGAACGCTTCCTGACTCGAGGGCGGCGTCCGCCGCTCGTCGCCAGCGCCGACGATCTCAGCCGTGGCGTCCGTTCCGGCCAACGCGATAGAGACATCGACGTCGGCGCGCACGACGAGTGCCGCGTTCAGTGTTTCCAGCGCAGCGGCCCCGTCAGCGTTGCCCACCGCCCGGTTGGCGCAGCGCAGCGCAACGCGGTCGGCGGCGCCGGAAGGGCTCACACCGATCGCCGAGTGTCCAGCCCGCCCCGCGTCTTGCACGAGTGTCTGCATCCCCGGGTCGATCACCGTGATGGCGGAGCTCGACGCCGCCTCGGGCGGGACCGGCGAGTCGGGCACGTCCGGCGCGTCCGGCGCGTCGGGCACGGGCACTGCGAGCGCGACCTGCTCGCGCACGGCGCGGAATGTCACCGTGTCGCCAGGTGCGATCAGCGACGCGCGTTCACGCGTCGCATCCCACAGTTGAGCGGTCGTGCGCCCGATCAGCCGCCATCCTCCGGGAGAGGCCCCGGGGTAGACCGCGGAGAACGCCCCGGCGAGCCCCACCGACCCGGGGGCGACGCGCTCGCGGGGTGACTCGAGTCGCGGCACGCGCAGCGCGGCATCACCGCCGGTGAGGTACACGAACCCGGGAGCGAAGCCGCCGAACGCCGCCGTCCATCGAGAGCCGCTGTGCGCCGCGACCACACCGGCCGCGCTGAGCCCGGTCAGCGCTCCGACCGCCTCGAGGTCCTCGCCGTCGTACACGACGTCGACGATCGCCACACGCGCCGACTCCCCCAGCATCGAGCGCGCGAAGCTCGCGATGCCAGAGGGCAGCCCGGCGATCTCATCGGCGATTCGACGCGCACTGGCGCGGTCGACGCACGTCACCAGGACCGTGCGCGCCGCCGGCACGATATCGATGACGCCGGGAAAGCCTCGTTCTCTGAGGATCGCGGCGAGCCCGAGTACCGTGTCGAGATCCGGCAGGTCGACGATGCACGCTCGATCGCCGACCGCGCGCACCGTGAACGGCGACGAACCTCCAGCCCCCGCCGAGCACATCCGCTTCGAACCGCCCATCTAGACGAAGCTCCCGATCTCGACGCCGCAGCCCTCGAGCGCCGTGCGAATGTCGCCGGCCAACCGCACCGCTGCGGGATGATCGCCGTGCAGGCAGATGCTGTCGGCACGCACGGCGATCTCCGTGCCGTCGACGGCGAGCACCCGACCCGTCGTCGCGATCCTCATCGCTTGCGCCGTTGCGGCCTCGCCGGTAAGCACCGCCCCGGAGACGGCGCGCGGCACGAGGGAGCCGTCTGGTGCGTACGCACGATCGGCGAAGGCTTCGGAGAAGGTGCGCACTCCCGACTCCTCGGCCACCCGTTCGATCACCGAATCGGGCGGCACCAGGAGCGGGAGCCCCGTGCCGGATTCGCGCAGGGCGCGCACGACCGCACGAGCCTGTCCCTCGTGATGCGCGATGGCGTTGTACAGCGCACCGTGCGGTTTCACGTACCGCACAGCGGAGCCGACGCTCCGCGCAAGCGCCTGCACGGCGCCGAGCTGGTAGATGATCTCGTCGGTCAATTCGCCCGGTTCGTACTCGATGAATCGACGACCGAACCCGGCGAGATCGCGGTAGCCCGGATGCGCGCCGATCGCCACTCCGGCAGCGTGCGCCGCTGCGCAGGTCGCACGTATGCCGCGCGGATCACCGCCGTGGAACCCGCAGGCCACATTGGCGCTCGACACGGATGAGAGCACCGCGGTGTCGTCGCCGAAGGCGAAACTGCCGAACGATTCACCGAGGTCGCTGTTGAGATCGATACGGGGCATTCGCCCATTCTCGCAGGCCGAGTACGGCGGGAGCGCAGACCCGGACCGCGGCGCCTAGCGGCTGCGCTGCACGAACGCCGTCTCGTAGAGCAGCACGCTCGCCGCCGTGGCGAGATTCAGCGATTCCGCCGCGCCGTAGATGGGAAGCCGCACTGAGCGATCGGCGAGCACACGGTCAGCCTCGCTCAACCCTCGGGCCTCATTGCCGAACACCCACGCGATCGGACCGTCGAGCGCCCCCTCCGCGCGAGCTTCGAGCACGTCGGAGCCGCGCACGTCTGCCGCGAGTACCGAGAGATCCGAGGCTCGCGCGGCTTCCACCGCCTCCTCCAGCGTCGACATCACGAGCACGGGGATGTGGAAGAGCGATCCCGTCGTGGAGCGCACCACCTTCGGGTGGAACGGATCGATGCTCTCCCCCGCGAAGATCACGGCGTCCGCCCCGGCGGCATCCGCCGCTCGCAGCACGGTACCGGCGTTGCCCGGATCGCGGATCTCGTGCAGGATCGCGACGAGCCGTGCTTCCGCGAGTGCGCCCTCGGTCGGCTCGCCCCACGTACGCGCGACGGCGACGACGCCCTGCGGGTTGACCGTCTCCGACATCGCCGAGATGACTTCGGTGGTCGCTCGCTCCAACCGCACGCCCGCATCCGAGGCGAGGCTGGCGATCTCGACCTGCCAGGTCTCCGCGCCGAGCGTCGCGTAGACGGTTTCGGTGAGCTCCGGACGATGCACGAGCAGCTCGCGCACCGCCTGCGGGCCCTCCACGAGGAAACGGCCGTGCGCTTGGCGCTCCTTCTTCCGGGCGAGGGATGCGATTCGTCGCACGCGTTCGGACTTCGTGTTGCTCAGCATCTCGTCGGTCATGAGTTCAGCCTACTGGCGCAGCGGCTCACTCCCCCGCGCCAGCAGAACGCAGAAGACCCCCGCTCCCCAGGGGAGCGAGGGTCTTCGACAGGAAGAACTGCTTACGCGGCCTTCGGAGCCGAGGTGTCCTCGGGCAGCGCCGACTTCGCGACCTCGACGAGCGCGGCGAAGGCTGCGGGCTCGTTCGTGGCCAGCTCGGAGAGCATACGACGGTCGACCTCGACGCCTGCAAGGCCGAGACCCTGGATGAAGCGGTTGTAGGTCAGGCCGTTCGCACGTGCACCGGCGTTGATGCGCTGGATCCACAGGCGGCGGAAGTCGCCCTTCTTCTTGCGGCGGTCGTTGTACGAGTAGACCAGCGAGTGGATGACCTGCTCTTTGGCCTTCCGGTACAGGCGCGAACGCTGACCGCGGTATCCCTCGGCACGCTCGAGGATGACGCGACGCTTCTTGTGGGCGTTGACGGCCCTTTTGACTCTTGCCATTTCAGTTCTTCCTTAGAAAATTCTCAGATGAAAGCTATGCGCTCGCGCCGGTCAGTGACCGAGGAGCTTCATGGCCTGCTTGGCGTCGCCCTTGGCGAGCACCTGCTCGGCGTTCAGACGGCGCTTGCGCTTCGAGGCCTTCACCTCGAGGTTGTGGCGCATGCCGGCCTGCTGCTTCATCAGCTTGCCGGAGCCGGTGAGCTTGAAGCGCTTCTTGGCCCCCGAGTGGGTCTTCTGCTTGGGCATCGATTTCTCCTTGTTGTGTGCGAGCCTCACGGCCGCGGATTGCGGGGTGGCGCTGCGCTCGGCAGCGCACCGCAGTTCATTCGTCGTCCGAGTCCGTACCTGCGGTCTTGTCGGCCCGACGAGTGGCCTTCTCCTCAGCGCGACGAGCATTCAGCTCGGCTTTCGCTTCGGACTTGTTCTTGAGCGGAGCGACGACCATGACCATGTTGCGACCGTCGATGCGCGGGTTCGACTCGACGACACCGTATTCGGCGATGTCCTCGGAGAACTGCTGCAGCAGGCGCACACCCATCTCCGGCCGCGACTGCTCACGGCCGCGGAACAGGATCATCGCCTTGACCTTGTCTCCCTGCGACAGGAAGCCGACAGCGCGCTTCATCTTCGTCTCGTAGTCATGCGTGTCGATCTTCAGGCGGAAGCGCACCTCTTTGAGCACGGTGTTCGCCTGATTACGGCGTGCTTCCTTCTGCTTCTGAGCTGCCTCGTACTTGTACTTCCCGAAGTCCATGATCTTGGCAACGGGAGGCTTCGAGTTCGGGGCAACCTCGACGAGATCGAGATCGGCGTCCACAGCCATGCGGAGCGCAGTCTCGATCGGCACGACGCCGACCTGCTCGCCACTGGGTCCTACCAGTCGCACCTCGGGGACGCGGATTCTGTCATTCGTACGGGGATCGCTGATCGCCGGCTCCTCTGATCTCATGGGTGGGCGCTCCGGAACGGAGCCACGGAGCATCGAGATCAGGACCGCGCACGCGCCATCCCACACCCTTGTGCAGCTGCCGAGTGATCGGCGGGGTGTCAACTACCCGGTAACCTTGAAACGGTGCCGGGTGGGAGAATCTCCACTTCCGTGATCTCGGCAGAACACCGAGAACCGGATCAATCGTAGCACACCTACCGCAGCAGCAGACAGGACGTCATGAGCGAGCACACCGCCGACCAGCCCACCCCCCCGGCCGCAGCAGCGGATTCCAGCGGAGATGACATCTCGCAGGCGACGCGGGACATCGCCGACGTCGCCGCCGTCGAGGTCATCACCACCGCCGCCGTGCACCTGCTGAGCGCTGCCGCGGTCAAGGTCGGACTCGCCGACGACCCCGAGACGCAGATCGACCTCGACGAGGCGCGCAAGCTGATCAACGCCCTCGCCGGCCTCATCACGGCGGGCGCTCCGGAGGTGAGCGACATGCATGCGCGCAGTCTGCGTGACGGGCTGCGCTCCGTGCAGCTCGCGTTCCGCGAGGCTTCGGTGATTCCTGATCCGATCGGCAAGGGACCGGGCGAGAAGTACACGGGTCCCGTGAACTGAGAGGATCCGCAGTGCCCCGCCCTCCCTCGGACGCCGCCCCAGCGCGAGCTCCCCGGCCGCCCAGGCGCGCCGAGATCGCTGCCGGCCTCGGCGACTCCTTGGGCGTCGGCATCGGAATACTGCCGCTCGGGGTCGCTCTCGGCGTCCTCGTGGTCCAGGCGGGACTCCCGTGGTGGCTCGCACCGGCGCTGTCGATCGGCATCTTCGCCGGTTCCGTAGAGCTGCTGCTCGTCAGCCTCATCGCTGCAGCGACACCGTTGGTCACCATCGCGATCACCGTGTTCGCGGTGAACTTCAGACACGTCTTCTACGCGTTCTCATTTCCGGTGTCTCGAGTGAGGCGCGGTCTGCCTCGCGCGTACTCGGTGTACGCGATGATCGATGAGGCTTACGCCACATACGTGCTCATGGACGAGAGCCGGCTGACCTCCGCGCGCATGGTCGCCGGGCAGCTCGCGATGCAGACCTACTGGGTCGTCGGCGGGCTCATCGGCGTCGCCCTCGCCACGGCGCTTCCAGAGCCGATTGAGGGATTCGAGTTCGCGCTCGTCGCCCTCTTCGTCGTGATGACGCTCGACGCCGTGCGCACCCGCCGGGAGGTGCCGTCAGCGTTGCTCGCAGCCCTCGCAGCGGCGATCGCGATCGTGACCGTTCCCGAGAGTGCGCTGCTCGCCGCGCTCCTCGTCTTCACTGCGCTGCTCGCGGGCCGGTATGCGGTCACGAGAGCCCGGAGGAAGTCCGTCGGGAGCGATGGGGACGGGCTCCCCGGCACGGACGACCCGACGGGAACGGCGGAGGAACATGCCTGATCTCGGGTACTTGATCGCAGCGGTCGCCGTCGGCGCCGTCATCACCATCGCCCTGCGCGCCCTGCCGTTCGCGATCCTGAAACCGCTGCGCCGCTCGAAGTTCGTGACCGCTCTCGGCCGATGGATGCCCGCCGGCATCCTCTTCATTCTCGCGGTCGTCATCCTGCGCGATGAACTGGCGGCACGCCCGAGCCACTGGTGGGCCGTGCTCGTCGCCACAGCGGTGACGATCGTGGTGCATCTCGTCGGGCGCCGGCGGGCCGTGCTCAGCGTCGCCGCCGGCACCGCTTGCTACATCGTGCTTCTCAATCTGGTGTGACGGGCGCTGCGGGCGCTCCCCGCGGCTACTCGCCCGCGACGGGTCTCAGCGTCAAGGAATCGACGCGATCCGCCACGACCTCCGATGCTGCGATTCGGGCCTGCAGCGCTTCGAGCACCTCGCGTCGCGCGCCGGCGGCACCTTCCGCGACCCGCACGAGCACCGTGACCTCCGGCTGGAGCAGGCGACTCTCGAGTTCTCCGGGAACGAGCCAGAGCTCTGCGATGCGCGGGTCGGCGGCACCGAGTCCTCTGAACTCCTCCTGCACTGCGGCGTCCGCCCACGCCGGGATCACGCGCCTTCCCAGGGCGAGGGCCTCGAGCGCGGTGCGACGCACTCCGAATTCACGCTCAGGGGTCCCCGGATCGATGATGATGAGCTCTGTCCCGTCTTGAGCCGCGGCCAAGGCGGTCTGCGCGCCGGGGACAGGAATCGGTCGCGCCTCCGGGTTCCAGCGGTTCAGCGTTGCAACGGAACTGAAGATCGGCAGTGCCTTCCTGCCGTCTGGAGCGGCGACCGCGACGATCGACAGTTCCTGCGATTTCTCGACCGTTCGCCCATCTGGAGTCTGTCCGACATCGCCCGCCTCTGCGAGCATCGGCACGAGAAACCGTTCGGTCGCGAACCCCGCGATCGCATCCGCCTGCGCGTCAGCGACCACGCGCACGGCGTCCCAGTACTCGGCCGAAGCTGCAGCGCTCCGCGCCGCAGCGGCAGCGTCGCGCACAGCGGTCACGAGGGCGATGTGCGTGGGTGATGCGCTTCCATCATCGCCGGAGAAAGCCGTGTCGTGATGGTCGAACGTGCGCCCTGCCCAGGGGAATCCCGCCGAGTCGGAGGCGCCGCCGCCGACGAGACTGTCCGGAACTCCGGTGCTGCGGGGCGAATCGCCGGTAGAGGGAAGCTTCTTGATCGCCATGAGTCGCGGGATGTCCGCTCTAGCGCCCTGCGACGTCGAGAGCAGCGGGCAAGGAGAAGGCTCCGTCGTAGAGCGCCTTCCCGACGATCGCGCCTTCCAGACCGTCGTCGACGAGCTCTCGGAGCGCGGCGAGGTCGTCGAGGCTCGACACGCCGCCCGAGGCGACGACCGGGCGGTTCGTCCTGGCGCACACCCGCGCGAGCAACTCGATGTTCGGTCCGCGCAGGGTCCCGTCCTTGGTGACATCCGTCACGACGTATCGGGAGCAGCCCGCCTCCTCGAGACGGTCGAGCACCTCCCACAGGTTGCCGCCCTCTTCCGTCCAGCCGCGCGCAGCGAGCGTCTCTCCGCGCACGTCCAACCCCACGGCGACTCGCTCGCCGAAACGCGCGATCACCGCCTCAGTCCACTCCGGGTTCTCGAGCGCCGCAGTGCCGAGATTGACGCGCGTGGCTCCCATCTCAAGGGCGGCTTCGAGCGACTCGTCGTCTCGTATGCCCCCTGAGAATTCGATCTTCACATCGCCTGAGCGCTTGATGATCTTGCGCGCGACCGCCACGTTGCTCCCCCGGCCGAAGGCCGCGTCGAGGTCGACGAGGTGGATCCATTCCGCGCCCTGATCGATCCAGTCGAGTGCGGCGTCCACGGGATCGCCGTAGTTCGTCTCGGTTCCGGCCTCACCCTGGGTGAGCCGCACCGCCTTGCCGTCGACCATGTCGATCGCCGGAAGCAGTTCCAGCTTCGGGCGTTCGGCGAGTTCAGTCATGGGGGCTTCTCCTTCTCGGGTGTGCGCGGTCGGGCCGCACCAGCTGCGGCCCGAGCGAGTGGGGATCCGGCCGCGTGAGGTCGGTCTCGATGGACTTACAGAGTGTCGATCCAGTTGCGCAGCAGCCGGATGCCAGCGTCACCCGACTTCTCCGGGTGGAACTGCGTCGCACTCAGCGGACCGTTCTCCACCGCTGCGATGAACCGCTCGCCGTGCTCGGCCCAGGTGACCAGGGGGCGGGTGGCCGGGGTGCGCCCTTCGATGGACCATTCAGTCGCGGCATTGCTGTGCACGAAGTAGAAGCGCTCGGCTTCGAGACCGGCGAAGAGTCTCGATCCCTGAGGCACGTCGACGGTGTTCCACCCCATGTGCGGGAGCACTGGCGCGTTGATCTGACGCACGGTTCCCGGCCACTGACCGAGTCCCTCGGTTTCGATTCCGCGCTCGATGCCGTGCGAGAACATGACCTGCTCCCCGACGCAGATTCCGAGCACCGGCAGGCCCCCTGCGAGCCGACGGTCGATGAGCTCGTCTCCGCGGACGGCGCGCAGCTGTCGCATCACGGCGTCGAACGCACCGACCCCGGGAACCAGGAGTCCGTCTGCTGCCATGACGGCGCCCGGGTCGCGCGTCAGCTCGACGTCGGCTCCCGCGTGGACGAGCGCCTTCACCGCCGAGTGCACATTGCCAGACCCGTAGTCGAGCACCGCCACCGTCTTGCGCGGCGCGTCGGAGGGAGCGCTCACAGCGCGCCCTTCGTCGACGGCACACCCGAGACGAGCGGATCGAGCGACTTCGCCTCGCGGAAAGCTCGGGCGAATGCCTTGAACTCGGCCTCTGCGATGTGGTGCGGGTCACGGCCGGCGCGCAACTCGAGATGCACGGTCAGCCGTGCGTTCAGCGTCAGGGCCTCGAAGAAGTGCCGCACCATCGAACCCGTGAAGTGACCGCCGATGAGATGGAACTCGAACCCGGCAGGCTCTCCCAAGTGCACGAGGTACGGCCGACCGGAGATGTCGACGACCGCCTGTGCGAGCGCCTCATCCAGTGGGACCAGTGCGTCGCCGTAACGCGAGATCCCGGCTTTATCGCCGAGCGCTTCGAGAATGGTCTGGCCCAGCAGAATCCCGGTGTCTTCGACGGTGTGGTGGACATCGATGTGCACATCGCCGACCGCGTTCACCGTCAGGTCTGTGAGCGAGTGGCGGGCGAACGCCGTGAGCATGTGATCGAAGAACGGAACCCCGGTCTCGATCTGCGAAGACCCCGAGCCGTCGAGATCGACGCTGACACTGATCTGCGACTCGCTCGTGGATCGCTCGAGCGAGGCGGTGCGCGGTGCTGCAGTCATGGTTGTCAGTCTATCTGCGTTCCCCAGGAACCGACGGTACGCCGGGATCGATCAGGCGCCGCCCGGCCCGAGTGCCGTGATCGCCTCGATCACCGCACTCGTCTCGGCCTTCGTGCCTGCGGTGATGCGCAGGTGGCCTGGAATGCTGAGATTGCGGATGAGGATGCCACGTGCGCGCAGCGCTTCGAACGTGGCCGACGGGTCGGTGAACCCGCCGACGAGCAGAAAGTTGGCTCCCGACGGGTGCACGACGTATCCGAGGGCGGTGAGGGCGTCCGCGAGACGATCGCGTTGCGCACTGATGTCGGCCACCGTGGCGAGCATCGCGTCGGCGTGACGAATCGCAGCGGTCGCGGCCGCCTGGGTGAGCGCTGACAGGTGATACGGCAGGCGCACGAGCCGCAGGGCGTCGACCACTGCCGCGTCGGCGGCGAGGTATCCGAGACGCACGCCCGCGAACGCGAACGCTTTGCTCATGGTCCGCGATACGAGGAGCCGGTGGCGTCCGGGGAGCAGCGCCACCGCGCTCTCACGCTCGGTGTCGAACTCGTGATACGCCTCGTCGACGACGAGCATGCCGTCGAACGCATCGTAAGCGGCGAGGATCACCTCACGATTGAGCGACGTGCCCGTCGGATTGTTCGGACCGCAGAGGATCGCGACGTCCGGCTGGTGCTCGCGCAGCGCTTCGGCGACGCCCTCCGGCGTGAGCGCGTAATCTGCGGGACGCTCGACAGCGATCCATTCGGTATCGGTTCCGGAGGCGAGCAGCGGGTACATCGAATACGTCGGCGTGAAGCTCAGCAGTGACCGCCCCGGACCGGCGAATGCCTGCAGCACCTGCTGCAGCACTTCGTTCGATCCGTTCGCCGCCCATAGCTGTTCCACGCTGAGGCCGTGGCCGAGGTACCCCGCGAGGGAGCTCCGAAGCTCCGTGAACTCGCGGTCAGGGTATCGGTTCACACCGGTTACCGCTCGAGCGAGTGACTGAACGATGTCGATGGCGACGTGCTCGGGAATGGGATGCGTGTTCTCGTTGACGTTCAGGCTCACCGGCACCGCGTCTTGCGGGGCGCCGTAGGGCTCCTGGCCGACGAGATTGTCACGAAGAGGGAGGTCGCTCAAGCTAGTCACCCGACCAGTCTAAAGCCGGTGAGCCCCTCGACGATCAGTCGGTCAGGCCCCGAGTTCGTCGCCCGACACCACGCGCGGATGATCTGAGTACCGCAGCGGAACGGCGATCGCATCACCCGCCTGCAGCGATGAACCGTCCAGCTGGTTCAACTGCACAATCTCAGTGATGACATCGCGAGGGTCGGCCGTCGGGTCGAGATCAGTCGCCAGCGACCAGAGCGAGCTGCCTGGCTGCACCACGACGTAATCGAACTGCTCGCCGTTCGGCCCCTCAGCCGCGGCCATCGCCTCCGGAGCCGCGAGTGCGGCCATGAGAGCGAGAAGACCGGCGACGAGCACCGTGGCGAATCCACCGAACACGATGCGCCCGCGCCGGGTCAGGCGGAGCGAGCCCGAAGCTTCGGTCGACTCTCGTGATTCCCGGCCCAGAACAGCAGATGCGCTCATGATGACTTCTCCTTAGTCTTGCGATGACGCGGGCGTGGAGCCCATGCGAACATCTGTTTCGAATATATATTCGATGAATCGAAACCGCAAGCGTCTTTTCGAAGATACGTTTCGCTCTTTTTCCGCGACACTCGAACATATGTTTGTCGGTCTTCGAATGCTGCGGCTAGGGTTTCGGTCAACGGGATCACTGAATCAGCACCCACCGACATTCATGGATCGCGCCCCATCCGCATCGCCCCCTGGGGCCAGAAAGGACAGCGATGAGCGACGCAGCCGCGCCCCGATCCACGAAGCCGCTGAGCGAGAAGCAGCAGGCGATCCTCGAGTGCATCGCGCGTTCAGTGGAGAGCCGGGGGTATCCGCCGAGCATGCGAGAGATCGGCGACGCGGTGGGGCTCTCCTCGCTCTCGAGCGTCACGCATCAGCTCAGCAGGCTCGAGCTGGGCGGCTACATCCGCCGCGACCCCAACCGGCCGAGAGCCCTGGAGATCCTGGTCGAGCTCGCCTCGACCTCGTCGGCGATCGACGACGCACCCGCGCAGCGCCCCGAAGAAGCGGCGTACGTTCCTCTCGTCGGTCAGATCGCGGCCGGCGTACCGATCACTGCGGAGCAGCAGGTCGAGGAGATCGTGCCGCTCCCCCGCGCTCTCGTCGGCGACGGACAGCTCTTCATGCTGCGCGTCGTCGGCGATTCGATGATCGACGCAGCGATCTGCGATGGGGATTTCGTGGTGATCCGGCAGCAGCGCGAAGCCGAGAACGGAGACATCGTCGCAGCGATGCTCGATGGAGAGGCAACGGTGAAGGTGTTCCGCCGCCGAGACGGGCACACCTGGCTCCTGCCTCGCAACAGCGCGTTCGAGCCGATCCTGGGCGATCACGCGGAAGTACTCGGGCGCGTGGTCGCGGTCTTCCGTTCGGTCTGATCGCAGGGCGCGGCGTCGCCGCGGCGCAGCACCGCTGGACACCGACGCGCGAGTGCTGGGACCCACCCGCAGCCCTTCGCTCGCTGCGGCGGTTGCTTTGTTGAACCGAGTCCATCTACAGTGATCGCATGGCCACTGCGTCGATGCCGATTCCATCCACCCGTTCTCGAGCGCCGATGCTCGCGCTCGGATTCCACCCTGATTGCGTGCCGTACGAGCGCGGACTCGAGCTCCAGGCCGAGGCGGTCGACCGCATCGAGCAGGGCCTCGACCGCGGCACGGTCCTCTTGCTCGAGCACCCGCCGGTGTACACCGCCGGTCGCCGCGCCGAGCCGGATGAGTACCCGTCGGACGGCACTCCCGTCGTCGCCGTCGACCGGGGCGGACGAGTCACCTGGCACGGTCCGGGCCAACTGGTGTGCTATCCGGTCGTCCGGCTGCGGTCCGGCGCCGGCGTCGTCGACTTCGTACGCGCCCTCGAGACGGCGATCATCGACACCGTGGCCGCATTCGGCGTATCGGGCACACGCGTGGAAGGCCGCTCGGGAGTATGGGTGACCCATCCTGATCATCCGCCGACGAAGCTCGCACAGATCGGCTTGCACGCCCGCGCCGGCATCATCACCCATGGAATTGCGATCAACTGCTGCAACGACCTCGAGCCGTTCTCCCGGATCGTGCCATGCGGGATTCCAGACGCCGGCGTGACCACGCTGAGCGCACTCGCCGGTCGGAGAATCCCGCCCGAGATCGTGGCACCCGACCTCCAGGTGCACCTCGCCCATGTGATCGCGGAGTTCACCGCATGAGCGCGCGTCGCCTGCCTTCGACCGGCACCCGCCCCGAGCCGGAGGGCCGACCGCTCCTCCGCGTCGAGGCCCGCAACGCCGAGACTCCGATCGAGCGGAAACCGGAGTGGATCAAGACGCGCGCCCGGCTCGGCCCGGAGTACCGCCAGGTGCGCGACCTGGTCGCAGGCGAAGGGCTCCACACGGTCTGCCAGGAGGCCGGCTGCCCCAACGTCTTCGAGTGTTGGGAGGATCGCGAAGCAACGTTTCTCATCGGAGGTTCGATCTGCACCCGGAGGTGCGACTTCTGCATGATCACGAGCGGAAAGCCGCTCCCGCTCGACCGCGACGAGCCGCGCCGGGTCGCAGAATCGGTGCGCACCATGGGCCTGAGGTACGCCACCATCACCGGCGTGACACGCGATGACCTGCCCGACACCGGCGCTTGGCTCTTCGCTGAGACCATTCGGCAGGTGCGCGCCATGAATCCCGGCGCCGGCGTCGAGGTGCTCGTCGACGATCTCGGCGGCCGACCTGAGGATCTCGAGCAGGTGTTCGAGGCGGCTCCGCAGGTGTTCGCCCACAATCTCGAAACCGTGCCCCGCATCTTCCGCCGCATTCGGCCCGGCTTCCGATACGAACGCTCACTGGGGGTCATCACGAGGGCGCACCATGCGGGAATGGTGACCAAATCGAACCTCATCCTCGGAATGGGCGAAACGCGTGCGGAGATCTCCGAGACGATGACCGAACTCAGAGCCGCAGGGTGCGAGATCCTCACCCTGACCCAGTACCTCCGCCCCTCGGCACGGCATCACCCGATCGCTCGTTGGGTTCCGCCAGAGGAATTCGTCGACCTGCACGACGAAGCGGAGTCGCTCGGCTTCTCCGGCGTGCTTGCCGGCCCGCTCGTGAGGTCCTCGTACCGCGCTGGTCGCCTCTGGGCGCGAACGATGCTGGCGTCCGGCAGAACCGTGCCCGCGGCACTGCTGCACCTCGCGGAGCGCACCGCGGGCTCGTATCCTCAAGCACTTGCGGGCCTGCCGGCCACCGAGACAGGGACTGGACCGGGCGGCGCTCGATCCGCGTGACGGTGAGGGCCTAGTCGACCGGGTTCGGAGTCAGCAGACCCAGCTCTCGGAGCACGGCGAGCACCTGCTCGTGCCGATTGAACGTGTACAGATGCACGGACGGGGCCCCTCCCGCGAGCAGCTCTCGCGCCAAGGCGACGGTGTGCTCGACGCCGAGTTCGGGTGCGTAGCCGCCCTCTGCGTCCAGTTCACGCGCGAGTTCGATCGGGGCCGGCTGCCCGGCGAGCGATGCGACCTTGCGCAGCTGCGCACTCGTCGCGACGGGCATGAGGCCGGGAAGCACGGGAATGCGAAGTCCAGCCGCGCGTGCGTCCTCGACGAACGACAGGTAATCGTCTGCGCGGAAGAAGAGCTGCGTGATCGCGAGATCAGCACCGCTCTCCTGCTTCGCGACGAGCCAATCGATATCCTCTGCCCGTGAGCGGGAGAGCGGGTGGCCGTTCGGGTAGGCCGCGACCGCGGTGCGACCGACGCTGGTCAGCGCCGGTCGCTCCGCTCGGGCCTCTGAGATCAACCGCACGAGTTCGAGCGAGCTCAACGACTCCGAGACCTCCGCGTCGCTCTCCGTCAACCCGCGCGGTGGATCCCCGCGCAGCGCCAGGAAGTCGTGCACTCCCGCATCCATGATCGCGTGTATCGCAGCGCTCACCGCCTCGCGCTGCTCCCCCACCGTCGTGAGGTGGGCGAGCGGCAGCGCACTCGTGTGATCGCGCAAGTAGGTCACGAGGTCGAGCGACGCATCACGGTTCGACCCGTTCGCCCCGTACGTCACCGAGATGAAATCGGGATCCGCGGCGGAGAGGTGCTGCACGGCGTGACCGAGCGCGAGCGCAGCCGCTCCTGAACGCGCGGGAAACACTTCGAACGAGAATCGCGCGCGAGCTGCGCCACGACTCGGAAGCAGGAACGAGTTCACCGGCGCCCCTCCTGCCGCTCCACGCCAGGTGCGGCGTCTGCGGAACGGTGCACGGGACGCGCGGCCGCAGCGCCGGTGCGACCGAATCCGGCATACGACGCCGGAGCAGATTCGGCGCCGGAGAACTCCTGCTGCGCGAGCTCGGTGCCGCGCACTCGCGCCGCGATCTTGGCGAACGCGACCTCACGGGCGAAGTCAGGCGTGCCGTGCTTGGGCTTCTCATCGATGAGATACGGCGAGAACCCGCAGTCATCGGTCGAGCCGAGCAACTCGGCGGGAATGAAGCGGGACGCCCGCACCAGCTGGTCGCGCACCTCGGCTGCCGTCTCGAGTTTCGGATTCATCGGATCGGTGACGCCGATGAGAACCCGCGGCGCCGTCCCCGCCGCGCGCGAGCGCTGCCGCAGCTGACGGCCGACCAGGCGCGCCACGCGATCAGGATCCTTCTCGCTCGCAGCCTGGATGAGGAAGTACCCCGCTTCGATCTGGAACAGTTCGGGAATGAGAGCGGCGTAGTCGACGTCGGCACTATGGGCGGAATCGTGATCGTTGCCCGGGCAGGTGTGCACGCCCACGGCCCCGCGCTGTTCGGGAGTGAGGTCGGCGAGCACTCGGTTGATGAGATCGATGAAGCCTCCGAGCGCTTCCGGTCCCGCCCAAGGGGCACGCAGATCCCGTCGCAGGGCGAGTCTCCCCTCCGTGAAGTCGATGGTGATGCGCGACGCGCCCGCGGCGAAGCTCCGACGGATGTCTTCGACGCAGCCGCTGACCACGTCTTCGAGGAACTGTTCCCGCGAGTACTCGCCGAGACCGTCGGGCGGCACCATCAATGACAGCATCGACGGTGAGATCACCGCTTGCTTCAGCGGCAGGTGCGTCAGGGGCCGCGCCGCGGCGACGTCGTCCGCGGCCCAGGATCGGAACCGGAACGGGCCGCGCGCGAGACTGGGGATCACGCGATGATGCCCGTCGGCGAACACCGCGAACACCGGGCCTGCCCTGACGTCGCCGTCGTCGAACGACGTGCCGAGCGGGTAACTGGCGAAACTCTGACGGCGCTGCTCGCCGTCGCCCACGAGGGGCGAACCGGTCTCCGCGAAGCGGTCGAGGGTATCGCGCACCGCGCGGTCCTGTTCGCGCAGCAGTTCCTCGGAATCGATCAGCCCGGTTTCGGCGTCGAGCACCGCCCGCTGCAGGCTCGCCGGTCGCGGCAGGCTTCCCACCGCCTCCGTCGGAAGCTCGTCGGCGATCCAGCCAGAGGCGGGAGCGACGTGCCGCGCTGCCTCCGCCTCGATCCCGCCCGACGCGCTCACGCGCCCGCGCGCACCGCGCGAGCCGCGTGAACCAGGTTCGTCAGGCTCGCCACGGTCTCTTCGTAACCGCGCGTCTTCAGCCCGCAGTCCGGGTTCACCCAGAGCTGCTCGCCGGGAATGCGCGCGGCCGCGATACGGATCAGCTCCTGCTGCTCAGCGACGCTCGGCACCCGCGGCGAGTGGATGTCGTAGACGCCGGGCCCGATCCCGCGAGAGTACCCGTGCTCCCCCAGCGGCTCCACGACGTCCATCCGGCTGCGAGCCGCCTCGATGCTCGTGACGTCGGCGTCGAGCCCGTCGACCGCGTCGATGATCTCCCCGAACTCCGAATAGCAGAGGTGAGTGTGGATCTGCACATCGGCCGCGGCTCCACTCGTCGCGAGACGGAACGCTCCCACCGACCAGTCGAGATACGCCGCCTGACGGTCCGCATCGAGCGGCAGCAGCTCGCGCAGTGCCGGCTCATCGACCTGCACGATGCGGATCCCGGCATCGACCAGATCGTCGATCTCGTCGCGCAGCGCGAGCGCCACCTGCGACGCCGTGTCCGCGAGGGGCTGATCATCGCGCACGAACGACCATGCGAGGATCGTGACGGGACCCGTGAGCATGCCCTTGACCGGTCGGTCGGTGAGCGACTGCGCGTACGCCGACCAGGAGACCGTCATCGGCGCCGGCCGGGATACATCGCCCCACAGGATGGACGGGCGCGTGGCGCGCGTGCCGTACGACTGCACCCAGCCGTGCTCCGTGACTGCGAACCCGTCGAGCAGCTCCGCGAAGTACTGCACCATGTCATTGCGCTCGGCCTCGCCGTGCACGAGAACGTCGAGACCGATCTCCTCCTGCAAGCGGATCACGCGTGCGATCTCATCGCGCAGGAAGCCGTCGTACTCCTCCTGGCCGATCTCCCCCCTGCCGAACGCGGCTCGAGCCTTGCGGATCTCGACCGTCTGCGGGAACGACCCGATGGTGGTGGTCGCGAGCTCGGGAATGCCGAGCCCCTGCTGCGCAGCGCGGCGCTCACCCTCGTGATCGCGCTCGCGATCCGCGACGGTGACGGCGTCGACGCGGCCCCGTACCCCATCGACCCGTACACCTGAGGCCTGCGCTCGCGCAGCGAGGATCGCGTCGACCGATGCGAGCTCCGCTTCGATCGCCGCGCCCCCGTCGGCGAGCCCCCGAGCGAGAATGACGACCTGCTCGATCTTCTGGTCTGCGAAGGCGAGCCAGGAGGCGAGTTCGACGTCGAGCCGGGTCTCATCGCGCACGTCGTGCGGCACGTGCTGCAGGCTGTTCGACGTGCCGGCGACGACGTCGATGCCGGCTCGCTGGAGTCGCTCCAGTGCGCCGAATGCTGCGCGCAGATCCGTCTTCCAGATGTTGCGCCCATCGACGACACCCGCGACGAACTGCGTCTCGGCGAACGCGGACGTGAGCGCACCCGATACGAGGTCGGCTTCTGGCAGGCTGCCGCGCACGAGGTCTGCGTGCACGGCCTCGACCGGGAGCGACCCGAGTCGCGCGAGCGCGTCCGCCGCGTCGCCGTAGGGCGCCGTGAGCAGGATGCTCGGTCGTGCGGCGGCGCCGCCCAGGATCGAGTACGCCCGCTCCACGAGCGCGATCGTCTCGGATCGGGGCACCGGAAGAGAATCCGACACGAGCGCGGGTTCGTCGAGCTGCACCCAGCCGGCGCCCGCCTCGTTCAGCGCCGCGAGCAGTTCGGCATAGACCCCGACGACCTCGTCGAGACGATCGATCGGGCGGAAGCCTTCGCCGGCGCCGTCCGAAGCCTTCGCGAGCAGCAGATAGGTGACGGGGCCGACGATCACCGGGCGCGACTCGATGCCCTGCTCCGCAGCCTCCGCCAGCTGCGCGACGAGCTGCGCCGGGTTCGCCGCGAGCGGGGTGGTCTCATCGATCTCGGGAACGCTGTAGTGGTAGTTCGTGTCGAACCACTTCGTCATCTCGAGCGGCTGATGGTCTCGGTCACCCCGCGCGAGCGCGAAGTACGTGATGAGGTCGCTGCCCGCGATATCGGCGAATCGCGGAGGAATCGCGCCGAGGGCGAGGGTCGCGTCGAGCACCTGATCGTAGAAGCTGAAGCTCTCCGGTACTGCGCCGCCCTCGGCCGGGAGCCCCAGCTCGACGAGGCGTGCGCGCGTCGCGGCGCGCAGTTCGCCTGCCGTCTCCTGGAGCGCTGCTTCGTCGGTGTGCCCCTTCCAGAAGGACTCGATCGCCCGCTTCAGCTCGCGGCGGCGTCCGAGCCGGGGGTATCCGAGGATCGTCGCGGTGGGCAGGTGCGTCGTTGCGGTCATAGCCGTCCTTTTCGTGGGAACTCAAGGATCACAGCTGCTGCTGCTCCCCGTGGAACTCCCCCAAGGTATCCAGCTGACGCCCGAACGACGAGCGATGTTGCTCCCTGTTACCCGAACCCAAGGTGGGCTTATGGAACGTATTGCTCCAGTTTCGACGCCATTTCCGCGGTCACGTACGCGCGCACTCGCGTGCCCGTCTCGACGTACTCCGTCTCGAGCACCCGATTGCGCTCGTGCAATTCAGCCACGAGCTCCCCGCGATCGTAGGGAACCACGACGGTGATCTCGCGTTCCGGCACCGGCAGCGCAGCATCGATGCGGCGCTTGAGCTCTTCGATGCCCTCGCCGGTGCGCGCAGACACGAATACCGCATCGGGAACGAGGCCGTGCAGCACGAGCCGCTGCGATTCGTCGAGCAAGTCGGCCTTGTTGAACGCGACGAGTTCGGTGATGTCTTGCGCGTCCACCTCGGAGATCACGTCTCGCACGGTGCGCAGCTGCGCCTCAGGGTCGGGGTGCGACCCGTCGACGACGTGCAGGATCACCGAGGCCTCGCCGACTTCCTCGAACGTGGAGCGGAACGCCTCGACGAGCTGGTGCGGCAGGTTGCGCACGAAGCCGACCGTGTCGGCGTACGTGAAGCGGCGGCCGTCATCCGTCTCGCCATGCCTGATGGCGGTGTCGAGCGTCGCGAACAGCTGGTTCTGCACGAGTTCCTGCGTGCCGGTCAACCGGTTCAGCAGACTCGATTTGCCCGCGTTCGTGTACCCGGCGATCGCGACCGACGGCACCTCGCCGCGCTTGCGATTCGCGCGCTTCGCCTCTCGCGCCGGAGCGAAGCCGGCGATCTGCTTGCGCAGCTTCGACATGCGGGTATGGATCTTGCGTCGATCGAGCTCCATCTTGGTCTCGCCGGGGCCTCGCGACCCCATCCCAGCCCCTGCGGATCCCACCTGGCCGCCCGCCTGGCGCGACATCGACTCGCCCCACCCGCGCAACCGCGGCAGCAGGTACTGGAGCTGGGCGAGCTCGACCTGGGCCTTGCCCTCGCGGCTCTTCGCGTGTTGGCTGAAGATGTCGAGGATGACGGCCGTGCGGTCGATCACCTTGACCTTCACGACGTCCTCGAGCGCGCGGCGCTGACTCGGGGCCAGTTCGGTGTCGGCGATCACGGTATCGGCCCCCACGGCCGCCACCAGCTCGGCGAGCTCTTGCGCTTTGCCCTTGCCGAGGTATGTCGCAGGGTCGGGGTGCGCGCGGCGCTGGAGCAGCCCGTCGAGCACGCGGGCGCCCGCGGTCTCGGCGAGCGCCGAGAGTTCGCGGAGCGAGTTCTCCGCGTCTTCCGCAGTCCGCTGGGAGTACACGCCGATCAGCACGACGTTCTCGAGCCGCAGCTGACGGTACTCGACCTCGGTCACGTCCTCGAGCTCCGTGGAGAGCCCGACGACGCGCTTGAGGGACGCGCGGTCCTCGCGCTCCATCCGGATCGCGTCGAAGCCCCCCTCGAGGCGATCGTGGTCGGCGTCGCCGAGTGCCTGCGCTCCGCTGGTGAGGTCGCGGATCACGGTGGCCGATCCGGCTCCGGCCGCGCGCGCGAGCACGCGGTCGAGGGGATCAGCGTGCGCAGCGGATCCGGTCGCCGGGGCGTCGCTCACGACGGCGTTCTCGTCTGCGAGCACTGCATCATCTGCGTTACGTTTCATCATCTGGCTTCCAGTGTACGTGGGGTGCGCCCGGGCGCGTCGGCCGTTCGCCCTGGGCGCAGTGCGCGCTCGGAATCGCCGTCGGCGTCGGCCTGGGATACTGGGAGGCGTGACCCAGCACTACTTCTCCGAATCCCCCGACGGCGAACTGCGACCCCGCGAGATCGAGGTCGCGCTCGGGGGCGCACCTCGCACGGTCGTGACGGCCGGAGGGGTCTTCAGCCCGGAGCAGCTGGACCGCGGCACTGCGATCCTGCTGCGAGAGCTCCCCGAACGCGACGCGCTCGGCGCCGTTTCTTCCGGTCCGCTCCTCGACCTGGGGTGCGGCTGGGGCGCGATCGCGCTCGACGCCGCTCTCGACCAGCCGGAGCGCGAGGTCTGGGCTATCGATGTCAACGAGCGCTCGCGCGAACTGACGCGTATGAATGCGGATCGCCTCGGCCTCCGCCATCTTCGGGTTGCCGCCCCCGATGAGGTGCCCGAGGACGTGCGTTTCGGGGAGATCCGCTCGAACCCCCCGATCCGCGTCGGGAAAGAGTCGCTGCACGGGATCCTGCGCCAATGGCTCCCGCGGTTGGCTGACGGGGGCGTCGCGCACCTGGTGGTGGCGAAGCACCTCGGCGCCGACTCCCTGCAACGCTGGATCGCGTCGGAGTTCACCGACCTCGACGTCGATCGCCCGGCGCGCGACAAGGGGTTTCACATCATCCGCGCGCGGCGCGTGTAGTCGCTCCTGCGCCGGATCAGGCGTCGGGGAGTTCGATCTCGCCCGAGTACACGAGCTCAGCGGGTCCGTTGAGCGAAACGTGCTCGCCCTCCTCCGTCGGGAACATGCGCACCGCGAGGCGCCCGCCGGGAACATCGACTCTCCAATGGTTCGGCATCCCCTCGCCGCCCCAGTGGCGGAAGGCGAGCGCGGCAGCAGCCGTGCCCGTGCCGCACGACAGCGTCTCCCCCGAACCGCGCTCGTGCACGCGCATGCGGATGCGAGCGACTCCGTCTTTGATGAGCGGGTCCTCCGGAACGACGAACTCGACGTTCGCCCCGCCCTCGGCGACCGGTTCGAGGGCGGGCTCCCGATGCAGGTCGAGCCCGTCGAGCTCCGCCGGATCCGCCAGAGCCGCCACGACGTGCGGATTGCCGAGGTCGATCCCGAGCCCCGGGCGCGCGACGTCGAGGCCCTGAGCTGCGACGAGGCGCTCGCCGGCGAGTCGCCAGCGCCCCAGGTCGACCGTGTAGCCGGCGACGCCCGCGAGCACATCCTTCACCCCGGCGCGCGTACCGATCGGCAGCGTGTCGCGCCGCTCGGGCGAGACGAGCCCCTGGGTGATCAGGTAGTGCGCGTATACGCGCGCGCCGTTGCCGCACATCTCGGCGGGGGTTCCGTCGGCGTTCCAGTAGTCCATGAACCACTCGGCGTCGGGCTCCTCCGCGAGGCACGCGGCCCCCTCTGGGATGGATCGCGAACGCACCGCACGGATCACGCCGTCGGCGCCGACGCCGAACCGGCGGTCGCAGAGGAAGCGGATCTGCTCGGGAGTCAGGGTGCGCTCACCGTCGGGGTCGGAGAACAGCACGAAGTCGTTGCCGGTGCCATGGCCCTTGGAGAACGCGAGCGTCGTCATACGCCCAGTTTACGCGGGCATCTCCCCGGGATTCAGCCATTCGACCTCGGCGTACCGTTTGAACCAGCTCACCTGTCGCCGAGCGTATCGACGGGTCAGCACCCGCGTCTCCTCGATCGCCTCGACCTGCGTGAGGCGACCGTCGAGATGCCCGAGCGCCTGCGCGTAGCCGATCGCGCGGGACGCTGTCGGGCCGTCGCCGATCCCCTCCGGTATCAGGGCGCGCACCTCGTCGAGGAGACCGGCGCTCCACATCTGCTCGACACGTCGATCGAGTCGCTGCACCAGAGTGGTGCGGTCGACCTGCACGCCGAGGATGCGGGTTCCGCCGGTCTCATCGCCCTGCCAGAGCCGGGGCTCCGTCGGCAGCGTCACCTGCGCGTCGCCCCCCAGAAGCGCCACCTCGAGTGCACGCACGACCCGCCGGGGATTGCGTGCGTCGACGGCCGCGGCGGTCTGGGCGTCCAGGGCGCGCAACCGTTCGAGCAGCGCGTCGACGCCGTCGCGTTCCGCTGCTGCTTCGAGCTCTGCGCGGAGCGCGTCGTCGCGCGGGGGGAATTGGAAGTCGAACAGCACGCTCGATACGTAGAGACCGGATCCCCCGACCAGG
The DNA here is from genome assembly GCF_018304845.1 of Leucobacter manosquensis. Taxonomy (NCBI): domain Bacteria; kingdom Bacillati; phylum Actinomycetota; class Actinomycetes; order Micrococcales; family Microbacteriaceae; genus Leucobacter; species Leucobacter manosquensis. Next base: position 207,552 of record NZ_JAFEVO010000001.1, on the reverse strand, counting down.
ATCGCGTCGGCGTCTCGCGCGTGAATCCGCCGGATCGCGGCTCGCGCCTCGGCCTGGTACCACGCGACGGTGGCCTCCTCCCTCGGTGGGAGCACGTCGAAGAGGTGGTGCGGTACTCCTCGGCGCTCGCGCTCCGGCACTTTGGCCGTGCCGATGTCCATGCCCCGGTACACCTGCATGGCGTCGGCGTTCACGATCTCAGCCGCGCGTCCGCTTTCGGCCAACCGCTGCGCGAGATCGAGCGACAGCTCTGATTTGCCGGTGCCCGTCGCTCCGACGACGGCCCAGAGTCTCGGGGGGCGCTGCTCGAGCGTTGACGTGCGTGCGCGGGCGGTCGCGCGCTCGCGCTGGACCGGGGTTCCGCGGTCAGCGGTCATCGGGGCCGGATCGCCGGGAGTCCGAGACTCACGACGCGCGGGGCGGTGTCCGCTGCTGCTGGGGTTGCCGGCACGCCGCAGCTCTCGGCCTGCCTTCGGTCCCATGCGTCACCGGCTCTCGTGCGTCGCACTGCGAAGAGGGGCGGACGGTCGAGGGCGAGCGCCGAGTCGGCGATGAGGAAGTGCGGGGCGGCGGCGGTGACGGCGACCGTGACGACGTCGCCGGGCCGAGGCTCGGCACCGCCTTCTGGCACGGCGAAGTGCACCAGCCGATTGTCCTCGCTGCGTCCGGAGAACCGCCGCGTGGCGGCATCCTTCTTCCCCTCGCCCGCTGAGACGAGCACCTCGACCGTACGCCCGATCTGCGCGTGGTTCTCTTCCAGTGAGATGCGCTCCTGCAGCGCTTGGAGGCGCTCGTAGCGCTCTTGCACGACTGCCTTCGGCAGCTGACCATCCATCTCGGCCGCCGGCGTGCCGGGCCGGATGGAGTACTGGAATGTGAATGCGCTCGCGAATCTCGACTCCTCGACGACGCGAAGCGTGTCTTCGAAGTCTGCGTCGGTCTCACCCGGGAACCCGACGATGATGTCGGTCGTGATCGCGGCGTTCGGGATGCGCTCGCGCACGGCGTCGAGGATGCCGAGGAACTTCTTCGACCGGTACGAACGGCGCATCGCCTTCAGCACGGCGTCGGAACCGGACTGCAGCGGCATGTGCAGCACGGGCATGACGTTCGGCGTCTCTGCCATTGCAGCGATGACGTCTTCGGTGAACGCCGCCGGGTGCGGGCTCGTGAAGCGCACGCGCTCGAGCCCCTCCACTCCTCCCATGGCGCGCAGCAGTTTGCCGAACGCCTGACGGTCGCCGAACTCGACGCCGTATGTGTTGACGTTCTGCCCGAGGAGCGTGACTTCGATCGCGCCGTCGTCGACGAGCGCCTGCACTTCGGCGAGGATGTCGCCCGGGCGACGGTCCTTCTCCTTGCCGCGGAGGGACGGCACGATGCAGAAGGTGCAGGTGTTGTTGCAGCCGACCGAAATGGAGACCCAGCCGCTGGAAGCGGAATCGCGTTTTGTGGGCAGGGTCGACGGGAAGACTTCGAGCGATTCGAGGATCTCGATCTGAGCTTCAGCGTTGTGTCTGGCCCGTTCGAGGAGGGCCGGGAGCGACCCCATGTTGTGCGTGCCGAACACGACGTCGACCCAGGGCGCCTTCTCGACGATGGCGCCCTGGTCCTTCTGCGCGAGGCAGCCGCCGACGGCGATCTGCATTCCGTCTCGCTCTCGTTTCACACCGGCGAGGTATCCGAGGTTGCCGTAGAGCTTGTTCGCGGCGTTCTCGCGCACGGCGCACGTGTTGATGACGATGACGTCAGCAGACTCCGGCGCCTCCGCTGCGATGTAGCCGGCGGCTTCCAATGAGCCGGAGAGCCGTTCCGAATCGTGCACGTTCATCTGGCATCCGAGTGTGCGGATGGAGTAGCTGCGCGGCGTCCCGTCGTGCCGCATCGCAGCGGGTGAGAGCGCGATCTCAGTGGGTTCGACAGCAGTGAGACTCATGAATTCAGTCTATCGATGAGCGCCGTGAGCAACGCGCGATGGTGCGCGGCGCCACCGCGTCTGCGCGTCACGCGCCGCGGCGCTGAGGCAGCCCTCGCGCTGCAACGCTTCCACTACTGGAATCGCACGCCGGAACCGCCGCGGGGCCCTCGGGGACCCTTGGCCGCCCCGTCGAGGGCGTCTTTCACTGCACGAGTGGCGGGCTCGCCCGACCAACCGCGGCGGGCGAGGAAGCCGAGCAGTCGGCGTTCCGCCACATGGCGTTCGAGTCCGCCGAGCTTCGCCGCGCGCTCCCGTGCAGTCTGCCGCAGCAGCTCGAACTCTTCATCGGAGTCGAGTTCGCCGAGGGCGGCTTCGATCACGTCGTCGGGGAGCTTGCGCGACCTCAGCTTCACTCGGATCTGCGACCTACTCGCCCGTTTCGACTCGCGGAGCTTCTCCGTCAGTGCACGCGCGAGACCGAGGTCGTCGAGGTACAGCCCGGCGGTGAACTCCTCGATGACCCCTTCAATGTCGTCGGCTCCGTGATCGAGCCGCGCGAGCTCCTCTCGGAGTTCACCGCTCGAGCGGGCACGACGCGCGAGCAGACGCACACCGTCTTCGTGCACCGAGCGCTCAGCCGTCGCCGCATCGTCTTCGGTCGCAGCAGCGTCCTCCGCTGCAGCATCGGGCACTCCGGTCTCGGCCTGCTCGACGACGTCGCTCTCAGCGCGGGAGCCGGCAGCGTGGTCGGCGAAGTTCGCATGCACGACCGGACGCATACCGCTATCGATCACTGAGGCGATGCCGGAGTCGATGAGCCTCGCCAACTCCTCGCGCGTCGCTTCACGCGGTTCGCCTTCGACAGGGTTCACGCCATCGCGATCGTTCGCTTCAGTGCGTTCGTCACTCCCTGAATCGGCGCCCGGACCGCGGCGACCCAATTGAGAGCGGAGCTGGATGACCTCGGCCAGGTCGCCCCGGTCCTCCGACCGCGACGCAGAACCTTCTTCGGGCGGAGGGAGGAACCGGACGGCCATATCAGGCGCTCGCGCGCTTCTCGGGCTCGACCGCAGTCGCTGTCTTGGTCGCAGGCGCCGCAGCCTTCGCTGCCGCACCAGATTTCGCCGGTGCAGTCTCGGCGGCCCCTTCGGGCTCCGCTTCCTTCCGACCGTTGACGCCGAGCTTCGTCAGAATCTTCTCTTCGATCTCGAGCGCCACATCCGGATGATTGATCAGGAATCGGCGGGCATTCTCCATGCCCTGGCCGAGCTGGTCGCCGTCGTAGGTGAACCAGGCGCCGCTCTTCTTGATCAGTCCCTGCTCCACGCCGTAATCGATGAGCGACCCCTCGCGCGAGATGCCGATGCCGTAGAGGATGTCGAACTCCGCCTGCTTGAAGGGCGGCGCCATCTTGTTCTTGACGACCTTCACACGGGTCCGGTTTCCGACCGCGTCGGTGCCGTCCTTCAACGTCTGAATGCGACGGATGTCGAGTCGCACTGACGCGTAGAACTTCAACGCCTTTCCACCCGAGGTCGTCTCCGGGCTCCCGAAGAAGACCCCGATCTTCTCACGCAGCTGGTTGATGAAGATGGCGGTCGTCTTGGTGGAGTTCAGGCTCCCCGTGATCTTGCGCAACGCCTGAGACATGAGGCGCGCCTGGAGTCCGACGTGGCTGTCGCCCATCTCTCCTTCGATCTCCGCCTTCGGCACCAGCGCCGCAACGGAATCGATGACGACGAGATCGACGGAGCCGGAACGAATCAGCATGTCGGCGATCTCCAGAGCCTGCTCACCCGTGTCGGGCTGGGCGACGAGCAACGCGTCGATGTCGACACCCAGCTTCTGCGCATAATCGGGATCGAGCGCGTGCTCGGCGTCGACGAAGGCGGCGATACCGCCGGCGCGCTGCGCATTCGCGATCGCGTGCAGCGTGAGCGTCGTCTTTCCCGAGGATTCCGGGCCGTAGATCTCGATGATGCGACCACGGGGAAGGCCACCGATGCCCAGCGCGACGTCCAACGCGACGGAGCCGGTCGGAATCACTTCGACGGGAGCGCGCTCCTGGCTGCCCATGCGCATGATCGCGCCCTTGCCGAAGTTCCGGTCGATCTGCGCGAGTGCGGCTTCGAGTGCCTTTTCGCGGTCTTTCGGTGCTGCCATGGTCTTGCTCCTCATCACGTGCGCGGCGTGCCGCTGGGTGTGCTGCCTGCATACTGTCTCGACCCCGGTCGGGGCAGACAAGGCATCGGTGGTCGTGCACTGTTCACCCTAGAAACAGCCTCCGACATTCTTGGCCGGAGGTACTGAACTGTGGATGGATCGAGCGCTGCACCACCTGTAGACGAAGATAACACCATTCGAACACAGTTTCGAATATCGCTGCGGCGTGTTCGCGCAGATCCCCTCGGGCGCGGCGCGGCCGAGGGGATCTGCTCCCGTCAGTCGCGCGGGTCGGGAAGACCGCGGCCGTGACGCCGAGCGACCGGCACCCCGAGATCGACGCAGAGCGCCTCCCAGACCTGGCGCGGCGCCACACCGCGCTCGATGGCGTCATTCGCCGTACCGGCCAGAGGCGCGAGCCAGTGATCGCGCAGGAGCACGGGCGCGTAATCCTCACCGAACTCCGAGACGCATGCGCGCCGAAACTCACTCAACCGCATCGCTCATACTCATTTCGTATCATCGCCGACAGAACGGCGAAGCGCCCGAACCGGAACCGGTCGGGCGCTGTCATGCCGATCAAACGGCGCAAGTCGGGAGACGCTTACGAGACCAGCTCGGGCGTGAACCCCGACACCAGTTCCGCCGGGACCGTGTCCGGAACCCGATGAGCCATCGGAAGCGACAGGCCTTCGACGACCGACAGACGCTCGCTCACCTCGCCCATGATGACCGAGAGCGGAGTGTCCAGTGCGTCAGCGACTGCTGCGAGGATCTCACTCGATGCTTCCTTCTGGCCGCGCTCGACCTCGCTCAGGTACCCGAGCGCAACGCTCGCCTCCCCGGCGACCTGCCGCAGCGTGCGACCCTTCTGCAACCGGAAGTCACGCAGTACATCGCCGATCTCTTGACGCATGAGCACCATGTGAACCCTCCTCCACGTGCACAACCCGAGTCGTGCTTTCCACCATACCCGCTCGTCGACAGGGTGTCGCTGCGGGAACGCCGACCGTTTCCCGATCGTCGTACTGGGAACAACTGAGAGCATAGCCGCTGTATTCCTGAAATCTCACTGAACTTGAGCCGGGCTGACTCAAGTTCAGCGAAGTTTCAGGATGTGCGCCGGAACGCCGTCACAAGACCTTCGACAGGAACTCCTGCGTACGGGCATGACTGGGGCTTCCGAAGACCTGATCCGGAGCACCCTCTTCGATGACGGTGCCCTCGTCCATGAAGACCACGCGATCGCACACCTCGCGAGCGAAACCCATTTCGTGGGTGACGAGCACCATGGTCATCCCCGACGCGGCGAGATCGCGGATCACCTGGAGCACCTCCCCCACCATCTCAGGGTCAAGCGCCGACGTCGCCTCGTCGAACAGCATGATCTTGGGCTCCATGGCGAGCGCACGAGCGATCGCAACGCGCTGCTTCTGCCCGCCCGACAGCGACGCGGGCCGCGCGTCCGCTTTCTCGGACAGACCCACGCGCTCCAGCAGCGCGAGGGCGGCCGCCCGAGCCTCGCTCTTCGACTTCTTCTTGAGGTCCACCGGCGCGAGCATGATGTTCTCGAGCACCGTCATGTTGGGGAACAGATTGAAGTGCTGGAACACCATGCCGATGTTCTGCCGGACGACATTGATATCGGCCTGCGCAGACGTCAGCTCCATGCCGCTGACGATGACGGATCCCCCGCTCGGCTCTTCCAGGCGGTTGAGGCAGCGCAGGAGCGTCGACTTGCCCGATCCCGACGGGCCGATCACGGAGACGACCTCGCCCTCCACGACCACCAGGTCGATGCCGTTGAGCACCTCGTTGCTGCCGAAAGACTTGCGCAGGCCCGCGACCTCGATCGCGGGAGTGGCCGTCTGCGATGCCGTGTTCTCGGTCACTTGTTCACCTTCTTATCAACGATGTTCGCGAGCCAGGTCAGCAGCGTGATGACGATGAAGTACATCACACCGACGATGATGAGCATCTCGGTCGTACGGAAGTTGGCCGCGTAGATCTGCTGCGCCTGGTAGAGGAGCTCGGCGAAGCCAATGGTCAGCAGCAACGAGGAGTCCTTCAGCGTGATCACGAGCTGGTTGATGATGGACGGCATCGAGATCTTGACCGCCTGCGGCATCACGACGCGCTGCATCGACCGGCCCCACCCGAGACCCAATGATCGAGCGGCTTCCATCTGCCCCGGATCGACCGACTGGAGACCGCCGCGGACGATCTCGGTGAGATACGCCCCGGCGTTCAGCGCGAGTGTCGCGACGCCCGCGAGGAAGACATTGCCGGGAGCGCCGGTGAGCTGCGGCAGACCGAAGTAGAAGAGGAATGCCCACACCAGGATCGGAGTGCCCCGGAAGATGGAGACGTACACCGTCGCGATTCCGCGCACGATGCGGGACGAGGAGATCTTCATGAACCCGAATACGAACCCAAGCACCAGGGCGATCACGAACGAGACCACGGTGATCGATACGGTGTTCCACAACCCCTTCGAGAGAGCCGGCCAGCTCTGGCCGACCAGCTCGAAGATGTTGCCGTTGGCGCTCTTCGCTTCCGAGTCTCCAAGATAGGTGTTGAGTATCTCGTCGTAGGTGCCGTCGGCCTTGAGCTTCGCCAGCCCATCGTTGAAGGCGGCGAGGAGCTCGGAGTTCTGCCCCTTCGCCACCGCGAAGCCGTATTCGCCGCCCGGAATCTTCTCCGTGACGACCTTCAATCCGTTGCCCTGGTCGATGCCGTAGGCGAGCACGGGGTAGTCGTCGAAGACCGCCACCGCGGATTGGTTCTTCACCGACTCGTACATGGTCGCGGACTGGTCGAGCGCCTTGACCGTGAACCCGTACTCCTCTGCGAGCTTCTCTGCCTCCGCGAGTCCCTCAGAACCCGACTTCGCGACGACCGTCTCGCCCGCGAGATCCTCGTATCCGGTGATCGAATCGTCGTTCGCGGCGACCGCCATCTGCACGCCGGACTCGAAGTACGGTTCTGAGAAGTCGAAGATCTCCTTGCGCTCGTCGGTGATCGACATGCCGGCGATGACCCCGTCGGCCTGACCCGACTGCACCGCGGAGAGCGCGGCCTGGAAGCCGAGCGACCGAATGTCGACGCTGAAGCCCTCCTCCTCCGCGATCGTATTCATCAGGTCCATGTCGATGCCGACGAGGTCGCCCGTGGAAGGATCACGGAACTCGAACGGGGCGAACGTCGTGTCCGTCGCGATGACGAATGACTCTCCCTCGGCCTGGGCGGGCACGACGGCCGCCGCCGCAGCAGTTCCCAGCAGCAACGTCGCTGCGAACCCTGCCGCGAGACCCGCGCGCACGCGGGTCCAACGTCTGTTCTTCTGCACTCTCTATTCCCCTTTGCGGAGCAAGATCGCCGCGATCTGCGATGATCGATCGGCCTCCAGCGTACCGAGGTCAGCGAGGCTCCGACGCACGCTCGCTTTCGAGGCACTCCCACAGCAGCTGGATCGCCGCGGCGACGGCATCCGCACGAATGCTCGAGCGGTCGCCGTCGAGGGAGAGCAGCCGCGACTGCGTGCGTTCGCCAGCGCTCACGGCGATCCAGACCGTTCCGGCCGGCTGACCGGTCTGCGCGTCGGGGTCCGGCCCAGCGACCCCCGTGGTCGCGACGCCGACATCAGCCGGGACAACGGGTCCGCTCCCCCTCGGCGTCGCACAGGCCCGCCGCACGCCCTCCGCCATCTGGCGCACCACCTCGTCATCGACCGGGCCCCGTTCGCGCAGGAGCTCGGCGTCCACGCCGAGCAGTGCATGCTTGAGCGCGGTGTCATAGGCCACCACGCCGCCGCTGAACACGCGGGAGGCTCCTGGCACCGAGACCACGGCATCGGCGAGGAGCCCGCCGGTCAAGGACTCCGCCACGGCGAGCCGGAGTCCGCGCGACGCTGCGCGCTCGATGATGCGGGCGACGAGGTCGCGGTCAGCACCGGACTTCACTGCGCCGACCTCCTCGCGCGGAGGTACCCGACCACGTAATCGATGCCGCTGTACATCGTGAGCACGAAGGCGATCGCCATCGTGATGATGTTCACCCAGACGACGACGGGCGCTGCCGGTCCGACGACGGCGGCGAGCGGGAGCAGAGCGAGCGTGATGGCGACGGACTGCGCGACGGTCTTCAGTTTGCCGGCCCATGCGGCCGCGAGCACCACATCGTGCGCCACGAGCAGACGGTGCACGGTGATCCCGATCTCCCTGACCAGAATCAGGATCGTGACCCACCACGGCAGCTCCGCGAGGATCGAGAGACCGACCAGTGCGGCACCGGTGAGGAACTTGTCCGCGATCGGGTCGAGCAGTTTTCCGAGGTCCGTGATGAGGCCTCGCGATCGTGCGATGTGGCCATCCCAGGCATCGGTCGCGATCGCGAGCACGAAGAACACCGCCGAGGCCCAGCGCCATGGCCCGTCTGCGCCGCCGTCGGCCAGCAGCATCCAGAGGAAGAAGGGGGTGGCAATGATGCGCGCGCCCGTGATGATGTTCGGAGCGTTCCAGTTGCTGGGCGCCGCGGAGGCGGGTGCGTTGCCGGTCATGCCAGCAGCCTACTTGAGTGGCCGTAGCGGGGTTCTAGTACGGGTAGATCGCCACGTCGAGCCCATCTGCCGTGGGGGTGACCTCGACGTCGGCCGAGGATGCCTGGAGATCGATCTTCTCGGTGATCTCATCACCACTGGCGTCTCGTCCGGTGTAGGTGGCCCGGAACGAGCCTCGATCTTCGATCTCCATCCACGTGGACAGCTCATCACGGGCGCTGACCGTCGGAGCCTCCGTCATCTCGACGGATACGTCTACCGCGGGGCTCGAAGAGAATTTGGTGCTCGGCTCCTCGGCGGCGATGCCGCAGGACTGCAATTCCCACACATCCGTCTGCTCGGCGCACTCCTCGTAGGCGATGCCAACCTGCCGTCGCACCTCCGCCGCGTAGTCGGCACCGGGAACGATCCAGTCGGACGCGAAGAGCGCGTCAGCGTTCGATGTCACGGCGACGCGCGCGTCATCCGTGGTTTCGAAGAACGGGTTGTGCGAGATGAGCGCGTACTCGCCCGCGTACACAGTGATGGACGGGGCGTCGGACGGGAGCGGATCGTCCGCGCCCCGGAGTCCGAGCGCACCGCCGCCCGACGCGTCGATCGCGACTTCGTACTTCAGGCCGGATGTGACGCGCCACTCGTCGTCAGCGATGCGGCGCAGCTCGAGCTGATCGGAGTACGAGGAGCCGCCGAGTTCGTATGAGACTTGCCCGGAGGCGCGGCCGGCCTCGAAGTCGACGCGGATGCGCCCGAGCTCACTGTCGCTGATGTGCTCAGCTGACGCGAACGCAGCCGGATCCGGGGCTGCGTTCGGACGCGCCGATTCGGTGTCGCTGGAAAGCCGCTCCGCGCCGTTCGCGTCGCCAGCGGCGACGGCCTCCACGTACTCCGCTGCGACGGCGCGAACTGCTGCGCTGTTGTTCGATTGGGCGTCGACGGCGACCACTGCTCCAGCGGCCCCGAGCACGACCACCGCGAGAGCACCGGTCATTCCCCAGATCCAGGTCTGGCGCTGCGGACGACGGCCTGCCGTCTGCCCGCTCGCGTCATACGGAGAGGTTCCGTCCGGGTGCGTCATGCTCGTCTCCTCTGTCGTACGTCTCAGGGTTCACATCGTGTGGTGCGCACGCGCGGCACCTGGAGGGCTTTCGCAGCTCAGTCGCGCCCCGTGAGCTGCCACGCGTCTTCGTCGCCGTCGTCTTCGACTTCTTCGAGCGTCGACTGATGCTGCGCGATCGGATCGTCGTATCGCGAGTCGCCGAACCCCAGTGCCGGGTCGAGCGGGTCGATGACATCCGTCACGGCATCCTCGCGAGCGGAGGCGGACGGGGCGGCGCTCACTGCGGAGGCGCCGACCGCAGCAGCGGCGACGCCCGGTGTCGCAGCAGCCGGGGGCCGCGGCGGTTCGAACGCTGGAGCCGGGGCCGACGGGCCACCGGTCACACGCGCCAGCACCTCCGCGAGCTGCTCCGGGCTGACTAGCACGTCACGCGCTTTCGACCCCTCGGAGGGGCCGACGATGTCGCGCGACTCCATGAGGTCCATCAGTCGCCCGGCTTTCGCGAACCCGACGCGAAGCTTGCGCTGCAGCATCGACGTCGAACCGAACTGCGAGGAGACGACCAGCTCGATCGCGGCGACGAGTACTTCGAGGTCGTCGCCGATGTCCTCGTCGATCTCCTTCTTCTCGACCACCTGAGCGACGTCAGCGCGGTATTCGGGCTGCGCCTGCGCCTTCACGTGCGCGACGACCTGCGCGATCTCTGCCTCGCCGACCCACGCGCCCTGCACGCGGACCGGCGACGATTCGCCGTTGAGCAGGAGGAGGCCGTCTCCCTGACCGATGAGTCGCTCAGCGCCGACCTCGTCGAGGATGACGCGCGAATCGGTGCCGGAGGCGACGGCGAATGCGTACCGGCTCGGCACGTTCGACTTGATGACGCCGGTGACGACGTTCACGGAGGGACGCTGCGTCGCCAGCACCAGGTGGATCCCGGCGGCGCGCGCCAGCTGCGTGATGCGCTGGATCGAGTCCTCGACGTCGCGCGGGGCGACGAGCATGAGGTCGGCGAGCTCGTCGACGACGACGAGTAGGTACGGGTACGGCTTGAGTACGCGCTGGCTTCCCTCGGGAAGCACGATGCCGCCCGAGCGCACGGCTTCGTTGAAGTCGTCGATGTGGCGGAAGCCGAAGCTCGCCAGATCGTCGTACCGCATGTCCATCTCCTTCACGACCCACTGCAGCGCTTCCGCCGCTTTCTTGGGGTTCGTGATGATGGGCGTGATGAGGTGCGGCACGCCCTGGTACACGGTGAGCTCGACGCGCTTCGGGTCCACGAGCACCATGCGGACGTCGGACGGCGTAGCGCGCATCAGAATGCTGGTGATCATCGAGTTGATGAAGCTCGACTTGCCGGAGCCGGTGGCTCCGGCGACGAGCAGGTGGGGCATCTTCGCGAGGTTGGCGACGACGAAGCCTCCCTTGACGTCCTTGCCGACGCCGATCGTCATCGGGTGCACGCTGCGCTGCGCCTTGCTCGATCGCAGCACGTCGCCGAGTGCGACGTTCTCGCGGTCCTGATTCGGGATCTCGATGCCGATCGCGCTGCGGCCGGGGATCGGAGACAGAATGCGCACCTCGTTCGACGCGACCGCGTACGACAGATTCTTCGAGAGCGCTGTGACCTTCTCCACTTTCACACCGGGGCCGAGCTCGACCTCGTACTGCGTGACCGTCGGCCCGCGCGAGAAGCCGGAGACCCGCGCATCGACCTTGAACTCCTCGAAGACCCGCGCGATGGCCGCGGTGATCAAGTCGTTGGCTTCCGTGTGGGTCTTGGGCGCGTCGCCAGTCGCGAGCGCATGCTGATCCGGAAGCTGGTAGGCCGCCTGATCGGCGGGACTGTGCGGGGGCGCGACGACGAACGGCTCGGATGCGGGCGCGGCAGCGGGCTGGTCAGCGGCCGTCTCCGGCGCTGACGGCGCGAAGTCGTCCCAGGAATCATCTCCGAGCCCCGAGGCCGGAGTCGGCGCGGCAGCCTGCACCGCTGCTTCTGCCTGCTCGAGGTCGTCGAAGAGGTCGGAGGGGAAGACGCCGGTCTCCGGTTCGGGTGCCAGCGCGGACTCGAAGGCGCCGCTCCGTTCGGGCTCGGGAGCGGGCCCGCCGAGGGCGGAGTCGAGCGCCGAACGATCGGCTGCGTACTCCGGGTCCTCCTCACGGCCCGACGCGTTGCGACGCCACCAGGGCATCGCGTCTCCGTCGCCTTCCTGCGCCTCGAGATCGAACAGCGCCTGCTCATCGGCGCGCGCCTGCTTGCGACTGCGCTTGGGGGCCGTCGGCTCCGCGGGCGCTTCGGGGTCGCCGCTGACGCCGAACAGGAACACGTATGCCTCCCGCATGCGCTGCGCGATGCGGGATGGCGGCGTCTTGAGAACGATGAGCAGAGACATCAGAATCAGGATCGACAGCACCGGCACGGCGACCCACATCGTCAGATAGCCGAGCGTTCCCCCGACGAGCCAGCCGAAGACACCGCCTGCGGCGCTGAGGCGCTCCGGGTTCTCCCACGGGTTGGGCATGCCGCCGTACAGGTGGCAGATGCCGGCGATGGAGAGCACCGCGAGCGTGAGCCCGGTGGCGATGCGGCGGTTGTCGTGCACGCTCGAGGGATGGTTGAAGAGCCAGAGCGCGAACCCCGCCATGATGATCGGCAGGCCGAAGGCGACACGACCGAACAGGCCTCCGAACGACCACGCGTCGAGTGCGACCGCGAAGGTCTGGCCGATGAAGAACCACTCGATCACCGCCCCGACGATCGCGAGCAGCACGAGCAGGAAGGGGACCCCGTCTCGGCGGTCCTCTGGAGCGAGCGGTTCGACCCGGAAGGCGCGCGCAGCGGCCCCGAAGGCGTGCGCCAAGCCGTTCCAGGCGCGGACGATCACGCCGTCGGTCGGCTCAGGCTCGGCGAGCACCTTCGTTTTCGCGGTCGCCCGGGTCTCCGCGGTACGGGCACCCCGTGTCGCGGTCTTGCCCGCGTTCTGGCGCGACGAAGCTTTACTGGCCATGGTACGAGGGTACGTTCGACCGCCGACATTGGCGAGTTGACGCTCCGGGCCCACCCGAATCACCCGGAGAGCGAAGCCCGCGCTCCCCGGCTGCGCCGGACCTCAGCGGCGCTTGAGCGCCCGCAGCGCTCGCTTCGCGAGCGGCAGCCCCTTGGTCCACAGCGCATAGCCAGCGCCCGGGCGATCCCAGCTGCCCGCCAGCAGGTTCTCGTGCGACGCGAACCCGGTCTTGAACGTCGTCACTCCGTCGTTGATGAGCCCGCCGAAGTCGTAGCGCTCGATGCCGAGCGACTTCATGTGCCTGATGACGTGCCATTTGAGCGCGTAGTTCGCCCGCAAGCGCTGACCCGTCTCGTCCATCCCGCCGTAGAGCTCGAAGGCGGTGCGGCCCGATTTCGCCATGAACAGGAATGCGACCGGCCGGTCCTCGACGTAAGCAGCCCAGACGGGTGCGTCGTCGCCCAGCATCGTGAACACGTCATGGTAGTAAGAATCTTCATGCAGGCCGAAGTCCGCGCGCTCGCTCGTCTCCCGGTAGACCTCCAGGCAGACGTCGAGCTGCTCGAGCGATTCGACGGGACGGATGTGGATCGCGTCCTCCCTGCCCGATTTCCGAATGTACTGACGATGCTTCTTCGACATGTCGGCCAGAAGCTCGTCTTCCGACCGCCGGAGATCGAGAATCAACGTACGGGCCGGGAGCACGGGCGTCTCGGCTGCACGCCACGATTTCGAGAGCGGGAATTCCCCCGCGTTCTCGTCCGGCTCGATGGAGAGCGCCACCGCCCGCCGTGATCCGTGCACGTAGTCGGCGATCGCGTCTGCCACGGCCGATGGCGCCGGCTCCTCGGCGGGGCGCTCGCCGTCCGCGGGGTCTCGCGCCAGCACGGGCCCGCGGGGCGCGTAGACGAAATCTCCGAGCGGACCCGGCAGGGTTCGCGTCAGGAGCTGGCAGGCACCGACGACCACGGCCCCCTCCTGACGCCCGGAGCGCACCAGCACGCGCTCCGCCTTCCAGCGGTGGGCGGATTTCACGTCGCCCCAGCCCCAGAGCTGCAGCGGGTGGCCGCCGAGTTCTCTGACGGTGGCGTCCCACTCGGCACGATCGGTGCACGGGGTCACGAAGAGGGAGGTCACGAACGATTCCTTCCGAGAATACGAGAAACGGTGCCGACGATATCCGAAACTTCGGACGATCTGAGGAGTCGGAGCACCAGGAAATACACGATGCCGACGATCACTGCTTCGACGGCCGCGAACGGCAGGGCCTGCCAGACGCTGAACTCCGGGGCGATGATGCGCCCGACGTGCGTCGCGACGAGCCCGACGGCAATCGCCGGCACCGCCGCGATGGCGTACTTGGTCAAGCTCTGCGCGATCCTGCGCCCGTCGATCGAGCCGATCTTCCGCCGGAGCAACCAGGTCGCGATCACGGTTTCGACGATGGTGGCGAACGACCAGATCAATGCGAACGAGAATCCGATGTGGCGGGGCGCGACGAGCACGGGGAGCAGCAGGGAGAGCGCGATCACGATCACCATCTGGATCGTCGTGAACACGAAGGGCGTGCGCGTGTCGGAGAGGGCGTAGAACGCCCGCTGCACCACGAAGAGGAAGCTGTACGCAGCGAGGCTGACGGAGTAGGCCATCAGAGCCTCGCCGAACATCTCCACCTGCTCTGGCAGCGCCCCGAAATTGATGACGCGGCCGATGAACGGAGCGGCCGTTACGAGAATGACGGCCGCGTAGACCATGACGAGCGCGATCTGGCGCACCGAGGCCGAGAAGTCGCTCTTGAACTCCGCCATCCGGCCCGACTGCCCCCATTCGGCCAACCGCGTGAAGTAGGCGGTCGCGAGGGATACGGCGATCACCGAGTGCGGCATCATGAAGATGAGCCACACGTTCTGCATCGCGCTCGTCGACGGCCCCTCCCCCGACCCGATCGCCACGATGCGGTTCGTCACGATGCCGCCGACCTGCATCACGACGACCATGGCGAGCGTCCAGGTCGCGAGTCTCGCGGTGTGGCCGAGTCCGACGCCCCGCCAGGCGAAGTCGGGACGGAATCGGATACCGGCATTGCGCCATGAGACGAACAGGATCAATGCCTGCGCGACGATGCCGAGGGTCGCGCTGCCGCCGAGCACCGCGATCATATCGGCGCTCCAACCGGTGACCGCGAGACGGCCCTCCGGATCCGCTCCGAACATGGCGATGAAGACGAGGATGCCCGTGATCGCGATGAGGTTGTTGAGCACGGGCGCCCAGGTGAACGGGCCGAACCGGCTTCGCGCGTTCAGCACCTCGCCCATCACGGTGTAGATGCCGTAGAAGACGACCTGCGGCATGCACCAGTAGGCGAAGGCGGTTGCGAGAGCCAGCTGGTCCTCGCCCCAGCCTTCGACCGTGATCCGCACGATCCACGGAGCGGCCGCCATCGCGAGACCCGTGATGATGACGAGCGCGGTCGTGACGAGCGTCAAGATCTTGTTGATGTACCCGGCGCCGCCGTCGCTGTTCTGCGCCGCCCTGACGATCTGCGGCACCAGCACCGCGTTCAGGACGCCGCCGATCAGGATCATGTAGACCGTGTTCGGCAGCAGGTTGCCGTTGGCGAACGCGTCGGCGGAACGGGCCCCGACCGAGCCGATCGCGTATGCGAGGAGCATGGCCTTGACCAGGCCGAGCACGCGCGAGACGATCGTGCCCGAGGCCATGACCGCGCTCGCGCGTATGAGTCCGGCAGCCATCAGTAGTAGGGATCCTTCCGAATGGCGAGCGAGGCGCGCCGCGCGAGCCGGTCGCCGAGCACGTCCCAGACGCGATACGCGAGCGGCCGCAGCGGGAGATCGAACGCTCCCGCGTAGTCGATGATCTGGGGCGAGAACGATCGCTTGAACTGTCCGACGCCGAACAACGGGTGCTCCCGATCGTCCACCCGGTCGGAGGGGGGCGCACCGCAGAGGTCGTGGACGGTCGCGCCGCGCTCGTTGGCCCAGCGGATCACCTCCCACTGCAGCGCGTGAGACGCCCCGTACGCGGTCTTCGCGCGCACGGAGGCGCCGTCCTTGTAGGTGGTCTTCTCACCGAGCGCCATCGCGTACGCTCCGGCGACGAGCGCGCCGTCGCGGTGGGCGAGGAACATCTGCCCCGCTCCGGCACGCGCGAAGCTCTGCCAGAACTCGCGGTAGTACTGCTCGGATCGCAGCACGAACCGCCCCTCTGCGGTCTCCTGGAGCAGCCGGTACAGCGCATCGCTGTGCTCCGCCGTCGGATCGACGCGCGTCACGACGATCCCGTCTCGCCCCGCACGATTGACGGCGTTGCGCGCCTTCTTGCCGAGACGCGCGAACACCTCCTCTTCCGTTCCGGAGACGTCCACGAGAATCGTCGACGGATTCGGGATGATGCGAACGGCGTCCCGATACCCCGCGGCGTGGATCTCGGGAATCACGTCTCGACCGAGACGCGGCTCGATCTTGAGGAGAAACGCTCCCGATGACCGGGCGAGTCTCGAGACGGCAGCCGCCACCTCGAGCATGTCAGCGGCGCTCTCGCCCGCGGGACCTGCGGGGAGATGCCACCACGAACCGAGGAGCGGCACCCGCTTCGCGAGCACGCCGACGGCGATCGTCGCCCGCCCGGCGCGCTCGACGATCACCCGAAGATCGCGGTAGCCGTTCTGCGTGCGCTTGACCTGCAGGTACTCCTCGCCGGCCCATACCTCGCCGCCCCCGGGGTTCGCGGCGATGCGCGCATCCCACTCGGAGCGCTCCGCGTCCGTGGCGAACCGGGCGACGGCCGAAGCCGAAGCGGTCGCCATGAGCTACACCACGACCACGACAGGAACGATCATCGACTTGCGACGGAGCTTGGTGCCCACCCACCTGCCGACGGTGCGACGCGTGATCTGCTGCAGCGCATGCGGGTCGGTCACGCCGTCCTTCATCGCCTGCTCGAGCGCGTCGGCGATCTGCGGCTTGATCTTGTCGAACACGCTGTCGTCCTCGGCCACGCCCTTGGCGTGGACCTCCGGCCCCGAGACGATCTGGCCGAGACTCGTCTCCACGACGGTGATGACGGAGATGAACCCCTCCTCCGCGAGCGTGCGGCGGTCTCGGAGGTCTTCGTCGGTGACACGGCCGACGCTCTTGCCGTCGACGTAGATGAAGTCGATCTCGAGCTGGCCCACCTTGCGGGCGACGCCGTCGACCAGGTCGACGACCGTGCCGTTCTCGCCGATGATGGTGCGATTCTGCGGCACGCCCGTCTGGATCGCGACGCCCGCGTTCGCGATGAGGTGGCGGTACTCCCCGTGAATCGGCATCACGTTCTTCGGGCGGACGATGTTGTAGCAGTACATGAGCTCGCCCGCGGAGGCGTGACCCGAGACGTGCACCTTGGCGTTGCCCTTGTGCACGACATTCGCACCGAGCTTCATGAGCCCGTTGATGATGCGGTAGACGGAGTTCTCGTTGCCGGGGATCAGGCTCGAGGCGAGGATCACCGTGTCGTTCGCACCGATCTCCACCTGGTGCTCCTGATTCACCATGCGCGCGAGCACCGCCATCGGCTCACCCTGGGATCCGGTCGACATGTACACGATGCGCTCGTCGGGAATATCGCCGCTCTTCTTGAGGTCGACGAGCACGCCCTCCGGAACCGTGAGGTATCCGAGATCGGAGGCGATCTTCATGTTGCGCACCATCGACCGGCCGAGGAGCACCACGCGGCGGCCGTTCTTCTGAGCGGCGTCGAGCACCTGCTGCACACGGTGGACGTGGCTCGAGAAGCTGGCGACCACGACCTTGCCCGGCGCCTTCTCGATGACGCGTTCGAGCACCGGACCGATGTCCTTCTCGAGCGCGGTGAAGCCCGGCACCTCGGCGTTGGTCGAGTCGGTCATGAAGAGGTCGACGCCCTCTTCCCCGAGACGGGCGAACGCGCGCAGGTCCGTGATGCGGCCGTCGAGGGGCAGCTGATCCATCTTGAAATCGCCCGTGCCGATGACGAGCCCGGCATCGGTGCGGATCGCGACTGCGAGCGCGTCGGGGATCGAATGGTTGACCGCGATGAACTCGAGGTCGAACGGACCCGTCGTGATGCGATCGCCCTCGGCGACGACGCGCGTCTCCGGGCGGATGCGGTGCTCCTTGAGCTTGGCCTCGACGAAGGCCAGGGTCAGTTTCGAGCCGATGAGGGGGATGTTCTCCCGCCGCTTCAGCAGATACGGAACCGCGCCGATGTGGTCTTCGTGGCCGTGCGTGAGCACCACTGCGACGATGTCGCCGAGGCGGTGCTCGATCTTCGAGATGTCGGGCAGGATCAGGTCCACGCCCGGCTGGTGCTCCTCTGGGAAGAGCACGCCGCAGTCGACGACGAGCAGCTTGCCGTTGATTTCGTAGACCGTCATGTTGCGGCCCACCTCGCCCAGGCCGCCGAGCGGCGTGATGCGAAGGGTACCCGCTTCGAGAGCGGGCGGTGTGATTACGGGGTTGGGCACTGAGCCTCCTGTTATTAGCGGGTGGTGCCTGCGATCTGGGGCAGGGCACCGCCGGCAGCCGCATTGCGGTCCGGCCTGAAGTTCGAAAGGTCGATGCCTGGGGCATCGGTGATGAGAGCGAGCTCGTCCTCGATGAGGGCGGCCTCCCACTCTTCGGGACCGACGAGCGGCAATCGCACGCGCGGGCTGCTGATACGGCCGAGACCGTGCAGAATGTACTTCGCGGCGACGGTGCCGGGAACGTGGGTCATGACCGCGCGAACGAGCGGCTCGAGCTGCTGATGGACCGCGCGCGCCGTATGCAGGTCGCCCGCGTTGACGGCGTCGACGATGGCGCGGTACGGCGCGGCGGCGATGTTCGCTGTGACGCCGATCAGGCCGGTGGCGCCGATCGAGAGGTGCGGCAGCGCATTCGCGTCGTCTCCCGAGAAGTACATCAGGTCGGTCTGGTTCAGCACCCGGCTGACCTCGCTGAAATCGCCCTTGGCGTCTTTCACGGCGAGGATGTTCGGGTGCTTGGCGAGCCGCAGCAGCGTCTCGTACTTGATCGGCACCCCGGTCCGGCCCGGGATGTCGTACAGGATGACGGGGAGATCCGTCGCATCGGCGACCATGCGGAAGTGGGTGAGGAGGCCGGCCTGCGTCGGCTTGTTGTAGTACGGGGTGACGATCATCACACCGTCGGCTCCGGCCTTCTCACTGGCGCGGTAGAGCTCGATCGCGTGCGCGGTCTCGTTCGATCCGCCGCCGGTGATGATCTTGGCGCGGCCACCGGAAACCGACTTCGCGACCTCGACGAGCTTCAGCTTCTCAGGGTCGGTCAGCGTGCTCGTCTCGCCGGTCGTACCGGTGACGACGATGCCATCCGCGCCGCTCGAGATGCAGTCGTCGATGTGCTTCTCGGTCGCTGCCCAATCGACTTCACCATCAGCGTGGAACGGCGTGATGAGTGCGACGAGGACCTGACCGAAAGGATTCTCTGGGTGTGCCACGAGACTAGGCTACCGGACGTTCTCCCTGCGAAGCCCCCATGCGCCACCGCTCGAACCGATACTCGAGCCCGGTCCGCGACGTTTCCGGCGTCCCCGGGTCGACCAGCGTCCATTCAGGACCGATCTCGGGAGCGAAGGTATCCGCGTCCGGCACATCGAGTCCGATCCTCGTCACGACGAGTTCGTCGGCGAACGGCATGCCCGCCCGGTAGAGCTGGCCTCCGCCCATGATCCACACGCGATCGTGCGGCCCGCTGTCGCGGGCGAGCTCGTCGAGCACGCTCTCGAGCGACGGCACCACCGTCGCTCCGGGCGCGTCGTACGATGCCGTGCTGGTCACCACGAAGTTCTCACGGCCGGGGAGCGGCCTGAAGCGAGCGGGAAGGGACTCCCAGGTGCCGCGCCCCATGATGACGGGAGCGCCGAGGGTCTGCTCCTTGAAGAACGCCGCGTCCTCCGGCAGGCGCCAGGGCATCTCGCCGTCGCGGCCGATCGCCCCTCCACGCGCCTCCGCCCAGATCATGCCGAGAATCATGTCAGACCGCGACCGGTGCTTTGATGCCCGGGTGATGCTCGTAGCCGACGACCTCGAAATCGTCGAGCGTGTACTCGAAGATCGAGTCGGCCTTGCGGATCTCGATGCTCGGGTACGGGAACGGATCGCGCGCGAGCTGGCGCTCGACCTGCTCGACGTGATTGTCGTAGATGTGGCAATCCCCGCCCGTCCAGACGAACTCGCCCGGTTCGAGCCCGGTCTGCTGCGCCACCATGAGTGTGAGCAGCGCATACGAGGCGATGTTGAACGGCACCCCGAGGAACATGTCAGCCGAGCGCTGGTAGAGCTGGCACGAGAGCTTGCCATCCGCGACGTAGAACTGGAAGAACGCATGGCAGGGCGCCAGCGCCATCTCGCCCAGGTCGGCGACATTCCATGCCGAGACGATGATGCGCCGCGAGTCGGGGTTCGTGCGCAGCTGATCGATGACGTTCGCGATCTGATCGATGTGCTCGCCGCTCGGCGTCGGCCAGGAGCGCCACTGCACACCGTACACGGGGCCGAGGTCGCCGTTCGCGTCTGCCCATTCGTCCCAGATGCTGACGTCGTGCTCCTTCAGGAAGGCCGTGTTGCCCTCGCCGCGCAGGAACCACAGCAGTTCGACTGCCACCGATTTGAAGTGCACCCGCTTCGTCGTGATGAGCGGGAAGGATTCGGCGAGGTCGAAACGGATCTGCCGCCCGAAGAGGCTGCGCGTACCGGTGCCGGTGCGATCCGATTTGGCGGTGCCGTGCTCGTACACCTCTCGCAGCAGGTCTTCGTACGGGGTCGGGATCGCGTTCGCACTCACACGCGAGAGTCTACCGCGGCTCGTGCTCGGAGCTCCCGTGCGGCTCGGCATCTCCTTTCCGATTCCGTTTCGCCCCCAGCATTTCGAGGTCGGCTCGCGAGATGAAGGCATCGGGCGACTCCCCC
Source organism: Leucobacter manosquensis (assembly GCF_018304845.1). Taxonomy (NCBI): domain Bacteria; kingdom Bacillati; phylum Actinomycetota; class Actinomycetes; order Micrococcales; family Microbacteriaceae; genus Leucobacter; species Leucobacter manosquensis. Next base: position 186,882 of record NZ_JAFEVO010000001.1, on the reverse strand, counting down.
GGCACCCACTCGGCGATGCCGTAGGACCACTTGACCGCGTCGAGCTCGCGATGCAGCCGCTCGGCAATCGACCGCGCGAGCGACGCGTCGGCATCGATGAGGAGCAGTGCGAACTCGTCGCCGCCGAACCGCGCGAACACGTCTTGCGGGCGGCAGTTCTCACGCATGTGCTGCGAGAACTGCCGGAGCACGCGATCGCCCTCGAAATGGCCGTAGCGATCGTTCACCTGCTTGAAGTCGTCGAGATCGACGTACAGCATCGCGAGGGGCCGCCCCCCGCGGTCGGAGGCCGCGACGGCGCGATCGAGCAGCGCGCGGAACCCGGTCGCGTTCCACACGCCGCAGAGCGGATCGGTCACCGACGCCCGTTCGAGTCGTCGTTTGAACAGTCCGATCAACTCGCCGAGCACCAGACCCGTCACGGTCAACGTGACGAGCACCGAGAGCATCGACGGCCCGAACCTCATCAGGATGAACGCATCCACCAGGAGGATCCACGGGTACCCGAGCAGCCGCGCGAACCACATCGGCAGGAACCAGACGAGGTACAGGAAGAACGGGAGGAAGAGCAGCCCGGTATTGATCGACCGGATCGCATCGGGAGCGAGGAGCACCGAGGGAACCACGACGATGAAGACGAGGGCCATGAGGACCCCGGCCGCTCGCGTGGAGAACCGGCTGCCGGCCGCGAACACGCCGCCGGCGGCGACGAGGCAGGCGATCGCGACCGCGACGAGATCGGGTCGCTCGTCCCCCGGAGGCAGGAACACGGTCGAGTTGGCGAGCGCGAAGAGCATGCCGGCGACGAAGAACGCCGCAGTGGCGAGCGAGCGGTCGTTCTGCCGCTCGAACAGCTCCCCGATTCTCGCCCGCATCTCCACCCGATCTCAGAGACTTGAGCATACGCGACGGTCAGCGGGAGCGCAGCACAATGCTGGGCTCCCTTCGCCGACCGTCACGAACCGTGAGCTACGAGCCGAGCCCGTCGTCGAACACCGGCATCGCCGAAGTGTCCTCCGATGCGTCCACGCGCGCGAGCACGCGGCCGCGGAAGAACTCGGGTGACGCCTTCGCCTGCAGGAGCATGAGCACGACGCCGATGCCGAGCACCGCGACGCCGATGATGCCGACGAGGCCGACGCCGGCGATGTTGCTGCCCGATCCAGCGTCCGGGCTCATCGCATCGATCGTGGTCTTGACGAACACGATCAGCAGCAGCACGCCGCCGAGCCCCGGGAGCACGATCTTCGAGATGATCGAGCCGACGCCCTCGCGCACAGCAGTCTTGCGGAAGTACCAGGGACTCGCGAGCGCAGTGATGCCGTAGTAGAAGCACACCATCATGCCGAGTGCGGTGATCGTGTCCCACAGCACGTCCTCGCTGATGAAGCGCATCACCGCGTAGAAGACTGACGCCACGATCGACGAGAGCATGAGGGCGACGTGCGGCGACTTGTACTTCGGGTGCACCCGCTTGATCGCGGCGGGCAGCGCCCGATAGTGCGCCATGGCGAGCAGTGTGCGGGCGGGCGAGATAGCGGTCGAGTTGATCGACGCCATCGCGCTCACGAGAATGGCGAGCGAGAGCAGGATCGCGGCAGGACCCATCACCGGGTGCGCGAGCGCGGCGAAGACGTTCTCCACGATGGCCGAGTTGCCGAGGCCAGTGGGTCCGTCGCCGATGCCGGCGAATGCGACGGTGGCGGTGGCGGTGCCGACGTAGAGCACGACCAGGATCCCGACCAGGATCATCGCCGCCTTGCTCTCAGTGGACAGCCGGCCCTTCGACGGCTTCGTCTCCTCGCCCATCGTGAGCACCGTGTCCCAGCCCCAGTAGACGAAGATCGATACCGCGATGCCCGCGGCGAAGGCACTGAAGCTGCTGACCTCGAAGGGGTTGAACCAGGAGAGCTGAGGTACCGTGCCCTCGGGGTTCGCGGGGTCGCCCGCTCCGACGAACATGGCGATGATGAACCACACCATGACCGCCATCTGGAAGACCACGGTGATGTACTGGAACACCTTCGTCGAGGTCATCCCGCGGTACGAGATCAGCGTCGCCAGGGCCATGAACCCGAGGCAGACCGCGATATTGATGAACTTGTTGTCGGCGATGTCGGCGATCGACGGATCATCCATCGCGATGCTGATCGACTGGAACAGGAATTCGACCGCGATTCCCGCGAGGTTCGACAGCACCAGCACGGTGGCCGCGATGAGTCCCCATCCCGCCATCCATCCGATCCACGGGCCGAATGCGCGCGTCGCCCACGTGAACGAGGTACCCGAATCGGGCATCGCCGAATTCAGTGCGCGGTATCCGAGAGCGACGAGCAGCATGGGGATGAAGCCCATCAAGAAGATGGCGGGCGTCTGATACCCGACCTCGCTCGCCGCCGGGCCCACCGCTGCGGTGAGCGTGTATGCGGGGGCGCACACCGACAAGCCGATTACGAGAGCGCCGAGCACGCCCACCGTGCCCGACGGCAGACCCTTCTTGCTGATGCCGCTGACGGAGTCGAGTGTCCGTGTCGCGGGCTCCGGAGCGTTGAGGTCGTACTTCGCCATGTCACCTTTCCAGACTGGGGCGTCGAAGCGACCCAGAAAGTTCCGGTCGTGGCGGCCCGGGCATTGATTCTATGCACGCGGCGAGGAAACCACGAATCGATGGGGGCTATGCCCGAAGATCCTGCCGTTCGCAGGCGATCGCTCGTCGAATTGCACCGCGAGCGCGCTTTCGGTCTCCGCACGCGTCGTAGACGATTCCGAGTCGCATCCACGCCCGCCACGAGTCTGGCTCCGCCTGGACCGCGTCGCGGTACTTCGGGAACGCCGCGTCGGCGTCCGCCCGATCCGGTCTGCCCGAAGGCGTCTCCGAGACCGGCTCCTCCGGCAGCGCATCCTCCGCCTCGAGACGATCGGCCAGGCGAGTCGCCTGACTGCCGAAGAGGATCTCGCGCAGCAGCGCCCAGGCACCGATGAGCGGCAGCACGAGCATCGCGACACCCATGATGATCGCGATCGCGTCGCCAGAACCGAGCAGCGCGACCGCTCGAATGCCGACGAACACGAAGTAGAGCACGAGCACGGCGCTCATGATCGAGACGCCGATGATGGCCCGCGTGCGCGCACTCACCGCGCATCACCGGCTGCTGCCGCACCGCTCAGACCGAGCAGGGCGTCGAGCCCGACCGTGAGGCCGCGAGCATCGGCGATGGCTTCGAGGGCGGCCTGCACCCCTGCGCGATACGCCTCGTTGGAGTGGGTGTCGTGCGTCACCGTGAGCACTTCTCCGGGCCCGCCGAAGCGCACCTCCTGCTTGGCCACCACTCCGGCGAGTCTCAGGCTGTGCACGGGGATGCCCGCAATGAGCTCCCCGCGGGCCGGCTGCTCCGCGAACGGCGCATCGACCGGTCGTCCGCGACGCGCTTCCGCCATCAGCTCAGCGGTGCGCACGGCCGTGCCGCTCGGCGAGTCGACTTTGCCGGGATGGTGCGCTTCGACCACCTCCACTGCGTCGAAATAGGGCGCGGCGATACGAGCGAGCGCGGTGCCCAATACGGATCCCAGCGAGAAATTCGGCACGACGATGACGCCGCGCTCCGGCGTCCCCGCGAGCCTCGACTCGAGCGCTTCGAGCAGATCGGCGGACCAGCCGCTGGTGCCGACGATCACCTGCTGGCCTCGCGAGATCGCAGCATCGACGATCGCCGGCGAGACGTCCGGTCGGCTGACGTCGACGAGGATATCCGCGTCTGCCCCGTCTTCGGGACGGGAAGTACTGCGCAACCGGGCGACCAGCTCGAAGTCCGGATGCTGCTCGACGACCTCGCACACGAGTCGTCCCAGCCGCCCGGTCGCACCGGAGACTGCTACACGATTCTTCATTCCTCCAGGGTAGCGTTCGACGGAGGTACCGATCACTCGTGGGATTCGAGCGAGGATCGCGATGCGTCGCCGACGGCGACCACGGTGAGCGGGCGCGCGGCGAGCGTGGCGGCGACCTCCTGGATGTCCTCCGGAGTCACTGCGGCGAAGCGCTCGAGCGAGGCGTCGAGGTCGAAGAGCTCCCCGCTGCCGAGCTCGGCGCGCGCCAGGCGACCCATCCGGGTGTCGGAATCCTCGAGCGCGAGCGCCGTCGATCCTGCGATCTGACCGAGGGCCCGCTCGAGCTCCTCCCCCGAGATCTCGGCGTCGGCGAGCTTGCGCAGCTCCACCCGGCTGAGCTCGACGACGTCGGCCGCCTTCTCCGGAGCGGTACCGGCGTACATCGCGAAGAGGCCTGAATCCGAGTAGCTCGCACCGAAGGAGTACGCCGTGTACGCGAGCCCGCGCTTCTCGCGGATCTCTTGGAACAACCGACTCGACATGCCCCCGCCGAGCACCGAGTTCATGATCCCGTAGGCGAAGCGACGCGAGTCGTTGGCGCTGAAACCGTGCGTGCCGATGAGCAGGTTCAGCTGCTCGGACGGGCGCTCGGTGATCTGCACGCGAGGTTCGCGGGCCATCGCCGAGTCGAGGGTCGGCGCTTCCAGCGTCAGGAGATCGGGCTGGGCCGCATCGATCACCTGGCGTCGGCGCACGGGCGTCGCGCTCCCGTCGGTGTGCCAGCGACGCTCCGGTGACGCATTCAGCGCCGCGACCACCTGAGCGACGAGCCTGTCGTGATCGACGGCGCCCGCCGCCGTCACGACGAGGGTCGATGGATCGTACCGATCGCGGTAGTGGCGGTCGACGTCGACGCGTCGCGCCTCCTTGATCGTGTCGGGCCAGCCCCCGATGGGGCGGCCCAGCGGATGCTCGCCGAGCACCGCTTCGAAGAAGCGCTCGTTGGCGACATCGGCGAGATCATCGGCCGCCATCGCGAGCTCTTCGAGGATCACGCCGCGCTCGATCTCGAACTCATCGGCATCGAGCGTCGAATTCGCCACCATGTCGCTCAGCATGTCGACCGCGACATCGAGGTCGGCGTCGCGCACCTTCGCGTAGTAGCACGTGTACTCCTTCGCGGTGAGCGCGTTGTGCTCGGCTCCGATGCGGTCGAACTCGGTCGCGATGGAGAACGCGTCGCGAGTCGGTGTGCCCTTGAAGAGCAGATGCTCGAGGAAGTGGGTGGATCCCAGGCTGCCGGGCGCATCCGCGCGTTCAGCCTGCTCGTCGCGGGAGCCGACGCCGACCCAGAACCCGATCGAAGCGCTTCGCGCTCCTGGCATGCGCTCCGTCAGCACGCGGAGCCCGCTCGGATGCACGGTGCGGCGAACCAGCCCGCCTCCCAGATCCGCGGTCAGTTCGGCTTGATCGAGGGGCAGTTGGATCGGTTCGCGCATGCCCTCAGCCTAGGGCCTCGCCGCTCCGAGCTTCCCGCGCGGTGGGCCGCCCTCCTCCGCCGGCCCGCATTCCCCGCGCTTCGCAACGCAGAACGCCCGCCGCCCCGCGCGATGCGGGACGACGGGCGTTGAATGCGGCGGACCGCCGCACTGCCGGAACTACTCGGCTGCGGGAGCCTCGGCAGCTGCTTCGGCCGGAGCCTCAGCTGCCTGCTCCTCGAGCACGGGCTCGAGTGAGAGCTTGCCGCGATCGTCGGTCTTCGTGATCTTCACGAGGATCTTCTGACCGACCGAGAGCACGTCGTCCACGCTCTCGATGCGCTTCCCACCGGCGAGCTTGCGCACCTCGGAGATGTGCAGCAGGCCGTCTTTGCCCGGGAGCAGCGAGATGAACGCGCCGAACGCCGCGTTCTTCACGACCGTACCGAGGTACTGCTCGCCGACCTCGGGGTTCTGCGGGTTCGCGATGGCGTTGACCTGCGCGCGCGCAGCCTCCGCCGCCGGACCGTCGGTCGCGCCGATGTAGACGGTGCCGTCGTCATCGATCGAGATGTCGGCGCCGGTCTGATCCTGGATCCCGTTGATCGTCTTGCCCTTCGGCCCGATCAGTTCGCCGATCTTGTCGACGGGAATGTTCACCGTGATCACGCGAGGCGCGGTCGGCGCCATCTCGTCGGGCACGTCGATCGCCTGGTTCAGCACGCCGAGGATCGTGAGGCGGGCCTCATGAGCCTGAGTCAGCGCGCCCTTCAGCACCGATGCCGGCAGGCCGTCGAGCTTGGTGTCGAGCTGAATAGCGGTGATGAACTCAGAGGTACCGGCGACCTTGAAATCCATATCGCCGAGCGCATCCTCAGCGCCCAGGATGTCGGTGAGGGCTGCGTACCGCGTCTCGCCGTCGACCTCGTCGGAGACGAGACCCATCGCGATGCCGGCGACGGGCGCGCGCAGCGGCACGCCGGCGTTCAGCAGCGACAGGGTCGACGCGCAGACCGAACCCATCGACGTCGAACCGTTCGAGCTCAGCGCCTCTGAGACCTGGCGAATCGCGTAGGGGAACTCCTCGCGGCTCGGCAGCACCGGTACGAGCGCGCGCTCGGCGAGGAAGCCGTGCCCGATCTCGCGACGCTTCGGCGAACCGACGCGGCCGGTCTCACCGGTCGAGTACGGCGGGAAGTTGTAATGGTGCAGGTAGCGCTTGCTCGTGATCGGCGACAGCGAGTCGATCTGCTGCTCCATCTTGAGCATGTTCAGCGTGGTGACACCCAGGATCTGGGTCTCGCCGCGCTGGAAGATGGCGGAGCCGTGCACGCGAGGAATGACCTGGACCTCGGCGTCGAGCGCACGGATGTCGCTCGTTCCGCGGCCGTCCATGCGGACGCCCTCGGTGAGCACGCGGCTGCGCACGATGTCCTTCGTGACCGACTTGTACGCGGCGGAGACCTGCGCGTTGGCCGAATCGGGAAGGGTCCCGGCCTCAACCTGCGCTGCGATGCCCTCCTTGACGCGCGCCTTCAGCGCGTCGTCTGCGGCCTGGCGCTCCTGCTTGTCGGCGATCTGGTAGATCGGCGCGAGCTCGGTGCGTGCGAGCGCGTCGACGGCCGCGAGCACCTCATCGGTGTACGGCAGGAAGACCGGGTAGTCGGCGATCTCCTTCGCCGACTGCGCGGCGAGCTCGGACTGCGCCTTGCAGAGCTGCGCGATGAACGGCTTCGCGGCATCGAGGCCCTCGGCGACGACTGCCTCGTTCGGCTTCTTCGCGCCGCTGCGGATGAGCTCCCAGCTGTGCTCGGTGGCCTCTGCTTCGACCATCATGATCGCGACATCATCGTTGCCGTTGGCATCGGTCACGACACGGCCGGCCACGACGAGGTCGAAGACGGCGTCCTTCAGCTGCTCGGCAGTCGGGAACGCGACCCACTGATCGCCGATGAGTGCGAGACGCACGCCCGCGATGGGACCGGAGAACGGCAGACCGGAGATCTGCGTCGACGCGGAAGCCGCGTTGATCGCGAGCGCGTCGTAGAACTCGCCGGGCGCGATCGAGAGCACGGTGATGACGACCTGGACCTCGTTGCGCAGACCGCTCACGAAGGAGGGGCGCAGGGGCCGGTCGATGAGACGGCAGACGAGGATCGCCTCGGTCGAGGGACGGCCTTCGCGACGGAAGAACGAACCGGGGATCTTGCCGGCGGCGTACGAGCGCTCTTCGACGTCGATGGTCAGCGGGAAGAAGTCGAAGTGATCCTTCGGCTGCTTCGATGCGCTGGTCGCCGAGAGGAGCATCGTCTCCTCGTCGAGGTACGCGGCGACCGCGCCCTGGGCCTGCTGCGCGAGCCGGCCTGTTTCGAATCGGATGGTGCGCTTGCCGAATGTGCCGTTGTCGAGCACAGCTTCGGCGAACTTGATTTCAGGACCCTCCACGGGTTCTCCTTACTCACGAGAGCACGCGACGGACAGTCCGGATCGCGCCGGCGTTTGCTGCGGTCGATCGCGGATGCTGATGTTCAGTAGACGACCACCCTGCGCACCGCTCCGCGCGGAACCAGAGGGATCCACCACCGAAGACCAGCCCGCCAATCGGCGTGCTCGGTTCTTCGTTTTGACACGGGCAGACGCCCGCTCCCACAGGATAGCACCGAGGGCCTGGCAGCACACAGAGTATCCCCGTCTGCGGCGCGCGCTCAGATGAGCTGTCAGACAGATTACCGAAGCGGACGAAAACTCAATATTCTGGTGCGAGTAGATCCGCACCGACGCCGACACTCGACCTGCGAGCCCGCGTTGCGCTCCCGAAAGGTCCCGCCCATGGATTCCCCCGTCAAGCGCGTCAGCGCGACCGAGGCCGCGTTCCGCGCGATCCGGGATCTCATCGACAACGATGCGGTCGTTCCCGGCGATCGTCTGCCCGGAGAGCTGACCCTCGCCAAGCAGTTCGGCGTGAGCCGATCCGTCGTGCGGGAGGCGCTCCACGCGTGCTCGACGCTGGGGCTCACCGAGACCCGCAGCGGCAGCGGCACCTACGTCGTCTCGAAGACTCCGTCCGGCGTGTCCGAGTTCGGCGGGTTCGACCCAGACCACCTCATGGAGGCGCGTATCCACGTCGAGGTGCCCACCGCGGGCCACGCGGCGCAGCGGCGCACTGAGATCGAGCTCGAAGCGATGCGCAGACTCCTCAGCCGCATGCTCGAGACGACGGCGCTGCACGAATGGGTGCGCCTCGACCGCGACTTCCACACCCTCATCGCTGAGGCGAGCCACAATTCGGTGCTCCTCAGCATCACCGCGTCGATGCGGCGCTCGCTGGATCTGCAATCCGAGTTCTTGAACATCACGCAGGCGCGTCAGCTCGATTCCGACGTCGAGCATGCGACCATCTTCGCCGCCATCGAGGCCGGCGACCGGGTTGCGGCTGAAGAAGCCGCGCTGCAGCACATCGACGCCGTCGCCTCGGCGATCCGAGCTGGGCGGTAGCGGCGGGGCGGATCCTGCACGCACGAAGCCCCCTCCGCCGAGATCGCGGAAGGGGCTTCGTGGTTCGGCGCCTAGAGGGCGTCGATGTCGATCGTGTGCATGTGCTCGGCGCCGATCGCGCCGCGCAGTGCGCCGATGAGCGTCTCCTCGACCGGCGCGTCGACCGAGAGCACCGACAGGGCGGTGCCCCGCTTCTCATCGCGAGCGATCTGGAGACCGGCGATGTTCACGCCGGCCTCGCCGAGCACGCCGCCGTAGGTCGCGACGATGCCGGGACGGTCGACGTAGCTGAAGACGATGAGGTGCTCCGGGATCGGCAGCTCGACCTCGTAGCCGTTGATCTCGACGATCTTCTCGACCTGCTTCGGGCCCGTCAGTGTGCCCGAAACCGAGATGGGGGTGCCGTCGGTGAGCGCGCCGCGGATGGTGATCACGTTGCGGTAGCTCTCCGAGAGCGAGTCGACGGTGAACCGAACGTCGATGTTGCGCTGCTCCGCGAGCAGCGGCGCGTTGACGTACGAGACGGGCTCGCTGACCACCTTCGAGAACAACCCCTTCAGGCCGGCGAGTCGCAGAGCCTGCACGTTGTGCTCGGCGAGCTCGCCGTGCACCTCGATGTCGACCGAGGCGATCGCGCCGTCCGCGAGACCGGCGAAGACCTGGCCGAGCTTCTCCGTCAGCGGCAGGCCGGGGCGCACGTACTCGTCGATGGCGCCGCCCGCGACGTTCACCGCGTCGGGAACGAGATCGCCGGCGAGGGCGAGGCGCACCGACTTCGCGACCGAGACGCCCGCCTTCTCCTGGGCCTCATCGGTCGACGCACCGAGGTGCGGCGTCACGTTGACGTTCGGAAGCGCGGTGAGACGCGTGTCTGCGGGCGGCTCCTGCACGAAGACGTCGAGCGCCGCGCCGGCGATCTCGCCCGACGCGAGCGCCTCGGCGAGCGCGTCCTCGTCGATCAGGCCGCCGCGAGCGACGTTGATGACGAACGCGGTGGGCTTCATGGCCCGCAACTGCTCGGCGCCGATCATGCCGAGCGTCTCCGGCGTGCGGGGCATGTGGATCGTCAGGAAGTCCGCGCGGCTGACGAGCTCGTCGAGCGAGACGAGCTGCACGCCCAGCTGCTGCGCGCGCGCCGCGGTGATGTACGGGTCGTATGCGACGAGCTCGACACCGAAACCGCGCAGGCGGTCGGCGATGAGCGCACCGATGCGTCCCAGTCCGATGATGCCGACGGTCTTCTCGAACAGCTCGATCCCGGTGAACGACGAGCGCTTCCATTCGCCTGCTGACAGCGACGCGTGCGCGCGGGGCAGGTGTCGCGCGAGACCCAGGATGTGCGCGACCGTCAACTCGGCGGCGCTGATGATGTTGGACGTCGGCGCGTTGACGACCATCACACCGGCCTGGGTAGCCGCCTTGATGTCGACGTTGTCGAGACCGACGCCGGCACGGGCCACGACCTTGAGCTTCGGCGCCCAGCCGAGCGCCTCCGCATCGATCTGCGTGGCGGAGCGGACCAATACCGCGTCAGCGGAACCGAGCGCCGAGCGCAGCGCACCGCGATCCGTTCCGTCGACGTGCACCACCTCGAAGTCGGGGCCGAGAGCGGCGATGGTTGCGGGCGAAAGTTGTTCGGCGATCAGCACGACCGGCGCAGACATCAAGCAGATCCTTCGGGTTGAAAACGAGGACAATACGCGCAGCGCACGCAGGGCACCAGTCTAGCCCCGCAGGGGTCGGCTGCTCCCGGCTACGCGAAATATGACGAGTCGGGCACGACGTGCATGATGTCGATCTGCCAGGCGGCGACCAGCGCCACGCCAGCGGCGAGCAGCAGGATCCTGGCGCCCGCTCCCCGTCGTCTTCCGAGCAGGAGCGCGAGCGCGAAGACGACCGCCGGCATCACCACGCCGACGACGAGCCAGAAGCGACCCGACCCGGTGAGGCCCGTGCCGAGCGCCGCGCTCATGCCCATGACCCCGACGAGGTTGCCGATGCCCGCGACGATCGCGTACAGGTAGAGCAGCCCGAGCAGCACCCCGGCCGACCATGCGGAAATGAGTTTCGCCATGCCTCAGACGCCTCTCTCGATGAGCATCGGCAGCGGTACGAGCACCACGGCGCCGATGAGCAGCAGGATCGTCAGGAGCTTGGTGCGGCCTCCGCGCCCGAAGACGAGCGCCGTGAAGAACCAGAGGGGCGCGGCGAACGGCGCAGCCCAGAAGACGACCTGCTGCAGCACGCCGCCGATGATGCCGCTCCCCGCTGCGGTGACCGAATTGTTCTCAGAGTAGGCCTGCGCCACGATGAACCAGCCCCAGGTGTAGAGCAGGTAGAGTCCGCCGAAGACTCCCAGCACGACGAGTGCGCCGTTCGAGATCTGGGATCGTTCAGGTGCATCGGCGTCGACGACGGCGTCGATCGCGTCGCTCTCGGACTGCGCCTGCGGTCGCGCTCCCTCGTCGCCGACGCGCGACGGCGCACGTTGCACATCCGTCGCATCCGCCCCGACACCAGGAGGCGGATCGGCACGCACTGCATCCGGATCACCGGCTGCGGCCGGCTCCCCGGCGACGGTCCATCCGCTCGCGAGCGAGCTCTCCCGAGGTTCCCGCGACGCGCGGCCCGGCTTCTGCTTCATCCCTCCAGGGTATCGCTCGACGACTCCACGTCTGCCGGGAGCGGCATTGCGCGGCACCCGAGGCGGCCGACCGCGAGCACGCACTGCGCCGGCACCGGCCGCGGCGCAGACCCGGGCACCGCACTTCTACACTGGAGGGATGCCCCATCGCTTCGATCTCGCCGCCATCGGCGCCGGGCTCGTCGTCGCGAACGAGGCTGAAGCGCTCGTGGCGGCTCTCGCCGACGGCGTCGCGGTCGTGACGGCTCCCCCTGGCACCGGGAAGACCACCTTCGTGCCTCCGCTCGTCGCAGACCTGCTGAGCGAGACGTCTCCGGCCGGCGATGCCCCATCGCGGTCGAGCGGCCGGGCCCCGACGGTCTTGCTCACGCAACCGCGACGGGTCGCAGTGCGCGCGGCAGCGGCCCGGATCGCCCAGCTCGACGGCTCCCCGCTCGGCCGCGCGATCGGGTTCACCGTTCGCGGTGAACGCGTGCTCGATCCCGCGCACCGCATCGAGGCGCTCACCCCCGGGGTGCTGCTGCGCCGCCTGCTCCGGGACCCGGACCTCCCCGGTGTCGGCGCGGTGATCCTCGACGAGGTGCATGAGCGCTCGCTCGACGGCGACCTGCTGCTCGGCATGCTGGCCGAGGTCCGCGCGCTTCGCGATGATCTCATCGTGGTCGCGATGTCGGCGACGCTCGATGCGCGTCGTGTCGCCGACCTCCTCGGCTCCGACGAGGCAGCGGCTCCGATCGTGGACGTGCCCTCGGCGCTGCACCCGCTGCGCGTCGACTACGCCCCGTTCGACCGCCCGAGGCTCGACGATCGAGGGGTCAGCCGGGAGTTCCTCGCGCATCTCGCGGGAGTAGCAGCGGAAGCGCAGCGCTCAGAGGGGTGCGATGCACTCGTCTTCGTTCCCGGCGCCCGCGAGGTCGATGAGCTCGTCAGCCTGCTGCGCTCCCGAGTGCCAGGACACGGGACCTCGGCGGTCGATGTGCTGCCGCTGCACGGTCGATTGGAGCCTCGGGCGCAGGATCGCGCGGTGCGCGGGCGGCTTCACGGCGATCCGCCCCGCATCGTCGTGAGCACCTCGCTCGCCGAGAGCTCGCTCACCGTGCCGGGGGTGCGCCTCGTCGTGGACGCCGGTCTCTCGCGGGAGGTTCGACGGGACCGAGCTCGGAGCATGACGGGGCTCGTCACGGTGAGCGCCTCCCGCTCGAGCGTCGTGCAGCGCGCCGGTCGCGCGGCGCGCCTCGGACCCGGTCGCGCGGTGCGCGCCTACTCCGAGGCCGACTTCGCGCGCATGCCGGCCGACGCCGCTCCTGAGATCGCGGCTGCCGACCTCACGGACGCCGCACTCCTGCTCGCCGCCTGGGGCACGCCTCGTGGTGAGGGCCTGGCCCTGCCGACGCGCCCGCCCGCTGCGGCGATGCGCGAGGCGGAGCACGTACTGCGCACGCTTGAGCTCGTCAACGACACGGGCAGCATCACGACACTCGGAGCGCGCGTCGCTCAACTCCCGATCGGCGCCCGTGAAGCGCGAGCCCTGCTCTCCGGGAGCACCGCCCTCGAAGACCGGACTCGAGTGGCGGAGATCGTCGCCGCCATGACGGGAGATCACCGCGATGCGGGGGCCGACCTCGCACGGGTGCTGCGCGAGCTCCGCGCCGGGCGCTCCCCCGGTGCGGCGACGTGGCGCCGAGAGTCCCAACGGCTGCGCAGGATCGTCGATGCCGAGTTCGAGACGACCTCCGAGGCCGCAGCCGACACCCGCGCGCCCGGCACGACGGCGACGGCGACGCAGCATTCCAACGCTGGCGCCTCGCCAGGGCCCGTCGTGGCGCTCGCCCGGCCCGAGTGGATCGCGCGGCGAGTCGCATCCGGCTCCCGAGCGTACGTGCTGGCGAGCGGGACGCGCGCGGCACTGCCCGAGGGGAGCCCCCTCCTCGGCTCGGAATGGATCGCCGTGCGAGAGGTGCAACGCGCCGACGGTCGCGCTGCCGACGGCACCGGCGCGGTGATCCGCCTCGCCGCTCCCCTCACGGATGCCGATGCACGGCACTTCGGCGCGTCCCTGCTCGCCGAGCAGCGATCGGCGCAGATCGTCGACGGCCGTGTCCAGGTGCGGGAGGAGCGGCGCCTCGGCGCGATCCTGCTCGCTTCGACTCCCGTCGCCGCAACACCGGCCGACACCGCGCCCGCGATCGCGCGCCTCGTGCGCGACGACGGGCTCGGAGCTCTGACCTGGTCGGACGCGGCGAAGGCGCTACGCGGACGGATGGCGCTGGTGCATGCGCAGCTCGGGGCGCCCTGGCCCGCCATGCACGACGCCGCGCTGCTCGCCTCGATCGATGACTGGCTCGGCCCCGACCTCGCGCGGCTCTCAGGTCGCGCGGGCCTCCGCTCCCTCGACCTCGCCGCCGCACTGCGTCGCCTCCTGCCCTGGCCCGAGGCCGCCCGCCTCGACGAGCTCGCCCCCGAGCGACTCCCCGTGCCGTCCGGCGGCAGCGCGCGCATTGCGTACCCCGATGTCAGCGACGAGGAGGGCCGGCCGGTCGTCGCGGTGAAACTCCAAGAGCTATTCGGCCTCGCCGTCACGCCCCGGCTCGTCGACGGGCGGGTTCCGGTGCTCTTCCACCTGCTCTCCCCTGCCCGCAAGCCGCTCGCGGTGACCGACGATCTCGAGTCGTTCTGGAACGGGCCGTACCAGCAGGTGCGCAAGGAGATGCGCGGGCGGTACCCGAAGCACCCGTGGCCGGAGGATCCGTGGACGGCGCCCGCGACGGCGCGGACGAAGCGCGCTTCCGCACGCCCCTGAACCGCACCCTCGCCGGCGCCGGCGCCGATGCCGGTGCCGGTGCCGCGAGCACGAGGGCTCACCCTGACCCTGAGCGCATTTTCGGCGCTCAAAGTCTCGGGTTCACGTTCAACCCTCCGGTTCGGCACCGGCACGGCCGCCGAAACAGCCGAACGCCCACCGGGAGCGGATCCCGGTGGGCGTTCAGAACTGCGTCGGATCAGCGAGCCGCTGAGCCGTCGACGTAGTCCGAATCCTGCTGCTGCCATGCGAAGAGCTTGCGCAGCTCGCCACCGGTCTTCTCGATCGGGTGCGATTCCTCCTTCTTGCGCAGCTCCTGGAACTCGGGGCCGCCCTTGTCCTGGTCCTCGATGAAGCGCTTCGCGAAGGCACCCGACTGGATGTCGGCGAGCACCTCCTGCATGTGCTCCTTGACCTCCGGGCCGATGACGCGCGGGCCCGAGACGTAGTCGCCGAACTCTGCCGTGTCGGAGATCGACCAGCGCTGCTTCGCGATGCCGCCCTCCCACATGAGGTCGACGATGAGCTTCAACTCGTGGAGCACCTCGAAGTACGCGATCTCGGGCTGGTACCCGGCCTCGGTCAGCACCTCGAAGCCGTACTGCACGAGGTGGCTCGTGCCGCCGCAGAGCACCGACTGCTCGCCGAAGAGATCGGTCTCGGTCTCTTCGGTGAACGTCGTCTTGATGACGCCGGCGCGGGTGCCGCCGATCGCTTTCGCGTACGACTTCGCGGTGTCCCATGCGGTGCCCGACGCGTCGACCTCGACGGCGATGATGTCGGGGATACCGCGTCCCGCCTCGAATTCGCGGCGCACCGTGTGGCCGGGAGCCTTCGGAGCGACGAGGATCACGTCGACGCCGGCGGGGGCCTCGATGTAACCGAAGCGGATGTTGAAGCCGTGGGCGAACGCGAGCGTCTTGCCCTCGGTGAGCTGATCCTTGATGGATTCGTTGAAGATGGTGCGCTGGTGCTGATCGGGAGCGAGAATCATGATGACATCAGCCCACGCCGCTGCGTCGGCCACGGTCTTGACCGTGAACCCCGCCTCTTCAGCCTTCTGAATCGACTTCGAGCCCTCCTTGAGGGCGATGACGACCTCGACACCCGAGTCGCGAAGGTTCATCGCGTGGGCGTGGCCCTGCGAGCCGTAGCCGACGACGGCTACCTTCTTGCCCTGGATGATCGACAGATCGGCGTCGGCGTCGTAGTACATCTCTGCCACTTGGGACTCTCCTTAGTTGTGATGGTTCGTTACAGCTCGTGCGGAAATCGGGTGTTCCGCTAGTTCTTGAAGACGCGCTCGGTGATCGATTTCGATCCGCGACCCATTGCGATCAGTCCCGACTGCGCGATCTCCTTGATGCCGTAGGGCTCGAGCACCTTCAGGAAGGCGTCGATCTTTCCCCGGTCTCCGGTCACCTCGATCGTGAGGGCGTCGGGCACGACGTCCACGACTCGCGCCCGGAAGAGCGTGACTGCTTCGAGTACGTGGGATCGCGACTGGTTGTCGGCGCGCACTTTGATGAGCACGTGCTCGCGCTGCACCGAGGTGGCGCTCTCCAGTTCGACGATCTTGATGACGTTGACCAGCTTGTTGAGCTGCTTCGTCACCTGTTCGAGCAGCACCTCGTCCTGGTCGACGACCACGGTGATGCGCGACAGGCCCTGCATCTCGGTCGGTCCGACCGCGAGGGATTCGATGTTGAAGCTGCGACGGGCGAACAGCCCGGCGACTCGGGTCAGCAGACCCGGCTTGTCCTCGACGAGGAGGCTCAGCACGTGACGGCTCATGGTTACTCCACCTCCCACTCGGGACTGTGTTCGAGGGCGTATTGGATGTCGCTGTTCGAGGTGCCTTGACGCACCATCGGCCACACCATCGCGTCCGCACTGACGACGAAATCGATGAGTACGGGGCGGTCGTTCGTCGCGAGGGCGAGCTGGATCGCCTCGTCGATCTGGTCCTCGCGCTCCACGCGGATCGCCAGGCAGCCGTAGGCCTCGCCGAGCTTGACGAAGTCGGGCACGCGCTGGGAGCCGTGACCCGTGTTCAGTTCCGTGTTCGAGTACCGGCCGTCGTAGATCAGCGTCTGCCACTGACGCACCATGCCCAGCGAGGAGTTGTTGATGACGGCGACCTTGATCGGAATGTTGTTCACGACGCAGGTCGCGAGCTCCTGGTTGGTCATCTGGAAGCAACCGTCGCCGTCGATCGCCCATACAATGCGGTCGGGCTCCGCCACCTTGGCACCCATGGCGGCCGGAACTGCATACCCCATCGTGCCGGCGCCGCCGGAGTTGAGCCATGCGCCGGGTCGTTCGTACTTGATGAACTGCGCGGCCCACATCTGGTGCTGGCCGACGCCTGCGGCGTAGACCGCCTCGGGTCCGGTGAGCTCTCCGATACGCTCGATCACCAGCTGCGGCGACAGCAACCCGTCGCTCGTCGGGTGGTGCCCCAACGGGAACTTCTGCTGCAGCCCGCGGAGACGCTCCCACCACGGGCTGATGTTCTCGCACTCGCGGCTCACCTGGGCGGTCGACATCGCGGCGATGAGATCTGCGATCACGTCGGCGGCATCACCGACGATCGGCACATCCGCCGCGCGGATCTTGCCGATCTCCGCGGGATCGATATCCGCGTGGATCACCTTCGCGTCTGGCGCGAAGAGCGCCGCCTTGCCGGTGACCCGGTCATCGAAGCGCGCGCCGAGCGTGATGAGCAGATCGGCTTCCTGCAGTGCGAGCACGGCCGGGACCGTGCCGTGCATGCCGGGCATGCCGAGGTGCTGCGTGTGCGAGTCGGGGAAGGCTCCGCGAGCGGTCAGCGTCGTGACCACCGGAGCGCCCACGAGCTCGACGAGTTGCAGCAGCTCCTCTGAGGCTCCTGCGCGCACGACTCCGCCGCCGACGTAGAACACCGGTCGCTTCGCGTCTGCGATGAGGTCGGCGGCGGCCTGAATCTGCTTGCTGTTGGCCTTGGTGATCGGGCGGTACCCGGGGAGGTCCGCGCGCTCGCCCCAGACGAAGTCGAGCTCGCCCTCCTGCGCATCCTTCGTGATGTCGACGAGCACCGGGCCGGGGCGACCAGTGGATGCCAGGTAATAGGCGGCCGCAATCGCCTCGGGTACGTCTTCGGCGCGCTTCACGAGGAACGAGTGCTTCGTGATCGGCATCGTGATCCCCACGATGTCGGCCTCCTGGAACGCGTCGGTTCCCATGAGGTGCGAGTAGACCTGCCCGGTGATCGCGAGGAGCGGCACCGAGTCCATGTAGGCGTCGGCGATCGCCGTGACGAGGTTCGTCGCACCGGGGCCCGAGGTGGCGATGCAGACGCCGACGGTGTTGCTCGCCGTGGCGTAGCCCTCGGCAGCGTGACCGCCGCCCTGCTCGTGCCGCACCAGGATGTGGCGAAGCTTCTCCGCGTCCATCAGGGCGTCGTATAGCGGAAGCACCGCGCCACCCGGAAGGCCGAAGACGTCGGAGACGCCGAGCGCTTCCAGGCTGCGGACGACGGCCTGCGCGCCGGTCATCCGTTCGCCGCGTTGAGCCGCATGGGGTGATGGGAGTGCACTCGATTCCGAGTTCATGTCCAGCTTTCGTGATCGGAGGTGATATCGCGGGACGCGGCCGGTATGGCCGACGGCGTGCCGAACTCGTCTACCGGATCAACCGGTGACGGCGCCGTGGGACGCCGACTTGACGAGCTTCGCGTACTTCGCCAGCACACCGCGCGTATACCGCGGGGGAAGCGGGGCCCAGTTTTCTCGTCGGGCCTCAAGCTCTGAGGGATCTACCAGCAGATCGAGCGTTCGTGCGGCGATATCGACCCGAATCAGGTCTCCGTCGCGGACCAGAGCGACCGGACCGCCGTCCGTTGCTTCTGGTGCAATATGGCCGATGCACAGGCCGGTTGTGCCGCCTGAGAATCGTCCGTCCGTCAATAGTAGTACATCTTTGCCGAGGCCCGCGCCCTTGATGGCGGCGGTGATAGCGAGCATCTCGCGCATGCCCGGCCCGCCCTTCGGGCCCTCGTATCGGATGACGACGATGTCGCCCTTGCCGATACGCCCCTCGGTGAGGGCATCCATCGCGGCGCGCTCGCGATCGAAGACCCGCGCCGGCCCCTCGAAGAGCTCGGCGTCGAAACCGGCCGTCTTGACGACGGCGCCTTCCGGGGCCAAGGTGCCGTGGAGGATCGACAGGCCGCCCGTCGCGTGGATCGGATCGTCGAGGTGATGAATCACGGTGCCGTCGACGGGGTCCGGATTCAGTTCGGCGAGGTTCTCCGCCATCGTCTTTCCGGTGACGGTGAGCGCGTCACCGTGCAGCAGCCCAGCGTCGAGCAGCGCCTTCAGCACGACGGGCACGCCGCCCTGACGGTCGATGTCCGCCATGACGAACTTGCCGAACGGCTTCATGTCGGCGAGGTGCGGAACCTTCGATCCGATGCGGTCGAAGTCTTCGAGCGTCAGGTCGACTTCGGCTTCGCGCGCGATCGCGAGGAGGTGGAGCACCGCGTTCGTCGATCCCCCGTACGCCATGAGCAGCGTGATGGCGTTCTCGAACGCGTGCTTCGTCAGAATGTCTCGCGCGGTGATCCCCAAGCGCAGCATGTTGACGACCGCCTCACCAGACCGGTGGGCGAAGTAGTCCCGTCGTCGATCCGCGCTGGGCGGAGCCGCAGAGCCGGGAAGGCTCATACCGAGCGCCTCCGCGATCGACGCCATCGTGTTGGCCGTGTACATGCCGCCGCACGCGCCCTCGCCCGGAGCGATGGCGCACTCGATGCGCTTCAGATCCTCTTCGCTCATCGTGCCGGCCTTGCAAGCGCCGACCGCTTCGAAGGCGTCGATGATCGTGACTTCCTTCTCCGTGCCGTCGGTGAGCTTCACCCAACCGGGAGCGATCGATCCGGCGTAGAGGAACACTGAGGCCAGGTCGAGACGGGCCGCCGCCATCAGCATGCCGGGCAGCGACTTATCGCACCCCGCGAGCAGCACGGATCCGTCGAGCCGCTCCGCCATCATCACGGTCTCGACCGAGTCGGCGATGACCTCGCGTGAGACGAGCGAGAAATGCATGCCTTCGTGGCCCATCGAGATCCCGTCCGAGACCGAGATCGTGCCGAACTGCAGCGGGTACCCGCCACCCGAGTGGACGCCCTCTTTGGCGCCCTGAGCGAGGCGATCGAGGCTCAGATTGCAGGGGGTGATCTCGTTCCACGAGCTCGCAATGCCGATCTGGGGCTTGTCCCAGTCCGCATCACCCATGCCCACCGCACGGAGCATTCCCCGGGCCGCGGCCTTCTCGATTCCATCGGTGACGTCGCGGCTCCGCGGCTTCATGTCAATCTCTGCCATAACGCCATTCTAAGGGCTGACGCATGCGCGAACCGGCGCGTTGGCGGGTGGGCTCCGCGGGAACGCGAAAGCGGGGCCGGAGGAGCGCCCTCCGACCCCGCCCGCGGAGCGCGTTACTTGCCGCTGATGGGCAGCAGCGAGAACGGGAGCGCGAAGCCCAGGCTGGCCGCAGCGAGGCCGCCCGCGAACGTCCAGAGCTCGGCCGCGCCGAGTTCCGGGTTCACGCCGTAGCTCATGATGACGAACCCGCCCAGCACCAGCACGATCGAGATGACGAATACGATCGCCGTCACAGCGCTCACGGCTCCCTGCGAGCTCTCCTCGAACAGCGCGCCCGTCTCCTGCTTCGCCATACCGGCTTCTCCTTCATCGATCAGTGGTGACCCCGCACGCGCGAAGCCTGTCTCAGCCAGGCTACCGCAACCCCCTCCGCTCCGCGCACCCTCCCACTAGGCTGAAACGGTCATCATCACCGACCGCAGGGAGGCACCGTGTCTATCGGCAAGTACGTCACCAATCCCGGAGTGATCGGCGCCGCGTTCGGCGCCATGAGCACCGCACGCCGCACCGGCTCCATGCGCAAGGACTGGCGCCGCTATCTCGTGTGGGGCGCCTGGCTCGCGGGCCTCGCGCTCGCCATCGCCACCGTTTCCATGCAAGAGCAGGATGCGGAGGAGCAGGCGGGCCGCAAGCATCGCTGAGCCGAACCCGTGCGATCCGGCCGCGACGCGCGCGGGATCCCGCCATCGATTTGAACGGCCTCTCTCGATCGTGCTAGAGTTTCATCCGTTGCTCAGCGAGGCAAGACCTCGGAACAGCGATATGCGCCTTTAGCTCAGTTGGTAGAGCAGCTGACTCTTAATCAGCGGGTCCACGGTTCGAGCCCGTGAGGGCGCACAGATGGAAAGCCCGGTATCTCATACCGGGCTTTTCGCGTATCTGCCCGGTGGTTCCCGCTCATGGAAGGTGTGTCAATGACCCGAGCGCTCCCCTCTCCCGACCTCGCGTTCGCCCTCGATCTGGCGGACCTCGCGGACGGGATCTCGCTCCCCCGCTTCCGCGCCGCTGACCTCGCCGTCGACACGAAGCCCGATCGCACATTCGTGACGGATGCGGACACGGCGGTCGAACGCGCGCTGCGCGCCCATATCTCCGTCGAACGTCCGGGTGACGGATTTCTCGGCGAGGAATCCGGGCGGGAGGATCGGGGCGAGCGGCGATGGATCATCGACCCCATCGACGGCACCTCCAACTTCCTCCGCGGCGTGCCCAACTGGGCCACCCTCATCGCACTCGAGATCGACGGTTCGCCCTCCGTCGGCGTGGTCTCCGCGCCCGCATTCGGCGCTCGATGGTGGGCGGAGACCGGGCACGGAGCCTGGGGCCGTCAGCAGGGTGCCGATCCCCGTCGACTGCAGGTGTCGGCCATCGCAGAGCTCGAGCACGCGTCCCTCAGCTTTCAGAGCATCGAGCAGTGGGATCTCGCCGGGTACCTGGATCCGCTCATCGCGCTCAGTCGAGCGGTCTGGCGGGACCGGGCGTACGGCGATATGTGGTCGTACATGCTGCTGGCCGAAGGCCTCGTCGACATCGTCGCCGAGTTCGATGTGAAGCCCTACGATCTTGCTGCGCTCGTGCCCATCGTGCGCGAGGCCGGTGGGCGATTCACCGACATCGAGGGCGCTGAGAGCGCCTGGAACGGCAGCTCGCTCGCCACGAACGGTCGCCTGCACGGCGCGGTGCTGGATCTCCTCGAGCGCTCGCGAACGGAGTCGCAGTCATGAGCTTGTCGGCCCGAGAGCCAGCCGAGCGCTCCGCCCCGAAGCCACTCCGCTCAGCCGCCCTGGCGCTCGGAATCGATCTCGCGCTCGTTCTGCTCTTCGCCGGAATCGGCCGGAGCAGTCACGAGCGGGCGGCGACCGTGCTCGGACTCCTCGATACGGCGTGGCCCTTCATCATCGGTCTCGGCGTCTCGTGGCTCGCCGCACGAGTCGCTCGGCACCCGATGGCGATCATCAGGGCCGGCCTTCCGATCTGGGTCGGCTCCGTCCTCATCGGCATGCTGGTGCGAGCGGCCACCGGTGCGGGCACCGCCGTCCCGTTCGTCATCGTCGCCACCATCACTCTCGGCGTCTTCCTCATCGGCTGGCGCGCGATCGCAGCGCTCGTGATGCGCCTCCGCACTCGCACAGCGGCGTGAGCACGGCACTGGCCCTCTCGAATGAACGGGAGGGGCCAGTGCGAGTGCTCTTCGACTCAGTCGGCGAGCGTCGCGAGCACCTGAGCGGCGCGGTTCGAGAATCCCCACTCGTTGTCGTACCAAGCGGTCACCTTGACGTGCTTCCCGTCGGCGTACGTGAGCTCGGAATCGAAGATGGAGCTGTGCGGGTTCCCGACGATGTCGGAGGAGACCAGCGGCTCCTCCGAGTATTCGAGCACCCCGGCCAGTGGTCCGTCGGACGCGGCGCGGTAGGCGGCGAGAACTTCATCCCGCGTCACCTCCCGAGACACCACCGCGGTGAGCTCGACGATCGAGCCGACCGGAACGGGTACGCGGAGCGACCCTCCGACGAGCTTGCCGTCGAGCTGGGGCAGCACCTGGCCGATCGCGGTCGCGGCCCCGGTCGAGGTCGGCACGATGTTCAGGGCGGCGGCGCGGGCGCGGCGCAGATCGGAGTGCGGCGCATCCTGCAGACGCTGGTCGGCGGTGTAGGCGTGCACGGTCATCATCGTGCCCCACTCGATGCCGGCGAGCTCGTCGAGCACCTTCGCGAGCGGTGCGAGCGCGTTCGTGGTGCACGATGCGTTCGAGACGATGTGGTGCTGCTCGGGATCGTAGAGGTCGTCGTTGACGCCGACGACGAGTGTCAGGTCGGCGCCCTTCGCGGGAGCGCTCACGAGCACGCGCTTCGCTCCGGCCTCGATGTGCTTCCTCGCATCGGCCGCCTTCGTGAAGAAGCCGGTCGATTCGAGCACGACGTCGACCTGCAGCTCGGCCCACGGCAGTTTCGCGGGATCGCGCTCGCCCAGAATCTCGATGCGGCGGTCGCCGACCACGAGCGTCGTGCCGTCGACCGACACCGGCTGCTCGAGCTTGCCGTAGAGCGAATCGCGGGAGAGCAGATGCGCCAGGGTCGGCGCGTCTGTGAGGTCGTTGATGGCGACGACCTCGAGGTCGTTCTGCTGCTGCAGCAGAGCGCGCAGGACGCCCCGGCCGATTCGTCCGAATCCGTTGATGGCTACCCGACGGGTCATGGGTTCTTCGATCTCCTTCGCAATGATGTGCATGGTGGTCTGATTCCAGACTGGTACGTGAGCGGCGCTCACGCCAGTGGCCGCATTGCCATCATTCGAACGAATCCTGCCAGGATCTCGCAGCCGTTGAACACGGGTGCGAGCCGCATCATCCCGACTGCGAGAACGTGCGCCGATACGCGGTCGGAGCCGTGCCGAGCACCTGTCGGAAGTGCCGGCGCAGGTTCGTCGCGGAGCCCAGTCCGACGGCGGCCGAGATCGCGTCGACGCCGAGTTCCGTCTCCTCGAGGAGCTCCCGCGCGCGATCCACCCGGGCGCGCATCACCCACTGCATCGGCGTATAGCCGGTCTCATCGAGGAACCGTCGGGAGAAGGTGCGCTCCGACACGCGTGCGTGCTGGGAGAGACGCGCGATCGTCAACGGCTCGTCGAGGTGGCGGAGCGCCCACTCCCGCGTCTGCGTGAACCGCTCGCCGATCGACTCCGGCACGCTGTGCGGGAGGTACTGCGCCTGACCACCGCTGCGGTAGGGAGCGGCGACGAGTCGCCGAGCCGCATGATTCGCGACCGCCATGCCGGATTCGCGGCGCAGCAGGTGGAGACAGAGATCGATTCCAGAAGCGGCCCCCGCTGAGGTCAGCACCGAGCCCTCGTCGACGAACAGCACCCGGTCATCGACGCGCACCTTCGGGAACTGCTCGGCGAGGCGCCGCGCGTAGTGCCAGTGCGTCGTCGCCCGCCGACCGTCGAGCAACCCCGTGGCGGCGAGCGCGAACGCTCCGGTGGAGATCGCTGCGAGAATGGCGCCGCGATCATGTGCGGCGCCGAGCGCCGTGATGAGCGCCGCCGGCGGCGGCTCACGGTCGGGGAACCGGTATCCCGGCACGAAGATCAGATCGGCGGTCGCAAGCGACTCCAAGCCGTGCTCGACGTGATAGGAGAGACCGTCTCCCCCGGTGATCAACCCCGGCCTGACGCCGCATACCTCAACCGTGAACGGCATGCTGGCACGGTGCGTGAAGACTTGCGCGGGGATTCCGACGTCCATCGGCTTGGCCCCCTCGAGCACGACGACCGCGACCCGCTTCATGGGTGCCAGCCTACCGGGAGGCTCGCATCGCGCCGCTCTCACCCCGAGACGGCGCACGGCCGGCAGCAATAGCCTCTGGCGCGGTCAGTGCTGGGCCAGGTGACGCGCCCACGCTTCCGGAAACGCGTCGTTGAGGGTCGAGAAGAACGCCATGCTCGTACCGACTGCGCAACGGAGGTGCTGTGCGAGTTGCTCGTCGGTGACGCCGGGATCGTAATCGACCGTGTGCTCGGCGTTCAGCCGGAGCGACCCGTCGTCGTCGCGCCCGACGAACGTCTTCGGCCAGAGCCTGTCGGCATTCCACAGGTTGCAGAGCTCGAGCGCGCGGGAGTACTCCGACGCTCCGAGGCGTCCGCGCCAGTAGCCTCGCACGCAGAGCAGTGCGTCGGCTTCATCGTCGACGAGGAAGAAGAAGGACCCGTACTCCCACCCCCCGCGGATGTCGCCCTCGTCGTCGACGGTGTACCGCCACCCGATGGATTCGAGGACTACTGCGACCCGCTCCTTCGTCAGCCGTGCCAGCACCGCGTCGTCACCCGCGACTGCAGCGGTCCCCTCACCGGAGTACTCCATCTCGAGCGCTCCTTTCCGGTCGTTCGTCCAGATTATCCGGCGCGAGCGGCTCCCGAAAGCGCAACGCCGAGCACGCGATCCTGTTTCTTCTCCGACGCACGCGTTCGCTCGCGGGAGAACCCCGGTCAGGGCGCCGCTGCTACCATCGGGAGCGTCCACCGAACTCTGGAGCCGCATCGTGACCACCATCCGCACTCGGCGTACCGCGCAGGGCACCGCGGTGCGTACGGCGCTCGAATCCATGGCCGGGTTCATCTCGGCGCAGGAGCTGCACCGGCGGCTCGCCGACGGGGGCTCGAAGATCGGCATCGCTACCGTGTACCGGCAGCTCAACACCCTGGTCGAGAATCAGGAGGCCGACGCGATCTCGACCCCCGATGGGCAGTTGTATCGTGCCTGCGAGGATCCGCAGACGCACCATCACCACATGGTCTGCTCGAGCTGCGGCACGACGATCGAGATCGAGCCGCCTGACGAAGCATGGTTCACCTCCGTGGCCCGCACCCACGATTTCGAGATCCACTCCCACACGCTCGAGGTGTTCGGCATCTGCGCTGCGTGCCGCGCCGCGTCCTCGCAGTGAGACCGGATCGGGTCGGTGTCTGACGCTGACCCCGCAGGGGACGGAGCTGCCCCGACACGCGAGCAACGGTCAGGACCGCGCAGAGCCCCGCTTCTATACTGAGAACGATTATCGGCCCGGCGCTTCGAGATTCCCCCTCGTCTCCTGCGGCCGCATCGGCTCGGATCGGATCGGAGACAGCATGGAGGCGGTGAGGCACCGCTCGCGCGCCTTCGCACTCACCGGTCTCGCAGCACTTGCACTGCTCGCAGCCGTCGCACTGCGCGCAGCCACGCATCACGCGGGCGAGGCCCTCGCGCTGCCCACCGCCCTCGCCGATTTCGTCGCGCTGTCGCTCAGCGTCTTCATCGAGTCCCTCCCGTTCGTCTTCCTCGGAATCCTGCTCTCCACCGTCGTGCAGGTGTGGGTGCCCCAATCGGTCATCGACCGGGTGCTCCCGCGGCGCCCGGCCCTGCGACGCGCGGTGCTCTCGGTCACCGGGGTGCTCCTCCCGGTCTGCGAATGCGGCAATGTTCCACTCGCACGCGGGCTCATGATGCGCGGCTTCACGGTGTCGGAGGCGGCGACCTTCTTGCTCGCTGCTCCGATCCTGAACCCGGTCACCATCATCACGACCTACCACGCCTTCGGGTGGAGCGACGGCATTCTGGCGGCACGCGTGATCGGCGGGTTCGCGATCGCGAACCTCGCCGGGTGGCTGCTCAGCCGCTCGGCGAGTCAAGCAGCGCTGCTCACCGACGATTTTCGCACGCACTGCGAGCACGCGCACGAACGCCGACCCGGCGACCGGGTGCAGCGCAGCCTCGTCGGCGTCGCTGAGGAGACGAGTGCCCTGATGCCCGCGCTCATCATCGGATCGGCGCTGGCGGGAGCGATCCAGGTCGGCGCCCCTCGCGATCTGCTGGTCGCGCTCGGGGCCCACCCGCTCTGGTCGGTACTCGCCCTGGTACTGCTCGCATTCATCATCTCGATCTGCTCGAGTGTCGATGCGTTCTTCATCCTGTCGCTCAGCGCCACGTTCCTCCCCGGCAGCATCGTCGCATTCCTTCTCTTCGGAGCGATGATGGATGTGAAGATGCTCGCGCTGCTGCGCACCACGTTCACCGTCCGCGCGCTCGCACTGCTCACGAGCCTCGTGGCACTCTGCTGCCTGGTCATCGGTTGGGGTCTGAACCTTGTCGCGTGAGCAGTTCGATCGGTACTGGCGGGGTCTCGTGCTCAGCGGCCTGGGAATCGCGGCGATCATGTGGCTCGCATCAACCGGACGCCTGGGCTGGTACGTGCATCCACGGTACTTCTGGTTCACCGTCACCATCTGCGGGATCGCGGCGATCGCACTGTGCGCGGCCGTGCCCGTGCTGCATCGCGCCTCTCGTGCGGCGCGCGCGGTAGATCACGACCACGACCACGACCACGACCACGGACCCGGTGCGCCCCCAGCCCGTGCGCGTCGCTCTCCCGTGCAGCGTGCGCTCCCGACGATCGGCGCCGCACTGCTCATCGCGTCGACCGCAGCGGCGCTGCTCATCGCACCCCCGACGACGCTCTCCGTTGCGGCTGCCCAGCAACGCCAGGTCAACTCCGGGAGCGGCCCGGCCGACGGCTCCCCGGTCACCGGAGAGGACGCGGATCGCGACGCGCGAGACTGGGCGATGCTGCTGCGCCAAGGCGGTGGAGCAGAGGCCCAGGGACGCACGGCGAACTTCATCGGATTCGTGCTCCCCGGCACCGACGAGCCGGGCGACGTGTTCTTCGCAGCGCGCTTCGTGGTGTCGTGCTGCGCCGTCGACGCGCAGCCGCTCGGCGTACCCGTGCTCATGCCCGGCTGGGAGCGGGATCACCGCGAGGGAACCTGGGTGCAGGTCGAGGGCGTCTTCGTCGCGAACCCGGATGTGGCGAGCGACCAACCCGTCGTCCTGCGCCCGTTCAGCGTGACGCCGATCGATGAACCGGAGGATCCGTATGTCTACTGAGCGCCGGGCGAACCGGCGCATGCGGATATCGAGGATCACCGTCTTCGCGATCCTCGGCCTGCTCGCCGCCGGTCTCGCCGGAGCGAATCTGGTGCAGCCTCCGCGCCTCAAAGCACTCGATGCGAACACGGCGCTGCTCGTCTCCCGAACGGACCAGCGCGTGCAACTGCATCTGAGCCAGCCGATCGACGCCGTCGCCCCAGATGCGGTCACCGTCACCCCGGCGACCCCTATCGACGTCACCTCGGATGGCAGTTCGCTCACGATCCGATTTCTCGAGATGCTCGACACGGGAACCGAGTACCGCATCGAAGCCCGGGTACGGGGCGCGGCGACCGGCAGCGACGGCGTGATCGCGGCACCGGTGCGCACCCCTGATCCTGCGACGTACACGGTGAACCGCTCGGATGCAGGCGATCGGCTGCTCGAGCACCGCCTGCAGAACCCGGGCGCGACGCGCGCCGTGTTCACCGCGCCGCGGATCCAGGAGTATGCACGCACCGCAGCAGGGCTCGCCGTGGTCTCCCGCGACGAGACCGGGCGGGCCGCTCTCTCGATCCATTCGGAGTCCGGCGGTGGTACCGCACCGAGGAGCTTCACGGACCCCGATCCGTTTCGCATCATGTCTGCGGGGCATCTCGGTCAGCTCCGCAGCGAATCGAACAGCGGAGTGATCGGAGTTGTCGCCTCGGGCGTCGGCGACGACAGCACCGAATACGACCGCACCCTGCTCGTGATCGACCCGGCCACCGTCATCGTCTCGACCGTGGCCGACGTCGATGGAGCAGCGATACCCGTACGCGACTGGCGGTTCATCCCCGGCACGACGTCGCTCGTGTTCCAGAGCCCGGATGGACGACTGTTCGGCTGGGAAGCGGTACCCGAACCCCGTGTCTTCGATCTCGGGCTCACGGCAGATCTGCTCGACTTCATCCCTGGCACCACGACGCTCGCCATCGCAGGCGACTCCGGCGCGGCACTCGTCGACCTCTCGGGAGCGGTGACGGGCACGCTCGATGCGCCCCTCTCGCCCACCCCCATCGAGCCCCCGGAGGAATCCGAGGGCTCAGACCCCTCCGCTGTGCTCGCCGTCAGCTCCGACTCGACGCTCGCTCGACTCGCCCCGTCGGGGGCCGAGACTCACGCGACCGCGGAGAATGTCGACGGCCGCTCGGTGGGCTCTCCGCTCGGCGACGGCTCGCTCGCCGTTGGCGGCAGCGTGGAGGTGCGGGAGAACGGGAAGGCGCGCACGATCTTCACCCCCGCTGCCCAGTCGACCCGGATCGGGCGTGTATGCCTCTCCCCCAACGCAGAGTTCGCGGCGATCGAGACGGTCTCGGCGGGCGGCACCGCGGACGGCACGCCGGTGGCGCTCGGCTTCACCCAGACGACCACGAACTACGTGCGCATCGACTCCGGCGAAACGGTGCGCTCCGCGATCGGCGGCCTCAGCGATTGGTGCGAGTGAACCGCGGAGGCGTCGCCGCCGAGGCAGTCAGCCCTGGCGCCCCTGGTAGCGCGGATTGAGTGCGTTGATGACGTACACGCGGCCGCGTCGGCGTACGACCTGAGCTCAGGGTTGCCGCCGCAGTGACTTGAGTGATGATCGAACCTTCATCGGATGCTCCTCGAATGTTAATGATAAGGATTATCACTATAGTGGGTCGTGGGCGTTCGGCGCCGTCACGAGAGGAACCCATGGAGACCATCGAAATCACGGCCGTCGTCGGCGCGTGCGCACCGGAGCGTCGCGCCTTCGCGCAACGACGCGCGACGCAGATCGGCGCACCCCTGCTCACCGCGGCGCGGCTCTCCGCGAGCGCGGATCCCGTCCTCGAGGCCGTCACCGTCGCACCGTGGTTCGGGTCGTCGGGAGCCGTGGTGATCGAACTGCCGGCCGACGTGCGCGCGACCGACGTGATCCGCGCGTTCTCCGAGGACTCCGAGCGAATCCGTCTGACACATCTCATCTGCGTCGTCGACGCAGCCCACCTCCTCACCGACGTGATGCGCGACGACTACCTGCCGCAACGGGGCGACGCGCTCTTCGTCGCGCGGGCGGAACTGCTCATCACTCAGATGGAGCACGCGTCGCAGATCGTGCTCGTGAACTGGGAGTCGCAGGCGACAGCGCAGCTGGCCGCCCTCATGGCGCTCGTCCACCACCTCGCCCCCCGGGCTCGCCTGCGACTGCAGCAAGACGGTTCCGACCCGATCGCCCCGCCCACCGCGCTCTCACGATCGCAAGATCGGGCCGGCTGGATCGCCGTGCTGAACGATGAACTCGACCCGTACATGACGGACGCGCGGGTCACGGCATTCCGGTACACGCACGAACGGCCGCTGCACGCCGGCCGCCTGCAGGCGCTGCTCGACCATCGCATCGAGCCCGGCGAATTCGGCTTCGTCGTGCGCTCAGCCGGATTCTGCCGCCTGGCCAGTCGACCCCGAACCATCGCGAGCTGGGACCACGTCGGCCGAGTGATCTCTTTCGAACCGATCGGAGCCGGCGGGATCAGTCCTGCCGCCGAACTCCTCGCGATCGGCCAAGACCTGGCGTTCATCGGACTCGACCTCGACATCGCTGGGATCACCGCGGCGCTCGACGCGGTCGCCCTGACGGATGTCGAATTCTCGGCGGGGCCGGAAGCCTGGCTTCGACTTCCGGACCCCTTTCCCGAGTGGGTCACCGCGGAGGAGTCACCGGGGTAGCGTCAGGGTTCCGACCGCGGTCGTCGCAGAATAATGAAGGCCGCAGCGGCTACGGCGATCACGGCGAATCCGCCGACTCCGACTCCGATCCAGAGTCCGCTCACCGGGCTGCGGGTCTCGTCTGACCGGGACTCCTCGGCGGCATCCCCGGCGCCCGCTCCATCGGGGCCGGGCTCGACACCGGGGCTCGCGGCAACGGCTCCGCCGCAGAGCGGGGTCTCCGATCCCGCCCCCTCAGCGACATCGCCCCCGGGCGCATACGTGAACGAGGAGTTCTCGGCGATCGGGTGGCCGTCGGACGACACCACCCGCCACTGCACCTCGTACTCGCCCGGGGCGCCGAGCTCGACCGGCGCCGATACGACGGGACCGGCGAGCGTGGGGCAACCGGTCTCGTAATAGCGCCCATCCGGGCCGATGACCCGCACCAGGTTGCTGTTCTCGAGTCCGAGCGGCGCATTGTTGAACTGCAGCGCGATCTCCTCGAGCGCATCGACCGATGCCCCGTCGACCGGGTCGGCGCTCACCAGCTGATCATGCGCGTTCGCCGCAGTCGAGACCAGCGGGAGGGCGGCGAGCGCCAGCAGGGCGCCCGCCGTTCCTGCCAGAGCCTTGCGCGTGAGGGTCACGCCGATGCCTTCCGCGTCCGTGAGAGCGCGACCGCCCCGAGCAGCACGCCACCGGCGGCGATCACGAGCGCAGCGATGCTCAGTCCGAGGGTGACCCCGCCCGCGTCAGCTGAGGCTTCCGGGGCTTCCGGGGCTTCCGCGGCGGCACCGGCGGCAGCGTCCTGGTCGCCCGAGCCGGCATGATGATCGTCGGCCGGAGGCGCATCGTTGACCCAGAGCACGGGCGCTGGGTCGAGGGTATCGTCTTCCTCGATCTGCTCCGGAGTCGCGGCCCATTCAACCACTGTGCCATCGCTGTACGTCTGGGTGACGGGGATCGCGATGCTCCCCGTGTCGGCGACGGGGCCGACCGAGAGCGTGAACATCTGCACCTGCCCGGGCGCGATCCCTGCGCCTTCCGCCGTGTACACGACCTCGGTCGGCGCCTCACTCACCTCGTTTCCGAGCACATCGACGGGCTCTGGCAGCGTCTCTTCCGTGACCTCGGCCGTCCATCCTGCGACGGGCTGGTACGAGACGTGCGTGAACGGCGTGTCCTTCGGCAGGTGGAATTCGAGCTTCGTGGTGCTCGCCGTATCCGATTCGGTCGGAGCCCGGAAGGTGAGGTACGACCATCCTCCCGCTTCGACCTGATCGGGGGTGACCGTGACGTGGGCGGAGGCCGCGAGTGGCGCCGCGATCGCGAGAAGCGCTCCTGCGCCGATGCCGACGGCCGCGCGCGTGAATTTCTGGGTACGGGTGTGCTGCATGAGATGATCTCCGTTTGACTGCGTGCGGGCGTGACGACGTCGCGCCCGCGATGAAGGTGGGTGGGGTCAGGCCGCGCGCGGCGGACCCCTCCGTCGCATCTCAGTCAGGCTGGTTAGGCGCGGGGCGATGAAGCGCCACGCCGCCAGCACGGGCCGAGGATCGCCCTCGGGTCTGGGGGACCAGTCGAACAGCGCGGCGACGCGCTGCAGCCTCGCAAGGCCGAGAATCGCGACGAGCGCGCGTTCGCCGGCGCCGATCGCCAGCACGGTCAGCACTGCGGCGCACGCGTGGGCGATCCACATCGCGTGGCCTCCGTGCTCGAGGTGCACTGCGGCTTCCGCACCGCCGAACGGCAGGACCTGGGCAGACTGGGCGAGCTCGTGCTGATGCGCTCCGGCTCCGAGTTCGAAGGATCCCCCGCCGAGCCCGAGGCTCAGCAGACCGTGGAACGCGAACTGGCTCGCTCCGACTGCGAGCGCGAGCCGCGTCCACGAGAGCCGGCGGCCGGCGAGCGCGATGCAGACGGGCGCCGAGAAGACCAGGGCGAGCAGCAGCCCGAGCACCGGAACGGAGCCGCCATCAGCCACCGCGTGCGAGAAGACCGCGATGAACGACGCAATCGCCGCGACGACGAGCCCCCGGCTCGTCCGTTCGGCTCGCGATGACGTCACGCTCTGATCCTACCTCGGCGTCACCGCAGCGGAGGAACGAGGCGGGCGCGGGGTATCACGGACGCCCGGCCCGCCACTCCACTGCCGACCGCCGCTCCTGAGCCGCCTTCGCCATGTGATCCGCACGCAGCCGCGCATGCTCCGGGTTCTTGCGCAACAGGAGATATCCGATCCCCACGACGATGAACCACACCGGCGTGGCGATGAGCCCGATCAGCGTCTCGGGATCCTGCGTGAACGCCCACAGCAGGAAGACGAAGAACGCCATCACCACGTACGGCATCGATCGGCCGAGGGGCATCCTGAACGCGCTCGCCGCGTGCTCGTGCGGACGACGACGGCGATAGACCAGATAACTGATGAGGATCATCGTCCACACGAACATGAAGCAGAGCGACGAAATTGTCGTGACCACTGAGAAACCGGCCGATTTGTCGAGCCCGGTGAGCAGCAGCACCAACGAGCTCAGCAGCAGAACGCCGGTCAAGAACAGCGCGTTGCGCGGCACCTTCGCACGCGTCAGCTTGGCGAACACCCGCGGCGCATCGCCGCTCGTCGCAAGGGTGTAGACCATGCGCGAGGTCGAGTAGATGCCCGAGTTCGCCGACGAGGCCGCCGACGTGAGCACGACGAGGTTCACGAGATGCGCCGCCGCACCGATGCCTGCCAGCGAGAAGAGCATGACGAAGGGTGATTCGTCTTTACTGAACGCGACCCAGGGCACGACCGAGATGAGCACGACGAGCGATCCGACGTAGAAGAGCAGGATGCGGATCGGGATCGCCTTGACCGCCTTTGGCAGGTTCTGCTCCGGATTTCGCGTCTCGGCCGCGGCGGTGCCGACGAGCTCGACGCCGACGAAGGCGAAGACCGCGATCTGGAACCCCATGATGAACCCCATGAACCCGCCGCCGAAGAAGCCGCCGCCGATGGTGAAGAGGTTCATGAGCGACGCGGTCCCCTCGATCGTCTCGCCCGTGTGGGTGTCCGTGTACTGGTTCGTGAAGCCCGTCGCGATGAGCACGATGCCGGCGATGATGAGCGCGACGATCGCCACGATCTTGACCATCGCGAACCAGAACTCCGTCTCGCCGAATCCGCGCACCGACGGCAGATTGAGAAGCATCAGCAGCACGATGACGGCGACCGCCGGAATCCAGGTCGGCAGTACGGGCAACCAGTACTTCACGTAGACGGAGGCGATGACGATGACATCGGCGACGCCCGTCACGACCCAGCAGAACCAATACGTCCAGCCGAGGAAGAAGGCCGCTGCCGGCCCGAGGATGTCTCCGGCGAAATCGGCGAAGTTGCGGTAGTCGGTGCGGCTCAGGAGGAGCTCGCCCATCGCCCGCATCACGAAGTACAGCATGAAGCCGATGATCATGTATACGAGCACGACGGACGGACCGGCCACCGAGATCGTCTTCCCGGACCCCATGAAGAGCCCGGTGCCGATCGCACCGCCGATGGCGATGAGCTGGATGTGCCGGTTGCTGAGGGCCCGCTCGAGCCCGTGTTCGCGAGGGAGCTGCGCCCCAGATTTCAACATGTCCCGCTGCATTCCTTTCCTGCGCCGCCTCGATGCGGCATCGGGCTCAGAGCCCCGATCCACCGTATCGCGTCTTCCGCGCATGAGCGCACCGCGTCCGCTGAGCGGGATGCGGCGGGCGCGTGCGCCCGGTGCGACCCGGCGCAGGCGATGCAGTCGTCGACCCGAGCGCGCTCCGAGGATCGGAGCGGACGAGCCACGCGTGCTGCGTCGAGCATCGAACTCGACACCCAGTGCATAATGCGAACGTATCGGTGGAGCCGCGGGGAATTGAACCCCGGTCCACTTCGACGATTCCGTGCCTTCTACGAGCGTAGTTCGTGAAAACGTTCTACTCGGCCCCGCACTTTGCCACGAACACCTAGTGCGACAGGCCCAGCCTCAGAAAAAGTCCCGATACGCCCTGAGACTCGACGTACCAGCAAGCTTCCTAGATGACGCCAGAAAAACGGGGCGGAAGCTCACCCGATCTGACGGACTCGGTCTCGTGCTTAGGCAGCGAGAGCGAAGTCGGTGCGCTTAACGTTGGCACCTATGGTTTGCGAAGGGCGTTTACGAGATAACTCCGCGTCCTCGGCCCGCTTCTCACAGTCTCAAAATCGACGTGTCGAAACCGATCGGCCCCGTAGGTGCACCGGAATACCGGCGCGGTCGGGACGTTCGCATCATGCACTGTGGACTTGTCAGTTCCGGCGCGAAGGCCGGTTCCACCGGTGGATCACCGGAACGTCCAGTCTACCAGCTCGGGCGACGCGGGGCGAGTCTCTCCCCCTTCGCTCATTCCGCTCGCAGCGCACGCGGGTCGACACCGAGGCTCCACCCGGCGACGTCGGCCACGAAGTGCCGGAACGCGGGATGCTCGAAGGGTGACGCGTTGTTCGCATAGACGCCGATCGCGTCGACCGCCATGTAGATGCGGGTGCTCGCCCCGACCGGGTCGGTCGTCTGGAATGCACCGGACGCGACTCCCGCCTCGATCAGCGCGACCATCCGCGCCCGGTCGAGGGATTCCTGCTCGTCGATGGCGACGGCGAGGTTCGGAACCGCCCGCGCGAGGTGCCTCGCATTGAGCCAGAGACGGCACAGCTCGACGGCCTCCTGGCTCTCGGCTCGCCGAACGAACCCTGACATCTGCGCCAGCGGCGCATCTTCCTCGCCGAACAGCCAATCGCGCTCGGCCGTCACCGCGAGCACGAACGCTTCGATGACGAGGACCTCGACGGCGGAGAAGTAGTGGCTGATCAAGCCGGGACGAACCCCGAGCGGCTCGGCTACCGCGCGGAGTGTCACGCGCTCGAGTCCGTCGCGGCGGGCGATGGCGGCGGCCTCCGCGAGAATCTCGGCCCGACGCACCTCGGCCGACTTGCGCACCCGCGACGGGGAAGCATCGCCTCCCACGCGCGTCACTCGCCCATGCGGTTGCGCTGGCGCATGGCGCGCTCGGCTTCGCGCTTGTCCTGCTGCTCGCGCAGCGTCTGCCGCTTGTCGTACTCGCGCTTACCGCGAGCGAGCGCGACCTCGACCTTCGCGCGGCCGTCCAGGAAGTACATCTTCAGGGGGACGATCGTCATGCCGCCCTCTCGCGTCTTCTGCCACAGCTTGTCGATCTCCTGCCGGTGCAGCAGCAGCTTCCGCTTGCGGCGCGGCGCGTGATTCGTCCACGAACCGTTCAGATACTCGGGAATGTACGCGGCATCGAGCCACGCCTCACCGTTCTCAATGAAGACGTATCCGTCGACGAGCGAGGCGCGCCCCATGCGGAGGGACTTCACCTCACTGCCGGTGAGCACCATTCCAGCCTCGTAGGTGTCGAGGATCTGGTATTCGTGCCGAGCCTTCTTGTTCGAGGCGATCAGCTTCTCGCCGGTCTCCTTGGGCATGGCACATCCTCTCTCTCGCGCGGCCGGACCTCCCAGCATAGCGCGATGCGCACCGGCAGTACGCAGGCGATCCGCGTTCTGCGAGGCCGCACGCGGGCGCGGCGGGATGCAGAACGCGGATCGCTGCGCCGATCTCCGGCTTGCCTACACCCGCAAGTAGCGGGTGATCGCGATCTTCGCGGCGATGGCAGAGAGCACCACGCCGACGAGTATGAGTATCGGCGGCACCACGAGCGATTGCTCGACCGTGATGTAGCTCGTGAACGGCACCTCGGTCGCCAGGAATCCCTGGACGAAGAACTTCACGATCGCGACGGATGCGGCGCTCGCGAGCACCGCGCCGATGAGTGCGGCGATGATGCCCTCCAATATGAAGGGCGTTTGTATGAACCGGTTCGAGGCGCCGACGAGGCGCATGATGCCGATCTCCCGACGGCGCGAATACGCCGACAGCCGGATCGTGGTCGAGATGAGGAGCATCGCGGCGATGAGCATGAGACCGGCGATGGCGATGGCGGTGTAGCTCGCGACGCCGAGGAACAGGAAGATGCGATCCAGCAGACTGCGCTGATCCGAGACGCTTTGCACGCCGGGGATGCCGGCGAAGGTCTCCTGGATGATGTCCGAGCGCGACGGGTCCTTCAGTTTGATCCAGAACGTCTGGTTCAGCTGCTCCGGTCTCGTGATCTCGACGATCGGGTTGCCCTCGAACTGCTTCGTGAACTCCTCGTACGCCTGATCGTGATCGACGAAGAACGAATCGTCGATGTAGGGAGCGAGTGTGTCGGAATCGAGCGCGGCCTGCACGGCGGCGATCTCCTCCTCCCCGGCATCCGTCCCCGAGCACGTCGCACTCTGGTCGTAGTCGGTACACAGGTAGACCGCGACCTGAGCGCGGTCGAACCAGAACGTCTTCATCTGCTGGATCTGCAGCTGCATCAGAATCGCTGCACCCACGAACGTGAGCGATACGAAGGTGACGAGCACCACCGAGATCACCACGGAGAGGTTGCGACGGAAGCCGCTCCAGACCTCTCCCAGTACCAGTCCCACCCTCATCGCACGGGCCCCACATCTGTCTGGTCGTCGTCTGGTCGTTTCAACCCGAGGCGTTCGGCGAGGCTCCCGGTCTCCGCCATCTGCACCGGGTCGAGGGGCTGGGCCGGCTCGAGGAAGCTCGGGATGGCGCGACCGCGCGGTCCGTCCGCGTGCACCGTCTCATCGATGTCGTCGTGATCCGCGTCATCGTCGCCGAACGGGTGGGGCTCCTCGAATACCGAGGCCTCCTTCGGGCGCTCCGCGGGCGGAGCGACGGGATCGTGCCGCTCCTCGACCTGCGGATCGGGGGCTGCCGCCGCGACGACCTCTGCGGCGGCGTCGATGAGTGCCGGATCGCGTTCCGCGCTGCCCTGCACCGCCGCCGACCGCGCGGCCTCGTCGAGCATTTCGGGCGCGAGTGCTGCACGCACCACGGCCTCGGAGGTGCGCAGCACCTGCACGCTCGCGTCTGAAAGATCTGCGATGGGGATGGAAGCGGTCTCGCCGTAACCGCCGCCCACTTCGTCGCGCACGACGACGCCCTGCGAGAGCTCGACGACGCGCTGCTGCATGATGTCGACGAAGGTCGCTTCGTGCGTCGCCATGACGACCGTGGTGCCAGCGGCGTTGATCGCGCGCAGGAGCTGCATGATCCCGAGGCTGGTCGCGGGGTCGAGGTTGCCCGTCGGCTCGTCCGCCATGAGGATCGCCGGCTTGTTGACGATAGCGCGGGCGATGGCGACGCGTTGCTGCTCGCCGCCGGAGAGTTCGTGCGGGAACCGCTTCGCCTTATTGGCGAGACCGACCATCTCGAGCGTGTCGGGTACCGCCTCCTGAATGAAGCCGCGCGACTTGCCGATGACCTGCAGCGTGAAGGCGACGTTGTCGTAGACGGTCTTGTTCGTGAGCAGACGGAAGTCTTGGAAGACGGTGCCGAGATTGCGGCGGAAGTACGGGACTTTGCGCGAGGAGATCTTGCTGAGGTCCTGCCCCAGCACGTGGATCTTCCCGGCACTCGGCTGATCCTCGCGCAGGATCAACCGCAAGCAGCTGGATTTCCCAGAACCGGAGGCGCCGACGATGAAGACGAACTCGCCGCGGTCGACCCTGAGGTCGATACCGTCGAGCGCGGGTTTCGCGGTGCCCCGGTATTTCTTGGTGACGTTCTCGAAGAGGATCATGACGAGACGACTGTACGCCCTGACGCCCGGGGCGATGCTGAGGCGCGCTGGTGCGGCCTCGCTTCGGGTGAACTCCCAGTCGCGGTCTCAGTCGTTCTTGGAGAGCGAGCGCCACCGGATTCCCGCAGCGATGAAACCGTCGAGATCGCCGTTGAAGACGGCCTCCGGCTGCGAGGCCTCGTGCCCCGTGCGCAGATCTTTGACGAGCTGCTGCCCGTACAGGAAGTAGGAGCGGATCTGGTCGCCCCAGCTCGCCGTGATGCTGCCCGCGAGTTCTTTCTTCTTCGCGGCCTCCTGCTCGCGCTGCAGCAGGAGCAGTCGCGTCTGGAGCACGCGCATGGCGGCGGCGCGGTTCTGGATCTGTGACTTCTCGTTCTGCATCGAGACGACGATGCCGGAGGGGATGTGCGTGATGCGCACGGCGGAGTCCGTGGTGTTGACCGACTGGCCGCCCGGGCCAGAGGATCGGTAGACGTCGACGCGGATGTCGCTCTCGGGCACCTCGACCTCCGTCGCCTCCTCGAGCAGCGGAATGACCTCGACGCCTGCGAAGCTCGTCTGGCGCTTGTCGGCCGAGCCGAACGGGCTGATGCGGGCGAGGCGATGGGTGCCGGCCTCGACCGAGATCGTGCCGAAGGCGTACGGCGCGTCGATCTCGAACGTCGCGGACTTGATGCCGGCGCCCTCCGCGTACGAGGTGTCGAGCACCTTCGTCGGGTAGTCGTGCTGCTCGGCCCAGCGCAGGTACATGCGCAGCAGCATCTCGGCGAAATCAGTGGCGTCGTCGCCGCCTGCGCCGGAGCGGATCGTGACGACTGCGGCGCGCTCGTCGTATTCGCCCGAGAGCATCGTCTGCACCTCGAGATCCTGGATGACCTTCTCGAGCGCGACGAGCTCCGCCGCGGCCTCCGCAGCCGAATCGGCATCGTCGGCCTCTTCGGCGAGTTCGATGAGCACCTCGAGGTCGTCGAGGCGCTGCTCGACGCTCCGCACGCGCTTCACCCGCGCCTGGCGATGGGAGAGGCCGCTCGTCACCTTCTGAGCGGCTGCGGGATCGTCCCAGAGGTCGGGGGCCGCGGCCTGCTCCTCGAGCTCAGCGATCTCCCGATCGAGCTTGGGCAGATCCAGCACCGCAGCGATGTCTGCGTACGTCGAGCGGAGTGCGCGGATGCGGGCGGAGAAGTCGAGATCGAGCATGGTGCTCAAGCTTACTCGCCGGATCGCCAACGCTGGTGGTCGCAGTTCTGCGCGGCTGAGGATCCGGGGGCCGGTATTCGGGCTCGAGTCAGATCACGGCCTCCGTGAACGGCCGCGCCGCCGCACCGCCCGCCCCGCTGCGCCACGCGCGCGCGAGACGATCCACCGCCTCATCGAGCGTCGCCTCCGGCGCCGAGAAAGGCAGGCGCACGAACCGTTCGAATGTGCCCGGGCTCCCGAAACGCGGGCCTGGCGGCAGATGCAGGTCGAGCTCGGCCGCGGCTCGACTCAACCGGGAGCTCGCGCGCTCGCCGATGTCGACCCAGACGCAGACTCCGCCCACCGCCGGCGAGGGCGTCCACTCCGGAACGCGCTCCGCCAGCCGTTCGACGAGGAACCGATGGCGGGCTGTGAGCTGGTGAGACCGTTCGACGAGGATGTCGTCGTACTGCTCGAGCGCGTGGAGTGCGAGCACTTGCTCCCACGTTCCGGTGCCGAGGTCCCCGATGCGGCGCGCCGCCTCCAGGCGTCCGATCAGATCGGGAGCAGCCCGAATCCAGCCCACGCGCATGCCGCCCCAGACCGTCTTTCCGACCGATCCCACCGTGAGAATCGCATCGTGATGATGCTCCTGCTCGGCATGCGCCGCGAACGGGACGATGGGCACCGGCTCCCCCAGCGAGAGTTCAGCGGTGGTCTCGTCGGCGATGATGTACGCACCCTGACCGGCGAGCGCGGTGATCAGGCGCGACTTCAACCCGACCGGCATGCGGAGGCCGGTCGGGTTGTGGTGATCCGGAATGAGATAGGCGAGTTTCGGCGACGTGCGCTCTGCGATCTCCAGCATGCTCGACGCGTCGTACCCGTCGTGCGAGCCGATGCCGCCTCCACCGACCGGCAGCTCGGCGAGCAGCGCACCCGTCGCCGCGATCGCCTCTCTGGCGTGCGGATAGCTGGGCGATTCGACGAGGCTGCGATCCCCGCGTCGCAGCAGGGTGCGGGCGATCAGGAAGATGGCGTGCTGCGCGCCCAGTGTCACCATGATCTGCTCCGGCGTCGTGGGGAGGCCGCGCGCGGTGTACCGTTCCGCCAGCGAGGCGCGCAGCTCCGGGAGCCCGAGTGTGTCGTAGCCGATGAGCCGAAACGCGGCAGCGTGCTCCGTCGCGGCGCGCGCATTGAGTTCCGCGAGCCCGCTCCACGGCTCGGGGCACGCGCTCGACAGGTCGATTCCGCCGATCGTGCCAGCCCAGAGTCCCTCCCGCGTCGTTCCGCTGCCGCGCACGACGGTGCCGGAGCCGCGCCGCGAGCGCACGACCGCGGTCTCGCGCAAGCGCTGGTACGCCGCGGCCACCGTGGTGCGGCTCACCCCGAGCGACTCCGCGAGCGGGCGTTCGGCCGGCAGCGTGGTGCCCGGCACGATGCGGCCGTCGCGCACGAGCAGCGTCACGCTGTCGGCTAGTTCGAGGTAGCCGTGCCCCGCCCCGCGCCAGCGTCCGAGCAACTCGGTCAGTCGGCGCGCGCTGAGGCGCTGCCCGGTCCACGTCTCGTTCATGAGGCCACGCTATGCGAATTGGCCTCTTGCTGGCAATGCCAATATGAGGTGGACTGCTCGCATGCTCCGACGATTCGCGCGCCTCATCCCCGGCCTCCTGCTCTACGGCGTCGCCGACGCATTCATGATCCGCGCAGCACTCGGCGTCGACCCGTGGACGGTCTTCGCGCAGGGGCTCTCGATGCAGACCGGTCTCGGAATCGGCATTCTCACCAACATCATCGGGCTGCTCGTGCTGCTGCTCTGGTGGCCGCTGCGCCAGAAGCCCGGCATCGGCACGCTGCTCAACATCATGCTCGTCGGGCCCGGCATCGAGCTCGGCCTGTGGCTGCTCCCGACACCCGGATCATTCTGGCTGCGCGTCGCCTACTTCTCCATCGGGCTGCTCCTGCTCGCCGTCGCGAGCGGCATCTACATCGGCGCGAACCTCGGGCCGGGCCCGCGAGACGGCCTCATGACGGGCATCCACCTGCGCTTCGGCACGCCGATCTGGATCGGCCGCACCGCCGTCGAAGTCACCGTTCTGCTCATCGGCTGGTTGCTCGGCGGAAACGTCGGCGTCGGAACCATCGTCTTCGCCGCGCTGATCGGCCCGCTCTGCTCGATCACGCTCCCCCTCTTCGGCGGCCGCGCGATCCGGCGTCGCGACACGAGCCCCCGCACGACGAAGCCCGCCGCGTCGACCGAGGAGGAATCCCTCTCGGCCTGACGCGACGGGCTCCGCCCGCACCGGAGTCAGTCGTCGACCGACACCTTGTTGAAGCCGGTGACGGGCTGGCTCTCGTCGAACGACGCCACCTTCTTCTGGAATCCGCGCGTGATGACGAGCAAGTAGACGAAACCGAGGCCCGTCCAGATCAGGCCGCCGAGCAGCGCGTGCCCGTCGAGGTTCACCCACAGGAGGCCGGTGAGCAACGTACCGATCACCGGCATCACGATGTAGTTGAAGATGTCCTTCGGGGTGCGGCGACGCCCCTTGCGAATCGCGAACCAGGCGATCACCGACAGGTTGACGAAGGTGAAGGCGATCAGCGCGCCGTAGTTGATGTATGCGGCGATCATCTCGAGCGTGAAGGCGATCGCGAGCAGGGAGATGGCACCGGTGAGCACGATGTTGAAGGTCGGCGTGTGCGTGCGCGGGTTCACGTATCCGAAGAATTTCTGCGGCAGCACGTTGTTGCGGCCCATCACGAGCAGCATGCGCGACACCGATGCGTGCGACGCGAGACCCGATGCGAGCGTCGCTGCGAACCCGGCCGCGGTGAGCACCGCGGAGAGCACCGTGCCGCCGACGAGGTCGCCGATGATCGGGAGCGTGCTGTCCTCCACGTACTGCATGTCGCCGCCCGGGGCGAACTCGTTCCAGTCCGGGAAGCGCTGCTGGGTGAAGTACCCGGCGATGAGGAAGATCGCGCCGCCGATGACCACGGTGAGCAGAATCGCCTTCGGCATGATCTTCGGCGTCTTCGCCTCCTCCGCGTACATCGTGACGGCGTCGAAGCCGATGAAGGAGAAGCAGACGATGGTCGCTCCGGCGAGCACCGCTCCGAACTCGACGCCGTTGTGGAAGAAGGGCTTCACGGTCACGACGCCGTTCTCGCCGGCGCCGCCGGCGAGCTGCACGATCACCATGAAGACGAAGATGGCCATCACGACGATCGAGAAGATGAGCAGCAGCATGTTGACGTTCGACGTGCCGCGCATGGTGAGGTAGATGACCGTCGTGACGAACAGCACGTAGACGATGACCCAGACGGCGCCAGGGATGCTCGGGAAGAACGCCTCGAGATAGCTGCGCACGATGAGGCAGTTCACCATCGGCAGCAGCATGTAGTCGATCAGCGCCGTCCAGCCGACCAGGAAGCCGACGTTCGGGTGCATCGACTCCCGCGCATACGTGTAGGCGGACCCGGCGCTGGGGATCGCTCCCGCCATCTTCCCGTAGCTGACCGCGGTGAAGATCATGACGATGAGAGCCACGGTGTACGCGAGGGGCACGACGTTGTTCGTGTCGCGCGCCACGAGACCGAACGTGTCGAATACCACCGTCGGGGTCATATAGCCGAGGCCGAGGCCGACGATCGCCCAGAGCCCGAGGCTCCGCTTGAGGCGAGCACCGTTCGACGAGGCCGGTGCAGACAAAGCGGTCATGTTCTCTCCTTCAAGAACGCAGCTGCGTCGCACGACCAGAATCCGCTCGGCAGCCCTATTGCGGCGACGAGGAATTCGCCAAGCACACATCCTGCACCCGCGCGGTGCTGTCGCGCAAGCCGGACGTGCGAATTGCACGCCCGGCCCGACGGCTACACCCGAGCGAGTCGCTTCCGCTTGGAGATGTTCACCATCTGGACGACGATCACGAGCAGCAGCGCCGACACGAACACGATCGACGCCAGCACGTTCGCCTGGGCGGGCACCCCCTTGAGCGCCGACACGTAGATGAACTTCGGGAACGTCGTCGCCGTGCCCGAATTGAAGTTCGTGATGATGAAGTCGTCGAAGGAGAGCGCGAAGCTCAGCAGCGCGGCGCCGATGATGCCGGGCGCCAGCATCGGCAGTGTCACGCGCCAGAACACCTGCCCGGGCGACGCGTAGAGATCGCGCCCGGCCTCCTCGATCGCCGGGTCGAGGCTCGCCACTCTGGCTTTCACCGCGACGACGACGTACGAGATGCAGAACATCGTGTGAGCCAGGATGATCGTGCCGACGCCCTTCTCCACTCCGGCGAGGAGGAACTGCGCTGCGAGCCCGGCCCCCAGCACCACCTCGGGCGTCGCCATCGGTGTGAAGAGCAGCAGACTCACCGTCGATCGTGCCCGGAAGCGGTAGCGCACGAGCGCGATGGCGATCATCGTGCCCAGTGCTGTGGCCGCGACGGTGGCGACGACTCCGATGAGAATGCTGTTCCCGAAGGCGGTGCACACCTGCGGCGCACCGCACGGGTTCTCCCAGTTGCGGAGCGTGAAGCCGCGCCAGAGGATGTTGTTGCGGCCGGAGTCGTTGAAGGAGAACACGATGACGTGCAGGATCGGGAGCAGGAGGTAGATGAGAACGATCGCGCTCATGACGGGCACGAACGCCCTCCCCAGGCTGAAGTGCTTCACAGCAGATCCTCCGCCCCGCTCTTGCGCACGTACGTGGCGACGAACACCAGGATGATCACCATCAGGATGATCGAGAGCGCTGCTGCCA
Organism: Leucobacter manosquensis; assembly: GCF_018304845.1. Taxonomy (NCBI): domain Bacteria; kingdom Bacillati; phylum Actinomycetota; class Actinomycetes; order Micrococcales; family Microbacteriaceae; genus Leucobacter; species Leucobacter manosquensis. Next base: position 143,443 of record NZ_JAFEVO010000001.1, on the reverse strand, counting down.
TCGGATAGTTCTGCGTTTGCAGGAAGTTCGACTCGATGACGTTGCCGATCATGGTCGTGGAGGTGCCGCCCAAGAACTCGCGCGATGCGTTGACGTAGTCGCCCGACATCGGGATGAAGCTGAGCAGCGTCCCCGAAACGATCCCCGGCATGGAGAGCGGGAGCGTGACCCGGCGGAACGTGGTGAGAGGCGACGCGTAGAGGTCGGACCCGGCTTCGAGCAGCCTGAGATCGAGCGCTTGGAGCGAGGCGTACATCGGCAGCACCATGAACGGGATGAAGTTGTACACGAGCCCGAAGATGACGGAGAAATGGGTTCCCACCAGCTCGCTCGGCAGGATCGCCTTCCACGCGAGCGTGCGAAGCAGGAAGCTGATGAAGAACGGCGCGACGACGAGGATCAGCAGGATCCCCTGGAGCATCGGCCGCGAGCGCACCTTCACGCCGATCAGGTACGCGAGCGGATAGCTGATCAGGAGGCCGATGATCGTCGCAGAGATCGCGTAGACGAACGATCGCGCGAGGTGCGGCCCGTACTCCTGCAGCGCGGTCCAATAATTCGAGAACTGGGCGGCAGCGACGTACTGCCCGATCCCGCCGGCGTCGGCGGGAGCTTGGAGCGACGTCAGCGCGAGCTGGAAGAACGGGGCCACGAAGAAGAGCAGCATGTAGGCGACGCCCGGTGCGAGCAGCACCAGCGCGACCCAGCCGCGCTTCCGGGGGGCCTGATCGGCCTGCTTCGCGCTCGTCGAGAATGCGGTGAGAGCCACGATCGGTCCCCTACTCTGCGAGAGCGGCTCGGGACGCGATGGCTCGCGTCGACAGGCCCGCATCGACGATGCCGGCGTCGAGCGGATCATCCAGCAGTCCGAACGTGTGCTCGACGCGCCAGCTCAGCCAGACCTCGTCGCCCAGCGCGGCGGTCGGGCCGGCCTGCAGATTCTGAGCGAAGACCTGCACGTCGCCGGCTCCTGGCACCGCTACGGTGTACTGGGTGCTCACGCCGATGAACGACACATCGGTGACCCTCCCCGGGCCGACTGCGTTGGTCAGCGCGTCGGGTTCGGGCTCCGCATGCGCAAGCGTCAGCTTCTCCGGCCGCACGCCGATCGTGATCCGACCGCTGTCGCGCTCGCTCCGGTTACGGGGCACCGAGAGCCTCATGCCGCGGAACTCGGCGTGGAGCACCTGGTCCGTCGTTCCTGCGACCTCTACCGGGAAGAGATTCGACTGACCGAGGAAGTTCGCGACGAAGACGGTCCGCGGCAACTCGTACAGCTCTTCCGGCGCCCCCATCTGCTCGATCCTCCCCTGGTGCATCACCGCGACCGTATCGGCCATCGTCATGGCCTCCTCCTGATCGTGGGTGACATGCAAGAACGTCAGCCCGACCTCCTGCTGAATCTGCTTGAGCTCCTGCTGCATCTGACGCCGGAGTTTCAAGTCCAGCGCGCCGAGCGGCTCATCGAGCAGGAGGAGCGCCGGCCGATTCACCACCGCTCGCGCCAGCGCCACGCGCTGCTGCTGCCCGCCCGAAAGCTGGGCGGGCTTCCGATCCGCGACGTGGTCGAGTTCGACCAGGCGCAGCGCTTCGTGCGCCTTGGCGGCGGGGTCGGAGATGCGACGTCGGCGCAAGCCGAACGCGACGTTCTCGAGCACCGACATGTGCGGGAAGAGGGCGTAGGACTGGAACACCGTGTTCACCGGTCGCCGGTGAGGGGTCAGATCGGTCACGTCCTGTCCGCCGATGAGGATGCGCCCGGCCGTGGCCTCCTCGAGACCCGCGACGAGGCGCAGCGTCGTCGTCTTGCCGCAACCCGACGGACCGAGCAGTGCGAAGAAGGAGCCCGCCGGAATCGTCAGATCGAGATGTTCGATCGCGGTGAATCCCGGAAAGCGCTTCTGAATGCCGACGAGTTGGAGATCCGCCCCCGACTCAGCGAATTTCCTGTGGTCCCCCACGCTCACAGCCCCAGCACGTTCTGGAACTGGGTGGAGTACTGCTTGTCCTCCTCGGCCGTGAGCGTGCGGAACGGGCGAAGGTGCTCCCAGTCCTGCTCCGTCGGGAAGATGAGGGGATTGTCGGCGTTCTCAGGATTCACCTGCTGCATGGCTTCCTGCGTCCCCTTCACTGGCGGCACGAACGTCACATAGTCGGCGACCTGCGCCATGACTTCAGGGTCGTAGTAGTAGTCGATCATCTCCTCGACACGCGCCTTCGCCTCTGGCGTCGTGCCGTTGGGAACTGTGAAGGAGTCCGCCGCGATCATGCCGCCCGACTCGGGGATCTCGAGCGTCCACTGGTTGTCGTTCTCGGCGTTCAACATGATGACGTCGCCCGACCACGCCATCGCGGCCCAGGCGTCGCCAGTGATCAGATCCTGCGTGTAGCTGTTGCCCTTCACGTTGCCGATCTGCCCGCTCTGCAGCGCATCGTCGAGCCACGCCATCGCGGCGTCGAACTCGGTGTCGCCCCAGTCGCCAGCAGGATCGTGCCCCAGACCGGCGAGGATCATGCCGACGGTGTCGCGCATCTCGCTCAGCACGACGACCTTCCCCTTCAGGTCGGGAGCGAGGAAATCGTCGAGCGTCTTGATGCCCTTCGGCACGGCCTCCGTATTCCACACCCAGCCCGATGCTGGGAGCTGCCACGGAACCGAGAACTTGCGCCCGGGATCGACGTCGAGCGCATCCCACTGCGCATCGACGAGGTTCGCCGTGACGTTCGGGAGGTTCTCGTAATCGAATTCCTGCACCTGATTCGCCGTGATGAGACGCCCGTTCATCCAGTCGGTCATCGTGATCGTGTCGTAGCCGGTGTGGTCGCCGAGCTGCAGCTGATCCTTGATCTTGCCGTAGAACGTATTGTTGTCGTCGATGTCCTCGACGTACTGGACGTCGTAGCCGGCCTGTTCGACGAAGGCGTCGAGCGTCGGATACGAGCCGGTCGCGTCGTCGAAATCGAGGTAGTACGTCCAGTTCCCCCAGATCACACCGTCACCGCCACCACCACCGCCGCCGCCCGAGCACGCGCTCAAGCCGAGTGCCCCGAGGCCCGCCGCTCCCACCGCGACGCCCCGGAGGAGCTGACGGCGGTCGAGCTGCTTTCCTCTGATCATCCCGACGATGCTGCGGACGATCGGATCTTCTGGCTGACGAAAGACCATGAGATATCTCCTTTGATTCTCATAACGACGGCACGCCACCAATCGGGCGACAGTGCCAGGGGTGCCTCGAATATGTCATAGACCCGAGTTCCCTGCCAAGGAACCGCTCCAAGTGATTCGCATTCGTCATCGAACGGTTACCGTCGCGCGACTCGGCATCGGGCTCCCGCATCCACACGGTGACCGGAGGAGCCGCTTCCCGCCGCTGCACTCACGCGAGAACGTGGAAATACGCTGAATCACGATCGGTCTTCTTCGGATTCCTTTGCGTTTTTGTGGTTTGACTGCAAGAATCAGAAGCGTGAGCAGCAAACGCAATGCGCCAGCGCTCGATTCCACGTCGAAAGCGATCATCGAGCAACTTCAGCGCGATGGCCGCCGATCGTACGCCGAGATCGGGAAGGCGGTCGGCCTCAGCGAGGCCGCCGTGCGCCAGCGCGTGCAGAAGCTCACGGATGCCGGGGTCATGCAGATCGTTGCCGTGACCGACCCGATGCGCTTGGGCTTCACTCGCCAGGCCATGCTCGGCATCCGCGTTTCCGGCGACACCAGGGTCGTCGCCGATCGCCTCGCTGAAATGTCGGAGATCAGTTACGTCGTGCTCAGCGCGGGCTCCTACGACATCCTCGCCGAGGTCGTCTGCGAGGACGACGATGGGTTGATCGAATTGCTCAACGAACAGATCCGAAAGATCGAAGGCGTTGCATCGACCGAATCCTTCGTCTACCTCCAACTCACCAAACAGAAATACGACTGGGGAACACGATAACCATGTCTTACGATCCCACTGCAGCGGTAGACACTGCCGCGCTCCAGGCCTCGGCCAAGAAGCACATGTGGCCGCACTTCACCAACCGCAAGGTGCTCAATGACGGCATCCCCGTCATCACGCGCGCCGAGGGCCACCACATCTACGACTCCGCCGGCAAGCAGTACATCGACGGCCTCGCAGGGCTCTTCGTGGTCAATGCCGGCCACGGTCGCGAGCGCATCGTGCAGGCTGCGGCCAAGCAGATGCAGCAGCTCGACTTCATGCCGATCTGGTCGTACGGCCACCCGGCAGCGATCGAGCTCTCCGAGCGTCTCTCGAGCTACGCGCCCGGCGACATGAACAAGGTCTTCTTCACCACCGGTGGTGGCGAAGCTGTGGAGTCGGCGTTCAAGCTGGCGAAGCACTTCTGGAAGATCAAGGGCCAGCCGATGAAGCACAAGGTCATCTCGCGTTCGGTCGCCTACCACGGCACCCCGCAGGGCGCGCTGGCCATCACCGGCATCCCCGACATGAAGAAGTTCTACGAGCCGCTCACCCCCGGTGGTCACCGCGTGCCCAACACGAACTTCTACCGCGCCGACGAGATGGGCGCCCCCTCCGACGACCTCGAGGCCTTCGGCCAGTGGGCGGCGAACCGCATCGAAGAGGCGATCCTGTTCGAGGGCCCCGACACCGTCGCGGCCGTCTTCCTCGAGCCGGTGCAGAACTCGGGCGGCTGCTTCCCCCCGCCCCCCGGATACTTCAAGCGCGTGCGCGAGATCTGCGATCAGTACGACGTGCTGCTCGTCTCGGACGAGGTCATCTGCGCCTACGGCCGCATCGGTGAGTTCTTCGCCTCGACCGCTCTCGGGTACGAGCCCGACATCATCACCTCGGCGAAGGCGCTCACCTCGGGCTACGTCCCGCTCGGCGCGATGATCGTCTCCGACAAGGTGTCGGAGCCGTTCAACTCGACCGACAACACCTTCTACCACGGCTTCACGTTCGCCGGCCACCCGGCCGCGGCGGCTGCCGCGCTCGAGAACCTCGACATCTTCGAGGAAGAGGACCTCAACGGGCGCGTTCGCGAGAACAGCCCGCTGTTCCGCGCCGAGCTCGAGAAGCTGCTCGACATCGACATCGTCGGCGACGTGCGCGGTGAGGGCTACTTCTTCGGCATCGAGCTGGTGAAGGACAAGGCGACCAAGGAGACGTTCACCGAGGAGGAGTCGGATCGACTGCTTCGCGATTACCTCTCCCCCGCACTGTGGGAGGCCGGCCTCTACTGCCGCGCTGACGATCGTGGAGACCCCGTCATCCAGCTCGCTCCGCCGCTGACCATCGGTCCGTCGGAGTTCGCGGAGATCGGCGGCATCCTCCGCAGCGTCCTCAAGGACGCGTCTTCGAAGATCTAAGACGCATTCCCCGGATACGGGTGTGGCCCTCTCGCGCAAGCGAGGGGGCCACACCCGTATCCGGGGCCTCCCGCACCGCTCCAGCCCTCTGCCCGCTCCGGCCCTCCGGCCCGCTGGCCGACCGCGAGGGTTTCTGCCGAGCTCGAGCATTGCGCGTTGTCCACAAGCACTGGGAGACGGCGCTCCTTCGGGTGTGCATGCGCCCGCTGAGAGCGATCAATCGGCCCGGCCCGTCGGCGCAGGCGTTCGCGTCGCTCCACATCGAGCACCCGACTCCGAGGGTGTGTGCCGAACGCGAGCGATTCTCCGGGCAATCTTCGCTCACCTTCGGCCCTCACCCTCGAGGTCGGCGAGATCGAAGCGACCGGGTTAGGCTTCACGCTATGAGCAGCTTCGATCCGCACCAGCCCGCGCAGCCGGACCAGCCCGCGCAGCCGCACCAGCAATACGCGCAGCCGCATCAGTCCGCGCAGCCGCACCAGCAATACGCGCAGCCGCAGTACGCCCAACCACAACAGCCGCAGGCGCCGCAACCGCCGCAGCCCCGACAGCAATACGCGCAGCCGCAGCCGCAGCAACCCCAATACGCGCAGTCGCCGCCGTACGCGGCGCCTCATCAGGCGCAGCGCGCGCCGGGCGGACTGAATGTGCCGGGCATCATCGCCCTGGCGGTCCTGCTTCTGACCTCGTTGATTCCGCTGTTCACGCCGGTGATCTACAGCACCGCGTCCAGTTCGGGCTCGTTCTCGGCGGTGTCGACAGTCATTTCGATCGTGCACGTGCTGCTGCTGCTCATCGCGGGGGCGCTCGCCGTCATGGGCCTGCTCGCGAAGCATCTCTCGCGCTGGCGCTGGGCGGCCATCGGCGCGGCAGTATCGGCGGCGCTCGGCCTCGTCTCGTTCGTGCTCTCGTGGTTCGGTGGTCTGCTGCTCAGCATTCCCGGCATGTACTGAGAACCGTTCCCCGATCTGAGACGCCCGGCCGAGCCTTCACGGAAACGCAGAAGCGCCCGCCACCGTGAGGTGACGGGCGCTTCGCAGATGGTGCTTCCGGCGATCGCCGGAGGACCTGCAGATTAGCGGCGCAGACCGATGCGCTCGATGAGCGAACGGTAACGCGCGATGTCGACGTTCTGGAGGTACCCCAGAAGACGACGGCGCTGGCCGACGAGCAGCAGGAGGCCACGACGCGAGTGGTGGTCGTGCTTGTGCTCCTTGAGGTGCTCGGTCAGATCCTTGATACGACGGCTGAGCATCGCGACCTGAACCTCAGGGGAACCGGTATCGCCAGGCTTTGTCGCGTATTCTTCGATGATCGCCTTCTTGACATCTGCTTCAAGTGCCATAGGGATCCCCTTCCTCTTGCTGCGCGGCGCCTTCAGCGGGATGCTGGGGCTCTCTTTATCCGCGGCCGTTCGAACGGCAACCTGTACAGCTTAGCACCGATCCGACACCCACGCCCGTTCGCCGGGATCGGCGCACGGGCAGCACCCGCGCACGCGCACCGCGAGCGCTCCGCCCCGGCGTCTCGGCGCCTGCGTCACCGGAACGAAACACACACGGCACGCGACCGAAATCGCAGCGAGACGGTCGCGAAACAGCCGCGGCGCACACTGGTTCCACTGTGGCGGCCACGGCCCGCTCGAGAGAAAGGCACCAGCATGGAACTCACTCCTTCTGACGTGTGGACGCTTACGAGCGCAGCCCTCGTTCTGATCATGACACCGGGGCTCGCCCTGTTCTACGGCGGTCTCGTTCGCGTGCGATCGGTCGTCAACATGATGCTCTTCAGCGTCAGCGCGATGGGCGTCGTCGGGGTCCTGTGGATCCTCTTCGGCTACAGCATGAACTACTTCGCGGAGGGAGAGAGCGGATTCGCCGGGAGCCCCTTCAAAGATTTCGGCTTGATCAACACCGACCCGGCGAGCTTCATCGGCGTCGGCTTCGGCGCAGTGTTCGCGATGATCACGACCGCGCTGATCTCGGGTGCGATCGCCGACCGCGTCGGGCTCGGTTCGTGGGTGCTCTTCTCCGGCGTGTGGGCGACGTTCGTGTACTTCCCGGTCGCAGCCTGGGTGTGGGGCGGCGGCTGGATCCAGAATCTCGGCAGTGCGCTGGGCCTGCCAGACGTCATCGATCTCGCCGGCGGCACCGTGATCCACATCAATGCCGGGGCTGCGGCGCTGGCATTGGCGCTCGTCGCGGGCAAGCGCATCGGCTTCGGGAAGGGTTCGCATCAGCCCCACAGCATCCCGCTCGTCACCATCGGCGCAGCACTGCTCTGGTTCGGCTGGATCGGCTTCAACGGCGGTCTCGCGACGGAGACCGGTGAGGCCGGCCTGATCCTGGTCAACACGCTCGCGGCTCCTGCCGCAGGTATCGTCGGCTGGATCCTCGTCGATGTGATGCGCGGCAAGAAGCCCGGCGTGATCGGCGCGGCATCGGGTGCGGTCGGCGGCCTCGTCGCGATCACTCCGGCAGCCGCAAGCCTCTCTCCGGTGTGGGCGCTGCTGCTCGGCGTGATCGCGGGAATGGCGTGCGCTCTCGCCATCGAGTGGAAGTACCGGCTCGGATACGACGATTCGCTCGACGTCGTTGGGCTGCACCTCGTCGCGGGCGTGATCGGCTCGCTCTACCTGGGGTTCTTCGCCTTCTCCGACGGCCTCTTCACCGGAGGCGACGCCGGACTGCTGCTCGTGCAGTCGATCTCGGTGGTCTCGGTGATGATGTACTCCTTCGTCGTCTCCCTGGTCATCGCACTCGGCGTGAAGCTCGTCACCGGGCTCCGCGTTCCGCCGCAGGTCGAGGAGGCCGGCATCGACTTCGCCGCGCACGGCGAAGAGGCGTACGCGTACGCCTCCCCCGAGGTGGTCTCGGCGCCGACGCGCTGATTCCCTCTCCCCAGAACGCGGGGCCCGGTCGATGACGCTCGGGCCCCGTTCTGCTGTCCGGATCCGGCCCCCATTGCCCGGCCGGCGCTTCCCGCTGCTGCACCGGCCTCGACTAGGCTCGGGAGCATGATCGACTCCCCCGCAGCTGCACCGACCGCCCACGACCCGAAGGGTCTCGCCGCGATCGCTGCGAGGATCGCCGAACGAGCTGCCGCGCGCATCCTCGAGCTTCGCGCCCAGGGCGTCGACGTGGCTGCGAGCAAGTCGAGCGCTACCGATGTGGTGACCGCCGCTGATCAGGAGTCGGAGCGGCTCATCGTCGCGGCGATCCAAGACGTACGGCCCGATGACGGCATCCTCGGCGAGGAGGGGACCGGCATTGCCGGCACGAGCGGCATCACCTGGGTCATCGATCCGATCGACGGCACCGTCAACTACCTGTACGACCTCCCGGCCTACTCGGTGAGCATCGCCGCCACCGTCGCCGATGAGACCGCATACGGAGACGGCCGCCGCGCCATTGCGGGCGCCGTGTGCAACCCGCGAACGGACGAACTCTTCGTCGCCTGGGAGGGGGGCGGAGCGACTCGCAACGGCGAGCCCATCCGCATCACGGGCCAGGACGACCTCTCACTATCGCTCGTCGCCACCGGTTTCGGTTACACCGCGGAGCGCCGCACCGAGCAGGCGGAGATGGTGGCGCGAGTGATCCCCCGAGCCCGCGACATCCGGCGCTACGGATCGGCAGCCTACGATCTCTGCATGCTCGCCGCCGGTCGGCTCGACGCCTACTACGAGCAGGGGCTGCAGCCCTGGGATTATGCGGCCGGAGTCTTGATCGCGAGCGAGGCCGGTGCGACGCTGATCGGCCGCGACGCCGCGACGCCGCCTGGAGAATCGTTCATGGTCGTCGGGGCGGCCGGCCTCGTCGAGGAGCTCCGCTCGCTCGCGCTCGGCGAATAGCACCGGTCGGCGGCGGCTCGCGCGCCGACCCGGCGCGCCGCCGGCGGCCGAGTCACTCCGAGTCGGTTCGGTCGGCTTTCCACGCGGCTGCGCGATCGGTGAGCTGATGGGCGAGCGACTGCAGTCGTGCCGGATCGGCCTCCCCCGACCGACCGTACGCGACGCCCAGCAGAAATGTCGAGAGCGGTGCCGCTGGCCGGGCGACGTCATGGGCGACGTCGCGGGCGACGTCGAGCACGGTTCCGATGCGCACGGTCTCGGGACCGACATCGAGCTCGGCTGCGGCGGCGGCGAGCCAGGCGTCCAGGGCCTCCGGCGGGAGATGGTTCGACTGCGACATGGTTCCTCCATGGGTGTTGGATGCTGATCCGGTGGGTGCGGCCGAGCTGGCTTCAGCGAGCGACCCTGGCGACGACCGCGCCCGTGCGAGGTCGGCGGGTGTGTCGATGTCGGCAACGGTCGAGGCGTCTGCGTCCAGCCAGCGGATTTCGAGCGCGGCCGTGACGCGTCGGAGCGGCTCGTCGGCGACGGCACCGTCGAGCGCCGCGATGGCGCGAGTCAGCGCCGCTACGCGATAGCGGCCCGCGAGCCACTGCGCACGGCCGTCGGGATCTCGCAGCAGTGTCGCGTCTTCACCGCCGGCGGGCGCGTGGTCGCGCAACCGTGCGACCACGAGGTCCGGTCGCACGAGATCGCAGGCGAGCAGCAGCACCTCGTCGACCGAGCAGTCGATCGCCGCGAGGCCGGCGGCGAGCGCGGCGAGCGGCCCGGAGTACGGGGGATGCTCGCGCACTGCGACGCAACCGCGCGGCGTCGCGTCAGTCGCGCCCACCACGACGGGGCGCATCACTCCGATACCCCGCACGGCGGCGACGACCCGATCGATCAGGCGCACTCCCCCGAGTTCGATCGTCGCTTTGTCGACTCCGCCGAGCCGGGATCCACGACCTCCGGCGAAGATGATCGCGCCGAGGCCGCCTGAGGCGTTCACCATGCGACGATCACCGTCTCCACCGTCTCCCCCGCGCTCACGTCGCCACGACCAGGCTCGACGATCGCGTAGCCATCGGCCGCCCCGTGCCCGCCGACGGCGTGCGAGTATCCGCGCGCGTCGACGGCGGGCGAGCAGCGGAGCCCGTGCGGCGTGCTGCGGATGCGGACGGGGAGCACCTGCGTCCGTTCCGCGCTGCCCCGCCACCCGTGGTCGGCGACGGCAGGAACGCTCGGACGGTGCAGGCGTCCGGCGCCCTGCATGCGGAGGAGCGCCGGACGCACGAAGAGCTCGTAGCTGACGGCGGCGCTGACGGGGTTGCCGGGAAGCGCGAAGATCATCGCCCCGCCTCGGAGGCGCCCGAAGGACTGCGGTTGCCCGGGCTTCACGGCGACCCGCACGGCACGCACGTCGGGTTCGATCGCGAGCGCGATCCTCACGATGTCGTGCAGCCCCGGGCCGACGCCTCCCGTGGTGATCACCGCGTCGACTTCTCCCGCGAGTTCGGCGAGTCTCGCGGCGAACCCCTCGGCATCGTCGTCGCACACGGAGACCGACACCGGCTCGATCCCCTCCTCCGCGAGGAGCCCGGCGATGAGCACGGAGTTCGACTCGGGGATCTGACCGCGCTCGAACGGCCCGCTTCCGGTGTGCAGCTCGGCTCCGGTCGCGATCACCGCGACGCGCGGTCGGCGTCGCACGCTCACCTCTGAGACCCCCGCGGCGGCGAGCGCCGCGATTCGGCGCGCGCCGAGCCGTTCGCCGGAGTGCGCGAGGAGACTTCCGACCGCTGCGTCCTCGCCGCGGCGGCGCACGTGGGTTCCCGGCACGACCTCCCGCTGCACCAGCACACGGCGTTCGGCCCACGCAGCTCCGACGACGTCGGCAGCCGTCTGCTCCACGGGAATCACGGCATCGGCCGAGCTCGGCACGGGCGCACCCGTCATGATGCGCACCGCGGTGCCGCGCTCCAGTCGCGGGTCGACGCCGTCGCCGGCCGCGACTTCTCCGATGATGCGCAGCTCCACGGCCGACCCGGGCGCAGCGCCAGCCGTGTCAGCCGCTCGCACCGCGTAACCGTCCATCGCCGAGTTGTGCCAGAGCGGAAGGGCGACGGCGGCGGCCACGTCGTCGGCGAGGTACAGGCCCGTCGCCTTCCGGAGCGGCACGGCCATGACGGGAAGCTCGGACGCGGCGCCGAGCACGGCGCGTCGATGCTCGTCCACCGGGACCGGTGTGCTGGCAGGCGCTGCGACGGTGCTCCGGCTTGCCGCACCCATGCCACCACGCTCCCGAATTCGGTGTGCGCCGGTACGGCGCCTTGCTCCCGATCACCTTCGATGATATCCAAGAGGTGTGTCACGTATCGCAGCGCGTCGAAGAGTGACCCGCCTCACTGTGGGCGGATCCCGAGTCCGACGAGCCGATTTCCTCGCCGTCGAAGAACCGCTCGAGATCCGCGTCGGCGGAACGCCGCTCGCGGTGACCATGCGCACCCCTGGACACGATGTCGAGCTGGCCGCTGGGTTCCTCGTCTCCGAGGGGGTGATCCACCAGCAGCACGACTTCTCCGCGGCGATTCACTGCGCGAGTGACGGAGAGCCGAACACGTACAACGTGCTCGACGTCGCCCTCGGGCCGGGAGTCGCACCGCCCGATCCGAGTCTCCAGCGGAATTTCACCACGACGAGTTCGTGCGGTCTGTGCGGCAAGGCGACGATCGACGCCGTGCACACGCGCTCCCGCTTCGACGTCGCAGAGGATCCGCTCCGGATCGACGCCGCCATGATCATCACGTTCCCCGATCAGCTGCGCGCCCAGCAGGCCGTCTTCGAGCGAACGGGCGGCCTCCACGCCGCCGCCCTCTTCGACGGGCGGACGGGCGAGATGCTCGTGCTGCGCGAAGACGTCGGTCGCCACAACGCGGTCGACAAGGTCATCGGCTGGGCCCTCCTGCAGGGGCTGCTGCCCCTGCGATCCGTGGTGCTGATGGTCTCGGCTCGCGCGAGCTTCGAGCTCACGCAGAAGGCTCTCATGGCGGGGGTTCCCATGCTGACCGCCGTCTCGGCCCCCTCGTCGCTCGCGGTCGAGCTCGCCGAGTCGTCGGGAATCACCCTCGTCGGCTTTCTGCGCGGGGAATCGATGGTCGTCTACAACCGCGACGACCGCATCACCGACGTCGCGCACGAATCACCAGATCCAGCCGGCAGTGCCGTCGGCCCCCTCGAGAAAGCAGTGCATCCATGAGCCCCAAGGCCCCCCGCGACGACTTCTCCGACGCCGACATCGAAGTCACCGAGCCGAAGGACTATGCCGCGGGGCTCGGCGGCGTCTTCCACTCGATGGAGCCGGCGGTCAAAACACTGGGTCTCGCGAAAACCGCGAAGCTCATGACGAAGATCAACCACAAAGACGGCTTCGACTGCATGAGTTGCGCCTGGCCCGACCCCGAGCACCGCAAGATCGCGGAGTTCTGCGAGAACGGCGGCAAGGCGGTGACCTGGGAGGCGACGCCCGTGACCGTCCCCCGCTCGTTCTGGAAGGAGCACTCGCTCACGTCGCTCGAGGACAAGACCGAGTACTGGCTGGGCATGCAGGGGCGGATCACCGAGCCGGTCTACAAGCCGGCGGGTTCCGATCATTACGAGCCGGTCAGCTGGGACCGGGCCTTCGACATCGCCGCGGGGCACCTGAACGCCCTGGATCACGCGGATGAGGCGTCGTTCTACACGAGCGGCCGCGCGTCGAACGAGGCGGCGTTCATCTACCAGCTGTTCGCTCGCGTCCTCGGCACGAACAACCTGCCCGACTGCTCCAACATGTGCCACGAGTCGACGGGCACCGCGATGACGTACACGGTCGGCATCGGCAAGTCCACGATCGCCTACAACGACTTCCTCGAATCCGACCTGATCATCATCATGGGTCAGAACCCGGGCACGAATCATCCCCGCATGCTCACCGCTCTCGAGGAGGCGAAGGAGAACGGGGCGAGCGTCGTCGCGGTGAACCCGCTGCCCGAGGCCGGCCTACTCGGGTACAAGGACCCGCAGAAGGTGCGGGGGTACGTCGGCAAACCGCTGCAGATCGCCGACCAGTTCCTCAAGATCCGCTCCGGCGGCGACGCCGCACTGCTGCAGGCCGTGTCCAAGCGCGTCATGGAGGCCGAGCGACGCGCCCCCGGCACCGTGCTCGACCACGAGTTCATCTCCGAGTACTGCGACGGCTTCGAGGAGTTCGCGGAGCACATCGTGCACGTGGACGACGCGGCGGTGGAGCGCGCGACCGGGCTCTCCTCGGCGGAGATCGACGAATTCGCCGAGCGGTACGTGCGCGCCGGTCGCGTGATCATCTGCTGGGCGATGGGCATCACGCAGCACCGTCGGAGCGTCGACACCATCAAGGAGATCATCAATCTGCTGCTGCTCCGCGGCAACATCGGCAGGCCGGGAGCCGGCGCGTCTCCCATCCGCGGCCACTCGAACGTGCAGGGCGACCGCACGATGGGCGTCTGGGAGCAGATGCCCGATTCCTTCCTCGATGCGCTCGGCGCTGAGTTCTCCTTCGAGCCTCCGCGCGCGCACGGGGTGGACGCCGTGCAGGGGATCCGAGCGCTCGACGAGGGCAAGATCAAAGTGTGGTTCGGACTCGGCGGCAATCTGCTCGGCGCGATCTCCGACACGAATCTCGCCGAATCGGCGATGCGTCGCACGCGGCTCAGCGTGCAGCTCTCGACCAAGCTCAACCGCTCGCATGTGATCACCGGCGAAGAGGCGCTGATTCTGCCGGTGCTCGGGCGCACCGAGGTCGACGTGCAGCTCAGCGGGCCCCAATACGTCACCGTCGAGGACACGGTGTGCGCGGTGCACGCCTCGCACGGGCAGGTGCCGCCGATCTCCGAGCACGTGCGCTCGGAGATCGCGATCGTCGCCGGGATCGCGCACGCGACGCTGGGCACTCGTCACGGGATCGACTGGCTCGCCATGATCGACGATTACGACGTGATTCGCGATCACATCTCCCGCGTCGTCCCCGGGTGCGCGGATTACAACGCGAAGACGCGACGGAAGGACGGCTTCCTGCTGCCGAACGGACCCCGCGACGAGCGCCGGTTCGATACCGCAACCGGCAAAGCGCGCATCACGGTGAACGAGCTCGAGCACGTGGAGTGCCCGCCCGGACGCCTGATCCTGCAGACCATTCGTTCGCACGACCAGTTCAATACGACGATCTACAGCCTGAACGACCGCTACCGCGGCATCAAGAAGGGGCGCTCGGTCATCTTCGTGCACCCTGACGATCTCGCTGAGCTCGGGTTGGCCGACGGGCAGACCGTCGACATCTTCAGTGAGTGGAAGGATCAGCCGGACCGCGTGCTCCGCGGGTTCCGCACGGTCGCGTTCCCCACGGCACGCGGGTGCGCGGCAGCGTACTTCCCGGAGGCCAATGTGCTCGTGCCGCTCGACAGCACCGCACTCGAGAGCAACACACCGGTGTCGAAGGCGGTCGTCGTCCGGCTCGAACCCTCGAACACCCCGGTGGGCGTCGGGCGCCCGGTCACCGTGTGACACGCGGCCAGCGCCCGCTTCCGCCTCGTGAGACGGGAGCGGGCGCTGGCCCGGCCGGGTCAGGCTGCGGCGCGCGGCGCACCGATTCCCGGGTCGATCTGCGTGGGCCCCGCCTGCGACGGGCGCGGGTCGAAGTCGAAGATCTCGGTCGGCAGGTACACGGTGGAGCAGGAGTTCGGAATGTCGACGACTCCTGAGAGGCGCCCCTCGATCGGAGCGGCTCCGAGCAGCAGATAGGCCTGCTCCGGGCTGTAGCCGAACTTCGTGAGGTAGTCGATGGCGTGCAGACAGGCTCGCTGGTACGAAAGGTGCGAGTCGAGATAGCGCTGCTCGCCGTCGAGGGTCACCGAGGTGCCAGAGAACGCCAGCCAGTGGCTGTACTGCGGTTCGACGTTGCCCGGCATGAAGATCGCGTTCTCGTGCACGCCGTAGGTCTCCATGCCGCCCTTGATGAGATCGACGCGCAGATCGATGAACCCGCCCATCTCGATCGCACCGCAGAAGGTGATCTCCCCGTCGCCCTGCGAGAAGTGCAGGTCGCCGACCGACAGGTTGGCGCCGTCGACGAACACGGGGTAGAACACGCGAGAGCCCTTGGTGAAGTTCTTGATGTCCTGGTTGCCCCCGTTCTCGCGCGGCGGCGCGGTTCTCGCCGCTTCGCCTGCGACGCGCGTCCAGTCCTCACTCCCCAAGCCCCCCAGCACCGCGTGATCGGCCTCCGGCGGAAGCGCGAGCGGCGGAACGCGATCCGGGTCGGTGGCGATGAGCGCCGCCTCGCGGGCGTTCCATTTCGAGAGCAGGCCGGCCGATGGCGCCGTGCCCATCAGCCCGGGATGAATGATGCCGGTGAACGAGACGCCCGGGATGTGCCGGGATGTGGCCGTCTGCCCCGAGAAATCCCACACCGCCTTGTACGCATCCGGGAACTGATCCGTGAGAAAACTGCCGCCGTTGCGCTTCGCGAAGATGCCGGTGTACCCCCAGCCCTGACCGGCGAGCGGCCCCGAATCCTCTTGCGGGATCGGGCCGACGTCGAGGATGTCGACGATGAGCAGGTCGCCCGGCTGAGCCCCTTCGACGCGGAACGGCCCGCTCAGGGTGTGGACGGTCAGGAGCGGTGCATCGAGGATGTCTTGCGCGGAGTCATCGTTGACGATCGCGCCGTCGAACCACTCCCGGCAGTCGACGCGGAACGCATCTCCGGGCTTCACGGTGGCGACCGGAGGGATCTCAGGGTGCCAGCGGTTGTGGCCGACCTTTTCCTGCTCGGTGAACTTCTTCGACGAATCCAGTTGGAATACATGTTCGGGCATCAGCTCGTCCTCTTTTCCTGTAGCGGGTGGTACGGATCTCTCAGCTATGGCTTCGGAAGTTTCGCGTGGAGCGGGTTTCGGGTGACCGGCTGCCGCGACGCAGCGCCGCGAGCGGGGAGACGATCCACCGTCTGCGGATCGTGCGCGCTGCGAGAGCTTCGTTCGAGCAAGCCGTAGGCGCTGCTGCCCGCAGCCGAAAGGTGCGGTGCGGTGATCGCACGAGTGGCGGTCGCACCGCACTTCGTGCACGCCGTCTGCCGAGGCACCTCGCTCATCGAGTACATCGCGTCGAAGGCGCACCCCTCGGCGCAGCGAAAGCTATAGTTCGGCATCGGTTCGACCTCCGGTCATGGTGCCGGCCGCGACACGGCCGGATCTCTGCTGGCGGGGGCGACCGAGCACCCACGCCGCGGCGAAGCACGCTGCGAACACCGCGGCCGCTATGAGCGCCGGCGCTGCGCCCGTGACGTAGGTTCCGGTCAGGAGCATGAGGGCGGGCACGGCGCCCGTGCCGATGCCGAGCAGCAGGGTGAACCACCCCGTGACGCGCGTCAGCCGATCGTGTCCGCGGGCGAGCACGAGGAAGAAGAGCAGCCAGAGCACCGCCCAGGACCACCAGATCACCCCGAAGACGGGGTCGCCCAGGTGCGTGAACTGCACGACGCCGTAGACGACGGCGCAGGCCGCGACGAAGATCGAGAACCAGCCGAGCCCCTCTCCGCTCGCGCCGGTCAACGTGTTCCACGCGACGTAGAGGTAGGTGAACCCGAAGAGATACAGGCCCGATGCACCGAGAATCACCGATGCGTCACCATCGGCCTGCGCGATGATGATCGTCGGGAACACCACCTGCATGCCCCCGACGAACAGGTTCATGGCCGCCGCCGCACGTGCGGGAACGACGTCGAGCAGCATCAGACCGTTGATGAACAGCACGGCTCCGACGTAGAGCAATCCGACACTGCTCATTGCGTTCTCCTCTCGCTGCACTGCGTGAAGAGCGACCGGGAACGTACCTCGGTCAGGCTCGGCGGCTGCGCACGAATGTGGACGACCGCTCTGCTCCAGAAGCTAGTGCGAGTTCCAAAACAAGTCAACAGCGCACGGTGTCCACCGGCGCCGGAAGCCGCGGTCGCCGACGGCACATGCGGAGGTCGGGCCTCACCTTTCCCGCACCTGCGGAGATAGACTCTCAGCCATGACGCATTTCAGGATCAGTGAAGCGGCGGTGCTGCTGGGTGTCAGCGACGACACGGTCCGCAGGTGGAGCGGGGAGGGCCTCCTCGAAGCCGGCGTCGATGCAGCGGGTCGGCGCACCGTCAGCGGCGCCTCGCTCGCCCGACGCGCCCTCGATCTCGCGCCGGGCTCCGCCGCACCGGGCATGACCCGGCAGAGCGCACGCAATCGCTTCACCGGAATCGTCACCGGCGTGCAGCGCGAGGGTCTGGTGGCGCAAGTCGAGTTGCAGTGCGGTCCGAATCGCATCGTGTCGCTCATGACCGCCGAGGCGCTCGACGATCTCGACATCGAGGTGGGGTCGAGAGCGACCGCCATCGTCAAAGCCACGACCGTCATGATCGAAACCGAGCGCTGCTGACGCAGCGCCCCTGATTCGAGGAATCTCCGTGCCCCGCCGCATCTCCCCCACGCGCCAGCAGGCGCGCGCCAGAACGACCGCAGCCGTCGCCGTCTGCACCGTGATCCTCGCCCTCGCCGGCTGCGGCGCCCCCGGCGCGCCCGGGACTGCACCGGCAGCTGATGCCGACGACCCTGGGCTCTCCGGCCGGCTCACCGTGGCCGCAGCGGCTTCGCTGCAAGATGTCGTCACCGAGGCCGCAGAAGCCTTCACCGCCGACCATCCGGATGTCGCCTTCGACGCGCTGACCTTCGACGGTTCCTCGGTGCTCGCCACGCAGATCATCGGCGGCGCCCCCGTCGACGTCTTCGCATCTGCCGACGAGCGCACCATGTCGAGCGTCGGCGATGCCGGGTTGCTCGCCGCCGAGCCCGTGCGGTTCGCGACCAGTGTTCTCGAGATCGCGGTGGCTCCGGGAAACCCCCTCGCGATCGACTCACTTGAAGACCTCGCCCGGCGCGGAGCCGACGAGCGAAGGCCGACGGTCGTGGTGTGCGCCGCTGAGGTTCCCTGCGGCGCTGCCGCTCAGCAGTTGCTCGAGCGCGACGGAGTATCGCTGCAACCCGCGAGCGAGGAGCAGAACGTCACGGCGGTCATGACCAAAGTGGCTTCCGGGGAGGCCGACGCCGGATTGGTCTATCGCTCCGATGTGCTGCGCTCAGCGGGCAGGGTCGAGGGCGTCGAGATCCCGGGTGCGGGCGACGCCGCTGGGAGCTATCTCATCGCCCCGATCGCCGGGTCGCGTTCCGAGGCGGCTGCGCGTGCGTTCGCCGACTCCCTCCTCGCCGCCAGCGTGCAGTCCCGGCTGGCCGAACTCGGTTTCGGCACGGTGGACTCCCCGTGAACGGCGGATCGCGCACGCGACACGCGCCCGCCCGTACAACTCAGCGACGCCGCCGGGAGGTTCCCGGCGTGGTGATCGCCCCCGCGCTCCTCGGCGGCGCGCTCCTGGTGCTGCCGCTCGTGGCACTGCTCGTCCGCATGAACTGGTCGGCTCTCCCCGCGACGCTCGCCGATCCGGCGACCGGCAGTGCACTGGCGCTCTCACTCATCACCGCGGCCTCCGCCACGCTCTGCTGCATCGCGCTCGGCGTGCCACTCGCCGTGGTCCTCTCCCGAGCGAGCGGCTGGTGGTCGGTCGCCCTGCGCGGCATCGTCACGCTCCCGCTCGTACTGCCGCCGCTCGTGGGCGGTCTGGCACTCCTCTCACTGCTCGGCCGCGGCGGAGCGCTCGGCGATGTGCTCGCGGAGGCGGGAATCCGCATCCCGTTCACCACAGGCGCCGTCGTCATCGCGCAGACGTTCGTGTCGCTCCCGTTCCTCGTCATCTCCGTTGAGGGGGCGCTGCGCGCGCTCACCCCGGCATTCGGCGACGCCGCGGCCACACTCGGCGCCACGCCCGCGACAGCGCTCTTCCGCGTCACACTGCCCATCATCCGCCCCGGCCTGACCGCCGGGATCATTCTCTGCTTCACCCGTGCGCTCGGGGAGTTCGGCGCTACAGCTCTCTTCGCCGGGAACGCCGGCGGCACGACTCGGACGGTGCCCCTCGCGATCTACACGGCGTTCAACGGTGCCGGCGTCACGCAGGACACGGCGTTGACGCTGTCGCTGATCCTCATCGCGATCGCGCTCGTCTCACTCGCGCTCGTGCAGGGGCGAACGGCCGCACGCGCCATGTAGGGCTCCCCGGCGGAGGCCGGGGAGCAGCTGCTAGGGTGGCGCGCAGGAGGTGCCGCGATGCTGAAGCTGAGGCCCGTTTCGCGGGCCACCGGGCGCGCGCAGCGATTGCCCTCTGTCGGTCTCCCCGACGCTCAGGGGCGCGCGCTCCGCGACCTGCGCATCTCGATCACGGATCGCTGCAATTTCCGCTGCGTGTACTGCATGCCGAAGGAGCTCTTCGGCAGCGACCACCAATTCATGGAGCGCGACGAACTGCTGAGTTTCGATGAGATCGTGCGCGTCGCAGGCAGCGCCGTCGACCTCGGCGTCGACAAGCTGCGCCTCACCGGCGGCGAGCCGCTGCTGCGGCGGGGCATCGAGGAGCTCATCTCCAGACTCGCAGCACTGCGCACCCCAGACGGACGAAAGCCGGATCTGGCGCTCACGACGAACGGCTCCGCGCTGCGCGTCAAAGCCGCCGCCCTGCGCGAGGCCGGACTCGACCGGGTGACGGTCTCAGTCGACTCGCTCGATGAGTCGCGATTCCAAGCGATCAACGACGTGCGGTTCCCGCTCGCCAGAGTCTTCGACGGCATCGCTGCGGCCAACGCGGCCGGGCTCGGCCCCGTGAAGGTGAACGCCGTCGTCAAGCGCGGCGTGAACGACGACGAGATCGTTCCGCTCGCGGAGCATTTCCGGGCGGAGGGCCAGATCCTGCGCTTCATCGAGTACATGGACGTCGGCGCGAGCAACGGCTGGGTGCTCGACGACGTCGTGCCGTCGGCGGAGATCATCGAGCGCATCAATGCGGTGCACCCCCTCGTACCGGTCGCGGAGACCCGACCGGGCGAGACCGCCAAGCGCTGGCGATACCTCGACGGGTCAGGCGAGATCGGGGTCATCTCGAGTGTCACAGGCGCGTTCTGCGGAACCTGCACCCGTGCGCGCGTGTCGGCCGACGGCAAGCTCTACACCTGCCTGTTCGCGTCGCGCGGCTTCGATCTGCGCGAGTTGCTGCGCTCAGGGGCCGACGACGACCAGCTGCGAGGGGCCCTCGCAGACGTGTGGTCGGTGAGAGACGATCGATACTCGGAGCAGCGCGCGCAGCTGGGCGATGCGGCTGCGGATCGCGAGCGGATCGAGATGTCGTATATCGGAGGGTGATCGAGCTAGAGCCCGACCCACTCGCTGATCCCGTCGGCGAAGTGCTGGCGCTTCCAGATCGGCACCTCGTGCTTGATGCGCTCGACGAGTCGCTCGATGGCCGCGAAGGCTTCGGCCCGGTGCGGCGCAGAGGCCGCGGCGACGAGCGCGGCGTCACCGATGCTCAGTTCACCGACGCGGTGCACGGCGGCCAGTCGCAGCCCCGAGCGCTCCTGCTCCGACGCGACGCACGCGGCGATGAAGCGCTCGGCCTCCGGGTGCGCCCGATAGTCGAGCGCCGCCACATCTCGGCCCCCATCGTGATCGCGCACGATCCCGTGGAAGGTCACCAGCGCGCCGCACGTCGGATCGTCGACCGCGGCGACCACCTGCTCGGCGTCGATCGACGTGTCGGTGATACGGGCGAATATCTCAGTCATGCGTCCTCCTCGGCCCGCGCGTCGGATCCACGCGCGCCTGCTTCCCCTCTGACGATCAGATCGGGTGCGGCGCTCGCGAGTCGCGAGATCCCGCCGCGCACGAAGCGAACCTCGTCGATCCCCTGCGACACGAGCGCTGCTGTCGCGCGAACGGAACGGGGATCGCGCTCGCAGTACACCCAGATCGGCCCATCGGCACCGTTCTC
This sequence comes from Leucobacter manosquensis, assembly GCF_018304845.1. Classification (NCBI taxonomy): domain Bacteria; kingdom Bacillati; phylum Actinomycetota; class Actinomycetes; order Micrococcales; family Microbacteriaceae; genus Leucobacter; species Leucobacter manosquensis. Next base: position 122,299 of record NZ_JAFEVO010000001.1, on the reverse strand, counting down.
GAGCATGCCCTCCAGGCTCTGGATATCACCGGTCTCGATATCGTCCACCGAGAGCCGAATCGCGCCGCGCACGCGACGTTCAGCGAACTCCTCGGCGGACCGCACATCGAGCACGCGCGACGGCTCACCCGTGCGCAGCGTCTCCGCGAAGGCTTCGGCGCTGACCCCCCGTGACTCCGGCAGCGTCGGTGACGGAGTCGTTCCGCAGAACATCTCGTAGTCCACCAGACCGGTGATCGGCGCCGCGAGCGGATCCCGGTTCACCGCGATCTCACGCGTACGGGCCGCGAGTGCGTCGTAGAGCAGCACCCGCCCGATCAGCGGCTCCCCGATGCCCGCGATGAGCTTCAGCGCCTCGGTCGCCATGAGCGTGCCGATGGTGCCGCAGAGGCCGGGAAGCACTCCCCCGACCGCGCAGTTCAGCACGCTCTCCGGCGTCGGCGGGGCGGGGAACAGATCGCGGTACCCGGGACCAAAGCGGTGCCAAGCGACGCCTACCTGCCCGGAGAACTGCAGAATCGCTCCCCACACGAGCGGAGTTGCGGTGAGCTCCGCCGCGTCGTTCGTAAGATAGCGGGTGGGAAAGTTGTCGCTGCCGTCGAGCACGAGATCGTACGCCTCGAACAGGTCGAGCGCGTTCGTCGCGCTCAGCCGCACACGATGGCGATCCACCGCGATACTCGGATCCAGGGCGAGCACGGTCTCCGCGAGCGCATCGACCTTCGCGCGCCCGATGTCGGAGGTTCGATGCGTGGTCTGCCGGTGGAGGTTCGACATCTCGACGACGTCGTCATCGAGCAGCCCGATGCGGCCCACGCCGGCTCCGGCGAGAAACGGGACGCTCGCGCACCCCAAGCCGCCCGCGCCGATGACGAGCACCTTCGCATTCGCGAGTCGCCGCTGCGCTTCGTCGCCGAACCCCGGCAGCACGATCTGCCGCTGCGCGCGAATCACGGCTTCTGCGGGGAGCGCCTCGACCGGAGCCACGAGCGGCGGGCGCCGGCCGGCGGCGCGTTCCGGTTCCGGTCGCGTCGCACGAGAATCACCGACCCCAGACATGGCACTCATTCTACGAGCCATGCACGCCGGCGCACGCACGAGGGTTCGCTAGCATGGCGGTATGCCTCGCATCACTCTGAGATACTTCGCAGCCGCGGCGGAAGCCACGGGCCGCGAGGAAGAGCTGTGGGAGACGACGGGTGATGCGACGCTCGCCGCACTTCGCACCGAGTTGGTCGAGCGCTACGGCGACGACATGCAACGGGTGATCCGCTCGGGTTCCTTCCTCGTGGACGGCACGGTGCGATGCGATGACGGGAAGATCGTCGGCGACGTCGTCGACGTGCTCCCCGCCTTCGCGGGAGGATGACGATGCGCAGCCACGCCGAGCACGCAGCGGTCGTCGCCGAGCTCGTGCTTCCGCTGCTCGAAGATTTGGCGCTGCGCGCGCCCGAGCTGATTCCCATCGACGACCGTGCGCTCTCGGGCCGAGTGGCCGCCCACGACATCGCCGCCGCTCTCGCGCTGCCGCCCTTCGACAACTCGCAGATGGACGGCTATGCGGTGCGCACCGCAGACTTCACCGGTGCTCCGCCGTTCGTGCTGACCGTCGGCCCCACAGCCGCGGCGGGCGACCCGCCGTTCATGTGCCCGCCGGGCGCCGCCTGTCCCGTCATGACGGGTGCCGCTGTTCCGTTCGGAGCCGACGCCGTGATCCCGATCGAGCAGGCGGATCCGCCGCGATTCGGGCGGTTGCACCGCCCGACCGGCACGCCACTGCCTCTCGCATCGCCCGAGGAGACCGTCGCCTTCGCCGAGGCTCCGTCCGCCGGTGCGTTCGTGCGGGCGCAGGGATCCGATCACCGGCCCGGCGCACCACTGCTGCGCGCCGGGACCCGGCTGCGCCCGACATCGATCGGTCTCCTCGCGAGCGCAGGCATCTCGACGGTCCCAGTGCGTCTGCGCCCGCGCGTCCTGCTGCTCTCGACGGGCGACGAGGTCACCGCCCCGGGTGAGCCGCTCGGGCCCGGGCGCATCTACGACGCGAACGCGCCGATGCTGGCGGCTGCCCTGCGCGAGGCGGGAGCCGACGTCACCACGCGACGGGTCGCCGATCGCCCCGAAGCGCTTCGCGCATGCATCGAAGCCGCGGGGACCCACGATCTGCTGGTCACCTCTGGCGGCATCAGCGCGGGGGCCTTCGAGGTGGTGCGGGATGCCTTCGGCGGCGATTCCGATGCTGCGCACTCGACGGGCGATATCAGCTTCACCGGGATCGCGATGCAGCCAGGAGGTCCGCAAGGCGCCGGTTCCATCGTCGTCGACGGGCGGCGACTCGTCACCCTCTGCTTCCCCGGAAACCCTGTGAGCTCCGCCATCTCCGCAGAGCTCTTCCTCCTGCCGCTACTTCGCGCGTACGCCGGAGCGCCGGCGCACGGCGAGCGCTCGACGGCCGTGCTCGCACACGACGCGGATTCGCCCGAGCACAAGCATCAAGTGCGTCGCGGTCGCTTCCTCGACGATGGCACGGTAGCCCTGACGCCGCCGAGCTCGCACCTGCTTGCGGATCTCGCCCGCGCCGAACTGCTCGCCCACATCCCCATCGGAGTCGCCCATCTCGCGGCCGGCTCCCCGATCGAGATACAGAGGTTCGATGTCTGAGAACGCTCCCCGACCGACCGCTGCAGATGCAGGAGAGCTCACTCACCTGCGCCCGGACGGCAGCGCGCACATGGTCGACGTCAGCGATAAGGCCGTGACGAAGCGCACAGCGACCGCGGAGGCGTACCTCGAGACGCGCGCCGATGTGGTGGAGCGTCTCGCGACGGGTGACCTGCCGAAGGGAGAGGCACTCGGTACGGCGCGCATCGCCGGCATCATGGCGGCCAAGCGCACCCCCGACCTCATCCCGCTCTGCCACCCGCTGCCGCTCTCGAAGGTCGCGATCGACTTCGAGTGCGAGTCCGATCGGGTCCGCATCACCGCCGCTGTGACGACGCGCGGTGTGACGGGCGTCGAGATGGAGGCGCTGACCGCGGTGAGCGTCGCCGCACTGACCCTCTACGACATGATCAAGGCGGTCGACCACCACGCGGTCATCACGAGCACCCGTGTGCTGGCCAAAGCTGGCGGCAAGAGCGGCGACTGGGAGATCTCGTGAGCGAAGCTCCGCGTGCGGCGCGCGTGATCGTCGCGTCGACGAGTGCGGCCGCCGGGAAAGCATCGGACACCACCGGTCCCCTCATCGCCGAATGGCTGCGCGAACACGGCTTCACCACCGGTGACCCCTCCGTCGTCGCCGACGGTGACGACGTGGCGCGCGCCGTGCGAACCGCGCTGGCCGAAGCGCCAGCGGTGATCGTGACGACCGGCGGCACCGGGGTGTCCCCCAGCGATCGCACCCCGGAGGCCGTCGAGCCGTTGCTCGAGGTGCAGGTGCCGGGGCTCATCGAGGAGCTGCGGAGACGAGGAGTCGCGACGCTCCCCGCCGCGGTGCTCACCCGGGGTGTGGCAGGGTTCGCCGGATCCTCGTTCATCATCACACTCCCCGGCTCGGCCGGCGGCGTGCGCGACGGTCTCGCCGTGCTCGAGACGACCCTCGAGCACTTGCTCGCGCAGCGCTCCGGCGGAACGCGATCCCACGACGGGCACGCGCCGCGACGCTGACCGCCGCATTCCGCGCCCGAGCGAGGACTAGACGCCGAGCGCCGCCTCGATCGGCCCGCGCGCGAAGAACAGCACGAAGCCGGCCCCGACGACCCACAGCAGCCAGTGCACCTGCTTCGCGCGCCCGGAGAAGGCGTGCACCAGCACCCAGGCCACGAAGCCGGCGCCGATGCCGTTCGCGATCGAGTAGGTCATCGGCATGACGGCGACCGTCAGGAATACCGGGAGCAGCACGCGGAAGTCGGTGAGGTCGATGTGCTTGATCTGCGCCATCATCAGCGCGCCCACGATCACCAGCGCTGCTGCGGCCACCTCGGTCGGCACGATCTGCGTGAGCGGGGTGAAGAACATCGCGAGCAGGAACATGAGGCCCGTGACGATGTTCGCGAACCCGGTGCGCGCCCCTTCGCCGATGCCGGCCCCCGACTCGATGAAGACCGTGTTCGACGATGACGACGTCAAACCGCCCGCGATGGCGCCGACGCCCTCGACGACGAGCGCCGACTTCAGACGCGGGAAGTTGCCCTGCGCATCGGCGAGTCCCGCCTCGCGCGACAGGCCCGTCATCGTGCCCATGGCATCGAAGAAGTTCGTGAAGAGCAGGGTGAAGACGAGCATCACGATGGTGACGACACCGACGCGCCCCAGATCGAAGCTGACCGCTCCGACGAGCCCGAGGTCCGGGATGCCGAACGGCGCTCCGTCGAGCGCCGGCACTGTGAGCCCCCAACCGCCCGGGTTCTCCGTTGCGGCACCGAGATTCCAGATGGCTTCCACGACGACCGCGATGACCGTGCCGGAGACGAGACCGATCAGCAGGCCGCCCTTGACCTTCGCCGCGACCAGCACTCCGGTCAGGATCAGCGTGACCACGAAGATCAGCGTCGGGACGGTGACGACCGAGCCCCCGATGCCGAGCCCGACGGGCGGAGACGCGCTTCCCGTCGCCGTGACGAACCCGGAGTTGACGAAGCCGATGAAGGCGATGAAGAGACCGATGCCGACCGTGATGGCGAGCTTCAGCTCGACCGGCACGGCATCGAAGATCATGCGGCGGAGGCCCGTCGCGGCAAGCAGAACGATGAGCACGCCGTTGATGACGACGAGCGCCATCGCCTCCGGCCAGGTGACCTGGCCGACGACGGAGAAGGCGAGGAACGCGTTGATGCCCAACCCCGCTGCGAAGCCGAACGGAAGCCGCGAGACGATGCCGAACAGGATCGTCATGACCCCGGCCGTCAGAGCGGTGACGGCACTGACCGCCGGGAACGAGAGCGTGTTCCCCTCGACGTCAACGCCGCTCGTCAGGATGATCGGGTTCAAGATGACGATGTAGGCCATCGTCACGAAGGTGACGAGCCCGCCGCGAATCTCAGTTCCGAAGGATGAGCCGCGCTCGGTGATCTTGAAATAGCGGTCGACACCTCCCCACGCACCGGTGGGTTTCCGCTCGTCCGTCACCTGCTGCGCCTCCGTCACGGGCAGCTCCTCTCCGTCACACTGGGTGTTCGCTGAACACGGAAACGCTACCACCGCATGCGCGCCAGGTCGTCCCGGAACGACAACGACCGAGGATCGCTCGCGAAAAGGAGCGATCCTCGGTCGAAGGATCGGCGTGCTGTCAGCTGCTCAGTTCTTCAGCTGCTCAGCCGACGGTGCGTCGAACGATCAGCTCACACCGAGCAGATCGATCACGAAGATCAGGGTCTTGCCCGACAGGGGATGCCCTCCCGACGTGCCGTACGCCTGAGCGGCGGGAACGATGAGCTTGCGACGCCCGCCCACCTTCATGCCCGGGATCCCGACCTGCCACCCCTGGATGAGCGCGCGCAGCGGGAAGTTGATCGATTCACCGCGGCCCCACGACGAATCAAATTCCTCACCCGAGTCGTACTCGACTCCGAGGTAGTGCACGTCGACGGTCGAGCTCGCGAAGGCCTCCTCGCCGGTGCCCTCCACGATGTCGACGATCTGCAGTTCAGTCGGCGCCGGTCCCTCGGGGAACTCGATCTCGGGCTTCGTCTGCGGTGTTTCAGTCATGCCCTCATTCTCGCGGATTCTCCGCTGCCGCCGCCTCCGAGTTCGCCCACAGGGGAACTGCGTGCGGTCGTCGAATATGGACGACGCGAACAACGGGCCAGGCTTCCGGTAACCTTTCACTGTGAGATTCGCACACTTGATCCCTGCTCCGGCCGCTGCCCCAGAGCTGGTCGTCGTCGACGACAGCCGCTACCTCTCGCTGCGCGCAATCGGCCAGCCGTACCAGACGCTGCAGCAGCTGATCGAGGGCGGCGACGATGCCCTCGCCCAGGTGCAGAGCGCCGTCGCAGCGGCCGACGACGACGCCTGGGCGCGACTCGAGGGGGCCACGTACGCTCCGGCCGTCATCGGCGCTCCGATCGTTCTCGCGGTCGGCCTGAACTACGACGAGCACGCGAGCGAGCTCAGCCTCGACAACGACTCCGGCCCCGTGCTCTTCTCCCTCTTCCCGAACTCGCTCGGTGCGCACCTCGGTCAGGTGCCGCTGTCGAGCGACGTGAGCACCGAGGTCGATTACGAGGGCGAGCTCGGGGTGATCATCGGCAAAGCGGCGAAGAACGTCTCGCCGGAAGACGCTCTGGAGCACGTGTTCGGCTATACGGCGATCAACGACGTAACGGCGCGCGATATCCAGTTCCAAGAACCGCAGTGGTCGCGCTGCAAGTCCTTCGACGGCTTCACACCGATCGGCCCGGTCGTCGTAACCGCGGACCAGATCCCCGACCCCCAGGCGCTGCATCTGACGACCGATGTCGATGGACTGCGCGTGCAGGACTCCACGACCGGCTTCATGATCCGCACCGTTGCGCAGCTCATCTCCTCGATCTCTCAGGAGTCGACGCTGCTGCCCGGCACCGTCATCTCGACCGGTTCCCCGGGTGGTGCCGGTCGCTCGCGCAAGCCGCCGCTCTACCTGCGCCCCGGCACGGAAGTCACCGTGACGATCGAGGGCATCGGTTCGCTGACGTCGCACTGCGTCGAGGCGTAAGCGCTCGGTCGGCGCGCAGGCGTTCAGGGCTCTCTTCGGCGAGCACCGCGACGGACCGCCTGGGTGACACACGCAGAACGGCCGGTGGAATTCGAGGATCCCACCGGCCGTTCTGCGTCTCCCGTCTACTTCGCGGGCTTCTTCGACACCTGGGTGCCCTCGCCGTCCTCGATCTTCTCCGGTGCGGGGATCGCCGCATCGCTGATCACATCGATCACGTCGGTCTCGGGCGCGAGCCCCGCGAGCTTCGACGGCTGCAGAATCTCGTCGAGCTGCGCCTGATCGAGCAGACCGCGGGACGTGACGAGCTCCGATACCTTCTCGTTCGTCGCGAGCGCCTCCTTCGCGAGCTTCGCGGCGGCAGCGTATCCGATGACCGGCGCAAGCGCGGTGATAACGGTCACCGAGCGCGACACCATGTCTTCGAGGCGCTCCTCGTTCGCCGTGATGCCGTCGACGCAGTTGACGCGCAGCGTCTGACAGGCGCGCTCGAGCCACGTGATCGACTGGAAGAGAGAGTGCGCGATGACCGGCTCGAACGCGTTCAGCTGCAGCTGCCCGGCCTCGACCGCCATCGAAACGGTGACGTCGGCGCCGGCGACGGAGTAGGCGACCTGCGTGACCGCTTCGGGGATCACCGGGTTCACCTTGCCCGGCATGATCGACGAACCGGCCTGGCGGGCGGGAAGGTTGATCTCACCGAACCCGGCCTGCGGACCGGAGGAGAGCAGTCGGAGATCGTTCGATATCTTCGAGAGCTTCAGAGCGCTGCGCTTGAGTGCTCCGGAGAAGGTCACGAACACGCCCGTATCGCTCGTGGACTCCACGAGATCGCCCGCGGTCTCCAGCTCGAGCTCGGTGATGTCGCGGAGGTGCTTGATCACCGTCTCCTTGTACCCCTTCGGCGCGTTGATGCCCGTGCCGATGGCGGTCGCGCCCATGTTGACCTCGCGCAGCAGCGCCACGGCCTCGCGCAGCCGATCGATGTCCTCGCGCAGCGTCACGGCGAAGGCGTTGAACTCCTGGCCGAGCGTCATCGGCACCGCGTCCTGCAGCTGCGTGCGGCCGACCTTGATGATGTGCGAGAACTCACGGCCCTTCGCGGCGAACGACTCCGCGAGCAGGCCCAGCTCGTCGAGCAGGCTCCCGAGCGAGAACGCGAGCGCGATCTTGATCGCGGTCGGGTAGGTGTCGTTCGTCGACTGGCTGTGGTTCGTGTGGTCGTTCGGGTTGATGAATCCGTAGTCGCCCTTGGCGTGGCCCGCGAGCTCGAGCGCTCGGTTCGTGATCACCTCGTTGGCATTCATGTTCGTCGACGTACCTGCGCCGCCCTGGATCACGCCGACCACGAACTGATCGTGCAGCATGCCCGTCTTGATCTCTTCGCAGGCGCGATCGATGAGGGTGGCGCGCTGCTCGTCGAGCGCCCCGATCTCGAGGTTCGCGCGCGCCGCCGCCTGCTTGACGCACGCGAACGCGCGGATGAAATCGGGGTAGACCGATACCGGGCGGCGCGCGATCGGGAAGTTCTCGTGGGCTCGTGCCGTGTGCACCCCCCAGTAGGCAGACGCGGGAATCTCGACACTGCCGAGAGAGTCCGTTTCAGTGCGTGTCTGTGCTGACAAGAAGTCGCTCACCGGGAATCATGGCTCCATACTCGTGGAAAGGCGGGCCTGCCGCCAGGACGGTCTCAGCCTACCGCTCAAACGTGCACGGCGACGAAGGATCGCGTGGCCGCCGAACAATCATCGATGACCGCCCGCTCTGCTCTGCGCGACCGTGAACCGGTAGCGTGAACGTATGCGAATCGTCGTGGCTCCGGATAAGTTCAAGAACGCTCTTGACGCCCGGAGCGTGGGCGATGCCCTGGCCGACGGCATCCGCTCAGTGGAAGCGGATGCCGACATCAGTGTGGTGCCCATGGCGGATGGCGGCGAGGGCACCCTCGACGCGGCCATCGCCGCAGGGTTCGCCGTGTCGCGGGTGACCGTGACCGGACCGCTCGGCGCTCCGGTCGACGCCGAGTTCGCCCAGCACGCCACGACGGCGGTCATCGAGCTCGCCCGGGCGTCGGGCCTGTCCCTCGTAGCGCCCGGCCATCGCGATGCGCTCGGAGCGTCGTCGCGCGGCACCGGCGAGCTGATCGCTGCGGCGCTCGCGCACGGTGCGACCTCGATCATTCTCGCAGTCGGCGGGAGCGCATCGAGCGACGGCGGAGCCGGCATGCTCGCGGCGCTCGGCGCACGGCTGCTCGACGCTCAGGGCGAGCCGCTGCCCGACGGCGGCGGCGCGCTGCGCGACCTCGAGCGCATCGAGCTCGACACCCTCGACCCGCGTCTCGCCGATACCCGGTTCGTCCTCGCGAGCGATGTCGATCATGTGCTCCTCGGACCCCAGGGTGCCGCGAGCGTCTTCGCGCCGCAGAAGGGAGCGAGCGTCGCGCACGTCGCACAGCTCGAGCTCGGTTTGACCCGATTCGCCCGTATCCTCCGCGCCGAGCTCGAACGCCGCGCTCCCCGCGACCGGGTCAAGGACTTCGCGCAGCACGCCGGCGCAGGAGCCGCCGGGGGTGTCGGTTTCGCCGCCCTCGCCGTGCTCCGCGCATTGCAGCGGCCCGGGGTCGATGTGGTGTGCGAGCTCACGCGACTCCGCGCGCATCTCGCGGGAGCCGACCTCGTCATCACCGGAGAGGGCTCGTTGGACGCCCAGAGCCTCGGTGGCAAAACACCCGTCGGAGTGCTTCACGCCGCCGCAACGCTCGGCATCCCGACGGTCGCAGTCTGCGGGCAGTCGTCGCTCGAAGAGTCCGAGTGGCGCGCGGCCGGCTTCAGTGCGTGCTACGCCACGATCGATCGCGCGCCGGATCGCGCGACGAGCATCCGGAACGCACGCGTGTATCTCACTGAGATCGGTGCTGAGATCGCCGCAGCGGTTGCCGCGCGACGCGACTGATCAGACGCTCGGTCGCCGGCCCGAAGCCCGGCCGTTACCGTCTGCGTCGTCCTCCGGCGAGTTCCGCCCGCGCGGCGTCGGTCCGCCTCCGCCGTCGGAGTCCTCGGTCAGATCGTTGATCGAGATCGCTCCCGTCGCCGACGTGCTCGACCCCTCCTGAGGCGCCGACTCCCCCGCCCCCATCACGGGCGTCGAGCTGCGTCGCAACACCGAGATCGGCGCGGTGAGGGTTTCGAGCTGCGCACCGGGATCGTCGTCGAGGCCCGGTCGACCGCGGTGCGTCACCCGGAGCTGCAGCCCGTCGCGGTGGAAGCGCAAGCGGCGTTCGGAGAACAGCCAGGTGAGCCCGACCGCGAACGCGAGCAGACCGGCTGCGGCGCTGATGAAGAGGGTCGACCGCGGTCCGAGCACGTCGGCTGCCGCTCCGACCAGCGGTGCACCGATCGGCGTCCCGCCCATCAGGATCGCCATGTACAGCGCGAGCACTCGCCCTCTCACCGCAGGTTCCGCGGTCGTCTGCACGAACCCGTTCGCGGTCGTGAGCATCGTCGAGATCGCGAACCCGAAGAAGACGAGGGTGACCGCGAAGCTCCAGAACGTCGGCATGACCGCAGCGATCAGGCTCATGACGCCGATGCCCCCGACGGAGACGATCACGATGCGCATGCGCGCCGATGGTCGGCGAGCCGAGAGCAGGGCCCCGGCCAACGACCCGATGGCGAGCACCGATGACAGCAGGCCGTAGTCGCTCGCCCCACGGCCGAACTCGAGCGACATGGTCGACGAGATCACCGGGAAGTTCATGCTGAAGGCGCCGACGAGGAACACCATGACGAAGATGACCAGCAGGTCGTGTCTGCCGCGCACGTAACGGAACCCCGCGGAGAGCTGTCTCCACTGCGACTCCCGCGCGGACTCCGGAGGTGCGCTTCGACGCGTGCGGATCATCAGCAGGGCCCCGAGCACCGCCACGAACGACACCGCGTTGATGATGAACACCCAGCCGGAGCCGATCACCGCGATGAGCACGCCCGCCACAGCCGGCCCGATGAGACGCGCAGAGTTGAAGGAGGCCGAGTTCAGAGCCACGGCGTTCGAGGTCTGTCCGAGGCCGACGAGATCGGAGACGAAGGCCTGCCGTGCGGTCGTATCGAACGCGTTGACCACTCCGAGCGCCAGAGCGAAGCCATAGAGATGCCACAGTTCCGCCTGCCCGGTGATGAGCAGCACGCCGAGCCCCGCGGCGAGGAGCATGAGCAGTGACTGGGTGACGAGGAGCACCCGGCGCCGGTCGAAGCGATCCGCCACAGCGCCGCTGAACGGCACGAGCAGCAGCTGCGGACCGAATTGCAGCGCCATGGTCGTTCCCACCGCGGCGGCGTTCGTCTCGGTGAGCTCCGTGAGCACCACCCAGCTCTGCGTGGTCGCCTGCATCCACGCGCCGATGTTCGATACCAGCGCCCCGAAGAACCAGATGCGGTAGTCACGAACGGAGAGCGAGCGGAACATATTGGACACGGTTGGGGCGACCTCCTTGGCTACCCTCTAACACTACGCCTCTGCGCGCCCGACATGCGCGGACCGGAGCGGTGCCGACGCCCCGGACGCCTCCCAGCGGCGCTCAGCTAGAACTTGCCGCCCATGTCGAGGAGACGGCGGATGCGCTCCGGGATCGGCGGATGGGTCGCGAAGAGTCGCTGCACCACTCCCGGCTTCAGCGGATCCGCGATCCAGAGGTGCGCCATGCTCGACTGCTGCCGCTGCAGCGGCTGGCCGTGGGTGGAGAGCTTGTGCAGCGCACTCGCCAGCGCCTCCGGATGACGCGTGGTGAGCGCGCCCGTGGCGTCGGCGAGGTACTCCCGCTGGCGGGACACCGCGAGCTGCACGACACTCGCGACGAGCGGAGCGATGAGCATTGCGACGAGCCCGAACACGAGAACGATCGGGTTTCCGTTGTTGTTGCTCCTCCCGAAGAAGGCCATGCGCACGAGCACGTCCGCGATCATCCCGACCGCGACGACGAGACCGTACACGATCATGGAGACGCGGATGTCGTAGTTGCGCACGTGGCCGAGCTCGTGCGCCATGACCCCTTCGAGCTCGGGATCGGTCATGAGGTCGAGCAGCCCGGTCGTGGCCGCGACCATGGCGTGCTCGGGATCGCGGCCCGTCGCGAAGGCGTTCGGCGCTGGATCGTCGATGATGTACACCTCTGGCATCGGCGTACCCGTCGTGATGGCGAGGTTCTCGACGATGCGGTACAACCGCGGATGATCGGCTTGAGTGATGCGGCGCGCGCCACTCATCGAGATCGCCTGGCGCCCGGCCATGAAGTACTGGATCGCCGCATAGATCGCCGCCACCGCGACCACCGTGATGACGATGCCGGGAGAGCGGTAGATGTAGGCGGCCAGGTAGCCGAGGCCTCCGACGATGCCGAGAAACAGCAGGATGATGAAGAAGCTGTTGACCTTGTTGCGGCGAATTGCCCGGTACACGGCCCTCCCCGGTTAGAACTGGATGCGCGGCGGCTCCGAGATCGACGCGATGTCCTCGACCTCGAAGAAGACGCGCTCGGTGAAGCCCATGGGGCGAGCGAAGAGGGTGTTCGGGAACACCTGGATCTTCGTGTTGTACTCGCGCACTCCCCCGTTGTAGAACCGGCGCGACGCCTGAATCTTGTTCTCGGTGTCGACGAGCTCGCTCTGCAACTGCAAGAAGTTCTGACTCGCCTGCAGCTGCGGGTAGGCCTCCGCCACAGCGAAGATGCTCTTCAACGCCTGCTGCATGTGGTTCTCAGCCGCAGACGCCTCGGCCGGACCCTCGGCGGAGATCGTTTCAGCGCGCGCCCGCGTCACGTCTTCGAAGACGCTCTTCTCATGCGCCGCGTACCCCTTCACGGTGTCGACGATCGTGGGGATCAGGTCGGCCCGTCGCTTGAGCTGGACGGTGATGTCGCTCCACGCCTCATCGACGCGCACGCGCAGCGTGACGAGCGAGTTGTACGTCACCCACACGTAGCCGATCAGCAGGACGAGCACTCCGACCACGACGAGCGCGGCAATCAATCCACCAGACATGCTCTGCATCCTAGCGTCGGAGACACGGAATCAGCTGGGATCGCGCGGTTTGTCGGCCGATGCTGGGAGGGCGGCGGCGCCGTCGAACCGCGCCGCTCGAGCGGCTGCGGCTCTGCGCGCAGCACGCGCTCGCTCCCGGCGCAACCGAGCAGCTCGCAACCGCATGAGTACCGCCAGCACGATCACGACGAGGATCGTCATCACGAGCACGAATTTGGCGAAGACCACGGCACCACTGTAACCGCTCCGAGTTCGCCGGCATCAGGTCGAGCCGGGTCTCCGCGCGTTACGCTGAGCCCATGCCCTTCGCCGACCGACAACGCTCACAACTCAACTGGGTGGTTCGGAAGGTGCTGAGCTACTTCGCCGCGCCCCGACTCAACATGCGCGAGGACTACGAGAAGGTGCGCCGCCGGCAGCGCCAGCTCGCCGTGCTGCCCCACCCGAGCTATCACGCGCTCGATGTGGAGATCATGTCGGCCGACGGCGACCACCCGATCCCGGTCCGCGTGTTCCACCCGCGAGAGCGCCAGCGCGATGAGGTCCTGCTCTTCTTCCACGGAGGCGGCTGGGTGACCGGGGATATCGAGAGCTACACGCCGGCGTGCGCGACCATGGCGGATCTCACCGGGTGCGTCGTCGCATCGGTCGACTACCGGCTCGCCCCCGAGCACCCGTTCCCGGCCGGCCTTGAAGACTGCCTGCGCGTCGCCCAACTCTTCCTCGCCGACCCGACGCGCGCCGGAGCCGAACCTGACGACGAGGTGATTCTGATCGGAGACTCGGCCGGGGGCAATCTGACCGCCGCCGTCTCGCTCGCGCTGCGCGAACGAGGAGAGCCGGGGGCCAAACGGCAGATCATGCTCTACCCCGTCACCCACTGGGATCACGATCCGAGCACCTCGCCATTCGCGTCCGTGCGCAACCACGGCGACGACTACCGCCTCACCAACACGGAGGTGCAGGACTACTTCGACCTGTACGTCCCGGATCGAGCCGAACGCGCGCAGCCGCTCGTCGCTCCGCTCATGGCGGAGGATCTGTCGGGGCAGCCGGACACGTTGATCATCACCGCGGAGCTCGACCTGCTGTGCGACGAGGGCGAGGCCTACGGCAGCGCGCTCGAAGCGGCGGGCAACGTCGTGCGCGTGCACCGCGTGAGCGGCGCGCTCCACGGTTTCATCGCGCTCCCCCGGTTCTCGCGGTCGCTGCGCGAGGCGTACGAGCACATCAATGCGTTCCTCGACGGACGCGAGGAGCATGCGGCGAGCGCGACGGCGGCGGAGACGACGTGACGCCGGCGTCGTGGGTGCGACTCGACAACGCCTCGAACATCTTCCTCGCTGCGAGAAGCGATGCGGATCCCAAAGTGTTCCGCATCAGCGCCGAGGTCGACCACGCCGTGGAGCCGCGCCTGCTGCAGCAGGCGCTCGAGGCGACGTACGAGCGGTACCGCCTCTATCATGCGGTGCTGCGGGGCGGCATGTTCTGGTACTACCTGCAGACGAGCGACCTGCGTCCCACCGTCTCCCCCGAGCACCTTCCGACGTGCGCCCCGATCTATCGGGAGGATCGCAGAAACCTGCTCTTCCGCGTCGCGTATCGGCGGCAACGGATCATCCTCGAGATCTTCCACGCGCTCTCCGACGGCACGGGCGCGCTCTGGTTCCTCACGGACCTCGTCACGGCATACCTCCGAGCGCAGGGTGCCGATGCCGCCGGAGCGGACGGCGGCGAGACGGCGCTGCCGGCCGATCCTGCATCGCAACCGGTCGAAGACGAACCGCACCCCGCCCACGAACTGATCGCCGACAGCTTCTCCCACTACTTCCACCGCACCCGGGAACCATTCGCCCCGGCCGACGCTGAATCGGAAGCACCCCGCACCGCGCCGCTGCGCACTGCTGCGACGGCTGCGCTGCGGATCCCTCGGTGGCTCCGAGCGCCCCGCACCCGGGTCCACCGGATTCGCGGCACCCGCACCCCGGACAACCGCACACGCGTCGTCGAACTCACCATGCCAGCCCCGGCCGTACTCGCGCTCGCACGCGCGCAGCAGACGTCGCTGACGATCTACCTGACGGCGCTCTTCTTCCGAGCGCTGCGCGAATCGATCGGGCCGCTCGGGCATGCCAACACGCTCGCGGCGTCCATCCCCATCAACCTCAGACAGTTCTTCCCATCAACCTCGGCGCGCAACTTCTTCGCCACGGTGCGCGTGGAGCACGCGTTCGACGCCGACGGCGCCGGCGACGACCTCGGATCGATCTGCCGCGAGCTCGAAGCCCAGTTCAAGCCGAAGGCGACGCCGCAGGCGCTCGAGCGGAAGCTCCGGCGACTGATCCGCTTCGAACGCACACCGCTCCTGCGCATCCTGCCCAGAGTGCTGAAGGACGCGATCCTCCGCCTGATCAACTGGGGCAACAACCGCGGGCTCAGCGTCGCAGTGTCCAACCTCGGTCGCGTCGTACTCCCAGAGCCGGCGGGGTCGCGGGTGGGCCGCATGCTGTTCCACGTCTCCGCGGTGCGACCGCAGTTCTGCGCGATGTCGCACGCAGGACTCCTGACGATCAGCTTCACCTCCCCCTTCGTCGAAACCGATCACGTGCGCGCATTCGTGCGAATGCTCACCGACAGCGGCGTCGACGTCTCAGTGGCAGCGGCCCGCGTGACGGAGGACGAACTCGCACCGCAGGAGCCCGGCGCATGAGGCGCTGCGAGGAGTGCGCGGTCACCATCGAGGGCACCTGGGCCACGTGCCCGCTCTGCCAGACCGCGCTCATCGGCGACGCCTCCCCCGATCCGCTGCCCAGCGTTCCCCTCACCTTCTCGAAGCGGCGCATCCTGAAGGCGCTCTTCTTCGCGTCGCTCGCGGTGATCCTCGTCTCATTCGTCGTGCAGCTCTTCTTCGCCCGCGACCTCGACGGCATCGGCGTCTGGCGATCCATCTGGCTCGGCGTCACCGCCATGTGGCTCGTCGTGCTCATGGCGGTGCGCAAACGCCGCAACGTGGCGAAAGGCACCGTCTACCTGGTGGCGCTCATCGGACTCGTCTGCGTCTACTGGGACTACCTCGGGGGCTGGCAGCGCTGGTCGCTCACCTACGCCGTTCCGATCGTCTGCGCGTCGGCCATCATCGCCCTGCTGATCACCGTGCAGCTCCTCCGCATCGACGTCGCCGAGCACCTCGTCTACAGCGGACTCACCGTGCTCCTCGGCCTCGCGCCGTTCGTCTTCCTGGTCTTCGGCTGGGTGAACAACCCATGGGCGTCGTGGAGCTGCATCGTCGTCAGCCTCGTCGCGCTGGGCGACGTGCAGATTCTGCGCGGGCGCGAAATGCGCCTCGAACTCGCGAAGCGCTTCCACCTGTAAGTGGGCGGCGGGTGCCGCAAGGGAACGCTCGCGACTCTGGCGCGGTGTCATCCATCGTGGGTAGAGTGCTGGCAATATCCCCGTTGAAAGGAACTGCGCGATGACTGATTACGCGAACGCTTGGGATTTGCTCGCCGACGCAATCGGTGCAGCGAAGAACGAGTCATCAGGGTCCACTGCAGACGTCGCACATCTCACGATCGACCAGAGAATTGAGGTCGCGAAGGTCGCCGCGCTGCTCTCGATCTCGCAAGAACTGAGCGGCCTCCGTCAGGGTGAGGGCGCGGGGCCGGAGAAGATCGAGGCCCATCTGAGCCGGATCGCGATGCACCTGAACGGGGAGACGCCGCCCGTGGAGTTTCGAAGCTTCGATCTCTAACCCGAGGTCCGGGGATGTGATGGTCCCCCCACAGGGATTCGAACCCTGACTGTGCCGATTAACCGGGCCGAAAGAATGGCGGAATCTAGCCAAATCGGTATGGGTAGAGATACTTCGGGATGAGTCGAGCCGAATGCGCCCCTAATCTGGAGTAAGAGCCGGTGCGCATTCGGTATAGATGGGGCATCGTCGGCATAGGTCGAATTGCCATGATGTCCGCTAAGCGACCGGCTTGAGCTCGCTCCGTCGTTCCAGTGGAGCGCTTCCTCGCGGTGCCTCGTGACCGCGGCAATCACGTCATCGAGGCGATCCGGCCAGAGATGCGCGTACATCAGCATCGTTTCCTTCGCCGTCTTATGCCGAACTATAGCGAGATGGCCGCATGAAGCTCGCAATTGCGGACCCGCCATATCCGCCGATCTTCGGCGAGCGGTTCGACACTGTCAGCGACGAGGGCCGGCTGACGGTGAGGTCACGCGCGCGGCGCTGGTACGGCGACGGCACCCGCGCCCAGACGGACTCCGCACCGGCTGACTTCCACCCCGACGCCGGCCGATGGGACGACATCACCGAACACCGCCGACTGATAGAGCAGCTGCTCGACGAGTACGACGGGTGGGCGATCGCCACGACACCCGACGGACTCGGCGCTTACCTACCGCTCCCGGTATCGGCGCGCGTCGCCGCTTGGATACGCCCGAACGGCATGCCGGGCGGCGGACGCCTTCTCTCGCGCTGGGAACCGGTGATCGTTTTCGTGCCGGAGTCGCGGCGTCGAGGTGAGCAGCTGCGAATCCCGGACGTTCTCACCGCCGCCGCTCCGCGCCGCGGGTTCGCCGGCGCGAAACCTGCGGAGTGGACACGGTGGGTACTCGCGATGCTTGGCTACGCACCAGGTGCGGACACCGTCGATGACCTCTTCCCCGGCTCCGGTGCCGTGGCCGCGGCGGCCGACGGTCTCCTCCCGATCGAGGAGTTCGGCCTATGACCGCCTACCCACCCCTCACCGAGACCGACCTCGACGCCCTCGCCCGCATGGGGCTGCCCCGAACATCACTCGACCTCCCGAAGGAGAACACCGTGCTCCGCATCGCACCGATCAGCCTCAGAGAAGCGAACCGGTTCGTCGACGCCTTGCACCGGCACCACGGCCCCGCGCAGGGGCACCGGTTCAGCGTCTCCGTCGTCGACGAGCACGGCGAGGTACATGGCGTCGGCATCGCCGGGCGCCCGGTGTCTCGAGTGCTGCAGGCCGAGGGATACCTCGAAGTGCTGCGCATCTGCACCGACGGCAGCCGCAACGCGTGCTCGATGCTCTACGGCGCGCTCCGCCGCGCCGGCATCGCGTTGGGCTACCCGGCCGAGCGGATCATCACCTACACGCTCGCATCGGAGGAAGGCGGCTCCCTGCGAGCGGCGGGCTGGCATGACGACGGGCCGGCAGGCGGCGGAACGTGGCACCGCGCCGACCGGCCTCGCCGCGACGCTGCACCCATCCAGACGAAACGACGTTGGCGCGCTGCGCCGGCGACCCGATGAAGGAGAACATCACCATGACGAACCAGAAGTCACCCGTGCAGGCGATCGCCGACACGATCGCCGTCGTTGATAAGACGCTTGACAATATCGAACCTGGCACGACCGCGGGTGGCTGCGTCTGGTCAGCCGACGAGGTGCGGGACATGCTCGGAGACCTCCGCACACGGCTCGCCGTAGCGACACCCGTGCAGGGCGGCGCAACCGAGGAACAGATCGAAGCCCTTAGAGAAACATTTGAAGACCTCCGTCGAGGTGATCAAATCGGCTATTCCCAGTACGTCTACCTGATGACCAGACTCGACGCTCTCTCAGTGTCGGCGTCCGCCGATCCGGCGGACGAGCGCCACGATGCCGAGGAGCGCGAGGCCGAGCCCGAGGATCATGCGGCAACGGCGGCTGCGGAGGATCCGGTCGCTGCGGCCCAGAAGGCCGTCTGGGGTGAGGTTCACGGGCAGGACCCGCGCCGGAAGTGCTCGGTCGCTGAGGCCAAGAGGCTCGTCTACCGGCTGGACAACGCCATTGCCGATGCTCTCGTCATTGCCGATGCTATCGCCGCACCGGTCGAGATGGACCGCGAGAAGCTTGCCGACTTCATCGACACGAAGCTGGACGGCGACCACTTCCCCGGCGTGCCGAAGTTCCTGGCCGACTCGATACTCGACGAGTTTCCCGCTCTCGCCGCTCCGGTCGAGATAGAGGACCACGCGGCCACGGCAGCAGGTGGGGCCCACGCATGACCCATATCCCGCGTACGCACGCGATTCAGCACAGCGATTCAGACAATGTTCCACTCGCCGCCAAAGTGATCGAGATCGAAAGGACGGAGCTTCGTCGCAACCAAATCTCCGCGAGCCCACGACAGAACTTGCTCGCTCGCAAACTCGGCAATCACCAGGCGAGGTACCTCGTCGCGGTATCCCTGCATTTTGGACAAGGAAAATTCAATGAAGCGGTCAACCTGACCCGCCCCCTTCGGAAGATGCTGCGCGACATCAAATCGCGCTTCCAGCGCTATGGTGTGCGCCTTCCGGACATCGGAAGCATCAAAATCGCTCGGTGTGATCCGCGCCGCCTTCACCACTGCCTCGCTGAATCCTGCTGCCGACCGGAGGCGATCGCTTCGCACATTTCCTCGGTCGACCCGGCCATCCCGAATCAGCGCGATAACTGGATTCGTGGCTGCGCCGACCGTAGTGCCAAGTACCGCGACAAGTGCAACCCAGATCGTTTCGCTCATTCGAGAACTGTATCGATAACCAAGGAGTTGACCCATGCAGACTGAGCACACGTGGTCGGGGTCGTTCAGGTGGCACCTCGAGCAAGTACCGTGGCAGCTGCTGCACATGCGCGCGCTCGCGGAGTCCACGCTCGCCGCGCAAGACACCACCGCTGTGCGCGTCTCCGGTGGTAGCGAGAAGGCGCGCCTCCCCTACCGCGTCGACCCCGCAGATGACGCCGACCTGCTCTACGCGACCCTCGTCATCTTCGGGCGAGAGGTCGCGGAGAAGATCGGCGGATCATCACCGAAGCCGCTCCGCACCCGCATGTGGAAGGGGCGCGACGAACCCCAAGGGCTTCCCGTCTGCACCCCACAGGACGCGATGGGGCTCGCCGCGGAGATCTGCCGGTGGCTCATCGCCTGCACGCACCAGATCGCGCACGACGAAACCCTGCATGACGCCCCCGAGTCACTGATCGACCTCATCCGGGACATGCGGCGCCGGTACCCGCAGGCCGCGCCGAAGTTCCGCGCATACCGCCCGCGCCCGTGCCCGACCTGCGGCGAGCGCACTATCCGCCCGATCTGGGGCACCGATGGTCTCGCCGGGGCGATCTGCGACGCTTGTGGACAAGGCTGGGGACTAGACATTGCCGCCACATGAGGAGCATGGCAGGTCGAGCCACGCAGTCTGCATCTCATCACGATAGAAATCGAGCAAAGGGCGATCAAGCAACCCATCGTAGTAGGCGAGTACTACAGCTTGGAACCGTTCAAAAGCCGCGCAGACTTGTTCGGGCCGATCAAAGTAGAGCTGATCGTTCAATCGGATGCGAAGATCACGAACCAGGTAGTGAATGTCGCCAGTGGTGGAAAGTACGTGCTCCGTGAGAAAGAGCTTTGCTCCCAGCGCCCCGCTAGCGAACGGCTGACCGTCAGGGAACACCACCGAAATCTGTTCGGGATGTTCTCGCTCAAAGTGCCTGTAATAGCCCTGCCACATCCACTTCTCCGAGACCCCGGGCGACGCATAGGCAGACACCGCTGCGACAGCCTTGCGATTCGCTCGGTCGGACTCCGCGGACTGAACGGCACTCCTCACCAATGCCTCATGGTCACGCTGCCGGCGCTGCAAAAGGTAGTTGGTTACGAACGCTAGACCGGCGCCAAGGAAGACACTCAATAAAGTCCCAAAGAAACCACTCGCGGTCGCGTTGAAAAGTCCATTGAACTGTGACCCGAATGAACAAAGGGACTCATGAGGAAGAACACATGACATGAACCATGAATCTATCTCAACTGTGTGGCTGACTTATCGAGACGCATCGAATCGGGTCAGTCGGTCAGTGAGAACAATGAAACGCTGGCGACACGAAGGTATGCCCATGTCATTCGATCAATGGGGGCGCCGCATCGTCAAAGAACACATCTTGCTCGCCGAGTACCGAAAACGTCTCGCGGCGGATCCCGTGCATCAGCAACGAATTCGCTCTCTGACGGGCGACACGCCGTCAGATGAGCTTCTTGACCTGCTGTCGGTGTCACCCCCTAGATTGATGGTTGAGTAAGTGGGCCGGAACGCGAACATCGCGACTCCGGCCATTTCTCATTCCATCTCGCAGGGGGCAGGAACCTCGAGCTATCGCGGCGTCCCACCCCTCAGCACTACTCTCGAACCATGAGCGACGCACAGACAATCACGCCCGAAGAAGTTCGAGAAGCCTTCGCTGCCTTCCTCAAGGAACGCGCCGATGCCGGAGTGCTAATCGCTCAGGCCGTCACCGACATCACCGTCACGCACAGAGTCGTGCGGATCACGTTCGATCTCAACGAATCGCTCATGTCAATCAACCCGTTCGAAAACCTCGCTCAGTTCGCCGGGCAGCCCATCGCGTTCCGAAACGAGGAGTGCGCCCGCGTCCGTGCCGGCGTCGATTCCGTCGATACCCAACTTCCTGATGGGACATCGCTCGGCGCCCTCACCGCGGCCGAGATCTACAAGCTCGGCGCAGGGCTCGAACTCGCGGACGAGAAGTGAAGCGCGCTACAGCGATCGCAGCAGCAATTCTCATCGCTGCACCCCTCGCAGCATGTGCCGAACCCACGGGGGGCGACAGCGAACCGGAAACCGCCGACACCAACTCGGCGGCATGCGCAGACTTCCAGGAGAACTACGCCGACATCATCGTCGACCTCGTCGTCGGCGCAGGGAACCGCACCCCCGAAGAGTGGCGAGCTGACATCGCCGGCAAGGCCGCAACATTCGACACGATCAGCCTCGCTGCCGAAGGGGAAGTAGCCGACCGCATCGACGCCGTCGCAACAGGCTTCCCAGCAGAGCCGTACACGATCCTGCTCAGCGACCACCGCACCGAGTACAAGCAATTCGGAGAGAACACACAACGCGTCGCCCGAGCCTGCGAAGCCGAGGGCAACGACATGGACATCCCCGAAATCAGATACGGCTTCTAACCAACACCACACCCACCAAGGGCCCGCATCCACACCGGACGACGGGCCCTTTCTCATGCCCGCACCACACACCGGGCACCGTGAACGGGAGGACACCCGAACATGGCCCACAACGCCGCCCGACCAGACGCCCAGCAAACGCGCGCCCGCGTTACCGATCTTCACGCGCAGGGGCTCTCTCGGAACGCGATTGCTCGAGAGATCGGGTGCTCGCCGTCGACGGTGTCGAAGCACGCGAAAGCGCTCGGGTTGTCGTTCGATCGTTCAGCTACGGCGGTAGCGGTTGCTGCACAGACGGTGGATCTCGCTTCTCGTCGTGCTGCTCTAGTGGAGCGAATGATGAAGCTCGCCGAGGACACGCTCGATGAGATAGAAGGCGGCGAGATCGAACAGGTTGCGATCACGCAGCGCGGCGAAGTCGTGCGTACCACTCGTAAACCTGACATGACCGATCGGCGCAACGGTGTGACGATCTCGGGCATCGCTGTCGATAAGGCGACGAAGCTGCTCGACCGCGATTCCGGTCTTGAGACCGCTACGTCGACGCTTGACGCTCTCGAGGCTGCGGTCGGGGCGGCTGCACGCTCGCTGCTCGACGGCGACTGAGGGATGTAGGAGCTATACCTTCTGCAGGATGTTCTTAGTCACGCTCGTCACGTTTGAAGGGAACCTTAATCCGCATTGCTCTCAAGAAAATGCCTACGTAAGCGACGGAAATCGACACGGAAAGCACGAAGACGACGGCCTCGAACCAGTGGCCAGATGTTTGCTGATTGCCGATGAGCTGGAACAGCAACACTGCCGCGAGAATACCGAAAGCTCCGGCCCACAGGATGAAATTGGTCGTCCAATGCCGGCTGCGTTGACGCTTCATCCGCTGCAGTTCGGCCTCGATCTCGGTCTCGACGCTCTTCCTAAGCTCCGGGTTGCTCTCGAGCTTCCCATGAAGCTCTACCAATAGCGCCAGCCGCTTCGACACTGACCGGTCCGAAAGCACCCCCCAGAGAGGCGCAAAGAACCCGAATAACGCGGTGATAGCCGCGACGACAATCGGCGTAACCCATTCCATACTCAATGACTGTACTGCCCCCGCTGCAGGACCATGTCGAGAACAGGGGGTGGTATGAACGCCCTACCAATGAACGGCATTTTCTGCCCGAACCAGCTCCGATTCCTCGGCACCTGGGCGAAGGGCCCGAAGCACACGATCCTCTCCGGCGCGGTCTCCGCCGGTAAGACGTTCATCAGCCTGTGGGCGCTGCTCATGTACATCAAGTACATCCCGACCTCCGGGCAGATCATCCTCATCGGGCGCACGCTCGGCACGCTCAACACGAACGTGATGCAGCTGCTCATGTCCGAGCAGCTCTTCGGACGCATCGCGCAGCAGGTGAGATACACGCCGGGCGCGAAGACCGCGACGATCCTCGGCCGGACGGTCTACCTGTACGGGGCCGGCGACGCGAAAGCGGAAACGAAGATTCGCGGCATGACCGTCGCGTTCGCTTACGTCGATGAGGCGACGCTGCTGCCCGAAGCGTTCTGGAACATGCTCGTCACCCGACTGCGCGTGCCCGGTGCCCGGCTGCTCGCCACCACGAACCCCGGCTCGCAGAACCACTGATTCCATTTCAGCACGAGGAACCGCGCCTCGCCTCTCGTGTCGGTGATGCGGGTGACGATTGCGGTCGGGTGATCGGTCGCGTTGCGCATGATCGCCCACGTGTCGGCATCGAGCCGGATCGGTGCAGGTCTGGTCATGCGCAGAATCGTATGCTCGGCCGCCGACAATCCTTCGAAGCCGCGAACGCCATGCTGTCCCGATGCTGTCCGAGCCCTCATTAGAGCGCATTCTCCCGCATCGAAAAAGGCCCCTACTTCCGCGTAATTCTGCGGAAGTAGGGGCCTTTTTTCGTCCCCCCACAGGGATTCGAACCCTGACTGTGCCGATTTTAAGTCGGCTGCCTCTGCCAGTTGGGCTATGGGGGGCCGTTCGATTCTCGCAGATCGCGGCCGTGTGGGGAGCCAGGCTGTCACTGAGCGCCTGATGCGCACCGATGGCCGCGCAGGGCGACGAGCACGCGAACACGAAGAGAACGAGAACAGAACAGAACAGAACAGAACAGAACAGAACAGAACAGAACAGAAAAGAGTAAGCCCCGCCATTGGGCAGAACGGCGGGGCCTACGGTCTATGGGGCGTCGGCGGTCACCGACGCGGCGCGATCACGCGGCGCCGAGGCGCTGGCGCAAACCTTCGAGCTGTCCGCTCAGCGCAGCCGGCAGACGATCGCCGAACTGAGCGAAGAACTCCTCCGTCAGATCGGCTTCCGCGAGCCACGATGCCGGATCGATCGAGAACAGTTCGGCGAGATCGCTCTCGGGCACGTCGATGCCGTCGAGGTTGAGCTCACCGTCGGCGGGAATGGTGCCCACCGCGGTCTCGCGCCCTGCGACGGAGCCTTCGACACTGCGGATGATCCAGTCGATCACACGCGAGTTCTCTCCGAAGCCGGGCCACAGGAACCTACCGTCGGCGCCCTTGCGGAACCAGTTGACCTGGAAGATCTTGGGCGCCTGGTCACCGAGGGTGCGGCCCATGTCGAGCCAGTGTCCCCAGTAGTCAGCCATGTTGTATCCGCAGAACGGCAGCATCGCGAAGGGATCGCGTCGCAGTTCGCCGACCGTTCCCTCCTGGGCTGCGGTCTTCTCGGAGGAGATCGTGGCCCCGACGAAGACGCCGTGCTCCCAGGAGAGCGACCGAGCCACGAGGGGCACGTTCGTCGCGCGACGCCCGCCGAAGAGGATCGCGTCGAGAGGAACGCCGTTCTGCTCGTACCATTCCTGAGCCAGCGTCGGGGTCTGCTGGATCGGCACGGTGAAGCGCGAGTTCGGGTGCGCTGCAACGCGGCCGCTCTCGGGGGTCCACTCGTTGCCCTGCCAGTCGATCAGGTGAGCGGGAACCTCGTCCGTCTTGCCCTCCCACCAGACGTCGCCGTCGTCGGTGAGCGCGACGTTCGTGAAGATCGTGTTTCCCCACAGGGTCTCGACCGCGACCGGGTTCGTCGATTCCCCCGTGCCCGGGGCGACACCGAAGAAGCCGGCTTCCGGGTTGATGGCGTAGAGGCGCCCGTCGGTGCCGGGGCGCAGCCAGGCGATGTCGTCGCCGATGGTCTCGACCTTCCACCCCGGAATGGTCGGCTGGAGCATCGCGAGGTTCGTCTTGCCGCAGGCCGAGGGGAACGCTGCGGAGAGGTGGTACGACTTGCCGCTCTCGGTGTTCGTGAGCTTCAGCAGGAGCATGTGCTCGGCCAGCCAGCCCTCGTTGCGACCCATCACGCTGGCGATGCGCAGGGCGAAGCACTTCTTGGAGAGCAGGGCGTTTCCGCCGTATCCCGACCCGTACGACCAGACCTCGAGGGTCTCGGGGAAGTGGGTGATGTACTTGGTCTCGTTGCAGGGCCAGGCATCATCGCTCTGGCCGGGCTCGAGCGGAGCGCCAACGGAGTGCACCGTGCGCACCCATTCGCTCCCGGGCAGAATGCCGTCGAGAGCCGACTGCCCCATGCGGGTCATGATCCGCATGTTCAGCACCGCGTACGGCGAGTCGGTGATCTCGATGCCGAGCTGCGTGATGGCGCCGCCCACCGGACCCATCGAGAACGGAACGACGTACATGGTGCGGCCCCGCATGGATCCCTTGAAGCGGGGCATGAGCTCGGCCTTCATCTCATCCGGAGCCATCCAGTTGTTCGTCGGTCCGGCGTCCGCTTCGTCGACGGAGCAGATGAAGGTGCGGTCTTCCACACGGGCGACGTCGTCGGGGTGCGAACGGGCGAGGAAGCTCCCGGGCCGCAGATTCTTGTTGAGCGGGATCAGCGTTCCGGCTTCCACCATTTCAGTGGTGATGCGGTTCCACTCGGCCTGCGAACCATCGCACCAGACAACCTCGTCGGGTTCCGTGAGCTCAGCGACCTCGGTCACCCATGCGAGCACTTCTTCATTGCTCGTGGTCGCGCCGTCGCGAACGATCTCAGCGAAGGTCAGCTCGGTCTCAATGGTCTGCGTGAGTGCCATGTCGTTCTCCTCGGAGTTCCCGCCGCCGGGTGAAGAAGCGGCGACATCTCCATTGTGAATGGGGTGTTCACGTCGCATTCACTCTTTCGGCTGGAAAATTTGGCCATTTTTGACATATAGTCAAGAGATGAACGCTGAGCCAGTTCCAGTGACCGCCGGATTCGACGAGGCCGAACTCGATCGCCTGATTCTTGGAAAGCGGATCAGACACTTCCGAACCCAGGCGGGCCTCACCCTCGAGCAGCTCGGTGAGCGCGTGGGCGTCGTCGCGAGCCAGCTCTCCCTCATCGAGAACGGCCGGCGGGAACCCCGGCTCGGGCTCTTGCAGAGCGTCTCCCGCGAACTGGGCATCGAAGTCGCAGAGCTCCTCAAACGCGAGGCTCCGGATCGCCGCAGCACGTGGGAGGTCGAGCTCGAACGCGCGCAGGCCGCTCCCACGTATACCCGCCTCGGGCTCCCCCACGTGCGCACGCCTCGCGCCTTGCCGGACGACACGTTGGAGGCCCTCGTCGGACTGCACCGCGAACTCGCTCGGCGATCCCGAGCGGCTGCGACCACGTCAGAGGAGGCCCGGCGCGCGAACACTGCGATCCGCATGCAGATGCAGGCGCGCGACAATTACATTCAGGACATCGAGCTCGTGGCGTCCGACCTCATGCGACGCATCGGTCATTCGCTCGGCGCCGTCACGCACCGCGAGGTCGCCATGCTCGCCGAGCTGCTGGGCTTCGACCTCATCTTCGTCGATGACCTGCCCTCGAACACTCGCAGCATCACCGACCTCGAGAACGGGCGCATCTATCTGCCGCCGGCCTCGATTCCGGGCGGTCACGGCCTGAGGTCGCTGGCGCTGCAGGCGATGGCTCACCGCGTGCTCGGCCACTCCGAACCGGCGAGCTACGCGGAGTTTCTCGAGCAACGGCTGCAGATCAACTACTTCGCAGCGGCCTGCCTGATCCCCGAGGCCGGGGCAGTGGAGTTTCTGCAGCAGGCCAAGCGCAATCGCAACCTTGCGATCGAAGATTTCAGAGACGCATTCGGCGTCACGCACGAAGCCGCTTCGCACCGATTCACCAACCTTGCCACGCAGCATCTCGGCCTGCGAGCGCACCACTATCGTGCGGATGGAGCCGGGGCGATCGTGCGCGGCTACCAGAACGATGGCCTGCCGTACCCCGCGGACGACACCGGGTCGATCGAGGGCGAAGTGCTCTGCCACAAGTGGGGTGGCCGCACGTCGTTCAATCGTACGAACCGTACGAGCGAGTTCTACCAGTACACCGACACGCCTGCCGGCACGTTCTGGTCGAGCGTGCAGACCGGGGATGCCGAGCAGGGCCCGTTCGCGATCGCGTGTGGAGTCGCCTTCGATGATGCGAAGTGGTTCCGTGGGCGGGATACGACGGAGCGCCAGGTGTCGACGTGTCCAGATCCGGCGTGCTGCCGCACGCCGAAACCCGAGCTGTTGGCGCGCTGGGAGGGCAAGGCGTGGCCGAGCGCCCGCATGCACGCTCACGTGCTGTCTCCGTTGCCGACGGGAACGTTCCCGGGCGTCGACGACACGGAGATGTACCAGTTCCTGGCGAAGCATGCGCCGGAGGCTTGAGGCGAAAGCGACGCTTTCGCTGCCTCCGGCGCGGGCCCTACAGGGCCCGGAGGCTTGAGGCGAAAGCGACGCTTTCGCTGCCTCCGGCGCGGGCCCTACAGGGCCCGGAGGGCCCGGGGGCTTGATGAACCTCCCATTCAGTGCAGTTATCGCCTCGTAGGCGCACTCTTTTGGCGGTTCGTCCGGTTCTCCGGTTCTCCGGTACTCCCGTCCCGTGTGGGCGCACAGCGCCTGGCCCTCGGAACGCGAGAACCCCCGCAGCGCGTGCTGCAGGGGTTCTCGTTGTGGAGCGCTCGATCAGGCCTTGGGTCGCGAGGCGAACTCTTCGAAGACCGCCCGCGGCTGCTGCACGGCCTCGATGTTGACCGTGTCGCGTCCGAGGAAGAAATGGCCGACCCATCCGCCGAACACGCGCCACTTGCGCTCCCACGAGGGGATCGCGAGGCCGTGGTAGAAGCGGTGAGCGAGCCACGCGAAGTAGCCCTTCATCGCGAACTTGCCCGATTGGAACACGCCGGTGTTGACGCCGAGGCCGGCGACGGCTCCCATGTTCTTGTGGTTGTACTCTGCGATGCCCTCGCCGCGGAGGTCGGCGACGATGTTCTTCGCGAGCAGCTTGCCCTGGCGAACCGCGTGCTGCGCGTTGGGCACGCAGAAGCCGCCGGGGCCGGGAGTCGCTGAGATGTCGGGGGTCTGCGACGTGTCGCCAGCGGTCCAGGCGCCTTCGAGCGCGACGCCGTCTTCCGTGGTGATGCGCAGCGAGGGGCTGCCGATGACGTGCCCGCGGGGGCCGATCGGCAGATCCGTTCCGCGCAGGAACGGGCGAGGCATGACGCCGGCGGTCCAGACGATGAGGTCGGACTCGTAGTTCTCACCGGTCGACAGCTCGATCTTGCCGTCCAGAGCCGAGGCGAGCTGCGTATCGAGGTGGATCTGCACCCCGCGACGCGTCTGATCCTTGACGACCCAGTCGGCGGTCTCCTGCGACACCTCGGGCATGATCCGCCCCATGGCCTCGACCAGGTGGAACACCGTCTCGTCGAACGAGATCTCGGGGTAGCGGCGCAGCAATGCGGTCGCGAACGAACGGAGCTCCGAGATCGTCTCGATGCCCGCGAATCCGCCGCCGACGACCGTGACCGTCAGCAGACGAGCACGCTCGGGGGAACCCTTCGGCAGGGTCGCGGCGCGCTCGAAGTTGCCCACGAGACGATCGCGCACGGCGACCGCTTCTTCGATGGTCTTCATGCCGATCGCGTTGTCGGCGATGCCGGCGATCGGGAAGGTGCGCGAGACCGAACCGGTCGTCACGACGATGTGGTCGTAGGCGAACTCGAACGGCACACCCACGTTCGGCGTGATGGTCACGCTCTTCGTCGCGTGCGAGATCGCGGTCACCTTACCGGCGATGTTCGCGGTGCTCTCCAGGTGGCGACGGCGCGCCACGACCGCGTGACGCGGCTCGATCGATCCCGAGGCGACCTCGGGAAGGAACGGCAGGTACGCCATGTACGGCAGCGGATCGACGATCGTGACCTCGGCCTCGCCCGCACGAAGCAGCTTCTCGAGCTTCCATGCGGTGTAGAAGCCGGCATAGCCGCCACCAACGATCAGAATCTTCTTCGCCACGAAGCGATCTCCTTGCAGCAATCAGGGTCGGACCCGCACCGCGGGCACAGAAAATAGCGGGCAAAACACCCGCATCGAAAGCTTACCGCGTTTTCTCAGCTCCCGAGAACGCCGATGTGCTCGTCACCCAGTCCATCCGCTGCGCTCGAGCGCGAGGTCACCGATGGGATTGACCCCCGGCCCGGCAGCGAGGGCGTGGCCCATGAGCGCGTGCAGGCACTTCACCCGTGTCGGCATGCCGCCGGAGCTCACGCCCGCGACTTCCGGTACCTCTCCGACGCTGTCGCGATCCGCGATGAACTCTTCGTGCGCGCGCTGATACTGCTCGCGCACCGCCTCGTCGCTGGCCAGCAGCTCGTTGAACTCGTTCATCACCCCCGCCGCTTCCAGGCGGGATGCGGCCGCGACCGCTTCCGGGTGGCACAGGTAGTAGAAGGTCGGGAACGGAGACCCGTCGGGAAGCCGGGGCGCGGTGGCGACGACCGCCGGGCTGCCGTCTGACGCGCGCGCCGCAATGCCCACGACTCCGCGCGCTTCGCGCCCGAGTTGCTCGGTCACTGCGGCGATGTCTGCTGCGGTCGGTTCAGGGTAGGGCGGGCGGGTCATTGCGGTGTCTCCTCGGCAGGGGCTTCGGGCGATGCGGGATCGACGGATTTAGTCGTCGAGTCGGCGCCGTCGGGTTCGGGTTCGTTCTGGGCGTCAGCGGTCGCTTCCACCGGAGGAGCATCCGTCGTGCCAGCGCTCAGGAACGATGCTGACAGGCTCCGGGCCCAGTTGCTCGGCATGCGGGACAGCTCGGGATCCGGCTCTTCGTCCGACTCGATGGGCATGACGATGTCATCGATGACGTTCAGCTGGGTCTCCCCCGGCATGACGTAGAACAAGCGGTCTCGCGCTTGAGATCGGACGTAGACCGGGTCTTTCCACTTCGCGCGCTCGGCGTCGATCTCGTTGACCGCCTCCTGGCTCTGCCGCACGCTCTCGCGGAGTTCGGCGATCTCGCGCCGCTGCTGCACGAACGTGGAGAGGCTCGGGCTCACGATGACGATTCCGGCGAGCACGAGCACGACGACGACCACGGTGAAGCCGCTGAACCGCAGGCTCGAGGCCCACGTTCCGACATCATCGATCCAGCGCTTCACCGTGTCGTCGTCTTTCAGTGGTGGTCGGGTTACGCGGTGAAGCGCGGGAAGGCACCGCGACCCGCGTACTTCGCCGCACCGCCGAGCTCTTCCTCGATGCGCAACAGCTGGTTGTACTTCGCCACGCGCTCGGAGCGGGCCGGCGCACCGGTCTTGATCTGACCGCAGTCGGTCGCGACGGCGAGGTCTGCGATCGTCACGTCCTCGGTCTCACCCGAGCGGTGCGACAGGATCGCCGTGTACCCGGAGCGCTGCGCGAGCTGCACGGCGTCGAGCGTTTCGGTGAGCGTACCGATCTGGTTCACCTTGACGAGCAGCGAGTTGGCCGCGCCCTGGGCGATCCCGTCGGCGAGGCGCTCGGGGTTCGTGACGAAGAGATCGTCGCCCACGAGCTGCACGCGATCGCCGAGTTCGTCGGTGAGGTGCTTCCACCCCTCCCAGTCGTCTTCGGCCAGCGGATCCTCGATCGACACGAGCGGGTACCGCTCGAGCAGGTCGGCGTAGTAGGCCGACATCTCAGCGGCGCTGCGCTGCTGCCCCTCGAAGGTGTAGACGCCGTTCTCGAAGAACTCGGTCGATGCCACGTCGAGCGCTACCGCCACGTCACGGCCCGGTTCGAGCCCGGCGCGCTTGATGGCTTCGACGATGAGGTCGAGCGCGGCGGCGTTGTGCGGCAGGTCGGGCGCGAATCCGCCTTCATCGCCGAGCGCGGTTGCGAGGCCCTGCTCCTTGAGCAGTGCCTTCAGCGCGTGGTAGACCTCGACGCCCCAGCGGAGGCCCTCCGAGAACGTCTCGGCGCCGAGGGGCACCGCCATGAATTCCTGGATATCGACGCCCGTGTCGGCGTGAGCGCCGCCGTTGATGATGTTCATGAGCGGCACGGGGAGAGTGCTCGCGTTCGGGCCGCCCAGGTAGCGGTAGAGCGGCAGCTCAGCCGCGGAGGCGGCGGCGTGCGCCACGGCGAGACTCACGCCGAGGATGGCATTCGCCCCGACGCGCTCCTTGTTGGGTGTGCCGTCGATCTCCTTCAGCGTCGCGTCGATGATGCGCTGATCGTCGGCGGCGAGGCCCTCGATCGCGGGCGCGAGCTCGTCGAAGACGGCGTCGACGGCGCGGGTGACGCCCTTGCCGAGGTAGCGATCTTCGCCGTCGCGGAGCTCGTACGCTTCGAATGCTCCGGTCGAAGCGCCCGAGGGAACGGCGGCGCGGCCCACAGAATCGTCGGTCAGGCCGACCTCGACCTCGACGGTCGGGTTGCCACGCGAATCGAGAATCTCTCGGGCGATCACTGCGTCGATAAATGCCACTATGCGCTCCTTGAAGGGGTCGGATGCCGGGTCAAGCAAAGGGTGCGGCGGACCGTGCCCGCCGCACCCCAGTCTAGGGCACGGCTGCTTGGCGATCCGGGGCGCGAAACGGCCGTCAGCGTGCAGGCGGGCCTGAGCCAGGGCGCTGCATGGCGCGGCGGGGCGGCAGGCGAAGCACCGCCGAGGCGTCAGCCGGATGCAGGCTCCGGGAACGTGCGAGAGGCGGCGTCCGTGAGACGTTCAGGCCCGATCCGATCTCACCGACGCCGAATCTCTCACCGAGCACCGTAGTCCGGCGCCGTCCGGACTCAGTCGGCGAGCTGCCTGAACTCCAGTTCGCCGAGATCCGACATCCCTGGCCGCACGTTGGCGACGCGGCTGAAGCCGTCTTCAGCGATCCGCGCGAGCAGCGTCTTCATGTTCTTCTGGCGCTTCTCGAGGCGCACCCGGTGCCCGCGCTCGACGAGCGCGCGCTTCAACGCCAGGAGATCCGCCGGGACCACGTCGACATCGGCGATGAGCGCCACCGCGTCGGGTCCGGTCGGCTCCGGCAGTGCGAGCAGGTCGACGACGCGTTCGAACCCGATGGAGAACCCGACGGCCGGCACATCCTGCCCCAGGAAACGGCCGACCATGCCGTCGTACCGTCCCCCGCCGCCGACCGAGCTGCCCGACCCGGGATGCGCCACTTCGAAGATGGTCCCCGTGTAGTACCCCATGCCTCGCACGAGCGTCGGGTCGAAGCGCACGGCGACGCCCTCCGGCAGCCCGCCCTCGAGCGCCTCCCCCAGCGTGGCGAGGCTCGCGACACCGTCCTCAGCAGCCCCATCGGGCAGCACGCCTGCGATGGCTTCACGCGTGAGCGGGATGCCGAAGCCCGCTCCATCCGCGTTCAGTGCCGGCTCGACGCCCGCGAGCACCGCACCGATGCGGTCGGCCGCAACCGGATCGATCTCGCGCAGTTCCTCGACGACGCCACTCGCACCGATCTTGTCGAGCTTGTCGATGGTGATCAGCGCCCGGTCGTGCGTCTCGGCAGCGAAGCCGCAGTGCGCGAGCAGACCGAAGAGGATCCGCCGGTCGTTCACGCGGATGACGCAGTCGGCGAGGCCGAGTGCTGCAAGCGCCTGCGAGGTCGCCGTGATGAGCTCGACCTCCGCGAGCAGCCCGGATTCGCCGATGATGTCGATATCGGCCTGCACGAACTGACGGTAGCGCCCTCTCTGCGGGCGTTCGGCCCGCCAGACCGGGGCGATCTGGATGGAGCGGAACACGGGCGGCAGCTCGGCGCGGTGCGTTGCGAAGAACCGGGTGAGCGGCACCGTGAGGTCGAATCGCAGGCCGAGATCGGCGAGCTGCTCCGCGTCGCCGGCCTCAGCGGCTGCGGCGAGCGCCTCAGGGCGGATGCCGCGCTTCAGGATCGAGAAGCTCAACTTCTCGTTGTCGCCTCCGAGCCCGGCGTGCAGCCGTACGTAGTCCTCGACCACGGGCGTCTCGATCTCATCGAAGCCGTGGGAGCGGTAGACGCCCCTGATGATCCCGAGCGCGTGCTCGCGACGCGCCTTGTCGGCGGGAAGGAAATCGCGCATGCCGCGCGGCGGGTTCACGGGTTGGGCCATGGTTCACCATTCTTCCACGGCTCGCACCCGCTCGCCCGCCGCCTGGCGAGGCGCTCAGTGCTGCACGGGCGGCTCGGCGCCGTATCCGGTCAGCGCGCGCACCTCCATCTCGGCAGCCAGCTTCTTCGACTCCTTCCGCGAACTCGTCACAGAGCCGAGCCAGCCGAGCAGGAAGCCGAGAGGAATCGACACGATGCCGGGGTTCTGCAGCGGGAAGATCGCGAAGTCCACGTCGGCCCCGAGCATGGCGGTCTCCGACCCCGAGACGACCGGTGAGAACGCGATGAGCACGACCGCCGAGAGCAGGCCGCCGACCATCGACCAGACGGCGCCGCGGGTGGTGAACTTCGACCAGAAGAGCGAGTACAGAATGGTCGGCAGGTTCGCGGAAGCTGCGACCGCGAACGCGAGCGCGACGAGGAAGGCGACGTTCTGCCCCTGCACCCCGATCCCGCCGAGGATCGCCGCAGCGCCGATCACGAGCGTCGTGATGCGGGCGACCTTCACCTCCTGCTTCGCCGACGCGCGACCCTTCTTCAGCACGCTGTTGTAGATGTCGTGCGCAAATGAAGCCGATGCGGTGATCGTGAGGCCGGCGACCACGGCGAGGATCGTCGCGAAGGCCACCGCCGAGATGAACCCGAGCAGCAGGGGCCCGCCGAGTTCTGCTGCGAGCAGCGGTGCGGCGGAGTTCTGGCCTCCGGGCGCATTGGCGATGGTCTCGGGGCCGACCAGCGCGGCCGCACCGTAGCCGAGCACCAGCGTGAACAGGTAGAAGATGCCGATCAGCCAGATCGCCCAGACGACTGATTTCCGCGCATCCTTGGCCGTCGGCACCGTGTAGAAGCGCATGAGGACGTGCGGGAGGCCAGCAGTGCCGAGCACCAGGGCGAGCGCGAGCGAGACGAAGTCGATCGGGTTGGCGCCGTACTGCAGCCCTGGCGCGAGAATCGCGGCACCGTTCGCGTTCTCGGGGTGCTGCACGGCCGCATCGAGCACGGCGGCGAAGTTGAAGCCCTTGAGCGCGAGGACCCAGATCGTCATAGCGGCCGCTCCGGCGATGAGCAGCACTGCTTTGATGATCTGCACCCAGGTCGTCCCCTTCATCCCCCCGATAAGCACGTAGCAGATCATGACGACGCCGACGACGGCGATCACCAGTGATTGGCCCAGCGCGTCGCTGACTCCGAGGAGCAGCGAGACGAGGCCGCCGGCTCCCGCCATCTGGGCGAGGAGGTAGAAGAACGACACGGCCAGCGTGGTCAGCGCCGCCGCCATGCGCACGGGGCGTTGCTGCAGCCTGAACGAGAGCACGTCGGCCATCGTGAACTTCGCGGTGTTGCGCATGAGCTCCGCGACGAGCAGCAAAGCGACCAACCAGGCGACCAGGAACCCGATCGAGTAGAGAAATCCGTCGTACCCGTTGATCGCGATCGCTCCGACGATGCCGAGGAACGACGCCGCGGAGAGGTAGTCGCCGGCGATGGCCACACCGTTCTGGCGACCCGAGAACGAGCGCCCTCCCGCGTAGAAGTCGGCGGCGCTCTTGTTGTCGCGGCTCGCGCGGATGACGATCACCATCGTCACCGCGACGAAGGCGAGGAAGATGGCGATGTTGAGCACCGGGTTCTGCTCGGCGCCGGTCGCCTGAGCGGGGAGGATCGTCGCGATCATCGGGCGTCCCCCTCGAGCCTCTCGAGCGCCTCGAGTTCGGACCGGAGCGCCGTGGTGCGCGGGTCGAGCCTGCGGTTCGCGAACCGCACGTACGCCATCGTGATCGCGAACGTCGTGACGAATTGCGCGAGCCCGAACCAGAGCCCCACGTTCATCCCGAGCAGGGGTGCCGCCATGAAATCGTGCGCGAATGCGGCGAGCACCACGTAGAGCAGGAACCAGAGCATGAAGGCGACCGCGAGCGGGAAGACGAAGCTGCGGAACCGATGCTTCAGCTCCCGGAAGTCGGGTCTGGCCTGAAATGCGACGTAATCGACGGGCTCCCACTGATTTTCATGCCTAGATGCTGATTCGGTCACTCGTTTCTCCCTTGAACTCAAGTTTCCTCGTCGCAGCGCTGCGACGACTCATGCTGATCCTAGAAAACGAGTGTTAGCGTGAGCTACCTCCGAAAGTGGGTAGAACTCGTGCAACGAATGGATGAGGATCACGTGCAGCGCATCTTGCGCGAAGCAGTGGACGTGTTCGCTCGAGAGACCCGGTTCGACGTCGCCTTCGGCGGGTTGGAGCGAGCCGGAGTGACGATGCTCTCCGCGATCTCCGGTGCCGCGAACGACGCGAATGAGGGCGTGCTCGTGCGCACGGACCAGGGCCTCGGCGGGCGGGCGCTGCGCGAGCGTCGACCGCGGATCGCCGCGGACTACGTGGCGAGCCGGCAGATCACGCACGAGTACGACGCGCACATCCGCGGCGAGCGCATCGTCGGACTGTTCGCGATGCCCGTGCTGGTCGACGGCGAGGCGCGTGCCGTGCTGTACGGGGGAACGCGCGGGTCGATGATGCCGGGAACGAACTTCGCGCGCATCGCCGCCGGTGTTGCGCGGGATCTCTCGCGCGAGTTGAGCATCGAGGATGAGGTCGCTCGGCGCGTCAAGGCGCGAGGCGGCGCCCGTGCGAGTGACTGGACCTCCGACCGATCTCAGCTCCTCCCGCTCCCCCCGCACCTCCCGCACCTCCGCACCTCCCGCACCTCCCGCCCGCGACGGTCGAGACGCTGCGCACCGTCCACGCCGGACTTCGCGGAGCGATCGCTGAGGCTCCCACCCCGAGGCTGCGCGAACGACTCCTCGACGTCGAGCGGCAGCTCACGGGGCTTTCGGCGGCTCCCCTGGCTCCAGGGCATCACGCCCGGGTCCGGGTGCCGGTCCAGCTCTCTCCGCGGGAGATCGATACGCTCACGCAGGTCGCGCTCGGCGCGACGAACGCGGAGATCGGCGAGATGCTGGGTCTCACCGAGAACACCATCAAGAGCTATCTCAATGCGGCCATGACGAAGCTCGATGCGTCGACCCGGCACGCTGCCGTGTCGCGTGCACGGTCGCTGGGCTTCCTCGTCTGAAGGCGGCGCGTCACCGGTCGTCGTGCAGCACGCGCGCCGTGAGACGATCGATCGCGAGTCTGAGCGCGCGGTCGGGATCCACTCCAGCGCGATTCGCCCGCATCAGCATCGCGAGCATCGCATCACCGATGCCGAATTCGGCCAGTCGCTGCTCATCTGGACCGATCAGCGCGGCGAGCGGATCCTCGGGGTACGCGTCCCCCGCACCCGGATCGATCAAACCGGCCCGCTTCAGGCGCTCGATGACCTTGGCGGCGCGGGCAAGAGTCGGCATGCCAGCGGGGATGCCCTCGAGCGGGCCGCGCGACCCCCGCTCCTCGCCAGCAGCATCCTCTTTGAGTCGCTCCCACTCGGCGTGCAGTTCTTCCACCGTCATGTAGCCGCGATCTCCGAAGACATGGGGATGCCGGCGCACGAGTTTCTCGTTCAGCGCCGCAGCGATGCTGTCGAAGTCGTATCCCTCAGAATCGCGCTCCGCGATCGCGGCGTGAAACAGGACCTGGTACAGCACGTCGCCGAGCTCCGACTGCACTTCTGCAGGCGGCAGCTCGCGCTCGACCGCGTCGATGAACTCCGCCGTCTCCTCGACGAGGAACTGGGTGAGCGACTCGTGCGTCTGCACCTCGTGCCACGCGCAGCCGCCCGGAGCGACGAGGCGGCGCACCGTGGCGATCAGAGCTTCGAACGGACGTGGGTCACCGGCTGCGTCGGTACTCATACTCACCCACCCTATCGGGCACCGCGACCCTGAAAAGCGCCTGATAGCCTGGTGCGGCCCCGGGGACATCGGCGGGGCAACCACGCTTACGAGGGGGAATCTCCATGACGGATACGAAGTCGCTGTTCAAGATCGCCGGCATTTTCGGCGCGGCCGCGCTGACACTCAGCCTTGCTTCCTGCTCGGGCGGACAGAGCGTTGCAGACGCCTGCAAGATCGCTCAGGATTCGATGACGGATGTCGTCGCGCAGTCCCAGACCGACGCGCAGTCGGCGCTGCAGAGTGCGATGTCGGGTGAAGAGACAGATTTCGCCGCGATCTTCACCCCGGTGGTCGATGCGCTTGAGGACACTCAGGGCAAGGTCACCAACGAGGACGTCAAGGGGCCGCTCGACAACTTCGTGACGGAGTACAAGTCGTTCGTCGAGACGTTCGATGGCATCGACCTCTCCGCGATGCAGGAGATTCAGGAGATGTCGCAGCTCGACATGACCGACCCCGCCAACCAGGCGAAGCTCGAAGAGCTGCAGACGAAGTCCGAAGAGCTGCAGCAGCAGTCGCAGGAGCTGCAGACGAAGCTGCAGGACAGCCAGTCGACGCTCATGGACGCGAGCTCCGAGCTCAACGACGTCTGCTCCGCGGGCTGACCCACCGCGCGATCAACGCAAGACCACGGTCTTGTCCACTCGCTGCGCGTGTGCGGCCGGCACCCGGCCAGCACCACGCGCAGCGAGTTCTTCTCAGCCAGCCGCGGGCGATTCCTCCTCGAGGAGGGTCGCCAGCACGCGCCCCGTCCAGGCCACGATGTCGTCTTCGTCGCCCACGTGCTTCTGCCCCACTCCGGAGAGCGGACTGCGCGATGACGCGGTGCCGCCCGGAAGCGGGATCTGCAGGCTCTTCGACGCCTCGACGTAGCGAGAGCCCGGGTACATCCGGTTCATGCGCATGCGCCGGGAATCGAGCAGCTCGACCGGTTCGATGCGCAGCGCTGGGCCCGCGGCGACGACCTTCGCGAGACCGAGGCGCGACGCCCGGCGGCGCAGCGCCGATACTGCGGCGAGGCGTTCGACCTCGACCGGCGGCGCTCCGTAGCGGTCGGTGAGCTCCTCGAGCACGAGTGATACGTGCTCGGCCGGCGCCTGCGGGTGGGCAGCGGCGGAGAACTTCTGATACGCCTCGAGTCGGAGCCGCTCGCTCTCCACGTACTCCTCGGGGATGTGCGCGTCGACGGGCAATTCGAGCACCAGTTCGGTGGTCCCCGAGATCTCCTCGCCCTTGAACGAGCTCACGGCCTCGCCGATCATGCGCAGGTACAGGTCGAACCCGACGCCCGCGATGTGACCCGATTGCTCTCCGCCGAGCAGGTTTCCGGCTCCGCGCAGCTCGAGGTCTTTCAGAGCCACTTGCATGCCCGAGCCGAGCTCGTTGTTCGTCGCCAGGGTGTCGAGGCGCTCGTGCGCGTGCTCGGTGAGCGGCTTGTCCGGGTCGTAGAGGAAGTACGCGTATGCGCGCTCACGACTGCGCCCGACGCGCCCGCGCAGCTGGTGCAACTGGCTCAAGCCGTACTTGTCGGCGTTGTCGATGATGATCGTGTTCGCGTTCGCGATGTCGAGGCCGGTCTCGATGATCGTCGTCGACACGAGCACGTCGAACTTGCGCTCCCAGAAGTCTTGCACCACTTGCTCGAGCTGATGCTCGCCCAGCTTGCCGTGCGCCACCGCGACGCGCGCCTCCGGCACGAGCTCCGCGATCTGATTCGCGACCCTCGTGATCGATTGCACGCGGTTGTGCACGAAGAAGACCTGCCCCTCGCGCAGCAGTTCGCGCCGGATCGCGGCGGTGATCTGCTTATCGCTCCGCGGTCCGACGAACGTGAGAATCGGATGGCGGTCTTCAGGGGCGGTCGCCAGCGTCGACATCTCGCGGATGCCGGTCACCGCCATCTCGAGCGTGCGCGGGATCGGGGTGGCGCTCATCGCGAGAATGTCGACGTTCGTCTTGAGCTTCTTCAGGGAGTCCTTGTGCTCGACGCCGAACCGCTGCTCCTCGTCGATCACGACGAGCCCGAGGTCTTTGTAGTGCACGTTCTCAGAGAGGAGCCGGTGCGTGCCGATGACCACGTCCACCGTTCCGGCCGCGAGACCCTCGATCGTGTCTCGCGATTCCTTGTCGGACTGGAATCGGCTGAGCGGACGCAGGCGCACGGGGAAGCCGGCGAAGCGATTCTGAAAGGTCTCCAGGTGCTGCGTCACGAGCAACGTGGTCGGCACGAGGATCGCGACCTGCTTGCCGTCCTGCACAGCCTTGAAGGCTGCCCGCACGGCCACCTCGGTCTTGCCGAAGCCGACATCGCCCGCGATGAGGCGATCCATCGGGATCGTGCGCTCCATGTCCCGTTTGACCTCGTCGATCGTGGTCAGCTGATCGAGGGTCTCGGCGTAGGGGAAGGCTTCTTCGAGCTCGTGCTGCCACGGCGTATCGGAGGAGAACGCGAAGCCCTTCGATGCGACGCGCGCCGAATAGAGCTTCACCAGCTCCACCGCGATGTCGCGCACCGCCTTGCGCGCCTTCTTCTTGGCGGTCGCCCAGTCGCTGCCGCCCATCTTCGAGAGGGTCGGCGCCTCGCCCCCGACGTATCGAGAGAGCTGGTCCAACTGGTCGGTGGGCACGTAGAGCTTGTCGCGGGGCATTCCCCGCTTCGTCGAGGAGTACTCGAGCACGAGATACTCGCGCAGCGCCTTCGTCGCATCGCGCCCGATGCCAGTGGGAACCATGCGCTGCGTCAGCTCGACGAACTGCCCGATGCCGTGCGTCTCGTGCACGACGTAGTCGCCGGCGACGAGCTTCAGAGGATCCACGACGTTCTTGCCGCGGCGCTTCGCGAGCTTCTGCGAGGAACCGGCCTGCGATCCTGCCGATCGCCCGAAGAACTCGGCCTCGGTCGCCAGCAGCAGGCGGGCTTCGGCGCTTTCGAAGCCCGACCAGGCGGTGCCTGTGACGAGGTAGACGATGCCGTCCTCCCAGGCCTCCGGCAGTTCGTCGACGATGCGCGCGGCAGCTCCGGCGTCGGCGAGGACGTCGCGCGCGCGCTCCACGAGGCCGACGCCCTGAGCGGAGACGACCGCGTGCCATCCGTCTCGCAGCCGCTCGCCGATCAGTCGTATCGCCGCGCCCGTCGCGTCGCCCGCCTGCGATGGCTTGGGGAAAGCACCGCCCTGCACGGCGATCACCGCTGGGTCGCCGGGCACGGCCACATCGACGCCGCCAGCGCCCGCTTCGTCACGCACGAAGTTGGAGACCGACCACCACGGCCTCCCCTGCGAGGCTGCGCGCAGCTCTCCGAGGGCCAGCATGCCGCTGTCTTCGACGGGCACCGGCGCATCGGCTCCAGCGGTCGCCGCCTGCCATGCGGCTTCGAGGAACTCTCGATTCGTATCGGCGAGGCTGACGGAGCGGCTGGCAACGCGCTCCGGTGAGACGACGAGGACCGCACCGCCCTCCGGAAGCAGGGAGGTGATGGGCGCAAGGCCTGGAACGAGTTGCGGCAGAAGGCTCTCCATGCCCTCGACGGCGATGCCCTCGCTCATCTTCTCGAGCAGCGATCCGAGTGCCGGGAAGCGTGGCAGCAGCGCCGCAGCGCGCTCGCGCACGTCGTCGGTGAGCAGCAGCTCGCGCGCCGGCCAGAGCTCGATCGCATCGAGCGGATCGCCTGCGCTGCGCTGATCGGAGACCGCGAAGCGCTTGATCTGATCGATCTCGTCGCCGAAGAAATCGACGCGCACCGCCTGATCCGCGGTCGGCGGGAAGACGTCGAGAATCCCGCCGCGGACCGCGAATTCGCCGCGTCGCGTCACCATGTCGACACGCGTGTAGGCGTACTCGACGAGGCGCCGCGCGATGGGATCGAGACCCTTCGTGGTGCGCCCCGAGGTCAGCTCGATGGGCTCGGCGGTGGCGGCGTGCGGCGACACCGGCTGCAGCGCGGCGCGGACCGATGCGACGATCACGAGCGGCACCTCGCCGTCGTACTCGCGGAGCAGCCGCAGAGACTCAGCTCGGCGGCCGACCGTCTCCGCGCTCGGGCTGAGTCGCTCATGCGGGAGCGTCTCCCACGCGGGGAACTCGGTCGTGATCGCTTCGGGGAGGAGCGATGCCAGGGCCGAGCGGATCGCGTCGGCCTCGCGGCTGGTCGCTGCGATCACGAGCAGCGCGCCGCGGTCGCCGGCGGCGCGGCGTCTGCGGAGCAACCCGGCGATGAGCGGTGCGCGCAATCCCTCGGCGATCGAGAACTCCGCGTCGGTCGAGCTGGCTTCCAGTGCGGCCGCGAACGATTCTGACGACTCGAGCAGACGGTCGAGCCCCCGCAGCGTCACTGGGCGCTCCGACCGTGGAAGCGCTGCTGAGCGGCGAGCAGCCCCTCGTCGACGAGGGACTCGGCCGCGTCGGCGGCGTCCTCGAGCAGGACGGGGAGCGCGCTGCGCTCTGACGTCGCGAACGGCTTCAGCACGAAATCGGCGGGGTCCTGCTGACCCGGCGGGCGACCGATGCCGATGCGCACGCGCAGGAAGCCAGGGGTGTCGAGCGCCTTCGCGATGTCGCGCAGGCCGTTATGACCGCCGTGCCCGCCTCCCTGCTTGAGCTTGACGGTGTCGAACGGCACGTCGAGCTCGTCGTGGAGCACGATGACGCGCTCGGCCGGGATCGCGAAGTACTTCGCGAGTGCAGAGGTCGGCCCGCCCGAAGTGTTCATGAAACCGTTGGACTTGGCCAGGATGAGCTTCGGCCCCCCGGCGCGGAGTCGCCCCTCGGCGACGCGTGCGCCGGCCCGATGCGACGAGAAGCGGCCTCCGATGCGAGCGGCGAGCACATCGAGCGCCATCTGCCCCACGTTGTGCCGCGTCGCCTCGTATTTCGCCCCTGGGTTGCCCAGACCGACGATGAGCCAAGTGTCATCCGACACGGGATCCTCCGCTTTCTTTCGCTTCCACAACATCCGTTCCCCCTTCGGCGTCCATCATCGCAGCCGCCGCCGACACTCGCCCTGACAGACGAACGGCCCGTCGGCCGGCGACGCATCGCCGAGCCGACGGGCCCGTAATCGTGTGGAGCTTACTCGGCTGCTTCTGCTGCCTCGTCCTCGTCCTCGGCGGTACCGCGCGGCACGACGATGTTGACGACGAGCTGCTCGGGATCGCCGAGGAGCGTCGCGCCCTCGGGGAGCTCGATGTCGCCCGCGTGGATCTGCGCGCCTTCCTCGAGACCCTCGACGCTGACCTCGACGCTGTCGGGGATCGATGCCGCGGGAGCGCTCAGGTGCAGGCTGTTGAGCTCCTGCAGGGCGTTCGTACCCGAGAACGACTCGCCGGTGACGTGCACGCGCACCTCGACCTCGACGGTCTCGCCCTGCTTGATCACGATGAGGTCGACGTGCTCGATGATCTG
Organism: Leucobacter manosquensis; assembly: GCF_018304845.1. Lineage (NCBI taxonomy): Bacteria > Bacillati > Actinomycetota > Actinomycetes > Micrococcales > Microbacteriaceae > Leucobacter > Leucobacter manosquensis. The sequence continues at coordinate 79,980 of NZ_JAFEVO010000001.1, read as the reverse complement.
GCGCACCGGATCCTTCTGCACGTCCTTGACGAGCACGAGCTGCTTCTCACCGGCGACGTCGAGCTCGATCAGGGCGTTCGCCTGACGGATGATCAGGCTGAGCGGGTGCGTGTCGACCGCGACGTGGATCGGGTCGGTGCCGTGACCGTACACGACGGCCGGGGTCTGACCGGCGGCGCGAAGCTTGCGCGCCGCTCCCTTGCCGAAGTTCTCGCGTGCGTGGCCGACGAGCTGGCTGGTCTCGCTCATAGTGGTTTCTCCTTGCGGGCTCTCGCCCAATGAGGGCGGTCTGGCCGCCGGATTGGTGTCTCGCACTTGCGTAAATCACGCAGCAAGATGGCCCGCTGAGGCAGTCCGTCCCGCGTCGATCACGGGCTCGCAGGCCCCTCGCCGAAGTACAGCCTCCGAGTTTACACCATTCACGAGGAAGCCCGGCGCCCGTGGATCCTCGCCGACAGCGTCTCCGCCGCCGCGTGCACCTCTGAGGCGAGCGCCGCGGCGACCTCCGGCTCGACCGCGCCCTCCGGGTAGGTCACCGCGATCGCCGCGACGGGCCACCCGCGGTGATCCAGCACCGGCACCCCAATCGAGGAGAGCCCCGCGGTCACCGAGCCCTCCTCCAGCGCGTAGCCGCGCGTCCGCGTCGCATCCAGCACGCTCCGCAGCCTCGAGTACCGGTCGATCCCGCCCGGGTCGACGTGACGGTGGACGAAGGACTCGCGGTCGGGGAAGAGCGCCCGCACCTGCGCCTTCGGAAGCGCGGCGAGGATCGCCCGACCGCTCGCCGTGAGCTGCATGGGGAGCCGCACATCGACGTCGGTCACGAGCGGCGGGGAGCCGGGTGCGCGCTCCTCCACCACGTAGAGCACGTCGCGTCCATGGGGCACCGCGAGGTGGCCGCTCAGGCGCACTCGATCGACGAGCGCGGCGAGCAGGGGCCGCCCGATCCTCGCGAGCGGCTCCTGGCGCGCGTAGGCCGAGCTCAGGTCGACTGCGGCGATACCGAGACCGAAACGGCGCTCCTCCGGCAGGTGCATCACGAACCCGTGCTCCTGCAACGCGTCCAGCAGATGGTAGACCGTGGAACGAGGCAGATCGAGCTTGCTCGCGATCATGCTCGCCGCGAGCGGCCCGCGGGAGCCCGCGAGCAGGCTGAGGATCCGCAGCGTCTGATCCGCGGCCGGAACCTTCGGGGTGCCCACGCTCCGCAGCCTATCCGGTCGGCTCCGCTGCGACTCAGTCGAGCGGCGCGCCGAGCGCCCCGGTGAGCGCCGAGTGCACCGCTCCGCTCACGATCAGCTCGTGAGCGGCCGTGATCGTCGGAGACAGGAAGGTGTCGGTCTCCGGCGCGGGAATCCGGGTGCGGAAGAGCGCGTGGATCGCCGCCGTCGCGGGCGCCGGTTCACCGAGACCGGAGGCGGCACGGAAGTCGAGCGCGCGCGTCGATGCGAGCAGCTCGATGCCGAGCACCCGCGCGAGCCCGTCGATGGAGCGCCGGAGCTTGCGGCCCGCCGCCCAGCCCATGGAGACGTGGTCCTCCTGCATCGCCGATGACGGGATCGAGTCGACCGAGGCCGGCGCGGCGAGCCGCTTGAGCTCGGAGACGATCCCCGCCGCGGTGTACTGCGCGATCATGAGGCCGGAGTCGAGGCCAGCGTCCGCCGCGAGGAACGGCGGGAGGCCGTGATTGCGCGCCACGTCGAGGAAACGGTCGGTGCGGCGCTCCGAGATGCTCGCGACGTCGGCGACGGCGATCGCGAGGAAGTCGAGCACGTAGCCGACGGGTGCGCCGTGGAAGTTGCCGTTCGATTCGACGCGGCCGTCGGGCAGGACGACCGGGTTGTCGATCGCCGAGACGAGTTCGACGCTCGCGACCCTGGCGGCGTGCGCTGCGGTGTCTCGGGCGGCGCCGTGCACCTGCGGGGCGCATCGGAGCGAGTACGCGTCTTGCACGCGCGTGAACTCGCCCTCGCGCGGCCGCTGCACCAGCTGGGAGTTCTCGAGCACGCGCAGCATGTTCGCGGCCGAGGTCGCCTGACCGGGGTGCGGACGGAGCGCGTGGAGATCCGCCGCGAAGACGGCGTCGGTCCCCGTGAGTCCCTCGATGGAGGCTGCGGCCGAGACATCCGCGATCGTCAGCAGGCTGGCGAGGTCGGTGAGGGCGAGGCAGAGCATGCTGAGCATGCCGTCGGTGCCGTTGATCAGCGCGAGCCCCTCCTTCTCGGCGAGCACCATCGGCTCGATGCCCGCCGCTGCGAGCGCGGTCGCGGCCGGCACGGTGGGCCCGTCGGGCTCTGCCGCCGTGCGCACGTGGCCCTCCCCCATCAGCGTGAGCGCGCAGTGCGCGAGCGGGCTCAGATCTCCTGAGCACCCGAGCGAGCCGTACTCGTGCACCACCGGGGTGATGTGGGCGTTGAGGATCGCGGCGTACGTCTCGACGACTTCGAGGCGCACGCCGGTCCGACCGCTCGCGAGCGTGTTCAGACGCAGGAGCATCAATGCTCGGACGACTTCGCGCTCGACCTCCGAGCCGGTTCCGGCGGCATGCGATCGGATCAGGCTCCGCTGCAGTTGCTGACGCTTCTCCACGGGAATCTGGACGTTCGCGAGAGCACCGAACCCAGTCGAGATCCCGTAGTGCGGTCGAGTGTCGTTCGCGAGATCCTCGATGACCCTGCGGCTCGCCGCGACGCGCTGGCGGCTGGAGTCGGAGATGGTGATCCGTGCATCGTGGCGGGCAACCGATACGACGTCGGCGACGGTGAGCGGAGCGTCGCCGAGCACGACGGTCGCTGGGTGGGAAGCTGTCATGCATCGATCCCACCGCACGAGCGGCACCGCGGCCAGCTCGGGCAGTCCATCGGTGTCCGGGATCCCGGACGTCGTCTCGATCCGGGATCCCGGACGCGCAGCTCGCTCCTCGTGCTGCGCGAGAGCCGGGAGACGCTCCACACTGGGAAGCAGCACCGCTGCTCGCGCGGTGCGTCGCAGCACCCCTACGATCACGAGGAGACGCCCATGGCCCCCGGTCTGCCGCACGATCCGTCCTGGCCGCGCACGGGAGGATGGCCGTCTCCCGACCCCGATGGACCGGCGGATCTCGCACTCATCGGCGTACCGACCTCGCGCACCTCGCTCTCGCCGTCGAACGCGCACGAGACCCCCGCAGCGGTGCGCGAAGCGCTGCAGCGGTACTCGAGCCACATCGTCGGATCCGCACTGCCCGACGATCGCGGCGACGAGTCCGAGATCGTGCTCGACGAGGCCCTGCGCATCGTCGACGCGGGTGACTGCGTCGATCCCGACACCGAGGACGGAGAGCTCGCGGCGGCGTCCGCGATCGCGGCTCTCGCCGCTCGCGCCGAACTCGTCGTCGCGATCGGCGGCGACAACGCGCTGACCGTGCCCGCCGCACTCGGCATCGCGGGATCCGACCTCCGCCAGGCCGGCCTCATCACCTTCGACGCGCATCACGACCTCAGAGACGGTCGCAGCAACGGGTCGCCGGTGCGTCGCCTCATCGAGGCGGGTCTCGACCCGCGGCGCATCGTCCAGGTGGGGATCGCCGACTTCGCGAACTCCCGTGCGTATCGACGACGCGCGAAGGAGCTCGGCGTGACGGTGATCCATCGCGATGAGCTCCACGACCGACCCATGCCCGACGTCATCGCAGAGGCGCTCGACATCGCAGGCGCAGGAGGCGGGCCGGTGCACGTCGATCTCGACGTCGACGTGTGCGATCGCTCCGTCGCTCCCGGCTGCCCGGCCTCCATCCCCGGCGGCCTGCAGGCGCACGAGATCCGTCGTGCAGCCCGACTGCTCGCAGCCGATCCGCGCGTGCGCGGCATCGACATCGCGGAGGTCGACGCCGCCGCAGACGCACCCGACGGTCGCACCGTGCGACTCGCCGCCCTGCTCGTGCTCGAAGCCGCGGCCGGGCTCGCACTACGGCTCGGTCGGTAGCCCCCCGCCCTCCCGCACGGCAGCACTCCCCGCGACACGGGTCCGTCGAGTGCGCCCGATTCCACAGAATCCGTTCGACGACGAAAGGATGTTCTTCATGACCACGACCGATTCCGGCCTCCGGCGCGGCCTCACCGCTCGGCACATCAGGTTCATGGCCCTCGGCTCAGCGATCGGCACTGGGCTCTTCATGGGCTCCTCCGGCGCGATCCAGACCGCGGGCCCGGCGGTGCTCATCGCCTACATCATCGGCGGCGCCGCCGTGTTCATGGTGATGCGGGCGCTCGGCGAGATGGTCGTGCGGCACCCGGTGTCGGGATCGTTCGGCCAGTACGCGTCGCGCTACATCCACCCGTTCGCCGGCTTCCTCGTCGGTTGGACCTTCGCATTCGAGATGTTCCTCGTCGCGGTCTTCGACGCGACCGCGATCGGCGTCTACATGCGGTTCTGGTTCCCCGACGTGTCGCAGTGGGTGTGGGTGCTGGCCGTCGTCTGCTTCATCGCGGCCATCAACCTGCTCGGCGTCCGCGTCTTCGGCGAACTCGAATTCTGGTTCGCGCTCGTGAAGATCGTCGCGATCGTCGCGCTGATCGTCGCGGGTGTCGCCGTCATCCTGTTCGGCTTCGGCGTCGCCGGACACGATCAGATGGGACCGCAGAACCTGGTCGAGCACGGCGGGTTCATGCCGCACGGCATCTGGGGAGTGATCGCTTCGTTCACGATCGTGATGTTCGCCTTCGGCGGCATCGAGATCATCGGCGTCACCGCCGGCGAAGCACAGAACCCGAAGCAGGTGCTCCCGAAGGCGATCAACTCGGTGCCGATCCGGATCCTGCTCTTCTACGTGCTGACCCTCGGGGTGATCATGTGCATCCAGCCCTGGGTCGACATCACCGGCGAGACGAGCCCGTTCGTCTCGATCTTCGAGTCGATCGGGTTCCAGGCCGCGGCAGCCGTGTTCAACGTGATCCTCATCACCGCGGCGCTCTCAGCCATGAACGCCGACATCTTCGGTGCGGGTCGCATGCTGCACGGTCTCGCCGAACAGGGCCAGGCTCCCCGATCATTCACGCGCACCACGCGCAACGGCGTACCCATCATGACGGTGCTCACGATGATCATCGGCCTGCTCGTCGGTGTCGTGCTCAACTTCTTCTACCCCGACCAAGTGCTCTTCCTGCTCGGAGCGCTCGCCACGTTCGCGACGGTGCTGGTTTGGCTCGTGATTCTCGTCGCCCACATCCGCATGAAGGCGGAGATCGCGCGCGAGCACCGGCTCCCCAGCGAGTTCCCGGTGCCCCTGTGGCCGGTCGCATCGTGGCTCACGGTCGCGTTCATCGTGGGCGTCATCGTGCTCGTCGGAATCGTTCCCGACTCGCGCCCGGCGCTGTGGGTGGGACTCGTCTGGGTCGCCGGTGTGACCGCGTGCTACTTCGCCTGGGTGCGCGGCGACGGGCGTCAGCCGTACCACCTCGTCGATCAGACCGAGCCCATCGGAGTGGTCCCCGCCGCCGAGCGCTAGAAGAGCGCTGGCTCGACCGGGGGCACGGACCAGTCGACTGGTTCGGCGCCCTGCATCCGGAGCGCAGCGTTCGCACGGCTGAAGGGGCGGGAGCCGAAGAACCCGCGCGACGCCGAGAGGGGGGACGGATGCGCGCTCTCGATGCAGGGCACTCCGTCGAGCAGGGCCCCGAGCGTCTGGGCTGGCTTCCCCCACAGGATCGCGACGAGCGGCCCGGCCCGCTCGGCGAGCGCCGTGATCGCGTGAGCGGTGATCGGTTCCCAGCCCTTCCGCTGGTGGGAACCGGCGTCACCGGCGCGCACCGTGAGCACGCGGTTGAGCAGCAGCACGCCGCGATCGGCCCACGCGGTGAGATCCCCGTGCTCGGCCGGCGGAACGCCGAGGTCGTCTGCGAGCTCCCGGTAGATGTTCCTGAGGCTCCGCGGGATGGGGCGCACATCGGCGGACGTCGCGAACGACAGTCCGATCGGATGGCCCGGGGTGGGGTACGGATCCTGCCCGACGATGAGCACCCGAACGTCCGCCATCGGCCGCTCGAACGCCGCGAGCACGCGATCGGGGCTCGGGAGCACCTCGACGCCGGCGGCGCGCTCCGACTGCACGAAGCGCTCGACGGCGGCCAACTGCTCCGCGACGGGGCCGAGGGCCGTCGCCCAGTCGGCCGCCATGCCGGCGGTCGAAAGCGGGCGCACCGGTCAGTCGTCCCGCGCTGCGAGCTCGCCCCGGTGCGTGTGGAACACGCTCGTCTGCGCGACCGGCCTGAGCACGATGAGGTCTTGATTCACGTGCGGAGGCTGCTCGAAGGCGCCGACCAGCACCCGCGCCACGTCCTCCGCTTGCAACGGGATCACGTCCGCGTACGGTTTCTGCGCCGCCTCCGCGTCCCCTCGGAGCCGGTTCAGCGTGAACTCCTCGGTGTGCACGAGTCCCGGTGCCAGCTCCATGACCCGGATCGGCTCGCCTCCGAGCTCCAGGCGCAGCACCTGCGTCACGGCGTGGGCCGCGTATTTGGCGGCGTTGTACCCGCCCCCGCCGGGGTACGCGTCATGCCCGGCCGTCGACGTCAGGTTGAGGATCGACGCCCATCCCGACTGCCGCGCGCCCGCGCGCAGCACCGGCAGGAGTGCCGCCGTCACCGAGCGCAATCCGATCACGTTCACCTCGAACATACGGCGCCAGTCGGCATTCGAGGCGTGTTCGACGGATTCGGTGCCCCAGGCGCCCCCGGCGTTGTTCACAAGTCCGGTCGCCCCTCCGCTGTCCGCCACCTCGGCTGCGAGGCCGGCGACCTGGGCTTCATCCGTCACGTCGCACGCGATCGCTCGCGCACCGGTTTCGGCGGCGAGCGCCTCGAGACGATCGAGCCGCCGCGCAACGGCGACGGTCTCCCAGCCGAGCTCCGCGAACCTGCGCACCGTCGCCGCTCCGATTCCGGAACTCGCCCCTGTGACCACGACCCGACGTTGCATGCGCTCCTCTTCCGCTCGGCAGTACGTGCTCCGAGCCTAGCGAGGCATCGCGGCTCGCAACAGACGGGTCGACGCGCGCTGACGAGGCGCGAATCACGTTACGCAATACGACTCGCTCCGTTGCCGCCGCGGCACGCGTCTCGTACGCTCGGACCGCACCGCAACTTCATCTCGCACCGCAGCTTCACTCGCACATCGCAATCTACTCACCGAGGAGTCATCATGACCGACCAGAGCGCCTGGGGATTCGAAACCCGGCAGATCCACTCGGGCCAGCAGCCCGACGAGACCGGGGCTCGCGCCGTTCCGATCCACCAGACCACCTCGTTCGTGTTCGACGACACGACCCAGGCTGCGAACCGATTCGCGCTCGCGGAGCTCGGCCCGATCTACACCCGCATCACGAACCCGACCCAGGCCGTCGTCGAAGAGCGCATCGCCGCGCTCGAGGGCGGAAGCGGCGCGCTGCTGCTCGCGAGCGGGCAGGCGGCGTCGACGTTCGCCGTGCTGAACATCGCGAACTCGGGTGATCACATCGTGTCGTCGGCGTCGATCTACGGCGGCACGTACAACCTGTTCAAGTACTCGCTCGCGAAGCTCGGCATCGAAGTCACCTTCGTCGAGGATCAGGACGACCCCGCAGCGTGGCAGCGCGCCGTCCGCCCCAACACCAAGCTCTTCTTCGCCGAGTCGATCGCGAACCCGCGCTCCAACGTGCTCGACATCCGTGCGGTCGCCGATGTCGCGCACGAGAACAGCCTGCCGCTCATCATCGACAACACCGTCGCGAGCCCGTACCTGGTGCGCCCGTTCGAGCACGGCGCGGACATCGTGCTGCACTCCGCCACGAAGTTCCTCGGCGGGCACGGCACGACCCTCGGCGGCGTGATCGTCGACGGAGGCGTCTTCGAGTGGTCGCAGCACGCCGACAAGTTCCCCGGGCTGACGGAGCCCGACCCCTCGTACAACGGCGTCAGCTACACGGGAGCCGTCGGCGACGCGATCGCGTACATCATCAAGGCGCGGGTGCAGCTGCTGCGCGACCTCGGGGCGTCGATCGCCCCGCTCAGCGCCTGGCTCCTGCTGCAGGGCATCGAGACGCTGTCGCTCCGCGTCGAGCGCCACGTGCAGAACGCCCAGGAGGTGGCTGAGTGGCTCGATTCCCACGATGATGTCGCGACGGTCTACTACTCGGGCCTGCCGTCGAGCCCGTGGTACGCCGCAGCGAACCGCTACGCACCGAAGGGCGTGGGAGCGGTGCTCGCGTTCGAGCTCAAGGGCGGGGTCGACGCAGGCCGCGCGGTCGTGGAGAACGTCGAGCTCTTCAGCCACGTCGCCAATATCGGCGACGTGCGCAGCCTGATCATCCACCCGGCCTCGACGACGCACTCGCAGCTGACACCCGAGCAGCAGCTGACGGCGGGCGTCACGCCCGGGCTCGTGCGTCTGTCGGTGGGCCTCGAGCACATCGACGACATCAAGGCCGATTTGGAGCAGGGATTCGCTGCGGCTCGCAAGGTCGTGGCCGAGTCGGCCGCGAACGCCTAGACGGTGCGGTGCGGGGGCGGACGCAGCGCGTAATATTCGCCCTCGCACCGGCTGCGCACGACAGAATGGGTGCTCATGGACTGGCAGACTCCCGAGGACTCGTTCCCGACCGATTTCATCACCGATGCGCAACTGCGCGCGCTGATGGGGCGGCCGCCGATCTCGGGCGGATGGCGGGACGGCGATGCCGTCGGCGAGCGCTCATTCGTGTCGGTCGGAGAACTCGAGACCGAAGCCGGCAGTGTCATTCCCCACGTGCGCATTGCATACGAGACGTTCGGCGCGCTCAATGAGCGGCGCGACAACGCGATCCTCGTCTTTCACGCCCTGACGGGCGACAGCCATCTCGTGGGCCCCGCCGCGGCCGGGCACCCGACCGACGGCTGGTGGTCTGAGATCGTCGGCCCGGGCAAACCCCTCGACACCGATCGCTTCTGCATCATCGCCCCCAACGTGCTCGGAGGGTGTCAGGGATCGACCGGGCCCGGCTCCCTCGACCCGTCGGGCCTGGAGTGGGGCGGGAGGTTCCCCTACCTCACCATCCGCGATCAGGTCACCGCTGCCGGCCGTTTCGCCGACGCCCTCGGCATCGAGCGGTTCGAGGCGGTCATCGGGGGCTCCATGGGCGGAATGCACGCCCTCGAGTGGGGCATCTCGCACCCGGATCGCGCGGCGCGGATCGCGGTCATCGCCGCTCCCCCGGTGACCACCGCCGACCAGATCGGCCTCAATCTCGTGCAGCTCGAAGCCATCCGCTCAGACCCCTTCTACCGCGGCGGCAACTACTACGACGCCCCCGACGGGGTCGGACCCCACCACGGTCTCGCCACCGCGCGCAGGCTCGCCCTGCTCAACTACCGGAGCAATACCGAGCTCGACGAACGGTTCGGTCGCGCGTGGCAATCCGCGGTGAGTCCGCTCGGCGGCGGCGGTCGCTTCGCCGTCGAGTCGTACCTCGACTTCCACGGCAACAAGTTCACTCGACGGTTCGACGCGAACAGCTACGTCACGCTCGTGCAGGCGATGAACTCGCACGACGTCGGCCGCGGCCGCGGCGGCGTGCGCGCCGCACTCTCCACGATCGACGTGCCGACGCTCGTGCTCGGCATCCCCAGCGATCGGCTCTTCACGCTCGAAGGCCAGGATGAGATCGCGCGGCACACGCCCGGCAGTCTCGACGGGTCGCGCGCGACGCGCATCGATTCGCCGTTCGGCCACGACGCGTTTCTGATCGAGTTCGAGCGCGTCGGCGCTCAACTCCGACGACTGCTCGCTGCCTGAACGGCCTCGCAGCAGCCACTCGGGGGCCTCCCACCTTTGCGCCGTAGTCTCTCCCCATAACCTGACCGGCGCGTCCGCCCGAGTCTCTGCGTCACCGGAAGAGGAGCATCAGCTTGACTATCGTGCACGCGCGTTCTTCTTGGCGCGCTCTGGGTGTGGTCGCGTCCGTCACCGCCGTGATCCCGCTCTGCCTCGCGGGCTGCGCCCCGGCGGTGGAGAGCGACGCGAGCGCCGCCGAACTCCGCGCCGCCCCGGATTCGAACCTCATGACGGTTCCGGTGGATCGCACGTACGACGTCACCGAGATCAACCTCATCGCGCCCCTCGGCGCCTCCTCGCTCCACGAAGCGCTCGGCGAGCGCATCTCGTCCACGGGCACCATGGTCGTGCGCGACGGCATGATCATGTCGGCCGACCTCCAGGTGGTCATCGATGACATGCCTGAGGCCTCCTTCGTGCAGACCCGGCCGACGATGCTCGTACGCGACGACATCGAAGAGACCGTGACGTCCGTCGGCACCCTCTCGGTCGGGGGCCTCACGCAGCCCAACACGAGCGTCGAGCTCAAGCCGACAGAGCTCGGCGAGGATCAGGCGCAGTTCGACGTGACCTTCGCCATCCCCGACAATCTGCTCGTCTCGACGGCCGGGCTCCCGTTCGACGAGATCTCGGCGCACCTCGTACTCACGGCGCAATAGCGCCGCGCCTCGCGTCGCTTCGGCACGCGCCGTGGTCGCCCGCCCGCCCTAGGCGAAACGCTGTCGGCGCGTCGCGTCGTGGATCTCGCCGACGAGCTCTTCGATGACGTCTTCGAGGAAGACGACCCCGAGGACGGAACCCGCGTCGTCGTGAATGCGAGCGAGATGAATGCCCCTGCCCTGGAGCCGGGCGAGCACGTCCTCGAGTTCCGTCTTCGCATGCACCGATTCCATCTCGCGAATGCGCTTCGCCGGGATCGGCTGCGCAATGCGGTCCTCTCCCAGTCGCACCAGGTCCTTGATGTGCACGTAGCCGACGAGCTCGCCGCTCGCGTCGGCGATGGGATACCTGGAGAAGCCGTGCCGGGCGACCGCGGCCTCCACGTCCTCCGGCGTCGACCCCTCAGGGAGCACGACCAGGCGGTCGGATGCGACGAGCAGGTCCTCCGCTCGCTTCGTCGTGAACTCGAAGGCTGCGGTGAGCGCACCGCTGCGGTCTTCCAGCACGCCCTCGCGCGTCGAGTGGCTCACGATGCTCGCCACTTCTTCCAGCGTGAACGTGCTGTTCGTCTCCGACTTGGGCTCCACGCCGAAGAGACGCAGCACGCCGTTCGCGACGGCGTTGAGCGCCGCGATGATGTGCCGGAGCAGGCGCGAGATCGCGACGAGCGGCGGCGCGAGGAGCAGCACGGCGCGATCCGGCATCGAGAACGCGGCGTTCTTCGGGACCATCTCGCCGAACACCACGTGCAGATACGAGACGCCGACGAGCGTGAGCACGAACGCCGCGATGGTCACCGCCTGCTCGGGAATGCCCGTCCAATGCAGCGGCCCCTCGAGCAGGTGGTGGATCGCCGGCTCGGAGACGTTCAGAATCAGCAAGGAGCACACGGTGATGCCCAGCTGACTCGTCGCGAGCATGAGCGTCGCATGCTCCATGGCGTAGAGCGCTGTCTGCGCGCGCTTCGACCCTGCCTCCGCGCGCGGCTCGATCTGCGACCGCCGAGCAGAGATCACGGCGAACTCGGCGCCGACGAAAAACGCGTTGGCGGCGAGCAGCACCACCAACCACAGGATCCCGACCCAGTCGCTCATGCGCTCTCCCCCTCGGCCGCCGATGGCGCCGCTGGCGCACTCATGTACTGCAGACGGGCGATGCGCCGACCGTCCATGCGCATCACGCGCAGCGTACCGCCATCGGGCAGCTCGACGGCGTCGCCGGCCTCGGGAATGCGACCGAGCTCGTGCAGCACGTACCCGGCCGCGGTGTCGTAGGCGTCGTCTTCCGGGATCTCGACTCCCGTCTGCTCGCGCACCTCGTCCGGGCGCAGGTCGGCGGGGAAACTCATCTGCTCAGCAGTTCCCACCACGCCGGCGGCCGCCCGGTCGTGCTCGTCGGCGACCTCGCCGACGATCTCCTCGACCAGGTCTTCCAGGGTGACGATACCCGCCGTCCCGCCGTACTCGTCGGCGACGATCGCGAGCTGGAACCCGCTCGCCCGCAATTCCTCGAGCAACTGGTCGAGGTGCATCGTCTCGGGTACGCGCACCGCATCCTCCATGAGCGCCGCCACCGGGACGTCCTCGCGCTTCGCTCGGGGCACGGCGACCGCCTGCTTCACGTGCACGACACCGACGATGTCGTCGCGATCCTCATCGATCACCGGGAAGCGGGAGAAGCCGGTGCGACCCGACAACTCGAGCACGGCCTTCGCGGGTTCGAGTCGCTGCAGACTCTCGACTTTCAGGCGCGGTGTCATCACGTCGCCAGCGGAGAGCTCCGAGAAGCGCAGGGTGCGATCGAGCAGGGTCGCGGTATCGGCCTCCAGCAGTCCGGCGCTCGCCGAGTGACGGACGAGTGACGAGAGCTCCTGCGCGGACCGGGCGCCCGACAGCTCTTCCTGCGGTTCGATGCCGAGCGTGCGCAGAATACCGTTCGCGCTCCCGTTCAGCACCATCACCGCGGGCTTCAACGTGGTCGTGAACGCGGCCTGGGCCGGCATCACGAGCCGAGCGGTGGCCAGCGGCTTGGAGATCGCGAAGTTCTTCGGCACGAGCTCGCCCACGATCATCGAGAACACCGTGGCGATGGCCACCGCGATCGGAGCGCTGATGGCGCGTCGCAGATCCTCGGGCACCCCGACCGCGGCGAGCGGGCCGCCGAGGAAGGTGCTCAGCGCCGGTTCCAGCGTGTACCCCGCGAGCAGCGTCGTCAGCGTGATGCCCAGCTGGGCGCTCGAGAGATGCGTCGACGTGCGAGAGAGGCCTCGGATCACGCGGTCGAGCCCGCGCTCCCCGGCGCCGCGACGGCGCTCCAAGTCGTGCCGGTCGAGTGCCACGAGGGAGAACTCGGACGCCACGAAAACACCCGTCCCGAGCGTCAGCACGACGCCGATGAGCAGGAGGAGCCAGTCGTTCATCCACGACTCCGGGAGAAGACGATCTGCCGCGCCTCAGCGCGGCCGGTACTCGGAGGGTCGGAAGGTCTTCGAGAGTCAACGTCCATAGCCCTCCGAGATTACCACCAGAACCCGGAATCTGCGCTGAGAGTATTCGGGCACCGGCGCCGAGATGGGCGTAGGCTTGTTCCCGGTACGGCTCAGGAGCCATTACCTCCGACTACATCAATCTTGCAGGCATTGCACGAACGAGAGGAAGTCGCTTTGGCGGAGCGCACGGAGACCACCAATCAAGCTGGTCCCGCAGGAGATTTCGGCGCGAATGCGTGGCTGGTGGACGAACTCTGGAAGCAGTTCCAAGTCGACAAGAACTCGGTAGACCGGTCATGGTGGCCCGTTCTCGAGAAGTACGGCGCCGCTCAGGCGGGTGAGGCGAAGACGCCGGCTCCCTCCGGCGGTGCGGCCCCCGCGACGAGCCCGATCACCACTCCGACGCAACCCGCGAGGACGACGAAGGCGGCACCGCGCGTCGCTCCGATCCCGGCCGACGCCCCGAGCACGGCGCGCAACACGAACGCCGAGCAGGAGGCGCCCGAAGCCGATCAGGTGACCCCGCTCAAGGGCATGGCCCGAACGCTCTCCAAGAACATGGACCAGAGCCTGGCGGTGCCGACGGCGACGAGCGTGCGCACGATCCCCGCGAAGCTGCTGATCGACAACCGCATCGTCATCAACAACCACCTGCGCCGCAGCCGCGGCGGCAAGGTGTCGTTCACCCACCTCATCGGCTGGGCCCTGATCCAGACGCTGAAGGAGTTCCCGAGCCAGAACGTCAGCTACGCGGAGGTGGACGGCAAGCCCTCGATCGTCACGCCAGCGCACATCGGGCTCGGCATCGCGATCGACGTGCCGAAGCCCGACGGCACCCGCTCGCTGCTGGTCCCGTCGGTGAAGCGAGCCGAATCGCTCAACTTCAACGAATTCCTCTCCGCCTACGAGGACCTCGTGAAGCGAGCCCGCGACAACAAGCTCGCGGCCGGGGACTTCCAGGGCACCACGATCTCGCTCACCAATCCCGGCGGCATCGGCACAGTGCACTCCGTCCCCCGCCTCATGCAGGGCCAGGGCAGCATCATCGGCGCCGGCGCCCTCGAGTACCCCGCTGAGTTCCAGGGCGCGTCGCAGGAGACGCTGAACCGGCTCGGCATCTCCAAGACCATCACGCTCACGAGCACCTACGACCATCGGGTCATTCAGGGCGCCGGTTCCGGCCAGTTCCTGAAGCTCGTGCACGAGCGCCTGATCGGCAAGCACAACTTCTACGAAGAGATCTTCGCCGCACTGCGCATCCCGTACAAGCCGGTGCAGTGGGCCTCCGACATCCATGTCGACATCGTCGGCGCGGTCGACAAGTCGGCGCGCGTGCAGGAGCTCATCAACTCCTTCCGCGTGCGCGGCCACCTCATGGCCGATGTGGATCCGCTCGAGTACGTGCAGCGCACCCACCCCGACCTCGAGATCGAGTCCCACGGACTGACCTTCTGGGATCTCGACCGCGAGTTCGCCACCGGAGGCATCGGCGGCAAGCGCACCATGCCGCTGCGCGACATCCTCGGCGTGCTGCGCGACTCGTACTGCCGCAAGATCGGCATCGAGTACATGCACATTCAGGATCCCGCGCAGCGGCTGTGGCTGCGCGATCAGCTCGAAGTGCCCTACGCGAAGCCGAGCCACGACGAGCAGATGCGCATCCTCGAGAAGCTCAACGAGGCCGAGGCCTTCGAGACCTTCCTGCAGACGAAGTACGTCGGCCAGAAGCGCTTCAGCCTGGAGGGCGGCGAGACCGTCATTCCGCTGCTCGACGCGATGCTCATCGATGCGGCGGAGGACGGCGTCGACAGCGTCGACGTCGGGATGGCGCACCGCGGCCGTCTGAACGTGCTCTCCAACATCGCGGGCAAGACGTACGGACAGATCTTCCGCGAGTTCGAGGGGGCGCAGGCGCAGAAGGCCGGATCGGGCGATGTCAAGTACCACCTCGGCACTTCCGGCGTCTTCACCGCCCCCAACGGCACGCAGGTGCCGATCCATCTTGCGGCGAATCCGTCGCACCTCGAAACGGTCGACGGCGTACTCGAGGGCATCGTCCGCGCGAAGCAGGACTTGAAGCCGATCGGCTCCTTCACCACCCTGCCGATCCTGATCCACGGCGACGCGGCGATGGCCGGCCAGGGAATCGTGTACGAGACGATGCAGATGTCGCAGCTGCGCGGCTACCGCACGGGCGGCACCATTCACATCATCATCAACAATCAGGTCGGTTTCACGACGCTCCCACTCGATTCCCGTTCGACGGCCTACTCCTCGGATATCGGCAAGGTCGTGCAGGCGCCGATCTTCCACGTGAACGGGGACGACCCGGAATCGGTCGTGCGCGTCGCGAAGCTCGCCTACGAGTTCCGTCAGCGCTTCCACATCGACGTCGTCATCGACCTCGTGTGCTACCGCCGTCGCGGCCACAACGAGGGCGACGACCCCTCGATGACCCAGCCGCTCATGACCGACCTCATCGAGGCGAAGCGCTCGACGCGCCGCCTGTACACGAGCGCCCTCGTCGGACGCGGTGACATCACCGAGGAAGAGTACGACAAGGCGAAGCAGGATTTCCAGGATCGGCTCGAACGGGCGTTCCAGGAGACCCATGCCGCTCAGACCGGATCGATCCCGGTCATGGACACGAGCGGCATCGCGGAGGTCTCGGAATCCGGCGGCCGCTCCGAGCAGCAGCTCGAAACCGCGGTGGATCGCACGGTCATCGAGCGGATCGGCGATGCGCACGCCAACAAGCCAGAAGGCTTCATCGTGCATCAGAAGCTGCAGCAGCTCCTCAACAAGCGTCTGGAGATGAGCCGGGAGGGCGGCATCGACTGGGGCTTCGGAGAGCTGCTGGCGCTCGGCTCGCTCCTCATGGAGGGCACTGCGGTGCGCTTCGCCGGTCAGGATGCGCGGCGCGGCACCTTCGCCCAGCGGCACGCGGTGTTCCACGATCGCGCGAACGGACAGGAGTGGATTCCGCTGCTCAACCTGTCCGAGGAGCAGGCGCGGTTCTGGATCTACGACTCGCTGCTCTCCGAGTACGCCGCGCTGGCCTACGAGTACGGGTACTCGCTGCAGCGAGAGGATGCGCTCGTTCTCTGGGAAGCGCAGTTCGGAGACTTCGCGAACACCGCACAGGCCGTGATCGACGAGTACATCGCCGCTGCCGAGCAGAAGTGGGGCCAGCAGTCCTCCGTCGTAATGCTGCTCCCCCACGGCTACGAGGGTCAGGGACCCGACCACTCCTCCGCGCGCATCGAGCGGTACCTGCAGCTGTGCGCTGAAGACAACATGATCGTCGCCCGCCCGTCGACGCCGGCGAACTACTTCCATCTGCTCCGGCGACAGGCGTACGCCCGTCCGCGCAAACCGCTCATCGTGTTCACGCCGAAGTCGATGCTGCGCCTGCGCGGAGCGACGTCGAAGGTGGAGGACTTCACCGAGGGCTCGTTCCAGCCAGTGATCGACGACCCGGCGATCACCGAGCCCACGAGCGTGGAGCGCGTGCTCCTCGTGTCCGGCAAGGTCTACTACGACCTGCGATCCGCTCTCGAGAAGCGCCCCGACCCGCGCGTGGCAGTGGTTCGCGTCGAGCAGTTCTACCCGATTCCGGCGACGCAGTTGGGTCGCGTGCTCGCGCAGTACCAGGGCGCCGAGATCGTCTGGGTGCAGGACGAGCCCGAGAACCAGGGCGCGTGGCCGTTCATCTCGCTCGAGCTCTCCAAGAAGCTCGCGAACGACCGCATCCGCGTGGTTTCGCGTGCGGCGTCGGCAGCGCCCTCGACGGGCTCGGCCAAGGTGCACGCGGTGGAGCAGGAGGATCTCATCTCCCGCGCGCTGCGCTTCGACGGCGACGCCTAGGAGCTCCAGTGCACCAATCGCTGATCGGGGACTCGCCGAGTGCGACCGGCGGCTCGGTGAGCCCCCAGATCAGCGGTATCGCGCAGAAGATCGCGTCCGCGATCTCCGTCGGCATGCTCAGCGTCGGAGAGCGGCTGCCCCCCGAGGCCGATCTCGCCGGGCAGTTCGGCATCGCCGTCGCGACGCTCCGGAAGGCGCTCGCCGAGCTGCGCGCCGAAGGCATCGTCGAGACGCGGCGCGGACGCAATGGCGGCACGTTCGTCGTGCAATCCCCGTTTCCCTCGCCTGAAACACTGACCGCGTCGCTCATCCGTACGAGCACGACGGCGCTTCGCGACTTCTTCGACGAGCACGCCGCGGTCTCGGGCATGGCCGCGTATCTTGCTGCTGAGCGCACGTCGCCGGATTCGCGGACGCGCCTCGCCGAATTCGCGTTTCTGGCGCGGGAGGCGCGGACCGTGCGCGACCGGTCGCTCGCTGACAGTCGATTCCATTTCGAGGTCGCCGTGCTCAGCCAGTCGCAGCGCCTGCTCACCTCTGAGCAGAGACTCCAGTCGGAGCTCTCCCCGTTCCTCTGGTGCGGGCAGATCTGTCGAGCGTCCGCGCAGGGCGCGTTCACCGAGCACCTCGACATCGTGATGGCGATCGAACAGCGCGCGCCGGACCGAGCGCGAGAACTCGCCGTGGCTCATGTGCGCGGCAACATGAAGCTGATCATCGACGGAAAGATCGCGCTCAATCGCCTTGCAGCGGCGAACGAGCCGAGCGGGGCGAATCAGGAGGCGAGCCCGCGGTGATGCCCGAGACAGAAATCGTCGACGAGGTGATTCAGCGGGTCGATGCCTGGTTCTCACGGCGCTTCGATCGACTGGCCCGACTCGCGACGCAGTTGATCGACGTGACGGCACTCGATGCTGACGGCCACATCGAGATCACCGAGGCGGCCCGGAAACGTCTCAAATCGGTCGCCGTTCGATACCTCGCCGAAGACGAAGCGGTCGACGGGTGCGGACTCATCATCGCGCAGTCCGCATTGGGCACTGAGATCGGGGATCTGGAGTGGTGGGTGCGCGAGGAGGAATCGCGCTTCGCCCGGTACTCGTTCGGCGTCGTCCCCGGTGCCGATCGGTATTACGACTACTCGCACCACGAGTGGTTCACTCGCGCATTCGTCGACGGCGAGACGGCGATCGTCGGGCCGTACATCGACTACCTCGGCATCGAGGCGTACGTGGTGACGATCACCGTTCCCGCAGAGATCGACGGCACTCGCATCGGAGCCGTCGGCAATGACCTCCAGGTCGCAGATCTCGAAGCCGCGCTGCTCCCCGAGCTGCTTCGCGCGCCTGCGGAGATCGCACTTATCGGCGCGCGCGGCACCGTGCTCTTCGGCACGTCTTCCCGGTTCGTGTCAGGCGATTACGTAGCGCCCGAGCTCGATGGGTTCCGCAGCGTCGCCGTCGGTCCAGCGGGCGCGGGCCTTCGCATCGTCGTTCCGTCCGCCTGACGCGATCGCAGCACCGCACCTCATCCGGTCCGCTGTGCGCGCACCCGGGCGTCCACGATCCCGGCGAATCGCCCCGCGACTCCGCCCCACACGCGCAGCAGCTCTGGCTCGGCGGCGGTGACCCTCGACACGATCGATGCGGCATCGATCGCGAGCTGTTCGAGGTTCTCGGCGTCTTCAATGACCCAGTCGGCGGCCGACACCGACGAGGCCTCGGGGTGGAACTGCACGCCCCAGGCAGCGCCGCCGAGAGCGAAGACCTGATTCGGGCAACGATCACTCGAGGCCAAGCGTCTCGCGGCGCTCGGGAGTGCCGCGACCGCGAGGTAATGCCACTGCACCACCGGCACGGAAGCACCGGCGAAGGGACCGAACAGCGGGTCCTCCTCGCCGGGCGTCGCGCCGCGTCCCGCGAACGTGACCGTGTCGAGGCCGATCTCCGGCCCGTGCGCCATCGGGGTGACTCGACCGCCGTGGGCGACGGCCAGCAGCTGCGCTCCGAGGCAGATGCCGAGGGTGGGCACGCCAGAGGCGACGCCCTCGCGCAGCAGCTCGCGCACTCGGGAGAGCCACGGGGCCACGGCGTCGTCCTCCGGCCCCATCGAGCCTCCGAGCACCACCAGGCCGTCGAATCCGGCGAGGGTCTCCGGTATCGCGCCCGGATTCTCGGCGCTGCGGACGTCGACTCGCGCTGCGGCCGACTCGAATGAGCTCGAGATCGCTCCCAACCCCGCGTTCGACTGGTGCTGAATGACGAGGATGCGCCCCTGGCTCGTGCTCTCGGCCGACGACACTGGGGCGGACTGGCTCGTCGTCGTCCTCGGCGTCATGCCGCTCTCCCGCTCGACGCGGTGGAACCCTCATGAGGAATCGCGTGCAATGCGGCTCGACGGATCAGCCAATCGAAGAGCGCCTGCTGCTGCGCGTCGCCCGCAGCGGTGTCTTCGGGGTGCCACTGCACCGCGATGAGGTCAGCACCCGGCACTTCGACCGCTTCGACGATGCCGTCCTCGGCGCTCCCCACCGCACGAAGGCCCCTGCCCAGCCGATCGATCGCTTGATGGTGGTAGGACGACACTGAGATGGTCGTCATTCCGAGCACCTCCGCGAGCGATGATTCCGGCGCGATCGCGACGGGATGCGCGGCGTTGCGGTGCCGGCTCTCGATCGGGAGATCCTGCACCAGCGATCCGCCGTACTCGACGTTCAGCAGCTGGAATCCCCGGCAGATCGCGAGCACCGGCACCCCGCTTCGCATCGCCGCAGCCATCATGTCAGCTTCGAACTGATCCTGCGCGGCGAAATCGGCGGGCACCGTCGCGGGGTCAGATTCGCCGCCGTACCGGGCAGGATCGACGTCGGCGCCGCCCGGAACGAGCAGGCCGTCCAACCCCTCGAGTCGTTCCTCCGCCGACAGCCCGCTCTCGGCGAACAGCATCATCGGCTCCCCTCCGGCCCGCACCACCGAGCGAAGCACGGCGGTGGACACGGCGCTGCCATCGAACCTCAGGCCGTGAATGCGGTTCGACCACATTCCGGTGACGCCGATGCGCGGCGCCCTCACCGTGCCGCCCCACTGCTGAGCGGGAACGGCAGCAACGGCATCCACCGCTGCCAGATGCGCTCCAACTGCCCGTCGGCGATCGCCGACTCGAGGGCCGCATCGAGCTCCAAGCGCAGCGCATCGTTTCCGGGTGCGACGCCGACTCCCCAGCGATTGCCGGTGCGCACGGTGAACGCCTCGACGAAGTCGGGATCCTCTTCCGCGAGGGGCACCATCACCACGTCGTCATCGACGAATCCGTCGATGCGCCCGCTCCGCGTCGCCTCGATCATGTCGCCGAACACGTCGTCGCTCGCGCCGAAGCTCACGAGTTCGACGCCGGCAAAGGTCTCAGCCAAGCGCATGTTCGTCGAGTGAGCGATTGCGCCGATGCGATACCCGTCGAGATCATCGGCCGAACGAGCGGGATCATCGGCGCGCACCAGGAGCGTCTCGTTGAACACGGCGTACGGCCGCGTGAAGTCCACGAGAGCCGCTCGTTCGGCCGTCTCCCCTTGGCCGCACCACACGGCGTCGGCGTCTCCGCGACGCACCGCCGGAATCATCTCCTCCCAGGGCAGCATCACCCACTCGACGCTTGCGCCGATCCGCTCGGCGATCGCCGACGCGACGTCGGGTTCGTAGCCCGAACGCTCGACCCCGTCCGGGCTCTTGGCGAAGAGCGGCAGCGCTTCCGAGTCGATGCAGGCCAGCCGAAGCACTCGCGCGCTCACGGGATCGCCTCCCAGTACTGATCGAACTCCCACTGAGTGATCTGGCCGCAGTACCGCGCCCACTCATCCCGCTTCAGCTGCAGGAAGATGCGCGTGAGTTCTTCCGGCATCGCGCCCATGAGGTAGGAGTCGGCTTCGAAGGCATCGATCGCGCTTCCCAGGGTGTTCGGAACCACCACGTCCTGCAGCAGGGCGCTCGGCGCTCCGGGCTCGCCCGGTTCGAGCCCGGCTTCGATGCCGTGCTCGATCGCTGCGAGAAGATACAGGTGCGAGAGGTACGGGTTCACGCTCGCGTCCGGGAGGCGGTACTCCATGCGACCGTTCGCGGAGATTCGGATGGCGACGCCACGGGTGTCGAGGCCCCAGTCGGCGCCCGACGGCGCGAACTGCCCGGCGTCCCAGTAGCGCTTGTAGGAGTTCACGGTCGACCCCATGACGAGCATCGAACCCGGCGTGTGCAGCAGCATGCCCGCGATTGAGCGCCGCGCCGTCTCTGTCGCGTGCAATTCGACGCGGCCGTCCTCCACCACGTTCTCCTCGCCGTCGGCGCCGGCTCGCCACAAGCTCAGGTTGTGGTGGCACCCGTTGCCCATCTTTCCGTTGTACGGCTTCGCCATGAAGCTCGCCTGCAGGCCGAGTTCCCGTGCGACCTGCTTGCAGATCTGCCGGTACGTCGTCATTCGTTCTGCGGTGAGCTCGGCGCGGTCGTACTCCCAGTTGAGCTCGATCTGGCCGACGTCTTCGTAGTCGCCCTGAATCATCGTGAATCCGAGCGCCTGCGCGTAGGAGATGATCTTCTTGTAGACGGGCCGCATCTTCTCGAGGTTCTCCACCTGGTACGCCGGGCTCTGATCCTCCTTCGACACCACCTCGAGACCAGGCCCGGTCCAGGTCATCTCGGGTTCGAGTCCGCTCCTGAGTTCGAGACCGGTGCGTTCCGTGAAGCCGCGGTGCGCCGCGGCGAAGAGCGCGCGCGTGTCGAGCGGGATGAGCCGCCCGCCCGATGGTCCCAGGTGCGGTGGATCGTAGGCGGTGCAGAAGATGCGTCCCACCTCGCCGTCCCACGGAAGCGCCTGGAAGGTCTCCGGTTCGGGGAGCGCCCAGAACTCGTGCGCTGAGACTCCCCCGCCGATGAGCTCGCCCTCGCGACTCGTCTGCAGATCGGTGAGCGCCGTGCGGTGGAACGCGATGCCCTTGCGCAGCATGCGCTCGTAGTGCTCCGCGGGTACGACCTTCGCGACCGTGCGGCTGCCGAGCGTCGGAATCATGTAGTAGATGTACTTGACGCCCGTCGCCCGAATGCGCTCGGCGAGCGCTTCCACGACCTCCGGGCGCAGGTTCGCCTGCTGATGGCGTTCGAACGCGCTGGTGTCGTCGAGCAGTTCGCGCAGCGCAGCGCCGAACCGACCGCCGGTCTCCCATGAGGTCGCGGAGGTCTGGCGACTCGCGCTCACTGGCTCGTCGAGTTCGGAGGGATGCAGCCGGTCGGCTGTCAGGTGGGTCATGGTGGTCCTTTCGACATTGGAAGGGTGAAGCGCGACCGCGGATGGTGTCATCGCACGGTGAAGGTGATCGGCAGAGCGATCGGGCCGTGATTTCCGGAATCCGGCAGCCACGAGTCTCCGCCGGGGCAGGAGACGTCGGTGAACGCCTCTGCGAGCATCGGGAGCGCGACGCTCATGTCGGCGCGGGCGATGAAGTGACCGATGCACTTGTGCACGCCGCCGCCGAAGGTGTGATGCTGCTTCCGCCCGCTCACCTCGATATCGATCTCCGGATCGGGGAACGCCTCTGGGTCGGTGCCGCTCGCCATCGTGAAGAGATGCACCGTCGTGCCCTCGGCGATGCTCAGGCCCTTGAATTCGAAGTCCTCGTTGGCCTCGCGCGTCACCCAGCGAGTCGTCGGATTGACGCGCAGGGCCTCCTCGAGCGCGGGGCGCGTCAACTCCTTGGGCCGTGCGGCGAGCTTCTCCCATTGATCGGGGTTTCGCATGAACGTCTGCAAGATGAGCCCGAGCTGGTTGCGCGTCGTGTCCATGCCGCCGAACAGCATCAGGACCAGCGCATTTCGCAGTTCTGCGTCACTGAGGCTGTCGCCGTCGCCCTGATTCACCTGCAGCAGTTTCGACACCATGTCGTCGCTGGGATCGCGGCGACGCTCTTCGATGAGCTGCTCGACGAAGTCGTAGAGCTCACGCACCGCGACATCGACGCGCTCGATGTCCTCCTTGATCGTGACGCTGAGCGCGTAGCCCACTGTGTTCGCACGGGACGCGATGAAGGGCCAGTGCTCGTGCGGCAGCCCCATCATCGCGCAGAGTGCCCGTGTGGCGAACGGCTCGGCGAAGTGTGCGACGAAATCGACCTGCTCTCCGCGCTCGTCTCGCGCGATCATCTCGGAGATGAGTTCCTCGGCGATCGAGGCGAACGCCGGTTCGAGTCGTCGCGCCACCCCTGGCGAGAACGCAGGGTTGAGCAACCGGCGTATCCGGTCGTGCTCGGTGCCCTCGAGTACGAGGAGGTTCTTCTCCCACCACTCGTAGAAGACACCGGAGTGGACGCCGTGGTGATCGGGCCACTGAGCGCTGCCCTGATTCAGGCTCGGGTGCTTCAGCAGCTCCGTGACCTCCTGATACCGCAGCACTCCGAAACCGTAGTTCGTCCGGGCGTACCAGCTGCGCTCTCGAGCCGCGCGAACCGCTTCCGAGTTCATCGCGAAATCGGGAGCGGCGATGTCGAGGTAGGGCGCCTGCTCGGTTTCCAGCTGTGCGGTCATTCGTACTCCTTCGTCGAATTCGCTTCGCTGACGTGCGACGCAGCGAGTGCTAATAAGTTACTTATAAATGTTTTAATGCGCAAGCGACCGCGTGAAACTCTTGGCCCGTACTGCATCGTTCGACGTAAAACATTCTCTCGTCATCTTTTTTCAGATACACTTGCCGAACAGTTCTGACGAGCGCCGCAGCTCGCCATCCCGAAAGCGTGGAAAGGAGCCGCAATGACGCCGCAGCCGAACCCCCAGGTCGCGATCATCGGCAGTGGGCCAGCCGGGTGCTACCTGGCGCAGGCGCTGCACCGCGCCCTTCCCACCGCCGAGTTGACCATCTTCGACCGCACCGCAGCGCCGTACGGGCTCATCCGCTACGGCGTAGCCCCCGATCATCAGCACACGAAGGCGATCACGCGACAGTTCGATCGCCTGTTCCAGTCACCCGACGTGCACTTCGTCGGCGGCGTCGACGTCGACGTCGACGTCACGCTCGCCGAACTGCGCGAGCTGTACGACGTCGTGGTGCTCGCGACCGGCCTTCAGCGAGACCGTGCGCTCGATGCACCCGGGGCACAGCTCCAAGGCGTCGTCGCGGCCGGAGCGATCATCCGGTCGCTCAATGCGCACCCGAAGGTCGATCCCGAGGGCTTTCCCCGCCTCGGCAGCGATGTCGTCGTGATCGGGGCGGGCAACGTCGCACTCGACGTGGTGCGCTTCCTGGTCAAAGATCGCTCCGGATTCGTCGGCAGCGATGTGGACGACGCAGCGCTCGAGCAGTACCTCGCCGCGCCCGCGCAACGGATCACGGTGCTGAGCCGCGCCGCGGCAGCCGATTCCAAGGGCGACCCGCAGATGCTGCGCGAACTCGCGGCACTCCCGCGCGCCACGTACACCGTGACCGATTCGGCGACGACGACGAGTGCCGCGCCGCAGTCGCCGGATGATCGGACGCGCGCGGCGCGCCTCGCCTCCGTCGCTGCCCTCGACGAGCGCCGACGGGGCGCATTCCCCGGCCCCGCGGTCTCGTTCTGCTTCGGAGCTCGGCCGTCCCGCATCCTGGGCGACGAGCACGTGAGCGCGGTCGAGTACACGCTCGCGGGGCAGAACGTGACGGTGCCGGCCAGTGCGGTCATCACGGCCATCGGATTCGATCCTCACGCGGCACCCGGCGCAGCGAGCGATACGACCGCGGCCGGAATCATCGCTTCACTGCCACCGGACCTCGACTCCGGTCGGATCGCTCCAGCGCTCTACCGCACCGGCTGGGCGCAGCGCGGATCACGCGGTGCCATTCCGGAGAATCGTTCTTCGGCGAAGCTCGTCGCCGAGGAGATCGTGGCCGATCTCGCGGACGGCGCGCGGATCACTCGCAATCGCGCAAGCGGCGGATACCAGGCACTCGATGCCGGGCTTCGCGAGCGGGCCGTCGATTTCTCCCAGTGGCTCGCACTCGATGCCCACGAACGCCGAACCGCGCCCGAGGGCCGCGTGCGACGCAAAGTCGTATCGCACGAACAGATGATCGACATCGCGCGGCGCACCGCCCCCGCGAACCAACCCTGATTGAAAGGCACCCAGTGAAGTTCTCCATCCTCTACGGCACCGAATCCGGAAACTCCGAACTCATCGCGGAAGACCTCGGCGACCATCTGCGCACCGACCACGACGATGTCGTCGTGCAGGACCTGCAGCACATCGACCCGGCGGAGATCACGCCTGATCGCTTCTACCTGGTCGTGTGCTCGACGCACGGCTCCGGCGATCTGCCGAACTCGGCGGTTCCGTTCGCCCGGGCGTTCGACGAGAATCCGCCGGCACTCGCGGGCGTGCGATACGCGATGTTCGGCCTCGGCGATCTCTTCTACGAGGAGACGTACTCGCAGGGCAGCGAGCACCTGGATCGGCGCTTCACGGCCCAGGGCGCTGAACGCGTCGGACCGTACGGTCGCCATGACGCTTCTTCATGGGAGGTTCCGAGCGAAGCGGCACTCGAGTGGCTGCCGCAGGTGCTCGAGGCCGCTTCGGTGTCAGCCTAGATCCTCGCCCCGTCCGGGGTCGCGAGTCCGCTCGAGTCGCAGCCCCGGGGATCACCGTTCGCGCGGCCGCGCGCGCGAGCAACCAGTTCGCCGAAGATCGCGGCGCGGTCTTCCACATCCGCCTGCGGTTCCTCCGGGTGCCACTGCACCCCGATCGCCCAAGACGCCGTGCGGTGCTCCGTGCCCTCGACCAGGCCGTCCACGGCGCGCGCGCTCACCCGCAGCTGCGATGCGACACGGTCGACGGCCTGATGATGTCCATTGCGCACCGATATCTCCGTGCGCCCGAGAATCCCGGCGATCCTCGAATCAGGATCGAGGCGCACGGGCTCATCGACGAACAGCGGCGAGCCCTCAGCCCCGTGATGCGGCGAGAAATCCACGATGTCGGGGATGAGCGTTCCACCGAACGCGACGTTGAACAGCTGAGAGCCGCGACAGATCGCGAGCACCGGGAGATCCTGACGCACCGACTCCTGAATCAGATTCACGCAGTACTGATCGGCGCGCCTGTCGACTCCGTACTCGTTCGCGGGCGGCGGGCCAGGATAGTCGTAGCAGCGAACGTCCACGTCTCCGCCGCCGAGGAACACGACCCCGTCCGCACCGTCGAGCGCAGCGCCGACATCGATCAGCTCTTCCGCGGCCGAGTCCACCAGCGTTGGAACGCCGCCGGCCGCGCGCACGGCATCGAACGCGATTCTGGTGAACGACTCCTGCAGGTCATGAGCTGCGCGGTCCATGCCGGGGAACGTGAGCGACACCACCATTCTGATGTCGGGACGCAGAGCAGCGCCGTCGGGACCGGGATCCGGGTGGAGCTCGGAGAACGATCCCGGATCGACTCGCAAGTCGCGCATTCGGATTCCTTCGTTTCGCCACGGAACCGGGCGTCCGCTCTCGCGGGCGCCCGGATCCGTGTGTGCCGATGATGGTATTCGCGCGGACTCAGACGGCGGTGCTGATGCGAATGGGTCCGCTCGCGTCGCCCGCGGGCGCGTCGCCGCGCAGGTACGCGCGCGAGGCCAGCATGTAGATCCAGCCGACCCCGATGACGCCGACCGTGGTCAGGATGAGGAGGTAGTCCTCGGCCCAGCCGCCGCCCGTCGGTCGCGGCCACAGGATGTTCACGACGGCCGCGACGCCCCAGACGAGCGCGATGAGGTTGACCGGGTACGCCCAAGCGCCGAGTCGGAATCTTCCGGCCGGCTTCCACCCGAGCACTCGAGCTCGCAGCGCCGCGAACACCACCATCTGGAAGCCGATGTAGATGCCGACGGTGCCGAATCCGACCATTGCGGTCAGCGCATCTTCGAGCAGGAGGGAGAGCACGATCACGATGGCCGGGAAGAGCGCCGCGGCGATCAGGGCATTGCTCGGCACGTGGCGGCGTTCGTTGAACGTCGCCAGGAAGCGAGAGGCGGGAAGGAATCGGTCGCGTGCCATCGAGTAGATCAGGCGGCTGGCGGCCGCCTGCAGGCTCGTGATGCACGAGATGAAAGCGATCGCGATGACGAGCATGACGAGCGGGAAGATCGGGCCGAAGGCCTCGGTCAGCAGTGCGCCGATGGGATCAGCGACGGCACCCGACGCCACGGCGGCGAAGTCCGGCACCGCGAGCACGAGCGAGAAGGCGAGCAGGTTCGCCGCGAATCCCCCGATGTAGAGGGTGAGGCGCATCGCCTTCGGCACGCGGACGCCCGGGTTCTTCACCTCTTCGGCGACGTCGCCATTGGCTTCGAAGCCGTAGTAGGCAAACATGCCGATGAGTGCGGCCGCCGCGAATGCACCGAAGTACCCGCCCGGGGCTGTGTCGCCGATGCCTTGGTTGTCGAAGAGCACGCTCCAGTCGTGCTGACGCCCGAACAGCAGCAGGTACCCGCCGATGACCACGGCGCCGAGCATCTCGGCGACGAGGCCGACGGTCGCCGCCAGACTGAGCACTTTCGTGCCTGAGAAGTTCAGGAACGTCGCCACGACGAGGGTGCCGAGGGCGACCAGCACGGTGCCGCCGGCATCGAGCGTGGCGCCGAACACCGAGGCGACGAACGGAGCCGCGCCGTACGCGACCGCGGCGATGGTGCCGATCAAGGCGACGACGTAGATCCAGCCGTTCATCCACGCCCACTTCCGCCCCCAGAGTCGCCGGGACCAGGGGTAGACGCCTCCGGCCACCGGATAGTTGGAGACGACTTCGCCGAAGATGAGGGCGACGAAGAACTGTCCGACGAGAGCGATGACGAGCGCCCAGACCATCGGCGGCCCGGCTTGGCTCAACGAGATCGCGAACATCGAGTAGACGCCGGCGATCGGCGACAGGTAAGTGAACCCGAGGGAGACGTTTCCCCAGAAGCTCATCTCCCGTTTGAAGGTCGTGTCGTAGGTGTAGCCGAGCGACGCGAGGTGCGCGGCGTCCGCATCTTCTTCGACAACGGAATGGTGCTTTGACATGGTCGCTGGTACTCCTTCGTACGTCGACAGCAATCGCGCATCTCATCCCGAGACGCGTGACAAGAACCTACTCCTACATGTTTTATTCATCAAGTATGAACTTGCAAGTTTCTCAAGCATTCGCGAATATTCCACATATTCATTCATTGATAAATGAATTACTCGGGCGCGCTCGACTCGTGCGCGCGCCCCAGCAGCGGCGGCGGCGTGGCGGCTCACCGGCACTTCCGGAGCCCTCGTGGGAAGATGAGGGTCCGACCGTATGAACGGCGTGCGCACTGCGCCGCTCTGGACTCCGAGGAGCCCGCATGCCCACCCCTGACGCCGAGCACGAGCGCGATTCGTCGCTCGTCCCCCTCAAACGACCCCTGAGCCTTCGGGAGACGGTGCTGGAGCAATTGCGCACCGCGATCATCACCGGCCGCCTCGCAGAGGGCGAAGTGGTTTCGGCCCCAGCGCTCGGCGTCACCCTCGGCGTCTCGGCGACGCCGGTCCGCGAGGCGATGATGGACCTGGCCCGCGAGGGGCTGGTCGAAACCCTGAAAAACAAGGGATTCCGCGTCACCACGATGAGTGAGAGCGACCTCGACGACCTCGCGCAGATCCGACTCCTGCTCGAGCCGCCCGCCATGCGACTCATCGCCGGCCGCGTTCCCGAGGCGGATCTCCCCAAGCTCCGGAGTCTCGCCGACGCCTGCTTGGAGGCGACGGATCGCGGCGACCTCGAAGAATACCTTCGCTTCGACCGAGAGTTCCACGCGCTCGTGCTGAGCTATACCGGCAATGCCCAACTCGTGGAACTCGCCACTTCCCTGCGGCGCAGAACCCGCCTGTACGGCATCGGCACGCTCTCGCGCGAGGGGCGGCTGGCCGACTCCGCCAGAGAGCATCACGAACTCATCGACCTCCTCGCCACCGGCGATGGCGCCGGCGCCGAGCGCGTGCTCGCCCGGCACGTCGCTCACGCACGCACGCTGTGGGCGACGGGACGCGATCAGCCCTGATCCCGTTATTGGTCAGGTGCCCATTAGACTGGGGCGACGTCTTTTTTTCGCACACGAGGGAGTATCGATGACCACCTGGCGCATGCCGATCGAGGGACACGAGCAGGAGCGACTCTGGTTGGCCTGGCCGACCAGCGGGTACACCCTCGGAGACACCGAGGCCGAAGCCGAAGAGGCTCGCACGACCTGGGCGGCCGTCGCGAACGCCGCGAGCGAGCATGAGGCGGTGACGGTCGTCGTGAACCCGGGCGATGAGGCCGTTGCGGCCCGCTACCTCTCCTCCCAGGTCGAGCGCATCGTCGCACCCCTGAACGACGCTTGGATGCGCGACATCGGGCCGAGCTTCGTCATCGGAGACGATGGTCGGCTCGGCGCCGTGAACTTCGTCTTCAACGGCTGGGGCGGCCAGGAGTGGGCGCAGTGGGATCACGACCAGCACATCGGCCGCATCGTCGCGGAAGCAGCCGGCGCGGAACTCATCGACTCCGAGATGACGAACGAGGGCGGCGGCATTCAGGTCGACGGAACCGGCCGCGTGGTCATCACGAAAACCGTGCAGCTCGATCCCGGTCGCAACCCGGGTTGGACGCAGGAGCAGGTCGAAGCCGAACTGGAGCGCACGATCGGCGCGACCAGCGCGCTGTGGCTCCCCCGAGGTCTGACCCGGGATCACGACACCTTCGGCACGCGCGGCCACTCGGACATTCTCGCCGCATTCACGAGCCCCGATCTCCTGCTCATGCACCGACAGGATGCCGAGTCGCACCCCGACCACATCATCGCGCGCACGAACCGCGACGTGGCCGACCGCTATCGCGACGACACCTCGGCTGGCTTCGACATCATCGATCTCCCCGCACCGGAGACGCTGCAAGACGACGAAGGCTACGTCGACTACAGCTACATCAACCACGTCGTCATCAACGGCGCGGTGCTCGCCTGCGCATTCGATGATCCGGCCGATGATCGCGCCCTGGCGATTCTGCGCGAAGCCTACCCGGGACGCGAGGTGATCGGGCTCGACGCGCGCCCGCTCTTCGCTCGCGGCGGCGGCATCCACTGCATCACGCAGCAGCAGCCGAAGACGAAGACGAAGTAGTTCCGAAGGCGGTGCGGGATGGGGCGTCTAACGCATTCCCCCTCCCGCACGCCTCACGGCGCAGCCGTGCGCGAGTGCCCTCCCCCCGATTCGAGCAGCACCGCCTCCTCGCGAAGCGCATCGCGCACTGCGGTGAGCGCAGGGTGCCCGTGCGCCGAGGCGCGGGCCGCCGTGAACACCGTTCGTTCGGGGTCGTCGGCCAGGTCGACCAGACGCATGGCTCGTGAGGCCCCGGCATGCAGCAGGCCGGGAAGCAACGCCACCGCGTTTCCGGTCTCGATGAGACGCACGTGGGCCTGCATATCCGCCGTCTCGTATCGCACGTCGGGCTCGAAGCCCGCGCTGCGACAGGCCTGCAGCGCCCAGTGCCGCGATGCGGCTCCCTCGGGCTCGAGCACCCACGGCAGTGCGGCGGCATCGGCCAACCGCTCGACGTCGTCGAACGCGGCGACGCCGACGCCCGGCAGCGGCAGCCCCAGGCGAATGCGGTCCGTCACCAGCGGTTGCCGGTCGAGTCCGGGGAAACGCGGAGCGGCGTGCCCCGGGTACTGCTCGGCGATCACGAGATCGAAGCCGCGGGTCCAGGTCTCCTCGAGACCGGCCTCGGGTTCGTGCTGCACCATCTCGACCCGCAAACTGGGGTGCGTGTCGCGCAGCCGCCTGAGCACCTGGGGCATGAGCGCGAGCAGTGCGGTCTGGAACACCGCGACACGCACGGTGCCGCCGACCTCCGCGTGCGCGCGGTGCAGCGCGGCCTCCGCGCGCTCGAGCCCGGCGAGCAGTTCGTGCGTCTCGCCGACCAGCGCGTGAGCGGCCGGCGTGAGCTCGAGCGTCCGACCCGTCCTGCGCAGCAGCGGCACGCCGGCTTCACGCTCGAGCAGCGCCAGCTGCTGCGATATCGCAGAGGGGCTGTAGTTCAACGCCTCGGCCACCGCGGCGACGGTGCCCCGGGAGTCGAGCTCCCACAGCAGGCGCAGCCGTTTCATCTCGAGCACGGGCGCTCCTCGGAATCGGAAGTTGTGCTTCACACTATTCCACAGAAACCGTTGCTGTACTGCACGCTTCCCGCGCGGGAGACTGAACGGGACGAGCCCAGAGCGCCGCATCGACGCGACGCCGCGTCCCATTCCCCGTCCAGAGAGGCCGACCATGAGCACCGCCGACGACATTCGCCCCCAGGAACTCGCGGATGAGGCGATCTCGCTCGTGCGACGCTGGCTGGCGGAGGCCGCGGAGATCCCGACCGACGCAGCGGCAGCGCGCCTCGCAGGCGTGCTCCGCGACCCGAACGGGCTCGACTTCACGGTCGGATTCGTCGACGGCGTCGTGCGCCCGGAAGATCTCGCCGTCGCCGCGAAGAAACTGCGCGAGCTCGTGCCCATGACCCCCTCCTTCCTGCCCGCGCCGATGCGAGGAGCGATCGGCGCCGGCGGCGCACTCGCCGCCCCGCTCCCCGGCGTCGTGGTGCCGATCGCACGGCGCGTGCTGCGACAACTCGTGAGCCACCTGATCATCGATGCCAGCGACGCGAAGCTGGGGCCCGCGATCAGCAAGATCACCCGCGACGGCGTGCGACTGAACATGAATCTGCTCGGCGAGGCCATCCTCGGCCAGGGCGAGGCCGAACGTCGCCTGGCCGGCACGCATCGACTGCTCGCCCGCGACGACATCGACTACGTCTCGATCAAGGTCTCCGCGACCGTCTCGCCGCACAACCACTGGGCGTTCGACGAAGCGGTCGATCACATCGTGCAGCAGCTGCTCCCGCTCTTCGAACGCGCGGTTCTCGCTTCCCCGCAGAAGTTCATCAATCTCGACATGGAGGAGTACAAGGACCTCGATCTCACCCTTGCGGTCTTCACCCGCCTGCTCGACCGGCCCGAATTCGCGCACCTGGAGGCCGGCATCGTGCTGCAGGCGTACCTGCCCGATGCGCTGGGCGCGATGATGCGGCTGCAGCACTGGTCGGCCCAGCGCGTAGCGCGCGGCGGTGCTCCGATCAAGGTGCGCGTGGTCAAGGGTGCGAACCTCCCGATGGAACTCGTCGACGCCGCGATCCACGGCTGGCCGTCGGCGACCTGGCCGACGAAGCAGGCCTCGGATACGGGGTACAAGGCGGTGCTCGACTACGCACTCCACCCGGACCGCGTGCGCAACGTGCGCATCGGCGTCGCCGGCCACAACCTCTTCGACGTCGCACTCGCCTGGCTTCTCGCGCAACGTCGTGGCGCGACGGAGGGCATCGAGTTCGAGATGCTGCTGGGCATGGCGACGGGACAAGCCGAAGCCGTGCGACGTGAAGTGGGGCATCTGCTGCTCTACGTGCCGGTCGTGCACCCCGAGGAGTTCGACGTTGCCATCGCCTATCTCATCCGTCGTCTCGAGGAGGGAGCGAGCACCGAGAACTTCATGTCCGCCGTCTTCGAGCTGCACGACCGTGCCGAGTTGTTCGAGCGCGAACGAGAGCGCTTCTCGGCCTCGCTCGCAGATCTCGAGGCGATCACCGCAGACGGAGATCCGGAGCATTACCGGGTGCCGTCGCCGAATCGCACTCAAGATCGCGGAGCCGCGTCTGACGCACCCGTGCCCGAGCGCCTCGCCGATCCAGCGACCACCGCACGCATCGAGCAGCGAGTGGCTGCGGGCGCCGAGGGATTTCGCAATACACCAGACACCGACCCAGATCTCCCCGGCAATCGCGCCTGGGGTCGGTCGATCGCCGCACGTATGATCGACTCCGACCTGGGCTCGGCGACGGTCGCGGCTGCGCGCATCACCGACGCCGGCGCGCTCGACGCCGCGGTCGAACGCGGGCGCGCGGCGTCATCGGGGTGGCAAGCGCTCGGCGCCGACGAGCGGGCGCGGATCCTGCACCGCGCCGGCGAGGCGCTCGAGGCGCGACGCGGCGAACTGCTCGAAGTCATGGGCGCCGAGTGCGGCAAGACGCTCGACCAGGGCGATCCCGAGGTGTCGGAGGCCATCGACTTCGCGCACTACTACGCGGCGCTCGGTCAAGACCTCGAATACGTCGACGGCGCGCGATTCGTGCCGCAACGACTCGTCGCGGTGATTCCGCCGTGGAATTTTCCGGTGGCCATTCCCGCAGGAGGAGTGCTCGCCGCGCTCGCGTCGGGTGCGAGCGTCATCATCAAGCCTGCGGCGCAGTCCGCGCGCTCTGGCGCGGTGATGGTCGAAGCGCTCTGGGAGGCCGGAGTACCGCGCGATGTGCTGCAACTCCTGCAGTTCGGCGACCGCGAACTCGCATCCAGCTTCGTCTCCGACCCGCGCGTCGATCGGCTGATCCTGACCGGCGCGTACGAGACCGCCGAGACCTTCCGCGCCCTCCGCGAGGACCTCCCGATCCTGGCCGAGACGAGCGGCAAGAACGCCATCATCGTCACGCCGAACGCGGACCTCGATCTCGCCGCCCGCGACGTCGCCCAGTCGGCGTTCGGGCACGCCGGCCAGAAATGCTCGGCCGCCTCACTCGTCGTACTGGTCGGCTCCGTCGCGCGATCCCAGCGATTCCGCGGGCAGCTGCTCGATGCGGTGCGATCGCTGAAGGTCGGCACCCCCGATCGGCTCACCAGCCAGATGGGGCCGCTGATCGGCGCGCCGACGGGCAAACTGCTGCGCGGACTCACGGAACTCGGACCCGGCCAGCGCTGGGCCATCGAACCGAAGCCGATCCTCTCGGATCACCCGCTCGCCGTGGATCGACACGGCGACGCCAAGCTCTGGTCGCCCGGAGTGCGCGACGGGGTGCAGCGCGGCAGCGAATACCATCTCACCGAGTACTTCGGCCCGATCCTCGGCATCATGACCGCTGAGACGCTGGAGGAAGCGATCGACATCGTCAACGACATCGAGTACGGGCTGACGAGCGGACTCCACTCGCTCGACCGCGACGAGCTCGAACACTGGCTCGCCCGCATCGAGGCGGGCAACCTGTATGTCAATCGCGGCATCACCGGGGCCATCGTGCGGCGGCAGCCCTTCGGGGGCTGGAAGAAGTCGGCGATCGGTGCTGGCACGAAGGCCGGCGGCCCGAGCTACCTCTACGGCCTCGGCGACTGGGTCGATGCTGCGAGCACGGCACCGCTTCGCGCTCCGCTCCCGGCCGCGGCTCGCCTGGTCACCGCTGCCGAGCAGGCGGGAATCTGCGGCGCTGACCTCGCCTGGCTGCGAGCCGCACTCGGTTCGGACGCCGTGGCGTGGGAGCAGGAATTCGGCGCTCGCCGCGACGCGTCGGGCATCGGCGTCGAGCGCAATGTGCTGAGATATCTGCCGACCTCCGTCGTGATCCGCGCGGCCGCCGATGCGCAGCCCGCGCGGGTGCTGCGCGCGGTCGCCGCGGGAATCGGAGCCGGGGCGAAGCCGCAGCTCAGCACACCGGTCGCCCTCCCCGCCCCGATCGTCGCAGCGCTCGAAGCAGTGGGAGTGCGCATCGCCTTCGAGGACACCGCCGCTTGGAAGGCCCGCGTGGCCGCGCTCGCGGCGCGCCGGGGCCCGCATTCCGGCGCGCGGGTGCGCATCGTCGCCGAGGAGTCGCGAGCGGACGTCGTCCGCGAGGTCGCAGCCGCGG
Organism: Leucobacter manosquensis; assembly: GCF_018304845.1. Classification (NCBI taxonomy): domain Bacteria; kingdom Bacillati; phylum Actinomycetota; class Actinomycetes; order Micrococcales; family Microbacteriaceae; genus Leucobacter; species Leucobacter manosquensis. Next base: position 45,414 of record NZ_JAFEVO010000001.1, on the reverse strand, counting down.
CTCAGGGCAAGCCCGACATCGCGGTCTACGGGGGGCCCGTCGTGGGCGCCGGGCGAGTCGAGATGCTGCCGCACCTCCGCGAACAGGCCGTGTCGATCACCGCGCACCGTTTCGGTACGCCCAGCCGGTTGAGCGAGGGGGTCATCTGATGCCGAACGGAATCGCGACGGCCGACTATCACACGGCCGGGGAGCCGTTTCGCATCGTTCACGCCGATGCACCGGTGCCGGACGGAGTGACGGTCGCCGACCGTCGCATCGCCGCGATGGCAGACGATGCGGGGGCCGACAGCGTGCGCGGGCTCCTCTGCCGGGAGCCCCGCGGCCATGCCGACATGTACGGAGGATTCGTCGTCCCGCCAGACCCGGCCGATCAGGATGCAGCGCACTTCGGCGTTCTCTTCTGGCATCAGGACGGCTTCTCGACCGCGTGCGGTCATGGATCCATCGCGCTGGGGGTCTGGGCGACCGATACCGGACTCGTGGAGAGCGATCCGGATGGCGTGACCGACGTGCGGATCGACGTTCCCTCGGGGCGTGTCGTGACCTCGGTCGAGCGTTCGGAGGGGCGTCTCGTCCGTGCGACGTTCCGCAACGTCGCGTCGCACGTCATCGCACGCGACGTCGAGATCTCGACCTCGCGAGGGCGCGTTCGAGTCGACCTCAGCTTCAGCGGGGCGATCTACGCGTCCGTGCGTGCGTCCGACGTCGGCCTGTCGGTCTCACCCGAGCACTACTCCTCCCTGATCGATTTCGGGCGAGAGGTCAAATGGGTGCTGAACGATGCCCCGGAGGCCCAGCACGCAGCCGATCATCGGCTGTCGGGCGTCTACGGAACGATCCTGTGGGACGACCTCGGCCACGGCGATGCCGGGCCGCGACAGCGAAACGTCACGGTGTTCGCCGACGGCGAGGTGGATCGTTCGCCGTGCGGTTCCGGGACGGGCGCGCGGGTCGCCTTACTCGCGGCGTCAGGCGAACTCGCCGCGGACGAAGTACTCGAGCACCGCTCCATCATCGACACCGCGTTCGAGGCGCGATGGGAACCGGCGATGGATCACCCCGAGGCCGTCATCCCGCTCGTATCGGGCACGGCGCATCGCACCGGTGAGCACCGCTTCTTCCTCGACTTCGACGACGACCTCGGTCGAGGCTTCGTGCTGCGCTGATCGCAGCTACGCGACTCTGCGACCCGCCTGCACCACCGCCGCCCGGGCGTCCGCCTCCCACAATGCCGCCGGTTCATGCAACGGATCGGCGGCGAGAAGGACCGCGTCGCCGTACGCTCCCGCCCGGAGGCGCCCGAGTGCCGGGTCCCCGATCAGCTCTGCGTTCACCTGAGTCATCGACCGAAGTGCGGCGGCAGCACCGCTTGCCGATACTTGGAGCCGCACGCCCTGCAGCTGGTCGTCCTCGAGGTCACCCATCAGATCGCTCCCGAACCCGACTCGAACTCCTGCGGCGAGCGCGAGTCGCACGGCTTCCTGCCCCTTCGAGAGTACCTCGGAGTTCTTTTCGAGCGAGGTCGCGTTGAGGCCGATCTCTGCACCGCGGCGGTCCATAGCATCATAGGCGGCGAGCGTCGGCACGAGGAACGCGCCGCACGTGGCCATGAGCTCCGCAGTCTGGAGGTCGATGAGATTTCCATGCTCGATCGATCGCACGCCGTTCTCGATCGAGTGCCGCACCGCCTCTGGAGAGTAAGCGTGAGCCGCGACATAGCTCCCGCGGCGGGTTGCCTCTTCGACGACCGCGCGGATCTCCTCCGCGGAGTACTGCGGCACGCGGATCGGATCCGACAGCGAGAACACGCCGCCCGAAGTCATGATCTTGATCGCGTGCGCACCCGTTCGGAGGCGCTCGCGGACTGCAACCCGGAGTGCGTCGACCCCGTCGACCACCTCGCACATGTGCCCGTGGGAAAAACAGACGTCGATGTGCGCAGCTCGGGGGTCGCCGTGGCCACCTGTCTGGCTGAGCGCGGCACCCGTGAAGTGATACCGGGGAGACGGGATGAGCCCGCGATCGATCGCTCTGGCGAGTCCGATGTCGCCCCCGGCGACGTCGCGGACGGTTGTGAACCCGCGTCGCAGAGCGCTCTCCAGCCGACGGGCGCCGTTGATCGCCGCGAAACTCAACGGTCCCCGCTCGTTCTCAAATCCGTCCATGCTCGTGGCGTACGCGTGGAAGTGCGCATCGATGAGCCCCGGCACAGCCCAGGTGCCCGAGCCGTCAAGCGTTTCGCGCGGCCCATCGGCTGCGCGTTCTTCGCTCACGAACCCGTCGACGATATCGATGTCCCGTTCATCGAAGCCGCGACCATTCCACACGCGTGCACCGATGATTGTCAGATTTCCCTGGCGCATGCGCGCCCCTTCCACTCGCTTGTTCGACTGCCTGGTGCTCGCTATCGGAGCAGTATCCGGGCCGCCGAGGCTCGGCGGCCCGGATACTGCTACGCGGAAACGGCCGCCCGGAGCGACGCCGTTTCAACGGCGTCGACCCTGAACTGCTCGGTGACCGCTACCCCGTAATCGCGCGTTGCGGATTCGTGGGACACGAATCCATTGCGTACGTCGTTAGCGACGGCCTCCGGGTCGCGTTCGAATGGGTTGCCGTACCCTCCTCCCCCGCCGGTCTCGTTGACGAGCACGTCATCGGCGTCGAGGTGGTTGTAACTGCCGCCCTGCACGACTTCGCGATCGGTGCCTGGGTTCAGCACTACCTGGTTCGGTTTGCCGGTGGCTCCCCCATCGATCGACCAGGGCTCGGTCTTGGTCTTGTACACCAGGCAGATACCGGTGGCGGGCGCCGTAAACCGATACGAGCGACTCACGCCCACACCTCCGCGGAAGCGGCCGGCACCCCCGGTATCGGCGCGGTAGCCGTAGTGCTCGATGATCATCGAAGACTTCGCCTCGAGCACTTCCACAGGGTTGTTTCGGCAACCCGGCTCCGACAGGTGCATGATGCCGTCCTCACCGTCGTGCGTCGCCGTTCCGCCAAAACCGACCGCCTCGTTCGTCGCCTCCTGCCATGGTTCGCCGGTTCGCGGATTCACACCGAGCCCCATCATCGAGCAGACGTCGCCGCCCGAGCACGCCGGCACCAGTTCCGGCATGCCCTGTGCGAGCGCCTTGAGAATCACTTCTCCGGCGAGCAGGCCCGTCCACAGGGTGAACGTCGGCATCGGCGGCACCGCGTGCATCACCGAGCCGGGCACCGTCACGACGCGCAACGGGGCGAAGTTGCCCGCGACGACGGGAGACTCGGGCGTAGTGAGCGACTTGAAGATCAAGCTCGACAGCGCCTCCGTCTGTCCTGGTGGGAGGTTGATCGGGCCCCGCACGTTCTCAGCGCTCCCCGTCCAATCGACGACCATCTCATCGTCCGTCACGGTAACGGTGCACTGCAGCTTGACGAGTTCGTCTTTCGTGATCCCGTCGTCGTCGACATAGTCGACCGCGCTCCACGTTCCTTTCGGCAGCTTCGCGAGGGCGAGGCGCGCCAGACGCTCCCCGTGCGCGTTGATGGTCTCCATGGCCTGAGTCAGCACCGCCACCCCGTACTTGCTCGCGAGCTCTTGCGTGCGCCGCACTCCAGTGACCACTGCGGAGACCTGCGCCTGGATATCGCCGATCGTGTGCTTGGGCATCCGGCTGTTGAAGCGAATCACGTTGAACACGTCGTCATTGCGCACCCCTCGGCGGTACAACTTCGAGGCCGGGAGCACCAGGCCCTCCTGCGAGCGGTCCGTGGAGTCGAGCACGTACCCCGGATCCTTCTGATTGAGATCGGTCACATGGACCCGGCACGAGGCGTACCCGATGAGCTTCCCCTCAGCGTGTATCGGCGCGAAGACGAGCGGATCGAGCGTGTGCGCGCTCGACCAGTACGGGTAGTTGATGATGAAGACGTCGCCCGGCTCCATCGCCTCTTCCCCGAGGAACTCGATCGAATGCTTGATGCCCGCGTCGTTGCCGCGCGTGAACACAGCGATTCCCGGCGCATCGGCAACGACGTCGCCGCGCACGTCGTGCAGCCCGATGCCGTAGTCGTGAATCTCGTACACGACGGTGTTGTACGCCGTGCGGCAGAGATTGCGGGCGATCTCCTCCGCAGCCGCGAGCAGTCCGTGCCTGATGATCTCGGTCGTGATCGCATCGGCCATGTCAGACCTCCTTCAGTTCGTTCTGGATCGAGATGACGAGTTCGCCGTACGCGCCGACCTCGAGTCGGTCTCCGGCATGGAGCACGGTCGTCGCGGTGTGCTCGGTGATGACCGCCGGGCCGTCGATGACGTCGCCCGCGAAGAGCTCCTCGCGAGCCACGAGCGCGTAGTCGCGGGTGCGGTCCCCCTCGAGCACGACCTCACGTACCCGCGTTCGCGGCCCGTCGCCGCTGCGCCGATCAATCTTCGGGATCTCAGGCTTGTCGACGACGCCGACAGCACCGAGACGCAGGGTCGTGGTCTCCACCGGGTCGTCCATCGTGTGCCCGTACTGCCGCAGATGCAGCCGATCGAACTCACCGCGAATCTCGACTCGAGGATCGGCGCTCCCGACGGGATAGTCGACGGTCACCGCGTGCTCCTGCCCGGAGTAGCGGACGGCGACGACGCGGTTGAAACGCATGCGATCCTCGGCGAATCCTTCTGCGGCGAGGGTGGCGCGCGCCTCCGCCTCCATTCCGGCGAACAGCGCATCGGCTGCTTCGGCGTCGAGCTCGTCGAGCGCCTGAATGCTCGTCCTCGAATAGTCATGCTGCACGTCGGCCATGAGCATACCGAGGGCCGAGAACGCTCCCTGACCGGGAGGCACGATCACCTCCGGTATTCCGAGCTCACGCGCCACGTCGACCGCGACGAGACCGCCCCCGCCGCCGAACGACAGCAACGCGAAATCCTGCGGGTCGTGACCGAGTTCGATGGTGATCGCTCGCACGGCGCCCATGATCTTGGTGTTCGAGATCTGCACCATGCCGCGCGCGAGCTGGGTCGGAGTCAGTTCGAGTTCGGCCGCGATCGGTGCCAGGGCCTCCAGCGCCCGCTCGCGATCGAGCGCGAGCTCGCCCCCGAGCGGGGTGTCGACGCCCAGGTAGCCGATCGCCAGGGCAGCATCGGTGAAGGTCGGTTCGGTACCTCCCCGACCGTACGCGGCCGGCCCCGGCATCGCACCGGCGCTCTTCGGCCCGACCTGCAGTGCGCCCGCCTCGTCGAGGTATCCGAGCGACCCCCCGCCCGCGCCGATGGTATGGATGTACAGGGACGGCGTGTTGATCGGCAGCCCTTCGAACTCGGCACCGTGGTAGAGCACGGGAGCGCCGTTCTGCACGAGCGAAGCATCGAGACTGGTCCCACCCATATCGATCGTGATGAGATTGGGCCGCCCGATGAGCTTCGAGAAGGCGGCCGCGCCGACGACGCCGCCGGCAGGACCCGAGAGAATGAGGTTGACCGGCTGCTCTCGCGCTGCCGACGCCGTCATAGCGCCTCCTCCGGAACGAGACATCAGGAACCGGCCGTCGAAACCCCGTTCATCGAGCTCTGATTCGAGAGCCCGGAGGTAACTGCGCATGATCGGCTTGATGTACGCATCGAGCACCGCGGTGCTCGTGCGCTCGTACTCGCGGTACTCCCGAGAGAGATCGTGCGACAGGGTGACCTCGACATCGGGGGCCTCCTCGGCCAGAATCTCGCGCATGCGAAGCTCGTGGTCCGGGTTGGCGTACGCGTGCAGGAACGCGACGGCCACGGCTTCGTATCGGCGCGCACCGATTTCACGCGCAACTCGCCTGGCGTCCTCTTCGTCAAGCGGTATCGCGATGGACCCGTCGAACATGCTGCGCTCCACCACCTCGAACGTGTCGTAACGCTCCAGCAATGGAGCCGGCTTTCGGTAGGCGATGTCGTACATGACTCGCCGATCGGTGCGCCCGAGCAGATAGACGTCCCGGAACCCAGCGGTGGCGACCGTGGCGATGCGGGCTCCCGTCCGGGTGAGCAGCGAGTTCAGTCCCAGCGTGCTGCCGTGGTTGAACGTCGACACCTCGCGGGTATCGGCGCCGGCCTTGTCGAATGCGGAGAGCACTCCGGAGGTGGGTTCACTCGGAGTCGTGGGAACCTTCTCGAACCTCAGCTCCCCGGTGCCGGGGTCGAGTTTCACGACATCGGTGAAGGTGCCGCCGACATCGACTGCGATGCGGATATGTGCTGTCATCTTGAGTCCTTCCAGGGTGGTGTGCGGGGTGACCCGGTGACATTCGGGCGCAACGATGCGTCCTGATGCTGCGAGATCCGGATATCAGGAGGCGCGCTGCACGCCGAATGCGGGGGGGGGGGGGATCGGTTCGGCTAGCGTTTTCCTCTGCCTGATGCGGCGAGGCCGACTGCCGCGAGGATGATGAATCCGGTGACCATGTCCTTGAGCTGCGGGTTCAAGTTGAGCAGGTCGAACCCGTTGCCGATCATCGCGATGAGGAACACGCCTGCGACCGACCTCCAGACCGCGCCGACGCCGCCGTAAATGCTCGTACCGCCGAGAATCACGGCAGCGATGGCGCTCAATTCAAGACCGGCGCCCGCGAGGGGTTGACCCGAGGCGATGCGGGAGACCCCGATCGCGGCCGCGGTTCCCGCCGCGAGGCCGCTGATCACGAAGACGATGATGCGGGTGCGGTCGACATGGATGCCGGAGAGTTCCGCGGCCTCAGCATTCCCGCCGACCGCGTAGACCCGCCGACCGAAGACCGTGCGCGACAGGAGGAACCACAGCGCCGCAACGACCGCGATCATCACTAATACGGCGACGAAAATACCGCCGACACGGTCGCGACCGAGTGCCGTGAAGCCCGGGGTCGTCACCGTGATGAGGCTTCCACCGGTGATCAGCACCGCAAGCGTCGTGAAGATCATCGATGACGCAAGCGTCGCCAAAAACGAGTGCACCCGGAGCCGGGTGATGACCACCCCGTTGAATGCTCCGAGCACCAACCCGACGAGCGGCGCCGCGAGCAACGCGATCCACACGTTCCCGATCGAGACCGCGAGCCAGGCGGCGAGCACCCCCGCGACGCTGTAGATCGCGCCGGTCGAGAGGTCGAAATTCCCTGAGATGATGACGAACGTGCCGGCGGCTGCGATGATGACGAGCGGCGCATTCTGGTTCAAGATGTTGACGATGTTGCCGAACGTGAAGAACGACGGCGAGAGGATCGCGAGCGCGATCAGCACTGCGGCCAGCAGCAGCAGCACCGCGTATTCGATCGCGAGTTCCTTCAGCGAGAACTGCTTTCGGGCGCGGGTGCGCGTCGCTGTGGTGTTGGCGGCTTCGCTCACGCTGCCGTCTCCTCTCGGGGGGTCACATTGAACAGTCGGTGGAGCACATCCTCGACAGTCGTGTGCTCCGGGATGATCTCGTCGAACGTGCGCCCTCCCGACACCAGGTAGGCGCGATGGGCGAGTTCCATGATCTCCTCGTGCTCGGAGGAGATCAGCAGCACCGCGATGCCCTCGGCGGCGAGTCGGGCTACGAGATCGTAAATGGTGCGTTTCGCACCGACGTCGACGCCTCGCGTTGGCTCATCCAGGATGACGACGCGGGGCTGCGCCGCGAGCGCCTTGCCGAGCAGGGCCTTCTGCTGGTTGCCGCCCGAGAACCACGAAACGGGGAGCTCGATGTCGGGTGGCCGCATCTGCAATGATTCGGCGAGGTCCTTCGCGACGTGCTTCTCGGAGCCCCGCGTGACGATCCCGTACCGCGTGCGCGCGCTCAGGCTCGACAGCGCGATGTTCTCGCGCACGGAGCGCTGCAGCACCAGGCCGTCTTTGTGTCGGTCCTCCGAGACGAGCACGAGCCCCGCTTCGATCGATTCCCGGGGTGACCGCCCCGTCCAATCCCGGCCTCCGAGCTCCACGCTGCCGCCCGCCGTCTTGTCGACGCCGAACACGGCGCGCAGGCATTCGGTTCGACCGCTGCCGACCAGGCCGAGAAGGCCGACGATCTCGCCGGGGCGCACATCGAAGCTCATCGCCGCGCCTCCCGTCTCGGTGCGCAGGTCCCGAACGCGCAGTACTGGAGGGATCGACGCGGGAGGCGCTGCACCGCGCTCGGGGAACGCCTGCTCGAGCTCCCTTCCGAGCATCGAGGTGACGATGTCGTGCTTGACCACGGTACTGGCTTGCACGCTCTCGATGCGACGGCCATCGCGCATGACCGTGATGCGGTCGGCGACTCCCAGCACGGAATCGAGGAAGTGGGAGACGTAGATCACGCCGCACCCGCGGTCGCGGAGCGCGCGCATCAGATTCTCCAACTGGGACATCTCATACGCGGTGAGCGAGGAGGTCGGCTCGTCCATGACGATGATCCGCGCGTTGCGCGCGAGAGCGCGGAGAATCTCGACCTTCTGCTGATCTGCGATCCGCAGATCCCGCACTCGCATCCGCGGATCGAGCCCGAAGCCGGTCTCGGCGTCGAGCGCGGCGAATCGCTCGTTCAGGTTGCGACGCTCGATTCCGAAGCGATGCTGCTCCGCTCCGAGAAAGACGTTCTGAGCGACCGTGAGGTCGGGCACGAGGGCGAGCTCCTGCGCGATCATGGCGACGCCTTGCTTCTGCGCAATGGCTGGGTTCCACTTGTCGATGACTGATCCGTTCACGACGACGGCGCCCGCGTCAGCGGCGTACACGCCGGCGATGATCTTGCCGAGCGTCGACTTCCCTGCGCCGTTCTCCCCGACGAACGCGTGGATCTCTCCGCCTCGGATCTCGAGCGAAACGTCGTCGAGCGCCTGGGTCGCGCCGAACCGCTTATCGACGCCCCGCAGCTCGAGGAGCACCTCCTGCGCGCGGTCGCGGGTCGCTTCAGCCATTCCACTCGCCCGTGTAATCGGGGGCTGCCTCGAGATCCTCGCGGGTCACGATCGGGCCCATGTCGACGATCGAATCCGCGTCGATGACGCTCTCGACCGTCTCGCCGCGCAGGGCGTTGACGGCCTGTTCGAGGGCCGCCGACCCCATTGACACCGGAAAATTGAGGAAGTCGTTCGTCCAGATACCATCGCGCACCGCTTGCACCGCTTCGACGGTGCCACCGCCTCCCGTCAGGAACACGGATGCCGGATCGATGCCCGCGTTCTCCAGCGCGATCTGCGCGCCCAGCGTCTGCTGATCGGCGTTGCTCAGAATTCCATTGATGTCCGAATTCGCCTGCAGCAGATTACTGACGGCGGTGAGCGACTGGTCGCGATCGTACGCGCCCTCAACGGTGCCGACGATCTCGATGTTGTCGTGCTGCTCGAGTACGCCTTTCCACGCGTCGACGCGCTCGATGTCGAGCGGCGAGTTCAAGAGGCCGGCGAGCAGGCCGATCTTGCACGGATCGATGTCGGCGCAGTAGTCGACGACGGTCTCAGCCTGCAGTTCAGCGCCGTTCGCCGGTGGGGAGGCGACGGTCGACACGACGCCTTCGACTTGGGGCTCCATCTCGTTGATGTCGGGACCGATGGGATTGAGCACGCTCACGACCGGAAGATCACTGCCGAGGGGAAATGCCGCATTGAGGGCGGGCCCGTCGTGCGGCACAACGACCACCGCATCGGCCTGACCGGTCGTCCCTGCATTCTGAAGCTGCGAGAGCTGCGTATTCGCGTCGAACTGACCGTCTTGTATCTTCGTGTCGATGGTGATGCCGAGTTCGTCGGACAGCTCGGCCGCGCGTTGCTCGATGCCCTCGTACACCGCCTGGTTGTAGCCGTTCTGCGAGGACGAGGCGAGGAACACGATCGAGTAGCTGTCGCTGCTCGCACCGGAGTCGGCGCTGCAGGCGACGAGGGACGCGCCGAGGGCGAGCACTCCGGCGCCGGCCACGATTCGGGAGAGGTGCATCATTGCAATCTGCTTTCTTCAGTGGGTCGGGTGGTAGGGGGCGGAAGAGGAACTACTCGTCCGTGAACGACTCGCTCCCGACGCCGTGATCGACGCGGTAGAGCTTCGCGACACCGACCTCGGCACCTTCCAGGAGTTCCGGGAGCTGCGGGACGCGCTTGCCGCGCTCGGGGTGATCGATCCACTCCTGATAGGCCGCTGCATCTGGCCAGAGGGCGCTGACGATGATCTCGCCACTGCCGTCGATCGCGACGGAGATCTCCGAGCAGATCGCTCGTGTGAGGTCCAGCGACTGCTGCAGAATCTCCTGCGCTCGGTAGAGGCGCACGATCTCTTCCGAGCGGCCGGTGCGGGGTTGCAGAGTGAGGATGCTTCGAATCATGTGGTGAACTCGTACTCCGTCGTCGTCGTTCATGGAGGAGGGGGCTCCTGATTTCCAGCGATAACCTACTCCGGCGGCGCGAGCAGAGATTGTGCATCATGCACAATCCAGACGGCGCGTAGAATGCAGAAATGCGAATTGGCATGGCGGCCACCGCCAATGGCACGACTGGAATCCTGATCGACGACCGGGGAAAGATCCACGAAGAGCGCGTCGAGCAGCGGGGAGCGGAACTTTCCGAGATGGTGTCCGACATTCTCCGGCGGTTGAAACGCCGGGCGGCGAGTCCCGGCACGAATCCGATTCCACAGGCGATCACCATCGATGTGAGCGACGCGCTCACACCGAACCGCTCTGCGTCATTCATCGTCGTCCGCATCGCCCCTCGGCCTCCGGTCGATGCGGGCCATGAACTCTCGGACTCCGCCGAGAACAGGTATCGCACGCGGATCGTCCATGTCTCAGGAGGACATACGATCCTCGGAGACGAACTCGTCCCGCTCGATACCGCCGCTCTGATACGGATCGCTCGTTCAGCCGGGCGGGCGCCCAACTACGTCATTTCGGGCGTCGGGTCGCTCGTGAACCCGTCCCACGAACAGACCGCCGGACGCATCCTCCTCGAGCACTCCGAGCCGGCGAGCATTGAGTTCTCTCATCGCTTCTCGAGCAGCGCCATCGCCGTACGCGAACGAACCGCCGTGCTCAACAGTGCACTCACTCCCGGAGCGGCAGCTCTCGGCACCTCACTGGTGCTCGCGGTTGAAGCTGCGGCGCCGTTGTCACGCCTCTACGTCACCACGAACGACGGCGGATCGACGACGATCGCGCAACTCTCAGAGGCGCCCATCCATGCACTGCACGCCGGGCGCTCAACGGAGCTCATCGGGGCCGCCGCACTGTGCGGCATCGACGATGGTGCTCTGATCGTCGATGACGGAACTGCGCCATTCTTCGGCGAGATCATCGATGGAGTTCCGACCGTCGTCCCCACGCACCGCGCCTCCGGTCCTGCGGTCTCCACCCAGGCCGCCAATGTGAGAGGTGTCACTGATATCGAGTTGCACGGTGGCGCCGACCGACCACTCCTCGTGACCCACGGCGCCGACGGACCGAGCCCACTCGGCCTCTCCGCCCACTCCCACGCGGACCACAGTCTTCGTGCACTCGGAGCAGCGTGCGCCCCGCTCTCCGAGTGGGCCAACCGCGTGGTCGATGTCAGCAACGCGACGGAGATGGAGCAGGCCCTCGCGAACGCCCGCGCCCGTGTGGAAGCGCGGCTCGTATCCCTCGGTGCAGTTCCCGCGAGCATCCGCATTCCCGAATCCAGAGTGATCGCGACGGCCTACCAGCATCCGCGCGTGGTGACCGTGCGGGTGCGCGGCATCGCCGGCGAGAGTACGGGCTCCATTCTGACGGGAGGTGCAGCGCGTGCGCCTCGATGAGCAGGATGTCTCCCACCTGCGCGCAGGCGCCCTCTTCCTCGGCTGCGCTGCCGACCACGACTGGTGCACCGAGCAGATGGATCGCACGATCGCGCACATGCGCTCGCACGAGACCGAGGCGGAACTCAGATCGGTGGAGACATTCGAGAACGACGATCTGATCATCGCACTCGGCTTCGTCAACAGCGGGCTCCCGCTCTCTGATCTCAGACCGGTCGGGGACGAATTCCTGACGAGCCTCGCACTCGTCGAGCGTGCGTTCGGACGAGAGGCCGCCGGCTTCATCCCGCTCGCGGCCGCGAACATCAACTCACTCGTTCCCGTCCTGACGTCGCTGCAGACCGGGCGACCCGTAGTGGACGCGGATCCGATGGGTCGCGTGTTCCCGTTGCTCTACCAATCGGTGTTCACATTGGAAGGCCTGTCTGCTGGACCGATCGGTGCAACGGGTCCGGCCGGGGATTCGGCATTGCTCGAGGTGTCGGACACTCGTCGGGCCGAGCGACTCGTGCGTGCACTGGCCGGAGAGTTCGGCGGATGGGCGGCGACCGCGCTGTACCCGATGACGGCAGGAACACTCGCCAGGGCCGGCATTCTGGGAAGCGTGTCACGGATGATACGCATCGGAGCGGTACTGCAAGCTGCACAGCCGACGGCGGCGAAGCACGCTGCGCTGAGACGAAGCGAGGGGGTGAGGCGCATCATCCGGGCACGGGTCGCAGATGTCGCTGGCCTGTCGCGTCCGGCTCCGCCCGGCCAGCCCGACATGCCGTCGAGCGTCGTCTTCATCGAGGAGACGAGCGGGCGCATCGTGCAGATGGAGATTCAGAACGAGTTGCTCATGGTCATGGTCGACGGCGCCGTCGTCGCGGTGATGCCCGACATCATCACGATGCTCAGGCCCGAGGACGCGAGTGTCGCGGGATTGGACGACCTCTGGGTCGGCAACACGCTCGACATCGTCGTTCTCCCCGGCGCACCGCAGTGGTACACGCCCGCCGGGATCGACCTCGTCGGACCGGACGCGCTGCACCTGTGGCTGCGGGCGCGAGGAGGAAGATAATGCGACCGAACTCGCACGGGCTCGTCGAGCTCCGCGACCTCGCAGAGTCTTCGGACTTCGAAGATCTCGTCACCCTGCACCTCGCCGACCCGCGCAGCCCGGTGCGCGAGCTCGCACTGGTCACCGACATCGAGGAGATGACGTCGGTGGGCCCGGACACGCTGATCATGTTGACTCAGGAGGTGGCGCGCGGCGGATGGATGATCTCGGCGGCACTCCGCTACGCCTGGGAACGCCGAGCCTGCGCCCTCATCGTGCCGCACCAGGCGTTCACCGGGAGTGTCATCGATCTGGCAGAGCGTCTGGGTGTCTCACTGTTCACCACCGACATCGACATCCGCACCCTGGCCATCAGAACGGCGATCCACGTCGGGGTCGCGCGAGCCGATTCTCTGGCTCGATTGCACCGCTTCGCGACGAGAGTCTCCCTCTCAGCTGACATTCCTGCAGCCCTGGCGACGATCTCTGCGGAGCTGGAGGGCGCTCGCGTCGCTGTCCGTCTGGACGGGGGCGCAGTCCGATTCAGCACACCGGCCGAGCCGCACCCTCATCCCGGGAGCACCCGGGTGTGCGTTCCGCTCTCATCCCGGCCCCGCCCCGACCACCTCGTCGCGGAGACGCAGGACCCCGAGCGGATGCGAGCCGAGCAGGTGCTCGCGGCGGCCTCGCCAACGATTCGCGCGCTTCTGGCTGAAGAGCGCTTGAGTGAAACCGAGGCCTCGCTGCCGACGCTCTCGGTCGCGGCCCTGACCGGTCTCATCACCCCCGGCGGCACGATCGACTCCGTCGGGAGTGACGTCGCGGCCGAGTTGGGATGGTCGATCGACGGCGATTATTTCGTGGTGTTCTTCGCCTCGTCGTCTCAGGGCCGGATGGGTGCTGCAGTGCGTCAATTGTGGAACGACGTGTTCGGGCAACTCCCGCTCGCACGGATCGAGGACGGTTGGTTCGGCTTCGTTCCGAGCTCGGATGAGCATTCGCGCAGTGGCTTCGTCGCTGAGCTCCGATCGCACAGGCTGCGCCTGCAGGCGTTCGACCTCGCCGCAGGCGTGTCAGACGTGCTGACGGACATCGAGCATGCGGCACGTGGGCTTCGCGAGGCGTCGCTTGCGGCACGTCTGGCCACGAACGATGCGCTCTCGGTTCCTGCGATCGTGGAGTTCTCAGAGATCACGGCGGAAATTCTCCCGCGGGTGCTGCCGGGTCCTCTCGCGGCGCAACTCGCCAGCACGTTGCTCCCCGACCTTCTCGCCGATCCCGCGACGGATGAGCTCGTCGAAGCTGTGCTGGCGTACTTGGATCACCGCGGCTCGGTCTCGTCTGCGGCCGAACGCCTCGGAGTCCATCGCAACACACTGCAGGCACGGTTGGCGCGCGCCCAGCAGACGGGCGTGTCGCTTTCGGATCCGCAGTCGGTACTGCCGATGCACCTGCTCCTCGCGGCCCTGAAGCGCACCCGGGGCCGCCCAGCGGACTGAGCCGCTTCCGCATGCAGGCCGATGATCCACCCATCGGCTCCACCCCCACCGGAAATCGCAGTTGACGGACCCGCCCCAGAGCGTGGTACCGTGTGCAATGTCACACTGCAGTGACTCGATCGCAGCCCGAAAGGACCCCCATGACCGAGCAGAAGCCCTGGCACGGCGTCATCGTCGCCACCGCACTCCCCTTCACGGACGACCTCTCGGTCGACTACGACGCCTATGCCGAGCATGTGGCCTGGCTGGCCGAGAACGGCTGCGACGGCGTCGCCCCGAACGGCTCCCTCGGGGAATATCAGAACCTCACCGAAGCCGAACGCGCGCAAGTCGTCAAGACCGCCGTCGAAGCAGCACCCGAGGGCTTCACCGTCATGGCCGGCGTCGGCGCCTACGGCGCCCTGCAATCGGCCCACTGGGCCGAGCAGGCCGCGGAGGCGGGCGCTCAGTGCGTGATGCTGCTCCCGCCGAACACTTACCGAGCCAACCACGAACAGGTGAAGCACCACTACGCCACGGTCGGCAAGGTCGGCCTGCCGATCGTCGGGTACAACAATCCGATCGACACCAAGGTCGACCTCGTGCCCGAACTCATCGCCGACATCCATGCCGCCGGCAACATGGTGGGCGTCAAGGAGTTCTCCGGCGACCCCCGCCGCATCTACGAGATCAAGGAGCTGGCCCCCGAGATCGACATCATCATCGGCACCGACGACACCGTGCTCGAAGTGGGGCTCGCCGGCGCCGTCGGCTGGGTGTCGGGGTACCCGAACGCGATTCCGCAGTCGTGCGTCGAGCTCTACCGACTCTGCACGTCGGGCGACTACGCAGACCTCGAGCGCGGCCAGCAGATCTATCGCGACCTGCACTCGCTGCTGCGCTGGGATTCGAAGACGCAGTTCGTCGAGGCGATTAAGCTGTCGATGGACATCGTGGGTCGCAAGGGCGGCGCGAGTCGCCCCCCGCGCCTCGCGCTTCCACAGGATGTCGCGGACCGGATCGTCGCCGATACCCGGGCCGCCATCGCCAAGGGCTACGACAGGTAGCTCGAGGCGGGCACGCAGTTCCAGGGGCAACGCGGCCTCGTTCACTGAAAGGGCGCACATGCGTACGAGTCACGTCTATCACGCCGTCGATTCGCATACCGAGGGCATGCCGACACGGGTCATCACCGGGGGCGTCGGCGTGCTGCCCGGTGACACGATGGCCGAGCGGCGCCTCTGGTTCATGGAGCATCGAGACGACGTGCGTCAGCTGCTCATGTTCGAGCCGCGCGGGCACGCGTCCATGAGCGGCGCGATTCTGCAGCCGCCCACGCGCCCCGACGCCGATTGGGGCGTGCTCTACATCGAGGTCTCCGGGTGCCTGCCGATGTGCGGGCACGGCACCATCGGTGTCGCGACCGTGCTCGTCGAGACGGGAATGGTCGACGTCACGGAGCCCACGACGACGATTCGGCTCGACACCCCGGCTGGTCTCGTCGTCGCAGAAGTGGCCGTCACCGACGGGCACGCCGACCACGTCACGATCACGAACGTGCCGTCGTTCGCCGAGCGCCTCGGCGCCATCGTGGCGGTGCCCGGCCTGGGCGCGGTCGGCTACGACCTCGCCTTCGGCGGCAACTTCTACGCCATCGTCGAGCTCGAACGGCTCGGCATCGAGTGGCATGAGGATCGCCGCAACCAGGGCGAGCTGCTCGCCGCAGGCCTGTCGATCATGGCTGCCATCAACGCGACAGACGAGCCCGTGCACCCCGAGCGCCCCGACATCCGCGGGGTGCACCACGTCTATCTGCAGGCACCCGGCTCGACGGCGCAGCACTCCCGCCACGCGATGGCGATCCACCCGGGCTGGTTCGACCGCTCCCCCTGCGGCACGGGAACGAGCGCCCGCATGGCGCAGCTGCACGCCCGCGGCGAGCTGCCGCTCGACACGGAGTTCATCAACGACTCCTACATCGGTTCCCGTTTCCACGGCACGCTCATCGCCGAGACCGAGGTCGGCGGTCGCCCCGCGGTCATCCCGACGATTCGAGGTCGCGCCTGGGTGACCGGCACCGCCCAGTACTTCCTCGACCCCAGCGACCCGTTCCCGAACGGCTTCCTCCTGTGAGCGGCGCATCGGCAGCGCTGCCCTACTTCACGGCTGCGGACATCACGCGGCTCCTGCCGATCCCCGACGCCATCGCGGCACTGCGCGCTGCGCTGCGCGACGACGTCGATCCCGAGCGCGACGCGCCGCGCCTGTTCAGCGAGTTTCCCGGAGGCGAATTCTTGCTGATGCCCGCCCAGGGAACCCGATTCAGCGGGTTGAAAGCCCTGACCGTGGCGCCTGAGAACCCCGCTCGCGGTCTCGCGAAGATTCAGGGGGTGTACATCGTGTACTCGTCAGACACCGCTGAGCCCCTCGCGATCCTCGAGGGAGCCTCCCTCACGGCGATCCGCACCCCCG
The DNA here is from genome assembly GCF_018304845.1 of Leucobacter manosquensis. NCBI lineage: Bacteria > Bacillati > Actinomycetota > Actinomycetes > Micrococcales > Microbacteriaceae > Leucobacter > Leucobacter manosquensis. Next base: position 28,710 of record NZ_JAFEVO010000001.1, on the reverse strand, counting down.
CGGTCGCGCTGCTCGCGGTGCAGCATCTCGTGGCGATCGCGCCGCCCGGAGGTGAGCCCGCGCCTCATCCGCGCATCCTCGTGTTCGGCGCCGGAGTGCAGTCGTCAGCGCACATTCGGGCCGCCGCCACCGCGTTTCCCGACGCGACGTTCGACGTGGTCGGCCGCCGACCGGCGCGAGTGGATGCGATGATCGAAGCACTCTCGGGTGCGGGCGAGACCCGCGGAGTCTCCATCCGCAATCGCACCGGCAGCGCGGAGGCCGCGGTACCCGAGGCCGACATCATTCTGTGCACCACATCGACGAGCACGCCCCTGTTCGACGGCGCTCTGGTCGCCGAGCACGCCGTCGTCGCCGCGAACGGGACCCACGGCACGGACAAGCGCGAACTCGATGACGCGCTGATCGAACGCTCCGATCTGGTCGTCGAAGGCCGCGCGTCCGCGCAGCGGGAGAACGGAAATCTCACCGCCCTCGACGCAGAGGTGTGGGGCAGCGCCAGTGCGCCCGCCAACCTGCAGGATCTCGTCACCGGCGACATGCGGCGCACCCCCGGCCGCCCCGCCGTGTTCACCGGCGTCGGCATGGCTTGGGAGGACTTGATCTGCGCGTCTGCGGTGCTCGAATCCGCCGCCCGGAGGGACGCGGCGCCTCCACGGGCCGAGGGAGCGTCGTGATGCCGACGTCCGATCCCGCCGTCGCCGTTCGCTCGACGCCCGCCGTCGAGCGCGTCGCGCGACCCCGGTACCTCCGCGAGACGGTCCTCGAACGGCTGCGCACGGCGATCATCACCGGAGAGCTCGCCGAAGGCGCGCTCTTCTCAGCGCCGATGCTCGGGCAGGCACTCGGCGTGTCCGCCACTCCCGTGCGCGAGGCGATGATGGATCTCGCCCGTGAAGGCCTCGTGGAGACCGTGAAGAACAAGGGCTTTCGCATCACGCGCATGTCGGAAGACGACCTGGACGACCTGGCCCAGGTCAGACTGCTGCTGGAGCCCCCCGCGATGCACCTCGTCGCCGGTCGCGTCACCGACGTGGAGCGCACGGCACTCCGCGAGGTCGCCGGAGCGTGCGCAGCAGCGGCAGAACGCGAAGATCTGCAGCAGTACCTGCAGCTCGATCGCGCGTTCCATGCCCGACTGCTCTCCCTGACGGGGAATCAGCAGCTCGTCGCTCTCGCGACCGAGCTGCGTCTGCGCACCCGCATGTACGGGCTCATCGCCCTTGCACGGGACGGACGGCTCGCAGCCTCGGCGCAAGAGCATCACGATCTCGTCGAGCAGCTGCACCGAGGTGATGCGGACGCAGCCGAGCATCTGCTCCGTCAGCACATCGGTCATGCACGGGCGCTGTGGGCGACGGGGACGGAGAGCGACCCGAGCGCCGACGAACCGACGCGGAGGCGGGACACGTGACGCGGGGCCCATCCGACGTGCTCATCATCGGAGCGGGAATCATGGGGTGCGCCACGGCGTATTTCGCATCCCGAGCCGGCCTCTCGGTGACCGTGCTCGAACGGGAGCTCCCGGTCAGCGGTTCGACCTCCCGGTGCGAGGGCAACATCCTCGTGAGCGACAAGGAGCTCGGCCCCGAGCTCGAGCTCACCCACTACTCACTCGACATCTGGCGCGGCGAACTCGCCGAATTCGGGCGCTTCTGGGAGTTCGAGGCGAAAGGCGGCATCATCGTCGCTTCTCGCGAGTCCAGCCTGGCCTCGCTCGAGCGCTTCTCCGCCAGTCAGCGCGCGTTCGGGATCCGGTCGGAGCGTCTGGATCCCGGAGCACTGCGCGAGTACGAGCCGCTCGTGACCGATCGTGCGCTCGGAGCCGCGTACTACCCGGACGACTGTCAAGTGCAGCCGATCCTCGCGGCTTCCACCTTCCTCCGGCTCGCCCGCGGCCTCGGCGCCGAGCTGGTCACTCGCGCGCCGGTGACCGCGCTGCTGCGCGATGGCGACCGGGTCGTGGGTGCTCGAACCCCCAGGGGGGATTTCAGCGCGGCCCACATCGTGAACACGGCGGGCGCCTGGGCCGGCAGCATCGGCGACCTCGCAGGAGTGCGGGTGCCCGTGCTGCCACGACGGGGATTCGTTCTGGTCACCGAACCGCTGCCACCCCGCGTGCACCACAAGGTGTACGCCGCCGAATACGTCGACAACGTCGGAAGCGCGGACGCCGGCCTGCAGGCCTCACCCGTCGTCGAGGGCACGCCGGCGGGCACGATTCTGATCGGCTCGAGTCGGGAGCGCGTCGGGTTCGACCGGACCGTCAGCGTGCCGGCGCTGCGCTCCATCGCACGGAACGCGATCGAACTGTTCCCCTTCCTCGCAGGTACGCGCATGCTGCGGCACTATCACGGGTTCCGGCCCTACTGCCCCGATCACCTGCCCGTGATCGGCCCTGATCCTCGCGCGCCCGGCCTCTGGCACGCCGCAGGCCATGAGGGCGCCGGCATCGGACTCGCCGCTGGCACCGGAAAGCTCCTCGCCCAGGCGCTCTCCGGCGACGCTCCCGAGCTCTCCCTGCACCCCTTCCGCCCCGAACGCTTCGATGAGGAGGTGTCGGCATGACCCGGCGAGCCCGTCGCGCCGCAGCCCGCCCCGATCCCGCTCCCGAGGAAGCGGCCGGCGATGTCGTCGCCGCATTCGACGGTGCCCCGATCTCCGCGCCCCGCGGCGCGAGTATCGCTGCTGCCCTCATCTCCTCCGGCCGTACGTCGTGGCGCAGCACGCGCGACGGCGAGCGCCGGGGCATCTTCTGCGGCATCGGCGTGTGCTTCGATTGCCTGGTCGAGGTCGACGGGGAGTCGGGACAACGCGCCTGCATGATCCCCCTGCGCGCTGGCATGGACGTCCGCTCGGCCACCGGAGCATCGACTCCCGAATCGGGCGGAGAGGCACCCGCAGGGCTTGACGCCGCTCCGCCCGCTGACACGCGCACGGCCGGCGGAGGACACGCATGAGCGACCAGAGCGGACTCGCGGGAAGCGATCCGATCGCGCCACCGCTGCGCCGCACGGCATCGCAGCCGCACGCCGACGTCGTCGTCGTGGGAGCGGGACCCGCCGGGCTCGCTGCGGCTGCCACCGCGTCCGAGTCGGGGGCATCGGTCATCGTGATCGACAGTGCTGAGCAACCTGGAGGCCAATACTGGCGGCACCGCAGTGAGGCCGCCGGTGACGACGACGGCGCGCTGCATCACGGCTGGCAGGAGTACCTCGCGCTGCGCGCGCGGTTCGACGCTGGAATGGGTGCCGGGGCGATCCGCTACATTCCCGCGACGAGCGTGTGGATGGTGCAGCGGACGCCCCCGGCTTCGCCCGATGCGACGCCATGCTTCACGCTTCGGCTGGCTCCCTCGTACGGGCCGGGCGCGGGCGCCGCGACCACCGTTCGGGCGCGCACGCTCGTGCTCGCGACCGGAGGGTACGATCGGCAGATCCCGCTTCCCGGCTGGCACCTCCCGGGCGTCATGGCAGCCGGGGGCATACAAGCCTTCATCAAGCAGAACGGCGCCTTGCCGGGTTCCCGTTTCGTCATCGCAGGCACTGGCCCGTTCCTCCTGCCCGTCGCTTCGAACATCGCGCACTCGGGGGGCCGCGTCACGTCCGTCCTCGAATCATCGTCGCTCGTCGGCTGGCTCCCTCGAGCGCATCGCGCATTCGGCGTCCCCGCAAAGGGCGCCGAAGGGGCGGAGTACATCGCCACCTTCCTGCGTCGACGCATTCCGTATCGACGCCGCACGGTCATCACCGAGATTCTCGGAGACTCCCATGTGGAGGCCGTGCGCACCGCGCGGATCGGGCGGTCGGGGGAAGTAGAGCCGAAGAGCTCCCGCATCATCGAGGACGTCGACGCCGTCGGCCTGGGATGGGGCTTCACCCCGCAGCTCGAGCTTCCCGTGCAACTGGGGGCCCAGACGAGGCTCGACGCGGACGGCTCACTGGTGGCGGTCGTCGACCAGAACCAGCGATCCTCCGTGCCGGGGCTCTTCCTCGCGGGTGAACTGACCGGGGTCGGCGGCGCAGTGCTCGCGGTACTCGAAGGCACCGTCGCCGGCCGGGCGGCCGCCGCAGACGCAACCGGTGAGATCGGGAGCGCGACGACGGCGGAGCTTCGGGCGATGCGGCGTCAACGCTCGTTCGCGGAGGCGATGCATCTCGCGCATCCGGTACCCGAGGGCTGGGAGCAGCGCCTCCACACCGACACGATCGTCTGCCGATGCGAGGAAGTGCGCTACGGCGCCCTCTCCCACGCCCGCGAAGTGCTCTCGGGCGAGGACTCCCGCACGCAGAAGGGTGTGACGCGCGCCGGGATGGGCTGGTGCCAGGGTCGTGTCTGCGGATACGCAGTCACCTGCATCGCCGGAGCGCCCGCTCCCACTCGGGCGGGCGCACGGGATTCCGCCGCGTCTCTTGCACAGACGAATCACCGGCCGATCGCGCAACCGATCCCGCTCTCCGCACTCCTCGACGTCGAGGAGTGAGCGGGATCGGCCGCGCCCAGCGCTCCTAGGCCCCCAGGTACGCCTCGATCACTCTCGGGTCCGCGGCGAGTTCCGCCGCCGACCCCTGCATCGTCACGCGCCCTGATTCGAGCACGTAGCCCCGATGCGCGATCTTCAGAGCCGCCCGCGCGTTCTGCTCGACCAGGAGCACCGTCGTGCCCTGGGCGTTCACGCGCTGCACGATCTCCATGACCTGCTTCGCGATGAGCGGCGCCAATCCCATCGAGGGTTCGTCGAGCAGGAGGAGCTTCGGTCCGCCGACGAGTGCCCGCCCGAGCGCGAGCATCTGCTGCTCACCGCCGGAGAGCGTGCCGCCCTGCTGCCCGCGACGCTCGGCGAGCCTCGGCATGAGCTCGTAGGCCTCCTCCGCTCTCCGCGCGATGACCTTCTGGTCTTTCACGAGGTAGCCTCCGAGCAACAGGTTCTCGTGCACCGTCATCGTGGAGAAGATGCGCCGCCCCTCGGGAATGTGGAGCAGCCCGGCTCCGACCGCATCCCAAGGCTGCATGCGCAGGAGGTCGTGATCCCCCCAGCGCGCCCGGCCCGTCTTGGCGCGCACGAGACCGGAGATCATCGACAGGGTCGACGTCTTTCCGGCTCCGTTGTTCCCGAGGAGCGACACGATCTCTCCCTCGCGCACGGTCAGACTGAGGTCGCGCAGCGCGTGCACGCGGTGGTAGTACAGGTCGATGTTCTCGAGCACCAAGTCGCTCATGCGTCCTCCTCTTCGCCGAGATACGCGGCGATCACCGCGGGGTCTTGCTTGATCTGCTGCGGGGTGCCATCGGCGATCTCGGTGCCGTAGTTCAGCACGACGATCCGCTCAGAGACCTGCATCACGAGCCCCATGTCGTGCTCGATCAGCACGATGCTCACGCCGAGATCGCGAATCCTGCGGATCAGGTGCATCAGTTCGATCTTCTCGCTGTGGTTCAGGCCGGCGCCGGGCTCGTCGAGCAGCAGCAGCTTCGGCTGGGTCGCGAGCGCCCGCGCGATCTCGACGCGCCGCTGCTCGCCGTACGGCAGCTGGGTCACCAGCAACTCGTCGTCCGCACGAAAGCCCACGAAGTCGAGCCAGCCGCGCGCATCCTCTGCGCACTGCGCTTCGCTGCGGGTGTAGCGCGGCGTGTGCAGCATCGCGTCGAAGACGTTCTGACGCAGATGCGCGTGCATCGCGGTCTTCACGTTGTCGAGCACGCTCATCTCCTTGAAGAGCCGCACATTCTGGAAGGTACGAGCCATTCCGAGCTGCGTGACCGCCGACGGCTTGCGCCGCGCGATCGACTCTCCGTCGAAGACGACCGTGCCCCGGTCGGGCCGGTAGAAGCCCGAGATGCAGTTGAACGCGCTCGTCTTCCCCGCCCCGTTCGGCCCGATCACGGAGACGATCTCGCCCTCGTGCACGGAGAACGAGAGACCGTCCACGGCTTTGATCCCGCCGAACGATACCGCGAGGTCGGCGACTTCGAGCAGCACCCGCGCGGTTCCGCTCGGCCGAGCCCCTGGCTCGGTCAGCTGTGAGGTGTCGCTCATCGTCGTCCCTCCTCGTCATTCGGTGCTGTTGCAGGGTCGCTGGCGGGGCTGCCGGTCGTGTCACTCGCGTTCTCGACGACGCCCACCACGCCGACGCTCTCCGTCGGCGGCACCTCTGGAATCTGCCGCTTCTTCAAGAACGGGAGTACGGCGTTCGCCGGCCAGATGCCCCGCGGGCGGAAGATCATCGCGACGACGAGCAGCACGCCGAACAGGAGGAAGCGCCACTCGCTGAACTCGCGGAGGAACTCGGGGGCGAGCGAAACGAAGAGCGCCCCGATGATGACGCCGGGCGTCGAGCCCATCCCGCCCAGCACGACAGCCATCAGCACGAGCGCCGAGTAGAGGAATTCGAAGCTGTTCGGGGCGATCGCCGAGAGATGGCCGGCCATCAGCGTTCCGGCGAACCCGCCCCACACCGCGCCGATGATGTACGCGAGCAGCTTGGTCGCATACCCGTTGATCCCCATCGCCTCGCTCACGTCTTCGTCGTCTCGCACCGACTTCCACGCGCGGCCGAGCTTCCCTCTGCCGAGGCGCGAGACCGCCACAACGGCGACCCCGATGCCGACGAAGAGCACGAAGTAGTAGAACAGCACCTTGGCATTGAAATGGATCCCGAGGATGTCGAGGCCGTCGGAGAACGACCACCCGAAGAACGACCACGTCGGGATGCCGTGGATGCCGCTCGGGCCGCCCGTGATCTGCAGATTGTTGGCCGTGATCCGAATGATCTCACCGAACCCGAGCGTCACGATCGCGAGATAGTCGCTCCGCAGGCGCAGGGTCGGGCCCCCGATGATGACGCCGGCGAGGATGCAGGCGATCACCACGAACGGGATCGTCTCGAGCATCGAGAGCCCGAACTGCGTCGTGAGGATCCCGCTCGTGTAGGCGCCGACGGCCATGAACGCGATGTACCCGAGATCGAGGAGTCCCGCGTAGCCGACGACGACGTTCAATCCCATCGCGAGGACGATGTAGATGAAGGCCGAGGTGAGGATCGAGATGATGTACGGCGTCGCGGTGACGAACGGGAGGATCGCCGCCGCGGCGAAGAGCACGATCCCGAGCACCTTCATGAAGCGTTCGGGAGCGAGAAGCCCGCGGATGGCCGGCGGGCGTTCGAGCGTGGGTTTCGGCGCCTGCAGGCGCGGAGTCTTCGGTCGGGCCATGGTCATACCCTCTCCACGACGCGCTCGCCGAGAATGCCGGTCGGTTTGAATACGAGGAACAGGATGAGGAAGCCGAATGCGAAGACATCGCGCCACTGACCTCCGAGAAAATGAGTGCCGAAGGATTCGAGGAGCCCGAGCACGACGCCGCCGAGCATCGCGCCGTAGAGGTTCCCGATGCCGCCGATCACCGCCGCGGTGAACGCTTTGAGGCCGATGACGAACCCCATCAGGAAGTCGATGGTGCCGTAGTACGCGGCGGCCATCACCCCCGCGGCTCCCGCGAGCGCCGAACCGATGAAGAATGTGCGGGAGATGACTCGGTTCACGTTGACGCCCATGAGCAGGGACGCCTTCTGATCGAGGGCGATCGCGCGCATCGCGCGGCCCTCCCGCGAATGCATGACGTAGCGTTGCAGCAGGAACATGAGGATCGCGGCGACCAGCATCAAGACGAGCTGCGGCATGGTGATCCGCGCGCCGAGGACTTCGACGGGGGCGCCCTGGAGCCGGATCGGGAAGACGAGCGGGCTCGCCCCGAAGATCTGACGCACGGCGTACTCGAGGGTGAACGAGACGCCCACCGCCGTGATCAGTGCGGCCAGGCGCGGACTTGACCGCAGCGGACGGTAGGCGATGCGCTCGATGAGCACGCCGATTCCGCCGGTGAGCAGCATCGTGATGAGCAGCACGAGCAGCAGGATGGGGATCGAGCCGAGGCCGAACAGCCCCGTGAAACCGCCGAGCACCACGAACGCGAGGAACGAGCCGAGCATGTAGAGATCGCCGTGCGCGAAGTTCAGGAGTTTGATGATGCCGTAGACCATGCTGTAGCCGAGTGCGACGAGCGCGTAGAACGAGCCGACGAAGAGCCCGTTCCAGATGAGTTGGAACATGAATGCCTTCCCTGGGTTGCCGATGCGTGATGAGCCGGACGAACGGCGCACCGTCCGTCCGGCTGCTCATCGCTAGCCCTGCAGGTCGTCCTTCAGCACGAACGCGCCACCGTCACCGGTCGGCTCGACGATGACGAAGCCGCCTCCCTCTCGCGAGCCGTCGTCAGCGAACGTCAGGTCGCCGGTGAGCAACGGGAATCCCTCGAGCTCATCGAGCGCGGTCGTCACGGCTTCGAATTCGGTACCACCGGCCTCGGTGAAGGCCTCGGCCATCGTCTTCACCGCCTCATAGGTTTGAATCGAGTACGGCCCCGGAGCGGCCCCGCCCGACACCTCCTCGTAGTCGGCGATCCACGCGTCGCCGCCCTCGAGCATGTCGGGGGTCTTCGTGAACGTGCCCACCACGTTCTTGATGCTCTCGTCGCCGGCGATCGCGGCGAGCTGCGCGTCGACGGAGCCGTCGCCGACGAGGATCGGACCGTCGTAGCCTGCGCCGCGGAGCTGATTCACGAGCAGACCGCCGGCCTGGTAGTACCCGCTCCACACGATGAAATCGGGGTCCGCACCCAGCACGCTGTTCACGTTCGCCGAGAAGTCCTTCTCGTCAGGATTGACCGACTCCCGCTTCGCGATCTCGAACCCTTCGGCCTGCTCCTCGACGGAGTCGGCGAGGTCGACCGAGTAATCGGTATTGTCGTCGATCACTGCGACACGGGCGGCACCGACCGATTGGATGTACTCCACGGCTGCTTCGGCCTGCTGCGCGCCGGTCCCGTTGATCATGAAGGCGCCCTGTCCGACGAGCTGGTTCGAGTTCGCGGCGGGGATCACCATCGGCACCTGCGCGTCGGTGAAGACCGGGATCGTGGGCAGTGTCGCACCGGAGCAGTATCCGCCGACCGAGCCCTTCACTCCCGCGGTGACCAGCTTGTTGGCCGCTGCGACAGCCGCTGTCGGATCGCAGCCGTCGTCTTCGGTGACGAGCTCCAGATCACGACCATCGATGCCGCCATCCCCGTTGACCTCGTCGATCGCGAGCTGAGCCCCGAATTTCATGTAGTCGCCGAATGCGGCCTCCTGACCGGAGAACGGCGCGAGCATACCGATCTTGATCGGACCATCCTCGCTCCCGCCGTCGTCGCCGCTGCCGGCGAGACCGCCCGAGCAGCCGGAGAGCGCGAGCCCGAAGGCGAGCGTGAGAGCCCCGGTGGCGGCGAGCCGTGCTGATGCTGAACGTCGTGAAGACATCAAGACTTCCTTTCGTGGATACGTCATTGAATCGCTGAAAGTGCAGACGACGTCACCTTCGACGTCCTGTACAATTTTACATTGTATAGTCGGCGCCGATGCGGCACAGATCACGTTTCGAACACGATCGCTGATGCCCCTCCCGCACGGTAGACCGGTCATCGACTGTGCATGAGAGACGGCACGACTCGACGTCGCGCCTGAAAGAATGGCAGCGGTTCCCGCAAGCACTGATGCCCCGACAACGAAGGATCGATGCATGACTCACGAAGCGCTTTCTCCTGATCTTGAGGCCGTCGTCGCACGCGCCACCACCGCCGCACCCCACCTCGCCACCACCACCGCCACCCAACGAGCACGAGCCCTCGTCGCCATCGCCGACGCCCTCGAAACCGCATCACCCGACCTCGTACACATCGCACTCCGCGAGACCGGCCTCACCCAAGCCCGACTCACCGGCGAAGTCACCCGCACCGCCGTCCAACTCCGCCTCTTCGCCGACACCATCGTCGACGGCGGCTACCTCGACGCCCGCATCGACCCCGCAGACCCCGACTTCGCCCTCGGCCAACGCCCCGATATCCGCCGCACCCACATCCCCCTCGGCCCAGTCATCAACTTCTCCGCCTCCAACTTCCCCTTCGCGTTCTCCGTCATGGGCGGCGACTCCGCAGCGATCCTCGCAGCAGGATGCCCACTCATCGTGAAAGCCCACTCCAGCCACCCAGACCTCTCCGACGCCACCGCGGAAGTCGCCACACGCGCACTCACCCAAGCAGGCATGCCAGAAGGCACCTTCCAACTCATCCACGGCCGCGAAGCCGGAGTGCAGGTCTTGCAGGACCCCCGCATCAAAGCCGGATCCTTCACCGGCTCCATCCGCGTCGGCCGCATCCTCGCCGACATCGCCGCGAACCGGCCAGCACCCATCCCGTTCTTCGGAGAACTCGGCAGCGTCAACCCCGTCTTCATCACCGCCGACGCCATCACGGAACGCGCCGACGAGATCGCCACCGGCTACCTCGCCAGCGTCGCAGGCTCCGCCGGCCAGCTCTGCACCAAGCCCGGCTTCGCATTCATCCCCGCAGGCAGCGCACTCCCCCAGGCCATCACCCACAACGCGACCGACGTCCCCGAGCATCGCCTCCTCGACCCCCGCATCGCGAAATCCTACGACGAACGCCGCACCGCCGTACTGGGCACCGCCGGAGCGAACCCGCTGATCCCCGGCGGCATCCGCTTCGACGACGACGGACAGGGCTGGGCCACCCCCACCATCATCGCGATCAGCCTCGACGACTTCCGAACCGGACGCGACACCCTCCTCGAAGAATCCTTCGGCCCGCTCTCCATCCTCGTCGAAACCCCCACCGGCACCGACCTCGCAGCCCTCATGCCCGAGTTCTACGAAGGCAACCTCTCCGGCACCCTCCACATCAGCGAAGCCGAAGCCACCGGAGAAACCGACAACGCCCCCCAACTACGCGCCCTCATCGCCGCCCTCGCGAACCAAGTCGGCCGCGTCCTGTTCAACGGCTGGTCCACCGGCGTCGCCGTCACCCCCGCCCAACAGCACGGCGGCCCCTGGCCCGCGACAACGAACGACTCCTCCACCTCCGTCGGCACCGCAGCCATCACCCGCTTCCAACGACCCGTCGCCTACCAGAACGCACCCCAAGCACTCCTCCCCGAAGCACTCCAAGACACCAACCCGCTCGGCATCCCCCAACACATCAGCCCAGCAGGCCAATCACACCACTGGGGCACACGCTGGCACTAACCCCCACCGCAACCGACCCGAACGAACCCGAATCCACTGCGCGACGGGCGCAAACGGACCCGCCGGCACACAGCAAGACCCCCGAGAGGCTCAGCCTCCCGGGGGTCTTCGTTCATCGACGATCAGTGCTCCGGCGCAGCAGGGTCAGCTCGCGACGATGAGGCCCTCGGTCGCAGCGCGGGCGGCCTCGAAGCGCCGATGCACGTCGGGCCAGTTCACGAGCTCCCAGAAGGCTTTGACGTAGTCGGCGCGCACGTTGAGGTAGTCGAGGTAGTAGGCGTGCTCCCAGACGTCGAGCTGCAGCAGCGGGGTGACCCCGAGCGGGGCGTTGCCCTGCTGGTCGAACAGCTGGAAGATCACGAGGCGGGCGCCCACGCTGTCCCAGGCGAGCACGGCCCATCCGGATCCCTGCACGCCGAGCGCCGTCGCAGTGAAGTGCGCACGGAAGGCGTCGATCGACCCGAACGCGTCGACCAGTGCTGCGTCGAACTCGCCCTCGGGCGTCCCGCCGCCGTCGGGCGAGAGGTTCTGCCAGAACACCGAGTGGTTGATGTGGCCGCCGAGGTTGAACGCGAGGTCTTTCTCGAGCTTGTTCACGTTCGCGAGGTCGCCCGCGCTGCGCGCTGCGGCGAGCTGCTCGAGCGCGGTGTTCGCGCCCGTCACGTACGCCTGGTGATGCTTGGAATGGTGCAACTCCATGATCTTGCCGGAGATGTGCGGTTCGAGCGCCGCGTAGTCGTAGGGCAGCTCGGGAAGTGTGTAGTGAGTGGGCATGTCGTCTTCCTTTCGATGGGTCAGTGGTGGGGGTCGTGCGGGAGGGCGTGGAAACGGCGATCGAGATAGACGAGCGGGCGCCCCTGCGGGCCCGCCAGCACCTCGAGCACCTCTGCGATCACGACGGTCGACGAGCCGACGGCGACCGTTTGCAGGGTTCGGCAGCGCAGTGCGGCCCGCGCCGAGGCGAGGTGCGGCTCCCCGGTTTCCAGCGCCGACCACCCCTGCTCTGGGGTGAAACGCTCGGAGCCGCTGATCGCGAAGCTCTGCGCGAGGTCGGAGTGCTCGTCGTCGATGAGGTGCACGACGAAGGTGCGTGCGCCGAGGATCGCTCCTGCCGACCCGGTGGCCCTCGTGACCGAGAACATGATCGCAGCAGGGTCGACCGCGACCGAGGCCACGCTCGACGCCGTGAGCCCAACGGGGCCGTCGGGAGAGGAACCCGTGATGATCGCGACACCGGCCGGATGCGTGCGGAACGCGGCCTTGAGCGCTTCGCCGACCGGTGCGGGCTCGGGAGTCGTGGTCATCGGACGGCCTCCGTCAATGTCTGGTGCTGGGCATGGGAGAGCATCTCCGCGCGATCCGCGATCTTCGTCCGCTCGCGTCCGCGCTCGACTCCGGCGGCGCGCTCGGCGGAGTCGATGCGCAACCAGCCGTCGAGGTCCACGGCGCGGCCGAGCCGGGCGATCGGTTCCGCATCGTGCGAGACGGGCTCGGCCGCTGCGAGATCGGCGACGAGGTGACGAACGGTCTGCGCAGCATCCGACTTGGTCGATCCGATGAGCCCGACCGGCCCGCGCTTGATCCAGCCTGTGGCATATAACCGCGGGACCGGCTCCCCCACTGCATCGACGACTCGCCCCTCGGCGTGGGGAACGACTCCGAGATCCGCGTCGAACGGCATCCCGGGGACCGCGGTCGAGCGGTAGCCCACGGCCCGGTAGACCGCTCCCACGTCGTAGTGCAGCAGCTCGCCGGTTCCGACCATCCGACCCAGCTCGTCCGACGCGGTGCGCTCCATCTCGATACCGGTCACGCGGTCCGTGCCCAGGAGACGAACGGGGCGCTGACGCACATGCAGATGGATGCGGCGGGAGGCCGTTCGGCTCGCCGGCTCGAGCGCGGCCCATTCGGTCATGGTGCGCACGACGATGCGGCGCTGTGAGAACTGCGCCACCATTCGCTCGGCATGCTCGTCCAGGACGAGCTCCTCCGGGTCGACGATCACGTCGACATCGTCCTGCTCGGCGAGTTCGCGCAGTTCCATCGCGGAGAAGCGCACGTCGGCCGGGCCCCGCCGAGCAAACAGGTGCACATCGCGGAGCGGGTTGACTGCGAGCTGATCGAGCACGATATCCGGGGTGTCCGTGTGCATCAGCGCGCGGGAGTGCTTCGCGAGGATCCGGGTGACGTCGAGCGCGACGTTGCCCGCCCCGAGCACCGCGACAGACTCCGCCTCGAGCGGCCAGGTGCGCGCGGCGTCCGGGTGCCCGTCGTACCAGGAGACGAAGTCGGCGGCGCCGAAAGATCCCGGGAGGTCGATCCCGGGGATGTCGAGCTGGACGTCGAGGTCGGCGCCGGTCGCCACGATGACCCCGTCGTAGGCCGCCCGCAGTTCCTCGATCTCGACGTCGACGCCGATCTCGACGTTGCACTGCAGGCGAATGCGCGGGTTCACCAGCACGTCGTGCAGGGCATCGGTGATCTTGCGGATGCGCGGATGATCCGGGGCGACCCCGTACCGGACCAGCCCGTAGGGGGCCGGAAGCTTCTCGAACAGATCGATCGAGGCGGTCGGCGCGAGGTCGAGGAGGATGTCGGCGGCGTAGATCCCGGCCGGTCCCGCCCCGACGACGGCGATGCGCGGCTCTGCGACGGTCATGCGAACTCCCCCTGAGGTGGGAGTGCGGCGATGATCGGATGGTCGAAGGCGAGCATCCCCGTCTTGGCTGCGCCGCCCGGCGATCCGATCTCGTCGAAGAACTCGACATTCGCCGTGTAGAAGTCCTGCCATTCGTCGGGCAGATCGTCTTCGTAGTAGATGGCCTCGACCGGGCACACCGGTTCGCAAGCGCCGCAGTCAACGCACTCGTCGGGGTGGATGTACAACGATCGTTCGCCCTCGTAGATGCAGTCGACGGGGCACTCGTCGATACAGGCCCTGTCCTTCACATCGACGCACGGCAGGGCGATCACGTAAGTCATTGCTGGGTCCTCGCTCGGGTCACTCGGTCCTCGTTCGGGTCGTTGGGCCCGAAATCGGGCCACGTGACCACCGTAAAACCTGAAGTGCACTTGAGGTCAAGCCGAGGAGGGGCTTCCGTCTCGGGATGCACGTGCTTCATGCAGGGAATCCCGCGAGGAGCGGACCACATTGCCAAGACCGACCCGCACGAGCACGGATCCCCTGCGCGCCCGCGCCGTCGAACGCTCGAGCCAGCATCGGGCGCGCCCTACTGCTGCGCGGTGCTCTCCCCCGCCACCAGGGTATGACCGACATCGACGATCGTGGAGGATGACGGCTTCTGGCCCGACTCGATGCGTTCGAGGAGCACGCGCCCGGCCTCCTCTCCGATTCGGCGGCTCGGCACGAGCATCGTGGTGAGCGTGGGCACGAGATGCCGCCCCACGTCGAAGCCGCCGAAGCCCGTGATGCCGATTTCGGTGGGAACCGATATTCCGGAGCGCAGCGCCTCGAGCAGGGCTCCCGCGGCGAAGACGTCGCTCGAGAACATGATGACGTCGGCTTGCGGCAACTCAGTGCGCGCCTGGCGGAAGAGGTCGCGGCCGGCATCCATGCTGACGCCGGCCGTCCCAGAGTCGAGAATGCGCACCGGCACTTGCGGAAAGAGGCGCCGCATCCCGTCCTCGAAGGCCGCGCGACGTCGCAGTGCGCGAACGTCGCCCCCGCTGAATTGACCTGCGAGCACGGGGAAGCGGTACCCGAGCGAGTGGACGTGCTCGACGAGCGCACTCATCGCCGCGTAGTTCGAGAAGCCGACGACTGAGTCGACGGGGTGCTGCGTGAGCTCCCACGACTCGACCACGGGAACGCGGGCCGCGCTCAACAGCGTCTGCGCGCCGGGCGTATGCTCGGTGCCGACGAGCACGATGCCGTCCGGCCTGCGTCCGAGGAAGGCTCGGAGCATCTCCTCCTCCTGCTGCAGGCTGTACTCCGTCGTGCCGATGAAGAGGTGGTACCCGTGCGGGGCGAGCACGGTCTCGAGCCCCTGCACGGTCTCCGCGAAGACGGAGGCCGACACTGCGGGGATCAGCACGGCGATCGTTCGGCTGCGATTGGAGGCGAGGTTGCTCGCTGCCAGGTTCGGCACGTAACCGGTGGATCGGATCGACGCCTGCACGCGTTCGAGCGTGTCTTCGGAGACGACCCCCGGCTGGCGGATCGCGCGCGAGACGGTCTGCGGCGAGACGCCGGCGTGCTCCGCCACTTCGGCGAGTGTCACGCTCCGGGTGGACCGCCGACTCGACCGCTTTTCGCCATCAGGGTGCATCGCTTACCTCAGCAGTTCTCTCCTCGCCAGATTTCGCATGAGTGCCCCCACGCCGAACTCCCACGGAGCGCACGCTTCGCTGTGCGCGACCCGATTGACCAGTGTCCCCAGTGTAGGCGACGAGATGCGCACCACATCGCCGACATGGTGGGTGAAGCCGGCGCCGGCTTCACCCCGATCCGCCGTGGGAGCGAAGAGGGTGCCGAGGTACAGCGCTGCGCCATCGGGGTACTGGTGCTGCGGGCCTAGCAGTTGGCGCACCAGGTCCGCTGGGTCGCGGCTGATCTGCGTCATATCGGAGTGGGCTTCCAACGCGAATCCATCTGCGCCGTCCACTCTGAGCTGCACCTCGGCGCGGCGCACATCGTCGAGTGAGAATGAGGCGTCGAAGAGCCGGATGAACGGGCCGAGCGAACCGGAGGCGGTGTTGTCTTTCGCTTTGGGGAGCAGGAGGGCGCTGCGCCCCTCGACGTCTCTGAGGTTCAGGTCATTGCCGAGCGTCGCCCCCAGAATGCGGCCGGCGGGATCGATGATCAGCGCGATCTCGGGCTCGGGGTTGTTCCAGCTCGACGTCGAGAGCACGCCGATCTCGCTGCCGGTGCCGACGGAGGCGAGCACCGGGCACTTGGTGAAGATCTCGGCGTCAGCGCCGATGCCGACTTCGAGGTACTGGCTCCACAGCCCCTGCTCGATGAGGTAGTCCTTCAATTTCAGGGCTTCGTCGGAGCCCGGCTCGATCGCGCTGAGATCGCCGCCGATGACGTCGAGCACCTGAGCTCGCACGCGTGCCGCCTCGTCTGCGTTTCCCCGTGCACGCTCTTCGATGACCCGCTCGATCATCGAGACGGCGAAGGTCACACCGGCCGCTTTGACGCACTGCAGGTCGATCGGCGACAGGAACGTCACCTCGTCGATCTCGCTCTGCATCGTCGCCGAGAGAAGGCGGTCGGCGGATCCGAGCGACGCTCCCGCCGCGCGCCGCGCCGCCGCAGCTGGATCGGCTTCGAGCATGAGGTCGCTCACCGTCGCGAACGCATGCGAGAGGTCGTACACGTCGTCGGCGGTCACGAGCACGGGGCTGGGGCCGGAGACCGCGGGATCCCAGACGCGGCCGATGAGGGTCGCCGAGGCGTGGTCGCGCGGAAGGGTCTCGGCGAGGCTCGCCGGCCAGGAGCGGGTCAGCGGTGCGGTCGATGCGGTCGATGCGGTCATGATCAATCCTGTTCGTTCGGGTCTCGGTCAGCGTCCGCGGAAGACGCCGTCGCGGCGCTCGGCGAAGGCGCGGCGCCCCTCAGCCGCGTCCTCCGTGGCGAACGTGATGGCCTGGAGGTCGCGCTCGTAGGCCATCGCCTGGTCGTGCGGCAGGTTGTAGGCCGCCCTGATGTTCGCCTTCGCGGTCTCGACGGCGATCGGCGGTCGGGAGGCGATCGTCGATGCGAGTTCGCGAGCTCGCTCCATCAGACGCTCCCCCGGCACGACCTCGCTCACGATGCCCCAGCGCAAGGCGGTCGCGGCATCGATCATGTCCCCGGTCATCGTCATGACGGCGGCGTTACTCGGGCCTGCGGCCGCCGAGAGGAATGCGCTCATGCCGCCCCCGCCGATCCAGCCGAGCTTCACCTCCGGCGCTGCGAACTGCGCCGTCTCGGCCGCGATGCGGATATCGCAGATCAACGACGTCTCGAGCCCGCCCCCCAGGGCGTACCCGTTGATCGCCGCAATGATCGGCTTGCGCAGTTCGTGCAGCGCGTCGCAGTAGTCCATGCGATTTCGAAACTGCCACGGAGTCGCGTAGTCGTCGAGCGTGCGAATATCGCTGCCCGCGCAGAAGGCGCGGTCGCCGGAGCCGGTGAGGATCACGACGCGAACGCTCGGATCGTCGTTCGCCGCGTGCGCGATCCGCTCGAGGGTGCGCGACATGTCGGGCGTGACGGCGTTGAGCTTCTCGGGGCGCTGCAGGGTGACGGTGAGCACGAAGTCGTCGAGCGCGACCCCGACCTGATCGGTGGCGAAGTCGGTGATGGCGGTGATGGCGTTCATCGGTTCCCTTTCAGTGCGGCGGCGCGTGAATCACGAGCCAGTCTTCCGAGGCGCGCCAGAGCCTCGCGCGGTGCGAGTTCCCCCGAGAGGGCGCTGCGCACCAGCTCGGATCCGGCGAGTTGAGCGGCAGGGAAGCCTGCGTAGCGCGGGCGCACGCTCGCGGCCTCGATGGTGTCGCGAGTGCTCGAATAGAACGCCCCTGCGCGATCGTCCACCTCGCGATCCGCC
Source organism: Leucobacter manosquensis (assembly GCF_018304845.1). Classification (NCBI taxonomy): domain Bacteria; kingdom Bacillati; phylum Actinomycetota; class Actinomycetes; order Micrococcales; family Microbacteriaceae; genus Leucobacter; species Leucobacter manosquensis. Next base: position 11,017 of record NZ_JAFEVO010000001.1, on the reverse strand, counting down.
CATGCCCCGGCGAGCGCCGGCTGCCCCTCGAACTCCGGAATCACTCGGCGCTGGGTGCTCGGAGCGACAAGCCACCTGAGGTACTCGCGCAGGCCATCGGTGACCTCGGCACGTCGGCTGACCGCGACGCCCGTGCCCCCGATCATCGACCCGATGGGACCGCCCCGCACCGCGCGAGGAGCGTCCCCGAACGCGACGGGCGCCTCGTTCCCGCGGCGCGAGTAATTGACGTACCCGTAGACGAGGGGCACGAAGGCGAGGGGATCATCGGAGCCGACGCGCTCGAGCAGACCGATCGGATTGATCCGGTCGTAGCCAGGAGCCGACCGCGCCTGCACCGCGCGGAGCACCTCGAGCGCATCGAGCGCCTCGCGATCCGGCACCCACGCCTCGCCCTCCTCATCGACGGGTGCAGCTCCGAGTGCCGCGACCACGGAGAAGAATGTGAGCAGCGCGTGCGGCCCGGAGAGGCTCAAGGCCACGGGAACGTCGGCTGCGAGGCGCTCCACGTCTTCCCAGGTCTCAGGAGCTGCGGCCACGAGACGGCTGTCGCGTGCGCTCACCTGTGTCGCAGCATCGATCGGAAGCGCCCAGGTGCCGCCATCGCCCCGATAGGAGCGCAGGGAGGGCCCGACGTAGCGTTCGGAGAACAGCGGATCGTCATCGCCCAGCACGGACTCGAGCGACTGCAGTGCTCCGTTGCGGAGTGCGTCGCCGATGTGCGGATGGTCGAGCACGATGAGGTCGTACTCCGCAGCGAGCTCATCGATCGGGTGCGCTTCGAACCCCTCGAGCGGCTGCGCATCCCAGGAGACATCGACACCGCGTTCGCGCCAGAGCACGGACGCCGCTTCGAGCCAGACCCGGCCCCTGGGGTGATCCCACGTGAGTCCGCGAAAGCCGGTCACGGCGTCTCCAGGGCCTCGTCGAGCTGTGCCACGACGCCGGATGAGACGAGGCGGTCGACGTCGGCGCTCGATACCCCGATGCCAGCGAGGATCTCGCGGCTGTGCTCACCGGTCTGCGGGGCACCGCGGGTGACCGAGGGAGGGGTGAGCGAGAACCGGTATGGGAAACCCGGGGTCTTCACGCGCCCTTCCGTGGGGTGCTCGTACTCCACGAAGGTGCCGTTGTGGGCGATCTGCGGATCGTTCACCAGGTCTTCGTACGAGTAGACCGGGCCGGCCCACACGCCTCGCTCGGCGAACAGGGTCAACCACTCCGCGCTCGTGCGTCGCTCCAGCGCCTGGGCGGTACGGGCGAAGAGTTCGTCGCGCATGCTCCACGCCGCGTGCTCGTCATCGAGGCCGCGCAGCGAGTCGTCGTCGAAGAGATCGGCGAGCACGTCGAGCGATGGGAACGCGAGCACGATGTACCCATCCTGCGTGCGGAAGGAGCCGTAGGGTGAGCGAATGTACACGTGCGCGTGCGGCTGCGCGGTGCGCTTCTGCGGCACGTTGCCGACGGTGTACACCGAGAGCTCCTGCATCTGCAGCGTCGTGATCGCGTCGAGCATGTTGACCGTGACGAGCTGCCCCTCGCCGGTGCGCTCCCGATGCAGCAGTGCCGCGAGCACGCCCTCGAACGCGGTCGAAGCCGTGACGGCGTCCGCGAGGTACTGTCCGGCGGCCTGCGGAGGCTGACCGACGGCCCCCGTCGAGAGCATGGCCCCCGACATCGCCTGCAGCAGCAGATCCTGACCCGGCCGGTCCCGGTACGGGCCGTCTTCGCCGTACCCCGAGATCGAGACGTAGACGATCGACGGGTTGATGGCGCGCAGGGACTCGTAGTCGACTCCGAGTCGCTTCGCGACTCCCGGGCGATAGTTCTGCAGGAAGACGTCGGCCTCTGCGACCAGCCGGTACAGCAGCTCGCGCCCTTCCTCGTTCTTCAGATTCAGTGCGAGCGAGCGCTTGTTGCGGTTGAGCGACAGGAACGACACGTTCACCTTGTTGCCCGTGACGCCGCCGGCCGGGGTGTGGCGCTGCCACTCCCCCGTCGTCGGTTCGACCTTGACGACGTCTGCCCCGAGATCGCCGAGGCGCTGGGCCGCGAACGGTCCTGCCATCGCGATCGAGCAGTCGAGCACGCGATAGCCGCTCAGCACACCTGATGGGGTGGTCATGCGGTTGCCTCTTTTCTGGAGATGGACTGCACGCGCGATCGCGCGGCAGCAGTGGCTTCTGGCCCGTCGAGCAGGGTGATCGATGTGCGATACGTCCGGGATTCGCCGTGCTCGAGCCAAATCATCGATCCATCTTCACGTGCGGCCGCCTCTCCGCTGACGTGATGCGTCGACGGTTCGAGGCCGACGCCGTACTGACCCTCGCGCAGGTTCTGCCACTCGAAGAAGTGCGGCATCGCCGAAGCGTCCCAGTCGATCTCGACGCCGAAATTCCCGTCGCTCCTGAGGAGTGCGACGCGATGCCTGCCGTCCTGGCCGGCCGAGAGCTCATGCTCCCAGACCTGCTCGACGAAGTGACGCTCGGGTGCGATGAGCCGATCGTGCGGGGCGCCCTGCTCGTCGACCGAGTCTGATTTCCAGACGTGGCGTTGGATGGCCCCGTGGAACTCGGAGCCCTCGTCGACCACCGGCCATCCGACGTTGATGTGGTAGAGGAACATGTGCGGAGTGCGCTCGAACCCGAGGTTCTCCACCTCGTCGTCGATGCGGAAGCCGCTGCCGAAGACATCGACCTCGATGGTGCGACGCAGCCGCAGGTGCTCGCCGAACGAGGTGGCCTGGACGACCTCTCCCCGAACGCGCAGCACCCCGCCGTTCTCCTGCCACTCCTCGTCGACGGAGAGGAGCCGTGCAGGCAGTGAGCTGAGGCGTCCATGCAGGCCGTGTCGCACGGTCTGCTTCGGCGGGTAGTGGTAGTGCGTCGCGTCGTATTCACCGCCGAACAGCGCGTGGTCGAGCCCGCCGCTGACGAGGAATCCGTCGAGTGTGCGGAGCCAGGCGAGGCCGTCCTCCGACTCGACCTCGTGCAGCGAGGGGTGGCGATATCCGTTGCCCGAGCGCCACGAGACCGGAACGCCCCGGTACCGCACGTCGCCGATGTCGAAGGCGCGGTCGGTGAGCACTTCGATCTCGAGTCCGTCGGCATTGCGGATCTGCAGGGAGCGCACACCGCGCTCCTGCCCGTTCGACCGCACCACCTCGCGAATCTCGGCGAACGCCGCGAGGTCTCCGGTGCGCCGCCGCAGGTGGCTCGTGGATTGCTGCACGGCGTCGCCGTACCAGTCTCGCGCGCTCATTCCATCACCCATCCGCCGTCGACGTTGATCGTCTGACCCGTCACGAACGAGGCGTCGTCGCCGACCAGGAATGAGACGACGGACGCCAGCTCCTCGTTGCGCCCGCGTCGTTTGATCGACTGCTTCTCGATCACCGTGCGGTTGTAGGTCTCCGGGTCGCCGTTGATCTCCTCCGCCTTCGTGGGGAAGGCGCCCGGCGAGACCGCGTTCACCCGCACGCCGGTCGGCCCGAGCTCGCGCGCGAGGGAACGGGTGAGGCCGACCGCCGCACCCTTCGTCGACACGTAGCTGACGAGGTGCTCCCAGCCGCCATGGAACGTGATCGAACCGATGCTCACGATCGAGCCCGTGCCGCGCGGCACCATCCGCCGTGCAGCGGCCTGAGACCCTGCGAAGTAGGCGATCTGGTTGACGCGCAGCACCTCCTCGTACTCGGCGAGCGGAATGTCGAGGAACGGGGTCGCCGGGTAGATCGCGGCGTTGTTGACCATCGCCTCGAGCGGCCCGAGCTCGCGCTCCACGCGCTCCACGGCTGCGTCGATCGCCGGGGTGTCGCGCAGATCGAGGTCGACGACGAGGTTCCGGATCCCGTGCTCGTCGAGCAGGGACGCCGTTTCGCGGAGCGTCTCTCCGTCGCGGCCGACGATGCCGACCGCGAAGCCGTCTTGTCCGAGCCTGAGGGCGATCGCGCGCCCGAGGGCGCCACCCGCTCCGGTCACCAGAGCGGAGCGGGTGGCGGATGCTGCAGGCGTCGTCATGCTCAGACGCCCTGCCGCTTCAGAACCTCGCGCAGGAACTCCTTCGCGCGGGGCACGTCGGATTCGTCGAGGTGCTCGATGATCAGCGGAATGTTCGGGTTGCGCTCCGACAGTCGGCGCACGTACAGGTCGTAGTCGAGCGAACCGAGGCCGGCGGCCGGAAGCTCGATCTCCCCGACGCCTCGGAAGGTGTGCGACGCAAGCGCGTCGTCGTCGCCGATGTCCGCGTGCTTCTCGCTCTTATCGCTGCCCGCGCGCTTCACGTCCTTGGCATGCGCGATGCGCACACGGTCGCCGAGCGTGTCGAAGACCTCGTTGAGCACCCCCGCTTGATCGTCGATGTTGGTGGCGTCGAAGTAGTTCGTCGGGTCCATCAGCAGCTCGAGCCCCGGATGATTGATGTCGTTGAACACCCGCGACGTTTCGCGCACCGATCCGACGACGTTGTTCACGTAGGTCTCGAGGAGGAAGGTCGCGCCGTGGTCCCACGCCTCCTGGGCGAGTTCGGTGAGCACTGCGCGCACCTGCTCGTACGCGTCCTCGCTGCGATTGTGCGGATCATGGTCCCACTCGCTCTCGGCGTTGAACGTGCCGGACTCGCTGATCACGTACGGCGTGCCGAAGTCGCGTGCGCTGCGGATGATCTCCTTGAGACGCTCGACGTTCGACCGGCGCTTGTCGAGATCGGGGTGCACGATGTTGGTGTAGCCGGAGATCGCGCAGATCGGTGCATCGTGGTCGCGGAACGTGTCCTGCACGCGCTTCGCCTTCTCCTTCGTGATCTGGCCGGATGACAGGTCGATGTCTTTGAAGTGGAGGTCGAGCTGCACGGCGTTCAGTCCCAGGTCCTGGATTTTCTTCGCAGTGGTCTCGAGGTCGTACGGGAAGTAGCCCGAGAAGATGCCGATCTGAATCATGGTGGAGGTGCTCCTTTGCGTTCCTTGGTGGGGTGTGTTGCGTGTCAGAGAGTGAATTCGTCGAGCCGCACCGCCCGGCGCTCGTCGAGCGACCGGTAGCCGGCTTCGATCAGCGCCATCGTGCGAACATTGTCGGCGACGGTCAGCGCCGGGGCGTCGCCGCTGTCGAGCGCGTGCTGCACCTGCTCCATGACGCCGATGAAGGCGTGCGGGAACCAGTGCGTCTCCCACTCCGGCGACACCCACTTCCCGTCGGTCTCGTGCGCTGATGCGAAACTGATCGTGGACGGCTCGCCGGTGGGCCAGCCGATCGTGCCGCGCGCGACTCCGGCGGTGCCTTCGACCCGCCAGGAGATGAAGAAGTCGGAGTCGTAACCCGTTTGACGCGGCCCGCCCCAGACATCCTCGCGGGAGACGGCGAGCACTCCGTTGTCGAATCGCAGCGTCGAGGCGACGATTCCGTCGGTGTGCGCGAACTCGGTGCGCGGGTCGGGTCGACCGGCCGTGTAGATCTCGGTCGGCTCGCCGAAGAGGTACCGCAGTGCGTCGAGATGGTGCACGCTCATATTGGCGAGCGTCAGGCGGTCGTACTCGGCGAGGAATGTCTGCCAGTGCGGCACGGCGTGCATGTCGATGGCCGCGAAGACCGGTTCGCCGAGCGCACCGCGATCGAGCAGTTGTTTCAGCGATCGGATCGACTGGTCGTAGCGCATGTTCTGATTCACGGAGAGGATCTTCCCCGCTGCGGCGGCCTCGTCGCGGAGCGCGATCGCTTCGTCCAGTGAGAGAGCGAGCGGTTTCTGGGCGAGGATGGCGCGCACGTGCGGCTGTGCGAGAGCGAGGCGGATGAGCTCGGGTTGCGTGTCCGGCGGAAAGGCGATGTCGACGATTTCGATGCGAGGATCGAGAATCAGGTCGCTCGGCGAGTCGTGCACCGTTTCGATGCCGTATCGCTCGGCCACGGCCGTGGCGTTCGCGCGGGTGCGGGACGCGATGGCGACGACGGGGAACCCGGCGATCCGGTACGCCTCGAGATGCTGATCCGCCATGATCGCCCCTGCTCCGATTGCTCCGATCGCGTGGGATCGCGAGCGGATCCGCGCGTCGGGTTCGAGGCCGAACGACTCCGCCGTCTGCTCTGTCACCGCTGATGTCATCTGCACTTCCTCCTTGAAGTTCGCGCCGTTGGGCGCCGCGGCCATCATGTCACATTTGTTATGTTAGCGCTCTTGGCAGCGCTGCCATTTTGATGTTAGTGTCACCACGCAGCGCTCGTCAACACGTTCTCGAAACCACGCGGAAACGTCCCCGGCATCGAAGCCCCAGGCGGCGCAGCACCTCGCAGTTTGATTTCAAAGGAGAAAGCATGCAGCACTCACGCACCATCGCACGCGGCATCGGCATCGCGGCGATTGCGGCACTCTCGGTCAGCCTCGCGGCCTGCAGCTCGGCACCCGCCGAGGGCGGCGGCAGCGCCGCCGAGGACGGGTCCGACGACGGAACGTTCGTCATCGGGTTCCAGCAACCACTCGGCGGCCAGGCCTGGCGCGAAACCGGGCTCGCAGCGATGCAAGCGCTCGCCGCTCGGGACTACGGCGACAAGGTCGAACTCAAGATCGTGCGCACGAACGACAACGACGCCGCGCAGCAGAACGCGGCGATCCAGAACCTGATCGCCGAGGGCGTCGACGCGATTCTCTTCGATCCGGCCTCGGCCACCGGTGCCGACGCAGCGATCTCCCAGGCGAAAGCCGCGGGCATTCCGGTCTTCGCCAACGGCGGCCCCTACGACAACGAGTACGTCTACACGGTATCCACCGACTGGGCGAGCGCCGGTAAGACCGGTGCGGAATGGCTGGTCTCGCAGCTCGGAGACAACAAGGAGGTCGTCGTGCTCGAGGGCGTCGCCGGCGTGCCGCTCAACGACACATCGATGCCCACCGTCACGGAGGTGCTCGAGGAGGGCGGCGCCACCATCGTCGCCGAGGGCGCGAACGGCTGGAATGAGGCGGACGCGCAGCAGACGATGGCGCAGATCCTCCAGTCCCACCCGGACGTCGGGGGCGTGTACTCGTTCCTGACCGGCGGTCAGGGCGTACCCGCTGCCTTCGCCGACGCCAATATCGATTTCGTGCCCGTCGTGGGCGGCTCGGGCTACAACGGAGAGGCCTGCACCCTCGTCGACAACGCCGAAGCCGGGCTCAGCGGAAACATGGTGTTCGGGCACCCCGCGATCTACGCGAAGGGACTCGAACAGGCCGTGCTGCTGCTGGAAGGCGAGGAGATCGAGCAGGAGCAGTACTTCCCGCCGGCCGAGATCACCACCGAGAACGCGGAGGAGTTCTGCCAGCCGGATATGCCGGACAACTTCCAACTCGGGTACGACTTCCCCGGTCTCGATATCACGCTCGAAGAGTACCTCGAGTTCGCGAAGCAGTAATCGGTCGAAAGGGCGGGAGCATCAGCATGTCCCAGCACACGGGTACGGTCGGCGCCGCAGACGCAGCGCCGACCGACCGTTCTGCGCCACTCGTCGTGGCGCAGAACCTCAATAAGAACTACGGCCCCGTACAGGCGGTGGTGGGCGTCGACTTCACCTGCCACGCCGGAGAGGTGCACGCACTCGTCGGGGAGAACGGAGCAGGGAAGAGCACGGTCTCGAAGATGCTCTCCGGCGCGGTCGTCCCGTCGAGTGGTTCCATCACCATCGACGGACGCCCCCTGCAGGGCGGCAGCATCGCCCGCGCCCGGAGCCTGGGCATCGCGTGCGCGTACCAGGAGATCGCGCTCGTACCGGAGTGGACCGTGGCCGAGAATCTCGCCCTCCCCGAGGTGGGCACGGCGCGCGTCTACTCCCCCGCGAAGGCTCTGCGTCGGGCGAAAGAGATCCTGGAGCAGCTGCATCTCCCCCACATCGACCCGCACGCCCGGCTCGGCACCCTGCTCCTCGCCGATCGCCAACTCGTCGAGATCGCCCGGGCGATCGCGGCGCAACCCAAGCTGCTGATCCTCGACGAGGCGTCGAGCGCCCTGACGCCCCCCGGCGTCGAGTGGCTCTTCGACCGCATCCGCGAGGTCACAGCCGGCGGCAGCGCGGTCATCTACGTGACCCATCGCCTGCAGGAGCTCCAGGTGATCGCGGACCGCGGTACGGTGCTGCGCGACGGCGCCCCGGTCGGGACGTTCACCCGCGGCGCGTGGGACGAGGATCAGCTCATCTCGATGATGGCCGGGCGCGCCACTCAGAAGCAGTTCCCTCCCGCACCCGTCGTCTCCGCAGACGCCCCCGTAGCCCTCGAAGTGCGCAACCTGCAGTCCCCACGCCTCACCGATGTCTCCCTCCGCGTCCGTGCCGGTGAGATCCTCGGCATCGGCGGCTTGCAGGGCCAGGGCCAGACCGAACTCCTGCGGGCCCTGTTCGGCGCCGTGCCCGCCACGGCCGATACCTGGGAGATCGGGGGATCGCCGGTCGGCGCCCTCAACCCGCGACGCGCGGTCAAAGCGGGCATCGGCTACGTTCCCGAGGACCGCAAAACGGAGGGCCTCGCACTCGAACTCGGTGTCGGCGAGAACCTCTTCGCTCCGTGGCTCAGGCTCTTCGGCGCTGGCGGTGCACCGCAGCTGCGCAAGGAGCGCGGCTGGATCGACGGCGTGCTCTCAGCGCTCAGCGTGCGCACCCGCGGACCGCAGGAGTCGGCCGGCGCGCTCTCGGGCGGCAACCAGCAGAAACTCGTCTTCGGCAGATGGATGGATCGCGGACGCCGCGTGCTCATTCTGCACGATCCCACGCGCGGCATCGACGTGCGGGCGAAACAGGAGCTCTACCGCGCCATGGTCGCGCTCGCCGAGCAGGGCGTCGGCATCGTCTGGTTCTCCAGCGAGGTCGAGGAGCTCGTGCACATGTGCAACCGCGTCGCCGTGCTCTACCGCGGCGGCGTGGTGCAGGAACTCGTAGGAACGGACATCACCGCTGACGCCGTCGTCGGCGCCGCGGTGGGAATGGCGGCACACTCATGACCACCGGCACCATCTTCGCTCCGGTCGCACGGCGCACCGCGCTCCCGATCTGGATCCAGCGATCGATCCACGAGGGCGCGGCCCCGCCCGTCGTCGCCTTCGTCCTCTTCATCGCCGTCTACCTCGCCGTGAACCCGAGCCTGCTCACGCGATTCCAGCTGCAGTCAGCGGCCAACCTCGTCGTTCCGCTCGCGATCGCAGCGCTCGCGCAGCTCATGATCGTACTCATCGGCGGCATCGACATCTCCATCGGAGCGGTCATCAGCCTGTGCAACGTGGTCTTCGCGACGAGTCTCGCCGGGCTCCCCGGCCCCGTGGCACTGATCGTCGCCGTCCTCGTCGGAGCCGCGTGCGGCGTCTTCAACGGCCTCCTCGTCGCGTTCGGCGGACTTCCGGCGATCGCGGTGACGCTCGCGAGCACCTTCATCATCGGCGCGATCGCGCGCACCATCCTCGATCGCCCGGGAGGGGCGCTCAGCGAGACGATCTTCAACGTGACGAGCGGAGAGGCGCTGCCATTCCTGCCGATGGCGATCGTCTGGCTGGTCATCGTCGGAGTCGCCGTCTGGTTCGTGCTGCAGCGGACCGCCTTCGGCCGCCAGATCTACGGCGTCGGATCAAACCGCGACGCCGTGCAGGCCGCCGGCATCAACTCGCGGCTCGCGATCCTCGGCGCATTCGTCCTGTCGGGGGTGCTCGCCTCGATCGCTGCAGTGCTGCTCGCCGGGTCGACGGTGACCGGTGACCCGCGCAGCGGCGATCCGTACCTCCTCACGTCGATTGCAGCCGTAGCGCTGTCGGGTGCCAGCTTCGCAGGCGGACGGGGCTCCGTGCTCGGCACCATCGCCGCCGCGATCATCCTCGGCCTCGTCGGAAACCTGCTCTTCTTCGCCGGCATCAACTCGTACTGGCAGTACATCATCAACGCGCTCATCATCTTCGCGGTCGTGGCGATCCCCGTACTCGTCCGCATCATCAGCACGCGAAAGTCGCTCGCGCAGGGAGGCCACCATGACTGAGACGCTCACCGACGCATCCTCCACGGCTGCCAGAGGGCAGGCGACCAGTGCGCTGAAGCGGGTCCCGACGAGCGCATGGGTCTTCGCGGCGTTCATCGCCCTGTTCCTGCTCAGCGGTCTGATCCGCCCGAGCCTGCTGACGCTCGACGGGCTGATCACGACGGTCACCTTCGCATCCATCCTCGCGATCGCCTCATTCGGGCAGACGATCGCGGTGATCCAGGGCGGCATCGACCTCTCAGTGCCCAACACGATCGCGTTCGCCGCGCTCTCGTTCCTCACCTGGAATGCGAGCCTCGGCCCGGTTCTCGCGCTCATCGCGTCGCTCGCGGCGTCCGCAGTGATCGGATTCATCAACGGCTTCGTGATCGCACGGATCGGCCTCACGCCGATCGTGACCACGATCGCGATGAACGGTCTGCTCTTCGGCGTGCTGCTGTTGAACTTCAGCCTCTCGGAGCTCACGAACGTTCCCGAATTCCTGAAGTCGATCACTGCCGAGAAGATCCCGTTCCTCGGCTCCTCCATCGCGGCGGTGGTGCCGCTCGCGCTCGTGCTCATGCTCGTGCTGCACGCGCTGCTGCGCTGGACCGGATGGGGGCGCGCGCTCTTCCTCGTCGGCTCGTCCGAGGCCACCGCGAACCTCGCCGGGCAACCCGTCGCCCGCATCCGCATCACCGGGTACATGCTGAGCAGCGTGCTCGCCGGATTCGCCGGCATCGCGATCGTCGGCTTCTACAACCAGGCCGAAACGATGATGGGTGCGCCCTATCTCCTGAGCTCGGTCGCGGCCGTCGTCGTCGGCGGCGCCTCGATCTTCGGCGGCCGCGGTTCCGTGCTCGGCACGCTGGCAGGCGCCCTCGTCCTCGGCCAGGTCTCGACGCTCGTGGTCGTCTTCAACCTCGGCGTCGCCGTGCAAGACATGGTCTACGGGGCGATCATCCTGCTCGTCGTCGCCCTGTACGGCCGATCGCATTCCCGCTGAGCGCCGGCCGGGGCAGCGCGGCAATCCAGCCGACGCCCCCGGTCGACACCTCTCCCACCC